>NZ_NOLJ01000001.1:0-354389 GCF_002246015.1 Nostoc sp. 'Peltigera membranacea cyanobiont' 210A
GGGGGTAAGACTTCTTCCCCATCCTCCCACACCTCCCACACTCCCCACACTCCCCACACTCCTTTTCCCCCTCTGCCTACACTATGCGTGAGAAATCCGGGTCTGCCCCTCTGCTCACCACTACACAAACTTTGCGTAGTGTACCACCAGAAGTAGATCGCACCCCTAACCATGATAAACAGAGTGATGGTCTCGAAGAGTACCGCCGTAGGCGATCGCTCTTTGCGTGTACAAGACTGCCGACGCACCAAAAGACATCGCCTGTATGTGAGTCTTGCGTATAAAGTTATGTTAAAGTGTGTGCGAGTCTGAAGTGCGTTTTCCTAAATGCGAATGCTATTAATAGCCAATACTGTTTTTGAAATAGGAATTGGTTGCGTATTTCTCTTGTTTCCAACTTTGCTTACCCTGGATAGCCAACTGTCTATTTCTTTACTACGGGTAATTGGATGCGGTGCTTTGTCTTTGGGGACTTTGAGTTTTTTAATGCTGGATTTGACTGATAAAAAAGAACTAAAACCGGGATTAATCGCTTTGTCTATTTTTCATAGTCTTGTAGCGATCGCCCAAATTTACAGTTTTGTTGGCAGCATGATTAATACACTTGTAATCATTGTACATTCAGTATTTGCAGTGTTATTTATCAGCGTTTTATGGCAGCGAATTAGATAAATTTAAAAGCGCTTCAGTTTATAGCACATCCGTGCCTGGGCGATCGCAGTTACGCCAATTCCAGAAACACTGCAAGCATAGAAGAAAGCATACCCGGACTCACAGGTAAAAATGTTACAATATATTACTCAAATGGTTGCCCTCACCTCAAACAAGAGTATTCGCACCTACCAGAAGAATTGACAATCTAACTATCTGTGTACTATCGTTTTTAGTACAACAATTAGATTCTCTTTATGACCAATACAAAAAATATTGCCATTCAATATATCGGTTTTTATTCTTCATATAAAATGCAAAAGTATGAAGCCTCGATCAGAGAAAGCGATAACCATGAGTATCCAGGAAGATATAAATACACCTTTCACACCAAAGGCTATCCTAATTTAGAAGCTGTCAAAAATCGTAGCGAAGAAGAACTTATTTCTTATCTAAATAGTGAAGGTTTTAATGATGTTGAATTTTATTCGTTAGCAGGATGGATAGGATTTAAACCAGTAGTACAAACTCATAAGTTTGGTTTGTAGCAACTAAGAATTAAACGAGAAAGTAAACTTGTAGAAGTTCAACACTCTTGAAAATGACCGGCACACCTGAATACTTCCCAAGCCGATTAGATCGCACAGAGCAAATAATCTTGGGTTTAGCGGAAAGACAAGCTAACGCCCAGTTAGAAATGTCTGAGCTAAGACAGGAAATGAGGCAACTTACAACTAGAGTTGACACATTTACAGATAATGTTGATCGTGTTTTAGCTCGTAGTGCTATTTTGGATGATGTGTTACTTGAGTTACGTGATAGCCATGAACAACATCAGCGTAATTTTGAAGAACATCAACGCACCACAAACGCAGCATTACAAAGTCTTGAGTCTATCTTGTTACAGTTGATTAGAAATAATTCTTGAAATGCGATTGTAATACTGTGGTCAAACCAATTCGCAATACCTGCAAAGCGGGAAGCAAGCTACGCAATGGGCTATGTTAGTTATTTCTGTTCAAGGAGTTTATAGTCAATACTTACTATGGACTAGTTTTCGGGACAAGTAAGCAATTGCAATGCCTTAAAACTTATTGATTAAATCTTATATAAGTTTTACTAATTGTTACTAATAGTAACTATAACAATTTAATTCTTTAAATATTGACTAAATAATATGGTTCAACCCCAAGAAGATGACATTTCAGTAGAAGCTAGTTCTCTTCCTCCTGTCCCCATTCAAGAAATCTCAGAAGATAGGGTATTAACAGAGACGGTACTTTTCCCAACTCCAAAACTTTTTCTAAAAATTCCTAAGCTACAAATTCGCCAAAGTCTCAGGGCGTTAACTTATGAAAGTGTCTTTGCTACGGTTCTTTATAGCATCATCGGCGGCGCGTTGCTCAGTAATTTCTTGCTAGAGTTAGGCGCTGGGCCAGTCGAAATTGGTCTACTCGCCGCTATCCCTCAGGTGGTGAATCTGCTCCAACCACTGGGAGCGTATTTGGTAAACCGAAGTACCAGCTTCCGTTGGTATTTTATGTGTATTTTCATCCCGTCGCGGCTGCTATGGTTGATTCTTCTACCAGCGATTTGGTTGGTTACTTCATCTCATATCACTGGATACGAAGTAGTACAGTTGACATTAGCAATTCTCTTAGTAGCTAATATCATCGAAGCTTTTGGTCGTGCGCCTTGGCTTGGGTGGTCAGCTGTATTAGTACCTCAACGGTTGCGGGGGCGATATTTCGGCTTTCGCAATAGTATTCTCGGTTTGACTAACCTTATTGGTATACCTCTGCTAGGTTTAGCAGTATCAGCTTGGCCTGGTGGAACTCTTCAAGGTTATGGCATAGTCTTGGTTTTAGGAATCATACTAGGGATAATCAGTGTGGGCTGTCAGTTCTGGATGACTGATATAAACCCGCAGCTTTTAAAAGTTGGGGATTCAGACACATCACAGCCGCAGACCCAAGGAATAGATTTTAGCTTCCTTAAAGATGCCAATTTTTTGAAGTTTGTGCTTTATCTGAGCATCTGGTGCTTTGCTGTTAACATCAGCGCTCCCTTCTTTAACCTCTATATGCTGGATAACCTGGATATAGATATTAGTGTGGTAACGATTTATCACGGCTTAGGAACTGGTGCAAATATGCTAATGCTGCTTTTGTGGGGCAAACTGGCTGACCGGATTGGGAATCGCCCGCTACTACTATTAGTGGGAGTCTTAGTGGCGGTGACACCTCTGCTGTGGCTTTTAGTTGGAAGCGATCAAATTTCTTTTTGGATCTGGCTACCTCTATTGCACGTACTAGCTGGCGGGACATGGGCCGCAATTGATTTGTGTACTAACAATTTGATGATGGGAATAGCACCGCTACGTTATCAATCAAGTTATTTTGCGATCGCAGGGGCAATTGCTGGTATCACTGGAGCAATGGGTATTACCGTCGGTAGCTTTCTAGCAACTCTGCCCGGTGTTGCGGGTTTACTGGGGTTGTTTGTTCTCTCAGGCTTACTACGGATGGCTGCACTTGTACCCTTAGTTTTTGTTCAGGAGCAACGCTCTATACCACTAGGACAGCTAATGCGATTCTTATTCCCAATGAAGCAGTCAACTGATCTGATAGAAGTGGAATAATAAGTTTTCAATAGGGCCGAGTTTTTCTTGCAATCCAGATGCGCGTTCCATTAGGCGAGATAACGGCTCTATCGGATCTTTTAACTTCTTCATGTGGGTGAGATAGCGGCTACCTTTAACAGCAAAAAGAAAGTTATACCAATTTGAAAAATGATTGCGACAGATGGAAAACTGAAACAATTATCCAACGGATGTTTCACAATCCAAAATCTAAAATCTAAAATGGTATTAGATGGGGTTTGCTTGCGCCAAGTTTCAAAGACAGATCGTTCTGGCAAACGATAAAAGGAAAAGTTAATTTCTACAGTGGCAAAATGTTGGGCGTAAAATGATAGTTGCTCGCCACTAGGCAAATGTGGTGGATAGAAAATATCTATCCAATGCTTATAAACCCAGCCACTAGTACCGATTTGTAGCTTACTCATTGAGTTATCTCAGTTATATTATTTTCCTGATGTTATGCAATGTAAAATTAATTAAATTTGCTCGTAGTAAGCGGCTATAGCTCTATTTTAAAGGCTACAGCCGCTTACTACAAACATTTAATATCCTTAAAATAGTTTTCAAGCTAGTAGTTTCTGGCTGAAGTTTTGGAGTTGAAATTGAATCCAATTACCGCCCTTGGCTATACATTGATGGCAGATATCTCCACAGTCTTCGCCTTGGTCATTGCATACAATTAACCTGGCTTCATCTGTCTGAAAATTTTCCTGGCAAATTAAACATATTTTGCTAATGTCGCCTGTATTACATTCTATTTGAAATTTCATGTCTCTTTTCCTGGATATATGTATTTAAATGAAGTGAAAATTATGTATTTTATATTTATATTTTTTTGAATGTTTACATCTATAAAAATAAACCCATAATATTATGTCCGCTTGATTGCTTATTAAACCCGAAGAACCCCACCCCGCCAAAGCTACGCTTTGTCTCCCCGCCTGCGGGGAGGGGTTGGGGGTGGGGTGTAATGACTGTGGTTAGCATAACTAATTATGCGGACATGATATAAGATGCATCTGTGATATCTTCAGCAAACAGATTGGAAAGAGAATTCCCTTGAAAGTATTGAAAATTATATTTTGAATTCATCTAGTCCTCCGATAAACCGCATCCACAAAGGGGATGCGGTTATTTTTAGAAAACGAGTCTCCTGGATTTCCAAATAATACCAACTTGAAAAAATAAAGCTGTATATTTAAACTTGAAAACTCAAGATGTAATTTGGCTTCATTAATTACGCATTACCAATTCGTAGCGGAGCATAACCCATTACGAATTGGTATGAGTTATTTCTTAGTAAAGGCAGCCACCTTGTGTTGTCCTGCGGTCATATAAGCACAAGCCATGTGTGATGAGTTATACGCCCAGCCAACGCGTCCTTGACGATCTATGAGGATGCACCCAGCTTCACCTTTAACCTTAGAAACCAAAGCGTCAATTGCCATCTGTGCTGCTTCATCTGGATGTCGGTCTCCACTTAAAAAATCGATCGCAGTTTTAGCCAAAACCACCGGGATAATCGACTCGCCATCACCTGTTGTTGAGCAACCGCCGATTTTATTATCAGCGTACAAGCCACAGCCAACAAGCGCAGTGTCACCGACGCGACCTTGTTGCTGCTTCGTAGTCCCGCCAGTTGAAGTACCAGCAGCTAGGATGCCGCTAGCATCCAAAGCCACACAACCTACAGTGTTGGGGCGATCGATTACTTCCCGATCTTCCTTCCACTGCTGCCACTGTTCATCAGCTATTAAGTCTTCTTTTTTACACATTTCGGCACCGGAATCTACGGCGAAGCGTTCTCCACCCCGCGCTACTAGCAGCCTGGGTTTTTCATCCATAATTTTTCGTGCAACCGAGATTGGATGGCGTATACCCTGAACTGCTGCAACCCCTCCCCAACTTAATGAGCCTTCCATGATCGCCGCATCTAATTCCACCTCTCCATCGCTGTTGAGAGTTGCACCAAGACCAGCGTTAAATGTCTGGTCAGTTTCCAGAACTCGAATAGCTGCTTCAACAGCTTCTGCGGCGCTACCTCCACTGATTAAGACTGCCCAACCAGCTTCTGCTGCTGCTGTACAGCCTGCATTGTTGGCTGCAACTTTGTCGTCTGTGATGGTTTTTGCTCCACCGTGAACAATGATGGTCGGTGTCATATAATTCCCTTTAGTTAGTATGAATTTTGTAGGACTGCGATCGCCTTCACAGGTTCGTCAATTAGTTGTAGCGATCGCAACCAGCAACACTCTTTCTCCCCCTGCCCCTGCCTTATTCCAACAAGAATTATTTACGCCAACCTACTTATGTCGTTGTTGATGCCATTGCCAAGCATGGGCGATAATTTCGTTCAGATTAGGATACTCTGGATGCCAACCCAATATCTTAGTTGCTTTGTCGCTGCTGCCAACTAAAATAGGAGGGTCGCCTGGTCTGCGATCGCGTTCTTCTATTTTAATTTCTTTGCCTGTTATCTCTTTAGCTGTTTCTATTACTTCTCTGACTGAAAAACCACTGCCATTTCCTAGATTAAATACTTCACTCTCTCCACCTTTGAGCAGATATTCCAAACCTAAAATATGGGCTTGTGCCAAGTCAGTCACATGAATATAATCCCGAATACAAGTCCCGTCAAGTGTAGGGTAATCAGTACCGAAAATCAAAATAGATTCACGCTTACCAAAAGCAGTTAGTAGTACTAATGGTATGAGATGAGTTTCAGGTTCGTGGTCTTCACCCAGCAACCCATTAGGATCAGCACCTGCGGCATTAAAGTAACGGAAACGTACAGACTTCAAATTATAGGCTGCATCAAAATCAGAGAGAATTCGTTCTACCATCCACTTGCTAGTAGCATAAGGACTAATGGGATCTTGCGGATGGTCTTCGGTCAGTGGAACAAACTTTGGTACACCATAAAGAGCGCAAGTAGAAGAAAAGATAAATTTGTTAACTGATGCAGCAATCATTGCTTCTAAAAGCGTCAGAGTGCCTGCAACATTATTTTGGTAATATTTGGCTGGATCGGTGACAGATTCACCCACTGCAATATAAGCAGCGAAATGCATTACTGCCTCTATATTATGGGATGAAAATATATTATCAAGTAGGGCGCGATCGCTCATATCTCCAACAATCAATTTTACCTGTAAAACTTCTTCTACAAGTTCTCGATGTCCGTTCGACAGATTATCTAAAACAATTACTTCATAACCTGCGTTTTTCAGGGCTAATACAGCATGGGAGCCAATGTATCCGGCTCCTCCCGTTACTAAAATAGTTGACATAATTTTGCGATGGGAAATTGGGAATTGGGAATGGGGAATGGGGCATTGGGCATTAATCAATAATTTAATTCTGCTTTCCCGGCCTCCCCTGCTCCCCTTAAAATTAAATTGCCAGCCAGACCACTAATTTCTTTCTTCCAAGTAGCGAGAAATTGCATTGTCAAGGTGTGGCATTAATTCACCTCGATTGCTACCAAGAACGCTGTAAGCTGGGCGGGGAGCAATCCAACCAAGTTCTTGCGTAGGAAGAGCAATTAGATTGCTGACACTCACACCTGCTTTTTTCGCCGCCAATCGGGCTAAGTCAGACCAAGCTACAGCACTTTTGTTAGCCAAATGCCACAAACCATTCTCGCCATCAATCAGCAAATCAAGGCTGGTATGGACAAGATCGGGTACATAAGTAGGCGAAATGATCGCATCTTCGGCTGCGACAAAAGTATTTCCAGCAGCTAATTGTCGTAGGGCGATCGTCACAAAGTTGTAATCATCCCAAGGGCCGAAAAATGCGCTGGTGCGAATCACTAGCGATGCCGGATGAGCCTGCAATACCAGCTTTTCTGCCAAAACTTTGCTGCACCCATATATATTGAGGGGCGCAACAGTATCAGTTTCGACATAAGGATTAGACTCAGCACCATCGAATACCAAATCTGAAGAGAAAGTTAGCAGCGCCACATTATGTTGGGCGCAAGCAGCAGCTAAAATTGCTGCCCCTTCAGCGTTTACCTTTAAACAAACATCGGGTTCGCGTTCGGCATCGTCCACCCGCACGTATCCGGCAGCGTTCACAACTGCCCACGGTTGTAACTCGGCAAGTACTTTATTGACGGAAGCAGGATTGGCAATATCCATATCTTGGCGTCTGAGCAGGCAATATGAAATTCCTCGCACTTCACACAACCGAGCAAAAGCCTTGCCTAGAGTTCCTGTGGCTCCCACGATCGCCAAGGGACGAAGAGAAGCAGGAGAAGAAAACGGGAGAGATGGGGGAGATATGCGACAACTGACAGCTGGGTATAATAGGCGCTCTTCTCGATGCCACCATCCTGGTGTATCAAGTAGTGGATGATTGGGTTTATGCCCAGTGGCTAAATCCCGCACCATCTTAGCGATCGCAGTTTGTCTAGGCTGTGGCGATTCTCCAGAGGAGACGCTACGCGAACGCAAATCAAACACACCTGGCTCGTAGTATCCTGCGGAGCGAGTCACTAAACTATTCCAATCGTAGCTGCCCAAAAGTGCCCAAACAGTCACAGCGCGGATATCTGCGCCCTGGTCTCGTAATTCTTGGGCTGCATTCCACACTTCATTGAGCCAGCGTAGCTGCTCTTCACGGGTGCAACTCAGGTGAACTTCAGTGACAGCAAAGGGTAGTTTGTAGCGTTCCCATGTCTCTTTGAGCAATGTCCGCGGCCCTGCCAAACCCTCAGCACAAACTCGCACTGCCTCTACATCTGCATACTTGTCCCGACCATTACCACCATGCGTCCAAGCTGGATAGTTTTCTAGATTTTCATCTAAAAAGCGCTCGCTCGTCAGGTAATGGTTAATGCCGATAATGTCAGGCGGACAGGTATATTGCAAAAATTCTTCAAGTTCAGTCTCGCTGATGCCACAATCGCGCAAGTAACCCCACATGGGATGAGTTGGGTTGATTCGACCGCATAATAAATCCAAACTCAACCAACGACGCTCGTTCTCAAATTCTGCTTGATAAGCCAGCTTTGGTGTACTATGAGTTTTACCCAAATCCTCAGTTTGTACGAGTTGGGCGTTGGGATTGATTTCCCGGATTGCTTGCATCGAAAGAGCGATCGCTTTACACTCCCCTAACAAAGCACGGGCGAAAGTTAAATCGTCCTTTCCGTGAGGATACCAGTGACCATACATTCCACTGAATCGCGCTGTTGTCAGTGGCTCGTTTACAGGTGTGTAATGTGTAACCCAAGGATAGCGTTCTGCAACCGCACGAGCAAACACCGCTAGTTTCTCAGGAAAATCTGGATCTACTAAGCTGGTATCACGCGGCCCACTACCATGATGCACTAGCCCGACAATTGGACAGATGCCGAGTTCGCGCAAACGCTCCAGTCGTTCATCTGCCCACGACCAATCAGCATTCTCTAAACCATTGGGTGCTATGCGCTCCCAAATTACTGGATAGCGGATGGCGTGTATACCTAGTTGGGCAAATAAATCTAGGTCATCCAAGCGCGTTGCATGACCATTGCGTTCCAACTGATCGAGATACTCTTCACCCACACGATTAACCGTACACTCTACACCAGCCCACACTTCTAGGGGAAGTTTTGATTTAGGAGTGTTGAGCGTCGAGTTGAAAGCAGAAGTCATAATTTACAACTCAAGCTGATATTTTATTTGATGCGTTCTTTTTCAGTTTTGTAGTGGCATGTCAAGGCTAAAATGTTGCAATAAATTTTCTTGTGGGGCGGGCATCTTGCCCGCCAATTAGGACGGGCTAGAAGCCCATCCCACAAGAGTTTGCTAATGCACAAATTTAGTCTTGACACGCTAGTAGGGTGTGTTATGCCGGAGGCTAACGCACCATCCTAAATTTTCGGTGCGTTACAGACATCAGCAGCCTACTAAATACAGAGCAGCCCTAATTACGAATTAATGCGATGTGCAACTTATTCTTAGAACCCCGCTTCCATTCCTCTCCTCTACAGGGAGCTACGATGTACACACAAGTCTGAAATAGCTGATTAACCAAGGTTTTTTACCCCACCCTAACCCTCCCCTTATAAAGGGGAGCCACTGCGTTGGGCGGCTTCGCCGACTTGTTCGCGCAGCGTCTCCCCTTGGGAGAAGCATGTGGCGTGAGGGAACTAGATTTCCGGTCTCCCCCCTTTATAAGGGGGGATTAAGGGGGGTAATTACACCATAGCCTCCACAGGAAGAGAGGCTTTGATTCTTGCTCCCCAACGCTTGTAGAGAAGGGGCTGGGGTTAGGTTTTAAAGAAAGTTGCACACGGCGGCGTGAATTACGAATTACTTAAGCCTTAACCGCAATTTGTTTGTACACAGACAGAGCTTGAGCAACACATTGATCCATGTTGTAGTACTTGTATGTCGCTAATCGTCCGACAAAATAGATCCCTGGAGTTTCATCAGCCAGCACCTTATATTTCTTGTAAATTTCCTGATTCTCAGGACGTGGTACAGGATAATAAGGGTCTCCCTCAGCTTTAGGAAACTCGTAAACAATGCTAGTTTTTGAATGTTCCTGACCAGTCAAGTATTTAAACTCGGTTACACGAGTATAAAGCTGTTCATTGGGATAGTTAATTACTGGCGCTGATTGAAACACAGAGGTGTTATGCGTTTCATGCTTGAAATCAAGTGAGCGATAGGGTAGTTTGCCGTAGCGATAATCAAAGTATTCGTCAACCGGCCCGGAGTAAACCATCTCGCGGCAAGGTATAGCTTTTTGAATTTCTTGATAATCGGTGTTAAGCATTACCTTGATGTTCGGATGATTGAGCATATTGTCAAACATCCGGGTAAAACCGTGTAGTGGCATCGCTTGGTAGCTATCGGTAAAATAGCGATCGTCACGATTGGTACGAGTCGGAATTCTGGCAATTACTGATTTGTCAAGTTCCGATGGGTCGAGTCCCCATTGCTTACGGGTATAATTACGGAAAAACTTTTCATACAGCACTCGACCAACTTTGCTGACCACCACATCTTCACTAGTGCGGATGTTTTCTACGGGTTCAGCAAGCGATTTATAAAACTCTTCCACCTCAAATGAATTGAGATTCATGCCATACAGCTTGTTGATGGTGTCAAGGTTGATCGGAATCGGAACGAGTTGCCCGTCTACACTGGCAAGGACACGATGTTCGTAAGACCGCCACTGAGTAAAGCGTGAAAGGTAATCAAAGACTTCGCGGGAGTTGGTGTGAAAGATGTGGGGGCCATATTTGTGTACAAGAATGCCATCATCGTTGTAATGATCGTAGGCATTGCCGCCTATGTGGTTGCGCTTGTCTACAACTAGGACTTTTTTACCTTGAGTTGCCAAACGTTCTGCAATGACGCTACCAGAAAAACCAGCGCCGACAACCAAGTAATCGAAGACAAAATCTCTGGTAATGATATTTGGTGCTTGTTTACCAGCCGCACCTGTGGAGTTAGCTTTTTCTTCACCATCACGGGCTGCGATCGCAGAGTCAATCAGCTTCATCATTGATGCCCAAGTGCGATCCCAAGAAATTTTCTCTAAAAAGACATCTACTCGACTCAACCATTCTGAGGCTGGGGTGTCTTCTTGCATTGCTTGTTCTGCGGCGATGACGAACTCAGAAACTGTGTCTGCAATTCGCACCAGCTTCGACTCTCCGTAAGGACGCACTACATCTCGAATTGAGGTAGATACTACAGGTCTACCTGCGGCAAGATACTCTGGAGTTTTGGTAGGGCTAATAAAACGTGTTGACTCGTTACGCGCAAACGGCAACATTGCCAAGTCCCACCCTGCTAAATAGGCAGGTAGCTGTTTATAGTCTCTACCACCGAGATAATGAATATTTTCATGCTGTGGCAGATTTGCTGGATCGATTTTGACAACTGGCCCAATAATTACTAAATGCCAGTCAGGACGTGCTTCGGCAATTCCAGCAAGCAGTTCAATATCCATCCGTTCATCAATTACGCCAAAGAAACCAAGACGAGGATGGGGAATATGAGCTTGATCTTCTGGTTCTTGAAGATTTCTTGCCTGTCCAAAGTGGGCGACATCTACACTGCTGGGAAAGGCATAAACGTTGGGGTGCTGGTTCACCTTACTTTCGTAAAGGCTTTCTCCACCTGTAAATACTAAGTCTGCACGACTGAATAACTCGGCTTCGTAATTCTTTAAAGTGGGTGATGCTCCTTGGAATGCAGACAATTCATCCATGCAATCATACACCACAGCTTGGGGTTGCAAGTGGCGGGTAAAAGCGATCGCCATTGGTGTATAATACCAACAAATGTACTTGTTGATATTATGCTCTGCAAACAAACTATCTATTAATACTTGTAAATCTGCATTTATTACTTCTTCACTTAAACCTTGTGGTAGGTGTGGCACAACCACAACTACTCCATTAGAATCTTCGTTTACATCTAAGCTTGCCAAGGGTTCTTCAGAGAAAATTGGCTCCTCAATAAAGAACACTCGCTTTCCTTGAGCGCAGCGAGTTAGTAAATGTTGTGGTCTTTGATAGACGAAATTCCAACGCAAATGAGATAAGCAAACTATATCAGGTGTGTCTTTAAAGGTTTCTGTTGATTGAACTTTTTTGTTAGACGAAGTTAAATTCAACCGAGACGGACTCGATGATTGCGTTTGGGCTAACTGCGATCGCTTTGTTTTACGCTGCTTCGGCGAAATAACATTGCTGACACCGTTGTTGTTGACTTGAGATTTTTCACTTGTCATAGTTCGTCTCGTTATTTAAATTATTAATTCTGACTAGCCAAACGCTAATACCTTTTCTTTGTAAGGTAGCACCAAGCTTACTTTCATGCAAAAGCTTGCAACATATTTTGCTGCTTTTCAATATCGAATTGGTATAATAAATACTTGGTTGCATTAAGAATAATGTACTATTTTATATCTACTTATTTCATCTACCTAAATAAATATAAATTTAGTTTTTTTATTAAGTCCTAAGCACTATATTTTTATAAATATCTAAAATTCAAACTTAAGTACTAGCTCACTTAAGGTAGTATTTGATACTTATAAAAATATGCAACTATATTTATGCTTGTCTGTTCGGTTTCGTACACAAGATTATTAAAACAATTATCATTAATATTAAAATTAATAAAATCAGCTTATTTATTACCTGACTTTTTTATTCATATTAAATATTTAACCCTAATAGTATATATAAATTGATGAATTTTTAAGTAGTGAAAAGTAATATTTTTTACAGCAAACATAGTATTTTGTTACGCTGAATACATATTGCTGTAACAATTATTTTATAAACCATAGTAAATGAAGTAATTTCTTTTATTGTTGGTTTATTAGAAACAAGTATTATAATTTTCACCCTGATGATATATCTGTTCTCTCAACCTTGGGTAGGATTAGAAGCCTTTTGGCTGTGTGTAACATTGGTTGTAATTCAATTCATAAACCTCACGCGATCGCTTCTAATGATGGAGCGATCGCGTTTTTCTATCTCAGAGTTTTCAAATAAATAGGTAGGTAGTACTGGAAGCTTTTTACTCTGAAAGATTTAATTTGTTCAATTAAAATTATGACTTTAGGTATAAAAACTCAAACTTAATCTTAAAACGGCTGACAGAGAATATATTAAAACCTGTGACAGATAATCACAAGTTTTATATTAGCTACAACGTTAGTTATCACCCTATAGCAATCTGATTTTATTTCTGTTCGCGCAGGAAGGCAACAGGGAATAGGCAATATGCAACAGTCAAAAAACCTTATAGGGAATTTTTTCAAGAATCAAATATGAGTCCTATATTATTAAGCAATTAGATTCTCATGATTTCTTAGCTAGTGGTTACTATTTCGTAAACATCTACATACTTACCAAGAGAAAAAAGATGGAAAACATTAACCAGGCAAAAATGATCGAGCGTTACGTTGCTTTGGCTATCGGAATCAGTTATTTACTTTTAGGTTTAGCTGGATTTATACCAGCTTTGGTTTCATTACCAAGAACGAGTGAATCTTTTGTTCCACTTGAGGAATCTACTGGTGCTTATTCTGCGGGTTTTGGTTATATGTTTGGTGCAATTCCTACCAACTCTTTGCATAACATTGTACGTTGTGCCGTAGGATTGTTAGGAATCACTTCTTACAACAATACTACCACTGCGCGTCTATTCAATCGTGGTTTTGCAGTTTCTTATGCTTTGCTGGCGCTCATCGGATTGTTGCCTTTAGGTAAGACATTTTTCGGCTTAATGCCATTATTTGGCGCTAATGTTTTGCTTAATGCCTTAGCAGCGATCGCAGCTGGCTACTACAGTGTTGTTATCAGAAAAATGGGTTTAAAACCCCGCCGTTTACGGTCAGTGCTTTAATTAATTTGTGTTCTTACAGAATACCGGATATAATGTAAGAATGACACAAAAAGCTTTCAAATACCGATTCTATCCAACACCTGAGCAAGAAACTTTGCTTCGGCAAACGATGGGATGTACTCGTTTAGTCTATAACCGCGCTCTCGCCGCAAGGACACAAGCATGGTATGAAGACCAAAAACGAGTTGGTTACATTGAAACTTCAGCAATGCTGACTAATTGGAAAAAGCAAGATGACTTGCAATTTCTTAATGATGTTAGTAGTGTGCCATTACAGCAGGGCTTGCGACATCTGCAAACAGCATTTAGCAACTTTTTTGCAGGACGGGCTAAATATCCAAACTTCAAGAAGAAACACAACGGGGGCAATGCTGAATTTACCTCTTCGGCATTTAAGTTTAGAGATGGGCAAATATTTCTTGCTAAAAGTCCTACAGCGTTAGACATTCGTTGGAGCCGACAGCTACCCCAAGGTATAGAACCATCTACTATTACGGTAAAACTGTCGCCCTCTGGACGCTGGACTGTTTCAATGTTGGTAGATGTCGAAATTCAAAAATTACCTGAATCTTTAACCCAAGTTGGCATTGACTTGGGTATCACTAGCTTAGTTGCCTTGAGTACAGGTGAAAAAATTGCTAATCCTAAAAGCTTTAAGGCAAAAAAAGCGAAATTAAGTAAAGCGCAAAAAGCCTTAATTCGTAAGCAAAAAGGGTCTAATAATCGCCATAAAGCACGTAGGAAAGTAGCCAAGGTTCATGCCCAAATAAGTGATGCCCGAAACGATTTTCTTCATAAGTTAACGACTCGATTGGTGCGTGAAAACCAAACGATTGCTGTCGAGGACTTAGCTGTGAAGAATATGGTAAAAAATAAAAAACTCGCTCTCTCGATTAGTGATAGCGTAGCGTTAGCGAGTCTTCGAGCGTCTGCTAGCTGGGGTGAACTAGTTAGGCAGCTTGAATATAAGTGTGATTGGTATGGTCGTACTTTCATCAAAATTGATCGATGGTTTCCCAGTTCTAAGCGATGTGGACATTGTGGACACATTGTAGATAAACTGCCTTTAAATATCAGAGAGTGGGATTGCCCAAAATGCAGTACACATCACGATAGGGATATTAACGCAAGTAAGAATATTTTGGCTGCGGGACTCGCAGTTTCAGTCTGTGGAGCGAACATAAGACCTGACAGCCTTAAGGCTGAAGGGCAGTTGCAAAAAACCCGTAAGGGAAAGAAACAGAAACCTAAGTCGTGAGTCTTAGGAATCCCCGACCGTTCACGGCGGGGAGGATGTCAAACCAGCCAAAGTGAGCGGTGTTAATGTATCGCAAAATCTTTAATAGTTACTGATAATCTGCGGTGTCCAGGAAGGGCTATTGCAAGATGGCCCTTCTGGTTTCCAGACCAAGATATCTAAGCAGATTTGCCGCATATCCATGTTTTCCGTCCAAGCATGGTAGACAACATACTCAGTCTTACCATCTGGCCCAAGAACAATAGAATTATGTCCCGGCCCTCTAACAAAATTAGGAACAGACTTTAACACCCGTGGCCCGGTTTCGTTACCTGCATCAGAGTAAGGCCCCATCACGTTGTCAGCAACGCCATAATCTACGCCGTAGTTCTCAGTTTCCCAGCGTCCACCACTATAAAAGCAGTAGTATTTCCCTTCATGCTTACGAACGCAAGGGCCTTCTAAAGTATGCCAATCATAGATTTCACCATACATCAAACGGTTGGCTAAAAACCGTTGCCAATCCGATCGCGCACGTAAAACTACTTTTCCTTCACCAGCAAGCTTAGTCATGCTTTGGAGTTTGTCTACAACTAATGCTGTGCCAGCACGCACTCCATCCGATGTATCCAGAAAGTCACGGGCGTAAAACAAATACCACTGTCCATCGTCATCCCGGAATGGGTGCGGATCGATCGCAAAGGGACAAGATTTTGGATCTACGACTGGCTCACCAACATCTTGATATGGCCCTAATGGAGTATCACTTGTAGCTACACGTAACTGATGATTCTTATCTTCATGCCCTACAGAATAGTAGAGATAAAACTGGCGATCGCAGTAAGCAATTTCGGGGGCCCAAAAATTATCGCCAAGGGCGGGATCTGGCCGTTGTAGCGCGTTACCCACATAATCCCAATTTACAAAGTCGAAAGACCGTAACAGAGGAAAGACACGCGATTTGTTATTGGAGTTAACATTTGGTGCGTCCGCTATTTCATCTACGGTTCCTTCTGCTTCTGCTGCGCCAGTACCGATCGCATAATATACGCCTTCGTGTTGCCAAACAAAAGGATCGGCAAAATAACCTTTGTAGACTGGATTAGTATAAGTTTGCATCTTAATTATCTATGTATGGAATGACAAAAATTCTTCTTCCACTAGTAGTCTGTCAAGCGAAGTTTGAAGGGGAGACGCTAACGCGAATGCGGTTCGTTTTCTTATTCCTCTAATTTAATGAGACAAAGTACTTAGTAGTCTGTCAAGCGAAGTTTGAAGGGTAAAGGAACGAACCACAGAGGCGCAGAGGGCACATCAGAGAAAAAAGAGATGTTTAAGAGGTGTCTCACTCGTCAAAGTTAGCTTGAAAAACTACTAGTATTTGAAATTCACGTAAGTTTCGACTTTGTTCTTAGGTAAGCTTTCTACTAGCTGACACCGTAACATCTGCTTTAGTTTTTCTGGGAGGCTTTGATAATAGTCTTGTGGGAGAGTTAAATCTACCTTTGGTGTGTGCAACCAATGCATGGCATAGCCCATGACTACCATCGGTCTTGGGTGGTTTGTCCGATTTGGGGAACCGCGATGTAGTGCTAAAGGCGATCGCACCATCACATCACCTGGCTGCATATAAAAAGATTCCATCGGAATTTCACCACTGGCAACCTTTTCTAATCCCTCTTCACGTGGTATAACATGGGTTCCACGCGCCATTTGGAATGGGCCGTTTTCTGCGGTTACTTCCACAAGGGGAAAGTTGACTGCGAGGGCGTAAAGTGGGGTTACTATGCGATCGCTAAATAATGGGCGAAAATCCCGATGGGTTTCCTGATAATCTGAACCCTGGAATGGGACATCAACTCCCATCTGAACCATTACGTATTCTTGGAAAAAGACGCGTTCTAGGATACCCATAATCACGGGATTGGCAAAAACAAATTCATTAGCAAATGGGTAAATCCAAGGCAAGGTCAGATAGTAGCGGGAAACTTCACGAGGAGCCAACCCACCTGGTTGATTTTGACGCTCGTGAAATAATTTTTCAAAAGCTTGTGCCCACTCGTCAATTAATTTTTGCTCAAAAACACCGGGAATCACACAAATTCCGTCTTGATTCAGTTCTTGAGCAAATCGGTCTAGGTCGGTAGCTGAATATTTCGCTATACCGCCTATACTTTGAACCATCTTTTTTATCCTCTTCAACTTATAACTAGAGGCGTATTAATATCAGACCTCTAGGAGATTTTTTATTGCTTGTCGATAGTAGCGCAATATTTTTAAAATTGGTGGCTTATGCCAATCCTCTGTAACAATTAATTAATATTAATTATAACGAATTACTTAACATAACTAAACTCTTTGACAGCAGTTTTCATCTATTTAAACCACACCTGTCGTAGGGGCGCAAGGCCTTGCGCCCCTACTACTTTGTATCTTAAATCTGATGTTGAGAAGCAAAGTAGTCCTGAAAAATGAGGGAGCATCGAACCTAATTAAAATTAATTATGCTCAATTACTTAGCAAACTAACTGTTTGACGCTCCAGGCAATGCAACACTATCGCCTGGCTTTGAAGGCCATCTGACAGTCAGAATAGTGCAGTCGGACTCAGCAACCCACCAATGGGACACACCTGCACACCAAAGAACATAATCACCTTCACGAGATAATAAAATTTCTCTATCTTCAAATTGCAGGCGAAATTGTCCGTGAATGAGAATTGAAAGCGTTGCAGCTTGGTTATTTACTGCCCATTCAGTTCTACTCTCACCTGCTTTGTGAACAGCCCATTTTACTTCTAGCATTTCCGTGGAACGCGGATCGTCTTCAGGGGTGATAAAGTGACCCATGAACCATCCCCAACGATTTACACCTTCAACGGCTGCATTTCCATAAACAACTTTAGGCTGCATCACTTAACTCCAAAGAAGGAACCAAAATTTGTCCGGTGTAACCTGCTTGCTTGTATTGTTCAAGAACATGAGTTGCAATACTTCTAGCTTCACCAGCCGCAACTAAAGCGACACTTGCACCGCCAAAACCAGCACCTGTAAGTCTTGCACCAAACACTCCCGGAGTTTTTTGCAACAGTTCGACTAGAGTATCCAGGGCAGGTACGGACACTTCGTAATCATCTCTCAAACTGGCGTGGGATGCGTTCATCAATTCGCCAAACCGCTCAGATGTTACTCCCTGCAATACTTCCAAAACGCGGTTATCTTCTGTAACCACATGACGGGCACGACGGCGTAGAGGTTCGGGGAGTTTTTCTGTTACTTCAACATCAGTAATATCTCGTAGTGCCTTAACTCCTAGCGATCGCGCCGCTTCTTCACACTCAGCCCGACGCTGGTTATAACCGCTAGTGGCAAGGGTGCGGGGTACGCCGCTATCAATAACCAAAATCTCTGCTTTCTCAGGCAAAGGCATCACCCGGCGTTCTAAAGTCCGAGTATCTAAAAATAAGATATGCTCAGTATCAGCCAAGCTAGAAGCCATCTGATCCATGATGCCGCATTGCACGCCAGCATATTGAATTTCTGCTTGCTGGGCGAATTGGGCGATTTCAACGTCATCAATGGGAAGCTTCAGAAGTTGGCGTAATCCCCGCAGGGTTGCCACTTCCAAAGCTGCGCTACTAGACAAACCCGAACCCATCGGAACCGATGATTTGACGTATACAGAAAGCGATGGTATTGTGTGTCCTGCTTTTTGCAAAATCTCAATACAGCCAAAAATATAACTGGCAAATCCAGACGGGGTATGATTGTCTAAAATGCTCACTTCCTCGTTGAGATTTTCCGAGTAAAAGTGATGATGGCCATCGCTACTAAAACCTAGCTCTACCGTCGTGGATTGAGGAATCGCAGTTGGCAGAACGAAGCCATCGTTATAGTCAGTATGTTCGCCGAGTAAATTTACTCTTCCCGGCGCACTGGCTTGAGTTTCAGGTGGTTTACCGAATACTTGTTGAAAATCCATAATTTTTAATTGTACAAAGGTACAGGGCGTAACCTTCCTTCTACCTCAACATTAGGAAAATTGGGATCAAAAGTCAGATTTTCCAACTTTCCATCTTTCAAAATCACAAAAGTATCTTCAATTTTTGCCCCTACTAAACTAGGGTTCCAAGCGACAGCAATACCTTCTGCCAAAGTATCAGTAGTGGTTGGATTTGCTACGATTTCTCGCGCTAAATATCCAGTGGTTCCTCCCTGGTGGTGTTCGCGGATGGCATTGGGAAATCCATGTTGCTCATAAGCCTGAGCTAGCGCGTGATAAACTGCATCGAGTGTGGTTCCGGGTTGGCACAAATTCAAAATTACTGCTTCTATTTCACGCACATGGGAATGCAATTCGGCCCGTTCGTCTGAAAGCTTACCAAAACAAACAAATCGAGTCAGATTTGCATACAAACCGTAACCTCTCGCGCAAAACACCAGCATCGCTTGCCGTCCAATCTGTTCTCCGGTAGCTGTAGCATGACGGTATAAGGGTAAACGCCTCTCACCTGCTACTAGTGTCAGCGCTGGATGCAGCCCTTGCGCCCATAACGCCTCTGCACCTGCACCCGCTAATTGATATTCTGTCCAAGTTGGCTTGGCGGCTTTGAGTACCTCTGTCATTGCCTGACTAGCTTTTTGCCCAACTTGACGATATCGCTCTAATTCACTTGACATCATTACCCGTTTATGATTTTGCAGAGATGGGGGTAACGGCTTTTCTAAATTGGAGATGGGGCGATCGCTAATTGCTATTCCGCCACCAATTACATCACGAACGAAAGACTCACGGGCAGCATAATCAGCCCAAGGGTTGACATACACCTTAAAATTAGCAGGCAGTTCTTCATCCTTAAGACGCTGGGCTTCAATTTCATCTGTCAATACCCAAGCCTCGTCAGTAGTTACTAATACTTCTGCTACGCCAGTTTCAGCAGTCAGCAGCACGGTGTTAGAAGCGCCAGCCGTTGCCCAAGCAAACCAATCTGTACCGCGCAAACGGACGCCTTGCACTTGCACTTCGGTTTCACGCAAGGTTTCCCTGATTAACTCTAGTTTTTTGGAGACTTCTTCGTTCATAGCAAAAACACAGATAGATACAGATGATTATCAAATTTACTTACGTCTGTCTGCGTCTGTCTGAGGTTGGTATTCCAAATGGTAGACTAGCGATCGTAATTACCGCCGGATTACTCAACAATCCTGATATGGCAGTGTATCAATTGTATTAATCTATATCTAATTTTCTAACCAGTTCTCTAATTGTAAGTTATCAATATTACTAAAATCTTTGATATTATTAGTCACGAGAATATCATTGCGAGAACGAGCAATAGCAGCAATTAATGCGTCTAATTCTCCAGTGGGTTTACCAATATTTTTGAGTTCGCTTTGAATCTTGCCAAATTCAATAGCTGCTTCTAAGTCAAATGGTTCTATGGGTAATAGATCAGTAAACTGCTGCAAATTTTCCAGATTCTTGGACACCTGTTGAGAATACTAAACGCCTTTATAAAGTTCCGCAACTATAATTGTTGATAGATAACATTGGCTAAAGTAGCGATTAAATTTTTTCACTGCTTGGGTGTTTTCTTTGAGAAGTGCAATGCAAATGTTAGTGTCTAACAGATACATTAGCCGTTATCCTGATTATCAATTGAGTCTATGCTTCTACCTTGGTAAGTATGACGTTGTTGGTCAACCTCTACAAATATTTCTGTTAAATCTGGTTGATTTTTCCACACTCCAAATAATTTATTTAATTTAGCTAATCTCTCTTCTTCTGTTAAATTCACTTTTGGTTCGCATATTTCCTTTTCAATAAATTCTAAATCTATAATTATTTCTGTTCCATCGGGAATATTATTTAGTTGCTCTAATATTTCTATATTTTGACCGCGTTTTATTCCTCTGACTTTCATGTTATTTTATCCTTGATATTTTGATAGATTATCAGTGTAAAATCTGGATTTCATCTTTTGTTTCATATTCTGTATGAAAATGAATTTTAAAATGCTCTGCCTTTAGTGACAGCAGAGGCAGAGCCTCTATAACTGTATTCCCAGTCTGAGACTTTGATTTTTTTCTGAACAATAAGCGCATCTCGTGACGGATGCGCTTGTTTTGGTTTACCTATTTTTTCTTTATGCGGAAATCAGCATTTCAATATCTACAGCCACAGCCTGTAACTCTTTCGCTTTCTCCTCCGGTAAAGCATCATTGGCAAACATCCCTGCTGCGAGTTCGGTTCCCGCCAGATATTTCAGCCTTTCGCTTGTCCGATATGGTGGAAAAAACTCGGCGTGTAAATGCGCTTCGGGATGGGCTAAACCGTCAGTTGGCGCTTGGAACCAAGCCATCAAGTAAGGAAACGGGCGATTCCACAAACCGTCATACTTGAGAGTGACAGTTTTTAAAGCTTTGGCGAGTCCCCAACGTTGTTCAGGGGTGAGATCCATAAAAGTGCTAACTGGCTCTTTTGGTGCCATCCAGACTTCATAGGGGTAACGAGCGCATACCGGGACAAATGCGATCGCATACTCATCTTGATAAATAATCCGTTGATTGTCTGCAATCTCCTTCTGAATCAAGTCTTGCAGTAAACCCCGCCGATGTTTTTCATAATACTCCTGCTGCATTGCCAGCATTTGCGCCGGAACAGGCGGTATAAAAGGATAGGCGTAAATTTGCCCGTGGGGATGGTGCAATGTTACACCTACCTCTACACCTTTATTTTCAAAGGGCAGCACATACTGAATTTCAGGATTTAGTCCTAGTTCGCGGGTGCGATCGCCCCACACTTCCAATAGCAAATCTAGATGATCCAACTCTAAGGAACTCAAGGAGGCGCTGGCATCTTGAGTAAAAACCACTACCTCACAGGCTCCATTCGCTGGTAACGTTTCCACGATGGTATCAGGTGGATTGTTTGCTGTCAGACTCATTGAGGGAAAGCGGTTATCAAACACTGCCACGTCATACTTACCTTGGGGTAGTTCCGTTGGGAACTCAGGGTTGGTGGTAGGTGCGAGAGGATTATATTCTGGGGGCGGCATGAATGTCCGCCCTTGACGGTGACTAGCATAAGCTACCCATTCACCCCGCAAGGGATGCCAGCGCAAGTGGGGATTAGCTTGCACTGGCTCATTACTAGGGCTAGTGGCTTCTAACTGACTAGTAATTGGGTAGCGACTGTATAATTTGAGTTTGCGTCCGTCGGGCTTTAACAGCTTGTGGGAGTACATAATCCTTGTCCTGAGAGGGTTGCAGCGCGGATCGCCTCAATGGGAAATTTCGGAGTGCGATCGCCGTATAATAAACCGTTAGCTTCTTGAAAGGTATCAGTTAATTGTGTGTAACAGAATCCGCTAAATAGCTCAATGTTATTAATCGTTTCAAGCAAAGAAGCGTATTTCATTTCTAGCTCGGAAATATTGGAGCAACGCTCATATCCCCAAGCTTTATCTGCATCGGGGTTATCAACAGGGGCATAGGCAATACCACCAAACTCAGTCAGCATTACTGGCTGTCCCTGATGTGGAAAGTTATCCAGTGTCAGGATGCGCCCTCCAGGACGCTTCCGGTCAAACAAATCTGATAGCTTCACTTCTGGCCCATAGCGATGACCTAATCGTTGTGCGTGGGTGTCGTAGTCATGAATAGCCAGAATGTCTGTATCTGTACTTTCCCAGCCATCGTTGGCAATCACTGGGCGGCTCGGATCGAGAGTTTTAGTTAAGTGATACATTGCCAAAACGTAGTTTCGGTGAGCCGCAGTTTCAACCAGATTCGGAACTCCCCAAGATTCATTAAACGTTACCCAAGCTACGATACAAGGGTGGCTGATATCCCGCTTAATCACCTCAGCCCACTCTCGCGTTGTGCGTTCCACTGCTTTAGGTGTGAAACGATATGCACTGGGCATCTCCTCCCATACTAACAACCCCAGCACATCTGCCCAATATAAAAATCGTGGGTCTTCAATTTTCTGGTGCTTACGGACTCCGTTAAAACCCATTGCTTTGGCGAGTTCGACATCGCGCCGCAATGCCCCATCGTCCGGTGCTGTCATTAGGGAATCCGGCCAGTAGCCTTGATCCAAAACTAAGCGCAAATAATAAGGACGACCATTGAGCATAAAGCGATCGCGCTGTATCCCCACAGTCCGCATTGCTGTATAGGATTTTGCTTCATCCAAGAGTTGATTGTTATGCCAAAGTTCAATATGGGCATCCATTAGGGTAGGCTTTTCTGGACTCCACAGCAATTCGTTGCGGTAGTCGTCGATACCTGGATCGGAAAGGGAGATCCGACGGCCAATTTCTCCGTTAAACACTTCATAAGTATCGTTTGCCAGCACGGTATTGCCAATGCTCAGTTTTACCTTGATTTGGATACCAGCAGGCGCATCACCTGCGATCGCAGCATAACAGCCAACTTCCCACCGCTCGAAATCGGGACTCCACCGAATACTATCGATGTAAGTTCTACCCACACGCTCAATCCAGACTGTTTGCCAAATACCACTGGTGCGAGGATACCAAATACTGTGCGGTTCCAATTGCCAATCCTGCTTTCCTCTAGGCTTGGCAAGGTCAGAAGGATCATCCTGGGCCCAGACTGTTACTTTCGTTATGCCACTCTGATTCAAAACTGTGGTAATATCCAGCGTGAAAGGAGTATGTCCCCCTTCATGCTCTAGCATGTATTGACCATTGACCCATACACGGGCGCGATAATCCACAGCCCCAAAGTGCAGTAATAATCTGCCATCACCTTCAGGTGTTTCAAATTCTCGCTCATACCAGCAGTTTGGATGAAAACCTGTATCACCAATACCACTTTTGGTAGATTCGGGAGCGAAGGGAACTTGTATATGATGACTCCACGCCTGGATATCGCTTGGTTGAACACATCGTCCTTCATCGTCAAAAGCGAACTTCCACTCACCGTTTAAATTTAGCCAGTGCGATCGCTTTAACAATGGTCGGGGGTGTGTTGCTGTTAAGTCCACAAAATTACTATCAGTTTTAGAGGCTAATTTAACCTCAGGATTCTTTATATCTAACAATTTCATCAAATTTCCTCCCTATCCATAACTCAATCAACCCCTGCTGTAGATTAAATCCAGACCCAAATATTGGATTCCCAGATATAGCAAGAGTTTTCACCGCATCATTGATTGATCGGTTCGAGCTAGCAGCATTATATTTTTTCGTAGTCAATACTGATACCTTCTCTACTTGCGTGTTGAAGTATAACAATAAGTTTATATACCCCTAGCTCGTGACATTATGGCATATACATTACTAATCTTTGCCAGGTTATCTAAAAAAAAAGCATTAAATTTAGGTGCCTATTAACTATCATAAATTTGCCACAGAAGAAAGTGGTTGTCATGAAAGTTTTATTATATAAATTGCTTAAGTAAATTTTTTAAAATCATTTATTAGTCAATAAGCACTAGCAAACAAAAGAAAAATCATTAAAATCAGGTTATATAAGGGAATAACGGAACCATCCATTGAATATTGCTAGATAGATAGGATTTTTGCCTGCAACCACGCCAATTCTGAAGATAAAGTCAAGTTTGCCAGTGTAAGGGCAACTGATTTGCATAAATGCTTGGTGACATCAATTAAGCCTGCCAATGATTGGTATCGCAAGAGACACGACTACGACATAGATCGCCTGCCCACCTTTGCCACGAATTTCATCAACCAGTTGACGGAGAGCATCTTCATTTCATGCTGCCAGGACAAGCTTTGCACCCTGTTTTGCCGCCATTCTAGCGGTTACTAAGCCAATACCACTAGAAGCACCTGTAATGACAACAACTTGGTTTCGGAGAGATTTCAGGGAAATAGCCATAACTTTTCATTCAAACAAGATTTTTGTAGGTTTATTTGTTAATGGACTTCCAGAAATTAAATTATTCAATTTTGGAGCAAAGATGATCGTTAGATTTTTCCTCCCCTGCTCCCCCTGCTCCCCCTACTCCCCCTGCTTGCCAAAGCGATGGGATATTTTTTTAGTTGGAAGTCCCTTTTTGAAGATATTTTTTTGTTCCATTCCCTATTTGAGTGCAGATTATGTTAATAACATTAGTCAGCAACCACTACCTTTAAGTTTAATTACATCTCTGACATCTGAACAACTACAACTTCCGTTTCAATAAACTCAGCCCCTCTGCACAATACGCTGCTGAAAAAGCACAACCAAAAGTAAGAAGCCACCACGGAGTACGAGCTGCCACCAAGGAGTAATGGTTCCTTCAAGATTTAAAAGGTTATACATCATTCCTAGTAAAAGCACACCGACTAACGTCGGAAACACGCTCCCCTGACCCCCTGCGAGAAACGTTCCTCCCATGACGGTGGCGGCGATTGCATCCGTCTCCCAGCCAAAGGCAGCCACAGGCTGACCCGCTCCTAAACGACCTGCGAGAATAATACCAGCAAGCCCTGAAAGTAACCCGCTAAATGTGTAGACTGCTAGCTTTACTCGGTTTGGGTTCACGCCCATGAGTCGGGAGGCTTCCTCGTTGTTGCCAATAGCGAATATGTGTAAACCTAATCGGCTTCTGTGCAGCATAAACCAAGCTGCAAAATATAAGAGTGCAACTATCAGCACGGGTACAGGAACCCAACCTATGAACCCCCTACCCAGCCAAACAAATCCCGATGCTGTCGATGATACGGCAACGGACTTTTCCTCGGTGATGCTCAACGCCAGCCCACGTGCAGCGCTGGCAGTGAATAACGTCACAACGAACGGCTGAAGCCGTGCGCGAGACACGAGAAGACCATTGACCACACCAAGCAACGTGGTGCTAGCAATGCCGGCGGCGATCGCTACAAAGCTTCCTTGTCCGGCAAGCATTGCTGCGACGACACCGCCCAAAGCAACCAGGGAACCCACGGACAGATCGATTCCCCCACTCAGAATCACGACAGTCATGCCCAGCGCCACGATCGCCAGCATACTATTCTGCCGCATAATATTCATCAGATTAAGAGGTGTCAGGAAGGTTTGATAACGAAAGGATGCGAAAATAGCCAAACTAAGGAGCATGAGCAGGACGCCCTGGGAGGTGATGAGCTTGGCAACACGCCGCATACTTGTAAGCGCAAGAGACTTTGTGGCAGCCATGACGCGTTAAACCTCCCTCGGTCGCTGCAAAAAAATGGCGAAAAGAATGATTACGGATTTCAAAACTAATGACCAGGTAAAGGGAATGAGCAGCATATTGAAACTTGTGGAAATCACCTGCATGAGCAAAGCTCCGACAACAGTGCCGAGGACATTTGCCCGACCACCGGAGAAGGGTGTACCGCCAACAACGACAGCCGCGATCGCATCAAATTCCGCATTGACACCGACTTTACTCGGATCGCCCATGCCCAGCCTCGCTGTCTCCACAAGTCCGGCAACCCCGGCAAGCAGGGCGCTAATTATATAGACTATATATTTCACGCGCTCCGCACGGATACCCGCAAGCCGTGCAGCCTCCTCATTGCCGCCGACTGCAACGATATAACGGCCGAAAAGCGTAGAGCGGATACAGAAAAAAGCTCCTGCGATCGCGATTCCCGCAATTACAACTTGAATTGGTATAGAACCGAGATAGCCCTTTCCCAGCGCTTCAAATGTCGGATTGACAAAAGGAACGAGCTTACCGTCCCCGATAACCTGAGCAATCCCACGCCATAAGATCAGAGCCGCCAAGGTGGTAATCAAGGCATCAAGTTTCAGACGCGAGATCAGAAAGCCATTGATAAAACCAACCAACAGAGCCGCGCTCAAAGCGAACAAGATGGCAACAGTCATCCCATACTTAATCAGCAATGCGACAATAACTGAAACCAATGCCATAGTAGAGCCAACCGTCAGGTCGATGCCACGGGAGGCAATCACAAAGGTCATGCCAACAGCAACCAACATTGTCGTGGATACTTGGAGCAACATATTTAATGTGTTGCTAACTGTTGCAAAACGCGGAGTAAAGACGGCGTTCGCAACATAGAGAATTAAGAGTGCCGCAAATGCACCGAAGTTTGGATTCCATAGGGTTCCCCAACCCCGATCAGGCTTCTTGCTCTTCATTTGGGTTTTGCTCTGTTTGGGATTGTCCACCGACGGCTTCCTGACGATCTGCACCTTCTGCCATTGCGTGCAGAATTGCCTTTATGTTCTTCTGCTCGCCACTGAGTTCCGCGATTGACTGCCCGTCACGCAGAACGACGACACGTTGCGAGCCTTCAACTAACTCTTCCACTTCCGAGGAAATCATCAGAACTCCCAGCCCTTGCTCTGCTAGTTCGGCGATTAGCTGCTGGATCTCGCGCTTTGCACCAACATCAATACCACGAGTTGGCTCATCGAGGAGAAGAAGTTTTGTATTCTTGCACAGCCATCGCGCCAGAAGCACCTTCTGCTGATTGCCGCCTGATAGTTCGTGGATCTTCTGCTCGGCGCTGGCTGCTTTGATGTTAAGACGTTGCATGAAACGCTCTACAAGTTCGTTCTGTCGTTTCCTGGAAACGATGCCCCATTGTGTAAGGTTCGGTAGGGCAGCAAGCGTGAGGTTTTCGCGCACCGAAAGCTCAGGGATGATGCCGTCCGCTTTACGATCCTCTGAAAGGAAAGCGATGCCAGCAGCGATCGCATCATGAGGATCGCGCAGGGATAAAAGACTACCTTCGAGTTTTACAGTTCCACCTTCAAGGGGTTCAGCCCCGAACAAAGCACGCACCGTTTCACTACGACCAGAACCGAGCAAACCCGCAAGCCCAACGATTTCGCCATGCCGCATTTCAATGGAAACACCATTAAGCCGTTTTTTATATTTGAGAGCTTCCGCTTGCAGTAGTACTGGCTGACAAGGCGTGTTTTGCGACTGTCCTGTAAACGCCGTGACTCCTTTGCTCACCTCTTCGGGTTTACGACCTAGCATAAAACAAACGAGTTCCAGACGAGTGAGCGTGGACAGCGATCGCGTCACAATGTTGTGCCCATCACGCAATACTGTCACGCGATCGCACACGGCGTAAAGTTCTTCAAAACGGTGGCTGACGTAGACGATAGCTGTCCCTTCCGACTTTAGCCGCCGCATGACATCAAAAAGAACAGAAACTTCAGTTTCCGTCAGCGAACTCGTGGGTTCATCGAGGATCAGCACCCGCGCCCCAAAGGAGATGGCGCGGGCGATCGCCACCATCTGGCGATGGGCAATATTCAGCGAACCAACCACTGAATGCGGGTCGATATGCAACCCCAGGCGCTCTAGGATCTCGGTCGCCCTAGCGTTCATCGCCCGTCTATCAATGATGCCGAAGCGATGCGGCTCCCTGCCCAGAAAAATATTCTCGGCAACAGTTCTCAAACCCACGAGTTGAATTTCCTGGTAGACGGCTACGATACCTGCCGCCTGCGCTTCAGTCGGGGTTTGGAATGCAACGGTTTTCTGGTCGTACTCCATAACACCCGAATCCCGTCGATAAGCTCCCGTCACGATCTTAATCAGCGTCGATTTGCCAGCGCCATTCTCTCCGACCAGTGCATGAATTTCGCCTGCCTTCAGTTCAAAATCCACCCCCCAGAGCGCTGGCACACCAGAAAAACTTTTTTTTATACCCGTCATGCACAGGACATTTTGAGTCGCCTGATTCATCGGCTTTACCCAGTTTTTATCTTCATTGCCGATAGTGGAGATCCTTCACTTCGCACTATAGTAATGTTTTTATGTCCATCGTGGAAGCTCAGGATATTTCTTTCTATTTTAGGGTGACAACCAATACTGCTTGGTTAACGCTAAAAAATAAAAATGTGTAGCCCTGGAAATGTTGAGTAACACTAAAGTTCAACCCAACCTTGTATCTTAGAAACAGTATTAGACCTTCCCCCCAAAGCATCGGGGCGACTACAGGGGGGTTAAAACGATCTCAAATTCTCACGAATGATTTAGGACTGCTATATAAGTAACAGATACCTCGAAGTCGTGTTGAAGTACTTAAAAGTCGTGTTGAAGTACTTAAAAGTCGTGTTGAGGTACTTGAAAGTCGTGTTGAGGTACTTGAAAGTCGTGTTGAGGTACTTGAAAGTCGTGTTGAGGTACTTGAAAGTCGTGTTGAGGTACTTGAAAGTCGTGTTGAGGTACTTGAAAGTCGTGTTGAGGTACTTGAAAGTCGTGTTGAGGTACTTGAAAGTCGTGTTGAGGTACTTGAAAGTCGTGTTGAGGTACTTGAAAGTCGTGTTGGAGTACTTCAAACTTTGTCGCACCGCAATCAAGTATAGAGGTGCGTAGGCGTAGCCCGCCACAAGCATCGCTTTCATAAATCTCCACAAACAAAGCGATGTCTACGATGGGCTGTTCGGTGTCGCTTGACTTTTAAAACAGTCCCTACAAATCTAGGACTTACGCACGGATAAGGGAAAACGAACCACAGAGGGCGCAGAGTTCACAGAGGAATGAGAGTTTGAGAGGGTTTTTGCGTAAGTCCTAAAATCTTCAAAATTTTCTTAATTACGAATTACGAACTTGTACTGAGCTTGCCCTGAGCGTAGTCGAAGGGCGTAGCCGTTGGCGCAGCCTCTCGTAGAGAAGTATTACGAATTACGAATTGGTATTAGTATGCGTCATCGACAAAATCCTTGGCGTTGGTCACGTCGAAGAGTCTGTCCTTGAGAATGATTCTAGGAGGAATTTTCTTACCAGCAAAATACTCTTCCATCGTGGCGAAAACAAGTGAGCCAAAACGCGGGTTCGACTCGACACTCACGCCAAGCTCACCACGAATTATCGCCTCAAGCGCGGCTTTCTGACCATCGATTGAACCGACCATCACATCCTTGCCAGGCTTCATACCTGCGGATTTGAGAGCCTGGATCGCACCCAATGCCATTTCGTCGTTGTGAGCATACACTGCGGTAATGTCGGAACCCTTCGCCTGGATGATGTTTTCCATTACACGCTGCGCCGCAGCCCGCGAAAAATCCGCCGTCTGCGTGGCGATGATTTTCATGTTGGGATAACTGGCGATCGCATTACGAAACCCCTTAGCCCGATCAATTGCGACCGATGAACCGGCTGTTCCGGTAAGTTCCACGATGGATGCCCTGCCATTGCTTGCCTTAGCTAGCCATTCGCCAACGCGGCGGCCTTGGGCGATAAAATCCGACCCCAGAAAGCTGACAAAATGTTCGCCTGGTCTTCCCGCCGCTTCACGGTCGATGAGAAAAACCGGTATTTTTGCCGCTCTCGCTGCTTCCAGGGCGGGCGTAAGACCCTCATACTCACGTGGTGCGAGAAATATGACATCAACTTGTCGTGCGATTAGATCCTCAATGTCGGCAAATTGCTTCGATGTCTGGCCCTGAGCATCCGTCATCAGAAAATCATAAGTTTTTTTACGCTTGGCGGCCTCCTCTTTAATGCTGTTCGTTTCGGCAATGCGCCACGGACCGATGTTCTCCGTCTGCGAAAATCCGACAATTTTTTTTGTTTTCTCGCGTATACAACCAGACAGCGAAAAAGCCGCAACAATAATCACAACGTAGGCGCTAAATACCAAGAACTTTGGCATATAAGCTCCGATACCTGAGCATCCAAAACAGGTTTTATTCTTCATAACCCACTCATGTCTGAACGCTACATTGAGCTTATCTCAGATTTTGCCGACATCACAGAAGTATTGCCTAAAGTATAAATTACCATTTAGAAGAGAAATGATAACTTTTTTGCAAGAGGTCTAATATTTGGATATCTGGGTTTCCTAGAAGCAGAGTTTAGTAGACAGTGGGGATGCGGTTGTACCCACTTCTATTCCAGTTTTGATCGCTCTTCTTGATGATTCGCTGTAACACCTGTCTTAGAACACTGAGATGGAAAAATACGCTGGGGGGTTTGAGTAGGATGTGGAGATGATGAGCTTGGGGTACACCAGGACGCTGTTCTGGTTGAGCGCTCAAATGATCGCGTTCGATAATTGTTACCCGGTTAAAGTATTTAGTCAGCACTTGCGCTGCTAGCAGTCCAGCGATACTTCCCCCAATGACAAGAGCGTGGCGTTCGTTTGGTTGGGTCATAGTTGAATCGAACATCTGATATCCATTCCATAGTTACAGACTCTCATCTGAACATACAACCGGTGATACTTTAATTATCCACAACGTACCAATATCTCCGATGCGATGCCTACGGTATCGGTGGGTACGCCATCGCCCCATTCTTAGAGGATAAACCCAAGAGCGATCGCCCTCACCCCCGAATGGCACTAAGAAAAGCTGAAACCTCGTCAGGGCAGGGTGTGGGAGGTGTGGGAGGTGTGGGAGGACGGGGAAGAAGTCTTACCCCCCACACTCCCCACACTCCCCACACTCCCCACACTCAAAAAGCAAGTTATATCAAGGNTTTGCGATTAACTTAGTGCCATTCCCCTCACCCCCCATTATTGTCTAAGCCATGACTGAAGATTAGCTGTATATCTGACTACGTTAGAAAGAAGGCGCGTCTATGTCGATTTATTTTCATCATCAGACTGTAAACCCTGTAACCCACAACGTACATCCGATCTAAGCCCCGGCAATAGCCGTTTCTACGTCTAAAGATACAAGTTTATTTAATTTTGAGAGATTAATGAGATACTAAGTTGAAAAACGGTTCTTCAGATAAAAACTTATGACAACCGAGCAAGAGCTTCAATCTCTTTTTAATACCTTAGATAGCGATCGAGACGGCAAAATCTCCATTAATGATCTTTTTTTAAGTCCTGGCTTAAGTGCAATCATCTCATCAGAAACAAATAGCACTAGTCCCCAGGAATTACTAGTAAATTATGATTCAGACAAAGACGGTAGTATTACCTTTGAGGAGTTAAAGGAAGCAGTTGAGAAAGCAAATAATTTAAACTAGTAACCCAATACCCAAAAATGCCTCTCTAGCCACGCTTTGGTGGCAGGTTTGGGTTATAGTTTGGAAGCGGGTGTACGTCTGTGGTGTGCGATTGGTTGGTGGCAGTGTAGATCGATAAAGCTTTGGTAAAGAGTTGAGTAATTCATGCTTCAGATTTAGTCTCACTAGCTTTTTTAGAGACAGCAATTGCACCAACTCCAAACAATAGACCTAGTAGGGAAGTTGGTTCAGGTACTGATGTAGATGAAGAACTTAGGGTAATATTGGCAGCAGAATCTTGATAGATGTATGTTCCTGCCCTTCCCACTTCACCCGTCAAGGTAATTTCAGAGCTTGAAGTTCTTTCTAAGGTATATCTTGGAGCATCAAAAGCAATGCCAAAATCAATTACTAAATTCCAATTCGACCTAGAATCAAGCTCAAAATCGACATCCGGGGTTAAGTTACCACCATTAGTAGAGCCTCTCTTCAAATTCAGGTCTAGATTGTTGACGTTAAGCTCCCAATCGCTCAAAGTCCCGGACTTTGAGTAAACCACGAATCCCGAATATTCGCTCTCTTCTGGCAAAAAGTTCGTAAGGAATGGGCTAGTAGCATCGACTAAGGTAAAATCGCCTGAAAATTCTTGTCTAGTTAGAATAGCTCCCAGCACGGGAGTAGCATAAAATACGCTTGCAACTACTAAACCAATCACGGCGACGCTAACTTTGGGAAGTCGAACTTGATTCATGGATTGGTTATGCTATTTAAATTTGTTGAAGGTATGCTATCACATCCGTGCCAACTTAAGATACACTCAGTACACCAAAAAGTTCTGCTATGCCTACGGTGTTCTCGTTGCCATAGCTCAAGCCCAGAAATGGACAATACTATATTATATTCCCGTGGGGGATGGTGCTTCGGAAGGGGCTTCCCGGTGGATGAAAGCAGCGGGTATTGCAATTGATGAGGAGCATTATCGCAAGGTCGCTAATCTAAAGAGGAATGGCACTAAGAAAAGCGGAAACACTTGCTAATTAAGCAGTTTGCAGTTGTTTGCGTAATTTTATGCAAGATACTGGTAATCAGGTTGTACTTAGTACATTCATTGGCACTTTTATCTACTGCTTACTAGTACTTCGGACAGTTCATGGACAAGGAGATGGATACGAACAGTTTGTACCACAACTTGCAGTCACAGTTGGTATTTTATTGCTGTGCTTTCGAGTCTATTGGTTAGAAGAGTAATAAGTACAGTATTTATCGGGGTAAAATGTTGGGGATTTGATAGTTTCTCTATTTTAATTCATGCTAAACATTCTATTGAAGTGGAATCCCCTTATGATCCATCGGTGAGAGGTTAGACTGATTGCACTTTTGTCAAGAGGGTGCGGGAAAAGGGGATAAATCCAGCTTAGAGACTGGTTTTCGCAGTGCTTTGACTACTCCTAAATCTTGATTCTCTTTTGCAGCAAAGTATTTAATAGGGTCTTCAGCTTTGCCTGTATTAGCTAACAATGCAGTTAATACATAATTAGGTTTACTCAAAGCATGTTCATGAAATTTGCGCTGCGAGTACTTTCGTTTACCGTAATAATGTTTTTTGGATGCTTTGTAATATTTGAGTATCCAGTGGAGGGTAGTTGATGATAAGAATTATCCATCTGAAATTGCAGCAAGGCTTGGACATCGCTGGTCAGTTCTACCAACAGCTAGTTTCCATAATAGGCTTGGCTGTTGGCATTGCTGATGGTGAGCCTTACTGGAACGCATACCTGGGGCAGTGGCTCCTTTGGGTTAACAATGGATAGCGGGTGCAAGTCTGTGGTGTGCGATTGGTTGGTGGCGGTGTAGGTCAAAGCAGTTCACTGTTCCATCAAAACCGTTACTGGGAATCGGTTATTTTGCAGTTTCCCAGTTTGTTTGGAGCAAATAATCTCTATTGCCTTGCCCTTGAAAAAGACAATTGTGTGTTCGTTATCTTGTCCGTCGCTTAAAGTAACGAGAGCAAGGTTTGTTTTAGCTCAAGATTGAACCTGAATCAACTTACCCACTGATGTTTGAGCAATTCTTGGTAAGTCGCTTCCCTAATTATCATCTGCTTATACAGCATCAGCAAAAACTCTTGAGCTTGTTCACGGGACATCTGCTGCACTTGATCGGAGAAAGTTCTAAGGCTAAATTCTTGTTCTAAAGATAATTCAATGGGTTGATTCATCGCTTTTATTACCTACTCTTTTATTTGAGTTTGCTTATGTAAGCAAATATTGCTTTATATATATAAATGTTACGATGGCTTTACAAAAATCAAAGGGGTGTAAACCGTACTAAGTAGGTTATAAATGCCGTATCTGCTGCTGAAAACCTTGATATCACTCCATTGTGGCAACCCAAGTAAAAACCTAAGCTCTCAATTTTCCTACTTTGAGGTTTTTAAAAGCATTTTTAGCCTCTGCTTGCAGTTAGCGATCGCCTACGGCGGGCGCTTGCGCCATCGCTCAAAAGAAAAGATGGGCAATACTTTGGGCAAGAGTGGTGAGCGTCGTGGCGTGATGCTGGAGTTTGAGAATCTGAATATGACAAATTTGCTCAACTGGTGACAGATGCCCCGCAGTGGACTGAATGGATGGCGTGAGAAAGTTGGGTTTATTTCACATTATCCAGATTAGACAACAAAATCCCTAACAATCTGATACTACAATTCTCCAAGTCGATTGACTCAAATAGGTTTTGTCTTGCGGTAACTTTATCCTTTAAGCTACATATATTGAGGCTGTGGCGATTACCCTTGTGGAGGTCTAGATGGCGATAGTCAAGCGTCGTATCGGTCTGGAGCAAGAATTTTTTCTAGTAGACGAAGCTGGTAGCTTGAGCGATCGCGCCGATGAGTTTTTAAAGAGTTGTCACTTTAAAGCTCAAGCACAAGGTTTAAACCCCAATTACTTTGTGGCAGAGTTCGTTAAAAGCATGGTAGAAATTAACACACCTCCTGCCGACACTGCCAAGGAACTAGCGAGAGTCTATCTCAAAAATCTCAAATTGGCGATCTCTGTAGCACAACAGATGGGTTTACGCCTTTACCCTCTGTCTAGCTATCCTTTACCTACTATGCCAGTTATGCGAGATCACCCTAATTACCATATCCAAGCGCAGACTGTCGGCATTTCAAAATTTTTGCACGCTGGAAAATGTACAGGTACACACCTGCATTTGGAAGTCCCGCCTGGGGTAATTGACCCTCGTGTTGCAGTATCTTACAACTCAACATCAATTGAGCGAGAAGAACTATTAAATATCTATAATTTAGCTACAGCTTGCGACTCTGCACTTATTTCTCTGACGCGGGCGTGTCCCTTTTACGAAGGACAGGCGTTAGGACTAGCCGTACATACAATTCGTTATCGAGGTAGCGAAACCTTCAGTTGGGAGGGAGTTTATACTAATTTACAACCTGTCGGTGGACTCATGCCTTATGCCGAAAGTGTTGAGGGTTTAGTTGAGCAGCAGTTCGCTCGTTATTATGCTTGGCTGCAAGCGATGGAAAAAGCCTCAATTGAACCGAACCTGTTCAAAGAATCGGGAGTTAGCTTACTCAAGTCAGCTTGGAATCCAGTTCGACTCAACAAACTCGACACAGTAGAAATCAGATGTATAGATAGCAACTTTCCCTCTGTAATTTTACTTGTAATTACATTGCTGGAAAAATTGGCTTATCGAGTCAGGCACGAGAAGTTAACAGTAAGACCATTTAAAGGAATGCAGATATTTGAACTAGTTGGCAATCGCTTGTATGTACCAGATTTTGAATATCTTAATGGGGAATTGCTCTTAGCCTCAGCTACAGAAGGAATTAAAAACCCCAAAGTTAGAGCTTACGTCGATTCCATTTTGCAGTTTGCCAGCGCTGTTGGTGGCGAAGGAGCAAATTTTCTGGCAAAACTCAGCAGAAACCTCGATCGGTATCAGACGATAGAAGCCAGCATCTTGCAAGAGTTTACCCCAACAACTACTCAACTTTCATTAGATGCCGGTTTGCGTTTAGTGCGCTCAAGTTGTGACAAGTTAGAAGCACAGGTTTCATCGATAGATATAGAAAATCCCCTCGCAGCTTTCGATACTGATGAAGGATTGTTGCTACAGCAGCATTAAAGAAGTCGGAAGTCGGAAGTCGGAAGTCGGAAGTACACTTTTATAACGGGGATTAAATAGTGAAATAGCATCAAGATGAGTAGAAAATCTCGAAAACCATTGATTGGGATTACAACTTACGGTCGCCTTGCAGCATTACCATTTTCTCTGCCAAGTGAATATATAGATGCAGTCCGTGCCGCAGGTGGCATTCCCATATTATTACCACCGGGAGAAGTTGAGCCTGCCATACTTCTAGATTCTTTGGATGGTTTAATCATCTCTGGTGGTGGAGATATTGACCCTGCTTGCTACAAAGGCTTTGCTCATCCTACTATTTATTCTGTCGATCGCGAACGTGATGCTTTTGAATTGCAGCTTGGCAAGTTTGCTCTTGAACGTCATCTGCCGATATTGGGTATTTGCCGGGGTTTACAAATTCTCATCGTCGCCTGTGGGGGTACTCTAATTCCTCACATTCCAGATGTTTACGGTACATCTGCATTACATCGTCTAGAGCCTGAACCTGGACGACGTTTACCTACAGAACATTTCGTCAGGATAGATGTAGAAAGCCTTTTAGCTGACTGTTTACAGAATTCTCACATATCTGTAGTTTCTTGGCATCATCAAGCGGTAGATAAAGTACCACCTGGTTGGCGGGTTGTTGCTCATGCTTCGGATGATGGAGTCATTGAAGCTGTGGAGCATGAACACCATCCTTGGGCAATTGGTGTGCAATGGCATCCTGAGCTTTCAATTCTCGATCCCAATCATCAAAGACTTTTTCAAGCTCTCATTCAGGCTGCACATACAAAACAACCCCGGAACTGGTTGAACAAGATGACGGAGGCAAGCTGATTCGGAAGATAGTCGCACTGAAGGCGATATTGGTATTGGCGACTGCGATACATCTGCTGTTTCTATTGTTACCTCTGTTGATAATTGGTCATCATAGTTTGTCAAGTACGACTGGCTTTAATTAAATCGGCTGCCTTCTCGCCAATCATGATCGTAGATGCGTTCGTATTTCCAGATAAAATGGTTGGCATCACGGAGGCATCGACAACGCGCAATCCTTCTACCAGCACTTGTAAATCAGCCTCCTGTTGGAGGTAGTTCACTCGAATGGTAGGTGAGTCATATCATGTCCGGGTAATTAGTTGTGATTCCCACAGTCATTGCACCCCACCCCCAGCCCCTCCCCGCCGGCGGGGAGGGGAGACAAAGCATAGCTTTGGCGGGGTGGGGTTCTTGGGGTTTAGTAAGTAATCAAGCGGACATGATATCAGTAGGGTTTGCTGATTGCAACGTCACAGTGCCACGACTTTGAGGATTGATCAGACAACAAATGAATGTGGAACCTGAAACATCAGGGGCAGAGTCCGAACTACCCCATAGAACCGGGCTGAAGAGAAACTGTAAGTCAGGTGCAAGCTCCTTGCTTTTGCCACTATGCAGAAATAATCCAGCTTCTACTAGATTACTGGTTGATGCGATCGCAGGTAGCGCTTGGGTAGACTTGTAGCCAACAGCAACCAATGGGTGATCGTGCAAGTTCTCACCTACACCGGGTAAATCAGCAATTACAGGAATGTTGAGCGGGAGCAGATGCTCTGCATTCCCAATTCCAGAAAGCATCAGCAGTTTGGGAGAATCGAATACACCCGCCGACAGAATCACTTCCTGATTGACATAAACTTGTTGCAGCGTTCCTTGGTGCAGATACTCTACCCCAATTGTGGAAGTTCCCTTAAACAAAATTCGAGTCACTAATGCACCAGTTTGAACCGTTAAATTAGGACGATCGAGAATTGGCACTAGAAATGCGGCGGCGGCACTGTGCCGCTTCCCGTCTTTAATAGTTAATTGATACAGTCCCAACGGCTGCCTGATGAAATTGGAACTGTCCGGTGAGGACTGCCGCCAATGCAAAGCGAAACACGATCAGCGACGAGGCATCGTTAAGTAGACTTTCGCCTTCGATAATGCTGATTAGCGATTTCGGCACGTTGACTTGCCGCATGATCGTCGTCGCGGAAACGGCATCAGGCGGGGAGATAATGCCACCCAAAAGAAAGCCCAGCGCTAAAGTAAAACCGGGAATGATCGCGCTTGAGACAACTGCGATCACGCACGACGTTAAGATGACAATGGGAAAAGCAAACCCGATGATTAGCCCTCGCCATTTCCTGAATTCTTTCCACGATACTTGCCACGCAGCTTCATAAAGCAGGGGCGGAAGGAACATAAGGAAAACGAGCTCTGGGTTAATGATGATATTTGAAAACTGAGCAATGAAACTCAGCGCGAGTCCGCCCAATACGAGCACGATCGGGTAAGCCAATCGCAGCTTATTGGCGATCATGACCAGTCCGAGAATGATCAAGATCAGGCAAATATATTGAATGAAAATGCCTTGCATCAAGTGAATGTTGAAGTGTTAGACTACAGCTATTTTCAGGCTTTTTTGGGTATTTTGTGTATTTCCCTTTCCCTACAAGGGTTTGACGCTTGTTTTGACCTCAAAAATGTTTAAGTCTCGCTAACAGATGATACTGTCACTGCTGTTACTAAAGGTTCCATTCCTGTCAGACAGAGGATTCTCAGTAAATCTATTTAAAATTTAAAGCATTCTTGTGTTATTTTTAATCAATTAAGTTGTTCTGGTGGACAAGTTAGACATAATAAGCAACATAAAGGGCATGACCGCCGCTTTATACTTTTGAGGAGTGCGAAAAGTCTCTTGTTAGGATTCTCACTAAACAACCTATCAGTGAATGAAGGGTCTTCAGTAGAGGCAGATACAGAAGATAAAACTTTCTTTGATTTTCAATGGAACACAGCGTCTGTGTAACTAGCGTCCCGAAGAATAATAGCTCCAATTTTGCGGTTCAAGCCAATTTTGGTGAGCGATTTTCCTCATGTGACTTTATAGGGGGAAGTATTGAGTTTTAAGAGTGTGTCAATTACCGTTCTTGTTCAGTCGGGCGGATTAAGATTTCGTTGACGTTAACGTGTGGAGGCTGTGTGACGGCATAAACGATCGCATTGGCAATATCTTCACTCAGAAGATTTTTGACCGAACCATAAAAGTTTTTTGCCTGCTCTTTTGCAGCGGAATCCGTAATGTGCTGCGGTAGCTCTGTTGCCACTAACCCTGGTTCAATAATCGTGACGCGGATGTTATTTTGATAGACCTCTTTGCGAAGTGCTTCACTAAATGCGCCAACTGCCCATTTGCTGGCGTTGTAGACACCGCTTCCAGCATTAGCAACTCTACCTGCAACTGATGAAATGTTCACGATGTGCCCAGCACCTTGTGCCTTCATCAAAGGTAAAACTTTGTGAGTAGCATACATCAATCCCAATACATTGAGATTGATCATGCGTCGCCAGTCTTCTGTATCTGCACCGTCAATCAGACCTAACAGCATCACCCCTGCATTATTGATGAGAATATCAACTCTGCCAAATTTTGCATGAGTTTGGTTCACCAATGCTTCTACCTGCACTTCATCTGAAACATCAGCAGTAATGGATAAGGCTTTCCCACCAGTGCCAGTAATACGGGCTTCTAGGGCTTGCAAGCGATCGCTCCGACGGGCAGCAATTACTACCGTAGCGCCAACTGATGCCAGCGCTAATGCTGTAGCCTCACCAATACCAGACGATGCCCCTGTTACAATTGCCACTTTGTCAATCAACTTACCAGCCATTGTTAGTTTCTCCGTTGTTGTTTTTTCGTTTTTCACGTAAAAGCCAATTGACGGTTTGAGGGCTTTAGACGCTCCGACGTATATTAAACAGCCGAACACCTTTATGTATTGAATTGCTTGCTCCTGGCTATTACAACTCAAAAAAAATTTTGGACTGTTGCCCCTTTTCCCTTGAATCAAGCGTCGTCGCCTTGTCTGAAAGGGAGTTATCACACTCTCCTGTTTTGTTTGACGCTAGCATGAGAAAAGGGTAAACGATATGAATCAGAAGATGGATTTGCTATCACTTGCGTCGCCCAAAAATTTACCCCTTGATGACTAAACCCCGGCACGAATTACGAAAGCAATTGCAAACTGCTTAACCACAAGTGTTTCGGCTTTTCTTAGTGCCATTCAGCTATGTAGGCAATAACTAAGGCTCTATTCCTTCATCAATCCAAGCATCAATTGCTGTTTTTACCATTAATTCAGTCACGGCAGACCATTCTTTTTCGTTGATAGTTGTTTGAAATACCGCTCTTTTACCGTGACCAACTTTTTCCATTGAGTGTCCGCGATACAAATTTTTAGGCTTAATCATTTTTCTTAATCATCTTTATAGAATATTATAAACTGTCGCTCAATAAGAAGAGTAGTTATAAGAATTTCTATGATTGAATGGTTAGCCCGAAAGCTTTCCAGTCTAGAATCTTTTTCATCTTTGCTTATTTCAGCCTTAATAATAGACCATCTAGAATAGCGCTTACCATAATCCATGTACGTCACTTAAGCAAAAACTGACGAATGACGCAGACTTGTCCGATATCTGGCTATTTTATATGGATCATTTTGCGGATTGGCCGGAATTCACTGACCTGGGTGAGCCTGCCCATAATGAATATCTAGATGCTGTCCTCCAAAAAACTTGTCAGCAGATGTTTGGCAGGGCAATAAAGATTAGTGACTTTTTGCTGATATACATCGCTCCATATCATTTGTTTCATGGAGCTTTCCTTTCTTGATGGACGTATTGGGGGTGTGATTTATTTCGAGGATATAAAAATTGGGTTAATTGCAGTGTCGGCGGATTATCCCCCTACCGATGCGGTTAAGTATTCAGGTTTTACTGAGATGATTCAACTGTCTGCTCCTAATGGCAACGATGTCTACGACGGGCTACGCCTACGCAATTGAGATTCACTCTTTAATGTATAGTCAAGGGAATCCCGTTATCTTTGGATTTTAAATTGAGAATAAATGGAACAGCTTTCAATACCCAATCGGACACGGGTGTATAATTAGCAGCTTCTTCTCCAAAGCTAATAGAAAGCATATCTGTATGAATAATACCTGGATTGAGGGGTATAGCTGCCATACCATTTGGCAATTCTTGTGCCAAAGAACGAGTTAATCCTTCTATTGCCCACTTGGAAGCACAATATGGTGCAACTTGGGCTGAAGTCGAACGTCCCCAGCCAGAACTAAAGTTAACAATAATACCCCGTTTGTTTTTCACCATTGCTGGTACGAAATGGCGAATTATATTCGCTACTCCTTTGATATTGATATCTATTAGATCCGAAAATTCTTCAGATGGTATTTCCCACAAAGGTGCTGGGTAATTAGTAATTGCCGCATTATTTATCACTATATCTGGCGGTGCATATTTTTGAAGTACGTCTTGGGCCCATTTTTCTACAAGCTGTGCATTTGCCACGTCTACAGATGTGAAATCATTGGGCGCACTAAACTTTTGGCGTATTTTATCGATCCTATCTGATGAACGGGCGCAACCAATAACAGTATGCCCTTGTTGAATAAAACCCTCGGTCATCGCATAACCTAAACCTTTACTTATGCCTGTAATTAAGATGAGCTTACTCATATTTTTCTGTTATTCCTGTTCTGAATCAATAATTCGTGGGAAAAAATAACCGCTACCTCTTGCTGTCAAAATAAATTCTGGGTCGTTGGGGTCGGATTCTACCTTTGTCCGCAATCGTGAAATATGCACATCTACCACACGGGTGTCTGTATTCATCTCTGGTACAAAACCCCACAATTGCTGTAATATTTCTAACCGTGAAAAAATCTTTCCTGAATGATTCACTAACAACTCTAATAAGCTAAACTCCACACCTGTCAACCGAATGCGTTGCTCATTTTTGTGGACTTGCTGTTTATTTATATCGATTTTAAGATTGCCCACATGAATTATCCCAGAATTAGGAATAGTATTGATACTACTTTTGTGGGAGCGCCGTTTTAGTACGCAGGCAATTCGAGCTTCCAGTTCTTTGGGTGAGAAAGGTTTCGTCATGTAGTCATCAGCACCTAGCTCCAGCCCAGTGATTCGGTCTGCTACATCTCCTAAAGCTGTGAGCATGATGATTGGTACGTCTGATTGTTTCCGTAATTCTTGACAGACACCATAACCATCTAGTTTTGGCATCATCACATCCAAAACTATCAAATCAGGAATTTCTCGACGAAAAGCTGACAAAGCTTCTTCACCATCACTAGCTGTCACTACGCTGTAGCCAATCATTTCTAGACGCGTCTGTAAAATTCGGCGAATGCTAGCTTCGTCATCTACTACTAAGATTGTGCCTTTATCACCTGATAAGTTTCTCAACGCTGTTCCTCCACAGCGAGAACTCTCAACCATCTATTATCTGCTCATTAGGAGTCAAAACCGCAAAACAGTATTGACGTACAGTCACGATCAAGAAGCGATCGCTTAATACTTGCATCTGTCTTCCTATTGTGCCAAGGCATCTGCACGAAAAACAAATTTGTACACAATTAATAAATTCTTCAGCAAGGGACTCGTATTTTCCATAGATTTGGTGTACCTTGTTAATTCCGTGCAATCATTAACACCTAACTTCTCCCAATTTTACTGCCATCCAAATTTTGAGCCAATGCCTTCGAGGGAACAGCCAATGAATACTTCTAATGAGATACATACTTTGAAAATCATCAAAAAATCCGACAAGCTTACCCTGAGACAGATGAAGTTAATCGAAGAAGCAGAAGACCAACTTCTTCAAGCTAATACTGTCAATTCTTCAGCCCCTGTGGTTGAGGAGAAACCAGTAGCAATTTCAGAGCCTAGAGTTCCTGACTATATTCCATTCCTTGACAATCCTCCAGTACAATCTGTTGGCAACTCTGGCTGGCAGGTTTCTGATGTCTGGCGGGATATTCGGGTGGATGATTTCTGTGGGTAGACCCCCATGATTACAGAGCGCTCATCCCGGATTTCTCACAAGTCAGAAAAAAACGCTTAGGTTAGCCAAATTTAAGATGGTTTAATTAATACATTATCAAAATACCTTCAGAGCCTGAGTATTTTAAAGTAAAAGCCGAAGTATCTGAAGACAGATAAAATACATTATAGGTGCTTAATACTGAAGCAAAAAACTTTTAGTGATAAAAATTGACATGGCAATTGATGGGTTAAACCAAGTAAAATAACCCAAAAAATTAGTTATTAAAAACCATAATTCAGTTATTATTTGTTAATTAAATTAGACCATTATTAGCCATGACAAGGTAGTTGAGATAAACACTTGTAACCGTTGTAAAAATCTCCTTATAAGGGCAAGCACTGCTAATTGCGATTAAAACTCGTCGTTTACTAATAGTAATAACTGCCCCTAACTTCAATAGTTTTGCGCGGATAGTCTCAACAGTTGCATTTTGGAATTCCGTTTTTGCTAAACATTGCTCTCGCAGGGCATTCATTAAAATGTAAGCAATCGATGCAAATTAGCTAGCACATAGAAGGTTTTTGCATCTAGAATAGCACCTAGATCATAACAATTCTATGTAAAGCTGTGCTTTATTCATCTAGAGGCAATTCATGAATTGCCCCTAGATGTTGTAATTTGGCTTGCTATAGGCGCATCTTCAAAAAGAAAGAGTTTCAGAACGTTTTCCCGGATGAATGATAGCTTGTTTGCTAAAGGTCGCATTTATACAAGAATGTCGCTCGATTTTGTGCCATTTCTAGACTTTACCTTCTTGTTTTTAACCCTGATTTGTGGTAGGTCTTTTTTGTCTTTGTAAAAGTAACAGATTTCCACTAGAGTTGGCCATATTTCTAGAGAACCGTGAAATTGGGTAATGACATCATCGATAATTCTGGAAACGTTTTGCTGAAAAAAGTCTGGTTCAAATCCATAAAATACTCTCGATAAATTCTCAGCAAATAATTGAAGAGACAGTTTACGTTCTTCATTTTGGGCAGATATTGAGGCTTTGATTACTTGTCTGTGGATAGCAGCGATTTTTTCCAGGATTTTCTCAGAGTCTTGTAAAGTGACTTCGCCAGAGTAATCAAACTTGATTCCCAAATCATCAAGATGATAAACACTGCTTTTAATCTTCTTTTTCAGCAAGCTACATATTTCTTCATTAAATAGTTCGCTAGCTAAAGGATTACGCATATAGTTATTTCTAATATGGTTTTGGACAGCATCAACGTGTGCAGCCACAATCCCTTCTTGCTGTATCCAAATTCTATAGATATAATCTTCAAATCTGAGTCGAGTGGGAAAAAAGGGTGGTAAACCTAGCTGATTATCATATCCAGCGACTCCACAATCCATTCTCCAATTTTTGTTAGTAATAACGGGTCGAAAATTAGTAAGAATATAAAAATCATTCAGGTCATTGGGACTAATTTGGTTTTCATCATTGAGATACATGTGAATAAAATCAAGTGTATCGATATCATTAGTTCCTGTGCGGAAAGTTTGGGCAATCTTGACGATCGCATTATTCAATACTCTCCCCTGTTGTAATAAAAGGCTATTCTCTCGAAAGTAACCTTTAGTTGTATTGGTTTCTAAATCCATTGCTGTATCAAGAACTAATTCTCCAGCCTCGAAGTTTTCTGGTACATGACTGGCTTTTTGACCTAGAACATCACCAAAAGCTGTGAGTAAGTCAAAAGATTTATGGACGTAGCCACCTTGTTGGCTAGACTTGATTAATTTTCCTCGACATATTTCATCACCTGATAAAGATTCTGGGCTAGTTTCAATTAAGGCATCTGGGCGCATATCGTCATCTGCACTAACCATTAAATGTCCAAGGGTATACATCAGTGTGAAGTTGCGATTTCCTCCATAACTAGGTCGAAATAAGTTTTTAACTAGTGATTCTAGCTTGCGATCGCGCAGTCTTTCGTTTAAAAATGTAATAAATTGCTCTTTCTGTTGTGGCCCAACATAAAACACGTCATTGACTGTCTTAGTCTGCTCTAAAAGTGGATAATATTTTTCGTGGTTGGCAATGCTAGAATCGTCAAAAACGATAATTTTTAAAGCATGACCATTTGCCCAGAAATTCTCATCATACTTTTCGATGGTCTGTGCTACATCTCTCAGTCGATGAGTCGGAATAACAAATACCGTTTCTTTGTGTTTCATAAAATTTGTTCAGGTTTATCAAATGAAGTTTCCAAGCTTCAAACTTTGTTTAAAGGTTCTCAGGTTAACACGGCATTACTCTGATTACAGCTACATTAGAATTATATATAGTGAGAAACTCACCTATTTCGGGCTGTAGTCAGAACAATTGAGTGCTTCTTTTGTGAGAGCAGTAGTCGGATGTACTGCACACTTTAGGAAATAATTATTGTTAAAAAATTGGCATTTTTTACAGGTATGTTGCTCTAAATGTTTGATGCTTACTATTTCGTCTTTATCTTGTGCCGCATTTTCTGGGGGATCTTCTAGTGCCTTGCAGACAGATGAAACGAGAAAAACAACAATTGCCCAAACAAACATGAAGGAAATGTGAGCTAAAAACACTGCTAAAAAGGAAATGTCTCCGTCATGTGGTTTGGTGTCATTATGTGTTGCCTTTGCCAGGTTAGCTTCAATCAGAGTAGACTGATGAACACTTTTTTGGGCGGATACATAAAGTCGGAAAAACTCCGAAGTATGCATATTAAAAACCTTTAGTTAGTCGAACTCAGATTCAGTAAAGTTAGGGAGGCAGGAGGTAGGAGGTAAAAACATATTTTCTTTCTACTGCCGCAAGCTCGAATTTACCTCTGCTTTTCTTCGGTAAATGTTCATCTTTCTAATAATATGTGGAATTGAAAGTACTTGATAGGTCTGAGTAATCTGAATCAACAGATTGACTGTCTGCTGGTCGAGCTTCTAATAAGCAACTGTTGAGGGAATAGTAAACAGAATGGATTTTTTTAAGAGTAACTTTGAGAGCGGGAATCATCATAGGATGGGTTGCTATTGCCAAAATGTAATCTCCGGCAAAAATACTAGGATTATCTGTTGCTGAAATGACTTGAGTTTCTCTTAAAACCCCTAGAAAAACGCATTTATCCGGTAACTTAATATCACTTAAATGAATGCCACAGTAAATGCTATTGTCTTCGATAAAAACACCAACCAGGCTTGGCTCTAAAGCTTTTTTGTTTTTCAACACAAACAAAATGTTTTTAACTCTAATAATATTGTGCAATACTTTGCATAAAAAATATGCTTTTTTTAGGATATATTCTGAAGATATATAGGATGTATTAATTAAATAAAATATGTATTTATTAATTAGATAAACAGGTATATATTTAGAGGTATAGATTTTATTTATCCCTACTAAAAACAAGATTCTCGATTTATTAAATAAATCGAGAATCTAAGGTTTTCAATTCTAAGTAATCATTAAAGATTACTATAGATAACTATTCCGAAGAGGAGGCATATTCACTATTTCCCAAGCCCTTATGCCTTAATTTTATCCAGAGCTAAATTCAGCTTTAACACATTAACTCCAGGTTCGCCAAAAATGCCGAGAAAGCGACCATCGGTATTTTGGGAAATCAAAGTTTCGAGTTGATTCGGTTGAACTCCTCGCGCCTTTGCTACTCGTGCAATTTGTGCGATCGCAGCTTCTGGGGTAATGTGGGGGTCAAGGCTAGAACCAGAGGTGTAGACTAAATCGCCAGTCGGCTGCACACCTGCTTTTTTCAGACGATTAAAGTCACCCTCAACTTTTTTGCTGGGGTCTGGGTCATCTTTACCCTTAATGCGTTCCATTAATGCGGGATTACTGGGAGCCAAGTTACTAGCGCCAGAAACACCGGTTTTCAAAACTCCCGCATCATCCTTTTTGGGATCGGCTGTGCTGTAACTCGTAGTGCTGGGACGGCTGTTAAAATAGCGATCGCTAGTAAAAGGTTGACCAATCAAAGCAGAACCCACAACTTGACCGGCGCTATTTTTCAGTAGACTGCCATTTGCTTGAAATGGAAACACTATTTGCCCAATGGCAATCATCGCAAAAGGATAAATAATCGCTCCAATAACCCAGAGTACCAAGGTAGAACGAACAGCTCTACTAGCTTCGCGTGCAAAACTCATTAGAATTTCTCCGGTACAAACATTACAAAAAATAAATAGATGGAAAGCCCCAGCGTCGTTAGTCCTAACAGCCCCAATCCCCAAGATTGACTGCGGGAAAGTTCTTCACCAGTAGCTGCATAAACTAGAGGTGCAACCACTAGGTTGAAACACATCGCCAGAAATAAATACAGTGGCAGCTTTTGCCTACGCCATTGACACCAGATTTCAGTTATTTCTTCTAATACTTGGGATGCAGCAATAGTGCGTCGGATATGAACGGGTTTCATAGTAAATTAAGACAAAGGTAGGATAATATCTATCAGTTTGATGGCAATGAATGGAGCAACGATGCCGCCAAGACCAAAGATGAAGATGTTACGACGTAGGAGTTGATCTGCTGTTAAAGGTAAGAACTTCACACCTTTGAGTGCTAGCGGAATTAGTGCCGGAATAATTAAGGCGTTGTAAATCAGCGCCGAGACGATCGCAGATTGGGCACTTTTTAATCCCATAATATTAAGTGCGCCGATTCCAGCAGCAGCAAAGATTGTGGGAATGATCGCAAAATACTTGGCAATATCGTTAGCGATGGAGAATGTTGTTAACGCTCCACGAGTAATTAGCAACTGTTTACCGATGGTTACTAAGTCAATTAGCTTCGTGGGATCTGAGTCTAAGTCCACCATGTTAGCAGCTTCTTTGGCAGCTTGCGTCCCCGAATTCATTGCCACACCCACATTTGCTTGAGCGAGAGCAGGTGCATCGTTCGTACCATCCCCGGTCATTGCCACTAGTTTACCTTGAGATTGTTCCGAGCGAATCACCTCAATTTTGTCTTCTGGAGTCGCTTCAGCAATGAAATCATCCACCCCAGCTTCTTCGGCAATTACCGAAGCGGTAATCCGGTTGTCACCTGTAAGCATGATGGTGCGAACACCCATGCGCCGGAGTTGGTCAAATCGCTCTCGCAAACCGGGTTTGACAATATCTTTGAGATAGATAACACCATAAATTTTGTCATCTTGGCAAACAGCTAAGGGCGTACCGCCCAACCGGGAAACTCGCTCATAAGCTGCATCTATATCATCAGGAATATTGCCGCCACGGGAACGGACAAATCCCTTAATGGCATCCACTGCACCTTTACGAATTTGTTTACCATCGGATAAATTCGTGCCACTCATCCGGGTTTTGGCGGAAAATTCTACACCTTCGGCTTTATCAATGTTAAAGTCTACCCCAGCCTGGGACTTTTCTGCTAAAATCACAATCGATTTGCCTTCTGGCGTTTCGTCAAACAAGCTAGCAGCTAGGGAGACTCGTGCCACATCTATTATTGAGTGGTTATCCAGGGGAATAAACTCATCAGCCATCCGATTCCCCAAGGTGATCGTGCCTGTCTTATCCAGCACCAAGGTGTTGATGTCGCCGCAAGCTTCTACTGCTCGACCAGAGGTCGCAATCACGTTAAACTGGGCAACTCTATCCATCCCTGCAATACCGATCGCACTGAGTAAACCACCGATAGTTGTGGGAATTAATGCTACCAAGAGCGAGATAAGAATAGCAACGCTAGCACCCGCCCGCAAACTGTTTCCCGCCTCAACTCCAAAAGCTGTGCTGATAAAGCTGGCGATGTAGCCGACGAAGGGAGGCATAGTTGCCACCACAATCAAAAATACTTGCGTTAACACAGCCAACAATACCGTCAAAGCAATCTCATTGGGAGTTTTGCTGCGTTCTGCTCCTTCTACCAGGGAAATCATGCGATCGATAAAGCCTTGACCAGGATCAGCACTAATGCGAATTGTCAACTCATCTGAGAGTAAGCGTGTACCGCCTGTCACCGAACTGGCAATATCTGTACCTGGTTGCTTCAGTACAGGGGCAGATTCCCCAGTAATTGCCGACTCATCCACTGAGCCAATGCCTTTAATAACATCCCCATCGGCGGGAATCATATTATTGGCACTGACTTTTACCAAATCGCCCCGTCGCAGTTCCGTAGAATTGACTTTTACTATGGAACCATCAGGGAGGATTTTGTTGGCAACAGTATCCGATCGCGTCGATCGCAGTGAATCAGCTTGTGCTTTGCCGCGCCCTTCGGCTACGGCTTCGGCAAAGTTGGCAAAAACGAGGGTGAAAAAGAGAATAAAGGTAATCAACCCGTTTAATACGCGTTGTTGGTTAATATCTGCCTGGACTGTGCCAAACAGATTTGGGTTTAGGGTAACAAGCAAGGTGACAATTGTTCCTACCCAAACAACAAACATCACTGGGTTTCTGACAGTAATTCGCGGATCGAGCTTAATAAATGACTCACGAATTGCTCTTTGGTAAAGTCCCCGCATATCTGTTTTGGGGGTGTGTTTGCGCGAGTCACGAGTTCCAGATGGAATACGGGAGGAGGGAGAATCAGTAGTAATTGGCATACATTAAATTTTGAGCATGAGTCTTTGAGGTCGATGAATCGAGTTCCGAGGTGGATGAATCGAGTTCCGAGGTCGATGAATCGAGTTCCGAGGTCGATGAATCGAGTTCCGAGGTCGATGAATCGAGTTCCGAGGTGGATGAATCGAGTTCCGAGGTCGATGAATCGTGTTCCGAGGTCGATAAATTGAGTTCCGAGGTCGATAAATTGAGTTCCGAGGTCGATAAATTGAGTTCCGAGGTCGATAAATTGAGTTCCGAGGTCGATGAATGGTGTTCCGAGGATGATGAATCGAGTTCTGAAGTGATGAATCAGTCTCTAATTCCCCCTGTCCCCTTGTCAAAACGTGATATCAGTTCTCTGGCTTCCCATCACGATCTGCGTTACCCCACCCTAACCCTCCCCTTGGAAAGGTGAGGGAACTAGATTTCCTATTTCCCCCCTTTATAAGGGGGGATTAAGGGGGGTAAAACGCCAGTGGAATAAGCGTTTTAGCTTAAGTTGACACCAATGCCTCTCATCCCCAATCCCTAGCCGATACCTTTAGCGATAAAGAAAGCTTCACCAATGGGTCCCAATGCTAAGACTGGGAAAAATGTAAGTGCGCCCAGGATTAAAATCACGCCTGCGGTAACGCCTATAAATAGTCCGGTATCAGTTCGCAATGTACCAGTCGTATAAGGAACAGCTTGCTTGCGCGACATACTATCTGCTAAAAACAGCAAACCGATGATTGGAACATAGCGTCCAGCCAGTAAACTGAAGCAGGTACTCAAGTTCCACCACAAAGCGGTTAAAGTTGGTGCTGTACCTGTAGATATTGCAAAAGGTGAAGGTTGTGAATCTCCTAAACCTTCAAAGCCAGAACCGTTGTTAGCAGCAGCGGACGCATATTCATAGATAACTTGAGCAAAGCCGTGGAAACCGGGATTACTAATTCCTGCTAGTTGATCGGGAAACGCTAGGGCGATACCTGCGGGAATCATAATTGCGATCGGGTGAACCAGCAAAAGCAAGAAACTAGCAAGCACGACTTCACGTTTCTCAATCTTGCGTCCCAAAAATTCTGGTGTCCGTCCCACCATCAACCCTGTGGCGAACACAGCCAGAATCAGATAAGCAAATAGATAAGCGGTTCCCGTACCCTGTCCACCCCAAATAATTTGCAGGAACATATTGGAAAGGGTAATAAAACCGCCGTTGGGCATAAACGAATCGTGTAAACTGTTGACTGCACCGCACATAGTACCAGTTGTACTCGTTGCAAATAGTGCAGATTGTGCCCAACCAAACCGGACTTCTTTACCCTCTAAATTTGGTTGCTGACTACCCAGCAGTGCATTCACAGCCGGATTACCGTTGTATTCACCAATGGCAGTGACGATGATAAATACTAAATAGAGAACGCCTACCATACCGTAGACTAACCAAGCTTGCTTAGTGTTATTCGCAAACAACCCATAAGTGTAGATTAGGGATGTAGGAATCGCAAGCATGGCAACAATCTGAATCAAGTTAGAAAATCCGTTGGGATTTTCAAAGGGGTGTGCTGAGTTGATGGCGAAAAAGCCGCCGCCGTTTTCCCCTAATTGCTTGATAATTTCAAAATGAGCAACAGGGCCACGAGCGATCGCCTGACTGATATTCGCATCTTCCAAGGTGGGGAATACAACCGCACCCCCCAGTGTTTCGGGAACGCCAGCTGCTATTAAGACAATGCCACCGACAAGACAAATAGGCAGCAAAATTCGCGTAATCGAGCGAATTAAATCTACATAAAAGTTGCCTAACGATCTACCAGTCAATCCTCGAATAAAGGCAATCCCTACCGCTAAACCAGTGGCAGCAGAGGTAAACATATGATAACCAAGTCCCCACATTTGGCTGCCATAGCTCATGTAGGTTTCACCAGAATAGTGCTGCTGGTTGGTGTTAGTAATAAAAGAAATAGTCGTATGCAGCACTGTATCCCAAGTTGGGGCATTTATCTTGGTTGGATTTAATGGCAACCATCCTTGATTAATGATGATGAAGAAAATCAGTAACCCCATTGCGACGTTACTGTATAGGATTGCCCGCCCATACTGCCAGCCAGTCATATTTTCTTTGGTTTTAACGCCAACCAAAGCATAAAGCACTCGCTCAACCGGATTCAAAATTGGATCGAGAAAAGTACTTTGCTCTAGGTAGACCCGCGCCATATAGCGCCCAAAAACAGGAGTAATTGCTACTACAATTAGTAGCGTTAATATAATTTGAATCCATCCTTCTAGCATGAGTTAATCAAACTCCAACCTAAGTAAAATTGAGATAAATATCAGATATTTTCTTGTGAGAAATCGGAAATATTTATGAAGTATATTGGCATACTTATTAACTAACCAACCTATAATTATGGGCTTTCTCAATCAATCATGGAGCTTTTTTTGAAAGAACACAAGGTATAAATTGATATTTAAACTAGGCTATATAAGAAATATATGTTTATATGTATAAGAGTGTTTATCTCGATATATATCTGCAAATATAGAAGGACGGCTAAATACTAAATAAATAGCTATTTGACACTAAAACTAGCTGAGTCTTTGAGGATTACAGTAATTTTCAGCTTGATTGACTACGTAGGGAATGAGTAATATCATGTCCGGGTAATTAGTTATGATTTCCACAATCATTGCACCCCACCCCCAGCCCCTCCCCGCTTGCGGGGAGGGGCTGGGGGTGGGGTTCTTGAGGTTTAATAAGTAACCAAGCGGACATGATATAAGAACCTTAAAAAGGTGGTTATCAACTGCAACGATACAAACAAAACCACGATTTACGCGCAATTCGTCAAAAAGCTTAATTTATCAAATCACTTTCTCTACGAGATGCTACGCGTTGCTTCTTTGAAATATTTTACAAAACACAAAATTAACCTAAATATGGATATTTGGTAATATTACATTTCAATAATTGTATCCAATATTTTGTAGCATTTTTTTGAGTTATTTCTATATCGCGCAAATTATGACCTTTGCCTATCTTTAACATATAATATGTTAGTTGTAGAGCTATAAATAAATAAGTTAAACCCAAAGGTTTTAAATGTTGCAAAAATAGGTGATATATAACTTGAAGTTTTTGTCTATGGCGAAAATGTATCCACCATTTTGTTTGATGTTCCGCTATATTTTTTTGGAGACCTAATATAGCCTCAATCTCTATAAATTTATCTTTGACTTGATTATAAAATGTTATTTCTTTTTCAATTTCTCCAGCCTTGTATGATAAATCAGCATCATCAGATAACTGATAGGCTTCACTAATTAAATAACCAACATTTTCTGCTTTTTGTTGATCGTATCCAAGTTTAATATATATTTCAGTTGCTGCTTCTGCCAATTCAGCAAATTTTTCAGCATCATGTAGCCAATATATTTTTGTTTGTAGTTCTCCTAAAGTAGAAGCTAGAGTATGATTCATCAATTTGGCTTGAAATATGCTTTCGATTATCTAACTTAAAATTAAACACTAAAATCTAGCCTTTTGAGCATCTGAACTCAACTCGCTCCAAAATTAGAAAATTAAGATTACCTAGTGCTACTCTGATGTATTAGATTTAGCCGATCTTTTTACCCACCAAACTCATTAACTGCTTATCTAGTTCGATGAGGTAATCTCTACCGTAAGCTCCATTCTCTAAGCCTGTAACAAGATGATTGGGAATGTCTTGTCTAATTTCCTCACTACAAGAACCAGCAGCCAAGGCAATTGCAGCTACTGTATCTACATCCCCAGTAAAAGCGATACAATCTTGTAAAAGCTCGCTCATGCTGTCATTTCGCATCACCGCAGTAATCGCTGCTCTAACACTCATCCAGCCTTTAGACTTGACTTTCCCTTCCCACGGTTTATTCCACTCTCCAGATACATAACCTTCCAGAAACCGTCCTAATTTGCGTTTTGCTCCCAGTCGATAGATAAAATAATGTGACATTAAGGCAGCCGCAACGGCAGCATTGATCCCATCGGGTGTATTGTGGGTAATTGCCGCTTGAATTGTTGCTGCCTCAATGACTTTTTCTGGTGTCGAGTAGATGCCAATGGGTGCTGCACGCATTGCTGCCCCACTTTTGTCACTATCAGGGTTAATTTTGGTTAAAAACTCTTCCCCATTCTGAATTTCTAGCAGAAAATGGTAGAAGTTTCGAGAATAACCTTCCCTCTCATCGCGTTTGAAGGCTCTAACAAAACTATCGGCTAAAACTTCTGGTGTCCATGTTGATTGAGCAACAATTACTTCAGTAATAGCAATGCTCATCTGGGTGTCGTCGGTATAGCTGCCAGGAATGAGTCGAAACCGCGGATGTTCGACGTATCGACTCAAATCGTTGTTAGCGATCATTTCGTCTGCATATTCAAAGCCTGCACCGTAGGCATCTGCGTAGGCGTAGCCCGCCGAAGGCATCGCTAACTCTAGCAGCATAAGGGTATTAAACTAAAAACGGACGCGCCAGAAAAAAGCTAGAAACTGATTTAGCATCTACCGGCTCTCCCTCCAGAATAGCTTTTTCTAATTCTTCAGGAGTCATAAACACAGTTTCGATATCCTCGTCTCCATCTTGTGGTGGTGGTGTCTCCAGCTTTTCTAAATCTCGCGCCAGAAAAGCATAGATAATTTCATCAGAATAGCCAGGAGCTAGGAAAAATTCGCCTAATTTGTCCCATTTTTGGGCACTATAACCAGTTTCTTCGGCAATTTCACGCTGTATTGTTTCTAAAGGCTGTTCATTTACTTCCAATGTCCCCGCCGGAAATTCTAATATCCGTCCCTGAATTGCAAAACGATACTGGCGCACCAGTATAAGTTTACCTTCCGCTGTCACTGGCACAGCTAACGCACCGCCAGGGTGACGAATACATTCCCATTCTCCTTCCGATTTATTCGGCAAACGCAAGCGATTAACTTCAAAATCAAACTTGCGTCCTTTATAAAACAGGCGTTGTCTCAGCAGTTGTGGTAATTCTCTACCTAATGGCATAGTAAAATCTGATTATCTGTGAATACAGAGGCAAAATCAGTGTTCTTCTGCTTTTAAGGATGGTAATTTTAATTGTCCATCCATAAATGTACATCAGAACAGTCTACCTCTTTCAGCAGCTCTTTAATAACACACCCGGAAACTGGTTCTATCCAATCTGGGGCAATTTCTGCCAAGGGGACTAATACAAAGGCCCGATCCCGCATTCGTGGATGAGGAATCTGGAGATTTGGTGTATCCAAAGTAATGTCATCATATAATAACAAATCCAAATCTAGAGTCCGTGGTCCCCAGCGCTCCTGACGCACGCGCCCAAATTGTTGTTCAATTCCTAACAAAATTTCTAATAACTGCTGGGGAAATATTTCTACTTGCAATGTGACGCAGCCGTTGAGGTAATCTGGCTGTGGTGGCCCGACAGCTTTGGTTTGATACCAATGGGATCTGGCTTCTAAAACAATACCTGGCGTTTGGGCTAAAGTCTCTATAGCTGCTTCTAAAATTGTCTGGGAATCGCCAATATTACTACCAAGAGCAACGGCGCTTCGTCTTAGCTCTGCTTTGTCGTAGCGCTGTGTAGACATTAGACTTTCCTGAAATAAGCCGTTTTTGGGCTGTCTTTGCGGATACTTGTCAAAAAGAGGAAAAGGGGCAGGGGGCAGGGAGCAAGGGGGAAGACCGGGACGGAGCTTAAACTCCGCCCCGTATAAGCTTCCTGGAAGGACGGAGCTTGTACCCATGTTCCGCACCGAAAAGCGCGTTGGGGGAAAGGGCTTGTTCCCCCTGCCCCCTGCTCCCTTTCCCCCTGCCTCTTCCGGTCAATAGCTTTTATATTCGCAGTAGTGATTCAAATTGCCGCATTTTTTACAAAACTAAATTAACTAAATTTAAAAAACATTATTTTATAGTGAATTCAGTTAATTATTTATAGGATATTATACTAACACAATGGTAGTGCTATAACCCCAAAGTTGATTGATGGTGGTTATATAATTGCTTACTACTTTGAGCGAGGAACTGACGTGGGGAAGCTTACCTCCTGGTTCAAGCGAAGACCAACTAATTTGAGTGACTCTGGACAAGGAGGAACAAATGAGAGCTTACCACCAGCATATCTGGCGCAAACGAGGCAGTTACTGAGCAAAATGAAAATTTTACCATCTAAGATGAGGGTCAATCGGGCAACTGGCGCTAGACCACTCTATCGCCGCATCTGGTTTTGGGCAGGTTTGGGTGTTGGTGGTGGGATAGTTGCTTTGATCTACGGCATCAGTTTAATAGATCGGACTTTGCCAGATCAGTCCGAGTTGAATGCTGTATTTCGAGAGCAAACACTGACCATTAAAGCTGCTGATGGCACTATATTACAACAACAAGGTGAAGCGACCAGAGAACAACTACAGCTAGAACAAATACCAGATAATTTAAAAAAAGCTTTCATCGCCTCAGAAGATAGAAGATTTAGGCAACACAACGGAGTCGATCCGCAAGGGATTGCCAGAGCGGGTTTGAATAATTTGCGATCGCAAGGTGTGGTAGAAGGTGGTAGCACCATCACCCAACAGCTAACGCGGATTCTCTTTTTGAAACAAGAACAGACAATCTGGCGCAAACTCAAGGAAGTCCGCCTTGCTCAAAAAATGGAGCAAGAATTAACCAAAGATCAGATTTTAGAGCGTTACCTGAATCTGGTTTATTTGGGATCTGGAGCTTATGGTGTGGCAGATGCCGCCTGGGTATACTTTAGTAAGTCGCCAGACCAACTTTCCCTTGCGGAAATGGCAACGATTGCGGGATTAGCTCCTGCTCCTAGCTTGTACGCCCCAGACAAAAATCCCGAAGCGGCAAAACGGCGGCGTGACTTAGTATTGCTACGGATGCAAGAAGATAAAGTAATTACACCAGAGCAAAGGCAAGCAGCAGTTCAGGAGCCATTAACCCTCAAAAGCAGTTTACCCAAACGAGTGCAAGTAGAATCACCCTACTTTACCAGCTACATCCAAAAAGAATTGCCCAAGTATGTTTCTCCTAACGTGCTAAAAAGTGGGGGTCTAGTAGTAGAAACTACCCTCAACCCAAGTTGGCAGAAGGTGGCAGAAGAGGCAGTTGCGAAAACATTGCGAAATCAAGGACGCTGGGAAAACTTTAAGCAAGCAGCAATGGTGGCCATAGACCCCCGCAACGGTGAAATTAAGGCAATGGTTGGGGGAAAAGACTTTGGTAAAAATCAGTTTAATCGAGTTACCCAGGCACAACGGCAGCCAGGATCGACATTTAAAGGGTTTGTATATGCAACTGCGATCGCCACTGGCAAAAGCCCCTACGATAGCTACGAGGATGCGCCCTTTGTCGTAGATGGCTATGAACCGAAAAACTATAGTGAAAACTTTCGGGGTTCAATGAACATCCGAGATGCCCTCACCCGCTCTGTTAATATTGTTGCGGTCAAGGTGTTGATTGATGTGGGATTTACACCAACGATTAAACTTGCCCATGATATGGGGATAAAATCTGAACTCAAGCCCACTTACTCCTTGGCTCTTGGCTCAAATGAAGTCAATCTGCTAGAGTTGACCAGCGCTTATGGTAGTTTTGCGACTCAGGGATTGCACGCAGAACCTCATGGTATTACCCGCATCCTTAACCGCCAAGGCAAAGTCATCTGGTCAGCTAATTTCAAGTCAAAACGCGCCCTTGATGCTGACAGTGCCGCCATCATGACTTGGATGCTACGCAACGTCGTCGAAGCGGGAACTGGCGGTGCTGCTCAATTAGATAATAGAGCAGTTGCAGGCAAAACCGGCACCTCCGACGAAGCCCGCGATTTATGGTTTATTGGCTACATTCCTCAGATGGTGACAGGGGTATGGCTAGGTAATGATGACAACCGCCCCACTTATGGCAGTAGTAGTAGTGCCGCTTACACTTGGCACGAATTTATGGAAAAAGCGGTAGAGGGGATGCCTGTAGAAAAGTTTCCCAAACGACCCAAGTTAGACGGTCGCAAAGGCACTATCAAAGCCCAGTCTATCAAGCCCAAACAAATCCTGAATGGTTCTATTGCCTCTAAAGATGATGACTCAGAAGGGGAAAGTGCGAGAAATTCTGATGAGAGTGGTTCATCTAGGAGACGTAGAAGCAGAAGAAGATATTCTCAAGAAGAACAGCAATCGAGCGATTATACCCCAAGACGGAGAAGGCGCGATCGCAGCGAATCAAGTTCTAGTAACTCCTCCTCAGAATCATCTACTCCACGGCGACGCTCTAGAAGAGTAGAATCTGATTCACCCCCACCTCGAAGAAGTCGGCGAGAGTCGTCTCCCGAAAATAGTTCTGGTTCTTCAGGTTCTTCATCGTCACAACCATCTTGGCGGGATAGACTTAGACCTTCTAACCAGTAATGAGAAGTGGGCATTGTTGATACTATGCACGACTAGTGCTTGAGTTACCTATCCCACTTACACTTACTTCTATGGTTTATTCTCCGATCGCTGTGTAATATCATGTCCGGGTAATTAGTTGTGATTCCCATAGTCATTGCACCCCACCACAAGACGGAGACGAGGATATCGAAACTGTGTTTATGACTCCTGAAGAATTAGAAAAAGCTATTCTGGAGGGAGAGCCGGTAGATGCTAAATCAGTTTCTAGCTTTTTTCTGGCGCGTCCGTTTTTAGTTTAATNCGCTCTTCCATCACTCTAACCAGAGGAAAATAAGAAATCCTCAGAATATAAGTTGTCTGGAATAGCGCCTTGCATTCGATTCATCAATGCAATTAGTGTGAGAAACCCAATTGATAAATGCGAAACTGGAAAGACCCTGAGCCAGGGTTTTAGTAGATTAAAGGATATCAAAGGTTGAATTACTAAGCGTAAATTGTTGAGTAAATTCTTCCAACCCGAACCCTTGTCCCACCAATCATGTTCCCTGAACTTTGCCACAACTGGATCTGTGAGTTTGTTTCCCGCAAGTTGGGGTTGATTGTTCAAAACTTGAGAGTGAAGACTTACCAGAAGATAAGCACTCATGATGATTTCCCACCATTTCTGTATTTGTGAGTAGTCAGTTACTCTAAAATCAGCCCAACCTAATTCATTTTTACTTTGTTTAAGCCCATATTCAACCCAGTTTCTTAAACCATATAAATTCCCTACTTCTTTATACTTAATACCAGGAACAAGAGTCATGATAAACCAAGTCGAATTTGGCGGTAAAGTTTCTGGGTCTGTGGTAACTTGCCAATATTGAACGGCACGGCGCTTGCCAAATACTATCTCTCGAATATACCTTTGTTCTTGCTGACCATCTGAGAATATACGGTTATAGGGTCGCCAACGGTTATATCTAACTTTCTGACCCTGTGGCAGCCATACTCCATGATTACTCCGGATCGCCACTACGAAGTTTAGTTCTAATTGGCACAATACACCAATAAAGTTACTTTCGCTTTCACCATATAAGCTATCTGCTAGTACCAGTTTAAATTTAAACCCCATTTCTCGGAGCTTTCTAATCATAAAAGCCGCAATTTCTGGTTTGGTGTGATAGACATCTGATTCTAATAACCTTTGCTTTGGTTTATAGACTTCAAATATCAGAGGGAATGTCATGCCCTCTAATAATCCATAGGCTGTAACTGCAACTATTCCATTTTCGATTTTACCTAAATTACCTATATACTGTCTTTTCACATAATCTGTGGTATTACCTTTCTTTCTATCTCCTGTCTCATCAATAATCAGTGTTATTTCTCGTCCAGCTAATACTTTCAGAATTAGCTTTAATCTAGCTTCTCTTAATTTCTCTATTTCCCAAGGGGATTCTGTTAGGAAATGTAATAACCCTTGCTCGTTACTTAATCCTACTACCCGTGCTATTTCTGGTAAGGTTTTGCGTTTAACCTCTGAAATCATTCCCAGATGAAGATATTTAAACGCTTCAAAACTTCTGACTTCTGGAAACAGCTTTCTATACCATTCACAGTAATCATCCACAAATTTTATCGTTTCAGCAGGCTCTCTTCTCCCAAACATAGTCTAGCAAAGAGTTTACGACACTTTACCCTATTATTCTCTCATAAGAGTGATGGAAGAGCGATAACAATCTATACGTTTTATCGTAGGGTAGGGCGCAGGGGAGACAAGGAAACATGAGTGAGAACTTGCAATAAGTCTATTCCCCTTGTCCCCAAGTCCTCTTTAGTCAATCAGACTCAATCTCAGAAGTCAAAAGATAAAAACGCCCAGTTAAAAGCACTGCACCTATAAGTAGCCCTAGTACTAAACCCAACCATAAACCTATAGCACCCCAGCCGAAAGTGAATGCCATCAGATAGCCCCCACCTAGACCTACTACCCAGTAAGCGAACATAGTAATTAACACTGGTACTTTGGTGTCCTTCAACCCAATTAAAGCACCAGCAGCAATAGTCTGAATAGAATAAAATATTTGGACTATTGCCCCCGCAGCGAGAAAAGAAGTTGCCGTTTTAACTATCTCAATATTATCTAGATTACTGGTGTCCAAATACATTGCCACAATATAGTTGGGAAACAGCCAAAAAATTAGTGCCACAATACTTACAAAAGGAGTAACAAGGGCAATGCAGATTAATCCCGCTCTGCTTGCACCCTTGAGATCGTTTTGTCCCCTCAACTGTCCTACTCTCATTGTGACGGCATAGGAAATACCTATAGACACTGTTTCGACAAAACTCTCTGTCTCGACGGTAATTTCATGGGCTGCTAACGTCTCTGTTCCAAACCACCCCATCATTAAAGCAGTGGCAGTAAATACTCCAATTTCTGCTCCATACTGCAACCCCAAAAACCACCCAGTTTGGAAGATATCTATAAACAGCTTCCTATCAAATTTATCTAAAGCGCTATTAAGTTGGTATTCTTTAAAGTAGTTATCAAAGCAAATCCAACTGGCAGCAGCAATAAAATTCAGCCAACAAATGAGTGTGCTTCCCCAACCGATACCAGTTAAACCAAGGGCTGGTAAACCAAATTTGCCGAACATTAGCACATAATTAGCAACCGCATTTAATAATAGTCCAGCTACCGTAATTACTGTTAAGAATTGGGGGCGATTGAGGGCAGAGCTAACTTCTTTTAAGATACAAAAACCGAGTGCAGCAGGAATTGCCCAAACAATAGCTCGCAAATATGTTTGAGCCAATAATACATTGCTTTCTTCTTGACCAGTCAGCAGCAGGATATAGTCAAAGTGCCAAATGATAAACATCACAGGTAAGCACATTGTCACAGCTAACCAAATTCCTTGACCGGTAGCACGGCTAATTTGGTCTATCTTTCCTGCACCAAAAGCATTGGCGACATTCACACCCGCAGCTGAAAGAATAGAACGACAAACGGAAGCTAGAGTAGAAAAGGCAACAGCACCTAAAGCACCCGCAGCTAAAGCTTGGCTGTTAAGTAAGCCCATCATTACCCCATCCAATAAAGGAATGCCCGCTTCTAATATTTGAGTAATTACCAAAGGAACTGCCAATTGTAGGCAGGCTTGGACTTCTAATATCAGTTCTGACTTAAATTCTTTTGAAGTTAACTCCATTGGGCACAAAAATTAAGGAAGGGGCTAAAAAGGCAAGACTTAATACATTAAGATATATTAAGGCCACAAGTGCAATCAACTCAAGCTATTAGCGATCGCCTCTCCAAAAATTGTGTTTCATAACCCCATTTTCACCACAATTTCCAGTAGGGACGCAAGGTCTTGCGCCCCTACCGCGTGGTCTATTTACCTGAAAATAGCTGTAACTTTTTAACTTTATCGCGCCGGTAGCTGTGGGTGTTGAACAGAATATTTTGTCACTATGCCAGAAATCTCAGGGTTGTAAAGCCTTAGATAATTCCAGTAGTTGCCAAATACTTGCCGCACATAATTTTTAGTTTCATCAAAGGGAATTTGTTCAACAAACTCATCTGGATCTTTTGTAGTTAGAGTTTGCAACCATTTGGAGACATTGCCGGGACCAGCATTGTAACTAGCGATCGCCAGCAAAGAGTTATTGTTATATTGATCGTGGGTATGACCCAAATACCATGTACCCAGCATGATGTTATCGTTGGGATTTTCTAGACTTATTGTTTTGAAATCCACCTTGATTTGTGGTGCGATCCATTTAGCTGTACTCGGTAACAGCTGCATTAAACCAGTAGCTTCAGCGACAGATTTGATTTTTGGTTCAAAGCGTGACTCTTGACGCATCAAAGCAGTTACTAGCAGAGGATTAAGTTTACGGTCAATAGACCACTTTTCAATCTCTCGCTGATAAGGAAATGGATAACGCGCTTGCCAGTAGGTGATTTGTTTACTCAGAGTCTGATATTGGGCAAGTTCGGCTGGTATTTCCCGGTCTTCTAATTTAGAAATTTCATCAATTCCGATGAGATTTTCTCCTTTAGCCTGTCGCATCAACCCTTCAGTAAATTGCTCTGCTACCGTTGGCTGAATTTTGTTCTGAAATTCTGTTTGCCATTGTAACCAGGCATCGCGGTCTTGACCTAGCAGATACAACTCTTTGAAAGTTTCAGAACCAGCAGGCGGTAATGGACGCTGGGGCGCGATTACTTCCGGGTTCATGACGCGCACGTTGTCAAAGTTGCCGACATTTAGCCCCAACATTGTCGCGGCTCGCCATGCATAGTAAGAGTAGGGAAACTGACTAATCACATATTCATAAGCAGTTTTAGATTCTTGCTGTTTCCCCAGTGCAGCCGCCCATTTACCTACCCAAAAGCCTGCTCTTGGAGCCAAAATGCTATTGGGGTTATTAGTGACAATTGGTTCTGCCCATTGCCAAGCACCGACGTAATCTTTGGCATTGGCTTTATCTTGGGCGATTTTCCAGCGGTATTCTGCTGCTTCGTCAGAGTTACCGTATTTAGCTATGAGTAATTGCCACGCCGCGCTGGCTGACTTTTGATCCTTGAGAGTTTGGATTTTGGCTTTTTGTACCAGTGCAGTACCAGCTTGTTTGGGAAATTTACTAATTACCTGCTCAAGATAGGGTAAGCCGTCTTGAGGTGTTTTTGCGGTTTCTGCTAACCGCAGTAGTGCCGTCCCAGTTTCCTCGCTATTGGGAAATTGCTGCACTAATTGTTTATAGGTGGTGATCGCTTTTTCTTTATCTTTGCCTCCTACCTGTAAGCCCCGTGCGGTACGGTAGAGGTTGCGCGATGTTTTGGGTGCTTTGGCATAAGCATTCGCCGCTTTGGGAAATTGACTATTTTCCCAATAGCTAGTACCAATGAGTTCCCAATCTTCGGGTTTGAGAGTAGTCTGTTTTACTAGCTGATCCAAAACGCCCACTATACCTGGTTGATCGTAGGCATACTTAGCCAAAATCAATTGTAATTGTGGCTGATTGGGATTTTCTTGCAAGCGTTTGCGGATAATTTCCCAAGTTAGAGGATTGGAAGGAAATTGAGCGATCGCAGTTTCTTGTTGCTTTGGTTGAGCAATCAGATATAACGCTTTCACGCTGGCCGCTTCTTTGGGATACTGTTTCAGCACCTTTTGCCTGAGATCCGAGGCTTTGCCGTCCTCGCCCAGCATATCCTCTGCCTGGGCTTGTTTGAGCAAAATATAGGGCGCGAGGATGGGATAGTCTTTCTCTAGTCCTTGGAGTAAAACCAGGGCTTTTTGCCCTTGGGTTCTTTCAATGTAATCACTCGCCAAAAGATAACGAGCGCGATTTCGATCTGGCGATCGCGATTCTTGAGCGATCGTTGCTAGTTTTGCCGCCCGTTCTGGCAGCGATTGCGATATCAGCCCAAAGACGGCTGATTGGGCAACACTACCGTCCGATCTTTGCTCTGCTTGATTCTGACTCAGTTTGAGCCATTTCCCCAGAGACTTGCCAATCTCAGGTGCTGATACCATTGCCCCAGCTAAAAAGGCAAACAGTGCTGCACCCGCAATTATCGAAATTTGCTTTTTCTGTAGTTTCTTCAGCATGAATACCCGCTGAAAAGTTTCGGTGAATTTCTTGAAACTCTAACACTCCTAACCATCAGTGTTACCAATTTTTAATTTTAGATTTTTTATTTTATGTAGAAAAATACTCATTTTCAATCCTTCAGTTGGTAGTATTGAGTAATTAGCACATATTAAATCCTATTACATCTATCTTGGGTATATCTTAAAAGATGGTAGTAGGCAGTTCTTCAGTTGGGGATTCGACTCCTACTGATTTGATACCACTGAACTCTCGTACCCTGCGGGAAACGCACAAAGAAACTTTATCAATTTTGGAGCTTGTGAGCAGGAATGGCTAAATTATGTTCGTTCTCCAACAGATATAGATAAAGCCAAGCAAATCACCAGATTAATAAATAGCAACCATAACAATTAATTGAGGAATCTAACATGAAAACCAATAAATTACAAACAGGTCTAGTTCGCAATTACCTAACAGCAACAACAGTTAGTGCACTCTTGTCGCTTACTACATACATAGGTGCAGCTACTGCCCAATCCGCAGATCCTAAACACCCAGATCCACTGCAACCTGACGATAACATCGCCGTAATCAGTAGCACAGTTCAGATTCCACAGTACTACTATGTGACTCTTGGACCAGGTAAGGGGACATTGACTGTTGAATTTTCTGCGAATGGATTTCCTGGGGCTGGGGGAGAGATCCGAGTTACCTTGCTGAAGAAGGGTAGTAATAAAAACTACAATGTAGTCGTCAAATCAACAAAAGCCGTCTTTGGTTCAGATGCAGCACAGACAGGACAAGTGACCATCCCGTTTGATGTCAAGCAGGCGAGTCAGGTGATTTTGCGTATCGACCCTCCTTCGTCAGGACTGATTGTCGCCGCAGGTCGCTACAACATAAAGGCCACTGGTGCCGTGAAATTTGCCCCAATAGATTCCAACCAAGCACAAGTAGTAGGAACCTATCGTGTTCATAGTTATATACTTGGTGAGAATGAATCCAACAAGCTGATTAAGCTAATGGCAGATGGTAAAATCCTCAGCGAGACAGGATCTACAGGCTCGTGGTCACTCTTCGATCCAAGTAGCAAAACCTACGTCTTAGAACTCGCAAGCAAACGCAGCACTGTAATATTTTGGCCAGCCGTAGGTTTCTCAGCGGAATCCACTGGCAATCCCGATTTACAACTAGTCCGATAAGTGCGATCGTTATTAGAATCTTCTCTCGATATAGCAATCCTAAATGAAACAGAAACTAATGGTGCATTTATACCAACTTGAAGTTCTTTACTAATCACCAAGAATTTGATTTTTTTAAGCTGCATCAGTATGAACCTTGTTCGGATCTCAAATAGGATTGCTATAGATAGAACTCGTCACAACCACTTGGGGTTTTTTCCAGTTTTTTAGGGTATGTTATGGCGTCAGCGTAACGCATCGTCAGAGATTTTCGGTGCGTTATATTAGGACTAAAGTCCATAACATACCCTACCAAATTAATAGCTAATGTGGAGCAGGTTTTTCGATTTGTGTGTACACCGTAGCCGAAACTGGAGAGGAATGAAAGCGGGGTTTTTAGTATGCTTTCAGAATTGACAAACATCCTCTAAATCCCTCATCTATTGCATACTGAGTTCTGAATTCTGACTTCTCATTTAAGTTTTTCGTGAGCCGCCAAAATAATTTTTTCAGTTTCTTCCCAGCTAATACATTTGTCGGTTACAGAAACACCATATTTTAATTCTTCTTGTTTACCAGTAATTGGTTGACTACCTTCATACAAATGCGATTCCAGCATCATGCCAACAATTGATGTATTACCATCCACTATTTGCTGAATAATATTTTCTAAGACAGCACCTTGTAATTTGTAATCTTTATTGGTATTGCCGTGGCTACAGTCGATCACAATTCTTGGTGGTAAATTTGCCTGTTTTAATTTCTCTTCTACCAGTTTGACATTTGCTGGGTCAAAGTTGGGTTGACTACCACCCCTTAAAATTACGTGACCGTAGCCATTACCTTTAGTTTGAAAGACACTGACCTGTCCGTTTTGATTAATTCCCAGAAAATTATGCGGGTTTCCAGCAGATTGTAGGGCATTTAAAGCTACTTGAATATTGCCATCAGTACCGTTTTTAAAACCCACAGGCATCGAAAGCCCACTTGCCATTTCGCGGTGAGTTTGTGATTCAGTTGTACGTGCGCCAATGGCAGACCATGTAATCAGTTCACTGATGTATTGAGGGATGATTGGGTCTAGTGCTTCTGTGCCAGCAGGTAATCCCAACTCTGTAATTTTTAATAGTAGCTCCCGTGCAATTAACAAACCTTTCTCTACATGGAAAGAATCATCCATATCTGGATCGTTAATTAATCCTTTCCAGCCTACAGTTGTTCTGGGTTTTTCAAAATACACTCGCATAACTAGTAGCAAGTTATCCTTGACTCGCTCGGACAATATTTTCAATCTCTCAGAATATTCGAGCGCTGCTTTTGGGTCGTGGATTGAGCATGGGCCAACTACTATAAATTTCCTGCGATCCTTAAAATCGAGGATATCTTCTATTTCCTGTCTATATGCTAAAACTCTTTGTTCGGCTAATTGTGTTAAAGGTAATTTTGACTTAACTTCATTGGGGGTTAATAAAATGCGATCGTTCTCAATGTTAGCGTTGTCGATATTACTATTAAATAATTTGTTGTGCATGGGGATGCTTTGGCAATTCTATAGACGCACTTCAACTCAAAAGTGTAACACAAACCTATGAAATTTTAAAATAGCTTATTTTCTGCTTGACAAATTTCTAATTAGACTGTACCTGAACTAAGATAATAACTGAAAAGGGGAAAAGATGTTTCCCCTTTTCTTTGCTATTAGACTACTGATTCAGTGGTAGTGTATATAATTACTGCCATACAAACACTTTTGCTTCGTATGGCCCCAAGTCTGTAATGATCCCATCATCACCAGATTCGACATCATAATTACCTGTCCACTCGTGCCATGTACCAGCGCTAGGAAAGTTAGGAACATGATAGCCAGCTAGAAAATCTCCTGAGAAATTTGCTATTACAACTACACGAGAACCTTCATTATTCCAACGAGTATAAGCTAATACTTTTGCTTCAGGATTTTCGTGGATAAAATCAATATTTTCTGTGTAGAGAGCATGATTGCTTTTACGCAGGTTGGTTAAGCCTTTGTATGATTCAAATAAACTACGATTTAGATCGTTACCTAACAGCGTCCAATCGATTTTGGATGATTCAGGTTGTTTAGGTTTATACTCGCCAAATTCTTCTCCCATCCAAATCAAAGGCACACCAACAGCAGTCATTAGGATGGCTACTCCTAATTTAACCCGCCGAAATGCTTCTTCGTCAAAAATCTCACGGTTCCCCAGTTCAACCATTACATGATTATGGTCGTGGTTGGTGAGATAATTTACTACATTGGTAGCACCCAAAAAGCCTTGGCGCTTGCAGTCAATCACATCTTTGAGACGCTCCAAATCAAATGTATTACCGCAAATATGTTCTAGAATGCAGTGATAAAAACTGTCATGCCAGCAACCATCCATTGGCCCATCTACATTGGTAATGCTGGGAGTCTCAGGAATGTGTTCGGCAACGTTGTAAAAAGGCTTCATGCTAGCAGTTTTTTTGGCTTCCTGAACAATCCAGTGCATGAAATCGTAGTTAGCAATTTGCCGCGCCGCATCATAGCGAATACCATCAAGATGATATTCTGATATCCAAAAACGGATTGCCTCACCAGTAAATTTCCAGGCTGGCTTAATATCTAATTTTTCATCATAATGTTCGTAATTAAACTCAGGCCCCCAATTATTATCAGGGTCACGAGGTTCGTGATGATACCAATAATCGTGGTCAATTTGTGTTAATGGAGCAGATGCTTCTGAGTGATTATAAATACCGTCAAGAATTACACGAATACCTTTAGCGTGACACTCATCAATCAAATTTTTTAACTCAGCAGTAGAACCATAACTAGATTCTGCTGCAAAGAAGTGGCGGGGATTATAACCCCAACTATAATCACCAGGATATTCTTTAAGTGGCATCAACTCAATAGCGTTGATTCCCAGTTCACACAAATAGTCTAACTTTTCAATGACGTGTTTGTACTTACCTCGTGCATAAGGATCGTCCTCGCCACCAGAAAAGTCACCGACGTGCAATTCATAAATTACTAATTCGTGGTCAGCAGGTAAAGGTTTATCATCATGTTGCCAAACATAAGTATCGGTAATCCTTTTGCCGTCTTTGATCCTGATAACACCATCGTCTTTTCCACTTTGTTCATCTACATCAGTTGCACAGGGATCTGTAACATCAACCCATTGCTCTGGTTCAAAAAACCATGAATTTGATTGAACGCGGAATTTATATTTATAAACGCCGTCTTCTAGTTCAACACTTGTGCGGAAATAACCATCATCACCTTTTTCCATTGGAATTTCTTGCCAATCAGAAAAAGAACCAATTAATGCGGCTCCTTTGTTATAAGGTGCAAATAAATTAAATTCAATTGGTGCCATAGAACGTGTTTGTAATATCAAGGGTTGATATAAATATTCTCTGATGAGCAATTGAATTTGCAAATAGCTCTAGAGAAATAATTAGATCGTGAGTGCTTCTATCTTCAGGAATAATTTATATCTTATTTATAAAATTTAACTGAATATTTTTTATTTTTGGCTGTTTATAGTATTTATTTATTGACTAAAATACGGATTTACTATCTTGTAAAGATTGTCTATAAAAATAATTTGTTTTAACCTACCGCATACAAATACATAAAAATATTAAACAAAGTAAAAGTTTTAATCATGTTCAAATCCAGTATTTATCTGGTAAAAATAGGATGCTTTTTACCAAATATATGCTACAAAGTTAATCTTTTTTGCTATTAGCTTGTTGTAGATAACTTAATAACCAATTCGCCGCTGTCGCTCTGCGAGTTTGCCGAGGACCAAACTCCCCAATTTTGTAACCTTTGAAACCCAGTTTTTCTTTTAGCATTTGTTTATTTTCAGCCGGGATGGAACGAGTCAGCTTGACAGTTGCGGGGCGAGATTCAATGAAATCTGGTGGTTGTGGGTATTCATTATGCCATTCTGGTGCAACTTGGCTAACGTCCCATTGTGCAATTGAGGAGTCATAGCGATAGCCTAAATAATGCCATAGCAACTGGTTGACTGTGGCATCATCAAGTTTATCGTCAAGAATCGCCGAAATTGTATCTGTATTAAGTGGTGGCAGGTTAGACATAAACAATTCAAAATTCCAAGTGGAAAAACTGACTACTGATTAAATTACAGCAGTTTTCAGGTATTTAGACTAGGACTTCAATGAAAAGTAGGGTAGTTCAATTACTTGAAAAGTTCGGGAAATATACAAAAACTAGTAGGTATTGAGAAAGACTGGGATTAATTTGGCGAGTTGGAGTTAAAAACAGATTGTGTATACACAAACTAGGTAGACTGGAATCGTAAAGATTAGACCAGTCTATGCAGAATTCTACAGCACTGCCAAAGATTATCCGCGCCCATGTATTCATTTCTGGCCGAGTCCAAGGAGTGGGCTATCGCTATTCCACTGTCGATACAGCTAGGCAATTGGGATTAACCGGTTGGGTGCGGAATCTCCCCGATAATCGAGTAGAGGCAGTTTTTGAAGGGGCACGAGAGGTTGTAGATGACATGGTTCGTTGGTGTCACTCTGGGCCACCTGCTGCTGTAGTTAAAGATGTTGTGGTTGAGTATGAAGTACCAGAAGGGTTGCGGGGATTTGAAGTTAAGCGGGTTGAATAGGGAGTTAACAAGGGCACAGGAAAGACAAACTATCCCCTATACCCTATAAACTATGCTGAAGTGACCTGTATACTCGTGGGTTTTTCCTGTTCATCTTTTGAAGCAGTTTACCGCCTGTGAAAAATTTTGATTACAATGCAGATGTCAACTAGGCGGCGTGCTGTCTATCCACGTAAATCCAGAAGATACTCAATGAGTAATCAATTAAAAGACTACAATCCCAGCGGCGTAGGTGAAATCAATGGCAACCTCTTAGGTTTGCCCTGCGATTATGAGTCTGCAAACTTGATTGTCTTTGGTGTACCGTGGGAAGTGACTGTTTCCTATGGTGCTGGCACTGCTAATGGCCCACAGCGAATTCTAGATGCTTCGACTCAATTAGATTTGTTCGATTTTGATAACCCTGATGGTTGGAAGCAGGGAATTTTTATGGAAGAAATTCCCCAAGATATTTTAGAGAAAAACACATACTACCGCGCCTTGGCAGCAAAAATTATCGAACGATTAGCCCAAGGTAAACAACTCTCCGATACACCAGATTTAACACCTGTGCTGACAGAAATTAACCAGGCTGGTCAACAGGTCAATCAATGGCTGTTTGAAAATTGTCAGGCAGCATTTAATAATGGTAAGCGAGTTGCAGTCATTGGTGGAGATCACAGTTCGCCTTTAGGTTATTTCCAAGCATTAGCAGCTAAATACCCAAACTATGGTATTTTGCACATTGATGCCCACGCAGATTTACGCGATGCTTATGAGGGATTTGAGTTTTCCCATGCATCAATTATGTTTAATGCGATGAAAATACCGCAAATTTCTAAGTTAGTGCAGGTAGGTTTGCGTGATATTAGTCATGATGAAGTGCAAATGATTGACCAATCTGATAGTCGCATTATTGCTTATTACGACCCGGCTATTAAGCAAAAGCTTTACTCTGGAACAACTTGGATTGATTTATGCCGAGAAATGATCAGTCATTTACCTGAATATGTTTATATTAGCTTTGATGTAGATGGTTTAGATCCAAAACTCTGTCCGAGTACGGGTACTCCTGTTCCAGGTGGGTTGGAATTAGAGCAGACTTTTTGTCTGTTCCGAGAATTGGTCAATAGTGGAAGAAAAATTATTGGCTTTGATATCTGCGAAGTCGGTGATGCAGAGTGGGATGGTAATGTTGGAGCGCGGGTAGTTTACAAGTTGGCAAATTTGATGGATTTATCAAACAGAATTCAGGAGTCAGGTGGTCGCCGAGCGCAGTCGTTCGCGCAGCGTCTCCGGCAGGAGAGGTGAGTCAGAATGGGCTAAACCTTAGCTATCCGCTAACAGAATTAATTCTGTACGGCTGGTGGATGAATAAGAGGGTTTATAACCCCCGCTAAATCATTCACGTAACGTCTATGAAAGAGAAGATTTAGTGTTTTTCAATCAGTGGCGGGTCTGTAGCAAGATCCCACAGGGTATCCCCCACTGATTGTTCTGAATTCTGAATTCTGAATTCTTCTTCAACCAGAATTTATATAAGGAACAAACAATCAGTACATCAACGTCTGTCTCTATATCTCTCTCAAAATATAGATACTAAATTAATTCCAGATAGTGAATTTATGGAATTATATACTTTATTGTCTATTATAGCGGTTCTCAGTTGAGTGAGGTACAAGAACCCCACCCCAACCCCCTCCCCGCAAGCGAGGAGGGGACTATGATNGTCTATTATAGCGGTTCTCAGTTGAGTGAGGTACAAGAACCCCACCCCCAACCCCCTCCCCGCAAGCGAGGAGGGGACTATGATGTACCTCATGTGATTAGTAAACGCTATAGTGGCTGAATACTATTTATTTGTTATATTTTACTATGAAAATCATGCTGAAAAACTACTTTAACAGCAATCAAGGGCGAATTTTCACTGCTTTGATTTTGACTGGAATTTTGTCTGTTAGTAGCAGTTTAACACTTATCAAAAGTGCTACAGGCGCTTCTGCAAACTTTTCTCTAGAAACAAGCAATGAAGTTCTCAAAGACAATATTAAACCAAATCGCTTGCCACGTCCAGTAGCTAAGGCGGTACTACGAGATTTAGCCCGTAGGCAGGGAATTTTTACTAGACAACTGCAAATTATTGACTACAATCAGCAGACTTGGCGCAATGGTTGCTTGGAACTACCTCAAGCTGATGAAATCTGCACCCAAGCGTTAATTCCTGGTTGGCGGATTGTGGTATCTAATGGCAAAGAAAACTGGGTTTATCATACCAATAACAATGGGCGATCGCTACGTTTAGCTTCGGCAAACACTCCCTCAGAAAATCTGCCAAATAAATTACCTACATCTGTAAAAAATACTGTTTTACAAGCCGCATCCAGACGTTTGCAACAGCCAATTTCTCAGTTAACCATTATTGAGGCTCAACAGCAAACTTGGAGAGATAGCTGCTTAGAATTAGCTAATGCTGATGAATTCTGTACCCAAGCTTTGGTATCAGGCTGGCGGGTGGTTGTTGGCGGAGTCGGTCAAACCTTGGTTTATCATACCAATCAAACAGGTTCCGCACTCAGGCTGAATCAAAAGGCTAACGAAACTACACTGAGTCCTGTGCAAATTCCAGCTAGTGAGTTACCACCACCGTTAGATCGAGGTATAGTATTTCGCCAAATCTCCAGTGGGGGTTTTGCTGGTAGAACCTATGAGACTGTTTTACTCAAAGATGGGGGACTGATTCGCGTGCGGATTGGTGATGCTAATGATTCTGAACGTAGTGTTCGCCGCGTTTCTGTGCAACAGGTACAAGAATTTGTGCGATCGCTAAAACGTTCTCAGTTTAGTCAATTTCGGAATTTGAGTTACCCAGCCCCCAGTGGTGCTGCTGATTATATCACCTACACCCTCACTAGCCAAGAAGGTACGGTTCAGTACAACGATATTTCTCAAAATAACCTGCCAAAGAATTTACAGACAGCAGTCAAAGCCTGGAATCAAATTGTAGCCAGCGCACAATCATAAACTTCATTGATGGAATAGAAGAATAAGAGAGTGGCGAGTCTATAGCTAGGTTCCCGCCACTCTCTTATAAAGTGATGGGTTTTAAATTTCCCAGATGCTGGCGATCGCGCTATCTTAAAAATGAACTTTCAAGATAGCGAAACTAATGAAAGGTGTTTACGGTAATATTTGGTTGAAATACTTATCTAATTCGCTGTTTTGTAAATACCACATAGGATTAAAATTAAACATGAAAGCAATTGTTAACTAGAAGCTGATCAAACAGCAATATTAGATTGTCAATCATCCAAAAGAAGTATATTAAAAATATTAATCAAGCTTATTTAGTTTAAATTGATGGGTAAGCAAGTTTGTAGTAAGGACTAAAGTGCTTATTACAAAACCTCTTGTACTAGCTTAGACATTGTACTAGTACAGCACGACGTAAATCTAGCTACTATCTCAATTAACTAGATAAGTTGCTCTGAACAACTTGTTAAAGGTAGGCAAACTTCCGCCACAGCGAACTAATTGTTTTTGCCCAACTATACTCGATTGACCTGAAAAAATAGCACATTTAATCAAGTAATATAGATTTGGTAAAAAACCGAGTAATAATAACTTATATAAACTTTTAAAAAATAGGCTTGTATATTAATCAAACATTTGAAATGATTGCTAAAAAAATCACTATTCCTGCTGAATTATTAATTATGATTACTGAGTTATTAGCTATCACTATAATTATAGCGTCATCTAGCAACAATTAGAGATTTTATCTTCCTATAGCTTCAAATATTCTCTTTCCTCAATCTCATACATAAATTACATGGAACAAGTCATTACTTCAATGGCAGAGGCTTTGTTAGTAACCAATAATTCAGGAAAAATAAAAAAAGTAAATCGTGCTGCTCAAAAATTATTTGGTTTTGAGGAAAAAGAATTAATAAATCAACCAATTTCACTAATCATTGACGAGGATGAACTTGTAATTACAGCTATTTATCAACATTCTTATTTAAAACGTAATTCCCAGAATCTAGAAGTAGTTTGTCGAACAAAAACTAGAGAAAAACTGTTGATTGCTTTTTCTTGCTCAGTGATTGCAAAAAAAACAGAAGGACTAGAAGATATTGTCTACATTGGTCGGGATATTACTGCTTGGCAACGCCGGGAACAGCGTACAAGTGCCCAGTATTCTATTACTCGTATATTATCAGAATCACAGAGCATAAAGCAGGGAATTCCACAAATTTTGCAGTCGATTTGTCAAAACTTGGGATGGGATTTAGGTGAACTTTGGACACCTAGCCAATATATTGGCACTTCGGTAGAAGGAGATAGTTTAAATGCAGTACTAAGGTGTGTGGAAATTTGGTCAAGTCGATTAGTTTCTGTCCGAGAGTTTAAAGCAATCACCTGGCAAACTACTTATACACCTAGTGTTGGCTTACCTGGTCGAATTTGGATCAGACGTTTGCCTTTGTGGATTAAAGATATCACAGTAGATGGAGATCAAACGCGATCGCAACCTGCTGCGGAGGCTGGATTGCACGCAGCTTTTGGCTTCCCCATTTTAGACGATAGTGAAATCTTAGGAGTAATGGTTTTCTTTAGCCGGGACTTACTAACAAAAGATAAAGACCTATTGCAAATGATGGGTTCTATTGGTAGCCAAATTGCCCAATTTATTAAACGCAAACAAGCAGAAGATGCTCTTGTAGAAAGTGAAGAACGATATCGAGATTTGTTTGAAAATGCTAATGACTTGATTCAATGCGTCAATCCATCTGGTCGTTTTTTGTATGTCAATCGTGCATGGCGAGAAACCTTGGGATATAGCGAAGCTGAAATCGCAAATATGAGTGTTTTCGATATTATACATCCAGAGTTTAAGCAACACTGTTTGCAAAGGTTTTATCGTGTTTTGTCAGGAGAAAATCTTGGGCAAGTAACAGCCATATTTGTTACTAAAGACGGTCAAACAATCTTTTTAGAAGGCAATATTAATTGTAAATTTGTTGAAGGTCATCCAGTTGCGATTCGCGGCATTTTTCGCAATGTAACCCAACGACTAGCAGCAGAAGAAGCGTTGCGCCATCAGCAGGAAGAAACCGAACGTTTATTGCTGAATATTTTGCCAGCCGCAATTTCTAAAGAACTGAAAGAACAACCAGCTAGTATTGCCAAAGACTTTGCTGATGTCACAGTTTTATTTGCAGATATCGTTGGCTTTAGCGAAATTGCTACTTCTATGAGTGCAATTCAACTGCTGAACCTACTCAACTCAATTTTCTCAGCTTTCGATCGCCTCACCGAACGATATAGTTTAGAGAGAATCAGAAGTATTAACAATGCTTATGTGGTAGTTGGTGGCTTACCTACACGCCGCCAAGATCGTGTTCAAGCGATCGCTCTGATGGCACTGGATATGCAAACTGCGATCGCTCTATTTAATACTGAGAATAACCAAAATTTCAGCATCCGTATCGGCATCCATAGTGGTTTGGTAGTGGGCGGAGTCATTGATCTGAATAAGTTTAATTATGAACTCTGTAAAGACACAGTAAACATCGCTAGCTATATGGAATCCCAAGGTATTGCTGGTAAAATCCAGGTTACAGAAAATACTTATAAGTGCTTGTGTGATGAATTTGTATTTGAAAAACGAGGCGAAATTGAAGTTAAAGGCAAAGGGAAGATGACAACTTATTTGTTGATTGGACGGAAGGAATGAGGGCATTGGGAAAGAGGAGGCAGGAGGCAGGATAGCGCAGCGTTAGCGAGTCCGCGTACTCTTACAGAGAAGCAAGCTACGCGCAGCGTCTCGTAGAGAGCGTCGGCAGGAGGCAGGAGGTATAGCGTTTCCCTAATCACATGAGGTACATCATAGTCCCCTCCTCGCTTGCGGGGAGGGGGTTGGGGGTGGGGTTCTTGTAGCTCACTCAACCGAGAACCGCTGTAGGAGGCAGAAGTTCTTTAATTTTGAATTTTGTTAGCGCAGCGTTAGCGAGTCCGCGTACTCTTACAGACAAGCAAGCTACGCGCAGCGTCTCGTAGAGAGCGTCATTTTGAATTTTGAATTGATTTCTCCCCTGCCTATCCCCCTAGTGAGTATTCGGAATCATCCGCCCACAGGGATAAGTCGCTGTTTGCTGTGAAGCACTTTCAGCAACTGCTGCTGGAACCTGATCTGATGGTTGGGTTTTGGCTGCTAGATAGTCTTTTTGCAGTTTATCGAAAATGGCTTCTCGCCTGTCGTAAATACGCTTCAGGGGACGAGGCTGGCATTTGTTTAACACATACGCTGTCACCAGTGGTAGAGCGATCGTGCTATCGGTATAACAAACGATTGTGTTAGGTAACTCATCCGGGTCAATTTTACCCCAACTCACAGCTTCCGATGGGGTTGCTCCAGATAAACCGCCTGTATCTGGACGCGCATCGGTAAACTGTATAAAGTAATCGTGTCCTCGTTCTTCTAACCCTAAAACCTCGTGGAGTTGCGGTTGAGTTTGTAGCAAAAAGTTTTTAGGACTACCACCACCAAGAATTACAGCCGCACTTTTACCTCCTGATTCACGGGCATTATATGCGATCGCTGCTGTCTCATTCACGTCAATTGATGGATCGATCACCAACTGCGAACCTTCCAATGCCAAAGCCGCCACGTTCATCCCAATTGAGCTATCTCCTGGAGAAGATGTATAAATCGGTACGCCATATTCATAAGCTGTAGCTAGCAAGCAGGAATGCTGCACACCCAATTGCTTTTCTACTTCTCGGACATATTTACCTAGTAAATGGTGAAATTCAGCCGTTCCCATCCGCTTTTGAAACGCTTCTCCTTGGAGAATCTTGCGGATGAACGCATCAGTTTCTAGCAGCACATCGTAACCAAAAATAATGTCATAAATGCGGATCGTGCCTTCTTGGCGAAGCTTCACATCATCCAAAAACGGATTACCAGCAAAGAGTTCAAAACCCAAACCATAGTGCATATCATGGTAAAGATTTGCACCAGTGCTAATCATCCAGTCAATAAAGCCATTGCGAATTAAGGGTGCAAGCGCTGAAACCCCAAATCCTGCTGGCGTCATCGCACCGGAAAGGCTAACTCCCACGGTGACACCTTCCGTTAGCACATCACGACTCAGTAGTTGGCAGATTTCTCGCAACCGCGCTGAGTTGTAAGCGGTGAAGTATTGATCGATCAAATCCACCACACTGATATTATTTGATATAGGTGTGGGTGCAATTTTTTGACCCAGCTGTTTAGACATTTTGGCACTCCCGAACAGTAAACACGCCGAATCTAATGGTATCTAGCTTTCAGCCAAAGTGACAGCAATACTTTTTTACTACTAGCTTGAAAAAGCAAGTGAGGAGTAGGAGAAGAAACCTTTTTCAGCCCTTTTGGGATTTTCCGATGATTAGCGCATCAAAGCCAGAAAGTATTTCGTGGGTATACACTTTGTAGTCAGCATAACAAGTTGCGTCCTTTGCAAGTGAAGAGAATTAAGTAAGGGACTTTCAAATAAAAAAATATCCAATCATTTATTGTGAGGTAGGTGGGAAAAGCGGGCTTTCCGTCCCACCCCAATACAGTTAAATTAAGGTTTTTTGATGAAAATGCTAGATCAAAAAGACGCGGTAAATCGCCGTCAAGACGAAAGACTGATTATTGTAGAGACGGCGATTCATCGCGTCTGCGGTTCACCCTATAAATCAATACGCTTGGCTTTATGAAAAATTGTAGGTTGGGTGAAGCAAAGCGCAACCCAATAAAGCTATGAAAATGTTGGGTTTCGTTCCTAACGCTAATACCAATTAAAAAAAATAATGTAAAGGTTTTCGCGTCAGTTTTTTCCTTACCTTTGTGAAACATAGAGAACTAAATTTCATGTTTATCCCCAATATATCGGGTGGATTAAGTGCGGTAATTCGACTTTTATGTACACCGTAGCCAATACATCAGGGAGGGTGCGCAGGATACGCAAATATTTTTGGATTGCTATAAGCCACAAATGCTTATCCTGATGTAGTTTCAGGCAAATGCGTAATTTTTCGGTTTTGGCACGGTGATACCTTAATGGACATTAGTTGCAAAAATTAACAATTAGTAATTATTCTTTAATAACTATCTTAAATCTTTTAACTATCTGCTTAACTGTCTTAACTATCTTAACTGTCTCCTAATTCTTCAATTTTTGATTTACCTATCTGCTTAACTGTCTTAACTGTCTCCTAATTCTTCAATTTTTGATTTAACTATCTGCTTAACGGCTTTAATGTACGGATTGCTTTTTATTTACAACTATGAAAAATTATGAGAACACGACGATCCATGTATTAAAAATTTATCTATCAACATGGGAAATAAGTAATGACTTAAACAGCTTTTTCAAATGCTTGATCTTTCGGTATGGGAAACTTCAAATAAAACATACATAACTCATTCTTTAGATTAGGAGCATCTTAATATTATCGCCTTGAAACGAGCCACCACAAGCAAACCAGATGTGGGGATCTAGCTGGGTAGTGATGATACTTATGAACTGCAACGATGCTCAGATCAGCCACGAAACAAAGATAGCAAGAAGACCCCAGAGGAGGTTTAGCGCAGATCATGCAACCCTTTGAACTGCCAGAATTTTACACGCCTTGGCCCGCACGGCTGAACCCAAACCTGGAACCGGCACGAGTCCATTCCAAAGCTTGGGCCTACGAGATGGGAATACTTGGCTCACAAGAGGAAGCGCAAAGCTCGGTTATCTGGGATGAACATACATTTGATTCGCACGACTACGCCTTGCTTTGCTCCTATACCCATCCAGATGCACCGGGAGCGGAGCTTGACCTAGTAACCGACTGGTATGTTTGGGTGTTCTTCTTCGACGATCACTTCCTAGAAATCTATAAACGCACCCAAGACATGGCTGGGGCAAAGGAGTACCTTGACCGATTGCCAGCGTTTATGCCAGTGCATCCGACTGATACCCCTTCCGTTCCGACCAACCCAGTAGAGCGCGGCTTGGCTGACCTGTGGTCTCGCACCGCCTTTACTAAATCTGTGGACTGGCGACTTCGATTCTTTGAGAGTACCAAAAACCTCCTAGAAGAGTCACTGTGGGAACTCGCCAATATCAACCAAGATCGAGTCGCCAACCCTATCGAATACATCGAGATGCGCCGCAAGGTTGGCGGCGCTCCGTGGTCAGCGGATCTCGTCGAACACGCCGTGTTTATAGAGATTCCGGCCCAAATCGCCTCGACTCGGCCAATGCGTATCCTCAAAGACACATTTGCCGATGCAGTGCATCTTCGCAATGATTTATTCTCCTACCAGAGAGAAGTGGAGGATGAAGGCGAGAACGCCAACTGCGTGCTGGTCTTGGAGCGCTTTTTAAATGTCAGTACCCAGGAGGCGGCTAACCTTACCAACGAACTGCTAACCTCGCGGTTATACCAGTTTGATAACACTGCCGTCACCGAGTTGCCCCCTCTCTTTGAAGAGTACGGACTAGACCCAGTGGCTCGTGTGAACGTTCTCCTTTACATCAAAGGACTTCAGGACTGGCAATCGGGCGGTCACGAGTGGCACATGCGATCGAGCCGTTACATGAACAAGGGAGGAGACAATTCTTCGACATCCACGCCATTTCTGGGAGGCCCCACAGGGCTAGGCACATCGGCGGCGCGGATTCAATCGCTATACGCCGCCTTGGGTTTGGGAAGGTTCAAGAGCTTTACTCACGTTCCATACCAAGCTGTCGGGCCAGTAACACTGCCGAAGTTTTACATGCCCTTCACTACAAGCTTGAATCCCCATCTGAATGCTGCGCGGAAGCATTCTAAGGAATGGGCACGCGAGATGGGGATGCTGGAATCACTACCTGGGATTCCTGATGCCGTCATCTGGGATGACCACAAGTTTGATGTTGCCGACGTAGCCCTTTGCGGTGCATTGATCCATCCGAATGGGTCTGGCCCTGAACTGAATCTGACAGCGTGCTGGCTTGTTTGGGGAACCTATGCCGACGATTACTTCCCGGCGCTCTACGGGAATAACCGCAACATGGCTGGTGCAAAAGTGTTCAATGCCCGACTGTCGGCGTTTATGCCTCTGGATGACTCCACCCCCAGCGAGGTTCCAACTAATCCGGTGGAAGCCGGCTTGGCAGATATTTGGTCTCGCACAGCTGGCCCCATGTCCGCAAACGCGCGGACTCAGTTCCGTCGCGCAATCCAGGATATGACTGACAGCTGGGTGTGGGAACTCGCCAACCAGATCCAAAATCGGATTCCCGACCCGATAGATTATATTGAGATGCGCCGTAAGACCTTTGGCTCGGATCTGACCATGAGTCTGTCGCGACTAGCTCAGGGCAACGAGATCCCGCAGGAGATTTACCGCACTCGAACGATGCGATCGCTCGATAATTCCGCTGCCGACTTTGCCTGTTTTACCAATGATATCTTCTCCTATCAGAAAGAAATCGAATTCGAGGGTGAAATCCATAACTGTGTGCTGGTCGTTCAGAATTTCCTCAACTGCGGTAAACCACAGGCTGTTGAAGTTGTCAACAATCTGATGACCGCTCGGGCGCTCCAGTTTCAACACATCGTCGCCACCGAACTGCCAGCCCTTTTCGATGATTTCGACCTGAATGCAAGTACCCGCGAGAAACTGCTTGGATACGTCAAGAAACTAGAGCAGTGGATGTGTGGCGTCCTCAAGTGGCATATAACGGTAGACCGTTATAAGGAATTTGAATTGCGTAATTCGTTAGCAGGGCGGCTACTTAGCGGCCCCAGAGGGCTGGGTACTTCAGCTAGGCGTATTGGATCGGTGAGGGTTTAAGGTCATTACTCGGTCAAGAAAGTCAGGTTTTTTTGTCGGTGAGTTAGTTCCAGGTCAGTATGCGATCGCGTGAGATCGGTTTTTTAGTAACTAAAAAGTGGAGGATTAAGTTGTGACGTATTCTAACGATCCCAATTTGAATGTAGAAGATCAGCAGCCCCATTTAACCTTGAGTACAGCAGCGGCGCGTAATTTGGCAACAACGGCCAAATCTGCACCGCAAACCCAGGAAATTACATCGCGGTGGTTATTGAAACTGTTGCCGTGGGTGCAGACGAAAGGTGGTGCCTATCGAGTCAACCGTCGGTTGAATTATTCTGTGGGTGATGGACGGGTGACTTTCACCAACACTGGAGCTACGGTGCAGGTGATTCCTCTGGAACTTACTGAGTTGCCCTTGCTGCGAGGGTTTAACAACCTTGACGTATTGATCGGGTTGGCAAACCAGTTTGTTCAGCAGGAGTACGCTCCAGATGATGTAATCGTCGAACTTGGCCAGCCTGCCGATCGCGTGATTCTAATTGCTCGTGGTAAGGTCAACAAAATTGGTGTTGGCAAGTATGGCGAGCAGATTGTGTACGATGTGCTAGCTGACGGCGACCATTTCGGCGATGAAACTGTGGTGCAGTCCGAGGATACTTGGCAGTACACCCTGAAGGCGATTACCAGAACCATCGTTTTGTCGCTGCCCCAAGCGGTGTTTGAAAGGGCGATCGCTCAGTCTGAGGCGTTAGGAACCCATGTTGAACAGTTCCGCACCCGCCTAAGCCAGCCACAGACTCCCCAAGGTGAAGCAGCCATCGAACTGGCAGCCGATCATCCCCAAGAGGCTGAGTTGCCGGGAACCTTCGCTGATTACGAACTCACACCCAGAGAATATGAGTTGAGCATTGCTCAAACGGTGTTGCGAGTCAGTACGCGGGTAGCCGATCTGTACAACGAACCGTACAACCAGACAGAAGAACAACTGCGGCTGACTATCGAGGCATTGCGGGAACGTCAAGAACACGAGTTGCTCAACAACCGCGAATTCGGGTTACTGCACAACGCCGACCTCAAACAGCGTATCTACAGCACTAGCGGCGCACCTACCCCTGATGACTTGGACGAACTGTTGGCGACAGTATGGAAGGAGCCGGGATTCTTCCTGGCTCACCCCCGGACGATCGCTGCCTTCGGTCGTGAGGCCAACCGCCTGGGTCTTTATCCACAAAGCGTAGATGTGAACGGCGTTCAGGTAACATCTTGGCGTGGCGTACCCATCTTTCCTTCCAGCAAGATCCCCATCACCAATAACCGCACCAGTTCTATCCTTTTGCTCCGCACTGGTGTAGAAAAACAAGGGGTGATCGGCTTACATCAAACTGGTATCCCCGATGAATACCAACCCAGTCTGTCTGTCCGCTTCATGGGCATCAGCGAAAAGGCGATCATCTCCTACCTCGTTACCGCCTACTACTCCGCAGCCGTCCTCGTTCCTGACGCACTTGGCATCCTCGAAGATGTTGAAATTGGGCGCTAAATATTCGTGAAAGGATTTAGGCAACTGGCACATAGAACTAATTTGGCTCTAATGCTGATAAATCAGAGCTTACAAGCATTACAGTAATTTTCAGTTAATTGAACCACAAATATTGGTAAGGGCACAGCAATGCTGTGCCCCTACTGCGTGGTCTATTTACCTACAAAAGGCTGTATGCAATTGAAGTATATGTAGCAGTTGACGCACTTTTATTAATAACTATGAGGATGAGGTGATGACGGATTTTATTGAGTCAAATTTAAATGTTGAGAGCGGACAACCTCAACTGAGTTTGAGTAAAGATGCTGCGCGTAATTTGTCCACCACCACCAAATCTGCACCGCAGACGCAGGAAATTACCTCACGGTGGTTGTTGAAGATGTTGCCGTGGGTGCAGACGAAGGGTGGCACTTATCGGGTTAACCGTCGGTTGACCTATACGGTGGGTGATGGACGGTTAAGTTTTTCTAACACCGGAGCCGAGGTGCAGGTGATTCCCCAGGAACTTGGTGAGTTGCCCTTGCTGCGAGGATTTGACGACACCGAGGTGCTGAGGGCGTTGGCAAGTCGGTTTGTTCAGCAGGAGTTCGCGCCTGGTGATATCATAGTCCAGTCAGGTCAGCCAGCCAATCAGCTTTTCTTGATCGCACATGGCAAGGTAAACAAGATTGGTATTGGCAAGTATGACGAGCAGCCTCTATTGGATATGCTAGCTGACGGTGATTATTTTGGCGATCGCGTGTTGGTGGATTCAGAAAGCAATTGGAAGTTCACGGTCAAAGCTGTTACCCGATGCACGGTATTGGCGCTACCACAACAGGCATTTCGGGAACAGCTCAACCAGTCGCAGGCGTTGCAGGCTCAGGTTGAGCAATTTAGGACTCGCGCAGAACTTCCACAAAACAAGTATGGGGAAGCTGCGATCGCGTTGTCAACCAGTCATAGCACTGAAACGACATTACCGGGAACATTTGTTGACTACGAACTTTCACCCCGCGAATATCAGTTAAGCATTGCTCAGACTATGTTGCGAGTAAGTACTCGCGTTGCGGATCTTTACAATCAACCATACAACCAGACCGAAGAACAATTGCGGCTGACGATTGAGGCATTGCGGGAACGTCAAGAATACGAGTTGATCAACAACCGCGAATTTGGATTGTTGCACAACGCCGACCTCAAACAGCGCATCTACACCCGCAGTGGTCCCCCCACTCCCGATGACCTTGATGAATTAGTCACTCGTCGGCGGAAGCCGAGGTTCTTCTTGGCTCATCCCCGCACTATTGCAGCTTTCGGTCGCCAGTGCAACCGTCGAGGCATCTATCCAGACACCATCGACATGGATGGGAGCAAGATAATCACGTGGCGTAATGTACCTATTCTGCCCTGTAACAAGATCCCGATTACTAAGAACCAGACCAGTTCTATCCTTATACTCCGCACTGGTGAGAAAGATCAAGGTGTGATTGGCTTACATCAAACTGGTATCCCCGATGAATACCAACCCAGTTTGTCCGTCCGATTCATGGGCATCAGCGAAAAGGCCATTATCTCCTACCTTGTCACAGCCTACTACTCCGCAGCTGTCCTCATCCCCGACGCACTCGGCATCCTTGAAGACGTGGAAATCGGTTTGTAACTTTTTTGAGTGGAATATGAGTCAATTTTGGTAGTGTCAAAATAAGAGTTAATACGAACTCATAACTCACCACTCAGGACTGATGCAAAATAGGCAAGAACAAATTTCACAAGTGGTAGTGACTGCTGGGCAGATGCGCGATATTGAAAAGCGGATCTTTGCAGCGGGAATGCCTGTAGTTGCTTTGATGGAAAAGGTGGCGGGATTAATTGCTCGTCGCATTCCAGAGATTCCTGCAAACACCCCTTTGTTAAGGGGATCTCGTGTGGGAATTCTTGTCGGCCCCGGTCATAATGGTGGCGATGCTTTAGTCGTAGCCCGTGAATTATACTTTCGCGGATATGAAGTTTGGATTTATTCTCCTTTTTCTAAGCTTAAAGAATTAACTTCGCAGCACTTGCAATATGCCCAGAGTTTGGGCATTCCAATTTATCAAACAATTGAGCAACTGCCAGATTCTGATTTGTTGATTGATGGCTTGTTTGGGTTTGGTTTAGAAAGAAACCTGACCGATCCCATTGCCTCTGCAATTAATCAGCTAAATGAATTATCTATACCGATTTATAGTATCGATTTACCTTCAGGTTTACACACCGACACAGGCGAAGTATTGGGAACTGCCATTCGCGCCACTCACACATTTTGCTTAGGTTTATGGAAACTCGCTTTCTTCCAAGATCGAGCGTTGGAATATCTTGGTAAAACTGAGTTAATCGATTTTGATATTCCTTTAGCTGATGTGGAAGCTGTTCTCAAAGATGCACCTAAAATTAAACTTATCACACGAGCAAAGGCACTTGCTACTTTACCTTTACCCCGTCCAGCAGTTACTCACAAATATAAGGAAGGACATTTACTGCTGATTTGCGGTTCGCGGCGCTATGCAGGTGGGGCAATTTTAACTGGTTTGGGTGCTAGGGCCAGTGGTGTAGGAATGCTTTCGATTGCCGTACCCGAATCCCTAAAACCTCTTTTGGTGTCACACTTGCCAGAAGCGCTCATTGTCGGTTGCCCAGAGACGGAAAGTGGAGCCATCGCCCACCTACAACTACCAGAAAACACCGATTTGAGTTCCTTTAATGCGATCGCTTGTGGCCCCGGTTTAACACGAGATGCAACTCCCATTGTGAAAGAAATCATAGAAAGCGATCGCTCTCTAATTCTCGATGCCGATGGTTTAAATATCTTGGCACAAATGGGAGCGATCGCCACATTAAAAAAACGCCAAGCAGTAACCGTACTCACACCCCACACCGGCGAATTTGAGCGATTGTTTCCTGATGTCGCCGATGCCAAACATGACAGAGTGAAAGCAGTACAAGAAGCAGCCGCGCAAAGTGGGGCGATAGTGTTGTTAAAAGGGGCAAGAACTGCGATCGCAAACCCTCAAGGTGCTGTTTGGATTGTTCCTGAAAGCACACCCGCCTTGGCGCGTGGCGGTAGCGGCGACGTGTTAACTGGGCTACTGGGTGGACTGTTAGCGCAAGCAGCAACTAAACAGATTCCCCTAGAAGATATTGTGGCAACTGCCGCTTGGTGGCATTCCCAAGCAGGTATAATAGCCGCCCAAGAGCGTACCGAATTAGGTGTAGATGCGTTTACATTGACACAATATTTGATGAAAATTATAAGTATTTATATTTAGAAAAAAGGGGAGATGTGTATGCTTTCACGACAGATTTGGTGAATTTATTTAGAACAGCAGACAATATTTTCAAACAAAGACAGCGAAAATCTGGAAAATCCAACGTCATTTGTTTGGAATATTTGCAATCTGTTGAAGTTCAGTAATCACACTTAATATAAATCAATTGGTTATCAAACTATTATTTATAACTTCAACAAACTCTACACTTTTTATAAAATTATCACTACACTGTGGATTCAGAGAGTAAGCCAGACATATCTAATAGTCGTTTAGACCAAACACTAGATTGTTCTGCAACTTCAGTGCGTGTTTTATCATCAGACAAAATATTATTAAAAATTAATCTCCATCGTTCTAGTTGAACTTGAATGTTAACTAGTTCTTCTGCATATTCCGGTTCAATTTCTGCTGCTGTCCATTCAATGAACCATAGAGTTTCGTCTGTTACACTCTCAACAGCTTCTCTATAATCGCTGTTACAAAATGTTCTAATCCTCGCTAAATTGGAAGCTATGTGTCCTAAGCGAACTGATGTATTGTCACCTTGAAAACGTGCTTGTTTTTTTTTAGCATTTGAGTCTCATCCACACTCTAGTTTCTACTTTTATTTTCTAACCACAGAGACTGATTGCTCACACTCTTGTAAAAAACCTACACCTGTCAGATTCCCAGTCGGAGACTGGGAACGAGGAAACGAGGAATTTGCATCAGGTATTGACTAAATACCAACGCTGTAGCGCCAACCGCTGAATTTCGCGCCAGGGAATATTATGCTTTCGGGCTAAGTCTGCACAATCTTCATATTCTGGCTGCACATTTGCAATAACTTTTTCTGGTGATTGTCCTTTCCATGCTATCTTCACACGCACTTTGCCATATTCCGTTTCCACTTGTTGAATTTCTCGTTGTAAAATGGCGCGTTGCTGAGTTGTTCGCCGAATACCCAAGGTTGTAGTTTCGCGGAAGATAACGGCTTCACAACTGAGTAAATTTTCTGGATGACAAATCACAGTCAGTAAAATCCCCGGACGGGATTTTTTCATACCGATCGCTTGGGTAAAAACATCCAGCGCACCAGCCGCAAACAACGCCTCAAACGCATAGCCAATAGCTTGTGGACTTAAATCATCAATTTGGGTTTCTAATACCGAGATGGTTTCCAAATTTGAGCTAGTTTCTTCAGAATCACTGAAATTTGACTGTAAACTTGTGCTTTCACCCAACCAGAGGNTCCCCAATCCCCGTCCTATGGCAAAAATTTTCCCCGTTCATCCGGATAATCCTCAAACTCGCCGAATAGAGGAAATAAAGTCGGCGCTCTCTAGTGGCGCAGTCATGCTTTACCCTACTGATACAGTCTATGCCATCGGTTGTGATTTGAATGCCAAGTCGGCGGTAGAACGAGTGCGGCAAATTAAACAGCTAGCAAACGATAAACCATTGACATTTTTATGTCCCTCGCTTTCAAATGTGGCAACTTATGCCTTCGTAAGTGACACAGCTTATCGGATTATGAAACGCCTGATTCCAGGGCCATACACGTTTTTGCTCCCAGCTACGAAGTTAGTACCGCGATTGGTGCAAAGCCCCAAGCGGAAAACTACTGGAATTAGAGTACCAAACCATACTGTGTGTTTGGAGTTGCTGACAGCATTGGGCAATCCGATTATTTCAACTTCAGCACATCTGCCACCAGATGAAGCAGATAATGGCATAGTTCGGATAGATCCAGAAATTGTTCAGTCGCGGGTAGAGCTATTCGATCGTTTGGACAAGTTGGTAGACATAATTGTAGACACTGGCGAGGAACCTACTTATGAAGTATCTACCATCTTGGATATGACCGGAGACGAACCAGCAATTATACGGAGGGGTTTAGGTTGGGAAACAGCAGCAGCATGGGTATAAAAATTCCACTTCACAGGCGCACCTCTCCGTTTCGGAAATTGTGATAAAAACAACTCCAGTTTTAAAATTGTCATATTTAAAAGCGATGTCTAGAATGGGCTGCTCGGTGAGGCAGTCGATATAAGAGGATGGTGGCAAAACTTGGCACAGCAAGGTATTTGACAACTTTAAGAAAATGGCGGGTACTCGTGTGCCAGCGTTGAGATGGTGGCTTGTGAAGAAAACCGACACATTGCCATAACTGTAACTCTTTCGTATTTCCTATAGTTTTGATATATGAGCTTTAGATGTGAGCATTATATACGGCAAGTCTTGATGGATAAATGCCTAAAGATTCACAAGCCTTGGACAGCCTTGATTGCTGTGTCTGCGTTGTAATTACGGTGCAATACTACTGGAAAAGTCATGAAAGCTAACGTCGTCAATCTACCAAACTCTACACCCATTTTTGAGAACCACGTTTCAACTGAAGAATTTTTAAATAGCAGCAGCGATCGCTTGATTCAATTGCTGTCTGAGGAAATGCAAGCGCAAGTGAAAGCAACACCCAAGTGCGTAGAAGCTTTAGCAAAGCGCATAGCCGTAGAAGTAGAACGCATTTGCGATAAAAGCTCCCGCATTCAAACATCTGGGGAAATCAAGTCCTGGCAGATGACGTTGGGAAGGCATCGGATGCAAAAATGCTTACGTTACTACCAACTAGGTTCCAAACAAGGGCGGGTGGAATTACATAGCAATTTGGGTGCTATGGTTTACCGTCATGTAACCATGTCTGGCTCTGAGTTGGGTTTTGATGCTCGTTACAGCCTGATTGAAGATTTTTTACAAGCATTTTATATCGAAGCGATTAAAGCTTTCCGCAGAGAAAACGAACTACCAGAGAATCACACGCCGCGTACTCAGCTGCAATTAGCTGAATACATGGCTTTTACAGAACAGTATGCTAAACGCCGGATCAATTTACCTGGCGGTGCAAATCAGCAATTGATTATCTTACGCGCCCAAGGTTTTGCTCGTCGTCAGCCTCAAGAAACTACCGTAGATATTGAAATGGCGGTAGAGTCTGCTAAGGGTGAAGAAGCAGAATCTTACCAGCGTAACTCGGCGGTGCAACAGCTGCGATCGCAAATGATTGCCCAAACTAATTTCGATCCATCTGAAGAATCAGAACGCGATCGCGTCATCACTGAATTGATGAAATATCTGGAGTCTCAAGGTCAATCTGATTGTATGAACTACCTCAGCTTGAAACTTCAAGACCTTTCAGCCCCAGAAATTGACCAAATTCTCGGTTTAACTAGCCGTCAGCGCGATTATCTCCAACAACGGTTTAAATACCACGTCGAAAAGTTTGCCAAGCAACACCACTGGCAATTAGTACATCAATGGTTAGGCGCGGGTTTAGAGCAAAAGTTGGGTTTATCTTCCCAGCAGTGGGAAATCTTTGTGAATCAACTCACAGAACAGCAACAGCAAATATTACAGTTAAAAACTGCACGGGAAAACGACGTTGCGATCGCCAAGACCATCAAATGCACCCCCAAACAGCTACAAAAACGCTGGACTCAACTTTTAGAAATCGCATGGTCTATCCGCAACGGTCATACTGAAGCCCAGACAGGCTAAAATCAAGGTGAATAAAATATAGAGAAGACCATGAACCCAGTATTTCCCGAACTCTCTAGTCTTTCGAGAGCGGAAAAACTCCAACTGGTAGAAGACTTATGGGATGAGATTGCCACTACACCAGCAGCACTCCCAGTTTTAGATTGGCAGAAACAAGAACTAGCCCGCCGCAAAGCCGAATATCTGCAAAATCCAGCCATTGCCAACAGTTGGGAAGATGTAAAAGCCAGAATCTCTGAACGGCATGGCTAGAAATTTAACTATTCTTATAGCCGCAGAACTAGATATTATCGAAGCTTATGACTGGTACGAGGGGCGGGAATTTTGATTAGGCGCTGAGTTCCTACGATGTATTGATGCCTGCCTGAATTTAATTCAGCGTCACCCCAGCACATACCAGATTGTTCATGAAACCTATCGCCGCGCTACAATTAGGCGTTTATCCCTACGTCGTTTTTTACGAGTTTAATGAACAGGAGATTATTATCTACGCTGTTTTCCACTGTTCCCAGGACCCAGAAAAATGGCGTAGTCGCTTGCAATAGTTGCTCTTTAAGACTAAATATAAATCCATTATTTTAACTATTACCTGAATTAGTAACTCGTTCCTAATCCAAATTATTAATACATTTGTATTTATCTAGTACAAAAATACCAATAAATTCGGATTTTTTAGCTATTAATCCAACCATATTTAGCCAAAATCAAAAATTCATATTAAGCAACTGAACCTTTTTTACTGCTTCTGTGAAATCCTATAATAAGCAGGACTTTTGGCAGAGGGATTGAAGATGGCTCTGACTCAAGGCGGACGGGCAAATAAGTCTGGGAATATTTTAGAAGCAAATGTAGAAGCAATCTTGTATGGGCATAATTATTTCCAAGTTGGGAACTATGTCCAAAAAGAATTTATACTAAATGCTACTTTATTGCCAAAACGTTATGGCAAAGAAGTTTATATTGGAACTGGAATTTATCATACCTATCTGAAGGTTGATTTTTATGTTGTCGGCTCATCTGCAATGCCATCTGGTTTAATTTTCGAGTGCAAATGGCAAGAAAGCCCCGGTTCTGTTGATGAAAAGTTTCCTTATTTGAACATGAATATTCAGCACTATTACCCTGCACCAACTATCGTAATTTTAGGCGGTGAAGGTATGCGAGAAGGAGCAAGCAAATGGCTGAAAGCAAGGGTTAATGATAACCATAATTTATTAGCAGTTTATAGCTTAGATAGATTCATTGCTTGGGCAAATAAAAATCTTTAAAAGAAAGATGTAATTAATAGTTCGTTAATAACGCCTCTATTTTTTATGTTTGAGTTAATTGAACGTGCTGCTTTAATTTTGTAAGTTTCAAAATTGATATCTGTATAAATTTTTTGAATAAATTCACTATCAGAATTGCATACCATAACTTTGACACCACGACTTGCTAACTCTGCACAAGTATCTCTTAAAAGTTCTTGGTCTTTTTTACTAAAACAATTTTGACTATAAGCAGTGAAATAGCTAGTATCACTGATAGGATGGTAGGGCGGATCAAAAAATACAAAATCATCACTGCTAGTCGCATGATTTAGGATTTCTTTAAAATCTGCTTGTTTAATTTCTGCATTGGAAAGTGCTTCTGAGGCTGATTTTAGTAAAACCTCAGCACAAATATTGGGATTGTCATATCTGCCTAATGGCACATTGAACTTACCCTGTGAATTAACTCTATAAAGACCATTAAAACAAGTCTTATTAAGATAAATTAGACGAGCAGCTTTTTCTATATCAGTACCGCTGGAGTTGTTTCTAACACTATAGTAATAATCTTTATCATGTCGGATTTTATGCTCTTTCAATAGAGAAATTAAATCCTCAACCCGATCTCTAACACAACAATAAGTGTTAATTAACTCGGCATTAATATCAGTTAAAATAGCTGCACTTGGTTGGAGATAGAAAAAAACAGCACCACCACCTAAAAATGGCTCATAGTAATTTTTATAACTCTTGGGAAAATAAGGAATATATTGCTGTATCAACCGACTTTTACCCCCTGCCCACTTCAAAAATGGACGCGGGCTACTTTCCTTCGAGACTTGAATTACCATTTACTTACAATTTAACTGAAAATAATTATGACTAAATAAAGCCAATATAACCGACAAGCCAAATTTTAGATTAACTGGCTAATTTTCCATCTGCATATATTACAATTGAGTAGATAAAGCATATCAAAACAAACGTAAGTATATAACAAGGCAGTTTACATTCAGATGTTTGACGGATTTTGGGATAACGTCTTTCGCTACCCCCGATACTTAATTACGATCATCTTAGGCTTGTTTCTGAACACCTTTGCGCCATTAGTGCCATTGTTGAAACGCCCTATCACCTCGATCGCTATCTTGGGTTTATTTGTGAGCAGCTTAGTCTTCCTTACTTTCACCCTACGGGCAATGCTGGGCTTGAGTCCAATCTAGACTAGCGTTATATCGGGGCTGTGCCCCACAGACGGTTGCTTTTGGCGTTGCTCCCCCTAAGTACCGTCTACCCTGCATCTATTTTTGTCGTACAACCTCTGTGATGAGGCGAAATTTTTATGGCTACAAATCGTCGGGTTTCCCGCGTTGCTGAACTGATCAAACGGGAAGTTAGCCAAATGCTGCTTAACGGAATTAAGGATGACCGTGTGGGTACTGGAATGGTCAGTGTGACTGATGTTGATGTTTCCGGCGATCTCCAACACGCCAAAATCTACGTCAGCATCTATGGAACAGATGAAGCTAAGGTAGAAACAATGGCAGGCTTAAAGTCGGCCACAGGTTACGTCCGCAGCGAACTTGGGGCGCGGGTACGGCTACGTCGTACACCAGAGGTGATATTTCTCGAAGATCGCTCTATAGAACGCGGTAATAAAGTATTAGCACTACTAAACCAACTTAACCACGATCGCCCGCCAGAAAATCTGGTAGCAGTAGAAGACAGCAATGTTCAAAATGATGAAGAATTCTCCGAATAAGTAACTAAAACAACAATGTAACTTCAGAACAATTAATCTCAGCAAATCCGCCAAACAGTTTACAGACGTGACTAGATCGCGTCTGTTTTAATGTGAACATAACCTGATTCAGCAAGACACTTCTTTTCTTGTAGGCGAAACAAGGTTTAAAAATTCTTCCTGTGCTAAAACTCCATTCTTTTATGGGTGGAATATTCACTAATTCTGAAATTCTGATTCCTGTTTATGTGTGTCCTGATTACGAATTAGAGAATTACTCGACCCTTTTACAGATGTTTTTCAAAATAAAATTGGATGGTGTTAGTGCTGAAATTAACTAATAAATTACAGATTTACTTAAGAGAATGTTAACAGATGCTATGGTTAAAGCCTTCGTAGTATACTTTGTCCGTTATGTTTTGCAACAGTTTATACCCTAATGACTGACAAATATTATTGTGTTGTTTACCTTAGATGAATACCCGCAGTTATAGATCCAGCTTTTAAGGTGATTATTTGATATGTAAGCGATAGCGATATAAACTCTTCCCACCCACCAAATCTTGCCTAAATACAGTAATGGCAAGACTTTCAGACTTGTGGCATCAAAGTCATACAGCTACATAAGCAGGTTAAGTTAACTACTTGGAATTTTTTTTGTAAAGCGGATTTTCGGGAAATGTCAGGATTCGTTGACTTTCTTAACATTTCTTGAGATAATTTCAGGAGATGTAGCGTCAAAATAAAAATAGTTCCGTATAGCAAACTACAAAATCTTAGCCACAAGTCTAATTTCTGTAATGTTTGTTCCTAATTATTAACGGGAACACTATCGTAAGTGTTAATTTGTGAGTAAAAAACATGAGTGTGAATACGGTGCCTTCTATCAATTACTACTCTCTAGACGTGATTCAAGACGAAGCACGCCGACTGGTGCAAAAGGGAATGGTTAGCCGACAACAGCCAATATATAGCCTCTGCCAATACATTCCAGCGAGAGAGTGGGTTTGCGTTGAATGTGAATTAGAGAAATGTGACTTTTTGTTGCGCGATCGCATTGGCGACCTAATTGGTCGCGAACAGTGGGACAACGACTAATCAATGTTTGATTTCGGGTTTGGGATTGGGAGTTTGTTTTTGATGTGTGGATGTCACCATCAACGATTCAACGCTCAATCTGGGGATAATCTCTAGTTTTGAATGAGCATTGCCCTATACAGAATCTTGCATTTTTGATTAATACAGAAGCATTTGAGTCTGAACTTATACAACTTTTCAAGTTAAAGAAGGCATCAAAACCATTTGTTCTGTACATCTGGTGTCACGGCTTGAGTTTAGTATATAGATTCTGCGAAGTTCCTACATCGATCCGATAGAAGTGTAGGAACTTCGCATTTGACTCGCAATTTATTGCATCCCTTACTTGAGGGAAGCGATTGTGTGCTTGCTGTTAAAAGCCAAAATCAGCCTTGAAAAGTTTACTAAGTACAGGCTAACCGTCACAAGTTGCGACAATACAGGGAACCTCCGCAAGCAACTGGCTCAACTTTCGCCAAATCCAAAATTTTTATAGTATTTTTTCAGAAAAAATCTCGGCAAGCATAAAAAAATCATCTTGACATTTTTGGGAAAAGGTTCAAGCCCCACCCTTCATAGATAGCTCCCTCTCCTGCCTCCTGCCTCCTTCCTGCCTCTTTCCTGCCTCCTGCCTCCTGCCTTCTGCCTCCTTGACTTGACTATTATCCTACTTGCTCTAAATATTGATTAATGTCTTCAATGATGCGAGTAAGTTCAGCTTCAGTAGTCAAGCGGATGTTAACGTTGCGGACAGTCAGCAAAACTTTGGCTGCGAAGGGCGTTGGCCAGATATTAGGATTACAAAAAATTTCTAAAAAGACTTCACCCGTATAACGATATTCCAAGGGAGGCTGGGGAGTGACTCTACCACCGCCAGGAGTGGGTTTAGCAGCGATCGCTTTTAGGCGTTCCATCAGTTGATCCGTCGCTGTCTTTAATTCTCGTGCTGCTTGGGGTGAAAAACTGAAGGAGACTGAACCTTCAATTAAGTTCAATGTTAGAGGAATTGAAGACATATTTTTTTTATTAAAACTTCTTGATAAGTACTTATATTACCGGAAGAAGTGGTCTGAATCCCACTCTGATAGTTCCTGGTGTCTTCTTCAAAGATCATTAGTACAGCTTGGCGTAATTCGTTAGTCTGTCAAGACAAGTATTTTTTCCTGGGTAAATAAGTTTGTAGTAAGGACTTTAGTCCTTGTGTTAAGCACTGAAGTGCTTACTACGCAACGGGCTTTCATTAGTTTGCAATCAGAGTATTACCCTTTCGTTCTGTTACCGCCGAATCAGGCTGCGAAGCCGCCATCAATTTTCAGACTAGCATCAGTGACGAAGCCGGCTTCCGCACTGGCGAGATAGGAAACCATATCGCCGACTTCGTTGCAAGCGTGGCCGCAGTAAAGATAGCGCCTATTTGGTATCACACGGACATCTGACGTGGAAACTGTCAGATTTCGCTCCTCAAATTTTGACAATTTTCTGAATAAACCATGAGCTTACTTATCCTTATCAGGCAGTAAATAACACTCATTAAGCCGATCGGTTATTTAGAGTAAATACAGACCACTGATAGCCGCCATAATCTCTTTGAATACAATTCAATACGATCTCAGTTGATGTATTAATAACAAAGTTAATTAAAATATTACTGAAATTAATGCTAAATATACGCGGTTATTTATAAAGCTATTACTAATGCCTATCCAACTTGTAGCTGTTGTTAGTTAAAAAGAATCTCAACAAATTGATCTAAAACATAGAGACTATAGAGAGACTTAGCTCTTACTGCGTAAGACTTTGATACACTTCATTTGTGTTTATTTCTATTTTGAGGTCTACATTAGAAGTCATAGAACTTGATGTAATAAATTATCTATGATTTACGATAACCGCGCTGAAGTGCGAAAGGTTTTAATTATTACCCTATTGCTCAACCTGTTTGTAATGGGATTGAAAGCAGTTGTGGGCTACTGGACAGGTTCTTTAAGTTTATTAGCTGATGCCTTGCATAGTGTGACAGATAGCGCCAACAACATTTTAGGATTAATTACGAGTAAATTTTCTTCTCCACAACCCGATCGCGAGCATCCCTACGGACACAGCAAGTTTGAAGCTGTGGGCGCTCTAGGAATTGCCTCGTTTTTAGGAATAGCCTGTTTTGAAATTCTGCAAGGAGCAATCGAACGAATTCTCAAAGGTGGTGGTGAACCGATAAAAATATCGCCACCTGAGTTGTGGTTATTACTAATTGTGCTGGGCGTAAATATTTTTGTGGCGTTTTATGAACGTGCTGTGGGTAAGCGGGTAGGTAGCTCAATTCTCATCGCTGATGCGACACATACCATGAGCGATATTTGGGTGACAATCTCTGTAATCGGTGGCTTGATAGGAGTTTGGCTAGGTTATCAATGGATGGATTTGGTGTTAGCTTTTCCTGTCGCCTTGTTAGTATTTTGGAGTGGCTGGTCAGTTTTAAAAGAGAATTTGCCTTGGCTTGTGGATCAAATGGCGATCGCACCAGAAGCAATACACGCGATCGCGACTTCTGTCCCAGGCGTAATTAACTGTCATGCGATCGCTTCTCGTGGTGTTCTTGGTCGTCAGGTATTTATTGAAATGCATTTAATAGTGGATGCATCAGACGTAGAAACCGCCCACCACATCACCGAAGAAGTAGAAAGCCGATTAGAAGAACGATTTCGTCCAGTGAGAATTTTAATTCACGTCGAGCCACCAGCGTATAAGTCTGAGCAAATTAGCTTTGAAGCTGGAGCAAAGTAGTCTCATAAATTCTAAATCATGTCCTATACTATGCTGGTTCTCCTTAAAAAGGCTTGCTTTAATTTCCTCATTAGAAAAGGAGAGTTAGGGGGGATCAAGCCTGAACCTAAGTCTATTGTGTTATTGTCAACATTTTCTTCCCAAGCCAATAGCTTACTAAAAGTGATGTTTTATAACCTTAATTTCTTCGTTTAAAAAATATGATAAGGAAAATAACAAATAACGACCGACAAATAACTGCATCTTTGTATTAACTCTTATAAGAAGCAACCAATTCTGCGACGATCGCAACTAGTTCTCCGGGATCGACTGGTTTAGGTACATGAGTCTGAAAACCCGCTTCCAAAGCACGGCTACGATACTCGCTATCACCATAAGCAGTTAAAGCGATCGCGGGAAGTTTTCCATAAAGATCGGGCTTCAGTGCCCGGATCTTGCGAATAAGGGTGTAGCCATCTTCATCAGGCATAGCAATATCACAAATCAAGACATCTGGTTGCAACTCAGGTAATACTTTCAATGCTACCGCTGCCGATGCAACTGCCATAATGATGGCTCCATCAGCTTCCAACACAGTAGTAATGTAAAAGCGGCTATCATCATCATCATCAACTACGAGGATGTTTAAGCCAGCAAGGGGAAGAGCAGGTTCCATAACATCTCCATTAATGTTGATCGAATGAAATGTATTTCCAATGAGCTGCTTATTTTTTATCTTTATCACCATACCATTGGTAATTTTACTGCGATCGCGCCGATTTTCCTAGAAAATAACTCAATTTGTCTTGTCATCATCTAATTGATGGATAATTATTCACTGGCATTTATAATTATCGACTGGATAAAATTATGTTAGTGTTTAAATTCCTTTACATTAAAAAATTAACTTTAACGAATAGTTTAAGTTCAAAAATAATTTTACTAGCTACTGACTGCTTTATTACTAACAGGCTTGGATTTTGATGGAGCTTGAAAAAAGTCAAAAAAAATAGACAATACCGAGTCTTAAAACTAGTCAGTTCGGCATTGTCATTTTTAAATCAATACAGTTCAGATAAGCACAAAACCCAGATGTAGAGAGCGATTTATCGCGTCTTTAAAGACCAATTATCTACACCAATAACCCTTAACTCAAGCTTATTGAAACGGAGCCGAAGACGCTCCAGATCCAGTCAAGAATTAGGAGTCATAAGTAATATACTTGACTATTAACTTGCAAACTGCTGTATGCGAATATAAACTCCTGGAAGTAATCTGAAGCATAGCAAAAAGTAATGAGCTTTTAGTTAAGTCAACTCAAAACTTGATTACTCCCATTCAATGGTTCCAGGTGGCTTAGAGGTGATGTCATAAACCACTCGATTCACCCCTTTTACCTCATTCACAATTCGAGTAGAAATCACTTCCAGGACATCATAAGGCACTCTCGCCCAATCAGCAGTCATGCCATCTTCACTGGTGACAATTCGCAAAACAATGGGGTAAGCGTAAGTACGTTGATCTCCCATAACGCCAACACTACGAATTGGCAGCAATACAGCAAATGCTTGCCAGAAATCATGATACATACCGCGTTGGTTAATTTCTTGCCGTACAATCAAATCGGCATCGCGCAAAATATTTAACCGCTCAGATGTAACTTCCCCCAGAATCCTAATTGCTAAACCAGGCCCAGGAAAAGGTTGCCGTTGAACAATTTCTTCTGGTAAACCAATGGAACGTCCAAGTTTGCGGACTTCATCTTTAAATAGTTTCCGCAGTGGTTCGACCAATTTAAATCTTAGGTCTTTGGGCAAACCGCCAACATTATGATGACTCTTAATTTTCACCGCTACCCGCTCACCACTTTGGGGATCAACGTTGGTGTCAGCAGATTCAATCACATCTGGATAAAGAGTTCCTTGAGCTAGATAGTCAAAGTGACCGAGGCGCTTGGATGTTTCCTCAAATACACTGATAAATTCGTGTCCGATGCGGCGGCGTTTTTCTTCAGGATCTGTTACCCCAGCAACTCTAGCTAAAAAGCGATCGCGGGCGTTAACATATTCAACAGGAATGTGAAACTGCTCTTGAAACAGCTTTACCAATCGCTCTGGCTCATATTTTCGCATAAAGCCTTGATCGATAAACACGCAAGTCAGTTGCTCGCCAATTGCTTTATACAGCAAGAAAGCCAGGGTAGAAGAATCCACTCCCCCAGACAGCGCCAACAGCACCCGTTTTTCACCAACTCTGGCGCGAATTTCTCGAATTGCTTCTTCGACAAAAGCCGCTGTTGTCCAAGTAGGTTCGCAATCGCAGATATGGTAGACAAAATTACGGATTAATGCTATACCACCTACAGAATGCACCACCTCTGGATGGAACTGAACGCCGTAAAGTTTCCTTTCGTGGTCGGCGATCGCAGCACAGGGAGTATTTTCTGTATGTGCGAGCAATTCAAACCCTGATGGCATTTGAGTAACTGAGTCTCCATGACTCATCCACATAGTGGTGCCATCTTCGACATTAGTAAGCAAATCTGTGGGATTATCAATATATAATGACGCTTTGCCGTATTCACCTCGATCGGCCTTTGCGACTTCCCCACCGAGTTGGTTTACCATTAGCTGCATCCCATAGCAAACACCCAAGACGGGTATTCCCAAATTCCAGATTTCTGGATCGCAATGAGGAGCTTTATCACCATAAACCGAACTTGGGCCACCTGAGAGGATGATTCCCTTGGGATTGAGTTGGCGCAAATGTTCAGAAGTAGTGCGATACGATAAAACTTCGGAGTATACTTGAGTCTCGCGGATGCGACGGGCAATCAACTCAGAATATTGAGAGCCAAAATCCAGAATTACAATCAATTGGCGATCAAGCCGCCCAAAAGTTTCTAATGTTTGGGGCGCTTGTTCTGTTGGTAGAGTCACCGCTGTATTCATGACGGGAGTGTTATATCTGTTAAGGATAAATAGATGCTTTGTGGTCTTATGGTGATGCTATTATTCAGCCTGGATAGACTGATAACGGTATAGAAAGCCTTGACAAACGCTAGTTTACGTGCATTTGTCAAACCCCGGAGTTGGAGATGGTATTAAAACGATAAATCTACCCTAGAGTGGTTACTTAAAGGATTATTTTTTTGGATTGTTTACGATTATTCATAATAAATTAACATAGTTTTCCCATCAACAGACCAGCAGTTTTACTCTTCACGATAATTTTGCGATCGTGATCGAAGAGAAGAGAACCACAGACTGTTACTTTTGTGCCGCTTTCGCTATGACTTTGGATGTATTCTTGGGCACGAACATCGATAGTTGCGGCGATCGCACTGTAAACTTGATTTACCCAATCACTACCAGTTGCAGCATCTAGGGATTTTAGGTGTGTTAGTGCTGCTTCAGCAGTTGCACTGTTAAACACAGCTTGGATATCTGGTAATTTTAAACCTGCGATCGCACAGTGCGCTGCCAAAATTTCTCGCCGTCCATCAGCCAAGTAGTGATGGGTGTGAAAAATCCCCCCAGCCAGTTTCATCAGCTTCCCGTGATAGCCAAATAATAAGATTTCTTTGACACCCAGCACATCAGCTTCTACTAACATTGGGCCGAGCCAGTTAGCAGTTTTGACCAATTGATCGGGATTAATCCCTAGTTTACGCGCCAAATCTAGACCATTCTCGCCGATACAAAATACTAAAGTTTCAAAACGACTGGCTTTATTTTGTAATTCTGCCCGAAAAACTGCAAGCTGATCTGGTGTACTTAAGGGTTGAGAAATGCCGGTAGTGCCTAAAAGGGAAAGTCCTTCAACCACACCAAAGGCAGAATTGGAAGTTCTAACAGCTAGCGATCGCCCTTCAGGTAGAATAATCGTCACCGTGATTTTTTCCCCAGGTGCTAGCATTCGTTGCAAATTCTCTTGCAACAGCCTTTGAGCGTAAGCATAAATAGCTGGCTTGTCATCAGCATTTAATTGCCTACCAATCCCTTCGCCACCTTTAATAATTACTGCTTCATCACCCTGTTCTCGCCATTCCACCAATGCCCAAATCGGTGTATCTTTAGTCAAATCGAGATTATCACCGGGATCGCTGCGAGCGATCGCTAAAGCTGTATTCTCAGATAATCCTGCTACCTGTTCAATGGGGATTTCGGCAATTTGAGCGGGTTCAATCAAATCTACTGATGCTATGCTTAGGGGTTTGCGATCGTGTAACCAGTGTAAAGCTGCAACAGCAGCAGCACACGCAAATACTGGGAGTGTGTATCCAGAACGGGACATTTTGTAAATTTAAAAGTTAAAATAATTCTTCAAAAATAAAGACAATTTTAGACGGCAATTTAGACATCAACTGTAGCTTACTTCCTTTAGAATAACGTTCCCTCTCTACCTCCCTCAATACGGTCGGCGTGCAACGGGCAATTTAGACCGTGTTTACTTTGCTGAGTTCGACGCGACCGCCTTCAAATACTTGCACCATTAGCTGATAACCCTCCATCAGGGACATCCCGACGAGTGGTTCTGAATCAGCCTCATCAACCGGGATTGTCAGAATATCTTCATCCCAAAGTAAAACTGCTTTATAGACATTGAAAACGCATTCACTCCCATCTCCAAGAATGGCTCGTCCTCGCCTCTTCCATCTCAGATTCAACTGAGCGATCAAATCTGGAGGCAGTGAAAGCCAACCGTTAAAGCCTGTGTCCACAATCGCATCTTGTGTGTAAATTTTGCCATCGGAACCACAAACGGAAAGTGAAATAATCGGTTCAAAATCCGCGTTAACGATTCCGGCGATCATACGGCTTTTTTCATGCGTCCGCCGAATCGACGAACATAGCGAGAACCAATGCGGACAATCCAGATTTGAGCGTCTGGGTGACGGGCTTCGAGGCGATCGCAGGCAGCGATTTCACTAGCATCGACCTCAAAAGCTCCGGTTTCGATGTCGATCGCCACAATCTTACCATGATTATCTGCTTCAACCTGTGAGCGCACCTGAGATTCATAAATCTCATCGCCACGTCGAGCGAATTCTTCTTTGCCGTAGCGGGGTTGGTAAACTGTCATAGAAATAGCTTCGTGTTCACGCCTCTAATTTTTCTATTTTAGGCTACGGGCTTTTTGCTTCGCTCAGAGCCTACGGTTAGATAGAGCCAAGCTACTTCATAATCAGTAAGAAATGAAAGTGTATGAGTAAAAAATTGGTTGATGCCAGTGAGTTGTTGAACAGAACTAGAAAGATTAGAAAAGAAGTTGTACTTAATACCTTGTGCTTTATTAGTTACATCTTTATTTAACCGTCTTTCAAGCTCACTGACAGTTATGATCTCCATTCCACCCTCATTCCAAGTTTCACGGGGATACCACAAATAACTTCTTCTCACGTTCAGCAGCAAAAGCTAGACACGCTTTGATATCTTCAGAAGTTAATTCAGAAAAATCCTCTAGGATTTCTGCTTCAGTCATTCCACCACCAAGATACTCCAAAATATCATAAACAGTGATTCGCATTCCCCGGATACAGGGTTTACCACTGCGTTTTCCAGGTTCAATCGTAATAATATCGTGGTAATTCATAAATTAGTCAAGATATCTGTTTAATCAATGCGAGTAGGAGGTAATAGTAGAATGACAGAATTGATATATTTATCAAATTCTACATTTAGATAGCCTTAAGCAAAGGCTGCCAGGGAGCAATGCGATTTTGTGAGCAGGGGGAGCAGGGGGAGTGAAGAGAAAACTTTAGTATTTTTTATGACCGTTATAGCTCTAAATACACTTATTTCTTTCTCTTCCCCTGCCTCCCCTGCATCCCCNCTGCCTCCCCTGCTCCCCCTGCCTCCCCTGCTCTTTTCACGAGGATCTCACTTTTTCGCGTTGCTCCCAGGCTGCCATTCATCCTATGCATACAGGATTAGTTTGGCTCAAATCAGCGGGAGCAAGTAACTTTGAACTCTCACTGACCATTTCTATTCCGTCTGCTGCACCCCAGTGTTGAGTTGCTGACGCTGGGCAACCTGGATTAACATCCTTAGCGCTCCATTCACGGCTGCATCATTGGGAAAAGCTTGAGCAACATCGGGATCTAAAAGCACTAAGTTCGTCCCTGCACGATATCTCTCAATATATTTGCCCTTAACTCCCCCCTCCATTTGAGCGAAATCATACTCAGAAAGTAATTCGTCTTCCATTTCATTTTCAACTTCCCTCTTCATAGAATCTCCTCTCGTGTCGAGTGGCTTTTCGGGCACTAATAATTCTTACCTTTTCTCCTCGGTCGGTATGTGCAACAACCAAAAGTTGTTCAAACCCAGATATGCCAATAATAACGTAGCGGTTTTCTCTAATGGAATGATTAGGATCAGGGAAAGTTACAGATAGAGGGTCATTAAATACAGTTGAAGCTTCCTGAAAGGAAACATCATGCTTCTCAAAGTTTAACGCTGCCTTCTGCGGGTTCCACTCAAATTCCATGCAAAATCTTTCCTGCCACCTTCTTTTGAAGTTTAGCAGCACTGTAACGATGCTCCATCAACAATCTCAAAGTCACCCTTACCGCAAAATTACGAATTACGTTAGCGCCGTAGTAGCCTCATTACGAATTAGTTAGACTCCTACTTCTGATAATAGAGTTTCCATAGCTTCCCAAGAGAGTCCTTGTTGAATGTAACGGGGTGCTTCAGGATTATAAGGACTGGCTACTCGGTCAATTTTGAGGATGTTTGCTCCATCTGGTAAAACTGGTACATCTGCATCAAATGCTGTAGGACGCATCAAAGAACTAGAAAAGCCTTTGAAAATAGCAATTGTATCTTGCGCATCAGCAATTTCCACCGTTACAATTAGGACTTCTTTGGTGCGTTTAGCGGTGTATTGTTCCAGTCGCTTGCCAATGGAATTCATTTTTTTTTAAGTAGGGGTTAAGGTGGAACAACGACAGTTACTGTGGTGTGGCTGAACGTCCCTGTTTGCCCAACTTAACCAAAACAAAATAGCTTAAGTAAAGTATATAAATTACTAAACTAGTTATGCCAAGAAAACCTAAGAACTCAGCCTTGCTGTTAGCATGAAAATATTCTTTGAATAATAACGGAATCTCAAACCAGACACGACAATAGGGAGTCTTCAGCATATTGCCAGAAAAAGCACAGCCCAAAAAAGGTATAAATGCTAGTGCGCCCAAAAAACAATAAACAGTTGTCGCCCAGCGCCAAGAGGTAAAAAGAAATTTCAAAGTTCCACTGGTTTGATACTCAATTTCATCGTTGATATCCACCCAGAACCACAGCGAAATCGGGATCAAAATCTGAGCTATCAACCCAGAGATAAAGCTAACTGGATATTGAGCAATCATTAAGTAAATCGTGATTGCCACCAAGCTTGAGACTCGCCAGTATATAGCCAATAAGCGTTGTATGCCTTCTGTTTTTTGTACAAATGCCCAGATCAGAAGAATTAGCGGAATAATTACCAGAAATAATACTGCCAGTCGGTAATCAATCCAGACGAAAGGTCGAAACCAAATATCATAGTCCATATTTTTTCTCAAACAATAGATAAAAAAGAGGTCAGGAGTTCAAATAATCAATCAAGTAGGATTTTATACCACTAATGGATTGTAGACTGCTAAATAAGGCAGGGATATTAAACCCTTTTATTCAGGAGTCAGTCGAACTCCCATTCATCCTGAATTCTTCTTGATAATAGTTTATTGAACCTCGTATGACTAGAAGTCACGAGTATTATAAAAAATTTATAGGGGCGTACATCTGTACGCCCCTACTAACAATTAATTTGTTGTTTAATTTATGAAAATCGCAACTTATCCCTTTGGAAGAAGCCTATTGATTCAAATAAGGAATTTATTTTTTGTTTCTACGACTAAAATCGGTAGCTCTAAATAAAACGCTTGCGAGTGGAGGACATTGGTGAGTTTCCACGTCCTTCACTCTAGGCGTCTTCTTTAGTCAATACTGATTATTTGCTGACCAAACAACAGAAAATCCAGTTGCCTCAATTTCTAGTCGTCGTAAACCCGGCATTCAATTGCATCTGGGTTGTCATCACAATACTGTTCTAGAGAGTTTTTTGGCTTGCTTTGGCGCTTGTGCGAAGCTTCGGCTTGCAATTCTTCTACTGCATCCCAAGCAGCAGCACACTCTGGTGAGTTGCTACCGTTAATATCACAGACAGTACGCGCTTGTTCCACTTCTTCATGGATTTTCTCTTGGATGTCGCCTTTTGCTGTTTCTTGGATGTTGGTCATTAGCTTTAGTCTCGTTGTGTGTTGTTAATACTAGTATAGAAAATGTTCAGAAATGGCAGTTTTTCGCTTGATTAATAACCATTCTAACCATTTAGCCAATCATAAGTTAGTGTTTTAGCCCATTGATTTATAACCAATACAGCAAGCTACCGCATCTATAATGCATTTACCTTTATTTTTTAAGATTTTGTGGAATTAGTAGCATAGATAAATAATCATACAATATATTTAGATGCCTATATTAGGGAATGACAACCCCAGCTTCTTGGGATGGAGGAGACAAAGGGCTGGCATCAATTCTTGTAAGATGCAATTCTTCCCAAAATAAAAAGTCAAAATCTACTAGCCTAAAAAGAGAAAGAAGCTCAAAACTCATGGCAGACCAAATGCAGTGGGCAAATGCCCTATCAACCCGTCATTCTCTGGAAGCCGCTGTTACAGATGTGGTAGAACGAGCCGTTTCATCGTTAACAGTACCTGCGGATCTAGGACTGGTATTCATTTCGTCTGCTTTTGCGAGTGAGTATTCCCGACTGTTACCCTTGTTAGCTGAAAAACTTTCTGTGCCTGTGTTAATTGGCTGTAGTGGTGGTGGTGTAATTGGGACGACAGTTAGCGGAGAAACCCAAGAATTGGAAGCCGAACCAGCTATTAGCTTGACTTTAGCACACCTTCCAGGAGTGAAGATTCAAGTTTTTCATGTTGTTGCTGAAGAATTACCTGACTTAGACAGTTCACCAGATGCTTGGCTTGATTTGATCGGTGTACCACCATCACCGACACCGCAGTTTATTTTGCTGTCTAGTTCTTTCGCCTCTGGAATCAACGATTTGTTGCAGGGACTGGATTTTGCTTATCCAGGATCGACGATCGTGGGAGGACAGGCTAGTGGTGGAGGTATGGGTGGTCGTGTTGCCCTTTTTTGTAACGATACTAACGGTGAGGAACAGCAAAACTTGTATCGGGAGGGCACTGTTGGTATAGCTTTGACTGGCAATATTGTTTTGGAAACGATTGTCGCCCAAGGATGCCGACCAATTGGCAAGCCATTACAAGTTACAAAAGCCGATCGCAATATTATTTTAGAGTTAGATGAGAAAGTGCCTCTGGTAGTATTGCGAGATTTGATTGCTAGTCTCAGCGAACAAGAACGGATTTTAGCACAGCATTCTCTGTTTGTTGGTGTGGCAATGGATGAATTTAAGCTGGCTTTGCAGCAAGGAGACTTTTTAATACGTGGTATTCTTGGGGTCGATCCAAATGCTGGGGCGATCGCAATTGGCGATCGCGTCCGTCCTGGTCAAAGGCTGCAATTCCATCTACGCGATGCCCAAGCCTCTGCTGAAGACCTCGAATTACTCCTCCAAAGTTATCAACATCAACGAGAATCTGAACCCTCTGCTGTAGCTGCTTTAATGTTTTCCTGTCTGGGGCGAGGTGAAGGACTCTATGGAAAACCCAACTTCGATTCTGAATTATTTCAGCGCTACCTTAACGATATTCCTGTAGGTGGCTTTTTCTGTGGCGGTGAAATCGGCCCTGTAGGTGGCAGAACCTTCTTACACGCCTATACTTCAGCATTTGGAATTTGTCGCCAAAATCAGTAATGAGTGCTGTTAGCGGTAGCGGGGCGTTTAGCCCGTGCTGAGTGGTGAGTATTGAATCACCTTCTAACTCCTAACTCCTAACTCTTATTCAGCAAAAGTGTGCTGTTATTATCAATCATTGTCAAATTTCCATTAGTAGCGATACCTGGATTGGGCTGTGATGCTGCACTATATGTCTGAATATAGCGCCGCACTTCTGGGGGAAAATGAGGATAATCTAATACTGCATCACCATCAGCAATAGTTGCCCAGAAATCGCGCAAACCAGGAGCTATTTTTTTTGCCTGTGATAACGGTAAGTTTAATGGAGAGTGAGTTAGTAGCTTGATTAGGAAAGGGAAAGAGCGATCGCCCATCCACTGCCGTGATGACTGTTGTAAGTCGGGAAACTCAGGCACTGACTCTACGCGATGGGATAAAATTTGCAACGATTCTTTACCTTGGTTATCCCGATGAAACTCTAGCACTCGGTAAGGGTGAGGATAGCTCACTAAAGAACCAGTCGTAATATCATATACTCCATCTGAGTAAGCAATATCCTGAACGTGCAAATGCCCGGTAAATACTAGCTTGACTCCGTAGCGCCTCAGCAGCTGCAATAGTTCTGCTGAATTGGACAACATATAGCGATGTGCCAGTGGATGGTTCGATTGATTGGGCAAATGCTCCACCACATTATGATGCACCATTACCAAAACTAAGTCATCACCAGATGCTGCTAGCACCTCTTCTAACCACCGCAGCTGTTTGGCATCCAAACACCCCACTTGCTCTCCCTGGTCATTAAAGGAGTTAGAATTTAGTCCAATCAGCTTAACTCCAGGCAGCAATTGACGAATGTAGTACATCTGCTGGGGGTCGTCATAGCCAAACTTCGTGTAATAGTAGGGAAAATCCGCAAAAGCAATTGATTGCCGATCGGCCAACAGCACAGGAACGTCATGATTACCAGGAACTACATAGACAGGAAAAGGCAGTTGGGCTAAACATTGTTGCAACCAGGCGTGGTTCTCTGGTTCGCCGTGCTGGGTTAAATCTCCTGGCAACAACAAGAAATCTAAATCGAGTTGTGTTAAATGTTCTAGTACACTTTTAAATGCTGAGATACTTACTTCTACCAGATGAAAGCGGCTAGGGTGATCCCAGATTGTGTGAGGAAGTGCCAGGTGTAAGTCGCTGACTACGGCAAAGCGAAAATTGAGAGTCATTGATTTATGAAAATGTTAAAAGCAGGGGTTAAAATAAGCCTTTTCCCAAAAGTATAACGCTTGCTTTGTTTCCCTGCGTAGGAGTGCGTCTACTTAACATTTGTATACATGAAGCATCGATTGTACACTATGGTGACAATTGACTTAAGGGTTAATCATAAGCATTTAATCTCCAAAAATTATCGGAAATTTGATTGCTAAAAATTATTAATTAATGCTCGAATAAGTGGGCGATCGCTGCTATCTGTACCTGAATAAATAATGAATGGGTATTGACAACTCCCCGCACCTATTGGCGTGGGGATTCTTCCTTCACAGAAAAATGCCTTGTAAAAGCAGTGCCTTTACTTGGTCTGACTCTTTCTCCAGAAGCAGTAGCGAGATGCCCTCCCGCTAAAAGTCGTAAACCTTCATCTCTAATATTCTTACTGGCATTAATATCCCTGTCGTGTGTCATTTTGCAATCGGGACATTGCCAAGTACGAATATCTAAACTGAGGTTATCTATTTGATGCAAGCAGTGATTACAAGTCTTTGAACTAGGGAAAAATCTATCTACTTCAATATATATTTTCCCTTCCCACTCGGATTTGTATTTTAGCATGGTACAAAATTGTCCCCAACCAGCATCACTAATTGATTTAGCTAACTTCGGATTCTTGACCATGTTGCGAACTGCTAAATTTTCTACGACTATGACTTGATTTTCGTCAACTAATTTACAACTTAGTTTGTGTAGAAAGTCTTCACGGCATCTAGTAATTTTGGTGTGAACAATAGCCACTTTAATCCGTGCTTTGTTGCAGTTACTAGATCCTTTTTGTTTGCGGCTAACTTGTTTTTGTTTCTTGGCTAACTTCACCTCGTATTTGCGATAGTATTTGGGATTGCCATGCTTAGTTCCATCTGATGTAATAGCGTAATAGGTTATTCCCATATCTACGCCAATAGCTTTACCTTCTGACGATGAAACAGGTTTATCTTTACCATCATCATAAAGACAAGCGGTATAGTATTCACCAGAGGGAGCAAGTGATACTGTAGCTGATTTCAGCTTACCTTCCGGCAACCGAGATACTTTGCAGTATACCTTACCTAGTTTTGGCAAAGTGAGATAGTCGCCATCTAATTTAATTGCTTGTGGGAATCGGATAGATTGTTTTTGCCCCTTCTTTTTGAAGTTTGGGTACAAAGCCCGCTTTTCAAAAAAGTTCAAAAATGCGCTGGACAAATCTAATGCGACTTGTTGTAAGCATTGAGAAGGTGGTTCTGTTAGCCACTCATATTCTTTCTTCAAAGAAGGTAGTAAATTAATGATGTCGTTGCGACTTAATCCCTTACCTGTATTCCTGTAAGCTTCACCAGTTAGATTAAGTGCAAAGTTGTAAAACCAGCGTACACAACCAAACGACTTGGCAAGCAATACCGCTTGCTCCCAATGCGATCGCCTAGCTCATCGTAGATATCGCTTTGTTTTCTGCTACTCCCCTTTTCGATAAAATAACTGAGCAGATTAGCAAAGAACAGGTTCAGAATCATGGCTCAAGCTAGTATTGGGATTATAGGTGGTAGCGGTCTTTACAAAATGGATGCCCTCAAAGATGTCGAAGAGGTGCGAGTCGAGACTCCTTTTGGTTCACCATCTGATGCTTTGATTCTGGGGACTTTGGATGGTACACTAGTAGCTTTTTTGGCGCGTCATGGCCGCAATCACACGCTTTTACCCTCTGAGTTACCGTTTCGCGCTAATATCTATGCGATGAAGCAATTGGGTGTGAAGTATTTAATTTCAGCTAGTGCTGTGGGTTCCTTGAAGGAAGAGGCGAAACCACTGGATATGGTGGTGCCAGATCAGTTTATTGACAGAACGAAAAATCGGATTTCAACGTTTTTCGGTGAGGGAATTGTGGCTCACATTGCCTTTGCCGATCCGATTTGTAAGAATTTGGCTGCTGTCTTGGCAGATGCGATCGCATCTCTCAATTTACCAGAAGTTACTCTTCATCGCGGCGGCACTTATGTATGCATGGAAGGGCCAGCTTTTTCCACAAAGGCAGAATCGAATCTTTACCGCAGTTGGGGTGCAACAATCATTGGGATGACGAATTTACCAGAGGCGAAGTTGGCTAGGGAAGCGGAAATTGCTTATGCAACTTTAGCGCTGGTGACAGATTATGATTGTTGGCATCCAGACCATGACAGTGTGACGGTGGAATTGGTGATTGGCAATTTGCTGCGGAATGCTGTGAATGCTCAAAAGGTGATTCAAGAAACTGTGCGGCGCTTGAGTGAAAATCCGCCACCGAGTGAGGCGCATTCGGCGTTGCAGTATGCGATTTTGACTCAATTAGATAAAGCGCCAGCAGCGACGAAGGAAAAGTTAGGGTTATTGTTGCAGAAGTATTTGTAGTATTGCTGATGAATGAGCGATGTTTATGACGGGCTGTTCGGTAACGCACTTTCTCAGATTACAGCAAGAGCGATGTCTACGACGGGCTACGCCTACGCCCGTAAATATATAAGCTGTCGTCACCAAAATCATGATTTTCATTGACAAAATCATAATTTTTGTTATAAAGCTTTGCTTGTTCCTTATTTTGATAGCCGCCACTACGAGACTTCAGATTCGGAAAAATAGTCTTACCCAACTGCAAATTTCCTTCAGGGCTGAACTTTGTTTGAATTCCTAAGTTTAAGGGAATTAAACCCCATCTCAAACCAAAACAAAGCCTGCATGGACAGGCTTTGTTTTAGTAGCACCAGACTATAAGTCTGTGGGCGCTTTCAAATTTTTACAAGAATTAAATGACTAATTTCAATCAACCGCCTTCTTCACTGCGTTTCCTGCATCGTCAGCTGTACGCCGAACATTTTTTCCAGCATCCTCAGCCCCACGCTGAACATTTGTTGTCACATCTTCGGCAGCATTCTGGGTATTACCCTTAAGATTTTCAATTCCTCGCTGAGTTCCCTTAACAACGCCTTTGCGAACTTCTTCAGCTGAACTGCCGATATCTTCACCCAGGTTCTTTACTCTTTCACCAAGGGGTGTACCTTGTTTGTAATTTTCGCCATATTGCCCTGGGCTGTCAATTCCCTTGCGATCAATATTTTTTTGAGCATTTTTCGCTAGCGCATCAGCTCTGTCAGTCGCTGCTTTCTCGTCTAATCTGCCTCTGGGTTCTACATCACTAAAGTTATTCATTCCACCAGCAGGAGAAGAGAGTGGATAATCTTTTGTGGGATCGTATCGTTTGGAATAAGGTGATTGAGCATCAGGCTGTGGTGGCTGTGTTGCTATTCCTGGGGCACCACAAGCTTGTGTCAGAAATAAGAATATCCCTGCCAAAAAAACTGTTAAAACTTTTAAGGGACGAATATTTTTCAGCCAAGTCATTGCTTTTTTCATACTTTTAAGTCCTTGCTTTTTTGTGACTAAGTTAAACTTCAACCAAGATAGCATTCGCAAGCTATTTTAAATCTCAAGCAGTGAGACAAAATAAGGCTTCTATCTGCCTACTGCGGGATTTTTTTGTAATTCCGGTCTAGCACCCGCTTCATCTGCTTTATCTTTCAAAAAGCCGGAAGCTTCTTCAATAGCCCCTTTTACAGTGTCAAGCCGATCTTTAACCCGATCTCCTACATTTGATTCATTCTGAATCAAACCACCGGGTTCAGGCTGACGGAAGTCTTTATCTGTAATCAATGGCAGTTCTGCTTCTTTCTGGACTCGACCGGCTGGTGTCTCGCCACCAGGATAAAGTATCTCAGATTCTCTATTTGTAGCAATCAACAATTGCGAACTTGGTTGTAAGCTAGCTTGGTCGCGTCCCTGACTGGCTTTTGGGTTTGCTATTTTCGGATCGGTAGACATTCTGTAGTTGCTATACTTGTCTCCACCATTCTTATAAGGGTTGTTTGCTCCACCGGCTTGTACAGCAGGATTTTGCGGATTTGCACCTTGAGCATTTGCCCCACTACAAGCAGTGCTAACTATCAACAATAGTCCAGCTAAAAAGATAGTTAATATCTGGCGCAATCTTATTTGTTTCAAGAATACTCTCACAGCGTTCACGTATGTCCTCCTTACAAAATATTAATAAACTAACAATTTGCTGAAATCATTGGATTGGTCAGCAAGTTATTGTGCTTGTTTTGGTTCGCTCACTTTCGATAACCTGTATTCAGGATATGAATAATAAAATGCTCTTTACCTCTAGCGCAGGCTACATTTTAATGAGTATAAAAATAATATTTTTATCTAACTCTAGAGAGATATAAAATAAAGTAATATAGTTTTCGTAAAAAGAACTACATCAAGTTGTTTGATACTTCAAAATATTTGGATATATAGCTGATACACCATAAGATTTGAGGGATTCAGCCTTGTTGCTCTCAACGTTAAATGACTAAATTCATGAAGCAATTTTTACGCTGGATAATTTTGGGGGGAACGCTGTTTTTTTTAGGAAAAGCTCTGAAGGATAATTGGATTGAGGTGACAGCTATCCGCATTGATGATGTAGGATGGGCAATTATGGCGATCGCTACAGGGGTAACTTTACTAGCTCATACTTGGGCAGGCTGGATCTGGACTTGGATTTTGCAAGAGTTAAATCAACCTGTATCATCTCCCCAATTCATCCAGGTTTACCTAAAAACGAACATCGCGAAGTATTTACCAGGTAATATCTGGCATCACTACGGACGAATTGTCGCCGCCAAAAATGCCAATATTCCTACAGGTGCAGCCACCTTAAGCGTTTTACTAGAACCCCTACTTATGCTAGCGGCTGCTTTAATCATCATTGTCCTATGCAGTAGCCAGTTTGCAGCAGCAAATACTACCCTTGTTATACAAATACTACAATTTCTGAGTTTAGCTGTAGTCCTTGGTGCGATTCATCCCTGGTTTTTGAACCCCGTTATTCGCTTTTTATACAAATTAAAAGCAAAAAAGTCTGCTGCTACTACTCAACCAACTGTTCCCTTCAGTCTTAAAAGCTACCCTTTACGTCCTTTGTTAGGAGAAGTGGGCTTTATGGGACTACGCGCCACTGGGTTTATATTAACTATGTTCGCCTTGGGTTCGTTGAATACCAATCAAATTCCTTTGTTGTTAGGGGCTTTTAGTTGCGCTTGGTTGTTGGGATTCGTTATACCGGGTGCGCCTGGGGGATTAGGTGTGTTTGAAGCGACTGCGTATGAACTTTTACGACACCACTTTCCAGCTGCCTTAGTATTTAGTGCGATCGCTCTATATCGCCTCATTAGTATTCTAGCTGAAACTGCGGGTGCTGCTCTGGCTTGGTTAGACGAACGTCTTGCGAAATCATGAATCAGATAAAACTCATTTTTGTCTATCTACCTTCATCTGTGAAAATACACGATAACCATCCAGATTTAATTGCTGATTACTGCTTTGTTCCTCTTCTTCCATCTTAATCAAGTTATATTCTACATTTTCTGCATAAATGGCAAACGTGATATTAAAAATCTCGATAAAATTTATTACCCCTTTGCATTCCTCTTCGGAATAGTTTTCGTAAAAACGAATCAAATGAGCAATCCGAGTTTCTAAGTGTCTCCGGGAATTTCTAGAAATCAAAATAATCTTTAATAACATAATTACCAAGGTTAGAGCATGACCTTGACTAATTAATAAGATAAATAATTCTGAAGGCTCTTTAGCATTTTCTGTTGTAAAGTAATCAATCACTCGATTACAGGTTCTCAAGAAAAATTCTTTAGTGATAATTTCTTGATTATAATCCGTCTTCCATAAGGATAAGCTATGTGCAAACTGCTGCCGCCAAGTCTCGACTGATGTTTGGTTTTCTACAGAAAAGAATAGATATTTTTCTAGGTTTATTTTAAATTCTTTCAGAGTTTGATTTTCAGTTTGCTTAATAAATATATGGGCAATATTATCATGACTAAATACGCCTCTTTTTAAGACAATTGCTTTTATTAATCGCAGAGCTTGGTCTCCCAAAATACTGGGATTTTTATAGCGTGCTGTGCTTGAAACGGCAGATTGAGAACGAGCAATATACATTGCAAGTTCAAACTTGAATTTCTCTTTTATCTGTTTAGAAAGCCTCCTAGCAGCCTCTTGTTGTTCTTTAGGGTTCTTATTATTAACAGATTGATCGATCAATAAATAGGAAGTGTAGCGATTAGCCCAATGACCTTTAGATGATTCTTCATATTTAGTAGCAAATAATTTAAGTTCCTTGTAATCTTTGCTCTTGACAAAATTCTCTAACCAGATTTTACAAGTTTTTACTACTGGAGGATTATCGTCCTTAATTTTCAGATTTTCATTAACAAATAAATTAACTAAATCTTGGATATATTTGTCTTTTCGATTACTTTTCCAATTATTAACTATGATGTAACAGCAGCGCTTCAGTGTATTATATAGTTCCTGTTCATGCTCATCTAGAAAAACACTATATATTCCAGGTATATAATCAGAATATTCGGAATCAAGACCGTCTATAAACAAACCTTTGAATTCACGTAAAACATCCTCTGGTGGCAATTTTTTGACAATTTCCACAAAGAAGCTATAAACCTCCTCTTGGGCAGTTTGCACATCTAGTTGACTAGAGTTAGACGTAGCACAATGGGGATTTTCCTGAGTAATTGATAAACGATTAGCGGTCATTTCAGTTATCAGGACAAAAAGGCTTCCTGTTCATATTATTACCAGCTTAACCTTGGTGAACAGTAGCATCAATCTATTCGTCAGAGATTCAGTAATCTTTTTACACAAATTTGATGAACTAAGACTATAAATAAAGTATTAAAGACAAATTGTTTAATACTTCATCAAATAGTTCAGTGAAATTACTTACTTGTAACCATAAAAGACCATACATAAATAAATAACTATATGGGCGAGTTAATCTATGATTTAGATTTAACCCGCCCATAACTTCTATCGAAGCCTTTCGGTATTAAATTTTTAGTGGGGGTGGAGGGACTTGAACCCACACGACCTTTTACGGTCAACGGATTTTCATTCTCCCGCAGTTTTCACTGCTACCTGATGACAATAGCCAACTCAGATTTTGAGAATTGGACTCTCCCTTTACCCTCGACTTAACGTTAGGGTAGCTCCCGTCGGGTCTCTGCACCTTCCGAACAGTTATGAGTTACGGAGTTAGGAGTTAAGAGTTTTAAATTTACTCAGCACTCATTACTCATGACTCAGGACTTTCTTCGGCTTGGCTCAGGATTGCCATGTCTGTCACCAGATTTAGGTTTCCCTGAGTTTGAGAGCTTCCACTTGAGGGATTTCTCCTTCAAGGCTCAATTATTTAAGTCCGTAGCGTCTACCATTCCGCCACACCCCCGCACCTATTTTGCAACTAGTATAACTAGTTATTTTTTAGAGGTAGCAAATACCTCCTTATCTATTCCACCATCAATTGTGTCTTTTGTCCAACTAGATTGAAAATATTTTTTCCAGATTTTGCGATCGCTTCAGAGATTTGGAAGTCTTCTTAGTTTTCTCGTAATAATCTGGATGAATTTTCGATCTGTCTGACCAGAGCATTTTGCTAGTGGATTCACATAATAGCATGATATTAGCTTTTGTCATTAAATCCGTTGAATCGCCTACAGTAAAAGTACTCCAGCCAGCCAAAGCTGCGCTTTCGCCTCTTTAGTTAGCGGTTTCGAGGAATTCTGGCACAGTTATGTTGAAAGCATTATGACTATACTTCTCTCTTGTCTGTCTCTTCAGCCTATGATGGAAAACAGATGCTTAAGACTTGAAAGTTATGATTGTCGCCCTGCTATATCTGATTTTGGCTGGAGCTTACCTTCTGGTAATCCCCATTGCTGTTTTGCTGTACCTGAAGCAGCGTTGGTATGTAGCTAGCTCCATTGAGCGTGTCTTTATGTACTTTTTGGTGTTTTTCTTCTTTCCGGGTCTGTTGGTTCTATCGCCGTTTGCAAATTTCCGACCCCAACGGCGACAAGTTCAAGTTTAACGAGATTGGTAGGTCATAACTCTCATGCGACGGATTGACGCGATTGGAATTGGCTTGGGTGTTTTTATTGCCGGTGGCTTGGCATACTTAGGATTGCAGCTAGTCGGTTTGGATAATCAAAAAGCTGGTATATGGAGCCAAGTCTTGCTCGTCAGTGCCTTAGTTGGCTGGTTAGCCACCTATTTTTTCCGTGCGGTGGGACAAAAAATGACCTACCACCAACAGCGGGAACAGTATGAGCAAGACTTTCTGCAAAAGCGGCTAGACGAGCTTACTCCCGAAGAACTAGCACGAATTCAAGCCGAAATAGAACAAGAAGAGCAATCTCAGGTGTAAAGTTGTCATTAGTCATTTGTCCTTTACTAATGACTAATGACCAATGACCAATACTTCGGCTTCGCTCAGTACAAGTGACTAATGACTAATGACTAATGACTGCAATTTCTGATTGCTTTAAAACCCTTGGGCACAATCGTGAGTGCGCTCTGATTCCGTTTATCACTGCTGGCGATCCAGATTTAGAAACAACAGCAAAGGCCTTGCAGGTTCTAGATCGTAATGGAGCCGACATTATTGAAGTGGGTATACCCTATTCCGATCCTCTGGCTGATGGGCCAGTCATTCAAGCTGCTGCTACCCGCGCCTTGCAAAGGGGTACGAAATTGGAGCAGGTGCTAGAGATGCTGCAAGGGATTACTCCCAAATTGCGATCGCCGATTATTCTGTTAATCTATTACAACTCAATTTTGCACCGGGGAATTGAAAAATTTCTTGGGCAAATTGCTGCGGCTGGGGTCGCAGGATTGGTAATACCTGATTTACCCTTAGAGGAAGCAGCAGGATTGCTCCAAGCAGCTAGTGAGATGGGTATTGATGTAATCTTATTGGTAGCTCCCACCAGTTCTGCTGAACGGATAGAAGCGATCGCTCGTTCTTCCCAAGGATTTATTTATTTAGTCAGCGTGACTGGGGTTACAGGGGTGCGATCGCAACTGGAAAACCGCGTGTCCGATTTACTCAAACAAATTCGTAGTGTTACTGATAAACCCATTGCAGTCGGCTTTGGAATATCTGAAGCTGAACAAGCCCGTCAGGTAATGGAATGGGGCGCAGATGGTGTGATCGTGGGTAGCGCTGTTGTCAAACGGTTAGCAGAAGGGACACCAGAGCAGGGACTAAATGCGATCGCCCAATTTTGCCAAAGTCTCAAGGCAGCCATCAAGACGACCAACACCAGCACAAATACTTCTCTTGATTAGACTGAGAAAGTAGATTAAAAAAGTATAACAGTGTAGTTTTTCTATCCTTCCTTGGTAGACAATTTGACCATTATGGTCTTGAATATTAACATCAGATATGATGATGTAAAAAAACTAGCTGATAGAGTCGCTTATAGTTTGAGTATTATGTGAAATTAAGTAGGCATAATTTATGAGTGTGAGAGTGAGTCAGTCAAAAATGATTATAGTTACGTCGCAATCGAGGAGCAAAGGCGATGAGTGAGAGTATGGCATTTATCGGTGGGGTTGCCGTAGCTGGGCTGGCGGCTCTCGTATTGCTCAAAGGAACCAATACCCCTCTACAATCTAACTTCGCTGTTGCTCCACAAATGCCAGGTGTAGTAGCGCCCCAAGGAATGCAGCCACAAATGTATCCTTACGGGCCTTATGGGCAACCAATGTATCCTGGTCAGGTTCAGCCACCGACTGCTCCCAATACTGACCAGCGCCTAGAGATGGAGAAGCTGAACACGCAGATGCAGCTGGAGCGTTTAAAAAACGACAATGAACAGCTAAAGTTGCAAAATCAACAACTCCAGGGCCAAGTCCAAAATTTCAATACTCAGCAGCAGTGGCAATTAGCCCAGCAGAATAACCAGCCAAAAACAGCAGCAACATTCCAGCCGCAAAATGCTTGGTGGTCTTCACCCGTGCTTTGGGCTGTGGGAGGCGCAACTCTCACTATTGGTGGTGGTGTTGTTGTCGCTGGGGTATTAGCTTTGTTTTCACCACGGCAGCGTCCAGCCCGTACTGTACAAGTTATTCACCCTTACCAAGGAAATACGCCACCCTTGGTTCCAGTCCGTCGTGCTGAATTTCTGCCTGCTTCGCGGATGGAAGCAAGACGAGTTGAAGCCCAAGAATACGACGAAATGCACGGATAGGGAAAATAAAACCACAGATAAATACCTATTTAAAATCTCGTTTCCAGGTATAACTTGGAAACGAGATTTATTGAGCTACTGTTGCGAATCCGGCAGGCGACAGCCCTCGTTTAGTCATTCCCAGTCATATTATGTCCGCATAATTAGTTATGATTCCCACAGGCATTGCACCCCACCCCCAACCCCCTCCCCGCTCTTCGGGAGGGGAGACAAAGCGCAGCTTTGGCGGGGTGGGGTTCTTGGGGTTTAGTAAGTAATCAAGCGGACATGATATCAGAAGAAGCTGGAAACAAGGAATAACTGTGTTTACTGATAACTGTTAAAAGCTGCTTTTAGGAGTTTCTGTGGTATTGGGACTCTGTGTGGTTTCAGCTTGGTTAGGATCGGGAAGTTTCTGTTGGGTATTTTTCTGCTTACCTTGATTTTCTAGCTCAGTTAGTGCCTGTTTTGCCAGATTTTCGGCTGCTTTTTTAAATAATGGTTCTATTCTATTTCGCCAATATTGAGTATTAGGCAACTTTTCTGGATGGTTTCTATAATCTAAAACTTTATCCCATTTCCCATCATCTATTGCTTTGTTGATCTCATTAGATAATGCCTCCGCCTTTGCCCAATCTTCCTGCCACTGGGCAATCATTTTACCTGTTTCTTGGATACCAGAAGCTGCATTTGCCGGAACCGATCTTAAAAGTGCGATCGCTCCAATTATATCTCCTGAATCATACTTCTTTTTTGCTTGTTCTACAATATTGGCACTGTTATCATTAGGCTGCGATCGTTCTGATTTATCAGCATGGTCAGTTGACCCCTTCGGCTTTTCTGGTAATGGAGTTACTACATCCTTAGATTTTGGTTTTGGCTGAGAAATTGTTCGAGTCGCAATCAGGGTACTATCATCTACAATCCTAGTTGCAATGCCCTTTTCACGTAGGCAAGAACCCCATTCCTGATTATTAGTTATCACATCCGAGTATGCCCAAGCCAAACGACCAGATTTAAGCTTAACTTCTATCCAACCTCGTTTTGTTCGCTTGCCAGTCACCTCGAAATTGGTGTTATTAGCAACAGTTTGCACAATATTATTAGAATTTATCGAACTAGGTTCAGAACGGATATTAGAATTTCCGACGACAATAGCCGAGCATTTGTTTGCTAAGGCGGTATCCTTACCTGTAAGATTTAAAGCTAAATTTTTCACATTTGGATATACATTTGCTACCAAGGCAGCCGCACCACCCGCCAGTAATATGCCAATTAATATCGGCCAGGGGTCGGATTTGTTAGAGTCTTTACGCGCAGGTTTGGCAGGGATAGGATTTGCTGGTGCAAATGCAATAGTTTGCAGCCGAGAGACTTGAGGCTGGGATTTGGCTACTTGGTAACTGGAATTGTTGGCGACTTCTTGAGGTGCGGAAAGTGCAGGTACTGGATTAATCGCGTCTTTACATGCTTGCAGTGCTTCCGTGGCGTTTTGGTAACGGTCTTTGAAGTGATAACGCACCATCTTGGACAACACTGCCGCCAGTCGATGGTTCACGGTTACTGAATGCCGCCAGATAATTTCCCCCGTCTCCGGGTCTTCTTGCAATTCTGTTGGCTGTAATCCTGTTAGTGCTTGAATGGCAATAATGCCAAGGGAATAGATATCGCTGTTGGGACGGGGTTTACCTTGCCCTTGTTCTGTGGGCATATAGCCAGGAGTGCCAATAACCACTGTGGCAGAGGCTTGTCCGCCCACTGTTACCAGTTGTGTACGCAGTTGTTTCACTGCCCCAAAATCAACTAAAACTAACTTATTATCTGAGGCGCGACGGATGATATTATCCGGTTTGATATCGCGGTGAATCACGCCTTGGCGATGAACAAATTCCAGAATCTCCAGAACTTCCTGCAACAGTTGAACTACTTGGCTTTCACTCCAGCGCTTACCAGGTATAAATTCCTCAGCTAGCGTATGTCCTTCAATATATTCTTGTACTAAATAAAATTCTTGGTTTTCGTCAAAATACGCTAGCAACCTGGGTATTTGGTCATGGTTGCCCAATTTTTCTAAAGTTTCGGCTTCGCTGCTGAACAAGCGTTTAGCAGTATCAAAAACTCTGGAGTCAGTTCCGGGTTTGAGGTGCTTGACAACGCAAATGGGATTGCCAGGCCGCCTAGTATCTTGGGCAATGTAGGTTTGACCAAATCCTCCCATCGCGAGGACTCGAATTACTTTGTAACGATGGTCTAGTAGCTTGCCTATCATATTCCCTCCCCAGAGTTATTACCTAATTTTCCAGCTGGTAATAAATATCTCCAAATTTTCTTCAATGAAATCCGCTATCTTGAGAAAAGATTTAGATTAAAAACGCAGCTTTTTAATAAACGCAGACTGTTTATTTTTCTTTTAGTGCCCCTGTTTATTACCAATGCCACCTAAAATAACAAATTCAGTTGCATGGCAGCAGGCTGAAATCCTCATGCAACCTGCTTTCATTCGCGTTATCGATAATATCCGCAAGCAGCTTGATGAATCTTCCTGGACAGGAACTTACCACGATGTCCTGATTTGGCCGCCTAGCACCACTGATGAAATCAAAGCATTGGTGACTGAACTGTTGCAAGCAATGGAAACTGCAACACCCCAAGAAGCAGATGAAATCAGAGGAACTCTCGCTCATCTGCCGATGCCCCATCCAGGATATCATCTACGTTTGCAGCGTCAACAGCAAGAAGCGAGTATCGATTTGTGGGAACTGTGTTATGAAGTGTGTTTTCTTGCATACACACCACAGAAGGAAGTTGCTGATATTGATACTAGTTTAATTGATGAACTGGGTGAAGTCGATTGGCTGCGTTTGGATGCTAAGGCAAAGGAGTTAGTTGAGCAAGCTTTTGCTAAATTGCCGGAGAGTTGAGAGAATTACGTGCGATCGCATCTGCTACTTTATTACAGGCGATCGCACTCTTAGAGGATGTTTGAAAAGTATTTGGCGAATAGAATTCGCTACTACACAAACGAACGCGAACAGCGTCTCGCAGAGAAGTCCACCTCCGTGGACTAAGAGAAAATCAATGGTTTTAACCCACGGAGGTGGGTTTTGTCTGTATAGCCGCGACTTCCAGTCGCCCGGTGAGTAAACTTAAGAATACTGACCTGCTGTAATCAACCTGTCCCGTTCTTCTAAGCGCTCTGATTGATTAAATTGGAGAATTGCAACAGTTACTCGCCCAACTGATGTCAATGGTGCAATTTCTGCTCCATTCATCTGAAAGCGATCGCTCCATTTTTGAGTCCTTGGATTGAAAAAGGGTGTTAGTTTCCCTGTTTCAGGATCGATTGACCCCAAATCAGTACCCTTTGCACGATTACAGTATGGGCAGGCGAGAGCTAGATTCTCTGCTTCAGTAGTGCCACGATGTTTTTCGGCAATAATATGTTCCATCTCAAAACTAAATAGTGCAGCACTCTGAGGAAATAAGCAGTACTCACACCTTTGGTTCGCTCGTTCAATTACGAGTTTCCGCAACTGGGCTGATACATAAGTCATGGATTTTGGCGTAATTGCTCGAAGACATGAGCTTTTGCCATACGCACAAGATGTTCTATGGTCAGATAGCGTTCTAGTTCAGCTTCACCTTTCGCTGAAAGTGTTCCTGCTTTACTTTGTGCTAGTAAATCACTTACACGACTTTGGAATTCCGGTGAGGGTCGGATTGCCAGAATTTGTTCTGATGTAGGCTGACTAGCTAACAATCCAATAATCTCTTTCTCGTCGAGAAAATTGCCAGACTGTTCGCTCAATAACTCTTGGAGACCGCGTTCTACTATCTCTTGTAAACGGTCTTGGAACGGCTGTAATTGCTGTCCTAGCTCCTCAGATACCTCAACAGTGATTTCCATCATCTAGCTCTGTTGTTTTTTAAATCAATCTATTAGCTATAAGTCTAGCTACAAATCAATCTATTAGTTTAATTTTATAAGTATCGTGTATAACTAGTTACTGCAAGCATATTTACTAGGTTACTACGGCCGATGTCTACGACGGGCTATTCGGCGTCGCACTCTGAACATGCAAGCAATGGAAACTGCAACGCCCGAAGAAGCGGATGAAATCAGAGAGACTCTGGCTCGTCTGCCGATGCCCCATCTAGGATATCATCTACGTTTGCAGCGTCAACAGCAAGAAGCGAGTATCGATTTGTGGGAACTGTGTTACGAAGTGTGTTTTCTTGAATACAGTCCACACAAGGAAGCTGCTGATGTTGATACTAGTTTAATCGATGAACTGGGTGAAGTCGATTGGCTGCGTTTGGATGCTAAGGCAAAGGGGTTAGTTGAGGAGGCGTTTGCTAAATTACCAGAAGGGTAATAAAACTAGGTGCGTAGGTGTAAGCCCGTCGTAGACATCGCTCTCTCATTATCCCAACAGAACTTTCTAATCAACAGGTTGATGGCGTTGTGGCGATTACTGAGCAGATATTGGGTTTAAAAAGGGCTTTTTGGTGAGAGTTTCTGATGGTCACGTCATGGAGATTGTGAAGAAGTAGTTTTCGCAAGAGTGCTTCAGTATTTGGATTTCCTGTTAAGTTGGTGCTATCTAAATTACCTTTATTCGATAGTTTCGAGGCGAAAACGCTTAAATGCTCTAGCTGCTTCAGGAAGTAGCTCAATGTACCAATACCCATTCGTTTCATCTGCAAACCAATTAACTATTGCAAGTGCTGGTTGCCCAAATTCACCATCTTTTACTCCAAAAAATTTGCAAAAACTTGCACCTAAATGACCAATTTGTCCAGAAGAGTCACCATTATATCCCGCAGCTTCAGATAACTCCCAAGTACGTAATCTGCGATTATCTTTCATAAAATAACAATGTTGATACAACTTATCCAAGATGGCTTTATGTCCTAGAGTTAATCCCTCATAAATTGAGTGGAACGCCTCTAGATATTTGTCTTCTGAAGGAATATAACGTTCAGTATCTTTCAACACTTTATTTTTCCCCTTTCGATTTGCCAGAATACCAACATCAACGTTATAACAAAATATATTAGTACTAAATATTACTTTAAATATTTTTTTAGCTTGATGAGCAGTTAAGATTTTATTAGAATTGTATCAATTACTCTTGATTAATCATGTTTTCCACATCTGTGCAAAAATTTACCAGCAAAGAGTAACAGATAAATTAAGGAACAAAAAATGTCTAATAAAACAAACTACACCGAAGCTTGCAATAATTTTGAAAAAATTTACGAAGAGGCAATTAGCACTCGTGAACCTGTAGTTGTTAATCGTGAAGGTGCAGAAAGTGTATCTGTCATACCTACTGCGGAACTTAACAGCATCATAGAGACAGCATACTTATTTCAATCACCTGAGAATGCAGCACGTCTTTTAGATGCTTTACAACGTGTTAAAGCTAAGACTAATATGCCCCAAACTATAGACGAGTTGCGTAAAGAGTTCTCGCTCTACGAAGAAGAGTAAATAAATTGAATGTCGGATAATTTAGAACCAGAAGCACTTCCGCAATCTGAAGTTTCTCAAGAGGATAATTTAGAACGCAATCTCGTTTTTGACCGAAGATTTCTGGAAGACCTTACCTACTGGGTAGAGACAAATAGAAAAACTGCACTCCGCGTCTTATCTTTAGTTGAAGAGATTAGGCGGAATCCCTTTGAAGGGACAGGCAATCCTGAAAGATTGAGATACTATGATGTAAATGTATGGTCGCGCCGAATCACTCAAACTGACCGGATTGTTTACGTAGTAAGTTATGACCGAGTTGAGTTTATTCAGGCGCGATACCATTATGGCGATCGCTGATTTCATGATTAAGTGATGTAAACAAGCTGGGGTGGAAAAAGAGTGATGCCTACGGCGTTTAAGGGGCATCTATTTCTACCTGAAGTGTCTTAATTTGAGGAATAATAGTAGCTACTGGTGGTTCAAAATGCAGTGACAAAGCTTCCTCAAGATTAGCCAATGTCTCAGTTTCAGTCTGACCCTGGCTCGCAATATCAATCTCCAAGCACTGTGCCACAAACCAGTTCCCTTCCTGCCATACACTTGCAGTAAAAGTTCGTTTCATAAGTTTTTGTTGTTCGGCACTTTCTGTTGATTTGATTATACGCTAGAAAAAAACAGGAGGTGCATTGAAGCCGCAAACGCTTATTTGCTAAGATTTCCAGTGCGACAACATTGAAACAGGGCAACTTTTCATCACCATGCCAACATCTACAATTGACGATAAAGACGCAGCAGCTATCGAAGCCGCCAGAGTTGGGGTCGCAATATGCGATCGCACCGCTTGGGGACGCATCAAAGTCGCTGGCGACGATCGCCTCAATTTCTTACACAACCAAAGTACTAACAATTTCCAAATACTCAAGCCTGGACAAGGTTGTGATACGGTTTTTGTCACTTCCACAGCTAGAACAATTGATTTAGCAACCGCCTACGTTAGAGAAGATGCGGTAATCCTGCTGGTTTCGCCTAACCGCCGCCAATATCTCATGGAATGGCTGGATAAATATATTTTCTATGCAGATAAAGTGGAATTATCTGATATTACCCAATACACCAACACCTTCAGCCTGATTGGCCCAGGAAGCGACGCTGTTTTAGAAAAGTTGGGTATTAGCGAACTCATCGGACAACCTTACGGTAGTCACCAAGTATACACGATCGCTCCGGCTGAGGGCGTGCGAATTGCTGTGGGTAGCGGGTTAGCTGCGCCTGGATACACCTTCACTTTTCCCTATACTGATAAATCTTCGGTGTGGAACAAATTGTTAGAAGCTGGGGCAGTAGAAATGAGCGATCGCGCTTGGGATGCTTTGCGAATTTTACAAGGCCGCCCCGCCCCAGATGCGGAACTCACAGATGATTACAATCCTCTGGAAGTTGGTTTGTGGCAAACAATTTCTTTTACTAAAGGTTGCTATATTGGGCAAGAAACTATTGCTCGGTTAAATACATATAAAGGTGTAAAACAACACCTGTTGGGTATTCGTCTCAGTGCCCCTGTGGAAGTTGGAAGTGCGATCGCAGTTGGAGATGAAAAGGTCGGTAAACTGACTAGTTACACAGAAACAGCTGATGGTTACTTTGGACTAGGTTACATTCGCACTAAAGCTGGTGGCGTAGGCTTAAAAGTCAAAGTGGGAGAAAGTGAGGGTGAAATCGTAGAAATCCCGTTTGTTTCTCACGAGTACCCGTAAGCAATTCAAATCAAAATATCTTTCTCTTTATCCCTAGCACCGTAACAAAATTCATCTACCCAAGAAGCTATACTACGGGCATTTGTAGTTGGTAAATTCACTTTGCTCTTAACTTCTTGTGGTTGAATATTCGGTTGTTTGTCGTTACTTTTAACCTCAGTAGTAATTGCTAGCGATGCTCCTGAAGGGAGCCGCCCAAGGGGCGATCGCACTGATTTACCATTACTGTTAATCTCTGTTGTAATTGCCAACGATGCACCCACAGGGATTCGGCCAGATGGCGCGTTGCTCTTAACTTCGGTAGCTAATGCCACAGATGGCATAGTTTTGGCTTTGCTGTTAACCTGACTGGTCATTGTCGCCGATGCTCCTGAAGGTAACTGACCAGAGTGCCAGCGTACTGGTTGATATTTCCTTAGCAAACCGGAGGCTGGCGTTTTTGCCGGAGTATCGGGAGCAATTTTAGTTGCATTTGCTACTATCAACTCAGGTTTGCGTGTGCGAACTACTTCAGTGGTAGCTGTAATTGATGGCACAAGTTCATCGGCGCGTGACAAGTTGGAATCTAGAGTCTTAGCAAGAGAATGAAGCGCAATCTTGCTGGCAGTTACAGCCGATGATAGATGTTTATCCTCAGAATGCTTCTCATCTGGCGACTCGCTTTCAACTTGGCTTATAGCCATAGAATGCTCTGATTTGATTAAACGTAACTCTTCATCAGGATTGAAGTTAAGACCTAAAGCGGCGACTATTTTATCTGGATCGTTATTCAGATCCATCATAAAAGCAAGTATTTCATCAAATTGGGGTTCTAAAACAGACAGTGTTGCCAAAATAAAACCGGACAAAGGACGGCGTAGACCATCGTAAGTGGCCCAAATTCGCATTTTGACCAGCCAGGAAGTATTTTGCTTGTAGTAAATAAGCCACTTTTGTTTTAAGGATTGACGCAGCTGCTGGATATTCATTGGATGCCTCACTTCAGTCAACAAGATTGCAGACCTTGATATTTTTAATTAGCTTGATTTCTGGGGATGAAACCGATAATAGAGCATCTGCTTGACTCTTTGACCACCTAGCAAATGATTTTCTATCAGTAGAGATACTTCATCCGGTTGAACGCCGCTATACCAGACCATATCCGGTAATATCAGCACCATCGGCCCATTGCCACATTGTCCTAAACAGCTGCTAGCCGTTACAGTTACGCCAGGGATTGGCAAAGCTGTAAAAGCTGCTAAAACCTTGACTGCACCTTGCTTTTTACAAGTACGGTTTTGACAAACTCGCACACATTTAGGAGCAGAATCTCGATCTATTTTTGGGAAGTCTGATGGTTGAGTGGTGTTGGTCATTTGTCCTTTGTCATTTGTCATTTGTCATTTGTCAAAAGTCGGAAGCTAATGACCAATACAACTCTTGGAGAGGCTGCACTTCTCTACGTTCGCGCAGCGTGTCGTAGACAGACGCTGCGCGTAGCTTGCTTCCCCGGAGGGGTACGACTACGCTCTGTTACCACACCAACGACAAGCGGTAGTTGAATCTCGGCTTCGCTCGATTACCGCGCAGTCGAAACTGAGTACAAGTGACTAATGACCAATGACCAATGACTAATCTATTGAAAGTCCTTTTGAGGCTAGCCATTCCGGGTTGAATATCCGCGACTGATACCGGGAACCACTATCACACAAGATGGTGACAATAGTATGTCCTGGCCCCAATTGCTTCGCTAAGGCAACAGCTGCCCCAACATTAATACCTGTTGAGCCGCCCATTAACAACCCATCTTTCCTCAGCAGTTGGTAAACTACTCGCAAAGCTTCTTGGTCATCGATTTGGATGGCATCATCAGCAGGTGCGCCTTCCATATTGGCTGTGACACGACCGTTACCAATGCCTTCAGTGATGGAATTTCCTTCTATGTTGATTTCGCCAGTTTTGACATAACTATAAAGTCCACTACCCAGCGGATCGGCTACAACACATTTAATTGCTGGATTTTGTTCTTTTAAGTACAATGCTACACCAGCATAAGTACCACCAGTACCAGTTGCAGTTGTCCATGCATCTATTTTACCATCTGTCTGCATCCAAATTTCCGGCCCTGTGGTTTCGTAGTGGGCGAGGCGGTTGGCTAAATTATCAAACTGATTTGCCCAAATAGCATTTTCCAACTCAGCAGCTACTCTACCAGATAGCTTGACGTAGTTGTTCGGGTCTTTGTAGGGTACGGCAGGGATGGGACGAACTTCTGCTCCTAGTGCTATTAGTGCATCTATCTTTTCTTGTGACTGGGTATCGGGAATAATAATTAGGCATTTGTAGCCTTTGGCGTTGCAAATATGTGCTAGTCCAATGCCAGTATTACCAGCGGTTCCTTCTACTACCGTGCCACCAGGTTTAAGCAGACCTTTCTTTTCCGCATCTTCGATGATGTAAAGTGCGGCGCGGTCTTTGACAGAACCCCCAGGATTGAGAAATTCTGCTTTCGCAAGGATTTCACACCCTGTTTCTTCGCTAAAACTGTTTAAGCGAATTAAAGGGGTATTGCCAACAGCGCCAACGAAGCCATTCTTTATATCCATTTTGACTGTAGTTGTGTGAGTTTCTATAAAAATTTTGGCTTATAGCTGTAGCATGATTTACAACTGATTTGCCTAAAATTCTATGATACTTACATTAGAGCGCTTGCCGTTGGTGTCCTTCCTATCTCACTCTTAACTCCCCACTAATTCACTTTCCGTAGTAAACTCTGGCATTACCGTATCCGAGCTTTCGCATATACTTGTTCCATTCTTCAGCTTGGAATCGATTTTGGAAAGGCCCTACCGCTACGTGTGGCCCTCGTGGTTGCGTCCTTTCGAGGACTCCGCCAGATCGTCCTAAATCTTGTGTCAATCCGCCTAGATTCTGCCTAACTTGTGCTGCGATCGCAGGTAACTGTTCAGAAGTGGTGGGAATGGCGACATAATATCTAGAGACTCGCCTATTAGCATTTATATTATTGCGATCGTCTCTATAGTTATAGTTGCCATTGTCTGCATTTATTTCCTGCCCGTTACCAAAGCTGATAATTCGGGCGTTATATATGCCTCGTGACTGTAGCTCATTCACCCGTTGTTGGGCGTTGGCGACTCTGTTAAAAACTCCTGACTGAATTACAGTCCGGCCTTGGAACTGGCGAATGTAAGCACTGGGTTCAATTTGACGTATGGCTTGTAGTGTCTGTAAATCACTACCATCAACGTAAACTAAATAGCGCTCAAAGTTCTGGTTATATTGACTAAACTGTGAACGTTGAGAGGGCTGAAAATTTTGCTCAAATTGATTGTTCGGTAATGGTTGAGAGGGCTGAAAGTTCTGCTCAAATTGATTATTCGGTAATGGTTGGGAAGGCTGAAAATTCTGCTCCAATTGAGTGTCTTGTACTGGTTGGGTGGGCTGAAAGTTCACTTCCGGTTGATTGAAATCCTCTGCTTGAGCCGGTTGTAACTGCGGTGATGGCTGTTGACCAAAGGGAATTGGCGTTGGCGGTAAAATCTCACCAGTTTCTTGAGCTAGTAATACGTTGCTGTTGGAAATTTGTGCTTTTGCTGGGGTAGAGTCGGGAATCAGTACTAACCATCCTCCCACTAACAAAAAGAGAAGTCTAATAGTGGGCTTCCAACCCTGAGAATTTCGGCGCTGCATCTGAAATGGGATAAATTTACTTGATATTCCTCTCGACATAATAGTTAGAAAGTAGTCACAGTATTTTTAGGTAATTTCCATCAGGAACTAATTTAGTTTACCGTTGTAGCAACTATATAGCGTTAACTTGACATACTCCCCCGTTTTTCAAACGGGGGATTCTAGGCTCAGACAGCGATTGCAGGCGTAGCCAGTCTTACATCACCTAACCCAACCATTGATGCCCCAACGGTTTGAATATTCCTAGACGCATTGTCATCGCGTCCATTCACGGATTGACATGATGGGCAACGCCACTCTCTGACTGACAAATCTAGAGTTTCTAAAACGTGTCCGCAACAGGAACACGTTTTGCTAGAAGGATACCACTGGTCAATATAGACCACTTGTTTACCTTTCTTCAATGCTTGCCACTCTAGGATATCTAGAAAGTCTCGAAGCGCTAAATCACTAACTTTTCTTCCCCATAAACGTTTCATTCCCTTGAGGTTAAGCGTCTCAAAACACAGCACGTCAAACCTGTCGGTTAAATCATGTGCTAATTTCCAAAACCAATCACTTCTACGGTTAACTATGTCTTCATGGGCGCGTGCCAAGTTCTTTCTTGCTCGTTCTCTGTTGGACGAACTTTTCAACTTCTTAGAGTGATGTCGATTTGCTCTTTTGACTGCATTGAGTGATTGTTTGAAGAATTGGGGAGACTCAATTGTTGTCCCATCTGAGCAGGTCAGGAATGTCTTTAAACCAAAGTCAAATCCCGCTATCTTACCAGTCGTGAATTTGATTTCTGGTTCATTGCCCAACGGGAAAGGCAGTCCCCCAGACGCTCGATGACTCGCTAACGCTGCGCTATCGACGGAAACCGCCATCGCGCTTCGCGTCTCCCCTTGGGAGAAGATAGAGGCTGCCTCACCACTATCAACTACAACAACCATAAATAGCTCACCCAATGGGGTGCGCTTAAGGGTCAGCGTTTTGATTTTGCCCTCAATTTCTCTAGAGTTCCAATATTGATAAACGCGACTGCCAATCTTGACGCTATTACCGCCTAGAAATTTATATCCTGCTTGCTTTAGAGTGAATGATTTGTACTTTTTGATCTTTTTAAATCCTGGTGGTCTAACTCCTTTCTTGTTGTGCTTAAAAAATAGTTGGTAGGCTTTCTCAATTCGCTGGCAAATATCTTGTACCGCTTGAGAACCGACTGATTGCCAGAATGGATTACGTTTTCTTAGCTTGGCAATATGAGACTGAAGTTTTGGACAGCTTAAGTGTTTGCTCCACATCCGGTAGTACCGTTTATGCAGAGAAATGCAATGGTTATAGATAACCCCACTTGCGTTAATCATCCGCTTGAGGTATCTATTCCGTTTGTGTTCGTACAACTTAAACTTTAGTGTCTTCATGCTAATATTGTACCACAACGACGGCATTATGACGGCATGAAAAAATTAACTGTGCGATGTTCAGATGAGGAGTACGAGGTTCTTGTGAAGTATTGCCACAAGAAAGAACGTAGCTTAAATGATATTTTTAGAGAATTTATTAGAAGCTTGACGGACAAATAAATTTGTCCTATTCGCTTATATCCCCCGGCTAGAAGCACGGGGGCTTTACGCATCACGACTCGTAATTAATCTTAGATGAAAGCTGTTTACGGACGCACTTGCTTCCGTTATGGATGGAAGAAACAAGTCAAATTCTCTTCCCTCTTGCCTCACTTCGACTACGCTCCGTGACCACCTGCCTCCTGCTTTAAAACTGAAGCGCTTTAGTAGCAAGGCAATGAAAGAGTGTGTGCTACAATTGGACAACCACGCAGATTGTCGTGCTTTGTATGAAAAAAGTCGTCGTTGGTCTTTCTGGTGGCGTTGACAGTTCCACCGCCGCAGCTATCCTGCACCATCAGGGCTATGAAGTGATTGGTTTGACTCTTTGGCTAATGAAAGGCAAAGGTCAATGTTGCTCTGAAGGTATGATCGACGCGGCTGAACTCTGTGAACAATTGGGCGTTCCCCATCAGGTTGTGGATATTCGGGATCTATTTCAGACGCATATTGTCGATTACCTAGTAACTGGTTACAGTGCTGGGATTACACCTTTGCCTTGCTCACAGTGCAATAAAACGGTGAAGTTTGGGCCAATGGTGCAGTATGCTCGTGAAGAATTGGGATGCGATCGCATTGCCACTGGTCATTATGCCAGAATTAGCTATGACGAAGCAACTGGACGTTACCAATTATTAAGGGCTGTTGACCGCAACAAAGACCAGTCATACTTTCTCTATGATTTGTCTCAAGATTTACTTGCAGCAACTATATTTCCTTTGGGCGAACTAGAAAAAACTGACACGCGGCGTATTGCAACTGAATACGGACTGAAAACTGCTGACAAGCCAGAAAGTCAAGACTTATGCTTAGTGGAAAGTAACGGTTCCATGCGGGCATTCTTGGATAAATATTTAGCTCCCAAAACAGGCGATATTGTCGATGTGACAGGTAAAGTTTTGGGACAGCATGATGGTGTCCATCATTACACCATTGGCCAGCGCAAAGGCTTGGGAATTGCTGCTGCCGAACCGTTGTATGTGATTGAATTAGATGCAGAAAATAATAAAGTAGTAGTAGGCGATCGCACTAAGGTAACTCAACCAGAATGCACTGTAAATCGGGTAAACTGGGTTTCCATTGCCGAACCATCGACCCCAATTCATGCCGAAGTGCAAATTCGCTATCGTTCAACGGCTACACCAGTGACGGTGATTCCGTTGGAAAACTCCCGTGTGCGTTTGGTGTTTGATGAACCCCAAATCAGTATTACCCCCGGACAAGCGGCGGTGTGGTACGACGGGGAAAAAGTGTTAGGTGGCGGAATAATTGAACAGTTTAGTTGAACCCAACCCCGGTTTCGGTAGAAGCAAAAACTACCCTTTTCCAAACTTCAGATAGGCAAAAGCTGCCCTGAGTTTTAGAGGGGTATTTTTGTGTTTAAATTGGATAATAATGCCAGAAAAAGAGCTAATCACTGATCCTTTTCAGGTCTTACTGTTTACAGTTTGCTATATATAGCATTGCTCATACAAGAATTTTATGGGAGTTGACGGTGTTTGGTGGTTTTTCAAGGTTGAAGAGTCTGATTGGACTGAGATTAAGCCTCAGTTTGATAGAGCCGCAGTGGGAGTAGGTAGTCTGCCTGAAGTTAAACCGTTTATTTTGCGCTCTGTGGCACCGCCTGTTACGCCAAAATATGCTGAAGCAGTTGTCGCGGGTGTGCTGGCTGGTGCGGAACTAGGTGAGCGGCTTTTTCATCGTCCGTTTCACGAACTGGTATTCAAATTATTAATAGAAAAACCTGACTGGCAATCCGATGAGCATCTAGTTGAATTTGCTTTACAATCAAGAGTCTTACCTACCGTCGTGTTAATGACAGGCATAGGTTATGAACGGTTTGCTCAACTGCCGGGTTATCTGGGAAATATGCTGCTGCATCGGCAAGAGGTAGCTAGTGCTTTAGAACTAGTCTCGCAAACGCTAGATGTTGACTGGCAAAGCTATTCTACTAAAGCCAAGTGTACTTTAGACTACGGTGGCCCCCCTGGCTCAGAGTTTGACCTTGATGCTGACGCAGATGTAGCTAAAATCTTACACGCGCTCCCCAATGCTTTACAGAAAGTCAAGAACGATGGGGCTGGTCTGCTGGTCTTAAGTTCGTGGGATTTTCCAGATACAGATACTCCTCAAAACTATGATCCGGTAGCAGAGTCGGATGACATTGAATTTTTTTAATTAGGTTAAGTTGCTGCTGCCATCGCTCTCTAACTTTAGTCTTATTTCCAATAAAGTTATATCTAGTGGATATTATATTGAACCCGTATTCAATAGGATCGCGGGTATTTTCCCAAAATTTCTTCATCCTTGTACTTTCAAGAGTTTTTACTAAAGCTTGAAGTATTTATTTTTTCATTTACCCTACAACAAGTATTCATTGAATAAGTTAAATGAGCAAGAATTGACTAAGAGAAATATTAATCAATTGTTAACACAGTTGATTAACGCATATAGCGGTTCTCGGTTAAGTGAGGTACAAGAACCCCACCCCCAACCCCCTCCCCGCAAGCGAGGAGAGGGCTAAGATGTACCTCATGTGATTAGGAAACGCTATATCAGAATACTTGCACCGAACGACAAGAAATTGCTATTCAGTTTCCACCAGAAGACGAACAGTTTTCTCTGTTAGAAGAACTTGAACTTTTAACAGTAAATCTCAGAGGTTATGCAAGTCAAATTCAATCCCCAGGTCAAATTGTTAATCAAGCTCAGGCAATTGAGCAATTACAAGCTATGCGAGTTTTAAATGTACCTCAGATTGCGAGTTTTTATTTTGGCAGTAATGGCAATTATGAAGAAATAAAGAGTTATATTAGAACGTTAGATTACTTGCTGTTACTACTATTGGAATATTTGCAGTTTCTGAGTCACTAAAATTATTATTTATTAACCTTGGTTTGGCCCTTTATGCTTGGCGATTCTTTCCCGCACAGCTTGGCGTATATCTTCCCAATCGTCAGGAGTCATCTCAGTTGCATTCCCAGAATTTAGACCTTCTAAAAGCATCGCTTCCAAATGTTCAGCCGCTTGACGCTTTTGGTCTTGGCGCACTAACTCACGGAAATATTCACTAACACTGCTGTAGCCACCAGTCGCCACTTTCTCTTCTATATAAGTCCGCATCGCATCAGGGAGAGATATATTTATACTTTTCACTGGCACAACTTCCCTAATTTTTCCTTCATAATATTATTTTATGGCAGTTTATGCCATTTATTGCCATACAAGGATCAATTAGCAAAAGCTATACCTGCGGTGGTCTACGCTTACGTACTCTCCATCAAAAACTACTTCTATCTAATGCCTCTTCAAACTCTTTCAAAGCCTGTACGGTTCCTACTTGCCAAGCGCGTTCAACCGTAGCGGGAATAATTTGAGTTAGAGGCATATTTGGAAAGTTAGGACTGTTATCAGATTCAATATAATGTCCATTGCTGAGTAAATAAATTCTCAGCTTTTTACTATCGTAAATCCATAGTTCTGGAACTGCGATCGCAACGTAAGCATCAAGAGTGGTTTTTGATGTCACATCTGTTTCAATTGCCAAATCAGGAGGCGGATCGTTTGGTTCTAGTTTGCGACGACCGATCATTCTTTGGTAATTCTGGATGTAGAAACAAGTATCTGGTTCTACCCCCGCTATATTCTCTCGCTTGAAGGTCGTTGAACCGAAGGGTTCATAACTTTTCCCGGCGATCTTCAACAAGATTTTTACAATATCCGAAATTAAGTCCTTTGATTTTTCGTGTTCGGGTAGAGGAACCATAATTTCTAACATAGACTTGCTATAAGCAACTCGTAGCGATCGCTTTTCGCCCAGTTCTTGCAAAATAGACTCAAATTCCTCCCAACTGATATCCTGGATATTCACTGTACTACCAGGCGCTAGCCGCATTTGGCTAACAGGTTTAACAACGGGGGATACAGCAGTCATAAGCATTTTCCTTATAAAGGAACTATTCTGAAACTTGAGGCTGGATTAGCTTTAGCCTAACCTAATCAGATAGGTTAGAGGCAAGTTGCAAAGTTTTCTTCCATTTCCTAAACTCTTTTTCTCTACGTACCAGCATTTGATGGACTTCAGCCGCACACTCGTGACTTCCAGTCATGAGTTAGGCGTTCCATATTTCTATATTTAGAATATTAGATGCTTGCATAGCATGGTAAAATTATTATAGCGAAATATCAAAATAAAAATGCAAAAAGCCTTTAAAGTTACACTAATTCCTAATCATAATCAAGAAGTCTTAATTAACAAGACTATTGGTTGTGCAAGGTTTGTGTATAATCACTTTTTGGCATTGAGAAGGGATCTCTATAGTAATGAGCAAAAAACCTTAAACTACAATAGTTGCAGTCAGCACTTAACTTTGCTGAAGAAAGAAATCGAATGGCTTAAACGGGTAGATAAGTTTGCTTTACAGAACTCACTCAAGAATTTAGAGACAGCATATAAAAACTTTTTTGCTAACTTAAATAAAGTTAAAGATAAGAAAAATGTAGGTTTTCCTAAATTCAAAAAGAAACATGCTTACAAGCAGTCTTATAAAACTAATCTGACCAACGGTAATATCCAGGTAATAGAGAATCGTTTAAAGCTTCCAAAGTTAGGATGGGTAAGGTTTCATAAATCTCAAGACATTATCGGAAAGCTTATAAACGTTACGATAACTCGCACTTCAAGGGGTAAATATATTGCTAGTATTTTATGCAAAATAGAGATAAAAAAATACTCTCAAGTCACACAAAATATTGGCTTAGATTTGGGAATTAAGTCCTATCTTGTTACCAGCAATGGTGAAGTTGTAGAAAATCCTAAATATTATAGAACTCAAAAAAGAAAGCTACGCAAGGCACATAAAAAACTATCTCGTAGTGTAAAAGGTAGTAGTAATAGAGTCAAAGCGAAAATCAAGCTGGCTCGTACTTATGAACGGATTACGAATTTAAGAGACGATTTTCTGCACAAACTTTCAACTCGCTTAATTAAAGAAAACAGCATTATCTGTATCGAACATTTGCGAGTTGCTAGCATGGTTAAAAACCACAAATTAGCCCTAAGTATAACAGAAGCTAGTTGGTCAAAATTCGTTACCATGCTCGAATACAAATCTTTCTGGCATGACAGAATTGTGCAGAAAGTTAGTACGTTTTATCCTTCATCTCAAACTTGTAATTGCTGTAAAGCAATCAATCCACTGGTCAAAGATTTAAAGTTGCGTGAATGGTCTTGCCCTAGTTGTAGTAATTACAATGAACGTGATGGAAACGCCGCTTTAAATATTTTGGGCGAGGGATTGAGATTAATAGCGAAAAGCGAGGGTATTAATACTGCTGGGGAGACCCCAGCAGTCCCTCGACTTTTCAAGGCAGCCGCCGTGGGGATCACGGAGGCTCTAAACGCCTGTGGAGAATCTGTAAGTCCTGGAGCAATCCAGGCAGGACTCGTTGAAACAGGAATCGCGTGACTTCACATCAATGCGAAGTTCAAAAGTTAGTACATAATCTGAAACAATAGCAATAAAAGCAGAGAGGGGATTACGTTGAGTCAAAATCCAGATGCCATAGCCCCGCACGGTGGACAGTTGGTTAACCGTATCGCCACACCAGAACAAAGAGCAGAGTTTCTCTCAAAAGCTGACTTTTTGCCGCGAGTGCAACTTGACGATCGCGCCGTTTCCGATCTAGAAATGATTGCGATCGGTGCTTTTAGTCCGCTGACGGGTTTTATGAACCAAGAAGACTACGATCGCACTGTTACAGAAATGCGATTAGCTAACGGTCTTGTGTGGTCAATCCCCATTACACTATCGGTAAGCGAAGAAGTAGCTTCCCCGTTACAAGAAGGCGGCTTAATCCGTCTGGATAACTCCAGAGGCGAATTTATCGGAGTTTTGCAACTCACGCAAAAGTATAACTACGACAAAACCCGCGAAGCAATAAAAGTCTACCGCACTGATGATGTCAAACATCCCGGCGTGCAGGTACTCTATAACCAAGGTACTGTACATCTGGCGGGTAATATTTGGTTGTTGCAACGCGAACCTCATCCCCAGTTTCCCACTTATCAAATCGATCCAGCTGCCTCACGGCAACTATTTCAAGACAAGGGTTGGAAAACCATCGTCGGCTTTCAAACTCGCAACCCCATCCACCGCGCCCATGAATATATTCAAAAGTGCGCTTTAGAAATTGTTGATGGTTTATTTTTGCACCCATTAGTCGGGGCGACAAAAGAAGATGATATTGCCGCTGATGTGCGGATGCGCTGCTATGAAATTTTGCTGGAACATTATTACCCATTAGACAGAGTAAGTTTGGCAATCAATCCAGCCGCAATGCGTTATGCTGGGCCTCGTGAGGCCATATTCCATGCTTTAGTCCGCAAAAACTACGGCTGTACTCACTTTATCGTCGGACGAGATCATGCTGGTGTCGGTGACTATTACGGCACTTACGACGCTCAGTATATCTTTGATGAATTTGAACCAAGTGAATTAGGCATTGTGCCGATGAAATTTGAACACGCTTTCTACTGCACGCGCACTAAGCAGATGGCAACATCTAAAACTAGTCCCAGCAGGCCAGAAGAACGCATTCACCTATCAGGTACAAAAGTTAGGGAAATGCTGCGCCGCGGTGAATTACCTCCACCAGAATTTTCTCGTCCAGAGGTAGCAGCAGAGTTGGCACGGGCAATGCGAATAGAAGTACCAGCTTAGGAGAGGAGGCAGGAGGCAGGAGGCAGAAGTTCTTTAATTTTGAATTTTGAATTTTGAATTGATTTCTCCCCCACTCCCCCTTCCCACGTTTTTGTAACTTTACAATACAGAGTTCAGCCCTGTAAGCTGCTAACTGAATAGCTGAGGGCTGATAGCTAATTATGAAACGTCGCACGTTTTTAGAGAGAATTGGCTCAATACTCGCGGTATTGGGGATAACTGAAGCTGAGTGGTTGTCTTTGGGAAATCGCTATTATCAGGCTTTGGCACAACCCAGTCCGCGCAAGTTGGCATTGTTAATAGGTATTAACCAATACCCGAAAATTCCAGCCCTCAGTGGTTGTCTGACGGATGTGGAACTACAAAGAGAACTTTTGATTCACCGCTTTGGTTTCCAAGGGTCAGATATCTTAACATTAACTGAGGAACAAGCTAGCAGGGAATTCATTGAGGCGGCTTTTTTGGATCATCTGGGTAAGCAAGCTAAATCCGGTGATGTGGTCGTCTTTCACTTTAGCGGTTATGGCAGTCGTGTAAAATTGGAGACATCACCAGAGACAATGCAAAATGCTCTGGTGCCAGCTAATGCCAGTTCTAAATCACAAGATGAGAAAATAGTCAACTATATATTAGAAGAAACTCTACTGCTATTATTGCGATCGCTCCCTACAAATCGAGTCACAGCAGTATTAGATACTAGCTATTATGCGCCAACCCCAGTATTAGGATTAAAAAGTCGTGCCCTTCCAGAATCATTAGAGGCAAAGCTAGCAGCAGAAGAACTCGACTTTCTCCAACAACTTAAAACTCAAAAGTTACCTAGCACGCCGATTGTCTTAGCAGCTACCTCAAATCCCAAGCAGCCTGCCAGGGAAGAACTCTTTTCTGGTTTTAGTGCTGGGTTATTTACTTACGCCTTGACGCAGTATTTGTGGGAATTCACCCCAACTACCAGAATTCAAGTCTCCCTTTCCCATGTAGAAAATTCTCTATCCAAATTGGGTAGCAGACAACAACCAGGGAATCTGGAAAACCTCTCTCCAAACCTCTCTCCTAAGAGGAGAGAGGCTTTGAATTCTCCCCCTTACCTTGTAGGGAAGGGGGCTGGGGGGTTAGGTTTGCCAGAGAGTATCATTGGTGCAGAAGGCGCGGTGAGAGCGATTGAAGAAGACGGCAAAACAGTCCAGCTGTGGTTAGCAGGATTACCGCCACAAGTGCTGCTATACTACGGAGTGAATTCTCGATTTACCTTAGCAACAACAACAGAAGAATTAGTATTGCGATCGCGGACTGGGTTAACAGCAAAAGCGCAAATTACCCAAATAGAAGGTGCAAATCCCCTACAAATCGGGCAACTTGTCCAAGAAGCAGTCCGGGTTTTACTCCGAAATATTCATTTAATAATTGCTTTGGATACTGGCTTAGAAAGAATTGAGCGGGTAGACGCTACAAGTGCCTTTGCTGCATTTCCCCATGTCTCCACCGTAGTCGCAGGGGAAAAACCGGCTGATTATTTATTTGCCAAACTACAGCAAACACCTAGTCGCTATGGTTTATTTTCTCTTGGTGGCGAACTAATTTCTAATGCCACTGGGGAAGCAGGAGAAGCTGTAAAATTAACAGTGCAAAAGTTAGCGCCAAAATTATCAACCTTGTTAGCAGCCAAGTTATGGCGACTTACAGAAAATCAAGGTTCTTCTCGCTTGGCTCTCAAGGCAACCTTAGAAATAATTAACAACATATCGCCTCGCGTTATCATGCAACGCCAAACAGTACGAACTTTCAAAACAGAAACTTCGATTCAAAAATCACTCCCTACTCCGATTGTTCCTATCGGTAGTCGAATGCAATATCGGGTAGAAAACCAGAGCGATCGCCCAGTATATTTAATATTGCTGGGATTAAACAATAATCATACAGCGATCGCCTTCTATTCTTGGGAAACTCCCCAAGAACCAAACACCGCAGACACCAAACCTCTGCTTAAAGAAGTCGTCATCGCTCCAGGTGAAACCCTCACCCTACCCCAAACGAATACTGCTTCCGAATGGGTGATTTCAGGGCCAGCTTCTGAGTGCGAACACCAACTGATTTTTAGTACTGCCCCCTTTAAGGGAACTCTCGCTGCCTTGAACACTGCCAAGTATTCCACAGCCGAAGAAGGGCCAATTGGCCCATTATTGAATTCCTTAGACGTTGTACAAGCCTTGCTACAAGACTTACATAACGCTAGTACCCTCAAAACGGATATGAACGTCACAACAGCCGATTCACATAGCTTGGATGTGAATAATTGGGCAAGTCTTAGCTTTAGTTTTCAAGTGTTGTAAGTAAGTGGGTGTGAATAATTAAAGGTTTGTAGCTAGTGCCTCTACTAAAGCCTGATTTTGCTCATCCGTCCCAACAGTGATGCGTAATTTATCATCTAGTCCAGGCTGCTTGAAGTAGCGGATTAAAATTCCCCGTTCCTTGAGTTTTTGATAGAGGTATTCTGCGTTTCCTTCTCTTGGCTGTGCCAGCAAAAAGTTAGCTTGGGAATCCCAGACATGAAAACCTAATTGTTTCAAGTCTGTTGCTAACTTAGCCCGTGATGCTTTAATCTTGGCTACACAAGCATTTTTATAAGCTTGGTCAGTGATAGCAGCTGTACCAATTGCACAAGCGATCGCATCAATGTTATAGCTATCTTTAACCTTAAACAATCCCTGCAAAAGTTTAGGATTCGCCACCCCAAAGCCCAATCGTAATCCTGCCAACGAGTACCCCTTAGATAGTGTCCGAAGCACAATGACGTTTTCGTATTCCTTAACCAAAGCCAATGCATTCTCTTCGGTAAAATCTATGTATGCTTCATCAATCACTAAAACTCCAGATAACTGGCTGGCTAATTTTCGCAAATCATTTGTTGCCACCACATGCCCCGATGGACTATTGGGCGACGCAATAAATGTTACCGCTCCATTGGCAGCAACTAATTCGTCCTTTGGTAAACTGTAGTCTTTGCTGTAGGGAATCTCAATAATTTCCGCCGCTTGCATTTCTGTTAATGTGCGATATAGCACGTAAGTAGGCATCGGATAAACTACCTTTTTCCCAGGTTCAGTACAGGCTCGAATCACCACACTTAACAATTCATCACTGCCATTTCCGACAATTATCCAATCACTAGGAACTCCTAAAACTTTACTTGCAGCTTCCCGGAACTCCCCCCCGAAAGGTTCTGGATACCGCCGCAACCACTCACCATCAATATTTCGTAGCACAGCTAATGCCGCAGGAGAAGGAGGATAGGGGTTCTCATTGCTGTTAAGTTTAATAATTTGTGTACCGCGTTGAGGCTGCTCGCCGGGAATGTAGCTAGCCATTGCATCAACATTAGAGCGAAAGTAGTTGGTCATAGGGCATGGTAAATTGGGTGGAATGTCTACAGTGGCAACAGAGCGCCTGGTGAGCGGAGTCGAACCATGCCGTACCACTTGCCTACGGCACGCTGCGCGAACGTGGAAGCAAGCCAAGCTACGCGCAGCGTCTTGTAGAGAAGTGCGCGCTACGCTTACGCACCTCATCGCATATCTTAAGCAAATTTCAACCCGCAATTTCTGACGATATCGTTTTTTGTCGTTTACATCAGAAAATACGGCTTTATAAATTACGAATTACGAATTATCAAAATATGCCAGATAAATGGAATCCAGAACTATACTAACGATTTCAAGTTGAAAGAAGCCGTCCATTCTACGACTTGGTAGACATGATACATCGGCAAGAAAACTTAGCTCTACTAAATTCAGGGAAACTTTCACATCTAGTTCTGACGAATTGGTATTCAAAGTTTTTTTGAGAATACGATCTATCAGCCAGCAAAGACTTGAGTTGAGGTACTAAAGGTTTTGCTAGAAATAACCTCTAAACCAATCTGTTAAAAACATTTACGTCAATTCACTTATGACTAATAGCATTGATTTTACAATAATTCCCTTACCTAACGCTATCAAATTAAAACTTGGACTTTCAGATGATGTAAATTTAGTCTCGTCCAGTTCAGGAATTTATTTAGATTTTGACCATGATTTACAGTTAAATTTAGACAAACTTTTTAGCATTCATAGTACAGTCCCACACATGAATGTGGCGCTGAATAGAATTATTGTTGAAATATTTGGCAAGCCTGAAATTAGAATATCTGCACCAAAATATAAAATTAATAAAACTTCTCAAGAATTTGAACTCAGCTTTCAAGGATTACTAAATACCCAAGATATTGAATTATTTTTTGGCAAGCAAACCACATTAAAATATAAATTAAACGAAGATTTTATTTTTAGTAACCTAGCGAGTCAGCTTCCTATTATCAACGATTTAAAATTAAGCAACCCAGAGCTAATTATCACTGATATTGAACATTCTGTTATACATTCAAAATTAGGTTACATTAACTTAAGCAGAGGATTCAACTTTATTGGAAATATTGATTTCAATAATCTCCAGACAAATTTCAGCAGTTTTATTCATCAAAGCTTAGGAATTGGGTGCTTAGGAGCGATAATTAACTTTAATCCGGCAGGACAAGTTAGCTTAACAGGTAATATTGCAGGCGATATTCAGCTATTTTCCCAGCAACAATTTAAAGCTACTTTTAATAATTTGCTCATTGGGTTAAATATTGGGGCTGATTTAGAGCCAAACTTTGTATTAACTGGAAATTTGATTCTTCAAGGCTACGATCCCACCCAAGAAAAAGAACCTAAACTATTTCTCTCTGGTAGTCTCTCTCTCGAACCCGAATCTTTAACAGCATACTTTTGTCAACAAGGTGAAAAATCTTGGTGTAATCCCTATGGATTGGTAGGAACTGAACTCCGCAATATCAGGTTTCAAGGAGGCGGAACGTATTTACCTCCTTACTTTGATAACTTTGGCTTTATTGGTGATTTGAAATGGGAAAAAACAGACCTTGAGGTAGCTTTTCTCATGGACACTAATGATCCTGAAAGATTAGCTTTAATTTTAAATCCCAAGCAAGCAGTTAGCTTAATAGATTTGTGGCGGGGGCCAGTCGCTTCCTTTCTTACCAAACAAGTAGGTTATTCAACCGATTTAGTTAACAAAGCACTAGGTCTTTTAGAAAGCTTAGTGAACTTAAACATCAAATCAATTGATGGGGATGGAGACGGAAAAATCAATCCTTTAATTAAGTATGTTCCTTTTCCGACAATAATTGCGGCTCAAGCGATATCAGAAGGTTTAGAAATTAATGGTAAACTTAATGCTTGGGGGCATGAGGCAATCTTAATACTTCAAGGAGATAAAACTTTTAATAATATCTCTGGTTCATTAAAAGTTCTGGAAATTGATTTAGGATTTCTGAAAATTAAGGGAACGGATAATGATAGTTTAGATTTATCTTTAAAGGTAACGCCTAGTGAGCAGTATCTTCAGGGAGATGGTTATCTAGAAATTCTTGACAACGAAATTGCGAATGTTGAATTTAAAATTACCCCTACCAATACTACCTTTAAAAACTTTGACCTCAGTTTAGCCAATCTGTTGAGTATTGATGTTGATGCCCTGAGTATCGATATAAAATCTGGTAGCGGTAGTGGTTTAGGAACAATTTCAGTTTTTGGAAATACCCTAGCAGGCATTATGTTTGATGTTACTCAAAATAGTGTCAATCTGAGGGATGTTCGGCTGAGTTTAATAGGTTTCTTGACTTTCACTATTCCAAACCTCACAGTTAATTTGAAGAATCAAAGCGCAACAGGAACAGCAAATATTATTGCTTTTAATCAATCTTTGGGTAGCGGCACTTTATCATTTAACACTCAGAACATTTCAATTAATAATGTAGCTATTAATTTAGGCAATATTATAAAGCTCAATGTTCCTAGTTTTAAACTTGATTTAACTAATAAAAAGGTTTTTGGTTTAGGCGATGTTACTCTCTTAGGCAAACAATTCCCCGCGTTAGGTATCAGCCTGAACGAGAGCGGATTTCAAGCTACAAGTAATTTCAATTTTGGTATTTTAGCTTTCAACGGCGCTACAGTCACTCTGACCAAGGGAACTAATGGTAATATCAATAATTCTGCCAGTATTGCAGGAAGTCTCAAGTTTTTAGGCTACACCTTTGCCAATATCACGGCTAGCGTTAATAGCAGCAAATTAATTGCATCGGGTAGTTTTAATTTTGGTGGTATTTTAATACTTAAAGGAGCAAATAATCGAAGGAATGCGACAATAACGCTTAACAGAGCAAAAAAGGGACTGTACAATTGGGTTAGTATTATGGGTAGCTTTTATGTGTTGGGTCAAGAGTTAACATCACTTACTATCCGCGATAATAATAGTACTTTAAAAATTTTAGGTATGCACATTATCAGAAAACCCAATTGTCCAAAATGAATACATAAGTAAGCTAAAAACGAGTTAAATTCAAGTTATAGTTAGTCTTAGTGGTACTAAACTAGGTTAGCACAATAAATTTTGCAAGCTCTAAAATTTATTAAGCTATCTATGCATAAGATTAATATTATTCATATTAAGATTGTAAATGAATTTCAAGAAGTCTACTACCAAAATGCAGAATCGTAAGAACTTATACAGAGCTAATATTTTACCTAAATTTCTTAAGTTAATATTACCAGCATGGAAAAAGTATTAATTGATTTTTATACCAGCAATTCTCTGATTTTTGTCGCTGATTAAAAATTTTAATTTATCAATTTCAATAACTTCATAATTCTCGGTTATAAATATAGAGTAGATGCTAGCTATCATATCTGCCAAATCTACTTTAGATAATATCAGTAATCGCAAATTGAAAAATGATTTAGGAACAGTTTTAACAATTAAACATAATCTTCTATCATTTACGTGCCATACACCAGTAAATTTATTACCCGTGATAAATTCGCTGGGTTTAGATAAAAGAAACGTTTGAATTCTAGTTTGCTCATAAGTCATATTATCTTTAAATTCAATAGAAATTTTTTCCCAATTTGTATTAAAACGCCATTTTCCAAAAAGTAAAATTTCTATTTCTGTATCTGACAGATTCATATTATTCATTAGCTTTCTCCCATATTATTAAATAATGTGCGATTCACTCATGGTAAAGTTTCATGACAAGTTTTGGCACGAGTAAAAAATAAATGCATCTGCCATACTAGCCAAGATCCAACTCGCCAAGCTGCCATTGACAGGGGGGTTGTAGATGAATGTGGGGGTATGTCTAATATATTTTGGTTATAATGTAACCATTTAACTGGTAGATGTCCCATCGGTGTCGTCGGGGATAATTTAAAAGTTAGTTGGTCGTAATTTAACCAATTTCCCTCTTTTCGCCAACCCAGGCGATCGCCAAGTCTTTTTTCTGTTTCATAATCTATTTGACCGCCTATTTCGTTCCAAATACTTTGCTGAACACTAAAACCAAAATAACCATGACTGTATTGTTGCCAAAGTCGATCGATTTTATGAAAAGCTTCACATGAAAAGTTAAGAATATCTTCTTTGTAAACTTCATTCCAATCATTCTTACCCATGACTTCTAGCATTAACTTAGCTGTTTCAATATCAGCTTCTTGCCACTTATACTGTGTAAGGAGGTTTTGCAATTTACTGTAATCAATATTCCAATTACTTTTAAATTCTGTAGCCAACTCAATATCAATATTAGGTTGTTCCGTCAATTCTGTTTTCTCTATAAAAAGTTGAGAATAATCAGAAACAATATCTGTTTCTTCTATCCCTAGCACTTTCTTTTGAGCAACCAGTTGAGTAGACATATAATTAGATATTAAGTAAATCGCTTGATTTAAAGTTATCTCATCTTTACTAAAATTAAAGTCATGAACCTGTAAATCTAATAATTTTGACTGAAAAAAAGCATCTTGCAGTCTACCTTTTTTATCATAACTTGCCACTAATAAATTCAGGATGTCATGAGACATAGTAATAGTATCTTGTATCGTTAATAAATTAGCTTGAGAACTTAGAGTACTACTTGCTAAATTTTGAATTTCTCCTACAATTGCATAAAAATCTGCATCTACTTTTACTACATCATCTATTAAAGATTGAAACGGACTAAAGTAATCTTGTAGAGACTTTTCTAGATTAATTGCTGTTTCAGCTATTTTTGCGATTTCTTGACGAATTTTTGTAGCTCTGACTTGGTATTCATAAATTTCTTGATACACCTCTATATCTTTAAGTATTTTCTGAATAGCTTGCTTTTGATTTTTGGTATCTTCCGCTAAATTTTTAATTCCTTCACTGAGTAGTTTTACTTTTTCTAATATTAAAAAGTTAGTATTACTTAATAGCAAAATAGATTTTAAATTTTCTTCTTCTTCCCATTTCAGATTATCAATTATTTGAGGATTTGTATAATTTTTTATCTCTAGCTTATTTCTTTCTTCATTTACTTTTCTAATTTCATCATATTTTTGATTAAACAAATTTTTCCAGTCATCTATAAATTTTAATAAAAAATTTTGATAACTATTTTTATAATTTTCTAAAAAATCAAGAAGTTGAGTATAATCTCTAATTAATAATTTAACCTCTGCTAAAGTTTCTCCTTGATTAATTTGTTTTTTCCATTTGATTATTCCCCAAAAATAAGAATAATATTTAGTACCTTCTTTTATTAAGCTTTGACATTTTCTAATTTTTCTTTGAACTTTTTTTAATTTTGGATTTTTTAAAGTAGGAAATTTGTAATGTGTTTCATAAATCGTAATAGATTCATAAGTAACTAATTGTTTTTGCTTTCTAGTTAGCATCACTTATTTTGAAATATACAAATAGTTACTAAACTCTTACCCATTTCAATACATTCGGGTTTTTATTATAGCGGTAGGTTACACCATCCTTAGTAGTCACAGACTTTTCTTGACTAGCCTTGCTTCTAATCGTAGTAATAGAATAGTCTGTTAATGTCTGAAGCTCTTTATGAGAAAGTCCTATAATTGTGGCGTAGACGCTTTGCGGTGAGGGAGTCGCAGTCTTGGCGGTTCCCGTCGATTGCGAACTCTCGAACCCGAAGGGCTTGTCGTTAGACATCGCTGCTGATTCTGGTTTCATTTTGAGTTCATTTTTAGGGTAAATATCTATCGTAATTTGCTCCTTTTCAACTGGTTTAATAACAATCCCTTTTTGCAATTGATAATCTGGCATAGAAACAAGTTGCCAATTAGATCCTTGTGAAAGTTCTAACACCCATTGATGATAATTAAATAAGCTTTCTCTATGTCCAACACTGATAAAAGTTGTTTTCGTTGATTGTAACTGTTGATATAAATTACCTTCGTTATTTAAATCTAAAGCACTCGTTGCTTCATCTAAGATAGTGAAACTAGGATGTGTAATTAATAGCCGTGCAAAAGCGAGGCGTTGTTGTTCTCCTAAAGACAATATATTTTCCCAAGGAACTTCTGTATCAAAGCCATCGACACGGGTAAGTAAGTGTTGCAAGTTAACTTGTTGCAAAATATGTTCAAGTTCGCGATCGCTCATTTTCCTGTCTGTGTGAGGATAGAGCAACTGTTCGCGCAAAGTCCCTAAAATGATATAAGGCCGTTGGGGTAAGAATAATACTTCTTTTAGGGGAGGACGCACTAGACGCCCAGTCCCCGCATTCCACAAACCAGCGATCGCTCTCAACAAAGAACTTTTGCCCCTACCACTAGAGCCAACAATCAATAACCCTTCACCTGGCTCAACAGCAAATGACAAATTTTCAACAATTACCTGTTCATAATTTGGTGTTTGTAAAGTGACATTTTCAAAAGCTAAACGTTCTTCTTCTAGAATTTGAATAGTACTGGCGTTCTCTGGTTGTTCACTAGCAGCCTGTAGCGCATCTGAAAACTCTGCTAAACGCTTTACATAGCTAGAAAATCTTCCTGAAATTCCAAACTCAGATATTAGTTCTCCTAGAGCATTAGAAAACATAAAGCAAGCAAAACTAGCTTGGTTTATTTGTCCATAATCAATTTGATCTTGAAGAAATAAAGGTGTAAGAATAAACATTGAGAATACGCTAATGGCAGACTGATATGCTCTACCAAAAGCGTCTTGTCCCCTCTCTAAATTCAGCCTGCGTTCAGCAGTTTTTAAAACATTATTAAATCGGCGCTGAATTATATTTAATTCTTCATCTTCCCCCTGAAAAAAAGCAATTGATTCAGCGTGATTACGAACATGAGTTAAGCAATATGCAAAATCTGCTTTAAATGCAAGTTCTTCTTGGTTAATTTTATTTATTGATTGATTCAAATAAACAGCTATTAAATTACCTATAATTGTATAAATAACTAAATAAATTGCAATTTGTGAAGAAACTATCCAAAGAATTATCAAAGAACTTCCCATTTCTAAAGATTTTTCTAGTAAAGAAGATGAGAATCTCAAGCCAATACTAGTAATAGGTTCTATTTCTTGGGATAAGCGTTGATCTGGATTATCTATATCAGATTTAAAATTGATTTTATAATAAGCTTGATTGCTTAAATATTTTTCTAAAACATGAATATTTAGCCATTTATACCAGTCAAGAATTATTTTTTTTCTAACATATCTTAAAAGAGTTACTAACAAGACCATTCCGACAATAATGAGACTGGACAGCCATAAAGTACTATTATATTTATCAAGGTCTTTCTGTTCAATAACGATATCAATTACATAGCGATTCCAGTAACTATTTGCAGCATTTGCACCGACAATTACGACTATTAATAATATTAAGGAAATGAGCATTACCCATGAGCGAATCACATCTGAAAATGCTCTTCCTTCTGCTTTTGTTGGATACCAATAAGGCCCGGCAACTACTTTCACATCCTGCCAAAATTGAATCAAGGCTGAAAAAGGATTTGTTGTATTTTGCTCACGCACAGATGGAGTTTGCATATTCTAAAAATGTAGCCGTTACTAATTACACTAGGAATTTTGAAATGACCTTTGAGAATTAAGTTAGACTCAAAGGCCATTTTTCCTTTTAGATAGCGAACAAGTCGGCACCGCAAGGGCGCACTGACTCCTTTTAACTTCCGCCTTGCGGTACTAGATTAATGGTTCCTCATCAACAATTTCGACTGTTCTCGGAAAAGGACCTTGGTCAGGCTCAGTAACGACTACTGGGCTAATATGATGTTTCAGTTTGAGTTTTAACTCATCTGAAATGGGCAATTCTTGAATTTCTTTGAGAAGAAATCTGACAGATTCAGTTTTGCTACGTTCTGTATAGACGAGCTTGAGAATGTTTTCAATTCCAAATGCCGCTATATATTCCCCTAGAACGGCTACTAGCCCAAGCAAGCCTAAACCTCCTAAGAGGCCTAAAGGCCCGCCCAGCGTTGAAAGCATAGCGACAACGGCGGCGACATTACCCCCTGCTGCACCCGTTGCTATGACGAAAATTATGCCAGGAAGGCCTAAACCAGATATTTTTTTGACGAGTTCATCCATTGTACTTACCTACAATCCTTATAAAGTGAAAACATGACTACGAGAGTCATTATTAATTTCTTTTGTGAAGAAATTAATAATCTTACATCTTGCACTAGTTAGTTGGTGCAAGATGTAAGAAATCTGATTTAGCCCAACAAAAGACTACACAGTTCATCGATTTCTTGACTTTTGTTAGATATTAATCGATGGGCTATAGCTTGTAGCTGACGAGTATTTTGGAGTTTGGTATTATCTATTTCTTCTAGTTCACTATCTAACAAGGTTTGAAAGCGATAATAAAAACTTTTAGCTTCTTTATCACTAGGTTCAAACACCTGTTCTAATTCTCCAGCTACCACTTCACTACTACCGTCAAACATAATATTTAAAAGCGGTCTTCCCCATTGCAAGAGTCCCCAATTTTTGACTTCTTTATAAGGGTAGACACTCGTCAGCGAACCTGTACCTAAAGAAACTACTAAAATATCTTCTGTATTCAGGACTTTTTGGCCTTTTCGTTTACTACTAATTTGTGCTTCTAAAATAGCTAAATGGGCTGGATTATTAGCAAATACTCCCCCATCGATTAAAGTATAGGCGATGCCGCTATTGTGGGGGTTTACAACCCGATGAGGAGCAAAATAAGTCGGAGTGGCACTAGTTGCCAATGCCGCATCTAGGAGCGAAAAACCGCCACATAACTTCTGAAAATTCTTAGATTCTATTTGCTGTTTTTCTAGTTTGTTTGTAAAAAATATCGGAATTCGCTGCTCGATATCGTAACTCGTTACAAAAACTTCTTTGAGATTATTTTCTATAAGGGCGTTACCAAAATATTGCCTGAAAATTTCTTCTTTGCTTTCGGAAGGATATTTTGGCTGGAGAAATATATCCTCTAACGGGCCAAGTAGTCTTTCAAACAACGGCTCATAAAATATTTCTACCCCATACTCAATAAATAACTGTAGGAGATCCTCAGCAGTGTATTCAGCTACTGGCAAGTTATCAGATACATCAGAACTTAATCGGGGTTTAGTTAGTCCAAGTGCTAAAATTCCGCCGCTGGAAGTGCCAGTAATTAAATCAAACAAACTGAATATAGGCTTTTGTGTCCGCCTTTCAATTTCTGATAGGAGTAATGCCGGAATAATGCCCCGAATACCGCCTCCATCAATGGAAAGTATTTTATATTTGGGACGGGCTTTTGTATTCATGGTTTCTGGCGATTCCTCCTGAGTTAATACTTGTGCTTGTTGGATATTGACGGGATCTTCAGTTTGGTTTGTTTTGGTTTCCTCGTAATGTGGACTGAGAGCGATCGCAGTTGGAATAATCTCGGATTCTTCGCTGTTTATTTCTGTCTGTTGAATTTCCTTTGGTTGTTTTTCGTCGACGCTTACTAACGGCGATTCCTCCTGAGTTAATACTTGTGCTTGTTGGATATTGACGGGATCTTCAGTTTGGTCTGTTTTGGTTTCCTCGTCATGTGGTTCGAGAGCGATCGCAGTTGGAATAATCTCGGATTCTTCGCTGTTTATTTCTGTCTGTTGAATTTCCTTTGGTTGGTTTTCGTCGTCGCTTACTAACGATACCGTTGCTGCTAATAAACTTGTGGTTAGTGGTGAGATATTTTCTTCAGGAATAACTGCTGTCTCAGTTTGGATCTCTTCTTGAATATCTTCTTGATTGGATAATTCTGCTGCAAATGGAACTGGATTTGATGATTGTGTTGCAAATGGAATTTCTGCTAAAGTCCAAATAGGATTACCACGAAAATTTCCTTGATAGGACTTTCCCTTTTGGTTTTTGACAGTTGTACCTTGCCCTTCGTCTAATTTCCAGTAAGCCACTAATCCTGATTCATCTCCGACTATTAGCCCACAACGATGAGTCTGGATTTGTGCTTGAGTACAAGGATAATTCCAAACACTAATGTTTGCTAATTGTCCTTTGAAATAGACCTGTTTGTGTAAAGTTGCTCCCAGAGTTATAGAACTTGTTGCTTTGTTTAAAGATGAACCTCTAAGAGAATCGTTGTATTCACGATCGTCAAGGTATACGGCTAGTTGACCACTATTAAAAACAATAGCAAAAAAGTGCCATTGTTCTATAGTTAATTCTCCTTGCCCAAAGGTTTTGATACCCTTGCTAACAGTTTCATCAATGTAGATATCTAGGCTTCCTGCTTCACTGATGCCGAATTCAAAATTATCGCTATATCTCTCGGAAGAACGGGCAAAAAATACATTGCGCGTCCCGTAACTAGTGGCTTTATTTGTTAGTTCGTATGGATTTACCCATCCTGAAACCGTAAAAGCTGAACTCCCTTGAGCAAAAACGCCGCCAATATCGTTTCTGCCAAAATCTATATAATCATTTACCCCATCAAATGTTAAAACTGTTTGTGTATTTACTAGATTGATCACAAGAATTTAATCTCCAAATTTCAATAATTTCGTAATTTTAAATAAGGAATTTAATATTAATAAACTTAATAGTGAAATCTCACTAACACCTTTCAAAATAGAAGACAATAAAAATATACAAGGCTCAATTCCCTAATTTTTATTAGTCAGTAATACTTCTGCGATCGCCTGCGAAATGGGGTAGTGTGGTGAATATATCTCCATCCAAAAAAATTCCCCAACTGGGTTAACTTCGAGGAATACATGGCGACCATCGGGGGTGACAATAATATCAATTGCTCCATAGTTTAAGCCAAAGTAAGCCATCAGTTTGAGCAGTTTTTTCTCAATATCTTCTGGCAAGTCGTAGGGTTGCCAATTTTTAACTAAGGCTCTCCCCTCTTTGCGCCAGTCGTAAGTAGATCCTGACAAGCTTTGGGAATCTACTGCGGCAGTAAATACGCGATGCCCGACAATAGTTGTCCGCAATTCCAGCGCCTTGGGCACATTTTCTTGAAAGGTCATCGGACAAAAACGCAGTCCTTCCATATTCTCCAGATCATCATTTGTAACTGGAGTGGTAAACACAACGTTTTCTCGCCCCTGCCGATCGTAAATAGCAAAGGAAGAAAGCATCTTGGTAACTATACCTTGCTGACACTCTTGAGCAAATTGTTTGACTGTTTCTGGATTGTTTGAAGTCAGAGTGCGTGGAGTTATAAGACCAACTTCTCGTGCAACTTGCAATTGTAGTTGCTTATTATTAGCCCGATCCACATTGGACATTTTATCAAAGTGGAATCCCTGAAGGCTGGCAATCATACCCCTGACTGTGGCGCGACATTCGTTAATTGACGCATCTCTGTATTGCTTGTCCATTGAGTCGGGGATTTTTTCTCCGTAGCGCATCCGCCGATACCAAACTGAGGATACCTCGCTCAAATCTAGTTTCTGTTCGCTATCAGTAATAATTACCCGTTCAGTATCGCCAGAGTAAATATCTAGCTTGACTTCGGTGGGATATCTGTCTGTGTCAAACCTAAATGCTTTTTCTCCTCTAGCCTCAATTTCTTTGATGACTAGAGGAATGCTTTCGTTATCTTTGCTAAACGTGACTATTAATACAGTCATAATTGAGTTGCGCCTAAGATACCCTACAGTAATTGACTTTCTTAATTACGAATTACGTTAGCGCAGCGTTAGCGACGCAGGAGCGTCATTACGAATTACGAATTACGAATTACGTTAGCGTAGCGGGGCGTAGCCCATTACGAGTTGGTACAAGAGCATCTGCGATCGCACTTGCAATCGGTAAGTGTAGATCCTTTTCTAGCATTCCCCACTCCCCCACAGGGTTGATTTCCAAAAAGACGTATTCCCCTGATGGTGTGACGATGAAATCTAACGCTCCAAACAACAGCCCAAATTTTCCCATAAAGGCTTTGAGACGGCTAACTACTTCATCAGGAAGCTGGTGATGTTGCCATGTGCCAACCTCAACACCAGGTTTACGCCAATCAACTTTGGCTGCTGCATACACATCTGCATTTAGCGCCCCTACAAATACATTACCATTCACATACACCACCCGTAATTCCTGTTGTTTTGGAATTTGCTCTTGAAAAACCATTGGGCAATAGCGCAGTGACTCGGCATCTTGTAAGTCTTCTTCTTTCACGATGCTGGTGTACAGAAAAAACGAAGAGTTAGCTTCCATACTCTGGGAAAGAGCAGTTAAGAGCTTGCTCACCATTTTGCCCTTAACTTGCCCGAAAAACTCTCGTGCTGCTTGGGCTTTGTTGGTAACAAGAGTCTGGGGAATAACAAAACCTACTTCAGACGCAATCCGTAGTTGACGCAGCTTGTTACTTGCATAATCTATCCGCTCTAAATTATCTACCCACGTAGCTCCCTTGAGACTGTCCCAAAAACCATCTAAAGTTGCTTGTGATTCTCTAACGCAAGCTTCTCGGAACTTTGGCGCTAATTCTTGACTCAGTTTTGGTTCCCAAATACGGCGCATCCATACAGCTTGCACCTGCTCTGTGCTGATAGAGTGATTGTTACATTCTATAGTGTGGTAACTTTTAGACTTATCAAAATGTGCTGTTAATTGCACTTCTAGAGGAAATTTATCAGTATCTAGACGAAATGGTTGCACCCCTTTTTTTGCTAAGGCTTCTGCCACTCTATCTATAGTGAAGAAATCACCACTGTGTGTAATTAATAAAACAACATCACGAGACAGGTGCATAAATATTTTTTATCATAATTTTAGGAGGAAGCTATTAAATATTAGCAAAGAAATTGCTTTCGATACCCAAAAATCTTTGAAGAATTTAGGGGACTAGAAAAAGCAATCACCTCCATCTTTGGAAAAGGGAATATGAAAGCGATCGCGTCTCTAAGAATAGTTTCCAGTTATTTGATAACTGCTACTCTATTAAATTATGATGAAGCCAATTACAACGTATCTTCCCGATTAGAAAGGTACTTTCATACGTAGAAGACTAAATAAATTATTTATCTTCCAAATCTGAAGGAAACTTGTAAGTCCAAGGAACATCTGTTCCTTCACCTTCAGTAGCTTGCTCTTCCAAGAAACGCGCAAAAAATGGTAAGGCTCCAACATCCACTGTTTTGACTGTGTTTTTAGACATAGAGTTTTCCTTTAAGGAAATTATTTTTTCAACTACAGATATATCAGTAATTAAATATATTTTCAAGATCAGTTAAGACAGTTAAGAAGTAATTATTATAAGAATTTAGGAAAGTTAAGAAATTTAGGAAAGTTAAGCAAACACATAAGATAAATTGATTAGCTCTTTATCAATATTAAGTAATCAATATCAATCAGCACCCACGAGTCAGGAGCCAGAATTTATCAGGAATTTAGAATGATTAGTATATTTAGTCATCAAATATTCTCCTGATTCTTTAACTATTCTGAATTCTGTTAGCGTCGCGGGGCGTTCGCTTTTAGCGTCTCCAAGAGTTGCCCATTCTGATTCCTGAATTCTTACGTTAAATGTTTGCTTAACTGTCTTAACTGTCCACCTTATTATCTACTTAACTTTCTTAAATTTCTTAACTTTCTTAAATTCCATCTTATTATCTACTTAACTGTCTTAACTGCTATTGCATTTTATTGACAAAACTGAGATTATTTAAAAGATTTAGGTTAAACAGACTAATTTCATAAAATTTGTACTTTAATAGAACAATAATTTCTAAATATTATCTATAGTAAATTGATGTGACAAAAAAAATGCTGTTTATAAATTAATTGATATAAAATAAAAGCAAAATTTCTATTTTGCAATAGTTTTTCGTTTACCTAGATTATAGTTTAGTAAGTATAGACTTGTAATTTTTAAGTACATTTAAATTATGGTAAAGAGTGTAAAAAATGAATTTTTTAGAAGAAGAAAGTTTATATTTGAAGAAAATACAACAACTTAAAACTAAGTTTGAATTAGTTTTATTGGAGGAAGCTCCATTAAACGAATGCACAGTGATTGTGAATAAAACATATCCACTGGAAGTCATACCATATATTGTTTCAAGCTCAAATAACTCGCTAAAGCAAATTCGCTCTTATCTTAAAAATGTGTCCGGGGGAACATTATTACCCAAAGCCGTAGTACCAGTGTCAAATATACCTTTAACTGCCACAGGAGAGGTAGACGAATTGGCTCTGATGAACATTCCTATTGTTGATGAAAGTTTAATTGAGCAAGTCGAAAAGCAACTTAACTCTCATCACAAAATTGAACAGGCAGTGGTAGTTGTGCAGGAGTTGAGAAAGAATATTCCCTCACTCCATTTATCAGATTTAATCCCAGATTGGCAAGACAAGAACGCGATCGCCGGAGGCGGGGCTTTCACCATCGCTAACGTTGTCCCCATTCCCAGAGATTCCCAACCAGATACACAACAACATTTCTTAGAGCCGAAGCCACTTGCCATTAGCCACGGCAGTATTCTCCCGGATGATCCTCATGCACCTATTACCTTGCCCGAAGTTTTGCAAACAGCCGCGCAACAGGTTAAAAGTGCGGGAATTATTTACCTGTTGCCCGATGGCACAGAACTACGCCAATCTTATGCTGAGTTACTGGAAGTTGCAGAGCGGATTCTTGCTGGTTTGAGAAAGTTGGGACTCAAGCCAAAAAACAAAGTCATATTGCAGATGGAACTTAGCTGTGACATTATTCCCGCTTTTTGGGGCTGCATATTAGGAGGCTTTGTCCCCGTAATCATGGAAGTGCCACCGACTTATAGAGAATCAAACAAGGTGGTAGATAAACTTTCTCATATTTGGCAGTTCTTAGATAGTCCAGTCATCTTAACTACAGAAGCTCTCAAACCAGAGATAGAATTTATATCGCAATGGCTACCAGTAGAACGCATCAAGATAGGCACAATTGAAGTATTAAAAAACAATATTGCCAGCAAACAATATCACCATAGTCAACCAGATGAGGTGGCTCTTTTCAATCTGACTTCTGGCAGTACAGGAATACCAAAATGCGTTCAATTGACTCATAAGAATCTAATTTCTCGCGCCAGAGGAGCTAACCAACTCAATCAGCATAAGCGAGAAGATGTGATTTTAAATTGGCTGCCCTTCGATCACATTGGCAGCATTTCCGACTGGCATATCCGTGGTGTTGAATTGGGTTGCACCTTGGTTTATGCCCAAAAAGAATATATTTTGGGTCGCATCCTTAACTGGTTAGATTTGATTAACAAATACCGGATTACTCATAGCTGGGCCCCCAACTTTGCTTATGCGATAGTTAATGACTCCCTCAAACAAGAACCAGAACAAAACTGGAACTTATCGTGTGTGAAATTCTTACTGACAGCTGGTGAAGCAGTATCTAGTAAAGCTGTGGAGGATTTTCGAGAAAATTTGGTTGCATACAAACTCAAAGCAACAGCAATTCGTCCCGCTTTTGGAATGGCTGAGATGGGTTCGGGAATTACATATTATCAGACTATGAAAAAAGCACCTTTGTTATTCCATAGGGTAGACAAATCTATATTGCAAGGTACTATTCAACGAGTAGACATAGACCATCCAAATTACAATACTTTTACCGATTTAGGCTCAGTCATTCCTGGAATTACCATTCGCATAGTAGACGAGCAAAACTCTGTATTAAGAGAAGAGACTATAGGGCGTTTGCAAGTCAAAGGTGATGCAGTTTCTTCAGGATATTACAACAACCACAATGCCAACGGTCAATCCTTTTTAAAAGATGGCTGGTTTGATACTGGAGATTTAGGATTTATTACCAACGGACAATTGGTGGTTACTGGTCGTGCCAAAGAAACTATTATCATCAATGGAGCCAACTACTACAGCCATGAAATTGAAGCAGTAGTTGAAGAAATTGCAGAAATTGAAGTGTCCTACACTGCCGCTTGTGCAGTGTGCAATGCTGATGATGCAACAGAGAAACTGGCTATTTTCTTCAGTTCGCCGATTACAGAAGAAGCAAAACTGCTAGAGCTACTAAAGAAAATTCGCCAGACAGTGGTGAACAAAATCGGCTTAAATCCTGATTATTTAATTTTATTAGCTAAAGAAGATATCCCCAAAACCGTTATTGGTAAAATCCAGCGATCGCAACTTAGCGATCGCTTTCATGCAGGTGAGTTCAACTCAATTCTCAAACAATTCGATATTTTACTAGGCAATAGCAACACTATTCCTGATTGGTTCTACCAAAAAGTTTGGCGACGTAAGCAAGCCAAGGTTTTGAAGACTTTATCCCAAAATAGTCTGACTATAGTATTCCTTGACGAGCTTGGATTAGGTACATTTGTTTGTCAGCAATTGCAACAGCAAAACCTGCCATATCTGTGTGTCTCACCCGGATATGATTTTGCCAAAAAAAGTCCTAATCATTTCTGTTTAACTCCTGGAAATGCAGGTCATTATCAGCTATTGCTTGAGACTATAAAGGCAGAAAACCTGACCATTGGTCAAATTTTGCATTTGTGGAATTATCAAGAATATGCTGGAGAAATCAAAAGTATAGAAGCTCTTGAAAAAGCCCAAAAGCAGGGAATTTACAGTTTATTGTTTTTTGTCCAAGCCCTAGCAAAAACTCAGGTATCCCAAGATTTAGTTCAATTATTATTTGTTTCTAGCTATACCCAGTCTACACAACCAACAGACAAGATAGCTTATGAAAAATCTCCAGTTCTAGGTGTAGTTAAAACTATTCCCCAAGAAATACCCTGGTTAAATTGCCGCCACATCGATTTACCACCAGATTCAGTACAGGTGGACGGAAACCATATTCTACAAGAATTCCAGGTTTTATTAAAAGACCAAGAGGTTGCTTACCGAAACGGACAGCGTTTTGTTGCAGGTTTGGAAAAAGTCAAACTGCAAGACAAACCAAAGCAAGAACTTCCCTTTAAACCAGGAGGAATGTATCTAATTAGCGGTGGGCTTGGAGGTGTTGCGATTGAAATTGCTAAATATCTGATTAAGTTTTTTAATGCCAAATTGCTATTACTAGGTCGCACTCCTCTACCAAGTACAGACGTTGTATCCAAAACAATATCAGACAAAATTAAAGCTTATCAAGAATTAAAGCAGCTGGGAGCGATCGTTTATGAGACAGTAGATATCTGCGACTTTGAAGCCGTTGAACAAGTGGTGGCAAAAGTCAAGGCTAATTGGGGAAGTCAGCTGGATGGGGTGATTCATCTGGCGGGAACTTACCACGAACAGATGTTAGTGGATGAAACACCAGAGAGTTTAGCTGCAATTTTACGTCCCAAAGTCTTAGGTGCTTGGGTGCTGCATCAAGTGCTGAAAAAGCAAGGGCAGGGAGTTTTCATTAGCTTTTCGTCTTTGGCGAGTTTCTTTGGTGGAGCCACAATTTCTGCTTATGCTGCTGCTAACAATTTTTTGGAAAGCTTTAATCAATACCAACGTTCTATTGGTGAGTTGCATAGCTATTGCTTTGCTTGGACAATTTGGCGTGATACAGGGATTAACAAGGGTTATCAGAGGCAAGAAATTACCCGCGCTCAAGGCTTTTATGAGATGAGCCTGCAACAAGGATTATATTCCTTTTTGGCTGGTTTATATCATGACCAAGCACAGATGATAGTCGGTTTAGATGGTAGCAATCCCAAAATTCGGCGTTTTACCTCGGAGTTTCCAGGGTTACAGAAATTAACTGCCTATTTGACTACGAGTAACGGTTCTGGCGTACCAGAATTATCAGATTTTACAGTGCGCGATCGCTTCACAACAACTGTTAACTGTGACTTTGTGCAACTATCACAAATGCCCCTCACTGCCAAGGGCGAAATTAATCGAGAATTATTGGCTAGGGGTATGACTAGTATAGGAGCGATCGCTCCCCGAAATGAAACGGAACGGCAAATAGCTCAAACCTGGCAAGAAGTTTTAGGCATACCCCAAATCGGCATTCACGACAACTTCTTTGAACTAGGAGGAAATTCTTTGCTAGCCTTCCAAGTCATTTCTCGGTTGCGCGAGACTTTTTCTGTTGAATTGTCGCCAAATCGTTTTTTTGCATCCCCGACTGTAGCTGGTTTGGGAGAAAGCTTTGAGGCGCTACAAACTGTTGTCAGAAAGTGGAATGTAACTATGGATGACGCAGAAAAAGAATATGAGGGAGGGGTATTATAAATGACAATAATAGAATTTGTATCTTATTTAAATAGTTTAGGTATAAAAATTTGGCTAGAAGGCGGCCAGTTAAACCAGTTAAACTATCGCGCTCCCAAGGGAGTGATGAACCCAGACCTCAAAAACCAATTGCTAGGGCGCAAATCAGAAATCCTGGCTTTTCTAGAAGAAGCGCAGACTGCAATAGACTTCTCTTTTGAGCCAATACTACCTATAGATCGCTCTGGAGACTTGCCTTTATCATTTGCCCAGCAGAGAATGTGGTTTCTCTATCAATTAGAAAGCCAAAGCCCATTTTATAACGAGGGTTTACAGCTGCGCGTTGAAGGTGTACTCAACGTAGAAGCTCTTGAACAGAGTATCAACGAAATCATCCGTCGTCACGAAATTTTGCGGACAACATTTCCCGCAGTTGACGGGAAACCCTTGCAAATCATTTCTCCTAGCTTGACAATCAACATACCAGTGCTGGACTTGCAAGGTTTAGAAGAATCAGAAGTACAACAGATTGTCACAAAAGAAGCTCGACAACCTTTTGATTTGAGTAATGGCCCTTTATTGCGGGTTACTTTACTAAGGCTGGAGCCAGAGTCCCATACCCTGGTGTTGATCATGCACCATATCATCACAGATGGCTGGTCAATGGGGATATTCATCCAAGAGTTGTCCAGCCTCTACCGAGCTTTTACTATTGATTCCCCTTTGCTCCTCCCTGAGTTAACCATTCAGTATGCTGATTTTGCAGTTTGGCAGCGACAGTGGTTGACTGAGGAAATTCAAAAACAGCAACTAAATTACTGGAAGCAACAGTTAGCCAATGCGCCACCCTTATTAGAACTACCCACAGACAAACCACGCCCCCCTGTTCAGACTTTCTGTGGTGCTACCCAGGAATTTAAAATTGACCAGAATTTGAGCAAGCAAATCAAAACCTTCAGCCAACAGTCAGGAGCTACTCTATTTCACACACTACTGGCGGCTTTCGTCGTTTTAATGTTTCGTTACAGTGGTCAAGATGATATCTGCATTGGTAGCCCCATTGCCAACCGCAACCGCAGAGAAATAGAATCATTGATTGGGTTTTTTGTCAATACATTGGTACTGCGTAACCAGATCAAAGGAAATCCCAGTTTCAGTCAGTTTCTCTCTCAAGTGCGACAAGTTGCAACGTCCGCTTACACTCACCAAGATGTCCCCTTTGAGCAAGTGGTAGAAGCATTGCAACCAGAACGTTCTCTCAGTTACAATCCCCTGTTCCAAGTGGTGTTTGTCTTAGAGAATTTCTTGTTGGATACATTAGAATTGCCTGATGTTACCCTGACTCCTCAATTTGTAGAACGTGGAACATCTCAGTTTGATTTGACCTTGGCCGTTTGGGAGACAAAAGCGGGACTGATAGGTTCGTGGGAATATAACAGCGACCTATTTGAGCCAGATACCATTGCGAGGATGACAAGTCATTTCCAGACTTTGTTAGCAGCGATTATTGCTAATCCGAATCAACCCATTGGGGAATTACCACTGCTGAGTCAGCCGGAGCGACATCAGTTGCTAGTGGAATGGAATGATACTTATACGCCTTATCCTAAGAGCAAATGCATCCATGAGTTGTTTGAGGAACAGGTTGAAAAAACACCAAATGCAGTAGCTGTGGTCTATGAGGACGAGTCCCTCACATACCAACAGTTGAACCTCCGTGCGAATCAGTTGGCGCAATATCTGCGTTCAGCGAAGCTGTCGCGTAGCGATTCGCTTGGTGTGAAACCAGAAGTTTTAGTGGGAATTTGCATTGAGCGATCGCCCTTAATGTTGGTAGGATTGCTGGGCATTCTCAAGGCTGGTGGGGCTTATGTACCTATTGATCCGGCATATCCCCAAGAGCGGTTGGCGTTCATGCTAGCAGATGCCCAGGTATCGGTGCTGTTGACCCAGGAAAGTCTGGTTACAACCCTTCCGCCACATCAAGCGCAGGTAGTTTGTCTTGATAGCGCAACCTTCAGCACGATCGCAGAGAATTTACCTCACACGGTGACAACTGACAATCTAGCTTATGTGATTTACACCTCCGGTTCTACCGGCAGACCCAAAGGAGTCCAAATTGAACATCGAGGATTGTTAAATCTCGTCTTTTGGCATCAACAAGCTTTTGCCGTGTCGTCCCTTGACCGAGTAACACAAGTTGCTGGAGTAGCATTTGACGCTTGTGGTTGGGAAATCTGGCCTTATTTGACGGCGGGAGCTAGCATCCACTTTCCCAATGATGAAATCCGCCTTGACCCTGAGCAACTGCGAGACTGGTTGTTGTCAAAGGCAATAACCATTAGCTTTCTACCGACACCTATGGCCGAGAAAATTCTGTCATTAAATTGGCCGGCGAATGCTGCTTTGCGAACTTTGCTCACAGGTGGAGATCAACTTCATCAGTATCCTTCAACTTCTCATCCTTTTCAGGTGGTGAATAATTACGGGCCAACAGAAAATACTGTAGTCACAACCTCCGGTGCTGTAACTCTCAAACAACAAACCTATTTACCACCTGCGATCGGGCGAGCGATCGCTAATACCCAAGTTTATATACTAGATTCTTTATTACAGCCTGTACCCATTGGTGTCACTGGAGAATTGTACATTGGTGGTGAGAGCTTGGCACGGGGTTATCTCCACCGTCCCGACCTTACAGCAGAACGCTTCATTCGTAACCCTTTTAAAAGAAGCAGGGGGCAGGGAGCAGGGGGCAAGGGGGAAACAGAAGATCAATCCACTAATTGCGTTCGCGTTGGCGGAGCCTCTCGTAGAGAAGCGTGTACGAAGTACTCTCGCTTGTATAAGACGGGCGATTTGGTTCGCTACCAAGCCGATGGCAATATAGAATTCTTGGGTCGCATTGATAATCAAGTTAAAATTCGCGGCTTCCGCATTGAACTATCGGAAATTGAGGCTATTTTGACTCAACACCCCCAGGTACGTGATGCTGTGGCGATCGCAAGAGTTGATATACCCGGTGTGAAAAGTTTGGCAGCATACATCATCCCAGAACTGGCACAGCCAACCAGTAATGAACTACGCCAGTTTCTCAAGTCAAAGCTCCCTAGTTACATGGTTCCTGCATCCTTCACATTTCTGGAAGTTCTGCCCATTACCCCTAACGGCAAAGTAGACCGTCGTGCATTACCAGTACCGGAGTTCGAGTCCGATGAATCTACTGGCTTTGTCTCCCCCCACACTCACACTCAAGAAGTCTTGGCCAAGATTTGGCGGGATGTTTTACTACTTAAACAAGTTGGTATCCACGACAATTTTTTTGAATTAGGTGGGGATTCCATCATTAGTATGCAAATTATTGCCAAAGCTAATCAAGCTGGACTCAAACTTACTCCCAAACAATTATTTCAACACCAAACAATAGCTGAACTAGCTACTGTTGCTGGTATAATTAATTCGGTTCAATCAGAACAAGGTTTAGTTACAGGGGTTGTCCCTCTAACACCAATTCTGCACTGGTTCTTTGAGCAAAATCTGCCGGAACCTCATCACTTTAACCAATCCTTCCTGCTAGAAGTTCCCGCAAATTTGCAACCGGAATTACTAGAGCAGGCATTACAAAAGTTACTCTCCCATCACGATGCTTTACGCCTGCGGTTTGTGCAGCAGGATGGGCTATGGCAGCAGTACAACAGTGATGCAAGCGATGAAGTATTGTTGGGCATTGCAGATTTGTCATATCTGCCCCCAGCAGAACAGTTAAAGGCGATCGCAACCAGGGCGGACGAAACACAAAGGACGCTGAACTTAACAGATGGGCCGCTGATGCGGGTCGTTTTGTTTAACTTAGGCAATTCCCCCGGACGGTTACTCATCGTCATCCATCACTTGGCTGTTGATGGGATCTCGTGGCGGATTTTGCTAGAAGACTTATCTGAGGCATACAAACAATTAGAAGTTGGCAAAACCATCCAACTACCTGCAAAAACAACTTCCTTTAAGGATTGGGCAATTCGATTGCAGGATTATGCCCGCAGTCAAGAACTCCACTCACAGCTAGATTATTGGCTAGACTCAATACGGTTCCCAATTGCCCCTTTACCGTTGGATTATGCTGCTGTTGCCCAAGATAACACTGTAGCTTCCAGTCAGATTGTGTCTGTATACCTGAGTGTAGAACAGACTCGCGCCCTGTTGCACGATGTCCCTGGAGCCTACAACACCCAAATTAACGATGTTCTGCTGACGGCATTGGTGCAAACTTTCACTCGTTGGACAAGTTCTTACTCCCTACTGATTGACTTAGAAGGTCATGGACGAGAGGACTTGTTTGATGATGTGGACTTGTCCCGCACGGTAGGCTGGTTTACTAGTATATTCCCCGTTCTCTTACAACTTGAGGATCGCAACGATCCCGGAGAGGTTCTCAAGTCGGTAAAAGAGCAACTGCGACGTATTCCCAACCGGGGTATTGATTATGGCATCTGGCGTTATCTTAGCTCAGATGAGAGCAATAGCGTTCGCGGAGCGTCTCATAGAGAAGCGCTGCTGCGTTCGCCCTTGGCGTCTCCCCTTGGGAGAAGCGCAGAACGCAATCAATTACAAGTGTTCCCCAAAGCTGAGGTGAGCTTTAACTACTTAGGTCAATTCGATCAAACGCAGTTAGCAACCCTTGGATGGAAATATGCCCAAGAGTCTAGCGGTTCTATTCACAGCCCCAAAGGACAGCGCCGCCATTTATTAACAGTGAATGGATTAGTTGTTGAAGGGAGGCTGAAAGTAGAGTGGCAATATAGCGAGCATTTTCATTCCTGGGGCACTGTAAAAAATCTGGCTAATGAGTATATAGAAGCCTTAGAAACTATTATTGCCCACTGCTTAACTCCAGAGGCAGGTGGCTATACTCCTTCAGATTTCCCAGAAGTTGAGTTTAGCCAAGAAGCTTTGGACGAATTGTTAGCAGAAATTAATTAAATAAAGTCGTTCATACCCAAAAACCAAGTTTCTGTTTTCACAAGATTTTCTGCAAATAAACTAAGTTCCAGGAGGTTATCTATAACCAAATTGCCAATGACTCGCTACCAAAAAATATCATGATGATTACTCAGGAAAAACTATGCTGGAATTTCAGATTGAATTTCAACCTCGTATCCCTCCTTCAAAAAATTTAGTCATAGGTACTTTGGGTCCTAATGCTACTAGTAGTGACTACGCTTCCCAGTACATAACTAAGCAACTGCTATCAGAGCAATTTACCGCATCAACTCAGTTGTTTGATACTTTTACAGAAGTCAAAGAAGCTTTGCTACAAGACAAAGTAGATATGGCTTTAGTTCCTCATGCTTACGACCGAATTAATGAGTTTTATATGGAGCCAAGTTTTGAGCTAGGCTTCATTTTTATATTTCCTACTCCAGTTTATGGATTGGCTAAGAAAAAAAATAAAGAGGTAGTTTTCAACGGTTCTAGAATTGTTACCCATCCGGCTCCTCTACCTCTGTTAACGAAACTATTGCCAGATTCTCAAGATCAAACACAAATACAAGTGGATTTGTCTCCTTCTACCAGCGATTCAGCGATTCAGGTAATGCAGGGTTTAGCCGATTTCGCTATTACTAATGAGAATGCTGTTAAAGCCTACGATTTAGAATTTATTTCCATCTATGGAAACATTCGTATGAGTTGGTCTATTTTTCAGAAAAAATTAAATTAACAGAAAGTTATGTCTAAATATTTTCCCCAGCCAAAAACTATCCAAGTTAATTCTGATGTAGAGTTAATCGCATTTCAATGTCAAGACACAGTTGTGCAATTAGCTTCTATTCCCCCAGGAGCTACTTTTGAATTACATCGACATCCAGAAAGTCAAATTGGAATGCAAATCGCGGGACGTTTAGAAATAAATATTAATGGTACTAAAGAAATTCTTGAACCCCTTCAGCAAGTTTATGTGGCTGGTGACAATGTTCTTCATGGTTCTATAAACCCTTTTTCAGAAACAGCATTAGCATTTGATGTGAAACGCATCACAAATTCTGAGGAAGCTGAGGAGGCTATTCTGAAAGTTTCACCAACTCAAGATGAAATTACAGGTTTTCAGTGTCAGTCCGTTGTTGGTTCTTGGTTTGAGATTGTCATTACCAAAATTCCTCCAAAAGGAATAATCCCAATTCGCCAATCTGCTAATGAAACAATGGGAATAATTCTTAATGCTCGATTGACGATCGCAGTGGCAGAACAACAGCAGAATTTAAAATATGGTAGTGTTTATTATGCTCCTGCTAACGCTCTTTATGGAGGACATAATCCTTCTGATGAAACAGTATCTTTGATTGAAATTTTGATTAAACCTCGCTCTCATATTTCAGTAAAAGATGCTTTTTTAAAGACAGATATGATGGCGCGATCGCTAACTACTTCGTAAGGGATATTCATCATGGATTTAGGATTAACACAGAAAGTAGCTTTAGTGACAGGAGCAAGTGCTGGCATTGGTTATAGCGTTGCCCAAAAGCTGGCAGCAGAAGGTTGTCAGTTAATAATTTGTGGGAGAAGTTCTGAGCGATTAGAACAAGCTTATCAAGGTTTGATTGGTTTTCAAGCCAAAGTTATCCCGATTTGTGCTGATGTGCAAAATGCAAGTAATTCTCAAAACTTAGTCCAAGAAGCTCTCAAGCAATTTGGAAAAATTGATATATTGGTCAATAATTCTGAGGGGGCAACATTTTCTAATGAAGCAGTAGAAAATCTATCTTATGAAGATTGGTTGGCTGTCTTTGAAGGCAAGTTAATGGGCTATATTCGCATGACAAATTTGGTGCTACCGACGATGAAAAATCAGCAATGGGGACGCATTATTAATATTGTTGGAACATCAGGGAAAGAACCTTCTAGTCGTCTTGTTAAATCGGGTGTTGCGAACGCTGGATTAATCAACTTTACAAAAACTGTTGCTACGCAAGTTGCTAAGTGGAATGTTTTAGTTACCTGTGTCAATCCTGGACTGATTGATACTCCAAGGCATAGAGAATATTTAGAAGTATTCGCTCAAGAGGAAGGCCGGACTGTTGATTCAATCATCGAAGGAACGAATAAGATGATTCCTCTTGGTCGTCGCGGTGTTTCTAGTGAGGTTGCTAATTTGGTTGCTTTTCTAGCGTCCGAATGTGCTAGCTATATTACTGGTGTTACTATTGCAGTTGATGGCGGATTGTCAACTTCTGCTTTTTAAGAATTACTTTTTTAAACGAACCGCAGAGGCGCAGAGGACACAGAGATAAGAGAGAAGAGAGATAAATTACGTAATTAATATTATTTAAAAAACAATGGTAGTTGCACAAAAACAAAGTAAAAATAAAGATATTGAATCTATCTATCCGCTTTCACCTACGCAGGAGGGGATACTCTTTCATACTCTCTATGAGTCGGAATCGACAATCTATTTTGAGCAGTTTAAATTAACTATTCATGGCAATTTAAATCCAAGTGTATTTGAGCGGTCTTGGCAACTTTTGGTAGAGCGACATTCGGCTTTGCGGACTCTTTTTGTTTGGAAGAATCGCAAACAATCAGTTCAGGTGGTGCGTAAAGAAGTGAATTTGCCTTGGTCTAATTTAGACTGGCGGATGTTTTCTAAGCAAGAGCAAGAAATACGTCTCAATTCTTTTTTAGATTCAGATAGAAAACAAGGTTTTGAACTTGACAAAGCTCCATTAATGCGCTTTGCTTTAGTTCGGGTAGCCGATGAAACTTATGAGTTTGTCTGGAGTTTTCATCACTTGCTGGTTGATGGCTGGAGTTGGCCGATTATCTTCAAAGAATTGTTTGCTTTATATGAATCAATTCAGAATGGGCAACAGTTATATTTAGCTCCAAGTCGCCCTTTCCGGGATTATATTAATTGGTTGCAGCAGCAAGATTTGGCTGGGGCAAAGGCATTTTGGCAACAAAATCTTGAGGGTTTTACTGCACCTACGCCTTTGATAGTTGAACGAGCCATCGGGCAGAGTTCTCACCAACAGCAAAATATTGAGGTGCGATCGCAACATCTATCAGCCGAGAGGACAACTACCTTAAAATCTTTTGCTCAACAACATCATCTGACCCTTGCCACCTTGGTACAAGCAGCTTGGGGGCTGCTACTAAGTCGCTACAGTGGTGAGTCTGACGTGGTTTTTGGCACTACTGTATCTGGCCGCCCTGCTAGCTTATCTGGTGTGGAGTCGATGGTGGGGTTGTTTATTAATACTTTACCCGCACGGTTGAAAATCCCTGATAAAACCGATTTGTTAACCTGGCTGGGGTTGTTGCAACAAGAGTATATAGAACGGGAGCAGTATTCATACACTCCACTGGTGGATATTCAGGGTGTGAGTGAAGTTCCTCGAAATCAACTTTTGTTTGAAAGCATTGTTGTATTTGAAAACTATCCTGTAAATGTAACGTTGCAGCAACTCCCTGGAAACTTGAGCATCGGGGAGCTACAAGACAGGGGACAAACCAATTATCCTCTCACACTGCTGGCAATTCCTGGCGATGAAATGACGGTGAAAATTTACTACGATCGCGATCGCTTTGATGCAGACATTATCGATCGCATGGCTGGTCATTTCCTCACTCTGTTGGAAGGAATTACCATCAATCCTCATCGCACCCCAGGCGAGTTACCGCTACTAACTCCAGTAGAGCAAGATTTACTTTTAGTCGAGTGGAATGCTACCTCACCAGCGTATCCCATCAATCGCTGCATCCATCAATTATTTGAGGAGCAAGTTGAAAAAACACCCCAAGCTTTGGCGGTGGTATATGAAAACCAACAATTGACATATCAGGAGTTAAATCAGGAAGCCAATAAAATTGCCCACTACTTGCAACGCTTCGGTGTGAAACCAGATGTGCCGATCGGGATTTGTGTGGAGCGTTCGCTAGCTGCTGCGATCGCCATTTTAGGAACTCTCAAGGCTGGAGGAGTTTGCGTTCCCCTCGATCCTACCTATCCGCCAGAGCGTTTAGCATTCATGCTCAACGATTCTCAAACACCAGTCGTCTTAACTCAAACACATTTGCAATCATTATTTAATGGCAACTTGGCTCATCGTCTAATTGTGTTAGATGAAGATGGGGACGAAATCAGCAAAGAATCTGAGAGTAATCTGCAAGTTGAAGTAGCAGCTGATAATTTAGCCTACATCATATATACCTCTGGCTCTACTGGCACTCCTAAAGGGACTCTTGTTACCCAGCGATCGCTCACCAATTTAGTAGAACATCATCAGGCTAAAATGGCTACAGGTGTTGGTGTGCTTCAGTTTGCCTCCTTCAGTTTTGATGTCAGCTATCACGAAATATCCGTGGCCTGGGGCTTGGGAGGTACGCTGTATATAATTTCTGAATGCGATCGCAAAGATTTAGATAAATTAATCCACTTACTAGCTAACAACCCCGTTGGTAAAGTTTTTCTGCCAGTTAGCCTTTGGCAGCAATTAGCAGAAATATACGGAGAGCAAGAACATTTATTTCAGAATATTCGGGAAGCGATCGCTTGTGGCGAACAACTCCAAATTACTCAGCCGATGATTAAGCTGTTTAAGCGTCTGGAAAATTGTACACTCTACAATTTCTATGGCCCTACGGAAGCAGATTTAGTTACAGCTTATACTTTTAGCCAAAAGCCGGATGAATGGCCGATTTATCCACCCATTGGTAAAGCTGCTGTCAATGTGCAAGTTTATCTGTTAGACAGCAATCTCCAACCCGTGCCGATTGGTGTTCCTGGAGAACTCTACGTGAGTGGTGATGGTTTGGCGCGTGGCTACCTCAACCGTGCAGATTTGACCAATCAAAAATTTATTCCCAATCCCTTTGGAAGAGGCAGAGGGGCAGGGGAGCAGGGAGGTGTGGGAGGTGTGGGAAGCTTTTTTATAATCCCCAGTCCCCAGTCCCCAGTCCCCAATCCCCGCCTCTATAAAACTGGTGACTTAGCCCAATATCTACCAGATGGGAATATCGAGTTTTTGGGACGGATAGATGATTTAGTAAAAATTCGGGGCTTTCGCGTTGAACTGGGAGAAGTCGAAGCCGTTCTGAGCAAACATCCTCAAATTAACCAAGCCGTAGCAAAAGTGCATGGGGAAAGTGCCAGGGAAAAATATTTAGTCGCTTACTTTGTCCCGATTGTGAGAGAGACAATCACAGTCGAACAACTGCGGGCTTTTTTGACTGAGCAGCTGCCAGATTATATGATTCCATCAGCTTTTGTCGAAATGGAATCTTTCCCGCTCACACCCAATGGTAAGGTAAACCGTCGCGCTCTCCCAGAACCAACAACCAGCCGACCGGAATTAGGTCAAACTTTTGTTGAGCCGCGTACTCCCACCGAAGAAATCTTGGCTGGGATTTGGAGAGATGTTTTAGGGTTAGAACAAGTTGGCATTTACGATAACTTCTTTGATTTGGGGGGACATTCTTTACTAGCAACTCAGGTTATTGCTTTAACACGCAAAGCATTTGGGATAGAATTACCCCTTTTGAGTTTATTTGAATCTCCAGCGATCGCACCTTTAGCCCAAAAAATCGCCACAGCTAAAGCGCCAGACAGGCAGGAGTTATCTTTAAAACGATTTCCCCCCCAAAACGAACTAATACCAATTTCTTTAACCCAGCTAGAGTTGTGGTTTTTTGACCAATTCTATCCAGGTAGTTCCATCTATAATCTGCCTTTGGTCTATCGCATCACAGGTGCGCTTAACGAGAAAGCATTATCAGATAGTTTAAAAGAAATTGTCCGGCGACATGAAACATTGCGATCGACTTTTCAGGTTAACAATGGACAAGTCGTTTATGCTGTTGTTAACGATCCTGTCTTCGACTTTTCAGTAATTGATCTCCAGCACATCAGCGAAACTGAGCGCGAAGCTCAAGCCGCACAACAGGCTGAACAGGAAATTAAGCATCCTTTCGATTTGGCACAAGGCCCTTTATTACGCAGCAAGCTTTGGCGTTTGGATGAACAAGAGTATCTATTCGTTGCCGTCACCCACCATATTGTTGCTGATGGTTGGTCTTTTAGCGTCCTAACTCAAGAACTGGCAAAAGTTTACGAAGCCTTCTGTGAGGGTAAGCCGTCACCTCTGACTGAGTTACCGATCAAATATACCGACTTTGCTCAATGGCAGAGGCAGTGGTTACAAGGAGAAGTCTTAGAGTCTCAGCTTCAGTTTTGGAAAAAGCATTTAGGTACTAGTCCGCCTATATTGAAGCTACCATGCGATCGCCCACGTCCACCAGCGCGAACCTTTAAAAGTGCAGGCCAACCAATAGTTCTCTCAAAGAAATTAACCGATGCACTCAAGGTACTGAGTCAACAAGAGGGCGTAACCCTGTTTATGACATTGTTGGCAGCATTTCAGACATTACTCTTCTCTTATACAAGACAGGAAGAGATCATTGTCAGCAGCGCCCTTGCCAATCGCGCCAGAGTGGAAACTGAGAAATTGATTGGTTTCTTTGTCAATTTACTGCCATTTTGTACCAACTTAGGAGGAAACCCTAGCTTTCGGGAACTACTTGGCCGAGTGCGTGAGGTAGCCTTGGGTGTGTACGCTCATCAAGAAATGCCCCTGATTAAGCTAATAGAAGAACTCCAGCCAGTCAGAGATCCCAGTTACACATTACTAAATCAAGTAATGTTTGTCTTTCAAAATACTCCAGAGGATAATTTACAATTTGCAAATCTCACTTTGAAGGAGCAGTTTATTGCCAGAGATACAAAAGATACCGCAGAATTTGATTTAGAGTTGACGCTCGAAGAAACATCAACAGGTATTGAAGGTTTACTCGTATACAGAACCGATTTATTTGAACCTGCCACTATTACCCAGATGGTCGAGAATTTTCAGACTTTACTGGAAAAAATAACGACCAATTATAATCAACGTATTGCTGAACTGATCATAATATCTGAACCTCCAAGTTTGCCCACTATAACTGTTATCTCCCCAATATCGAGGGATTTTGTTACACCTCAAAATTCTATCGAAGAAGTTGTGTTAGCTATCTGGAAAGAAATTTTAGGGATAGAGCAGATTAGCACTCAAGACAACTTTTTTGAACTGGGAGGACATTCTTCTCAAACTCTTGAAGTTATATGCAAACTACAGTCAGCTTTCCCAGTAGAACTGCCGTTGATCTACCTGTTTGAGAAACCTACTGTAGTTCAGCTAGCAGAAGCCATCCAATATCAATTAAATAGTCAAAACGCTTTTTAGACTAGTAGTTTAATAAAATTATAGAGGTAAAGTGGTGGTAGAAAAACAGCGTGGTGTAACAATATGGTTAACTGGTTTGAGTGGTGCTGGTAAAACCACTATCTGCCGATTTTTGGATACAAAATTGCGATCGCATGAATATAAAATTGAAGTACTTGATGGCGATGTAGTACGCCAAAATTTAAGTAAGGGGCTAACTTTCAGCAAGGAGGATCGAAACGAGAATATTCGGAGAATTGGTTTTGTAGCTCACCTGCTAACTAGAAATAATATCATTGTACTGGTTTCGGTTATCTCACCCTATCGAGTAATTCGAGAAGAATTAAAAGCACACATTGGAGATTTTATTGAAGTATACGTCAATGCACCACTAGAAGTTTGCGAACAGCGAGATGTTAAAGGTTTGTACAAAAAAGCCAGACTTGGTGAAATCACAAATTTCACTGGAATTGATGATTTATACGAAATACCTCTTAAACCTGATGTTGAATGCAAAACTGATCAAGAAAGTATTGCCGAAAGTGCAAATAAAATTTTAAATAAGTTAGAAGAGTTAGGGTACATCAATCCTCTATTATTGCCACAATTGCACAATTACTCGCGGATATAATGAATCGCTCTAATCAAAACACATTTATGATGCAATATCGTAGATTTGGGCGTACAGAATTGCCAATGCCAGTGTTCTCCTGCGGTGGAATGCGCTATGTCTATACTGAGTATGAGGAACTGACTCAAGAAAAAATTCCCGATGAAAATCAACAGAATCTAGAAGCCACTATTCGCCGTTCTTTAGAAGTTGGCATCAATCACATCGAAACTGCCCGAATGTATGGGACTTCTGAGATGCAATTAGGAGCTATTTTACCTAAATTGCCTAGAGAAAAAATTATTGCCCAGACTAAAATTACTCCTACATCTGACTCTGAAGACTTCCGCCATTTATGTGAGAAATCTTTGCGTTTATTAAAGCTAGATTACATTGATTTATTAACACTGCATGGCATTAATTATGACCAACAATTTGAAGATAGTATTCGTCCCAATGGTTGTTTTGATGTAGCGCGACAATTGCAAGCTGAAGGTAAGGTAAAGTTCATTGGCTTTTCTACCCACGCCCCAACGGACTTAATTATCAAAACCATTGAAACCAATCAATTTGATTATGTAAATCTCCACTGGTACTACATTAATCAATTCAACTGGCCCGCCATTGAAGCCGCCAAACATCATGACATGGGTGTATTTATCATTAGCCCATCAGATAAAGGTGGTATGCTTTATAACCCTCCACAAAAGTTATTAGACTTGTGTCATCCTTTTAGCCCGATGGTGTTTAACGATCTGTTTTGTTTGAGCCATCCTCAAGTACATACTCTCAGCTTGGGCGCATCTAAACCATCAGATTTTGATGAACACTTGAAGGTTATAGAGCTTTTAGAGCAAGCGGATGAAATTTTACCGCCAATTTTAAACCGTTTGGAAAAAGCAGCGATCGCTACACTCGGAAAAGACTGGTATCGTACCTGGCATATTGGTTTACCCACTTATAAAGAAACTCCTGGTGAGATTAATATTCCAGTTATTTTATGGTTGCGAAATTTAGCGATCGCTTTTGATATGTTTGAATATGCCAAAAGGCGTTACAACCACTTAAATACTGCCGATCCTTGGTTCCCTGGTTTCACAGCAGAACGAGTGAGACAATTTGATCTGGGCGATTGTCTGCGTCATAGCCCCCATGCTGAAAAAATACCAGCTTTATTAGAAGATGCCCATAGGTTGTTATCTCAACCTAGTCAATAATAAATTGCGGAGTAGTTTCACCATGTCGCATTATAAGTTATCAAGAAACAATAAAAATTCTACTTTAATTCGTCATCGTTGGCTAGTAATTTTGCTGGCTTTGATAACTGCGATGTCTACGACGGGCTTCGCCTACGCCATAATTATCTATCATCAAATTACCTTAAAAATCCAAGCAACATCAATATCTGAAATTATTGTCCCTTTCCCAACTGAACCCACAACTTTCAATCCAGCTTTAATTGTAGAATCGGCTTATATTTTAAATTATACTTATGAAGGGCTAGTTAAAGAAAATGCTCGTGGAGAAATTGAACCTAATCTAGCTAAATCGTGGCAAACTTCCCAAGACAATAAACAAGTAATTTATACCCTCAGAAAAGGGCTAAAATGGTCAGATGGAAAACCATTAACGGCTGAAGATGTCGTTTTTACCTACAATGAAATTTACCGCCATCCAGACATTCCTACTTACGCTAAAGACTTTTTCATAATTGGTAAAAATCGTACCTTCCCTACTGTGCGAAAACTTGATAATTTGCGAGTTGAATTTACATTACCTGAACCATTTGCTCCATTTATTCGGGCTACAAAATTAGAAATTTTACCAGCCCATATTTTTCGGGAAAGCGTCAAAACAAAAAACCAGGAAGGCATACCTAAATTTATGTCTACTTGGGGGACTGATACTCCACCAGAAAATATTATTGTCAACGGCCCTTATACAATAGAATCTTATACTCCGAGCCAGCGAATAATTTTCCGCAAAAATCCTTATTACTGGCGTAAAGATATTAAAGGCAATTCACAACCCTATATTGAGCGTGTGATTGGGCAAATTATTCCTAATCAAGATACTTCTTTAATCCAATTTCGTTCTGGAGGATTAGATTACATTAATGTCAATACTGATTATTTTTCATTATTAAAACATGAAGAAAGCAAAGGGAAGTTTACTGTCTACAATGGCGGACTTTTTGTCGGGTCAACTGCTATTACTTTTAATCTCAATAAAGGTAGTAGGAATGGTCAACCACTGGTCGATCCCATAAAATCTCGTTGGTTCAATACAGTGGAATTTAGACAAGCAGTTGCCTATGGAATTGATCGCCAACAAATACTCAACAATATCTATAAGGGATTGGGTAAACTGCAAAATTCGCCGATTGCTGTACAGAGCAAGTATTATTCTCCTGTCCAAACTGTCTATGAATACAATCTTCAAAAAGCGAAAAAATTACTTCTAAAAGCAGGCTTTAAATACAACAATCAGGGTCAGCTATTAGACGAACAAGGAAATATTGTCCGCTTTAGCCTAATGACGAATAGTACCAATAATGCATTGCAGGCGATGGGAGTACATATAAAACAAAATTTGAGTAACCTTGGCATAACTGTTGATTTTAATCCCGTAGCTGCTAGCATTTTCATCAATAAATTGACTCAAACTTTCGATTGGGAGTGTCAATTACTTGAGGTTGCTGTCGGTCAAGAACCGAATGATTGGGCTAATGTTTGGTTGCCTGAAGCTGGTTGGCACTTTTTTAATCAAGAATCTCAAGCAGGACAAACGCCGATAATAGGGCGACAGGTTGCAGATTGGGAACGAAAAATTGGTAATTTATACATTCAGGCAGCCTCTGAGGTGGATGAATCAAAGCGTAAAGCTATGTATGTAGAAACTCAACAAATTACTCAGGAGTATCTGCCATTTATTTATCTAGTTAACCCTTTATCAATGGTGGCAGTACGAAATCGTATCCAAGGTATTGAACACTCTGCCCTAATAGGAACATTTTGGAACACTTATGACCTGAAACTGACTGATATTAACTAAAGAGGATATCGTTTGTATGCAAATTCCTATCATTGATTTCAATTCTTTTCTTATAGGTGACTCAACCGCAAAAGAAGCTGTTGCTACACAAATTTCTCTTGCTATTCATGAGGTCGGATGTTTCTACCTCAAAAATTATGGTATTCCTCAGACTCTAATCGCTCAAGTCTTTTCACAAACCGAGTGCTTTTTTGCACTACCGGAGCATGAAAAAGAGCAAGTATCCTTCTTTCCAGACCGGAATCTTCGCGGATATCATAATTTTAAAAAGAGTGAAGATAAACATAATGCGAATGAGCTAATGACTGAAGGATTTCATTTTGGGAAAGAAATTACTCCCGATGAAATTGGTGCGATTGAAGATCCTTTTTTTGAACCGAATAAATGGCCTAAAAATCCGACTCAGTTTCATGAAGTAATGATGGAATTTTTCACGGGTTGTCACGAAAGCGCCCTAAAAGTATTCCAAGCTTTGGCTATTTCCCTAAGAATTCCAGAAGATTACTTTACAAATTTATATTCAGAGCAGAATCACGGCATAGTTTTGCATCACTATCCATCTATATATCAGCCTCCAGAACTAGGGAAAGTTTATCTGGCAGAACATACCGACATAGGTACTCTCACATTTTTATTTCAAGATTCAGAAGGTTTAGAAGTATATACAAATGCTGGAGAATGGGTTGTAGCGCCCTTCATTTCTGATGCAATTATAGTATTGGTTGCAGATTTAATGCAGCGATGGACAAACGATAAATTTTGCGCTACACGACATCGAGTTATAGTTCCAACTCAATCTCACAGTGCTAAACAAAGGTACTCATGCGCCTTTTTTACAGGCCCTAATTACGATGCTCCAATTAACTCCATTAAGAGTTGTTTAGATGTAGATGAAGTTCCTAAGTATCCCCCAATTCTTGCCCAGGAATATTTCAAGCAGCCAAAAGGATAGCTACTAATTTAGATTCAATAAATGGACAAAATACAATTGCTAGCAAAATTAAATCCTCCAACTTGGTTAAAAATTCTGGTAATTAGCCTGATTGGGTTAGGTATTTTCTTTCGCTTTACCCATTTAGGACAAAAAGTGTATTGGTACGATGAAATTGCTACATCGCTGGCAATATCTGGTCATACGCTAGCTGAGGTTAAACAAGAGGTTTTTAGCAATTGGGGCAATAATCAAGGCATAATTCCTGCCATAACTTTAGACAAATATCAACACATTAATCCAGATCGATCTGTGGCTGATACAGTTCGCTACTTAATAACTTCAGACCCGCAACATCCACCTTTGTATTATGTAATGGTGAGATTGTGGGCGCAAGTCTTTGGGGATTTTCCGGCAGGAGTCAGGAGTTTATCAGCAGTAATCAGTCTGTTGATATTTCCTAGTGTGTATTGGTTGTGTTTAGAGTTATTTGAATCACCACTAGTAGGGTGGGTGGCAATGGCTGTGATGGGGATTTCTCCCTTGCAGGTTTTCTTTGCCCAAGATGCACGAGAATATGGTCTGTGGATGGTGATGATCCTAGTATCAAGTGCTGCTTTGTTGCGAGCCATTCGCCGAGAAACTTTCTTTACCTGGGCTGTGTATGCTCTCACCCTATCCTTGGGATTTTACACCCATTTATTAACAGTAATGGTTGCGATCGCTCATGGTATTTATGTAGTTATTAGGCAAAAGTTTCGCTTTGACAAAACCCTGCGTAATTATTTACTGAGTTCAATAGCAGCTTGCTTAATGTTTTTACCCTGGCTAACGGTGCTTATTACTAAAGCTGACACAGCAACAAATCTTTTGTCATGGATAACATTTAAAACAGATAGCCCTTTTGACCTGATTGGAATTTGGCTCAGTCGCATTAGCAGAATATTTTTTGATTTTAATTTGGCTTCTGATGATGCTTGGGTCAAGAATTTACCTGCGGAAAGCCCTTTATCTTATAGTATTCCTACGATAATAGCTAGTTTATTTTTAATTATTTATATATTCATTTTTTTTATAAAATCTCTCTCAACTAACGCTAGTTTATTTATTGCTTTATTAGGGGGATTTCCAGGGTTAACATTGCTTTTCTACGACCTAATTTTTGGGGGAATTCGCTCTATTCATTTTCGCTATCAGTTACCGTTATACCTCAGCATTCAAATTGCTGTAGTGTATATTTTAGCTTTCCATGTTTTCTTGGCGAAGAACTGGCAGAAAAACTTTTGGCAAGTCATTGTGGTAGGGTTACTCATCTCTGGGCTAGTTTCTGATGTCAGATTTTTTCAGTCTGAAACTTGGTGGCCACAAATAGGTGCTAAGAATTTGCTAGCAATGAGTCAACTTATTAATCAATCTAATAATAATATTTTATTGGTAAGTAGCAAAAATGATTATAACTTGGGAGTTATTCTCACCTTAAGTCATAATTTAGAGCCAAAATTTCGCTTACTTACCATACAAAATGACCAGTTACCAATAATGCCTCAAGACTATAAATCTATCTTCTTTGTTGACGACCTGGAGAATAGTTTAGCTCATCAACTCCAGCAAGATAAAACTAACTCACTTAAATTAGTCTACCCACTTGAAGGATTTTGGCAACTCGATAAAAATCAGAAAACGTGAAGATTACTGATTGTAGCAGTCTCAATAAAAAACATTAAGAGAGTAGAAACTGAATGAAGCAATATCTTGACTATTTTAATATTATTTATCTGAGAGATAAAATCTACTTTTATCTTCATTCGGCGCTTTTTAGTCGGTTTATTCGCTTTGCTGTAGTTGGTTTTAGTGGAGTATTTGTAGACTTGGGGGCATTCTATTTTTTACATAGCTCATTATGTCTGGCGTTAACTCTTAGTGCAATGCTTTCCACAGAAATAGCAATTATTAATAATTTTCTGTGGAATGATTTATGGACGTTTGGTGATGTGTGTTTTCAGCAAAAAAATAGTCAAAAATTACAACGTTTCGTCAAGTTTAATCTCATTTGTTTGGTTGGACTTATTTTCAATAGCCTAATTGTAAATTGGCTATTTTATCAATTTCAAGTGAATGAATACATAGCTAAATTGGTAGCGATCGCTTGTGTAACACTTTGGAATTTCTGGCTCAATCTGAAGATGAACTGGCAATTAACCAAGACAGAAGTAGATGTAGTTGTAGATATTTAAGAAAAAATCATGTTAAAACCACTAGTTATGTTTGGTTATAGTTTAATTTTTATAATTACTATAATTTTTTCTTCTGGATTGTTGAATGTAATTTTACCCTATTACAAGACTATCCAAAATCTTGGTGAAATCAGTGTTAAATGGCAATATTTGACTGAACACAAAGATGATTATGACGCTATTTTTTTGGGGCCAAGTACTACTTATTTTGGGGTGATACCGAAATTGTTTGATAAATACATGACAACAGAGGGGAAGAGTGTAAAATCTTTCAACTTTGGTATTGCAGGTGCAAATGTATCAGAACTAGATTTTTATTTACAAAAAATTCTGGCTTTAGAACCAGCAAACTTAAAGTGGATATTTCTAGATTGTTCAGTTGACCTATTTACAAACATTGGCTCTACTTCCGCTCAAGAAATATACTGGCATACTCCTCGTAAAACGTTAGAAAATTTCCAATTAATTTTGGAATCATCAATCGATAACTGGAAAGTAAAAGTTCCATATATATACGCTAACTTTCAAAGCTTTATCTACCGATGGCTAGGGATTGGTCAGCTTTCTACTTTGTGGCAGGAAGCAATATTAAATTTGGATCTATCAAATTCAGATCCATTAGCAAAAGTATCTGAGGATAGGCTCATACAAGAATCGGGATATTACGCAATAGATTGGCAAGAAAAAGCTGAGAAGTGGAAGACTATATTTAGAGGAAATGGTTTGGATACTTATCAAAAAAATCTCAAAAATGAACAAACAAAATTAGCAAATTTAAATTCAGAAAATGCATTTAACGAGCCATCCACAATATATGGAGCGAAAATGATGAAAAATATTGTTTCCCGGATTGAACAACAGCAGCAAATTAATAACAAGAAAATGGAAGCTATATTTTTTATTCCTCCAATTCTAGAAGCTGATTCCAACCCATTCGCTATTTACAGAGCATACAAATCAGGATATATCGATACTTTATTTGCTTTTAATAATCCTAATGATTTTACTAATTTATATGAACTCGATCGCAGAATTGATAGCGCACATCTAAATAATCAGGGCGCTGAAGAATTCACAGTTTTACTGGCATCACAATTTTCCCAGTATTTGAATAATTCTAGAGAAAAACTTATCAATGGTAAGCTTTGAATACCCAGATTTTATTACCTAATCACTAATTAAATATAAATAAATATGGTATTCACAGAATTTAGATTTATATTTTTCTTCCTGATTGTCTTCTGCATTTATTGGGCTTTGGAGAAACACAATCATCGGAAGTTGTGGCTGCTAGTCTGTAGCTATATATTCTATAGTGCTTGGGATTGGCGCTTCCTTTTTTTGCTCTTACTATCGACAGTTATTGATTACTTTGTCGGTTTAATGCTGTCTAGACCACAGGTTAGTGATTTGCAAAGCGAACGCTCCGTATCAGAACCAGCAATCTCAACAAGCGATATAGTAGAGGAGAGAAAAGCTACAAGTTTTGGAAATTGGGATGCTTTACTGAATAAGCCAATCAATCAGCAGCAGCGCCAAGCATGGTTGGTACTTAGTTTAGTAGCAAATCTAGGAATACTAGGGTTTTTTAAGTACTATAACTTCTTCACTGAGTCTGCTGCAAACTTATTAGCTTTTTTGGGTTTACCTATAAGCCTTACAACTCTTAAAATTATTCTGCCAGCAGGCATTAGTTTTTACACGTTTCAAACTCTGAGTTATTCCCTTGATGCCTATCTCGGTAAACTTAAACCTATTAGAAATTTTTGGGATTTTTCTCTATTTGTAACTTTTTTCCCCCAACTGGTTGCAGGCCCAATTGTCCGTGCATCTACCTTTTTACCTCAACTGCTAACCCCAAAAAACTTAAGCGAGGTTGATTTTCGAGGATGTTTAATGCTTTTTTTCGTAGGGTATTTCAAGAAAGCCTGCATTTCGGATAATCTTTCGCCTTTAGTAGAACAGTATTTCACGAATCCAGAAAATTATACTTTCTTAAGTTGTTGGATTGCTGTTATTTCTTTTGTCATACAGATATACTGCGATTTTTCTGGTTATTCTGATATGGCGATCGCTTCAGCCGGTTTACTTGGATACAAACTACCTCTGAACTTTAATTTTCCCTACCTTTCCGGTAATATTACTGATTTGTGGCAACGTTGGCACATAACTCTCTACAGTTGGTTGCGAGACTATGTTTATATTCCTTTAATGAGAAAGCGACCAAAAGCTGAACGCACAGAACTTTTTGGCTATAGAAATCTTCTCACTTTGATGCTTTTATCAGGACTCTGGCATGGGGCTGCTTGGCATTTTGTAGTTTGGGGTGGATTAAATGGAATCGCCTTAGTTGTTCACAAGCAATGGTCATCTCGGATCGCTCCCTATAAGGAATTAGTACCACTGAGAAAGATGCTAGGTATCCCCCTAACATTGTATTGGTTTTGTGCTTCTGCCATCTTCTTTCGGAGTAACGATCTCAGCAGTGCTGTACAAATAGAAAAATCCTTTTTATTCCTTAATTCTCTTGGTTATGAAAACCTAAATCTCCAAATTGCGTGGATTTTTGTACCTTTAATTATCCTCCACTGGGCGGCTTATAAGGGTTGGTTTGCCGATTGGTGGCGTAAAATTCCTAGTTGGAGTTTTGCTGTTTGCTTTGGGGTATTGGTTTCAACAATATTTCGGCTGACGGCAATTAATCCTCAACCTTTTGTTTACTTTCAGTTTTAGCGTGCGATCGCTTGTTGCAAAAAGAATACCAATACCTTTTAAATTACCACCATCAATTAGAGAGATATGACAACAATTTACTTACATATTGGAATGCCCAAGACTGGAACGACTTGCCTACAAAAAGCATTATTTAATAACAGGGAGAAACTTTTAGAAAACGGTTATTTGTATCCTAATTGTGGTATAAAATACAACGCAAAAGAAATAGTAAACCGTTACTGTCATAATACTTTAGCCCATTATTTAATGGGTTTTGAAAACAAGGATAATGCACTTTCACAATTTAAAGTTTGGGAAGAAATGAAAAGAGAAATAGACTCTATAAATCCTAAAAATGTGATAATTTCCGCAGAAGCTTTTACTTCTTTTGAAATCTTTTATCAACCGGAAACACTTGCAAAAATAAAAAATTTCTTAAAAGAATATGAAATCAAGATAGTTATCTATCTAAGAAAGCAAGATGAGTTTTTAGAATCCTCTTACTGTTACATGGTTAAACTAGGAGCATGTAGCGTGGGAATTAAAGAGTTGTTTAATCAATACCAGTACATATTTAATTATTATCAAATACTAGATAATTGGGCAGATATATTTGGATATGAAAATATTATTGTTCGACGTTTTGAAAAGTCAAATATGAAAAATCATGTTTTTGATGATTTCTTAGGAGTAATTAATCAATTCGACAATAAAAGGGATTATAAAATTGATTATGCTGCAAAAATAAATGTGTCTCCTTCAGGCAAAAGTATCAAAATGCTTTTGCTTATAAATAAGTTTAATGAAACAATTTTAGCGAGACTTCTAAAACTAGATGATAACTACTGGTCAAAATATCAAGATTTTTTGAATTTCTTATCCAATAACAAAATAATAAGTGGAATAGTATCAAAACTACCCAACTTTTTAGTTGATAATGTGCTTCTATCATCGGAAGAAAAGCAAGATTTTATGAGACAATTTAAAGAATTAAATAGTCAGGTTGCCAACAAGTATTTAGGTCAAAAAGATGGAATATTATTTAGCGATTATTCCTAGTTATATAACAATATGATTCAGTTAAGTAAATTTATCTGTTAAGGCAGGGGAAACAGGGGGGAGAAAAAAGCTTAACTGAACGGTATTGAGTTATATAAATCTGATTTGATGACTGTAGCGTAGGGAGGAAAATCTTATCCGGGGAACAAAAAAAATGGAGAAAGAGGTGTACCTAGCTTTTAAAAAATCAAATACTAGTCCTATATGAACAAGCTGCAAATAATTAAAAATAAAAATATTGAATCTATTTACCCTCTTTCTCCTATGCAGCAGGGTATGCTTTTTCATACTCTGTATGAGCCAGAATCAGGAGTATATCTTGAGCAGTTCTGTTTAACGCTCTCTGGAAATCTAGATATTACAGTGCTTCAGCAGGCCTGTATGCGAGTAATGAAGCGTCACCCAGTTTTGCGTACCCTTGTTGTTTGGGAAAAGCAGGAAAAGCCTCTTCAGGTAGTATGTAAGCAAGTAGAGTTACCTTGGCAGAACTATGATTGGCGTTCCTTATCTGCAACAGAACAACAAGAGCGGCTAGAAGCTTTCTTACAAGCAGATCGAGTCCAAGGCTTTGTTTTTGACAAAGCTCCACTGATGCGCTTCACCTTAATTCAAATCGCTGATGATACTTACGAATTTGTCTGGAGCTTTCATCACTTGCTGATTGATGGTTGGAGTTGGCCAATTCTCTGCAAAGAAGTCTTTGCATTTTACAGTGCCTTACTTAAAGGCAAATATTTATATTTAAATACTCCCCGTCCTTACCGATATTACATAAATTGGCTACAGCAACAAGATTTAAGAGCAGCAGAAACTTTTTGGCGACAACAACTTCATGGCTTTACTAGCCCTACCTGTTTGCTACTAGATCGGGGTGAGGATCGGGGTGAGGCGCACAATTTACAACAACCAAAAACCTATCACGAGCAGCACTGCTGTTTATCGGCAACTATAACTGCTGCTTTACAGTCCCAGGCACAGCAGTATCATTTGACACTTTCAACTTTTGTCCAAGCTGCTTGGGCGCTTTTACTCAGTCGCTACATCGATGAGTCTGAGGTAGTATTTGGAGCAACTGTGTCCGGTCGTCCTCCCACTTTATCGGGGGTGGAATCTATGGTGGGACTATTCATTAATACTCTACCAGTCAGGGTGAAAGTACCAACAGCAACTCCTTTATGGCAATGGCTGAGGAAATTGCAGGCTCAACAGGTGGAGCGATCGCAGTATTCTTGGTGTCCCTTAATAGAAATTCAGGCTATTAGTGAAATTCCCCCAGGATTACGCCTGTTTGAAAGCATTGTGGTGTTTGAGAACTACCCACACGATACGTCTTTATCAAATCCAGGTGGCAGCATCCAGATTACTAAACGGCGAGTCATTGAACAAACCAATTATCCGCTCACAGTCATCGCTGTACCAGGACAAGAGTTATCCCTACGTATTCTTTATGATGGTAGCCGCTTTGATGGGGAAACAATTAACCGGATGATGGGGCATCTTGTAACTTTGTTAGAGGGTATGATCGCTAACATCGAGCAGACAGTAGCAGAGATATCCATGCTAACTGCCACTGAGCAACGCCAAATCTTAGTATGGAATGATACCCAAAGAGACTATCCCCACAAATGTATCGCTCAGTTGTTTGAAGAACAGGTGGAACGGACACCGGATGCAGTAGCAGTGTCATTCCAATCCCAACAACTGACTTACCAGCAGTTAAATTGTCAGGCTAACAAGTTAGCGCACCATCTCCAAAAACTTGGGGTAAAACCAGAAGTGCGGGTAGGGATTTGCGTTGAGCGTTCTTTACCGATGGTAATAGGACTTTTGGCAATCCTCAAAGCTGGTGGTGCTTATGTACCTTTAGATCCGCGATCGCCCCAAGAACGCTTGACTTATATGTTGAGTGATTCTCAAGCGTCGGTATTGCTGACAGATTCATCAATTACTTTATCTGGGCAACCATTAACAGTAGTTTGCTTAGATACATCGGATTTCTGCCAAAACAGTCAGGGAAATCCTGTTAGTGGAGTGATATCAGAGAACTTGGCTTATGTCATGTATACTTCTGGCTCAACAGGCAAACCCAAAGGTGTAGCCATGAGTCACCGTTCTCTGGTGAACCTTTTATATTGGCAAATGGACGAAAGTGCTTTAAGTTGTGCCAAAACTTTGCAATTTGCTTCTATCAGTTTCGATGTCTCTTTTCAAGAAATATTCTCTACCTGGTGTAACGGCGGAACTCTAGTTTTGATCGCTGAAGAAATACAGAAAGATGGGTTCGCATTATTACAGTTAATTGCCCAAGAAAAGGTGGAAAGACTATTTTTGCCCTTTGTCGCCCTTCAGCAATTAGCCCATGCTGCTTCTATTTCTAAATCCTATCCTGCATCTGTGCGTCAGATTATGACAGCAGGAGAACAGTTACACATTACCCCTGTTTTAGTCAACTTTTTTAAGGAGCTTTCTGGTTGTACGCTACAAAATCAGTATGGGCCGACGGAGAGCCATGTGGTAACAAGTTTTACATTACAAGATGTGGCAAGCAGTTGGTCGCCACTTCCGCCTATTGGTCGGGCGATCGCAAATACGCAAATCTACATCCTTGACCGCCATCTGCAACCATTACCAATTGGAATTGCTGGAGAACTGTATATCGGCGGTGTTGCGATCGCTAGAAGTTATATTAATTCCCCGGAATTGACTGCTGAAAAATTCATTCCTAACCCGTTTGCGAAAGACGGGAGTCGTTTGTATAAGACAGGCGATCGCGCTCGATATTTAGCTGATGGCAATATCGAATTTCTCGGTCGAATTGACAATCAAGTGAAGGTGCGGGGTTTTCGCATTGAACTGGGAGAAATTGAAACCGTACTCGCCGCACACCCGCAGGTAAAAGAAGCAGTAGTTATCGCAAGAGAAGATGAACCAGGAAACAAGCGTTTAGTCGCCTACATTGTCCCCAAACAACACTTAGACACCAGCGAACTGCTTTGTTACCTCAAACAAAAGCTACCCGAATATATGCTACCTTCTGCTTTTGTAAAGTTGCTGGATGCTCTACCTCTAACCCCCAGTGGTAAAATAGAACGCCGTGCTTTACCAGCACCTTTGAGTCGGGAAACACGTAACATCGCTACAGACTTGATTCCACCCCGTACTGCAAGTGAAGAGGTTTTGACAGCAATCTGGAGTGATGTTTTAGGACTAGAAAAAGTTGGTATCCACGACAACTTCTTTGCATTAGGAGGGCATTCCCTATCAGCAATGCAAGTTATTGCTCAGTTGCGAGAAACCTTCAAAGTGGAGTTACCTATAAGCTGTCTGTTTGATTACCCGACAGTAGTCGAGCTAGATCGGCAAATTGCAGAATACCGCCAAAAAGAGGCAGGGGAGCAGGGGAGCAGGGGAGCAGGGGAGCAGGGGAGAAATAATCATTCTTTTTCATCCCCCTGTGCCTCTCTGCCCTCTTGTAAAAATGACTTGACTCCATCTCTCAAACCAGTGCCTCGAAATACAAAAGAGTTGCCAATCTCTTTGACTCAGCTTGAGTTTTGGATATTAGCTCAATTAAATCCTGGCATTCCTGTCTATAATATTCCACTGGCTTATCGCTTGACAGGTTTACTCAACGTCACTGCTTTAGCACAAAGCCTCGTGGAAATTGTCCGTCGTCACGAAGCTTTGCGAACTACTTTTGCGATCGCTTCCAGCGGGGCGTTGGCGTTCGCGCAGCGTGTCGCAGACAAGCCTCTCGTAGAGAAGCCCATCGCCGATAAGCAAGTGGTTCAGAAAATTGCTCAACAGCCTATATTGCCATTTTCGGCGGTAGATTTGCGAAAACTTTCTGAATCTAAAACTGAGCGAAAGGCTCTGGCTCAAAAATTTATCACTGAGGAAAAAAACCAGCCTTTCGATCTAGAACAAGAGCCTTTGTTACGCATCAAGCTGCTACGGCTCTCTGATGCCGAGCATTTACTAATAATAACTATCCATCATCTGGTTTGTGATGGTTGGTCTGTGGGTGTGTTTTTACAGGAGCTAACAAAATTATACGCAGCATTTTGTCATGGTCAGCCTTCACCGCTTCCCGATTTACCCATCCAATATGCTGACTTTGCCCATTGGCAACAGCAGTGGGTTGCTCGTTCTGCTTTCGAGTCTGACCTTAACTACTGGAAGCAGCAACTAGGAAATAGCACACTTTTACTACAGTTACCTACTGACCGTCCGCGCTTACCAGTACGAACTTTTCAAGGTGCAAGTCAAACTTTCATCATCCCTAAGAGCCTAACAAATGCTCTTAAACATCTGAGCCAACAGCACAATGTAACTCTATTCGTGACTCTGCTAACAGCCTTTAAAATAGTGCTATTTTATTACACCGGACAGTCAGATATTATTGTGGGTACTCCCTTTGCCAATCGCCAGCAATTGGAAACAAAAGAACTTATTGGATGCTTCATTAACACATTACCAATACGTACATACTTGGGGGGCGATCCAAGTCTGAGAGAGTTGCTGTATCAGGTGCGTGGATGTTTTTTAGCAGCCTCCGATCGACAACAAATTCCCTTCGTGAAGTTAGTAGAAGCACTACAGCCAAAACGAGAACCAAGCCATTCTTTGCTTTATCAAGTGATGTTTAATTTCTTGCCTCCATCAGATTTAAAACTGACAAATTTAACTGTTCATCCCTGGTCAGTTGAAAGTAAAACAGCGGAGTTTGATTGGGATATTTATCTTCAACAAACAACATTAGGAAGTATTGAAGGGAAATGGTGCTACAAAATAAATTTGTTTGATGCTACTACTATTAGCCGTGCGGTAACTCAGTTTCTAGTGTTGCTTGAGCTTCTAATTACTAATCCCGAATGTCGTCTGACTGACCTTTCCTTGCTATTTCAGCGCCATAATTATCAAAAGAAATCGATGGAAATTCCATCCTTGCAAGGTGCGGGAGGAATAGCCGCCCGCTAATTTAGTCATTGGTCGTTACTCATTACTACTAATGTAAATTGAGATTGTTTTTGTGGTTATAAAATTCGCTTTTGAACCACAAAGATACAGAGGTCAGATTTGGAGAGTAAATTATTATGTCAGACATACAAATTATGGAAAAAACAAGACTAACTGTCTTACGGGAAATGCGGCTGTTTATCATTGTTTGGGTAGGACAGTTGATCGCCTTGATTGGTTCGAGTACCACTGCCTTTGCCTTAGATATCTGGGTTTATAATCGCACCGGATCAGTTACCCAGTTTGCTTTAGTCTCTCTGTTCAATACTCTACCGCTAATCTTAATTTCCCCGATCGCTGGGCCTCTGGTAGATAAGTGGGATCGTCGAAAGACAATGATTATCGCTGATGTCTTGGCGTGTTTGGGAACGATCGCGATCGGCGTTTTATTTGTCATCGGTCGGTTGGAAGTCTGGCACATTTACCTAGCCAATACCTTCACTGCTGTTTTTATGGCTTTTCACACACCTGCTTATACGGCATCAACAGTCTTACTAGTGCCGAAACAACACCTCAATCGTGCCAACGGGCTAATGAGTCTGATGTTTGGCATTTCCCTAATCGTTGCACCAACTCTTGGAGGTGTTCTACTAAGCATTGTCCATTTGCAAGGGATTATTTTGTTTCACGTAACGGCTGTATTTATTGCTGTTGTCTCCCTGATGCTGGTTCGGTTCCCGGAAGTCAGCACGAGTGCTGTTGCAACTGCAAAAAGTTCATTTATGAGTGAAGCAACTTACGGATTTACATATTTGATCGCTCGACCAGGACTGCTGGGATTAGTGTTATTCTCAGCCTCTAGTTTTTATCTTGTGGGAGGTATTAATGTCATCACTATCCCGCTAGTGTTAAATTTCGTTTCAGTAAGCTTTTTGGGAACTATTCTTTCGCTATTTGGCATTGCGATTTTGGCAGGTGGCTTGCTCGTCAGCATCTGGGGAGGACTAGAACGCAACATATATGCCATATACGGGTGTATGCTTTTGAGTGGCGTATTTATTTTCGTCGCCGGTTTGCAAGCCTCCCTTGTCATCTTCACTGTTGGTATCTTCTTATTTTTCCTAACACAACCGATCGTTTCCAGTTCCACACAAGCTGTCATGCAAAATAAAGTAGAACCTAGTGTACAAGGTAGAGTTTTTGCGATCAAAGGAGCGATTGAAGCAGCCGCTTTCCCTTTAGGCTACATCACGATTGGCCCTTTAGCCGAGAAGGTTTTTGAACCCTTAATGGCTACTAACGGTTCTTTAGCAGAAAGCATCGGACAAATAATCGGTGTTGGGTCAGGTCGTGGGATGGGACTTCTACTGATGATTATGGGAGTCTTGACCATTTTAGAAACCTCTATTGCCTACTTGTACCCTCGCCTACGGTTTGTGGAAGATGAACTGCCTAATGTTAGTAATGCAGTTGCAATGGCTGCTGATACAGCTTCTAGTAAGAATGACGCAGTTTCTTTGATATCCTAATTTTGGCGTTGCATAGTGGTGGTTGATTAAAAGCTCTACTAATTTGCAATTATTATTTTATTTTCGGAATTCTCGATTTTTCAAAATAGGTAATTGTTAATTTAGTCTATAAATTGGAAAATTTTGATATCTAGATTCAGCATTTATGCTCTACATTAAATCCTGTGTTTTTATCATCGCTTAGTATTTCTGTCATTCAATCAAAAAAGATGTTCAGCTTATTTTAGAATATGCAAACCAAAGTTTCTCGCGGTCAATCCTTAAAGAATGATCCTTCTCCTCCGGCTTCTAATAAGTTTTGGGAGAATGTCAGAGCGATCGTTCAGCCTTACTGGTATCCAACAGAGTCCGGGGAAAGAGTATTTCCAGACGTGATTCGTATATGGGGGATGTTGATTCTCCTGATTTTATTAATAATCGCGCTAGTGGGCGTAACTGCCTTTAATAGCTTCGTTACTCGCTATATAACCGATGTCATTGAAGAGAAAGATTATCCTAACTTTATTAATACGATAGTAGTTTTCAGCGCTGCTCTTGTCTGCATAACACTCTTAAACGGATTTTCTAAACTTGTCAGAAAAAAAATCGCTCTTGATTGGTACAAATGGTTAAATAATCACATATTATCAAAATATTTGAGCAATCGTGCCTATTATAAAATCAACTTTAGAGCCGATGTTGATAACCCAGATCAACGAATATCCCAAGAAATCGAACCCATTACCAGTAATGCTTTGAGTTTTTCAGCTATTTTCCTAGAAAAAGTGCTGGAAATGACTACTTTTTTAGTAATCCTTTGGTCAATTTCCCAATTTATTGCAATTGTTTTGGTTGTTTATACAATCGTAGGTAACTTGATTGCTATTTACTTAGGTCAACAACTGAATAAAATTAATCAAGAGGAACTAGAACTGAAAGCAGAATACAGTTATTCTCTGAGTCATGTTCGTAATCATGCTGAATCGATAGCTTTTTTTCAGGGAGAAAACCAAGAATCTAATATAATTCAACGAAGATTTATTAATCTCCTGAGAAATGTCGAACGCAAGATTAATTGGGAGAACAATCAAGAACTTTTTGACGGAGCATATAAGTCTGCTATCCAAATATTCCCATATCTGGTACTCGCACCTTTATATATGAGCGGTCAAGCTGATTTCGGAGAAGTTGTCCAAGCCAGTGTAGCTTGTAATCAATTTGCCTCAGCTATGGCAACATTAATTAGAGAATTTGGGACTTCTGGGCGATTTTCCAGTTATGTTGAGCGTTTATCTGAGTTTTCAGATGCGTTAGAAGCAGTTACCAAACAACCAGAGAATGTCAGTACTATTAAAACAATAGAAGAAAACCGTTTAGCTTTCGAGAATGTCACCTTACAAACGCCAAACTATGAGCAGGTGATCGTTGAAGATTTGTCACTTTCTGTTCAACCAGGAGAAGGCTTATTGATTGTTGGGCCGAGTGGGCGAGGTAAAAGTTCTCTGTTGAGAGCGATCGCTGGTTTGTGGAATGCGGGAACGGGTCGTCTGCTGCGACCTCCTCTGGAACAAGTCTTGTTTTTACCTCAACGTCCCTATATTATTTTGGGAACTTTACGCGAACAACTACTTTATCCGCAGACAACTCGTCAAGTCAGCAATCAAGAACTCGAAGATGTTTTGCAAGAAGTTAACCTGCAAAATTTGGTGAAAAAAGTTGGCGGCTTTGATGCAGAAGTCCCTTGGGAGAATATCCTATCCTTGGGAGAACAACAACGCCTTGCTTTTGCACGATTGTTAGTTACCCATCCGAGCTTCACTATCTTAGATGAAGCAACGAGTGCTTTGGATTTGAAAAACGAAGGTAATTTATATCAACAATTACAAGAAACAAAAACAACTTTTATCAGCGTTGGACATCGGGAAAGTCTCTTTAATTATCATCAATGGGTTTTAGAACTTGCACAAGATTCCAGTTGGCAACTTGTGACTGTTCAGGATTATCGAAATCAAAAAACGATAAATATTCAAAGCACGCCTAATAATGAGTCGCAAAATCAATCACAAATATTGACAGAAACAATCACAAGTGAAATGCTTTCTCATAAGGAAATAACTGAATTAACTAATTATTCTATTAGCACTATCAGAAGTAAGGCAAGCAAAGGAGATTCTATTACTACTAAGGACGGTTTGACGTACCGCTATGACAAGAACCCAAGTGTGTTGAAATGGCTGAGAGTTTAGCGGTTTGACAATTTTAGAGTTTAGGTAACACCTAAAAAGATAACTTTTTACTTAGCTATATATTTTAGCGTAGGCCTAGGCCTAGCCTGCACTTCTCTACGTTCGCGCAGCGTGTCGTAGACAGACGCTGCGCGTAGCTTGCTTCCACGTTCGCGGAGCGTGCCGTAGGCAAGTGGTACGGCTGCGCTCAGTGACCACCGTAGGCATCGCTCATTTTTTGCCTGACTTCAGAAAATCCCGTTGCTCCCATTGAGACTCCTCATTAGACATCTGCGAAAAAGAATCTTAAGCCCTTATCCTATCTAAGTAAAAACCTAACTTGTGGATAATAATTATATAATTCGGGTTCTCAGTTCTTGTTTCATCGACAACATATTATATTCTTCCGATTCCTTGTGTCAAGTTTAATTGAGATGCTCTTACCCTGACCCTCTAAGGTTTTTTGTGCAACATTTTATCTAAGTATTTACTTAAATTTATTTATATAATTACTATGCTTTAAATCTTTGCAAATAACATTAATTTTTGGTGATTGATTTCTTAACTTTCTTAACTTTCTTAACTTTCTTAATTGTCCAATTAATTGGACAATTAATTGTTCTCAATGCTATTGCATTTTCTTGAAGAAGCTGAGATTATTATTTAATTGAAATTATCAGCATATTAATTTAAAGCAAGCAAATTTGTTTCAACGATAAATTAGTCTTTATCAAAAAAGAGTAAAGTCATCAGTCATATCAAGAGTTAGTTATGCTGCGATCGCAGCGTTGGGACAAAAACTAAATCAACTTTCTCAGAAATTAATTTTTTCATTAAGTGTCTATGTTTCAAACTCAAGTACAACATCCTATAGATAAAAATCAGATGCAGCCTACCCAAGAGTTACAGCGAATGATCGTAGGTTCTTGGATTACGCAAGCTATTTATGTAGCGGCTCAACTGGGTATTGCTGATTTACTCAAAGATGGTTCTAAAAGTTATGCTGAATTAGCAACAATAGCTGGTGTAGATGTGCGATCGCTCTACCGACTATTACGCGCCCTTGCCAGTGTTGGTATATTTGCTGAAGGTAGTTTAAGTTTAGGCTACTTTGAATTGACACCGCTTGCCCAATGTCTGCAAAGCGATCGCCCTGACTCGCTACGTGCTTATGCTATCAAGTCTGGTCAAGCTTGGGAATGGCAACCTTGGGGACATCTACTTGAAAGTGTCAAAACCGGAAAACCTGTATTCAAAAATATCTTCGGGATGGAGATATTTGATTATTTAGCTACTGATGCCTCTGCTGCTAAAATCTACAACCAAGCCATTAGTAGTTTTTCTGATAAACAAGATGCGCTGATTGCAGCAGGTTATGACTTTTCCTCCATCCACAATTTAGTTGAGGTTGCAGGTGGACGCGGTACTTTGATTGCCTCAATTCTCAAGACGAATTCGACAATGCAGGGGATTTTATTTGATCTACCCCATGTAGTTGCAGATGCCAAGCCTCTGATTGCAGACTTTGGATTGCAAGATCGTTGTCAACTAATTGGCGGGAACTTCTTTGAGTCAGTACCCCCAAGTGGAGACGCTTACTTGCTTCGGTATATTATTCACGATTGGGATGATGAAAGAGCGATCGCCATTCTGAAAAATTGCTACCAAGCGATGCAGCCTGACGGTAAGCTGCTGCTAGTCGAAATGGTTATACCTCCAGGCAACGAACCATTCTATGGTAAACTCCTCGACTTGCAGATGCTTTTGAATTATGGAGGCCGTGAACGGACTGAAGCTGAGTATGAAGCTTTATTAGAAACAGCAGGCTTTTCAATCACAAAAATTCATCCAGTAGCGCCTCCAGTCAGCGTAATTGAGGCTATTCGCCTGTAAGTCATTTATAGCTATTACATGGATTCTGGTTTACACAAAAGTCACAAAAACTATATATAACTTCAGGTAGAAATGCAGGAAACATTAACATCTAAACATCTTGAACTACTTAACTTAAGTCCATTTCAAAGAATTTTACTAACAACTGACGGCACATTGACACAAATACTAGAAGCTTATTTGTTAGAAAAAATCCAGTTAGTCAAATTATCAGAAAAAGTAGTTAGAATTACTAAATCTATTCCAGCCCTAGATTTAGATATTGGTGTCCAAGTAATTGAAAGAAAAATATTATTACAAGGTAAAATTAGTCTAAATAATTTTATTTACGCTGAATCCATAATTGTACCTGAAAGACTAGATAACACGCTGAATTCCAAACTAATGGAATCTCAAGAACCAATGGGTAGGCTCTGGTTAGAGCATAAACTTGAGATATTTAAAGAAATAATCGATTCAGCAATAGAAACATCTGAGGACTTATCTGATTATTTTAATATAGCGAGAAAAGACAAAATACTTTCTCGGACATATCGAGTTTTTTCTAATAAAAAACCAGTAATAATGATTACAGAAAAGTTTCCTAAAAGCTATTTCATTAAACGGGTTTAATATTTAAAAAAATAGCGATTTTCTTAAGTCAATATAGTTTTAATTATTGAGGGAATAATGTTAGAAAATAGACTACTAGAGATTGTCAAGGAACATCCTGATAAAACTGCGATCGCCTATGATAAGTTGAGAATTAGCTATCAAGAACTTTATGCTAATATTACACATTTAAATAACCATTTAAGTACAATCGGTATTGTCCAAGGTGACTGCATAGCGTTAATTTTGCCTAACAGTCCAGAATTTGCGATCGCCTTTTACGCTACTGCCAAACTAAATGCTATAGTTTTGCCAATCAACCCTCTTCTCAAACAAGAAGAAATTAGCTACTACATTATAGATAGTAATACTAAAGCAATTATTACCAATAGTCATGAATCAGAAAATATTCGCAAAATTATTTCAAAAATAGGCAAAAAAATAGAATTAATAGTTATTGATTCTACTCGTTCGCTTACCAAAGAAGTAGATAACTCAAGAATTACAGAAAGCACTTCTATTTTTAAAGGTGATGTGCTTTATCTATATTCCTCTGGTTCTACAGGTAAACCTAAAAGAGTTTGTAGAAGCCAAGATAATCTATCTCACGAAATTACAAACTTGAGTGAGACAGCTAATATATCTGCAATAGATAATATTTTATGTATAGTGCCACTGTATCACGCACATGGATTAGAAAATTGCTTGTTAGCTGCTATATATAATGGCGCAACTCTGGTAATTTTAGAACAAGTTTTGCATGAAGGAAAACCCATTGAAGTGCCATTTGCTTTTAGACGCTCAAGGGTATTAGAACTAATAGAAAAAGAAAAAATTACTATTTTACCTGCTGTTCCTTATATTTTGAACACTTTAGCAGAAACACCAGATGATACTCAAGTTGATTTTTCTACGCTGAAACTATGCTTTTCAGCAGGTAACTTTTTATCAAAAGAAATTTTTGATAAATTTCTTCAGAGATTTGGCATTCCTGTAAGACAACTTTATGGTAGTACAGAAGCTGGTTCTATAGCGATTAATCTCGATCGAGATATAAATAACACTTATGATTCTGTAGGTTTACCTTTAAAAAATATCGAGATTAAAATTATTGATGATACAGAAAAAGAACTTCCATCTGGAAGTATTGGAGAAATAGTCATCAAAAGTAAAGCAGTGACTAAAGGATATTGTAATAAACCAGAAATAAATCAACAGACATTTAAAGATGGTTGGTTTTTCACTGGTGATTTAGGCAAGAAGGATGAAGTCGGACGTGTTTATATTACTGGTAGAAAGCAAATCTTCATTGATACAGGAGGTCACAAAGTCGATCCATTAGAAATAGAAAACATCCTGATAACCCATAGTCAAGTTAAAGAAGCCGTTGTTGTTGGCATCAAAAGCTTGTATGCGGGAGAAATTATTAAAGCAGTTATTGTACCTCAAAACCGAGAGATTTGTGACGAAAAAGATATTCTATCTTACTGTAGGGGCAAGTTAGCTGATTTTAAAATTCCAAAAATTATCGAATTTTGTGACGAGATTTCCAAAAGTCCATTAGGTAAAGTATTAAGAAAAAACTTAATTGATAATTTATCAGAAACTATAAAATTATGAAAAATCTTGATTTAATTAAGCAAGAAACTAGAAATGTAGTTTTAAACGTTTTGCCAAATATTAATAGTGAAGATTTATCAGAGTCTAGTAATCTTTTTAGCATGGGTCTAGATTCTGTCAATGCTATGTCACTTATACTTAAATTACAAAATAATTTTACTATTAAATTTGCAGTTAATGAGATTAATGCAGAAAACTTTCAAAGCGTAGCAACTATTGTGAAACTGATCGATAAAAAGCAATGCTGATAATTTTTGGAAATGGGCTTTTTTCGCAAAACTAAATACTCTAGTGTATCCCTAAAAACCTGAAGCAAAAAGATTACAATGAGCTATTCTGCTGAAATCAATCCATTAGAACCAAACAAGCCAGTAAAAACTGGAGAGGATATTTGGCAAGCGATCGCAAGCATTCTCGACTTACAGAATCAAGCTCCAGATTTGGTAGCTGTATCTCGGAATGAACACCCGCCTTTGTCTTTTTCTCAAGAAAGATTATGGTTCATCCATCAGTTGCAGCCAGATAGCTCTACCTATAATGTATCCTTAGCTTTTCGTCTTCAGGGTTTGCTCAACATTTCCGCATTAGAGCATAGTTTCAATGAAATTATCCAACGCCACGAAGCATTGCGAACTACGTTTCTAGCTTCGGAAAATAAGCCTGTTCAGGTGATTGCTCCCAGCCTCAACTTGACTTTACCTGTAGTGGATCTTCGGGAACTTCCTGAAATAGAAAGAGAAACTCAAGTTTTGCAACTGGTCAAAAACGAAGTTCAACAACCCTTTGATCTAGAGCAAGGATCGCTGTTGCGGTCTTCCCTAGTGCAGCTACATGAAAATGAATATGTGCTACTCCTAAGTGTCCACCACATCGTCTTTGATGGTTGGTCTGATGGGGTTTTGTGGCGCGAACTGACAGTCTTGTACACAGCCTTTTGTGCTGGTAAGCCTTCTCCATTGCCTGAACTGCCCATTCAGTATGCAGATTTTGCAGTTTGGCAGAGACAGTGGTTGCAAGGTCAAATTATGGACACTCAACTGGAGTACTGGAAGCAACAATTAGCAGGATCGCCTCCCTTACTGGAACTTCCTACCGACCGAGTGCGCCCATTAATACAGACAAGCCGTGGTAGTATCAAACACTTTCAGCTTGGCGATCGCCTGACTCAAAAACTCAAAAGCCTTAGCGAAAAGTCAGGGGCAACCTTATTTATGACTTTGCTAACTGGCTTTGTCATCTTACTATCGCGCTACAGCAATCAACAAGATATTCTCGTCGGTTCTCCGATCGCCAACCGTAACCGCAGTGAACTAGAATCTCTCATCGGCTTTTTTGTCAATACTTTGGTATTGCGTACTGACGTTTCTGGAAATCCTAGCTTTTGGGAGTTACTGCAAAGAGTACGCCAAGTAGCAATGGAAGCATATTCTCACCAAGATGCGCCATTTGAGCAAGTAGTAGAAGCCTTGCAGCCGGAAAGAAACCTCAGCTACTCGCCATTGTTTCAGGTAATGTTCGTTTTGCTGAATACGCCGCCTGGAAAATTAGAATTGCCTGGTTTATCTTCAACACCGCTACAAATAGAAAACCCAACAGCTAAGTTTGATTTAACCTTGTTGATCACAGAGAGTGAGCAAGGGCTGAGTGGAAGTTTAGAGTACAACTCTGACCTATTTGAGCAAGCTACAATTACCCGGATGGTAGGGCATTTTGTGACATTACTAGAAGGGATTGTCGCTAATCCAGAGGAGAGGATTTCACAATTACCACTGCTAACCCAACCTGAGCAACAGCAGTTATTTGGAGAGTGGAACAATACTCAGGCGAATTATCCTTCTGATAAGTGTATTCATCAGTTGTTTGAAGAACAGTGTTTTAGTACCCCCGATGCTGTAGCAGTTGTCTTTGACAATCAACAACTCACTTATCACCAGTTGAACTGCCGTGCTAACCAGTTAGCACATTACTTACGCTCCTTGGGTGTGAAAGCAGATACCCTAGTTGGGTTGTGTGTGGAAAGGTCACTAGAAGCGATCGTGGGAATACTAGGTATTCTCAAGACAGGTGGTGCATACCTGCCACTTGACCCTGAGTATCCGACCGAGCGTTTGCGCTTTATGCTCGAAGATGCTCAAGTTAAAGTACTTTTAACACAACAGCAATTAGTAGAGTCTATTCCTCAACATCAGGCGCATCTTGTCAGCTTAGATACCGACTGGGAAAAAATTGCTCAAGAGTGCGAGTTAAACCCGGAAAATACCGCAGCAATCGATAATTTAGCTTATGTCATCTATACTTCTGGTTCCACAGGTAAGCCCAAAGGCGTTTTAGTCAATCACTCAAATGTAGTGCGTCTGTTTGCAGCCACAGACGCTTGGTATCACTTCAACGCTCAAGATGTGTGGACAATGTTCCACTCTTATGCTTTCGACTTTTCCGTGTGGGAAATTTGGGGTGCTTTGCTGTATGGTGGACGGCTGGTAGTAGTGCCATATTTAGTGACGCGATCACCGGAATCTTTCTATAAGTTATTGTGTCAAGAAAAAGTCACAATTCTCAATCAAACACCGTCAGCCTTCCGCCAGTTAATTCAAGTAGAACAGTCAATCACATTTCCCCCTGCCCCCTGCCTCCTGCCCCCTGCCTCTTCATTGAACTTACGCTTAGTAATTTTCGGTGGAGAAGCTTTAGAAATCAAGAGTTTACAACCTTGGTTTGAGCGACATGGCGACCAAATGCCCCAATTAGTGAATATGTACGGGATTACGGAAACTACTGTACACGTCACTTACCGCCCATTAAGCAAAGCTGATTTGAATCATACAGCCAGTGTAATTGGTCGTCCGATACCTGACTTACAAGTATATGTGCTGGATAAATATTTTCAGCCACTACCGATTGGCGTTCCTGGTGAAATGTACGTTGGTGGGGAAGGGGTGACACGCGGCTATCTCAATCGTCCTGAACTGACAGCAGAACGCTTTATTTCTAACCCATTTAACAAATCAAAATTATACAAAACAGGTGATTTAGCGCGGTATTTACCCAATGGCGAGTTAGAGTATTTGGGACGCATCGATAACCAAGTCAAGATTCGTGGTTTCCGCATTGAGTTGGGCGAAATTGAAGCATCAATAGTGCAACACCCAGCCATCTGGGAAAGTGTAGTCGTAGTACGAGAGGATGAACCGGGCGACAAACGTTTAGTGGCTTATGTAGTGCCGCAGGTGGAACAATCCCCAACAGTCCTAGAACTGCGTCAGTTTCTCAAGGCAAAGCTACCAGAGTACATGATGCCAAGTGCTTTTGTGCTGCTGGAATCCTTACCCTTGACCTCTAACGGTAAAGTAGACCGTCGCGCCCTGCCAAAACCAGAGATAGACAGCACATTGTTAGAAAAATATGTTGCCCCACGCACACCCATTGAGGAAATGCTGGCACAAATTTGGGCACAAGTGCTGAAACTAGAGCGAGTAGGCATACATGATAACTTCTTTGAAGTTGGGGGACACTCATTACTAGCAACGCAACTGCTTTCACGTATCCGCACCAGCTTTAAAGTAGAGCTAGCATTACGTGAGTTATTTGCAAGAGCGACAGTAGCCGAATTAGCACAATCAATTGGGCAGTTACAGCAACAGGACTTAGAACTAACTTCCTTGCCCATTTTTCCCAGGACAAGGGATGCAGAATTACCACTGTCTTATGCACAACAGCGTCTGTGGTTTTTAGATCAGTTCGAGCCGAACAGCCCTTTTTACAACATTCCTATGGCTTTGCGTCTAGTAGGAAATTTGAAACAAGCAGCCCTAGAACAAAGCTTACAAGAGATTATTCATCGCCACGAAGCCTTACGCACCAATTTTATTACAGTTGATGGAAAACCTTCTCAAATTATTCAACCAGAAACCAATTGGACAGTTTCAGTTGTTGACTTGAAGTATTTATCCACACTTGAACAAGAAATTACTAGCCAACAATTAGCGCAACAACAAATTACTCAACCTTTCGATCTGGCAAAAGGAACATTAATTAGGGCGACATTAGTAGTGCTGTCGGAGACGGAACACGTTTTGTTAGTGTGTATGCACCATGTTGTTAGTGATGGTTGGTCAATGGGTGTGTTTGTCCAAGAACTAGCAGCACTGTACAACGTTTATGCTCAAGGTCAGCTGTCACCGTTACCGCCACTGCCGATTCAGTATGCAGATTTCGCAATTTGGCAGAGACAGTGGTTGCAAGGGGAAGTACTACAAAGCCAATTGAGCTACTGGCAACAACAACTAAAAGATGCACCAGCTCTATTGTCGCTCCCCACAGACCGACCTAGACCAGCAGAGCAAACTTACCACGGGACACATCAAGAGTTTGCACTTTCTTTTGAACTAACTAGTAAGCTGACAAAACTTAGCCAAGAGCAAGGTTGTACCCTCTTCATGACGCTGTTGGCAGCCTTTGATACCCTACTCTACCGCTATACAGGTACAGAAGACATTTTGGTGGGTTCGCCAATTGCTAACCGCGATCGCAGCGAAATAGAAGGGTTAATTGGCTTTTTTGTCAACACCTTAGTCATGCGTACTGACTTGGCAGGCAACCCCACTTTCAGCGAATTACTCCTTCGTGTCCGCGAAATGGCAATGGAGGCATACACTCATCAAGACTTACCGTTTGAAATGTTGGTAGAGGCATTGCAACCAGAACGCAATCTCAGTTATACACCACTGTTTCAGGTAATGTTTGTTCTCCAGAATGCGCCCACATCTGAATTAGAACTGACTGGGCTGACTGTAAATCCATTGCTAATAAAAGGCACAACTTCTAGGTTTGATTTAACTTTATCGATGGAATACACCCCTACTGGATTAGTAGGGTGGTGGGAATATAACACTGACTTATTTGATGCTAGTACCATCGAGCGAATGACAGGTCATTTTGTCACATTGCTTGAAGGGATTATTGCTAACCCGAAAGAGCGAATTTCTCAATTGCCACTGCTAACAGAAGTTGAGCAACAGCAGTTATTAGTGGAGTGGAACGATACAGAAGTAGATTATCCACTACATAAGTGCATCCATCAATTATTTGAAGAACAGGTGGAGTTGACACCAGATGCAGTGGCGGTAGAGTTTCAAAATCAACAACTTACTTACAAGCAATTAAACTACCGCGCTAACCAATTGGCACACTACTTGCGCTCTTGGGGCGTAGGAGCCGATGTTCTAGTCGGGTTGTGTGTCGAGCGTTCTTTAGAAATGGTCATCGGACTGCTGGGGATTCTCAAAGCTGGTGGGGCTTATGTACCACTTGATCCAAAGTATCCAAGCGATCGCTTGAGCTTTATTTTAGAAGATACTCAAGTTAAAGTTTTACTGACTCAACAGCGACTTATTGACAAACTCCCCCAGTGGGAAAAAGCAGGGGGGCAGGTGGTAACTGAGCGTAGTCGAAGTGGAGCAGGGAGCAGGGGAGAAAAGCCATCTACTAAAAATGGGGCTTCACTCAAAAGGAAAAATGAGGTTTTGAGTTATTCTCCTTCTTATCAGGCAAAACTTGTTTGTCTAGATACTGACGCTGAATTAATTTCTCAGTGCAGCCCAGATAACATAATCTCTGGCGTACAACCCAATAACTTAGTTTATATAATTTACACTTCTGGTTCCACAGGTCAACCAAAGGGTATAGCCATGAGTCAGCTTGCCCTTTGCAATCATATCTTGTGGCATCGGGACAATCTCAAAATTTCTCGTGGAGCAAAAACCCTGCAATTTGCTTCAGTTAACTTTGATGTCTCCTTCCAGGAAATCTTCACTACCTGGTATTCTGGCGGCACATTGTTCTTAATCACAGAGGAATTACGCCGTGATGCTCTAGCATTGTTAGGTTTTCTGCAAGAGAAGCAAATTCAGAGAATGTTTCTCCCTGTTGTAGGCTTACAGCAACTAGCAGAAGTCGCGTTGGGGAATGGCATAGTTAATACTGGTTTGCGGGAAATTATTACTTCTGGAGAACAGTTGCAAATTACTCCAGCGATTTCTGGCTGGTTGAGCAAACTAACTGATATTACTTTGCATAATCAGTATGGGCCGTCAGAAAGCCATCTAGCAACCAGTTATACCCTGCCTGATGCAATAGACACTTGGCCGCTACTTCCTTCGATTGGGCGACCCATTTCTAACACGCAAATTTACATCCTCGATAAATATCTACAGCCTGTACCTGTGGGTGTGTCAGGAGAAGTGTACATTTCAGGTGCGCTTTTAGCTCAAGGCTACTTTAACAGACCTCAGTTAACACAAGAGAAATTTATTCCTAATCCTTTTCTGAAGGCAGGAGGCAGGAGGCAGGAGGCAGAAGGAGAAATCTTCACTCAGCACGGGCTAAACGCCCCGCTACCGCTAACAGCACTTTTATATAAATCAGGTGACTTAGCACGTTATCTACCTGACGGTAAGCTCGAATCTTTAGGACGCATTGACAATCAAGTTAAAATTCGAGGTTTCCGCATTGAGTTAGGCGAAGTTGAAGCGGTACTGGGTCAACTGAGTGATGTACAAGCCTCTTGTGCAGTTGTTCGTGAAGATACACCGGGCGATAAACGCTTAGTGGCTTATATTGTGCCACAACCAGAGCAGACAATTTCTATTAGCCAAGTACGTAACTTCCTCAAGGAAAAGTTACCAGAGTATATGGTTCCAAGTGCAATAGTCATTTTGGATGCTCTACCGCTTTCTGCTAACAGAAAACTAGACCGTCGCGCGTTACCTACACCTGATTTACATAACCAATTATCGGATCGGTATGTCGCTCCACGTAACCCTATTGAGGAAATTGTGTCAGTAATTTGGGCGCAAGTGCTGAAAGTTGAGCGAGTTGGTATTCATGATAATTTCTTTGAACTTGGCGGACATTCTCTACTGGCAACGCAACTAGTTTCCCGCGTACGTAGCAGCTTGAATGTAGAATTACCTTTGCGGAGCTTATTTGCTGCACCAACGGTTGCTGAATTATCCCAACATATTCAACAGTTGCAGCAACAGGATCTCACAACATCAGCCATCTTACCAAGAACAAGAGATGCAGAGTTACCACTATCTTATGCTCAACAGCGTTTGTGGTTTTTAGACAAGTTAAATCCCAATAGTCCTTTCTATAACTTACTTGTAGCTTTGCGTCTAGATGGCACTCTCAATCAAACTGCGCTACAACAAAGCTTACAAGAAATTATTTATCGCCACGAAGCGTTACGCACTAACTTCATTACAGTTAATGGAGAACCAGTTCAAGTTATTAGGGAGCATGGAGCAGGGGGCAGGGAGCAGGGGGCAGGGAGCAGGGAGCAGGGAATATTATCAATAGTTGATTTAAAGTATTTATCCATCACTGAAAAAGAACTTGCTTTGCAGCAATTAGCGCAACAACAAGCGCACCAACCCTTTAAGCTGGCAGATGAATCATTAATCAGGACAACATTAGTAACGTTGTCTGATACAGAACAGGCATTGTTAGTGTTTATACATCACATTGTCTTTGATGGCTGGTCAATGGGTGTGTTCGTCCAAGAATTAATGGCACTTTACAATGCTTATTCTCAAGGTCAGCCGTCGCCTTTAACACCACTGCCGATTCAGTATGCAGATTTCGCAATTTGGCAACGACAGTGGTTGCAAGGAGATGTATTACAAAGCCAACTTAGTTACTGGCAACAGCAACTAAAAGATGCACCAGCCCTGTTATCACTACCTACAGACCGACCAAGACCACCTGTGCAAACTTTTGCTGGCGCATATCAGAAGTTTACACTTTCAGCCCAGTTAACTGATAGGTTGACAAAACTGAGCCAAGAGCAAGGTTGTACTCTATTTATGACGCTATTGGCAGCTTATGATACCTTGCTGTATCGCTACACAGGTGCGGCAGATATTTTGGTGGGTACACCGATCGCAAACCGCGATCGCTCTGAAATAGAAGGGTTGATTGGCTTTTTTGTCAATACCTTAGTTATGCGCTCTAACTTAGCAGGTAATCCCACTTTTAGCGAATTACTAACCCGTGTTCGAGAAGTCGCGTTGTCCGCATACACTCATCAAAATTTGCCGTTTGAAATGTTGGTGGAAGCATTACAACCAGAACGCAATCTAAGTCATACACCACTGTTTCAGGTGGTGTTCAACCTTCAGAATTCACCCGTACAAAAATTAGAGCTTGCTGGGTTAACTGTTAGTTCATTGCCAGTAGAAAGTACAGCTACAAAAGTTGATTTGGCTTTATCGATGGAAAACACTACCCAAGGATTGGTGGGTGTGTGGGAGTACAATACTGACTTGTTTGATGCCAGCACAATTGAACGAATGAATGGTCATTTTGTAACGTTGCTGGAAGCAATTGTCGCCAATCCCAGCGAGCGAATTTCCCAATTGCCCCTGCTGACAGCAGTTGAACAGCAGTTATTGGTTGATTGGAATAATACATGGGTGGAGTACCCTGAAGATAAATGTATCCATCAGTTGTTTGAGGAGCAGGTTAAACGTACTCCAGATGCTGTGGCAGTTGTGTTTGACAATCAACAACTGACTTACCAGCAGTTGAATAGTCGTGCTAACCAGTTGGCACATTACTTGCGCTCATTGGGTGTAAAACCAGATGTGCTAGTGGGTATTTGTGTAGAACGCTCACTAGAAATGGTAGTGGCACTACTAGGCATTCTCAAAGCAGGCGGAGCATACCTACCACTTGACCCAGAGTATCCCCAAGACCGCTTGAGCTTTATGCTAGAAGATGCTCAAGTTTCGTTACTGTTAACTCAGCGACTTATTGACAGATTTCCCCAGCATCAAGCAAAACAAGTCTTTTTAGATGAAGCCTGGTCACAAATTGCCCAAAACAATCAAGATAACCCAACTAGTGAAGCCAAAGCCTTTCATCTAGCCAATGTAATTTATACGTCAGGATCTACAGGTAGACCTAAAGGTGTCATGGTTGAGCATAAGGGACTATGCAACTTAGCTCAAGCTCAGATTCAAACTTTTGGCTTGACTTCGGATAGTCGCATTCTCCAGTTTGCCTCCTTCAGTTTTGATGCTTCTATTTGGGAAGTCGTAATGGCGCTGATGTCAGGCGGAACGTTATACCTGGGAACACAAGACTCTTTATTGCCAGGGAAGCCGTTAATTGAGCGATTACGTGATTATTCTATTACCCATATCACACTACCACCATCGGCGTTAGCAGTTATACCTTTTGAGGAGCTTGCGGCACTGCAAACAATAATTGTAGCTGGCGAAGCTTGTCCTGCTGAATTAATCAAGCAATGGTCTATTGGCAGAAACTTTTTCAACGCTTACGGGCCAACGGAAGCTACTGTCTGTGCCACGATTGCAAAATGCACTGATGGCGAGAAAATATCTATTGGTAAGGCGATCGCCAATACACAAGTCTACATCTTAGACGAAAATTTGCAACCAGTGCCTGTGGGTGTGCCAGGAGAGTTACATATCGGTGGTGTTGGGTTAGCAAGAGGCTACCTCAATCGCCCCGAACTAACTCAGGAAAAATTCATTATCAACCCCTTTCAAAGAGGCAGGGGGCAGGGAGCAGAGAGAAGTGCGGTCTTGGGCTTTGCCCAAGTGGAGCAACTTCGGGGGGGCAGGGGGGAAATATGCGACTCTCGCCTCTATAAAACTGGTGATTTGGCACGTTATTTACCGGATGGCAACATCGAATACCTGGGACGCATTGACAATCAAGTTAAAATTCGGGGCTTCCGCATCGAGTTGGGAGAAATCGAAGCATTACTGAGCCGACATGATGATGTGCAGATATGTTGTGTCATCGCTCGTGAAGAAACTCCGGGTAATAAGCGCTTAGTTGCCTACGTAGTGCCACAAAAAGAGGTGACACCCACAACGGACGAACTGCGCCAGTTCCTTTTCAATAAACTTCCTGGCTATATGGTGCCATCTGCTTTTGTGATATTGGAGTCTTTACCCCTGACACCTAACGGCAAAGTAGACCGTCGCGCTTTGCCTAACCCCGATTTACAACAGGAACTATCAGATTATGTAATGCCAAATACACAAGTAGAAACAATCATTGCTGGCATTTGGCAAAAAGTACTGAAAGTAGAGAAAGTGGGAATTTACAATAATTTCTTTGAGCTAGGAGGTCATTCGTTACTACTGGTACGAATTAATCAGCAATTACAAGAAATCTTTGGTTTAGAACTGTCTATAGTTGATATGTTCAATTATCCAAATGTACATAGCTTAAGTCAATACTTGAATACTAAGCTAAAAAAAGAAGATGCAATTAAAGAAAACATTTATCGTATTCAATCTCACAATGAGAGTAAAACTTTAAGAAACCAACAATTGGAATCAAGACAACAATATCGCTCTCAGAGAAAAAGGTAAAAATGACAATAAATTCAGTGCATAAAAATAATGAGTTTGACAACTCTGAAATAGCAATAGTTGCTGTTGCTGGTAGATTTACAGGTGCAAAAGATATTGAATCATTTTGGCATAATTTACGAGATGGCGTAGAATCTATCTCCTGGCTAACGGATGAAGAATTAATAAATTCCGGCGTTTCTCTAGATTTGCTGAGTAACCCTAATTATGTAAAAGCTAGTGCTGTTCTATCAGAGATTGAATTGTTTGATGCTAATTTCTTTGCTTATAGTGCCAAAGAAGCTGAGTTAATAGATCCACAACAACGCCTATTCTTAGAATTGGCTTGGGAAGCAATAGAAAAAGCTGGTTATGACCCGCAAACCTACAATGGTTTAATAGGGGTTTATGGTGGTGTAGGGATGAGCAGATATTTGTTCAATAATCTCTATCCTAATTATCAATTATTAGAAACAATTGACCCTATCCAATTAGGAATTTCAAACGATAAAGATTTTTTACCTACACGAGTTGCATATAAACTTAACTTGACTGGCCCCGCAGTAAATGTGCAAACAGCGTGTTCTACTTCTTTGGTTGCTGTTCATGTAGCTTGTCAAAGTCTCTTAAATGGTGAATGTGACATAGCTTTAGCTGGTGGAGTTACTCTGGGCATTCCCCAAAAGATAGGTTATTTACATCAAGAGGGAATGATTCTTTCTCCTGATGGACACTGCCGTGCTTTTGATGCTAAAGCACAAGGAACGATCGCGGGTAGTGGTGCTGGGATTATAGTATTGAAAAGATTAAAGGATGCAATAAGCGATCGCGACTACATTCATGCAATTATTAAAGGCTCGGCCATCAATAACGATGGTGCAATGAAAGTGGGTTTCACTGCTCCTAGTGTTAGCGGTCAAGCAGCAGTGATTGGCGAAGCTCAAGCTATAGCGGGTGTAGATGCCGAAACAATTTCCTACATCGAAGCTCATGGTACAGCTACACCTTTAGGCGACCCGATTGAAATTGCAGCTTTAACTCAAGCTTTTAGTCAAAGTACTGATAAAAAAGGTTTCTGCGCGATTGGTTCGTTAAAAACCAACTTAGGACATTTGGATACAGCAGCAGGTGTGGCAGGTTTGATTAAGACTGTATTAGCACTGCAACATAAAATGCTGCCTCCTAGTTTGCATTTCGAGACACCTAATCCCAAAATTGATTTTGCTAACAGTCCTTTTTATGTCAATACAACTCTGACTGAATGGAAAACAGATAACATTCCTCGCCGTGCTGGCGTTAGTTCCTTTGGTATGGGGGGTACTAATGCTCATGTGATTTTAGAAGAAGCACCTGTTTTTGNGCAGGGGGCAGGGGGCAGGGGAGAAATTATCACTTGTTGTGTCTGTCTGCGAAAACTGCAAATGCTCTTGAACAGGCAACAGCTAATTTAATCACACATTTAAAAGAGCATCCAGAACTAAACTTAGGTGATGTAGCTTATACCCTCAATAGTGGTCGTCGGGGTTTTAATCATCGACGGATGTTAATTTGTCAAGACTTAGAAGATGCTGTTAAAGGTCTTAGTAATTTAGCAGCCCAACAAGTTTTTACCAATTATACAGAGATTACAGAACGGTCTGTTGTCTTTATGTTTCCCGGTCAAGGTTCTCAGTATGTCAACATGGCGCGGGAAATTTACGAAACTGAAACCGTATTTAGAGAACAAGTTGATTATTGCTCAGAAATTCTTGAACCCCTACTAGGGCTAGATTTACGTCATATTATTTATCCCAGCGATGAAAAGATTGATGAGGTATCAAAACAACTTCAACAGACAGAAATTGCCCAACCTGCTATTTTTGTAATTGAATACGCCCTAGCTAAATTATGGCAGTCTTATGGAGTGGAGCCACAAGCTGCGATCGGTCACAGTATTGGCGAATATGTAGCAGCAACTCTAGCAGAAGTTTTTTCCCTAGAAGATGCCTTATCTCTGGTAGCAGCACGCGGACAGATGATGCAGCAACTTCCCACTGGAGCAATGCTTTCTGTTCCTCTACCCGCAGACAAGCTAACATCCTTATTAGGGTCAGAACTTTCTGTTGCAGCAATTAATCAACCCTCGCAGTGTGTAGTTTCCGGTTCCATAGCAGCAATAGATACACTACAAAATCAGCTTGCTGCTCAAGGGATTGAATGCAAACTTTTGCATACTTCCCATGCCTTCCATTCCCAAATGATGGAACCAATCTTAGAAGCATTTGCAGAGCAAGTCAAAAAAGTTACTTTAAATCCCCCCAAATTTCCTTATATCTCCAACCTTACTGGTAATTGGATTACAGTCACACAAGCCACAAATCCTGACTACTACGCTCAACATCTGCGTTCCACAGTACAGTTTGCCCAAGGTGTAGAGAAATTATTAGCAACACCTGAACAAGTATTACTAGAGGTAGGGCCAGGACACACACTAACTACATTAGTTAAAAAGCATCTAGACAAAGCAGCCGCACAAACTGTCTTGGCTTCGGTACGTCATCCTCAAGAAAAGCAATCCGATACTCGTGTTTTATTCAACACATTTGGTCAACTCTGGTTGGCTGGAGTCAAAGTAGATTGGTTTGGATTTTATAGTCAGGATGAATATTACCGTCTTCCCTTACCGACTTATCCCTTTGAACGCCAACGTTATTGGATTGACCCCCCACAAAAAGCAGCTTGGGGACAGTTGCAAACTTTACCCCCAACATCACAATTGTGGACATCGCTTACACAAGCAGGTCAAAAACAAGCAAATACTAGAAATGCAGAACTTAACGAGTTAACCTATCAAGAGAATAGACAATGGTTGGATCGTTTAGGTACAGCCTATATCAACTCTGCATTCAAGCAATTAGGGGCTTTTAGTAATCCCCAAGACAAGTATTCTTTAGAGAATTTGTTGGGGCAATACCATATTTCTCCCCGCTATCAGCAATTGTTGTCTAGATGGTTGCAAATATTAGTGCGACAAGGACAACTAGAGCAACATGACGGATTATTTAGTGGGCTAGTGCCATGTTCACAAGATTATATTAATGAACATTTAGAGCAAGTCAAAGCTGGGTTCGGTGCTTCATCTTTAATAGATTTAGATTTAGTGCAACGCTGTGGTGAAAATTTAGCTGCTGTTATTGTTGGTGAACAAGAACCATTAGAGATTTTCAATGAACTGGTTTACCAAAAAGAAAATAACGGTTCATATTCAGAATCTCCCTTAATTTATTACTACAACTCTATCTTGCGCTCAAGCTTGGAACAGGTAGTCAAATCATTGCCATCATCGATTCACCTGAGAGTTCTAGAAATCGGTGGAGGTACTGGTGTATCTACGCAAGCATTATTACCTGTGTTGCAGCCTAAACAAACCAACTATACTTTTACTGATATTGGTAGCGGCTTCCTGACTCAAGCGCAACAGAAGTTTAACGACTATCCATTTGTTGAATATAAATTATTAGACATAGACAAGTCGCCAACTGAGCAAGGGTTTGAGAAGTCTAGCTTTGATGTAATAATAGCCTCTAATGTGTTGCACGCCACTCGGAACATAGATCAAACACTCCACCATGTACGCTCTTTATTAGCTCCTGGGGGCTTCCTCCTAGTGTGGGAAATAACGCAGCCGAAAATAGATTTTGATATTAGTTGGGGTCTGCTGTTGAAACCTTTAGACGATAAAAGACGCAATCCAGGTCAGCCTTTTATCATTTTAGACCAGTGGTTTGAAGCACTACGCGCTCAAGACTTTGTTCAAGTTGCCGCTTTTCCTGAAACTGAAGCGCTTGAGCATCAGATTATTATGGCTCAAGCTTCTGCATCAGCCGCATTTAGCATCAAATCTGGGCAAAAAGATACTGAACATAAATCACAAATTTCATTACAAATAAAACCGGATGTTTTTCAACAAGAAAACTTATCTGCACTCTACTCCAGACCTAATTTACCAAATTCATATATAGCTCCCTCTAATGATATTGAGAAAAAAATTGCCGAGATTTGGCAAGAATTATTAGGAATTAAACAGGTAGGAATCCATGATAATTTTTTTGAATTAGGAGGAGATTCTTTAATAGCTGTTCAAGTTCTGTCGAGATTAAGAAACACTTTTTCTATTAAATTATCTGTAGCAAATTTGTTTGAGTCTCCCACAATAGCTGAAATAGCAGCAAAACTAGAAAAACAATTAGAGTCAGATACCAACTTAGGTGCAATTGATAGAGAAGAAATAGCAATTTGAATAAAAACTAATTTTAAATTACGAATTACGAACTTGTACTGAGCGTAGCCGAAGTATTACGAATTACGAATTAGCTGAAGTGGAGTAATGTTTCTGTGAATATCGAACAATTGGTAGTTGATCTTACTAAACAGGGTGTGAAGTTGTGGGTTGAAGGTGAGCAGTTGCGTGCTAATGCTCCAAAGGGAGTATTGACGCTAGAAACTCGTGACTTATTAGCTAAAAATAAAGCAGAACTTATCTTGTTGCTGCACGAGAAAAATGCGGCTCCCGATACAGATTTACCCCTGATCAAAACCGAGCGTCCTCAGAACTTACCTCTGTCTTTTGCCCAAGAACGACTCTGGTTATTAAACCAGTTGGAACCAGATAGCCCTTTCTACAACGAACAAATAGCTCTAAAACTTCACGGTCAGTTGAACGTCGTGGCGCTAGAGCAAAGCCTCAACAAAATTATCGATCGCCACGAAGCTTTACGTACCAACTTCCGCACCTTCAACGAGCAGCCAGTCCAGGTAATTGCTGACAGATTAACCTTAAGTGTGCCAGTAGTAGACCTAACAGAACTACCTGAAAGTGAAAGAGAAATTGCTTGCCAACAATTAGCTACGACGGAAGCTGCTCAACCGTTTGACCTTGCTAGTTCTCCTTTAATCCGAGCTTGTGTGGTGAAACTCAAAGAGCTAGAATACGCTTTGGTACTAACAGTACACCACATTTTAGTGGATGGTTGGTCAACAGGCGTATTGATGCGCGAGTTAGCAACCATTTACTCAGCCCTCTGCAATAACTTATCCCCAGAGCTACCTGAGCTACCAATTCAGTATGCCGATTTTGCGATTTGGCAACGGCAATGGTTGCAAAAAGAAGTACTCCAAACGCAACTTGATTACTGGAAGCAATTACTCAAAAACGCTCCTACCTTATTAGAATTACCCACAGATAGACCTAGACCAGCCATTCAAAATTACCGGGGCGCAGTCCAATATATAGAATTATCAAATGAACTGAGTCAAGCGATCGCCAATTTCAGTAGGCAAGAGGGAGCCACCCTATTCATGACGCTGTTCTCTGCTTATGTTACCTTGCTTTATCGCTATACAGGCTCCGATGACATTGTAGTGGGTACACCCATTGCTAACCGCGATCGCTTGGAACTTGAAGGGTTAATTGGCTTTTTTGTCAATACTTTAGTATTACGTACCGATTTGTCAGGTAATCCCAGTTTTCAGCAATTGCTCAGTCGCGTCCGGCAGGTGACACTCTTATCTTACGCTCATCCAGACTTGCCCTTTGAGGAGTTGGTAAAAGCATTGCAGCCACAACGAGACCTCAGTTATACACCACTGTTTCAGGTGATGTTTGTCCTCCAGAATGCGCCTATGTCTGAGATAGAGCTTGCTGGCCTAACTATCAGTTCTTTGCCAACCCAAAGCGCAGTTGCCAAGTTTGATTTAACTTTATCATTGCAGAACACTGCGACTGGACTGGTGGGTGTGTGGGAATACAACGCTGACTTGTTTGATGCCAGCACAATTGAGCGGATGAGTGGGCATTTCCAAACATTGCTTGAAGGAATTGTTGCTAACCCTCAAGAGCGGATTTCACAATTGCCTCTGCTGACAGAACTTGAGCAACAGCAGCTATTGGTTGACTGGAACGATACCCAGTCCGACTATTCCCAGGATAAATGTATTCATCAGTTGTTTGAGGAACAGGTTAAACGTACTCCAGATGCTGTGGCAGTGGTGTTTGAAGATCAACAGCTGACTTACCAGCAGTTGAATAGTCGTGCTAACCAGTTGGCGCACTACTTAAGGTCTGTGGGTGTGGGAGCAGATGTACTAGTAGGGTTGTGTGTTGAACGCTCACTGGAGATGGTGGTGGGATTACTTGGCATTCTTAAGGCGGGTGGTGCTTATGTACCACTTGATCCTGAGTATCCCCAAGACCGCTTGAGCTTCATGCTCGAAGATGCTCAACTTTCGGTACTCTTGACTCAACAGCATCTAATTGAAAGGCTACCTAAGCATCAAGCACAGCTTGTATTTTTGGATACCGAGTGGCAATCTATTTCTCAATTGAGTGATTTTGATTTGGTTAATAGCACCAGCAGCGAAAATTTAGCTTATGTAATTTACACTTCTGGTTCTACAGGCAAACCCAAGGGAGTGATGATTCAACATCAATCCCTAGTCAATCTTACGCAGGCGGCAATTGTTGAGTATGGATTAAGCAATGCCTGCAACGGGCAAAGCCAACGCATACTACAGTTTCTCTCTATTTGTTTCGATGCGGCGGCAGCAGAAATCTATCCTCCCCTAAGTTCTGGTGCGACGGTAGTGCTGCGAACCCAAGAAATGCTGAGTTCGGTGCAGACGTTGATCCAAAAATGCCGCGATTGGGGTATAACAGTGTTAAGTTTGCCAACAGCATACTGGCATCAGCTAACTTTTGAATTAGTCAATGCCAATTTGGTGTTACCCGATTGCATCCGGCTGGTAATTATTGGTGGCGAGCATCCACTTGAGCAACGATTCAGAATGTGGCAACAGCATATAGGCGAGTATCCACAGCTAATAAACGCCTATGGCCCTTCTGAAGCGACTGTAGAAGTAACGTATAAATTACTGGGTATTGAGCAGCAAAAGCTCACAATTGGCCGACCCATTTATAATACTCAGATATACATCCTCGACCAATATCTACAACCAGTCCCCATCGGTGTACCAGGAGAATTGCACATCGGTGGTGCGGGATTGGCAAGAGGCTACCTCAACCGTCCAGAGTTGACCAATGAGAAATTTATCCCCAACACCTTTCAAAGAGGCAGGGGGCATACTTCGACTGCGCTCAGTACAAGGGGAGCAGGGGGCAGGGGGGAAATAGAAAACCAATTCTCGAATTGCGATCGCGTTGGCGGAGCCTCTCGTAGAGAAGCGTGTGCAAAACACTCTCGCCTCTATAAAACTGGGGATTTGGCACGTTATTTACCGGATGGTGACATTGAATACTTAGGACGCATCGACAATCAAGTAAAAATTCGTGGCTTCCGCATTGAATTGGGAGAAATTGAAACAGCACTGAGCGAACATGGTGATGTGCAGTCCTGTTGTGTCATCGCCCGTGAAGATACCCCAGGAGAGAAGCGCCTCGTCGCCTATATAGTGCCGTATCCACAGGTGACTTGTACTGAGCCTGTCCTGAGCGTAGCCGTTGGCGCAGCCTCTTGTAGAGAAGGGCGGAGTCGAAGTACACCTACAATCAACCAACTGCGCCACTTCCTGAAAGCAAAACTCCCAGAGTACATGGTGCCAAATGCTTTTGTGGTACTGGAGGCTTTGCCACTAACTCCCAACGATAAAGTAGACCGCCGGGCCCTACCAGCACCGGATTTACAAAGCGAACAAAAAGACAAATATGTTGCCCCACGCACACCCATTGAGGAAATGCTGGCACAAATTTGGACACAAGTGCTGAAACTAGAGCGAGTGGGGATACATGATAACTTCTTTGAAATTGGGGGACACTCGTTATTAGCAACGCAACTGCTTTCACGTATCCGCAACATTTTCAAAGTGGAACTACCATTGCGTGAGTTGTTTGCAAGAGCAACAATTGCAGAATTGGCGCAATCGATTGGGCAATTGCAGCAACAGGACTTAGAACTTTCTACACCACCCATCTTACCAAGGGCAGAGAATGCACAAATACCACTGTCTTATGCTCAACAGCGCTTGTGGTTTTTAGACCAGTTACAGCCTTTGGGTGGCACGTATAACATACCTCTAACTTTGCGTTTAGTAGGAACTCTCAATCAAGCAGCTTTAGAACAAAGCTTACAAAAAATTATTTATCGTCACGAGGTATTACGCACCAACTTCATTACCGTTGATGGACAACCAACTCAAGTTATCCAAACACAAACGAATTGGACACTATCAATTATTGACTGGCAACATCTACCCATCAGCGAAAAAGAAATTGCTACACAGCAATTAGTGCAAAAACAAACTATTGAAGGTTTTAACCTTGCAAATGAACCATTGGTCAGAGCAACGTTAGTTTTGCTGTCCGAGACAGAACACGCCTTGTTAGTGTATATACATCACATTGTCTCTGATGGCTGGTCAATGGGTGTGTTTATCCAAGAATTAGCAGCTCTATACAATGCTTATTCTCAAGGTCAGCCGTCACCGTTAGCACCCCTAGCGATTCAGTACGCAGATTTTGCAATTTGGCAAAGACAATGGTTGCAAGGAGATGTACTGCAAAGCCAACTGAATTATTGGCAACAACAACTAGCCGATGCACCAACTTTATTGTCGCTACCCACTGACCGGCCTAGAGGGGCTGTGCAAACTTACCACGGCGCATATCAAGCGATCGCACTTTCAAAGAAGCTCAGTATTGCGCTCAAACAATTGAGTCAAAAAGAAAGCGTTACCTTGTTTATGACGCTGTTAACAGCATTCCAAATATTACTATGGCGCTACAGTGGGCAGGATGATATTTGCATAGGTACGCCGATCGCTAACCGCAACCGTGCAGAAATTGAAGGGCTAATTGGCTTTTTTATCAATACCCTTGTGTTGCGTACCCGCTTAGATGGTAATCCCAGTTTTAGGCAGCTACTATCACGGGTGCGAGAAGTAGCGTTGTCCGCGTATGCTCATCAAGATTTGCCTTTTGAAATGTTGGTAGAGGCATTGCAGCCAGAACGAAATCTCAGCCATAATCCAATTTTTCAGGTATGGTTTAATTTACAGAATTTGGCAGACACCCAACTAGAACTTTTTGGATTGTCTGTAGAACCGATATTAATGTCAGAAGCAGCTTCCAAGTTTGACTTAAGCTTGTATGTTGCAGAACACGAACAAGGAATAACTCTGCAACTACTATATAATTCTGACCTATTTACTTCAGAAAGAATGGTGGAAATGGTGCAACAATTCCATCATTTGCTGAATCAAATTGTTGTCGATGCTGATAGTGCAATCGCCTCTTATTCTCTTGTAACACCACAAGCTCGACTTTTACTGCCAGATCCCACAACAGCTATACCACAACCAGAATACGAATTAGTCACAACAACGTTTACCTTTTGGGTAAATAGCACTCCAGAACTCTCAGCAGTGCGTCAAGGATCTCGCACTTGGAACTATGGAGAATTAGGCAAAAGCTCTCAAGCTTTAGCAAGGGTGATGCTAAGTCACGGAATTGAACGGGGAGATGTCGTAGCCGTGTATGGGACATCAAGTTTTGGATTGATTGCCAGTGCGATCGCTGTACTCTTAAGTGGAGGAGTGCTACTTACTCTCGATCCGCAACTTCCTAGCCAACGCCAACAGCTGATGCTTCAGGAAGCTAAAGCTAAATACATATTGCACGTCGATAGTCAACCCCCAGAAGACCAAGAGATATGGCAGTCTTTAACTATCATCTATGTAAATCCAGACACAGCAGAAGCTACAAATTCTTTAGAAAGCAGTCATACAATACCCCTACCGGAAATATCTGCTGATGATGCAGCCTATATTTTCTTTACTTCTGGTACTACTGGCGTTCCTAAAGGAGTATTGGGGTGTCACAAAGGGATGGCGCATTTTCTCAACTGGCAAAGACAAACCTTTGGAATTAGTCAACAAGACCGCATTGCCCAATTAACAGGACTTTCCTTTGATGTCGTTCTTAGAGATATCTTCTTACCTTTGACCAGTGGTGCAACATTGTGTCTACCAGCACAAGGGGATAAATTAGAACCGACCAAAATTTTGCGTTACTTGGAACGCGAACAGATTTCCGTTCTCCACACAGTTCCTTCCTTGGCGCAATCATGGTTAGCTAACGTCCCCTCGGAATCTCTGCGTAACTTACGCTGGTTATTCTTAGCCGGAGAACCTCTTAAGCAGACATTCGTACTACAATGGCGAGATGCTTTCCCCCAAGCAGGTGAAATCGTTAATCTCTATGGGCCGACAGAGACAACTTTGGCGAAATGTTATTACCAAGTACCCAGCGAACCGACAGTAGGGGTACAGCCAGTGGGATGGCCACTTCCTGAAACTCAAGCACTAGTTTTAGGTACAAATCGGCAACTGTGCGGCATTGGGGAACCGGGCGAAATTGTTTTGCGGACACCATTCCGCAGTTTGGGCTACATTAACGCTCCAGAAGAGAAGCGTTCTCGGTTTGTCAAAAACCATTTTCGCAATGACGACCAGGATTTACTGTACTATACAGGCGATCGCGGCCGCTATCTTCCAGATGGCTCTCTAGAAATTCTTGGACGCCTTGATCATCAAGTCAAGATTCGCGGCATACGCATTGAGCTTGGGGAAATTGAGACAGTATTAGCACAACACCCATCTGTGCATCAGACTGTAGTAACTGCCCATGAAGATGATTTTGGCGAGCAACGCTTAGTGGCTTACATCATCCCAAATCAGGAATCAACACCTACCATTAGTGAAATCCGTCGCTTCCTCTCCAGCAAGCTACCACAGTACATAGTGCCTTCTAGCTTTGTATTCCTAGATAGCTTGCCACTAACACCTAACGGCAAGATAGACCGCCGCGCTTTACCTACACCTTCTAACATTATTAACTTAGATATATTTGTTGAACCTCGTAACCAATTAGAAATGCAATTGGTGCAAATTTGGTCAAAGATTCTGAAAATTGACAAGGTGGGAGTACAAGATAACTTTTTTGACCTTGGTGGTCATTCGCTTTTAGCTCCCTACTTAATGGCTCAAATCAAGCAGCAGCTTGGTAAAGATGTGAGTTTAACAAGCCTCTTCCAAAACCCAACTATTGAACAGTTAGCGACAATTGTCCAAATAGACTCGAATTACTCAAATTCGTCTTGTCTGATACCAATTCAGTCAAACGGTTCCAAGTTACCTTTCTTCTGCATTCCCGGCGCTGGTGGCGAACCTTTCTACTTGTATCACTTAGGACGTTATTTAGGAGCAGACCAACCTTTATACAGTTTTCAAGCAAACAATTTAGATGGATTAGAGCCAGCCACCCGAATTAAGGATATGGCTAGTCATTATATTCAAGCAATGCAAGCTGTTCAGCCACGAGGTCCATACTTTTTGGGAGGGCATTCTTTAGGAAGTATAGTAGCTTTTGAAATGGCGACTCAGTTGCTCCATCAAGGACATATCGTTGCTCTAGTCGTCATGATTGATATGTCAGCACCAACCTCTAAAGATAAACAAGCACGTATTGAACGTCTTGATTGGGATCACGCTAGATGGTTGATTGAGTTGATCAAAGCAGTAGAAGTTTCTCTGTCAACGAACATAGATATTTCTTACGATACCCTTCAATCTTTGCCTGAAAAAGAGCAGCTAAAACATGTTTTACAGCATTTAAAAATGGTGAATATGCTGCCTCCTAATGCTGAAATTACGCAGATGAAAAACATGGTGCAAGCTTTAAAAGCAAACTCTCTATCTCTAATTAATTATGTACCAGAACAGATTTATCCTGGTCGAATTACGCTTCTACGTGCCAGCGAAACTCCTCCAGAACGCTTGGCTAGCAAGTTTTCTGAGATTTCCCAAGATTCTACCTGGGGGTGGAGTGAGTATTCTTGCGAACCAGTAGATATCCATTTTGTTCCAGGCAACCATATAACGATGATGGCTGAACCCCACGTCCAGGTCTTAGCCGAACGGTTGAAAGTTTGTATTGAGCAAGTACAAGCCAACATGGCATTGCTGAATACGAGTATGAATTGAGATTGTTGACCAAAGTTGAAACTTGAAATTTAAATGTAAGGAACTGTATTATGACTGCTGCTTCTAACCAGATTAAATCGACAGGATGGGATAAAAAACAAGAGTTTCCCTTAACCGCAGAATCTTTAAAAATGCTACTTGAACAACGAATTCCTCTGATTCGGCTGAAAGATTTTGCCACACCCGAAGAGTGTGAAATGTTATATGCTCAAACTGAATTGCTCAACTTTAACGCTTATCAAGATGTGAGTCCTAAAATTGAAAAAGTTGGCATCACAGTGTTTGAATACAACAGCATTAGTAAAGCAGATTATTTTAAAGAAGTAGAAAGAGCTACTAAATTAAGAGACTCTATTACAGCAGCCTCCTTCAATCCATTGGAGCGCATAATGGAGAAATTCCGAGAGTGCGGCGCGAAAGTGCGAATTGCTTCGGAACCATTTTACGGTAGTTATTATGCAGGACTGATCAGAAAAATAGAGCATGGTACCCAACTTCATATTGATTTTGCGCCATTGGAGCAATCTGAATGGGAAATTTGTACAATTACCACTCAACTTTCCTGGACTTTGTACTTGAAATTGTCTCCCAACAATCATGGTAAAACGTGCATTTACGATCGCCGTTGGCAACGAAGTGATGAGCAATATAAACTCGATTCTTACGGATATAGTGATACAGTGATTGCTGATGTAGATACGATCTCCTTCCAACCTTATGTCGGAGATGTATTGCTTTTCAATACAAGCAACTTTCACTATGTTGAGCCGATGAATGGACAACGTGTGGCTTTCACTTCCATGATTGGCTTACTTCCTAACGGTGAGATTATTTTCTGGTCTTGATAGGAGGCAAGGGAGCAGGGGGCAGGGGGAATGGAAAAAGAACCAATCAAAAGTCATGAAGATTTAGAGTGCGATTCGTTGATTAGTGAATCACGGTAATCAGTCCGTAAATAACTAATCCAGCCCACAGCAGATTACTGTCACTAAAGGCTGAACTCTCGGTCAGATGTAGGTGAAAGCCCTACCATTCAGACTCAGAATTGACTCCTTATCTGCCCACACCGAACAAGCTCGGTTCTTGTAGAGTGAAGCTGGGAACAGGGCGCAATCAGACGACCGTTGCGGGTTGACACTGGCGCTAATAGGGAGTTCCCACGATGAAACAGAGCCTATAAAAGCGACTTACTGCAAGGCAGGGCGCAACACAAAATCCCTGACCTCACTGGAGATTCATTCCCGCCAAAATATTCTGAAGTAACAGGCAAGAGTCCAGGGAATCCAGTAGTTGAATTGGCTACATCTAAAAGGAACTATCAATCTCTCCGAGGGAACGAATAAAAACGAGTTGCGGGTCTTGGGGCAGTCGAACCCCAGGTAGGCTAGACGAGAAGCGGAATCCTCGCAAGTCGGGTAGGACAGACCGTAATTGGTCTGAGGTGTTCAGAATACACAAACTCTAGAAGAGAAAATGATTAGACACAGTTGTAAAACCAGTGAATCTTGGAAAGCTTTACCGTGGAAGAAGTTCCGCCGTAACCTTTTCCGCCTTCAAAAGCGCGTGTACAAAGCCGTTCAAGTTGGAGACAAACGGAAAGCTAGGTCACTCCAAAAGCTTATTCTAAAATCCACCTCGGCTCGATTTCTTGCAATTAGACTTGTATCTCAGCTAAATGCTGGTAAAAAGACGGCTGGTATTGATGGTAAGAAATCCCTCTCATTTGAAGAACGCTTCAATCTTGAAGAACTACTGAAAATGAATAGTGGAAACTGGAAGCATCAAGGACTACGGGAAATCCCCATCCCTAAAAAGGACGGGACTACCAGAATGCTTAAAATACCAACCATCGCGGATAGAGCTTGGCAATGCCTCGCAAAATATGCACTAGAAGCAGCACACGAAGCAACGTTCCACGCCAGGAGCTACGGGTTTAGAACTGGGCGCTCTGCCCATGATGCTCAAAAATACATCTACAATAACCTACGTTCCTCCTGCAAAGGAATAGAAAAACGAGTTATTGAACTCGATATCGAAAAATGCTTCGACAGGATTAACCACTCAGCAATAATGGACGAACTCATTGCCCCCAAAGGCTTAAAACTCGGTATCTTCCGATGCCTTAAGGCAGGAGTAAACCCAGAATTCCCCGAACAAGGAACACCTCAAGGGGGAGTGGTCAGTCCGTTACTAGCTAACATCGCGCTCAACGGGATTGAGAGTATTCACAGATACCACGCCGAATACAAAAACAGTAGAAGTATCACACCGAAAACCTCGTCCGAGAAAATTGTCGAACCATCAGTCCGATACGCGGATGACATGGTTATTATACTTCGACCCGAAGACGATGCGATAGAGATACTTGAAAGAATCAGCGAGTTCCTCCGCAAACGCGGAATGAATGTAAGCCAAAAGAAAACCAAAGTTACCGCCGCGACAGATGGGTTTGATTTCCTCGGCTGGCACTTTAAAGTCCAGAAAAACGGAAAGTTCAGAAGTATTCCCTCAGTGGACAACTTTAAAGCTTTTCGTAAGAAAGTAAAACACATCATCAACAACTCGAATTATGGTGCTACCACAAAGGCTGAGAAATTAGCCCCAGTAGTAAGAGGTTGGAGAAATTACCATAAGTTCTGCAAGATGGACGGGTCTAGAAACTCGTTATACCACATCCAAAAAAGAGCTTACACGGTATTCAACAAGGAAACCAAGCAAAACCGCTACTCTAGTAAGAAACTACTAGACAAAGCACTCCCAGCAGTTCCCTACTCCGAAAATAAACACGTCATGGTTCAAGGAATAAAATCCCCCTATGACGGAAATATAGCCTACTGGAGCGAACGCAGAAGCAAGCTCTACGATGGCGAAACCTCTAAAGCTCTTAAGAAGCAAAACCATAAATGTGCCTCCTGCGGTTTGAAATTCATTGATGAAGAAAAGGTACACCTGCACCACATCGACGGAAATCATGCCAACTGGAAGAAAAGTAATCTTGAAGCAATTCACGAGAGTTGCCACGATTACAAACACATGAGCAAAAGCGCAAGCTAAGAACATCGGGAGCCGTGTACACGGAAACGGGTACGCACGGATCTAACTGAGAGGTGCGGGGAATAATATCCCCCATCGACTCAACCAGTATACAAAATGGCGTTTGATGTAGCGATGAAAATTTTTGAATTATCTAAAAAGTTTCCCATAGAGGAAAGATATTCGTTGACTGACCAAATTCGTAGGTCGTCACGCTCTGTTTGTGCTAATTTAGCCGAGGCATGGAGAAAACGTCGTTATGAAGCTGCTTTTATTGCAAAATTGAATGATTCTGAAGCTGAAGCCGCAGAAACTCAGACTTGGCTTAAATTCGCTGTGAAATGTGGTTATTTAGACGTTGATACAGGTAGAGAACTTTATGGGCGCTTAAATCAAGTTTTAGGCATTTTAGTAACCATAATCAATAATCCATCACCCTGGCTCATAAAACGCTAATTTCTAATCCCCTGCTCCCTGCCCCCTGCCGCTTGTCCAAATATAGTGAGGTAATGATTTATGCCCTTAGCAGCTGTGATGACTGCACCTAATCAACCAGTTGAAGTACAACAATTACCAGACCCGATTCTAGAAAAGGGTGGAATCATTATTGAAACCTTATATTCTGAGGTTTGTGGAACTGATGTACATTTACTACGTGGGCATTTAGAGGGAGTACCCTATCCAATTATTCCTGGACACTTCTCAGTCGGTCGTGTAGTAGAAACAGGTGGGCCGGTTAGTGATGTCAATGGTAAATTAATTCAGCCTGGAGCGATCGCTACTTTTTTGGATGTACACGAAACCTGTTACAACTGCTGGTATTGTCTGGTAGCCAAAGCATCCACTCGCTGTCCACAACGCAAAGTTTATGGTGTCACCTACTCCGCAAATGATGGCTTACTGGGCGGTTGGTCTGAACTAATTTACCTCAAACCAGGAGTTAAAGTTTTAACTTTACCCGAAGAAGTCTCGCCAAAGCAATTCATTGCTGGAGGATGTGCTTTACCAACTGCACTACACGCTATTGATCGAGCGCAGATTCAAATTGGTGATGTTGTCGTGGTGCAGGGTTGCGGGCCTGTGGGTTTGAGTGTGGCAATTCTAGCTTTGCTTTCAGGTGCGGGTAAAGTAATTGTCATTGATAAATATGAAAGTCGCTTAGTAGTTGCCAAATCTTTTGGTGTAGATGAAACCCTTGTAATTGAGGCTAACGATCCACAACAACATATTGAACGGGTTTTGGAATTGACGCACGGACACGGTGCTGATGTCACTATTGAAGCCACAGGCATTCCCATCGCTGTCAAAGAGGGTTTGAATATGACGAGAAATGGAGGTCGCTATGTTATTGTCGGGCATTACACAAACACGGGTGAGATTCTCATCAATCCCCACCTGGAAATTAATCTAAAACATATTGATATTCGCGGGACTTGGGGAATTGATTTTAGCCATTTTTACAGAATGATTGAATTACTAAAACGTCATAGTGATTCCAGAAAAAATATTGCTTGGTCAAGCATAATTAGTCGTTCATACACACTACAAGAAATTAATCAAGCGCTGGCAGATGTAGAGCAAGGCTCTGTATTAAAAGCAGTGATTCAGCCCAATATATCTTGATGCCAACAACATATTAAATAAGGAGAATATATGCTTGGAGATTTAAAAATTGCCTTTCTCGGTGGTGGCACGATGGGCGAAATGATAATTAGTAGATTGTTATCGACGAAAATTGTTCAAAAACCCGATCTAGTTATAGTCAGCGATCCAGTTTCTGAGCGATGCCTTCATTTAGAGAGGGAATATGGAGTACGTACTACAACCTCCAATATAGAAGCGGTTATTGGCGCATCTATTGTGATAGTGGCAGTGAAGCCGCAGGTTTTAGCCTCTGTTATGGCTATGTTGAAGGATAAAATTTCACCTGATGTTTTAGTAATTAGTATTGTGGGTGGAGTAAGTATTTCATCTCTGTGCCAAGGGTTGAATCATCCTGCTGTTGTGCGTACAATGCCGAATATTGCAGTACAAGTTGGTCATGGGACTACGGTGTGGAGCGCATCATCAAGTGTGACAGAGATACAGCGATCGCATACCCAAGTCATTTTACAAGCATTAGGCAAGGAATTTGCTACTCAAAATGAACACTACCTTGATATGGCAACGGCGTTAAGTAGCGCCGGGACTGGGTTTATATTTTTGTACATCGAAGCAATGATTGATGCTGGGGTTCAGATGGGTTTAACTCGCGCACAAGCCCAAGAGCTAACATTGCATACTATTGCTGGCAGTGTAGAACTTATGTTTCAGACTGATGAACATCCAGCAGTCTTACGAAACAAGGTAACTAGTCCTGGGGGAGTGACTGCTACTGGTCTTTACGAGTTAGAAAAAGGTGGTATGCGAACTGTCATTTCTAATGCAGTGCTTGCTGCTTTAAGCCGCACTCAACAATTAGGTAAGATCAGTTGAAAAATTAGTGTTGAGTGGGATTGTTTATTCGGTGATTATTACTGATTAGTCAACACTAAAAAGTATTAATTTTGATAAAAGATTTTAATTTTTTTCTCAAATATGCCAACCCAAGTTGTTCAAGTTCAACCCGCAACAAATGCGTTTTCAAGTTTTATCCAATTCTGGGAAGATGTAAAAGCGATCGCTGGGCCTTACTGGTATCCAACAAAATCAGGCGAAAGAGCATTCTCAGACGTTATTCGCGCCTGGGGAATGCTTATTCTCCTAATATTACTAATCATCGCACTCGTAGCTGTAACTACTTTTAATAGTTTTATTTATCGCTATTTGATCGATGTGATCATTCAAGAAAAAGATTATTCTAAATTTACTTATAATATATCCATTTATGCTGTTGGGCTTGTTTCGATAACGCTTTTAGTAGGATTTACTAAATTTGTTAGAAAACAAATCGCTGTTGACTGGTATCAATGGCTGAATAATCACATTTTAAATAAATATTTGAACAAGCGTGCTTATTATAAAATTAATTTTAAAGCCGATCTTGATAACCCAGATCAACGTTTATCTCAAGAAATTGAACCAATTACTAGTAGTGCCCTCAGCTTTTCAGCTACTTTGCTAGAAAAAATACTAGAAATGATAACTTTTTTAATAGTTGTCTGGACAATTTCTCAACAAATAGCTGTTGCTCTGCTTGTCTATACGATTATAGGCAACTTAATTGCTGCTTATTTAAATCAAGGATTGATTAAGATTAATCAGGCGGAACTTGAATCTAAAGCCGATTATGCTTATGCCCTAACTCATATTCGTAATCACGCTGAATCCATAGCTTTTTTTCAAGGAGAAAAACAGGAACTAAATATAATTCAACGCCGATTTATTAATTTAATAAAAGATATTAAACAGAAGATTGATTGGGAAAGAAGTAAAGAAATTTTTAACAGAGGATATCGGGCTGCTATCGAATTTATCACACTCATAGTACTTGCGCCTTTATATATTAAAGGTGAAATTGATTTCGGACAAGTTGGACAAGCTATTTCAGCTTGCTATATGTTTGCTGGTGCTTTAGAAGAATTAATCCGTGAATTTGGCGTTTCTGGAAGATTTTCTAGTTATGTTGAGCGTTTATCTGAGTTTTCAGATGCCTTAGAAGCAGTTACCAAACAACCCGAAAATGTCAGTACTATTAAAACAATAGAAGAAAACCATCTCGCTTTTGAGAATGTCACCTTACAAACGCCTAACTATGAGCAGGTAATCGTTGAAGACTTGTCATTGAACGTTCAGCCTGGAGAAGGTTTATTAATTATCGGGCCGAGTGGTCGAGGTAAAAGTTCTCTGTTGAGAGCGATCGCTGGTTTGTGGAATGCGGGAACTGGCCGTTTGGTACGACCTCCCCTAAAAGAAGTATTATTCTTACCCCAACGGCCTTATATCATTTTAGGGACTTTGCGCGAACAGTTACTTTATCCTAATACGAATCGTCAAATGACCGACGCAGAACTTAAAGACGTTTTGCAACAAGTAAACTTGCAAAACTTGCTAAGTCGAGTTGAAGGCTTTGATACTGAAGTTCCTTGGGAAAATATATTATCTCTGGGAGAACAACAACGCCTTGCCTTTGCACGACTGTTAGTTACTCATCCTAACTTTACTATCTTAGATGAAGCAACAAGTGCCTTAGATTTAACAAACGAAGGAAGTTTATATCAACAGTTACAAGATACGAAAACAACGTTTATTAGTGTTGGACATAGAGAAAGTCTATTTAATTATCATCAATGGGTTTTAGAACTGGCACAAGATTCCAGTTGGCAACTTTTACCTGTGCAGGATTATCGGTTGCAAAAAGCAAAACAAATTGTTACTAATACTTCCGAAAATACCGAAATCATAATAGATAATTCATCTCAAGATAAATCTCAAAATGAGTTAGAAATCAGTACAAGTACAAGACTTTCTCATAAGGAAATGAATGCATTAACGTACTATTCCGTTTCCACTATTAGAAGTAAGGCAAGCAAAGGGGAATCTATCACTACTAGGGACGGCTTAACCTATCGCTATGATAAAGATCCCAAAGTGTTGAAATGGGTGAGAGTTTAGCGCCTACCATCCACGAGGGGCTAAGATGAAGCAATTTTTGGCAAACATTTAAAATCCTCAAATTTTTTAATGAAATGATACTTGTGCGAGAGAAAGGGGAGAAAGCAAGTTCCCCTCTTCTTGTGGATTATCACAATCGCCAAACTTTTTGATAGCTTAAATATGAAATAAAAAAGTCTTATAACAATTTAATTTACAAGAAGAGTGAGAAATTTACCATGCTAAGAGCAACTAAGTGGCAAACCTTAAATGACTGTGAAATGAACCCGGAAAATTTCCAAGCATTGCTGAGAAATGATATTCCATCAATTCGCATTTCTCAATTTGCTTCATCTGAAGAATGTAACAAATTAGCTCTGGCAATTGAAAAAGTTGGCTTTGATTTTTATAAAAATGTGGAACCCCCAATAGGAAGAATTGGAATTACCCAATTTGAACATAGAAATAGGGATAAGTTGAGATACTTTGATGTGGTTAAAAAAGCCAAGAAAACTTATAATCAGGTGGCTTCCTTCTCTTTTGACCCGCTAAAACGTTTGGCAACAATTCTACGTCAGAATGTATCAAATCAAGTACAGATTGCTTACGAAAAGGAAGCCTGTGAGTATTATTTTGCCGGATTGATACGTCATATTAATGTTGCCTTATTACATATAGACTTTGCTCAATTAGATGCTCCAGATTGGGGAATAGGAAATATTACCTCACAGTTAGTATGGAATCTCTATGTAAAAGCGCCTAGCCAAGGAGGTGTCTGCAAAGTCTACAACCGACAGTGGCAGCCCGAAGATGAAAAATATAAAACTCCTGGTTCGTATGGCTACGATTATTCCTTAATAGCCACTTCAGAAGTAAAACATAATATTCCACTGGCAGGAGATTTGGTCATCTTTAACAGCCGTAATTTTCATGAAGTCTTACCAGGCATTGGAGAACGTATAACAATTAGCTCTTTTATTGGAAAAATGCCAGGAGGTGATTTAGTCTTTTGGTCGTAAAGGCTAATTAGAACCTATAAGTAAGTCGGTGCTAATATTTCCAGCTAATTTATATTTATTCATATACATTGAATTTTTCTCACCGACTTACTTAAGGGATAAAATTAGTAATCATCGTTATTAAAGCCAAGTAGAGAGATTTATCTATGTCCACAGTACTTACTTATCTTGAAGACACCTATAAATTTACTGATAAGGCTCATGTTGAGTATGTTACCAATGATGAGCGGGGTTATTATTGTGTACTCGATAGCACTGTGTTTTATCCACAGGGTGGTGGTCAGCCCTCAGATATAGGCACTATTGAAGCAAAAGGAGTTCAGCTTCCAATCACTTTCGTAAGCTTTGTAGATGGAGATGTTCGTCATTATGGAGATTTTTCATCTGTATCCTTAGAAAAAGGCGAAGAGGTAACTTTATCTGTTGATGAAGCCCGTCGTATGCAGAATACTAAGGCTCATACAGCTGGACATCTTATGTACACCATAGTCGAATCCCTTGATAAAAATCTAATCGCAGTTAAAGGGTATCATTTTCCAGATGGTTCCTATGTAGAGTTTCAAGGAAGCCCTTCGTTTGAAAATACAGAAACATTTATTGCTGAAGTTAATACAAAAATTAGTGAAGCTTTAAATGAAGTTAGCAGTGTAGAAGCTTCACTAATTACGCCTGAAGAATTAGCAGTACGTTGGTCTAATATCTCCAATAATTTACCTCCAGGAAAACCTTTGAGAGTAGTGACAATTGGCAATCTTCATCCAACTCCATGTGGGGGGACTCATTTAAAATCACTTAATGAATTAAAAAATGTAGTAGTTACTAAAGCAAAACGTCAAAAAGGAAATCTCAAGGTCAGTTATAAATTTGAGTAAATTAAGGCTTTTTATTACGAGGTAACAATCGCATTTCCTTGATTTAGAATAATTGCTTCATTATTTTAATTTATCAACCCATGTTTGCTACCGAGACTTAGACTAGTTCCCGGTGTTAAACTGTAAAGTCACAGTTTTTACATCTATGTTTCCAGGTGCAAAATATGAGGTTAAGAATTTTTTTAAGTTTTTAGTTCAAACCATAACTTACTTTTTTATTAACTGTCTTAACTATCTCAAAAATTTACTTAAATGCCTTAACTTTCCTTGATTTTTATTTTCAGCTAAGAGAAGATAAGTCTGCAAATGATATTGTGATTAGAGGATGTCTGAAAAGTTTTTTTGTATACACCTAAACCTTGCAGATCCCCCTAAATCCCCCTTAAAAAGCAGGGCTGATTCATTCCCCAAAGAGCTTGAAAAATCAAGGGTTCTAGCGATTAAAAATTAGTTATTTTGTTACTAGCGTGCCGATGAAACCAACTATTTTACTGATATTTCAGTGCTTAAATGTTCATCTCTTCGTCACGCTTACTTACAATTTTCTTGCTAACCATCTTGACAAATCCTGTTTGAAATGGAATGAATCAGCCCTGCNACCAAAGCTTTATAAGGGGAGGGTTAGGGTGGGGTAAAACTTTGGTTAATCAGCTATTTCAGACTTGTGTGTACACCGTAGCTTTTTTAAGGGGGGTTAGGGGGGATCAATAAATATTTGATACTTTTCAGACATCCTCTTAACTTTAGGACTATTTCTTCTTGAGCGATTGCTCTTTATTTATCTTAAAAAAAAAATTTGCTTTGTTTATAGTTTAATTTAAACAAAATTTAGAGGAAGTAAGTGCAATGATTCAGAAAGCTTGGCATATAGCATAAAAATTAGTAATCAGCTATTTTCTGAGGGTGATGAAACAGGGCGATCGCCATCAGATAATGCAAGGAAAGATAAGACATTTAACACTTAAATAATATTAAAAATAATAGAAATAAGAGCTAAAGCCTATCAAAATATTGATATTTTTAAATATAAAATTGTTTAAACAATTACAAGTATCCCTATTTATAGGGTTGACTTGACTATGAGATATCAAGTTGGTGGTAGCCTGAAGTATGATGACTCTACATATATTGTCCGTCAAGCAGACGAACAAATTTATACTGGATTAAAAACAGGAGATTTTTGTTATGTCTTCAACTGCCACCAAACAGGCAAATCATCTCTGCTACACCGAACTATTCATCGCTTAGAAAAAGAAAATCATATATGTCTTTATCTGAGTTTAGCTCTATTAGGTACTAATCAAATTACACCTATACAATGGTATAAAGGCATTATTTTCAGCTTGTTTCACAAGTTAAATCTGACAGAACGGATTAACTTTGGGAGTTGGTGGGAGCAACAATCAGAGCTTGATCCTGTACAACGACTGTATCAATTTGTTGAAGAGGTGTTGCTGAGAGAAATTCAAAATAATCGCATTTTCATCTTTATGGATAATATTAATAGCCTGCTAAGTTTGAATTTCCCGGTCAGCGATTTTTTTATCTGGATTCGTTACTGTTATGAGCAGCAAGCACACAACCCAAACTTTCAACGCTTGAGTTTTGCTTTGTTTGGTGTAGCCAGTCCATCTAACTTAATTGCCGATCGACATCGAACTCCCTTTAACATTGGTCAAGCAATTAAGTTATGTGACTTTCAATTACATGAAGCTATGCCCTTAGCTGAAGGTTTAGAAGAGGTAGTCAGCCAGCCACAGGCAATATTGCAGTATATTATTTATTGGACAAGAGGACAGCCGTTTCTCACGCAAAAGCTTTGTCAGTTAGTTGTGCAAGTTGCCTTAGAAAGTTATAAGGCAACAATTACCATACCGAATGGTACTGAAGGATATTGGATAGAACAATTGGTGCGATCGCACATTATTCAATATTGGGAATTCCAAGATGAACCTCAACATCTCCGTACCATAAGAGATCGCTTACTTTTTGACGAACACAAAGCACGAAAGTTATTAAAAATTTATCAACAGGTGTTACAAGTAGAGGAACTAAGGAATAGGAACTCGATAGAGAACTTGATACCAGCCGATAATAGTGAAGAACAGACAGAACTGTTGCTATCTGGTTTGGTGGAAAATTATAACGGCTATCTGAGAGTTAAAAATCCGATTTACCGGAGTGTTTTCACTCCTCAATGGGTATCAAGACAGTTAGAAAATTTTCTCTTTTCTTAATAGGAACTAGTAATCAGAATACATCTGTTAAATAAGTTCTGCATTGCTTGTCTGACAAATAAGTATAAATGGCTACTAAAAATACATCATCTAGTCGTATATCTGTGGACTTTGCTTGTGCATAATTTCTGCCAAGTTTTGATTACAAGTAGTTCTACAACTATTACAGCAGTTTTCTTTTGCATGAGGTACAAAGTCACTGGTTTTGAGGCAGGAGGCAGAAGGCAGGAGGCAGGAGGCAGGAGGGAGAAGAATAATTTGATTTGTGAATCCTTCCTTGGTTCTGTACCTCATTTAGCTGCAAACTGCTGTAATACTCAATACTTAGAGTTATACTAAAGCGATAATATTTTTGCAACAGACCAACAAAAAAGTCATAAATTATATAAGTTAAAAATATTACATTATTTATTTAATGACATTTGTACAAATTCAGGCAAATACAAGTCCTTTATTTCATCAGAGAGTTTTTGCAAGAATACCATCAAAACACCGAGTTGAAAAGTGGGAAAAGTGGGAAAAGTAGGAAAAGTAGGATAAATAGATAATTGATGTCAGTCTTTACTATCAAGCTAATATAATGTAACTTAGTCCATCAATGAAGGCAGGAGAAAAACTGCCCTGTGTCTGCGGCCCGTGACCGTAGGTAACAATAGTGTATCAAAAATTTTTACGTTCAATTCCAGTATCAGTAGGCAAATAGAAAAAATTATTGCTTGTGACACTCATTTATCATAAATACCTGTAACAGCAATGTATAAAACTAAACGCAGACGAGGAGTTGTACTAACATCCACAGGAATTAAACGGTTACAATCAGCAATTCTTTCTGTGGAGATAGTAGAAAATAAAGGCGGACACTTGAGTTTAGAAGAAATAAGTTCGCGCATTCATGTTTCTAGTAGAACTTTGAGCAAATTATGGTCTTTAAGTGAAAGTGTAGATCAAAAAACTATAAAACTCTGCTTTAGCGCTTTTAATCTAGAATTACATAGCGAAGACTACACCATAGTTAATAAAGCAAATGAGACTGAAACATCTGAGTTATTGTCTATTGCAAATATAGAAAAAGATTTATCTCAACGTTCTGAATTAACCTCATTTGTCGAAGAACATCACACACAAATTGAACAGATAGAAAGTCTTTGGTCATACCCGGATGGCCCCGTACCTTTAGATTCTCACTTTTATATTGAACGTCCTCCACTAGAGAGAAAGGTTTATCGAGAAGTAACTACTAGTGGCTGTGTGATTCGGATTAGATCCCCCAAACAGATGGGTAAAAGTTCTCTTGTGTTGCGGCTTTGTGCCTTTGCACAGAAACTTGGGTATCACACTGTGAATCTAAATTGCTACCAATTCGATAGTGAGTGTCTAACTGATTTAAATAAACTGTTGCGTCGTCTTTGCTGGAAAATTGCAACAGGGTTAGGTATTGACCCCAACCTCAAAGAAAAATGGAATGAAGAAATTGGCTACAACTTGAGTAGCAGCTTCTATTTAGAAAACTATTTGCTCGAGCAATGTCAAAACCCAGTGGTTTTGGTGTTTAATGAAGTTGACCGTTTTTTTCAATATCCTCACATTTGTCACGAGTTTTTTGCTTTGTTGAGGTCATGGTGTGAGGAAGCACGACACAATCCCAACTGGCAAAAGCTGAGGTTAGTAATGGTTTACTCAACCGAAGAGTACATCTCTATGGATATTAACCTCTCTCCTTTTAATATTGGTCTACCTATTCGTCTGAACGATTTTACTCAACCACAAGTAGAAGATTTAGCTAGGCGGTATGGTTTAGACTCGTTTAAAGCTAAAGATTTTGCCAAACTGATGTCACTAGTAGGAGGACATCCAGCACTAATTCAGATTAGTTTGTACTATCTTTGCTCTCAAGAAATGACCCTGCAAGAAATAATAGAGGATGCGATGGTCAATGGTGGCATCTACAGATATCATTTATGGCGACACTGGCTCAAACTGCAAGAAAATCCTAGATTGGCAAAGACCTATGCTGAAATTGTGGCAGCAAAGCAAGATATTTATCTTAATCCTATTGACACTTACAAGCTTGAAGGTTTGGGATTAATTCGCTTTGAGAGCGATCGCGTCTTACCTCGTTACGGACTCTACCAAGCCTATTTTGCAAAACAGCTATCGACAATTGTTTGATAGAGCAACAGTAAGGCACTGACTCGATATCAAGTACTGCGTAGGCGTAGCCCGCACTTCTCTACGAAACGCTGCGCGTAGCCTGCTTCCACGTTCGCGGAGCGTGCCGTAGGCAAGTGGTACGGCAAAGCTCAGTGACCACCGTAGGCATCGCAGTTTCGTTTCTTGCGCGGTACGGTATTACGTAATAGTTGTGCTAAGTGTAACGAACCAACTACGCCATTGAAGTTTCGATTTTGTCTGTGTATAAGTGGGCGATACTGGATTTGAACCAGTGACCCCATCCGTGTGAAGGATGTGCGCTACCCCTGTGCTAATCGCCCAAGACCTTTTATATTACCATAAATAGCAACATAAGTTGAAATGCCAAAGGCTTACTTGCTGCGCCTACGCAATTGAAGTGATTCATCATCATTGCCGTATGTCACGCAAGGACTGTCAATTATGAGTGCTGGCTCAAATGAATTGCAGAAAACGACGGTAGAACAATTAACCCCAAATTCGCCAGGGTGAATGCATTTTATCGCTTCTTCTACTAAGGTATGGAAAGCACAATCATTGCAGATAGTCTGAGATTTCTCCACTAAGTATAAATTTTTAAATGGTATTGCGATCGCACTTCTATCAGTTAAATGAGAATAAGTAGCGACAAAATCAAATGTTTAAATCGCGTAGAGCCAGACGAATTTGCTCGGCTCGTCTGCGGTTGACACCAAGATCGGATTCTCCCACGCGCGAAGCCGAGCGCAGATGAATTACTGACTCATTAGGAGGTAAATAAAATTCTACATCATCAACAAATTGGAAGATGCGGCTTTTAGAAAGAGCGTGGATGTAATTATCTGTTTGTTCTACAATTTCTGTACGGGGAACAACACCGATAACTTTTAGTAAGATTTCTCTAGCTGCATTGCGGTCTACATGATAAGGAATCGGGTCGATGGCGTGTTTTTCATCTGCGTTTTGACTGACAACACAGTTGTCTGAAGCCGGACAAGAACTAAGATGACCATTATCAACTCCCAAGCTAGAAGCAGCCCAAGTAGCCCCAGGAAGTATTAAACTACTAATCAAAGTTAAGAGTATTGCAAAAGCGATACTCCGTAAGAATCGCTGCCGGAATGCTGTTAGCAGACGGGACATAATAAATTTACTCCTTTTGTGCGGTTATTTCGGGTGAGTACTGCGAATTGCTGGTTCGCTCTACAGATTATCATCTATCCAGCCACACTCTGAGTTTGGGCAATCACAATGTAGCCGCGCCGACCAGTCCCTTGTGCCATTATTCCTGCCAATAACGGAATCAAGCCAAAAAAGTGACCAATAATTCAGATTTCCATTGACTACGAACCCAAAATCATTAGCAGGGGTTGCGACTGCATTCCCTGGTGATTCCAGCTTTGACTCGGAAGAATTGGCTGGTATCGGCTTTGTTGTGGCCAATGTTAAAAAGTTTGATGGTTGTAGATGAATATAGGAATAATCCAGCCTTACAGTAACGGGTTTTTAGAAGTTGTACCAGAGAGCGATTATTGGCAGATTGCAGCTATACACATCAATGGCCAAGCCTACTGCCCTACTCCTCAGCTTTATCGTTCAGAAAAAGTGGCATTAGCAAAAGCAACACAAATTTATGATTGGATAGCTGACCACGAACACCAAATCAGTGATGAGGCTTACTACTGCCCTGAATTGAAACTCATCATCTGGCAGCAACCAAAAGTATCTTAGTTAACCAGGCAGATTGCTTGCCTTGGGCAAATCTGATAGTAGTTTCGTATTAATGTTTCAGAGTAAAGCTATAGTCCCTGCCGCAAATGTGGGGATTTTAGTTTGTTGATAGGATGTGTAGCCATACCCGCCCGCTTCAGAAAGTCGTGTTAAGTCGAAGTAGCTAGGCTCTAGGTGCAGGGGTAACTGAAGATTCATTTCTTTAGTTTATCTAAAGTCGCATCTAAGTTATCAAATTACCTTTCTAAGATAGAAGCAGCAACTATAAGTTGCTATAGATGACTAAAACCCAATTAACAGCTAGTGGCTGCGGAGAACATAAAAATGACTAAAGCGCCAGAATCTTTAGACTTATCTGCCTACGATGCTACAGACAGAGCCTTAGATCGTGACTGTACAACCTTATCCCGTCACGTCCTCCAACAACTTCAGAGTTTTTCGCCAGATGCACAGGATTTAAGTGCGCTGATGAATCGCATCGCCCTGGCCGGGAAACTGGTTGCTCGTCGCATGAGTCGCGCTGGTTTAATGGAAGGCGTTCTGGGATTTACTGGGGAAGTTAATGTCCAAGGCGAATCCGTCAAAAAGATGGATGTCTATGCCAATGATGTATTTATCTCAGTGTTTAAGCAAAGCGGCTTAGTCTGTCGCCTCGCTTCTGAGGAAATGGAAAATCCCTATTACATTCCCGAAAATTGCCCCATTGGCCGCTATACCCTGCTGTATGACCCAATTGATGGCTCATCCAACACTGATAATAATCTCAGCTTAGGTTCCATTTTCGCCATTCGCCAACAAGAAGGAACTGATAGCGATGGTAAGGCAACTGATCTCCTCACCAACGGACGTAAGCAACTCGCTGCCGGATACATCCTGTATGGGCCTTGCACAATGCTGGTTTATACTATAGGTAAAGGCGTTCATTCCTTTGTTCTTGACCCCAGCTTAGGAGAGTTTATTCTCACAGAAGAAAATATTCGCATTCCTAACCACGGTTCTGTTTACAGCGTGAACGAGGGTAACTTTTGGCAGTGGGAAGAATCGATTCGAGAATACATTCGCTACGTTCATCGCACAGAAGGCTACAGCGCTCGTTATAGTGGCGCAATGGTGAGCGACATCCATAGAATTTTGGTTCAAGGCGGCGTGTTTCTCTACCCAGGCACAATTCAAAACCCAGAAGGAAAATTACGCTTGCTTTATGAAACTGCTCCTCTCGCCTTTTTAATTGAGCAAGCAGGTGGCCGTGCTACTACAGGACTGGTAAATATCTTGGATGTGGTACCAAAAAAACTGCATCAGCGCACCCCTTTAATTATTGGTAGCAAAGAGGATGTCGCAAAGGTGGAGTCTTTTATTCAAAACGGACACTAGAAGACAATTCGTAATTCGTAATTCGTAATTCGTAATTACTGTTACGTAAGGGTTTTAGACGTTTTATAAGAGTGACTTATTTCCTCTGTGCCGTACTCTCATCTGCCATTAATTAAACGTTAATCATGGTGATTTAGGATTGGGAATGCAAAATAGCGCTTTTTGAAGATCAATTAAGGATTATCTCAGCTGGCCGATGCAATAAGTGATTGGCAACGCCACAATTCAAAAGTAACCATCAATATTTGATGCGTTTTGCCAAATTTACTTAGAAACATCACTATACAGGAGTGAAACAAATTAGAGCTATGTCTACCAATCATCTACTAGAAATTAACCAATACGGTCAAAGTATCTGGATGGATAATTTGACCCGTGACATTATTCAATCAGGTGAACTCAAAGACATGGTTGAAAATCAAGGTATATCTGGGATTACTTCAAACCCAGCTATCTTTGAAAAAGCGATCGCTGGTAACGTTATTTATGATGCCGATATCGAAGCCGGAGTTCGGGCTGGCTTACCCATAGACAAAATTTACGAATCCCTAGTTTTTGCAGATATCCGTAATGCCTGTGATATTTTACGCCCTGTTTATGAAGCCTCGAATAGACTAGATGGTTATGTGAGTATTGAAGTACCGCCAACCATTGCCCATGATACTGAAGCAACCATAACCGAAGCCCGCCGCTATTTCCAAGAAATTGGTCGGGAAAATCTGATGATTAAAATTCCTGGTACAGAACCTGGTTTGCCAGCAGTAGAACAGGTAATAGCCGAAGGGATGAATGTTAATATTACGCTGCTGTTTTCTGTAGAAAGCTATGTAAACACAGCAATGGCTTATATTCGGGGCTTAGAAAAACGGGTGGCTGAAGGTAAGGACATCAGTAAAATTGCTTCAGTCGCTAGCTTCTTCCTCAGCCGAATCGATAGCAACATTGACGGCAAGATTGATGCTAAGTTGAAAAAAGGCGTTGATGATATTTCTGTGGAAGCAAAGCTAAGAGCTGTTAAAGGAAAAGTAGCGATCGCTAACGCTAAGATTGCGTATCAGGAATACAAGAAAATCATTAGAAGCGAGCGTTGGCAAGATTTGGCAGCAAAAGGGGCTACACAACAACGGCTACTTTGGGCTAGCACCAGCACCAAAGACCCCGACTACAGAGACGTGATGTATATCGAAGAGTTGATTGGTCATGATACCGTCAACACCGTACCACCAGCGACGATTAAAGCTTGTGCCGATCATTGTAACGTAAGCGATCGCTTAGAAACTGATGTAGACAAAGCTTACACGCTAATCGAAAACCTCAAAGATCCCGACATCAACATCGATCTCGATAACGTAATGGATGAACTGTTAATCGATGGTATTGACAAGTTTATCCAGCCCTTCCAGTCCTTGATGAACTCTTTAGAAGACAAGATCAAGGTATTGTCACCAGTGTAGGGACTGGGTATTGGGGACAAGGGGGACAAGGGGGACAAGGCACAAGGGGAATAACCCATGCCCCATGCCCCATGCCCCATGCCCCATGCCCAATCTCAAAATCCAAAACCCAAAATCCAAAATCGTTATGGTTAGTCTGCTAGAAAATCCCTTGCGCGTTGGTCTGCAACAACAAGGGATGCCCGAACCCCAGATTATAGTCATTTTTGGCGCTTCTGGCGATCTCACCTGGCGCAAACTAGTGCCAGCACTTTACAAATTGCGGCGAGAACGGCGTATTCCACCAGAAACGACCATTGTCGGTGTGGCACGTCGAGAATGGAGCCATGAGTACTTCCGTGAACAAATGCAAAAGGGCATGGAAGAAGCCCATGCTGATGTCGATTTAGGGGAACTCTGGCAAGATTTCTCTCAAGGTCTGTTCTATAGCCCTGGAGATATAGACAACCCTGAAGGCTACCAGAAACTGAAAAACTTATTGAGTGAATTAGACGAAAAACGGGGCACGCGAGGTAATCGTATGTTTTACCTCTCGGTTGCCCCCTCATTCTTTCCTGAAGCGATTAAGCAGCTAGGAAGCGCCGGGATGCTAGAAGATCCCTACAAACATCGTCTAGTAGTTGAAAAACCCTTTGGTCGAGACTTGGCTTCTGCCCAGAGTCTTAACCAAATGGTACAAAAATTTTGTAAAGAAAACCAAGTATACCGCATTGACCACTACTTGGGTAAAGAAACAGTCCAGAATTTGCTGGTGTTTCGCTTTGCCAATGCGATTTTTGAGCCGTTGTGGAATCGTCAATTTGTTGACCACGTGCAAATTACCGTGGCAGAAACCGTGGGAGTGGAAGACCGGGCTGGTTACTATGAAAGCGCCGGCGCACTACGGGATATGTTGCAAAACCACTTAATGCAACTTTACTGTCTAACGGCGATGGAAGCACCCAACGCAATGGATGCCGACAGCATCCGCACAGAAAAAGTGAAGGTACTCCAAGCTACTCGTTTAGCTGATGTTCACAATTTGTCGCGGTCAGCAGTACGCGGTCAGTATAGTGCTGGCTGGATGAAGGGTCAAGCAGTGCCAGGGTATCGGACAGAACCAGGCGTTGCTCCCAACTCCACCACACCGACCTACGTCGCCATGAAGTTTTTGGTAGATAACTGGCGCTGGAAAGGTGTTCCTTTCTACTTGCGTACCGGGAAGCGGATGCCAAAAAAAGTCAGTGAGATTGCCATTCACTTCCGTGAAGTTCCGTCTCGGATGTTCCAATCTGCCGCTCAACAGACAAACGCCAATATTTTGACGATGCGGATTCAGCCGAATGAAGGTATTTCCCTGCGTTTTGATGTCAAAATGCCGGGGGCAGAATTCCGTACTCGTTCCGTTGACATGGACTTTAGTTATGGTTCCTTTGGCATCCAAGCAACATCTGATGCTTATGATCGCTTATTCCTTGATTGTATGATGGGCGATCAAACATTGTTCACCCGCGCGGATGAAGTAGAAGCCGCTTGGCAGGTAGTAACGCCAGCCCTTTCCGTTTGGGATGCACCCGCCGACGCCAATACTATTCCCCAATATGAAGCTGGAACCTGGGAACCAACAGAAGCAGAATTCTTAATTAACCAGGATGGCCGTCGCTGGCGCAGACTTTAGAAAGTTAGGAGTGATGAGTTAATAGTTAGGAGTAATAAATTATGAGTTTTTGAGTTAATAATTCAGTTATTCTAACTCCTAACTCCTAACTCCCAACTTTTAACTCCTAACTTCTAACTTTTAACTCCTAACTGATTCACCAAACAAAGCTGACAACTCAAAACTACTATGGCTCCCCAAGCTTCTACAATTTATTCACTTCAGGCGCCAAAAGATATTTCGCTTAACGAAATAGAAGCGGAACTTAATCAAATTTGGCAAAGTTACGGCATTACTGGCGAGGACGGTGGGCTTCCTGCTGCCACTCGCGCCACAACATTTACCTTAGTGGTTTACGAACCCGAAGAAACCCAGTATCTTTTGGCTACTTTGGGATTTTACAACGGCCCGCTTGACGGGATTTTAGGGCCTCAGATGGTAGCTGCCTTGCGGCAAGTGCAGAGAAAACATGCACTACCAGATACTGGAACAGCAACACCTGAAACTCTGGCTATCTTGAGAGAAGAATTCGTTAAACGTCAAGGAAACGGCGCTGCGGGAGACAATGCTTCTATTGAACTTCCCAGCTTAAATGCCCCAAGCCCCAGAATTGCTGATGAAATCGCCCTCCGCAACCCTTGCCGGATCATCGCGCTATTTCCCATTACTGGCGAAGATGAAGGGGTGAAAGCTCAAGTTTCTGCCTATTGCCCGATCCAAAAGCAATCTTCAAGTACACTAATTTGCTGCGAATACATCACTCTCAGTGGTACTGCTGCTGCCTTAGAACGCATCGGTGGTATGATTCCAGCATTGTTGATTGGTGGCTTACCAAAGTTTCTCTGGTGGAAAGCAACACCAGACCCCAATAACAGTCTATTCAAGCGGTTGGCAGCCGTCTGCAATAATGTGATTGTGGATTCTTGCCGTTTTAACGAGCCAGAAAGTGACTTACTCCGCCTGCAAGAATTGGTGGACAGTGGTGTTCCCCTAGCTGACCTCAACTGGCGTCGCCTTTCAGCATGGGAGGAATTGACAGCTGAAGCTTACGACTCACCTCATCGTCGGGCTGCCCTTCGGGAAGTTGACCGAGTAACTATTGATTATGAAAAAGGCAACCCCGCACAAGCATTACTGTTTTTAGGTTGGTTGGCAAGTCGTCTAGAATGGCAGCCTGTTTCCTATAAAAAGGAAACCGGAGATTATGACATCACTCGTATTAACTTTATTGCCCAAGACCAACGGGAAATAGAAACCGAATTAGCGGGCGTTCCCCTTGCTGATGTGGGCGATATTGCTGGCGACTTGATTGCTTTGCGCCTCAGTTCGACCAATCCGAAGGCAGATTGTGGGACAGTAATTTGCTCGGAAACTGGTGGTTGTATGCGGATGGAAACCCACGGCGGCGCTCAATCTGCCGGTCTGTTTCAACAGGTGACTTCACTTTCAGAACAAAAGGCGGAAGCTTTGCTGAGTCAGCAGGTACAACGCTGGGGTCGTGAGTCACTTTTTGAAGAAAGTCTAGGGATTACAGCGAATATTTTCAAGTTGACAACAAATAGTTAGTTGCGCCTGGAAACAATAAAAGTTACCAAAATTGCCGAAATCAAACACAAACTCTTCAGATTTTTGGATATTTCAATCATCTGGAGGGTTTTTCTATTTTCCTTGGAGGGAAGAGACGCGATGAATCGCCGTCTCTACAAGCAAGAGACGCGATGAATCACCGTCTCTACAAGAATCAATCCTTTGTATATACGGCGATTTATCGCGTCTTTGGGGATCAATAATTTTCATCAAAAAACCTTAACCAAACCGTATTGCATTAACATAGCAAGTTGATGCACTAACATAACAGGTCGATGCATTGGCATAACAAGTCGATGCATTGGCATAACAAGTCGATGCATTGGCATAACAAGTCGATGCATTGGCATAACAAGTCAATGCATTGGCATAACAGGTCAATGCATTGGCATAACAGGTCAATGCATTGGCATTACAGGTCGATGCATTGGCATTACAGGTCGATGCATTGGCATAGCAGGTCAAGACGTGGGACAGCTTTAGAAGACTTTTGTGTACACCGTAGCCTTGCTTAAGAGAAGAATTTAGGGTGAGGTTTCGATTCATCCAAGAAGTCTATTGAAAGGATATGTCGTATTTGCCTCCACGCTCAAGAGCGGTTTTGTAAGCAGGTCGTCCATGAATGCGCTCGACAAATTCTTTGAGCTTTGTCCGGTTTTTGACCTCTTCGGGGAGTGCAGCGACTACTTCCAGGGGAAAGCTCATTTGGATATCGGCGGCGGTAAATTCATTGCCTGCAAACCACGTATTTTTACGGAGTTCGTCTTCTATGTAGTCAAAGTGAAGTTTGATTTGGGGCGCGACGAATCCGCTAACTACACTGCTGTCGCCTGCCCCGAAATTGTTCAATATCAGCCGCATTACTAGTAGTGGCATTGCAGACCCTTCGGCGTAATGTAGCCAATACTTATAGCGCAGATACTCTGGCGTACCCGATGCTGGGACTAGCTGACCATTACCGTAGCGCTCGACTAAGTATTCGATAATTGCACCCGACTCAGCGATCGCCAAGTCTGCATCTGTGATTACTGGTGACTTGCCGAGGGGATGAACTTGGCGCAGCGACTCCGGTGCCATCATCGTCTTTGCATCGCGTTCATAGAATTTGATCTCGTATTCGATACCTAATTCCTCCAGCAGCCACAGCACGCGCTGCGATCGCGAGTTGTTAAGATGATGCACAATTATCATAAAACGTTCCTCTTTTGGTAGCTTATTGCTATCTGACTCTCGGCTAATTTTCAACTATACTATTAGACTTTTTCAGCCTAACTCCCCTAATTGGCTGGTTTTATTGTTTCTAATTGGTATAAGTTTGAGTTAGTTGGTTTGAGAAACTGGTGCATCTGCTTTTGCAAAAAGCGACGATGGACGCACAGCCAATAGTCAAAATAGTTGCTGCATAAAAACCTAATTTGTTTCATTTATGGCTTTAGTCATTGCCGGGGAACGTAGTGGGGTGGGTAAGACAACAGTCACGCTCACCCTTTTAGCATCTTTACGCCGTCGCGATCGCTTGGTGCAATCTTTTAAGGTGGGGCCAGACTACATCGATCCGATGTTTCATCGACACGTAACCGGTCGTGCTTGTCGCAATTTAGACCCCGTATTGACTTCTGAAGCCTACGTTCAGCAATGTTTTGCCCGTCATAGTCAACTGAGTGAATATGCCCTCGTGGAAGGGGTGATGGGGTTGTTTGATGGAGTGAAGGAGGGAGCAGGGGAGCATACTTCGACTGCGCTCAGTAACCAGGGGAGCAGCACTTCTCTACGAGAGGCTGCGCCAACGGCTACGCTCAGTGACCGAGGAGCAGAGGAGAAGAACAATGCTCAATGCCTAACTGACTTTGCGAGTACGGCACATATTGCGCGGCTGTTAGACTTACCTGTAGTGTTGGTGATCGATTGCAGTCGTTTATCTGGTTCTGTGGCTGCGATCGCTCACGGCTATCGATCTTTTGATTCCCGAATTAAAATAGCTGGGGTAGTATTAAATCGCGTCGGGAGCGATCGCCATCTCTCTCTGCTCAAAGATTCCTTAGAACCTTTACAGTTACCTATTCTCGGCGTAATGCGCCGTCAAGATAACATCACAATTCCCGATCGCCACTTGGGTTTAGTACCCACAGCCGAACTTCCCGAACTCAATGCTTTAATCGATCGCCTTGCGGATTTAGGAGATACTTGCTTCGATTGGCAACGCTTATTACCTTTGTTAAAATCAGAAAGCCTTTCTCCCTCTGCTTCATCCTCCTTATCTGCCTCATCCCCAGTTAGGATTGCAGTAGCCCGCGATCGCGCTTTTAATTTTTATTACCAAGATAATCTCGATTTGCTGCAACAACTTGGTGCAGAATTGGTTTTCTGGAGTCCCTTAGAAGATGCTGGTATACCAAAAGATATCCAGGGAATGTATTTTGGCGGTGGTTTCCCGGAAGTTTTTGCCCAGCAACTCGCAGAAAATTCTAGCGTTCGTCATGCAGTGAAAATGGCAATACTTAAAGGAATGCCTACGGTTGCCGAATGCGGAGGATTGATGTACTTATGCGAGCAAATTATCGATTTTGAGGGTAAATCTTGGTCAATGGCGGGAGTGCTACCAACATCTGCTGTGATGGGTGGACGTTTAACTTTGGGCTATCGTCGTGCAGTCGCTTTGCAAGATAATTTGTTAGTTAAGGCAAATACAACTGTTTACGGACATGAGTTTCATCGTTCCCATTTAACCTTAACTCCCACTCAGCCCCTATTTGAAACCTCTCGCTACGATTGCGAAGAAAATATGGGATGCGAAGGATGGGGTTTACCTGCAAATATTCATGCTTCTTATGTTCATCAGCATTGGGGAGAAAGTAGAGAAATTCCCCAGCAGTTTCTTAAAGAATGTCTAAAAGTAGCATCTTCATAAATGTAGATTTAAGCCAGCACCAAATCCACTAGGGTTAAAGGGAAAGGGACACATATATCCTTTTTTCCGTTCTTCTTTACCCCGCCAAGGGAACTTGGCGAACTACTAGCCAGTTATGGCATTTCTGATAAATGAATCGTTACTCTTTAGCAAAACGATGTTTGGCGGAAGCTCTAGGTACAGCTTGGTTAGTTCTGATGGGTGTAGGTACTGCGGTTATTTCTGGTGCAATACCTTGGGTTGGAGTTACTGGAGTGGCGATCGCTTTTGGCTTAAGTTTGTTGACTGCTGCTTATACTTTTGGTTCGATCAGCGGCTGTCACATCAACCCCGCAGTTACAATTGGTTTTTGGGTAGCCAAGCAGTTTTCTTCTAAAGACGTTTTGCCATATATCGGGAGTCAGATTCTCGGCGGAATTTGGGGAACTACTATCCTGTTTTTGATTTGCATAGGCAAGCCGGAGTTTACAACAGCTAACTTTGGTTCTAATGGGGTGGGAATTCACTCTCCTGGTAACTATAGCTGGTGGGCTTGTGCATTAGCCGAATTCATTGTTACCTGTGGCTTTGTGCTGCTGATCTTGAGCGTTACATCTTCTCCTGTTTTCAAACGGTCTGCACCCATCCCCATCGGTTTAGGGCTGATCTTGGCGCATCTTATCCTCATTCCTGTGACAAATGCTAGCGTCAATCCCGTGCGATCGCTAGCCACAGCTGTCTTTACTCGCGGTTGGGCATTGGCTGACCTTTGGATTTTCATCGTGTTCCCAATTTTCGGTGGAGTTTTGGCGGGTATAATCGCCCGATCTCTCCAAGAACCAGACATCTAATACGAATCACAGCCGCATTCCCACTTAACAACTTCACGCATACGGTGGCGGAGGATGAAGAGGAAGCGGTGAATTCTTTCACAGCTTCCTCTTCGATCAACTTATAACTCCATGTTAGTTTTGCACTTCAACCCAACGGCGGTAAAGCTTTTGAATTTGTTTGAGAAGCGCAGTGTGAGCTGGTTGATTTGACTCATTCGGCTTCGCTATATCCTGCAATTCTGTCAGGAGTCTGGCTTCTTCAACGGCAACTTCACCATCGCTATAAATTAAGCCACTAATGGCTTCAATCAGATTTTCGCAATCTTCAAGACTGGGGCGATCGCCTAGATACTCCCGCACCCAGTCGTAGCACTCTTTTGGCTGCACAGGAACTAATTCGTACAGCCAAGGCTTAATTTCTGGATCGTTAGCTAAACCTTTTGCTTGAGCTATTTCGCGGAGATATTGCCGTTCTTCTGGCTGGATTCTGCCATCGATCCAGGCGGCTCCAATCAGGATTTTAACTAAGTTTTTTACATTGGAAGGGGAAACCATTGCTGCCTCCTCTGGTAGATTCAGGCCTCCACCAAATCGTACAATCCTAAACAGTATTCACTCGGAATTATTGGTTTTTCTTAAGCGAACCATAAAAAAACCATCCATGTCCTGTCGATGGGGCCAAAGTTTAAACCAACCTTGAGGTGTCCTCTCGGTAGAATCAGGTAACTCAACGCCACAGGGGAACTCAATTTGCCAATCAGGTGACTCAGCTAAAAACGCCGAAATTACTTGTTCATTTTCCGCTGGATGCAATGTACAGGTGGCATAAACTAGTACACCACCGGGTTTGACAAAAGTTGATGTATGTGTTAGTAATTCTCGTTGCAGTACCGAAAGTTCTCGGACAGATTCTGGTGTCTGTCGCCACCGCGCATCAGCATGACGGTGCATAGTTCCCAAACCAGAACATGGAGCATCGAGTAATACACGGTCTGCGGTGTTTTGAAATTGATTGAAGTGGCGACTGTCGCCAGTGTAAATTTGAATAGATTGTAAATTTAGCCGTTGAGAATTTTCTTGGAGTTTGCGAAGACGAGAAGGAGTGCGATCGCAAGCCCAAATTTTACCCTCATCTGCCATTAATTCAGCAATGTGGGTTGTTTTCCCCCCTGGTGCAGCACAGGCATCAATTACCACTTCACCTGGTTGGGGGTCGAGCAAATGACCTACCAATTGAGCGCTAGCATCTTGTACAGTCCACCAACCTTCTTTAAAACCCGGTAGTTTTTGAATTGACCCAGTATTACCAATAAATCGTAAAGCTTGGGGTAAATGAGGAATCCGTCTTACCAAAACACCAGCAGATTCCAAAGCCGCTTCAACTTCCTCAATTGAAGTGCAAAGTGGATTGATGCGTAAATCGATTGTTGGTGATTGGTTCATCCATTCACACAGTTTTTCTGTATCGTCTAAACCCAATTGTTCTAACCAAACTTGAATAATCCAGTCAGGAAAGCTGTGTAAAATGCCCAAGCGTTCCACAGGGTTTTCTGGAAGTTCTAACGGATCGAAATGGGGGACTGGGGACTGGGGACTAGGGACTGGGGACTGGGGGAGTAACAATGAGTTTTTCTCCTCTGCGCCTCGGTCACTGAGCGTAGTCGTTGGCGCAGCCTCTCGTAGAGAAGTGCTGCCCCCCTGCTCCCCTGCTTTTCTGAGATACTGGCGTAATAAACCGTTAACAAAACCCGTGAGTCCAGAAAAACCGTTTTCTTTAGCGAGTTGGACTGTGGTATTAACAGCAGCTGAGGCGGGAATACGCTCTTGATAACGCAGTTGGTAAAAGCCCAGATGTAAGATGGTGCGGAGGTCTTGTGGTTGTTGATGAGATTTCTTTTTAGCGAATTGATCGATGAGAGTATCAAGAGTGCGCTGCCTTCTGACACTCCCATAAACCAATTCTGTCACTAAGCGGCGATCGCAATCAGGCAAATTAAATTTTTGCAGTACTCTATCTAGGGCAACATCAGCATAAGCCCCCTTATGAACATCTCGCAGGGCGATAAAAGCTAATCGACGGGGGTTTGTCATGAAAACACGATTCAGGAGTCAGGAGGCTTTTGTATTCTAACTCCCAACTCTTTACTAATTCGTAATTCGTAATGGGCTACGCCCCGCTACGCTAACGTAATTCGTAATTGTCGAGTTGAATTCCCCCTTGTTTATAGGTGGTTTTGTTTCAATCCGGGTCAAGATTTCTATCTGGAACTGTCTTTTAATTACGAATTACGTTAGCGCAGCGTTAGCGACGCAGGAGCGTCATTATAAATTACGAATTATTGCATATATGGGTCTACACTGGCAATTTCAAACTCACACGCTCTAGAAACCTGTTCTGCTGGTAATTTTCCAAAGCTGATTAATGGTAAATATGTGTGGTTTGCCATCAGTTCTTTTGCTAATAAGAACCCAGTGATTGTCCAAGTTTGATATTTCCTAGCTTGTTTCCCAATCAGTCGCCCTTTTTTCCCATCGTAATACTCTGGCCATTCATCTGTACTGAGGCGTCCTTGGGCAACTTGAATCGCCTTTTGTGCAAGATTTGTTCTATTAGTTTTTACAGCCGCCGCCGCCAACATCCACATTAAAACTGGCCAACTACCAGCATTATGATACGACCAAGGTATATTTTTGGGGTCACATCCAGTCACAATTCTGTATTCTTCATGTTCCAAAGCTGGGAAACAAATTTTCATTGGCATATCTCCCACCAAATCATCCCATCGTTCCTCAATGAGAGTCATAATCGCTTGTGACTGTTCTTCGGTGGCTAAGTCGGAAATGATTGCCATTAAGTTTCCCAGTGAAAAGAAGCGAGTATCTAGCTGCGAGGGGCCAACATTACCTGCTAGATAACCACCTTTTTTTGGTAGCCACTTGTCCAATTCATAATAAGGAACAGAATCTACATATATGTTGAACAGATTAACAGCAGCTTTGCCATATTCTTCACTTTTGAAGCGATAAATTGCATTCAGACGATTAATATCTATCCAATAATGTTGGCGAATATGAGCGCATAAAAGAGGTAAACGGTTATCAATGGCTTCAACAATATCAGAATTACCTTTACAAATTAGCAGTTCACGGGATGCACGCAATGCCGTGTAAAAAAGAACTTGTAATTCTAAAGGATGCCCATAAATGCCCATACGACGGTCAATCATACAAGCGCCATCTGGAACCAATAGCGTTGGGTACATATCAAAACGATTCGCCAAGCAGATTTCCATGATTAACCTGATCCCATTTTGGAATTCAGGTTGATAGGCGAGAGAAAAATCTTCTGTGGCGACGACATAAGCGCGCAATAAAATAATCCACCATAGGCAAGAATCTACAGGTGTAACTCTAGCGATCGCATGTTCACCAAAGTCTGCTTCTAAATATTCTTGTCCATTTTCTGATACTACTTTAAAGCTAGCTGGGATTAATCCTCTTCCTGGCTTATAGGCATCTAATGCCTTTTCTTTAGGCTGTAACTTTAAGGTTTCTTCTAAGAAATTACGAACAATATCGGTTCTACCTTTAATCAGAAAAATTAGAGCAGAAGAAACAAAATCCCGGACAAAGCACTGATCGTAATTGAGCGCCTCTACAGATTCATCATAAGCGGCTACTGTCCCAACAGGGCGACCTTGATAATAGAGAATTGATTTTTCTAGTGCTAGCCATGCTTCTTCCACTTCTTTTAAATTTTCAGTAGTTTCCAATTCGTTTAGGTGCATTGCCAGAATAGCTCCATAAGGATTGTGGATTTGTGGTAGATGTGTCTTCATTTATTATTTTTGCTATTCTCAGCATAACAAAAACGATTTTTTGAATAGCAAAGATAATTGTGCAAAAAAATAATCAACTAACAAAGAATAAAATTGCTGACATTTATGCAACTTTATTGTTAGTTAATTGCTTGTAATCTATTACTATTTTGGTGAATTATAGTTGTTGTTCTCCACCAGAAGTAGTAACATAATTTCTAAAAACAGTCACCTAAGATATACTTTTAGATTATTTATTGTTCCGTTGTCTGTCCAGAATCTTTGCTTTACCAAACAAAAACATATCTTCAGTGCTGTTTAGGGTTTGTATGAAGTTAAAACTGGTTGCAGTATATTTACTTGAGCAAGATTAGTTTTTGACACTAAGAAGTCAGATTATTCCCCTATTATCTAATAATTTATAACGTTTTTTCTGAATATGCAAGATTAAAGCTATAAATTTTAATATGTCAATACTTCTCAAGGGTTAAATATCTTACCCTACTGATAGATGAAACGGGACGTTTATGGGAGTATAGCCAAAAATAATAAAGAGTACTGAGTCGAAATACCGCCCATAAAGTACAGAGAATATACAAAGTACACAAGTACTGAGATTAGCAAAGTTGATGTTCATTACTGTTCTCCCGAAGCAGCCTTAAACACTTGTTCAGCAGTTAGATTTAGCTCTGTTAAAGTTGGTGATTGAATTTGGTCATTACCACAAAACTGAGTTACTTGGTACTCACCTTCCACTAATCTGTAAACTGATATTGTCGGTTGTTTCGGATTGCCGATAAACCGTTTTCCACCAAGAGCAGCATAGTCAACAATCCAATATTCTAAAATCCCAATTTCCTCATACTCACCAAATTTGAGAAAGTAATCATCTCGCCAATTTGTACTCACAACTTCTACTACCAATGGAATTGATGCGGCTTGAGTAACTGTTGATGATTTTTTCCAAAGTGGGTCATTAATTAAGTTAGAGATATTCAATATCAGCACATCTGGAATATAACCAGATTTTTTATCAACAGATTTGATTAATGCTTGAGCAGGAATCGAATAAGCTAGGTTAAACCTCCGAATCTCAAAATTGAGTTCTCTAATTAGAAATGCTCTGACTAACTCATGTTCCCCAGTCGGCTGCATTTCAACTATTACTCCTTTATGTAATTCATATCTGCCGTTCTCCGGTTTCCATTCAACGAATTCTTCAAAATTTATCGCTTCTATTAAATTTTGAACCATAACACTATTTCCTCAAAAACTATTCATATTTTGACTAGCATCGATAAACTGCTAACTTTATGTTACCTGCTGCTGGAATTCTTTATAAGCTTGATTAATTGCTTGCATTGAAGCTTTTGCAATTGTAGAACTATTAACATCAGGATGATACAATCTTGCTAATCGACGGTAGGCAAGTTTAACAACATTGGGGCGATCGCTCTGATTTACATCCAAGACTTCCCACCATTCCCCAGATAATCCAGAATTGAGAGTAAATTCATTCCAAATCTTGATGCTTCCGCCATTAGCGCCACTTATCAGCGTTTTACCATCAGGGCTAAAAGCAACGGGATTACACCCAGAAAGATTTTGTAGTAGTTTGCCCGTTTGGAAATTCCAAAGTTTGATCGTACCATCTCGGCTGGCACTGGCAAGGGTTTTTCCATCTGAGCTAATGGCAACAGACAAAACCGCCGTTGAGTGTCCAGTCAAAGTGGAAAGTAATTCTCCAGTTGGGAAATTCCACAGTTTAATTGTGGTGTCTGTGCTACCACTAATAAGAGTTTGACTGTTAAGACTGATTGCAACTGTATTCACTGCACCCAAATGTTCAGTGAGAATATAGCGTTGTTCCCAAGTTTTAACATCCCAAAGCCTAATAGTTTTATCGGCACTACCACTTGCAAGGATTTTACCATCGGGACTGATGGTGACAGATAAAACTGCGTCTGAGTGTCCATTCAAAGTGCGTTTTACTGTTCCCGTGTAGCGTCCCCAAATTCTAATCGTTTTATCGGCAGCACCACTAGCAAGAATTGTTCCATCAGGACTGTAGGCTACTGAGTTAACAAAACCATTATGACTATAAGCAGAGTTTAAATAAAAGAATGTGCGGAGAAATTTTTTTGTGTCCATCTGCCAACTGCTGATTTTGCAATCGACACTACCACTTACAATCTGCTGTCCATCAGGGCTGATAGCAACTGATAAAACTGCCTCTGCTTGTCCAGAGAATGTATAAAGCCATTTTCCGGTTTTCAAATTCCACAAATTAACTTGTCTGTCATCACTGCCACTGATTAAGGTAGTACCATCAGGACTGATTGCGATCGCATTAACTGCCGCTAAGTGACTCTTAAGTGTGCGTACACATCTCCAGGTTTCAGGTAGCTGGGTTGTCGGAGATATTTTTTCCGGTTCAATATTGGGAGTAGAAGGTTTAGGGTTAACAAATTCTGATTTTTTCTTGAATTTAGCCTTAAGCGCTTGTAACTCATCCTCGATTTCCAAAACAGCAAATTTTTGGTTGAGATCGTCACCAGATAAAAATGCTTCTAATTCCATCACTGCTTCGGAATAGTAGCCCATCTGCAAAACTTTCTCTTCCATCCGCTCAAAAAGCTGGACTGGAGTTTCGCTAATTCCCGATTCGTCTAAAAGTTTGGCAATACCATAGGCGGCGAGTCCCACTACTGCACCAATTCCTGCCATCGGTACTGCACCAATCCCAAATGCCAGCCCTATTTTCGGTGCGACTAAACCCATACCACCAATGACGCTATAAACACCAGCACCACCGACTGCACCAATTCCCATTGTAGCGATCGCAGCTGCATCTCCTTCGGCTATGGCTTTAAAAGCGCCATAAGCAGCAGCACCAGCCACAGCGCCAGCACCAACGACAGGAGTTGTACCAATGCCAACAGCGCCAAATCCACCTGCTAGTCCCATCCCGCCTATAGTTGTAGAAACACCAACACCTGTTATGGTTCCCCCTGCAATAAATGCTGCGCCTGTTTTAGAATTCTGTGTCATTGGCTAATGTTTTCTTGAAATTTTCTAGAGTCATCAGATTTTGTCTGAGCAAAGCTACTGTTGTTTGCTGTTGTTGAAGCTGAGTTAGAAGAATAAGCACAATTTTATTTTGTATTTTTTTATTCACTACAGCTTGAAGGGCTAAATCATCATCATTGTTTTTCAAAGCTGTCTGAGCTGTTTCGTTCCAGTATTTAGCTTCTTTCTGGGCGTTTTCAAAATCTTTCTCAATACTTTCTTGATTGGTAACAGCACTGTTCACAGCTTCTTGTGTCTCATGAATAGCCTTTGCTAAAAGCATTTGGCTATCGTTTTTAGCTTTAGTTTGCTCTTGAGGTTTAGGTGGTAGCAATAGTGCTTCTTTAAGTCGCTGTAATTCATCATCAACCCATACATCAACATCTTCATGTTCAAACTTGATGAATGTCGATGAAAACTCACTGTTGTTAGGCTTACTGCGTAATACTTCATTCTGTGCTTCTGAAACCTTTTTCTCCCAAGATTTCAAACTACTTTTAATTGCATCTACTTGTGGTTGTTGCTCCCCTACAAGTGTTTTTAGCCTACTAGCAATTGCTTGGTATCGTTCCTTTTGGAATTTTGCTTTACGAATTAAATCCTGATTACTTCCTTTCAAAGCAAGTTGATATTCTTGTTCCCATTTATCAGCTTCGGTTTGAGCTTTTGCATAGTCTCGTTGAGCAATTTCTTGGGCTACTCTGGAGTGGCTTGCTCCTTCGCGTAACTTTCGTAGCGCATCCTGTGATGATTGATTTTGGTCATAAAGTCCCATAAATTTATCTGAGTAGGCTTATTACCCAGAGCGTAGACTGATTAATACTGTTGCGTCCTCGTAAAAATTACTTAAGCCTTGACTTTTGCTTTTAACTATAGACCTTTGCTATGCAGCCAATTGATAAACAGGTCAGCGATCGCTAAGTTACCGTGTTCAAGCATTGGCAGATGACCGTGATCAGGGAGGCCAACTTCAGGAAGCCAAATAAAATCACCCCGGAAGTATTTTGCAGTTTTTGCATCTGTCTCACGAGGATGGCGCGGGTCTTGGTCGCCCGTAATCACACAAATGGGAATACTATATAGTATCTGAGGGTCGCCAATATAAAGCCCTTGTCCTTCAACATTTCTGAGTTCGTTGCTCATCCGCGCACTCTCAGGGATCAAACTGCAAAAGTAATTCTCAAATGCCTCTTGCGGAAAAGTATCTGAGTTGGTGAAGTACTTTTTAGCATCTTCACGCGACTGAATACGTGGACGATCTTCGGGAAAAGCCAAAGAAGAGTTTTTTGTGATAACTGGTAATAGATTGGCTGGTGGACTTGGTGCAATGCCTATAATAGCTTTAACAAGTTTGGGATGAGTTTGTGCTGTCTGCCAACCAACGACACCAGACATACTGTGGGTAAGAATCACAGCCGGGCCAATCCGTTGGAGTAGCGCGACTGTAGCATTGATTACTCGTTGATATGACATCACAGGGAAGTTTGGCACACAGCCCGACCGACCATGCCCTGGCCAGTCAACAATATAGGTTGGGTAGCCAAGTTCTGCCAGATATGCTGCCCAACCTTGACGATTATCGGGTGTTTTGACAAAGCAAGTACCTGTATGAAAGGCACCATGTAAAAGCACAATAGGAACTAAATTTTGGTCTTGACTCGGCCGGTAATATTGAACGTACATTTGGTACGGAATAGCACCAACAAAGAATTCTGTTTCAGTGTATGAATTCATTTTGAGAAAAGACTTAAATTTTTACGGCAATGTTCGTTGTTCATTACGATTTTACGCATTCATTACCAAATAATCGAAACTAATCCTGATGCGATTATATTTGAATCATAGGTTAATAGTTGTACTTCATTACCTTTACTTGCTAAAACTAGTGCAGTCGCAGTAATTTGCCTATCGTGCATTTCATTAATAGCAGATAAGCTGATAGTTATTTTAATTACATCTTTGTCAAGTGGATAAATTACCACACGCGGATCAGCTTCAACTACTGAAAGTAAATTCTTGGCAGAAGGGATAGATGTTCTTCCTCTCTCAACAATCCAAACAGCTTCGGCTAATGTTGTAGCTGGTATAACTAACTGGGAATCAGGATTAGAAAGAATAGCATTGGCATTCGCACCTAATCGCGAATTTCCTTCAATAAACCAGATGAGAGCATGAGTATCAATCACGTACTTCATAATTACCTATGACCAGTCTAAACCGTCTTCGGTATCTCCATGAAATTCAGTAATTTTAAAATCGTTTTCTGTTGATTCTTTATTCCCAGAAAACATACCAAACCGCATTATCTGCTTTTGGATTTGATATTTTTCTGGTTCTAAAAAAGTTACAATTACACGGCTTTCTGATACATCAGATGGTAATTCTGAAAGTTGTATATTACCGTTTTTATACACTCCTTCAATCGATTGCAACATTAGTATTTACCAAATTTGTACTCATATAAATTATAAAGTTAATACTAAAAATAGGCTTATTTGTTTAAAAACATCAAATTTTTGGGCTGTACTGGCGCTAGCTACTGTGCGTTACTTTCTCATATTCGAGCTTATCTGCCAAAACACGCAGAGCTTTAAACCTACCAGCCGGCGCCCTGTTAAAGAACTCTGTAGCGATCGCATACCACACAATACATACTATATCCATTATGTCAAGCAAGCCTCCACTTTTATTAATCAGCAAATAGGCTAACTTGAACCAAAACCCATACGCAATCGGGGAATTATCAACAACCCTGATGAAATCTACAGAAAAGATGGAATAACATTTGTGTGTGCTTCAAAAAATTGTGTATAAGAGTTGAAAATGACGATATGGCAACATCTGATATCCTCAAAGAACCATTGCTTTTGCGCTTGAGTCGCTTGTTTGGTGGACTGCGTGGCGATTTGACGGGAGGACTAACAGCAGCAGTGGTAGCATTGCCTTTGGCTTTAGCCTTTGCGGTGGCCAGTGGCGTGGAACCAAAGGCGGGACTTTACACCGCAATTGTGGCGGGAATTGTCGCCGCAATTTTTGGTGGTTCGTCAGTACAGATTACAGGGCCAACAGGTGCAATGGCTGTGGTTTTGGTGGGAATTGTCGCCAAGTACGGCCTTGAGAAAGTTTGGATTGCTGGGGTAATGGCTGGGATTATCCAGATTGCCTTGGGGGTTGCCAAACTTGGACAGTTAGTAAAGTTTATTCCCTATCCGGTGACAGCAGGTTTTACCAATGGTATTGCCGTTATTATTTTTTGTGGTCAGTTAAATAATTTCTTTGGTTTAAAATTACCACGTAGCGAACATTTTTTGCCTGGACTGTGGCAAAGTCTAACTCATGTGGAAGCTCTAAATTGGGCAGCAGTTGCCTTGGCACTGGTGGTGATTGCAACTAATGTTTTATGGCCCAGGATTAATACAACAATACCAGGTTCTTTAGTGGGACTGGTGTTAGCAACTGCGATCGCTTCTGCTTTCCATTTGAATGTACCAACAATTGGCACGATTCCTCAATCTTTACCGATGCCTCAAGGTATTCCCCACTGGAATGATTTTAGTGTGATTCGAGAACTAATTAATCCAGCTTTAGCTTTAGCTGCACTGGGGAGTATTGAATCGTTGCTATCGGCGGTGGTGGCTGATGGGATGACAGTCAGCGAGAAACATAATAGCGATCGCGAATTAATTGGTCAAGGTTTGGCTAATATGATTGTGCCATTTTTTGGGGGCATCCCCGCCACAGGTGCGATCGCTAGAACTGCTGTGAATGTCCGTTCTGGCGGTAAAACCCGACTATCTGGGGTAATTCACGGCGTGGCCTTAGCCATCATCGTTTTAACTTTAGCACCCCTAGCAGCACAGATTCCTTTAGCAGCACTTGCTGGGATTCTGATGGTAGTTAGCCTGCGGATGATTGAGTGGGAAGCCATTGGTTTATTAATGCGTGCTACCTACTCCGACTTTGCGGTGATGATTCTCACTTGGCTAGTGACAATCTTGTTTGACTTAGTTCTTGCTGTCGAAGTGGGATTGATTGCAGCCGGAGCCTTATTCATCAAACGGATGAGCGATTTAAGCCTAGTTAAAATACCTGAAACTGAAGTATTTCCCCCTGGTACTCCTTTGGAATTAGGTAAAGAAATTGCCGTTTATCGGGTAGATGGCCCCGTATTTTTTGGTGCTGCTGAACGGTTTGCTACCTTCCTCCGCGATGAACCGGAAGTGAAGTATTTAATTCTGCGGTTGCGGTTTGTGCCAAATATGGACACAACTGGATTAGTCGCCTTAGAAGATATTTATCATGACTTGGAACGGCACAATTGCCGATTAATTCTCACAGGTTTACAACCCGAAGTCCAACAACTACTAGAACGTACGGGATTGTTAAATACAATTGGGTTATCAAATTGTTTTGAAACAACCACAGAGGCGATTTGCTCTATCTCTCCTCAGATTGCATGTTCTCAACCTGTAGCAGCTGATTTGAAAACAAAAGAATTGCTGGAATTAATTGACTGAAAATATTTTGCCATTAAGAGGATGTTTGAAAAGTCGCAAAATATCCTAGAAAGCCCTCTCGAAACCTCTTTCCCTCTGAGAAGACGCTTTGATGTTACCAAAAAAACTTTTTAAACATCCTCTCTATTTCTCCTCTCTCTGCGTTCTCTGCGTCTAAGTTTATTACGAATTACCCATTAATTAAAGCCTGTATTCATTGCTGAATCAGGCTTTTGATATTTTTTATTCAACTCGCACGGAGAACTTCAGTTTAATTACTGAATAGCGAATCCTTCCGGTCTGATTGCATCTTCCAAATCAACGCCCATCAGGTTAGCTCCCTGGATGTTTGCATTTGTGAGATTTGTATCTTCCAAATCTGCGTTTTGTAGGTTAGCGGCTTGCAGATTTGCTCCCAAGAGGTTGGCTTTCTCTAAGTCTGCATCAAAAAGGTTTGCTCCCACCAAGTTTGCTCCCCAAAGGTTTACCTTGCCTAAATCTGCTCCTTGAAAGTTAGCCCCTTGTAAGTTTGTTTGCTGCAAGTTAGCTCTTTCTAAGTCTGCATTTTGTAAGTTAGCACCTTCCAAGTTTGCTGCTTGCAGGTTGGTGTCCTTTAACATTGCCCCAGCGAGGTTACAGCCGACACATTCATTGGTTTGTAATAAATGTCTAACGTTGTCTGCTACAGACACTATTGGCGATATCGGTGATATGACTGGTGCTGTCACAGGCTCCATTGGCGATATCGGTGATATGACTGGTGCTGTTACAGACTCCATTGGTAATTCAACTGGAGCTAGTTCAGATTCCGTAGGTACGGATGGAGCTAGTGTTTGCGCTCTAGCGCTGGGCTGGATAAGCAGAGTAAATCCCGCTACAACTACTAGAAACACTGCTTTGACGAGCCACTGAGTTAATTTTTTAGAGTTTGATTGATTCATTAGTTCCTTCATAATCTGATTCCTATTAGTGGGCTTGCTTTTATAAGAGCCATCGATAATGTGCTTTATTCTCACTTTAGATAAGTTGATTGATAAGAGCAAATATTATTGTTATTCATATTGATAAATTCAAGTGATTAATAAATCTTTTTGGATGGGAAAAGATCGCTGATTTGTTTGCTTACATCATCAAGAATTGCGATCACGTGGAGCATCCACTGGAGGGGGCGATCGCCTCATACTTAGTTCCCAAGTATTGCCAGACTAGGTAAAAGTCGATATGTTTCACTTTTAATTAAGATAGAGAGTCCCAAGTAAATTAAGACGAAGGGGAAGATTTTCCGACCGTAGCGAGTTAAAACGGGAGCCATGAGAGGATTACGAGTCAGGTTGTAAGAGAGGAAACACCACACCCCAACAGTGAAATAGCAAACACAGAGAATTACACCCAAACTTGGAAGATTGCTACTGGCAAACAACGGTACATAAATTCCAATATTGTTTCCTCCATTGGCAATGGTGACACTGGAAACGCGGTAGGTTTGCGGATCGCGGATGGTTGCTAATAGTGATTTCTTCTGGCGTACAGATTTTGCCGGAGAGGTGAAGTCAACTGATACAGCTTGTACTGTCTCTCCCTCTTCTTCTCGACTGATGAGATTACTGATACCAATGGCGACGGGAAGCAAACCCAGCAAACCAATCCAGGTGGTTGGAATAATCAGACCACCGAAAAAACCAGGGAGACTAGCAAACACTAAGGCTGTAAATCCCAGAAATTCACCGATCACAATATGCTTAGGACGAAAGCTGCGATTGACTTTCCCGAAGAAAGCTGTCAAATATAAGTTGTCGTCAAAGGTAGTTGCAAAAGCGACAGAGATTCCAATCAAGAATGTACTAATTAGCCAACTCATAATTCTTACTCACAGTAATTCAATGCTGTTTGTCTTAGTCCTTCTCTGCTTCTCGATGTGAGGGCAGGTTAGGAGATTTTATGACTGTTTTTTTAACGACAACCGATCGATATTCGTTATTTAATCAGCCAATAACCCAATTTTTAGAGGTGATGCCTACGGCGGTAAACTACGCCTCCAATCAAATTGGTGATTTTTTTCTCAGCAAGGTACCTTGAGAGCTCATGGAGTCAATATTATGACTTTCAACGAAATAAGATCAAATACTCTTGTTTGTTAAAAGGATAAATAAAAGTGATTGAGAACTGTACTATAAGTGACAAAAACACTTCCGGCTAAACCGCATAGGGAAAAGTAGCAGTTCGTCATACCGAATACTGAGTTAGTATCTGAGAAGTTTAGGCGCGTAGTTTACCGCCGTAGGCATCGCTCTTATTGCAGAGAACCCTTATTCAGATGGTAAAGCCTCAGATATCCTTGACGGCTAGCATTCAACATCGGTAATATGACTAATCGCCCTCTGACTTCAGTTTTGAGATGTTCCGTAATGTTGGACTTTTAACTTGTAATTATGCTAACCAGTGTTGACCGTTTATTATTTGTCCGGCGAGTCCCGATTTTTAAGGAATTGCGGGATGATTTTATTGTACGGCTCACTTCAGTGATGAACGAATTGTCATTCCCAGCTAATTACACCATCTTTCGACAGGGAGAAGAAGGGCGATCGCTCTATATTGTGGTGTCAGGTCGAGTTAAAGTTCACATTGGAAACAAACAACTTGCAGAAGTGGAACAGGGAAAATACTTTGGTGAGATGGCAGTATTTGATACTCAACCTCGCTCCGCCACTGCCACAACTCTGGAACCTTGTGAATTTTTAGAACTGACGCAAGAGCAATTGTATGATGCGATTGAAGAAACTCCCGAAATTGCGGTGAATATCATTCGTGAGTTATCCCGTCTGATTCGCAGATTGAACGATATATGAATGTAACTTCTTTGCGGAGTTAATACACAATTGTAGAGACGTAGCAGTGCTACGTCTCTACAAGGGTTCTGGATAATGTAAAATTTGGTTCAAAATAAATCAAAACTGCTGTAAGTTTGATTATTAAACTCAGCACTCATCACTGCTTATTACTTAGGTTCACCCAGACCTGGAGTTTCTTCTTTATCAACTTTAGGCACAAAATCAGGACGTTCTTTGCTTTCCCAACCTGCGGGGCGTTTCGAGTTGTACCAAGCTATTGACCCAATGGTGACAGCAGCAATAAAACCAACGACATACACCAAGGTAAAAGCAACAGGAAAATGAGGGGCAGCATCTATAGCTGGTGCTGCTGTTTGCATAAATATTAAATTCATGAGTATATTCTCCACAGTTAGGTAACAGTATTTAACACACTATAAGATGAGCGTATCACCTAACATCCCTCTGTAGTTTAGTTTGAGCAACTTCATATTGCATAAAAAAGGGCAGAGGGGAGGGGGAAGTAACTGACCCGGATTTCTCACGCATAGTGTAGGCAGAGGAGTGTGGGGAGTGTGGGGAGTGTGGGGAGTGTGGGGAGTGTGGGAGGTGTGGGAGGTGTGGGAGGTGNCCTCCCACACCTCCCACACCTCCCACACCTCCCACACCTCCCACACCTCCCACACCTCCCACACCTGTCAGCCTGCCCCCCTGCCTTTTGTTCAGCATTTATATCTTTGCCATGCAGACTCGACTATTTGAGCAATGATTTCTGTGTATGTCACACCACCCAAACGTCCCATCATTGGCAAGTCTGAGCGGATATGATCTAGCCCTGGCAATGGGTTAACCTCCATAAACTGTAATACACCACTAGCATCGCAGCGCAGATCCACGCGGGCAGCATCACGGCAACCAAGAGTATGGTAAGCATCCAGCGCCAATTGCTTTGCCTGTGCTGCCAGTGGTTCAGGATCTATGAGTAAACGATAAGATACCCGTTCTAGATACTCATCCTTGTTGAGGGTGGTATAGGCGAAGGCTTCTGCTTGTCCTGTAAAAATTACTTCCATCACACCTACTACCCGTGAGTTGCTACCGTTGCCAACAATGCCTACTGTTACTTCTCTACCAGGAAGAAAGGTTTCTACGAGTATTGGTTGCTGAAAAAGTTCGTGTAACGCTTGATAAGTATTTACTAGTTCCTCGCGTTCTTTGACAAGAGAACGACCAGTTACCCCTTTAGAACTGCCCTCTGCCATAGGCTTAAGGAAAAGTGGCATTGGCAGCGACACAGCTGCTGCTTCTGCGGTAGTATTCACGACCTCAAAGGAGGCTGTCGGCAAACCGCGATCGCGCACTACTCTCTTAGCTAGAGCTTTGTCTAACGTCAGGGCACAGGTAAGCGGATCGGAAAAAGTGTAAGGTTGAGCGAATAATTCGCAGATTGCCGGAACTTGAGCTTCACGAGAACGACCCTTTAAACCCTCAGCAATATTGAAAATCAAATCCCAGCGATCGCCTTTTACCAAGCGTCCAGCAAGTTCTCTACCATTGCCAACACGTTCAACCTGATGATCTAACTGAAATAGTGCAGTTTCCAGACCGATGATAGTTTCTTCATCGTCGAACTCCATCACCTCAGAGGCACTAAAACCAGCCTTAAGGTAGTCTGCCTTCAAGTCATAACACAGACCAATGAATAATCCCATAGCCCAATAATTTCCAGTGAGAAAGCTTTCTCTGTTAGCTTTAATGTCCAAATCAAATATCTTAAATTAAGGAATTCCGATTATTAAATCCTTAATTAAGTGAAAATATCTCATCAACAACATCAAACCATATAGGAGATTTATCATCAGGAGAACCGTTATAGTTGGCAGTAATTTCTTCTCCCGCTTCTATATCTCGGTAGGCAATCAGATCCAATTCTCGGTCGGCAAATTTTTTCACATAATAACTATTGGGATGGTAAGAATGGTTGATCAAAGAAGATAAACCTAGAGCGATCGCCGCAGCTTTATCTTCCCAATCGTAGTAATAGTTGCCCAAAATTGTTTTATCTAGGAATTCAACCTGTTCTGCGGGTATAACAACAACTGGCACTCTCTCAATGAGTTCTCCTTTCAAAAAGCGCTTCTGTGCGAAGACACCTCGACCTTTTAGGTTTGTATTACCAACAATCAACATTCCAACTAATCTCCTGCTATTACTTAGTTTTTTGCTTTGCCAAGAACTCAATAGAAACATTCCAATCGGCTCTTTTAGATGATGGCGATCGACTCGTGTACAAATATATAGTGTTATATCAAGGTGTTATATCAAGTCCGGTTAATCACTTATAATTACCGCATCTGTGCAAAAATCGAAAAAGCCTCTTTCCCCAGCAAGAACTACGATCTATAATGATAAGTCTTTAGCCGGACACGATATTACCCCTGCTCGACTGGATCTGTATAGGTGTACGTCTTACCTGCCCAATTTTGCACTGTAGCTGTACCATTCTCATAAGCAACTAGAGTCTCGGCTTGAATTGGGACTTTGCCACCACCACCAGGGGCATCAATTACATAAGTTGGTACAGCGTAGCCAGTAGTATGACCACGTAATTTAGAGATTAAATCAAGCCCAGTTTGCACACTTGTTCGCAGATGTGCAGTGCCAACAACTGGATCGCATTGATAAAGATAATAAGGTCGCACACGCAGCTTGAGAAGACCGTGAAACAGATTCTTCAGGGCTTTTTCAGAATCATTCACACCTTTTAACAGCACAGTTTGGCTGCCTAGAGGAATGCCGCCATCAGCGAGGCGATCGCAAGCTTGTGCGACTTCTGGGGTCAGTTCCCGCACATGACAAAAGTGCAAAGATAGCCATACACGGTGTTTACGTAGCAAGGCAACTAGTTCCGGTGTAATTCGCTGCGGTAAAAAACTCGGCACACGAGAACCAATGCGGATAAATTCAATATGCTTAATGGCACGCAGCCGCCTAAGCAAATTGTCTAAAGGTTCATCAGCCATCAATAGAGGATCGCCACCGGAAATTAGCACATCACGGATCTCGGTGTGTTCCTCCAGGTAAGCAGCGATCGCATCCAACCGCCGCGTTACTGGGTACATCTCACCTTGGCTCACCAAACGAGAGCGAGTGCAGTAACGACAATAAGCAGCGCAACTATCTAGGGCAAGCAGCAACACTCGGTCAGGATAGCGGTGTACAAGTCCTGGTACTGGAGTGTCGCCATCCTCACCGCATGGATCTACCATGTCTGCTGGGCTAACTATTAGTTCTTCTTGCCGTGGTATCACTTGTAACCGTAATGGACAAAGCGGATCTTCTGCATCAAGTAGTGATGCAAAGTATGGAGTTACGGCTACAGCAAACTTCTCTGGTGCAATTAAAAGTCCCTGTTCTTCGGTAGCACTAAGCCTTAATAACTTCTGAAAGTGTTCCAGCTTAGTCAACCGATGCCGCATTTGCCAGCGCCAATCGTTCCAGCGTTCCTGGTTGTAAGTCTCTCCCAAAATCTGACAAATTTCTTCACACCGAATATCAGTTACTAGAGGATCTAGAGTAGTGTTTTTGATCATGATTTAGAACTAAATTAAACTAAGAATAATAAACCAATCAAAGGTTAGTAGAGTGCGACGCAAATACCAGCTACCATCTCAATTAAGCATACAAGTAAGTAGGAGCAATTCATGAATTACCCCTACTCAAGTCCCTTGTTAAAGGTAAGCAAATTTCTGTCACAGTGTATTAGTATGTTTACTTAGATTTTAGGTAAAATAAAAAATCTACTTCAAGGTTCATGATAAGTATTTTCCTATACGGGAAATACTTATGCTGTGATAATAGCGATCGCTCTTACAGTGTCTTTGTTACCTTGAGGCAATCGGCTTTCCGTGTTGTTGTGTCGTATTAATACATACACCAATGTCGCATATTTAATTATGTAAGGATTTTTTGGGGTGCGATCGCACGCTGCATCTGCTCAAAGTATTGTGTGAATTTGAGCGATGTCTGAAAATCCTCCAGAAATCCCAATAATAGAAGCAGTTCTAGCAATGAGTAATAAAGGCTGAGAAACTCGCCACGAGGAAATTACTCATCTTTCTGAAAAAATCTCAGCCAGCAAGTAAGGAAGCGCATCGTGCAGAATAGACTCAGATGTTGAGCCTACTTTACTTAACAATTCGTTAAATTCTGCCAGCTAACTTTACTAAACTTATCGATGTCGGGGACTACTACGGTTTATGTTGTGAGTAAGCAAAATTCAACAGTTTAATGATTGATCGCGCCACGTTGTCGTAAGCATTTATCTCTCCAAAATCAAGCAGTCTAACTATGTACACTGCGTCAGGTCAGTTGTTTAGGTAATTTTTTCTTTGAAAACCCTTGCTTACCCAGCCAAAAAAAGCTATCTCTGAATGCAAGTTGGTATCATTGTGCAAAACTACCCTAATCTGGTAGCGATCGAGTTACGATCTTGTCACACCCCTTTTTTGATTTGAGAAGTCCTATTCCAGAATTTTCTGGTTAAAATAGTATATCTGTTCTACTCAAACTCCGACACAAACACTCCTTAAAACCATATATTAAGAGGCATTAGAGACAGGAATGGCTATCAACACCGATACTTCTGGCAAGCAAAAAGCACTGACTATGGTGCTCAACCAGATTGAGCGCAGCTTTGGTAAAGGAGCAATCATGCGCCTGGGCGATGCTACCCGGATGCGGGTGGAAACAATTTCTAGTGGGGCGCTTACCCTAGATTTAGCATTGGGTGGTGGTTTACCCAAAGGTCGGGTAATTGAAATTTATGGGCCGGAAAGTTCTGGTAAAACTACAGTAGCGCTACACGCCCTCGCCGAAGTGCAAAGAAATGGCGGTATTGCTGCCTTTGTTGATGCAGAACACGCCCTTGATCCTACTTATGCTGCGGCATTGGGTGTAGATATTGATAATTTGCTGATTTCCCAACCTGACACTGGCGAATCAGCTTTGGAAATTGTCGATCAGCTTGTGCGCTCTGCTGCGGTTGATATTGTAGTCATTGACTCAGTAGCAGCACTGGTGCCCCGCGCTGAAATTGAAGGCGATATGGGTGACACCCATGTGGGACTGCAAGCGCGGTTAATGAGCCAAGCCCTACGTAAAATTACTGGGAATATTGGTAAATCTGGTTGTACAGTAATTTTCATCAATCAGTTGCGGCAAAAAATCGGTGTTACTTACGGTAGCCCAGAAACTACTACTGGTGGTAACGCATTGAAGTTTTACGCTTCGGTGCGTTTGGATATTCGTCGGATTCAAACCTTGAAAAAAGGTACAGATGAATATGGTAATCGCGTTAAAGTCAAAGTCGCCAAAAATAAAGTAGCGCCGCCTTTTAGAATAGCGGAATTTGACATTATTTTTGGTAAAGGTATTTCTACCTTGGGTTGTATTGTTGACTTAGCAGAAGAAACTGGCATCATTGTCCGCAAAGGAGCTTGGTATAGTTACAACGGCGATAATATCTCTCAAGGACGAGACAACGCCATTAAGTATCTAGAAGAAAAGCCGGAATTTGCTGAAGAAATTAAGAAACTGGTGCGTGAAAAGTTAGATAAAGGCGCTGTTGTTTCTGCTAACTCTGTAGCTAAAGCCAGTGAAGAAGATGAAGAGGAAGAAGTCGATTTAGAGCCAGAAGAATAAAAAATGTGGATTTATTAATCTGCAATTGCTAATAGATGGTGCGTTACCAAGATAGATAACGCACCTTATTTTTTCTAAAAATCTCGATTTTAGTATGTTGAATGCAAGCCTAAATCCAGACAGTGAATACCTTTGGAGTGATAAACACATCCTACTTGATATTTTGGCGTAGTGGCGTAGCAAGACTAAAATGTTGCAAAAAAATTAATTGTAGGTTGGGGAGCCACTGCGTTGCGCGGGTTCTCCGCGTTGTAGCAAGTGGCGTTGGAGGCTTTGCCAAAGCCTACATCCTGATATATGTTGGGTTGCGCTCCGCTCCACCCAACAAAAGTCTAATGCACAATTTTTTTGCTTGCCATGCCACTAGAAGCAGAGAAGAAGGAAAAATGTTGAATTAGGGTTTCAGCCTAAAGTTGACACTAATGGCCAGCTATATGGTAATATTTCATAGCATTATGCTAAAAAACTTTGCCTAAAATCAAAGAGTAGCCAACCCATGAGTTTAGCTGTAATTAAGTTCTCTTCAGAAGAGTGCGGCATCTGCCACAAAATGTCTTTTTATGACAAAAAGGTGGCTGAAGAACTGGGTTTAGAGTTTATCGATGTAAAGATGCAAGATACGACTGCTTACCGCAAGTATCGCAAGATTTTATTAACTCAATATCCCGATAAATCAGAAATGGGATGGCCTACTTACATCCTTTGCAATTCTCCAGAAGGGGAATTTCAGATTGTGGGTGAGGTAAAAGGAGGTCATCCCAAAGGGGAGTTTAGAAGCCGTCTGCAAGAGGTTCTGGATTCCACAGCTAATCAGAACTAATTGCCTCAAAAGATTTAACTTCTAGGACAGGGCCAATCATGGCAGTAGTCATGATATCTTCGCGCACCTGTCCTTTAACTTTTGCTTTTTGTCCGGCTTTGAGTAAGTCTTTGTCAGCCCCTCTGAGGATTTCGTAAGTAACACCCTCTTCTGTGACTAACGCCCATGCGCCTGTACCAATATCACGGCGTTCGACTGTACCTGTAAGTGTAATGCTCATAACAGTGCTGAGTGCTGAGTGGGGAGTAGGGAATTAGGAGAGACGCGATTAATCGCGTCTCTACAAGAGTTAGGAGTTATAAAAATTGATTTTCCATTCTCAATTTACGCAATTTTTTCTTCATTTTTCAATGCTAAACGAACAAGTCCATAACAGACTAGGGCATTAGCAATGAGGAAGAAGCGTGCTAAGTTACCAGTTCCTAATCCCCAAACTGCGGGATCGAAAAACGCACTTGTAGTTAAGCACGCTGCTATACCTAAAGTTGAACCAATGGCAAACCATTTCCAACTAGGATGTCCCAGCAGCAATGCCATTAACACAATGGGAATCAATACGCTGGCAAATAGGGGATTCAACGCATCAGTTCCCTGGAGGGTATTACCTAGTTCGGGAATTGAACTGCCCAAAACCCGGAAAGGCCATTGGGGAAGATCAAAAATATAGATTCCCTTGAGGAAGAATAACCCAGAACTGCCGGCAATTAGTCCACTGGATAAAGACCAACTCCAAGTGAAGGGGAAGTAAACGCGTAAAAACCAAGCTAGCAGATAGGAACCAACTACCATTAAAATCTTGGGTAAGAGCGCGATCGCACCACCATCAATCCAAAAGCCGGGGTTAAGATAGCCGCTATCCCGTAACCATCGGAAGAAATCTGGAAAACTGATTTGTCCGCTAAAGGCTAGTTTGACTGCTGCTTCTGCATTGAGTTGTCCAGCGCCATAATAGTTCAAACCATCATCCTGAATAACTCGTGCCGACTGCTTGAGGACTTTTAACACTTCATCTGGTTCTTTGATGCCAGCAGCTTTGATTAATGCCGCAACACCAGCAACGTGGGGAGAAGCCATGCTTGTACCCTGGAAGCCTAGAAATACCCCTTCACCCTTTTCATCGATAGTTTCTTGGAGAATCTTACCAGCTTCACTACCACCGGGAGCAGAGATATCTACCCCAGCACCAAAGTTAGAATAGGGCGCTCTTTCGCCATCTGGGCCAATTGCCGAAACGCCGATTACGTAGGGATAGCGGGCTGGATAGCTTGCTCCGTTGGTGTTTTCATTTCCGGCTGCGGCGATGATAACTACACCTTTTCTATGGGCATACTCGATCGCTTGTTTCATCAACTGGCTTTCACCAGTACCACCCAAGCTCATATTAATCACATCTGCGCCTTTATCAGCAGCAAATTTAATCGCTTCGGCAATATCGGCAACAGTACCACCGCCATAAGAACTGAGTACCTTCAGCGGCATCAGGCTGGCTTCGTAGGCAATTCCTGCGACGCCATATTTGTTATTGGTGGCTTGGGCAATAGTTCCGGCAACATGAGTACCGTGGCCGTTATCGTCTGTGGCTTCTTCTCGGTCGTTAACAAAATCGTAGCCCTTGACGAATTTTGTCTCATATAAGTCGCGAACCTTGGTAATCCCGGTGTCAATGACTGCGACTGTGATACCACTGCCTTTAGTTTGACTCCATGCGCCTTCAATACCGATTTTGTGCAAGTTCCACTGCTTGCTGTAATATTGGTCATTGGGGCCAGTTAATGAAGGACTTGCTTCTTCATCTTCTTGGGGTGTTAAAAATTCACCTAGCCAAGCGGTTTTACCTGGTTGGGGAATCTTGTTGTAGATATAGTTTGGTTCAATGAATTCTGTCGCTTGGGCAAACTGAGATTTTTTCAGTTCTTGCAGCCGTTGCCGATCGCCCTTGATAATATACACATTATCTTTTTTGGAAAACTTGTTGTCTAATTGGGGTGTAACGTTGTATTGTTTGGCGATCGCTTGCAAATCCTGTTCGACCACAGATGATGGAATATCTTCCCGAAAATCAAGCAAAATCGTCTCAAACTCTCCTTTAACTGCCAATCCCTGGAAATTCAGGAAACCAAATATGGCAGCTCCCAGCCCAATGACAAACAAGCACCATAATATAAGTTTTCTCATATTAACTCATCACCGCTTTTTGCCAGTTTGCTCATACCATAACTTATCTGCGCCCCTTGTTGGTAGATTTTGCACTTTTAGTTACAAGTTTCACTCAAAACTGAGGATTTTTTTTAACAATGGAACGTGGTCTTTTGTGGTTGCCGCTGTTAGTAATGTTTTTCTGGTTGGCTTGGCAAGGCTCGAAGGAGTATCAAAAAGTCGAAGCCTATCGCACTTGGGCAGAGCAATTTGAACGGGCCAAGTATGATATTTATGCTGTATTAGGTCAAAAAGAAAACAATATCACTTGGGGAAAACCCACACCTCAAGGGCCTATTAAACTAGAAACATTCTCCTTGCTTGATATCAAACAAATCCAGCTTTTAGTAGATAAAAAATCAGTAGATGTAAACAATCCACCGGAGAAAGGTCGTTCTATAGAATTAGAATTTCTATTTTCCGAATCTACTAACTCAGTGCGGGTGCCATTTACAGAAATCCCTTTGGCAGCAGAATGGGGGAAGTTTTTGCAGGGGCTGTTACAAGACTTGCGATCGCAACCACAGCAGTAGCTATATTAAAACTATAAGTTCCAAATAATCCGGCTATTTCTGGTCAAAAAGTTAGATCGCTAGTGGTGATATTATTCATGGGCAACGACGTTTTTATTGGAAAGATGTTTTTTGGAATGGCTTTTACTTAACTACCATTTATTAAACATCTCCATAAATTAAATATAGGTTATCCAAAACCCTTATAGAGACGTAGCCGTGCTACATCTCTACATTCTTTTTCACCAGATGTTGCGCCCCTATGGGTATGCTCTATTTAATTGAAAGCCGCCTTAAAACTCGATTCATCTTTGGATTACACTTCCACTCACTTGACCCGACCCAGCTATGCTTGAATGATGAAGTCAGAGGCAGTAAGATTGGGCGCACCAGTAAGTTGCGCAAATTGACCACCACTGCCGAAACCAGCAACACTACCATTTTGATTGTAAAGTAACTGCCCAGTCATCTGGTCGTAAACAATTACAGCATTGCTAAGTGCCCCTAAACTGCTGATTTGAAAATCACTGGCATTACTAAAACCCGTTCCTACACCAGAAGTAATAGCAGTAAATGTAGTCTTATCGAGTCTAATCTTATCACCACTAGAGCGATTGAAGTCAGCGATAGTATCAATACCCACAACCGTACTATTAAAGATGGAATTGGTGTCGTAGAGGAAAGAGTCAGCACCGATACCACCCACAAGAGTATCATTGCCTTGTCCACCAATGAGAAGATCGTTACCATTACCACCCCGCAGCAGGTCGTCACCACCGCTGCCATTGATAGTATCATTACCCCCTTGACCATTAATCACATCATTGGAACTGTAAAAACCGCTGATGTTATTGTTCAAGTCATTGAGGAAAGTAACAGTGTTTGCTGTAGAAATATACGTTTGAGTGGAGTTGGCAGCAATCACATCAAAGCTTTTGGTAACATTGGCTTCTCCGTCAAATATGATATTGCCGATGGCAGGTCTTGTTGTCGATGCGGCTAAGTTATCTAGGTTTTCTAACTTAAAATTTTGCAGAGTGACTTTGGTATTAGCCACATTTCCAAAGCTGACTTCTAAATTACTGCCATTTTGAGTTAATTGCAGATTTCTCGCAGTCAATTCAGTCCCAATAAATTGCAAGGTGTCTATCTTGGCAACCACCGCAGCCGAAGGGTTTGAACTAGTACCTACACCACCAAAGTCAGTGATGCTGTAATTGCCATCGCCTCGTTGGATAATAAAGGTGTCATTGGAGTTAGTGCCATTGAGAACTTGAATTTCCGGGACAGGAGCAGGTCTGACTGTGCCACTAATGGCAAAGTCAAAGGGGCTTTCATTAATATCGTTGTTGTTTAAACTGAAGCTGCCACTATAGCTGCCGGATGTAGTGGGGTTGAGTGCCACCGATATGGTAGTAGAAGCATTAACAGCCACGCTCGTTGGAAGAGTTCCGACCAAACTAAATCCGTCTGGAAGTTTAAGACTACTCAGCTTGAGTGCGCCTGTACCGGTGTTCTTGATGGTAAAGGTTTTGGTCAAGGTGTCACCAACAGTCGTTTCACCAAAGTTAATGGCGGTGGTGTTGCCATCTGTAATGTCAACAGTGCCATTGAGAACTTGAATTTCCGGGGTACTAACTGTGCCACTAATGGCAAAGTCAAAGGTGCTTTCATTAATATCGTTGTTGTTAAAACTGAGGCTGCCACTATAGATGCCGGGTGTAGCGGGGTTGAGTGCCACCACTATATTGGTGGAAGCATTGACAGCCAGACTCGTTGGAAGAGTTCCGACCAAACTAAATCCGTCGGGAAGTTGAAGATTACTTAGGTTGAGTACAGCTATACCAGTGTTCTTGATAGTAAAGGTTTTGCTCAAGGCTTCACCAACAAGGGTCTCGCCAAAGTTAATAGCGGTGTTGCCATCAATAATATTAACTGTGCCATTCAGAACTTGAATTTCTGGGGTTTTGCTAGAGCTACGGGGAGCTTCGTATGCACCAATATCAATGACTATACTGCCATTCCCATCACCATCCTGAGGAGTCTTCTTAGTGATGCTATTGAAGGCATTAGAACCACCATCAATCGCAACACTTTCAGGTTTAAGTGCAAAGTTCTTTTTGTCTGCATCAACAAATAGAGGATCTTGACCCAAAAGATTCTGTAACCCTGTAGCATTTAAATTATCTGAAGCTTGGAATAGGTTCGAGTTATAAACAAGATTGCGGTCGAAGGTTACATTTGTGGCATACTTAATACTGTTAGCTTTTTGATTATCGCTTGCATACAATATGTTGTTGTAGGCACGTACATTTTCTGAGTAAAGAACACCAATCTCTCCAGCACCTGTAAGAACTCGACCATTTTGGTAAGCCGTGTTGTTGATAATATCAACGTTGGTAGCTTTGAAAACTTCAATGCCTCCACCTCCATTGTTGTAAGTGATGTTATTTGCAATTAATGCCTTACCTGTATAGGCCACATTATCTTTGCTGACATTGGTAGTATCAAGCATAATCCCATGTCCCTCGGTGATTTTGTCAGTGCCTCCTGCTTTCCACGGAACTAAACTTTGGTTATCGTAGACAATGTTGTCTCGAAAAATCATTCTGTAGTCAGTGGTATTGTTATCAAAATTAAAACTGTGAAGAGAGGTTATTCCCTGATTGCCGTGAGCCGAATACCAAGCGTTCCCAGACACAATGTTTTTCTCAACAGTTATATAGTCTGAATTACTGAATGCTATGCCTCCGCCTGGAAAGTTACGGATTGTGTTACCAGTGATGACAATATGATGGGGATTAGTACCACCGACACCCTCGGCGTTTTTCCATGCATTAACAGCAATCCCATTACTATTGGTCAAGGGGTTATTAAGGTTATCCTTCTCTTGTAAAGCATATTCGAGAGTGATGTTTTCCCGATTGCCTTCTATATCAAGTCCTTCAATCCGCACGTAGGATGAACTCAATATATTAATGCCACTTCCCGTTGTTGTGATCGTAGGCGTAGCCCCTGGATAAGCTTTTATTGTTGTCCAGTTATCTGGTGAGCCATTTAAGTTAAAAAGCGTAACCCCTTTCATTTGATAATTTCCATTCATGACGTAGAGCGTGTCACCTGCTTTCATCTCATACACGGCTCTACCCAAATTGAGAAATGCAGAATCTTTATTTAAGCCATTATTTTTATCACTGCCTGTTGCAGAAACGTAGTATGTTGTGCCAGCCATTTGTTTACTCCAAATATGTGTAAGGAAAATTGGTAGTACAATTTCAGCAACTTTATTTAGTTGCTAAGTAGTTATTTGAATGATTCATCTATCTGCACTGTTAAAGACAGTCACAGTTATCCGAGCGCGACTTAAAATCGCGTCGATTATAGAAACGCTGTTGTAAACCTGAAAATTTTTTCTCCTGTCAACCCTTGATGGTTAAACTAGGAATATCGATACCGTCAATCGTCAGAGTTTTGTTGAGAGTAATTGGACGATTAACACGTAGATGCTTCTACTCCAGATTTGTCGTCAGATATCCTCTTAGTAAGGCTGTATGGAGTTGAATTGAATCGTATCTTTAGCAGCCGTGTAGGCGTAGTCCGCACTTCTCTACGTTCGCGCAGCGTGTCGTAGACAGACGCTGCGCGTAGCTTGCTTCCACGTTCGCGGAGCGTGCCGTAGGCAAGTGGTACGACAAGCTCAGTGACCATCGTAGACATCGCTGCTCTTTTAAAACCAGCTTTAGCATCTGCTATATTCGATAAAACGATCGTATTTGGCATAGTCATTCCTCTGAACTTTATGCGTTGTTTTAGGTCAGGGGGTTGCCAAATCTGCATGGTAAAATTCACCCTTAACTGATAACTGGGGACTTAAAGTTAAAGCGATCAAAGTGAAATTGGTTGAAACTTTAGTTAGGTTGACCCTTGAACTTAAGGGGACTAATGTAACAACTTAGTTGAACCTGTTTTAAGCGGTGTAACTGAGCATTGTGAACTTAGTTAAAACTAACCTTTACAAATAGCACTTGATATCAGTGAATGCCCGGAATGTGGTAAGTTTTTTTACAACAAAATCAAAAAAACTATGGAGGCGTCTGGTGGAGTCAGTCATGGAAATCGGGCAGGAGAGAAGAGGGTTTTAGCCTAGTTCATCAATCTTTGAGATAGTTTGGTTTGATAACGCCAACTTACTTAATCTTCATAATATGAACACTGAAGTAAACTCCAGAATACCTGTTGCTTTAACCATTGCTGGTTCAGATAGCGGTGGTGGTGCCGGAATTCAAGCTGATTTACGTACCTTTGCTTTTCACTGTGTCCACGGTACTAGTGCTATAACCTGCGTCACGGCACAAAACACTCTAGGAGTGAAGAGAGTTGACGCTATGCCAACAGAGGCTGTTGTGGCGCAAATTCAGGCAGTAGTTGAGGATATTGGCGTACAAGCTGCCAAAACTGGAATGTTGCTTAATCAGGAAATCATCTTTGCTGTTGCCCAGCAAGTGGAAGCTTTACAAATCAATAATCTAGTAGTCGATCCAGTAATGGTGTCACGCACGGGAGCACAATTGATTGATGATGATGCTGTAAAGACTCTGTGCCATGCCTTGATTCCCAAAGCAGTTATGATTACGCCTAATCGCTATGAAGCCCAGATTTTGAGCGGTTTACAAATTAATTCTTTAGAGGATATGCAAGCCGCTGCTGAAATTATTCACAAGACTTTAAAGACGAAGGTTGTTTTAGTCAAAGGCGGAGGTATGCAGGGAGATTTGCGTGGCGTTGATATTTGGTTTGATGGGGACAAATTGGAAGTTTTGACTTGCCAGCAAGTAGAGACAAAAAATACCCACGGTACTGGTTGTACACTATCGGCTGCGATCGCTGCTAATCTAGCTAAAGGAAAAGATTTGTGGCACGCAGTGCAACAGGCAAAGGAATATGTGACTACCGCACTCACTTACGCCCTAGATATTGGCGAAGGGCAAGGCCCTGTGGGACACTTCTTCCCATTGTGGGGACTAGGGACTAGGGACTAGGGACTGGGGACTGGGGACTAGGGAAAAGTTTTCTTAATACCCAATCCCCAATACCTCATAAAAAATCTTTGCCCTTTCGGTATTTTTCTATTATTCTTGGGCATAGTTTCAGGGGTGACTATCTCTGTTAGCATCTCTGTACGATCTAATTACTTTGATTTTTAATACCAAGCCCCGATGCGAACAACCATAGGTTCTGTTCACAGAAATTCGCCAACACCGAGTACTCAAGCCTACCCTCCCTCTGTACCACTATCTGTATACAGGGAATTGTCAACAGAGTTGCAAGCAGCACAGGCGAGGCTAAATGCACTCACCACCCAAAATCAGCAACTACTACAAGAAAATCAACTATTACGCCAAGAAATTACCAAAGTCGTTGAGTCTTTTTCTCGTTTGCAAAATTTTGTGGATTCCCATGCTACAGCTAATTATCCCCAAGCTAACCAAGCTTCTGGTGACGTTAAAAGTACTGCTAAACAGCCAGTAACACAACCGCGTTCACCTCAGCAGGTTTCTCGTTCGCGTCCATCTGTTGTGTCCAAACAACCAGCTAAAAAAAGCCGCCACCAAGACTTTTCTGCACCTGTAATGGAAATGAATTTTCCGGTATCAGAACCAGTTTTTATAGAAGAGCAACAAGTCAGTTACTATTCCACTACTGAGCCAGATGTCAAGGGACTCAATGGCTGGTGGTTAATTATTACCATCTTGTTAATCATGCTGACTGCCTTTAGTGCTGGATATTTCGTTGTGCGTCCCTTGTTTGAACATCAGAAACGTTAGTTGACATTCCCACATTCAGCAGCAGTAGCAGCAGCAGTAGCAGGCTTTCGGGCGACCGTATAATTTGGCTGCAATCACTCTCTAAATATCCAAACAAATCTGCTAAATGGTGGAAACGATCTATTTTTAGGTTATAAAAGCTACATAAAATGCTAAATTGACAGCAACTTCTCTATGTTAGAACCTCAAAGATTATCCAATTAATAAATCCTTGCCGCTTTTTATGTCATAAACCCTCAAGTAAAGCACTTACACTTTAAAAAAGTTGTAATTATTACATATTTTTTAGGAAAAGCACCGCTAGTTACAGCTTCAGACAGCGGATCTGGTTAGATATATAAACGAAGCTAGTAGAAGTCAGGAGTAAAGAAGATGAAAAAAGTAGAAGCTATTATCCGCCCATTTAAGCTAGATGAGGTGAAAATTGCTTTAGTTAACGCTGGTATTGTTGGCATGACTGTTTCTGAAGTCCGGGGGTTCGGACGGCAGAAAGGTCAAACTGAACGGTATCGTGGTTCTGAGTACACCGTTGAGTTTCTGCAAAAACTCAAAGTGGAAATCGTAGTTGACGACAATCAGGTTGATATGGTGGTAGACAAAATTATTGCTGCTGCCCGCACTGGTGAAATCGGCGATGGTAAAATTTTCATCTCGCCTGTTGAGCAAGTGATTCGGATTCGCACTGGCGAAAAGAACACAGAAGCAGTTTAAAAAAGTTAGGAGTTAAGAGTTAAAAGTTATGAGTTGTGAGTCACGAATAATGAATCAAGATTTAGCATAATTCATAAAATCCTAACTCTTGTACAGACGCGATTAATCGCGTCTCTCCTAACTCTTGCATAGACGCGATTAATCGCGTCTCTCTTAATTCTTCACTCTCTCTAGTTGCGGAAGTAAAGCTGTAAAAGCCTTGCCTCGATGGCTAATTGACCTCTTCAACTCCCGTGTCATTTCAGCAAAGGTCAATTGCAGTTCTTGCACATAAAAAATTGGATCGTAGCCGAAACCACTATCACCACGGGGTGTATGGAGAATTTCGCCGCGACAAACACCTTCAGATTCTAATACGATCGCACCATCGGGACGAGCGATCGCTACTGCACAGACAAATTGAGCTTGCCGATTTACCTCGTTGCCTAATTCGCTCAATATCCTAGCAATGCGTTCTGAGTCGGTTTTGGCGTAACGTGCAGAATAAACTCCTGGTGCGCCATTTAGAGCATCTACTTGCAAACCTGAATCATCAGCAATTGCCCAGTTTCCCGTAGCTTTAGCAATTTGTGACGCTTTTAGACAAGCGTTGGCGGCAAAAGTTTCGCCCGTCTCTTCAATTTCCAACTCTTCAGGTTTGAGGGTTAATTCCCAACCAGAATTTTCCAGGTAAGCCTGCATTTCCCGCAGCTTACCTGGATTTCCTGTGGCTACTACAAGTAATTTAGTCATTAGTCATTGGTCATTGGTCATTGGTCATATCATGTCCGCATAATTAGTTATGATTCCCACAGTCATTACACCCCACCCCCAACCCCTCCCCGCCTGCGGGGAGGCAGGGTGGATTAATTGTGGAGAGAGAAAAAGTTTTCTGACTCGACCGTTGGACTCATAGGTATTCTGGAAGAGAAGTCAAAGTGCTCAAATAGCGCATCAAAAATCATTTGAAGTTGGTTAGCCATCAGCCTTAACGCTTCAGGAAGAGTCCGACAATGTAACTGACGAGCGAGGGAAACTAAAAACTGTCTGACCATCGCCCAATTAGCTGGTGAAAAACCGCCAGTATGAATACAGTTATCTTCATTTAAAGTTACATCCTTGACCCAATGAAGTTGATTTTCGATTGACCAATGGCCACGAATAAGGAGAGCGAATTTTGAGGCTGAACAATTTAAGCTACTCAAATAAAAGTGTCGTTCATGATAATCAACAATCTGACGACGACTTTTCTTTCCTTGAGGTCGAGTTCCATGTCTGTTAACCTCAACTAAACTTTTAGCGGCAACCCAATCAGGTAATGACTCAGATGGAATTGGATAGACTTTGACTTGACGAGTGGTCTTTCGTCCATGCAAATTTTCATAATGGTGATTGGTATCGATAGCGATTGAGGATTCAGCTAGCTCAGTAGCTACTTTCAGCAGATTTGGCTGGTTTCCTTTAATAGTAATAATGTAGTCATTTTCTCCCTCAATAATTAACTCAACAGTTTTTTTTGGCAATGTAGCGCATCTGCTGTAATCACGACATGATACCCAGAAAGTGTTTTAATTAGCTCTTCTACCACACTAATCTCACTATGAGCGTGATTCTCCATAGCTTGATGTCTGACTACCCATCCTTGCTGATGACTATAAACTGAAACGATACTCACAAAGTTTTGATAAGATTTATTTCCCCCTGTGACAGTACTTTTAATACATTTACCATCGATGGCAAATAATTCTTTGTGATTAATTGGCAAACTATTTTCTGCCCAGACGTTAAACAGTTCAGCTAATATCTGAAAATCAATAGACATCATGATATTTCTAAATGTTGATGCTGACGGAAATTGAATATCTGGAGATAAATCTAATAATTTGATTAGGGATAATCGATGATTTTTAGTGAACTCAGCTAAAGGTTTATATCCCCAATATCCTGTGCAACTACCTAACAAAACTATAGTTAGTATTATCCAAAGTCTATGTCTAATCCCTCTGGCATGTCGATAATCGGGAACCCCTTGAATTGCTTCGATTAAATTCATTCCCAACTTTCCTCTGGTTTTGGTCTTTTTCTCAAGGAATCATTCTTCCATGTTATATTTTCTCTCTCGACAATTAATCCACCCTGCTCCCCGNCTGCGGGGAGGGGAGACAAAGCGTAGCTTTGGCGGGGTGGGGTTCTTCGGGTTTAATAAGCAATCAAGCGGACATGATATCATTAGTCATTAAGTCATTGGTCATTGATCATTTACCAAGGACAAAAGACAAATGACTAATAATTAATTTTACTCCGCCCACTGTTTCGCCCAAGCAAGAGTTTGATGCACTTGCTCAATTGTCGGGGCTTCGCAGTAGAGGCGTAAAACTGGCTCAGTCCCGCTAAAGCGAATCATTAACCAGCTTTTATCAGCAAGGCGATATTTGTAACCGTCAATTGTTTGACAATCAATCACTGCTTTACCTGCAATTTCTGTTAAGGGTTGGGTTTGCAGTTGTTGCAAAAGACGCGATCGCACTTGCATATTTGCTAGGGGTAAATCAATGCGATCGTAAGCTGAGGTGAACCCTGTTTTTTTCTGTAAGTAGCGATAATACTCACCTAAATCCAAACCAGATTCTACGATCGCCTCTAACACGTACAAGGCTGACAACAGCGCATCACGTTCGGGAATATGGCTACCATACCCAATTCCGCCCGACTCTTCACCACCCAGCAATACTTTTGCTACTAACATTCTGTCAGCAATATATTTATAACCAACTGCTGTCTCAAAGACTGAGAGGTTATGTAGTGCTGCCACAAGGGGCATCAAGTCGGAACCACTAACAGTTTTGACTATTTCTCCAGTAAAACCGCGCCGCAGGGTTAAATGGTCGATTAATATCGGGATTAATACTTGGGAACTTAGGAAGTTTGCTTCTCCATCCACTGCTGCAATGCGATCGCAGTCTCCATCAAATACCAACCCCACTGTTAAACCTGATTTATCGGTTTCTCTGTGAGTCTTGATGACTTCAAATAGCTTTGAAAGGTATTTTGGTAAGGGTTCCGGCGCACCGCCACCAAATAGGGGATCGCGTTCTGAGTTGATTTCTTTGACTTGATTGCCTAGTAGTCTTGCCAATCCAGTAGCAGCAGCGCCATGCATGACATCGGCAAATAACGTCAATTTACCAGATGCGATCGCTTCTCTAAGTTTGGCGATATCAACTTTACGTTCTAGTGCTTGGGTATAACTAGGCCAAGGATCGAATTTTTCTTGCTTACCTGGGGTAGCTGCTAGTGGTACTCCCACCGACAACTGATCTTCTATATCTTTTGTGACTTCTGGCGGTACCGATCCACCAAAATAACCCTTGACTTTTAAACCCAAATATTTACCAGGATTATGACTGGCTGTAATTACCAGCGCCCCTAAAGCATTGAGTTCTTTTGCCGCCCAACTATAAGCTGGGGTTGGGGCATAGCTCTCGCTCAGTAGCACATCAAATCCCACAGCACTGACAGTATCGGCAACAGCACGAGCAAAGTCTTCAGCCATGAATCGGCGATCGTAACCGACAATTATTGTCCGGCTACCAACCGTAGAAAAATACGTATCATATAATACTTTTGCGGCAACTGGTGCGACCAGGGCTAGGCGTTCAAAGGTGAACTCATCACCAATAATGCCCCGCCAGCCGTCTGTACCAAACTTGATTGAGTTAGCTACAACTGGCATCTAGGTATCCTAACTGTCTACTTGAGGATTCTAGCATTTATACAGTGTGCAGAGTAAAAAAAGAATCTAGTAAAAATATGTACTAATAATATTCAACATAAAGGCGAGCAAATTTGTGCATTGTACAAATACCATGTCTAACGATAAGCCCGTCTACGCCTGCCACATTTAAAAGAGAATAGCGCCTTTGTAGCATACTGTTTCAAAAGGCTTACACTATTAGAATTGCAGGTATTTATCGTTAGCATGAAGCAGACTTGAGGGTTCCAGTAAATCGTATATTTGATTAAGGCTGTAAGGATAAAAGCAGTGATAGACAATCGGGCAATATCAATCAGTTTATTTACAGGAGCAGGTGGACTAGATATTGGGATAGAACAGGCAGGTTTTCGGGTAGTAAGTGTTGTTGAGAAAGATCCTGATGCTGCGAAGACTATAGCTTTCAACCGACCTCACCTAAATAGTGCCGTAGCAAGAGATATACAGAAAATCACTGCTCAAAATCTTTTGGAGGAAGGGGGATATGTTATTAACCTTGGTAGACCTCTACGTATTGGAGAAGTAGATTTAGTAACTGGTGGCCCCCCTTGTCAACCCTTCAGTACAGCAGGAAAACGTGGTTCAGTTATGGACCCTCGTGGCAGCTTGTTTATGGACTTTATACGTATTGTTGAACAATTGCAGCCACGCTTTTTTGTCATGGAGAATGTTAAAGGTTTACTCTCGGCTCCTATTCGTCATAGACCTCATCTGGAACGAGGAACGGGTTATGCTCCTCTGGAACTAGATGAAATGCAAGGGAGCGCTCTTGAGATTGTTCTAGAAGAAATGAAGCGCCTTGGTTATCAAGTTATTTATAAAGTAATGGAAGCAGCAGATTACGGTGTTCCGCAAAACAGAGCGCGAGTAATCTTTATTGGCTCAAGAGATGGTGAATCAGCTACATTTCCTTTGCCTACTCATAGTAAAGATGGCTCTTTATTACCTCAATGGCGCACTCTTAAAGATGCTCTGCTCAACTTAGAAGATCCACAACCAGAGTATACTTCCTACTCAAAAAACCGTCTTCAATATTTAAAGCTTTTAAAAAGTGGTCAAAACTGGAGAGATTTACCTAACGACTTGATAAAAGAAGCAATGGGAGGCGCTTACAAATCTGGAGGTGGTAAAGTAGGGTTTTACAGAAGGTTATGTTGGGATAAGCCCTCTCCTACTGTTACTACAAGTCCTTACCAAAAGGCTACAGATATGTGTCATCCAGAGGAACTTCGTCCTCTAAGTGTTCGAGAGTGTGCCAGGATTCAAACCTTTCCCGACTCATGGATTTTCTATGGTTCGACAGCCTCTAAATACAGACAGATAGGTAATGCCGTACCTGTACTCTTAGCTCAAGCTATTGGTGACTATTTACATAGTCTAATTAGACAGGAAAAACCTAAGGGGATACCAGTCTTTGAACAGCTTTCGCTATTTAATCACTAAATTCACAGCCTGGTGATTATTTTTAGGACTTCCATTACTGAATTTGTTGCCAATAGTTACTACTTTCTACATACAATGCTGCGGGATTTTCAGTGATAGTTTGTCTAACAAAGACGGCAAAGTCTTCTTCAGAAAGATCAGAACATCCTATTAATTGATTCAGCTTTTTCCAGTAGTAAACTCCATTCTTAGCATTGACTCTATGCCATTTCCGAATGATAGTTTCTTTACGGACACTACTGCTCGAACTATTTTCAGAATTACTACGATTTTTAACTTGTAATAGTTCACCTTTATTGGTACAAAAATCAACCTTGTTTATAGTCTCTCCCCAAGCACAGTACCAACCATAAAATGACAATTTTTCGGCAAGATATTCTTCTAAAAGAAGGCCTAAGATGTTTTCTGCCGACATGGAAAGACGATGAGCATCCTTTATGTGATTAATGCCATCAGTGCTGAGAGTCGGTAAACGAACTGAAAGAATCGTGTCAATAATTTCGTCTGAAACAGTGCCTATCTTTTTACTAGTTCGCTTTGAAGGTCGATTATTATAACCGTCAAAATACTTATTTAACCACTTAGTAATGTAATGAGAGCGAGAATTGCATAGTCTTAAATATGGAAATAATTCAGGCGAATTACAACAGACGGATAAAACTGTTTTGACAGAATCATTCCAGAACATCCCAGCACTAAGTTTTGCGATATTTTCAGCTTCGGACACGATCAGATTGGCATCAAAATCCGGTATTTTTAGGTTATTGCTCACAGTTACTATTGGGTAAAATCTGCTGTTTCAGTTATGAGCGATCGCCCCATCTATACAAATCTCAATAATCCCAATATTTCCATATATAAACATTAATAATCCTTAATAGTATTAACTATTAAGGATTGTTAACATGAGCAAAAACTGCTCACAAACCTGATTGTTCCTTAAAAATCATCAAGAAACTGACTAAGGCGACTGATTACGGGGTCAACCTCTTGAGGAGGGGTAGCAACAGTATAAGAAGTATTATTTACTACTTCTAATTGAGTTGGAGACGGAATGAACGATCGATCGTTGACTATGAGCGCCAGTTGTGCGACTTGTTGAGAAAGTTGCAGTAGATGATGTTCCATCGCCTCCAAACGATTAGATCCCTTGGCAAAAAAACGTTCCTCAAGTCCAGCCACTTGACGTTGCAGTTCACCGATTTGTTGATCAATCGGTGTTGTTACTGCTGTTTGTGGAGCAGGTTGTACAGGTTCCGGTACACATAAAGATTGCCATAAGGCTTCTTTACAGAGGTCGCTGAAAGTCTTGTCTGGTTGTTTTTCCAAATAACTTTCTACTTGCGCTAACAAGCTTTCATCAGCAAGCTCTGGGTTGAACGTGACGGATTTAACTACCTTTTTTGACCATTGGAACATCAGCTTTATGCCCTAGCAGCGCGATTGGAGGATAATTGTGCCTCTCCATAAATATACTGCCCCAAAGCATTCGCCTGACGGGAAGGTGCTGCTAAATGAGCATTAATCTTTGCTTCTTTGAGCAGACGTTGAACGTCGTCCCAGAAGAACTCACCACCGCCGCCAGTAAGAATCACATCGGTGACGCGTTCTGGCAACCAGGCTAGCACACGGCTACAGATTTCGCGAGAAAACATCTCTGTAAGGTTAGGAAGAAAATCATCTAGGTTGGTGGGCTTGCTAGCGCCTTTAGGACGATAAAAGCGTTCACCTCTGGGTTTGTTAACAGCGGAAATCAGTGCTAGAGATTGACTATCTGCTCCCTCAATTTCGGCAGACACCAATTCATAAAACTTATTCATCCCGAAGTCTTCGCTCTTAGAAGCACCTCTGGCAAAACGGAAGTTATCTACCATCAAAAGATCCACAGTTTGATGTCCAATATCAACGATCGCCACCGAAATTTTTGTAAAATCGGGACTGCCAGGGTTTTTCTTGGGTTGAGCTTCAGACCACAGCAAGCTGCCGTAGCCTTCTGGCATTACCCATACCTTACTGACGTTCAGCGACACAGATTCGCCTCGGAAGTTCAACACGTGAGGGCCACCTACTTGGCTAATTAGCTGTGCTTTTTCTTTTTCAAATTGCTCTAAGGAAAGAAAAGGCAGACCAAGTACAACTGAGATATCGTCTCTGAGTTTGAAGTAGCCAGCACTTGCTAAAACTTTTACCAGTGCAGCTTCTACCTTAGATTGTCCGACTCCTAAATTCGCCCCAAAATCGGCTGCTAGTTGACCAACAGCATATCCATTTCCTTGATACTCCAGCCACAAATCCATTAAGGGGTCAGTAGCTCTGGCTTCAAAAACACCACCGCGTACTTGTTCTATTGACATCTGCTTGACGTTGGCAGGTACGAACACCACACTGCCTGGTTCACGACTTACACAAGTTTTTGTGGAAGTTCTGCCTAAATCAACACTGAGAATGGTTTTTCCCGGAACACCGCCTGTCTTGGGAGGATTATTATTAACAGCATTGATGGGAGTCGATGCCGACACCCTATTCATGGGTATAGCAGCAGCATTGATTGGGGTAGCGGCGGAAGGTTGGTCTGTCATGAAAGCTCCTAGTTCAAACTTAACTGTAAAAAGTTGTCATGCTCATCTTACAAAAATGCGAGCAACCAGAAATTCTAGGTTGCGTCAAGTGTAGCTAGAAATACGCCAAAAATTAATTCGGTCGATACCTCCGATAAGCTCATGCCTTCGCACATCTAGTATTATTTGGCATAGTGTAGGCGAATTTTGGCCAGATGTAACCCCTGTTTTCACTGCTTTCAAACCAAAAGCGTCCGTGTTTCATCTTCTAGTACGTCTTAACTGGCGCTTGAATATCCAGAAAACAAATGCTAGAACCAAACCGCCAAGTACGATTTTAGATACAGGAGCAAGGTACTTGTCCACAAGTTCATACTGACTACCCAATGCGTATCCTGAGTATGTTAGCAAACCCACCCAAGCCGCGCTACCTAATGTTGTGTAAAACAGAAATGGTAGCAAGGGCATATTGCTGATCCCTGCGGGAACAGAAATCAAGGTGCGGATTCCTGGCACAAGACGACCAATTAATACTGCTTTTCTACCTTGTCGGTCAAACCACTCTTTGGCCTTGGTAATATCTTTACTAGATATAGCCAGCCATTTGCCATACTTATCAGCCCAAGCTTTCAAACGGGTTTCGCCTAAAAACTTACCCGGATAATACCAAATAAGTGCGCCTAATACAGAACCCAAAAGTCCTGCGAAAAATACACCAATGATATTTAGCTTTGCCCCTCCTGGTTGATATGGACTTGCTGTAAATCCAGCAAGTGGCATAATCAATTCTGAAGGAATTGGGGGAAAAAGGTTCTCTAAAAACATTAGTAGGGCGATTCCCCAATAGCCAAAATAATTGATAGTATTAGTTATCCATTCAAGCATTGAGTCAATTCCTGAAATTGCTGGACTAGTCTTGTTGCTAAATTCAGCTTTAGCTTTTTTAAAGGGTAATTATCCCTGCTTGCTAGAGTAAAGGGAATTTGGCCGCACTAAAAATTGGCATCACAACTGAAAAATAGAGTCAGACAAGTGGAAGCTAGCTGTTTGTTTCATTAATGTTGAGAGTGATAAAAGTTCGTAAGTACCTCTAGCCATTAAGATTAAGCGATAAATCGCTCACTACAAACCTCACAAAATTAATGAAATTAACCACTAGGTTTTGCTTTCTAATTTTTTAGATCCCCCTTAGCCTGCTTTTTAAAGAGACTAGGAAGGATCTAAAGATTTGATGGCAAATTTAAAAACAGACTCTAGGTTTTCTACTGAAGTTGGGGATGTGGGGTAGCACGGGGAGAAGAGGGAGAAAATTTCACCTTCTTTATCCCCCTCATCCCCTCTTCTTCTAAGCTGTCGGGGTCAATGATTGTACCCTTGGTTCCGATTGCCAGTCTAAGGGATTCCAAACTCGATCTTCCAGCGCCATCTGCTCAATTAAACTTGCGAGTCTCAGGGCTTTGAGAGCTTGTTCACCACCTACTGAGGGTTGATTGCCACCGTGTACACAGTTGACAAAATGTTCTAATTCTGCACTTAGTGGTTGAATATTGCTGGTGTAGACTTTTTCAATTACACCATCTTGTCTGTAAAGTACTTGTCGGTGGTCGGTGAGAGAATTGGCAGCCGTTTGTCGGTGAATCAAAATTTCATTCTTGAGAAAATCTGCCTCAGTAAATGAATTTTTGCAATGGGCGACAATCCGGCGAATTTTGCGGTGAGTGACTTTACTAGCAGTCAGAGTAGCAACAATACCATTGGCAAATCCCAAGGTGGCGGTTACGTAATCTAAATAACCAGAGTCTAGGGAGCGAGTACCGCTAGCAGTCAATTTTGTGACTGGGGAAGCAGCTAATTCCAGAAGTAGGTCGATGTCATGGATCATTAAATCCAGCACAACTGAAACATCGTTTGCCCGATCTGAGTAAGGACTCATTCTGTGGGCTTCTAGCGCCAGTAATTCCTCTGTTTTTAGAACTTGGCTCAGTTCTTTAAAAGCTGGGTTAAAACGCTCAATATGACCTACTTGCAGGATACACCCAGACTCAGCTGCGGCATTTACTAAAGACTCTGCCTCAGAAATACTGGCTGCGATCGGTTTTTCAATCAAAACATGAATTCCCGCTAACAGACAGTTGATGCCCACGGCATAGTGCAGACGGGTGGGAACAGCTACACAAACTGCTTCCACAAGGGGTAGCAGATCGCAGTAATCTTCAAAAAAACGCACCTTGTACTTGCTGGCAGTTTCTAATCCTCGCTCGACGTTAATATCTGCCACTCCGACTAGTTCAACATCTTTCATTGAACTCAGCACGCGAGCGTGGTGTTGTCCCATGTTACCCACTCCAATCACGCCTATGCGGATTGGTCGTGGCTGGTTGCGCTGTGTATATGGATTCGGTTCTGCCACTGACATGCTATTTTGCACTATTATTCTCTCCTCAACCACCAAATTTAGAGACGCTACGGCCGTTGGCGTTTATACTCGAAAGCCGGTTACGATCCGTCTAAAACCATCCAGATGGTAACATAGAGCCTATGTTTATGAAGAATTTCAAAGTTTGCGATCGGTTCCCGTAATCCAAATATCTTTTGTATATATATTTCGAGTTTGCTTTGGATTTTGCACTTTCTACAAAAATATATGTATTTTTATTAACTTTAAAGTTTTCAGTAAAACCTAAGTATAAATTTTCCTTGGCATTGCTTTCTGGCATCTTGTTAAGGTTTGATGCAGTGATTTGAAATCCAAAATTTGCAATAGAGATGAAAGCTGTAATTCTGTTATCTGGGGGATTGGACTCTTCCACAATTCTGTACAAAGCTCAAGCTGATGGCTGTGAATGTCATGCTATTTCCTTTGATTACCAGCAGCGACATCGACGAGAGTTACAGTCAGCGCTCAGTGTCGCTCAAAAAGCTGCGATCGCAAAACATCAGGTAGTTAACTTTGACTTACGACAATGGGGCGGTTCGGCCCTTACTGATAATGCCATTGATTTACCCCAGGAGCGATCGCTGGATGAAATGTCTCAAAATATTCCTGTCACTTATGTTCCGGCTCGTAATACCATCTTTTTAAGCTTTGCTCTTAGTTACGCCGAAGCGATCGCAGCAGAGCGTGTCTATATCGGCGTTAATGCCCTAGATTACTCAGGATATCCTGATTGTCGCCCCGACTATATCCAAGCAATGCAGGAAGTTTTTCGCTTGGGAACCAAACAAGGGCGTGAGGGACAACCAATTAAGATTGTTGCACCCCTAATCAACCTGAAAAAAACCGAAATCATCCAACTGGGGAACCAATTGGGAGTTCCTTGGGAACTAACTTGGTCTTGCTATGCAGGTGGAGATGTCGCCTGTGGTGTGTGTGATTCTTGTCGCTTACGGCTAGCAGCTTTTGCCGAATTGGGACTTGTCGATCCATTGGCCTATGCTTCTTGAATGAGGAGTTAGGAGTGAGGAGTTAAACCCGGATTTCTCACACATAGTGTAGGCTTCAGAGGAAGAGGAGTGTGGGGAGTGTGGGAGGTGTGGGAGGTGTGGGAGGTGTGGGAGGTGNCTGGTAAACTGGGGCCTTCTATATAAGCTCTTGTCCCACACCTCCCACACCTCCCACACCTCCCACACCTCCCACACCCCTTGGATTTCTCACAAGTAAGAAATCCAGGTTAAAATCCATAACTCTTAACTCTTAACTCTCAACTCCTAACTCCTCTAACCGTCGCAGTTGAATTTGATGCAGGCGTGGACCAACAATCGATACCACGGTGAATTCGAGATTTTGATAACAAAAGATTTCGCCAATGGCCGGAATTTTCTGTAACTCATACAGCAAAAAGCCCCCTAGTGTTTGATATTCTCTGGTCAGGGGCAAATTGAGATGCAAAATCTCGTTGAGGTCTTCAAGGTTGATTTGTGCTTGCACCAAAAATTTCTGCTCATCTAACATCTGAATCAGTAAGTCTTCACTGCTTTCAGATTCGCTGGGGCCGCCAATAATTTCGGCAATGACATCTTTGATTGTCACTAGTCCCACAGTACCGCCAAATTCATTCACTACCATGACCATAGCGGGTTTCTCTTGCTGCATCATGGGCAAAAGTTCACTCAAGGCCGTATGTTCTGGAACAAACCGGGCGGGACGCATCCAAGGCTGGATCTGTGTCTCTAAACTGAGGTTTCCGACTGCCAAAGGTTGTGCCAAATCTTTAAAATAAACAATACCGCGAACATCGTCTAAAGATTCACCAATCACGGGATAGCGAGAGTAACCAGTAGAAGCCATTTCCCTGAGTAATGTCTGGAAGCTAGCATCTTTTGGCAGTGTGATAATACTGGTGCGCGGGATCATCACATCTTGCGCCATGACATCTCCAAACTCGAAGACATTATTGAGCAATTCTCGCTCTGCACGCTGTAAACCAGTAGACCCCCATTCTGTAGAGATGATCAGTTGCAATTCTTCGGGAGTTACAGGCGGACGCCAGCCTTGACCTGTGTATTGGATGCCAAAAATTCGTAATAAAAAACGAGTTGATTGGTTAAGAATCCAGATGAAGGGGCCAAAAAAACGCACGATCGCTTTTACCGGAGGCCCCAAAAACCTCGCTAGCTGTTCTGAGTACAGCATGGCTAAGGATTTGGGGCATAATTCTCCGATCACAATTTGCAAATAGGCAATCAAGAAAAAGGCGATAGGAATTGATAGGGAATGGGCGAGGAAGGTAGTCATCCCACTGGGTAAAGGCCAGGATCTTAACCAGGCATTCACTAGCACAACAATCGTACTTTCGCCAATCCATCCCAGTGCCAAACTAGAGAGGGTAATGCCTAACTGGGTGGTAGATAGCAGTCTGTCAATACTGCGTTGTAACATTTCTACAGCGATCGCTGGAATATCCCCAGCCTTAACTAGCTGGTGAATACGCGATCGCCGCACACTCACCATCGAAAATTCCGCCGTCACAAAAAAGGCATTTATGGCAATCAGTAGTAGCACTGATAACAACCGCAGCGCCACTTCTATCAAACTCAAATTAGGAAAACCACTCACCACCAAAGCTCGTGTAAAACTCACGCCCTCCATTTAAGGGGATTGGGGATTGGGTATCAGGGATTGGGTATTGGGAAGAATTCAGTCCCTAGTCCCCAGTCCCCAGTCCCCAGTCCCCAGCCCCCGATACCCAACTACCTTTCTACAGGAATATTCAATGCCTCTAGCTTCAATTGTTGAGCGGGATAATCAGTGAGAGCAAGTGATATTTTCTTGACATCATCAAGTAAAGCTGTAGGAATGCTCACTGTACCTGAAAATGCTGGCCCATTTACAGGCAATTCTGTTGGTAAACCCTCTGTACTTGCACTCAGGGTTCGTCCTTTGTCATCGGTAACATCTAAAAAACTATACAGGAAGCGCACAGAATCCTTACCTTTGTTCTGCATTTTCACTTTCAGTAGTAAATCACCACCAGAGTAGCGAGCAGATTGCACAGTCATTGTTACACCCTGGCTTTGGGCAGTAACTGGAAAACCTGGTAGGGGCTTTTCTTCAACTACTTCTGGGGGTTTTTCCTCTGGCTTCTGCTTGCTGCTATTGGTTTCTTCATCATCTTCTTCTGGCTTTTCCGATTTAGCGGCTTTGGTCTTACCCTCAATTCGCGCCTTGACAATTTTCAGAATTTCTTCCTCTTTTAATAGCACTAGCCCTCCCTGTTGGGAGTTATTTGCCTTATTGCTGGCAAATTTGGTTGTAGGACGCCCATCTGGTGTAGTCACGCCTTTAAGTGCTGAACTCCCCAGTTCAAAGCCCAAAAACGCGCTCACAGAACCTGCTCCCATCATCATAATTAACAAAATCAAAGTAAGAAGTACAGTAGAATTTATTTTCATCGCTGACAAGCTATCACAATAGAATGCTGGTCTATTTAAGAATAGTGAAGCTTTTGACCTCAATCCTTAAAGGAACTTAATCAATATTAGTTTGTACTATATCTATGATCAAATTATGTAGTATAAAAATCTAATAAACTATTGTCCAGTATTCACACGTGTTAAATTTGTGCTATATTCATGGAATTGGCTAAACTCAGTGCGTGAGGTATTTTTCTCACCCTAAAATTAGCAAATAAGGTTGACCTAAGAGCTGAAGTAATTTTCTCGTAGCAACCCACAACCGAAAAAAACAAGCGCCTTTGGCCGATTGGGGAGGCAACGAACTCATAATTCGTCTTCAGGCTGGTTCGATTCCAGCAGGGCGCACTGAATCATCAAAAAGTAGTAATAGAGGGCATTGGGCATTGGGTATGGGGCATAGGGCATGGGCATTTATACTGAACATTGCTGAAGTGTTGGTTAGTAATCATTCTCCCTTGCTTCCCACTCCCCAATCCCCAATCTTACCGAGATGGTAATGTTTCAAACCTGAATTCTGTTCCTACTTTGAGTTTGTTGCTATAGCGAGGAGACACAAGCAGCGATGTGTCATAAGGATTTGGTAAATCAGGAGTACGAATATAAGGATCGTTGCCAACTTGCTGAGTCAGGGCATCATGATATAAAGTATTAACCAAATTAGCGTCGCGGGCAATTTCATTTTCTGGGAAGGAACCACCGAAACTAGAACCAGATCCAAAAAATGAGTCTAGCTGACGCTTGAGGCCGCCATTTTCGTAGAAATTGCCATCGTGACGAAAATAAGCTCGTTCAAATACATCATTCATAGTTTCAGAATTGGGTGTTGCCGTTTGGGCAGATGCAATAGAGGGAAAAGCAATACCAGCAGCAAGCAGCACCAATAAACCACCAAAGGTTTTAAATTTTATACACACGTTTCTGACTCCTCAACTTTTGCTTTGGGCGAATCTTAATTTATGCTGAAGTTCAGAACTCTGATGAGTTCAACCTTTGGTGTAGCACAACTTTTAATGTTTTGTAATGACGTATCCTACTGAAACTCTTACCCACTCAGATATTTGGGCAACCACTTCTGATTTGACCACTTTACGACACAAGCTACTAGATTTATTTTGCCAACTCGCTTATCAAGAGGGTGATTTTCTCCTATCTTCTGGGCTGCGTAGTTCTTATTACGTCAATAAGACACAGGTAACACTCCATCCTCAAGGCGCTTTAGCAGTCGGACGATTACTATTTCCTTTATTACCTGTAGATACACAGGCTGTAGGTGGTTTAACAATGGGAGCCGATCCAATTGTGACAGCAGTGAGTATAGTTTCTGTTTATGAAAACCGCCCAATACCAGCGCTGATTATTCGCAAGGAAGCCAAGGGTTATGGGACAAGAGCTTATATAGAAGGCCCCAGTTTACCAGAGGGCGCAAAAGTAGTAGTTTTGGAAGATGTAGTCACAACTGGGCAATCTGCTCTAAAAGCGGTTGAGCGTCTTAAAGATGCAGGTTATACCGTAAATCAAGTAATTTCACTGGTAGATCGACAACAAGGGGGAGGTGAGTTGTACCAGTCAGCGGGGTTGAAGTTTGAAACTTTGTTTTCGATTCAGGAAGTTCAAGAACGCTACCGACAACTTGCAAATTCATGAACAAAAGGAGATAAATATGCAAGCAACAGTATCTACAGAACTAACACAAGAAAAAGTCGATAAAGCTGTGAATGCAATTCTTGAAGTACTAGGAAAGCCAGAAAATGATTTACATTACAAAGCGTTAACAGCTTTTCAGAGTGGCGATTATCAAACTGTAAAGAGACTGGCATCTACCAACTTGACTGATGATTACTGCAAAGCTTTGGGATATCTGGGAGGAGCGCTGAAGCTGACTCCAAACACGGATACTATTTTGGCGGAATCGGCTCGTAGTGCAGCTGAATTTGTCAAAGAAAAAGCATTGCAGCACCTTGGTATTAAGATCGCTGATGCTTTGAATTAACCAATGCAATAAGCTTGCGCAATCGCTTTAAATAAATTAAAAAACCCTCCTGAAAAACTTTTCAAGAGGGTTTGTATAGTAATTATACCAATTCAATTAATGATTGCAACACATCCTTGGGTAAAGACGCGATGAATCGCGTCTCTACAAATGGTCTATTTGTCGCATTATTTTTTTAAATTGGTATTACTTTTTCCGGCTTACTGTAGTAACAAAAGCTGTTTACGGACGCGATCGCTTCCGTTATGGATGGAAGAAACAAGTCTAATCCTCTTCCCTTCTGCCTGGTTGTTGAGCGTAGTCGAAACACTGCCTCCTGCCTTGTTTCTTAGGAGAGGGATTACTTCATCGGTAAGGTGAGGGTGAATGCTGTTTGACCAGAAGGTGTTAAATCAAGAGTAAGGTCGCCACGATGTGCCCTGGCAATTTCCCGTGCTAGGCTCAGTCCTAGTCCGATTCCTTCTACCTTGCGGTTACGTGAGGGATCGCCGCGATAAAATCGGTCAAAAATACGTTCGCGTTCACGTTCACGTGCGCCGTAGGCATCGCTTAAGGGAATATCTTTTGATGCATTGACAATGGTGACGTGAAGAGTTATTGGAGTTTGATGAGCGCGAATTTGTATCCAGCCGTTGGCGAGATTGTATTTAATTGCATTACTAAATAGATTTTGCAAAACTTGAATTAAAAGATCGCGATCGCCTTTTACTCGCAACCCATCAGTAAAGTCAGTTTCCACAGTCAAATGGGGAGCTAGCATTTCCACATCTTCTAGCATCTCCATCAGCAACTCAGACATATCCACTTCAACCAGATACAAGCTCATTTTTCCGGCATCTGCCAGAGATAGCAACAAGAGTTTTCGCATAATTCCACTCAGGCGGCGCACTTCATCTAACAAATTGCTTAAGCGCTGTTGTACTTCACTACCGGGATCGACCTGTTGGAGTGTTCGTTCTAGTTCGCCTTGCAAAATAGTCAGTGGGGTTTTTAGTTCATGAGCCGCGTCACCACTAAAGCGGGAAGCTTGGGTAAAACTACGTTCCAAGCGTGACAACATTAGGTTAAACACCTGAATCAGTTCGACAAATTCAACATCAGTTGTCCCAATGGGAATCCGCTGATCTAGCCCTTTGACAGTTACCTGTTGAATTACGCCCGTTAATTGCCGGATGGGACGTAAAGCACCACCAGAAACTAACCATGCTCCCACCGCAACCAACAGCAGCGCTCCCGGAATTGAAACCAGGAAGATATTGCGAATGGTAGCCATTTCTTGATCTACGGCTTGTAAGCTAATGGCAATGGCAATCTGAGCATTGGGAAATTTAACTGCCCCAATCCGCCAGACTGCTGTTGTTGTCCGCTCTGTGACAAATTGAGGTGGGCGTGGACGAATCAGTGGTGGTCGCTCGAAGGATGGATTTGTATTAGAGGGTAAAGGTGGTGGTTCTCTCTTCGGGGGCGGTAGTAGAGGTGTCAATTGCAGACGCTTCAGCAACAGACGATTCACCTCAACATCGGCAGGTAGGGAGTTGGATTGATAAAGTATATTGTTATTTGTGTCCAGCACCACCAGGGCGACAGGGGTTTTTGTATTGGTTCCGAAGGAATAAGATAATGAATCTTCGTAAAACTGCCATCGGGAGCGATCGCGTGAGTTTTCTCTTCTGGGAAAGACTGCGCCAGCGGGAGGTTCCTCTCGTGGAGGGAAGTTCGGAGTTGCCCGCATCAAGTGATTTAATAATTCTGCATCCAGGCGGCTAATCTTAGCATTGTAAATCTGAAACCAGGAAACCGCGCCAAATCCGACTAATGTGCTGCCCGCTAGAGCCGCAGACAACAGAGCAATGCGGAGTCGAAACGAAGGGAGTTTCATGATGAAGAATCTGGCTTGCGAAATCGATATCCAACCCCTCGAATGCTTTCAATCCAGACTACTTCATCAAGAGGGTCAATTTTTTTACGAATTCGCTGGATACAAACATCCACAACGTTGGTGTTGGGGTTAAAGTCGTAGCCCCAAACGTGTTCCAAAATTTGGGTACGAGTGAAAACCCGTCCGGGAGAACGCATGAGATATTCTAGAAGATTAAACTCGCGGCTGGTGAGTTCTATGGCCTGGTGATTGCAAGTTACTTCCCTAGTGATGCGATCGAGTTTGATCGGCCCAACGCAAACTAGATTTTGGCGGTCGCTTACACTTCGGCGCACAACGGCATGAATTCTAGCCGCTAACTCTTCCACAAAAAACGGTTTAGCGATATAGTCATCCGCTCCCAAATTTAGCCCTTGCAAGCGATCGTCTAGTTCATTCCGAGCCGTCAGCAAAATCACCGGAGCGTTCCGACCTTGCCGCCGTAATAGTTTTAGAATCGATAGTCCATCTTTTCCCGGCATCATAATGTCGAGTACGATCGCATCATATTCGTTGTCTAATGCCCGCAGATATCCATCATCACCGTTATCGCAGTAGTCTACAACAAATCCCTGCTCCTTTAATCCAGCCCGGACAAAGTTAGCAATTTTCGCTTCATCTTCAACAAACAGAACGTTCACAAGTTTTATTAATTCATATATTCTTCTATTCTAAATTCATTATTTTTTATTCAAATTACAAAACTGTAATTTAGAAAATAAGAAAGTTGTAATTTTGAGGTGGCTCAATTAGAAATATGAACACCCTAGCTTTTGAAGGTTGATTTTTATGAATATTCGTCGAATCTTAGCCGTAGCAGCGATTCCTTTTTTGATTGGTACATTCGGTTTTGTTGCACCCAATCAGGCAAATGCCGCTAATCCATCTCATCGGAACGCCGAGATTTCACAACAGCCCAACAAACGGCAAATATCTGAGAAAAAACCACAAATCAGACATTCTAAACCCCGTCCACATCAGAAAAAGCGTACTCCCCAACGTCCCCAAGCTCATAATCAAGAAGCAGTTCAAAACCGGGTAGAACGCAATAACCGTTAATTAATGCACCCTTGCATTTCGCCTCGCCTTTAGTGGCGATCTCGTCAGAGTATTGTTGTTTCTAAATTACAGTTTTGTAATTTAGAAACAGGGCAGACTGTTATTTTGAGAAGACTTAATTAGAAATATAAACCTTTGGAGATTTAATGATGAATATTCGTAGAGTACTAGTGGTGACAGCGATTCCTGTTCTGGTTGGCACATTTGGTTTTCTTTCACTCAATCAAGCAAATGCTGCTAATCAATTCGAGCGAATTGCACAGGCGCAACAACCACCCAATCAACCATCAAACGAACGGCCGCGTCCACCCAGACCTGATTTTGCAGCCGCAGCAACAAAATTAGGAGTTACAGAAGCACAGTTAAAGGCGGCGTTAGGAGTTCCTGCCAATCCGCCAAATCCAGGCGATCGCAGTCAGCGTCCACCCAGACCTGATTTTGCAGCCGCAGCAACAAAATTAGGAGTTACAGAAGCACAGTTAAAGGCAGCGTTGGGAGTTCCTGCCAATCCGCCAAATCCAGGCGATCGCAGTCAACGCCCACACAGACCTGATTTTAAAGCCGCAGCGACAAAATTAGGAGTTACAGAAGCTCAGCTAAAGGGAGCGTTAGGAGTTCCAGCCAATCCGCCAAATCCAGGCGATCGCAGTCAACGTCCACCCAGACCTGATTTTAAAGCCGCAGCAGCAAAGCTGGGTGTCACTGAACAACAGTTGATTGACGCGCTAGGTGTTCCACCTCATCCTCCTGGCGATGGCGGAGCCTCTCCCCAAGGAAACCGTCCTAATCAACCAAAATAGTAAATAGACTACGCGGTAGGGGCGCAAGGCCTTACACATAGGTGTCAACTTAACGCTAAACCCGCTTGGTGAGAACGTTTTGCCCTCACCCCCAGCCCCTCTCCCATCCGTGAGAGGGGAGCTAGACATTCAATTCCCCTTCTCCTTTGGGAGAAGGGGTTAGGGGATGAGGGCGTGAGGGATTTGCAAAACGCCTGTCCGATATAGTTTTTGGCTTAAGTTGACACCAATGGGCCTTGCGCTCCTACGACAGGTGTGATTCTAATACTGCTCGGTTAAAGGGAAAAAGGAGTGGAAGGCTAGATATATAAGGCTTTTCTCCTTTAAAATGAGTCCCTTTCCCCCAAAACCCGACAAGTATTGGGTGTGGTTCAAATACATGAAAACTGCTGTATATATAGTGTGAGATTATTTGATTTTTTCTTTCACCAGAACTACTACAATTACTATTGATGCTAGATAATGGGAAGGCTTTGACATTTTCTTGCCAATCTAGCCCGGAAACAATAACTAAGACTTATGCGAACTCACTATTGCGGCGAACTCCGAAAAGAACATATTGGAGAAACTGTTACCTTTTACGGATGGGTAGACCGTCGCCGCGATCATGGTGGTGTGATATTTTTAGATTTACGCGATCGCTCTGGAATTGTCCAAATCGTCAGCGATCCGCAACGCACCCCAGATTCTTACGAATATGCGAATGCCCTACGAAATGAATATGTTGTCAAAATCACTGGTAGGGTAACACAACGTCCCGAAGAATCGTTGAATACCCGCATCCCCACAGGCGAGGTAGAAATCTACGCCGATAAAATTGAACTACTCAATGCTGTTCGCAAACAGTTACCTTTCCAAGTTTCTGTAGCTGACACCGAGACAGTACGAGAAGACTTACGGCTGAAATATCGTTATTTGGATTTGCGACGCGAACGTATGGCGCAAAATTTGCAACTGCGTCATCAAATTGTCAAAGCCATGCGTCGTTATTTAGAAGATTTGGAAGGTTTTATCGAAGTCGAAACCCCAATTCTTACCCGTTCTACCCCCGAAGGAGCGCGGGATTACGTTCTACCCAGTCGCGTCAATCCTGGTGAGTGGTATGCTTTGCCGCAATCACCCCAGCTATTTAAACAATTGCTGATGGTATCCGGCTTAGATAGATATTATCAGATTGCCCGTTGCTTTCGTGACGAAGACTTACGCGCCGACAGACAACCAGAATTCACCCAGTTGGACATGGAAATGAGCTTCATGTCCCAAGAAGAAATTATCGAACTAAATGAGAATTTAGTTTGCCATATCTACAAAACAGTTAAAGGGATTGAGTTACAGCGTCCTTTCCCCCGTCTTACTTATGCTGAGGGGATGGAACGCTACGGTAGTGATAAACCAGATACACGCTATGGTTTGGAATTAGTTGATGTCTCAGATATCGTCAAAGACTCTGGTTTCAAAGTCTTTCGGGACACTGTTACCAATGGTGGTATCGTCAAAATCCTCCCCATTCCCAACGGTAACGATGTAATTTCTAATGTCCGCATTAAACCAGGTGGCGATTTATTTAAAGAAGCCAGCGAAGCCGGTGCTAAAGGTTTAGCTTATATCCGCGTCAGAGATGATGGCGAAATTGACACCATTGGGGCGATTAAAGACAACTTAAGCGAAGAACAAAAACAAGAAATTTTGCGCCGTACAGGTGCAAAAGCTGGACATTTGCTGTTGTTTGGGGCAGGGGAAGCTGCTACAGTTAATAAAACTTTAGATAGATTACGACAAGCGATCGCTAGAGAATTTGACTTAATCGATCCCGAAAAAATCAACTTGCTGTGGATCACAGATTTCCCGATGTTCGAGTGGAATGCTGACGAAAAGCGCCTAGAAGCATTACACCACCCGTTCACAGCACCGCATCCTGATGATTTGAGCGACTTAAAGACTGCACGCGCCCAAGCTTACGACTTAATACTCAACGGGGTAGAAGTTGGCGGCGGAAGTCTGCGGATTTATCAGCGAGAAATTCAACAGCAAGTGTTTGAAGCGATTGGGTTATCTCCTGAAGAAGCACAAAGTAAATTTGGCTTTCTTTTAGAAGCATTTGAATATGGTACACCGCCGCATGGTGGCATCGCCTACGGTTTAGATCGTTTGGTAATGTTGCTAGCTGGAGAAGAATCGATTCGGGATGTCATTGCTTTTCCAAAGACACAACAAGCACGTTGTTTGTTAACAGATGCGCCTTCGAGTGTAGATGCTAAACAGTTGAAAGAATTACACGTTGCTTCGACTTATAAACCAAAGTCTTAACTCGACTTTATCAAGGAAGGCAGGAGGCAGAGGGCAGAAGGCAGGAGGAAAACTGCCCGACGCTCACAGACTCGCTTGCCGCCGGCGCTATCAGCAAGAACTGCTGCGACCAAATGGGTCTTGGGTTTAAGACCCCCACTGAATAAGAATTCAGTGGCTTCAATTCAGGAGGGGTCGAATCCCATAAGTGAATTGCTCTTTCTGCCTCCTGCCTCCTGCCTCCTGCCTCCTTCAAAACTGCTGATGGGAAGACAACATCATATTAGAGGGGACTGAAAGAGAAGAACCAACCAAAAATAGCGATCGCTTCCAAGCATCTCAAACTACTCAACCTGAAGCTTCTCAACCAAAACTTTCTGCCCACGGTGGAAATGAGAACAGTCTAACTTAGTCTTTAGCCGGAAGTTCAGCAGGTCATAGCGAGGTTCCCCATCTGGATGACTTGCCCTTGGTGGGATATCGAGTGCTTCGATTGGATAACCGCCAATTGTGGAATCTGGAGTCACCCTAAAACTCAAACCCGGTAACTCAAGACGCTTGACTACAATGTTCCGCAAATGACGAGAATGGTGCATCACAAGCTCAACCTCAACTTCAATATAAATTAGCAACGCCATTATTGTATTTTTTAGTATTTTCAACAGCTTTTAAAGGCAACAAAGATACAAGTAAGTACCTGTAACTTTGGTGAGCAACAGGCTGTAATTACTTTTTTATCTTCAGCACCAAACGGAAGCCAATGAGCTATTTATTATCATTTCACTAAAGACTATCAACGGCATTGGAAGTGGGGTTGTTGCAGGGTTGAACATTTAAAAAAGCTCAATAAAAACCCTTGCAAAGGTTAAGTGCTTGATGGAACCTATTGTATTTGATGAAGTTCGGAATGCAAAGAATATTTGCATTTAATCTCATTTATTCATTAGCTCTGAATGCAATTTGCTAGAATTACTATAGTTTTTGTTTCTGAGATTTGGAAGAAATCTAGCATTTTATTATGATTATGCGCCTTCCCAAAATTGCTGCGACCTTTCTGGTTGCTAGTCTTAGTATTGGTACACTTTTGAGTATTGCTGCCCCAGCTTCGGCTCAAGAGATAATAACTTGTTCAAGCCAAAATAATCGAAGGAATACTTGTTCGGTAGATACAAGAGGCAGAGTGAGGCTTGTTAGGCAATTGTCTAACACCAGTTGTAGAGGGAATTGGGGCTATCGGAGAAATCGTATTTGGGTGAAAAATGGTTGCCGAGCTGAGTTTTCAGTTGGCGATCGCAGAAACGACAGATATGACAGAGATAATAGAAACGATAGATATGATAGAAACGATAGATATGACAGATATGACAGAGATAATAGAAACGACAGATATGACAGATAGGAGACTGGGTGTTGCATTAATATAGTTAAACAGATAGTTAAGCAGAATAGTTAAGCAGAAATTAAGAAACTTACTTCTGAATTCTGAATTCTGACTCCTGAATTCTGCTGTATTTTGACTTTTCAAACATCCTCTTGTGATTGACGAATAAAAAAATACTCAACTACTTCTTGTGAGGTGGGCTTCTCGCTATTAGCGTCAACTTAAGGCAGATACCCTGTCAAGTCTTTTTTGTGTCTCTTGCTAATGCGATCGCTTCTTCTTTTGTAGAGAAGCGATCGCAGTGCTTATTTTATAGTCGCAGATAAGATAAGAGAGTAACATGCTCCTCACACACAAGTAGCAATGACCTCAACCCTGCGGAAATTTCCCCGTCTCAATGCTCCGACGCTGCACCAGTTGCCCAATGGTTTGACAATCATTGCCGAGCAAATGCCAGTTGAAGCCGTAAACCTCAACTTATGGATAAAAGTTGGCTCTGCTGTAGAACCTGATGCCATTAACGGCATGGCTCACTTTTTAGAACACATGATTTTTAAAGGAACAGAACGACTCGCTAGCGGCGAATTTGAACGTCGAATTGAAGAACGGGGTGCTGTTACCAATGCTGCTACTAGCCAAGACTATACTCATTACTATATAACTACTGCCCCCAAAGATTTTGCCGAGCTTGCGCCACTACAAATAGATGTAGTATCGAATGCGAGTATTCCTGATGATGCCTTTGAACGTGAGCGATTGGTAGTTTTAGAAGAAATTAGGCGTTCAGAAGATAATCCCCAACGGCGTACATATCGGCGGGCGATGGAGACAGCCTTCGATCGGCTACCCTATCGCCGTCCGGTATTGGGGCCAGAATCGGTGATTGCCGGACTGAAACCCCAGCAGATGCGGGATTTTCATGCTAATTGGTATCAACCGCAGTCAATTACTGCTGTAGCTGTAGGCAATTTGCCAGTAGAAGAATTAATTGCAACTGTTGCAGAAGGATTTACAAAAACTACTCCCCAGCCCAGTACAGACGGGATTAATCGCGTCTCTCCCCTTAATCCTGAATCACCATTTACAGAAATTGTCCGTCGAGAATTTATCGATGAAAGTCTGCAACAAGCAAGGCTAGTGATGGTTTGGCGAGTTCCAGGAATGACTCAGTTAGATCGTACCTATGGATTGGATGTTTTAGCCGGAATTTTGGGACACGGACGGACATCAAGACTGGTGAGGGATTTACGGGAGGAACGGGGATTAGTTTCTTCGATTTCTGTGAGCAACATGAGCAACGAGCTACAAGGGATATTTTATATTTCAGCTAAATGTGCAGTGGAAAATTTAGCAATTGTAGAAGATGCGATCGCTCAACACATTAGCAAACTACAGACAGAATTGATCGCAGAATCAGAAATTGCTCGTATACGGCAGCGAGTAGCTAACAGATTTATATTTAGCAACGAAACACCAAGCGATCGCTCTGGGTTGTATGGTTATTATCAGTCTTTGGTGGGAGATTTGGAACCCGCCTTTAACTACCCAGCGATAATTCAGAGCCAAGACGCAACAGACTTGATGCAAGTAGCCAAAGAGTATCTATCTCCTAGCTCTTATGGTGTAGTTTTTGTCAAGCCGTAAATTAAAAGTTGGAAATAGGGCATGGGGCATTGGGCATTGGTAATTAATCAATAATTAATTATTCTTCCCCTGCATCCCCTGCCTCCCCTGCCTCCCCTGCCTCCCCTGCTCCCTCATCCCCCACTCCCCAATTTAATCATGTGGACTCAAATCGACGCCCATATTAGCCAGGTGACTGGCGAAAAATTTCAAAGTCAGCAACGGCGATCGGTTGGTGGCGGATGCATCAACCAAGGTTATGCTGTCTCTAATGGTGAGATAACCTATTTCGTCAAACTTAATCAAGCATCCCAAGTTGCAATGTTTGAAGCTGAGGCGTTGGGTTTAGAGCAAATGATCGCAACAGCTAGTATTCGCATCCCCAAACCAATTTGCTGGGGTACTGCTGATAATTCTAGCTACATCATCCTGGAATGGTTGGAACTTGGTAGCAGTAACAGCAAGTCATGGGAAGAGATGGGGCGCAAGTTAGCGGCAATGCATAAAGCTAGCAGCAGTCAAGGTTTTGGCTGGAAAATTAACAATACTATTGGTTCCACGCCGCAAATCAATACTTGGACAGCAGACTGGACGGAATTTTATATTAAACATCGCCTGGGTTATCAATTTCAGTTGGCAAGGCGACGGGGAGGTAATTTCCCCAAAGAAGACAAGCTATTAGCAGCTATCCCTGAACTATTGGCAGATCATCAAGTACAACCATCCTTAGTACATGGCGATTTATGGGGTGGAAATGCTGGGTGTACTGCATGGGGAGAACCAGTGATATTTGATCCAGCAACTTATTTTGCGGATAGAGAAGTTGATATCGCCATGACAGAATTATTTGGTGGGTTCCCCGCAGGGTTTTATAAGGGTTACAACGAGGTGTTTCCGTTAGATGCAGGCTATGAGCAAAGAAAAACGCTTTATAACCTGTATCACATTTTGAATCACTTCAATTTATTTGGGGCTAGTTACGATTCGCAAGCCAATAGGATGATTGACCAGATTTTACGATAAGGGATGCGGATTGTGGTTGATTGGCTTTTTTGGTTGATTACTTTGTCCTGGTGTCACAGACTCGATTGCGAGATTGATGGTATTTTATTTTTGCACAAACTCCTTTATCCCAATCGCGATACAAGCTATGACACTTAATTTATATTTACTGCGACATGGAGAAACTACCTTTAGTCAAAGTGGTAATTTCTGCGGTGAAACTGATGCGGAGTTGACTTCTGAAGGTATGCAGATGGCATCCGCTTTTGCCGATGTTTATCAACAATTGAAGTGGGAAGGTGTTTATGTTAGCTCGATGAAGCGCGCAATTGCAACTGCCAAGCCATTTTGTGATGCTATCGGTATAGATATGCAGTTGCGTGACGGACTTAGAGAAGGTAGTTACGGCGAATGGGAAACTAAGAGTAAATCGTTTGCCCAAGAGAATTACGCAGAAAACTATGTAAAATGGGTGACAGAACCCGCTTGGAATGCACCACTAGGTGGAGAAACTGCGGTAGATATTGCTAACCGTTCTATGCCTGTAATTGCTGAAATTCAAGAAAAACATCCCCAAGGTAATGTTTTAGTAGTTTCTCATAAAGCTACGATTCGGATTATGCTTTGCAGTTTACTGGGAATTGATTTGGGACGCTATCGCTATCGGGTGAATATTTTGGTCGCGTCGGTAAGTATGGTTAAATTTGATGTTAATGGCCCTTTGTTAGAAATATTAGGCGATCGCCATCATATACCCGATTGTATTCGCTCTCGTCCGGGAACATAATAGTCTCTTAGGGACTTGCAAAAAATAAATTATCCCAAATTATTTCTAGATTTGTAGGGGCGCAAGGCCTTGTGCCCCTACAATTGGATATGTTTTTAACTAGAAGGCGCTGCTTCGCCCGCCTTAAGAGCGATCGCGTGGGTTGACAAAGCCCTCAGTAAATAGGAGATTAATTTGATCGAGTGTGAGAATTTCTGCCCTGCCGAACCAATTTATTCTCATAGGTTCTAACCTATATTAGGCAAGATGCCTATCCCACAAGACTTAACTCCTGGTTTCGATATCGTATAAATTGCAGAGGGTGAGGAGTTTTTGTTTAAGGCGATCGCGCAGACTCTCAGGTGATACAATCACGCAATCTTCCCAATACCGGGATACTTCTCGAATCAGCCAGAAAGGATTAGCTACTCGCCGCACCACCTGACGCACATCATTATTCATGTCATCCTCAATATCATCTTCTTTCGGTTGATAGGCTTTAGCTAGCCAACCTCGAAAGTGTAATTGCACTTTTACATAATCAAGTTCACCCCGCCAATCTCCACTTGTAGGGACAACAGACTTAATTCGCTCAAAGCTTAAGCAACGATTGTGCCAAAGTTCGCTTAATTCTGGGATATCGTTTTCTACGTCTGCTGTCTCTTCGCACCAAATCATGAGATAGAAGCGTTTCTCAAAGAAGCGCACTTCAGCGTGACGAACTTTGTAATCTAATTCCTGACCTTGAGAGTTGAAATAGAGAAGATAGAAAGGCTGTTTTGCTTTACTTAGCTCTTCTATCGTATTTCGCCATTCCTGGATAGGTTGACTAAGTTGTTTCATCAGCAATTGACGAAGAGGCGTTTCGAGATTGCCCCGTTCTAGTAAAAGTGCAAGTACAGTTTGCGCTTCTCCTATGTGACCTGCATCATTCAAAGCTTTTATAGCCTGCTGTAAGGCATTAATTTGGTTAGAGTCAAGCGTAAAGGGCTTTCCGACCTCTACAGATTGTTGTGCGATCGCCACTATTAAGCCCGAAATACTCGGTTCTTTGCCCCAAGTGATATTGAGTTGGCGAGCGATCGCTTCTAATTGTTCCTTAGTTCCTGGCGGAATTGACAGTGTAATCGTTTCTTTTTTTCTCGGCATCTATAAATTGTAATTATACTATTGACAGAAATGGTATTTATAGCTATTTTATATGTATACCAAGTTAATCAATAATTTCAATACCAAAAAACACAATGTTACTCGCTAGGCAGATACGAAAAAAGCCAGAGCTATACCCTGGCTTGCAACCCCTGATAGGGATTTATAAAATTGTGTTAACGCCTTGATCACATCTTTTCTACATTTTCAATCCCTGCTAGGGATTAGCGTACAGTTTCAAGGCTTCTTTAGTATACATCTCAAAAATTTCGGTGAACATTTTTTTGTAGAACTAGATTAACTTTATCATTTTTTTCCTACAGACAAGAATATGTTATATTCAGGAGAACTAAACCATGAACGAACAAACATTACTAGAAAGAATTACATTTAACCCCCAAATCTTTGGCGGTAAACCGATCATTCGAGGTCGTCGCCTAGCTGTTGAACATATTTTAGGAATGTTAGCAGTAGGAGATACTATTGAAACTTTGCTAGAAGCTTATCCCTGGCTAGAACGGGAAGATGTACAAGCCTGTTTAGTCTATGCACGAAGGTTAGTTGGTCATGAACGAGTTGAACCTTTATTGATAGAGTATCCAAGGTGAAAATACTGCTAGATACTTGCATTAATGCTAGGGTGCGTATTGATTTACAAACAACTGGGTATGATGTAGTTTGGTCTGGAGATTGGCCAAAAGATCCAGGTGACGAGGAAATTTTAGCAACCGCCTATCGTCAAGGTAGGATTTTAGTCACCCTTGATAAAGATTTTGGAGAGTTAGCAATTCTGCGGGGAAATCCTCACTGTGGTATCTTGCGCTTAGTTAATCTCTCAACGAAAGAACAATCAATAGTTTGTTTGCGGGTACTTCAGCTTTACGGAAACGAATTATTCTCTGGTGCAATTGTAACTGCTGAATTAGATAGAGTCAGAATTCGCCCACCTGAAAATAGGGCTTGAAAATTTATTCAATAAAAACTCGTACTAGTGGCACAAGAAATTAAGACAGACTATGGTGATTGTTGACCACTTGGTGAGAGTGAGTTTGGTATTAAATCTATTTACAATTTATATCTCTCAATATGATTAAGCGCAGTCGGCTTTTAAATGCTCCTCCCAAAACCTTGGAGGAGCGTTATTTCAGTGAAATCCGCCCCCGGCTTTACGAAAATCATGCACATCACCATCAAACTGGTGTGAGAACGGGTACGACCCTTGCAGAGCATCTTGATTCTGCGTGTCAATTTCTTTTGACAGTTAGCCGAATAGCAGGAGTAGCAGAAGATAAAAGACCTTTGTTACTAGCAGCAACTGCTGTACATGACCTGAATAAATTAGAAGGTTCCCAAGGGCGTAATGTCAAAACCTTAGCGAGAAACCACGAATTTTTACAAGAACAACTTGAAAAAGCTTGCGTAATAAAATTCGTAGTTACAGAAGATGACTGGGAATTAGTTAGAAAACTAATTGAACGTCATTCAGATCATCATGTGACCGATGGTTCAAGGTTTTTGCCCGAAGACGAGAATATTGACCGTTGGGCAGCGATGGTTACAGGTTCTGACTTATTTGATTTAGGAATTCCAGAAGCAAAACGTTTTCGGAAAGTTCAAAATAAGTTAACTATTGCATTTAATCGACCTTCTAATCTTTTCAGAATACGCATATCTGAAGACAAAGGCTATATTACAGCCCTATTGCTGGGTGCTTGCGAAGAGGTTTTAGAAAAGTATGGGTTAAATCCTTTAGCAATTTTCCCTGATGGCGAACTTTTTGAAGGAGAAGCTTTACCAAATGTAGATTTTACAAAAGAAATAGCTGCTGTTTGGCAAAGTAAAATTGACCAAGTTTTTGGGAATAATATCGAAAGACTTGTCAGACCTACCAAGGATGGTATTAAAGTTACTTATCAAGCCATCCAACAAAACATTGAGGAAGTTTTGGTAAATGTTGAGGCTCTTTTAGAAAGGAAAAAAGCTGGATATAAATCAGACAAGATTGCTAAAGATGTAACTAAGTGGGGTGATGCTGCTGGTGCAGATGCACTAATAAAAGCGGCTGAACTTCAGTTATTACCTGTAAATAATGCAGAGGAATTTGCCATATCTGAAGGTTTAAAAGCAGCTTACCTCAGTTATAGAGAATCAGGATTAAGCCCTAAAGAAGTTTGGGATAAAATTGCTCATCATACGGGTATATCCGAACTTCAGCGTACTGCAATTGAGCCATTTAATGGTCAATATGGGCGACCTTTATTTGCTGCTAAGGCTGCTGTTAAAGGAATTGAGGGTATTAAAGAAGCTCTACAAGAATCTTTCCAACTAAGAAAGGAAAGTACACAAATATCTGAAGAAACAGAAGTATCTGAAGAAATGATTGCAGCCGTTAGCCGAATGGTAAATTTACCTTTTGCTATTCGGTTAAATGGAGCCAATGATTTAAATGCTTATGTAGAAGCAAATCCCAGACAAAGATGCTCTTTAGGTTCTACTTCTACTGATATAGATGAGCTAATTTCAGATAATATGCCCCCTGGTACAAAAGTACAGGCTTTTTCTAATCGCTTACCGGGTGGTATCAGTGCTGAACCGAAAAGACAAGCAGATTCAATTGCAGCTTTAGCTTACCAATTAATGGCAGTCGGTGCGAACTTTCCTGCTGTTAAAAAACAAGACCCGCTTTATTTGCACTTAGCATTACCTAAAGGTTCTGCTCCAGAACTGTTGATAATTTGGCGTGAACTTTTAAAACAACTTGCAGCGACAAATGCTGAAGGTGGTACTGTCACTATTGATGAATTAAAATTATATAAAGATAACCAGCTTGAATTTAAAGCTAACAAAGTAGTTGGTTTGGCATTGCCAAAGCGTCCTGATTTTGTTCATACATCTGTCATTATTCCTTTACTTTGGGGAGATGTTAATAGTTCTTTAGCTTTACTAAAATCACTGAGGCTTGCTTTAGAAATTTCCTTGTCTTTAGATATTGGCTTTCCTTTTACCTTGAGTAGCAATCTAGAAGTTGAGTTATCTAATGATGTTTATGGACGAATAGAGGGAATTCCTTCTGCACTGCAAACTTTATTAGGAAATGGACAATATCAGCAACGCCAAGATGCAGAAAAAATTCTTGAGCGACTACGTTGCATTGGCAAACTAGCAACATCTATTGCAAGTATTCAGAAAGCTGATGATTGTTTGTATGATTTGGCTCGTGCTTGTGTCAGACCAATTGAACTTTATTATGTCTTGCTACGTTGGACTCTGCGAGAACAAGATGAACCAAACTTGAGTGTTATTTGGAGTCGCATTTGTGAGCCGTTAAATACTTTACTGGAGAGCTTTATGCCGGATGAAAACTTACTCTTAACTAAATATCTTCGAGAAGCTGCTCAAGTTGCAGCAGAGGGAAAAATTTGGGGAAGTTCTTTTAAACGAACTGCTCAAGCAGAACCGTTTACAGCTTTTATTGCTGCTATTCGTTCTCAAAAGCCTTATTTGGGTTTAGATGTAATTTTTGCTGCTTTAGTACAGCAATATCATACTCGCTTAGACCGTATCCGTGAGCATCACGTAGGTGCAACAAAGTATGAACAAATCAAGCGTTATTACGAGCTATTACGAAAACTTTATGAGGAGGTTTATTCAGCACGTCCTGAAAAGTTTTTATCTGACCAAAAAACTTTAGAAGCTGCTTATTTATTCTTCCTTGAAGAAGCACGTAAACAACTAAAGAGTCAATCGGAAGATGAATCTATCGAAACGACTACAACTGTTTAAATAATTAGGAGTTTTTCATGCCCATTTCAAAACTTTCCTCGGTTCTAGCAACAAGTTATGAGAACTTCCCCAAAGGACGTTTTATTACTTTAGTTGTTTTAAGGACAACCCATTCTGAAACTATCTTCCGCACAGAAGGTTCAGGTGAACCAATGTGTAGCGAGTTTGTCCAAGCTGGTTTAGAGGGTGAAAATCAAAAAACTATAATTCAACGCTTGGTAATGACTAAGCGTAAACAAGTCGCACCAGAAAGACGCTACGGACGAGAACATTTAAGAGCGCATGAGCTTTTATACACTAACCCTAAAGATGGCTCTCTTTGTTCCTTAAATACTAATGCACCTTGTGAAATGTGTGTAGATTGTTTCCTCTACGGCTTCGCGGCTGGTGGGGGCGGCGCTCAAAAAAGTCGCATTTGGACTGAAGACGCTTTTAGTATTTTACCTGCTAGTGATGTTGTAGGCGATCGCACCATAAACGCCATCTACGAAACTGGCACAATGCGCGATGAAAAAGGTAACGCATCAACAGCTTTAAATACCAGCGAATACATCAAACCAGGCGTGCATTTTCTAGATGTCGTCACCCTAAAAGATGTAACTGCGGATGAACTGCGTTATATCATCGGTAACATTCTGTTCACAAGTCGTTATGGTGCAGTTTCCAGTCGTGTTGGACGCATGGAAAACGAGATATTAGGTGTATTTGGTAGTATTACCGAACTTCCTAGTTCTCTGGAACTTGTACAAGCTACCTATGACGTATTAGGTAAGCCTTTAGAACATCCCTTGAATATTAATCAATTAATTACAGCCAGCAAACAAGTAATTGCTAATTGGAAAAATAAGAGAGGGGTTTCTGTGCAACTATCTGAAGAAGAATTAGCAAATTTGCTGACTGATGTAGAAACTAATTGGTCAGAAGCAGAACGTGATAATTTCCTCAAGCGTTTAACGCAATCCTATGAATCCTTCCGTCAGGTTGCACCTGAGAAGAAAAAGGCCAAAGCTAAAGCCAAGAATACACCAGTTGAAGTAGAGATTTAGGTTATGTCAACAATCCCTTTTCAGCAGGCAAAACTTGTTGAATTATACTGTCTTGAACCAGTCTTTTTTGCCTCTAGGGAGTTGTCTGATACCTATTACACTGAGGGGGTAATTGGGAATTATGCTCTTACCTATGCTTTAGGTTGGGTAAATTCCCCCTATCGCCTCCAAGGTCAGGCTACAGGACGACCAACCTACAAAGAAGATTTGCAACCAATAGCACAAGCTGGTTATATCTTACCAGCTTCACCAGTAGGTAGAGTTACATTCAGATTTGAACGTTTCAATGCTCTTTCTGATTCTTACTGGTATGCAATGACTAATAACCGTGTTGCTACGGCGCGGGAAGATTTACCATTACAACGCCAAGGGAAAAAACCAAGTTCATTTAGACCAAGTAATTTTCCGCAAACTGGAAGACTGCGGATGATTGAACGCAGAAACAAATTTCAAACTTTGGTATTTGGAAATTACCAATTACCAAACTATATTCGCCTTGGTAAGTTCATGAGTAAAGTCAAGGTGAATGTGCTTAATGAATTTCCTGTGACTTTACTACCAGAAGGTGAATATCAAAGTCAACATTATCTAAATGCTGCTGATTTACCACAGCAAATAGAGGCTTTAGCGTTCGATTTAATTTCTATCCCTCCTGCACCCATCATTAAAAATCTTCGTTTTCGGGGCGCTGCTTGGCAAGTTGGAGAAATCGTTGTACCAGCAGGGTTACATTTTTGCGGCAGAGAAAGTAACAATGAGTAATCAAAGATTAGTTATCAGATTAGAACCGCGCAGTATTTCAGCTTGTGCATCTTTGCCAGATGAACTCTCTTTTATGGGGAATGCACTTCAGCATCAAGTTGATGTATTTGAAGAATCTAAGGATGCAGATATTATCCTTGATTTAGCACCAACTGGCACAGGTAAAACCAACGCAGGGCTAACAGTATTAAAACATCAGCCAAATAAAAGTGCTGTTTACATTGCTCCAACTAATGCTTTAATTGAACAGCAAACAGAAGCAGCAAAAAAGTTTGTTAGTGATGCTAACTTACCTCATATAGTCAAATCAGCTTCTGCGAAAGATATTAAAAGCTGGTCTAACGATAAAGTTGGCAGTCGTTCAGGGGAAAAGCTGTATAACGTATTACGGAATCCAGCTACAGTCTTTCCTGATGTTGGGGCTAATACGCCCATCATTTTAGTCACAAATCCTGATATCTTTTACTATGCAACTTTCTTTGCATATAACAACCTAGATAGAGGTAATATTGCCAGTAGTTTTTACACCAAATTTTCGACAGTTATTTTTGATGAATTTCACCTCTACGATGCTAAACAGCTAGTAGGAATGTTGTTTTATCTCGCTTATTCTCAAGTTTTCCGCTTTTTTCAGGACGGCCGTAAAATAGTTTTGCTAACAGCTACACCAGAACCAGCTTGTGAATTAGCATTGCAGAATTTAAAACAGGCTGGTGTTAAGATAGCAAGAATTGATGGAGAAGTAGGTAATACTAATCTTTTACCGTCGCAAACAGCAGTTAATCTGGAATTAAGACCAAAACCAGATAGTAAGGAAGAGTGGTTAACAGAGTTAGTAGCAGAAGTTGTCCAACGTTTTCGAGACAGACCTGATGAAAATGGTGCTGTAATTCTGGACTCGCTTAATAATATTGATTGTCTATCAACTTTATTAAGACAGCAAGGACTTGGTGATTACATCGGACGTATTACAGGCCCTGCACCCAAAAAAGATAGACAAAGGGCTATGCAGTGTCAAATTATTTTGGCTACTAGCACTGTAGATGTAGGATTTAACTTTGGAAGACATCCTGAACCGAAACGACAAAATTTAGATTGGTTGATTTTTTCAGCACGCGATCGCGCCGCATTTTGGCAGAGAATTGGTAGAGTAGGGCGTGTTTTGGGTAAATCAGAAACTAATATTGATTCAGAAGCCATTGCTTACTTACCTGCTAACGCCTGGGAAGAAGGTTTAACCTCTCTAGATATTACTGGGGGACGTACAGCGCTAAAAGACTTACTTGAAACACTTCCCTGTTTAGATAAGCCTTTTTTAAAAGCTTACTGGCGTTCAGAAGCATCTCTAGAAATTGCACGTCCTTTGTTATATCTGGAAGAAGTGTTTGAAAATATAGCAGGTGCTGAATTAATTCCAAAACTGTTTGAAACTTTAAAATCAGTTTTAGAAGGTAAACGCAATTGGGAAGACTATCGCCACAGAATGCAAGTTATACGAGGCGCTGAAAACATTGCTGACAAGTCTCTAGAAAAATTAAAAACAGGCTGGAAATATCTTAAAGGTGGTCAAGCTTTCGTCAAAACCTATATCAAGGTAAAATCCCCTGAAGAGTGGGATGATTTACGTTCTGGACGCACAACTTTAGAAGCATACGAGGATGTGTTTAAACAAGATAATGTACTGGCTGAACTAAAAGAATTTGCTGAGGTTTTTAGTACAAGCTATGCACCATTATTTAGCTTTCGTTATAGTCTCTTTGAAAATTTGCCAATTCGTGACCCGCATAATTTAGTCACAGATGAATCTGAAGAAACACAGTTAGAACCTTTTCATCTATTGCGCTATTACGAATTTGCTCAAAATGGTGACTTTATCGAAATCAAAAGTCGTGCTACCGAAACCTATAAACTGAGCTTTAGAATGCGTTATATTGGTAGCCGACAAGAGTTTGTTAATACAGAGCTAAATAAGTTAACAGCTTTTAAAAATTGTCAAGTTGTCCGCAGTATTGGAGAAGCAGTACGACCAACGCCTGAATTACAGGCATTGTCAAAACACTTGTTACCAGGAGTAATTATTTGCCCCAGAACTAATGCTGCTGCTCTTTTCCAATTACATAAACAAGGAATTATTTCCTATACCATAAATATTGTTTGCGATGATGCTGAAAAACAATATGAGTTTTTAGCAGGATTGTCAGGAATTTTAACAATGGCAATGAAGTTTAAACAGTTACGTCTCCCAGATGATGAAGTTTTTATTGCAGGATAAGTAATTAAATTCTCGCACCATTGGTGCGAGAATTTGTAGAACATCGATTTATAAGCATATTTCTCTCATATCCCCAGTGAAACACTATCAACAACAAAGCAACGCCTTCCCCAGCGACTACCTAAACAACTTGTGGGGAGAAATCCAAGCTTGTCCTTACTTTGCTATCAACAACCTCAACCGCGATTTTATCGCCACCAAAGGATTTTCTGTAGTATTTCAGCGTTCTGGATTAGCAAAAGTAGAACAGCAGTTTCCCTACTTCAAACCTTACCTCGATTTGGCTCTCCAACCGAATTGTAATGCTTTTTACCTCAATCCTTTACAGCTAAAAGAAGGCTCCCGCGTCGATCCGCATATCGATCGCTCCTTACGTTCCTACAGCAAAACCATTGAACCACCTGCGGTTGTCAGCGTCCTTTATGTGCGCGTACCTGCGGATATGGAAGGGGGAGAATTGGTATTGCGATCGCACAAACGCCAACTTGGGCAAATTAAGCCCCAATTTAATACTTTAGTTTATTTTCAAGGTGATTTAACCCATTCGGTTAACGCAGTCAAAACCCCAGGAAATCGCCTAAGTCTCGTTTGTGAACAGTATAGTTTGAGTGAAGCTGAACTCCAGGAAATCCCTGAGTTTACTGTAGAGTCAAGAATCACTCAGTCTACAACCAAAAAGAGAAAGTATGCCTCATAGTTTAGTGTTGAATTTGCTACCTCAATCGCCCATTCCACCCCAATATCTCACAGGTAGACATCTCCACGCCCTATTTTTAACCCTCGTTAGTTCTGTAGATACCACATTGGGCGATCGCTTGCACGATTCCACTGCTGATAAAGCCTTCACCCTCTCCCCTCTACAAATTACTAATACAAACTCCCCCCTTTTAAAGGGAGGTAAGGGAGGATCTAAATTGCAATACTCACATCAACAACCCATTCCCGCCGGAACTCCTTGTTGGTGGCGCATCTCTTTATTAGATGACACTCTATTTAGCAAACTTACCCAACTCTGGTTAAATCTTAATCCCAATCGTCCTTGGCATCTTGGCCCGGCTGACTTGTATATTACAAGCATTCAAGGTACACCGCAATCTATTCAACCTTGGGCAAATGCTAGTACTTATGCTCAATTATACGAAGAAGCCAGCGATTGTAATTCTTCCATTAACCTTAACTTTTCCACGCCTACCGCCTTTCGTCAAGGACAGTATGATACTACTCTTCCTACTAGAGAATCTGTTTTCAATTCCCTACTTTCGCGGTGGAATAAGTACAGTGGTATAGAATTTACTCAGATTGCGATCGAGTCAATATTTCCCTCATTTGTCAATATTCACACAGAAATATTAGCTGATTCCCGCAGCAAATTTATTGGCATTATTGGCGAAGTTACTTATAAAATTTTAGGGGCAGTTGAACCAATACAAATTAAGCAAATTAACGCTTTAGCTGACTTTGCTCTGTATGCAGGAATTGGTCGCAAAACAACAATGGGTATGGGAATGACGCGACGGTTGTATTCTCCCTAATTTCAATAATCATTTCAAAACCACCTAAGTTATGAATCAAACTGAATATATTTCCATTGCGGCATTGAATCAATATGCCTATTGTCCGCATCGCTGTTGGCGAATGTTTTGTGCAGGAGAATTTACCGATAACCAATATACAATTGAAGGTACAACTTTACACGATCGCGTCCACACTACAGGCGATGGACAGCGAGGAGAAACTTGGCAAGTTCGGGCAATTTGGCTGAAGTCTGAGCAATACAAACTCATCGGCAAATCTGACTTAATTGAAGCCGAATCTGGTCAAGTTTATCCAGTGGAATACAAACGAGGACGTAAAGGCGAATGGGATAACGATGAGTTACAAGTTTGTGCCCAAGCGTTATGTTTAGAAGAAATGACAGGACAACCAGTTAACACTGGATATATCTATTATGCCCACTCGCATCAACGGCAATTAGTAGAGATTAATCAAGAGTTGAGAAAGAATGCGATCGCTACTATTCAATCTGTGACAAATCTTCTAGAAACAGGAGCAATGCCAAAACCAGTTTACAGCAAACGCTGCCAAGGATGCAGTCTTTATTCGCAATGTTTACCCAAAGCAACAGATAAAGTCGAAAGTTATCAAGAAGTAAATTAAATCATACCCCAATACAGTTCAGAATGAGCAACAAAACCATCATGTAGAGACGCGATTTATCGCGTCTTGAAAGACCAATTATCTACACCAATAACCCTTGCTAAACCGTATTTAATTATACCCGATAAATCTATTTATCCAAGCCAAAATTATTACTAGGAAGAATCAAAAATGGGAACAGTTTACGTAACACAAACCGATGCTTTTATCGGTAAAGTTGACGAACGTCTCACCGTCAAAGCTGAACAAAAAACAATCTTGGATATCCCTTTAATTAAAATAGAGGGAATTGTAGTACTAGGACGGGCTACTATTTCTCCCGCCGTCGTCAGTGAACTTTTAGAACGTCACATTTGTTTAACATTTCTCACACAAAACGGACGATATTTGGGGCGTTTAGAACCAGAAGTTACCAAAAATATCTTTGTTCGTAAAGCCCAATGGCAAGCTGTGGGAGAATCACAACCAGCAATACATTTAGTCAGGGGATTTGTCCGGGGTAAATTGAAAAATTACCGCCATAGCTTACTTCGCACTCAGCGAGAATATCCTGATGTTGACCTGAATAATAACATCACTCGATTGGAAAACGCGATCGCACCAATCGAAAAAACTAGCAGTATTGATTCCCTCAGAGGTTTAGAAGGTGCTGGTAGTGCAGCCTATTTCGGTTGCTTTCAACAGCTAATCAAAACCTCAGAATTTCAATTTGAAGCCAGACGCCGCCGCCCACCAACCGATCCAGTTAATGCGTTACTGAGTTTTGGGTATTCATTGCTACGTCATGATGTGCAAAGTGCTTTAAATATTGTTGGCTTCGATCCCTATCTAGGATACTTACACGTCGAGCGTTATGGTAGACCTTCCCTAGCCTTAGATTTGATGGAAGAATTTCGTCCTTTAATAGTAGATGCTGTAGTGTTGTCGCTGATTAACAAGCGATCGCTAACCTCAACTGATTTTACCACCGAACCGCTCAGTGGTGCCGTGTCTTTAACCAAAGAAGGACTGCATACATTTCTTCGCGCCTATCAACAAAAGAAACTATCGAGTTTCAAACATCCAGTTTTGGGAAACAAATGCACCTACCAAGAATCCTTTGAAATTCAAGCGAGGTTACTGGCTAAATACCTCATGAACGAAATCGATAAATATCCTCCTTTAATTCTCAAATAACTCCCCCACTTCCATGTATATTGTTGTCAGCTACGACATTCCAGAAGATAAGCGTCGGACTAAAATCCATTCGATTCTTAAGTCTTACGGACAATGGATGCAACTGAGTGTGTTTGAGTGCGATGTCACTCCCACTCAGTATGCTAAACTGCGATCGCGTTTAGCTAAATTGATTAAACCCGATACCGATAGCGTGCGTTTTTATTTTCTCTGTGGCTGTTGTCAGCGAAAAGTCGAACGTATTGGCGGAGAACAGCCACGAGACGAAACAATTTTCTTTGCTGAGTCTCCTTCTAGCTAGGTTCCTGTATCTCAAATGCGCGGAAGGGTAGGTGTAGAAATTTCACAACCAGAAAAAAGTGCTTCTATCCCAACTCCAGTAAGGATTTCAAGCCATTAGTCGCCTAATCCTAATCCGCGCAACCTCTGAAATGCTTACCAAAATGCGATTTCAGCCTTTAAATTTTCCTGGCGCTCTTTCCAAACGAATTCTCTAATGCTATGATTGCCCTTGAATCGCGCAACCGTACCTTGAAAACTAAATACAGCTTGCCTTTCAGGCTCCCGCTATTGCAATTCATCAAAATCCCTATTAGGGATTGAAACTACTAACAAAGACCTTGAAGGAACTCCGCTCAATATTGCAATTCATCAAAATCCCTATTAGGGATTGAAACGAGACTTTCAATCTATGACATTGCACAAATACAACATTGCAATTCATCAAAATCCCTATTAGGGATTGAAACGGAATTCATTATCTCTTTCAGTTGCAAGTAGTTAAGATTGCAATTCATCAAAATCCCTATTAGGGATTGAAACTTCTTGCCAATACCTTACTGTATATATGTTATAGTATTGCAATTCATCAAAATCCCTATTAGGGATTGAAACTCTTACATCAGCAATAATTGAGTCAATGACAACCAAAATTGCAATTCATCAAAATCCCTATTAGGGATTGAAACGATTAAGCATTATCTTAAGGAGGGTGCTGAATTATTGCAATTCATCAAAATCCCTATTAGGGATTGAAACAAACTATTAACAAATTCAACCAACTTAACAAGAGCAATTGCAATTCATCAAAATCCCTATTAGGGATTGAAACCGCGACAAAGTAAACGGAATCTTGTGCCGATTATTGCAATTCATCAAAATCCCTATTAGGGATTGAAACCCACTAGGTTTTCAATTTCTGCACCATTTTCTAATGATTGCAATTCATCAAAATCCCTATTAGGGATTGAAACACGAAATGAGCCACCAATAGCACTGGCTTTTGAGTATTGCAATTCATCAAAATCCCTATTAGGGATTGAAACACGCTTACGTTGCACTCTATCAAGGTTGGAGTCCCAATAATTGCAATTCATCAAAATCCCTATTAGGGATTGAAACGAGTAGTGCAATTTGCTCAGTGAAGAACTTTGCATTGCAATTCATCAAAATCCCTATTAGGGATTGAAACTGATTTCGATGTATCTAATCTACTCCCATGTCAACATTGCAATTCATCAAAATCCCTATTAGGGATTGAAACGGTGTCGAACAGTACACGAATTTAACAACGACATGGATTGCAATTCATCAAAATCCCTATTAGGGATTGAAACCCGCAGGAATCCCCGTTGCAGTACTACGAACGAATTGCAATTCATCAAAATCCCTATTAGGGATTGAAACAATGACGACTGCTCAAATCAGAGAATATCTAGATTGCAATTCATCAAAATCCCTATTAGGGATTGAAACAAAACTGACTTCAAGCTGAAGCGTACCAGTCCAAGATTGCAATTCATCAAAATCCCTATTAGGGATTGAAACGTGGAAATCATGCCCCGCCTCATGTGCCGCAAGTGGATTGCAATTCATCAAAATCCCTATTAGGGATTGAAACCTGAAGAGGAAAAAAGGGAATATGTGCTTAATGCGATCGCAAATTGCAATTCATCAAAATCCCTATTAGGGATTGAAACCCTTTCGCCATAATTTTAGCATAATTCTATCCTATATTGCAATTCATCAAAATCCCTATTAGGGATTGAAACTTATGACTCAACCCATCTCTGTCAAATGCAAGCTTATATTGCAATTCATCAAAATCCCTATTAGGGATTGAAACAAAGCATACAAAGCAAGGAAAACTGCGCGATCGCAATTGCAATTCATCAAAATCCCTATTAGGGATTGAAACTAATGGTCGTTAGAGTATCGCAGGTGCAGCAAATAATTGCAATTCATCAAAATCCCTATTAGGGATTGAAACAGAATTATCAGAGTTTTCATCAGCAATTTCTACGCATTGCAATTCATCAAAATCCCTATTAGGGATTGAAACATTGCTGAGAACCGAAATTGGAACGCAAGCGAATTGCAATTCATCAAAATCCCTATTAGTGATTAAAACATTTACTTATAGGTGTTCGTTATTTACTGAACACCTGAAGAATTTAGTTAAGCTTCAGCAATATCTTTGTTAAGCCATCGCCTAACCGCTCAATAGATTCTTGCTGTTTCGGATCTTTTAACGTGCCATCAGCATTAAAGGCTTCATAAGCTTTGGATACTGCTACTTGGTCGGGAAGTACTAAAACTTTGATATTTCCCAAAATAGACCGCAGGTGAACCAACCCCCGCAAACCACCAAGAGCACCTGGAGAAGTACTCATAATCGTAGCAACTTTACCTGCAAAAGCAGCTAACGGTGCTTCGTTTGGTGCTGGACGGGATGCCCAGTCAATGGCATTCTTCAAAACTGCTGTGAGTGAACTATTATATTCCGGCGAAGCAATCAGCAATCCTTGATGAGAAATCATCAAGTCCTTAAAAGTGTGGGCGTTGGCTGGTAGTCCTTCTTGAGCTTCCAAGTCTTCATCATACAGAGGTAAAGGCAAATCGCGGAGGTCTATATAAGTCACTTCTGCACCTGCTGCCTTAGCGCCAGCCGCCGCGATTTTTACCAATTTTTTGTTGTAAGAATCAATCCGGGTGCTGCCTGCAAAGGCGAGGATTTTAGGTGTAGATGCCATAATTCTAGATTGAATGGGAATAATTAACCTGTTCAGCTGCATTATCCTGTTTTCAGGCGATCGCTATTTGCTACCTTTAGAGTTTCTTTACAAACTTTCTCATTATGGCGAATTGGTCAGACTCTTATCTCGGCAAGTTACGACAAATTTTAGGCGATCGCCTACTTCTATTATTTGGCACACGGGTGATTATTGAAGATAATTTGGGGCGTGTTTTATTGCAAAAGCGGAGTGATTTCAAACTTTGGGGGCTACCTGGCGGCTGTCCTGAAATAGGTGAATCTGCTGAAGAATGTTCAACACGAGAGGTTTTTGAAGAAACTGGTTTAACGGTTAAGCGTTTTGCAGCTGTGGGGTTTTCTTCCAACCCAGACTTTGAAGCTGTCACTTATCCTAATGGCGATCGCGTCCAAAATTTCATTTTAATTTTGCGAGCCGTTGAATGGTCAGGCAGCCTCGCTTGCTTAGATGGAGAATCGCTGGCGCTGGAATTTTTTGATTTGGCTGACTTACCTACATTAATGCCAAACGATCGCCCCGTTTTAGAAAAGTTTCAAGAATACAAAAAAAGCGGCGAATTTCTGATGTTCTAAAGCATTTTTTCTAAGAATTGCTTGGCGCGATCGCACTGAGGATTTTGGAAAAACTCGCCAGGGGTAGTATCTTCTGCTAAACTTCCCTGGTCGAGGAACATAATTCGATTGGCAACTTCTCTGGCAAACCCCATTTCATGGGTGACAATCGCCATTGTCATTCCAGAAAGTGCTAAAGCTTTCATCACTTCCAGCACATCCTTAACCATTTCTGGATCTAATGCAGAGGTGGGTTCATCAAATAAAATCATCTCTGGTTCCATTGCTAATGCACGAGCGATCGCTACTCGCTGTTTCTGTCCCCCAGATAGTTTGGATGGATAGACAGACACTTTTTCTTCTAAACCTACCTTAGCAAGCAATTCTAAGCCATGTTCTTCTGCTTTTTGCTTGTTTATTCCTTTTACCTTGATGGGTGCGTAGGTGACATTTTGCAGCACATTCATGTGGGGAAACAAATTAAAATGTTGAAATACCATCACCAAATGCTGGCGCACCTTAGCGATGTTTGCCTTGGGCTTGGTAATTTCTTGATCGTGAAAGTAGATTCTGCCTCTAGTGGGTTGTTCTAGTAAGTTTATGCATCGTAAAAAGGTAGACTTACCTGAACCAGAAGGGCCTAGTATGGCAACCACTTCTCCCTGATAAAACTCAGTAGAAATATCTTTGAGTACGTCGAGTTTGCCAAAGGATTTAGATAAGAATTCCGTGCGAATTACTACATTATTCACTTTCCCGTAACCTCCTTTCTAAAGCGGATGCACCCAAGGTCATACCCATTACCAAAACATAGTAGATTAACCCTGCAAATAGCAGTGGTTCAAAATAAATATATTTGTTTGCGCCAACAATTTGGGCGCTGCGTAATATTTCCACCACGCCAATCGTTGACACCAGCGCGGAATCTTTGAGCAATCCGATAGTTTCATTTACCAATGCTGGGAGAATGTTCTTCAATGCTTGCGGCAAAATCACATCCCACATCATCAACCAATAGGGAACACCCATAGACATCGCCGCTTCACTTTGCCCTTTATCCACCGCTTGAATCCCACCCCTGATGGTTTCTGACATATAAGCGCCAGAATTCAGAGTAAAAGTTAGTACCCCAGCCGCCAATGCTGAAATATCATAGCCTGTAAGCTGGGGTGTTGCGTAGTAAACTAATGCCAACTGTAATAGCAAAGGTGTACCTCGAAAAACAGAGGTGTAGGCGTTAGCAACCCAGGTAAGCGGCTTGATGCCGAGAATTTTTAATAGAGATAGGATTGTTCCCCAGATTAACCCCAAGGTTACAGATAATAGGGTAAACAACAAAGTTAAAGGGATTCCCCGCAGAATAAAGGGAATATCTGGAAGAATTCTGGTGAAGTCGAGATTCAATCCGCCTTTGGCAGGAGTTGAGGATGCAGGTTTAGCGGTAGTGTTCTCTGAAAACCATTTGGCGACAAGTTTATTCAATGTGCCATCGTCCTTCATTTGTTGAAGGACTTTGTTAAACGGTTCTACAAAAGAAGAACCTTTGGGAAAAGCGATCGCTGATCCGCTTGCTTCCTGTGACGGAATAGTATTAAATTCTAAATCTGGGTTAGCTTGGGCGAATCCTTTAGCGACGGTATCCTCAACAATTGCTGCATCAATTCGCCCAGATTTGATTTCTTGAACTACTTCCGGCACTTTATTGAGTTGCTTTAGCTGAATACCTGCAACTTTTTTAGCAATTTTTTGAGCATTTTGTTCTTGTATCGTTCCTAGTTGTACTCCAAGCTTTTTTCCTGATAAGTCTTGGGGCTGCTTCAGGTTGCTACCTTTAGGAGCGACAATTGTATCTTTAGCTTCGTAATAAATAATTGAAAAATCAATATTTTTCTGACGTTCTGGAGTCGGAGTCATCCCAGCCATTACAAAGTCAGCGCGATTCGCTTGGAGTGCAGGAATTAACCCATTAAAATCAGATTCCATTATCTGAAGTTTAAACCCTAGTTTTTCAGCAAGGGTTTTGGCAATATCTATATCAAAGCCAACGATTTGGCGATCGCCTCCTTTCGTATCATAAAACTCATAAGGAGGATAATCTGGGGAAGTAATCATCGTCAGGGTGTCTTTCCCTAAAGGTGAAGCAGCTTTTAGAGAATTACTATGTCCGATGATGCTGATTACTAATGCTACAAGTAATATTGTTGATAGCCATAGTTTCTTTTTCTTCATAAGCTTGATAATTATATAATTTAAATTCTGCAACTTAAATGCGTAAATTCGTGGGGAATTGAGGGTGAAATTTAAACGCAAAGGTGCGCGGAGGGAAGCGCAGAGGTACGCGGAGAATTTGTTATGAATTACTGGAATGTTGTAATTAGGGACTGTCAAATTCTTATTTTGGTCGTCTCCAGTAGCTTGACGCTGGCATAAATAGCATCAATATAAGGTGTGGGAATTTGAGTAAGTTTTCCCAATTCTGCTACCGCGCCAACAATGGCGTGTATTTCGGTGGGGCGTCTGGCTTCAATATCTTGTAGCATTGAGGTTTTGTGGGAACCAACGTTTTCTGCGCCATTAATTCGCTGTTCTAAAGTGATGCCAAACTTTATACCCAATTTTTCTGCGATCGCTTGAGTTTCTCTCATCATTTGTCGCGCTAGTTCACGGGTGAGGGGATAGCGACAAATATCCTCTAGAGTCGCACCAGTTAAGGCACTGATGGGATTAAACGCTACATTTCCCCACAACTTGATCCAAATTTCCGTGCGAATTTGATTGCGGATTGGTGCTTTGAATCCTGCTTGTTTTAAAGTCTGTGCTAATAATTGGATGCGTTCGGTTTTAGTGCCGTCGATTTCACCGAGAGTAAAGCGATCGCCTTCAATATGTTTAATTACACCTGGTTCAATTATCTCTGTTGCCGGGTAAACTACACAACCAATAGCACGTTCAGCACCGATACTAGCTTCAATAATCCCATCTGGATCGACAGATTGAATCCGCGTACCTTCATACTTACCGCCATGCTGACGAAAGTACCACCAAGGAACGCCATTTTGGGCTGTCACCACCATCGTGTAAGGATTGTAGAGTGCAGGGAGAAAAGGTGCGATCGCAGGAACACTGTGAGCCTTCACAGTTAAAATTACTACATCCTGTGGCCCAGCTGACTGAATATCGCTAGTTGCTAGAAATGGAGTAGCAATTTGGCTAGAACCATCTGCCATAAACAACTTCAGCCCATTTTTTTGAATTGCCTCCAAATGAGAACCACGCGCGATTAATGTCACCTCTTCACCTGCCAGTGCCAATTTCGCCCCTAAATATCCACCAATCGCACCCGCGCCAACAATACAGATTTTCATTTAGCCAAAAAATATGATTTGTGGAAAACGGTATCCAGTTCAGTTCCCAGTAGTGAATTCTCCAGCTTAGAGTGGGAAGATTCACAACTACTACTCATTACTCATTACTCATTACTCATTACTCATTACTCAGCACTCATTACTCCTAAAACTTTGCAGCGCTTCTAATAAATCTTGATGAACAGATTTTGAGGCAGCTACAATCAATCCAGGCAAACTATAGTTTTGACAAGTATGCAGTGGCGGTAAAGTCGAACCGTCGAGAGTAGTTACAATCCAGCCAGCCTCTTTTGCAATAAAAGCAAGTGCAGCACTATCAAGAAATTTGCCCGATTTGATAACTGCTCCACTCAAGTCGCCACTGAGAATACCATTAAGATTGGGAATTTGAATATCACTAGAGTAATCAGCCGCTATATCGATTACTTTATATCGATCTTTTAATAAATGTGCGATGGAATTCATTCCCCATCCCAATAAAATAGAAGGTTTGGCAGATGTTATATCTAATGGGGCACAAGCTTCTAAGTTCATGTCCAGCGTGCCTTTAAAAGCACCTTCACCTCGAAGCGCGTAAAAATAAATGTTTTGGGCAGGAGAAATGGCAATTACTGCTTCAAAGTCATCCGCATTTAGAATACTGAGAATAATTTGGTAATTAGAATGTCCATCCATATAAAACTTTGTGCCATCAATCGGGTCAAGTGTTACTAAGTAATCACCTTCTGAACCGAGTTCGGTAGCGCAAAAATATTTGGTATTATTAGAACTTTCATATTCTTCACCATAAAAGCGAATATCTGGGAAAGTGCCTAGTAATACTACTTCTACCAGATTTTGAATAGCCACATCTGCATCAGTAAGTGCAGCACTAAAAAAGTTGTTTGCTTGTTCTTTGGCAGGAAGTGCAGCAATTTTTGGTTGTAGAAAATTGGCATAGGCTGCTGCTACTTTGAGATGGGGGAGTAAAGTCTCTAAAATTAATCGAGTAGTTGGTGTTGTGGACATTGCAGCAAACTCCTTTTAGAAATAATCTACCGTCCGCAGGGCGATAGAATTCTATATCTAGACAAAATTACGGTATCATTTGGATGCAATGATACCACCGTTGCTATATTACTTTAATCTGTATGTCTCAAAGAGCCTATAGAGAGATTGCAAGTTTTCTCATGAATTTAAGGGTTTAAAACCGAACGTCAACACTTAGTAAGCTGTTACGCATTTAAGTTGCACATCAACTGGTGAGGTTGTCCTAAGTCAATTGTCCTTTGTCCTTGGTAAACACAAATGACTAATACAACCCTTGGAGAGGCTGCGCCAACGGCTTCTCTACGAGACGCTACGCTTTTACGCAAAACTGTACTTAGCTAAAGTTATCCTACAAAAAGCAAGCTACAATCGGGCTTTAAATTCCTATTTGCAACTCTCTTTTCTACAAGACGCTACGCATAGCTTGCTTTCCTGTAAGGGTATAATTTTGAATTGTTATTGATGGTTTTAGGAAACTTTTTCGAGCTTCTTCTGAGTAAATTTGGATAGATTGTGGCGTTTGAGTAATGAAGGTGCGCCAACAAGAGTACCAAGAAAGAGCAGGCTAAGGATAGAAGTGGGTTCAGGAACAGTGACTATGGTTGCAGAAAAACTAATAAGTAACTCACTATCTTCTAATCCCAAATTTTCAAAACCTGGTATGATTGGCGGCGCAGAAAAAACCTCTAAATAACCTGGTGTCGGCAAAAAACTCGCGAAAAATGGACTAGAATAGTTTCCTCCCGAAGTGGAATACCCAAAACCATCACCTGTTAACTGCTGAGTGTTAAGACTAATTAAATTATCAACATTAAAAGGTTCGTTTCCTGGTATTGGAGTCCCAGCGGGTTGCAGACCGGTAATTGTTTCACCATTTCGTGTACCAGTAATTCCAGAAATCAGGTAAAAACCCAAATCGTTAGGGGTGTCATTACTGGTGAAAGTACCGTTCGCCGCTATGCCAGTACCAGAATAATTCCAATTCCAACTTAAAGCAGAAGCGGCTGGCATTGTCCCGAAAACTAATCCAGATGTGGTGGCGAGGGCTATGGCAGATAGAGCTAGATTTTTCATGGAAGTCGTTACTGCGATCGTTCCCGTGTATTATACGGAAATTAGGAAAGATAGTATTATCAATCTTGCCTATTTACTAACAGCGATGCCTACGGCGGGCTACGCCTACGCATAGCCATACCAAAGCAGCATCAACATTACTAACCTGCTCGCCTGGCGGTATCGCTGGACGATTTACCATCACAACCTTCACGCCTAGTTCTCGCGCGGCAATAATCTTGGGCTTTGTGGCATCGCCACCGCTATTTTTACTGACGATGGTATCAATGTTATTCTCAATCAGAATTTGTCTCTCATTATTGAGGGTAAAAGGCCCGCGATCGCACAATACCATCCCCGGCGGTACTAAAGCATCTTCGCCAGGAGGGTCAATCATCCGCATCAAAAACCAAATTTTCTCCAAATGAGCAAAAGCAGCGAGTTCTTGCCTACCAACGGTCAAAAATACGCGCTGTGCCTGATTTTGCAGGGTTGTTGCTGCGACTTCAACATTATCAACTTCAATCCAGCGATCGCCACTTTCTTTTTCCCAAGGCGGACGGATTAACATCAGACGGGGGACTCCAACTTCCGTTGCCGCATCTGCCGCATTGAAGGAAATCTGAGTAGCGAAAGGATGGGTTGCATCAATTAATAAGTCGATTTGCATGACTCGCAGATAGCTAGCCAATCCAGCCACACCCCCGAAGCCTCCAACCCGCAAATCGCCCAGCGGTACTGACGGTTCGCGGGTGCGGCCAGCAAGAGAAGTTATTACTTCTAACCCTTGGATAGTAGTAACTTTGGCAGCTAGTTCTGCTGCATCACCCGTCCCACCCAGAATCAAAACGCGCATCATTAGATATCTTGTAAAAGTCCCTAACACCCCACCCCTTAATCTCCTCCCCAAAGCATCGCGATGGTGTACACACAAGTCGAATTACCCCCCTTAATCCCCCCTTATAAAGGGGGGAAACAGGAAATTCAGTTCCCTCCCCTTTATAAGGGGAGGGTTAGGGAGGGGTAAAACTTATGCTTAAACCCATAATGATTAAACTGTTTCAGACTTGTGTGTACACCGCAAAGCATCAGGATGGGGTTCAAATTTTGTGATTTATGCAAGAGGTTTATTGAGATAAAGGTGGAATCTTTGCTAAAATGCCCTTTTTCATTGCTTCTGGACGCTCTGACCAAGGCAGTAAACCATCTGCTTTAGCATAGTATTGACTAGCACATTCCAGTACCGCAGAGGCACTGCCATCAACGGCTAAATCACCAAATAAATATGTTAATTTGCCTTTGGCACTAAAGGCGACTACACAAGAACGATTACAAGCACTCATGCATTCAACTTCCTGAATCGGGAATCGATCTCGTAATTCCCAATCTTGTGCCAGCTGCTGAAGTTGGTGTAAAAGTTTTTCACCACCACTTTCACCTAAGCGTTTTCCATTTTGCCAAACACTGGCACAGGTTTTGCAAACAAATAAAGTATGTTCAGCAACTTCCATTGGACTGGTTGGGGAAATATTTACAGTCGTAGTCATCTGTACCTCGCAGATATGTGAAACTAATAAATCTATTTCGGCGGGCATCCTGACTCACTCAATTTGAGATTTTCGATTTAGTTCCTGAATCTCACATTGGTTCACAGTTGCGGGACAGCGCCGGATTTGCACCGAACTTTCCCCGTTACCTCTGGTAGCTGACTCCCACCAGAACCGAATCACCTTATCGATCATACACTAGGGTTATCGGAGAATACGAAACAACAAGCTTTTCGCCAACTATCAAACTGGGCGGCAGCCAGACAAAATACTGTGCATCTTCACTACTTGTCCAATAACTGCGATCGCAGGCGCGTCAAATCCAGTTTCCTCTACCTGTGTGACTATTGTTTCCAATGTCCCAATTAATTCTTCTTGTTCTGGGCGCGTACCCCAGCGCACCAAAGCAATGAGCGTTTCTAAATTCAACCCAGCGGTAATTAATTCTTCCACAATATAAGGCAGATTGTGAATTCCCATATAAATTACAATGGTTTCGGAACCGTGAGCGATCGCACTCCAATTCACTTGCGGTCTATACTTACCCGCCGCTTCATGACCAGTTACAAATATGACTGACGAACTATACAGCCGATGTGTCAAAGGAATACCTGAGTATGCTGCTGCTGCAATTCCCGAAGTGATACCCGGCACTACTTCCGTTGATATTCCAGCTTTGACTAATTCTTCCATCTCTTCGCCACCGCGACCAAAAATAAAGGGATCGCCACCCTTGAGTCGCACTACAATTGCACGATCCTGCGCTTTATCAATCAGCAATTGAGTTGTTTCTGACTGCAACAACGAATGTCTCCCCGCACGTTTACCAGCATTAATTTGCTCGGCTTGAGGATTAATCATAGCCAGAATTGCCGGACTCACTAAGGCATCATAGATGACTACATCTGCACATTCCAACAAACCTTTCGCCTTCAGGGTAATTAATCCTGGATCTCCTGGCCCCGCACCTACTAAATAAACCTTTCCCAAATACTTGTTCTCCTGTTTTTCTATGCGGTTCATCTCTGTGTTAAATCCCAAATTAGCTCGGCTAATTCTGCACTTGCTCCCAAGGGCTGCGCCAATTGGAAATTCACCGCAGAAAATTGTAATTTTAGCTCTTCTATTGAGGTGGCGATCGCATCGGTTATTCCACCAGCGAATAAAAAGTATGGCAAGATTGCAATTTCTCGATAACCAGCAGTTACTAACTCTTTCACTCGTGATTCTAAACTAGGAGGCCCAGCCCAATAAGCAGTCACGGCTCCCAAACTCGCCGCCATTGCTTCCACACTTTCTTGCGAACCTGGGCGACGGCTACCATGAGCTAAGAGAATCCATGCTTCTGCTTTGATAGCAGCTATTTGCTTTGCCAACAATTTCTCTAAATTAGGATGAGAGCCTAAATATGGTTGCAACTCAATGATAGTATCTTGACCAGCAGCCTGTTGTGCGAGTGCTACTTCGGCGGGAATGTCTGTCATCAGATGCACTCCCGGCAGTAAAAATAGCGGTACAATTTTGAGGCGATTCTCATTTTGAGACTGTGGGCAATCGCCAAAAGCGCTTTTAGCAAATTGTTGAATCTGCTCGTGTAAAGGTTGAGAACTCATTTCTAAAGCAGCGATGCCAACCAAATGTTCGCTTGACAATTTCTGACATACCAGACTAGCTAGTTGCTGCATAGCAATTTCTGGGCGGCGATCGCGACTTCCGTGAGATAATAACAGATAGGCAGATGACATCGGTAAAGCTCGAACTTTCAGTTACTATATCTTACTTAAGATTAAGCCGGGGTTCATAAGTACTCTGGTAATTATTGAAACTATTATCAATTACTAAACAGAATTATTCTTAATCACTTTTACAGCAGATTTCAAGTTGTAAAGTACACAACTATTCGTTTCAAAAGCAGGTATAAAGCTTGTTTTTATTCTGTTAGCGCAGCCGATTCTGACTCCTGAATTCTCACTCCTGAATTCTGCTGTATATTCTTCCCCTGCTGCTTACCTTATTGTTCTTCGGCAGTGTAAGTATAAAATTGATCAAAAGCTCCTACCGTTTCAAATTTGTATGAAGGTATCCAAGAATTTATTTTTAAATTTGTACGGTAAACACTAAAAATAAGGAAATCTTGCCTTTCTGTAGTCTTGGCAATAATTTCTTGGATTTGTGGGTTAGCCGAGTCAACTAACTTATCACAATTAAAACGGATTAAATTTTCTATAATATTCGTAGTTTTTTTACATACATCGGTTTTTAAGTATTTTGTCAGGCGTTGAACTGCATATTCTTCATATTCAACTTGACTGGGATTGGTTTTCGCCATTGTCACACCCAAGGCGGCGAGGCCTACTGCTGCTCCAGTATACGCAATGATGGTCAATGGTTTCATATTTGCCAAGTAAAATTCGTTGTAATCGTTAGATTCCAGAGACTCTAAATCAACCAAGTCCGTTCCTTGAACAAAAACTCTTGATCGATTGCCAAATTATTGCTATAATTCAAATTGTTGAATGGCGAGCGTAGCCAAGTGGTTAAGGCAGTGGTTTGTGGTACCACCATTCGTGGGTTCGATTCCCATCGTTCGCCCTATATAATCTTATATTGATATATATTCCTATATAAAGATCCGTTTTGGTTCTGAACATTCATAACCATTACTTTAGCAATGATTTGTTGTATACGAGTTCATAGACTTGGAAGGTTTACAAATCTATAATAATTCATTAGTTTATCTTATAAAGAAGTTGATGTATATAAGCAAATCTACTTTTTAGCAACTTCTCTACGAGACGGGCTAAAGATAGAGAACCTATTACTCAATACGGTTCAGTTAAGGCTAAAACTCTTTGTCAAAGTCAACTTTTTTAACGAACCGCAGAGGCGCAGAGGAAACAGAGAGAAGAGAAAAAATGCTTAACTGAACCGTATTGACCTATTACTACGCTATCAGACTAAACAAATGCTCATAATTCTCTGGAGCCTGAGCTATTTATATTAAGAATTCCCGACTTCTCCAAGAAATCGGGAATTTGAGTGTCAGAAGTTTTTGAACGCACATTTGTTAAAAAATGCCTAGAAGAACGATCAAAGTCAGCCCACAGAAGGCAAGTAAAGACATAATCAGAATGTTGCCTATACTGTGGTCAGAAGCTGTTAACTTATCTGTATTGGTAGCCATATAAAATTGACCAAATTTAAACAACTTTTGCCTAAATTATAACTATGGCAAATCAATATTAGTCTGTTTTTAAACAAAAATTGATTTTAATTAATTTAAGTTAAACTAAATAGTTAAACTTCAGCAAAACTATTAACTTTTATTTCAATTCTTTAAAAAGAGATTATGGCAAGACTATTACTTATTCCCAAAATTAACATAATACAGGAATCATATTTTATTTTTTAAATTATTTACCTTACATACAACAGATTTCAAGTTTGTGAACTACACAAGCTATGAAAGCCTATTTTACTTCTGTTAGCGCAGCCTATTCTGATTATATAAATTCTGAATTATGCTGTATGTGCCGATCGTCAAAATATACGCAAATAAATGATATAGTAAATATTACATTAAGCAATTGAGAGCGTGATAATTTGTGCCCCAAATCTTCTGATGCAGTTATTTACTAACATCTATCAAAAGAAATAAAAATTGTATTCCTTTAGTGAGATCCAAAAATACTGAGTCATAGATACTTTAAGTAAAGTAGAACATGATTTAAGTGCCTGCTGAAAATTTGATACTTGTAGGTACACAGATAAATTATATTTATCTGTGTTGTTTCGTGTTTATATATGTCTAACAAAAGGTAGAGGCTTATTTGTCTCGCCTAGAAAGTTAACAATGCAAACATCGTCATTTAGTGGAGTTGCTATGTCTGAATTGCTTCAAGCAGTCTTAGATAGTGAAGAAAAAAGTGATTTACGTTCCTTTATTAGTGAATTACGCCAACAAGAAAAGAAGTACTTGCTACGGAACGACATACTCAATGTATATAATGAGTATTGCTCCAAATCCCAGAAACCTGAAGGCTTTTACACTTCCTCCGAGTTAGGCAAACTCATTTACTATACTCAGGAAATAATTCAGGAGGACTCAAACTTCTGTTTCATCATCCGTTCTAAGATTGCCAGCCAAGAAGTTTATTGGTTGACATCAGACTTGAGCATTGAGCCGATGACGGTGCAGGATTTGTTGGATTTGCGCGATCGCTTGGTGAACAAATATCATCCCAACGAGGGCGACCTGCTAGAATTGGACTTCGGCCCCTTTTATGACTACACCCCAATCATCCGCGACCCCAAAAATATTGGTAAGGGGGTGCAATTTCTCAACCGCTATCTATCCAGCAAAATCTTTCAAGACTCCAAACAATTGCTGGACAGCTTATTGAATTTCTTGCGCCTGCACCACTACAACGGTGTTCAACTGCTAATCAACGATCGCATTCAATCACAGCAGCAACTTTCCGAGCAAGTTAAGAAAGCTATCAGTTTTGTTAATAATCGCCCCACAGATGAACCCTACGAACAATTCCGCTTCCAATTGCAGTCAATGGGTTTTGAGCCGGGTTGGGGTAACACCGCAGCGCGAGTGCAGGAAACCCTAAATATTCTCGATGAATTGATTGATTCTGCCGATCCTCAGACCCTAGAAGCATTCATTTCTCGCATCCCGATGATTTTTAGAATCGTCTTGGTATCAGTTCACGGTTGGTTTGGGCAAGAGGGAGTTTTAGGGCGTCCCGATACCGGTGGTCAGGTAGTTTACGTCCTTGACCAGGCAAAGAGCCTAGAGAAGCAGCTACAAGAAGATGTCCTGCTTGCGGGTTTAGAAAAATTGAATGTCGAGCCAAAGGTAATTATTCTCACCCGTTTGATTCCCAATAGTGATGGTACCCTTTGTAATCAACGGCTAGAAAAAGTCCACGATACCGAAAATGCCTGGATTTTGCGAGTGCCTTTACGGGAATTTAATCCTAACATGACTCAAAACTGGATTTCTCGGTTTGAGTTTTGGCCTTATCTAGAAACCTACGCCATTGATTCAGAAAGAGAACTGCTAGCAGAGTTTCAAGGTAGACCAGACTTAATAGTTGGTAACTATACTGATGGGAATTTAGTGGCGTTTTTGCTGGCGCGACGGCTGAAAGTTACTCAATGCAATGTTGCCCATGCTTTGGAAAAATCTAAATACTTGTTCAGTAACCTCTACTGGCAAGAATTAGAAGAGAAATATCATTTTTCCTTGCAATTCACCGCTGATTTGATTGCGATGAATGCTGCCAATTTTGTGATTAGCAGCACCTACCAAGAAATTGTCGGAACACCAGATAGTGTGGGACAGTACGAATCTTATAAGTGCTTCACTATGCCGGAGTTGTATCATGTTACTAATGGCATTGAATTATTTAGTCCCAAATTTAATGTCGTACCACCGGGAGTAAATGAAAATAATTACTTCCCCTACACCCGAAATAAAGACCGCGTGGAGAGCGATCGCCAACGCCTTGCAGAAACCCTCTTTACTCTGGAAGACCCCACACAAATCTTTGGCAAACTAGACGATCCTAACAAGCGCCCTCTCTTCTCAATGGCGCGTCTTGACCACATTAAAAACCTCACAGGTTTAGCTGAATGCTATGGTCAAAGTAAAGAATTACAAGAGCATTGCAACTTAATTTTGGTAGCGGGTAAATTACGCGTCGAAGAATCAGGCGACAACGAAGAACGTGACGAAATTATCAAACTCTACCAAATAATTGATCAGTACAATCTCCACGGAAAGATTCGTTGGCTGGGTGTGCGCCTGACTAAAACTGATTCTGGTGAAATTTACCGAGTCATTGCCGATCGTCAAGGAATTTTTGTACAACCAGCTTTATTTGAAGCTTTTGGTTTAACAATTTTAGAGGCGATGGTTTCAGGATTACCAACTTTTGCCACCCAATTTGGTGGGCCATTAGAGATTATTCAAGATAAGGTTAATGGCTTTTTGATTAACCCGACAAATTTAGAGGAAACAGCCACAAAAATTGTGGAATTCATCACTAAATGCGAGCAAAATCCTAACTATTGGAATGAAATTGCCCAGCGAGGAATTGAGCGAGTTTACAGCACCTATACTTGGAAAATTCACACTAGCAAGCTGCTATCATTAGCACGGATTTATGGCTTCTGGAACTTTACTTCCAAGGAAAATCGGGAAGATTTATTGCGCTATATCGAGGCTTTGTTCTATTTAATTTACAAACCAAGAGCGCAACAGCTATTAGAACAGCATAAACACCGTTAGTTTGTCATTTGTCATTTGTCATTAGCTAAAGACTAAAGACAAATGACTAAGGACAATAAACAAATAACTAAATTGTCAACGCACTCCAAGTTCGTTGACCAACTACTCCATCTACACCTAAATTTTGCTGGTTTTGAAAGGCTTTGACAGCAGTCTCTGTTAGTGCGCCAAAAATCCCATCTACTCTCACAGCATAACCGTTAGTCACTAATAACTGTTGTAAGGCTCTGACAGCAATACCAGAACTACCGAAATAAAGAGTTGGTAGTTGGCTACTAAACTTCTGGAACCGTCCTGTAGCCTTTGTACGAACTTTAGCTTCAGACTGAGAAGACTTCTTAGGCTTACCTAAGTTAGAAGAAACTAGTCCCAGATTCTTTTTGCTGATTTTCTGAAGTATGTGTTCTTTTTCTGGTTTCAGCACTGAGAGAGAAGCCTGGGAAATCTCATCTGTCTGCATAAATTCAGGTGGTGTAACTTTAGCAGCTATCTCTAACTGACTCTGTTTTGACTGGTTTACGTCATTTTCCATCTGAAATAATTGCTGCTGTGGCAAACTGGCCCCAGATGCTTGTCTTATTGTCAACACGCCCGTCATCATCAGGCCAATTTCAGTCATTTTAGCTTATTTTACTTCAACCAATATTTCTTTTAACCAACAGTTGTTGTCCGGGATAGTACATACTGACCAAATAAAAAAGTCATGTACTAATTTTTCCACCTAATATTTTCATGTTCATATTTGCTCACCTCCGATTCCATTAATCAGATTAATATCATTAATCAAGCCATCAAGTTATCAGACATACTATCTAAATCAATGGTTTAGACAATAACATACTATACGATCGCCTGGGAATGCCATCAAACAAATTTACTTAGTTATATTTGGATCGTGCTTGGTATGCTGATGTTGCTTTTATCATGTTTATACTGCGAGTAACAATACTACTGAATTCATCGAGTCAGTTTTTAACTATTGATTAAAAGCTCTTAATTTCAAATACTTTTTATCAATCACAACTTATGTCAATACGCTTGGGTTAAGGATTATTGGTTTTTGAAGACGCGATAAATCGCGTCTCTACAATAAGGGTTTTGTTGCTCATTCTGAACTGTATTGCAACTTATGTCGCTCTTTCAATCTATTCTCGGAAAGCGCACATTTTAACCTCAAAAGAATGAAACCGCACAACCTTGTTGCACGGTATGGAATTTGAGTTAAAGTTTAGATAGTACATGAAAAAATTACACAGGGGCACTGAACATAATGTTTGTGCAATTCTCTTGTCTAATCTGTGTTAATTTTTATATCATTTTGAAACTTTGACAAAGAATGCACCTTAACCAAAAAGTGTGTAGGCGTAGGCCGCCCTTAGATATCGCTTAGTACTCTCATTTGTGGATATTGAAAAACTTTTTACCTTTTTTCATCTCGCCACAAAGCAATACCGCCTAATAAACCAGTGATATTGGGGATGAGTTTGACATTTAACGGTAGCTGGAAATTCACTCTTACAGCTTCACCACCGCCAATGTAAAGGTAGTCATAATTAAACAGATGTTGCAAAGATGCGATCGCTTTTTCTAAACGCCTGTTCCATCTTTTCTCACCAATTTTTTCTAACTCTGCACGCCCCAATTGCTGCTCAAAAGTCTCTCCTTTACGAAACGGATGATGCCCCATTTCCATATTTGGCACCAGCTTACCATCTACAAATAAAGCCGAACCAAACCCCGTACCCAGAGTAATCACCAATTCGACACCCTTACCTGCGATCGCACCAAATCCCTGCATATCCGCATCATTAATCACCCGTACAGGCTTGTTTAAGTGTTTTAATAATGCTGTTTCCAAATCAAATCCGATCCAATCTGGATGTAAGTTTACGGCTGTTTCCGTGACTCCACATCGTACTACACCGGGAAAACCGACCGAAACGCGATGAAATTCACCTTGAGCCGCTGCTAACACCACAATTGCATTAATTACAACCTCCGGTGTCGCCGGTTGGGGCGTATCTAAACGCGCCCTTTCCGTTACAGGATGCCCTGTAATATCCAAAACCATAGCTTTAACGCCGCTACCGCCAATATCAACCGATAGGGTACGAATCGATCCATTTTCTTCAACCATTGATTTACATCCTTGTTAATGCTTGTTATTTCGTTATTAATTATGCTCTGCTGCATTTGATAATATCTTGGATGTTTGGAGAGTCTTTAGATTGGTGGAGAGTGGGCAGATGCAGTAAATTTTTCCCCTCTGCCCCTCCGCTCCCCGGTCACTGAGCGTAGCTCTCGTAGAGAAGTGCTGCCACTCTGCCTCTTTACCCTATGCCCAAAGTTAAAAATCCCATACATTCAATGCCGGACAGCATCTAGATTTGTTAATCTAAGAATAATAGAGATAGTACTGGCGTAGCTGCTTAAAATCTATCAGGCAGCAAATTTCTATTAAAAGTAATAATAAGAGAAAGAATTATGACGGCGTTTGAACCTCAAAGCATCCGCTCGTATAGCCAAGAAGATGTCCAACAAATTCTGCACTTAGCGATCGCTCGTCAAGCAGATGATAAAGACACAGAATTTTCTTATGAGCATATATTAGAAATTGCTGCTGAGTTAGAAATTTCACCTGAGTCTTTAAAATTAGCAGAAAGCGATTGGGTAGCACAACAGGGGCAACTCCAACAGCGAAAAGCTTTTGACGCCTACCGCATCAGAAGATTTCAGAAACGCCTAAGCAAATATGCAATTTCCACTGGTTTTTTTATACTGCTTGATTTAATCACCGGTGGTGGAATTTCTTGGTCGCTGTACATTTTACTATTCTGCGGATTGCCTGTAGCGCTTGATGTCTGGAATACCTTTCAAATTAAAGGCGAAGAGTATGAAATGGCATTCCAAAAATGGAGTCGCAATCATCAGATTAAGAAAACCATCAGCACGGTTTTGAATAAGTGGTTTAAGGTTTTACAGGCTTAATCAAAACTTTCCCTAACCCTAACCCATTTCTACTTAATTCCCCCCAGAAACCTACGGTGTACACACAAGTCTGAAATAGCTGATTAACCAGGGTTTTACCCCACCCTAACCCTCCCCTTGGAAAGGGGAGGGAACTAGATTTTCCGGTTTCCCCCCAATGCATCGGGGGGATTAAGGGGGGTAATTCGACTTGTGTGTACACCGTAACCCAGAAACGGGGAGAATATTTTGCGATCAAACTTAACTAGATACTGAATTAGCCGCCTCAGAAACCTTCTCGGCTGGGGGAAAGCCACCCATACGAATCTCAGAAGTGAAGGAAGTGATACTAAATCCACCAAAACTCTTGAGGACATTTACCCGCATTCGCAAATTGGGGCTAGCAAACCACAGGCGTTCCTCTGAGGAGATGGTTTCATCCTCTGTAGTTAGGATTAAAGCACCATCGCTGTCAAATTTATAGCGTCCGGGAACTGGAGTTTTATTGGCATCAACTATTTCTTGGAGTAACCTGCCTTGGGTCGGATTATCCGCATCAGGTACCGAAACTAACACAGTTGAACCAGTGTGTTTTGCTTGATCCTTTTCCATTGTGCCGTTCCAGGTAATTTTGGTAGCACAGGAAGCAGAACTAGGATTAATATTGTAACTTTGACACAGCTTGATGACTTCTGGATGATCTAATGCCAGCGCCTCAATGATGATATCTGACTTGCTATGTTCCGATTGGTTAAAAGCCAAATGTTGACTAGTACGATGAGAAAACCATTTACCAGTACTTAACTGAAAAAACTCTTCAATATTCATGAATGAAATTACCCTGCATCAAAATGCTAAAATTCCCACTTAATTATTATTAAAAGGTAACAGGAGGCTTTAATATTAAGCTTGATTGCCTATTTCTTCAAGCTTCTTGAGGCCAATTCTGGCTGCCTCAGCAACGTTGAAATGATTATCTTTTTCCAGGTATTTTAAAGCTGAGACACTCTTGGGAGTGGGAAGATTTCCCAAGGCTTCTGCCAAACGCTGCCTGACTAACCAATCATCTGATTGGGCGAAACGCAGGATCTTATCTACAGACTCGATGTCTTGAATTTCTCCCAGTGCAGAGATTGCAGCTTGTTGTAACACTACTTCTTTGCTATCCAATGCCTGAAGAAGAATTTGACGGGCACGAGGATCTTTAATATTACCTAGAGAAACGGCTGCACTAAAACGTACTAGCCAATCAGTATCTTCATAAAATGCCCGTGAAAGCACCTCAAAGGCTCTGGCATCACCCAAATATCCTAAAGCACCGGCGGCATCAGCGCGTATACCATAATCGGGGTCATTTTCGAGAATTTTTACCAAAATAGAATAACATTCTGGTGTTGGCTTGATTCCCAGAGCAAATATTGCCATCGATCGCAGTTGCAAAGATTCATCATCTAGTACCTTTTTAATCAAAGGGACTGCATCCTCAGCCGCAACATGACGCAGATTAGCAAGGGCTACCATGCGATCGCGTAAATTCGGACTTTCTAGCTGAGTAGAAATTTCTTGTAAGCTTAGAGCTGCCATTTAGTTCAAAGCGTTTTCTTTACTTATCTTAATTTACTCGATCTATTCATCAGGCTGTGGACATTAGTGAAGTAGGAGTTTGGCGACTTTACAAAATGGCTCAATTATGAGTGAAGAATAAACAAATATTACTTACGTGAGATTATATATTGAATTTAGCAGTAATTAAGGGATAATCTTCAAAGCTTCAGTCGCTTGTTTTTTGTTGAATAATAGATGTAGGGCGATCGCACCTTGTCACCAAAAATCACAGTTTTCCCTCAAACATAGCTCTGTATCTACCCTCTTACGCTAAAGTTGCATAAGAACGTGCATCTAGAGCCAGGAGGAAAGAATTGTGAAAGCAGTCTTGATGACAGCAGCTGGCAGTCCCGAAGTTCTGCAAGTACAGGATGTGCCAAACCCTGCTGTTCCTGTAGGGAATACTGAACTTTTAGTGCGTTTGGTGGCGGCTGGCATCAACCCCATTGACACTAAACTTCGGAGTCGAGGCACTTTCTACCCCGATCGGACGCCAACAATTTTAGGATGTGATGGTGCAGGTATTGTGGAAGCTGTGGGTGCTGGCGTTCAGCGTTTTCACGCAGGTGATGAAGTATATTTTTGCTATGGTGGCTTAGGCGCACACCAAGGAAATTACGCTGAATATACCGTTGTGGATGAGCGATTTGTGGCACGTAAACCCGCGTCTATCTCCTTTGCCGAAGCAGCAGCAGCGCCTTTAGTATTAATCACCGCCTGGGAAGCGTTATATGAACGGGGACGATTAGAACCTGGGGAACGGGTTTTGATTCATGCGGGTGCTGGTGGTGTCGGCCATGTAGCAATTCAATTGGCGAAACTCAAAGGTGCTACTGTTTCCACCACAGTGGGTTCTGAGGAAAAAGCTAATTTCGTCAAAGAACTCGGTGCAGATAATGTCATTTTTTACAAACAAACAGACTTTGTGCAAGCGGTATTAGATTGGACTGGTGGCGAAGGCGTAGACTTGGCTTTTGATACCGTAGGCGGCGAAACCTTTCACAAAACCTTCCCCGCAGTGCGAGTCTATGGCGATATTGTGACAATTCTCGAACCAGATGCCAACACCGTTTGGAAAACTGCTAGAACTCGCAACCTCCGCATTGGTTTAGAATTCATGTTGGCACCAGCATTGCTAGGATTACAAGATAGTCTCCACCATCATGCAGAAATTCTCGAACAATCTGCCACCTGGATCGATGAAGGCAAATTAAAAATCCATGTGAGTCACAAATTTCCCTTAAAAGAAGCAGCTAAAGCCCACCAATTAATTGAAAGTGGGTCTGTGGCAGGTAAAATTGTTCTGCTGATTAGTGACGAATGATCGAACAATTTGCATAATTTATCTTTTAAACGCAAAGGCACGCAGAGGTTAAACGCAAAGGTACACAAAGGAGTTTCTCTGCGTACCTCCGCGCTTCCCTTCTCTGCGAGACGCTTTGCGATAGCGTTCCTTTGCGTTTTACTTCTCCTCCTCCTCCCCCTACCAGCTTCGGCAGCACAAACACAACCAGAACGCACACCCTTAACCCTAGAATTATTACAAGAACGACTACGCACACCCACACTCCGCGAAGGAAATTTAACCGTAGATTTGCAGAAAATGGCGATCGATTTACGCCCAGAAAACGCCAGCTTTCGTGATGCTTTTTACCAACTGCTGCGAAAAGAACTTGGAACAAAACCTCTAGGTTTAGACCTCAGCTATGCTTTGATTCTGGGGGATTTTGTCGGCAGCGATTTGGGTTTAAGAACACTACTGTATGCAAAAGCGATCGCACCTATTTTCACCGCTACCGAACAAGAAAAACTAGAACGTTTGCGCTTCGTTTGTCTAGAGTCACTGGCGATCGCTTTACCCAACTCTAAAGATTGTCGATCGCTTCTGGGAACAGAGTCAACCCCAGCCAGTGAAATCGCCGTCTTTCGTGGTGTCTTAACACTGGTGCAAACTCGCTTCAACGGCGAAGTGAAGTTCTCCAATACTTTTTTTCTTCAGTCTGTTGATGCCCAAGGTGCAACTTTTCTCCAACCCACTAACTGGACTGAAACCAGATTTGCTCGTCCCGTTAGTTTCACCAGTGCTAACTTCCAGCAATCAAGCAATTTTCAGGGCAGTATATTTTTTGAAAAAGCTAACTTTAAAAAAATTAAATTTCGGGAACTGGCTGATTTTCAAGGTAGTATCTTTGAGACAACTGCCAACTTTAACCAAGCAACTTTTAAACAATTGGCTAAATTCAGTAGTGTCCAATGGCAAGGAAATGCTGATTTTTCTGAAGTGGATTTTGCCAATCAAGCCCAGTTTACTAAAGCAGGTTTTAATCAGTTCCTCCTTTTAACAGAAGCGACTTTTGAGCAAGCTGTAAGCTTCCGAGAAACAGACTTTAACCAATTGGTAAATCTGCAAGGTGCAAATATTCTTAACCAAGCAGATTTTAGTGATGCGAGGTTTGCTAAAGAGGCTTGTTTAAGCGTACCTGGTTTAACTTTTAACTCCAACAAAGCGAAAATTTTAGGTAATCCCGGTGAAATTGGTCAGATGTTCTGCATCCCAACATTGCAAGGGAATCAAAACGTCTTGCGGAATTTGGGGCAAAATTTCCGTCAGCAACAGCAAGTAGCCGATGCTAATGAACTGGAATACACAAAACAACGACTGCGATTAATCGAGTTTGGGCATCGTTTGACGGCTACAAATATTAATAGTGCAACTGTTGCAAGTTTGATTAACCTGGGTTTTTCTGCAACTCAAGCCCAAGCGATCGCCCAGCGTCGTCTGGTAAAATCCTTTCGTAACAGTAGTGAGTTACTTACCATAGCAGACATCGATTTAGAAAAATATACCCAACTAAGCGATCGCTTAATTGTTGGCGAAACCCTTTCTATACTTGGGTGGTTGCTGCAAGCTTGGAGTTGGTTGGCGTTGAGTGTACTGCTGTTGTTGAGTGGCTATGGGACAAATTTTTGGTTAGTCTTTGGTGTGGGAGGATTAGCGATCGCTTATTTCGGCCTACTATTTTGGCTAGTAGATCGCTATCGTCGGCTGCATCCCGTACCAATTATTCCCACATCTTACGAAACCATTTCGATATTAGTCAGTTTTAGCGTTTTAGAATTCTTCAGCTTACTAGCGATCTTTCGTAATGCTGAACAACCTTGGCTGACATTGGGGTGTCTTTTGATAATTATTGTCCCCGTCCCAATGGCTTTATTGATCCGACTTTACCAACAAGGTCGTTATCATGACTTAATGGATGTTTCTTACTTCACAGAAGACGGCACATTTCGCCAGTTACGATTATTGATTGGGCGTTTGCCAGTGATACCAAGGAATCAGACATTTCGGGAACGATATATGCCCTTGTTGTGCGATCGCCGTTGGAACTGGCTCAACTACTATGATTTTAGCCTCAACAATCTAGTTAAATTAGGATTTAATGATATTCGCCTGCGAGATGAACATTTACCAGGTATTATCTCTGCACTAGCTTGGTATCAATGGAGTTTGGGTTTAATTTATATCACCCTAGTTTTGTGGACACTTTCGCGTACAATTCCCGGATTGAATTTGCTGATTTATCTAAAGTAATCCCTTCACTGAAGTTTTTTTCGCTGCACTTCGTAGCGGTACTAATATGATGCAAGATAACTAGGTCGGCGTAAATAATTATCGTTGGGATAAAGCAGCGAATAGGGGCAGAAGGCAGGCACAAAAAGCGTTTAAACCTTGTTTGCTTTTATTCACACAGTTTCCTTTTATTGTGCCAAACTACCTCTTATAGGGTGGAACTAACTGTGCTGTTTATTGTTATCAGTCTTGCGCTACAACGTTGGTTAAAACTGATAAAACCCAGGATAAATGCAGATAAATGAAATATCTAAAAATTTGGTAAATTTATCAAAAGATTATTCATTGCAATATAATGTTTAACCCAAATTTAATTTTATTATCCAAATATTTTATACCAATTTGAAAAAAGAATGCGACAAATAGACCATTTGTAGAGACGCGATTCATCGCGTCTTTACCCAAGGATGTGTTGCAATCATTAATTGAGTTGGTATTAGTTAAGTTTTTTAAATCATTGTCTACAAATATCTAAAAATTTGATCAACACATCAAAATATTTTTCATTGTCCTTCAAAATCAAATTATATAAATTGTAGGTGTGAGTAGCACTGATTAAAAATAGATTATCTTTGCTAAGTGAAGATAACCAAATAATCTAATAGCTACTAACTAGTTCTGCTAACAAAAAGACAACAATAAAGTTATAAAGCACACTTGATTTTTGTCTATTTGTATGTTGCGTTCTAGCAAAATTTTGATCAAAACAATAAGAGGATTAATCCTAATGGCAGAAGATTTGAGTAATAGCAGTAGCGGTAACTCCTCTACTAGTGGGAACAATCCAATTGAACAATCACCCTTTGGTCGCTTGGAAGTAGTCGTCGGTAAGGAAGGCGTCAAAAATCTATTCAGTGGTGTTGGTAATGCAGAAGGTGGCGGTAGCCCATTTGGTGGTGGTGCTGCTGGCAGTCAGCCTGAGTTAGCCTATGGTGGTAATCCTTTCGCTGGCGACAACTTCTGGAATATCTTTGCAGGCGGTGTAAACCCATCTACAGTTGGTGGTAGCCCATCCACAGGCGGCGGTATCCCATCCACAGGCGGCGGTATCCCATCCACAGGTGGCGGTATCCCATCCACAGGCGGCGCTATCCCATCCACAGGCGGCGCTATCCCATCCACAGGCGGCGGAAACCAAGGTAGTGGCGACCCTTTGACTGGTAGTAGCAGCCAGACCTATGGTATTAGCACAACTGAAATACCGGACGGGTTCACTTTGAGGGCTACTATTGACAAGCTAGTTAACTCAAAGCTTGACAAGGAAGTGGGTGGTGGACAAACTTCGCCATTTCCTACAGGTGGACAAATTTCGCCATTTCCTACAGGTGGACAAACTTCGCCATTTCCTACAGGTGGACAAACCTCGCCATTTCCTACTGATGGACAAACCTCGCCATTTCCTACAGGTGGACAAACCTCGCCATTTCCTACAGGTGGACAAACCTCGCCATTTCCTACAGGTGGACAAAACCCCTTCGCTTAATACAATATTTGCGAAAATAAACAGATAAATAGAAGGGAACAATGATGAGTTCTTCAGTACATAGTATGCTAGTACAGTTTGGCGCAAATAAACAAATTATTCGATAAACCAGAAAAGCGTGTATTATCGCTGATGTGCCTTCTGCCTTATTGTACTAGTTTGCTATTTTACGCCCAAAACTCTTCTCAGGTAAAGGTTTAGGCAATATCTTCTGTTAGTTGGACGGTAAGATTATTAAAGCCTTTATTTTAGAGAGATTTTGAGTTTCGCAAATTCATAATTGGTATAAGAAGTACTGAAGACTTCATAATTTTTTAACTAGAAATAGGAGAATTAGTGCCAATGGAAGCGTCTGCTGTCAATCCCATAAATGGTGCATTTAATCCATTAAGTGCAGGTGGCGCTAGCAACCTATATAGCGGTAATTCCTTTGCTGCCAATGATAGTTTGTCTGCTGCTAAAGGCAGCCTGTTGACGGGTGGTAGCAATCTGTTATTAGGTAACGGTAACAATCCTATTCCAGGTGGCGGTATTAACCCGTTTGCAGGTGATGGTGGCAGTGGGCTTCAGAAATTAATCTTTGAGCGATTAAAGTTAGTTCTGGGTGATAACTATTTCAAGGGTATTGACAACACATTAGCAGGAGGTAGTAACCCGTTTGCAGGCAGTGGTTATCCGATCGCAGGTGGGGCTACCAATCCGTTTGCAGGCAGCAGTAATCCGATCGCAGGTGGCACTACTAACCCATTTGCAGGCAGCAGTAATCCGATCGCAGGTGCTGGAAGTCTGCTTCAACAATCGCCTTTCGATCCATTGAAAGAAGTTCTTGGTAACAATATACCCTTTAGTAACACTGGCAATACATCTAATTCAGGTAGCCAAACCTTTAATCAGAGCAACGCACCGGTTGGGAAAGGTAACAAGAACTTTGGTAATAATAACGCAACTATTGGTAATTTTAACTCGGATTATGGCAGTAACAGTGCAACCATTGGTAATGGTAACTGGAACTTTAATAATGACAACGCAACCATTGGTAATGGCAACTGGCTATTTGGAAAGAGTAACACAACCCTTGGCAATGGCAACTGGGATTGGGACAACGGCAGTAATAATGCAACACTAGGTAATGGAAATTGGCACTTCGGCAGTGACAACGCAACCATTGGAAACGGCAATTGGGACTTCGGCACTGATAACACAATTATTGGTAATGGTAACTGGGTTTTTACCAATGGAAATGAAATTATTGGTAATGGCAATTGGTTAACAAAGACTGATAACACAAAGATTGGAAACATCAACAATATCAGCAGTTTAAAGTTATCCCCATTAGGGATAAAAACTGATGTTAACAATCTGATTGACTCTCTTATAGGTAAAATAGGTCAAAATTTTCTTGGGTTCACGGGAGATTTTGATGTATCAAGTAGCCAAACCTTTAACCGCCTCATCTCTTCTAAAAGTGTTGGTAATGACACTAATATATCTAAGGATATTGAGCAACTTTTGGCATCACTCAGCCCAATTCAAGAAAATTTCATCAATTATCAGCCTGTGCAAAACCCTCAACCTGTCTCAGAATCTGCTTCTTCAGTGTCGTTGGTAGTAATGGGAATAGTATGTTTGCTGTTGTCACTGTTCAAAAAACAACAGTACTGTTAACGTAAATTCAATTCTTCTAATACCAATTTGAAAAATGATTGCGACAGATGGAAAACTGAAACACTTATCCAATGGATGTTTCACAATCCAAAATCTAAAATCGTTCGACTGAGCGACTTGCCTTGAGCGTATCGCTAAAGCGAAAGCTCCGCTAACGCGTAGCGTCTCGTAGAGAAGTCGAAAGGAGCCGAAGTCTAAAATCCAAAATGGTATAAGCTGATTGTGATCGCATTTTCTGTAGGAGCATCCCACTTTTTTGTATGTCATTGCGAGCAAAACAAAGTGAAGCAAAGCGATCGCAAAATCTCCAACTAAGAACTAGTCCATGCAATTGCTTGTCTGCGACACGCTGCGCGATCGCAATGACAGTTATTCTCTCAGTGCAAAATAAAAACTGGGATGCACCCCTTTCTGTTTGTCTACCAGGTTGACTTACAGCAGTAATTAGCGAAAATTGATGCTGTCCGCGCCAAGCTATGCTCATGGAGACGGTTTGCGATGTCTACGATGGTCACTGATCGGCTGGTGAGCGGCTTGCCCTGAGCGCAGTCGAAGGGAGTCGAACCATGTCGTACCCCTCCGGGGAAGCAAGCTACGCGCAGCGTCTCGTAGAGAAGTGCGGTCACTGAGCGTAGCCGAAGTGACGCGCTATAGAGCAACTCATAAGTTAATTACAACAATTGTTGCAATGATTTAAACGTTTCTTATACATGAAGGAGCAATTGTTGCAAAGCATGAAGCCTTTGCAGCAACTGCTTATACCTTTCTTGGAAATACTTAAACCTTTCTTATACATGAAGGAGCAATTGTTGCAAAGTATGAAGCATTTGCAGCAACTGCTTATATCTTTCTTGGAAATACTTAAACCTTTCTTATATATGAAAGAGCAATTGTTGCAAACGCTTCAATTTTGGCAACTAGTTTCCAGGGTTAAGCGAGTTACGAGTGCTGATACCAAGGAAAGGGGAGACAAAGCATAGCTTTGGCTCTTTGGGGTGCAATGATTGTAGGAATCCTAACTAATTTCCTTTCCTTGCGCGCGGAGTTTTATGAGTCCTATAGCTGTATTTGCTAAATTTGATAGGCGATCGCTTAAAATTTAAAAGTTGGTGATTGTTATCTGCCCAAAACAATGTCTCAGTCAAGTTTTCAGCGTGCAAATACTCTTAAAGCGGCTTTTTTGGCTTGTAATGTTGAGCCGCTTGAACCAGCAGAAATGGAACGGTATTATGTCGATCTGTCGCTGGTGCGGAAAACTTCGGCTATTGATAATGTCAGTACAGTTTTGGATTTTCAAGAAGCAGGTGATTTTACAACAATTTTATTTACCGGACATCGCGGTTGTGGAAAAAGTACAGAGTTAAAAAAAATTCAGAGTCTTTGGGAAAATAATTATCGGGTTATTTATTTGGAAGCGAATGAAGAGACAGATATTAATGATACCCGGTATACAGATTTATATTTAATTGTAATTAAACAAGTTGAATTTGAATTACGAAAATTAGGTTTGACTTTTAATCAAGCTTTATTAAAAACTTTTGAATCATGGTTTAAAGACATTACTCAAGAAAACGAGCAAAGTGTCGAAAAATCAGTCAACGTCGAGGCAGAAGCCACTCTCAGCCCTACTGCGCCATTTATCGCCAAACTAATGGTCAAATTGCTGGCACAAATTAAAGGCTCGGACAAGCAAAAAACAACTATTCGGCAAACTCTAGAAAAAGATTTATCTCGCCTCAAATCTGATACTAATCTGTTATTAAGCGACGCTTACGCAAAATTGCGGCAAAAATTTCCTCAATGTAAAGGCTTATTAATTATCTTCGATAATTTGGATCGGGTTCCTCCTGTCGTAGCAGAACACTTGTTCTTTGATTATGCGGCTCAGATGCAAGAATTAAATTGTACAATCATTTATACAGTACCAATTTCAATTCTTTGCTCGCCGAAAAATCCCCTGAATCAATTTGATGGTAATCCTCATATTGTGCCGATGATTAATATCTATGAATTTGAGCGGCATAAATGCGATCTAGATTATAATCAGACGGGCTTAGATGCGATGGCAAGTGTAATTGAAAAGCGGGTTGATATTGATGCAATTTTCGAGAGCCGTAATCAATTATTAGAATTAGCAAAAGCAAGTGGTGGACACGTGCGCCAGTTAATGCAAATGATGCGCTCTGCATGTCAAACAGCGAGTACCAAAAAACACGCAAAAATTATGTCCGAAGATATAGAGTATGCAGTTAAACAGCAACAATTTAGTTTTGAGCGGTTTATTCCTGAAGAACATTACGCTCATTTGGCTCAGGTTTGCTTAACTAAAAATGTCAGTAAAGATGAAATTGGGCAATTAATGTTATTTAATACTTCCGTATTGGAATATAACGGTGATAAACGGTGGAATTATCCAAATCCAGTGGTGAAGCGAAATGAGTTCTTCCAAGAAGCTCTCCAATCAGCACAAAAACAGTGAACTTCAAGCCGAAATAGGTAAATTTATTGCCTATAATCAAGATGAATTTGCTGAATTAGTGACATTTGTCGATTTTGCAGAAAAATTTACATTAGGTTTTATTGAAATTAACTTTTCGCCCGATATAGACTTATTAATTGCTGGATTGCAACAGAATCCTCAATGCCAAGAAATCCAATTTGTAGTTTTAGATTTTCCTGATAGAAATTTACGATTTTTGCGGGATGAATTGGTGGAGCAATTAGCCAAAATTACTAAAGAAACAAATAAAAAACTTGTTTTATTAATTCGGAACTTAGAAAAATCGATTGGTGTGTTTGGAGATTATCCACCAGTTTTACAGGATTTAAACTTCGTCCGCGATTCCTATCGAAAAACTGTACCTCATCCACTTTTATTTATCTTGCCAGATTATGCGATTTCGCGGTTAGCAAAATTTGCACCTGATTTTTGGGCTTGGAAATCAGGTTTATTTCGCTTTAAAACTACAGAATTGAGTAGAGATAGGGCAATTGCCAATACTCTGAATGCAGACACAGATATAGAACGCTTACCAACACCAAAACAACAAGAACGTATCGATTTATTACATAGTTTGTTGATGGAATATCACCCAACTGGAGAAATACCCCGCCCAGAACATCTCCGCAATTGCTGTAATATTTTAAATGAATTGGGCAAAGCATATTTAAGCCAGCACAAACCAATCAAAGCTAGAGAATATTTAGAAAAAGCTGGGGAAATTACCAAGCAATTTCCTGATTATTCCTTACAAATCGAAGTTATCAATCAGTTAGGTAAAAGCTATCAGCAGCAACGACAATTTGAAAGTGCAAACAGCTATCATCAACAAGCTTTAGATATTGCCAAAAAGCAGAATAATCGTCGTGCTGTCGCTAATTCCTTGCATTATTTAGGTAATGCCTCTCTGGATATGCGACAGTTCCACCAGGCACGGGATTATTATCAACAAGCCCTGGAAATCAAAATCGAATTTGGCGATCGCTATTGGAGTGCTAGCACTTACCACCACTTGGGAATGGTTGCCCAAGAGTTGCGCCAATACGACCAGGCACGGAATTATTATCAACAAGCCCTGGAAATCACAATCGAATTTGGCGATCGCTATTGGAGTGCTAGCACTTACCACCAGTTGGGAATCGTTGCCCAACGGTTGCGGGAATACGACCAGGCACGGGATTATTATCAACAAGCCCTAGAAATATATATCGAATTTGGCGATCGCTATTCGAGTGCTAGCACTTACCACAATTTGGGAAGCGTTGCCCAAGAGTCGCGGGAATACGACCAGGCACGGGATTATTATCAACAAGCCCTGGAAATCAAAATCGAATTTGGCGATCGCTATGCGAGTGCCAGCACTTACCACCAGTTGGGAAGGATTGCCGAAGAGTTGCGGGAATACGACCAGGCACGGGATTATTATCAACAAGCCCTAGAAATATATATCGAATTTGGCGATCGCTATTCGAGTGCTAGCACTTACCACCAGTTGGGAATCGTTGCCCAACGGTTGCGGGAATACGACCAGGCACGGGATTATTATCAACAAGCCCTGGAAATCAAAATCGAATTTGGCGATCGCTATTCGAGTGCTAGCACTTACCACAACTTGGGATACCTTGCCCAAGAGTTGCGGGAATACGACCAGGCACGGGATTATTATCAACAAGCCCTGGAAATATATATCGAATTTGGCGATCGCTATTCGAGTGCTAACACTTACCACAACTTGGGAATCGTTGCCCAAGAGTTGCGGGAATACGACCAGGCACGGGATTATTATCAACAAGCCCTGGAAATATATATCGAATTTGGCGATCGTTATGAGTGTGCTAGCACTTACCACCAGTTGGGAAAGGTTGCCCAACAGTTGCGGGAATACGACCAGGCACGGGATTATTATCAACAAGCCCTGGAAATCAAAATCGAATTTGGCGATCGCTATTCGCAAGCTCTCACGCTTCATTGTTTAGGAACGGTTGCACAAGCAGAGGAAAACTATGCAGAGGCTAGGGCTAATTTGCAGACAGCGTTGGAGATATATGTTGAGTATCAGGATGAATATTGGTCTAAGGTAGTACGAGAGATTTTAGAGGGTTTACCGGAGTAAAAGGATCTGGGCGATGTGCGATGTCTAACGACAAGCCGCGTTGCGTCTACGCATTTGGGTTTGTGGGGAAGGGCGATCGCGTTTGCTTGATTGGTTTGTGGAGGTGCGATCGCTATTCATTCTATACTTGGTGTAATTTCCTGTGCCCCGTGTATAACAGCAAGTACATCAATTTGTTCGGGCTTGATGTAATAGATAATTCGATATGAACCTTCAATAACTTCCCGAATTTGCTCGGTTTCAAACTCTGGTACAATTCGACCAGATAGAGGGAAATTCGCAAGCTGCTGGGAACGTTTGGTTATACGGTCAATAATCCTGGTTGCGTACCGAGGTGAATTCTGGGCAGTGATAAGTATAAATTGCAGATAGGTTTTCTACGGCTGTTTCTGTCCAAAAAACTTTCACTCTGGTAGTCCAAATTTTGCCCTAACTTCCTGTACGGAAATTACTTTACCAGCTTGACTCTCAGCAAGTCCAGCTTCCACAACTTGCCTAACATAAATCTCATACATGAGGTCATCCCATGTTGAGTTAGCAGGTAATTTATCAATTAGCTTTCGAGCTTCTTCTTTAATATTGAGCTTTTCCATAGAGATTACAGATAACTTGCTTTTCTATATTGTATGCTCAACGGGAATCGCGTTTGGGGTTTGTGGAGGTGCGATGTCTAACGACAAGCCCTTCGGGTTCGGGGGTTCGCAATCGACGGGAACCGCCAAGACTGCGACCCCCTCACCGCGTTACATCTACGGGTATTGGGTTTGTGGGGAGGTGCGATCGCTTTCCAGTTATCCTTAAAAGTTACAATGAGTATGGTATTTACAGGAAAGGTAGAAATGACTGCAAAAGACAAAATTCACGCTGAAATTGATAGTCTTAACGAAGAATATCTAGATGAACTATATCTTTTAATCCAAGATTTTGCCCAATCTAAACAACATCTGAAAAAACCGAGTTTCATGTCAAAATTAAAACAAATTAAGATAAATGCTCCAGAGGATTTCGCTAGCAATCTTGATTCTTATCTAGCTAAGGATGAGGGTGAGAAATAAAATCTTTGTTGATACGTTATTTGTGGTAGCACTAATTAATCAGCGTGACCAATATCACCAGCGAGCCTCCGAATTAGCCGATAGCTTAGAAACTCAACTCTTAATCACAACTGATGCAGTACTTTTAGAAATTGGTAATGCACTAGCTCGTAACTACAAAAATGAGGCTGTTGAAATTATCGAGCATTTTTTTGGCTCAGATGAAGTGGAAATTGTGCGACTCACTCCAGAATTATTCGCACAAGCATTCACACTTCACAAAACCCATCAAGATAAAGCATGGGGTTTAGTTGATTGTATTTCGTTTGTAGTTATGAAGCAAGCTGAAGTTTCTCAAGCTTTAACTTTTGATCAGCATTTTGTACAAGCAGGTTTTCAAGCTTTAATGAGATAAGTTGGAAACTGAGTTGGTTTTGTTCACCACTAGAAGTATGATATAAAACTCATATTTAATTTTTGAAATATACGTAGTGACGTGTCAAGGCTAAAATGTTGCAATAAATTTTCTTGTGGGGCGGGCATCTTGCCCGCCAATTAGGACGGGCTAGAAGCCCATCCCACAAGAGTTTGCTAATGCACAAATTTAGTCTTGACACGCCACTACTTCAATTACATTACTTTAGTTTTGTGGACTCTTTCCCGGACAATTCTTGAGTTGAATTTGCAAATAAACCTCAAGTAGCGGCAAATGTCAAGCGATCATTCCCTTTTCGATGTTATCTGTGCCAGTGCGAACCTCATCAAGATTTTCCGGTAGAAATCCACCCGCTTGCATTTTCCATAACCTGTAGTAAGCACCGCCGAGTGCCAGCAGTTTGGCGTGGGAACCATCTTCGATAATCCGACCTTTGTCGAACACCAAAATTCTATCTAGATGGACGATGGTAGATAATCGATGAGCTACTACGATCACCGTTTTCCCATTCATTGCTAAGTCGAGGGTATCCTGGATTGCTTTTTCGGTAATTGAATCGAGGCTTGAGGTGGCTTCATCTAAAATCAGAATCGGCGCATCTTTGAGGATTACCCGCGCGATCACAATGCGCTGTCTTTGCCCCCCAGACAACTTAACGCCACGTTCGCCTACCAGAGAATTGTAACCATCCTTACTTTGGACGATGAAATCGTGAGCATGAGCCTTTCGCGAAGCCTCAATTACTTCCTCATCGGTTGCATCCAAGCGTCCATAACGAATATTTTCTAGCAAAGTGCGATGGAACAGAGACGGATCTTGGGGAATTAAGCTGATCTGAGCGTGTAAAGCATCCTGAGTCATATCTCGAATATCGACTCCATCAATGATAATCTGTCCAGATTGTGGGTCGAATAAACGCAGAATCAGATTGACAAAGGTGGATTTTCCAGAACCGGACAAGCCCACCAGTCCGATACGTTGTCCCGCTTGGATGGTGACAGAAAGGTTGTTGAAAACTTTCTTCTCATCTGTGTAGTTGAAATTCACCCGCCGAAACTCAATCTTACCTTGAGTGATTGAGTGGGCGATCGCTTTCTCGCGATCGACCAATTCGTGGGGTTGAACGATGGTGAAAACACCATTGGCGACATTACCAACGTGTTCAAAAAATTCCAGAAAGCGGCGGCTCAAATTACGCGCTTCACTGATGATCAACAGTGATAAGCTAGTTGCTACAACGAAATCAGCAGTAGCGATCGCTCCTTGACTCCAAAGAGAGAGTGAGTAATACAGGGTGCTGATTTTCAGAATGGCTGCTGAGATGAACTGAAACCAGCGAATTCGCTCCGAGTACCAGTTGGACTCTCTCACGTGTTTGAGTTCGTGCCTTAATTGCTCATTTAAATAACGTCGTTCAAAACCAAAGCGAGCAAATAGTCGGCTACTAGTGAGATTTGTGACTGTATCTACAATGATGCCAGTTGTCTCACTTCTGGCGGCTGCGGCTTTCCGGGAGTAAAATCGGCAGCGAGTTGCCAGCCAGAACGAAATACTGATGAAGAGAACTGCCCATATTCCCACGAGTGCAGCCAGTGGAGGATAGGCGCGATACAGTATCGTCGTGGCGACGGAATACACAACAATTACTGGCATAAATTCAGTAATCATCATTTGCATCGTCTGGGTAACACCCAGAGAAGTTTCGCTAATCCGATGTGCCAATGCCCCGGAAAAACTGCTGCTTAAGTAGCGATGTGAATGGTGCTGTAAATAGGCATATAGCGATCGCACTATGTGCTGCCGGTGGATTGGATGGAGGATTGTCTGCAAAAGTCCAGCCGATCGCCCGAAAACCACTTCACCCACACTCAAGCCGATGAACAGCATCAGGGGTTGCTTCATGGCATCAAAAATCGGCTTGCTGTCGCCCGTTGATCGCGTCACGCCCCGGATGATCTCGCCAATAGCATAAGGCAACATGATGCCACAAGTTGCGTGTATTACCTCCAGGATCACCATTAACACATACCACCAGCGAAACTGGTTAACGAAATACAAAATGAACCGGAATGGAGTTGATGGCAAATCTGGTGCATCAGGGGCACGTTGAAAGGATTTGGATTGTCTGGCCTTTTTCGTCATGAAGGTTGATCTCGTAACATCAAGCTGTTCTGCAAAATAAAAATGGACGGCTAGATAAACCGTCCGGTGTTGTTAAATAAAATCATTCCTAACGAAGAGAATCTCCTCTTCGGTATTCGGCGGTTATGTCGTCTAATTTTTGTTTCAAATTGTCGTCAAGTTTTAGTTCTACCGCCTTGAGGTTGTCAGTAAGTTGTTCTGGACGGCTAGCGCCAATAATGGGGGCAGTGATAATGGGATTAGATAAAACCCAAGCTACTGCTAGGGTGGTGAGGGAAAATCCAGCCAAATCCGCGACTGTGCGTAAATCTTCGACAGTATTGAACTCGCGATCGCGCCAGTAGCGTTCTTGATAACGTTCTGCGGCAGCACCTAGCGTAAAACGTGTACCTGACGTGGGGCCTTGAGTAAAATTGTGTTTACCTGTAAGTAGACCACCCGCCAATGGATTGTAAGAAATTACACCCAATCCTTCTTCTTTGGCCAGGGGCAATAGTTCTCGCTCAATTTCGCGGAATAACAGGTTGTAGCGGGGCTGAATTGAGACGAACTTGGTTAAATTGCGCGTCTCAGCACGACCCAAAGCACGGGCGAGTCGGTAGGCTAAGAAGTTAGAAACCCCGATGTAGCGCACCTTGCCAGCACGAACTACCGCATCCAACGCTTCCAAAGTCTCATCAAGGGGGGTTGAAGCATCGTCGGAGTGCAACTGGTATAAATCGATATAATCAGTTCCCAAGCGTTGCAGAGAAGCATCGATCGCATCCAAAATATGTTTCCGGGAAGCCCCCTGATCCCAAGGTGCAGGGCCAACTCGACCGACGCACTTGGTCGCTAAGATAAAATGTTCGCGTTTGCCTTTCAGCCAGCGCCCAACGATTTCTTCAGTGCGTCCAGCAGTGGCAAGCCCGCCACCGAGGGGATAAACGTCGGCTGTATCTAAAAAGTTGATACCACCATCGGCGGCGGTGTCGAGGATGTGCCTGGAAGTTTCTTCGTCGGTCTGCAAACCAAAGGTCATAGTGCCGAGACAAAGACGCGAAACGGTCAATCCAGTTTTACCGAGATTAGTTGTTGGTAAGGTCATAAAGATGTTGTTAATTGAGAAAGTGTGGAAATTTTTAAATAGAATGCGATGTGCGTTTCGCCCCGCTTCTCTACGAGACGCTACGCGTAGCTTGCTTCCCCGGAGGGGTACGCTAACGCAAAACTAAAACCCTGACACATCGACTAAGCCACAATTAGCCAATAGGATAGTCGGCATTTTTTAAGGTGTGAACCAATTTAACCAACTTTCCCAGTTTTGGACGATCGCAGCAAATTCTGCATAACCATCTGCTTTTGGGTGAGCGCCGTCATTGGCTTTTGCTTCTGCTAGCCAGATTGGTGACTTTAGCAAACTGGAAAACACATCAAGATACGGAACATCTAGTTCATTACAAACCAACGCGAATTCCTGTGACAGATTGGCAAGAATTTGATTATCACCACAGGGTGGCGGACTAACCATCAAGATTGGATAGAGTTGCTTCGCTTGGCTTAAGATACTGCGAGCATTTGCGATCGACTCTGAAAGTTCGATTCCTTGCTGTTTACCCGCCCATCCTGAATCGTTTGCCCCAAAAGAAAACACTACTCGACCATCGGATTCTTTTGGGAGACGATAGGAAACTTCCGAGTACCAACGTTGTTTGAGATACCGAGTCGTCTCTGCCCGCACCCCCAAGTTGTAATGGGTGATAGCGTATCCTCTTGACTCAGCATTGCGGCACACTCTACCTGTCCAACCCAGAAACTCTGGATCGCCTGTGCCATTGACAAAGGATTCACCAATAAAACAAATTCTGATTTCTTTGCGAGAATCTGACATAATTCAACTGAATTTTGCCGAAAAAGTTCGGTTTAGACTTGAGAAGAAGCATTATGTTCATGATTCTAGAAGATATTAATATATTGTTATGTTAGGTAGGCAGGACGCTGCCTACCCCACTGAATATTGCAAGTTAGTTTTTGAACATTTCACCTCAAGCAACTACAGAAATTTCACGACGGTTCTGGGAAATTAACCATTGTTGTAACTTCGGATCGCCGTATACTTCATCTGCAATAAAATGATCGCCTTCCGGTAGCACTGTCAAATCGACTTTCCCCCCGACTTTGCGTAAGCGCTCAACAAAATTCTCTATATCCTCAATCGGCAGATTTTTGTCCTGTCCACCTTGGAATATCTGAACGGGAATGTTTTTGAGTGCAGCTAGTTCGCTTTCTGCTAATGTTTTGGGTACACGTCCAGACACAGGTACTAAACCTGCGAAGCGATCGGGATGCAAAGGAGCGATATGCCAGATTCCCGCCGAGCCTAAGCTGAACCCAGCCAATATCACCCGTGCTGGATCGACAGGCTGAGAAACGATCAGTTCATCAAGCAAAGTAAGCACATCATCTGCTCGATCTGCCCAAGTCTGTTCAGCCGGAATCTGGGGTGCAGCAAAGACATAAGGTAAGGAGTCGGATAAATCCACGAAACGAGGTAGACCCCATTTCAGCAGCACATTCAAATCTGTGCCGCGATCGCGTCCTCCATGCAGAAACAGTACTAAGGGTGCAGGTTGCTTGGCATTGTCAGAAAGAGGCGAGAAAAGATAAGGCAAGGAACCATTACTGGTGTCGTGAGAGCGTTGTTCAACTGGCATAGTTGTGACTCCTAATTTATTTGGGCATTGGGCATGGGGCGAATGGCACTAAGTTAATCGCAAAGCCCTGATATAACAAGATTTTTGAGTGTGGGGAGAGTGGGAAGTGTGGGAGGTGTGGGGAGGGTGGGGAGAAAGAGGAGAAATTGAATAACTGCACATCAATGAACGCTGCATTGCCTCCCACACCCCCCACACCTCCCACACCCTGCCAGCAAGGAGGTTTCAGCTTTTCTTAGTGCCATTCGGGCATGGGGCATTGATTATTTCTCCTCATCTCCTCCCCACGCCCTCATCTCGGCTTTTACGCCACCACTAGGTTTTTATCAACTTGTTTAAATTCGGTGTTACTTACCTTTGATTCGATCGCTGTACCCTTAAAGAAATCGGGGTTAGCTTGGGTGTAAAACTTGTAGGGATTAGCGAATACATAGAATTTGAAGTCGGCTTCGGAAATAACGCCTTCTTGCACGAGATCCCAGCTTTCAGCCAAGGGGGAAGTTAAGTCTGGCACATCCCAGTGATATGATGTCCGGCAAATTACCCATAATATAGAGATAGGTGCATGAAATGGTGCGATCGCAATGCCAAAAATCATAAAAATTGAGCCACATCTGAGTTTGGAAGATTTAGAGACAGGTTATCGCAAAGCCAAAGAACCAGTATTGCGGACGCATTACCAAATAATTTGGCTGTTAGCAAAAGGTATAAGCACACAAGAAGTAGCAGCAGCCACAGGCTATAGCCGTAGTTGGATTTATGAGTTGGTTTGGGGTTACAACCGCAGCGGATTTGAAACTTTGGGAGACCAAAGGATCTTAAATCAAGGAAGTAGTAAACCACTTTTAGACGATGTACAGCAAGCGTTACTATGGCAGGCATTACAAGAGCCACCAGCAGAAGGGGGGCAATGGAATGGTAGGAAGGTTGCTGACTGGATTGCTGATTTAATTGGTCGTCCTGTGAGTCGCCAACGAGGATGGGAATATCTCAAACAAATGCGTTTTCGTTTAAGAGTTCCCCGACCAGAACATACAGAATCAAGCCTTGAGGAACAGGCTGATTGGAAAAAAAAATTTACAGACCAAAGTCGAACAAATACAAACACAAAACCCAGAATCCGACGTAGAAGTATGGGCGCAGGATGAACAGACGCTCGAAGACTCGCTAACGCTTCGCTATCGGGTTGGTTTGAAGCCAGTAATTCGACGCATCTGGGTTGATGAATGGACAGTACCCACAGCAAATGTAAACTGGCGTTTTAAGTGGTTATGGCTTTATGCCTTTGTTCATCCACACTCAGGTCAAACATATTGGTGGATTCTGCCCTACGTTAACATTCAATTATTTAACAAAGTACTTGCAGATTTTGCTCAACACTTTAACATTGGTGAGAAAAAACAGGTAATTTTAGTTGTTGACCAAGCAGGCTGGCATTCCAGCGCTAAAGTAAAGATTCCACAAGGTATACACTTGGAGTTTTTGCCTTCTCATTCTCCAGAATTACAACCGGCAGAGCGTCTGTGGACACTTACAAATGAACCGATTGCTAATCGGAGTTTTGAAAATCTTGACGAGGTTGAGGAGATATTAATTCAACGTTGTCGTCAAATTATTGACCAGCCTGATTTTGTACATGGTTTAACCAATTTTCACTGGTGGCCTGAACTAACGGCTTAATTATGGGCAATTTGCCGGACATGATATGACCAACATCGGAGGAATAAATGGCGTTGATTTTGACTCCCAAAGGATTGGCTTTGTCGTTGAATGCCGTAGCGATCGTGCGATCGTCGGACTCGGAACCAAAGAAGAAACTATTCACCCAGCGATCGCGGATGTCTTCAATTGTTTCAATACCTGCGGCTGCAAAATCATCCAATTCGCTACCAATCGGCGCACGGCTATGACGGCTGAATGAAGCTCCTAGTACAGTCTTGGTCAATTCATCCTTATCGAGGGAATGTCCTTGAGTAACTTCTGCACCGTAGCGCTCAAATATTTCAAACAACTCATCGGCATTCGTCAACGCTGGATTGTAGTTTTCCAGTGCCTTGATATTGCGCTTCAAGAACCGATCTACCAAATGGATGTAGACACGCGCACCCCAATCTGCGCCACCTTCCAGCATTGCTACGCGCAACTGGGGAAAACGCTTAGTAACACCGCCGAAGAACAGCGCTTTTGCAAATGCTTCCGAACCATCGGCGAAGTGACCGATATGGTTGTTCATGTAGTTACTAATGGAGGAGCGTCCAGTCCAACCCTGACTGCCGTAATGGGTGGTTACGGGTACGCCAAGTTCCACGACCTTTGCCCAGAAAGGATCATAGTCGTATTCACTATCTAGTCCGTAAAAGTCGATATAAGAAGCATACTTGGCGATTTCGGGGAATTTATCAGCTGGATATTTATCAGCGATCGCTTTGATTGGCCGTTTCACGCCGCCAGTGATATTAATCACCTTTAAGCCCAGTGTTTTCACAGCAAATTCTAGCTCCTCAATGCCTTCTTGGGGAGTAGTTAATGGGATACCAGCTACCGGTGTCAAGCGATCGCTATATTTCCGGTAGATATCAGCATGATAGTGATTGACTGCACGTTGTAGTGCTTGACGATTCTCTGGGCTAGCTCCAGCCGGTGCTAAAACATTGTTGGGAAACAGCACCGAATAATCCGAGCCTTGCTCTGCCTGACGCTCATAGAGCAATCCGGGGAGGGTATAAGTAGCGAGATCCAATGTGTTTTTGGTAACTCTAGCCCACCAAGGCGATCGAATTGTCCGGTTGTATTGACGTTCTTCAGGAGTTTGTTGATACCAGTCTTTACCGTTGCTCTTGGAGTTAAGACGGGAAGCTTCAGTCTTGCGTAACTCATCTACAAGTTTCACACCGCCGTACTTAGCGATGTAATCCTCAAAAGCTGGCGTGAAATCATTGGTATGAACATCGGTGTCGATTACTGGATAATCAAGGGTTGCTCTGATTGCAGCAGAGCGTGAGGTCTTCAATCGGCTATATTCAGTCATGTTTTTTCCTTGCCTACGGCACAAAAATTACAGAGTTTTTCAGCATCCAATGCTGCTATTGACAAATACATTTCTTGTAGAGACGGCGATTTATCGCGTCTCTCTCTCCACAATCGCGTCTCCCTACGATTTTCTGTAAGGCGGCGATCTACAGAAAGTACGCTTTAAAAGGTATGACATAAGCATCCGTGAAAAATTCATTTTCGCTACAGCACTATAAACACAGTGCAGATATGAAAAGTCATTTACGCCAACACCAATCTTTCATTTAGTTGTTTAGCAGCAAAACGATTGGCCGGACGAGGCAATCCCAGGTTTTCGCGCAAAGTATTACCTTCGTATTCAGTACGGAAGAGTCCACGTTTTTGAAGGACGGGAACGACTAGGTTAACGAATTCATCCAATCCTGTGGGAAGGATTGGCGGCATGATATTAAAGCCATCGGCTGCACCGTTGTTGAACCATTCTTCTAGTTGGTCAGCAATGGTTTCGGGAGTACCGAGTATGGTGCGATGACCTCGTGCAGTAGCAAGAGAGAGATACAACTGACGCAGCGTGAGAGTGCCACGAGTAGCCAAATCTCTGACTAGTTTGAGACGACTTTTGTTAGTGTTGGTGTCGCTAGGTAGTTCGGGAGCTACATCATCTAAAGAATATTTCGACAAATCCACACCCTTGTAATAGTTCTTTAAAATCCCCCAGGCGACATCAGGATGGATTAACGATTGCAAGAATTCGTACTTCTCTTGAGCTTCTGATTCGGTACGGCCAATGATTGGGAAAGCACCAGGCATAATTTTTAGATCGTCTGGCGATCGCCCATATTGTGCTAGCCTACCTTTGACATCAGCATAAAATTCCTGGGCATCAGCTAGGGTTTGATTGGCGGTGAAAATCACCTCGGCAGTGCGTGCAGCTAAGTCCCGTCCCGATTCGGAGGCTCCAGCCTGAACAATTACCGGATAACCTTGGGGCGGACGACCGACGTTTAAAGGGCCTTTTACAGAGAAATATTTGCCTTGATGGTTGAGTGTATGTACTTTATCTGGATCGAAATAAATACCAGACTCTTTGTCATGGATGAAAGCATCGTCTTCCCAACTATCCCATAGACCTTTCACCACTTCCACAAACTCTTCAGCTCGTTCATAACGCTGGCTGTGTTCTGGGTGATGCTCTAGTCCGAAGTTACGTGCAGCATTCTCATTGCCTGTGGTGACTACATTCCACCCCGCCCGGCCTTTACTCAAGTAGTCTAGGGAAGCAAACTTACGTGCCAGGGTGTAGGGTTCTTCATAAGTGGTCGAAGCGGTGGAAATAAAGCCGATTTTTTGGGTTACAGAGGATAAGGCTGAGAAGAGGGTGACAGGCTCAAAATGGGCAATTTTACCATTGCGATGCTGAGTTTCTGGAGCGCCGCCCCAGACTCCTGGACTATCTGCCAAGAAAACTGCATCGAATAACCCACGTTCAGCAGTTTGGGTAATTTCCTTATAATGCTCGAAATTCAGTCCAGCATCTGCTTGTGAATCGGGGTGTCGCCAAGCAGAAACATGGTGTCCGGTAGCTTGAATGAATGCACCTAAACGAATTTTGCGTGTTGTACTCATGCTTTTTTATTTTCTTAAAATTGCCTTAGCAGTAGCTCTATGGTTGGTATCGCTGATTTGTATATAGCTGAATCGGCACGAAGAAAAAGTGAAACCTCGCCTTTGCCAGGGTGTAGGGTGTTGGTGTAGTGCTAAGAGACATTGCATTTGAGAGTGTGAAACCTAGCTCTACTCTTCTTAATTCCCTACACCCCAAAAGTAGTAATCTCAAGGGTTAGCACTTTTATTCGTGCCATTGGTATATGGCTACGTCAGTACTGAATTTAATCATGGAACGCTCTCTAGCAACTAAGCTTACCGTTCAGTTACAAAAAACAGGGTGTGGGGTGTAGGGTGTAGGTTTAAAAATAAAAAACTAAAGTTTATGAGTTTAAAGCTCATTTAAGAAAAAGATGTGTTTCCAGACGCGCAGCGCGAGAAATACACCGTCCAAGTTTTCAATCTCACGTTTTTAAACGTTGGTTCCCGAACCTGCAAACCTATCCCCTATACCCTCTGAACTAATAATTGCTCAAAAATCAAATAACCGAATTGTAAGCAAGTTTAATAGCACAGCAGAATTAGGAATTCTGCTGCTTGGTGCTCGAATTACCATAAATTTATCTAGTAATTTTACCCAGCAGATATGAGCCTATACGATAAATACAAAAAAAGATGTGTTGACAATCACAATCTCATGAAAAACTAATTATTAGTTTCACTAATATTAAGTATTGCAAACTATTCGTTTGCGGAGTATATAGTTATGTATGATGCCCAAAGCTTGTTAGATAATACTCTAGGTTGGCTTCACCTCTCCCCACGACTAGAAACTGAGGGTTTTCACTCTGGCAATCATTGAGAATAGACACCAATGTGGCAAAACTGTTCGCACGCCTGAAGGCAACAAGTTTCTCAATGTCATCTTCTCGAAAAGCATTTGGGATGTATAGCAGGGGACTGGGGACTGGGGACTGGGGAC
>NZ_NOLJ01000001.1:354601-478629 GCF_002246015.1 Nostoc sp. 'Peltigera membranacea cyanobiont' 210A
ACTGGGGACTGGGGACTGGGTTGAAAGTCTCTTTGTATATAGATTTTATCATCAGTTAATGTCCTAACCTCCTTGTCCGTTGCTATACATAATAGACATCTCCGAAAAAGAATGTAGAGATGTAGCAGTGCTACGTCTCTACAAGGATTCTGGTTAACGCATATTTAATTTCTGGAGATGTCTAATGATTATCTCCTGGTGTGATTGGGAAGGCTGAAAGAGGCATTTAGTGGAGGTCTTAAACTCTTACTCTAAATGCTATGAGTATACTTCCATCACTTCTGCTTCCGGTTTTACCCTAGCTTCTGCTTCCAGAAAATCAGCCACTTGCGCCTCAATTTCATCCCGGACAATTTGGCGATATTCCAAGAAATGCTCAATTTGGGCACAAACAGCTAAATAGCTACTCACCCCACCCGGATTATGCTGATACATATTCCACAAGTTGCGCCAGAATTGCCAGCGTGTCTGACGACGTACACCTTGACGCCAGCAAATAATCAGAAACGCCCGGAGTACTTTCCAGTTCAATGGTTTCTTGGCAGCTTTCCCCTTTTTCGGGTAGGTTGCTTCGCCCAAAAGCCGGAAGTGTTTGTATGTACGCTCCAAAAACCGCTCTGGCTCATACAAATCACAGAACGCCTGCACATATTCACGAGCGATGTCTTCTAACGGTCGAGTTGGCACAAAATTCATCAACGTGGTTTGGTTGATGTTGGCAGATTTATTGCGGAGTCGTCCTTCCTTTTCTAATCTATGCCAGAGGGCTGTATCTGGAAGGGCTTGCAACATACTAAATAAGGCTGTGGGAATTGCTGTTTGCTCGACAAACTTGACAATTCGGGCGCCGGCTCCTACTTTCTCGCCATCAAACCCAATGATAAAGCCTGCCATGACTCGCAACCCTGAGCGGGTAATCTTATTCACCGCCTCACTGAGTGAGTCTCGCGTATTCTGGTATTTCTGCGTGAAAGTGAGACTTTCTTCATCGGGGGTTTCAATTCCCAGAAAAACGGCTCCAAAATTACACGCTACCATCAAATCCATCAGTTCTTGATCTTGGGCTAAATCAACTGAAGCCTCTGTGGCAAAGGAAAAGGGATAGTTATGTTCTACCATCCAGGGCAGAAGAGATTTCAAAAATAATTTCACATTCCGCTTATTGCCGATGAAGTTGTCATCTACCATAAAAATACTGCGCCGCCAACCCAGTTTGTAGAGATAATCAAGTTCTGCTAAGAGTTGCTCTGGATTTTTGGTGCGGGGTTTGCGACCGTATAGCACAATAATGTCGCAGAATTCACATTGAAAGGGGCATCCACGGGAAAATTGCACCGACATCTCTGCATAAGCTTCAAACTCTAGCAAATCAAAGCGAGGAGTTGGAGTGTTGGTGACATCTGGTTTTTCCCCGCCAGAACGAAAGATGCCTGTGCGATCGCCCCGTGCGATCGCTGCTACAAATAAGGGTAGGGTAATTTCCCCTTCGTCTAAGATCAAATAGTCAGCTCCTGCGGATGTCATTTCATTCGGTAGCGCTGTCGGGAAGGGCCCACCCACAGCGACTAGTTTACCTCTCTGTTTTGCTTCTAATATCTGAGAGAGCAAATCCTCTTTTTGCACAATCATCGCCGACATAATAACCAAATCTGCCCAAGCCCATTCTGCCTCTGTACAGACGCGAACATTTCGATCTACTAACTTGAAATTCCATTCTTGCGGTAAAATCGCCGCTACAGTTACCAAGCCTAAAGGCGGTAGCATTGCTTTACGATCTAATAAAGCGAGTGTTTTTTCAAAAGACCAAAAACTTTTTGGAAAACGGGGGTATAGAAGTAAAACGTTCATATTTGATGCTTATAAACCTTGATTTTTGCTGCTGATTGAGTTTATGTCAAACTAAACCAGTGGTGATGACACATTAGACCCGGATTTCTCACGCATAGTGTAGGCTTCAGGGGAAGAGGAGTGTGGGGAGTGTGGGGAGTGTGGGGGGTAAGACTTCTTCCCCATCCTCCCACACCTCCCACACCTCCCACACCCCTTGGATTTCTNGGGGAGACAAAGCGCAGCTTTGGCGGGGTGGGGTGCAATGACTGTGGTTAGTATAACTAATTATGCGGACATGATATAAGACCCCTACCTCTACAGGTAGCGCCAGTTTCAGTCGGGGTTTAAATCCCCGTCTGAAATGTCTAAAATGTTTGAATTTTGAATTTTGAATTGTTAAACCTGTGCCCTTATGTTAGTTCCAGTCCACCTTGATAGCCAGTGACAATGCGGCCACCATCCTTGAGGATGTGGATTTCTATCTGGTCGCTAGCCCAAGTAATCTGGTCTTGGAAAGCTGGGTTTAACACCCGAACCCGTTGATTGCTAGAAGAAACTGGAGAATTTGGAGAATTAATTGCCAGAGATTGTACAAAAGGCCCGTCAATCAAAATATCGAGTTGTTCTAACAATGCTTGGGAACCTGGCGGTGCAGATTGGGATTGTAGCTGCTTAAGAGTGAACCCAGTAAAAGACATTACATTTAAACCAGCAGCTTTTACCTTCCGGGCTAAAGATGCCAGTGCAGCCGCTTGCCAAAACGGTTCTCCACCAGAGAATGTTACACCCGTGTTGCGGGAATTGCTGAGAATATTTTCGGCAAGAGCATCAACAGCAATTAATTGGTTAGCCTCAAAAGACCAAGAGTTAGTATTAAAGCAGCCAGGACACTCACGCAGACAACCTTGTACCCAGACGACTGCACGACAACCAGGGCCATTAACTTCTGACTGATCGACGTAACCCATAATATTGAGATAGCCTGGGGGAATTTCCATGAGTGCTAGCGATGGGTCAGTTGGCTTAATTTCCATCTCTTTAACTCCTTTTAGTCGTTAACTGTTAAATATAGCGAATCTCCAGTTAGATAACCGTGACAATGGTTATATAACTGGAGATTTAATTAATGATTAATCTCTCAAAAATTTTGGCGCTTTGGAAAAGTCCGCTTTAACTTACTAGACTGAATTTTTTAGGGTTTTTGTCAAATTTATTACACAATTACTACAAAAATAAATGATGAGAATTTTCTCATCAAAGTTTCATAAAAGACTCATGTAACCTTGGGAAGCTACTTAAGTTAGTATGGCATCCATTCACTGAATAACGTTAGGGACATTTAACCATGAGACTGATGGTATATTCCCACGATGGCTTCGGTCTCGGTAATATTCGCAGAATGCTGGCAATCTGCACTCACTTACTTGATTCAATTCCAGGACTTTCTATTTTAGTTGTTTCTGGTTCGCCGATGTTGCACAGCTTTCGGATTCCGAAAAGACTCGATTATATTAAATTACCCTGCTTAAATCGGGATTTATTAGGTGAAATATTTGTCAAGTATCTGGAGACAGAAATTAATGAAACAGTGAAATTACGCTCAGAGTTAATTTTATCTGCGATCGCTAATTTTAAACCCGATATATTTCTAGTAGACAAAAAGCCTTATGGTATCCGTAATGAATTAAAAGCGGCTATCGAATATCTCAAAATAAAGTTGCCGGAAACTTCCCTAATTCTCCTGCTGCGCGACATTTTAGATCATCCAGATGTGACAATCCCAGAATGGCAAAAGCATAGTTACTACAAAGCAATACAAAAATTTTACGATCGCGTGCTTGTTGTTGGTAATCCCGAAATTTTCGACATTTGCCAAGAATATCAACTACCGCCAATGGTTGCCCGTAAGGTGCAGTTTTGTGGCTACATCCGCAAACAACTAGGGCGTAAAAGTCCAAATCTCATCCGTAGTGAGTTGCGATTAAATCCAGAAGAACAACTCATTTTAGTTACGCCGGGTGGTGGCGAAGATGGTTACAGGTTAATTGACACATATTTATCGAGTTTGGTATTGTTACCAGCGTCCCATAAATTACGAAGTTTAATTATATGTGGCCCAGAAATGCCCCTAAAACACCAAGCTGCACTGAAACTGAAAGCTGCTGTATATCCCCAAGTGCAGATAGACGAATTTACCGATGATTTAATGAGTTACATCGCCGCCGCAGATGCCGTAGTCGCAATGGGTGGCTACAACACAACTTGCGAGATTCTCTCAGTGGGTAAGCCGGCAGTAGTAGTACCCAGAATTAAGCCATCACGAGAACAGTGCATTCGTGCAGAAAATTTGGCAAATTTGGGGGTTTTAGTAGCGATTCATCCAAACGATCTGACTCCAGATATATTACTGCGATCGCTGTTACAACAACTCCAAACTCCGCAGATTTCCCAAACAGCAATTAATCTCAATGGTTTGCCCAAAATTAGCCAATATATCTCTACCTTACTAGCAAAAAAAAAGAGCGTGATTCCATTTTGCTACAACCCATCTGTACAATTACCGAAATTGGCGATGATTGCCAAAATTGTTTAAGTAAAAAGTCAGAAGAGTATTTGTTTTATCTTTCGTTTGCCTTATTTCAACCATCCAAACTGACAGAGGTGAAACTTTCATGAAACGTATTATGTTTTACTGCCAACATATTTTAGGTATGGGGCATCTGGTTCGCAGCCGGGAAATTGTGCGAGGTTTAACCAAAGACTTCCAAGTTTGTTTTATTAATGGTGGTGAAATAATTCAAGGATTTGAAATTCCTGCTGGTGTGGAAGTCATCAATCTGCCTGCAATTAAAACTGATCCAGAATTTGCTGAACTACAAGTAGTAGATGATGCCTTTAGTCTTAATGAAGTCCAAGAAATTAGAAAAAATCGACTTTTGGAAATCTTTCAGCAATTCCAGCCTGATATTTTGATTGTTGAGTTATTTCCTTTTGGAAGAAGACGTTTTTCTTTTGAATTAATTCCATTATTAGAATTGGCAAAGTCAAAAAAAGGGTCAACTAAAATAGTTTCTAGCTTGCGAGACATTGTAGCTGTTAAACCGGAAAAACAAGTAAAACATGAAGAAAAAGTATGTAAGTTAATCAACAAATATTTTGATATGCTGTTAGTTCACAGCGACCCAGAATTAGTCCCACTAGAAGCAACCTTTTCTAGAGTAAATGACCTCAAATGTCAAGTATATTACACTGGATATGTCGTGCAAGAGCCACCAAGAAATCCTATTTTAACCGATCAAGATCGGGAAATTATTAAATCAGACAAACCCCTAATTTTAGCTAGCGTCGGAGGTGGGAGATTTGGTCATGAGTTGCTTGAATGTGTAGTTAATACAGCCCCTTTCTTAGAGAAATTATTGCCACATCAAATTCAGGTTTTTACTGGCCCATTCATCCCAAATTCAAAATTTAAGGAACTGCAACAAATGGCAAAATTTAGTAAAAACATCTATATTCGACGCTATACTCCTTACTTGCTAAATTACATGAAAAAAGCAGAGCTTTCGATCAATATGTCTGGCTATAACACCACAATGAATATTTTAACCACAGGTGTACGAGCGATGATTCTTCCCTTTACAGGCAATCAGGATCGAGAACAAACAATTAGAGCCGAAAAGTTAAGCAATTTAGGAATTGTTAAATTTATTAATCATAATTATTTGCAACCTGATTATCTGGCAATTAATATTATTAATTACCTCAAAGAGCAGCCTAATAAAATTAGCTTTGATTCTGGAGGAGTTGAAAAAACTGCAACCATCTTAAAAGCTTTAGCAGTCAAGCAAAAATTTGCCTAGTTTGATAAAGGGAGTAGGGTATATTGATTTTTTATCCAAAATACAAAAAATAATAGTAGATAAAATCGCAGAAAATCCAATCATGGATAAAACAAAAATTTGTATTACTACGCTTGAATATCCACCCGATGTTGGCGGGGTTGGTGAGTCGGTGCATCGGATTGCAAAGATGCTAATTGACAGAGGCTATGAAGTTCACATTGCAGTGTTTCGCTCGAAACAACGGCTAGTTTCTGATGGAAGCCGCAGACGAACAAGTTGCATCTCAACGCTTCAAGATGGTGTGTTTGTGCATCGCATTAAGTCAGCCGTTCGTACTCAGACGACAGAAATTCAAGACTTTTTTAGCGACGTTTACTTTCAACTCAAATGTCTGCATCAAAAACATAATTTTGACTTATTTCACGCCTTTTTTCTGAATGAAACAGGTTATGTAACGACGCTTTTAGCAAAAGAAAATGATGTTCCAGTAATCAATAGTGTTCGCGGTAGCGACTTGCACAAACATATTTTTAATCCTAAAAATCATGCTCAGATAGCATGGATTTTAGAGAATTCTGATTGGGTGACATTTGTCAGCCGTGACTTGCTCAAAAGAGCTAGTGTTATTACTCCAAATGTCAAGTTAAAATCATCAGCTTTCTGGAATTCCATCGCACCTATCGACTTTGAGGAATTCCCCACCCCGTCTTTAGTTAAAGAATTGCCAGGTATTGTTATCGGTTCATCGGGTAGATTCCGAGATAAGAAGGGGATTGAATTTCTCCTCGATGCCTGCGCCGATTTGGGTAAAGAGTTAGATTTAACACTTTTACTGATAGGTGATTTTGTTGAGAAAGAAGGAAAGTATTGGCAGCAACAAATACAACAAAGTGAAATTGGTCATCGCCTCCATATTACTGGAATTACCAGCCGCCAAGAAGCTTTAGCTTATTTACCACATCTAGATATTTTTGCAATTCCTTCACTGCATGATGGTTGCCCGAATACGCTGTTGGAAGCAATGTTGGCGAGTCGAGCAATAATTGGCACTCGTGTAGATGCGATCGCAGAAATCATAGAAGATGGTGTAGATGGTTTACTTATCAACCCCGGCAGTACAGAAGAATTAATTGCTGCAATCCGATATTTGGCAACACAACCAGAACTGCGGCAAAAGTTGGGTGCAGCCGCGAAGACAAAAGTAACTCAACAGCTTGCCCCATCAATAGAATATCAAAACTGGATAAATGTTTACCAACGAGTCTTAGGGATATCTGATGCAGTTTTGTTAGGCGAAATATATCTCGTATAGAAAACGTCAAAACTCTTTTTTTCTCTCTCTGCGCCCTCTGTGTCTCTGCGGTTAATTATTTATTTAACCGCAGAGGCGCAGAGAACACAGAGAGAAGAGAGGAATTCATTTTGTAAAAACAGAATTTGAACCATGAATAAAGCAGAAATAACCATAATTGTTTCGCCGCGTGAGCGATTCAGTTACACTCGCGAATCTTTAGAAAGCATTTACGAACACACTCAATTACCTTTCTCCCTAATTTATATCGATGGCGGTTCACCTCAGCATATCCAGCGCTACCTCCAAGAACAAGCCGCAGCAAAAGGATTCCAATTAATCCGCAAAGAACATTACCTTTCACCCAACCAAGCGCGTAACTTTGGTTTACAACAAGTTAATAGCGAATATTTAGTATTTATTGACAACGATGTAATTGTCAGTCCAGGTTGGTTAAATTCCTTACTCGAATGCGCTAAAGAAACAAAAGCGGCTGTAGTCTGTCCGCTTACTTGCATAGGCAAGCCTTTGGGGGAAATAGTACATTTAGCAGGTGGTGAAGCTCATATTCTTGTCGAGCCACAAGAGACTGGAATCAAGCGACGGGTGCATGAAAAACATTACTTTGTAAATCGGAAAGTTGCTGAAGTGCAGCATCAACTTCATCGCCAACAATGCGAATTTGCCGAGTTTCACTGTATGTTAGTTCGCACCGATATTTTTGAGCAAATCGGGCTGTTAGACGAGGGATTTCTAAGTACGCGAGAACACATCGATTTTTGTCTAAAAGTGGCTGAAGCCGGAGGTAAATTTTACTGTGAACCGACTTCGGTAGTTACTTATGTACCAGGGCTAAAGTTTGAATTGTCAGAACTAGCATTCTTTATGTTGCGCTGGAGTAATGCTTGGGAAATTGCCAGTTTAGAACACTTTTCTCAAAAGTGGAATTTGACAATGAATGACAAGTATTTCAAGAAGCGCTATAAGCGAATGGGGCATCGTCGCCATCAGGGATTTTTGAAACCGTTGCTAAGTCGTCTCACCTTTGGGCAAAATCCCCTGTGGCTGGAGAAAATAGCGATCGCTCTTGAAAGAAAATTAAATTACTATATTAGCGATCGCTATACTCATAATTCGTAATTGTAATTCGTAAGGTTTTGGAGAACTGGTTGGTATGATATGGCGCATCGAGATCCCAAAAGTCTGACGGCTGCTTTACCAGGAATTATGCGGATTTTGCAGCGGTTTTCGCCCCAATTGAGCAAACAAAAGGCGCTGCTAATCGTCTCCTTTGTGGCACTGATGGCTGAGATTTTCTTACACCTGCTGGAACCCTGGCCGCTAAAGTTTATTTTTGATTACATCCTTGTAGCTGGTTTTCGGCCTGAGTCTTTGGGTATTCCCCTACTTTCAAAACTTAGCCCGTTTGCCCTATTAACAGGCTTGACGTTGGGGTTAGTAGCGATCGCTTTACTTCGTGCTACTGCTGCTTACTTCAGTGTGGTGGGCATGGCACTGGCAGCTAGTAATGTATTAACTGAGATTCGCTCTGAACTTTACAGTCATCTCCAAAATCTCTCTTTATCATTTCACCACAAAGCCAAGAGCGGCGATTTAATTACCCGCGTTACCTCCGATATTGAACGACTGCGGGAGGTGACAGTGATGGCAGTATTACCCCTAATTGCCCATTCCCTCACCTTAGCCGGGATGATTTTTGTCATGTTCTGGCTGAATTGGGAACTAGCGCTGATTGCCGTCGCCGTGTTTCCCTTATTTATTTTCTTCACCACGCGCTTGACAAAACGCATCCGCCAAGTAGTGCGATCGCAACGTCAACGCGAAGGGGCAATGGCGGCAACGGCGGCGGAATCCATCGGGGCAATCAAAGTTGTGCAAGCTCTCTCTCTGCAAAATATGCTGGAGAGTAACTTTTCCGGTCATAATCGCCAAAGTTTAAAAGAAAGTGCCAAGGCGCAAAAACTTGCAGCCGGTTTAGAACGAATGGTGGAACTGCTGGTAGGAATTGCTACAGCTTTAGTGTTGTGGCGGGGTGTGCAATTGGTATTGGCAAAGGCAATTACACCTGGGGATTTGCTCGTATTTGTCAACTATCTCAGGATTGCTTTTAAGCCGATGCGACAACTTGCCAAATACACCGGACAAATCGCTAAAGCTGCCGCTTCCGGGGAGCGCATCCTAGATGTGCTGGATACAGTACCCGAAATCCGCGATTCGCGGGGAGCAATGGATGCACCGCCTTTATTGGGAGGTGTACGGTTTGAAAATGTCACCTTTGCCTACGAACCGACCAAGAGAACTTTACACAACATCAACTTTGAGGTGCAACCTGGTCAACACGTCGCCTTAGTGGGGCCGTCTGGTGGCGGTAAATCCACCTTAGTAAGTTTGTTGTTGCGACTTTATGACCCCTTAGAAGGGCGGATTTTAGTTGATGGTCACGACCTGCGCGAATACAAGGTACAATCTATCCGCCAACAAATTAGCGTGGTGTTACAAGACAGCATTTTATTCGCTGCCAGCGTCAGAGATAATATTGCCTACGGGTGTTTGGGGGCTTCAGACCAAGCAATTGAACAAGCTGCGCGTTTAGCAAATGCCCACGATTTTATCATGGAGCTACCCGAAGGCTACGAGACTATTTTAGGTGAGAGAGGGGCGACACTTTCGGGAGGACAACGGCAAAGAATTTCTATTGCTCGTGCTGCTATTCGTCAAGCTGCGATTGCAATTTTAGATGAGCCGACCACTGGTTTAGACAACGAAAACGAACACGCCGTCAATGAAGCACTCGATCGCTTGACTCAAAAATGCACTACCTTTGTAGTTTCTCATAATCTTAGAGCCGTTAAACAAGCCGATTTAATTCTCTACATCGAAGACGGACAGATTTTAGAGCAAGGTACGCATCAAGAATTACTGCACTTAAGTGGACGTTACAGCGCAATGTATGCCCTGAAATCTGCGGGAAATTCCCATGAGAGTCCTCATGTAGAGACGCGATTTATCGCGTCTTTAAAGACCAATTATCTACACTAATAACCCTTAACTGAACCTTGTACAATGGCATCGAGACTATTACGGTAAATAAAAAAACATTCCGGGCTATATCCTACTCATAGCAATAGTCTCAATACCAGAATCGGTAATTACTTCAGAAAATAGTCAATCTATATTTACCGCGTTCCTGTGGATTTTTGGAAGTAATAACTATATAGTATGTATCATCTTCAGGCAGCCTCGCCCGGTCAATTAAAGCACTGTAGACACCACTTTTGTCTTTGTCTTTATCGATCGCGATCGCCTGTCCTTTAGAATTTAGCAAAGCTACATAAGGAGAAAACTCTTCATCAACACTATCTACACGAATACTTATCAGCTGATTTTTTTTACCTTGAAAATTAGAAACATTGTAAGCGCCTCCATTTTGTTTCAGGGTTGAGCTTTTGGCAGTTAGTTGGTCTGATTCATCTAAAGTATAGCTCGCTCTATCATTCCTCAGAGCCAAACTATAGCGACCTGTATCTCCAGGATCTTGACTAGTAACAGCAATCTTGTAAATACCATTCTTAGGCAGTCGCGCAAAAATGAATGCATCATCGCCACCACTGCTTTTATCCAAAGCGCCTTTTTTGACAATAATATTGTTATCAGGATCGTGCAGAAACAACAAGGGTTTTAAACTCAAGTTATTCGATCTACGTGTATCATTACTGCCAATCAGTCTAATTTGAACTAATTGATTTTCTCTACCCTCAAACTCATAGAAATGAAAATATCTACCTTCAGATTGAAAGTCACTCTTACTTAAAATCCCTAATGCAACATCTACAAAGTTAATCTCTTTGTAAGTTGGTGTTGCAGGTGAAGAAATCGCTGAATTATCGAAATTTTGGTTCCCAGTTGTAGCTACATTAGAACTTGGCTTGCGAACTCTCCCGGAGCCACCATTAGAACGATTGGCATTTGAATTTGCAGTTCTAGTTCCAGAGGATCTAGATGCACCACCACTATTGGAACGATTAGAATTTGAGTTAGAATTCCTACGTCTAGATGATCTAGGAGTAGAGCTATTATCTGAAACGCTGGAAGTTCGTCGCTGAGAAGTTTCTCTATTAGACGATGCACGAGGAGTCTGCTGTATTGGTGACTCAATAGAAATCTTCCGTCTTGGAGATATTGATGCCTGAGAAGCAGGAATTTGCTCAATTCCTTTTTTGACTGCTTCTGGTTGTCTCTCATCTGGTGATTTAGCAATTATGAAGTCTTGAGAACTTTGAGATTTCACCAAAGCACTTATAGGCAGCACATTACTTGTAATTAACAAACTACTACTCACGCAACCAATTAAAACATGACTTAATTTGCGACGATAGTTTTTGTTGTCTAATAGCATAATTACGCTCCTAATTTTGCTGATAATTTTGTCTCTTTCTGAAAGACAAAATTAATACTAGTTGCTGTTTTAGCCACAGCAGTGATTTAAATTGAAAGGGGAATTTAGCGTATATACCTTAGCGACTTGCTAAAGGCATCGCCTGTAATCAAATGAATTCCTATATAGCGTTTATTAATCACACGAGGTAGATCATAGTCCCCTCTCGAAGAGCGGGGAGGGGGTTGGGGGTGGGGTTCTTGTACCTCACTCAACTGAGAACCGCTACATCCTACATACCCAAATGTTTGTCACAATCAAATCGGAAAAATTGTATTTTCAATTTACACTACTAGAGAAAATCTCAATTTCGTAGGTATATACTGAGCTACAAACTTAAATTGCTGCTTTTCGGAATTTTGCCCAGATATTTTTGTAAACCTGACTAAATGGCTCACACAGATGTAATACACAAGCAAACGTAACACCCATCAATTCGTCAAAAGGCATCGCTCAAACACAATTTTTTGCAATTTATTTAAATTGTTCAATACCTGATGAGGTAAGGAAATTGGGGATTTGTATGGTGTCTCAGTGATATTTACTAACAAGAGAGATTATACTGCATGACTTAAGATGAATATATACCCCAAATGAAATGGATTCCCAGTATGCTCTGTTGTGTGAATCCCGATTGCCAAAAACCCTTAAATCCTGATAAAAACAACTATTGCCACAGTTGTAGAGCGGAATTGATACCCCTGCTAGGAGGTCGCTATCGTCCCACTCAGGTTTTATCAGACGAAGGCGGATTTGGTAGAACCTATCTGGCCAAAGATGTACACAAACTGAATGAATGCTGTGTTGTTAAGCAATTCGCGCCAAAACTTCAGGGAACTGGCCCACTAACAAAGGCCGTTGAATTATTTAAACAAGAAGCGAGCCGACTGCAAGAACTGGCAGAACATCCGCAAATTCCAACTTTATTGGCTTATTTTGAGCAAAATAGCTATCTCTTTTTGGTGCAGCAGTTTATCGATGGGCAAAACTTGCTCAAAGAATCGGAAACGCGAGGAAACTATAACGAAACGGAGATTCGCCAACTTTTGCTAGATTTACTGCCGGTACTGAAGTTTATCCATCTGCGGGGAGTGATTCACCGGGATATCAAGCCACAGAATATTATTCGTCGTCAAAGTGACGGGCGATTAATCCTTATTGATTTTGGAGCTTCCAAGCTGTTGACAGCAACAGTGCAGACTAAAATGGGCACTGTGATTGGCTCACACGGTTACACTGCACTTGAACAGATGCAAGATGGAAAAGCTTACCCAGCCAGTGATTTATTCAGTTTGGGGGCTACTTGTTTTCATCTCCTAACTGGAGTTCGCCCATCTCAACTATGGATATACCAGGGTTATGGTTGGGTTGCATCTTGGCGGCAACATTTAACCAGTTCAGGTAGGGAAGGGATTTCTATATCTATGGAGTTGGGTGAAGTTTTGGATAAGCTGTTGCAACTAGACATCCAAAAGCGTTATCAATCGGCTGATGAAGTCATCACTGACTTGACACCTCAAATACCACCATTTTCATCAGTGCCCCCAACTATACTTACACCAACATTTGCAGCTACCCCAACAAACAAGCGGGCAGTTTCATCAAAATCAAGTAACAATCTGAAAAGTCAACTGCTGTTAGTTTCTAGCATTTTGGTGTTGGGATTAGGGGGAGTTTGGTATTTTCAGTCTCGTCCCCAGACAGTCAGCGAGGTTCCTGAACCTATTTCTCAGCCTATTTCTCAGCCTATTCAGCCCCAAAAAAACGTCTCAGAAAATTCTTATCTACCCAAACCCTTCAAGGGGCATTCTAGTGACGTGAATTCCGTAGCTTTCAGTCCTGATGGTACAACCCTTGGTAGTGCCAGTGATGATAAGACAATCAAGCTATGGAATCTGACGGGTGGACAGGAAATCCGCACTTTAGAAGGACATTCCAATTGGATTTGGACTATAGCTTTCAGTCCTGATAGCAAAATCCTCGCTAGTGGCAGTGCGGACAAGACAATCAAACTGTGGAATCTGGAGACAGGAAAGTTAATCCGCACCTTACAGGGAAATAACGACGGAGTTACTTCCGTAGCTTTCAGTCCTGATGGCAAAACCCTTGCGAGTGGCAATGCTAGTAAGGATACGAAAATCAAACTATGGAATCTGGAGACAGGAAAGTTAATCCGCACCTTAGAGGGACATACCAGTGGTGTTGCATCTGTAGTTTTCAGTCCTGATGGTAAAACCCTTGCCAGCGGTAGCTGGGATAAAACAATTAAATTGTGGAATCTGGGAACAGGAAAGTTAATCCGCACCTTAGAGGGAAATCCAGAATCGATTCTTTCAGTCGCTTTTGCTCCCAATGGCGTCATCCTTGCCAGTGGTAGTAAAGACAAGACAATTAAATTGTGGAATCTAAAAACAGGAAAGTTAATCCACACCTTAAAAGGACATAATGATAAGGTTAATTCTGTCGCCTTTTTGCCAAGCGTAGGTTCAAATGGTATCACCCTTGTAAGTGGCAGTAGTGACAAGACAATCAAACTTTGGAACCCAATCACAGGAAAGGAAATCCGCACTTTAGAGACAGGTTCTGGATATATTTATGCCGTTGCCATTAGCCCAGATGGACAAACCATTGCTGGTGGTGGAAGTGGTGAGAACATTCTCAAAATTTGGCAGATGATTAATTAAAAATATCTGATAGTGTACATTCGGAATAGATTGCGACTTTTTTGGGTTCTACCTCAGAAAGAATATTTAGCTGTGCAAAAACATCAAACTAATCATAGCTTCAAAAGATGATATTGGCGAAGACTGTATTATGGTAATATTCTCTACGTGTTCAGGATTATAGCTTGAAAAAAATATCAAAATCTATCCATAACCCTGCAAAATTGGGTTTATATAGGTTTTATTTTGTTAAAAAAATATCTTTAAATAAAAGTTTATGATTAATATATTTTTTATACTCATACTATTTTCTTCACTTTTAGGTCGAATTAAATTTCCAGGAATAAATATTGGTATTCATTATTTATTACTTCCGGCATTTAGTTTTGGAATCATTAGTTTATCATTAAAATCTATACCAGAAGTTGTTAAGAAACATAAAATAATTTTGATATCGATAAGTCTCATGTATTTGTGGATGTGGCTTTCCTCATTAATGAGCGAGTTTTCAAATATTGCTATTACTTATAGTCTAAAATACTCAACTTATTACATATTATTTTTTGCTTTTTTAGTATTAACCTTTAAGAATATAACAAGGCAATCTTTAACATTTTATTATCGTTGCATATTGCACTTGCTACAGATAATTGCAGGTTTGGGTTTTTTAGAGGTTTTACTTCCTAACAACTGGATTTTTAAATTATTAAAGTTCCCTAGCTTTTATCCTGAGATTGGTTCAATTATGCAAAACCCTAATCAGTTTGGGGTTATAGTCGCCATTGGATTATGTTTAAGTCTGATTTTAGAAAAACAGAATAAAATTTCTAAAATTGAATCAAATATAAGCGAATTAATTTTTATAATTCCCTTAGCTTTGTCTGCCAGTGGGAACGGTTGGGTAATTTTTTTAATGGGGATCTTTCTTTTGCTGATATATAAAATTATTAGTTTTAGAAAAATGATTTATCTAATAAGCCTGTTGTTTTTATTCATTGTAACCGCACCAGTTTCTACACGGAGAATTGGTTTGGGAGATAGTAAAATATTTCCATTAACTAATGTATTTACAGAAAATTCAAATTTATTAAATCCACATGGAAAAAAGATTATTACTCTTGTAGGAACAGGGACTACAAGGTTTGAAATGTGGCAGGCAGCTATTAATGAAACTATTAAAAGACCATTTACTGGTATCGGCATAGGAGTTTTTCCAGACCAGATAGGAGTGAAAGTTTGGGGAAAAAGAAGTTATCACGCACATAATATATTTTTAAATGTGTCAGCAGAACAAGGAATTCCTGGATTATTGCTATTTACTAATTTTTTAACGAAAATAGCATTGAAAGTTAAATATACTAATCCTTTAATTACTGTTCCGATTATTATGTTTTTAGTGTCTCAAATTCCAGATGTTTTTACTGAAGACTATACTTTTACAACTCTTGAGTTTTATTTTATAGCAGCGGCTATCAACTCTCGAAAAGATGTTGTCACCCAATTAAAACCTGAAATTATTGAAAATGCCAAAAAACTATGAGTGTTAAACCTCGTCTTTACTTAATATTTCCGAATATATTTGATTTCAAGGGAGGTATTCAAGTTTACTCAAAGTTTTTGCTGCAAGCTTTACAAGATATATATCCTGAAGCCGATTATGATGTGTTTCTCAAATATGATAAGTATAGTTTAAAGCAGCCAGATAATTTGCAGTTTTTAAGTTCAACAATATTTCATTATTTTGGAGATTTACCAAAATTATTGCAACCAATTTTATTTGCCACAAAAATAATTATTTTAGCTATTCTTCAACATCCCGTTATAGTCATTTCCACTCATGTTAACTATGCGATTGTTTGTTATATTCTCAAATTTTTTACTGGAACTCCTTACTGGGTAGTTGCTCATGGCTTAGAAGTTTGGGATATCGAAAACAAGGCAACAAAATTCGCTTTAGAAAAAGCAGATAAAATCATTAGTGTTAGTAATTACACTCGCCAGCGCTTGCTTCAAGATCCAAATATTGATTCAAAAAAAATAGTTATTTTACCTAATACATTCGATGCTAGTAAGTTTCCAATAAATTCTAAACCTACCTACTTACTCAATCGATATAATTTAACAGATGAACAGCCTGTAATTTTAACAGTAACGCGGCTAGGAAGCACGGCAAAATACAAGGGTTATGACCAAATCCTTCATGCTTTAGTGAAAGTGCGTTTGTATCTCCCTAATATTCACTTCATTCTTGCAGGTAAAGGAGATGATATACCTCGAATTAAAACTTTAGTTAGCAACTTAAATCTACAAGATTGTGTGACAATTGCCGGATTTATTCCAGATAAAGAATTGTGCGATCATTACAATCTCTGCGATGTTTTTGCTCTGCCTAGTAAAGGAGAAGGATTTGGAATTGTTTTTCTAGAAGCTTTAGCTTGTGGTAAACCTGTATTGGCGGGTAATCAAGATGGTTCTATAGATCCTTTGGCTGACGGGAAGTTGGGATGTTTGGTCGATCCTGATAACGTTGAAGAAATTGCCAATAATCTAATTCAAATCCTGCAAGGTGATTGCTCTAATCCAGTAATTTACCAACCCAAATACTTACAACAAAAAACTATTGAAGCTTTTGATTTTAGCCAGTTTCGCGCAAGTTTAGCAAAGTTAATTAGTAGTAATTAGTTACAATTTAAAGAAATTTGGTAAAACAAATGGACGATTCAGTATTTGTTATATTTCTTGCCTTTGGATTTATTTGGGTTTTGATGGGAGTTGTCGGTTGGATTGCGTTTCTCAAATCTGAGGGTGAGGAAATTAAGTTTGGTAAGTGGGGACTTATAGTTGCTATTCCAATCTTAATACCAATAATTTTTACTCTAATTATTGGTGTATTTTATCATTAAAAAAATCACTAAAATCTATGTTTTTTACTTTTGCATCGCACCTCTAACCAAAATCACTGTACTTTCGACACCAGAAGCGATCGCTTCGGGAATATTACCTTGAATCGCTTGCTGTAGCAATCCCTCGCGGGAAGCTCCCAAAACTACAACGTCGTAACCTTCGGTTTGCACTAGGTTAATCACACCTTCGGCGACTGAATTAGCTTGCACTGGGAGAGCAACTACAGTACTGGACAATTTGCGGCGACGCATCAAATGGCGGATGGCTTGTTCTGAAATTGACATATCTGGCTTGAGTTCAGATGGTTTAAACACCTGTGTCAGGCGAATTTTCGGATCGTTTCCCAATGTAATTAAAGCCGGTAGCAATTTAATTGCCAGTGGGGAATTGGGGCCACCAGCCACTGGAACTAGCCAACTGTTAAATGAGTGCTGAGTGGGGAGTGAGGAGTGAGAAGTAGTGCCTAATTTTACTAATACGACCTCGCAGGTGGCTTGGCGAATTATGGTGTCAACAACGCTGCCAAAAATCCGACCAGGGGTAGATGTGTTACCTTTCCATCCCATTAAAATTAGGTCGATGTGTTGTTCGTTGATTGTCTCCAAAATTGCCTGCGCCACATCGTGGGTAACTCGAATCTGCGTGTGCAAGGGAATTTTCCATTTTTTTGCTAAGACTTCTGCCTGTCTTAGCAAGCGGCGACTTTTTGCCGTTCTTACCTGTGTTTCTGATGGGGAACTGTGGCGGGGTATCAGCATCACTTGCACGCAATCTATTTCATAATGGCGATCGCGGGCAATAGCTGCTGCCATTTGTAATAAAACACCTGCTGTTTCGGGATTTGCTACGGGTACTAATAATCTACCTCTACCAGTGCTGGGCGATCGCGTCTGGTAAACTATGTATGAAGGTTCTGGTCGCAGTTTTGGTGTCGCATTTTCACAATTGAGATGATCTGCTTCCGCTCGAATAATATCTGCACGGGTAATAATCCCAATCAGTTTTCGTCTATCTACCACCGGTAAGCGACTGATTTGATAGCGATCGAGTAAATATAGTACATTACTGAGGGTGTGAATTGGTGATACTGTCATCGGGACAGATGTCATAATTTCTTTTAAGAAAATATCGGCTAGATTGCGATCGCGAAGTGTGTGGTTTGTACTCTCGCGAATTTTTAACAAATCTGATTGCGTTACAATCCCCACTAACTTGTTATCTTCTACCACAGGGAAACCGCGATGATGGGAATGAGCAAAAGCTTGCATTGCTTCTTCCAAGCTCATCTCTGCATCTAGAGTTTCTACCCGTTCTTGCATGACATCTTTTGCAGTTAACTTGCTTAATGCTCCTTCCATCGCAACTTCTTTGGTGAGAGTAATACCTTTTAACTCCAAAAGTTTCTCATAAAGCGAACCAGGCACTACCTTATCCGCAACCAGGTAAGCTGCGACAGAAACAATCATCAAAGGTAGCACCAGGTTGAAATCTGTAGTCATCTCAAAGACAATCACAATGGCTGTGATTGGCACTTTGGAAACGGCGCTAAAAAATCCACCCATACCCGCTAGGGCGTAAGTCGTAGGAGAACCAACTCCGGTGATATATAACTCAGATACACCGATGATGTGTCCTAAACAAGAACCCAAAATCAGACTGGGAGCGAATAATCCCCCCGGCGCTCCCGAACCAAATGCAATCAGTGTGAGGATAAACTGGGCCGCAAAGGCGATCGCGGCGACGCTAGGATGGGAACCTCCGGTAATTAATGACTCCCGCAATCCCGTATTATCACGGAAGGATGGGGGAAGCATAGCCACGACAACACCAGAGATAAATCCAGCTAAACCCACCCGCAACGGTAAGCTGATGTGTAATCGACTGTAAAATTTAATACTAAATATTAAGCCGCGATTAAACAATGCACCAAACAAGCCTGCCAAAATACCTAACAGGATGAAAAAGGGAATTTCTGGGATGGAGAATTGGCTGGAAGATTTTACCAATTGCAGGTTAAGGTCAAGAGAGCCACCACCCAAAAGTCGGGAGATCACGCCACCAATAAAGGAGGCGATAATGGCAGTTCCGAGAGTCAATCCTGATAAATCTTGGAGTAACTCTTCAACGATAAATAATACACCTGCGATCGGGGCATTGAAAGCAGCAGCTAAACCCGCACCCGCACCAGCGGCAATCATCTGCCGTCGATGATCTGGGGAAGTGGGAACCCAACGACTCATCCCTGCTGCCAAACCTGCCCCCACTTGGACAGTAGGGCCTTGCCGTCCCAGAGTCATGCCAGAACCGATGGCGATAATTGCACTGAGTAACTTCACACCTGCTACCCGCCAAGATAGATTCACAGGCACATTGGCCAGAGAAGCTTTAACTTGCGGAATACCGCTACCAGCAGCCTCTGGTGCTAATCTATCCACCAACCATCCAGCCAGAAATCCCAGGACAAGACCAATTGCAGGTAGTACCAGCCATGCCGGTAAAAGGTGGGTAGTATGCACTCGCCATGTCCCCAGCCATCCCGATCCTACTTTCAGGAATACCGCAGATAGAGCAGCAACCAGACCGATAATACAGGCTTCGGCGATCGCTAAACCTCTTCTAGGCTTCCACCAGGTGCGAAAACGCTGATTCATACCAGTTTTGGATTTTAGATTTTGGATTACAAATCTTTCCTAAAAAGCTGTTTAGTGGAATCTTAGAGGATGGTTTAAAAGTCTATATCAAGGCTCATATCCCCGACTTCTTAAATAAGTCGGGGATATTGTTATTCACAAATAATTTAGGATCGCTATACAAAAGCACTCTCCCCAATTACGAATTACGTTAGCGTAGCGGTAGCGAGTCCACGAGCGTCATTACGAATTACGAATTACTTAATTGCTTCTTCCCGTGGTGGATAGCCCTTCTACTATCAGAGACGGAGTATAACAAGAACCATTCCAATCAACATCGTTGCCTAGTGTAACCAATTGCTTCAGGGCTGTGTAAACATTACCTGCAACCATCGTATCCTTAACGCGCCCAATTACTTGACCATTTTGGACGCGGTAGCCTAAATCGACGTTGATCGAAAAATCTCCCGAAATACTGCCGCCACCACCCAACATTTGATCGACAATCAAGCCATGATCTAGTTGTTGAATCAAATCTGGTAGCGATGCCGAACCTGGCTGGATGAGAAAATTAAATAAACCAGGGGTGGGATAGCTACCTAAACCAGGGCGAAAACCATTTCCCGTGCTGTTAGTACCCAGTTGGGAGCCGGTGGTGCGATCGCTATAGAAATGCTGTAAAGTCCCGTTTTGGATAAATACCAGAGATTGAGTCGGAGTGCCTTCATCATCAAAAGGACAACTATAAGGGCCAGCTTCTGGATCTTGGTAGATGGTGAGACTAGGTGCAACTACTTCCTTACCCAAACGTTCCGCCCAAGGTGAAGCTGCTTCTAAAACTCGCTTGCCATTCAAAGCGGCTTGTACAGTACCCCAAAGCATATCGGCGGCTTTAGAAGTGAACAAAATTGGGACACGACCAGTAGGAGGTGAGATATTTTCTCTAGACCAAATTAACCGTTGTAAAATTTGGTTAGCTAATCTCTCTGGGTCGAGTTCCCCCCGCTTGGTTTGACCATCAGCAACACTTAAAAAATCATCACCACGCACCCATTCAGCTGATATATAGCAGCTGAGGGTAGTATCAGTATAGTGACAATCTAAACCTTTGGTGTTGACTAGTCTGGTGGTTTCAATATCACATTCCCAGTCACCATTGCATACAACATCGGGATAGGCATCACGGATGAGTGCGATCGCTTCTTTGCCCCAGTCCACCAAAACCTCTATTGGGAAACTTTCTCCTAAATCGGGGTAGGAGGGCTGAGAGTTAGAGCCTAATTCTACAGTTTCCGGTTGATTTAGTTGACTTAGAGCCAGAGCTTTTTCCACCATTACTTCGGCTAAGACAGAACCGTAAGCCACCGTCAGTCCCGGACGCCCATTTCGCCAAAGCCGTAGTGCTGTACCTTCAGATTGGTTAGTTTCTAGCTGTTTGAGTCGGTTTGCCTCAAAAAACACTGGGCGAGAAAGCGATCGCGACTGATACACCTCAGCAGCTTCTGCTCCAGATTTTATAGCTAGTTCCAGCAACTGTTCGGCTAGTGTATCTTGTGACAAATTTTCAGAACCCATGACCCTTAGTGAATTGTGGATTTTGAACCGCATATCAACGCTGTCTCAACAGAAGTGCGATGTCTACGACGGGCTACGCCTACGCACTTTCCAGTGATGAACGCAGATAACTATCCAAAAATCATCAGTGTTTCTTTACAGTTACGATTGGAAACCGCAGATCAACACTGATGGACGCAGTTAATTATCCCAAATCATTGTCATGTCTCAACGGATCTAGTCATTTGTCATTTGTCATTTGTCATTTGTCATTGGGCACAAAATACAGAGGGGCAGAGGGGAAAAAGGTACTGTAACTTTTCCTCGGTAACAGAGCGTAGCCGTACTCCTCCGGGGAAGCAAGCTACGCGCAGCGTCTGTCTACGACACGCTGCGCGAACGTAAAGAAGTGTTGCCCCCCTGCCCATTTTCACAGATTAACCTCTTGCAACAGCCAAAAACCAGCAAAAGATTCTGCTTTGGGATCGGACTGTACACCGATAAAATGTACTCCATTCGCTTTTTGCTTGGCTGCTTCAAAACCTTTAGCTTCTGCTAAGATTTGAGGTTTTTTGATATTTGCCACAATCCAACTTTCAGTTACACCAGTTTCTAAAAGCAATCTCGCCTCCTCGCTGGTGTCAAATCTTAAAAAAGCCAACTCCAAACCAGACATCCAGCCAGCCAAGGGCAACGCTCTCGATGAGAAAATCAAAATACCAGGAATACGAGCTTCGGGTGAAACTTTCGCCAACTCTAAAGGGAAAGCTTCACCAAAACCAATTTCCCACTCTGGCATATCAGCAAAATCCGCAGCATCTAAAGTAACAAATACCCACTGCTGTCCTTCCAAAGCATCTGGTAAACGTTGCGGCAAAGGTTTCTCCAAACGGACTGAGGGATTAGTTCCCCCTTGATATCCTGCCTCTTGAGGATACACTTCTTCCATCCGCTGTTCTAACCATTGATTGAGAACCAAAGTACGGCGGCTAGGCTGGGCGGGAATGCCTATATCTTGGCAGGCTTTAGTAATCATATTGTTCATTTGGCGGCGGAAAAAGCGGATTTTAATTGGCGCTTTTCCGGCTTGGTCAATAGCCTCCTGCAATGCTGTCCGCAACCAGCCCGAATTTACCTGGGTACTGGGACAATATTGAGCATAGCGAAACAAAGAGTCTGCTTTTGCGCCAATATCCAAGGGGCTTTCGCAGACTAAGACTTCCCAAACTTTTTTTTGATTAGCGTCCAAAATCGGACGAGAGTAAAAATCGATTTCCCAAATACTGCCCATGTTTTGCGGTAAAAATCTGGCTGTTATGTTTTCCTGATATGTTGATCATACGAGTGTTGGGGCAGCATTGGGCATTGAGAATGGGGCATTGGGCATTGGGAATTGAGATTTCAGATGAATCCAGTTCAAAGGTGGATGAACAAGTCTTTGAAATTAATACATTAAGTTCTAACTTTTCCCTGTCCCCCTTTATCCATAATCGTTTGAGCAGAATGTAGGAAATTTTTGGAGTGGCTAAATAAAAATCCCCGGCAGAGGTCGGGGAGATGGATGGCTGGTAGGAGCAATGTTAGTTTTTGGCTTCTGTTTCTTTTGCTGGTTGTGAATCCCACTCACAACGACCCACGTTTTCATCAAATACTAGACCATTCGGACATGACTGTAGCACAAGTCCATAAGGCGCACATTGATAAAAGCTTGAACGATTGTTTGGGTCTGGGTACAAGGTGTCAACATCTTCAGGGCCACATGCATATTCTGGGTGCGATTCGTTGATTAGTGAATCACGGTAATCAGTCCGTAAATAACTAATCCAGCCCACAGCAGATTACTGTCACTAAAGGCTGAACTCTCGGTCAGATGTAGGTGAAAGCCCTACCATTCAGACTCAGAATTGACTCCTTATCTGCCCACACCGAACAAGCTCGGTTCTTGTAGAGTGAAGCTGGGAACAGGGCGCAATCAGACGACCGTTGCGGGTTGACACTGGCGCTAATAGGGAGTTCCCACGATGAAACAGAGCCTATAAAAGCGACTTACTGCAAGGCAGGGCGCAACACAAAATCCCTGACCTCACTGGAGATTCATTCCCGCCAAAATATTCTGAAGTAACAGGCAAGAGTCCAGGGAATCCAGTAGTTGAATTGGCTACATCTAAAAGGAACTATCAATCTCTCCGAGGGAACGAATAAAAACGAGTTGCGGGTCTTGGGGCAGTCGAACCCCAGGTAGGCTAGACGAGAAGCGGAATCCTCGCAAGTCGGGTAGGACAGACCGTAATTGGTCTGAGGTGTTCAGAATACACAAACTCTAGAAGAGAAAATGATTAGACACAGTTGTAAAACCAGTGAATCTTGGAAAGCTTTACCGTGGAAGAAGTTCCGCCGTAACCTTTTCCGCCTTCAAAAGCGCGTGTACAAAGCCGTTCAAGTTGGAGACAAACGGAAAGCTAGGTCACTCCAAAAGCTTATTCTAAAATCCACCTCGGCTCGATTTCTTGCAATTAGACTTGTATCTCAGCTAAATGCTGGTAAAAAGACGGCTGGTATTGATGGTAAGAAATCCCTCTCATTTGAAGAACGCTTCAATCTTGAAGAACTACTGAAAATGAATAGTGGAAACTGGAAGCATCAAGGACTACGGGAAATCCCCATCCCTAAAAAGGACGGGACTACCAGAATGCTTAAAATACCAACCATCGCGGATAGAGCTTGGCAATGCCTCGCAAAATATGCACTAGAAGCAGCACACGAAGCAACGTTCCACGCCAGGAGCTACGGGTTTAGAACTGGGCGCTCTGCCCATGATGCTCAAAAATACATCTACAATAACCTACGTTCCTCCTGCAAAGGAATAGAAAAACGAGTTATTGAACTCGATATCGAAAAATGCTTCGACAGGATTAACCACTCAGCAATAATGGACGAACTCATTGCCCCCAAAGGCTTAAAACTCGGTATCTTCCGATGCCTTAAGGCAGGAGTAAACCCAGAATTCCCCGAACAAGGAACACCTCAAGGGGGAGTGGTCAGTCCGTTACTAGCTAACATCGCGCTCAACGGGATTGAGAGTATTCACAGATACCACGCCGAATACAAAAACAGTAGAAGTATCACACCGAAAACCTCGTCCGAGAAAATTGTCGAACCATCAGTCCGATACGCGGATGACATGGTTATTATACTTCGACCCGAAGACGATGCGATAGAGATACTTGAAAGAATCAGCGAGTTCCTCCGCAAACGCGGAATGAATGTAAGCCAAAAGAAAACCAAAGTTACCGCCGCGACAGATGGGTTTGATTTCCTCGGCTGGCACTTTAAAGTCCAGAAAAACGGAAAGTTCAGAAGTATTCCCTCAGTGGACAACTTTAAAGCTTTTCGTAAGAAAGTAAAACACATCATCAACAACTCGAATTATGGTGCTACCACAAAGGCTGAGAAATTAGCCCCAGTAGTAAGAGGTTGGAGAAATTACCATAAGTTCTGCAAGATGGACGGGTCTAGAAACTCGTTATACCACATCCAAAAAAGAGCTTACACGGTATTCAACAAGGAAACCAAGCAAAACCGCTACTCTAGTAAGAAACTACTAGACAAAGCACTCCCAGCAGTTCCCTACTCCGAAAATAAACACGTCATGGTTCAAGGAATAAAATCCCCCTATGACGGAAATATAGCCTACTGGAGCGAACGCAGAAGCAAGCTCTACGATGGCGAAACCTCTAAAGCTCTTAAGAAGCAAAACCATAAATGTGCCTCCTGCGGTTTGAAATTCATTGATGAAGAAAAGGTACACCTGCACCACATCGACGGAAATCATGCCAACTGGAAGAAAAGTAATCTTGAAGCAATTCACGAGAGTTGCCACGATTACAAACACATGAGCAAAAGCGCAAGCTAAGAACATCGGGAGCCGTGTACACGGAAACGGGTACGCACGGATCTAACTGAGAGGTGCGGGGAATAATATCCCCCATCGACTCAACCAATTGTTGCTGTTGCTTTTTCCTCTGCGTTGGCGATACTTATACTACTTGTTACTAGTCCTATAGTTAGTACGATTGCTATAAAAGCACGAATGAGTAGTTTTTTCATGAAATTGATTTTTTGGCTAAAGCTTCAGTATTGTCTGACGAGCGCTGTTCAAGATGCAAGGACAGTTAAGACAGTTAAGAGATTTAAGAGATATTTAATAAACTTTTTAGGTTTAGAGAAGTTAATTTCTCTACCCTTTCCCCAACAAAAACGTAATTACCATCAATAATTAATTCTTTTAATTGTTTCAATGCCTCGATTTCATCCACAGGCAACGGGTGAACACTCCTATTACTGCGTTTTTTGCGGGTAATAAAAATCTCCTCATCTAAAAATGAAATAGCATCCCATCGCAAATGTCTTACCAAGTGCTATTTGCGTTTTGGGGCGTAGACCCAGCCTAACCCAGGCATCGCTCTTAACAAACCCTGTTAGCCTTATGATGCACGTGGGCTGAAACCATGATTTTTCAGCAGGTTTATGAAAGTTTGCGAGCTACTGACGGTTAATCCAAACGCCTCTGAGTCCAGCGGCTTTAGCTCCGTGATAGTCTTCTACAATGCTATCGCCGATATGCCATGCCGCCTCTGGCGAACATTTATGTTTGTCTAAGGCAATGGCAAAAATTTGCGGGTCGGGTTTAGCTGCACGTACCTGCGTAGAAATGGTGACGGAGGTAAAAAACTCTCTCAATCCCAAACTTTGCAATACTGAGTAAATCCGAGAATCAAAATTAGACAGCACCCCCAGGCTAACTCCCAATCGCCGCCAGTTAATTAAAGCTGGTAAAACATCGGGATAGACAAACCACGGTTCGCCAGTACCAAAGTGAATGTAAAGTTCGCTAAAAAAAGCCGAAAAGTCAGAAAATTCCTTGAGAACACCTGCCCTTTCAAAAGTGTTCAGAGCAATTATCCGCCACCAATCAAACTCGCGCTGGGGAATATCTTGCAGTTCTGCATCTGGAAATATCGGCGGCGGCGCTGTTTTAAAGCTTTGTATGAAAGCTGTATTCAATGTTTCGCCTGAAACTGTAACGCCAAATTCCTGGGCTATCTGACTATAAACTTCGCCCACACTACCTTTGACATCGAAGAGTGTACCCACAGCATCTAAAAAAATAACTTTCGGTTGTTCCATTAAAGTTTGAAAATTTTGAATGTTGAATTTTAGATTTTGGCTTGTTAAGAGCTTCTGTGGGTAGAGTCTAGCATCTGCTAAGTAGATTGGCGGAAATTAAACAAATCATCGTAAATGTATTGGTTTTTTACCAATGCCCAATTCCCAACGTTGAAAGTTACCGAGAAAGTGTTTCTATAATCGGACGGAATAGCCAATTAAAACCAACTTTCAACTGATGGTCTAAAGTTGGCAATCTATATAAATAAGCAGCACGACGAGCGACGTATGCCAAGGGGCCATCTAGTTTAATTCCCAAACCAGTGAGAGTGGCGTTGTCTATTCCTAGTGCCATCATTTCTCCTAACTGTTGGTAGTGGAAGGGAAGGAGGGGGCGATTAGTCAAAGTTGCCCAGATATTCCAGGCAGTATAATCAGCTTGTTGAAAAGCCGCTTGTGCGGTAGCGGGGACTTGCTGTCCTTCAGCATCATGACAGTCTGCTAAATCTCCCAAGGCAAAGATTTCTGGATGATCGAGGACTTGCAGATTGGATGTAGTGGTGATTTGACCGCGCTGATTTTGCTTGAGAGGAAGAGAATTTACTACAGGCGCAACCCTAGTTCCCACAGTCCAAATTACCAAATCCACCGGAATCGTGTCTAACTGGTTTTTGTACTCTAGGGAAATGCTATTTTGCTCGATTGATTCGATTTTGGTTTCTAAGTCAAGAAACACACCACGCGCATCTATTGCTTTCTTTGCTGCTTCCCGATTAAACTCTGGGGAAGTTCGCAAAATTTGGTCGGCGATTTCAACGATCCGAAAGCGTCCTCTTTCGCCTAGTCTGTCGGCTAATTTACAAGCTAACTCTACACCACTGTAGCCAGCCCCAACGATCGCTACCCGAATTTTATCAGCATCCGATTCTTCTAAAAATCGCAGGCGTTCTTCTAAACGATAGGCATCAGAGATGGTGCGGAATGTGTAGGCGTAGGCTGCCGCACCAGGGACTAAATCTAGCGGTGTCTCACCTCCTAGCGCCAGCACTAATCGGTCGTAAGGGATTTCTGGCCCTTCTTGGATATTTACCCGTTGCTGGTCGATATCAATTCCAGACACAACCCCTTGATAAAAACGCACCCCTGTGCCTTGTAAAAGTTCTTCAAAGGGTGGGGCAATTTCCCACGTTTGCAGTTCGCCAGTGAGTAATTCGTAAAGTAAAGGAGAGAATAGGAAGCGATCGCTTTGATCTACTAGAACAATTTCGGGTTTTTGCGTAGATTCCCAAGGTAATTGGCTTAACCGCAGGGCTGTGTAGAGACCACCAAAGCCTCCACCAAGGATACAAATTCTAGAAGTTTGTTCAGTCATCTATTCTATGTTATGGAACAATCAATATTAATTAGGCAACTAACTTTAGGGTAACTGAAAGTTTAGGTTTCAAAACCCTCCATTTGTATGAATGGTTTTAACATCGCTAACTCAGCACTGCTTCGGTGAGAAAATTGGACAGCTTGCAGTCTAACAATTGGATAAACTTGTTAGAAAAGATTAAGGTTTTATTTCTATGAGTTGGTTTTTTTCGACGCTGGGAGTTTTCTTGGCACTAATGACGCTCTTGCTAGCGTTGTATCTAATTACTGCCAGACCTTATCAATCATCTAACTCCGTAGCCAATTCCTATGACGAATGGACTGAAGACGGTATTTTGGAATTCTACTGGGGTGAACATATCCACTTAGGTCATTATGGTTCGCCACCACAACGAAAGGATTTTCTCACTGCTAAATCTGACTTTGTGCATGAAATGGTACGTTGGGGTGGTTTAGATAAATTACCCCCTGGCACCACTGTCTTAGATGTTGGCTGTGGAATTGGAGGTAGCAGTCGCATCTTGGCACGAGATTACGGTTTTGCAGTCACAGGTATTACCATTAGTCCCCAACAAGTCCAACGCGCCCAGCAGTTAACCCAAGAGGATCTTAATGTGCGGTTTCTTGTGGATGATGCGATGGCACTTTCTTTCCCAGATGCCAGTTTTGATGTAGTTTGGTCGATTGAAGCTGGGCCACATATGCCAGATAAAGCCATTTTTGCCAGAGAGTTGATACGGGTGCTAAAACCCGGTGGAGTGATGGTTTTAGCCGACTGGAATCAGAGAGACGATCGCCAAAAACCACTCAATTTTTGGGAGAAACGGGTAATGCGGCAACTATTAGATCAGTGGTCGCATCCGGCTTTTTCCAGTATTGAAGGCTTTTCCGAGCTTTTGGCAGCCACGGGATTAGTCGAGGGGGAAGTGATAACGACAGACTGGACGAAACAAACACTTCCTTCTTGGCTAGATTCCATCTGGCAAGGAGTGACTCGACCAGAGGGATTGGTGCGTTTTGGTCTATCTGGTTTTATTAAATCTCTGCGAGAAGTACCTACCCTCCTACTGATGCGGCTAGCATTCAGCGCGGGTCTGTGCCGATTCGGGATGTTTCGCGCAATCAGAGCTAACTCGTTGCAGAAATCAACTAAACAGTATAGTTTGATTAGCGGGTAATCCCTACTTACCCTGTTCATTTTCTACGATTTGTGCCTGGGTGTGACGCAGTTCCGCTAACGCTAATTCTAAGCGTTGATTTTTTTCATCTAACTCCTGCGTCCGTTCACGCACTTTCTTTTCTAGAATCTGGCTATATACTTCTAGCTGTTCGTTACTATCCTTTTGAGCTTTTATGAGTTGCTGAACTTCCTGGATAAGACGATTGAGGGAAGTAGCTAAGATGCCAACTTCATCATTAGTCGTGACGGGTGCTTGTAAATCGAAGTTAGATTCTTCTGTAACCTGTTGGGCAATATGGGTAACAGCTTGAATGGGACGAGCAATAGCGCGGCTGGTGTAAATTGCTAGTAATGTGGCGATCGCAATTGATAGTGACAGGCTACCAACGATAATGTATAAGCGTAATTTTTCCGCCGTTTGTAGTTCCTGTTTTGCTTGCTGATACTCCTCGGCTGTAACTTTCACAAGCTTGCTGATGTCATTGAGAAAGTCATCCATCAAAAAACCGACGAGCCATGCATAAAATTAGATAAAAAGCTTAAGTTGACCAATCTTGGATAGTAAGTCCTCGAACTTTCTCAAAATCTCGCATATTTCTCGTTAACAGGATTCCTTTATTAGCAAGGACTATCGACGCAATGCGTAAATCTTGAGTCCCGATGCAAATGCGTTGATTTCTGAATTTTTGATAAATCTCTTGGGATTTTTCATCATAGTGAAGAATATTAAATTCAGACAGTAGCATAACTGTTTCAACCAGTCGCTGATAAGTATTTGATTGTAAAACTCCCTCTTTTGCTTCAGCAACTTGAGCCAAAGGACCTCTTAATTGTTCTTCAACATTAATCGCAGTTGTTGTTAGTTGTATATTAGCTGCTAATAGCTTTGCAATGAGGATGGGGTGATTTCGTCCATAAAGACTCAAGTGGTCTGTATCTAAAATATAAATCGCCATTACTCATCTTTAGTTGCATTTAATTCTTTGCGGATAACAGATAGTTTCTCCATGAAATCGTCAAATGTTGGGTCGTTAGCAAATATTCCTGCATACTTCATCTGAGTTATTTGTTGATGAGGAATTTCTTTTGGATTAACTTCAATCGTCACAAACTTACCTGTCGCTAATTGCGCTTGTAGCGCAGATTTAACCTTTGAGATTGCTTCCTCTTCTGTATTAGCCTCAACCATTACATTTGGCATCCCAACTACTGATGCCACAAAATTATCTTTTTGAGTTTGAACAAAAATTTGGTACTGCATAATTGTCTATCTGTATGTTTTATCCAAAATGGTATTATATTCGCAAGCAATAACCCATCCCTCTAACGGTTTCAATGAGGTTGCTGCCTAGTTTCTTGCGGAGATAACCAACATAGACATCAACAATATTAGAACCTGGATTATAGTCGTAGCCCCAAACGTAATCTAGTAGCTGTTCTCGACTAATAACTTGTCCGGGATGACGACAAAACATTTCTGCCATTGTAAATTCACGAGCAGGTAATTCTATAAAGCGATCGCCTACTTTTACCCGTCGAGTCCGCAAATCGAGTACCACATTACCCGCTGTGAGGATAAACTCTTGGGTATCTCTCACTGGCCTAGCAGATCGCAAACGCAACTTTACCCGCGCCAGAAGTTCTTCAAATCGGAAAGGTTTGGTGACATAATCATCCGCGCCTCCTTCTAGTCCAGCGACTTTATCGTGAATGTCATTCCGAGCCGAGAGAATAATTACAGGCAAATCTTCTCCCTGTCCCCGCAGTTCTTCTAATACCTGAAATCCATCTTTTCCAGGTAATCCCAAATCCAAAATTAGTAAGTCAAAAACTCCACTGTGAACAACATCCACCACATACAGTCCGTCGGCAACTGTTGTCGTTGTAAAACCTTGCGATCGCAATCCTTTCTCAATAAATGAGGCAATGCGGGGTTCATCTTCAGCGATGAGAATGTTGGGCATAAGCACTCATTTCTTGCGGGGGATCGAGGGGTAAAACGATACTAAACATCGAACCTTTTTCTAGTTGACTCCGAAGCAATACCTGTCCACCATGCGCCTGTGCGATCGCTCGGACAATTGACAGCCCCAATCCCGCACCCTCGGAACGACGACGACTGTTATGAGTTCGAGCAAAACGTTCAAAAATCCGTTTTTGATCGATAAGCGGAATACCTTCGCCTGTATCGCGTACCCAGAAACGCACTTTTCCTTTAGCGATCGCAGAACCTATGGAAATAGTATCATTCTTTCCAGTATGCTGAGTCGCATTCTGGGCTAAATTCATTACAGCCTCAGTAATTCTCTGGCGATCGACTATAATCTGACCCTTTGCCACCGCATCTATTTGCCAATCTCGCTCTGCCAGAGTCTGGGCTTTAATAAATAACTCTTGGGTTAATTCTGCTACATTCACCGTCGCCAACTGCAAAAAATCTAAGCGTTCTGCCTTTGCCAGCAAAATCATGTCATCCACCAGACGACTCATCCGGTCTAATTCTCCGATAACTAGTGCCAAGGTTTCCTGTTGCTCTTGAGGGTCATCTCCCATCAGTTCCAAATGTCCGCGAATTATGGTAATGGGAGTCCTGAGTTCATGCCCCGCATCGTTGACAAATTCTCGCTGGGTGGCAAAAGCTGCCTCTAGTCTGTCCATCATTTCGTTGAATGTCGTTGCTAGTTCTGCCAGTTCTCCCTTACCTCGTGCAGGTAAGCGCTGGGTTAAATCTGACTCACTAATTGCATGGGCAGTGGTAGTAATTGTCCGTAGGGGAGCTAGCACCCGTCCCGCCGCCAACCACGCCAGAATGAACGACACCACAAACACAAAACTAGAAACTTCAATAATTACAGAAACTGCTTCTAGTGTCTCTGCTCGCTCACCATCTGTATTATGGGCAACAACAAAGACACCTCGCGTTTTTCCATTAATTTTAATCGGTTCCACCATATAAAGGATTTTACTGAGATCCGGGTCAGAAAATTCTTTTTCTCCCTGTTCTGGTTTAGTTTGTTTTGCCCACCGTTCCATGAGTTGTGAGTCCTTGGCAAGTGGTTTGGGACGCGCTCTAGGGCTAGATTTATAAAATTCACCATCAACAAAGGTGATGAAATAAGAATCATCCTCTGGTAGTCGATATAACAGATAAGCTCTGAAAAGCTTAATCAAATCTTCTTTGGAAGTGGGAGGAGTGATTTGTTTTTTTCCGGCCAGCAACCATTTCAATTGCTCTGGGCCAATTACTATGTCTTCTGGATCGTCCTCAGTCAGTGCATCCTCTGTAGCAAAGGTTTCACCTTTAATTAAGGCATTAAAAGCCGCCATATCTTCTACCATATCTTGACGAACTCGCTCATCAATGCGGTGGTAGAGCTTATAGCGAAAGGCGGGAATGGCGATGAGAAATGTTATCCCCAAAATCAGCAAGTACCAGAGCAAAATCCGGGTGCGTGCTTCTCCAAATACTTGCTGCCAACCCGAAAACAGCTTTGTTATTTTAATTCCAAACCTGCGATCGCGGCGATGGTTGGTGATGCTGCTCATTATTACCCCTCCCCATTTGAGACAGTTTATCGCAATTGGGGATCGGGTACTGGAGACTGGGGAATGGTTTGAGATTAAAAGGTGGATGAACGGAGTTCTGAGGTGGATTCATCCAGTTCAAAGGTGGATGAACGAGATTCTAACTCTCCTTTAATCCTCAATACAGTTCAGATAAGCCCAAAACACTTGTAGAGACGGCGATTTATCGCGTCTCAAAAACCCAAAATTTTTGCCAGTAGCCTTAACTGAACCGTATTGCTTTAATCCTTAGACTTCTTGCATAAATCCAAAAAAGAACCCCACCCCGCATTTGACTTACATCAAATTCTCCCCTCCCCGCCTGCGGGGAGGGGTTGGGGGTGGNGTGTTAGGGGACTTCTTGCAAGAGGTTTATTAATCCCCACTCACTGAGACAACCGCCAAATCTTAATCGTGTTATCTTCACTACCGCTAACAAGGGTTTTGCCATCGGGAGTGAAGGTAACAGATGTGACGGTGTTGGTGTGCCCCGCTAATGTGAGAATTTCTTCTCCTGTAGCTGTATTCCACAGTTTAATAGTGCGATCGCGGCTACCACTAGCAATAATTTTACCATCGGCACTGAAGGCTACGGATGTGACAGTGTTGCCATGTCCCGCTAGGGTGCGAAGTTCTCTTCCGGTAGCTAAATTCCAAAGTTTGATGGTGCGATCGCGGCTAGCACTGGCTAAAGTTTTACCATTTGGGCTAATAGCCACAGTTGTCACTGTTTGAGAATTTCCTTCTAGTGTGCGGATTGGGTATCCTTTTGCTAGATTCCAGATTTTGATCGTTTTGTCAAAACTGCCACTGGCCAGAATCACACCATTAGGACTAATAGCCACTGATCGCACCCAGAATGTATGCCCTGCTAGTGTCCGAATTTGCTCTCCTGTTGCCAAATCCCAGATTTTTATCGTGTTGTCATCACTGCCAGTAACTAAAGTCTCGCTATCAGCACTGATGGCTAAGGCATGAACTGAGTCAGAATGCCCTATAAGAGTGCGAATTTGTTTGCGCGTTGCCAAATTCCAGATTTTAATCGTGTTGTCATCACTGGCACTAACTAGAAGTTTGCCATCTGGACTAATTACTACGACATTCACCTGCTGAGAATGCCCGTTGAGTGAAGAGATTAGTTTTCCGGTTGCCAGATTCCAAAGTTTGATTGTGCGATCGTCGCCACTGCTAGCTATGGTTTTACCATCAGGGCTGATGGCGACAGATAAAACTGAGTTTTCGTGTCCTTGGAGGGTGTTATCCAAGGAAACCTTACCCAAGCTAATCTGACTCAAAATCGCATCATTTTTACTAGGACTATTTTGTTGAATCAACCTAGAGACCAAACTGGTTTGAATCCGGCGAAAATTTTTATACCAAGATTCGCTGAATCCAAATAACAGAATGAAAGCACTTACCAAGATTAAAATTCTCAGTAAGGGATAACTTTTTGGTAAAGCTGGTGCTTTAGTTGGTGGTAATTTTCCAGATGATTTACCCGCCGGGGGCAGGGCGAGGAGTTGTTTGGGAGTCAAGTCTCTCAGGACTTCTTCGGCTGACTGGTAACGTTCCTGGATATCTTTTTTTAAAAGCTTGTCGATGACAAAATCCAACTCAGGATTTATCGGACTCCGCAAATATTCTCGCCAATTACTTACCCAGGCGTATCCAGATTCCATCCACAACTGAAATGGCGAATTTCCCGTTAGCAGATGAAAGCAGGTAGCCCCCACACCGAACAAGTCGCTGGCGGGGAAAGCTTTCCCATCTCTAATTTGTTCTAGGGGAGAATAACCATGCGAACCAATGGATGTGCCAGATTTCTGCTGAACTTTGGCGGTAAATTGCTTTGAGGAGCCAAAATCAATCAGGCATAATCGCCCATCATTTTTATTGCGGATAATATTTTCTGGCTTGATGTCTCGATGAATAACTTTGCGATCGTGGATAAATTTTAGGATGGGTAGTAAATCTAGCAAAATAGATTGAATGTCTCTAGCGTTATAAGCCTTGCGCTCTTGCAACTCCTTTAACAAATTATCTCCATTAATAAACTGCTGCACCAAATATAGGCAGCCGTCTTGCTCAAAGTAAGCTATCAAAGTCGGAATTTGAGGATGTTCCCCAAGGTCTTGTAGTCGCTGCGCTTCTTGGGCAAACAACTCCATCGCCTTTTTTTGCGACCAAGTTCCTTGGAATTTTGGAGCTAATTGCTTGATAACACAGCGTTCATAGAGTTTATCTACGTCTTCTGATAGATAGGTTCTGCCAAATCCCCCCTCATCTGAAAGGACTCGGATGACACGAAAGCGATTTCTTAAAAGTGACACCAGCGGGGTGCTACAACTTTGGCAAAACTTCTTTCCATTAGGATTCAGGGGATTTGAGCAATCGGGATTTAAGCAGCAGATCATGATCTGACAGGCGCGACTGCATGACAACTTAGGCTAAGTTTGCCCCGAACTTTCCCTTAAGATAATTGACTCTCGCTTACTTGTGGTAGATAAACCCTGTTCTGGGGATTGGGGAATTACTTATATAGTTAGCTTTTGTAAATAATAGTCAGTCTTCCTCATCTGTGGAAAACTACGAGAGCCATAAGATTAATTATTCTATCGATTATATAATAATCTGAATAAAAATATTTTTTGGAACTTTTAAACCTAGTAATTTTGCTTGTATCTTGGCAAGCGACATCTGACTAAGTATTGAAGATAAACCCTGATTAATGAATCATTACTGACTATGAAATATAGTTAAAATGCTTACTAAATTTGTTTTGGGTATTTTAAATTGCCCATAATTAATTATTCATTTGATACTTCAGGTAAAAAGGCTGCAACTTACAGCAGATTTCAAGTTGGTGCGATATACAAGCTAAGTCTGTTACCCAGGTATAAAAGGTGTTTTAATCCTGTTAGCGCAGCGGGGCGTAGCCCATTCTGAATTCTGCTATATGTTATCTTGTTTCCTTGAATCTTGCTCTCCATTTCCGAATGGCACTAGCAGTTCTAGCTACAGGTGGCATATATACATCATAATTTTCGTGTTGTATAATTTCATGTTGTGTAATTTTTTCTTGTGTAATTTCGTGTTGTGTAATACTTTTATTATTTAATTTTTGGTTAGTTAGACAGTTAGCCAAAGTAGGCAAATAACTTTCACTACTTAAAGCTTTCATCACATCATCGGCAGTCTTAAACCGATCCTCTAAGGTGATTTTCACCATTTTTCCTAAAATCTGGGCGAAACTGTTGCTGACATTTACCTGTTTTTGCCAAGATATTTCACCAGTATTTGGGTCGTAGTCCAATTCTAAAGGACTTTTAGCAGTCAACATATAAATACAAGTTACACCCAGTGCATAAATATCGCTGGCATAAACTGGACGTAGAGAAAACTGTTCTGGTGGTGCAAATCCCCTAGTCCCGATAAAGTTTGTATTTGCAGCTTGATTGATTGAGTTTTCACAAGCGTCAACTAATTTCTCTTTCACTGCACCAAAATCAATCAGCACTATGCGCCCATCATATTCACACCGCAATAAATTCTGAGGCTTAATATCCCGATGAATCACATGATGTTTATGAAGATACTGTAATACAGGTAATAACTCCTTTAAGAACTGCTTAACCGAGGATTCACTTTTGGGCCCAGTTTGCCGCACTTCTCGCGCCAAAGTCAAACCCGGCACATATTCTTGAATTAAAAAGAACTCCCCATTCGCCTGAAAGTAGTCTAAAAGCATGGGAATTTGCGAATGACTACCGAGTTGCCCCAAAGTTCTTGCTTCTTTTTCAAAGCGCATACACGCCCTTTGCCAACTTTGGGGACTAGTGACTTTTGGACAAAGCTGTTTAATAACACACAGTGGATTCCCAGGTAATACGGCATTTTTGGCTAAAAATGTTACACCAAAACCACCTCTACCTAAAACTTGCAGTATTTCATAGCGATCGCGAAATAGCCGTTTGGAACCACACATCTGACTCAACTGAGTTTGTTGTGAAATGCTCTCTTGATAATTCGTTGTTTTTTGAGAAAAACGATTCATTAGTATAAAGTATCTGCTTTTAAATGTCTCTAATTCTATGACAATTATTTATTGGCAACAGTAAGATTACTGAATCTTTGCTAAATCCTCATTACTCTTCAAAAAGTAAAAATAAATTTTTGTAGAACTGGCCCTTTTACGGATGTGTCACAAGCTAATTTGTAGTTTGTTAGAGGTGAAAGTCTGTTGCGTGGGTACTTATAACAATTTTGTATGAAGATGCAATAATAAAACCCCTCTAGTTTAGCAAAAGGGGGACGGCATAGCCGGGGGTAAAAATATGTAGTTTCACGCTTAGTATATTTATAGAGATGCAAGGACTTGCATTCTGACGTTCGTCGCGGAGCGTCCCGCAGGGATGGGATGTTTTTTTGACTATACAGCAGATTTCAAGTTAATGAGGTACACAACGATTCGTCTGTTAGCCAGGTATTATGCGTATTTTACTCTTGAATTCTGAATTCTGCTGTAAGTACCTAAGCTGGTGGACTTTGTGAAGAGAAAATATCTGTGAGATTCTCCTCAACCAGCAAATCTGGTGTTTGCATAATAAATGGGAGTTCGGCTCCCACAAGACCTCTTTGGATGCGTTCTAAAGTCTCACTAAAAACGATAAACAGAGGATATATAGCATTAGCTCCCTCACTCAAAATATGACTGTGACGGAGAGGCATCAACCACTCATAATCATTGTCTAGGCAAACTTGGGTTTGTCGCCAACGTCCTAATAAATCAGAAAAATCTTCGTGAGCGCGATGAATAAAGACTAAAATTTCTGCTCCAGTTTTGATTTTCCACTCTGGATCGCACATCAAAATTGCCACATCACAGGGTAAGCAAATCGTTTGTGGGGCTGTTGTAGCAGTATTCCGAAGCCGGACAATTGGCAAAGGTATAGTAATGACACTTTCATCTGGACGGCGCAGACTGGGAATCATCTCCAAGTATGGCCGATATTGCTTTAGTAAGGCGATCGCAGCTAGATGATTGCTGTACTCTGCCAAACTCGCTTCGTACTGAGATTTTTGCACAGTCATAGTTTATTAAATAGTGAGTAGTTAGCAGTTAAGAATAAAATTAATCAGTTAGAAGTTAAAAGTTAGAAATAAAATGTTTCTATTCCTAACTCCTAACTTTTAACTCTTAACTATTAATCCTTTATCCCAGCTTTTCAAATACCGCAAACATCGGCAGATACATCGCTAGCAAAATGGTTCCCACCATTCCCCCTAGAACTACAATCATCACCGGTTCTAAAATACTAGTCATTGCTTTTACTGCTTGCTCAACTTCATCTTCATAGAAATCAGCAACTTTCATCAACATTGCATCTAATTCTCCAGTTTCTTCTCCGATACTAATCATCTGAATTGCCATAGCCGGAAAAACGCCATCACTTTGTTGTAAAGCAATGCTAATCATACCTCCTTGTTGAATCTCCATACGGGCTGCATCTATGGCATTAGCAATTACTTGGTTTCCTGATGTATCTCGGACAATTTCTAAGCAAGTTAAAATTGGTACACCTGAACGAGTCAAAGAACCAAAAGTCCTGCTAAAGCGGGCAACTGAAGATTTTTGAATTAAGTCACCAAACAATGGCATCTTGAGGGAAAGACGATCAATTGTGATGCGACCAACAGGAGTTTTAGAGTATTGTGTAAAGGCAATTTTTAGTCCTATAAGAGCAGCGAGAAGGATCAAAGCATTCCAACTTCTCAAAAATTTACTAGCATCCATCAAAAATTGCGTTAGAGGTGGTAATGAGATTCCAATTTGTGTAAAAATCGTGGCGAAAATCGGAATCAGAAAAATAGTCATGCCAAGAAAGATCGCAACTGCGATAAAACCCACTACCGTTGGATAAGACATTGCTGATTTAATTTGGTTTTGTAGACGAGCAACATCTTCTAACAACTTAGCTAAACGATTCAATACTTCGTCTAGAACACCACCAACTTCGCCAGCTTGAATCATACTCACATATAATCCATCAAAACAGTCAGGATGCTTCCGCATTGCCTCTGAAAGATTCATTCCGCTTTGAACATCGGTGCTAATGTCCACAAGGGCTTGTTTCAATTTAGTATTACTACACTGTTCAGAAAGCACCCCCAGACTTCTAACGATCGCAACTCCCGCATTCATCAAAACGGCAAATTGACGCGAAAAAACGGCTTTGTCTTTCACAGAAACCTTAACTAAGGAATTCTGGAAATTTTTGAAGGCAACATCTGGCTGAAATCCCTGAGATTGCTTGAGTTCTTGGATTACAAAACCTTGATCTCTGAGATTAGTCCGAGCTTGTATCAAGGATTCGGCAACAATTTTTTCGGTTCGAGATTTTCCTTGCGAATCCCGAACACGGGCAACGAAGTTTGGCATAAAATAAATTCAAAATAGTTGTTATTAATTGGGCATGGGGTATGGGGCATTGGGAGGTGTGGGGGGTGTGGGAGGAGAGGGAAGCAAAATTCATCATCTCCCCACACTCCCCACACTCCCTCATCTCCCCACACTCCCTTATCATCCCCAGTTCCTTTAATGCGCTTTGGCAGCCGCACCAGGTTTCGCACCTGCTGCCTGTGGTGGCACAGAAGTACCGATGAGACGTTGGATTTCATCTGGCTTAGAAGTCTTAGACATGGCCGCTTCAAAGGAAATGGTTCCATTTTTGTAAAAATCGGCTAAAACCTTCTCTAGAGTTTGCATCCCCAATTTGCCACCAGTTTGAATAGCTGAGTAAATTTGAGATGTTTTGCCTTCTCGAATCAAGTTAGAAATAGCGGGAGTGACAATCAGAATTTCTTGAGCCATTACCCGACCATACTCACCAGGTTTGGGGCTTTTCTTGGACACTAAGGTTTGGCTAAATACCGCCACTAACGAGTTAGACAGTTGCACCCGCACCTGGGTTTGTCTTTCATGGGGGAAAACGTCAATAATCCGGTCAACCGTTTGTGCAGCGGAACTGGTGTGTAGCGTACCAAATACCAAGTGTCCTGTTTCTGCTGCGGAAATCGCCAAGGAAATCGTTTCTAAATCGCGCATTTCCCCTACCAGAACAATATCTGGATCTTCCCGCAAAGCTGCTTTCAAAGCATTAGCAAAGCTCTTAGTATCTTCACCTAGTTGCCGTTGGTGAACCAAACTTTTAATTGGTTCGTAGACAAATTCAATTGGGTCTTCCACCGTCAAAATATGCTCTGCCTTGGTGCGGTTAATCAAGTCAATCATTGCCGCTAGGGTCGTTGTCTTGCCGGAACCTGTAGGACCTGTCACCAGAATTAGCCCTCTGGGCTTATCTGTCATTTCCCGCACGATATCTGGCAAACCTAACTTTTCAAAGTTAGGAATCTTAGAACTTAATGCTCGTAAACAAGCAGCATAAGAACCACGTTCTTTATAAACATTGACCCGAAAGCGAGCCAAACCCTTAACACCATAAGAACAATCCAACTCCCAGTTCTGCTCTAAGGTTTTACGCTGGGTGTTGTTGAGCATACTAAAAATCAGCCTTTGACATTGATCGGCTGTCAATACATGCTCACCTATAGGCGTAAGTTTGCCACTGATGCGGAAATAGGGAGGCAAACCTGCGGATAAATGCATATCCGAGCCACCCAATTCAATCAATTGCTCCATCAAATCTTCAATCATCATTTCCATAGTTCTGCTTCCTTTTAATGTTTTTTATTTGTCATTTGTCATTTGTCCGTTGTCATTTGTCAGTTGTTTAATGACCAATGACCAATGACCAATAACTAATGACTAATGACTAATGACTAGTCTTAAAACCGAGCTGTCATACAGTAAGGACAATCCAGCCATTCTTGTTTTAATGTGGCATCGCAACTCCTACAGGTAAGACCAATCTTGCGTTTGGCTTTTAACTCTGCTTCCAAACCAGTATCAGTAAACGTCACTCGTTCTACTTCTTCTAAAGTGGTGGAACCTTCGCGCACTAAGTCTAAACTGTAAGCCAGCAAGGTTTTCATCCCTTCTTCTATTGCCACTTCCTTGATGCGTTCTGTGGGTGCATCTTCGTTAATGAGAGTTTGCAGGTTTTCGGTGACTCGCATAACTTCATAAACACCACAACGCCCTTTGTAGCCGTTGCCATTACATTTTGGGCAAAGGTGATTTTTGGCTTTGGCATCTGCGATCGCATCTAATGTCAAGGTGTTAGCTTTATAGAAGGTGACTCCCACATCAGAGGAAGCTGATAGACCATAACGAGCCAGTTCCTCAGTTGTGGGAGTGTAGGGAATACGACATTCAGAACATACCCGCCGCACCAAACGTTGAGCTAGAACACCAATTAGGGAACTAGAAACCATGAAAGGCTCAATCCCCATTTCTCCCAAACGAGCGATCGCACCTGGGGCATCATTGGTATGTAAGGTAGTTAATACTAAGTGACCGGTCAAGGCAGCCTCAATAGCTGTTTTTGCCGTTTCCTTGTCCCGCGTTTCACCCACCAGTAGCACATCTGGATCTTGTCGCAAGAAAGCCCGCAACGCAGTAGCAAAATCTAGCCCTTTTTCCCGAATCACCTGTACTTGAGTAATTCCTGGAAGACTGTACTCAATTGGGTCTTCTACGGTACTGATATTAATTCCGGGATCGTTCTTTTCAGAGAGTGCAGAATACAGCGAGGTTGTTTTCCCAGAACCAGTTGGCCCAGTTACCAAAATTAGCCCAAAGGGACGGCTAACCATATCCTGGACAATATGTAAAGTCTCTGGATCGGTAATTAACTTATCTAATCCCAGTTGGGTGGAGGAGTTATCCAAAATCCGCAGTACCACCTTTTCCCCGTAGCGACTGGGTAAGGTATTCACCCGGAAGTCCACCTTACGTCCCTCAAACATCCGGCGGATACGTCCATCTTGGGGTAGACGGCGTTCAGCAATGTCTAGATTGGAGATGATTTTAAATCGGGCTGTCACCGCTGGGATGATTTTTTTCGGTAGGGGATCGAAAGCTTCCTTCAGTACGCCATCCTTCCGAAAGCGAATGCGTAAGTTTTCTTCTTGCGGTTCGATATGAATATCAGAAACGCCCTCATGCAAGGCTTTAGCCAGGATTCTATTGACTAGGTTGATGACTGGGGCATCCTCTGCACCCTTCATCGCTGCCCCTAGATCGGCCTCCATTTCTTCAGGAGCATCCGAAAGATCAAGATTTCCGAGGTTTTCTAAATCCTGATTAATATCTGTAAACTTTTCTTGTTCCAGGTGCTTCTGCTTAACAGCCATTTCATCCAAATATTGGTTGATTAGCTGCTGGTAATCTTCCTGGGTAATCACCATGCGCTGCAAGGCCAAACCTTGGGGGCGCAATATGCGGTTCAGGTCATCGGAAGCTTCTAGATTATCTGGAGCAACCATCGCCACTAAAACTGAGGGCGGGGTTTGGTCTTCGTGTTTCGACAGTGGTACTAAACGATGGCGACGGCAGATATCCACTGGGATGAGGGTTTCAATCAGGTTCCCCATCATCGTGTTGCCAACGGAATTGACTTCTGGATCGAGGAATTCAACTCCGTATAGTATTTTCAGTTCAAATAGCTGCTGTTTTTTGTATTGCCTGAGCAACTCAGGCGATAGTTGTTGCCCAGTAATTGACTCTAATACTTCCGTTAAGGGTCTGCCAGATTTGCGGCTTTCAATTAATGCCTGCCTCATCTGTTCGGTATTGACATAGCCAGATTGTACTAGCTTGTTGCCGAAGGGCGAAAACTCTGTTCTGGTAGTTAGAGCGGTACTGCGCCGTTGTGGTGACGAGTTCATAAATGAGCGAATGAGTAGGGGGAACCTCTGCTTAAAGTATTCCCAGCCTGGGAGATAGAATTCTCATTTTCCAAAAAAGCGAATAGAATTGCCTGCGGCACACTGCGTGAACGCGGCTACACAAACAAAGTCCGCCTGCGCAAACTAAAGAAAAATTGAGTGTTTTAAACCCACGGAGGTGGGTTTTGCCTCGTGTAGAGGCGGTTTCTAACCGCCCTTTTACTAAACCCCTACAGCGCGGATCTATTTACCAATTTCCCAGTCCCTAATACCTAGTCCCCAGTCCCCAGTCCCCAGTCTTACTCGTTCGGGTTCCCACCTTAGTAGCGTCTGGGCTAACGTGTTCACCATTTGTCACAATAAGAGGACGGTTATATCACTTCCAGGAACTTGTCGGCAATAAAATCAGCCTCAGTTGCAAGTCGTGGATGACGACGGTTGCAAGCTGTAGAGATACACTGCCATAAATAGGATCTGGAATGAATAGACAATGATCGATGAAAATAAACAAATAAACAATACAAGCCAGCAATTGGGTGAACCAACAGAGGTAAAGCAAGCAATGAAGAGTGACTTCCCAGCCCAAACTAATTTCAATGAATCTGGCAGCGAGGTGACAGAGCAAGTGGCGGCCCAAACAAATATATCAGGCGATACTGCTGTCAATCCAGAAAATAGCGTCGCTGCAACTGAGAAAATTGGAGTGGAAACAGCAGCTTTGGCAGAACTGAATCAACAAATCGAGTCCGTCAAAACGCAACTAGAAGAGCGTAGTACTCAATATATGCGGATTGCCGCTGATTTTGAGAATTACCGGAAACGCACTAGCAAAGAAAAAGAAGACCTAGAGTTGCAGGTGAAGCGGAATACGATTTTGGAATTGCTGCCAATAGTCGATAATTTTGAGCGGGCGCGATCGCACCTCAAACCACAGTCTGATGGCGAAATGACCATGCACAAAAGTTACCAAGGCGTTTACAAACAATTAGTAGATAGTCTGAAGCGCCTGGGTGTATCACCAATGCGTCCCGAAGGTCAAGAATTCGATCCTAACCTGCACGAAGCAGTAATGCGGGAACCTACGGATGAACATCCTGAAGGAACAGTGTTAGAAGAGTTAGTGCGCGGATATTACTTGGGCGATCGCGTGCTACGCCATGCAATGGTCAAAGTAGCTGCTGCCAAGGAAGATACACCTTTTGCACCAGAAGATCAGTCGAGTTCAGCCAGCAGTTAAGCTGTAGTCGCTCGCCTCGCTGACCTCAAGTGCCTGGGTTATAACAAGGACGAGCATCGCGTACCTAAAACTTGGACAAGGCTTTGGATAACTCTCTGTGTTTCAACTTCTTTCTTGCTACCAGCAACAGGGGTTGCACAGAAGTTATCCGCTAGCCTTTGTTCTTAGCAAACAAGTTAGTCCGCGACATATTACAGCAGAAATATTCAGTAAAAATACTGGCAAATATGGGAAAAGTTATTGGGATCGACTTAGGCACTACTAACAGTTGCGTCGCAGTTTTGGAGGGTGGTCAACCACTTGTGATCTCCAATTCTGAAGGTGGACGAACTACTCCAAGTATTGTGGGATTTGGGAAGAGTGGCGATCGCTTGGTTGGTCAATTGGCAAAACGCCAAGCCGTAACCAATGCTGAAAACACAATTTACAGTATTAAACGATTCATCGGGCGGCGTTGGGAAGACACTGAAGTAGAACGCGATCGCGTCCCCTACAACTGTGTCAAAGGTCGAGACGAAACCGTTGATGTCCAAATTCGCTCAAAAAACTATACGCCACAAGAATTATCTGCGATGATCCTGCAAAAGCTGAAGCAGGATGCGGAAAACTTTTTGGGTGAGGAGGTTACTCAAGCAGTGATCACCGTACCAGCATATTTCACCGATGCCCAAAGACAAGCAACTAAAGATGCTGGCACAATTGCAGGTTTAGAAGTCCTGCGAATCATCAATGAACCAACAGCTGCGGCTTTAGCTTTCGGATTAGAAAAGCAAGACCAAGAGCAGCTAATTTTAGTATTTGACTTGGGAGGCGGTACCTTCGACGTATCAATCCTGCAACTTGGGGATGGCGTTTTTGAAGTGAAGGCGACTTGTGGTAATAACCACTTGGGTGGAGACGACTTTGATAATGCGATCGTCCTTTGGATGATGGAACGTTTCCAAGAACAAGAGAAAATCGACCTTTCCAAAGACAAGATGGCGTTGCAACGCCTGCGGGAAGCTGCGGAAAAGGCAAAAATTGAACTCTCCAGTATGATGAATACCTCTGTCAACTTGCCCTTTATCACAGCGGATGACACCGGGCCAAAGCATCTGGAGATGGAACTCAGCCGCTCTAAATTTGAAGAACTGGCCGCGAAATTAATTGAAGCGACCATCGAACCACTGATCCAATCGCTCAAAGATGCGGATCTCAAACCAGAAGTCATAGATCGGATTATTTTGGTAGGTGGTTCTACCCGTATTCCGGCAGTCCAAAACGCCCTAATTAAGTTTTTCAACGGCAAAGCTCCCGATCGCTCCATCAACCCTGACGAAGCCGTAGCATTGGGAGCGGCTATTCAAGCAGGTGTGTTAGGTGGTGAAGTCGATAATCTCTTACTATTGGATGTCACCCCTCTGTCCTTGGGAATTGAAACTTTGGGTGAAGTGTTCACCAAAATTATTGAACGCAACACCACAATTCCTACGAGTCGGTCACAAGTTTTTTCCACCGCAGTTGATGGGCAAACCTCAGTGGAAATTCACATCCTCCAAGGTGAACGGGCGATGTCACGGGATAACAAGAGTCTCGGCAAGTTTTTGCTAGCAGGGATTCCCCCATCTCCCCGTGGTGTACCGCAAATTGAAGTCTCCTTTGAAATCGATGTCAACGGCATCCTGAAGGTTTCTGCTCAAGACAAAGGTACAGGTAGAGAACAGAGTATCAGGATTACCAATACAGGTGGTTTGAGTAGCAACGAAGTCGAACGGATGCGCCAAGAGGCGGAACTGTTTTCCGAAGAAGATAAAAGACGTAAAGAACTGGTTGAACTCAAAAACCAAGCAGATAATTTGTTGTTCAGTTATGAATCTACGATCAAGGATAATAGCAACTTTATCGGCGACCAGATGAAAACCTTGGCCAGTGAAAAAGTTGAACAACTCCAAGCGGCAATGATTGACTCCAACATTTCCACAGTGGAATTTAAGCAGCGCTTAGACGACTTCCAACAAACCTTGTTTGCAATTGGTGCTGATGTTTACAATCGAGCGAACAACCAAACTGATGAGATTGAGGGGGGTTCATCTGGTCACTTTACCCCAGAAGTAGACTCACCAATGAATGGCACGCTGATACCACAATTCAACTTTGATTTTGACGAAGAAAGTACCGCTCAGGCTGATTATGAGGCGATAGATTAGGGGTTGGGACTGGGGACTGGGGACTGGGGACTAGGGACTAGGGACGCAGAGCGAAAATTCCTCTTCTCTGAACCCTTTCCTCCTCTACACCTGTAACTCTTCAGACCCCGTACCCAGCCCCCAAATCCCAAATCCCAAATTTGACTCCTTTCATAGAACTCCCTTAGAACTGGGAATTAAGCCAGCACGTCGGGGGTCAATTTCCACTGCCAGCCGTGTTGCTCTTGCAAAGGCTTTAAATGTCGCTTCAATAATGTGATGGGAATTAATGCCATCCAGTTGCCGAATGTGCAATGTCATCTGGCTATGGTTTACCAAAGCCACAAAAAATTCTCGCACTAGTTGGGTGTCATAGGTTCCTACCCGCTGAGTAGGAATTTGCAAGCCGTAGCTGAGGTGAGGCCGTCCAGAAAAGTCTAGCGCTACCTGAACTAAGGCTTCATCCAGTGGTGCAAGAAAATTACCAAAGCGGACAATACCTTTTCTGTCACCTAATGCTTGGTTGAAAGCTTGCCCTAAAGTAATGCCTACATCTTCATTAGTGTGATGATCGTCAATTTCCCAGTCTCCCTTGGCTTGGACATCTATATCAATCAGGCCGTGGGAGGCAATTTGATGCAACATGTGATCCAAAAACGGAACACCTGTTGCTGCTGTACAAGTTCCTCTACCATCCAGGTTGATGGTAACTTGCACATTAGTTTCACCAGTGCTGCGGTGAACAGTGGCAATGCGAGGGGTTTCGGTTAAGCGATCGTAGTTTGAATTAACTTGGCGATTGGTTGTTTGCATGGGGAGTGGAAAGAGTTAGGAGTTAGAAGTTAGGAGTTAAAAATTCATAACTCATAACTCCTAACTCTTAACTTTATCGCGTCACATTCCCATAATTTCATATCCTGCATCTACATAGAGAATTTGTCCGGTAATCCCACTGGACAAATCACTACACAAGAAAGCCGCAGCGTTGCCTACTTCTAACTGAGTGACGGTGCGTCGTAGGGGAGCTACTTCTTCTACATGATGAATCATATCCAAAATCCCACCCACTGCTGAAGATGCCAAAGTACGGATGGGGCCTGCGGAGATGGCATTCACGCGAATATTTTGTGGACCTAGTTCAGCAGCTAGGTAACGCACACTCATTTCTAACCCCGCTTTGGCAATTCCCATAACGTTGTAGTTGGGGATTGCCCTAACACCACCTAAATATGTCAGGGTGACGATGCTACCTCCCTCTGTCATCAAAGGTTTGGCTGCACCACTTAACTGCACCAGCGAGTAGGTACTAATTTCTAAGGCGGTGTTGAAGCCAGAACGAGAGGTTTGGCTAAAATCTCCAGTTAAATCGTCTTTGCTGGCAAAGGCTAGACAATGGATGAGGATATCTAGCTTTCCCCATTGTTCGCGGATTGTCTCAAAGGTAGATTTAATTTGGTCTTCATCTTGGACATTACAGGGAAGAAATAAGCTGGGGTTTAGAGGTTCTACCAACTCCGCAACTTTTTTCTCCATCTTGCCGCGTTCATCCGGCAGGTAGGTAATACCCAGGTTTGCTCCGGCTTTGTGCAGCTGTTGGGCGATGCCCCAGGCGATCGAGCGGTTATTGGCAATACCTGTAACAAGGGCATTTTTTCCAGTCAGATTTAGCATAAAAATTGTTAATGCGATCGATCATTAGGAGCATACTAGAATCTGAGGCACGTTTAGTCTTTGTTTTATACAGGGTTGACAAAAATGAATATTGCTAAGGGTGTTTGCAGTGACAAAAATCTTGATTTTTTATAAAGATATTCGCAAGATATCTTTATTTGTTCTTCAAAAAACCTTTTGAATATAGCTATTGGAACTACTTATCAACAATTAGTAGCTGAAAGGATCAACAATTATGTATCATTATAAACAAAGAGTTATGAAGAGATTAGTTTGAGTATAGGAAAGTACAGAAAGGTTGACGGTGCTTTATTCATTTTTCGGGTGTATTCTTAGGTAATCAGTTTTTGTTTTTCCGGCATTGGGTAGGGGAAGGGAGATGATCGTGACACAAGATAAAGCCCTAGCAAATGTTTTTCGTCAGATGGCGACCGGGGCGTTTCCGCCAGTTGTGGAAACGTTTGAACGCAATAAAACGATCTTTTTTCCTGGCGATCCTGCCGAACGAGTTTATTTTCTTTTGAAAGGTGCTGTAAAACTTTCCAGGGTGTACGAGGCAGGAGAGGAAATAACGGTAGCGTTGCTGCGGGAAAATAGTGTTTTTGGTGTATTGTCATTGCTGACAGGAAATAAGTCGGATCGGTTTTACCATGCGGTTGCATTTACTCCTGTAGAATTACTGTCGGCACCAATTGAACAGGTGGAGCTAGCACTCAAGGAAAATCCCGAATTATCAATGTTAATGCTGCGAGGTCTGTCTTCGCGAATTTTACAAACAGAGATGATGATTGAAACTCTCGCCCACCGAGATATGGGTTCTAGGTTGGTGAGTTTTTTGTTAATTCTTTGTCGAGATTTTGGCGTTCCTTGTGCAGATGGGATCACAATTGATCTGAAGTTATCTCATCAAGCGATCGCAGAAGCAATTGGTTCAACTCGTGTTACCGTCACCAGGCTACTGGGAGATTTGCGTGAGAAAAAGATGATTTCTATTCACAAAAAGAAGATTACTGTGCATAAACCTGTTACCTTAAGTAGGCAATTCACATAAAAACAATTGGAGAAAGGGGAGTCGGCGCGTGTTGTATTTTGAAAGATGACACTAATAGCTAGAGGTAAATCTAAAATTGAATAATTTCAGCTATTGCCAATTTCCACTTCTCCACAGACAATGCTTAAAAGTAGTAGGCTGTATCTGGAAGGATTTCGGTAGCTAAAGATGACCACCGGATACATCCTCATCGCAGCAATTTTGATTCTGGGAGGCGTAATTGCCACCGTTGGCGATCGCATCGGCACACGAGTTGGCAAAGCCCGCCTCTCACTTTTTAAGCTTCGTCCGAAAAACACTGCCGTACTAGTAACAATTTTTACTGGTGGTTTAATTTCAGCATCAACTTTAGGGATTTTATTCGCTGCTGACGAAGGCTTGCGAAAAGGAGTCTTTGAGTTAGAAGATATTCAAACAGACCTCAGACAGAAGCGGGAACAGCTAAAAACCGCAGAAACTCAGAAAAGTCAGGTAGAAGGTGAGCTAAACCAAGCAAGAATTGCCCAAGCAAAGGCACAACAAGATTTGCAGGCAATTAATCAATCCTTGCAGGCGGCAAATGCCAAACAGAGGCAAACACAAGCTCAGTTAAACCGCACCATTAGTCAACAAGCCCAAACTCAAACTCAACTCCAACGCACTCAAGGACAGCTAGGACAAGTTGTAACTCAGTACCAAAAAGCCATAGCTGAGTTGCAAAGCGTTTCCAATCAGAGAAAGGAGCTACAGGCGGCAGTTGAACTACTGAAGACAGAACGCCAACGACTTTACGCGGAAGCGAAAAAAGCCATTGACGAAGCCAAAACAGCAATTGAAAAACGCGATCGCGAACTTGCTAATCGTCAAGAAGCTATAGAAGTGCGCGATCAAAAAATTTCCCAACTGGATCAACTAATTCAAAAACGTAATGTAGAAGTTGCAGCACGAGAGCAAGTGATTGCCAAGCGGGAATCTCGCCTCAAAGAGTTGGAAGCACAACAGGAGCAACTAGAACAGGAAGTTGCCAGACTGGAAAAATATTATCAGTCCTACCGCGACCTGCGTTTGGGTAAGCTGGCCTTAGTTCGTGGTCAAGTTCTGTCTGCTGCTGTAATTCGTGTTACTCAACCTGCTGCTGCTCGTCAGGCAGTGGGACAACTTTTACAAGAAGCCAATCGCAACGCCAACCTAGAATTAAGCGAGCCTGGTGCAAATCCGGCAAATGTAGAGTTACTGCGCGTAACCCAGGATAGGGTCGATCAATTAAGCAAGCAGATTGAGGATGGTAAAGAATACGTCGTGCGAATTTTCTCTGCTGGTAATTACGTCAGGGGAGAAAAGCAGATAGAATTTTTCGCGGATACAGCCCAGAATCAACTAGTTTTTTCGGGAGGCGCGGTGCTAGCCACAACTACTGCTGATTCCAAAACCATGACATCTTATCAGTTACAGCAACGGCTAGAAATACTAATTTCTGCTTCCCAATTTCGTGCCCGTAATGCCGGAATTGTCGAAAATGTGCAAGTAGAGGGGACTTTTCTGCGCTTTGTCAGCCAACTAAGACAGTATAATCAACCCTTGGAGATCAAAGCGATCGCAGCAGAGGATACTTATACAGCCGGGCCATTGAGAGTAAAATTGGTGGCAATAGTTAACGGAAAAATTATTTTTAGTACTTAAAAAATTATTTGCACGCTGTTATTAGTAAGATTTAAACATATTAGACCTCTTGCAAAAGTCCCTAACACCCCACCCCCAACCCCTCCCCGCTCTTCGGGAGGGGAGACAAAGCATAGCTTTGGCGGGGTGGGGTTCTTTCTTATTTTTGATTTATGCAAGAGGTCTATTGAACAGCAGCCAGAATAGTTGCTGTAGCTGCATTTTTATTTAGCAGACACTACGTGTAGCAAGATCCGTGTAAGGGTACATTTCTAATTTTTAATTTTTAATTTATTATGAATTTCCGTGAATTTTCAGCAACGCAACCAGTCATATTGGGGTTTGATCCAGGTCGAGATAAGTGTGGTTTAGCGGTGATGGGACTCGATCGGCAACTGTATTATCATCAAGTCGTGCTAGCAAAAGAGGCGATCGCTACCATTGAGACACTGCGTCAAAGGTTTCCGATCTCTTTGATGGTCATGGGCGACCAAACTACAGCCAAACAGTGGAGACAGAGATTATATCAAGAATTGACAGAACCCCTGAGTATTATTTTAGTGGATGAGCGCTACACAACCTTAGAAGCACGCGATCGCTATTGGCAAATGTTCCCGCCCAAAGGGCTAATCAAGCTATTGCCACAGGGTCTACGACAGCCTCCAAGACCCATAGATGACATCGTTGCCATCCTCTTAATCGAAAGATACTTAAATCGCCTCACGGAATCAACACTAAGCAGTCAGGAGTGAGGAATTAGATCGTTAACTCCAAACTCCTAACTCCAAACTTTTAAAGTTCCGCCCGAATCGTAAAAGCATAGTCTCCTCCAGGCTCTAGCTGATAATCTTGTTGCTCCAAAAATCGACCGAGGGGTTCTTTGATTAAGGCGCGGCCTTGGGAAGGCTTGACGGCAAGTTCTCCCCGGCGAAAATGCCACTGGAAATGCCACTCAAACTCACCCGCATTCACTTCGCCTTCTAGGAAGCCGTGTTGCCAGGATTGGCGGGTAATTCTGACATGGGCAGTGGTTTCTGGCAGACGTTTTGCACTCACAATGCTTTATGTCAAGTGTGGAATAACAGCCGATTATTTAGGCTACTTACTTTATTTACCAAACATAGCTTAATTAGACAAACTGACAAAGTGGGTATTTGTAGTTTACTAGGTTGTGTTGATGAGTAAGATTACTTCAGCATCCTGAAGTTGTGCCACCGATAGCGTAAGCAAGCTACGCGTAGCGTCTCCAAGAGTTGCGTTAGCGAGTTTTACTTCGAGGATCATAGTTCGTCATAAAGATTGGAAAATAAATCAAACGAGAAATGCTAATTTTTTCGTTGCTTCTAGCGATCGCATTTCAACTACTGGTACATTTCAGGAATCGTTCTCTAGCTTAAATACCCAAATTAGCAGTGTCTAACATTCTTATCATAATTGTGTCGCTGAAAGTCTTTATTGGGAACCCACAGTATATTTATGCCCCAAGATAGCTGTTTTTTGAATTAATATGTACTCCCAATGTTGGGCAAAAGTACCTGAGGCATACAATAAATTAAAAACTACAGATAAAAAGGTTTCGTGAATTACGCATAGACGCTTGTACGATCGGGCAATCCTATAAGAACAACTACGTCGAACAGTAACGCCTAGAAAAACAGAGGGAATGTCTGATGGAGTCTTCAGAAGAAACTAAACGAGCGGCTTTTTATAAGTTAGTAGCACTAAGTGCATTTTCATAAATAACTTTATATATTTTGGTATTTTATTTTGGTTTTGCTGCCTAAATAATTTGTCAATAATGATTTAGATATAACTATTAGTTGTTACTATTTTTGTGATGTTCAATTCCCTAACTCAAGTAAGATGTGCGCTCACTCTTAAAATCGATATTATATTTATTAAAGGTAATTTTCAGTTTACGTAATGAGGTAAGTAATGGCAATTCAATTGAAAGTTCCAGATATTAAAGGTGATGAGTGTGCCAAAAAAATAACTAAATCTATTCTGACTATGGAATCTGATGCCAAAGTAGATGTAAATGTTGATACTAAAATTGTAACTGTAGATGCTGCGGCTTCTGAAGAGTCAATTAAACAGATGGTTCAATCTGCTGGTTATACTATAGAGGGCTATTAATTATTTTCTCTAAATTTATTAGAAAATTTAGAGAGAATAAATTAGCCAGCAGAATAACTTAATGATATTTACGTCCGTTTTCAGGGCGTAAATATGAATAAGTACTCTACTCGATTGTAACTATTCCTCCTCTACTAAGATGGCAAACGGATCTAAATATTAGCAAGCGTGAATAAGAATTAAATTCACCAAAACTGCAATCAAACATGACTTAAATAAAATTAAACACTAAATCTTATGTTAGTACTCATTATTAGGTAGAAGTTAGAGGCAACGACGGTTGTCTGTCAAATAATGTGATATTCTCACACCTAGCAGAAAGAAAAATTACATTCACTTATCCTCAAGTCTAAGTACTAGGGAGGATTTCTAATGAATAACGAACTGATAGATAATTGGTGCAGAAAGCTAGAGCTAGAAGCATGGAAACCAAACAGCTAGGAAAAACTGGTATCTTTGTGAGTGCGATTGGTTTGGGTGGTATGCCCATGTCAATTGCTAATCGTCCTCCTGAATCGCAATCAATCCAAGTTATTCATCGTGCCTTGGATTTGGGTATTACATTTATTGACACTGCCGATTCTTACTGCAAAGATGAGTCAGATAAACACCACAATGAGCAGCTAATTCACAAGGCACTTAGTAATTACAAAGGCGATGTTAGCCAAGTGATTGTAGCAACTAAGGGCGGATTGATGCGTCCCGATGGCAACTGGACAAGCAACGGCAACCCAGAACATTTGCGCCAAACAATTCGAGTCAGTTTTGAGGCGTTGGGTGGTACTAAACCCATCGATGTTTGGCAATACCATTCTCCCGATACTAATTACACTATTGAAAAATCCCTTGCGCCAGTTAAAGAAGCAGCGGAAGCTGGTTTAATTCGGTTTGTGGGAGTTTCTAACTTTTCCGTTGAACAAATTAAGCGGGCGCGCGATGTGGTGGATATTGTCTCGGTGCAGAATCAATACAGCCCTTGGCAACGACAGCCAGAAAATGATGGCGTATTAAAATATTGCGAACAGCAAGGATTGACTTTTTTACCTTGGAGTCCATTTGGTGGTAGGCGTCGCCATCAGGACTTGCAAGATATCCCTGCGATCGCTAATTTAGCGAAAGAAAAAGGCGTGTCGGTGTATAATATCGTTCTAGCGTGGTTGCGTTCTAAGTCACCTGCTATTTTGCCTATTCCTGGTGCTAGCAAGGTTTCTAGTATTGAAGACTCAACACGTGCTATCAACGTGAAACTATCTGACGAAGAAGTGCAAAAAATTGATCGGGCAACTTAATTATTCGGCGTTGCTAATTAAATGTATGGATTTGGTTATAAAGACGTTGCAATGTAACGTTTTTACAAAAATTTTGAAATCACGCAAAATCATTTTCATACCTGAATTTAGCAACGCCAATCATGCCACTGGCTAATGTTGCTTCTGTAAAGCTATTAGAAAAAATTGGTATGCGTCGTGAGAGTCATCTGCGGGAAAAAGAGTTAATCAAAGGCAGATGGTACGACAACTTTCTTTACGCTATCCTTGAGCATGAGTGGAAAGCGAACTAATATTGCTTCTATGAGCTACCTCAGAGACAATATGATAAATTACTGAGAAATTGAGGATAAGACAAGTTCGGAGGGTCGCACAAATGACCAACACTATCCTCGATTTCCAAACAGCTACAGGACACGAAGTATTAGCAGCAGCCGGTAAAAAATATTTGCGTCCTGGTGGACGAATAGCCACCGAAAAATTATTTCAGTGGGCAAACTTTCAGCCTGGAGAGACAGTTTTAGAGCTAGGTTCTAGCTTTGGATATAGTGCGATCGCTTTAGCAAAAAACTACCATGTCAAAGTAGTAGGCATTGAAAAAAATCCTGATAGTGTAGCTCTTGCGCGTGCTAATATATGCGCTGCTGGGTTAGAAAATCAAGTTGAAATTATTGAAGGTAATATTTTCAACCTAGAGGCAATCCCAGGAAAGTTTGATTATGTATTGGCAGAAGCTATTCTCACAATGCAATCCCCATTAGGAAAAGCAAAGATTTTAGCTGAAATTCATAATCGATTAAAGCTGGGAGGTAAATTTCTCTCCCATGAACTGTTAGCCAGTGATAAAGAAGAACAAATTCATGCTGACTTAGCAAGAGTAATTCGAGTTAATTCTGCGCCACTATCAGAATCCAAGTGGATTACGGCTTTTGCAACAGCAGGATTGCAAGTACAGAAATGCCAAACTGAGTCAATGAATTTATTGAATTTAGGGCGGATATTTCAAGATGAAGGTTTTTTTAACACAACTCGAATTTTGTGGAATATCTTGACGCAGAGAGATATCCGCAACCGGGTTTTAGAAATTCACCAAGTTTTTCATAAATACCAACACGAATTAGGCTACATCATTTCGTGTGCTGTTGCCCAGTAACATAATTTATTCACCAAAACCATCGCCTGATAAATACTGATAATCCTTGAACGATTATCAACCTTCTTTACGGTTCATCATCCCAAAATACTATGACCAAAATCATAACTAGCCCATCTTTTATTACTCAACTACGAGAACAAATTGAATATCCCAGTGCGGGAGTTTTCAGCAAAGTACTGCTGAAAGATAACGCTTGTCAATACACTCTATTTTGCCTAGCAGCTAACACTGATATTTCTGAGCATACCTCTATTCGGAATGCCACCATCAATGTAATTGAAGGCAGAGGTCTACTCAGTTTATCTGGAGAATATATTACACTTGAACCTGGTATTTTTGTCTTTATACCTGCTAACGCACCTCATGCCTTAAAAGCTGAAGAAAATCTGACATTTTTGCTCACACTTTCTGAGAAAGTCACAGATAAAAATTAGTTAATTCTGGAGTCTAAAAAAATGCGATCGCTACTTTTAAGTTTTGCTCAAAATTTAAGTTTTTCTGAAACTCAGTTGGAAGAAATACTATCACAGCCTTTAACTGAAGTTCTCAATTCGCCTGAATTGCAACAAGAACTAAACAGCTTAGATACCAATTTGCTTAAAGAAACTTTGCCCACAGCAGGAGGAGTTTTAGCTAAGGAATTACCACCTTTTTATAACTGGCTAAAAAATGAGTTAGGAGTCAAGCGGGTTCCTGATAGTCCCGATCACACTACAACATGGGTAATTGGTTTCGTCCATAATCAAGAAAGTTTAGCTCATTTAGTTGAGTTACACCGTCCAGTACCTCGTCCGGCTTTAGAAGCTTCTATTCCCCGCTTGATAGGTATGTTTGAAGGTGTCGAAGATGCGCAAGTTCGGCAGGAATGGCAAAAAGCGATCGCGGCTCTATGTCTAGTTTTAGTTGTTGCTGCACGCGAACAAGATAGAGTAGCTGTAGCAGTATAAATTGCTGTCCCCCGCGTGTAGGGGCGCGCAGCTGTGCATCGGTGTCAACTTAAGCCGAAAACTATATCGGACAGGCATTTTGCAAATCCCTCACGCCCTCATCCCCTAACCCCTTCTCCCAAGGGAGAAGGGGAATTGCTCCCTTCTCCCTTGGGGAGAGGGGCTGGGGGTGAGGGCAAAACGTTGTTACCAAGCGGATTTAGCGTTAAGTTGACACCAATGCACAGATGTGCGCCCCTACTAATCTATATCTCCAGATGCGATCGCATCTAATTTATCAACATCAAGGATCGTAATCGTCCCACCCCGACGATAAGCAATTACTGACTTGAGACTTTTAATTAATCGCACGCATTCTTCGTAAGTAATGCCGCTACTTCGAGCCATCCGATAATAAGATAATTTGACTTTTAAATACTCGCCTTGTGGACTAGATTCAGTTCCAGATTCAGCAGCAAAATATTGAATCAATCTCGCAAGGCGAACAATCGCTCTTTCAGAAACTAATCCGTGGACTGTTTCATGTAATTGCTGAATCCGACTGTTAAAAACCATCAGCATTCGTAAGGCGATTTCAGGATTTTCGCCAATAGCTTTTAATAAAGCATCCCGCTCTACAGTAAGGATTTCACAATCAGATTCAGCAGTGACAGTTGCCGGAGAAATTCCATTTCCCAACAAAGCAGGAGCCGCAAAAATTTCCCCAGCAGCTAACGCGCGAAGAATTGTTTCTTTCCCCGTTGTTGCTGTTTTGGTAACTTGAATCGATCCGCTGACAACAGCATAAAGTTTTGCTGGTAAGCGATCGCCTTCATGGAGAATAATCTCTCCTTTGCGATAGCCTTGTACCTGAGTGTAAGGTTGCAAACCGATCTTCTCTGCTGTTTCTAAACCTGCAAACACAATAATTTGAGAAAGTTGTTCCAGGGATGCCTGCATGATTAGCCCGATATTGCCAAGGCTGGACGATGATGAATCCAAGGGTTAGCCGCTTCTAATTGTGCTGCTAGGCTGATGATTGTGGCTTCAGCGGCAGGTTTACCAATGAGCTGCACACTGATGGGTAAACCCTTACTATCAAAGCCGACAGGAATTGCGATCGCAGGTTGTCCAGTTGCATTCGCAGGCGGACAAGGGGCAACCCACTCAATAATATTTTGGAATGTCTCTTCTGGACTCAGCGAAGCCCATTCCCCAACGCGGATAGGTGAATGTAGATAAACTGGCAATACCAGCACATCCACAGTATCGAAAAATGCCACAATTTGACGTGCCACTACCTGCATTTGGGAAACTGCTTGCAGGTATTCTCCAACGGAACCTGTGCGTGCAAATAGCCAGCGATTCAATGGCTGCAAAGCTTCAGCAGGAAGTCCCGCCGCCGCTACTCCAGCTTGCCAAACGATTTGAAAGGGTTCAACTAAACCGCTAAAATCTGGGGATTTTTGTTCAACGTGGTGTCCGAGTTTTTCTAATAACTGGACTGTTTGGCGGACACCTTGCTGACAGTTAGCGTCAGCTTCTCCCAAAGGAGAAATACTAGTGTCAAAGGCAATTCGCAAAGCACCGAGTTTTGTCTTAGTGGCGGCGAGAAATGATGGTTCGGGATCTGGCAACCAGTAAGGATCGCCTGTCATGTAACCAGAGATGGCATCCAAAAGGGCAGCAGCATCAGCAACAGTCCGGGCGATTGGCCCGTTGACGGCAATTCCAGCGAGGCGTTCGCCTACGGGTGCTTTACTTACCCTGCCCCTGGATGGTTTGAGTCCCACCAAACCACAACAAGCCGCAGGCCCCCGAATTGAACCACCGCCATCAGAACCTTGAGCGATCGCACACAATCCCGCTGCTACCGCCGCTGCTGCGCCACCACTGGAACCGCCAGGGGTGTATTCTAAATTCCACGGATTTCTGGCTGGGGGAAAACCCGTAGGTTCGCTGTAAGGGAATGAACCTAATTCGGAAGTAGCTGTTTTACCAAGAATAGTAAATCCAGCTTGCTTAATTCTCGTTACAACCCCATCATCATAGTTAGGGATATTATTCAGTAATGCTGGATTTCCATAAGTACAGGTAATACCTGCTACAGCATTCAGGTCTTTAATGGAAATCGGCACGCCAAAAAATGGTGGTAGTTCTGAGGTAGTTGTCAATAATTCTGTTTTGGCTTTGGCATCTGCGATCGCTAATTCTGCCGTCACCGTAAAATAACTTCCTAATTGGGGATTTAATTGCCCAATCCGTTCTAAATATATTTCTACCAACTCTAGCGGTGATATTTCCCGGCGACGAATTAATTGCGCCAACTCTAGTGCTGGGGTAAATGCTAAATCAACTTCATTCATAGGTTAGTGAATGGGTAATTTTCTCTTTCTCTGGGATTTTTAAACTGAAATTGTTACTTTAGCAGGATTTACGGGAACTATACATTTTATAGCTTCCTAAGATTTGTGACTCATTTAGGATGCTCAGATGCAATAGGCGTGGTTGTATTCTTACTCAAGCCATTTTAATTGTTTTGCATAAACTTTCGACAAATCCCCAAGGGGTATTTATGGCTAACCTAGAAATACTTGTTAGTGAATTGCCAACAATAATTCAGAATCTAAAACTGACTATTGGCGATTCTAATCAAATCATGGAACAAATTATCCTAATCAATAATGCTCAGGAACAGCTACGGAATATTAAAAAATTAATCGCTCAGGAATTGAGATTTGATCGGATCAATAATTCTGCGATCGCTACACTTCCTCGATTAATCACAGGAGCTACTTTATTTATGCCTAGTCTGGGATTAGTAGATCCAGCGATCTCAGAAAAATTTGGGAACTCAGAAACTAAAATTTCATTAACTGATTTACAATCAAAAATTGATGCTTGGATTGAATGGGGTTATTTTTTGCAAGCAATAGCCGCTGATATTCTCAGTGATATTCAATTAGTAAACCAACTAGATTCTGACATTGTTAATGTAAGTATATACAATGAATTAAAAATATTTAATGATAGATTAAAAATTAACTTAGCCTTGGACAAAGCTAATATTTTACGAGAGCAAGTTGAAAAAATTAGAGATTATCAAAAACAACTATTACAGTTAGGGCAAAAACTAGATTATATTTTTGATACTATTAAAAATAGTCGTAGCTTATTAAATATTTTATTAGGTGTATCAGCTTTTTATGGGAAATCTGGTTTTGCTTTAGAGTGGTTAGATGATGACCACGAATTAATCATATCGAGTCAGGGAAAATTTCAAGAATTGACAGATATCCTCAATGATTGTGATTCTTTCCAAGAGCAAATTGCTGCTTTAATTATTCAGGGTGATACTTTAAGCCTACAGGCAGAACAAAGCTTGAAAAAGATTGAACAGGAAAGTAGTAAAGAAGAAATTAGTAACCAGCCAGTAGAAACAGTACCAAAATTTTCAACACCAAAAATAGTACGTTCAGCTTTGATTATCGCCTCAAGTTTATTAATCTTAACTTTTTGTAGTTTGAAAATTAGAGAGCAAAATCTAAGTTTAACTCAAGAAGGAAGTGCGAACGCCAACTTTAAATCTGCTCAAAAACTTGGTATGGAGGCTGCTTCTCTGGTTCAAAAACCACCGCATCCTCTAAAAGTCTGGCAACAAGCAGAAACTAAATGGTATCAGGCAATAATTTTATTAGATAAAATTCCTGCTAAAACATCAGTTTATGACCGGGCAAAGAAGAAATTAGCTTACTATCAAATTAACTATAAATCTATCAGCCAAAGAGTGCTAATTGAAAAGAAAGCTTTAGCAAACTTAGAATCAGCCCACAAGCTAGCAACAGAAGCTAATTTATTTGTTCAAAATTCACCTAATTCACAACTAAGCCGGCAGCAAGCACAAGATAAATGGCAGCAAGCAATTAATTTATTAAAAGCTATTCCACAGAGTACGTCTGTCTCTGTACAAGCTAAAGAGATGCTTTCTATTTACAAAACTAATTATGCGGCGACTAGTCAGCAGTCCTAAATCATTTGTGAAAAATTATACCAATTTGAAAAAAGAATGCGACAAATAGACCATTTGTAGAGACGCGATTCATCGCGTCTTTACCCAAGGATGTGTTGCAATCATTAATTAAATTGGTATTAGATAGGATTGCTATATAGCGGTTATTGAATAAATAAAGAGGTAAATCGTCCTTTTTCGACGCTTCACCTCTCAACAATAGATAATTACAACTAACAATTACACCTTAGAACGGTCAGTCAAAATCTCATAACCAGTTTCCGTTACCAAAACTGTATGCTCAAACTGAGCCGACAAAGAATTATCCATAGTGACTGCTGTCCAACGGTCAGATAATGTCCGCGTGTGTCTAGAACCCGCGTTTAAAATTGGTTCAATTGCCAGCGTCATCCCTGCGCGGAGTTTAACATTTGGCATCTCACGAGTACGATAGTTGAATACTGAAGGTTCTTCATGCAGGTTACGACCGACACCGTGTCCAGTGAATTCTTCGACTATACTAAAACCATTAGATTTCACATGGTCTTCAATTGCTCCAGCTAAGTCAAGCAGGTATACACCAGCCTTTACTTGCTCAATGCCTTTATATAAAGCTTCTTCGGCTACACGAATTAATTTAACAGCTTCTTGGGTCACTTCACCGACAGCAATTGAAATGCAAGAATCACCATGAAAACCTTGGAAATAAGCACCCGTATCTACTTTTAATACATCCCCAACGCGAATCACTTTCTTGGGGCTTGGAATGCCATGTACTGCTTCATTATTAATACTGGAACAGATAGAACCTGGAAAACCATGATATCCTTTAAAACTCGGTGTTGCACCCATTTCGCGGATACGTTTTTCTGCATAAGTATCCAAATCAGCCGTGGTCATTCCTGGCTTTACTAGCTCGGAAATTTCTTTTAGGACAGTTGCGACAATTGCCGATGATTGCCGCATGATTTCAATTTCACGCGGCGATTTAATTTCAATTCCTCGGCGCTGTTTTTTCGCTGGTGCTGGTTGAGTAGCTTGAGAAAGTAAGTTACTGAAAATGTTCATGGTAAATTAATAATTACTGGTGGCTTTGACGCTGAAGTATGAATGCTTTCTCTAGATTAATTGAGAAATAATATCTATAATTTAACACTATGGGAGTTAGTGCAGTTTGGTCTAAAATTGTGATGAATTGAGGGTTGAAATTTAAACGCAGAGGGGCGCAAAGTTAAGCGCAAAGGTACGCAGAGAATTTAATCACCTGAATTCATGTATTTAGCTCAATTATTTTTAATTTTTAATGGCAATCTCTCCAGTCATACCTGCTTCTGTATGTCCCGATATTGTACAACGTAAGCGAGTAGCAGCGATAAAATTTAGAGCTAGGAGTAACGTTAATATCACGTAGTTACGCCGTAATATTTGTACCAAAGCAGGAATTGTGAAACTAAGGGATTTAATTACAATTTCGTAAAAACATTTATAAATTTTCATCACTAATTCTCAAAAGGCAATGCTGATGAGCAGGAATAATTAATAGGTAGCGCGAAAAACCACTTTACCTATTCTTTATATTATCCATGCCCAGTGCCTTATCTCTACCTAATACTTTTCTCTGCTAACACAGATGGCCCAGCAGTAACGACTACGATTCGATCTGGGTGGAGTAACTCACGAGCCGCTTGATTAACTTGGGCAAGGGTGACTTTCTGGATTTTATCAGTGAAGGAGTGCAATTCTACTTTATCTAGTCCATAGACCTCATTCATCAGAATTCTATCTGTTAATTCCTCTGGGTTTGCCAGGGAAACGTTGTAGTTGCTGATGAGGGTGCGTTTAGCTGTTTCTACTTCTAGTGCAGTTACACCTTCTTGATGGATTTGCTGTAGCATCTGACGGGTACTAGCGATCGCTTTACTGCTATCTTCAGGACTAGTCTGCATCTCAATTAAAAATGTCCCTACATTCTTCCCAGCTTGGAAGGAGCTATAAATTCCATAGCTCAAACCTTGGCGATCGCGCACTTCTGCACCTAGTCTACTAGATAAGGTATCGCCTCCCAAAATCTGGTTCAATACTAAGGCTGCATGAAACCGAGGATCGTAACGGTTAATGCCTGTGTAACCCATATAAGTTACAGCTTGGGCTTTATCTGGTAAAACTGGGTTGACACTGACAATTTTCTCCGGCATTGCCACCGGGGGATATTTTAATGTGGGTGCTTTTCCGCTAACCTCCCAGTCTCCAAACTTATTTTTAATCAGCGATCGCACTTTGTCTAGATCGAAATCTCCCACCAGCGCTAGCACTGTTGTATCTGGGCGATAATGTTTAGTTTTGAAATCAATCACATCCCGGCGCTGAATCTGCTGTAAACTCTCCTCTGTGGGGAAGGTATGTAAGGGGTGTTTTTTCGGATAAATTGACTGAACAAATACTCTTCTGGCTACTTCTGATGGCTCATCTAATTCCTGTTGCAAATCAGTTAAAGTTTGTTGGCGATGCAGTTCTAACTCTTTGCTTGGAAAGCTACTATTTTTCACAACATCTGCTAACATCTCCAGGAGTATTGGCAAATCATCTGATAAACTATCACCTTCGATATGCACGCCTTCGCGGTAGGTTTGAAAGTCTAGACTTGCCCCTCGTTCTCCTAAGACTTTAGCAATAGTTAAAACATCCTTGCTCTTAGTGCCATTTAGCAAATTATCTGCCACAAAAGCAGCCAATCCAGCTTTATTCTCTGGATCGAATTCCGTCCCAGCTTGAATATAACCGCTCAAGGTAACGGTGGGAGTACTCCGATCGGGTAACAGTAATATCCGCAATCCGTTAGTCAATTTAAATTCCTGGGGTAAGACTTGGGGAATCGCATCTGTAGCCAAATCCACAGGTGGTAAGTATTTCATCACCTCAGAAAAAAGCACAGGTGCGCCAGGAGAGAAATTTTCTGTAGTTTGGGCTGAGTCTGGTTTGTCAGCAACTTCTGCTATCCGCTTCTGAGTTGGTTCAAAAAAGCCTACTGTCCGCGCTTCTTTCGTCAGGTATTTGTTAATCACAGCAACAACATCCGTTGGCTTCACCAGACGAACAGCAGCCAAATAGCGGTCTGTGTAGCGATAATCACCCACAGTTGTCTCATCAGTCCCCAATCGCATTGCTTGAGAGGTGATATCACGGTTACTCAAAATTACATCTGCTGTTAATTGAGTTTTAGCTCGTTCTACTTCCTCAGATGTCACACCTTTTTCTGCTACATTAGCGATCGCACTACTCAACATTGAGTCAATTTTTTTCAAATCTTGTTTAGAACCAGCCGTTACCAACACTTCATACCAGCCAGATTCTCGCAAACTGGTGACGGATGCTGTAACTTCACTAGCTAAACCTGATTCCACCAATGCCTGATAAAGTCTAGAATTCCGTCCCTCTGTCAAGATGTAATCCATCACATCCAGCGCCGGGACATCCGGTTGATTTGCATCCGGTAGCGGATACACCGCCTGTAATAGCCGTCCTGCTCCCGGTTCTCGCAATACTATGGGAGTGTTGAGGGCTGAGTGTTGAGTGCTGTTAGCGGTAGCGGGGCGTTTAGCCCGTGTTGAGTGTTGAGTGCTGAGTGATGGAGATGAGGGAGAAATAACTCCTGCCCCCTGCCTCCTGCCTCCTGCCTGGGTAATTTGCCAAACACCTCTTTAATTGTTTCAAGAGTATTTGCAGTTTGAAAATCTCCAACAATCACTAAGACGGCATTATCGGGACTGTAAAAATTGCGGTAATATTTTTCTACCTGCTCGACTTCAAATTTCTCGACATCAGCTTTAGTGCCACCTACAGGCAACCCATAAGCATGATTGGGAAACACCGCTTGCATGACAGCGCGGTTGAGACGATATTCTGGACTATTTTCGTAACCCTGCAACTCGGAAATTACTACCCGCTTTTCACTGGCTAATTGCTCCGGCTCAATCTGGGAATTTCGCATTCTGTCTGCTTCCAGCACCAAGAGCGCTTTCAGCTTGTTTCGCTCCACAGTACCGTAATATGCAGTTTGGTCATAGCTGGTAAAAGCATTGGAATCACTACCTAAAGCACTAAACAAACGTCCAAATTGAATTGGACGGTTTTTTGTACCTTTAAACATCATGTGTTCCAACTGGTGGGCAATGCCATTCACACCCGGTTCTTCGTTACGCGAGCCAACCTTGTACCACACCTGCACCGTCACTACTGGCGCAGTATGCACTTCCTTTGTCAGGACAGTTAGACCATTCTCCAGCACAGTTTTACGGACATTTTCTGTCAGTGTTGAGGGCATTATTCTTTTTGCTAGCAAGGTTGACTGATATTTTTCTTTGTTAGTAGATATCACTGGATGTTGGCTATGAGCAGGTCGATCGCTCAACAAAAAAACAGCTACTAGCCATAAACTTAAAAGTAATAACGGTAAGGGATATTTATAAAATTTAGAATAAAATTTGGAAAATCCATACATGTATTTAGCAGATTTATCTGTAAATTAAGTTACATAGTTATTTTGGAGAGTGACTACACTTTAATCTGGCGAAAAAATCTGTGACTTCAGTAACAATACAGAAAAACAATATATTAGCAACAAAGCTAATAAAAAAGCTAAATTACGGGAGTTTTGCTAAAATCCGAATGAATTCCAGAGGTAAACCATCAGTATCGGCGATGAAAGCCACTTCGTAAATGCGATCGCCTATTTGCTGTTGTGTCGGTTCTAAAAGCACCTTCAACGGTTCTAATCCTTCGGGTTGACTCTCAGCAGCTAGCGATACACGTTCTTGTAAACTTGTCAACCAGCTAGGTAAATCTGGTGTAATCTCAGTTAAATCGAACGAGAGATGATAATATCCCACATAATGTTCGTCAGCAAAAGCATCTGGGGCTGGTTTTGGTTCGGGAATTTGGATCAGTTCAATTCTGCCGCCCAATCCTTCCATCCAGCAAGCTAAGGTGTAGCCTGTGGTAAAGCGTTCTGAGATTGTAAACCCTAAAAGTTCGTAGAAAGCGATCGCTCGATGAATATTCGCAGTCCGAATAGAGGCGTGGTGCATATTAGTCCTTAGTCCTTAGTCCTTAGTCATTTGTCCTTTGTTATTCACTAATGACAAATGACTAATGACTAATGACCATTACTCAAACAACCTGAAATAAGGGTAGCGTACAGGGACACCAGGCTCTTTTTCCAAGTCAAAATTAATCACTTCCCAACAGTCATCTTCTGAAGTATCGGGGCTAAACTCCACGGGTAAACCGTACAAACGCGCCGCAGTAGCTTCTGGTTGTCCAGAACGCCAAGGCGTGCTGCGTTCTAAGTAGCCACTCATCAATTCCTGATAGCGTCGAGCAATAATTACTCGTGTTGCTCGAAAGCCTTGGGTATAGAGCTTATCTAATGCTTCGTGAATTTCAAAGCGAATACCATCAGGATGAGTATGTTGTCTATACCATTCATTATTCCACCTCCGCCAATGACGCCCCGATTGCAAATGGATTAATTCTCCATTTTTAGGATTAGCTTCAAACGCGCCATGACGCGGACACAAATAGGTATCTGTGAGTGTCAACGCCGGAATAGTCTGGCGACAATGGGGACACTGTATTTCCGGCCCAAACATCGGGTACTGCAAACCTGGATTCATCATGAAGTGCGTACAAACATAATTTTGTCTTCACCAGCACTAGTGGGTTGGATTATACACTTCGGCTCAACCACTTTGGGTTACTTGCTCGCTGCTGCATAGACACGGTGTTGCGGCAGGAACATTGTTCACTAGTGTTTTCCTCAGCGTAGAGGCTTGACGCTGTGATATCCTGGTTGTGCAACCAGCCTCAAAGGTTGGAGTTTCTCCAAGTGTTCCTGGGTACCATATTCATATTCTATCGTGTCTACCGCTTCTTACTGGACATCTCCTGATTTTTCTCAAGCTGCCTTTATTGCTGGCAATGCTGTTGTTATGGGTTCAGTAAATATAGCAACAGGAGTGAGCATTTGGTATGGCGCAGTGGTGAGGGGAGATGTAGAACGGATTGAAATTGGCGAATGCACAAATATTCAGGATGGTGCAATTTTACATGGTGATGCTGGTTTTCCAACAATCTTAGAAGATCATGTTACCGTAGGGCATCGCGCTGTAGTACATTCTGCTTACATTGAGCGTGGAAGTTTGATTGGCATTGGCGCAGTGATTTTAGATGGAGTACGAGTGGGCGCTGGTAGCATTATTGGTGCTGGCGCAGTAGTAACTAAAAATGTACCGCCTTTATCTCTAGTTGTCGGTATTCCAGGTAAAGTGTTACGCCAAGTAACAGATGTTGAAGCCGCAGAACTGATTGAACACGCTAAACGTTACCAAAAGTTAGCTTTAGTTCATGCTGGTAAGGGTACTGATATTGGCTTTAGCAAGGCTTAGAGAGTAGGGACAAGGGAGCAGGGGAGCAGGGGAGCAAGGAAGAAATAATTAATGCCCAATTCCAATCCTCAATACCCCATAATTTAAACATTCTTTACATTTGTATTTGGAAAAATTGCCCACTTCAGCTAAAAATAAAAATGAGAGCAGTTGACAAAACTTTAATTTCTACATAAGAGAGGGATTCTAGATATGGATATCGATTACCGTATAGCGATCGTTTTAGCACCAGTTGCCATTGCCGCTAGCTGGGCAGTGTTTAATATTGGCGCTGCGGCTTTAAGACAAATTCAAGGCTTTTTGGATAGAGAAGCTTAAATTCATTAATCGGGTATGGGGCACGGGGCATTGGGCATTGATTATTCACCTTGTCCCTTGTCCCCTTGTCCTCTTGTCTCCACTCCCCACTCCCATTCCTTGAATATCGATTCTGTAATACAACCCCTGCAACGCTTTGGTGTCCATCTGGGACTCGATCGCATTGTCAATCTATTGGCAAATCTTGGAAATCCCCATCACCAAGTCCCGGTAATTCATGTTGCTGGCACTAATGGCAAAGGTTCAGTCTGTGCCTATCTTTCCTCGGTACTCACTGAGGCTGGTTATCGTACAGGACGCTACACTTCCCCCCATTTAGTTGATTGGACGGAACGTATTTGTCTGAATGAACAGCCAATTTCCTCAGAGGAATTGAGTCAATTATTAGAAAAAGTCCAAGCGGTTATTCGCCCTGATGACGAATCGGCAACTCAGTTTGAAGTAATTACAGCAGCAGCTTGGTTATATTTTGCCCAGCAACAAGTTGATGTGGCTGTGGTAGAAGTTGGGCTAGGAGGGCGCTTAGATGCTACCAATGTCTGCTTGGAACCTTTGGTTACGCTCATTACTTCTATTAGCCGCGAACACTGGCAGCAACTTGGCCCTACCGTCGCTGATATTGCTAGAGAAAAAGCAGGTATTCTCAAACCTGGATGTCCCGTTGTGGTTGGGCCATTACCACCAGAGGCAGAGAAAGTGGTGCGATCGCGTGCCTTAGAATTACAATGCCCAATTTTTACACCTCAACCTGCCCGTGAAATCGCTACAGGATGGGCAGAGTATGAAACAATTCAAAATTCAAAATTCAAAATTCAAAATTCAAAATTAATTAAATACCCTTTGCCCTTAGTGGGACAAATTCAGTTAACTAATTCAGCTTTGGCAATAGCTGCTTTAGAAATTCTCCAACAACAGGGTTGGCAGATTTCAGAAAAAGCCATAATTAACGGCATGGCCAAAACTAAATGGCCGGGGCGAATGCAATGGACTACTTGGGAAAACCATAAATTATTACTTGATGGCGCTCATAATACCGCCGCCGCCCAAGTTCTCCGCCAGTATGTTGATAGCTTAGACGCAGTTAACCCCAAACCCATAAATTGGGTTATGGGAATGTTTGCCGATAAGGATCATACTGATATTTTTACTGCATTACTGCGACCAGGCGATCGCCTTTATTTAGTACCAATACCAGTAGAACCTTGGGCCGGTAGAACTTCCGCTAATCTAGACTACTTATCAAACCTAGCTTACAGCCTCTGCCCCCAATTAAGCGATCGCCAAATCCATCCAGATTTATTCACAGCACTAGCAGCCGCAACCTCAACCGCTACCACAGAAGATTTAATCGTTTTGTGTGGTTCCTTTTATTTAGTCGGCGATTTTTTAGCAACCACCAATATAATTCGTAAATCATAATTACGAATTACGAATTACGAATTACAAATTTACCTCTGATTCCACTCTTGCGCCGCATCTTCTACAGCTTTATCTACAGTTTTCTCCCCTAACATTGCTGCTTGCAAGTTCTCATAAACTGCCTTTTGCAGTTTATTAAAATCCTTCAAGGTAGGGGTTAATATTTCTGCCTTTGGCAGTTCTTGAGCACTCATAACTCGTGCTTTTTCTATTGTTGAAGCATTAGCTGGAATATCTTTAAAGTAAGTATCAGACAATGCTTTGATTGTAGAAGGTAGGACATTTGCAGCTTTAGCAAAGGCTAACTGATTTTCGTCATTGGTGACAAATAAAGCAAACTTCACAGCGCCATCTGGTTGTTTGCTATCGCGGGGAATAACTATGTTCATCACCGCAACATTTTTCTTACCTGTGTCACCAGTGAGTTGAGGTGCTATTTCTGAAGCTTGAGCAATTTTTGGGGCATTATTAGCGATCGTTTTCAGAAACTCTGGTCCAGAAGCTAGAAACGCAGTCTCTCCAGATTGGTATAAATCGATCGCGTGGCGATGTCCTTGGGTTAAAGCCTCTTTAGGAAGCAACCCTTTTTTATACAAGTCTACCCAATACTGAAACGCGGCTTTCCCTGGTGCTGAATTAAACGCTGCTTTACCCTCAGCATCTATTAAGGTGACTCCCATTTGCACGAAAGATTCCAGCACTTCACCAGAATCTTGCGGTACGAAAGTCACAAAAAAGGCATATTTACCCGTCTTGTCTTTAATTTGTTGCGCGGCTTGTGCCAATTCTGCGTAGGTTGCAGGGACTTTATTGATACCTGCCTGTTTTAATAAATCAGTGTTATAAATGGTTAACCGTGTGGTGAGATACCAGGGAATCCCAAAACTCTTACCATTAAGCGTGCTTGCTTTCCAGATATTCGGCAGATAGGAGGAACGTACATCATTTGGGACTTTCGCATCTAAATCTAACCAGGCATTTCGTCCGGCAAGTTGGGAAGCAAAACCCGGATTTAAGTTGACTACATCAGGTGGCGTTTTTGCGGAGACAGCTGTTAATATTTTGTTCTCCATTGCTGCCCAAGGTACATCAACCCAGTTAATCTTTATACCTGGATTTTGCGATTCAAAATTCGCAATTAGGCTTTTGAAGTAGTCGGTAAATTGAGGTTGGAGTTGCATTGTCCAAAACTCAACAGTTCCCACTCCTGAAGTAGCTTGTTTTGTACTTGTATTAACATTACCTGTGCTGCAACTTACAATCCAACTGGTTAATAAGCCAAGCAGTACCAAAGCAACAAGTTGTTTAAATTTTCGTAATTGAATCATTTTCCCAGTATTTTTACGCTTGATCAGTGTGAAAAGCTTAGACAGAATTGTTGAGACTATAGGTTAAATAAATTACCCGTAAAGACGTAATATATAACGCCTTTACTGCAACAAATTTAAATTTTCAATTTAGCAGTCCAGCGGGCACAACTGTGGTAAAAAGCTTCAATAGTCTGTTTGGCAAATCGAAGAAAGGGGTAGGCATTGAACTTGCTCCCGAACGGGTGAATGTTGTTCAGCTACGCAAGCAGGGTCAAGGCTTGAAACTAGAAATCTATACATCGGTAGCAGTTCCAGAAGGGATAGTTATCGATGGTCAAATCAGCGACCCTCCAGCAATGGCGCAATTAATCCAGCAGGCGCTAGCTGAAAGCAAAATCAAAACTTCTCATGTTGCTACTGGTGTACCAGGACGAGATTCTATCGTTCGGATTATACCAGTGCCAGCAGAGTTAGATGATAAAGAACTGCGGGAAATGGTGCTGAACCATGAAGCAGGTTTGTATTTACCTTATCCTCGTGAAGAGGCTGATGTAGATTATCAGAAACTTGGGTATTTTGTAGATGAAGATGGCATTGAAAAAGTACACGTCCTCCTAGTTGCCACCCGTAAGGAGATCACGGATACCTATATAAGTACCTTCGAGCAGGCAGGATTACACATTGATGTTTTAGAAATTAACAGTTTTGCTCTAATTCGGACTATTCGCGAACAACTGCGACAATTTGGCCCGCAAGAAGCAGCAGTACTAGTTGATATCGAGTTCGACAGTACAGAAATAGCCATCATCGTTAACGGAGTGCCGCAATTTTCGCGCACAGTCCCAATCGGGACTTATCAAATGCAAACTGCCTTAGCAAGGGCAATGAGCTTACCTACATCACGAGATATGGAACTGTTACACGGAATGGTTATTCCTGCAACTCCCATAGACGGCGGTAAAACTGGCGTTACCGAACTCGATCCTGGCATGGCTGCCATATTGAGAGTCTTGGGAGAACTAACGGATGAACTGCGCCGTTCCATCGATTTTTACCTGAATCAAAGTGAAAATTTGGAGGTAGCGCAGATTTTATTAGCTGGGCCAGGAGGTGGACTTCAACAGCTAGACGAATTTTTTACCCAACGATTGAGTTTGCCAACTACCCAAATAGATCCAATCGGGTCTTTATCTTTGGAAGTTGACACTGATAAATATCCACAGGTACAACGCTCTGGCTTGGCGATTGTACTTGGTCTAGGAATGCGGGAGGTGTAACAAAATGTACAGCCTAGATGTTAACTTTCTTAAAGACCGCCCAGCATTCCAGAAAAAGCCAGAGAGAAAGGGAGGAATATCTCTAAAATTTCCTACGGGGGATTTGACACTACTGTATGTGGGAGTTGCAGTAGGTATAGGTCTTCCGGCTTTATTAGGAGTTAGTTGGTGGTTGCTGCAAGGGAAGATTGTTGAATTAGATGGTCAGATTGCACAACTAGACCAAGAAAGCAAGAGGTTAGATACAGAAATAGGAAATATTAACAAAATCAAAGCCGAGACAAACGCAATTAAAGGGGAAACCCAAGCTTTAGTAACTGTATTTGACCAGATTCGTCCTTGGTCAGCAATGCTGCAAGATTTGCGCGATCGCATCCCAAGCGCAGTGCAAATCGAGAACATCAAGCAAATCCCACCCATTGCGGTAGCGGCAGGTCAGCCACCAAATAATCCCGCCGGGGGATTAGAAATTAACGGATTGGCTCGTTCCTTTAATGATGTCAATGATTTCTTATTGAGTTTACAACAGTCTCAGTTTTTAAAGCCCACAGAAACCAGAATTCTCACAGCAACGTTAGTAGAGGCTCCCTTAACAGCAAGTGCGAGTCAATCTTCTACTGATGTAATTATTAAACCACCTCAAGTAGTTAAATACACTATTCAATCGAGCATGAACGACGTTCCAGCGTCGGAATTAATTCGAGAGTTAGAAAAAAAAGGCACAGTGGGGTTAGTAACTCGAATTCGTAATATGCAACAAACAGGAGTCATTTCAAAATGACGCTGAGTGATGATTTAAATTTTGCCGAACATGGTGGGGAATTCGATCAGGCAGGGCCAGCCCCACGTGTGGTATTTGGTATTGCCTTCACACCAAAAATTATTGGGATCTTAGTGGGGGTAATTGGTTTAGCAGGAGCAGGTTATATATTGTTAAACCTGCTGATGCCAGCTTGGGAAAGCTATCAGCAGCAGCAAGCCAAAAGCACTGAACTGCAAGCGCAAATTGAGCAAAAAAAAGCCAATATCAAACAGATTGACAAAGTTAAAGACGAACTAGCACAGGCAAAGCAGCAAAAAGTTCAGGTTTTAAGTTTATTTGCTAACGAAAAAACCTTAGATACATTACTGTTGGATTTGAACCGCTTAATTGAGTCTGGTAATACTGCAACTTCTATTAATGCAGTAAGAGCCAAACTGAAGAAATATGTGCCAATTTCCCAAAAACCAGAACCGATTACCGATGGAAGTCTAGGAATAGGGGTTAACGGCAAGCTGCAACGCAGTACTATCAGCGCTGAGATTACAGCAACTTATGAACAAACACAATCGATAATTCGTAACATTGAGCGGTTACAGCCTTTGTTAATAGTTAAAGATTATCAAGCAACTTTGGCTCCAGCAGAGACAAGATCCCCATTAGATAAAACGCCGATGCAGGTAGGCCCAGCAGCGATTAATACATCATTCCAGTTACAGGTATTGATGCCACTTAGTCCAGAAGAAATAGCCGCAGCTGCTGCTACAGCTGCCCCGAAAAAGTAGTCACATTAGAGCTAGGACGAATAGAATTCGCGGCTACACAAGCGTAGACAAACCTTCCCGCAGACTAAGGAAATAATTGAGGGTTTTGAAACTCACGTTCGCCGTTGGCGTTTTTGCAGGGTAGGTGGGTAAAGTCTCGTGTAGTCAAAGCGCGGTCTTCTCCCACAGGAAGAGGCTAGCGCCAATGGGGTTTCCCCATAAGCAATTGGCGTGCGGTTTCTAACCGCCTAATCAAAATTGTATGTAAACAGGGTTTTATAAGGTGAGGAATGAACTGTGAAACAGCTTCACGGTAATAGTTTTATTTTAGGTACTGCCGCTTTTGTATTTTTGGCGGCTCAACCAGTTTGGGCACAAATTAGTCAAGTTACTAATGTCCAGTTAAATCCAGTTAATGGTGGAATTAGCGTTGCTTTGAAAACTTCTTCTGGGTCACGCCCCCAAGTTTTCACTACGAAAAGAGGCAAGGCTTTAGTCGCTGATCTTATCAACACTCAATTACGATTACCACAAGGTAATAGTTTTCGTCAAGATAACCCAGCACCAGGAATTGCATCTGTTGAGGTTAGTCAGCTTGATGCTAATAGTGTTCGGGTAACGGTAACTGGGAGCAACGATGCACCTGGCAGTCAACCTGTGATGCGATCGCCAAATGGAATTACACTCAGCTTTAGCCCTTCAACAGGCACTACAGCATCAGCGCCAACGCCAACAGCCCCAACAGCCCCAATATCCACAGCACCACCCGTTACTACTCCAGCCCAACCTGGTCAAAATCCAGGTGTTCTCGTTCCTAACCCGGAAGTAACTATTGACGGACAACCTGCACAAGCCGCTGGGCCAGGTCAACCTCTGAGTCAGGCTCCACCATTCTTACCTCGAGCCGTCGCCCCACCAGTGGGAGATATTGCTATTTCCGCTACCGATGCTTCTCCTAGCACCGTTGACTTAGCAACTCAGGAACGTGTACCTCGTCTAGTACTGCGAGATGCCCCAGTACGTGAGGTTTTATCATTGCTTGCCCGTGCTGCTGGTTTGAACTTAGCTTACGTCGGAGGTGAGCAAGGTGGTGGAGGTCAGGCAGGTGGCGGTGCTAATTCACCAGCAGTTTCTCAAACTATTTCTTTAGATATAGAAAATGAGCCAGTGCAAGATGTATTTAACTACGTTTTGCGCCTGAGTGGTTTAGAAGCTAACCGTAGTGGTCGTACAGTTTTTGTCGGAGCCAAACTACCTAATGCGACCCGTGATATGGTTATGCGTAGTATGCGACTCAATCAGGTAACGGTGGGAACCGCACTAAATTTTTTGGTTGGCTTAGGAGCAGAAAGTGCCGTCAGCCGCGAACGACAAGTTACCAGTGTTAGTGCCGTAGCCGTGGGTAATACGGCTGCTCCCATCACCCAAACTCAGACGACCACGGAAACCAGACTAGAAACCCAGCGCGCTAGTTTTCAAGACTCTAGTCCATTACTAAGAGGTTTACAGGCATTAGGAGACGAGCGCACCAATTCCCTGACCTTAATTGGCCCTCCTAGACTCATTGAGATTGCGATGGCTCAACTAACTCAGCTTGATATCCGCCGTCGTCAGGTGGTAGTCAACGTCAAGATTATTGATGTCAACCTCTCGAATATTCAGGACTACAACACTAGCTTTTCTTTTGGGGTTGGTAATAACTACTTTAGCAATGATGGTGGTGTCGCCTCTCTGAATTTTGGCGGTGCTAGACCAGCTACTAGTGATGAATCAAGAAATAGCTTGACTAGTACACCGATCATCAATAATGTTGCTAGCACTATTACATCACCATATAGGTTTACTAAAAGTCTTCTCGCTAGTTTGAAGGCTCAGGTTACAAATGGCAATGCCAAGATTTTGACCGACCCAACCCTAATTGTGCAAGAAGGTCAACAGGCTCTGGTGAATCTGACTCAAGAAGTAGTGGGAAATATAACCCTGGAAACAACGGATACTTCTGGTGGTTCTAGGACAGAAAGAACAATTGAGAAACAAAAAGTTGGCTTAACCTTGAGTGTAAAAATTGAGCGGATTGACGATAATGGGTTCGTTTCTCTATCGGTTGCTCCTACTGTCAGCGCTCCTTCCGCCTCACAAGATACAGGAAATGGACAAATTGTTTTAGTGTCTGAGCGCTCTCTTACTTCTGGCTTAATTCGCTTACGGGATGGTCAAACACTGATTCTGAGTGGTATAATACAAGACCAAGATCGGACAGCTGTCTCCAAAATTCCTATCTTAGGCGATCTCCCACTGATTGGTTCGCTATTTAGAAGTACAAACCGACAGAACCAGCGTCAAGAGGTAATTGTGTTGCTTACACCTCAGATTATGGACGACTCTGAGAACTCCTCCTACGGCTATAACTATGCCCCTAGCCCTGAAGTGCGGCAAATCCTTGAGCGTCGTGGGTTGAAGAGTCCTGGCAGGTAATTAAAGATAATTAGTAGGTGAATCACCTCTGCTAAAGGCTCAGATCCCCAACTTCTTAAAGAAGTTGGGGATCTTCTTTTTTACGAGTAGGTTTAAGTTTAAATGTCATTCTACAATAAAAATACCCAATCACAATAGAAGTAGCAGTAGTGGGTAAATACTAATGAGTTCAGAACAAGAGTTATTAACAAAGTGGCGTTCTCTTCCACAAGAAAAACAAGAGGAAGTTTTAGATTTTGTTGAATTTCTTGGTTTGAAAAACTCTGCAAATAAAGTCTCATTGGGAGAACGTTTGCAGCAAATTCGCACTAGGATTGTTGCTTCTGGTAAACATTTATTAGATGAAGATGAAATCGAAAAAGAACTCGCCAGCCGCAGAGGTGGGCTACAGGGTAGAGAAGAATGAAAATAACTAACTTATATTGATTCAGGGGTATTAATCAGCGCAACAGATGGTGTTGGTAGAATTGCCGATAAAGCCCTTGAAATATTAGGAGATTCCCAACGGGAATTTGCTTGTAGTGAGTTTGTCAAATTGGAGGTAAGTCCAAAAGCGGTTTTTAACAAGCAAACCGAAGAAGCTCAATTCTATGAAGAGTTTTTTAGTGATGTTACCTACTGGGCGAGTGATTTGGCTCATATTGTTCAGGAGGCTTACCAAATTGCTTCTCAGTATGGTTTAGCAGCTATGGACGTGCTTCATGTAGCTGCGGCGTTGTCAGTTGGTGCAGAAGAATTAGTCACAACCGAGAAAAGAACAAAGCCCATGCATCGAGTAACTAGTATTAATGTAGTTTTTATTTTTGATTGAATTACTATAATAAATGTGAGAAATAATCTAGATGTAATATGAATACGACCATTTATCGTGTCTTTGTGATTTATAATTATCATTAAAAAACTTTAACTCAAGGTTTGTAGCCAGTCAGCTAACAAAAACGGGAAATACTCTTATGACAGCACTTACATTAAACCTCAATTCTGTAATTAAACTGACAAGAGAGCAATTTTATCAATTGTGTGAAGAGAACCCCGATTTAAAATTAGAACGCAATGCCGAAGGAGAGTTAATTATAATGCCACCTACGGGAGGAGAAACAGGAAAAAGTAATTCTACTATTAACGCTCAAATATGGTTCTGGAACGACCAAAATCAATTGGGTGAAGTTTTTGATTCATCAACTGGATTTACTTTACCTTCAGGGGCTGACCGTTCTCCAGATGTTTCATGGGTGGAAAAATCTCGTTGGGATGCTTTGACTAAAGAACAAAAAGAAAAATTTATTCCTTTATGTCCTGATTTTGTTATCGAGATACTTTCACCTAATGACAGCTTGAAAAAAACTCAGAAGAAGATGCAAGAGTATATCGAAAATGGTTGTCGTCTAGGTTGGTTGATCAACCGAAAAAAACAGGAAGTAGAAATTTATCGTCCAGGACAAGACGTGGAAGTTTTAAAATATCCTCAAACTATTTCTGGGGAAAATGTTTTACTTGGTTTTGTACTTGATATACAACGAATTTGGTAAAAGGTTCGGTCTATAGACTTTATTTATCACATACTTATAAAACAGCAAGTGGGGTTGTGGCTAAGTTGGCAGACCTTCAGCTTGCAAAATCTTCAAAGGTTACTAGTTTTGGTATGGCTTGAGTCATAATCTATTACCCCTAGTAGTCGTTTCGATCATATCGCTTTCTTACGTTCAGCCTTAACAGTAATATTAAGGGGTACAGTACTCGAAAAAGTTTGTTGCGGAGAAGTTAACTATGGTGGCAATAACAACATCCGCAGAAAATCGGGTTTTACTCCAAAACATCAGCTGGCAGACATTTAAAACCATGCTGGCTGAAATGGGTTCAGAGCGTAATTCCCGATTTGCTTATGACAATGGAACGATAGAAATTATGACCCCACAAATGCCACAGGAGAACTCAAACCGTGTAATTGAAGGTTTTGTTGTTGTCCTGTGCCAAGAGTTGGGCTGGGAAATTAGACGCGCTGGTTCATTAACTTTAACGCGAGATGATTTAGAGAAAGGAGCCGAGCCAGATAGTAGCTACTACATTCAAAATGAAGCGTTAGTTCGAGATAAAGAAAATATTGACCTCACCACCGACCCGCCCCCTGATCTGGTGCTGGAAGTCGAATATTCCAGGTCTGCAATAGACAAGCTGAGGCTTTATGCTGCAATGGGAGTCCCCGAATTTTGGCGTTGTAACGGCAGTGTGTTGAGAGTTTACACGCTTGCAGGTGGACAATATTCAGAAGTTCAAACCAGCCCTACTTTTGTGTCTGTGTCGGTGAAGGAGATTCCTCGGTTTATTCAAGAAGCTAAAAAGAATGGGGAAATTGCTACTACCCGTGCTTTTCGGGCTTGGGTGCAACAAAAAATTTCTGCTAGGGATTGACTCACTCGGTATGAAGGCGCGGATATTCAACAGCCACATACTCAGGGGCTTTCAGCATTTATTCTTACAAGGGTTTGTTGAGTGCCTGCGTTCGTCATAAGGGACTTCCAGAGAATAAATTACCCAATTTATTTAGATGATATTTTTCTTTTTCCCCNCCCTGCTCCCCTGCCTACACAGCGATTGATTATTTTTTTAATTGGAAGTCCCTAATACTACGTGAGTTCGACAAGTCTTATTTGACCTCTCCCCCAACCCCTCTCCGTGTCGGAGAGGAGAGCAAAAAGCTGAATTTTTCGTTGCTCCTCCCTTTCCGTTTCGGAGAGGGAGGCTGGGAGGGAGAGGTTCATCGAACTCACGTTAATACTAGGTGGAAGCAAGTTACGCGTAACGTCTTGCAGAGGAGAAGTTGTCGCAGCGTAGTTTACCGCCGTAGGCATCGCCACCATAAATGTTAAGAAAGATGTGATTAATGGATAGCCTTGTAGCGGAGAAGCTTTAATTTTTACCCCTTCCCTACTAAAGAAGCTTGCTATGGGGTTAAATTTTGCATTGAATTTTCCACATCAGATGAAAAGTGAGTAAAATCTCCGACTTTTTAGAGAAATCGGGAATCTGAGCCTTCAATTTCCATAAAAATTGCTTAATCTCAGCAATAACTCTTCAACATTGGTAATGAATGCCAACAAACATTGACCATCTCCCACCTCCCCACTCCCTGTTTTCTTGGCAATTGCGGGATTTACTAGGTATTTTTTCCTACTTTTGGGGTGGTTTTTAGTGGAACAAGTACTCTAAAATTACAAAAAATCCTGAAATCTATATAAATTAATGGTTTCATCTATCCACATCAGGCTACAACACCTTAGAATGATTCATTGAAAAGTCGAGCCGATGGGATGTACAGCCGTTTTGAGTAAAAATACTCCCAAAGGATGATTTTTGTATTTCTGCGAACAAAGATTTCAATACAGATGTATTATTTTGCATCCGTAAAGAATCTCAAGTAAACCTTCAGGAGTTTGACATGAACAAAGGTGAATTAGTTGATGCCGTAGCTGAAAAGGCTAGTGTTACCAAGAAACAAGCGGATGCAGTCTTAACTGCGGCTTTGGAAACGATTATTGAAGCGGTTTCCTCTGGTGATAAGGTGACATTGGTGGGATTTGGCTCATTTGAATCACGGGAACGTAAAGCCCGTGAAGGTCGCAACCCGAAAACAAATGAAAAAATGGAAATTCCAGCGACGAGGGTTCCTGCTTTCTCCGCAGGAAAACTGTTTAGAGAAAAGGTAGCACCCCCAAAAGCATAGGTTCTGTCTTCGGGAACCCTTTTTTAATGCGGCAACCTGCACACGGGGGAAATTTAGCCTGGGCAGCAGCACTGGCTGGCTGTCCCCCTGATGCTATTCTGGATTTTTCTGCTAGCATCAGCCCGTTGGGGCCTCCAAACAGCGCGATCGCTGCTATTAAGTCCCAAATTGGTAATCTTAAGCACTATCCAGACCCAAATTATAGTGAACTGAGACTAGCTCTCAGTCACTTCCATCAAGTGCCGTCTGAGTGGATTCTGCCGGGTAACGGCTCCGCAGAATTACTCACTTTAATCGGTAGGGAATTAGCTCAATTAGCCGCGACAATTTTAATCACTCCAGCCTTTGGCGACTACTACCGAACCTTGGCAGCGTACAACGCTAATGTGCTGGAGTGTCCTTTGTCATTGGTCACTGATCATTGGTCATTATTCCTTGACAAAGGACAGAGGACAAAGGACAAAGGACTATTGCTGAATAATCCGCACAACCCAACCGGAAAACTATTTACACGGGAGTCTATTTTGCCCTATCTGGAGCAATTTGCTTTGGTTGTGGTGGATGAAGCATTTATGGATTTTGTGCCGCCCAATGAGGAACAAAGCCTGATTCCGGTGGTGCAGGAATATCCGAATTTAGTAGTATTGCGATCGCTGACCAAATTTTACAGTCTCCCAGGACTGCGATTAGGATATGCGATCGCACATCCTGACTGCCTAGCTAAATGGCAGCTATGGCGAGATCCTTGGCCTGTAAACACACTAGCGGCAGCGGCGGCAATTGCAGCACTCCAAGATACGGAGTTTCAGCAACAAACCTGGGCATGGCTACCACCTGCACGAAACCAACTGTTTCAGGGTTTAACTGAAATCCCAGGATTGCAACCCCAAGCAAGTGCTGCTAACTTTTTACTGGTTGAGTCTCAAGAATCTACTTCCCAGTTACAGCAACAATTACTCAAGTATCACCAGATTTTAATCCGCGATTGCCTTAGTTTTAAAGAACTAGGCGATCGCTTTTTCCGGGTTGCTGTACGTGAAGAGTCTGATAACCAACGCTTACTAACAGCGCTAAAAGAGAGTTAGGAGTTATAAGTTATAAGTTAGGAGTTATAAGTTAAAAAAGGGTTTTAATTCTTAACTCCTAATTCCTAACTCCTAACTCTTAACTCCTAATTCCTAACTCCTAACTCTTAACTCCTAACTCTAATCTAAATTCACGTGACCGTTGACTACGATGTTGTAATTATTGGCGGCAGTCTTGCTGGATACTATGCTGCACTTGCTGCAACCCAACTACGTGCTACAGTTGCCCTGGTACAACCCAAAGTAGACTATGGGTTTACTCATCACCATACTCTTACCGAAATTGGTAAACTAGCGCAGAAGTTGAAGGATGTGGCTGGTTTTGGTATTCATGCCACACACACTGATACCTCAGAAGAATGCCATATATATATGGCATGGCAAGAAGCGATGCTGTATGCTCAATGCGTCGCCTCAAATCTCCAAGAACAGCATTCCCCAGGCATCCTAGCGGCGCAGGGAGTCGATATCATCGTTGGCAGTGGTCAATTTCAATCTTCACCCCAATTGGCTTTTGCCGTTAACAATCGCCTACTACGCGCCCGTACTTATTTGCTTGCTAGTGGTTCGCGTCCAGAAATTCCTGAGATTGAAGGATTACAAACCACTGGCTATCTAACCCTTTCTAATATTTGGCAATCTTTCCAGGGAACGACATTACCCAAAAATTGGGTAATTATCGGTGGAATTCCCCAAAGCATTGAAATTGCTCAAACTTTAGCAAGGTTTGGTTGCAGTGTGACGCTGGTAGTCAAGCATCCTTATGTTCTTCCATATCTAGACTCTGAGATAGCCATATTGCTTCAGGCGCAGTTAGAAGTAGAAGGTGTGCGCGTCCTCACCGAAAAACCAGTAACTCAGGTGAGGCTAATTGAAAATAAAAAGTGGATTCAAGCAGGAGATAAGGCCATTGAAACTGATGAAATTCTAGTGGCGACTGGACAACAGCCGAATCTTGAATCTCTAAATCTGGCAGCAGTAGGTGTGAAATGGCATCGGCGTAGTTTAGTGGTAAATGATAAACTGCAAACCACTAACCACCGCATTTATGCTTGTGGTGATGTAATCGGTGGTTACGACTTTGCCAATGTCGCTAATTATGAAGCAAAAATTGCCCTGAACAATGCACTATTTTTCCCTAGATTACGAGTAAATTATTCCTCAATTCCTTGGGCGATGTTTTCTGTGCCGATGCTGGCGCAAGTGGGTTTGACAGAGACACAGGCAAAACGCCTATTTAGTCGAGATAAAATTTTAGTTTTGCGACAATATTTTAAAACAGTGGCAGCAGCCCAACTTCGGGATGAAACCACTGGTATGTGTAAATTAATTGTGCTACGCAATGGGGAAATTTTGGGAGCTTCGATATTGGGGGCAGAAGCTGGAGAATTAATTAATTTGATTGCCTTGGCAATATCACAAAAAATTAAAGTCAAACATCTAGCAAATTTATCTCCTGCCTATCCCAGTTTCTCAGAAATTCTGGAACGAACTGCAAGAGAGTGGAGTAAGCAAAAGTTAAATACCAACATTCCTTTGCAAGAGTTTTTAGAAGGCTTCTTCCATTTCCGCCGCAATTGGAATTAGCACTTACGCACGGAGTTGTCACTATAAGAACTTAAACAAGGTACTGATATAGGACTCCGATTTGATTTCTGAAAACATCTTGAGACTGAAAAGCCCGTTTTATCAGGGTTTTATCTAAAATCTCGTTCAAAAATCAGATATGAGTCCTATATCATTACTAACTTCCACAAGGATACTGACTTTGTAGTTCTCGCTACCTTTGCCAATATTGACAGCACCTTGATTGCAAACGCAACGTCATCAGAATTGGGGAGCATCCCTCAAAATTGAGTTGATTATTTTTGTTGAATTGCAAATTTTAAATCTGTCAACTCTAATTCTCCTCCGGTTGTTGTTAATACTAAATTAATACCTAAAACACTTTTTCCTGTACTTGTATAGTTAGTTGGAAGTATTTGCTTGGTCAAATCAAAATTTATGGCATTTCCATATCTTATTTGATATGGAGTTGGTTTATCGCCAAGTAAAAATGATGTGATAGCTACTTGTGCTGGTGCTTTCTTGACTACACCTTTTACAGCTAAAGGCACGAGCCTAAATTGCTTTTGAGTATTAGAGGTATCAATTCTAATGATACATCTAGCCCTTGGCGATTGTGCCTTTACAGTTATAGGAGAGCGAAGTGTAAATTGACTTATTTTCGGATCGAAACTTATATTACATCCCCTATTAACCGAAAATCGTAGCTGGCTGTTTATTGGAGCAGCAGCGCTAGATGAATTGGCATCATAACAAGAGAAAAAAAACAAGCACATTAATATGAAAAAATTACGTGCATCACTTAATCTCAACATCATCTTATTCTCCATTAACAGAATATTTGTAATCTTCAAAGAAGAATACCTTCAGTAGATTCAATGAGTGGTGTGTCTAAATCTCCCACTCATTGAAGACCACTAAAGTTGGAATTTAGTGCGGTGTATCACCATCTATCAGCAGAATCGATAAAAGCAACTAGTCGCAACGCTTTAGGTCAAAAGAAAGTATCACATCCCCAGCATTGATATCGGCTGTATCAACGAAAATAGAACTTCCTGATGAGGATTGTGCAACGATATTAATACCTAATTGTCCTTGCCCACCACCACTACATAAACCTGAAGCAGCTAGAACAGTAATCTCATCTTGCTCCGCAAATGCCTTAGTCGCTAGAAACTTGGTAGTTTGAGGGCGAGCTACGGCTTGCCCAAGAGCACCACCACTAAAGCTATAAGTTCTGCTTAAGCTGGTACCTTTACTCTTGCTATCAATATCAGTATTTCCTTGGTACAGTACTTGTACATTTTGGACGATGAAACCACTTGGAATAAAAGTTTGAACGCGTAAAATACACCTTTTACGGTCACCACTGAATGCACTAAAGTTATCCAAGACGATCGATAAGCTTCTACCATCCTCTCCAGGAAGCTGATCGTCAACAATACATCCACCAGACCCAATTGCATCTCCAAAAGTAATACTAGGCTCTTCAGCCAAAGCCTTGGTCGCAATCACGTTGAGTCCAAGAATTGTAGATATAGACAGTAATACACCAAATTGTTTAAAGTTCATATTGATTGTACCTATGTTGCTAGAGTTGTTTTTTGATGAAAAATGCATTTAGAAGCCAGAAGGTACGAGGTATGAAGGCATTTTTGCTTTAATCCCACGCTTAAAAACATGAGATTGAAGCAAGGATGCTTTGTGTCTGGTGTTACATATCTCGACACAATTTTTTTCTAGTAGTGGGCAATCACCCACAACTAAAGTTTCGATTGATACTTACAGGCTTCTGCCTTCTTCAATTGTGGGAAATCCTTTCAGATATGCTTTGACAATTTCTGCTCAATCAGAAAATGAAGCATAACTGTGTATAGCTGGAGTTAACAGAAAGAAGATGGACATCAAGTTGCAAAATGTATTCTTGCTGTATGTCCATGTGGGCAAGATCATATAGTTGTCTCAATTAAAAAATATGTGTTCTTGATCACAGACATGTTGTGTTTCCGAACACTGCGAACTTCAAAATAGTAGTATGGAAGTAGTATGAAGGAGCAGTACTCCAAAGTTAGGTGCTAAAAATTAGGGGTATAAATCACCAATTTAATAGTGCGATACCGATAGCACAGCGTTATTGAGCCGTCGAGCGTCATAGACCGCCGCAGACATCGCAGTGAAATAGCTGTTTTTATTGAGAATCTATATTATGAGTGGCTGAAATTCTAGTCTTAGACTGGGAACGAAGTAATTGGGAGTGCCTTAAAAACTTGCATAAAAATCCAAACTACTCCCGCCGCTGTTAGAGGTACGCTGAGGTTATCTGTGCCGTGGGGCGAGACTGCCTCTGCTAGAGTTGCGAAAGTAGCAGTTACTACTGCCGTCAAAAAGGCCCAACCTAAACTTAAAGGCGTTGCTAGGGGACTCAGCGACGAACCAGGTAGCAGTAATAGCACCAAGAAAATTACTACTGTACTTGCTATAAACATTGCTGCTGAACCTTCCCAGGAACGTATAGAACTTCCCACTTGATATTTATGTTGCCCAAAACGTTTACCGATTAATGCTGCTAGTGCGTCACCCCAGGTCATTGCCATTATCCCAGCTACAGCGATCGCAACGCTATCTACTGGCCCATCTGGTCGCCACAATAGCCCGAACAGCAATGTCACTGAGATAGCGAAATAAACCGTACCAGGTGAGCTATCTTGGGTATCCATTGCGCCGATGATTCGGTAGCGGTAAAACAGGTAATTGAGTCCGATAAAGGTAGCAAAAGGTATAATTCCGATTTCCCAATTCTTAAACAGTAGCAGGACTCCGAAAGCCCACATCCCTGCACCAATATGGATTACCTTGCGGGTCAAATCCGGCTTTACACCAAATAGCCTACGTAGTCCCTCGCCAATCACAAGCAGACTGATAGCGTAAACATAAGAAATTGCTAGCCCGATAAAATTATTTGTCATTTGTTATTTGTCATTAAGTTATTTCCTTTGTCCCTCTTGTCTCCTTTATCCTCCCTGCTCCTTCACTTAGGTCGATCGCTATTTCGTCTAAAGTTCTTTTCTACTGACGAAACGCTACCAATACCTTGAAGAATACCACGACCGATTAAACCTAAACCTCGACCAACTATTTGGGTAAGGATAAAAACTATACCGCTACCGAAAACAGCTAATAGTGATTTTAAACGCGGTGCGATCGCATCACTAAATTCTAGAAGCAATGTCACTATTAAAGGAATATTAGAAAATTTTACTAATTCCTGATTTCGAGGAGCATAAACTGAAGTATTGGCAATGCCACGAGGTGCAATTACAAATAGCTCATAGCGACTTTCAAAAACGGCTTTTGGCTCATTTATATAATTTTTTAATCTATATTTCCACGACAAATCATTTCTAAACCGTTCAATTTCTCTTGTAGAAATCAATTGGCGTCCATAAAAGTTTTGCTTAATCTCTTCTACATCTGCTAAATAATTTAACAGTGGTTGAACTACTCCATTCGCTACCTGAATCAATAAGTTCTCTAAAAGCATCAATGCTTGGGACTTGGCTTCAGCGCTAACTACTGGATATGAGCTATTATCAATGTTCAATTCTGTTTGAAATAAGAGATAAGAATACAACTCACAAAATAGCGGGATTTTTTGAAGAATCTCTCTTTGTACAACCTCTGTATTTCCTAGCAATAACTTAACAATTTCTATGTTTCGATTAGCTACTTTTATCCGAGAAAACTTTCCAAAAAAGTCTATAATCGCTATTTGCCATAAATCACGTATTAAGGTATTTTTTAGCTCATGTAATTGATCTATCTCTATTTGAGAAGCACGCAATTCATCTAACTGCTCGGACAATTTTTGTAGGATTAGATAAAGCAATTCACGTTTTTTATCTTCACGAAAGATATCAATTTCTAAAGGTATATCCGTGACATTTATTAAAGGAAATTGAAGCTTAGTAACGCAAGATGTAAACAAGGCAGATTGTAGGGTTCCCGGACTAAGTAAAGGTGATAGGGTTTGTCTTTGTTGAATGCTTAATGAAGGAGTCACAGGCGGCTCATCAGCAAGCGGAATCTGTTCCTCTTGCCTTTCTTGTGGTAAAAACAACAACCGATTTAGCAACCAACGAGCCGCTAGCAGTTCTCGCCGCTGTCCAGCTAGAATTGCTCGATCTAGTACTGGTAGTCCGGGAACTTGTAATTGTGCTGTTACTACGGCTAGGGTAGCATCAATGTTAGCAATTCCTGACAAACGTAAATTATTTCGCAGTTTAGAGAAGGGGAGTGAGGAGTTAGGAGTTAGGAGTGAGGAATTAGGAGTTATTATTGCTTCTCTGTCCTGGAACCAATAGGAACCACCATCTGCAACTTCTTGCATGGCGGCGACTAACTCAGGAAGTGGTGTACCTTTGGGGCAGTAGCCATTTACACCAACAGATTTCGCAGCTAATAGCAGTCCTTGTTCTTGAATAGAACTGAGGAGCAGGATTGGTAGGTTGGGATATAAGCCTCTGAGTTGCCGACAGAATTGTAAACCTAGCTGTTGACTGGTGGTAGAGCGACCATTACCGAATTCTAAAACTACCAAATTTACTTGGTTAGGGTCTTTTTCAGCAATTTCTGCTAAAATCTGCAAGGCAACGGTCTCAGTTTCTACAACTGCGATCGCTTCTAAGTTAGGAATCGCTTCTAAAGCTACCCGTAATCCTAGACGAAAAATCGGGTCTTGGTCGATTAACAATAATTTTAAAGGGCGATCGCTCATAATCCACTCAATTAGATCGGCACTGTTTTTTACCAATCAGAAAACAACTTTTATACAAAACTTTGTCTTCCCCATTGTCACCTGTTTTCGCAAACTGATAAATCGATCATAATTGCCATAAACAGCTTTCACTGTGTGATTAAATGAACCTGAGTATTCGGCACTGGTTGGCAGAACGCCATATCGCAATCAATCAAATCAGAGAGTTTTCTGAGGGGCAATTGGCAGGTATTGCCTACCGTATTGTTCAGGATATGGAACTCAAAAGCCTCATGCCTTTTGATATCTGTACCTTGGTAGAGGTTTTAGAACTGCCCTTAAGTATTGTTTGGGAAGAAATCAGTGTCATTTCCCAGTTGACAGAAAAACTTTTGCGTAGCCTCAGCCAAAAAAAACCGTTAAAACGTAACGAAGGAACGTGGCTAGCGTTTCAAATTGCCTATCTCCAAGCTTTGCAGGCAATTTTAGAGCAGGAAGCAAGCTTACAAAAACCGTGGTTAGACCGGGCAATTATACCCATGCAACCACACATACTTAAAGAGGACGTGGGTAAACTCATCCTCCAAGATCCGCAACTACAAGGATTGCTGAAAACCCTCAGCCCAGGTAAATTGACTGATACTCAAGCAGAACAAGCACTGTCTTCGGTTGCAGATTCATTACTGGTGCAACAAATAAATAACGCTGCTATCGCTTGGTTAGTTGCCAATGGTGCAGAGGAACTGGAAGCGAAACTTCTAACACAGCGTTTAGTCAACTCACTACCTGGTGACATATTGGTAGTTGTCACCGAAAATGCTGCACCTTTAGCCCAACTGCAAAAATTTTTCCGTTTGGGGATTTCATTATCTCCCAGTTTCATCACCCCAGAAGTTAGTTCTACAGTTAGTGAAAAAATTGATTTGCACCGAGAACATTACCGTGCAAGTTTGATTAAAAACCTCAGTATCCCTTTGCTAATGGAATCCTTTGCTCTTAAGGATATCTATGTGTCACAAAAAGGCTTACCAATAGAGGAAAATATTTCTGAGCAGGATAAAAAAGCTGTTAAACCAGTTGATTTAAAAACATGGGCACAGCAACAGTTAACTGATTTAGAAACGATCGCTGTCATTGAGTCAGAACCGGGTTATGGAAAAACTAGTTTTTGCCAACTTTGGGCAGCACAGGTAGCACAGGAATTGTACCCTACTTGGATGCCTATAGTAATTAGGTTGCGAGATGTACAATACGGTAAAACTTTAATCGAAACCCTAAATTCTGCCTTTGGTGTCAATCTTTCAACTTGGTTAGAGCAAGAAAATCTCCCTTGTCTATTGCTGCTGGATGGTTTGGATGAATTGCCCCATTCTGCTCAGGGTATCAGGGCACAAGCAATTTTTATTCAGCAATTACTGAACTTTCAATCTCAGCACCGCCACAAAATTGTGTTGACAAGTCGTTCAGCGACGTTACCAGAAATCGTCTCGGAACTACCGCTATTGTTGAGGCGAATCATTATTCAGCCATTGGACGGGGACGAACTCAAACAATGGTTTCAGCAGTGGGCAAAAGTGCAATCGTTACCCATTGCTCAACATTTATTTACATTGTTAAAGCAGGCAGGGTTATTTGCCAACCAATTAAAGTTAAGAGAATTATCTGCCCTTATCCGTCAACCCCTAATGCTGCATTTATTGGGCATTTTGCACCGCGAGGGATTGCTAGATGAGGAACTATTGCAGTTAGCTGCTGATACCCAAAAGTCTTTTCTGTTATGGGAAATTCATCATCGCCTGAGTCGATGGTTGTTGGGTTATCCGCTAATTGGTGGGATCAAGACGATGCTACTACGTTCAGGATCGGCTCATATCCACCGGACTCCAGAAGCGATCGCTAATTTACTCGCTAATCGTCATCCCCAAGATTTACTTGAGCAGATGCAAGCGATCGCTCTCAAAATTTTACACTCACAGCGTCATCAAATTAATCTAGCTGGTGAATTTAATAGTTTACCAGCGTTTTATTTTAAAATTTGGGATGTGAAAAGCGCAGCGAAAAGTAGTTTAATTGAGTTTTCGCATCTCAAGTTAGGAGAATCTCTTTGTGCAGATGCTATTGCTGCCCAACTTAAATTTCTGACTCAATACCAAGATGAGGCTTATGGTACGCCCACTTTTGTACTTGATCCCAGTAGCGTGGCCCAGAATATTTATAATTTACTAGGTTACGGGATACTTAGCCAAGAAATTGAAGAACTGGCGATCGCCGGATTGCGTCGCCAGCAAAAACACAAATTTTCGTTTGAAGTTTTATTTCAACGTCTTTTATCTTTCTGGCGTGCTTACTGTCAAGGACGTTGGTTAGATGAGGGGATAGCCCACAACGCTTTGACTAATTTTCACGAACTGCAAAACCCTGTGAATGTTGAACAGGTGAATGCTGCGGTAGGACTGAATGTGTTTTTATTGCTTTGTGCTTGCTACCGAGAAACAAAAGTTCCATTTTGGCCTTGTGGGAATCCAGTCAATTTAACAGAATTCAACCCAGAGGTGCTGAGTGTGCTAATTGCTAGAACAACGGTTTTGCATAAAAGCGCTTTTGCAACCCGAATCAAGTCTTTGTCTGGACTCAATTTATCGGGAGCCTCTTTATCGCAAGTGATGTTAACTGGGGTGAGTCTTGAGCAAACAAACTTATCTAATGCGGAGTTAATGGGGGCGAATTTGGCTGGAGCCAATTTGCAACAGGCTAACCTCGCAGGCGCGAACTTACAAAACGCCAACCTGACAGGCGCAAACCTACAACAGGCAAATCTCACAGGCGCAAACCTGCAACAGGCAAACCTGATGGGGACAAATCTTAATTCTGCCGATCTCACCAACGCCTGCTTATTTGACGCTATCCTTGCGGCGACTGACAAAAAATTGGCCGCTGATAATGGTGCTTTGTTCTCTAAAGAAATGTTTCAAAAACTGAAACATTTGCGATCGCAGCAACCCTTCTTAAACACCGTGAAAATCACGCCAAACACAAACGTCAATTGGAGCAAAACCCCTGCGATCGGACTAATTGAAAGCTGTGAAGGCGCAATTTTGTCAGCAGATTTATATGATGATGATGATGCCGATGATGAGACAGTTTTTGGTAATTAATTCGATTGGGCATTAGGAGTGCTGAGTGCTGTTAGCGGATAGCTAAGGTTTAGCCCGTGCTGAGTTAGGAGTTAAGAGTTAGGAGTTAGGAGTTAGGAGTTAGGAGTTTTGTTTATCTCCTTGTCCCCTCATCTCTCTCATCTCCCTCATCTCCGCGCTCCCCTGCTCCCTGCTCCCTGCTCCCTGCTCCCTGCTCCCCTGCTCCCTGCTCCCTGCTCCCTGCTCCCTGCTCCCTGCTCCCCTGCCCCCTAACCCTCCTGCGGATTGCGGTAGCCAAAAAAGTTAATACTGTAGTCAGTAATCCGCACTCCTGTTTCTTCTTCAATTTTGCGGATCAAATCTTCTGGTAGTTCCACATGAACATCAAGAATTTGATTTGTATCCACACAGTTTATATGACTGTGAGAGTCACTGATATTGCCGTACAAACGCCCATCACAGCGTTCAATACACTCAATGATGCCTTGACTGGATAATGCTTCTAAATTTTGATAAACAGAGGTATGACCGATCTCTTTGCCTTGGTGGTTCAAGCGATCGTAAATCTCTCTTGCAGCAAGATGTTCATTTGCTTGCCAAAGTAATTCCAGAATAAAGCGACGCTGACGACTGACGCGCATACCCAGGATTTGACAGCGCTCAAGTGCATCTTCTAAGGAACGAATTGGTCTTGTAGTAATTGTTTGTTTTTGCATATTACAGCTTGTTAACTGTTGAGGGAATTTTCCCATCTAAATGTTTATTGGTTATTTAATATATGCAATGATATTGCACACCGCTGTTTTACCTGCACTTATGTTTTGGCTTTTGATGCTGTGGAAGTCACAGGTGGCGATAATGATTTTTTTTTGCTTGTTGACGGCTACTATGTCAGACCTTAATCTAAAACAAACTCATTACAACTTTAACTTAAAATTGCTGTAAATGTCCACCTTGGGGCAGGCATTGCCTTACCCAAGTAGGCTAATTCTAATGGCGTACCATATTAATCGTGTAGTATTTATTTAGCTAAAGGCGAGTAATTATAGCAACGATAAAAGTAACATTTAACTTGAGTAAAAATCGGTGAAGTGAGTAGCCATAGCCAGTGGCTCATATCAGGGCTAGTAACTGGATGTATATTTGTTATAACTAGCGAAAATTAAGTAAAAGTATCAAATAAATTTAAGCAGTTCAGACTTGTGTCTAAACCTTGTATAGGTTGACGAAATTATCAGCAAAAAAGTATCAGTAAATACTAATTGATTTGTGAAGAAAACTTTGTCCTATTAAAAGTCAATGTAGCGTCAATCCCTGAAAGCTGCTACTGTATATTCTCGATCCTACAGTTGAGCATCAAGAAAGTGGCTGCTGAATCAATGACAATTGCGATCGCACTCAATAATGACTTCATTAACAATCTGGATTTGTCGCCTGCGTCAACGGTGATTGAAAAACTGCTGCAAGATGGGGTTATATCCTATGAACAGCAGCTACGCTTTGATATCAATTACAATCTCGAACCTGGCGATCCACGGGAACTCTCAGAAATTCCAGAGGTGCGCCTGTGGTTTGTGCGCCTAGATGCTAAATACCCCTGGTTGCCATTTTTACTAGATTGGAAAGCTGGAGAATTTGCTCGTTATGCCGCCATGCTTGTACCACACCAGTTTAGTTCCCAAGAAGGTATTCAGTACAATCCTGAAGCCTTAGAGATATTTTTGATGCATAAAATCTTTATCTTAGGCGATTGGCTCAAACAACAAGACATCCCCAGCCTCTCGCGCCTAAAGTCCATGGCCCAAATGCTGGGTTATGAATTAGATGATGCTTTTTTTGGGATATTTTAACAAGAAAGAATTCAGGAGTCAGGAGCCAGAATTCAGTATGAATTCTGAACTAAAAAGCGGACTTCGGCATGATAGCTCAGTCGAACACTAAATCAATGGCATTTATTGCACCCCCATAAAATCATAGATTTTATGGTCAACTTTCGTAATAGCGGGTCTGAATCTCCCACTTTCTGATTCTGACTTCTGAATTCTGACTTCTTCAAAAAGTTACTGGTTTAGCCACCCCAAATTTTCTCTAAAACTGCGTTTGGTGAAATATCCGCCGTTTTTCCCGTGAGGGATTCAATAGCCAGGAATTTATCGTTTTTCGGCAACAACTTAGCCGGATCGCTGGGGCCCAAGATGGCAATGGTATAGGTTTGGACTGCAACACTCAGTTGTAGTGCCGCGCTATCAGTAGATAACATCAAATTTGCCCCGGCAATTATGGCAGTTAACTTACCAATATCATCTGGGGCAGTCACCTTGATATCTGGAGAAGACTCCAGAAGCGATCGCACAAACTGCTCATCATCAACACCCTTAATAACAACCACAGGTAAATCCGGCTGTTTTTGTTGGAAGGCTTGAATAATTTGCTGCCAATTTTCGACAGGGTAGATTTTATCTAGTTCTTTAGCCTGGGATAACTGGCCAGAACCGCCATGAATCAAGATATAGCCTGTTTCATGAACCCCTAAACGTTTTTGTTCCTTTTGTGCCCACTCAATATCTGGTTTTGGCACATTTACTGCTAACTCTGGGACAGGGCTATTTATTTCCAACGGTTGCAGCAAATCGTGGTATAGTGCCGCCGCATATTGGGATGCTTTAAATGGCACAGCATGGGTTAGAAAACCCGATCCTTTGCCTTGGTAGCCAATACGTATAGGAATTCCCGTCAACCAGAGTAAAAGACCAAGCAACCAATTTTGCTTAACAGTAATGACAACATCGTATTCGCGATCGCGAATTGTCCCCACTAAATTACCCCAATCTGCCAGACTGTTACGGTCATTAAAATCAAAGTTCAGCACCTCGTGAACTGACTTGCTCACTCGGTAGGCAGCCTTTGACCGGGGTTCAACAAAGACATCTATCTGAGCGTTAGGGTAATGGCGCTTCAGGTCATCTAGAGTCGGAAAGAAGAGAACTTGGTCGCCAATTCCGCCAGGTACAAGGGCTACTACTCGCATAATATTTATTGACGCTTACTCGCTCCCTATTTTAGGGGAAAATATATAGCTTAAAGATTGAGGAATTCTGTGTATTTACTAATTCCAGCTGCGGGAATCGGAAAAAGAATGGGGAGTAACCGCAATAAACTCCTGCTAGTCGTGCGATCGCAACCAATTATTGCTTGGACTTTATTAGCCGCAGAAGCCGCCAGTACAATCAGTTGGATCGGGATTATTTCTCAGTCTAGCGATTGGCCAGAGTTCAATGCAATTCTCGCCGATCTGAAGCTGACTAAACCAGTTGAATTGATTCAAGGTGGCTCCACCCGCCAAGAATCTGTTTACAATGGTTTGCAATCTCTGCCAGTAGCCGCAGAACAAGTGTTGATTCACGATGGTGCTAGATGCCTGGCCACACCAGATTTATTTAACTCTTGTGCCGAGGCCATTCGCCACTGTCCCGGTTTAATTGCTGGTGTACCCGTCAAAGACACCATCAAAGTTGTTGATGAACAAGGCATAATTCAAGATACACCCGACAGACGACAACTATGGGCGGCACAAACCCCCCAAGGATTTGATGTCAAGTTGTTGAAACAGTGCCATGCTGAAGGAGTCCGTCAAGGTTGGGAAGTAACTGACGACGCCGCCTTATTTGAAAAGTGCGGCATCGAAGTCCGAATTGTCGAGGGAGAGGAAACAAATTTAAAAGTGACCACTCCACAAGATTTAGCGATCGCAGAATTTATTCTCACAAGTAGAGGGATTGGGGATTAGGGACTGGGGAGCAGGGGAGGCAGGGGAGGCAGGGGAGGACAAAGTGATTTGAGTGAGAACTTGCAACAAATCTTTCCCCTTGTCTCCAAGTCCCCAGTCCCCAATCCCTAATCCCAAGTCCCCAGTCCCCAATTTGAAAGTTTCAAACAATACTTTGACAATTTACGATATAATGCCACACACTTGTTGATTGTTAGTTGTCATGTACTAATGACCAATACTTCGACTACGCTCAGTACAAGTGACTAATAACCAATGACTAACGACTAATGACTAAATGATTACAGCCACAGCGACGAAGATAGAAGCAATTCTCTATTTAAAGGGTAAACCCTTGTCGCTCGGCGAAATCGCCGAGTATGCCGCGTGCGATCGCGCCACTGTCAAAGAAGGCATAATTGAACTCATGGACAATTATGCTCACCGAGATAGCGCCCTAGAGGTAATAGAAACCCCAGATGGTTATAGTTTGCAACTCCGGTCTGACTTTCACGATTTAGTGCAAACGATGATACCAGTGGAATTGGGTGTAGGTGCATTACGGACTTTAGCTGCGATCGCTCTTAATAGTCCCATACTTCAGAGCGACCTGATTAACCTGCGCGGTTCGGGAGTATATCAACACGTTCCAGAACTCGTCGAACTTGGTTTCATCCGCAAGCGCCGAGACAGCGATTCTCGCTCCTACTCACTCCAAGTAACCCCAAAATTTCATCAATATTTCCAAATAGAACAACTCCCGCAAATACTTTCTACCAGTCAGAAGGAAGAACAATTAGAACTAGAACTAGAACTAAAGGCAGTGGCGAGTGGGGAGTAAAGAAGGGAATAGGGTACAGGTTACAGCGTGCAGATTATTCCCTATAACCTGTCATCTGTCATCTCTCCCTTAATCACACTCCCTTCCTCTAGACTTATACCCGTGGTGAATGCGCTAGCCTTGTACTATGGTTTAGAGTAGAGTTAGCAATTAAGCTAAATAAAACTGCCAATGGTGTTTAATCCTGACTTTTTGAATGACAACTCCGAGGAACACCCTAATCAACTTCTTTCCGACCACTCTGAGGAATACCCTAATCAGTTACTCAAATATCTACAGCATCAGTCTCCTGATGTTTTAGCTAGGGTTGCTCAGTCCGCCAGCCCCGAAATTAAACAAATCATCTCGCAAAATGTCCAAGGGCTAGTGGGAATGCTCCCCGCGGAAAATTTCAACGTGCAAATCACAACAGATAGGGAAAACTTAGCTGGGCTTCTAGCATCAGCCATGATGACAGGGTATTTTCTGCGCCAGATGGAACAAAGAATGCAGTTAGAGCATTTGTCTAATGGCCAATAATTAATAGTCAGTAGTCAAACATTCTGGAACTATTGACCAAATAATTACTAATTCGTAATTCGGAATGACGCTTTCTAGGAATTACGAATTATTTTGACTACTTCTTTTCAGGATAAGCTCCTGATTGTACTTTGAAGGTTTGAACTTTACCGCTGCGGTTGACTTCGAGAGCTATTATGTCTCCAACTTTGCTAGACTCTACCAGCCTCTGAACTTGGGCTGAAGTTTTGACCGGTTTGCCGTTAAATTTTTGAATCACGTCTCCAGGAAGCAGTCCTCCACGCTTGGCTGGGGAATCATCTGTGACTCCTTTAATCACAATTCCAGCATCCTGCTGAATATTTAGTTGATTTTCTTGATTAATCTGCTGTTTTCTGATGGGAGAAAGGTCTGCCATTTCAACACCCAAGAAGGGATGTTCTACACGCCCTTTAGTAAAAAGTTCATTAGCGATGCGGGCGGCGGTTTCAATGGGGATGGCGAAACCAAGTCCTTGAGCATCAGCGCGGATGGCAGTGTTAATACCAATCACTTCGCCTTGGGCGTTTAATAAGGGACCACCAGAATTACCAGGATTAATTGCGGCATCAGTTTGGATAAAGCTGACTCGTTTATCTGGGACACCAACTTGAGTGCTAGTGCGATCGGTAGCACTGATGATGCCGATAGTAACAGTATTATCTAAACCCAGAGGATTGCCAATAGCGATCGCCCATTGTCCCGGCACCAGGTTTTGCGAATTGCCCAGTTTCACTGTCGGCAAACCATTCGCTTTTATTTTTACCACCGCCACATCTGTCACAGAATCAACTCCTACCACCTTCCCCTCTAAACTCCGACCATCCTTGAGAGTAACTTGTACTGTATCTGTATCTGCCACTACATGAGCGTTGGTGAGTAATTCCCCATCTTCGCTCAAAATAAATCCCGATCCTGTACCGCGCTCAATGCGTTCTTGAGGAATTGGTTGGTCATCCTCTCCAAAGAATCGCCGCAAGAGGGGATTTTTCAAAGCGTCAGAGATGGGATTGGCTACTTTGCGAGTGGCATTAATTCGCACTACAGCCGGACCAACTTTTTGCACTGCCGTCGCAATAAAATTCACGTTGTCGCCACCAGTAGCTCCAATAGCTCCGTTAGGAGAATTCGGAACTACGGATTCTGGAGGCGAAGCCATTGTTACATTTTTTAACTGTTGGAACGAGCGATTTTGTGGCAGGAGATAGCGACTGCCAAACAAACCTGCACCACCGCCAATTACCAGTAAAAACACATAAACCGCCAGTTGCTTTAAGGATAACTTCATAATTGTTTTGCTCAATAACAGCAATGCAGTTGCTAATTTCTAAGTGTAGTCAAGCGAACGGCAAGTGGACAGATCAATTTACGAGAAATTAGGGACTGGGCGTTAGGGATTGGGGATTAGGGATTGGGGATTGGGAATTGAGCATGATTATTCTCCTTTGTGTTCCTAGTCCCCAGTCCCCAGTCCCCAGTCCCCAGTCCCCAATTCCCATTCTTCCCATCTAAAATCTAAAGTTAATGCGCTCTTGACCTGTGTACATGACTTTACCCTTTCGTCAACTGTTTCTCTGTAGCTTAGTTAGCGCCTTGGGCCTAGTAAGCATACTGCCATACTCAAACTCAAACAGTGCTAACGCTGCTGTGGGTGGTTGCTCAACTCCAGCCTTATCTCGCTTCCAACGCCATAAAGTTGTTCGTGGCGAAACTTTGGAGAGTATAGCGCAGCGCTACAATCTCATTCCGACAACTATTATTGGCATGAATCCAGCTTTGCAGAACGGTGCAGCTGCCGCCGTTGGTAGTGTGCTTCAGATTCCTCCCTACAATGGGATTGTAGTCGAAGTGCCTCGCGGTCAAACTTGGCGACAAGTGGCGGCACAATACAAAGTTCGTGCTGATAGCCTGTTTGAGGTGAATGGCTGCCAACAAAACCCCAGAATCGTGTTTGTTCCGGGGGTAAATTGGTCGCCTAATGGTGTTGTAACTAAGTCCCCTTTACCTACTGATGCAGGTACACCAAACCGTGCATCTTTGTCTGGATACCCCTTAGCACAAGTGGCAACTGTAGGATTAGCTTACGGCTGGCAAATAAATCCTGCGACAGGTGAAGTTTTCTTCCATAGTGGTGTTGACTTATTATCACCAGTTGGTACTAATGTGGTAGCGATCGCACCTGGAACTGTAGCCTTTGCCAACGATCAAGGTTCCTATGGCAAGTTGGTCATTATTAACCACAGTGGCGGACTTCAAAGCCGCTACGCCCAGCTTGACAGTATCAAAGTTACTGTCGGTCAACAAGTGAAAAAAGGAGACTTACTAGGAACAGTAGGCACTAGTGGAAAACCAACATCCACTCAACCGCATCTCCATTTTGAAGTACGTTCTAGCTCATCTCTGGGTTGGGTAGCGGAAGATCCCAAGGGTTATTTGAAGAAATGAGGTTTGTTTTGAAACGCAGAGGAACGCAAAGGAAAGCGCAGAGGAACGCAAAGGAAATCTCTGTGTTACTCTGCGAAACCTTTGCGATCCTTTGCGTTAAATAAAGGATGCTATATTTTCGCTAGATTTTACGATGTGCATTCCTGCCTCTGCAAATCTTGCAAATGCTGCATCTGCCTGTTCTGTGTAGTCCACAACACCAGGAACAACAACAGGCGAAGTGGAATCTTCTAGCAAATAGATTTTTTGAGCAAGGGTGGTATCTACCTGTTTAATTTCTGTTAATAAATCGTCAATTGTCCAAGCGACACAGTGACTTTTAGCTTGACCACCAATAATGACAACATCAAATTCTAAAAGTTGTTTAATCAGGCGTGTGTTCTTTTGAGCAAGTGGACGTTGTGCAAAATCTTCTAACACCTCTGGACGTAAGATGGAATAGTTTTCTGTTAAAGGATTTTCACCTTTGATTTCAAATTGCGTTTGACTCTGACGCGCAATGCCGTGGAAAAATATCGCTTCTTCTACCGATGAAACTAGAGCATGACCAATACCACCCAACATAGAATGATAAGGCCAAACAGTGAGGGGATATTTCCCATCTTGACTAAGTTTTTTAAGGTAATGGTAAGCGTGTTTTTCTAATAATTCATAATCCCCATTAGTAACAGTGTTAGCAACCGCTGGGTTGACTTTCCAAATACCTTGTTGAATATCTGCTGGTGTAATGCTAGTCGCAGCTGGGGTGGGATGTTCTCCGGCAGCATTCACCCAAAATATCGGATGGAAGATTTGGGTTGCTGTGTGGGTATCTAGAGTAGGTACAATTTTTGTAATTACTCCCAAGTTTCGATAGATAAACTCACATAATCTGACATTATCATCCACCGCCCCTTTCCCAGATTTTCCCCCTACAAATAATTCAAAGCCTGGGATGCAAAAGGTGTTTTGAACATCAATTAACAGTAAGCAAATGCTGGTTTTATCTAAAGATGCAGGTTTGATATCGTGTTGTTTTGCCCAGATTTCAGCTTCGGCGGCACGTTCTTGATAAGGTACGCGCCAGACTTTGCCCACTTCTTCAGGATTAAAGTGTGGGGGAATTGGTAGTTGGGTTGTTATTTGGGTGTTCATAATTACAGTCGCTTTTATTCTGTAATAACATCTATAACTTCAATCCCCATCTAACTCCGCCATTAAATCAGCAACAGTTCCACTACGTACTTCACCTTTAGCATAGGCTTCACGAGCTTCTGCAACCGCCTTTACTAAGTCATACCGTCGCTGTTGTTTGAGGCGCTTTTGGATAATATCTACAAGAATAGCCTGAGCTTCTGGATCTAATGCTTCTACCGCTTCTATGGCTTTCTGGAATGTAGATGTTTTTTCTAGCATTGGCGTCAAAGAATTTGATGATAAGTCTAATTTAGCTAGTGATAGGAGCGATCGCTCCTCAATCCTCTTTACTTAATATAGGACTCCTATTTGATTTTTGAACGGATTTTAGAGATAAATCCTTGCTGGATATGCATTTAAGTCTCAGTATGTTTTCAAAATTCAAACCGGATTCCTATAGTATATTTGTATTATTAAATAAATTGGCGTTGCATAAATGCGGGAATTTGTACAGATTGGTGGAGATACCACTAACCTATGACGGTGCTGGCAATCACGATTGTCTAGACTTAGCTCCTGCTAAAGGTGGCAAAGTTGGACAAATTATTCAGATGTGGCACGATGACGGCGAGAGACAACTCGTCGCTTCAAGTTTTCACAACTGGCTAGAGGAATATGCCACTGGTTTAGAATCTGGTCAATATGTTTTCTCCCATGAATACGGAGGTATAGTCAAAGCGGATAGTATCTGGTGTCTGTAAATTTAGGAGCAACGCAACTTAGTCTGGTTAAAGCGATCGCTACTCAAGCTACTCAATAAAAGGATTTTTAAGCAAAATATCTTTACAAATGAGCAAAACTCCTCAAATGCTCGTTTATTTCTTTGCCTGTATTATTTTCCATTTTTTTCTATACTAATCGTCCAAAAAAGCGCTAGCTGTGGCAATCTGGGAAACAGAGATTTATTAAATCTGATATTTGAGCTACAGCAAATTTACCTAATCAGGTTATGCAAACTCTGCCCACAGTAAACACTTCAAGCATCACATCACCTCAAGCCACCTTTGATACAACTATCAAGCGGCGTAAAACCCGTCCTGTGAAGGTGGGAAATGTCACCATTGGCGGCGGCTATCCCGTTGTAGTGCAGTCAATGATTAACGAAGACACTCTTGATATTGATGGTTCCGTGGCTGGTATTCGTCGTCTGCACGAAATTGGCTGCGAAATTGTCCGCGTCACAGTGCCGAGTATGGCTCATGCTAAAGCTTTAGGGGAAATTAAACAAAAATTAATTAAAACTTACCAAGACGTGCCAATTGTGGCTGATGTCCATCACAATGGGCTGAAAATCGCCGTTGAAGTTGCCAAGCACATAGAGAAAGTACGGATTAATCCGGGCTTGTATGTGTTTGAAAAGCCAAACATCAATCGAACTGAATATACTAAAAGCGAATTTGACGAAATTGGCGATAAAATCCGCGAAACCTTAGAACCTCTAGTAGTTTCTTTGCGCGATCAAGGAAAATCGATGCGAATTGGGGTAAATCATGGTTCCCTCGCGGAGAGAATGCTATTTACTTACGGTGACACCCCCGAAGGAATGGTGGAATCTGCTATAGAATTCATCCGCATCTGTGAATCTTTGGATTTCCGCAACCTCGTAATTTCCATGAAAGCCTCACGAGTCCCGGTGATGGTGGCCGCCTACCGCCTTATCGCCAAGCGCATGGATGACCTGGGTATGGATTATCCGTTACATTTAGGCGTTACAGAAGCCGGTGATGGCGAATACGGGCGAATTAAATCTACGGCTGGTATTGCTACCTTACTTGCTGATGGCATTGGTGATACAATCCGCGTCTCACTCACAGAAGCACCAGAAAAAGAAATTCCCGTCTGTTACAGCATTCTCCAAGCTTTGGGATTGCGAAAAACGATGGTGGAATACGTCGCTTGTCCTTCCTGTGGACGCACTTTGTTTAACCTAGAAGAAGTGCTGCACAAAGTTCGGGAAGCCACTAAACACTTAACAGGTCTTGACATTGCAGTTATGGGTTGCATTGTCAATGGCCCGGGAGAAATGGCAGATGCCGACTATGGTTATGTTGGCAAAACACCTGGTTACATTTCTTTGTATCGTGGCCGAGAAGAAATTAAAAAAGTCCCAGAAGACAAAGGTGTAGAGGAATTAATTAACCTCATTAAGGCAGATGAACGCTGGGTAGAACCATAAAGGGAGCAGGGGGGCAGGGGAAGCAGGGGAAGCAGGGGAAGAATAAGCAATCTCCAATCCCTAGTCCCCAATCCCCCAATTTGCCAGATTGTCAAGTATTTTGTTTAAATTAAGAATACATACTCGGTCTGTACAGTAGTAGCCTGTGTTAGATTGAGCATACTGACTATAAATTTTCCCTCTGACGCAGCTGTCATTATGGTGATTACAAAAAGTAGGCTTGTTTTGGGTGCTACGGCAGTTACACTCTCCACGATCGCTGTTACAAGCCTTGGCATTCATTCGCGAGGTCAGGCTTTATTTAAAGCAAGTCCTAAAGAATTAGTAGATGAAGTTTGGCAAATTGTTCAGCGCCAATATGTTGACGGTACTTTTAATCAGGTAGATTGGCAGGCTGTTCGTAAGGAATATTTGAGCAAGTCCTACAGTAATCCGCAGGATGCGTATAAGTCCATTCGGGAAATGCTGAAAAAGCTAGAAGACCCCTACACCCGATTTATGGACCCAGAAGAATTCAAGAATATGCAGGTGGATACCTCTGGAGAATTGACAGGGATTGGAATCACCATTAGTCAGGATGAAAAAACCAAGCAATTGGTTGTAATTGCGCCAATCGAAGATACACCAGCCTTTAAAGCTGGTGTTTTAGCAAAAGATATCATTCTCAAAATTGACGGCAAAGATACTAAGGGGATGGATACTAATCAGGCAGTGTCCTTGATTAGGGGTGAAGCAGGATCTCAAGTCAGCTTGACAATTGTGCGCGATGGTAAGACAAAACAGTTTGACATCAAACGGGCACGCATTGAAATCCATCCAGTTAAGTTTTCTCAAAAGAAAACCCCAGCCGGAAATCTTGGCTACATCCGCTTGAACCAGTTCAGCGCCAATGCTGGTAAAGAAATGCAAATTGCCATCAAAGATTTAGAAAGCAAAAAGGTAGCTGGATATATCCTTGATTTGCGCGGTAATCCAGGCGGCTTACTTTTCTCCAGTGTCGATATTGCCCGGATGTGGATAGATAAAGGTAAGATTGTCTCCACAGTTGAACGCCAAGGAGAGGCAGAAAAGGAAGAGGCAAACGGACGAGCCTTGACAACTAAACCATTGGTGGTGCTGGTAGATAAAGGTTCAGCTAGTGCCAGTGAAATCCTCTCAGGGGCTTTGCAGGATAATAAGCGTGCTACTTTGGTCGGTACTCAAACCTTTGGTAAGGGACTAGTGCAATCGGTGCGTCCCCTGGAAGATGGCTCAGGATTAGCGGTGACAATTGCTCATTACTATACTCCCAATGGTACAGATATCAATCACAAAGGCATTTCGCCAGATGTGAAGGTGGATTTGAGCAAAAAGCAGATGGAGGATTTGTGGCTCCATGAACGTGACAAACTCGCGACTCTTGCAGACCCTCAATTCGCTAAAGCAGTGGAAGTGATAGGTAAAAAAATTGCTGCTCAGGGGACACCTACAGCAGAAAAATGAAGAGTTAGGAATAAAGTTAGGAGTGAATAGTGAGGAGTTAGGAATAAAGTCCATCACTGCCAACTTCTAACTACTAACTTAAACTGGTTTGCACTTTCCAGCCCTAATAAGTCCGACACGTCGAGCGATCGCTTCTTCTTGCGAACTAAAAGGCCCCCACTGTTCTATAATTTCTAAATTATCGTTATCAACTTGGTCGCTGGGGATAATTTCGCAACTTCCAGCAGAGCGCTTGACAATATACCAAGTTTGTGGAGCGTTCATATTTTAAATAAAAATCTTGTTTTTATAGTCAGAATTTTACTGCATACAGAAAATACCTTCGCACTTGCTGAATCTGGGATTTAGCAAGTGTAATTGTATAATCAGTTTTTTTACGGTTCAATAATATCTTAGATGCTTGAGGGTCGTTTCTGTAGCTAACTCTACACTCAAAAGATTTTCTCTGTTAATTCGCTATCTTTTGGCCGTAGCAGAAAATCTGGATGGACTGATACAGATTAGAAAGTAGTTGGCGTTTTAAATATATATGTGTTACGTCTATATATAGATAAGAGTAAATACACAAGGATATATGATGCCAGTTATCAGAATACCTGATCCCATTTACAAAAGGCTCCAAGCCCTGGCTGTCCCTTTCGAGGATACACCCATCACTGTTATTGAGAAGTTATTGAATGAATATGAGGCACGTTATCAGCCTCAGCAAGTTTCTGAAACTGAAAATTATAGAGTTATTGAACCTGATGCTGTAAGCAATTTGCACCATACCAGAGTGCTTCGAGCCGTCATTGGTGGTCAGGATATTCATCAACCGAACTGGAACAAAATCGTTGATGCAGCGCACGAAATTGCTATTCGACAAGGATTTTCAGTAGAGGATCTGATCAAACTAACTCTATCTCATGTCGTTAAGGGTGAAAAAATTAATTCTGGTTTTCACTACTTGCCAGAGGTAAACATTTCGATACAGGGTGTAGATTCAAATCTAGCGTGGCGTAACACTTTGCACTTAATGAAGAATTTGAAAATGCCAATCGAAATATACTTCGAGTGGCGCGACAAAGAGGGAGCAGCGTATCCCGGTGAGAAAGCGAAGTTCATTTGGAATGCTAAATAGGATGTGAGAATCACAACTATGAGAGCATCACTTGATGGGTTTATATTAATAATTTCGTTACATATAAATTTATAAAGAGGAAAATTTATGGACGAGCTACAACCAAGAGTAGAACAGCTACAATCGTTATATAGACTTTGCCATCAACTTACAAATGTGGTGTTTCAGCCAATTCACATCGTGCGATTAGATGAACGATCGCTCAATATATTTATATTAGCTGGCCAAAATGAAGGAATACAGCTAGAAATTATGCCAGATGGTAGTATAGAACCATGAATGTAGTATAGAACTATGAATATGGTAAACTATGCAGCAATGAGCGACCAAGAGCTAAAGAGTTACTTTCTCACCCACAGAGATGATAAGGAAGCCTTTTATGCTTACATGGATAGACGAAAATCTCGTCATCGTGATGCTGCAATAAAATTAAATGATCCGGCTTGGGAAGAAAAGATAATAGCTGTGATTCAAAAACAATTAGGTTCTGATTGATAACTTAATAATTTCATATTCTTAATCGAGGTGGACACAATTTTTGTAGTCCCCTCGATTTCTCACATAAATTTACTTTTGGTTAATACTTCCGCTCTTTTGGCTCAAACATAGTAATCGCTACCGGTCGATATTGAATATCAATTCCCGCGGGTGAATAGTAAGCCATTGTGTGTTTGAGAAAATTGCTATCATCTCGCTCGGAATAATCTTCGCGGAAATGAGCGCCACGACTTTCTTGGCGATTTAGGGCTGATGCCAAAATGGTCTGCCCTACTACCATCAAACTTCGCAATTCTAAGGCTTCTACGAGTTCTGTATTCCAGCAACTACCTTTGTCATCTAAATAAATTTGCGGGTATTTTTTTTGTATTTCTTCTAATTTCTGCAACCCTTCAGTCATTAATGCCTCAGTGCGGAAAACACCACAGTACTCAGTCATACAATCCTGAAAAGCTTCACGGACTTGGTTAATGCGGTACTGTCCTGGTTGTTCTAGCAAAGCTTGAATTTGTTGCTGGGCTTCTGTTACATACCGTTGCTCATCTACAGAAGGTAACTTACGTTTTTGCACAAATTTGGCGATCGCAGCCCCAGTTCTTTTACCATAAACTACACACTCCAGCAGTGAATTACTCCCCAAACGATTTGCACCATGTACAGAAACACAAGATGTTTCACCCGCAGCAAAGAAAGCATCAACTAAACCATCGCCACTACTGCGAACTTGACCATCGGTGTTAACTGGGATACCACCCATACAATAGTGAATTGTCGGACGGACTGGCATCGGTTGAGTTACTGCGTCAACACCTACTAAACGATGGGCTTCTTCCCAGCAGAAGGGAACGCGACTCATAATTTTTTCTTTGCCCAGATGGCGTAGATCCAGATAGACAAAGGGGCCGCCAGCACTGCCATCAAGATGAATACCACGTCCGGCACGAATTTCGTAAGCGATCGCTCGTGAGGTAATATCACGAGGAGCTAGTTCCATGCGACTGGGGGCATAGTTCGCCATAAAGCGATCGCCTTCACTATTAATCAGATACGCCCCTTCACCCCGTACCGCTTCTGAAATCAGCACCCCTACTGGATATAAACCAGTGGGATGAAACTGCACAAATTCCATATCTTCGAGGGGCAAACCTGCGATCGCAGTCATTGCCAAACCATCACCCGAAGAAGCGTAATCATTAGAGGTAGTGTTATAAACGCGACCATAGCCCCCTGTGGCAAACATCACCGCCTTGGCTCGCACCACCTCTATATGTCCATCCAAAAGATGGAACATGACCACACCCTTGGCCTCATTCTCTTCCAAAATGAGACGCATCACGTACCACTCTTCATAAACTTGCACCCCATAACGCCGCAAATTGTTAACCAATTCGTGCAAAATCGCGTGACCGGTTTTGTCAGCGGCGTAGCAAGTGCGGTTGTGGGAATGTCCGCCAAAAGCCCGTTGGGCAATGCGCCCATCGGGTAAGCGAGAGAACAAAACGCCGAGATGTTCCAAGTCAATCACCACACCTGGCGCTTCTTGGGTGAGAATTGCTACGGCATCTTGGTCTGCCAAGTAATCAGAACCCTTGACAGTATCAAAAGCGTGTGCTTCCCAACTATCTTCGGAATCAACATTTTTCAGCGATGCAGCCATACCACCTTGAGCCGCAACCGAGTGGGAACGAATTGGATGGGTTTTGGCAACCACAGCAATATTTAAACTAGGGTCAATACGGGCAATTTCTACAGCAGCGCGACATCCTGCCAATCCACCCCCGACAATAATCACATCATGTTCAATCATATTTAGCCCCTGACTGCAAACCCCTGCTGTTCTATTGTAGAGACGTGATTAATCAGGTAATGCGTTGCAACAGTAGCATCTTTCAAAAAAAAATTCCCTGCCTACAAATGACAGGGATATAATTACAAATTTTGGAATTAGGAGTAAAAAATTAAAAATGAAGAATTATTGGGACAGATAGAGTGACTCATAACTCCTAACTTCTAACTCTTAACTCTTTAGCTAGTTGCTTCTACAGGTTGTTGCTGAGACACATTACCTGGCATGGGTTCCATTTTGGTTTCAGGCCCTACAGGAGTGAGTTCAATATGATTTAACAAGGTAGTGACAAACGCAAACAACAAGAAAGGTAGCGATAACAGAACGACCAGACCCGCTGTTGCTAAAGCGTACACGGGCCGCTTGGCACCCATCAGCGCCAAAGCTGATGCCAAACTTAGGGTAATCGTAATTAACCAAACAATTATTTGACCGTAGATATCACCGAAAGTCAGGGTACAGACAAACCGATACTTTTGAATATTATTTCCGATCATCACATTTGCCTCCAGTCTCTCCTAATAGGTTCTACGTTAGAACTATGTTTGCCTTCTAGGCAATTTCTAAATATTTTTGCAAGCTTCGTAATATCACTTTACAATTTAGCTGCCTTTGGCGGTAAGACAGCTATGCTAAAAAACTTCTTCTCTGCATTAGGAGAGGTCGCGATCGGCTCCTTAACAAACACTATCTTAATTTTAACCAAAGAGACTATTTGTCATCTATCTAATTCAGGATATTTAAAATAAATATATATAGCAATTCTATTTAATTTGTGAAAATTACAACCCAAAAATCGCCGACCTTGTAAAAGTTGTTGGGTATCTTGTTTCTCATCAGTGATTCAGGATTGCTATAAAATTTAATTTTTTGTTAGTAAATATTAACTAGAGAAATCAAGTAAAGTCAGAATGCAAAAACCGATTTTTTGATGTTAAATTTTGAATATTGCCCGAATTTGTTGACTTAAATCAACAAAAATCTTTATTTTTCATGGCAACATTGTTTTAGGAGTGAACGTGAATACTATTTTTCTTCGTAAAGGTGTTTTTTGGTTGCCAAGTATAGCTGCTCTTGCATTCCTGAGTAGCGGTTTATCTGCAAGCGCCCAGACAGTAAACAAGTTGAGCAATCAGCCATTAACTGAACCTTCCGCAACCGTAGTGTCTCCCCAAGAGTTTAGCCAAAATCTCTCTACAGAAACAACTGAAACTTTTACAGTCACAAATTTAACTAAGGTAGAGCAATTGCCCAACACTGCGATACAAGAAAACGCCAGTGTAACACCCATACCCGTTCCAGGCACAGTGGCGACCTCATCTGCAACGCTCACCGAACCTGTACAACCGACTTCTCAAACGACTGCTCAACCATCTGCGACAAGAGTGGCGCAATCGGATATTGATTTAGGTACAAATACCCGTGGTGGCAGCAGCTATCTTGGCATCGCTGCTAACATTGGTTTGAATGGTGGTGACACGTCTTTGGGCGACGGTAACTTTGCAGTAGTCAGCAAAATCGGACTGACAAATTCTATATCAGTGCGACCCTCAGCCATATTTGGGGACAACACCACAGTTCTACTTCCGATCACCTACGATTTTACCTTTAAATCAGCAGATGCTTTTAGCGAACCATTAGCGATCGCACCTTACGTCGGAGTGGGTGCAGCTTACAAAACTGGTGATGATTCAAAATTTGCCTTTTTGGTGTCTGGTGGCATTGATGTGCCTCTAACTTCTCAATTTACGGCAACAGCTGCTATCAATGCCGGATTTTTCGATGAAACTGATGTGGGCTTGTTGTTAGGAGTTGGTTACAACTTCAGTGGGATTAAATAGTTAAGAGTTAGGAGTTAGGAGTTAGGAGTTATTAAGATTAAATTATTAAATTTATAACTCATCACTCCTAACTCCTAAGTTTCTACTTAGGGGTAACTTTGTCAATCACCTTGATTGTGCCATCGTCTCCTACTGTCCAAACATCGTATACACCGACCACATCGCCGTTAGCATCAACATCTACGTTGCCGCTAGCTCCTTGGTAGTTAATCTTTTTACCATCTTTAAGTAACTTCAGTCCCTCGCAGACATCAGTAACTTCTGTGCCAGGCCCATCAGCAACTTCCCGGATTTTGCTGGCTATGCCAACGCCTGTATTTTCTTTAGCAGCTTGCGCCGCCAATGTCAACAAAGCTGCTGCATCCCAAGCTTGAGGAGCGTATTCCCCTGGCGCACTACCCTTTTTATCCTTCCACAGCTTGTTGAAAGCTTCTAATGCTTTACCATCGGAACCCGGTACTGTACCGATCGCTCCAGTTAAAATATATTTACCATCACTGCCTTTGCCAACTTGTTCGGGAAAAGTAGGTGATTTTACCCCATCTGTCAGCAGAATTTGCACTCCCTTCGCCACACCTTGCTGATAGGCGGCTTTCAGGAACAGACTACCAGTTTCGGCATAGAGTACAGCCAGTACTGCATCTGGCTTACCTGCAAATGCAGCAGCCGCTTCTGTATCAAATGTCTGGGCTTTTGGGTCGTAGCGGACAGGTTTATCTTTATTAACTATAGTTCCACCCAATTTTTCAAAAGTTTGCACGAATGCTTTTTCAAACCCTACGCCATAGTCATTATTAATCACGACTGTAGAAACTCGCTTGAAACCTTTTTTTCTGGCAAGTTGGGCTAAAGCTAGTGCTTGGTATGTATCGGGGGGAGCGGTACGTGCCCAAAAGCCTTTATAGTCACCTTTTTGAGCCTTATCGGTAAATATGGGACTGGTACTACCAGGAGAAACCAGCATGACTTTATTCGGCGTGGCAATGGAGACTGCTGCACTAGAAACGCTACTGGCAAAGGAACCAACTACACCTGCTACTTTATCTAAAGTTGCTAGTTTGGTCATACCGGCAGCTCCAGCTTTCGGGTCGGTTTGGTCGTCTACTTGCACCAAAGTAACAGGTTCGCCATTTACTCCACCGCAAGCGTTGACTGTATCGACTAGTAAAGGTACAGAGCCTAACATCTGCTGTCCCACAGAAGCCAAGTCGCCTGTTGTCGGTAGCAAGGAACCAATTTTTAGCCCTTTAGCACTGCTTGTAGTAGTTGAGTTTGCCGCTGGGGTAGCGGTACTTCCGTTGTTAGCTGTGCCGTTCGGGGTACTGCTATCACCACAAGCCCCAAGTAGGAAGCCAGTTGCTAGGGTAGCTATACTTAAACTTAAGGCGGCGCTAATTTTTCTCATAAATTACTTTCACTCCTCAGATATTTAGGAGCCTAAAAATAAGATCCAAACTAGGTTTGTAACTTAGCTGGATCTTATCAAGACTCCAAAGGATAAATCATATCATCCATCTTTGGGAGTAGAAATATTTACGCCGATCTTAGTAATTCTTTTTGTACACAGAATATTCTCCGTGTATCAAAAGCTGAAAAACGGAGAGGGAGGGATTCGAACCCTCGGTACGGAGTTGCCTGCCGTACAACAGATTAGCAATCTGCCGCTTTCGACCACTCAGCCACCTCTCCTGACTCACGAATATCAATGTTACCAGACTTGCCAGTAAGAGTCAATAGTCATTTGTCATTGGTCATTTGTGATGGTCATTGGTTATTTATAAAACACTGATGACTAAGAACTAGGGACAAATGACTAATTTTTTAAAGGACTTGCGATCGCATCCAAGCTATGGGCAAGGTGCGTAACTTTTTCCACTGGGGAACGTAAGCCCGCTGACTGAATACATCGTAATCGTTGCGTTCAATCGCCTCCAAAATTTGACCGTACAGCATTGATGCTGCCCACACAGGCCAACGGGCATCGGATGCTAAGTAAGTAATTCCCTGGTCGGATGTGGTGTAAAATTGGCGGGCGCGGTCAATTTGAAAACGCATCAATGCCCGCCAACGATCGTCTACCACACCTTTGAAGAAGTCTTGCTCGGTATAGTTGAATTTTGCCAGGTCTTCAAGGGGAATGTAGATCCGTCCTCGTTTGGCATCTTCTCCCACATCCCGCAGGATGTTGGTGAGTTGATTGGCAATTCCGAGAGCGATCGCTTCTTCTATGGGAACATAAGGTTGTTTGTTCTGTTGCCACGGTGCTGCATATATGGTGTTATCCACACCCATAACTGATGTTGACATCAAGCCAACAGTGCCAGCAACGCGGTAACAGTAGAGGTATAAATCCTCAAAGGTTTCATAACGACTGCGATATAAGTCCATACGCTGACCGGCAATCATATCCCGAAATGGTTGAATGTCCATCGGAAAGCGCTGGAGGGTATCAACTAAAGCTACATCGTAATTTTCTAATGGACGCCCCGCAAAAATCGATTCCAGCTGCTGTTCCCATAGGTCTAGGGTTTCTGGCGTGGTAATAGCAGATGCGGGGCCATCCACCAATTCATCTGTACGGCGACACCAAGCGTAAATTGACCAAATAGATTGACGTTTTACCGGACTCATGAGCAAAGTACCCAGGTAAAAAGTCTTGGCATACTTTGCTGTGAGATGCCGACAAAGTTTGTATGACTCGTCTACAGAGACCAGCGTTTTCATGCGCGGGGGGGAATCAGGCAGTTGCAGCATTCGTTGCGGGCGGTCGGGTGAGCGTTTGCAGGTTTGAGGAATTTGCTACCGGGAGGGCCTCAGAAATCGCCTGCGCTGTCAGCTTACCAGAAAGTACGGCACCTTCCATACTGGCTAAGTAGCGTTGCATGGTGTAATCCCCTGAGAGATAGAAGTTACTAATGGGGGTTGTTTGCGAGGGACGGTACTGTTGACGACCAGGGGTCGCTTTGTAAACTGAACGGGGCGTTTTCACCACATGAGATTTCAGCAATGTTGCTGGATTATCTCCCCCAAAGTGGTCGGGGAAGAGTTTTTCTAACTCGGCAATAGTGGCAGCCACAATCTCCTCATCGGATTTGGCAATCCAATCTTTTGCCGGGGCTAGAACTAATTCCAGCATCGAGCGTTCGGGGTTGGCGTATTCACGGCAGGTATTGCTCATATCAGCATAAACGCTGAGGAGGGGCGATCGCGAGAATAGCAAGTGATCAATTTGCGTAAGTTTACGATCGAACCACAAATGCACGTTAATCACAGGCACGCCTTCCAAGCCTTCTAGCTTTTGGAAAAACTCCATTTCTTTCCAAAGTGCTGGCAAAATCACCTTTAGAGGGTCAACTGGCATAGCAGATACATACAAATCTGCCGTGAAAACTTCATCCTCTTCGCCATTCAACCCCCGAATCAAGTATCCTTTGACGCTACCATCGGCGTTTAGCAAAATCTCTTTCAAAGGGGCATTCAAGCGGACTTCTCCACCGCGTTCGGTAATGTAATCCACTAGTGGCTGACACAATCGTTCTGTTGGCGAACCATCCAGAAAGGCCATTTTCGAGCCTTTTTTTTCTTGGAGGAAACGATTCAGGGCAGTTAAAAGAATGGTTGCCGAAATTTCATCTGGCCCGATGAAATTCAGCGACTTGGCCATGGCAATAAAAACTTCTTTATTGACCCGTTCTGGAATTTTGTGTTTACGCAGCCAATCTGTCCAAGAATATTTGTCCATTTCTTCAACGTACTTTTGCCCCTGAATCATGGCTGGCAATAATCCGATGCCAAAGCGGATTTTTTCTGGCCATGTCAGCATGTCGTTGTTTCGCAGAATCGCCACTATACCATTAATCGGTGCTGGCAAATCTGGGAAATCAAAGCGACTGTAAGTACCTGGTGCATCCGGCTGGTTGAAGATCATTGTGTGTTCTTTCCACTGCAATCGATCTTCAATATCCAGTTCTTTGAATAACCGCAACATATTGGGATATGCGCCAAAAAAGATGTGCAGACCTGTTTCGTACCAGTCTCCATCAGCATCTTTCCATGCAGCCACTTTACCGCCTAGAACGTCTCGACGTTCCAAGACAATGGGTGTGTGACCTGCGTCTGTAAGATATTTCGCGCAGGAAAGTCCTGCTAGTCCCGCTCCCGCGATCGCTACTCGCATGTAACCCTACTGCTCTTCAATATTTCTTAACCGTTTTATCGTTCTCATTATACGTTGCAATCCGTTACATTTGGCAGTTATTGTGCGATCGCTTCCCCAAAAAACTTTTGCCAAAGGGAATTTTACCTACGCACACCTACCCGAACAAATTGTTAATACCATTGTTGGCAATAGGTTTGAGCGAGCATTTCATTTATCTTTACATAGAAGAAATTTAGGCAAACAAAAGTATTTCCTTTGACTGAAAATAGGGTAATCCCAAATGCGGTCTTAAAGTAGTTGATTTATTTCCTAATTCGTGTATTTGCTTTGAGGAAATATTTGGAGTATTGCTTAAAGACTACTTGGAAAACTTTCCGCTTCCCATAAGGGTGTAGGATAAAAGTCTATGTCCTCTAGGTTGAACAACCAAGTTGTTTACCGCACAACTTATAGGTAAAAGATTATGGGTGTATCGCAGGAGCTAAAGCGCTTTGGACATCACCTGATTTTAGGTATTTCGGGCACGACATTAAGCGATGACGATAAACGCGCACTCAATGAATTGAAACCGATTGGGGCGATATTTTTTGCTAAAAACTTTTTGGATGGCACTCCATATCAGGTTTGGTTGGAAAGCTTCAAGAATTTGAATAAACAGATACGAGAATATACTGAACGTGATTGCATGTTCCTCACTCTCGATCATGAAGGAGGTCGTGTAATTCGTACACCACCGCCAATTACCCGCTTTCCTCATGCCTTATTACTGCGATCGCACGCTTATGAAGTAGCAAAAGCCACAGCAGTAGAACTAAAATCACTGGGCATTAACTTATCGTGGGCACCCGTAGCCGATATTTTTTCCCATCCCGACAACCCCGTGATTGGGCCTCGCGCCTTTGGTAACACTCCCGAAACCGCTACTCAAGGTGCCCGTGACTATTACCTTGGACTTCGAGATTTAGGAATTTTGGGATGCGCTAAACACTTCCCCGGACATGGAGACACCAGCAAGGACTCTCACATTGAGCTACCAATACTGAATTTAACTCTAGAAGACCTGCGACTTCGAGAACTTATACCCTTCAGAGCTTTAATCGAAGTACAGATTCCTTTGATTATGACTGTCCATATCTTATTTCCCAAGATAGATCCTGATGTACCAGGAACGCTTTCTCAGGCTATCCTCAAAACCATACTTAGAGAGCAACTTGGCTTTGAGGGAGTGGTTGTATCTGATGATTTGGATATGAAAGCGATCTCAGATATGTTTATGAAAGCTGGTACTGTGGCGCGGTCATTAAATGCAGGCTGCGATCTGTTTATTGTGTCGCGTAATATTAATTCATCATCTATTGAAAGAACTTATCGGATTGCTGAAGATTTTGCTGATTCGCTCAGTAACGGTAGCTTAGATGAAGCAGTGGTAGAAGCAGCTAGAGAAAGAATTGAGAAACTACTGGCAGTAACACCGCAATATCCCATACATGCTTTGGATAAAGATGTATTATTGCAACATGCTCAACTAGCGATCGCTAGTTGCTATTCATAACCCAACGCGCATTCAAGTTGCATATTAGCAATTGCCAAAAGGCTAACTAAGATTGCATTTCTTAATTTTGAATTTTAAATTTTAAATTTTTAATTGTTTAGTGGGTGGTATAGGGGTCGAACCTATTTCTGCGGGTTAAAAGCCCGCTGCACAGCCGGTATGCCAACCACCCTAGTTAATTTGAAAAAGAAATGAGCAAGTGCGATCGTATTACATCGCAGCTTTGTAACACCAACACTACATATAAATCCACCAGGGAGGTACTGCCCCTCCTATTTCTGTGTTATCAGCACAGCGCCTCGCTTTTCGGCTTCAGGTGGATAGGTGGAAGATGGAGGAATCGAACCCCTACAGTTGCCCATACCCTGGTTTTCAAGACCAGTTGCCGTCCATTCAGCGACATCTTCCATTCAGGGGTGTCTGACGGGACTTGAACCCGCTATGACTGGTTCCACAAACCAGCGCCTCGACCACTTTGGCTTCAGATACCATCAGTGGAATCAATGGGAATTGAACCCATAACCTCCTGCTTGCAAGGCAGGCGCTCTAGCCATTTGAGCTATGACCCCATCGAATAAGTAAAAAGAGCAAAGTAAAAACTAAAAAGAAAGAGAAATATTAAATTCATTCTTTTGACTTTTGACTTTTGACTTTTTTAGGCGGGAGTGGTAGGACTTGAACCCACAACTTTCGAGGTAGAAGCTCGAAGCTCTATTCCATTGAGCTACACTCCCAAGATTTGGTAGTCCTCGCAGGATTTGAACCTGCAACCTCTTGCTTGTAAGGCACTTGCTCTACCGTTGAAGCTACAGGACTACGCAAGCGAGTGGAGGGATTTGAACCCACGCGCTGAGTATGGCGCACTCAGATGCTACCGATTACATCACACCCGCATCAAGCTGGTAACAGGAATTGAACCTGCAACCTACTGATTACAAGTCAGTTGCTCTGCCAATTGAGCTACACCAGCACTAATTTTGAATTTTGGATTTTGGATTTTAGATTGACCCCATAACTTCAAATATGAGCTTGAGTAAAGAATTGTAGATTTGGGATGCTCCCTATTTGTTGGACAAATAAAACAAGCTTGCTCTCACACCTTTTTAGATTTTCAATTTTGAATCAACAATCCAAAATTGAAAATCTAAAATCTAAAATTTGGTGACGGGGGCAGGCTCATAACCTGTGGATATTCAGGTTATGAGCCTAACGAGCCACCGTTGCTCTATCCCCGCATATTCACCAATACCCCTGACTGGATTTGAACCAGCAACCTCTTCGTTCTAAGCGAAGCGCCTCTTCCGTTGGGCTACAAGGGCAAAGTCTAAGTGGCAGGGATTGTAGACGCCCTAGCGGCTTCCCGCACGGTATCTGCGACTGGAGTTACCGAAACTCCCGCGCTCCCATCTGCGCCACACCCAGATGTTTTGGTACTCTCGACAGGATTTGAACCTGCAAAAAACTAGATCCTCGGTAAGCGTGCGTCTTCCGTTCCGCCACGAGAGCTTAGTACCCCTGACAGGATTTGTAGACGCGAAGCGGCTTCCCGAAGGGTAGCTGCAAAATCTGGACTCTGATTCCAACACGTATGCCAGTTCCGTCACAGGGGCATATCGGGATGGCAGGACTCGAACCTGCGACTCCATGCTCCCAAAGCATGGCTTCTCGCCGCTGAATTACATCCCGTTAGTGCTCCTGGTGGGAGTCGAACCCACAACCAAACAGATTTTAAGTCTGCCACCTCTTCCAATTGGGCTACAGGAGCAAATTTTGGTCCTCTTGGTGGGAATCGAACCCACAACTTACCGTTTTTGAGACGGCAGCCTCTTCCAGTTGGGCTACAAGAGCAAAGTTTGGCAGCCCCACCAGGACTCGAACCTGGAATCTTCGCCTTCAAAGGGCGCGATGTTGCCAATTACACCACAGGGCTTTATTGCCAGGGCAGGGTTTGAACCTGCAACCTCATCGTTCAGAGCGATGCGACTTACCAATTCGTCCACCCGGCAATGAATGGCTGCCTCAGTAGGACTCGAACCTACAACCGCGCGGTTAACAGCCGCTTGCTCTACCATTGAGCTATGAGGCAACGAAGCCCCCCAGGTCGGAATCGAACCGACGACCTCCTGTTCTTGTCTTTCAGACACGCTTCGCGAACAGACAGGCGCTAACTACCAACTGAGCTACCAGGGGATAAAAGAAGAGATTATGTAACGAGAGTGGAGGGATTTGAACCCTCACGTCTTCAGTTTCGTAGACTGAGATGTTATCCAGTTACACCACACTCTCAAAACGGAGAGAACAGGATTTGAACCTGCGACGGGTATTAGCTACCCGTTTCCTCTTAGCAGGAGGACGCTTTTAGCCACTCAGCCACCTCTCCATAGTGGGTCGAGCAGGATTTGTAGCTTGCTTCCCGAAGGGTACCTGCGTGCAAAAAAGAACAGTTTTACAGACTGTCGCCTTCAGCCAGACTCGGCCACCGACCCATAATTATTCCCTCGACGAGAATTGAACTCGCATCTGTGCTTTGAAAGAACACTGACTTAACCATTAGTCCACGAGGGCATAATTGAGCGAATTTTGGATTTTAGATTTTGGATTAAATTTTTTAATCTAAAATTGGCAATCTAAAATCCAAAATTGTCTGACACAGGGACTAGGATTTGAACCTAGAACATCGGATTTGGAGTCACGAGGTGTTACCGTTACACCATCCCTGCATTTAGTGGCAGCGGCGGGATTTGCACCCGCATATACCAGGGTATGAACCTGGGGCTTTGCTGGTTAAGCTACGCTGCGACAGAGGTCAGAGCGGGATTTGAACCCGCGCTAATCGGTTTTGCAGACCAACGCCTTACCAACTTGGCTACCTGACCATTTGGGAGTCCCGACGAGATTCGCACTCGCAATCTTCAGTTTGAGAAACTGACGGCTTAAACTATTCGCCTACAGGACTGCAACCAGGGTGACGGGACTTGAACCCGCAACATTTCCGCAGACAACGGAACGCTCTAGCCAATTGAGCTACACCCCGATTTTTTGGAATCTGTGCCTAAACTTTGAAGTTTTTAGGCACAGATTTTGTTGGTGAACTTGCCCATTTCTTATTTAGTTTTCAAGGTTCAGAAAATTTACTGTTAGAAACTGTTAGGAAAACAACCAACACTCTAGGTAGCAAGCCTGTTGTGTATTACGGATGTATTCAGTGGTTTTGATGAGTGCAAAATTAGAACTTTTTTCGTTTATTGCCTCTACTGCCGATGGTTTGCAAGTAAAAGCAGCTTTGTTGACTAAGGATTCTGGTTTGTTTCAACGCCTGTCCTTTAGTTGTATGTAGAACATAAATTTGACTCTTGAGAAGCTTTGTCTTTCGCCTTACTACAAATATACTACAAAATACTACAAGAGGTGTCAAGGGGTTTCAGAAAAATTTTTTGAAATTGTCTAAAAAAGCTTCTGCACTGATATTTGAGCTTGCTAAACTCTCTGAAAAGTCAAACTACAGCTTATGATTGGGTGAATCTTTAAAAGCCTGACGTGACAGACAACTACCTCAAGCGACAACAGATAATTAGTATTGTCGCGATCGCCTCTAGTATTACAGCTTGTAGTATTGCCCCAGGCATCTCCCCACAATCGGGGTTGAACCAGCCACTAAGCAAAATTCATACTGCACTTCAAGATCCAGCAAAGGGCCAAATTAATGCCCAGCTACCGCCATCAGCCAAAGTAGAAAACCCTACCTTTACAGTCCCAGCTAAATTTCAGGGAAAAACAGTTTATAAGGTGCAACCCAGCAACAACGAAAAAGTTATTGCTCTCAGCATTGATGATGGGCCCTGGCCAAAGACAACCCTAGAAATGCTGGATATCTTGAAGCAAAATGATGTTAAAGCAACATTCTTTTGGGTAGGACAAGCTTTAGAAGCAAATCCAGACTTAGCCAAGCGTGAAGTAGCCGAGGGACACGCCATTGGCAACCATACTTGGCATCATTGGTATCGGCGAATGGATGAAGCCACAGCCAAGAGTGAAATTGATCGCACAGCCGATCTGATATACAAAACTACAGGAGTCAAAACGTCTCTGTTCCGTCCTCCTGGAGGCTTTTTAAATAACGGACTAGCTGCTTACGCCAAAAGCCAGAAAGATGCTGTCATTATGTGGTCGTTAACTTCCGCTGATACCGATCCTCACGCCAAACCGCAGGCATTTGTAAATAATGTCCTGAAAGGCGCGAAACCTGGTTTTATTGTTTTAATGCATGATGGTGGTGGCGATCGCCACAGAACTGTAGAAGCTTTACCACAAATCATTAGTGGACTCAAACAGCAAGGCTACCGATTTGTGACAATTCCCGAACTGCTAAAAATGGCGCAATAAAGGGTGAGAAATTCTCCTCACCCAACTATTTCGTTTATTCACTCATCACAGAAGCACAAGATTGAGCTTCCTGCCAAAGTTTGTGCAAAAAGAACTCAGCGCGATCGCTCATAGTGGTGACAAACACACCGACAGAATCCTTAGAACTAGCTGATAGCCAAGAACCCCGTAGGGTGACTTCCATATATTCGGCATCGCACGTACAGAGGGCAATGATTTCTCTGTCATCTCTTTTTACCTCAGCCCTCAGTACTTCTACTCCTGGCAAATCAACCGGAAGCAAAAAGGAAGCGGTAGTGGGTTCAATGCACAAACCTTGCCCAACTCGCAGGGCTAAAATCACTCGCTTCGCTACCCATTCTTCTAGCGACAAAGTGACACATTCTAAATCAAAACTGCTTTCAGTGTAAGTTAATTTCAGCATTCCTTATGCTCTCCTGTTATTCCAGGTTTGCTTGCATATCTATCCAAAACTGTTCAGCAAAAGAAATCGCGGGGTGGATTGGCGCTTTTGGTTTGGTACGCAGTTGCATACCAGCTTCAAACAGGGTGCGATCGCCTTTACGGGAGTTACATCTTTCACAAGCTGCGACTACGTTATCCCAAGTGTGAGAACCGCCTTTAGAACGCGGCATCACATGATCTAGCGTTAGATGTTTGCTGCTGCCGCAATATTGGCAACTGTGATGGTCTCGTCGCAATACTTCTCGCCGATTCACTGGCGGAACTTTCCACATCCGCTCATTAGAAGTGATTGTCAAGCGAATATGTTTTGGCACATCAATTACCAAACTGGGTGAGTGAACTTGCCATCCGCCTTCTGTGGTAAAACCCAACGGTTGCGCCTTGTTAGTTACTAACAGCACAATCGCCCGCTTGATATTGACCCGACATAGTGGCAAGTAATTTTGAGAAAACACCACCACAGATTGCTCTAACACTTGCATTGCGTTCGCGCCGCGCATGGAAGATATCGTCACAGCTTAACTCCTTATAAAAAAACCCCCGCTTCAAGTTTTCGGTGAAGCGGGGGTTAGAATTGACCGGAAAATTTTCTGGTCTCATATCGGTACAGGATTCCTTCGTCTGTACCCCCCGCTTTTTTGATTTAGTTGTGGTTTTGCAATTAGTGCACTAAAGCCTACATACTTATAATCATCATTACCCTCTGTGATTTGCCCATGATTTTGGCTACCATCGCCCATAAATAAATACTCCACTTCCATAGCAGCTGATTCCCAATTGGTTCGGCAATTGGTAGCGCACAAAATTGAAGTAGAGATGGGGTAAATGGATTTCACAGAAAATTTCACCTATTGAACATTCCTTTAAACATACTACACTTGTATTACTATCCTGTCTATACCCTTAAGGAGAAAAACTGATGCATACGATCGCTCGCACCCCAACCACCGATATGGAAGTTACCAGCATTCGCCTAGAGCGGGAACTCAAAGATAAGCTCAAAGAAATAGCTGGGAATCAGGGATATCAAGCTCTGATCCGAGATATCCTTTGGAATTATGTCCAGCAAAAATCAGGTGAGTGGAAGCCTCGATTTTCGCGATCCGACATTCGAGCTAGCATAGCTGCCACAGCTCAGCAAGAAGAACGCTGTGTACTTACAGGTCAACTAATTCAACCCCAAGAACCGATGTTGTTAGGACTAACGAGGAATGGCGATATGGTTCCTCTGAGTGTCGAGAGCTTGGCTGGATAAACCTCGTCCATTTTGAAACCTGGTGTAGGGCGGGCATCTAGCCCGCCACTACCACCAGGGAGTACAAAATGCTCTTACTACTTTAAAAAATATAGTTCTGAAAATAGATGTGGTTTTTTTATATTCAGACGAATGCAGCCTAGTTATTTTTACTAATAACTGGGCTGCATTCACAATTTAGCCAGAACTGCCGCAATCTATAGTGAGCAAGAATTTATTTAAATTTAAGCTCTACTCCAAATTTCTGCCACAGGTTGGGAACAAGACGCTTACGAACTCGCTAGCATAGTTACGATATCAGTGTAGATCGGGTCTGAACACGAGTGCGTCTCGTTGATGCAGCCTCTCCTAGAGAAGAGAAGTTTACACTGCAAGAGCAACCTCTTCTTGTCTCCTTTACTTTTATTGATATTTTACTGAGAGTTACGGAGATCGAGGAGTAGCTTGTTAAACCTACTAGTTTTTTCAAGGAATGTAATAAAGCTTCATAAAGCAAGTTACGTAATTTTACGCGCTCAAAAGGAGAATTTTGCTGTAATTCCAGAGAAATTACGGTTTATGTATACTTACAGACAGGATAAAGTTAGTGCATTATTTCAAAATAGAGCAGTAAAAAATAAGCTAACTTAAGCATTTATAGGATATCTTGAGTATTCTATTACTTATGTACCAATGTAGCAATTTGCTTGATTCAGTGGAAATTTGGCCATCTGAGATAGAAAAGGGCTATAACAGGTGAGAGAAAGTATTCACACAAAATTTGTCAATTATCAGGGTGTAGCAACACAACTAACGGTGAAGAATATGCCAAGAGGTTGGGTGCAAGAACAATGGGGTTATTATCCGAGGGCGGGCCAAAAATGAAAAAGCCTTTATCATCGCCGCCACATTACATAGATGACATAGATCGACTACAACCTTACCAAGTCAAGCTGATGCAGCATCAGGAAGAATCTGCCCGCGAGTTGGTACAAAAAATTAACCAAATCATTGCTAATAGCTCGGCTACAGCATTGATGCTGCAAGAGATTGCCCAATTGCTAGGAGTTGCTTTTCAAGTAGATTGCTGCTGCTTGGTTTCAGTGGCGGATGAAACATCAGACGAAGCAACTACTACTAATTGGTGTGCTGATGAGTATCTAGGGTTGCCACACCCAGAAGAAATGTTTTCGATGGAACAGTTGCTTATGCACTCGCCAGTGCTGCAATGTGCTGCCCAACCATTGACTATTGAAGACATTTCGATCATTCAGAATAGTCTGGTAATTGGGTGTCAATATTTACCGCTACCGATAAAAGCGGTTTTGGCAATTCCTACTCGGTTTGGTGGCAATAATAATGGAGTGATTAATCTGATTAAATTCCAACCTTATGAATGGAGTGAATCAGAAAAACAATTGCTCAAAGAAGTGGAGTCGGCTTGCGCGATCGCTTTTTCTAGAGTGGCACAAGCTCAACAAATTGCTCATCAAGAGCAATCCCTGCAAAAGAGCAACCAGCACCAAAGCTTGATCAAGCAATTAACTATATTGAGTCGTAGCAACTTGGAGCTGAATCAAATGCTCCAGTTAGTTATCGCTTCGACTGCCGAATCTCTACAGGCAGATCGGGGTTTGCTCATATTACTGAAATATACAGATCCACTATTTAGGACTCAAGCTAAAAAACAAATTCCCAAAGCGAAAGGTACCGTGATTGGTGAATGGGCTAGAGAAACACAAAATTCTGGCACTAGTAAACTAGATACGTTAGCTCAGTCTTTCTTGATTTCAGACTGTGGTTTAAGCCAGCGTGCCTTCATGGATTCTGGAAAACCAGTAATCTTCGATGACTATACAGATCAAAACGAGACCTTGACAGCTGCCCCATTATTTGCAATAGAGGAATTGCCTGCGGTACTTTTAGTGCCATTGGAAAGTCAAGGTAAAATTTTAGGATTCTTGGTGCTACAGCAATCTGTGATTCGCAATTGGCAACTAGCAGAATTAAATCTTGTGGAAATGGTTTGCGCTCAAGTTAGTAATGCCATAATTCAGTCACAGACATTGCGCCAAGTGCAAACCTTGGTAGATGAACGGACGGCGAAACTTCAGAGTAGTCTGGAACTCCAGGCAAAATTGCATGAAAGAACACGGCAGTATGTTGAGCAGCTGCGAAAACTTAATGAACTCAAAGATGAATTTTTGAGTAACATGAGCGATCGCCTCCGCTATCCTTTGACAAATATGCTGATGTCAATAAAAAACTTGCGTTTGCCAGGAATAGCGCCAGAGCGTCAGAGTAAATATCTAGATATTCTTGAGCAGGAATGTTCAAAGGAAATCAACTTGATTAATGACTTGTTGACACTCCAAAAGCTAGAGTCGCCTCATGAAGCCCCGCAATTAGAATCTATAGATTTAAATACTAGAATTCAAGATATAGCAGCATCTTTTGAGAAAAAACTTGGCGAAAAAGGATTAAAAATTTCTATAGATTTGCCGGAGGAATCCCTCAAACTGCAAACTGAACTGGAGAGTTTTGACCGTATCCTGCAAGAATTATTAACGAATGCCTGTAAATACTCAGAGTCTGATACAATAGTCCGCCTTGAAGCGGCTCACCGAGTCGATCAACAAATCGATCAAGTTATCATGAAGGTGACGAATACAGGACGTGCCATCTCTGAAGAAGAAGCGACCTACATCTTTGATAAGTTCCGTCGTGGAAAAGGGCGCTGGACTCCAGGGACTGGCTTGGGACTTGCTTTAGTCAAGTCTTTAGTGCAGCATCTAAATGGAGCGATCGCTGTTGAAAGTCTCCCAATTTCGGATTCTGAACAAAGCGAAATTTGCTTCACCTTGACTCTGCCCCAATTTTCTGACGAAAGCAAACCATAATTCTGAAAGTGACTAAAAAACAGAACACAACAGAGAACCCTGATTTGCAATCTCCCACTGATGACACCAAATTAGAAGGGGATTTGCTTGCTCAGGTAGAAATTCAAATTGAGAAAATAGCAGAGCGACAGCGGCAAATCAGTGCTAAAGTCCAAATTCCCCACCCCGTGGAGCAAATCTGGAAGGTTCTGACAAATTATGAAGCCTTACCTGACTTCCTCCCCAACCTCGCTAAGAGTTGTCTAATTGAGCATCCCAATGGTGGGATTCGACTGGAGCAAGTAGGCTCCCAGCGCTTACTGAATTTCAATTTTTCTGCGCGGGTAGTTCTGGATTTGGAAGAATGCTTCCCTAAAGCAATTAATTTCCGCATGGTAGAGGGAGATTTTAAAGGCTTTTCTGGTAGCTGGTGCTTAGAGCCTTATTCTTTCGGTGAGTATCTAGGAACAAATCTGTCCTACACAATTCAAGTTTGGCCTAAACTCACTATGCCAGTGGGAATTATTGAAAATCGTCTGAGCAAAGATTTGCGGTTAAATCTTTTGGCTATTCACCAACGTGTAGAAGAGCTAGCCAGCAAAGAACCGTATGCATAACAACAATTAAACCATCATTCAGGGTATTCCTGGATGATGGTTTTTACTGATAGATTTCAAACAAAAAAGCTTTTGCTTTTTATTGTTTTTAAGTACCCCCAGGGGAATTCGAATCCCCGTTACCTCCGTGAAAGGGAGGTGTCCTAGGCCTCTAGACGATGGGGGCATCGGACTCAGACCTTTTATAAGTTAACCAATTTTCTTGCTCTTGTCAACAGGTTTTGCCAAAAAAAGTTTGTGGCAGCTAAACTGGGTGGAAGCAAAAGCTTGAAGAGGATACAAAGATATGGAGACAGATAAAAAAGTCCGTAGATACTTCTGCGGTCAGCCGCAGGGTGCATCAGCGTTGGGCGCTGGGAATTTCGGGGTATACACATATCTAACAAACGCTGAAGACAGCAAGGAACAAAGGGTATGATGTTGTACCCTGTAGAGTTAATATCTACGGTTTTTTACAAGAGATTTTGAAATAAATCGCTCAAAATCTACAACATGGAAGCATCTTTTGAAATCACCATACAGATGGCGATCGCTGTCTTTGCAGGTATTAGCGCCCAAGTGCTGGCTGCATACCTTCGTGTACCCAGCATCGTCTTGTTATTGCTGTTGGGCATTTTGTTTGGCTCCGATGGCATAGGGCTATTGCATCCCCATTCGCTAGGCACTGGACTGGAAGTTATAGTCGCTCTAGCAACGGCAATCATTTTGTTTGAAGGCGGACTTAACTTGGATTTACGAGAGTTAGGCAGAGTTTCAGTCAGCCTGCAATTGCTCGTCACTCAAGGAACGCTAATCACCCTACTTGGCGGGAGTATGGCTGCTCACTGGCTGGGTGAATTTCCCTGGAACATAGCTTTTCTCTATGCTTCCATCATCGTGGTGACAGGCCCAACCGTCGTTGGGCCATTGCTCAAACAAATCAATGTAGATCGACAAGTGGCAACACTTTTGGAAGGAGAAGGGGTTTTAATTGACCCTGTAGGGGCTATCCTCGCCTTCGTTGTCCTCGATACGATTTTGAACGGCAATGCTGACCCGATCAATGCGATCGTCGGTTTACTTATACGTCTGGGTGTGGGAGCAGCAATTGGTGGTGCTGGCGGTTATCTGATGAGTTTGATTTTCAAACGCGCCAGTTTTCTGTCATTTGAGCTAAAAAACTTAGTGGTGTTGGCGATACTTTGGAGCTTGTTTACCTTATCGCAGATGATCCGCAGTGAATCGGGAGTCATGACAACAGTAGTTGCAGGAGCAGTCTTTGCTAACTCCTCAGTCCCGGAAGAACGTCTGTTACGCAGCTTTAAGGGTCAGCTAACAATTCTCAGCGTTTCGGTGCTATTTATCTTATTAGCTGCTGACCTATCCATTGCTAGTGTGTTTGCTTTGGGTTGGGGTAGTTTATTCACTGTTTTGGTACTAATGTTTGTCGTTCGCCCGATCAATATCCTCTTGTGTACCTGGAACAGTGACCTAAACTGGCGACAGAAACTATTTTTAAGCTGGGTTGCTCCGAGAGGAATTGTTGCTGCCTCTATAGCTTCTTTTTTTGCGATTTCGTTGACACAGCGAGGCATTAACGGCGGTGATTCCATCAAAGCTTTAGTTTTCCTGACAATTATCATGACTGTTGTCTGCCAAGGGCTAACAGCTGGCTGGGTTGCTAAATGGCTGCAAATCACCTCCAAGGACGTAACTGGGGCAGTAATTGTGGGTTGTAATCCCTTGAGTCTTGTGATTGCCCGCTTTTTTCAAGAACGGGGAGAAAACGTAGTGATGATTGATACTGACCCCGAATGTCTTGTGCAAGCCGAGGCGCAAAATCTCCGGGTTATTGCCAGCAGTGCGCTAGATGCTGCTGTTTTAGAAGAGGCGGGACTTGCGTCTATGGGTACTTTTCTGGCTATGACAAGTAATGGCGAGGTGAATTTTGTTTTGGCTCAACGAGCAGCTGAGGAGTTTAATCCGCCCCGTGTCTTAGCTGTTTTCCCCCGCGATCCGCAAGCAAATATTTCGGTTAGTAATAAAGTTAATCAAGCTTTTATTCCAGACTTAGCGATTAAAACTTGGAATGAATATTTGAATGATGGGCGAGTGAAGTTGGGAACAACTACCCTGAATGAGTCGGAATTTTCCACGCAATCTGATCGCATCCAAGAAAAGATTCGGACTGGGGTTTTGATACCGCTATTGGTAGAACGAGCTGAACGCTTACAGGTAATGCCAGCTAACCAAGATTGGGAAATTGGCGATCGCATTATTTATTTGTTGCATGACCCCAGACCTAGCCTTTTAAAACGCTTATCTGGTGCCACCCAATCCACTCCCCTCTCTCTAGAAAAGTTACCAGAGGTTGAAGACCTATCGCTTGCCCAATTATCTCAACTTTTTACTAGTGAGGCTTCTGGGGGATGAGGGGATTGGGGAAG
>NZ_NOLJ01000001.1:478691-966316 GCF_002246015.1 Nostoc sp. 'Peltigera membranacea cyanobiont' 210A
GCAGGGAGAAGATGCTGTAGTTTCCCAGCAATAGAGGGTTCCAGAACAAATAAATTTATTTATGCTTAATGTTAAATATTTATTTCGAGATGCATAGCACAAGAAATAATGCGTCTAAAATCAAGCGCCTAAATTTATTTATGGCGTTTTCCCACTGCACCCTGCACCCTGCCCCTTTTCCTCTTCTTTGGCTCTTTATTATCCTTGGGAAGGAATAAATTCGCTTTCTGGTTTTGGCGCTTCTTGATACATTTGCCATTCTTGCCAGAGTAAAGCAGACAAATGTACTATGGCGAGAATTAGCGTCGCTACCGAAATTAGATAACTGTGGATTGTGTAAAGGTGTTCGACGGTAGTTGTGTTAATGGCTCCACCACCAGTCAGGATTTCGCGCAGTTGCCCACCAATCAAAGGAATGGCTTCGATGGTTCCTAGCTCAATGCTAAAACGCCAGTACCCTTCCTGAGTCCAATCTAAAATCATCGCTGTCCAATCCAGCCCGATCGCACTTAGGGTTAACAAAATCACACTAATCCAAGCAGCCAGCCAACTCTTGCGAAATTGCCGACCTAAAAACATCACCACAATTTGAATTAGAGCGATCGCAATTACCCCGTTACCAGCAATCTCATGCGCTCTCCAAAACAACCAGCCGTATGGCAGTTGTGTATTAATCATCTTTAATGAGTTATAAGCTCCGCCTGCTGTCGGTTCATAGTAAAAAGACAGCAAAACTCCGGTAGAGATATAAATTAAACACAGAGTCAAAATCACGACTGATAATATCGTCGCTATTCGTCGCAAAATCTTATCGAACTGGGTGCTTTGCATGGCTCACCCCTCCTGTTCTTAACTGAAGTATTTATTCTTATTACAATTTTAGCTAAGAAATTTTAATAAATTTTACTTTTCTTATATAAAAATAAAGTTTTTTAAATCAAATATTGCACCCAAGCTTTTAAGGGTTCTTGTGAGCCATACCAAATTCCGGGACTTCTGGGAGAATGCTTGACACCTTCAATCACTAGATTTTCCGCCCCCTCCAAATGAGCAGCTTCAATGGGCGTAATGCCATCTCCCCATGTGTTACCCTTACCACAAGTTAATTGGTAGCTACTGTAAGCTAACCAACTACCAGGTCGCCTTTTCCCAAAGATAGTTTTGCCAGCTACACAAACGTAACGAACGTTTTTGTAAAACGCTCCTGGGTAGTTATTGGTGACAAAATCTAGATTGGAACGTGTCCAGCGTTCTTGGCTAATATGGGGTGTACCCAAGGTGACAAAAGTAGCAACTAAGGGATGCCCTTGACAGAGAAATGGTTTGACATCACCGCGTGCTAAATAGGGCTTTTCTCCCATGTAAATGCGGGATATCCAACCTCCGGCTGAGTGACCAATTAAGTTAATTTGAGTAGCATTATGTTGACGTAATATATGCTTGATCGTGTAATCGAGTTGTTGCAAAATCAGTGTTACGGGTCTTACTCCAAAAGTGGGGAGCCAGTCACGCCGCAGCAGTGGGACTGTAACTGTGGGAAAATGTAAGTTTTGTAGGGATTGTTCTAGTTGGCGATAAGCGATCGCGCTTTCTAGATATCCAGGCAAAATAACTGTCGGTAACGGCATTTGAAATTTTGGATGCAATGATTGAGGGTTTGAACTTTTTTGACGAAGAAGTAGTCATATTGAGGAGCTAGAATTGCGATCGCCTGACTCACCCCTGAGAGAAAAAACCAATAGCTTTGGTGGAATTTAAGGCTAGAATGTCAATAAAATTGTACAATTTGCAACAGTTTGAGGGGCTGCCGATGTGGTAGTATTTTCAAATAGGGGCTAGTCTAGCACAAACACGTGTGTCATCTGTTACAAAAGTGTAGTTGACTGAAAAACAGTTGAAAAACAAGGCAACTTTGGCAGATGTTTTGATGTATTCAAACTTGTGCGTCTACTTAAACTTTATAAAACTCCCAGATATTAATTTTAATTGTGTGTCATAACAATAAAAAATCAAAAGTAGTAACTTTTCAAATACCTCTTTAGCAGACTCGAATTTTGAAGATATGATACAGCGTCATTAGATTAATTAAAAACTTCAATAAATGGCAATTTTGGCGTTTTGATTGCCAACTGGGGAAGTTATTATTTCCTTATAAAGAACGCATATCTTGCAAGATATTGCAATGTCGAAAAGAGAAAATCGCTAGTCAACTGCAACTGAGTGAGTGAACGATAACAGCCATGTCTTACGTCTCCCTGCTAAAAAATATACCAGAAATCTTAAGCCAGCCAATTGGGATAGCAGCTATAGCCTCCCTTGGTATCCACGGTGCGATCGCCATGATCGTACCATTGATGCCGATGGAGTCTAACAAGCCCAAAGAAACAGCATCATCCAAAACAGTCGGACTTTTGGAATTGAGCCAAGCTGACCAAAACCGTTTGCCGCAAAGCACCCCCCAAATTGGTTTACAACAATTACCTCCAGTCGCCCCACTTGCTGCTTCAAACTTTAGCCTCCAACCGGGATTAACCCCATTAGCGCCATCGCCATCCAGCCAGATGGTACTGCCTCCGCTACCCGCATCATCAAATAACTATCGAGTCTCTTCCTTGCCTACAAGGCAATCTTTGCGGATGATTCCTAGTGATAATTTGCGGTTTGATGCTTCTAAATTTGATAGTTCTAAATTTAATACCAGCGCCAGATTCTCTCAACCAGTTCCTCGTGTAAATGTGAATGAGAGTGTTGCCAAATACGAGCCACCTAAGCCGCTAGCTGTAAATAGGTTGCCAGAATTGCAATCGCAGCAAATACCTGCTGATATGCTGCGGAATCCCCAGCCTCCAATCTTATCTGACAGTACACCCGTTGCAACGGCACAGGTAAATCCGACTTCGCAGGCAATGACGCAACCAATTCCTAATGCGTCGTCTACAATTGCTCAAAACCCGCTGATAAATTCTCTAAAACAAGCTCCAAGGAATGGGGATACTTTAATTGGAACTAGGGGAAGCACGCTACAAACAGCGGATTTATCACCGAAGGGAACTCAACAGGCAATTGCACAGTTAGACTCCTACGCCAACCTGAGAAAGGAAGTCCAGCAACAATACCCCAACGCTGAACAAAAACCAGTCATCCGTCAAACATTATCCACGAATAAGTCAAATCTTCAAGGTGCTGTTTTGGGAGTATTGGTTGTAGATCCTGATGGTAAGGTCTTAGATATCAAATTTCAAGACAAGTTAATTTCCCCGGAATTGCAATTAAAAGCAAGGCAATACTTCAACAAGCAATCCCCCAAGGGAGATAAACAGATTAGTTCCTATCCATTCAACCTACGTTTCCAAAACAGCACGAGCAATCTTACTGGGACTACTCAAGAGCAAAACCCCTCGTCATTATCTACACCGGGAATCAATAACAATCAGATTACCCCCTCACCAGCAGCTACTTTTAAACCATTACCTGATTTACAAATCAGAAATAACCCACCTACGTCCTCACCAACAGGTACTCTCAAACCATTAATTACACCAGCAGCTACTCCCAAACCATTATCTGAACTGCAAATTAAAAATAACCAGTCTACGCCTTCATCGGCAGCTACTACTTCTGAACCTTTATTGTTGCCGAAAATCAATCAGGGTCAGTCTACATCTGGTGCTGAATCAGATAAAAAATTAGTAGAACGGTTGCGCGAAGTTAAGGAAAACAGACAAAAGTCTAATCCAGAAAAATAATCGCCTGTTGATGATTTTGGATTCAGGTAGGGGTGATTTATCTAGATGCATTTGCAGCGTCTGATAAAAAAGCTTACCTGAAAATCATTCTTTTCGACTATTTTTTGCATAAGTCCTGTTTAAAATACAACACGCTTGAGTTCAGGGTTATTGGTGTAGTTTTAAGACGCGATAAATCGCGTTTATACATCAGGGTTTTGGGTTTAAAATATTGTTTTTAGTAGTTGACGAACTAGCGATCGCTAGTTCGTCATACATAATACTTAATTTAGAAGTTCGTTAAAAGCTTCCCAGAAGGAAATGCATTGAGGGATTTCCAACAAATAAATTCTCCAATGTTTTGGGGTGAGCGTCTAGCTTGTCAGTAATTAAAGATAGGCAAACGCTCACACCACAAAAACTAGACGGTATAGCTACTTTACCAACCTTGTTCCGCATTTTGAAAAACGTAAGCAGCTACCTCCAGAATCTCCTCAGAACTTAACTTGTCTTTAAAAGCAGGCATAGCATTTTTACCATTTTGCACTTGGTGGATAATCGCCTGGATTGAGTCTTGATTGTAATTTTCTAGGTACTTTGACAATGCTTCCTTTTTCAAGGTTTTCTGGCTGATAAGGATGTTACCGCCACCTATATGGCAAGAAGCGCAGTTAGCCTCGAAAATTTTCGCACCGTTGGATGTTTCGGCAGCTAGTGCTGGACTAATGAATGTAAATTTGAATAGGACGATCGCCGACAGTAGAATTAATAAAAGTATTCTCAACAGTATTTCCTCGCAACAAGCCTCCAGCAAGAGTATAAACGCGATTAATCCCTGATTAAGTCAAATTTGATCAAAATTGGCGGTAACAAGTTCACTCCTCGAACGCTACAGATTGTTTAGCGTCTTAGGGAAGGATAGAACTCGTTACCGCCATTTCTGCATTTTATGCGTCACTCTAGGAGTGTAGCGTGTGGCGATGAGCTAATTTCACTGAGTAATCATCTCGTGTCAAACGCTAGTGTTTCTAGCTTTCGACAGTGATTGTACCAACCATACCAGCACCACGATGAGGTTCACAGTAGAAGGTGTAGTCACCAGCAGGTGCGTCTGCTGCAAAGGTGGTTGTTTCCTTTTGACCAGGACTCATGAGCAACTTCTTATGAGACAGAGATTTAGCTAAATCGGCACTCTTAGTGGGGTTTTTGGCATTATCAAACACAACGTTATGGGGAGGAACTTTATTGTTCACCCATTCAATGGTGTCGCCTGCTTTAATGGTCAACTTTTTAGGTTCAAATGCCAGCATTCCTTTATCGCTACCCAATTTTACCTTGTAGGTTTCAGCCGAAGCACTGGGAGTAAAAACAGCAAAGCTGCTAACAACTAAAAGGATTGTCAACACAGCTAAACTAAGGCGTCGCCAGCTTGCCGAAATTAATTTCATAGCTCTCTCCTAACAAACAATTTTTTTCCTTTTCTCATTTTAAATAAAATCAACACCAAATATGACAATCTGTCATAGATCAATTTTTTTTTAAGAATGGAGAGCAATTTATTGCAAAAAGCTGTCCAATAAGCAGTAAATGGGGAATGGGGAATGGGGAATGGGGAATGGAGACTGAATTCTTCCCAATGCCCTATTCCCAATGCCCAATACTTCGACTACGCTCAGTACAAGTACCCTATTCCCAATGACTCAACTCCGGGATTTAGTAATAGATTTTTCCGCCTCCCCACTTAGTACCAACGATTTTGGGTTGTAAGAGAATATGACCGGCGATCGCCTCCAAGTCATCATCTGTCAGATTTCGCACTGCTGTGAAAATATCTGCGCTTTTGAGACTGGGGTGTATTTCGGAAATCTCTTCTTCCCCGTCGTAAGTAGTGGGATTTTTCAGGTAATCTACTAAACCTTCAATGTTGTTACGGTTAGGTGTTGCCAGTGCCAAGTCCTCTGGAGTAAGTCCCACGTTTTGGTTTGTCTTGGTAACTCCCCCCGCATGACATTGGGCGCAAGCGTAATTAAATAAGCGTTTGCCTTCTTTGACTTGTTTAAGGCTGAGTACAACGGTATCACCCTGAGTATTTAATGGCACTGTTCGGGTAGCTTCGTCTAGTTCCACTGCTGTCGCGCTACCGACAATCAACTGAAACGAGAGTAAAACAGTAGCCACAACAACGCCAATTAGTCTTATAAACATGTTTCCCCTTAAAGATTTTGACGCTCAACACAGCTAAGAACGCGATTCTCAATCTCCAAGCTGCTAATTGCTAATGACTAATTGTTTTTTATCATTAGCTATCAGTTATTAGCCAAAGTTCTGAGATAACCCTTCAGGTGACTTCGTGATCACCCACCAAGTCGTTAGTACCTTTGGGGCATATTTCAGAGGATATTTGGGAAATAATTGCCTTTGCATCTTCTAACGCCAAACGGGTCTTTTGGTGTTTGTAGGCGATTCCCAGTTGGTTGCACAGAGAAAACACTTGTTCTACAGGAATGCTGTAGTCGGCTGCTATCTCTGCGATCGATAGGTCTGCAAAACCCATAATGCTTGTTTACTGATAGATCGAGATTGAGTCGCTGTAATACCAATATCACGTTAGGAGTGCAATTTGTTGCCCAAAATACTGTTTGAGGAAAGAGAGCAGGGGAAGCAGGGGAAGCAGGGGAAGCAGGGGAAGAATTTTTAACTTTTAACTTTTAACTTTTGACTAATGACTAATGCCTATTAACCTTTTCCCCCGGTAAAGGTGACGCTTTGAATAAAGTAACGATTAAAAAAGGCATAAATGCCTAAAGCTGGCAGGGTAAAGACCATAGAAGCCGCCATAATGTAGTTCCAATAGCTGATGTATTGACCTTTGAAGGTGTTCAGCCCCAAGGGGAGGGTAAACATTTCTGGGTCAAATAGGATAACTATAGGCAGTAAAAAATTATTCCAACTCCCCATGAAGACAAAAACCGCCTGCGCTGCTAGTGCTGGTTTTGCCAAAGGTAAGACAATGTGTCGAAAAATTCCAAAAGTATTTAAGCCATCGAGTTGAGCTGCTTCTTCTAGTTCTTTAGGAAAATTAACAAAAAACTGCCGCATCATGAAGATAAAAGTGGCATTAACCATGCTAGGAACAATCATGCCTTGGTAAGAATTCAGCCAGCCGATCGCTTTCAAAATCAAAAATGTCGGAATCAGGGTGATTTGCGCTGGTACTGCTAGTACTGCCAAAATTAGGAAAAACCAAAAGCGTTTGCCTACAAAGCGCAGTCTTGCTAAGGCATAACCAGCCATTGAATTTAATAACAAGTTTAAAAGAGTGACGCTGATGGCGATCGCTACACTGTTAAACAACCAACGCCAAAAAAGCGGTTCTTGGAGAAAGATTTGCCTGTAGTTATCGAGAGTAAAATTCTTGGGGAGAAAGTTGGGTTCACCACTGACAATCTCTGATAGCGGCTTAAATGATGCTGAAAGTGCCCAGAGAAAGGGAATTAGAGTAATGATTGCATAAAGTGTCAGCAAGACGTACAACAGGGCTTTGAGCCAGAATAAGCCAGAGGAGTTAGTCAAATTCGTTCGCCTCCGAAAAGTTGCCGCTGAATCAAAGTGATGGCAACGATCGCTGCTGTTAACAAAAATGCGATCGCGGCTGCATATCCCATTTGTAAATTCCGAAATACAGCTTGATAAATCAACAGCACCACAGTTAAGGTAGCGTTGTTCGGCCCGCCAGTACCGCCAGAAAAGATGTAAGACTGGTCAAAAAGTTGAAAAGTCCCAATCACCCCCACTGCTACCACAAAGAAGGTTACAGGCTTAAGCAGGGGAAGAGTAATGTAGATAAATTGCTGCCACCCATTTGCACCATCGAGTTCCGCCGCCTCATAAAGTGTTTGGGGTATATCTTGCAACGCCGCCAGATAAATTACCATAAAAAACGGCGCAGTTGACCAAATGTTCATAATCATAATGCCTTTGAGCGCAACTGCTGGATCGCCCAACCAGTTATAAGTAGGTAGCCCCACAAAAGCGAGAAAATCGTTTAATAGCCCATCAGTGTTATAAATCCACATAAAGATGAGTGTCAGCACTGCTGAAGAAGTGACTGTCGGCAAAAAATAGAGGATACGCCACCAGTTTTTACCGCGAATTGCAGAATTCAGAGTTACCGCCAGAATTAAAGCCAGAATAGTTTGAGTTGGCACAACAATAGCTACATATTCGGCTGTGTTTCTCAAAGCAATCCAAACTCTTTCATCTTCAGCCAATCGCGTGAAGTTGCGAAAACCGATGAACTCGTATTCAATACCGCCGAGAAGTTGAACTTTTTGGAAGGAAAGAAAAACGGCGTAGAGAATGGGTAAGACTACAAAAGTCCCTAAGACTAAGATGGTGGGCATCATGAACATATACCCAGCCACGTCTTCGGTGATGTTCCACCTGAAGTTTCTGCGCCGCCTGTTGATTTCAAACACTACTGAACCTCCGCTTAATCCCGCACTAACCCGACTGTAGCGATGGATTGTGCTTGATTATTTATCGTACTGGCGTGTCAAGGCTAAAATGTTGCAATAAATTTTCTTGTGGGGCGGGCATCTTGCCCGCCAATTAGGACGGGCTAGAAGCCCATCCCACAAGAGTTTGCTAATGCACAAATTTAGTCTTGACACGCCAGTACTGCCGTGGCAAGGCTAAATTTGTGCAAAAAAATTGTAGGTTGGGTGGAGGCTTTGCGTAACCCAACATCCTGAATATATGTTGGGTTGCGCTCCACCCAACCTACATCTAATGCACTATTTTAAGCTTGCCACGCTAGTACTCCCAGACAACAATAAAGACATTGTTTGTGTGAGCATGACTACAGTTATTATTAAATCAATTTCTAAAAGTAAACTCAAATCTCAACTTCTTGAGTTCTTACGACTTGTAGAGTCAGAAGGAGAAGAAATTGTAGTTACCGATCGCAGTAAGCCAGTCTTGAAAATTTCCAAATACGCGCAAACACCTTCAACAGAGGAGCTATTTGGAGAGATGCGCGGTAAAGTGAAGTACTTTGAGGATTTAACTACACCAACCACTGAGGAATGGACAAGAAGTGATTTGGTAGAGGCAAGAAAGATTGCTTAGACTAAGTATTACTCCATCGCCCTAATTTGCTGATTAGCTTCATTTTCTGCCTTTACCATCGCCTCATTTAATGGTTGTTGTCCCAACAAGGCGCTGACAAACTGGTTATCAAAATTATTAACGATCGCACCTGGATACTGACCTACTTGCCACGGTGTAGCATAATTAACTCCTGCGACTAATGGCGATCGCAACGGGTCTTGGTCATAACCCAAATTCTTTGCCACTGATTTACGCGTTGGCAAAGCAAACCCTGTTCCTGTCCACTTTTGCATTCCTTCTTTACCTGTAAGATAAGAAATTAACTCCCAGGCTTCGGCTTTGTGTTGTGCTTGCTTGTTCATCACATAGGCTACTGTAAACACCATCGTGCCATTTTTGCCATTAATAGTAGGCACTGATGCAGTACCAAACTCTACTTGCGGAAAGGTTTCAGTTAAATAGGGAATTGCCCAGTTACCTTCAATCACCATTGCCACTTTACTCTGACCAAACATTTCACTACCTGAGTTTGTCCCCACATCAGATTTTTGGGCAGAGGAGCGGTCTTTTTGATACTGGTTTACTACCAACTCTAAACCCTGTAAACCTGCTGCACTCGCAAAGGTAGCATAACCATTTCGATCGACAAGTTGTCCACCAAAAGCGTTAATTTTATAAGCTTGACGCGCTAATTCTGGAATTTCCCCAAAGCCATATTTGTTAAGCTTGCCTGTCAATTGTTGCGAGTAATTACGTAATTCATCCCAAGTCACTGGCGGATTACTCAAGCCTGCAAAGGCGAAGGCTTTTTTGTTATAAAACAAAGCAAGGGTGGAATAGTCTTTGGGAAGACCGTAAATCTGATTCTGATATTTAAAACTGTTGAGTAGGGTATCCTCGAAGTCTAGTAAGTCAAATTTAGGAGTGATATAACTATCTAACGGTTCCAAGACATTTTGACTCATCAAGAAAGGAGCTTCCAGCGCATCTAGATAAAAGACATCGGGTGCAGCTTCCCCAACTAAACGAGTTTTGATTACATCCATGTATTGGTCGGAAATTACCTCATATTTGACCTTAATTGTCGGATGTTGTGCTTCAAAGTCTTGCAGTACTTGTCTCAAGAGTTTTTGCTCAACGGGAGAACCTCCCCAACCACTAAGTTTGATGGTGATTGCGGTAGATGCTAACGGTTTGCTTGGCAATTGTAGGCTTTGACAAGCAATAATAGCGATCGCGATCGCCATCACCAATGCCAAAAAATTAAATAATCCTTTATTGTTCACAAACAAATAATATTCTCTTTCCTCGCTTATACCTTGTGTTATTAAGGAATGATATTTTACTTATTTGAAATTTTTGTTGAGAATTGCAAGCTAAAATAACGAAAAATTCTTAGCAATGCTATAAAGCGTACTGAATTCCTCTGCAACCGGATTTATCCAGGGTACTTTACCCATAAACATAGATTATGGATTCTGTTCAGGTTGAAACAACTGCGCCACTAACTCTAGAATTTACCCAGATTGCCTCACCACCAACATCAATCTCTCCGAACTCTCGAATTCCCAAAGATACTATTCGCACTAGTTTAAAAGCTTCCACTGCGGATTCTGTCTTAGCATCGGTTTACTCTCTTGGAACTGGCGGGATTTTACTCAGCAATTTATTGGTGGAATTGGGTGCTAGTCCAGTGGTATTTGGGATGCTTTGCTCTATCCCGATGTTGGTCAATCTCATTCAGCCGTTGGGTGCTTACTTGTCGGAACGCAGCACCAGCCGCTTTCAATATTCGCTTCGGACACACGGAATTGGTCGGCTGCTATGGCTGATTTTAGTAATTGGTATTGTCAGCGCCAGCTTGGGAGTGATTGATGCTCATCAGTTAGTCATATTGACACTCTTGATTGTTCTATTCAGCAATCTTTTGGGAGGACTAGGAAGCGCATCGTGGCTAAGTTGGGTAGCAATGATAGTTCCCCGGCGATTACGAGGCAGGTATTTTGGGACACGCAATAGTGCTGCTAACCTTACCACTTTGGTTTGCGTACCAATGGCCGGTCTAGTTGTATCATATTGGTATGGGGGATCTCTACAAGGTTATGGGATAGTTCTACTGGTAAGCGTTGTATTTGGGATTATGGGATTAGGGTGCCAGTATTTCCAGGTGGATATGAATCCACTATCACAAAACACTTATCATGGCAAGCTAACTCAAACAAGTGAGATTAAATCAGAGGTTGTAAAAGATGAATCTTCTGAAGTGCTTCAATCAATTCATCCACCACAAGACCAGTCAACTAACAGCATCTGGAAAAACTCTAACTTTTTGATTTTTCTGCTGTATTTCAGCTTCTGGACACTTGCTGTTAACCTCAGCAGTCCTTTTTTTAACCTCTATATGCTGGATACGCTGGATTTGGATGTGAGCTATGTGACTATCTACAACAGCTTTCAGGCGGCGGCGACTTTGCTAATGCTTATCCTGTGGGGAAGATTAGCAGACAAGATAGGCAATCGTCCCATCCTCATCTGTATTGGGATTTTGGTTGCAGCTACACCATTGCTGTGGTTGGGGATTAGTGTTAATCGCCTTGACATCTGGCTGTGGTTGCCACTGTTACACATCTTGATTGGAGGGACTTGGGCGGCAATTGACTTGTGCAATAACAATATACAATTGGCGATCGCACCAACTAAAAATCAGTCTATCTATTTTGCGATCGCAGCTGCCGTTGCTGGAGTAAGCGGTGCTTTGGGCACAACTATAGGCAGTTTCATCGCCCAATTTGCCCAGTCTGGAGGTTTACTAAGCTTGTTTGTCCTCTCTGCTCTATTCCGACTAGTAGCCCTGGTTCCACTCATGTTTCTCCAAGAGCCAGGGAGAGGATGAGATAGATGAGGAGGACAAGGTAGTATTTTCTCCCTTGTCTTCCCCTGCTCCGCCTGCTCCCCCTGCTTTATTCTGCGGCGGTAGAAGTCAAGGACATTGTTTCCCACAACACCATGTGAGGTGTTGTTAATACAGGCTGGTGTAGAGCAATCAGCTGGGTTAGGGTGTTCTTTAATTGGGTACGGGGTACAATATCATCAACAAAACCATGCTGGAGCAAATCTTCAGCAGTCTGGAAATTTTCGGGTAGTTTTTCCCGCAGGGTTTGCTCAATCACTCGCCGACCAGCAAAACCAATGGTTGCCTTGGGTTCTGCCAAAATTATATCGCCCAACATTGCAAAACTAGCGGTAACGCCGCCCGTTGTCGGATTGGTTAAAACTGGAATATACAATAATCGGGCGTCTTTATGGCGCTGTAAGGCTGCGGAGATTTTCGCCATCTGCATCAAAGAGAGCATACCTTCTTGCATTCTCGCGCCACCGGAGGTACAGATGATAACTACAGGATAGCGTCGTTGAGTGGCTTGCTCAATCATCCGGGTGAGTCTTTCTCCCACCACCGAACCCATACTACCACCCATGAAGCGGAAGTCCATAACCCCAAGGGCAATAGGCAAACTATTGATTTGACCTAAACCAGTTCTAACTGCATCTATTAAGCCAATTTTATCTTGTGTTTCCCGCAAGCGATCGCTGTAGAGTTTGCGATCGCGAAATTCTAGCGGGTCGGTTGGACGCAAATGCTCATCCAGCGGTTTCCAGGTATTGTTATCTATCAATTGACGGATGCGCTCATCACTGTCTACCCGATTGTGATGACCACATTCGACACAAACCATCTGATTGGCTTTCAGGTCTTTTGTATATGCTAATACGCTGCACTTAGAACATTTATGCCACAATCCATCAGCAATTTCACGTTCTTGGCGCTCGAGGCTGGTAGATCCTGACTTCCTCCGATTTGCAAACCAATCAAATAAAGACTTTAAACCACGTGATTCTTCGTTGTTAGCCATTTTTTATTTTATTTTAAGTGGGTATGAGGTCGAAAACATGTCAAACCGTATTGGGTTGTCCTGAGTCATTAGTCATTTTTCTTTATTAAGACTAATGGCTACATCGTTAAACTACGCTTTTAAGCAATTCAGACCTTAATTTTCATCTTTGGTTGCCAGCTTAACGAAAATACTTATACCAATACAAGTCTCTTGCTCTTTTTTTCAGCAGACTTAATTATATGGACGTAGTGACAAAGCCATGAGAATACCAACCTCCAAATAAGATGCTCTCCCCCTCCCACCCAAATCAATTATTCGTATTGCTAGGTTCTGAACAATCAGCATCTGTTGTACTAGTTGCGCTTGCCAACGGTTAATCGTCGTTAAGAGGGTAATACAAGTCACAAGCTGAATATTATCAAAATGTGAAAGGTAGATGGGGTAATGTTGGTTACAGTCACGAATTATAAATATTTCTTATGAAAGCGCATTAGTTATGGGTATAGGACATTGGGCACAAGAGGCAGAGGGGCAGAGGGGAAAAACTTACTGCAACTTCTCCCCTGCTCCCCTGCCTCACCCACTCCCTACTTCAATTCAAGACGCTGGAAAAAATAACCGCAGGTAGCTAGACAAAATGGCTTCGCCGCTAAACAGGGTAATCACAGATCCTAAAGCCAGAAAAGGACCAAAAGGGATCTTTTGTCCTAATTTTTGTCGCGATCGCTGCATAATCAAAATACCGATGCCAATTAGTGCTCCCAGCCCACAGGCAATAAAACTAGCCAAGAGCAAATATTTCCAACCTAACCAGGCTCCCATCATAGCTGCTAACCTAGCGTCACCTGCACCCATTGCAGTTTTTCTAAAGGCAATTGAACTCAATAGGGCGATCGCATCAAACAGCCATAAGCCTAATACTGCGCCAACTGTAGCCATTATCAGGTGATTTACCAATGCCACAAAACTACCTTCTGGTAGAAAACCAACTACCATTTGAAACAAAATCCCTACCACTAAACCCGACTGAGTAAGTGGATTGGGTAGGGTCATTGTATCTAAGTCGATGAGTGATAGCGCTAATAACCAACTGCAAAAAGCCCAATAGCCTATTGTTAAAGTCGAAACTTGAAATACCAAAAAAATTAGTAAAAAAATTATGCCCGTTACCCCTTCTACCACGGGATAACGGACAGAAATTTTGCTTTTGCAATATCGACACCGCCCTCTTAAGGAAATCCAGCCGAACACTGGTACGTTGTCGTAAGCTTTTAGCTGGTTTAAGCATTTAGGACAACGAGAAGGCGGCCAAAGAATTGACAACCCAGCAGGTAGGCGATAAACAATAACATTGAGAAAACTACCAATAGATGCACCCAAAGCAAAGACTATTACACTCGCCGGGATGGCGAACAAAATGTCCATACAGTCATTTGTCCTTTGTCATTTGTCCTGTGTCATTTGTGCTTTGTCATTTGTCCTTTGTCAATAACTAATGACCAATGACTAATGACCAATGACCAATGACTAATGACTAATACATGTGGGATTCAATTTGACTTAAGGGCACAAAACACTCTTGAGGTAAAAGAACTGGTTGGTTAGTAAAAATAACCTTACCTCGATGAGTCACACGATTAATTGCTACACCGGAAGGTTGCCCTGCTATTTCGGGATGTACTTCACAGTGAGTATAGTATATCTGCCCAGCAGCTCTAATTACAGAGGGATCAATCAAAGGCGATTGGTTCTTTGGGGCGGTAAAATTTACTTGTCCTTGTCGTAATGCGTACACTATCGACTGTTATTTGATTGCTAGATTTCCCTTTAGTCTACCCGAAACTTATAGCAAAGGTTGCCAAATTGCCCAAGTTGCTATACAAAATTATTTTTGTTCGATAGCTTTGATGAGTGAGTCTCCCATAGCGCGGCAACCAAGGAGATTTTTTCCTGGAGAAATTATATCCCCGGTGCGATCGCCCTGCTCTAAAACTTGCAATACGGCTTGTTCGATCCGATTTGCCGCTTCTGGTTGGTCTAAACCGTAGCGTAACATCATCGCCGCACTCAAAACCTGTGCTAGAGGATTTGCCTTATCCTGCCCAGCAATATCTGGGGCGGAACCATGAACTGGTTCAAATACACCAGGCCCAGAAGCACCCAAACTAGCTGAGGGTAACATCCCAATACTACCTGTGAGCATGGCAGCAGCATCAGAGAGAATATCACCAAACAAGTTGCCTGTAACTATGGTGTCGAACTGTTTGGGAGCGCGTACTAACTGCATAGCAGCATTATCTACATATAAATGAGAGAGTTCGATATCTGGATATTCTTGAGAAAGTTGGGTGATGCGATCGCGCCACAACTGAGATACTTCTAATACGTTGGCTTTATCTACTGAACAAAGTTTCCCACCGCGTTTTCTAGCCGCCTCAAAAGCCACCCGCCCAATGCGTTCAATTTCTGATTCGGTGTAAACCATTGTATTTACACCACGTTTCTCACCGGTTTCTGTAGCAAAAATCCCTTTAGGTTTACCGAAATAAATCCCACCAGTGAGTTCGCGCACCACCATAATATCCACGCCTTCGACAATTTCGCGTTTCAAAGTCGAGGCGTCGATTAGCTGGGGCAAAATTTTCGCTGGGCGCAAATTGGCAAATAATTCTAAACCTCCACGCAGTCCTAACAAACCTGCTTCTGGGCGTAAATTGGATGGCAGGGAATCCCACTTATAACCACCAATCGCTGCGAGTAATACAGCATCACTGTTACGGCAGGTATCTAGAGTGGCAGATGGTAGGGGTTCCCCTGTGGCATCAATTGCTGCACCACCAATGAGGGCTTCTTGGAATTCAAACTTCAGATCAAATTGTTTCCCTACGACTTTCAGCACATCTACCGCCACTGCCATAATTTCAGGGCCAATGCCATCGCCGGGTAGTAGGGTAATGCGGTAGTTTTGGGTCATAGCTGATTATTACTAGGTAAATGCTTGCAGATTAAATATCATACCTAGCAAAATGTACCGATGGAGTTTTTAATTTATTTAGATGTATGTTGTCTGAATCGCCCTTTTGATCACCAGACACAAGAACGGATTTTTTTAGAAGCCGAGGCAGTGCTTCGCATTTTAGCTATTATTCAAATGGGCGATTGGCGGCTGCAAGGAAGCGAAACCTTTGATGATGAGCTTCGGAACACTCCTGAAGGTGCAAGAAAACGGCAGATGCAGATTTGGGCTGCTTTAGCAATTAGTAAAGTGAATATAACTCAACAAATTGCATTTCGTGCTGGGGAACTTGCCCAAATCGGCTTTAAAGACTACGATGCGTTGCATATTGCTTGTGCAGAAGTTAGCAATGCTGATGTTTTGCTCACAACTGATGACAGAATGTTACGTTTGGCTGCAAGGCACAAAGACTTGCTACAAGTGAGAGTAGAGAACCCGCTTCAGTGGCTCAGAGAGGTTGCAAATGATAGATGTTAGTAATTTGACTCAAACTCAAATTCAGCAATTAGGAATAGATACGCTGAGTTTAACTCTTGGCCCAGCAGGAATGGGGCTATTTATGCATCAATTCGATTTAGGAAGCGGTGATTACACGCGAGATAGGGATGAAATATTAGGAAATCCTACTATTGAGCAAATAGTTGCCCGAATCAAAGAAAGGCGGATCTCGCAGGTTGAAAGTTCAGATGTTCTGCCCAAAGTTACAAATATGAAAATGCTAGATGTAACTAAACTTTCTCAAGCTGAGATTAGGCGATTGGGAGTAGAAGCACTAACTAAAACCCTTGGTCATGCTGGCATGGCGCGATTTATGCAGCAATTTGAGATGAGTAGTGGAGATTACACGCGAGATAGGGATCAAATATTAGGAGATATTACTCTTGAGGAAATCTTCGTCAGTATTGAGGACGGACGACAACAGCTTTAAATAAAGGTTAAATTCTACTCAGCAGTTATTAGTTAGCGCATCTATGCAACTTTGGACACCCAATCAACCCCTCAAAAACGGCAGATTCATCATTCAAAAAATCCTTGGTGGTGGTGGCTTTGGTGTCACCTATAGCGCACTAGAACAGCGCACAGGTAAATTATTTGCCATCAAAACCCTCAATCCGGTACAGCAAAGTCAAGGTGACTTCCAAGAAAAGCAAGAACAATTTGTTAACGAAGCGTTGCGATTACGAGGTTGTCAGCATCCCCATATTGTCAAAGTCTATGAAGTGATACAAGAAGCTGGATTGTGGGGAATGCTGATGGAATACGTTAATGGGGATGATTTAGGAGTTTACGTTGATAAGCACGGACACTTATCAGAGGATGAAGCATTACGCTATATCAATCAAGTCGGACAAGCATTAGAATGTGTTCACCAACAAGGCTTTTTACATCGGGATATCAAGCCGAATAATATTATTTTGCGCGATGGGAAAGAAGAAGCAGTTTTGATTGACTTTGGTCTAGCGCGTGAGTTTACCATTGGTAAAACCCTCAGCATGACCAATTCTAAAACAGAAGGCTATGCACCAGTAGAACAGTATGAAAGGCAGGGACGTTTTGGAACTTATACTGATGTTTATGCTTTAGCTGCAACTTTGTCTAGTTTGTTGACTGGGAGAACTCCTATACCTGCTAATTATCGAAAAGACGGCGATATTCCCTTAAAAGCGCCAAAGCAGTTTAATTCTGATATTAGCGATCGCGTGAATGATGCGATTATCAAAGGAATGGGTGCGATTCGTTGCATAGTGAATCTCGGTATCCAGTCCGTACATAACTAAGCCAGCCCGACAGCAGATTACTGTCACCAAAGGCTGAACTCTCGGTCAGATGTAGGTGAAAGCCCTACCATTCAGANCTCAGAATTGACTCCTTATCTGCCCACACCGAACAAGCTCGGTTCTTGTAGAGTGAAGCTGGGAACAGGGCGCAACCAGACGACCGTTGCGGGTTGACACTGGCGCTAACAGGGAGTTCCTATGATGAAACAGAGCCTAGAAAAGCGACTTATTTGAAGGCAGGGCGCAACGCAAAATCCCTGACCTCACTGGAGTCCATTCCCGCCGAACATTTCTTTTCAGTATCGGTAAGAGTCCAGGGAATCCAGCAGTCGAAGTGGCTACATCTAACGGAACAATCAATCTCTCCGAGGGAACGAATAAAAACGATTTGTGAGTCATGGGGCAGTCGAACCCCAAGTAGGCTAAACGAGAAGCGGAACTCTCACAAGTCGGGTAGGACAGACCGTAACTGGTCTGAGGTGTTCAGAAAATACAAACTAGAGAAGAGAAAATGATTAGACACAGTAAACATACTAGTGAATCTTGGAGAGCTTTACCGTGGAAGAAATTCCGCCGAAATCTTTTCCGCCTTCAAAAGCGCGTATTTAAAGCTGTTCAAGTTGGAGACAAGCGGAAAGCTCGGTCACTCCAAAAGCTTATTTTAAAATCCACCTCGGCTCGATTTCTTGCAATAAGACAAGTATCTCAGCTAAACGCTGGCAAAAAAACGGCGGGTATTGATGGTAAGAAATCCCTCTCATTTAAAGAACGCTTCAACCTTGAAGAACTAATGAAAATGAATAGTGGAAATTGGAAACATCAAGGCTTACGGGAAATCCCCATCCCTAAAAAGGACGGAACTACCAGAATGCTTAAGATACCAACCATCGCGGATAGAGCTTGGCAGTGCCTCGCAAAATATGCACTCGAACCAGCACACGAAGCCACTTTCCACGCCAGGAGCTATGGGTTCAGAACTGGGCGCTCTGCCCATGATGCACAAAAGTACATCTTCAACAACCTCAACTCCTTTTGCAATGGAATAGAAAAACGAGTTATTGAACTCGATATTGAAAAATGCTTCGACAGGATTAATCACTCAGCAATAATGGACGAACTCATTGCTCCAAAAGGCTTAAAACTCGGAATATACCGATGCCTCAAGGCTGGAGTCAATCCAGAATTCCCCGAACAAGGAACCCCACAAGGGGGAGTGGTCAGTCCTTTACTAGCTAATATTGCGCTCAACGGGATTGAGAATATACACAGATATCATAGGAACCAAGGATTCAGAATCACTGATAAAACCTCAGCCAGTGATATTTCTGAACCATCAATCCGATACGCGGATGACATGGTTATTATACTCCGACCCGAAGATGATGCGACAGAAATACTTGAAAGAATCAGCGAGTTCCTCCGCAAGCGCGGAATGAATGTAAGCCAAAAGAAAACCAAAGTTACCGCCGCGACAGATGGGTTTGATTTCCTCGGCTGGCATTTTAAAGTCCAGAAAAACGGAAAGTTCAGATGTAATCCCTCAGTGGATAACTTCAGAGCTTTTCGTAAGAAAGTAAAACACATCGTCAACAACTCGAATTATGGTGCTACCACAAAGGCGGAGAAATTAGCCCCGGTAGTTAGAGGTTGGAGAAACTACCATAAGTTCTGCAAGATGGACGGGTCTAGAAACTCGTTATACCACATCCAAAAAAGAACTTACACGGTATTCAACAAGGAAACCAAACAAAACCGCGACTCCAGTAAGAAATTACTAGACAAAGCATTCCCAGCAGTTCCTTACTCCGAAAATAAACACGTCATGGTTCAAGGAATAAAATCCCCCTATGACGGAAATATAGCCTACTGGAGTGAACGTAAAAGTAAGCTCTATGACAGCGAAACCTCTAAAGCTCTTAAGAAGCAAAACCATAGATGTGCTTCCTGCGGTTTAAAGTTCATCGATGAGGAACGGGTTCACCTGCATCACATCGACGGAAAACACGCCAACTGGAAGAAAAATAATCTCAAAGCAATTCATGAGAGTTGCCACGATTACGAACACATGAGCAAAAGCGCAAGCTGAGAACATCGGAAGCTGGGTGCGGTGAAAGTCGCACGCCCAGATTTAACTGAGAGGTGCGGGGAATAATATCCCCCATCGACTCAACCCATGAAAGTTACTAATGGCTGAAATGGGAATTAAAGCTAGAATCAGGATAGTTATAGCAGATTAATTCTCAATTCATAACTCATAATTTTTAAGAATGTTGCCACGAGAAGAACTTTTAAAAGGTGTTGAAAATCGAGATAGTGTAGCTCGTGCAATCGATCAAGCGGAGCAAGCAATCAAAACTTGGGAAGTAGTTTTGACAGATTTTCTATCCCCCCCAGAATTGGCAGAAATTCAACGGGTATTTAACCGATTAACAGAAGTGCAATTAGTCGCGTGGGGTGGATATCCGCAAGCTGAACGTCAAAGAATAGCGATCGCTCGTTCAGAACTTCCGTTAGAGCAATCTCAAGTCAGCCTTGTAGCTGTAGAAATTGCTGGTAATTTCCTGTTTGATACCGCCTCTCACCGCGACTTTTTAGGCGCAATGTTGGGGACAGGAATTGTTCGTGAAAAGACGGGAGATGTGATTGTCTTGGGAGAACGGGGGGCACAGGCGATTGTTGCACCAGAGTTGGTAGAATTTTTGTCAATGAGCCTGAAACAGGTGCGATCGGTTCCTGTGAAAACTCAGCAGATTGAGCTAACTGAATTAAAGGTTCGGGAACCCAAGAAAAAAGAATTAACTACTGTGGAGGCTTCTTTAAGATTAGATGCGATCGCATCTGCTGGTTTTGGTATGTCCCGCAGCAAAATGGTTGATTTCATTGATGCTGGTGATGTCCGCGTCAACTGGAAGGAAGTTACCCAAGCTAGTTCTCAAGTCAAATCCGGCGACTTAATCGCCATTCGCTCTAAAGGGCGTTTAGAAGTTGGGGAAATAGCCGTTACCAAAAAAGAGCGTTACCGAGTTCAATTAACAAGATATATGTAATAAGTTAGGAGTGAAAAGTTAGGAGTGAGGAGTTTTAAATACATCAGTTTATTTAACTCCAAACTCTTGTACAGACGCGATTCATCGCGTCTCTTAACTCCAAACTTTTGTACAGACGCGATTCATCGCGTCTCTACTCCTAAATATATACTTAATACTTAGGCTTTAAAGCGTTTCGCTAACATATTCAGTAGAAGTTTGCGCGGTACAAGGCGAGATAATTTGCTTCTAATTTGAGTGGTAGTATCAGAGCTAATAACAGTTGGATAGCCTTTTTCTAAAGCCTCTAAAGATTCCCAAACCACTTTTTCGGAAGAATAAACTTTATCTGTACTGCCTGCCAACGCTGGAGGAAAATTAGCTTCTGCAAAAAAGTTTGTTTCTATTGGCCCTGGACAAGTGACTAAAATACGGACACCATACTGATAATTTTCTGCCCATAATGCTTCACTAAAGCTGAGAATAAAAGCTTTACTTGCAGCATAAACAGAAAGATATGGTATTGGTTGAAATGCGGTAATCGAGGATACGTTAATAATACTTCCAGAACGACGTTGGCGCATCAAGGGTAAAAACTTATGAGTTAAATCTACCAATGCCAAAATGTTTAATTGTACGATTTTGACTTGTTTTTCTCCATCCCCTTCAGCAAAGTCACCATAGTAACCAAAACCAGCATTGTTGATTAATAAGTCAATGGTTAATCCCTTTGATTTTGTGGCATCAAATACACTAGCTGCTGCATTAGGTTCTGTGAGGTCTTTAACTATAACGTCTACTTGAATGTTGTGTTGTTCTTGTAGTTGTTTAGCTAATTGGCTTAGTTTATCTTCAGAACGAGCAACGAGTACAAGATTTGTCTTGCGTGCAGCTAGTTCCTGGGCAAAGGCTTTACCAATACCACTAGAAGCACCAGTAATTAAAGCAGTTGGCATTCTACATATTTAGATAGTTTTTAAGCACTTATAAATTTTAGCGATGTTGGCTATAAGTTTTAACTACCCAAAGTGATATACCAAAAAGGGTAAAAGCATTACTTAGTACTGAAATGAAGGTTAGTTTTCTGTACTCAGAATTTCACAATGGAACCTATTGCAAAAATTGAAACACAGATTTACCGCTATCTCAATCTCAAAAAATAGTTTGTGGAAAATTTTGCTAAATTCAGCCTTCCAATTGACTGATTCTTCTTGCGGTTTTCTCTGAAAGTATAATTGCCGCTTATCTAGATATTTTTTCTGAAGTCCAATGTCAAAAATAATTATTTTTCTCATAGCGATTCAAATTCATTTTGAATTGCTAATTACCATTTTTCAGACCAATAGATAATTTCTGACGTGGAACTATTAATAGCAACGCCGTAGCTATCTCCATGATTCCACTTAAAGCCAGGTCTACCTTTGTCGTCTGTATTTAATACCAGTATTTCATAAGTAGCTGGAAAAGATTCTGTAGGAGAATCACTAGTATAGAAGAAAGTTGTCGGCACACCGTTAGGTTGGTTTATGTGGTCGTTTGTGTCACCACCTATATATTTGTGCTTGGCACTATTTCTATATTGTGAAAGTAATTTTTCTATCTTCTTTGGTGGCTCTTTTAACCTAATTTGAAAAAAACTACTTCCTTGCAAAACTTTGGGAGAGTAAGCAATACGAACGTCTTTAGCATCAGGAGGAATCTCATTAGGAAAATGTTTTACTTGGTCATTTTCAGACCATAGCTGACTACGAATTTCTTTGTAGCGTGATGTATCAGTTATAATTTTAGGCTCGCTAGTACTGCTAAAAGTTGTTCTCAGAAAAAAGCTTCCCCCGAAAATACTAAGACTAGCAAGGGCTAATAGAAATTGCGATCGCTTCATCAAGTTGGGTGTGTCTAACTTTCATAGTCATATACCCAACTAATAAACTAAATTCGTACTATTGCGGATATCCAATTAGAGATATTAACAGAAACTTTGTGTATTTAGAGGAAAATGGGGATAATTGTAAAATTAATGTGAAGTTGGTCAATGATTACCTAGTCAAATACCGTAGGTAATCCTCGTTGAGACTAGTACTACCGTTGTAGCTAACGAAATCAATTCCACAGCCATGCATTTTTTTCAATTCTTCCTGATGTAGCAACAACTAAAGCGGATATATAAATAGTAGATGCACCTTAATTAAATCACAGCCTTCAGCTTTTAGTTGAGGGCTTTTTTTTTATTTTTGATACTTTTTTAATCGTGAAAAAAATAAATTTGATTAAAAGTCTAATTTGCCCGGATACGGCAATAAATAAAGCGGATTAATAAATGGTAGATGCACCTTAAAAAATTACAGCCCTCAGCCAAAAGCTGGAGGCTTTTTTATTGCTGATTTTTTTTAGTCATGAAAAAAATAAATTTGTTCACAAGTCTAATTTGCCCGGATATGGAAATAAATAAAGCGGATTAATAAATGGTAGATGCACCCTAAAAAATTACAGCCCTCAGCCAAAAGCTGGAGGCTTTTTTATTGCTGATTTTTTTTAGTCGTGAAAAAAATAAATTTGTTCACAAGTCTAATTTGCCCGGATACGGCAATAAATAAAGCGGATTAATAAATGGTAGATGCACCTTAATTAAATCATAGCCCTCAGCTTTTAGTTGAAGGCTTTTTTATTGCTGATACTTTTTTTATTCGTAAATAAAATAAATTTGCTAAAAAGTCTAATTTGCCCGGATATGGCAATAAATAAAGTGGATTAATAAATGGTAGATGCACCCTAAAAAATTACAGCCCTCAGCCAAAAGCTGGAGGCTTTTATTATTTCAATATCGATGGCAGCAAACTGGGAGCTAACCACAATGCATAACCAATAAATCCAAATAGCAAAGTAATTAGGGCAGTAATGCCGTAGCTGATGCAAATTAATAAACCATCAGATTCGATCGTGGCAACAGTCAAAAGTAAAATCCCGATAGTCGGGATAGGATTTGTAAACGGGATTGGTAATATTAGTAATACTGTTAATAAAGAGATACAAAACCCATTAATTCGCCAAATTAAAGGATTATGAGCTATTTTTGGTAATCGGGGACGGGCGATTTTCTGGAAAACTTTGGTAAGCCGTCCCAAATTTTGCAAAAGTAACTGGGCGAAGGAACGAGGAAATTTGTAGTTAGCGATTCTTTTCGGTAGCCAAGGCGATCGCCTTCCTAAAACCATTTGCACTGATAATAGTAAACAAGCACCACCAAATGGGCCAGTTAATCCCGGTGGCATAGGAAGCAAAAAAGGCAAAACTAATAATGTAATTACCAGGCTGAAGCCCCGTTCTGAGGTTTCTGTCAGAATATCACCTAGAGTTAGAGGTTGTTCAGCTAGGCGTTGCAACAGGGACTTTATATCTTGAGAAAATCTCAGATGCATTTGGCGTGAGTTAATGCGAGTTCCCACTTTGTAGTAGAGGGAGATGAGGGAGAATAACTTCTAAACTCTGCCAATTTTAGATTTTCAATTGAAGGAAAATCTAAAATCTAAAATCTAAAATTGAATGACTCCTAACTCCTGCTTTCCGAGGGTACAAAAACAGCTATAGCTTTAGGTATAACCCGAAAATGAGCAGGTGTGTAAGTAGTGATTTCACCATCTGTATTGATAGGGCGAGGTTTGCGAGTATGTACCTCTATTTCTTGACCTTGAAGGGAGCGTACACTCTGCCAATGTATATGTCGCCCTCGTCGCATTGCGGGTAGTAGTAATATAACCTGCCACCAGTGTTCAATCTCCAAGCTATAAAGGTCTAGCCTTTGATCGTCTATTGTGGCATCGTCAGCCACTGCCATACCACCACCGTAATAGCGGCCGTTACCGACTGCAATTTGCACTGTTTTGACGCGAACTAATTCACCGTTGATTGCAATTTCTGCTGTAAAAGGTCTGGCTTCCAAAATTACTTGCAATGCAGTGGCAGCATAAGCAAATACTCCCCAACGACGCTTGACTTCTTTGGTAAGTCGTTGAGTAATTTTTACACTCAATCCCATACTGGCAACGTTAAAAAAGTGCTTGCCATTCACACAACCCAAGTCGATGCGCTGTAAATGTCCATCTCCAATAATTTTGCAAGCTTCGTTGAGGGAATTTGGAATTCCTAAAGTTCTCGCTAGATCGTTGGCAGTTCCCAGAGGCAAGATTCCCAAAGGTAACTGAGTTTCAATTAAAGCATCTACGGCAGCATTTAGAGTACCATCTCCTCCGCCAATAATTACCAAGTCAACTTGATGCTTATAGCGAAGTATAACTTCAGCAAGATGTTTGGGATCTTCTGTAGACTCCTCAATTAAATCAAGGCCAAGTGTTTTCAGACTTTGAATCGCTTCCGACAGACCCTTTTGCCCTTGACGAGCGTGACGATTTACTAACAGCAGTGCGCGGGAACTCATGGGTGGTACCTTTTGTTGTTGATATGTCCAATTATCCGCATCTATGTATTCTGCTTGATGTTGACTATAAAAAAGTGTTTAGGCTGTTATGAAAGTTATCAACAATTCATTTACCTAACACTTATTATATTGTGACTAATAATTTTTAATTTTTCTTTTTCTTTAGTTTAGCTCTACTAGACCTCAGTGTGTTTATCTTCAGCAAATATAATTATTACTTCCTAGATAAATGAATTTTAGGTGTTTTTATTTATAAAATAGCGAGTTGTTCAAATATTATTATGCCAAACACAAGAGATATTTTTCATTAAAATAGATACATTTACAGCAGATTGCAACTTCTCTACGTTCCCTGCGGGACGCTTACGCGAACGCGCAGCGTGTCGCAGACAGAGGCTACGCCAAGGTGAGGTACAGATTATTTTAAGGACACAACAATGTTGTACCCCTAACTGTGTACGTCATTTACTTAAAAAACGAACGCTGTATATAGCGCTTCTGTGTTGAATTCAATGCAACGCTAGTTGGTTGCTTAACGGCGGGAAATCCCTATATTCATTTGGAATTTTGATTTTATGACTTTTTCGGATCGGTGTCGCCACCAATAATTGCTTGAAACACGTCTCCTAGCAAAAAGAAAAACGCTCCAACCAATACTACAAGCATTAAACCCGCAAGGGAAGCAAAGGGAGAGATAATAAACAAGATTAAAAGCACAAACATTAAAATCTTTAGTAATGTCTTATTCATCTTTTTTCCTTTTGAATAATATGTGTATTCTCTACAAATAATCGATGAATCAACAATCTGTCACCTGTCCTCTGTTAGATTTTATCTGTGCGCGCTTACTTTTGTGGTCAAGGCGTTTTCTTTGAGAACTGCGAGTTGGTTTAGTGGGTTTGCGTTTTATTGTCACGACAACTGCGCTTTGAATGAGTTCTTGAAGTCGTTTCAAGGCTGACTCGCGATTGTTCTCTTGGCTTCGGTGTTCCTGGGCTTTAATTACAACTACTCCTTCTTGGTTAATGCGTCGATCGTTGAGCTTTAAAAGCTGTTGTTTATAATAATCGGGTAATGATGAAGCCGCAATATCGAAGCGCAAGTGGATCGCGGTAGAAACCTTATTTACATTTTGACCTCCTGCTCCTTGCGAGCGAATCGCAGTAATTTCAATCTCAGTCTGTGGGATAATAACTTTGTTGGAAATTTGCAGCATTACTCACAAATAAAAAAAGAAACTTGTAACTTTGAGATCAACTTTCTTTACTCGGTTTGTTCGGCTAAATCTATCATTACATCTGGGTCTTCATTGTTGTTCAAATTCACCTCTAAAGTCTGTCCTTGGATTGTCACTTTATCGCCCGGTACTAGTCGCCGTCCTCGTCGAGTTTCCAGCATCCCATTTACTTGAACATCGCCACCTTGAATCATCAGCTTGGCTTGACCTCCTGTTGGCACTATACCCATTAACTTTAAAAATTGATTTAACTTAATTGTGTTGTCTCTAACTTTCTTCATAGTAAATAAATGTACACAATCTTAATTGTATCGTGGCCTTCTCAAGCTAAAGCGTAAATCTGTTACACCAGATAATCAGCTAAGTACAGCATTTCATTAATTCGTAGCAAATTTAATTTGGCAATACCCTGCAATGGCATTGTGTTGGCAAACATTTAACAAAGTCACGCTTTTACGCAAAACTTTACTGAGAAATGTGAATTTACAGCAGTTTTCATTTAATTGAACTGTATATAGCGGTTCTCGGTTAAGTGAGGTACAAGAACCCCACCCCCAACCCCCTCCCCGCAAGCAAGGAGGGGGCTAAGATGTACCTCATGTGATTAGGAAACGCTATATGTTGTAAAAGCAGAACAATGCTGTACCTCTACTGTGTGGTGTATTTACCTGAAAATTGCTAATTTTATTAATTGGCTGTAATGGAGCGACGCCGAGTAGCCCGTCGTAGATATCGCTCTAACAAAAACTGTAATACCAGTTATTATCTATAATGTTGATCGACAAAACTGCCAGATATGGGCTAAAAACTAGTCTGGAAAGTTCTTTTAATGTGTTCAGGGGACTGGATCTATGATTAAGCTTGGTTTATTGGTACAGTCCCAGAATAACTCTTTGGGTATCGGAAAAGTTACGGAAATATCTGATACCAATGCGATCGTTGAGTATTTCTGCTCTATAGGCCAACGTCTCCAAAAAACTTTACCTTTAAGTTCGCTCTCTGAAGTCAAGCTTGAACCCCAAGCTAGATGCTATATCAAGTTCCCAACTCAGGATAAATGGATAGTGGGCAGAGTTTTTATCTGGGATGATGATACAGAAATGTATCAAATTGATTTACCAGATAAGAAAACTGCGATCGCATCTGTTGAAGACATTTACGTTCGTTGTAATCTACCAAATACAGACCCCATCCAAACTCTGGCGATGAAGGGTCACGAAACGCCCTATTTCCACGACAAAAGATTGGCTTTCGTGAAATCCTTAACTCAGCAACGCGCTGTGAGTCGCGGGATGACGGGACTGATTTCGGCAAATATTAATCTTTATCCTCACCAAGTTGAAGTAGTGCGGCGGGTACTGGAAGACCCAATTCAACGCTACTTGCTAGCAGATGAGGTGGGACTGGGAAAAACCATCGAAGCGGGTGCGATTCTGCGTCAATTTCTTCTCGATGAACCGAAAAAAAATGCGGTGGTATTAGTTCCGCAATATTTGCTCAAACAATGGCGGACTGAGTTAGAAAACAAGTTTTACATCTCCCATTTTGGCAAACGGGTAGCGGTGCTGGCGGTTGAAGATATCCATAAAATCAACCTGAAAGCAAGGATAGGCTGCTTAATTTTAGATGAAGCTCATCACATCGCCGCAATGGCAACCTCTAAGGATGCAACAGTGCGCCAGCGTTTTCAGACTTGCAAAGAACTTGCTCATAAAAGCGATCGCTTACTTTTATTATCTGCCACTCCGGTTCTCAATCACGAGCAGGATTTTCTGGCCATGTTGCACTTGCTCGACCCGACAACCTATAAACTGGACGATTTAGCAGGTTTCCGTACCAAAGTTGAAAGCCGTCAGCAAATTGGTAAACTTCTGCTTTCTTTTAAAGAAGGTGCAGAACCAGAGGTTCTCAAAAGCAACTTGCAGCAATTGCGAAACCTCTTGGCTGAGGATAAGTATTTACTGAAGCTGGCGGATGATTTAGAAAATTGTTTACAAGCAAATTCTACCGAGCAAGAGCAAATCGTCCAAGCGATTCGCGTCCATGTCAGCGATATCTATCGACTACATCGGCGAATGCTTCGCAACCGTCGCGCTGCCGTGGAAGACGTGATATTTGACCGCAACTTTACGCCGAAAGAAGAGTATGATTTAGACGAGCGATCGCCTGATATTCACGAACTCCTCAATCAATGGCGGAGTGTTGCTCCTGCTGAAAAGCAATATCAGCGAGTTTTTCTGCTGTTATTTCTCGCTGCTGGTACTTGGTTAGGGATTTTAGAGCAGGTAATTACGGCGCGTTTAACTGCGAAACCTCATGCTAAACTCATCCAGGAGTTTAAAGAAGATGATGTTCGCCTATTAACTACAACCCCCAAATTCTCAGGGGAAGAAGAGATTCTCCAATCCTTACTAAAAATTATTCGTCAACCTCAAGAGGACGGACAACGGACGGAAAATTTGAAAACAGTGCTGCTGAATCAGCTAGGTACTTATTTCAAAATTCCCGCAAACGTTCGGAAGAATCAAAAGGAATTCATCACCAGGATACAGCAGAGAATTAAAAGACCAATTAGTGGCGATATTCTGCCCAAATTTATTGTATTTACCAGTTTTGTGCAAACTTGTGGCGAAATTGTCCGGTATTTATCTGATACCTTTGGTGCAGAGACAGTAGCCAGCCATCAATTTGGAGAATCACCAGACAAAGTTGAGGAAGGCTTAAATCGGTTCAAGAATAACCCCAACTGCTTTATTTTAGTATGCGATCGCTCTGGAGAAGAAGGACGTAACCTCCAGTTTGCCGATTGGTTAATTCATTTTGACCTTCCTTGGTCGCCTAATCAATTAGAGCAGAGAATTGGTAGACTTGACCGCATTGGCAGCAAAATTGGCATCCAATCTAGCGCCTTAATTGGCCCCTACTTGGAAGATAGCCCTCACAATGCTTGGTATAAAGTATTAAAAGATGGGTTTGGTATTTTCCAACAATCAATTGCCAGTCTCCAGTTTTATGTCGATGAGAAACTTGCAGAATTAGAAACAGTTTTGTTTCAATCAGGTGCGGCTGGATTGTTAGAGATGGTTTCACCAATTCAAGAGCAAATTGAAGCAGAAATAGCCAAAATTAGCGAACAAAATGCTCTAGATGAAATTGATGCAAACGATGAAATTGCTACCGAGTATTTTCAAGAGCTAGATAATTACGATGCTCGTCATCTAGAAATGAAACGAGCAATTGAAGGCTGGATTTGCGACGCGCTGGGATTCAGGGGACTGAATAACCCCGATTCATCAGAAATGCGACGTTATCAACCGACAACGCGGACATTGGTGCCGATAAATGAGTTACAAAACCGTTTTGCTGAGAGTTACTTAGACCAATTTGGTACTTATAATCGCAGAGTAGCAAACCAGAATGATGGTGTTAAACTCTTTCGAGTTGGCGAAGGATTTGTCGAAGCACTCTTGAACTATATCAACTGGGATGACCGAGGTGAAGCCTTTGCTCTGTGGCGCACTGATGCATCTTGGGATGCGAAAGAAGGGAAGGAATGGTTCGGTTTTCAATGCAATTATGTAGTCGAGGCAAATTTAAGAACTGCCAAACAAGTTTTACTAGATAACAAACTAGATAATTCTCAATTCAAAAACTTGCAGCGACGTGTTGATGCTCTATTTCCACCAATTATAGAAACTATCTATGTTGATGGTCGCAAGCAGCCAATCCGGGTTGTTGAGGATAAAGCGCTCTTAAGTATTCTACAACGTCCATATAAAGATAAAAACAATAATCAAGGACGAGATTACAATCTGGCAAAAGAGCGCTTAGGAATTATTGACGATTTTGTTGACCCTAGTAAATGGCAAAATTTTTGCTATGAAATGCGTAACACTTCTGTGGAATTACTTTCAAATCGTCCCGATTTTATTGACTTATGTCAAAGTTGTGCTAAAGTCGCCGAAAAGAAATTAGCCAATAGAGTAGAACAATTAGGCCTACGTTTAAATCAGCAAAGTTGGGATAATGCATTAGCGGAAGAATTGAAGATAGAAACTGCTTTAAATGCAGCTATTCTAGAGGGAATTCGCCAGCCGCTTCTGAGACTTGATTCTGTGGGTTTTATTGTGGTATCGGGGCGATCGCTTGTGCAATTTGAGTGATATTATGTGCGATTAAATAGCTTTGGTAATCCTATTTGAAAGCTTGAGATCCCCGACTTTTTTAAAAAGTCGGGGATCTTTTTGTTCCCGTACAAAGTAGGAAAAGTAGGAAAGGTAGGATGTTTTACTGTTTTTGTTGATTTTCTTATTGCCTGTTGTTAGCCTGTTATTGAACTGACATTAGGATTATTAGATATGAAGACAATAGAAATTAAAAATTTGCAAGCTCCTGAAATCGAGGAACTTAATGACTTGGAAGCAGCGGCACTAGTAGGGGGCGCGCTCATTAAAGGACAAGTAAAATGGTTTAATGAGTCCAAAGGATTTGGCTTCATTACACCTGTAGACGGATCTAAAGATGTTTTCGTTAATTTCTCAGCTATTCAGGGCAATGGTTTTAAAACGCTAGCTGAGGGTCAAAATGTTCAATTTGAGATTCAAGATGGTCAAAAAGGGCCGGGCCGGCTGCTGTAAATGTTACCGCTATATAGGACTTGAAATAAACACAAGTTTGAAATCCGCTTAGTAACTAAGCGGATTTTCCCTATACGCAAAAATCTATTCTGACAAGCGATCGTTTAGCCTTAAAACCCACCTAACAGGTAATCGACCACGGGGCGATCGCAAAATTTTTCGGTCTACTGAACTTCTTTAGTTAAATACTTATAACATCTGTAGGTTGGGTTGAGGAACGAAACCCAACGCTTGATCCTTGTTCATGTTGGGTTTCACTGCCGTTCAACCCAACCTACATTGATAAGTTTTATTATAAGTAATCACCCGAACTTGATATTAAGCATTTTTTCCTTCTCTCTGGGTTCTCTGCGCCTCTGTGGTTCGTTAAAAAATTGATTTCACAAAGGGTTTTAGCCTTAACTGAACCGTATTGATCCATAAGTCACATTTTTCTTAACAATCTTGAAACGCTTGTTTGATCTGTATCTCGAACACTGAAGTTTCATACTTGACAAATTAGCTATTAGGATTGTCGCTAAAATTAGGTTTTTATTGAGAATGAATAAGGTTTAGAAAAAACGCGACTATTAGGCAGGGTGTAGTCGATCGCAGTATCAAATAATTCACAAACAACAGGAGAACCGATGACTGATAAAAAGGTCGTGCTAGTAACAGGAGCATCATCTGGATTTGGGCTGTTAACTGCTCAAAAGCTTGCTCAAGAGGGTTACTGGGTTTTCGGTACTAGTCGCAAGGAACATCCAACTGTACAAGATGTGGAAATGTTGACACTTGATGTTACCTCTGAGTCTTCAGTACAATCCTGTATCAAACAGTTGCTCGCGCGGACTAATCGCATTGATTTATTGATTAACAATGCTGGACAAATTCATGCCAGCATGATTGAAGAAACTTCTTTAGAACAAGCCAAGGAGGTTTTTGAAACCAATTTTTGGGGTGTTGTCCGAGTTAGCAATGCTGTTTTGCCAGTTATGAGACAGCAGCGTAGTGGACATATTATTAATATCAGTTCAGTGGCGGGATTGATTGGCGCACCAGGCCAAGGTTTTTACAGTGCAAGTAAGTTTGCACTCGAAGGTTATAGTGAAGCATTGAGCGTGGAACTAGACCCTTTCAATATTAAAGTGTCTTTAATTGAGCCTGGTTACTTTAAGACCAACTTCAACCACGCCATGTTATCACCCACATTGAATTACGCTGATTACGACAATGTACGCGATGTGATTCGCTCAACTGTTAGTCAAGCAATTGCACAAGGCGACGATCCTGAAAAAGTTGCACAGACGATTCTATCTGCTGCTCGTAGTCGGTTGCCACGATTACGCTATCGTGTTGGCAATGAGGCACAATGGTTGCCTCGCTTAAAAGCAATATTGCCAGATAACTTATTTCGATTTGGTGCGCGCAAGCGGTTGAATTTACCATAAATCATAGCCAAATCTTCTACAACGCTCGATATTACACGCTCAAGGAAGGTGCTAGAGCTAAAGTTTTCGTCAGATCGGTAAGAAGAACGCGATCGCAAAGGTTAAACAGTTCTGCCTCAGTAGAAGTATGTCGCATCAACCGTAAAAAATGACCTTCAGTGTCAACACTCAGGGCAATGTAGTTGAGGAACATTTTTAGGTAGCCTACACGCGATCGCTCTGGCATAGTTGCCGCTGTGGGGGTTTGCCATAAACGATCAATATAGTTGCGTACCTCCGCTAAAGGAACGGGCGCGATCGGTTCTCTTCGCAAAGCTTGCCGAATTTGATTAAAAAGCCAAGGATTCCCAATCGCCCAGCGTCCCACCATCACACCCGCCGCGCCTGTTTGAGAAAGCACTTCAACAGCAGTTGTCGCCGAGTTGATATTACCATTGGCAAGCACTGGACAATGGACTCGTCTAACCGCTTCAGCAATTAAATCATATTTCACTGCCCCGTGGTACATATCTTTTACCGTGCGACCATGCAAACTCAGCAAATCAATGCTGTGGCGATTGATGATATCTAGAATTTTGTAAAAATTATCTGTATTTTCAAAGCCTACGCGCATCTTGACGGTTAAAGGTCGATCGTTGACTGCTTGTCGCAGTTCTCCCAAAATCCGATCCACTTTTTCTGGTAAGAGCAGCAATCCACCCCCAACATTTTTGCGATAGATTCTAGGTGCTGGACAGCCCATGTTCAAGTCAACTCCAGCGATATTATAGTTGCAGAGTTCCTTTGCTGTTCTTACTAAATCTGGAATGCTTTCGCCAATCATTTGAGCAAAAACGGGGCGACCGGTATCGTTTTCGGTGATTGCTGCCAGAATGCTACGATTGAGCCGTGAGGTATCATTGACGCGGAAATATTCGGTGAAAAAGTAGTCAGGGCTGCCGTAGTGGGCAATGACCTTCATAAACCAGAGGTTTGTCACATCCTGCATGGGCGCAAGAGCGGTGAGGGGTAGGTGTGGATAGAACGATTGGGGGAGCGATACCTGGGGCATAAAGATGAAGAGCGATCGACAAAGCTCACTGTTAAGTTATAAATAGCTAGACGTAAATCAATTAAAGTTTGTAGTGTACCCCTTCGGGGAAGCAAGCTACGCATAGCGTCTCGTAGAAAGGACTTTAGTCCTAATTATCGTTGCTTTGAGCGATGAATCGCTCATTACAAACTATAACTTTATTAGTCAATACGCTTGGGTTAAGCATTTTTTCTTCTCTCTGTTCCCTCTGCGCCTCTGCGGTTCGTTAAAAAATTTGACTTTTATAAAGAGTTTTAGCCTTAACTGAACTCTATTGGTTTATTAGTAATCTTATTCAACAATAGACCTCTTGCACAAATACAAAATTTGCCCTCATCCCCCAACCCCTTCTCCCAAAAATGGGAGAAGGGGAGCCAATTTAAAAGTCCCTCTCCCAAAAATGGGAGAGGGATTTAGGGTGAGGGCTTTTGATTCATGCAAGAAGTCTAATCTTTTTGATCACAACTAACTAATACCACAAGCTGCTAATTTTACAGCTAAAGCATCGGGGTAGCGCCACGGTTGAGAACCACCAATCCAAATACGTGAGGGTAAATGACCGATTGGTGCTTTGAGACTAAAATTGAATTCTGAATTTGCATAACTATAATTGTATATATGCCAACCAACTTGATGACAAAAAATTCCATAGTCGCTATTCACGTTTTTGTAAATAAGTCTCTGTACGCTAAAACCAAAGCGTTTATGACTGTAATTCACCCATAAAAGGTCAATGGTCTGCAAATCTTCACAGGGAAGTTTCTCAAAATCGCTACTAAATATATAGCTACCTCTAGGCTTTGCTAGTGCTTGACATATTAGTTCCCAAGTTTCTCGATCTGCTAATTCCCATTTTCCTTTTGCTAATAAATCACGCAAATGCGTATAATCAATAATAGTTACTGTACGATAATTAGAAATATTTAGCAATTTCTTTGGTTGTTGCTCCAGTGTCTGTAAAACTTCTGTTGCCGATTGGAAGCGTTGCGAAATCGCATTTTGTAAAAGTTTATCTAAGATTTCACAGAGGTGAACGCTAACAGTATTGTTTGCTAGTAAATGTTCTTGCCATACCCAGCGATCGCTAGCAATATCAAACAAATCAAAGGGAGAAACATCGGTAAGCAAGTAAATACATGTTACACCCAAGCTGTAAAGATCGCTGGCTGGTAATGCCTTTCCTCGCATTTGTTCGGGAGCGACATATTCTGGACTAACGCTCTTCCATCACTCTTATGAGAGAATAATAGGGTAAAGTGTCGTAAACTCTTTGCTAGACTATGTTTGGGAGAAGAGAGCCTGCTGAAACGATAAAATTTGTGGATGATTACTGTGAATGGTATAGAAAGCTGTTTCCAGAAGTCAGAAGTTTTGAAGCGTTTAAATATCTTCATCTGGGAATGATTTCAGAGGTTAAACGCAAAACCTTACCAGAAATAGCACGGGTAGTAGGATTAAGTAACGAGCAAGGGTTATTACATTTCCTAACAGAATCCCCTTGGGAAATAGAGAAATTAAGAGAAGCTAGATTAAAGCTAATTCTGAAAGTATTAGCTGGACGAGAAATAACACTGATTATTGATGAGACAGGAGATAGAAAGAAAGGTAATACCACAGATTATGTGAAAAGACAGTATATAGGTAATTTAGGTAAAATCGAAAATGGAATAGTTGCAGTTACAGCCTATGGATTATTAGAGGGCATGACATTCCCTCTGATATTTGAAGTCTATAAACCAAAGCAAAGGTTATTAGAATCAGATGTCTATCACACCAAACCAGAAATTGCGGCTTTTATGATTAGAAAGCTCCGAGAAATGGGGTTTAAATTTAAACTGGTACTAGCAGATAGCTTATATGGTGAAAGCGAAAGTAACTTTATTGGTGTATTGTGCCAATTAGAACTAAACTTCGTAGTGGCGATCCGGAGTAATCATGGAGTATGGCTGCCACAGGGTCAGAAAGTTAGATATAACCGTTGGCGACCCTATAACCGTATATTCTCAGATGGTCAGCAAGAACAAAGGTATATTCGAGAGATAGTATTTGGCAAGCGCCGTGCCGTTCAATATTGGCAAGTTACCACAGACCCAGAAACTTTACCGCCAAATTCGACTTGGTTTATCATGACTCTTGTTCCTGGTATTAAGTATAAAGAAGTAGGGAATTTATATGGTTTAAGAAACTGGGTTGAATATGGGCTTAAACAAAGTAAAAATGAATTAGGTTGGGCTGATTTTAGAGTAACTGACTACTCACAAATACAGAAATGGTGGGAAATCATCATGAGTGCTTATCTTCTGGTAAGTCTTCACTCTCAAGTTTTGAACAATCAACCCCAACTTGCGGGAAACAAACTCACAGATCCAGTTGTGGCAAAGTTCAGGGAACATGATTGGTGGGACAAGGGTTCGGGTTGGAAGAATTTACTCAACAATTTACGCTTAGTAATTCAACCTTTGATATCCTTTAATCTACTAAAACCCTGGCTCAGGGTCTTTCCAGTTTCGCATTTATCAATTGGGTTTCTCACACTAATTGCATTGATGAATCGAATGCAAGGCGCTATTCCAGACAACTTATATTCTGAGGATTTCTTATTTTCCTCTGGTTAGAGTGATGGAAGAGCGCTAAGCTGTTCCACATTTAAATTGCATAAATGGTAAAATAGATATATCCGTGTCTATAGCGTTATCATGCCTGCTAAAGGGTTTCTAGCTCAATCTCAAAAAGACAATTTACAAAAAGCTTTAAAAGATAGCGATCGCTCTCAATTTATACAGAGAATATTGATGTTACTTCTGATGAATGATGGAAAAACTTATCAGGAGATAAGTGAATTTTTAGGCTGTTCATGTAGAAGTGTAGCATATTGGTGTGTTCATGGTGATCCAGACAATTTAGAAAGTCTAAAAGATGGCAGGAGAAAAGGAAATTACCAGAAAGCAACAAATGAATATATTGAATTATTAATGGAAGTTATTGACAAAGAACCAAGTGAATTAGGCTATGAATTTGGACGATGGACAACAGCAAGATTAGCTACATATTTAGACAAAAGAACTGATATTAAGTTAAGCGGAGAACAAGTCAGGAGAATATTAAAGCAAAAAAAGTATGCTTACCTTTGGGCAAAATACAGTCTAGAGGATAAGCAAGATCCGATAAAAAGAGAGGTCTTTAAAGAAAAACTGCTTGGATATCTAGAAGCTTCAAAGTCTTGCCCTGAAAGGTTACAAGTCTGGTTTTGGGATGAGAGTGGTTTTAGTCTCAGGGTAATTAGACGTAAAAATTGGAGCAAAAAAGGTTCGAGTAAAAAAGTAACAGGTCAGAGGAGTCGCGGGCGTGTAAATATAATGGGAGGAGTAAGATATCACGACAGCAAGAGAATGTGTTATTTCATTGAGAAAGGGAATGGTGAAATTTTTTATGCGCAGTTAAAAAAATTAAATGAATTTGTGAAAAAAGAATGGGTTTTAGCAGGAAATCTAGAATCTAATTTTTCCGAGAATGGCCCAGTAATTTTAATTATTCTGGATAACGCTAGTTACCATAAAAAGAAAGTAATTATAGAGGCAATTGAGAAAGAGTTGCCAAACATTCAACTATATTTTCTGCCGGCATATAGCCCAGATATGAATTTAGTAGAATTGGTATGGCATTCAGCTAAAGAATATGTAGCCCACAGGTTATTTAAATCAGTCGATGAACTAAAAAATTTACTTGATAAGCTGTTAAATCAAGGAGAATTAATTATTAAATGGGGAAGAAAAATTAAGAATAAGGGTAATATTACTATTGCAACTTAAATGTGGAATAGCTTACCTACTATTGTGCCTGTACGAAGTTGCTTCGCGTTATTGGCTAATTTAGCAACTCCGAAATCGATTAAAACCAGGTCTCCTCGACCTGAACGGCGCATAATATTTTCCGGTTTAATATCTCGGTGGATTACTTGTCGGGAATGGATAAATTGCAATGTGAGCAATAAACTTTTTAATATCTCCCAAATTTGCGGTTCTTGAAAAACGCCTTGTTTTTGTAATTCCTGGGCGAGTGTTTGTCCATCGACTAATTCTTCAACGATATAAAATTTTTGATTTTGTTCAAAGTGCGCTAGTAATTTGGGTATTTGAGAGTGTTCTAGTTCATTGAGGCGAAGGGCTTCTTGATGAAATAAATTGACTGCCTTATGCCAAATTTCAGTATTTTCCTTTTGAAAACATAGTTGTTTGACCGCACATTTGGGTTGATCTGGAAGATGTTCATCAATAGCTAAAAACGTTCTCCCAAAGCCACCGCTTCCAATGACCGCGAGTGGACGATATCGCTGTTTAAGTAATAATTCCTGACCACAACTATTGCAAAAACGAGAACTGTCAGAATTTTGGGGACGTAGGCAATCAATATTGGTACAGTAGCTCATACTACAGGAGTTCTATTTGTTGGAATTACTATATATAAAGTATTCCCATTAGAAAAGCACTCTTACTAGTAGAAAAGACAGCGATGCCGACGGCGGGCTACGCCTACGCACTTTAAAAGTTTTGGCATAGTAGCAGTGTACTGCTTGTTGCAAGCGATCGCTGATTTGGTGCAACTTCGACTCTTTGAATTTTTGTCAGATACAAGGGTGATATAACCGAATACAAGTGTCAAAAGCTACTGAAACTAACGTTTAATTGTCTCTGCAATGCGTTCCCCAAAGCGTTATTCTCTGTTATTCTTCTAAAAGAAAATTCTTTTGCTCCAAGTCTTTCTCCTATTTATATTAACCAGGTATGTGTCTCAATGATGTAGTGATCGACCGTGCCAGCCCCGGTGATGTTACTGGAATCGTCAAGTTGGCCCAAGCCAATGACGCAGAACATGGTGGTATGTTATTAGGTCATCTTGAGCCAGAGGCTGTAATGATGACTATCTCTCAAATGCCGAGCGTTGTAGCCCGTAAAAATAGTCAAGTTGTAGGATTCTTACTCAGCTGGTCAAAGACAACTGCTAATTTACCAATTATAACAGTGATGTTACAAGCCTATCCTGGTACAAAAGATGCTTATTTGTATGGCCCCATTTGTGTTGATGAAACTATGCGTGGGCAAGGTATTGCTGCGGTAATGTTTGCTAAGTTGAAAGATTTTCTACCAAAGCGGGAAGGAATACTGTTTATCAAGGCAAATAACAAAGCATCACTTCAAGCACATCAAAAGATGGGTGTGTGCAAGATAGCAGAGTTCATCTATGAAGGCACTGAATTTTTGATATTCGCGTATAATAGCTAACTACTTTATAGGTTCTCTTTAAAATTAAACTGAGTAGCTAATCTGGAATAATTTAAGTTATTTACTACTTGCTTAATCTGGAAAATGACACAAGAGTTATTAGCCAACAGCCAAGAAATTTATTTCATGACGGAAAATGGGGCTTGATGGTGTAAATTATTTGCCATAAGTCTGTAATTTGCTCTTGTTGGAATCCGAACCTCTATGCATTTACTCAAGGTATCAATTTTGACATTTTTCGTCACTACATTTTCATTTGTTCAACAAAGCCGTGCTGATACCAGTGCGCCACCAATTAAGATACAGGTTCAGCAAGTAGCACAGTGGTTCACTGGTTTTTTTGATAATGCTCAACAGGTTGCTAATAGCCCCTCTGTGCCATTAATTACTATATCAAGTTGTAGTGTACAACTGGATGATACTAATCCTCTGGCTGAAACACAGAACGTTTATCTAGAGCAAGAAAGCCCAGGTTTTGAGCGGCTACGCCTTTATTCTTTTAATCAAGGAAATTCGGCTGTGAATCTAAGTATTAGCAGCTTTTTAAATGAAAATACTGTACGCGGGTTATGCAATCATTCTCAGTCTAGGCCACAGCTTAGTATTAACAATGTTGAGAAGAACACCTGTAATCTGCAATTATTTTGGGAGCCGAACAGTTACATTGGGAATAACGCTCCCAATGGCTGTATAACAAATAATGGCTTCAAAGTGGTTTCTGATATAACTATTGAGCAGAGTAGCATCGACTCCTTAGACAAAATTTTTGACAAGAAAGGCAATTTACTCGTGGCCACACCTATCGAATTCCGTCGAGTTAATTCTGTTCCAGAACCCTCTGTCACATTTGGGTTGCTGGCTTTGGGAATTTGGAGTACAAAAAATGCAATTTCAGATCGTCGAAAACAGAAATCAAAAAAGAATAAAATCTCTGTTTAAAGTTAGCGATGGAGGGCGATACGGCTCTAAGCTTTAGCTGAATAACCTGAGCCGAATCAATTTGAGTGGCGTCCAATTACTAAACATTCATTTTGTACCCTGGTAAGCATATCGTTAAAAGCAGGAGTATAACAACCATCTTTATCAACAACCCTACGGAGAGTATACTCCCCAGCCCGAGAAAGTCCGCCGAACCAAACGTTCTTTCTGTGCCAAATATCTCCATTGAGAGAATTGTTGTCTTGGGACATTGTGAAACTAACAATCGATTTTGGAACTGATATTCCTAGAAAAACAGGTGTGATTTGAGCTTGTTGCAAAGTTTCATCTTCAAACTGAATTTTGTAACTTACTTTAAACCATTGAATTGAACGTAGTAATATCCAGCCAGCAATCGAGTCATGAAAAGTCCACTGTAACGGGGCAAATATCGGTAAAAGCAAAGCTTTATTCTGTATATCCCATTCTAAATTGTACATAGTAATGCAAGTATCTGGCAGTGGATTGCCATCCATAAAAAACACACCTTTAAGGACAGATGGTAAGTTTGTTTCTTTGATTGAAATCATCCAGGTTGCAATATTATTAAGTTGCTTTTTTTCAATTAATTCAGCCATATAATTTGTAATTACTTCCTTTCAGCTAAAAGAATACCTAAATTTGTAAAGAACCGAGTAAGAGAAAATCTGAGTAATCTTGCACTAGAAAAAGAGTAAAATCAACTCAAAAAACCAGAACAATTACCAACTTATAATTTTGCACGAGAAGTAGGGGCGTAATCTGTGCGCCCCTACTGGAATTCCCTTACTCACAGTCGTTGAGCAAAACCTTGTAGTACTAAATTATTAGGAGTAACGGCAGTCACTTTTTCAAAATCCCACTTGACTTCTGTAATTGAGTTCCATTGATAGTTGTGGAATAGATGTAAACAGAAAATTTTGATAAAGCCAATTGATAAGGATGTACCAGGACAGGCTCGCTCATGCCCTTCGCCGTTCCAAGATAAGATATCTGAAAAATTTCGTGTGAGGTCAAAATCATCTGGATTTTGGTATCTATTGGTATCCCGATTAGCTGTAAGAATAGAGCCAAGCAAGCGAGTACCTTTTTGGAATGGACATTTTTGTTCTCCAATCTCAACTTCACCCGCTTCAATAGTCAGTTGGCTAACAAATCGCACAGGTGGATAGAGACGAGCTGTTTCTAGAATCACTTGATTGAGAAGTGTTGACCGTTCTAGAGCGTCTGAGCCTAAAGCTTTCTTACCATTCCAAATTGCATTCACTTCTGACATTACATCATTTCTGAGAGTATTATCCAAGCAAAGAACACCAATAACTGATCCTAAAAGCGCACTCGTACCGGCAGTACCAGCGATATGAATCATATCGAAAAGGGTATTAGCGATTTGGTGTTCGTTCAACTGATACTGAGCGCCTGTTTCAAAGTAAGATGCCCATTTAGCTGATTGTTTATATCGCTTAGTTAAATCTTGACGATGCCGAATTTTTGGCGCTGTTAATATTGCCAGCAGATACTTGCTGATAAAATTAGGCAAGGATGCAAGAGCCAAACCTTTAATGTAACTATTGGATGCTGTGATTTCTTCCTCAGATAAAGATATCTGAAAAACCAGTTGGTGCAAAATCGACAGCATAATCTTTGGCAAATCGTTGCCGATGTGTAATTTGCCTTGTTTAGCAGCTTCTAACAGGCTTTGCTCTACTAAATCCCCTAAAAAGTCTATCTGCCCTGACGGTTCCGGTAAGGCTTGTAAGATTACAGTACGTAGTCCCGTGTGTTCGTTACCGTTTGTTCCCAAGCTCAGAGGATTATCCAGCAAGTAGCTAGGAGCTAATATTCTGATGATGCCTAAATCATTTCCTCGCAGTTGTGGTTGGGTTTGCATTAATTCTCTCACCTGTGAGTGAGAGGAATGCATAATTGCTTGGTCTACTGCAAAATACTTGTCTCCAATATTGTCTTTACGGATGTAGAGAAAGTCCCGCCATGCGTTGAGCATGATTGACGCATCCATGTAATAAAAAATCAAGCGGAGAAACTTGCCGATCGCAGTGTCGTAACCTACTTTAGCTAGTATAGGTGCAAGCCAAAGCTGGCGCTTGTGACCTTTAAGGACTTTATCTTTAAGTGTCATAGTATTTATTTTGAGTCATTTATCATTTGTCATTTGTCATTTGTCCCCTAGATATTGATGCTCTGAGGAATTTTAGAAGGAAGTAGATACTCATAGGGTGGACGGTGCAAATTACGTTGCTTGATGGTATCTTCTACCTGCTGAAGATTACTTTGGAATGCTTGTAGCAATGGTTTTACTTTCTGGTCTGTAAAGTATCCTTGCTGATAATCACCCAGCTTGTTGTAATACACAGATCCCAATAAGCTGAGTAGGTTGTATTGCCGTTGCGCCTGATCTAAGGGAGGGAGCAAATTAAGGTAGTCTTGCTCAGTAACTTCTCTTTTGAGAGTTGAGGCTGGTAAATAACCTGCCATTGGAATCGCTGCGGCGTAGCTCATAAAATCTTTTTGCGGAAAGTTAACCGCAGCGTGTTGAGCGCTGGCAGTGAAAATAATCAGCGTAGTGGCATCAATCAGGTAATTGCGCGTTTTGATGCCCCCATCTTCGCCAAAATCGGGGATGCGACCACCATCGTAAGCTGAGATTTCGGCTGCCCAGGCTTGCAATGCTGTGTCTTTTTGAATGTCTTCATCGGTGGTGTAGTAAAGATTTAGGTAGTCTGCAACCCATTGATGAATGGCATCCCAGACTAGTAGCGCATCATCCCGGTAAGGATAAACAGGCAAGAGGTTGGGATCGTCTACACCGCGCTGTTGGAATTGCTTAGGTAAGATGGCGCTATTAAAACCATAGCTTTGCAACCCTAGCACTACTAAAACGCGAGAGTTATCGATTGATGATGAGAGTAATCTATCGACACCACCGCCTGGAGCTATGAGAATACGTTGGGCGGCATCGTTAATTGCTAAAGTGCTGTCAAAATGCGGGTGCAGGAGAATTCTTAGGGGATGGGTGAGTGGCAATTGTCGAGCGGTGGCGATCGCAAAAACACCAACAAACAGGTGAGTTCTTGCTAGATGAGTAACAGCTTCGTGGTAGTTTGCATCTGCTATTTGGACTACTGTTTTGGCAAAAAGCCAAGAGTATTTACCGGAGTTAGGGGTAACAATTGGATAATCTGGGTCTGGGGTTTGACCGCATTGAATGGCTATTGGACGCAATAAACGGGTGGGGTCTGAGCCTTTGGGTAAGGCAAATAGTGCTAGGGGAGCATAGAGATATTTTTGCTCGTGTGGGAATGTACCGTTGACCGCACCATCTAAAATTTTATAGTCAGCTAAGTAGAGTCTGCCTTCAAGTCCGGCTGCTGCTAATGAATCGTCAGTTCCCATCACTCCTTGGTAATGTTCGTCTATGACTGGGAAGCGATCGCCTGGAGTCGTTACTCGCGCGATCGTGACGGGATTGTAGCCAGCCACTCGCATATAGGCAAATACTTCATCTTCTTGGTAAGTTTTAGCGATTCCTGGCACACCAATCACCGGAAACAAATTTTCGTAGTCCTTAAGACTGGTTGCATGTCCTGTAGGCTGTCCTTCGTATAGAAGGTTAATTATCCTATTTAGAGCATCTCTGAGGATCACAAGTCCGTTTTCTTTCAGAATAGAATAAAAAAGATCGTCGAGTTCTCTAACATCCTTAGAGATGCCATTGAGCAAAAACTGAGGGATAATTTGCAGGATTCTTGCCAGAATAGTGATTTTTACTGGTACTGCTCCCTTGAGAAAGGCTTCTAAAATAAACCTTTCGACATCATCACGAATCGATTTAGAACCTTGATTGCCTCTGTTGACAATCAAGGTATTAATAAACACAACTCGTAACTGCTGGGCTAATAAAAAATACCAGTTAGTAGCGAACTCTTCGGCAATAGAAAGCCGATCTAGCATCGCAATAGATGGAATATGGGTGTAGTTATATTGATACTCTTGCCTAGCTATATCTAAAGTATGAGTACTTGATAAGCTGATTGAATTTTCTGGTGATGAAGCAGTCATTGACCCTACTCATGTTTAGTATGGGGAACTGTAATAGTTTCGGATAAACAGGTTTGAGTTACCTAAACGTATTATCGCAATCAAGTTTAGAATTACGATTTTTCTAAAGAAATTTTCTGGATTTTCTCAACTCCTGAACCACGCACTAAATGTTTAGAAATCTTGCAAGGAATATTTAGCAATACAAATAATATTTGCCAAGATTTAGAAACAATTCTCAATTAAAACTTTCCTACTAAGGTATTGTGTTTGAGTTGACATTTGAACCACTGAAATAAGATTGGGAATACGACTATCAGATTCTTTCTCTGCTGCCGATGTCTCAAATGCTTCTTCTGCTTACACAGCGATGGAATATTTTTCTATTACCTTCCCTCTATCAAAAATCTATCTCTATTTCACTGCCTTTATCCTTCAACAGTTAGAAGCAACGAATTTTGCTCCATGCAAAGCTATGAAAGAAAGTTCTCATACTGTGGACAAAGGATAAAATTGTGGATATTAGCAGACGAAATTTACTGAAGGTAGTTTCTGCTTCTGGTTTAGGTGGAGCCGGGGTATTTGCTTTACAAGGTTTAACCAAACAGGTTTTAGCGCAAAATCAGTCTACCCCACTCCAGATTAAAAAAGGGGAAATGCTTTACAGGCAACTAGGGCGCACCAAAGAACAAATATCTGTAATTGGTCTAGGTGGTCATCATATTGGTAGACCAAAAGATGAGCAAGAGGGTATTAATCTGATCCGTACTGCTCTTGATCGCGGGATTAATTTTATGGACAATAGCTGGGATTACCATAATGGAGGTAGCGAAATTCGCATGGGTAAAGCTCTCCAAAATGGTTATCGTCAAAAAGCTTTTCTGATGACTAAAATCGACGGTCGCACAAAGGCGGCTGCTGCTCAACAAATTGATGAATCTTTAAAACGTTTGCAAACAGACCACATTGATTTGTTGCAGCATCATGAAGTCATTCGTATGGAAGACCCAGACCGGATTTTTGCCCCTGGTGGTGCGATGGAAGCAGTTGTGGAAGCACAAAAAGCTGGCAAGATTCGCTACATAGGCTTTACTGGACACAAAGACCCTTTAGTACACCTGAGAATGTTGGAAGTTGCTAATCAAAACAACTTCCGTTTTGATGCAGTGCAGATGCCGTTAAATGTTATGGATGCCCATTTCCGCAGTTTTGAGAGGCAAGTTTTACCCAGACTGGTTAAAGACGGAATTGCTGTACTGGGGATGAAATCAATGGGCGACCAAAACATTCTCAAAAGCAATGTGGTCAAACCGATCGAATGTCTGCATTACGCGATGAATCTGCCAACTTCAACGGTGATTACAGGCATTGAAAGTATGCCCATCTTAAACCAGGCTTTCGAGGCAGTACGTACTTTTACACCCATGAGCCAGGAAAAAGTCAGAGCATTACTGAATCGGACTCGCCAAGCTGCTCTCAAAGGTCAGTATGAACTGTTTAAAACTACTAACCAATTTGATAGTACAGCCAAAAATCCTGAGTGGTTAGGTTGAGTTTTAGCTAGGGCGTGTTTGAAAACTAAGGTTCACAGCAAACAACCGTATACCCTGCTGTGGACACAAAACTGGTAGAGCGCCTGCAAAATCCAGAACTGAGCCTGAGCGATCGCGAGTTGGAAATGTTGCGCCTGATGGAAGTACTCAAAAAATGTCATCATAGTTAAAGTGAAAACATTCTGGAGACAAGACAACGGTTTACGCACGCCCTTTAGCACGGTTAATTGAACAATTGCAACGCCTACCGGGAGTTGGCCCCAAAAGTGCCCAACGACTGGCTTTGCATATTTTGAAGCGACCAGAAGCAGAAGTAGAAGCTTTGGCGCAAGCTTTAGTTGAGGCAAAAAAACAGATAGGCTTGTGTTCTGTTTGCTTTCACTTATCTGCTGAACCTGTTTGTGAAATTTGCCGCAATGCCAACCGTGACAATAACACTATCTGTGTTGTTGCAGATCCTCGTGATGTGATTGCGCTGGAAAAAACCCGCGAATACAAAGGTAAGTATCACGTTTTGGGCGGGGTGATTTCGCCAATTGATGGAATTGGCCCAGATCAGTTGACTATACTAGCTTTGCAGCGCCGGGTGAGTCAGCAAAAACCTCAAGAAGTAATTCTCGCAATTAGTCCGAGTGTAGAAGGGGAGACAACAACCCTGTATATCGGTCAGCTATTGAAACCATTTACTAAGGTGACACGGATTGCTTTTGGTTTACCTGTAGGTGGCGATTTGGAGTACGCAGATGAGGTTACTTTGGCGAGGGCGTTGGAAGGCCGTCGGGAGTTAGATTAAATTTTGTTGATTTTGCTGGTTAACGACTTTCTCAACTATTGACTGTACATAACATCCGATCGCAAAACGTACTTTCGCCCCTGGATAATAGTAGCGCCCTCATGTACTAGCTCGTGGACAAAACACAAAGCCATACCTGTTACTGGAAGCACAGCTAGATTAGATAAATCTATGTAGTATTCAGGAAGATAAAAACGAGTTTCGCCGCCTTCAAACCCTTCATTCAGATAAATCATAAAAGTCAATAAACTTTCCTCACCGTTAGTTCGGCGATAAGAACCATCATGGTGAGGTGCAAACCTCTGACCTGGATCGTAGCGATAGAAACGAAAACGCTCATTCAGCCCAACTGGATGCCATCTACCAATGGTCTTAGGGATATAATTTGACACACGCTGCCATAAATCAAAAGCACGCTCCCGGTCATCTAGAATAACGCGCTGATTATTGCGGATGTCGGGACGCATTTTAAAACCTCGGTGGGTAGTAATAGGAGCATCTGTATAGCCAATGTTTTCTGTTAAGGTAATATACTCAGCGCATTCTGCTGGCGAAAGAATATTTTCCAGCGTGAAAATTTGGTTGCGAAGCAAATCTTTCTTGGTCATGGTTAAGCTGATTGAGATTTAAGCCTGATGATAGTGTATTCCTTATAACTCAATACGGTTCAGTTCAGCCTAAAATCTAATGAGCAGAAATAGGGTTTTAGCCATGATTTTGCCCTAGTAAATCTGCAATTGAGGTGAGTAATTCGGTTGGTTGTACTGGTTTGGCAATGTGTTTCTGAAAACCAGCTGCTAAAACTCGATCGCGATCGCTTTCTCCAGCATAGGCGGTAAGAGCGATCGCCGGAATTTCCCCGCCCTCCTCTTTGGGCATAGCTCTGAGCATCTTAATCAAGCTGTAGCCATCCATTTCTGGCATTCCTAAATCACTGATTAATAAATTAGGTACAGCCTGTGCTATAATCTTTAGCGCCTCATTTACCGATGCTGCGGCAGTTATCAACGCCCCATTCTGTTGTAGCAAGAAGTGCAGAAACTCCCGTGTATCAACATCATCATCGACAATTAATACCCGTAGTCCACGCAGAACTGACGAGTTAAATTTCTCCCCTGCTCCTCCTGCTTTCTCTGCACCGTCACTCTCTTTCATCACGGGCAGTCTGACAGTAAAAACTGCTCCCTGTCCAATTCCTGGACTGTCTGCTTTTACAGTACCACCATGCAACTCTACTAAGTGACGAACTATTGCCAATCCCAGTCCCAGTCCGCCAAATGTCCTGGTTGTGCTGCTATCCGCTTGACGAAAATATTCAAATACGTGGGGTAGAAACTCAGGGGAAATACCTTGACCTGTATCTTTAACTTGAATTAGTGCAGAGTGGAAAGTTAATTCACGACTCAATGATAAACTGATTTCCACTGAACCACGAGAGGGAGTAAACTTGACTGCGTTCGAGAGTAAATTCCCTACAACTTGCTGTAAGCGATTATAATCGCCTAACACTTTACCAACCTTGGGGTCAACCTGTACTTTAATCTGGATAGATTTCGTTTCGGCAATTAACCGGACTGTTTCTAATGCAGCATCAATTACAGCTACTAGGTTAACAGTGGCAAAAGTCAGGTTCAACTTACCGCGAATAATTCGGGAGACATCAAGCAACTCATCAATTAATTGAATCTGCAATTGAGCATTTCTTTCGATGGTTTCTAAAGCACGATTTGTAGTCACTTCATCAAATTTGCGGCTTTTGAGTAGCGATGACCACCCTAAAATCGGGTTGAGGGGCGATCGCAATTCGTGGGAGAGAATAGCGAGAAACTCATCTTTATTCCGGTTTGCCTGTTTGAGTTCCTCTGCTTGTTGTCTAAGTGCCTTTTCTAATTGCTTTCTGGGGGTTAAGTCTAGAATAAAACAGATCCAAGATGCGGGATCTCGCTCCACCAAGGCACCACCAATTAGTATGGGAATACGGGAACCATCCTTGCGGATGTATTCTTTTTCAAAGGGAGTAAATAGCCCAAGCGTTAAAAGTTGTTCTATCCCCTGCCGATCGAGAGCGTGATATTCAGGTGGGGTGATGTGTTGTCTGCGTATCTTACCCGCTAAAAGTTCCTCTCGCGTATAACCCACCATTTCTAAAAAAGCCTCGTTCGCCTCAGTAATGTAATCAGGAGTGGCGAACATAATGCCAATAATGTTGGAATCAACTAACCGCCTTAATTGAGTTTCACGCTGGCGTAAATCATTTTCTACCTGTTTGCGTTGGGTAATATCCTGGGTAGTTCCCATCATTCGTACTGGCTTACCATCGGCATCATAAAAGACGCGACCTTTAGCAGAAATCCAATGAATACTATCATCAGACCAAGGGATGCGGTATTCAATATCACAGTCAACCTGTTCTTCAATAGAGCGGGCGATCGCTTCCTGAATGTATTGGCGGTCTTCAGGATGTACACAGTTGAGGAAAATATCAAAGCTGATTTCGGCTTCTAGGGACACTCCAAACAGCTGCCGACATTTGTCTGTCCAAATTACCTCGTTGGTGGTGATATTCCAAAACCACATACCCATTTCAGCAGCATTAGTGGCCAACCGAATCCGTTCTTCACTCTCGCGCAGATTTGTTTCAATTTTTTGACGTTCCCCTAGGGCAGCTTGCTGTTCGGTAATATCAGTACTCGCACCAACTACCCTAACTACCAGACCATTTGCATCCCGGACAGCAAACCCCTGGTCTTGCACCCACAAATAGCGCCCATCCTGGTGACGCACTCGATATTCAATCCGATAACGGTTTCCATTGGCCATACTAGCCATGAATTGGTCATTAACTCTTTGTTGGTCATCGGGATGAATGCGTTCTTGCCACCACTGGAAGGTCGGTTCAGTTTCTTGTTGGGTGTAGCCAAAAACCTGGGTTAGACCTTGAGTTCTTTCCACAGTATTTCTGCCAATCTCCCAGTCATAGATTAGGCAATTAACCGCCGCTGCTGCTAGCTCAAACCTTTCGTTACTTTGCCGCAAGGAAATTTCTATGTGTCGTCGCTCTGTAATATCAAAAGCGATCCCCAAAAGATATTGTGGCAATCCATCAGCTGTTCTGCTGTACACAGTGTCATAGCTACAAAACCAGCGCCACTCTCCATTAGCGTGTCGAATTCGGTATTCAAAGCTGAGAACTTCGCCCTGATAAGTAGAATTAAATTTTTCAAAATAGCTAGGGAGTCGAGCCAAATCTTCAGGGTGTAAAAGTTGAGTAAATAACTCCTTTCCCATCGCCTGAATTTCTACTGGTGTGTAGCCCCAACCTTGAGCAATTTCGTAATTAACGTAAGAATTTCGCTGCTCAATTAGGTCATAAATGTAGATTATCCCTGGAAGAGTCCCAGCAATTTGTTGAAACAAACGGTGACTATCCCACAGTGTCTGAAATTCATCTGCATCAACTTGTTGAGTATCTTGTTCACAACTACAGTCATCCTCGAACTGGGCGTGCTTAGATGCCGTAATATCCGAAAAAGTTGTCACGATCGCATACAGATTGCTTCCTTCAGTTTGAAACAGAGGTTGCGAGGACAACAAGAGCCAGACTAACTCACCATTTGGCTTATAAAAGCCACACACCACATTTAAGCAAGGTTTACCTGTATTTTGGGCAACGATCGCAGGGTGAGCTTTACTGAGTAAAGGAGAGCCATCTTCATGAATAAATTGCCACTTAGGATCGAGCAAATTTTGCCCCACAAGCTGTTCTGCGGTTAGTCCCAAAATGCGATCGCTAGCGGCATTGCAAGCCTGGATAGTGCCATCAGGCAACTGAAGCACCATTCCTTCTTCTCCACTGGCGACTAGCGAAGATTTTGCCTTTTTACTAACTTGCCGATGCAGCAGCTTGTGATTAGCCAGCTGGTTGTGGAACTTTTCCGCGTCTGGCATTCTAAAAAGTTAAATAATTTTAAAGTTAATCTCAGATTGAGCGGCTCATATTTACATAAATTTTAAGGCCATTTCTTCGATCTTGAACCAGAAGCTGCGATCGCTACTCCTATCACCGAAACAGTGCTGTTAGCGGATAGCTAAGGTTTAGCCCGTGCTGAGTAACTAGTGCTGAGTAAAAAAACTAATAATCGCACTCAGCACTCTTAAATCTTATAGACTTAGGGAACTTACGCAGAAAATTAAACTCAGCACTCAGCAACTCAGCACTCTTAAATCAGCACTCCTAAATCAACCCCCAACATGAATACCAGGTCGCATGTGGGGATTCTTTTCAGCTCGCCGCAGTACTTCACGGGTAACTACAGCAATGTCACCTTCGCCAAACAAGATAAAACGCAATAGGTATTGTATGGGATTTCCCTCAACCCAGCCGAAGTAAGCATGGGGAATCTTACCTGTTTGGTCGCGAATGTAAAGTAGTAAAGCTGCGATCGCATTCGGTACTGCTGCACTTTCAGCCCGGAGGATGCGATAGTCACCAACTTGTACCCCTTTTACTACAATCACATCCGCAAATTCCGAAGCATCGGATACATGAATTTCTAGAAACAGAATTGGATCGTTGGCTGGAATATGGTTGTCTTCGCGTACCTCTTTCTCTTTCATAAAATACTCTAGGGCATCACCCTTATTCAACCGATTTGCAATCAGTCGTATTGTTCCCCGGCTATCTTCAGCAAAGAATTGGTTAGCAAGTTCGTCAACTTCAATTCGCTCTGCTCGCAGTTCCGTTGAACGCCAAACACGAGAAACCAGCGAGGTAAAAATGATTGCACCGATGAAAAACCCAGCAATCCTAATCCCTTCTGGCCTTTCGATGATATTGACAATGGTGGTATATAAAAATAACAGTGTAATGATGCCAAAAACAAATCTTGCTCGCTTCTGTCTGTGACGGTGGGCTGATAAAGTTACAGCAAAGGCGGCTGAGGTGATCAACACCAGCACACCAGTTGCATAAGCCCCACCTTGGGCTTCTACACTTGCTTTGAAGATAATTGTGACAACAAAAGCGATCGCTGTGTAGACTAACACTAAAGGTCGGCTTACTCGTGCCCAATTGGGTGCCATGCCATAGCGTGGTAGGTAGCGAGGCACGATATTCAATAGCCCTGCCATTGCAGATGCACCTGCAAACCACAAAATAGAAATAGTACTTAAATCGTAAATTGTGCCAAAGGCATTGCCTAAATACAAATGTGCTAAATAAGCAAGGGCCCGTCCGTTGGCTTTGCCCCCCGATGCAAATTCTGCGGTTGGAATCAGTAGAGTGGTTATAAAGCTGGTGGTAAGCAGAAAGAAACTCATAATCACAGCAGCAGTGGTGAGCAGCTTGCGTGTATTCCGAATCCGCCCTTTGGGATGCTGCGGAGTGCTGTTACTGCTACCTTTAACCAGGGGCATAACGGTAACACCAGTCTCAAAACCTGACAATCCCAGTGCGAGTTTGGGAAAGATAAGGAGAGAGATGCCGATTAGCATCAAAGGGTTAGAATGGCGTGCAAAAAGTGCAGTTTGCCAGTTAGCGATCGCTTCTGTGTGAGTTAATATCTGGTACACACCGACGCCAACGACAATAAAGTTTAACAGCAGATAAGCTGCCACCAAAACTACTGCAATCCCAATGGCTTCTCGAAAACCTCTCAAGAAAACTGCACCTAGTAATGCAACTAATATCAGGGTAATTGCGATCGTCTGATTGTGAAGCCAATTTGGTGTCAGCGGATTTTCGATGATATGGGCTGTGGCATCAGCTGCTGACAAGGTAATGGTAATAATAAAGTCAGTTGCCACAAAGCCAAGTAAGCACAGTACAAGTAATTTGCCTTGCCACCAGGGAAGTAAACGTTCTAACATTGCGATCGACCCTTCACCATGAGGGCTTTCGGCAGCAATGCGCCGATAAATTGGCAACGCTCCAAAAAGCGTCAGTAAAACCAGAATTAGGGTAGCTATAGGAGAAAGAGCGCCAGCCGCCAGTGCTGCAATCCCTGGTTGATAGCCAAGGGTCGAGAAATAATCTACACCAGTCAAGCACATCACCTGCCACCAAGAATGCTGGCGATGTACTTCTTCTTTGCGGTAAGGCCCTTTTTTTTCTCGTCGGTCTTCTTCAAGCAACCAGTGGATTAACTGACTGCCGAGCCGTTTTGTTGAAACAATTGATTTAGCCATCAAATACGGTTGTGTTGCAAAAGTCGGCTTTGTGATTTTTTTAAGCCTTCGTGGTTTATTAAAATTTTTAACTACAAAGGCATAGCACTATTATTGTATGTTAAGCATCCTGTCCGATTTACAAAATATATAGTAGCTGTTCGTAGTCGTCTACCATATCAAGATCGGTTGTAGGTTTTGGTATAGGAATAATCAATACTGCAACCGTATATTTTGGGATTAACGCTTTTGCACTCTTAGCACCTTTAAGCCGTATAAATTCTAAAAAAACGATGCTGCTAAACAAGGTATGTACGCAATCAACAAATCAGCCCTAAAATAAAAGTCACTTTTAGTTATATGATGTTTGTGTAAATGACCATAAGATAATTAGCCTGCTAATCTATAACTCTGTTTGTGTAGCCGTAGACTTTAGTTTGATGGAATTATGGACATATATAGTCGTACACAATATACAAACAATGTATTAGATAGGTTTCCAGCATCATGCGAACCCATCTGCACCAACTACACTAATTCAGATGTTTGACAATATCTGTAAGTTTTTAGTTGAGAACTTCTCCAGTGACTTCGCTACATGGTTATTAGGCGAATCTATTAATTTAACAGAACTAAGTCCAAAAGAATTATCTCTCGAACCCATTCGGGCTGATGCTCTAATTCTGTTGCAGTCGGAGCAAAGCATATTGCATTTGGAATTTCAAACCCAAGTCGATGCGGAAATTCCTTTTCGGATGATTGACTATCGATTGCGAGTATATCGCCGCTTTCCAGACAAAGCAATGCATCAAGTCGTAATTTACCTCAAGCAGACAAATTCAAATTTGGTGCAACAAAATACATTTACAATTGCTGGGACACGACATGAATTTGCAGTTATCAGACTTTGGGAACAACCTACAGAAGTATTTTTGAGAACACCTGGACTTTTACCCTTGGCGGTGTTAAGCAGTACAATTGATCCAGAAGTTATACTGAATGAAGTGGCACGGGAAATTAACGGTATTACAGAATTAAGAACTCAAAGTAATATTGCTGCTTCTACAGCGATTTTAGCTGGTTTAGTATTAGATAAAGAGGTTATTAAACGAGTTTTGAGGTCAGATATTATGCGCGAGTCAGCAATTTATCAAGACATTTTACAAGAAGGTAAAGCTGAAGGCAAGGCTGAAGGCAAGGCCGAAGGTAAGGCTGAAGCGTTACTCGAAGTGGCAAGAAATCTATTTAGTACTGGTATGCCATTAAAGCAAATCGGCAGAGTCACAGGGTTATCAATTGAGCAGTTACAGTATTTACAGGTAAGTGAGTCTCGTGAGTCCAATCAATAAATAATCGGTGCAGGTTGACTGCACCGATTACCAAATGTCACTCGAATTGAACAAACATCCAATTGTTTCACGCCAATGCTGAAGCTTGGGGTTTGGCAAAAATCATTCTTCCTGCTGTAGTTTGTAAAGCACTGGTAACTACTACTCGCAGTTCACCACCCACATAACTGCTACCTTCTTCAACGACTACCATTGTGCCGTCATCTAAGTAGCCAATACCTTGACTGGGTTCTTTGCCTTCCTTGAGGATTTTTAAATCCAGGTTGTCACCTGGTAAATAACTGGGACGGACGGCATTCACTAAATCATTCACATTCAAAACAGGTACTTTCTGAACACTGGCAACTTTAGACAAGTTGTAATCGTTGGTTAGCAGTGTACCGCTAATTTCTTGGGCGAAGCGCACTAACTTGGCATCCACTGTGGGAATATCTTCGTAGTCAACTGCATTAATTAGGATGCGATCGGGATAATCTTCCTTAATACGGTTGAGAATTTCTAGTCCTCTCCTTCCCCGCACCCGCTTTTGGTCTTTGCTAGCATCCGCTACTTGTTGAAGTTCTTGCAAGACAAACTGCGGTACAAGAATTTGCCCTTCTAAAAATCCTGTTTCTAGTAAGGCTTCAATACGACCATCAATAATACAGCTAGTATCTAGAACTTTGGTATTGGCTGGTTTTAATGTTCCTTCCACTACCATCGATTCAACGGTGTTGGGATTAATGAACCGCAATAAGCCTCGCCCGTGGGTGTCTGCCAAATTCATGCCAGTAACGGAGAGGATGATACTACCAACAACTGCCACCAATGGCTTAATAAATCCAAAATCCGCCGGGATAGGGAGCAAAAATAGTGGGGCTAACATCAAGTTGGCTAGTAATAGCCCAATCACTAAGCCGATCGCACGAGTTAAAATCACTTCTAGAGGCATTTCTTTGACTTGTGATTCTAGGCGACGATATGTCGTCTGGAAACTCAGCCCGATCGCACCACCAATAATAGCGGCAAAGACGGCAACAACTAAACGTAGAGCTTCTAGATTCGTTACCTGATCTAGCGTGCTATTGGGTAGTAGTTCAATGCTGTAGAACCCTATTCCCGACGCTGCTAGGATAAATGAGAAAATAATAATGGCGTCAAGCATGGTTGTCTTGTTTTCCTGCAACTGTGTTCACCGATAAAGTTAAGTATTTTTTATTTCATCGGTAAGATAAACTAATCAATATTGACTTACACTAAGGGTTTAGGCTGACAATATCTGCAATTATTATAACTAAAGGCTTTTATCTTAATATTTTTCATTGTTTTGTTGTAAAAAGACAAAAACTTGTAAATAAACTACTTATTTTCATTGTCTCTAATTCGCAGTTGGATTAACTTAAAACTTTTCTCAAAATGAGTAAAAAATTTAGTATTTCTGGAATTGCGAGTTCTGCTTATGTGCATATTCCCTTTTGCAGACGGCGGTGTTTTTATTGTGATTTCCCGGTGTCTGTTGTAGGTGATCGCTTGCGGGGCGAAACATCTGGTACTATCTCCCAATATGTTGAGGTGCTATGTCAAGAAATTGCCATGACACCAGCATTTGGTCAACCTCTGAAGACAATTTTCTTCGGTGGTGGTACTCCTTCGCTGCTCTCAATAGAGCAGCTACAACGGATACTGACAGAGCTACAGAAGCATTTTGGGATTGCGTCTGGGGCAGAGATTTCTATGGAAATTGACCCAGGCACCTTTGATTTAGCCCACATAGTAGGCTATCGCAGTGCAGGCGTGAACCGGGTAAGTTTGGGTGTACAAGCCTTTCAAGAAGAATTATTGCAAAGGGCGGGGCGATCGCACTCAGTTGAAGATATTTTTGCAGCTGTGGAACTAATCCACCAAGTCGAGATTCCCGTATTTAGCTTAGACTTAATTTCTGGATTGCCGCATCAGTCTTTGGATCAATGGCAAGATTCTCTCTTAAAAGCCGTAGCGATCGCACCCACTCACATTTCCATTTACGATCTCACCATCGAACCAGGTACAGCCTTTGGTCGTTACTACAAACCTGGCGATACTCCTTTACCCACGGATGAAGCCACAGTCAAAATGTACCAGATGGGGCAGCAGGTTTTAACTAGTGCTGGTTATGAGCATTATGAAATTTCTAATTATGCTCAACCCGATCATCAGTGTCGGCATAATCGCGTGTATTGGGAAAACCGCCCTTATTATGGCTTTGGTATGGGTGCGGCGAGTTATGTTCAGGGGAAACGATTCACCCGTCCGCGTAAAACTAAGGAGTATTACCAGTGGGTACAAGCTGGCGGTGTAATTGATTGTGATGTAACTCCCCCAAAGGAAGTATTGTTAGAAACGTTAATGTTGGGGTTGCGTCTGGCAGAGGGTTTGAGTTTGGCGGCGTTGACGGCAGCTTATGGCGAAGCGAAGGTGGAGGAAATTTGCAGGTATTTGCAATTGTATTTTGAGAAAGGTTGGGTGGAAGTTACAAGGGGAAGGTTGCGTTTGATTGATCCCCAAGGGTTTTTATTTTCTAATGTGGTGTTGGCGGAATTGTTTGAGAAGTTGGGATGACGAACCGCAGAGGCGCAGAGGGCACAGAGAGAGGAGGGGAGGAGAGGTTTATGCAGAAAAATAAAGTTAGAAAAGCTGTGATTCCGGTAGCTGGTTTCGGGACTCGTTTGTTTCCAGCTACTAAAGTTGTCAAAAAAGAACTTTTCCCGATTATCGATCGAGATGGTAGGGCAAAACCTGTGATTCTCGCAATTATTGAAGAGGCAATTAGTGCTGGAATTACAGAAGTAGGAATTGTGGTGCAGCCAGATGACAAAGAAATATTTGCAGATTTCTTGAAAAACCCACCTAAAAAAGAACTTTTCGATAAACTTTCACCGCAAAATCAAGAATATAGCCGGTATCTCGAAAATTTAGGAAGTAGAATTACCATTTTGTTACAAGAGGAACAATTAGGCTATGGTCATGCGGTATTTTGTGCCAAGGATTGGGTACAAAATGAGCCATTTTTGCTCATGTTGGGCGACCACATTTATGCATCTGATATTGAAAAATCTTGTACGCGTCAAGTTTTAGATATTTACGAACAAGTTAATCAAAACGTTATTGGCTTAACGACAATGCCAGCAGAAATTATTCATCAAGCTGGGTGTGTAACAGGAGTTTGGCAAGAGTTAAACTCGATTTTGTCAGTTACCCAACTGTCTGAGAAACCAACTATAGAGTATGCACAACAGCATTTACGTATAGAGGGAATGTCAGAAAATAATTTTTTATGTATATTTGGCTTATATTTACTAACACCGAAAATTTTTGACTTTCTCGCAGAACATATCAACCAAAATTTCCGAGAACGAGGTGAATTTCAGTTAACATCTTGTCTGGAAAAATTGCGTCAGGAAGAGGGAATGACAGGATATGTTGTTAAAGGCAAGTGTTTTGATACAGGTTTGCCAGATGCTTATCGTCAGACAATGATTGATTTTAGAAAAATATAGATTAATCTCGGTTCAATTCATTTGTCTGGGAGGATCTCACTTTTTAAGATGGTTCAAATAGATAGTAGTCTATTGAGGTAAGCAGAGGCATCTTGAAACTATACTGTTTAATTTGCTCCTGGTGATAGCCTCCTTTTTTTGTTAAAGCAGTTTTCAGGTAAATGAGTTACAAAATGCAGGACTCTAAATCAGACACAAACCTTAAAAAACTACCTCAAAACTAGCGGTAGTTAGAGCAGGAAAAGAGGTAGTATCCAATTGTGCAAATTTACCCCCGGAATTAATCTCAGCAAAATCATCTGCCGAACTATTAGGGTTATAAAAGAGACTACCATTTGCGCTATTATAAACGATCGCTGCACTACTACTTGCAGCTAAAGTATCGTTCGTCACTGTGGCAAAGTCTGCGGAATTTAATTGAGTCGGGAAGACTGAGTTCCTTAGAGCAGTAAAGGTAGATTTAGACAGTTGGATCTTGTCTTTCCCAGGAGTGAAGTCACTAATAGTATCAACTCCGAGTTCCCTAATATTAAACTTTGATCCTGTTGCAAATGCAAACTTATCTGAGCCAGCGCCTCCTTCTAGTAAGTCGTCCCCACTATCTCCCTGTAGGTAATCGTTGCCTTTGTTCCCGATCAGAATATCTTTTCCACTACTGCCAAAAAGAATATCATTACCGTTGTTCCCCAGAAGGTTGTCGTCATCACTACCCCCATCTATTTTGTCTGCACCAGCTCCACCAACAAGGATGTCAGAACCTGCCCCTCCATCAATGTAATGATTACCAATAACACCAAAAAGCGAAATACTGTCATCACCATCCCCAGCAAAAATAACCTTATTGCCAGCCGAAAAATCCTCCCAACTAAAGGTATCGTCTCCCTTGGTTGTAGCGACATCAGTACTGATTACATTTCTGGTTTGAGCAACTGCCTCTTTTATGACATCAGCAAGATTCTCACTTTTAGAACCAAGAGTCAGTACACCACCTCGACCAAGCTGGGTAACTAGTGTCTCGTAATCGGTTGCAACATTACTCGTAGTTAGAAAAATTGGAATAATGTTATTTGCTTCTAGCGCAGTTTTTACTTGTCCGATCTCTGGATAATCTTCATAAGCATCAGCTATCCCATCTCCATTATTGGCAATAGTATCACTTGGAATAGCTGCTGCGCGATCGCCGGCAACGTGATAAATATTATCGGTGGCTACTATAACAACACGAAATGAACCTACTCTGTAACCAAGACTGCCACCGCTATCTAAAGCTGCGAACAAGAGTGCATCTAATTGTGATTCTGACCCATCATTGCCACCAAAAGCTTGAAAGTCAAAGATTTTGTCTTTAACTGTTGTGACATTATTTGTCAAAGCGACTTCTGCTTGATATACATAGTCAGCGTAACCCCCAAAAGGCAGTATTGGCTTATCCTTGAAAGAGGCAATACCAAATTTCAGGTCATCACCAAATATCTTTGCTAACTTCGGGTTGGTTAAGCGATTTACCGTCGCAGGAAGTACGGTTTTAAGCTGGATTAAATTCTCATCAGATGACGATGTTAAGTCTTGTAGCAGAACAAGATCAGATACTAAAGTCATAGTTTTTCTCTCTGACTATTTTTATTAATGGGTTGTATTGGAAAGTGGCTGAATGCTATTTCAGCTTGATATTACCAAGGTTAATTGATTTAAGATAGTACTTAAACTGAAGAAAATATAATCTCTTTCAAAAAATATTTACTGTGTCCTGACTCCTGCCTCTACCCTAATTAAGGTTATAGTTGCAGACTTAACGAGAGAGAATGTCACCAGATATAAGTTAAGCTAAAGTGCGTCAATGGGTGAGCAGTGAAGATAATGCTTTGGATTAGAGGATGAATCAGTATTTTGCAACGGTTGCTCGCGGATTAGAAACCCTCGCGGCTCAGGAGTTAGAGCAACTGGGTGCCCATTCCGTAGAGCCGGGCTTTTGCGGTGTAGCCTTTGAGGGCGATCGCACTTTACTTTATCGCGTCAACCTCTGGGCTAGGCTGCCGTTCCGAATCTTGGTGAATATCAATGAGTTTCCATGCCTTGATGCTAAGGATCTCTATCGCGGTATCCAGACTATCGATTGGGTAAACTATTTAACGCCAGACATGACCCTGGCGGTGAATGTCACGGGCAAAAACCAGCACCTCAACCACAGCCACTTCACATCTCTTCAGGTCAAAAATGCGATCGTCGATCAGCAGCAAGAAAATCTGGGCGAGCGTTCAAATGTAGAGCTTCATGAACCAGATGTGCGGGTTAATGTTCATATTGAACGCGACTTTTGTACCGTTAAACTCGACAGTTCTGGAAATAGTCTGCACCGCCGAGGCTACCGCCCTGCGGTTGGAGTAGCCCCTCTCAAGGAATCTCTAGCTGCTGCCCTGATTCAACTTTCGGGTTGGCAACCCAACCAGATGTTCTACGATCCTCTGTGTGGATCTGGCACTTTACCTCTGGAAGCTAGCTTAAAGGCACTGAACATCGCACCAGGGCTGTTTCGTGAATCCTTTGGATTTGAAAATTGGCTCGATTTTGATCTGCCCCTTTTAGAAAAACTGCTCCAAGAAGCTAAGGACAGTCAACTTGATAGCCTGACTGCACCTATTTGGGGAAGCGATCGCGATGAAAATATAATTGAGCAAGCGATTAACAATGCTCAAAACTGCGGCGTTGATAATCATGTATGGTTTTCTCAAATGGAGCTTGCTGATGTTGTTGCCCCCGCAGACAGTGGGGTTTTATTCTGCAATCCACCCTATGGCGAACGCCTGGGGCGAGATAGCGATCTAGGGGCGTTCTATAAACTTTTGGGCGATGTGCTGAAACAACGCTTCAAAGGCTGGACTGCGTTTGTACTCAGTGGCAACAAGGAACTGTCTCAATCGATTGGACTAAAATCATCCCGGCGGATTGCGGTGTATAACGGAGCGCTGCCTTGTCAGTTAATGAAATATGAGTTGTATTAAGACAAAGACGCGATGAATCGCGTCTTACCTGTGATATTTTTAATACTCTTTAACAAATTTAAATTTAGCCACAAAAAGCTTGAAACCACGTTTTAGTCTGTATTCCGGCAGTTATGATGACAACGTTAAAAAAAAGTGGCAGTATAATCCGTGACTGACAACCTGCAATTTATTTATAGCTAAGGGGCCATTTATGTCAGATCAATTTACGTTTACCGTTACCAATGATACCGAACAAGCAATTACAGAGTTGTGGGTATCTGTCGATGATGAAGAGTGGGCTTCATTTACCTTGAGCGATTCAGGGATTCCATCGGGTGAAACAGTAACAATTGCTTGGGCTGAATATACGAATGGTTCGCCCTGTGAATGGTACATCTCTGCTGTATTTGAAGATGAATCAGAAACTGAGTCAGCCCTATTTAACTTCTGTAAAGAACCAGCTTTAACAATCGGATAAATTCTGCACTGCGATCGCCACCGGAAAGGGCGTGTACGCCATCGCGCTTGACGCATGATTGCATATCGATTTCAGCCATAAAAACCAAAGCCCTGCCTCGAAAGCATCTAGGTGGGGCTTGATATTAGAATTGATATTGGCAATACCAGATAATGATTTTTGAATAAAACTCAGTACATATAAAGCACAGCCTCACATAAAATTGGTATGAGTCATCAGTACGTTTGCCTACAAGATTATCCCGTTATATTGAAAGGCATTATCCCAAACATAATCAATCACTGCTTTAGCATCATCCAAGGGGAGAACTTGACATGCTCCCTGGTGATTATATGTTAGTAAAGCTATTTCTGATATATTGTCTGTTGTTTCGCTATTTGGAATTACTTGGCCACGAATAGCTTCTAGATTGCTCAGAGGCCCTTGAATATCAAAGTTAATCTTTGTACCTAGTTTATTCTCCATCCAAGTTTCAATGCGAGAATCTAATTGTTCAGGGCTTAAGGGTGTAGGACTGGTAAGTAAGTGATAGTATGCCAGAATAATTTCCTTACATTCTTCTTCTTCTGCCAATTCAATAAACACTTGAAATACACTGGTATTGTTAGCTAAATTCTGGAAAAATAATGTATCTGTAACTTTTTTTTGAAATTTAATTTTTTTATTTTTGTAATTAGTGTATTGCTTAAAGGCAAATCCACCCAAAGAGAGCGCTAATGATAAAGTTGCCACCAAAACTGGCATAAAATTTCTAACTTGAGACAACTCTACATTTAATGATTCAATTAGAAATGACACATTTAGGACTAACATAATTGCAGCAACCAGCAATAATAAATTCGGCAAAGTCCTTAATACCAAAGGAATTGCCGCTCCAATAGCAGGGATTCCAAATAGTAAACGATCTTTCCAGGTCATACTCGTTTCCACGTTGGGAAAGAGTAAGTCAATATCTAGTTTAGGAATATTTTTGTAGCAGTAAACATACATTTTACCGGGAATGAATTTTAAATCTTGGATATTCACCTTCTTTGCACGAAAGTAAGCTGCTTCTTTGAACTTGACTAATAAAACAATTCGTTCCAAGATATCAATAGTATTTTCTTCTTGCCAAAAGAAGAACTTTTTTACTAAGATTTTTTTGTAACTATCACCCCGGTAGTAACAAAGAAAGCGGTCAAAATCCTCAAAATCTACTTGAGTTTTCAAATCAATTAGAGATTGGGTTGTCACTGATCGTTTGACAATCGATTCAGGCAAAAGAATATAATTTGCTCTTTCGACAATATGTTGAAAGGCATCAATTACTTGGCGCTCCATTTCATCATATTGCTCGAATGTTGGTGGAGTTATTGGTTGAACATCTTCATTAGGGTTAAAGGGTACATAGTTATCTTTGATAATTTCTAAGGTTTGGTGGAAGCGAAAGTGATAGTAGGCAGCAAGGATTTGGCAAAAATCTTGAAATTTCTTGGCATCATCCCAATTTAGCTGACCGTCTTGCAGGCAAAGTTTGATAATATCGCTGCGAGTATAAGGAATGAATGCTTCTCGATTTTTGTCAACAACCATGTTCAAAGATTAATCGGAATCTAACTAATGGGTTTGCCAAGCTCCACGAAAATGGCGAGTATCAGACATTATGTTTTTATTGATAACTAAATTTTAGTATCTTGCGTGGTAAGTCTGACAATTTTTCCTGAGCAGAGAGGGGGAAATAAGTTCGTAGTAAGGACTTTAGTCCTGGATTTTTAAGCACGTTTTGTGCTTAGGGACTTCCAAGAAATAAATTATCAAACGAACCACAGAGACACAGAGAACACAGAGGAATAAGGAGGAGAGAGTTTTTTGCCAGTTTGTTGAGTATTTTTTTATTTGGAAGTCCCTTACTAAAAACTCACATTCCTCAAAATACTTAAAGCCATTGCCTCCGCTACCTTGATACCATCGATACCCGCCGAGAGAATTCCCCCTGCGTATCCTGCGCCTTCACCAGCCGGATAAAGACCGACTGTATTTAAACTCTGATAATCCTCTTTGCGTTTAATCCGAATCGGTGATGAGGTACGGGTTTCCACTCCAGTCAACACGGCATCATCCATCGCAAATCCTTTAATTTGTTTGTCAAAAGCGGGAAGGGCTTCGCGGATGGCAGCGATCGCATAATCTGGTAAACTCTGACTCAAATCGCCCAAGTGTACTCCAGGTGTATAAGACGGTTTAACAGTGCCCAATGCTGTCGAGGGACGATGGTTAAGAAAGTCTCCCACCAACTGTCCTGGAGCTTCATAAGTTCCACCGCCTAATTCAAAAGCTCGTTCTTCCAAGCGCCGTTGGAAGTCAATTCCCGCTAAGGCGTTTCCTGGATAATCTTCTGGGGTGATGCCCACAACGATCGCACTGTTGGCATTGCGCTCATTGCGAGAGTATTGGCTCATCCCATTGGTGACAAGTCGCCCCGGCTCTGATGCGGCTGCAACCACTAAGCCCCCCGGACACATACAAAAACTATAGACAGAACGACCATTTTGAGAGTGGTGAACCAGTTTATAATCGGCAGCACCTAAAAGCTTATGACCAGCTTGAGCGCCGAAACGACATTGATCGATGAGAGACTGGGGATGTTCGACCCGAAAGCCGATGGAAAAAGGTTTAGGCTCTATGTAAACTCCACGATCGTATAGCATTTGGAAGGTATCGCGGGCGCTGTGCCCTACTGCCAGAACTACATAATCGCTGGCGATATATTCCCCACTGGCGAGGGTAACTCCCCGCACCTGTCCATTTTCGATGTTGATATCTTCCACCCGACTTTCAAAGCGAATTTCGCCACCGAGGGATTCGATTTTGGCACGCATACTTTGGACGATTCCCACCAGTTTGAAGGTGCCGATATGCGGTTTATTGATATAGAGAATTTCCGGTGAGGCTCCCGCATTCACAAGTTCGGTTAGTACCTTGCGCCCATAATGCTGAGTATCTTTAACCTGACTGTAGAGTTTGCCATCGGAGAATGTACCCGCCCCACCTTCGCCAAACTGGGCATTAGATTCGGGGTTGAAATCTGATTTTTTCTTCCAAAAGCCAAAAGTATCAACGGTGCGATCGCGAACTTGTTTGCCACGTTCTAAAATGATGGGACAAAAGCCCATTTGCGCCAGCATCAAACCCGCAAATAATCCACAAGGCCCAGTACCAATGACGATAGGCCGAATCGCCAAATTGGTTGGTGCTTGTGCCACTGGGCGATAACTCATGTCTGGAGTGACCATTACATGAGGATCTTTTTTCAGGCGCTTAAGTAGATAAGTTTCCTGAGTCGTTTCTACATCCAGAATATAAACAAGGGCGATCTCTCCTTTCTTACGGGCATCGTAGCTACGCTTGAAGATGGAATAGCTGATCAAATCTTCGTCCGTGATTTGCAGCTTTTTGAGGATGGCAGTCTTGATCTCATCTTCAGGATGATCGAGCGGGAGCTTTACTTCTGTTAGGCGTAACATAGCGAGGAGAAATGCGTACTATCTATCAAAATATTAGCAAGAGGGGCAGGAGGCAGGGAGAATACTGCCTTCTGCCGAAACTTTACATGAACAATGACTTTTCTACGTCATGGAAAAACCTACGAAAAACCTAACCCCCCTCCCGACGCAGTTGCAATGAGTAATAATATCTAGCAAAAATTACCTCAGCACAAGTATGCGGCTTGCAAACATCAATACCTGTTAACGTGTAATTCCAGTGTATTGAGCAACTTGGGCAAGTCCTTTTGAGAAACCTGACGTGTACCCGTCTCGACTGCATCAACCCAGGAAATGCTTTTCTCCATCGTTGTAGCGAAAAATGCTCTAGACCAGCCTTTTGCTTTTCTCGCTTCTCTGATAACATTACCTGATAGAGGCTGGATATTGTTTGCACTTAGCTGATTCGAGTCCACGGTCAAGCGTTCCTGCACTTCTGCTGGTAAATGAAAACGCCATCTAGAATTGAGTATTTGATTCCAGTAACCTATAGGTCTTTTAGCAGTTTTGCTGCTTGTTAACCAAGCTGGGCCTGTTTCCAGTTCTGCTTGCCATCCAGCTTCTTTGACAACTTTCAAGTCAGTTTCCAAATCATCAGCTATTTGCCGTCTAAGCTGTCTGTCTTGCTCTGCCGTTGACACTTTGTCTTTGCCGTAAGCAATCTCCATCAGAGTCTTGCCCATTACACAATCCTGAAATTCCGGTTTGATTTGGAAGGTTAGCCAAACTAGCATTCTAGCCGCGCCAGCATTTTGTTTACCAATACTAAATAGTTTCTGTACGGTTTTCTTGGTAATAATTCCAGTTTGGTAATGGTATTTAGATTTGTTGAGGAAGTATTTTGTCCATACTCCAGCTTGACCTATCACCTTTAAACCCACTAGCTTGTTATTGCCAGCTTTATCTGTTTCAAAATCTCGTATTATGCTGATGTCCCAAATCTTTAAATCAGCAACAGTAAAAGCTCCAGCTTTCTCCTGTTTAGGCCATGCAATACAAGCTAGTACTTGAGCAGGTTGCCGTAACAACTGGTACAAAATACTCAATTTTTCATGCTTGCATAAGTCCCTACGTTTCACAAGCCCTGTGTATTCAAGTAGTTGCTTGTCATCTATTACAAAATTACCTGACCAAGGTTTATCTAGGCTAGCTACTAAGGCGCAGTAAATCAGGTGGATAGCACACGCCCTCGGATCAAATTCGTCTATAACAACTAAAGCTGCCTCTTCTGCCAGTGTTTCTGGTTGTGGAGTTTCGGGATTATCTGTTACATAGTAAAAGATTTTTCCTTTTTCAGCTTCTTTTTCGTAACTAAAAGTATTATTTACTTGATTCCATGACAGATTCATTTTTTGAGATAAGACTTCAGCAACTCCAGACAAAACTAGCGACAATGCAGCAACATTAGTCTTACTATCAGGAAATAAAGAAGCTTTTTTAAATTGCCGACGTTTTGCTGAATCCTGGTAATTTAATTGTAACTTTTGCTCGGATTTATTAACTCTGTCTTGAAAATGAATTTGTTTTTTTAATTGAGTATTTAAGTGTTCCAGAGATTCTTCATCAAGAGCAGCATTAGTTTCGTTTGGATTTGGATTACGGGAAATAGTAATTCCCATGAGTTGGTGAAATAAATGCAAAAGCTTACTATATATTTTTTTTGCTAACTCTTTCATTTTCCTACTACCAATCTGCTGCTAACTTATGTAATTTAGAATGATGAAATAAAGACTGAGTTTCTTCAGATTGACCTTGCTAGAATATAACTCTCAGCCGCTTTTCGTTGCTTTAAACACCACCAATAATCCAAGATATTTTCTACTAAGTGATACTAATCTAATAAAAAGTGGTCAAGTAAAAAAATTGATTTTTACTTGACCATAATTATCAGTGATGAGTTCAAGCTTTCACTGATTGTAATTACGAATTGCAGCTTTGCTGCTTGAGGTTACTAGCGGTACTGTTGGTCAGCCGGATCACCGTAGGGGTCTTCGCTAGCTGGGCGGACATTACCATACTGCCTGTAATCCGCCGGATCGCCGTAGGGGTCTTCGCTAGCTGGGCGGGCGTTACCATACTGCCCGGAATTTCCTTGGTTGCCTCTTTGCATTAACTTTTTCATAGCTAGGGCGGCGATACCAGCCATCGCTCCCTTCGCTAATGGATTGCTCATAATGTTACCACCTTGACCACCCATAAAGCTCCCAGCAGCACCACTCATAATTTGACTGAGTATATCTGGTTGTTGCTGGTGAACCCGGCCTGTCGCTTGAGCAAGATAATTTGGGTCTTGAAAGCGATCGTCTATACCATCTTGGTTTAGATCGGGAAAATTCAAGTTTGAAGAGCGCGTTTGCTGTTGAAGAGAGCGACCAAACTGCATCCGCTCTTGTGGTGACATCCGACTAAAAGCTTCTTGGGCAGATTCCTGATAAAGGTCTGGAGGTAACTGTCTAGATACTTGCTGATAACGGTTTAAAACTTCTTCATCTGAGTATCCCTCATGAGGTAAGCCTTGCTCGTAGCGGTTGACAAAATTGCGGTAGTCATTTTCTGGAACCTCACCGCCACCGAAGATTTTTTCTAATAGATTCATTTGTGACTCCTAAACTGTGATTTCACTAAACTATCAACGGTAAAGTAATTACTTTCAATATATTAATAGTTATACTTTTTCAAAATCATCTATCAAAGGTTACTCTTACTTTGATAAAAGTATAACTATTAGTATCTAAGACTCCAGTTTGAATTTTGAAAGCCTCCTGAGACTCAAAACGCTGTTGTACAAAAATAATTAGAAGTCAAAATATTTTCAACAATTAAATAGGATTTCTATATACTTGTATAAAATTTTAAAAAAGACTTCTCCGAGAAATTATAATAATGCTTGATATGATCCTTTTGAGTATTATTAACTTTAAATACACAAAAAGTTTCTATAGGACTAGTATTTGATTTTTGAAATTCACGTAGTGGACTGTCTACGCAAAATAGTGCATTAGACGTAGACGTAGTGGTGTGACAAGACTAAAATGTTGCAATAAATTTTCTTGTGGGGCGGGCATCTTGCCCGCCAATTAGGACGGGCTAGAAGCCCATCCCACAAGAGTTTGCTAATGCACAAATTTAGCCTTGACACGCCAGTAGGTTGGGTGGAGGCTTTGCGTAACCCAACATCCTGATATATGTTGGGTTGCGCTCCGCTCCACCCAACCTACAATTTTTTTGCAATCATTTTAGCCATGACAGTCCATTACAAGACTACCGAGATTTTTTCAGAAATCAAATATGATTCCTATATTAGAAAATAGAATGACGGTTAAACGCCATCTATTTATAATCTGTACAAAAATTAATTTGTCGGAACAGTACCTGCACCCAAACCCCTTAAGTCTCGCCCTGTGGGACTGTTGTTATATCCTTGAAAGTCCCGGTATTGTTGTGCCTCCTCCTCTGGAACACGAATGCCCTCTTGTGGCGGTGTTACCCAGACAGGGCGATTTTGAGCATCTCGATAGTAAACACGCCCATTCTTAGAAAGGTAGTATTTCCCCTGCGCTCCTGCTCCTTGGGCATTCTTTCGTTGATTGTAGAGGTAGAAAAGTCCAGCAGCTCCTGCCAAGATTGCCACTTTCTGCCCTGTACTTAATCCCCTCCTAGCTTGGGGTTGATTTACGGGGGCGCGATTATTTAAATTTCTCCCAACAGTATCGTCAATTGGAGGTTGCGTAGCATTTTGGGAACCTCCGCCGCAGCTATTAAGCAAAGGGACTGTTAGTAATGTTGAAAGAAATATTGTTGTTGTCAGCGAAGCTAATCTATTTGTCTTGATCATACATTTTCTTTTCCGGCTAATTTAGCTGATGTGGTATAAGATAGGACTTACGCAAAAAGTGCTAAAAAGCTTAATTTATCGAACCGCCATCTCTACGAGAGGCTTTCGCCAACGCGTAGCGTCTCGTTAGAGAAGAACACCAAGAATCTACAGTTTTATAGAATGGTCAAGCAAAACTCAGCTTTTTACTTGACCAAAAGTTCAAATACACTGTATCCGCCACGATACTTTAGTTAGCTTAAAGTCTGTGATTCTTCTCTGCCTAGAGTTTGTTTTTTAAGCAAGCTAATTTCTCCTGCTAATTCTTGCCGAGTCGAATCTTTGAGCAAATAGCGGGAAGTAAACCAAATTGTGTAACCAAGTCCAATTAATTGGAGAAATGGAGAAACTAGGGGAATATCATTTATGGCGTTGAGTACCGCGAGAAAAATCCTTAGTGCCGTAACTGTTATCACAAGCAACGCAAAGCTGATAATCAGCAACTTGTATTCTTGGTAGAATCTACCTATGTACTCAGGTATTTTTGCCAAAAATATAGAAATCTGTCTACCAATTTTTTGCCATTGTTCTTCATTTTCCGAGGCAGGTGGCAACATTGCCAGGTTTCCAGACTCTGAACCTTTAAGTGCTTCTATCTGGTTTGGGGAGGCAGTATCGATATACTGATCTTGCTGTAATTCCGTATCCATAAGTATCTCCTGATTTTCTGCAATGAGAGCAGTTTTAAAGTTTACACCTTGTTATTATCAATTTTTGCAACGGTTGCTTTATAACTAGATTTCTTACTCCTTCGCAGCACAGCTAAATATTTATTTGCAAATTTATTAGGACTTTAATAATATTTAGGCATTTTTAAATTTCCTTCTCATCAATCTTTTGGCATAGATTTTGTCTTCTAGAAGAGTGATAGAGCAAGTATTACAACTTAAGCAAATAAATCTTTAATAATGTGAGGATATTTTATTTAAGTGTAAGGTGTGAATAAATATATCAAAGTAGCTAGATTTGATAGCGTGTATTGATTTAGCTAAATTTAGTTTTGAGATTTACTGCTAGAAACTAGTCACATAGATGCTAGAAACTAGTCACACTATTTACAAAAACTAGTTTAAATAAATTTTATAAATAGTAATACATTAATACTAAAAGGCTGTTTGATATCATACTTGTGGGTTATTAAAATATATTTAATTACTTCGATTGATTAAATATCAAGATAATTTAAGTCAATCCTCGGAGAGAAGATGTATATAAACTAAATTGTGTAATTTATAAAAAGACACAGGGAGATTTTAAGGAATAAAATAATGCCACTTCAAAAAATAAGTGAATTTGATCAAGACTATCGTAATACTCTTGAAGGTAACGACATCAAAGGAATGGGTGTGTATGTTCAAGGAACTGATGAGAAGATTGGCACAGTAAATGATGCTGTAGTAGATGGCCAAGGAGCATTCCGCTATTTAATTGTTGACATAGGCTTTTGGGTTTTTGGCAAGAAAATCTTACTACCAGTTGGTAAATCGCGTATTGACTCTACAGCTAACCGTGTATATGTCGTTGGTATAACAAGAGAGCAAGCGGAAAATTTACCTGAATATCAAGAGCATACAACGCTTGACTACGACTATGAAGAACAGGTGCGTGGAGGATATCGCACACCATCTGTAGAAAGTTCAGGTACGTTAGGATCGACAGCTGGCGGCACTACTCCTAGTCCTGACAGCTACACCTACGCAGATGATGCGGATCTGTATGATGTCAGCGCTCACGAAGACCAAACCTTCAAACTCTACCAAGAAAGGCTAGTTGCTAATAAACAGCGCCGAAAAAGCGGAGAAGTATCGATTAGTAAGCATGTTGAAACCGAAACTGCAAGAGTTGCTGTTCCGGTGGAAAAAGAGCGAGTCGTGATTGAGCGAGTGACTTCTCAAGACACAGGCAAAGTTGTGTCTGCTGAAGCGACGGACTTTTCCGAGGGCGAGGTAGCGCATATAGACCTCTATGAAGAAGTTCCAGATATCCGAAAGGAAGCTTTTTTGCGCGAAGAAGTCAAAGTGCAGAAAGTTGTAGACAAAGAAACCGTTGAAGTTCAAGAAACCATTCGACGCGAAGAATTAGATGTTGATACTGATGGAACTCGAATAGAGAATAAAACTGACCGGGGTTAACCTACTTAAACTACAAAGGTGATTGCATTTGAGTTAGTAGGAGTGGGTTTTCTACCTACTTCTACTAAAAATACTCTTAGTAGATCGATATTGCAGAATAGTCATTAGTTTAGATGAGGTGGTTAAATTGAAAATAATTCAACAGTTTCGTCGGGTTTTAACAGCTTTAGTCTTGGTATTAGTACTAACAACGACTGCCGCCTGTAGTGGTACTGTTCAAGCTAAACAACCAACTCAATTACCGTCTGAAATCAGTCATAGTGCCGACTATGCCTTGTTGTCACGCGGTAACAGTGTACAGGGTCAAGATTTTGGGAACTGGGTTGTCAGCACAGCCAAAGGAATTGTCCAAGATGCTTATGTACGTGACAACAATAAGTTAGGTGTCGTGATTACGCCTAAAGTTCGTCCGACCGAAGTGCGACCATTAGCAAAATCCTTACTTCAAGGTTTTCACAAAAATTTCCCCAATCAAGACTTAAAAGTTTTGATGTATGCACCAGACAAAAAACTGATTTTGACGGCTCAGTATGATGTGCAATCTCAGCAAGTTGAGTATAAATAGGGACTCGTTTTTTGGAGAAAACCTGAGTTAATTCAGTTGATTGCAAGTATAAAAAGGAGACATTTAAAATGAGCAGCAGTGACAAGTATAAACGCGAAATTCTCAACGAGTTGGCTCACGGTAATACAGAGTCTTTAGATGATGTTTCATCTGACCAAACTCAGGAATACCAAAATTTTGACGATTTTGCCCAGCGTTCATCTCACGATCAACGTCGGCAATTGTTTAGTAAATATTTCAACCATAACAGCATTCCACCAAGCCAGCTGGAGCCAGAACTCCAAAAAGCGATCGCTCAGATTAAGCCTAACGAACGGGATGATGTTGCACGGGCATTTTTCAAGCACTTAAAGCAAAGAGGTCTAGACGAGCGCCATCTGGAGCGAGATTTGGGACTTTCTACCCACAACCCTAACCACATAAGTGCAGATGACCTCAGCAAGGTGGCATCTTTCACATATCATAGCCATCCTGACATCTTCCACGAAGTGATGGCTGAACAACCAGCGATTCTGAAGTTTCTCAGTAATCCAATGGTAGGTGCAGCTTTAGGAGCGATCGCCTCTAAATGGTTTGGTCATCATAAGTAAGCATTTCCAAATTTGGTACACATAATCCTTTGTCTGAATGCTGCAAATATAGTGGGGGATTCAAGGCGCAGCTACAGTGAAAAGTCAGACACGAGCAAGGGTCAAAGTCAAGAACACCAAAATCTCCAATTTAGTGGCTTGCAATTTAGATAAAATATGAGCCACTATTTTTTATTCCAACCTCCTGTCTCATTCACACAAGGCTAACAGCTGCCTCTAACATTCGTATTGTCCCAAGTTCAGCATTTATTTCCACTTCTACACCGATTGGCAAAGTAAATTTATCCTTAATATGACCAATCATTGAACCATACCAAGCAGGAATACCTAAAGGAAGTATGTGTTGTTGCAATACTTGCATTAATGTGAATGACGGTTCATCTCCAAGACTACATTTAGTGCATTGCCCAAAGATAAAACCAGCAATTTGATTAAGTATCCCAGCAGTTTTTAACTGCGTCAGCATCCTATCTATACGATAAACATCCTCGCCAACTTCTTCCACAAACAAAATGCTTTTGTTCCAAGAAGGTAGGTAAGGTGAACCTACCATTGCTGATAGCACTGATAAGTTTCCACCCACAAGTTTACCTCTCGCCTTTCCCGGTGCTATTGTCTCCATCCACACTTCGCTAGGGTTGAGATTTTGCATAGTCACAGCTTCACTATTAAATAGGATGCGCTTGAAGTAATCGACTGTAAATTGATTCCAGGTAGACGTGGCAACTGGCCCATGAAAAGTAATCATTTGACTACGGGCATTAATTGCCAACAACAGGGTAGTAATATCGCTGTACCCGATGATAATTTTTGGATGGGAACGGATTAGCGAATAGTTGAGTAAGGGTAAAATGCGATTGCAGCCCCAACCACCACGCATAGGAATAATTGCTTTGATGGTGCGATCGCTAAACATCAAGTTTACATCCTGGGCGCGATCGCCGTCTTTTCCTGCTAAATAGCCATAACGATCTAAAATATGCTTCCCCAGCTTGACTTTTAACCCTAACTGTGATATTGATTTCCGCGCTGCTTCGATGTCTTTAGCGTCAACAATACCCGCAGGGGCGATTAACCCTACGGTATCGCCAGCTTGCAGGCGGGGCGGCTTGCGGATGGTGTTTAGAGATGGCTTTCCTTGGGCGGTAAATGATGGTATCTGGGTGGCTAAGGTAGCAAGTCCACAAGTTGTGATAAATTCCCGACGTTTGATATTCATAACCATTGAGTTGGGGACTGGGATAGTGATACCAATTCACAAAAATGCTGATACATATAGATTTATCGTAGGGGCAAGGCGCAATGCCCATAAGTGTCAACTTAAGCTTAAACGCTTATCCCACAGGCGTTTTACCCCCCTTAATCCCCCCTTGTTAAGGGGGGAAACAAGAAATTTAGTTCCCTCCCCAATACATACGGGGAGGGTTAGGGTGGGGTGATGCGGATCGTGATAGGAAGGCAGAGAACTGAATATCACGTCTTGACAAGGCTTTCACCTTAAATTGACACCAATGGGCATTGCCATGCCCAAACAGCAGCGTATTTGTATCATTATTAAAGTGAAATGGTATGACGAATTTTAATAGGTTATAGCAACGCCTAAATCATTCATAAAAAGTTAGATCCTCGACTTCTAAAAGAAGTCGGGGATCTGGACACCGCGAATTTTTACAAATCAAATAGGATTGCTATATGTAAATTTGGATTGACTAATTTTACTCATTAATCATGCGGCGAAGATCATCAAGAGGCGACTCTGGTTCGGTGATTTCTGAATTGTTGCTGTTAGTTATTTGTAAATCTTCCTCTTCAACATAAAATTCAACGCTTATTTTAATTTTCACTTTCCCCTTTTTCCAGCTTGGAGAACCTAGTGTTAAAATTTCGCAATCTGTGCCTTTCTGAAACCAATTCCCATTCAGAGACTGTTTTCTATTTATTCCTTGCCTACTTAATTCTTGATTCAATATAGATTCTAACGTGGGGTTAAATGAGGTATCCATTGCTTGTTTAAATTTAGCAATTTTATATGTGTTGCCTCCAAAGTCCAAAACATCACCATCGTTACACTCTATTGGCTTGAATCTATCTTCCATATAAACTTGATTTTTGAAATTTTTCTAATTTACACAAAACTATACTTAGTGAGTGTTTTAGCACTCACTAAAAGCTACAATTATCTCAAATCATCTTTGAGATTAAAATTAAACCTCTTGTATCACATCAGAAATCACAAATCCATTATTACTGAACTTACCAACAGTATCAAACGAATCACCAATGACAGGCAAAAGATGATCGTATAATTGCATCACCTGTAAACAAGTATTAATACTAGAAGCTGCTGAATTATATGCTGCAATATTTTCTTCAACAACATTCAACAATCGGCGATTATTCGCAATTTTTTCTTCAGCTTCTTGTTGCAGTATTTTCTCTAAATAAGCACGCGCCTGTGGGTATTGCTGCAAAATTTCATCTGCTTGCTGATTTGCCATTGGTATCAATTGAGTTTTCAGTGTTTGATTAATGGTTTGACGGAAAGATGTACGAATAGTATAAGAAACTTTTGGTTCAAAATCTAACTTCAATAACTGCCTAATCGCTGGTTCTGCTTCCACGATACTTTCAGCGTCGTAACCTTGAGAAGTTTGCGATAAAGTTTGGCGAAATTGATATATAGAAAAAGTGCCTTCATCGTAAAATCTGGGGCTTTCTCGCACGAAGCGATCGCACTCTACACTAGCTGCACTTACTAATGCTTGAGTAACGCTTTTTTCTAAATTTCTAATCTCTTGTTCAATTCCACCATCATTGTCTAATAAACGATACAACTGGCGATAATATTCTGAGTTGCGAATCTTGTCAATCAATCGTTGGAAATAATTCGCTACTACTTGCTGAGAAGATTCAATCAAAATATCTTCCAGTTGATTTGCTAAGTAATAAAATGCCTCTACTAAAATAGCAATTAAAGGTGCAGTAGCATTGCGAGGATGGCTGATGGTTGCACGTCGATAAGCATAAGCTACAGAAAAAGTATCTAGCAATTCATCTAAACGGCGAATCATTCGTGATTGCAATTGCTTAAAATCTGTTTCAAAAGCATCACAAGAATTATTAATTATTTGGTTAACTTCTTCTGTAATATGCTCACTAAATTCTCTACCAATTTGCTGGAGTTGGTGATTTAGACGTTGCAACTCTTGCGATTTCATACTCTCAATTTCTTGAGGCTGACTATCTAAATTACGTTGTACATTCTGATAATGTTTTTTCAGTTTAATACAAACATCTTCCAAGTCATCAGCAAGATTTTTAAATAATTGGGGACGCTTTTCTTCTGTAAGATAGCGAGTAATAGCCGTGCGAAATTCATCAGTACCGCTATCTTTAATTAATTTTTCTATTAGTTCATTTCCCCAATCTCCTAAAACCCGCACATAATTTTGATTTGGGGTTTCATAGCCGTTAACAGAGACACGAAATTTAGTGGTAGATAACTTTCCTGAATTTACGCAGTAGTTGTTAAACGCATAGACAAATTGTGGTGTTTCTTCTTTACCATCTAAACCTTTTATACTTTCTGCAAAAACAGAATCTAAACCAAATCTATCTTGTTGACTTGTCTGTTTAATTTGACTGCCGTAAAATCCTAATAATCCACTGGTTTTATAAACCTTGTTTGAATTCCCAAATTGTCCACTAATTAAATCGTCTAATCGTTGCCGTAGTTGGGTATTGTACCAAGTTTCATCGATGCGATTGAAGACATAAAAAACGCGATCGCGTACTCCCCCATTCTCCCGCATTAATTCTAAAAGTTCGGTTTCTTCTTTTGTCATGTCACCCGCCGAAGCAGGTTTTAGCACACACACCACCGCCGAAGTATCAGGATGTTGAATTTTGGCATAAGTTAGTTGGGCATCTTTCTCTACTGGCGCATCTATACCAGGTGTGTCAATAATTACATTTCCATCTTGTAGCAAAGGATGATTGCAGTAATATTCTATTCGCTTCAACACGGCACTATTACTACCACGACGGGCATATCCAGCCGCTTCCTTGAGGTTAGAAAAGTTAAATTGCTCCATTGAATATGTAGCATTATTAACCGTGTAGATGCGATCGCGGTTTGCCATATATCCCTCTAGCAACAACATTAACGCCTTCGCCTGTTTTGCACGTTCTGATTTACTCTCACCACCCTCCTGTTGAATAATCGCTTCAGAACCTTGACGTAGCAGGTTAATTACCTCAGCTTGGTTAATATTAGTGACTGTCTGAAATCCTAGTTGCTGACACAAATAAACTGCTTGTTCCCGAATTTCTGCTTCACTTAAAAACGTCAAAACAACACGTTCTTTATCTACTTCTGCATACTCGATTTTGCATTCTGTACCTGTAGCGTGTCCCTCTGCACTGTAGAGTAATTCTCTTTCTAATAGTGCATTGATTAGCATTGATTTCCCAGCACTAAAAGCACCTGCAAATACAATTTCAAACTTGGGAGAAATCGCCTTACTTAAAGAAGTTCGTATATGTGTAATATCTTGGGAACGTAGTGTTGGTTCTTGTTGTAAAAGTTGTAATATAGATTCAACCCGATCTTTCAAATTTTGGCACTGAAGCGGTAAATCTGACATATTCAGCATCCTGACAATATTTCTCTATATATTAGTAATATTTATTGTCTTGATGGTTCAGTAAATTTCCTGAGAATTATATGTGGTTTCTTGCTAGAAATTACTACTAATTAATGACTAATTATCCCAAATTATTTGTATATTTGTAGGGGTGCAAGGCCTTGCGCCCCTACTATGGAATATTTTTTAACTGGAAGTCCCTCATACCAAATATGGATAGACAAGTTCTAGCTATTACCGTAACTGCTTATGGCGATAACTAGAATCGTATTCGCGTTTTGGAAGCGGGTTTCAAACTCATTTATCGAAACCAGTCTCTCTAGGACAACTAGTTGAGATTGTCGCTAATTTGTTGGCTGCTCGTAATTGGTAATAAATCGCATTTTTATCTCTTTTGAGGCACTAATACAGGCAGTTTACGTCCATCGGCTGCAAATTTAGCGTGTTGTCCAACAGTCAAAACATTAAACTGACTAGATATTATTTCTAAACTTTTGTTCACTATTGCCAGCTTTTTGTAGGTGGGAATACTCATACCAGGAAAGAATGAGAGTTCTGGCACATCTTCTTGACTTACAAAGTCTGTAGGATGGAGTAGCAAAGAAGGCTGGACGCGTGTAACTTTACACAGCCACAGGGCAATTCGCAGGTACAGTAACGCCACTTCCGAAGAAAATGTACTCAGAAACATTATGTAACTGAAGTGAATTGGTACTTTGAAAATTGGCATAGTGGTAACGGGAATTTCAGTCAGCTTATCCTTATCTAGTTGCCACTGGTAAGGTTTTAGAGGCTGCAAACCCTCTTTAAAACCGCCAAACAGCGCTTCCCGTTTTTTACGTTCTTCCTTGCTCAATTTACAAGTTATTAAATAATATGCTCGTGCTATGGGCCCCAAAAATGTGGGGAAAGTCGAAGCATCATATTCGTATCCCCGTCGTGCTAAGACTTTTAATACTGCTGGAGAAAAACTGTATCCTGGCCCCCGAAAGCCGATAGGATGTTGATGAGTGACGCGCTTGATATGTTTTTCCGCCAGTGCCACCTCTTCTTCAATTTCATTCTCTGAATACAGATGTAGCCAAGGATCGTGATAGAATGAATGGTTGCCAATTTCGTGACCAGCGCTAGCGATCGCTTGTATAGCCTTAGTATTCTTTTCTAGCGCTGCATCCTGACCGACAATGAATACTGTGATTGTCAAATCCCATTGCTTGAGAATATCTAAGAAACGAGGTACTGCGATATCCAGGTAAGAAGGATAAGTCTCCCAACCCGGAGCGCCCTGATTTTTTAAATAAGACCAAATATTATCTAAATCTAAAGAAAGACTGGCTATTGGTTTATTTCTTTTTTGCTTTGTTTTCATTATGAGTTAAATTATTTGGACAATTTTAAGCGTCAAGTATAGTTTAAGGTTTGGACTTTATTGGTCAAGTTCCATAGTTCGATGGGGGCTGATACCATTTTAGATTTTAGATTTTGGATTGGGAATTGCCTTGGTGCATCTGGCTTGCTGTGAATCCATCTGCATTGGTGTAAACTTCAGCCGAAAACTATATCGGACAGGCGTTTTGCAAATCCCTCACGCCCTCATCCCCTAACCCCTTCTCCCTTGGGAGAAGGGGAATTGAATGTCTAGCTCCCCTCTCACGGATGGGAGAGGGGCTGGGGGTGAGGGCAAAACGTTGTCACCAAGCGGGTTTAGCGTTAAGTTGATACCTATGCTTCATCTATCGCAATCATTTTTCAAATTGGTATGAGTTTAAGGGAAACCTCAAGCTAGAATGTTTGCGGCTCATAATTTTCAAAATAAAGAGTTACTTTAAGAGCAGCATTTCGTAGGCATCGCCCGTCATATCATGTCTGCTTGATTACTTATTAAACCCGAAGAACCCCACCCCGCCAAAGCTGCGCTTTGTCTCCCCTCCCCGCTTGCGGGGAGGGGTTGGGGGTGGGGTGCAATGACTGTGGGAATCATAACTAATTATGCGGACATGATATGAGGGAATAAAAAACAGCTTTGTTTCTTCGAGAGGGGTTGGGGGGATTAAAAGTCTGTGGAGCCACTCTAAAAGACTTGTGTGTACTTTGCGATCCACATCCTAGATGTTGATTTGCTGCCTCTGGGTTAAACACATGGCAATTCCCTTTTCGTAGTAAGCTGCCTCATTAATAAAAATGGGCCAAACAGTAGATGCACCTTCATAAACAATTGTTTTATCGTCAAAAGTTATAAAGATTGGATCTCCTGGGTTCAAAGCTTGATAATCCTTATCCTGAAGCTCTGGATGAATCATCCCAAAGATTGTACCATCAGATTTTTTTGGGTAGTCTACAACTGATAAGTGGTCATAGAGAATCAAGGTTTCGTTATTTGATGGAATTTTACCCTGGTTAAACTGTTCTAGGTAGTCCAGAAGGGCGCGAACAAGTTCCTCGGTTTGTTGGAACAGCGTTGCTTTTAAAAGTCCTTGGGCAATTGGGCCAACCTCGAACGCAAAGCCTAATTCGCACAGAGAATTTACAAATGGGTTTTCTGCAATTGATTTAAAAGAGCAGCGATAAACCCTAACCAAAGGATTAAGCTGGCTCAGATAAGCAGCCAATTTCAAGTTGAAGGGATGACTGTTATCAAGAATAATTGTCAGACCCATATTAGCTGTACTGCTGTGTAAGTCTAAAATGAAATCTGTTTGTTTATCCCCGTTTGATGCTAGGGTATTGTGGATTAATTTAGCTTGCAATTCCTCGTAACTTTCCAGAGTCGGATCTTGTAAATCTTGCTTGAGAAAACAGCGATTTAAATCTTTCTCTACATATCGTCTCCCGGCGGCAAAAGCATGAGGATTTGCCAACAGAGTGACTGTCTCAAAACTCGATCTAGTAATTATATTGGGAAATTGGGCAAATTTCTGGATTAAGTAGGCTCCTGTAAACTCATTGCCATGAGTTCCACCGACAATTGCAACCCGATTAATCTGATTCATGAAGCATTCACCTTGCCAATGCGATCGCGATCGTGTGGTTGATTAAGATAAGACATATCAGGGCCATTGGGAATAATTCCGCCGGGATTGAGTGGGAATAGGTTCCCGTAGTAGTCCCGCTTCACGCTTTCTACGTCGCAAGTGTCAGCCACACCTGGAAGCTGATACAAGTCACGTAGATAAGCTCCGAGATTCTGATAGTCTCGAATTCGCTGCTTATTGCATTTAAACAGCCCATAGTAGGCACTATCAAACCGAAATAATGTCGTAAATAACCGCACATCTGCAAGTGTCAGATGTTCACCGCAGAGATAGCGATTAGTCTGCAATGCAAGTTCAATCTCATCAAGAGTTGCGAACAGTTCATTACAGGCTTGATTGTATGCTTCTTGAGTCTGGGCAAAGCCACAGCGATACACACCGTTATTTACTGCGTGATAAATCTTTTCATTCCACCAGTCAATTTTCTCTTTAAGTTCTTCTGGGTAGAGATTTAGCGTCGGATTGTTGGCGAACTCGTTAAACTCAGAGTTCAGCATGACGATAATCTCTGAACTCTCATTATTGACGATCGCTTTTGTTTCGTTATCCCATAGTACTGGTACTGTAGAGCGTCCACTGTAGCCGGGTTCTGCCTTTTGATAAAATTCAGCCAGTGTGCGACAACCTTCTTCTTCTTGGTTAAATATCCAACCGCCTTCAATGGGAGAAGGAGATACTATACAAACTGATATTACCGCTTCGAGTTTTTTAAGCGATCGCACAACCAAAGTTCGATGTGCCCAAGGACAACCCAATCCAACATAGAGTTTGTAGCGCCCCGTTGCTGGTGGGTGGGGATTTCCTGACTCTGTACCGATGAACTTGCGAAACTGACTATTAGGACGAATATATGCTCCCGACTGATTGCGAGGAGCAAGGTTTGACATCATTATCTGCCACATAGTCGTCCAGACAAACTTTCCTACCCAGATAATCAGCTTGGGAGGAAGCGACTTACCTTTCTTCTTGGGGAGCTTTTTCTCGTCATCCATTGGAGTTGAGTTAGTCATGGCGACAATTTTGCTTTGGGAGCGATCGACGTTACTGCTGTATATGCTGTTAAATTTATAGTCGGTAGGTTCTCATACCTACATGCACCTTACTTTAACTCTACTACGCTTTGCCCGAACTATTGGATCTATATGGATACTGATATCGCCTTAAATATTTATTAATCAGTTCCCAGTAAATCCTGTAAAAAACGATAACCTGCCTGTTCCAAATCAAGAGCAAGAGAAAAAGTCAAACTGCGAATTCGGATGCTACCAACTTTGATGTTCAATGGTTCTGCCAAGGGCGCTGGATAAATTAGAATTGCCTCCTGACAACCTTTTGCCTCCGCATAGGCGACCATTTGATTAATATCAGCAGTCGCTGGCTTAGAAGCAGCTTTGTACTTGGTATCTAACACATATCTGGCTATCCCCGTTGTCATATCATAGAGTACCAAGTCAATGTCAAAGTATAATGCTTTACCCTGACCTAAATAGATTCTTTCTTGGGACTGGATATCTAATGCAAGAGTTAGCAGTCCCGTTTTTTGATGCGCTTTCAACCACTCTGCCACAAAGCGTTCGTAGAGTTGCGACATATTAACCAAAAAGGGTAACGTCGCGTTTGCACCTGTTTCATGACTAGGTGCAATCTGTTCCAAAAAGAAGCGGCAAAGTGCGTGTAGGGGGCGATAGTCTTCATTGAGATGGTTGTACTGTCGTCCTATACAAGCTCTGGGATTGAATGGTTGCAATGTCACCAATCCCTGTAGTAGATGATACGCACGGCGCACCGTTGGCATTACCCGTTCCGTACATAAACCGCTACGGGCAATACACCAGAGTGTCCAAGCAAGAATTTGATTCTCTTCAACGTCTGCGGTATGTTCTTCATAATGGCACTGGATTTTAGTGTCCCACGGTCGAGTGACAAGGAGCCGTACATCAATACGTCCCCGAACATAAGGCAAATGTTCTGTCTTGGGGATGTAGGCGCAGTAGAAACCCTGACAGCCTCGGTTAAGAATGCGACGGGCTAAAATATCAGCCAGCCGTTCATAAAATTCTAAGAGCGTTTGACAATCAACCAGTCCTGATAAAAAGCGAAAACTTTTGAGGTCATAGGCATACTCCAGCATTCCCAGAAGATTACCTAGCTTGACTTTGGGGTGTAGGGCAATGTGAAAATCGCTCGTTAAAGGAATGTAACCAACCCATCCTTGGGCAGTTAGTCGCCAGCGATCGCCTGTTTTTGGAGAAGGGAAGTCCACACTCACTTGAGTATTGTAGTCACGCCACAACATTTCTCCAATTGCGTAGGGAAGTAGCGATCGCGGCAACAACTTGGAAACGTATTCAGTTAACTCTATTATCTGCGGCGATGTTACACTCATGGGTAAATTTGCTTCTTGACTTCGTTCCAACGAAACTGATCTACTTTACTGGGTTGGTCAAAAAAATATTCTTCCAAATACGGCTCAATCTCCAGTTGCCAAACACTGCCAATCTGGTCAGCTAAGTCGTCTAGGAGAAAGAAGCTAATACCCACTTCGTTGTGAGGATTACCAATTGCCTGGTTCAACTTCATCAACGTTTGAATCAACTTTTCCACTGGAAAACCAGTATCTAAGTGATGGTCGCGGAGAATCTCATAGTTTGGGTAGAGAGGAATAAAAGCAAAGCGGCGGCGGATGGCATGATCTACTAGTGCAATTGAGCGATCTGCTGTGTTCATCGTGCCGATAATTCGTACATTGGCAGGAATGCTGAATACTTCACCTGCTGCCAAAGGCATTTTTTCGTCACGATATTCCAACAGATACATCAACTCACCAAAGACACGGGCAACATTGGCACGGTTGATTTCATCTATAATCAGTACGCAAATATCCTGGCAACAACATGCTTTGTAACAGAAATCGAGAAACCGTCCATTAACCAGTGGATAATCAAGTTCTCCATCTATTCGTTGTGGGCGAATGCCTTGTACAAAGTCCTCATAAGTATAAGCGGGGTGGAACTGGACAATATCTACAAAACCATCACTGCCACTAGTCAGATATTTAGCCAGTTTTTTGGCAATATATGTTTTACCTGTGCCTGGAGATCCGTAAAATATTGCCTGCTTTTTACGCTCTATTGCCTTTAACCAATTTAAAAGCGTCTCCTCTTCAATCCCAGTATCCAATGCACATTGATTGAGGGAGTATTCTGGTTGAGTTTCTATTGCTTCAAGCTGAAAAGATAATTCGCTAACTTTATCCATTGGTGAGGGTTTATTACCTGGAAAATCATACTTTCTAACAGCAATTAGCCAATGACAAAACATATCGAATAAGTCATCGTCTCGCATTGATGGCGCACCAGTCTGACGCATATCAGTAGCTAATTCTTGAATTAATTTTTGTCCTGTTGTATTAACTGCTGCATATTCTGTTAGCTTCTGACTATAAGATTTATCTGTAAAGTAATTGATAACCTGTCGTGATTTATTATTAAGTAGTAAAAAGTCATCTGGTCGGAGTGCATTCAGGATAAGTGTAAGCATTTCTGTTTGAAAGCCTTGGGTATAAGGTAATTCTGAAAATTCCTTACAAGCTTCTCCCAACAAAGTAGGGTTTTGATTACAGTGACGAATGAAATTAAAAATGGCTTGAGCTATATTCGGCCAGTCTTCTGATTTTGCCCAAAGAGCGCCTTCAAACCATTTTTTAATGTCTTTATCGATCGCTGGGGCATAATGTATCCAGACGTTTCTTTGACTGTTGTTAGCCGTTAGCGCGTAGGGGAGAAGCTGTAGCAGTACTACCTCGGTTATATCTTCTCCAGACTCATAGTCCGAAGCGATCGCTTGAAAATCCTCTTTACCTTTCTGACGCTGCTCGTGGTAGACTTTCTGATGACGCAATCCAGCCTGGGTGTAAGGATAAGACCTGATAAATTCTTTAAATAACTTGATAAATTCGCTATTCTTCTCTAAAATCAAAACCTGTCGGTCACTATGTAGTTTTTTTGTAGTCATTTAGTTATGAATTATACAATAGCGCAGGAGAATGCATTTAAAGACTTAACATTAATTATTTGTGAGCGTTGATAGATTTTCCCCACCTAAAAGCATAATAGTTTCATATTCTTTCTCATTAAGATAACGATAGCTTTGAGGCGGACGCAAGTAAGATATTTTATCTTTTAACCGATGTAGTTCAATAGGATTTTCAAATTTTTTTGCATTTATAAAATAAATTCCTACGGCAAGTGATGCACCTTTATAATATTCATAGAAATCTTGACGTTTGATACCAGCATGGTCTTTAACTTGTTTCCATAATTCTTTTAACTCATTTTTTGAGGCTAATTTTTCAATAACAAAATCTACCTCAAAAAAGCCTAAAAACGTCTTTTTAGGAGATGATACATACACAAAAACAATATCTCCTGTTTTTACACGAGTTCTTACTCTACGTAATTCTACTTTTTTTGTTCGTTCTTCAAAAATTTTATTGGCATACTCAGGTTTAACTGAGATTAATAGTATCTGACATGGCATGATAAATTCTTACATACAAATATTATCTATTTCCTAAATTATACAACTTTATAAATGACTCATTATTAATTTTATTGGGGGAGACAAGTAACAAATTATCTTTATCCAAAATTTCCTGTAATTCTTCAAAAGATATACGATTATTAAATAATTCTGTATCACTAAATCGAATTGCCATAATATTACCATTTTTATCTGTCTGTATCTTCTCAATATCCCTTTCATTGTAAACTCCTAATCTTTGAAAACGTCGGTAAAGTTCTTTAGATTTACCTATAATTACCTCATCTACATAAGAACAAGCACCAATATAACCGACATCCTGAAAACCTTTGCCTCTCCCTTCACCTTGAGTTTCGCTCACATACCAAAGAAGTCGACAAGGGGCATTTAACCCTCTAGAGTTTTGTATGGCTCGATAGTAAACTGCTTCACGATTAAATGCTAATTCTGGTTTCGATCCAAATCCAGGCAAAGCAAGCATTTGATTCGCTAAATGCTCATCAAATAAATATGAAGCCCATCTAGGTTGAATAGGGATAATAAAGGTAGCAATTTCAGAATCAGTAATTTTTGCAGGAAAAAGAAATCGTTCAATATCTATTGACGATTGAGCATCTATAACTGTATTTTCGTTATTAATATTATTAGAAAGTTCCCTAATAAAATTATATTCATCTCCAAAACTAAAGGCTAAAATAATGAGATATTCTGATAATCCTGAAGAAGTTTTTACAACTGATAAGTTTGCTTTCATCCATCCATTTGAAACTTTGACAAAAGCATCTTCTTGAATAGCTTCAGTAATAGTACTCTCTAAATATGGGTCAGTTATTCTTGTAAAATTTCGCTGTTCACGAGCGGATTTTAATATAGATTTAAAAATTATATGACGTGCCAGGGTAGACGAAAGATTATGATTTCCAACTCGAAGTATCGGAATTTCTAGTTCATGTTTTTTTTGCTTTCCATACACAATTAAAGCAAGCGGATTATTATCTGACTCTCTCACAACAATGCATTCAAATTTCTCATGTTCAGCCAAATAATGTCGTAGTTTTTGCTGAAAGCCTGTTTTATTTTCTCCTAATTGAGAGTTATAAAAATAATTAACTAACAAGTCTTCTTGTCCAGTTTTTACCTGTATTTGTTCTAAGGTTGTACCAGAAATCCGTACAGGTTGGTAGTCAGGTTTATCCCGAAGTTCATCTAGCTGATTTATAAGTTCTTCAGGGTGAATAACAGACAACCTAAAGTTTTCATAGATTATATCTGCTAAATCTAACAATTGCTGATCTCTACTTAAAAATACATGAGATTCGGATGTTATACTCCTAGCCAGATAACGTAAGTTATATTCATCAAGTACAAAATTATGTTTAATAATTATTTGTTGTAGAAGATTTAAATTTTCCTCTAATATCTTATTGTCGCAAGGTAAGCAAGTAAAACATTGTGCAAAATAATGCTGACTATCCCTCTCTTGATTGTTATCAATTCGATTAATTTGATTAAAAACTTCATCATTAATGCACAAATTTAATTCAGTTTGCACCCAGTCAGCTAGTAATATATTTTCGTCTTGACTATCAATATTCTCATGATTATCCTCACCATATAAGTCCAAGAAAATATCAGGAGCAATCATTGCACACAACTTAGACTCAAGTTGCTGCTGAATCATCGTAGAAAATAGAGGAAGAGGATTGTGTTCTAACACCCAAATAGTAAGTTTCTTATTTTTAGCCTTGGCTTCTACATCCAAGGTTGGAATAAAGCCAAAGCTCGACCACATGCCTTGTAGATCATAATCGCGGCGGCACTTTAACTTAATTCCTCGAGAAGATGTTGTTATTTGTTTGAGGTGATCGACAAGTTGTTTGGCTACTCCCTTACCCCGGCATGAAGGATCAATACACAGATGAGTGATAGCGAACCAGTCTCGTGAACGTCGATATAAGAGATAAGCAACACAGCCACCTTCAGAATCAAGCGCTACAAGGATTTGACGATGGGCTGCTCGTTCCTCAAATGCTCCTTTGGGCAAGTTACCAAGTGTTTTTGAGTTAGCTCGCCACAGTTTTCTGACTGTTTCTAGATATGGGGAATGATTATCTATCGATTCAATTTTGAACTGTGCGTCAGTTTTCACTTTTTGCTTATCTTTTCCATCTTCATAGCGGGTTTTTTCTTTCATAGTAAATTTATCACCTTGTCAATGCGGTAAACTGTCTGTATTAAGATATAGAAAATAGCTCAAAATAGATACTTTGACTGTTATAGCAAAAGACTGAAGTAATTGCCCAAAGGTTAGCAAAAAGAATATTTCGACAAGCTTTTGAATTCCAACGGCTTGTGATGATTGTCTGTAGACTCTCTACTGCTTGATTGGAACATCACGGCTCATTTTCACAGAACAAAAACCAACTTTATCAGGTTTTGAATTTACGCCATGATATTTTAAGGAGAAACTGATGCAAGAAGCATCCCTTTATCCAAAAATTATTTTAAAACTATGCTTCAGGCTAAAGTCTTCGTCACTCGTCGCCTACCCATCGAATTAGAGCAACTGCGATCGCTTGCCATTGTCGAAGTTTGGCCAGAACGCCAACCCCCTCCCTACGAAATTTTACTAGAAAAAGTCAAGGAAATAGATGGATTGCTATGTCTGCTGACTGACCAAATCGATCGGCAACTCATCGAGTCTGGGAAACTCAAAGTCATCAGTCAAATGGCGGTGGGTTACGATAACATTGATATTGCCGCCGCTACGGCACGACAAATTCCCGTCGGTAATACTCCTGGGGTGTTAACCGATGCTACCGCAGATTTTGCCTGGGCATTACTAATGGCAGCTGCACGGCGCGTAGTGGAGGCAGATCGATTTACTCGTGCAGGTTTATGGCAGACTTGGGAACCAGATTTGTTATTGGGGCCAAATGTTACAGGTGCTACCTTGGGGATTGTTGGTTTTGGGCGGATTGGTCAAGCGATCGCTCGTCGTGCCAAAGGGTTTGAAATGCAGATTTTGTATACGAGTAGGCAACGATGCAGCTTGGAATTAGAACAATCTTTAGGTGTGGAGTTTGCTACGTTAGAACACTTACTGCAAGAGTCAGATTTTGTGACACTGCACACACCATCGGCTGATGATACTTATCATTTAATTAGCGATCGCCAATTTGAATTGATGAGGCGATCGGCTATTTTGATTAACACCGCACGAGGAACTATTGTAGATCCAGATTCTCTGTATCGCGCCCTTGCAAGTGGTCAAATTGCTGCTGCGGCTATCGATGTCACCGAACCAGAACCGATTCCCAGCGATAGCCTGTTGTTAACCTTAGAAAATCTAATTATTGCACCGCATATTGGCAGTGCCAGCCGTCAAACGCGCTCAAAAATGGCAACAATGGCGATCGCTAATTTAATCGCGGGATTGAAGGGCGATCGCTTGGCTAATTGTGTCAACCCTGAAATTTATAATTCATAATTCACGCCTGATGTGAATTATAAACGCCCTCAATCTAGAAATCTCGCTTTTAAAAGGGCTGATATCGCACTGAAAAATTAAAGCCGTTATCTTGCAGCGAACTACCGCGATCGCTTGTGCCCATTAATGGTATACCATAGTCTGCACGCAATACCAAACCGTTAAAAGGTTGCCAGTTCAAGCCCAACCCCAAGCTAGCAATAGTTTGCGGGTCGGCATTAATACCGCGATTATTCCAAGCTGTACCGATGTCAAAAAATGGAATTAGCTGTAATGTTTCTACATTTGAAGCCAGGGGAATCCGAACTTCCACACCTCCAACTACCCCATTGTCAGCCACAATTTGATTTTGATCGTAACTGCGTACTGTATCAACTCCTCCAATGCTAATTTTTTCCAAGGAAAGTAAGGAATCAGGAGTAAGTTGAGTGTTAACTTTGGCTAGCATCAAGATGCGGGGAGATAGTCGTTGTACCCATTGAAATTGTCCCACCCAAGAGAAAAAGCGCCCATCAGTACCACTATCGTTAACGGTTGCGTCAATTGCATCAATCCCAAAACTAAATTGCGATCGCGCCGCTAGAACACTGTTAGCATTACGTTGTAACCAATCTTGAGAAAAACGGATTACCGTAACTCTTGATTCCCCATCTTCTGGCCCTTCGGTAAAGGAGAAGGGGATATCATTCAAGATGTAGGTTTGACTGCGCCGTAAATCGAATGCTAAACCCAAAGCAAATTCTCTGTTTGGCGTGTGGATTAGCGGTTGACGGAGGTTAAAAGAAACGGTTTCGGCTTCGCTGCGGATATTTAAGTCACGAAATTCGCTTTCAATAATGCGGCTAGCGCTGTTGCTGTAGCGGACACCAATGGTTCCATCTAAGGCGTTAAAGGGAATAGAATAATTAATATTGTAAATGTCTAAACCTTCGCTACCAGCATATTCAGCACTAAATTTATCCCCAAATCCTAATAAATTATCGTGAGCAAGAAAAACACTCCCTTGTTCTGAGCCGACGCTAGTTGATTGGTTATTTGCAAAGGTAACGCCAAGGTGGAATGGTGGCGATTCGGTAATTGTCACCTGTAAGATATTATTTCCGGGAGTACTACCTGCGGTTAACTCAGCATTAACTCGTTGAATTACCGGGTCAAGTTGTAATAATTGTAGCGCTTGTTCGATACTTTTTTGATTTAAAGGCTTACCTGCAAGGCGTTTAATCCGGGAACGCACATACCCAGGCTGCAATCTTTGTAACCCTAAAATGGAAATTCCTTCGAGTTCGCCTTCGACAACTTGGATTTGCACGACACCGCTAGCGACATTTTGATTGTTGGAAATAAATGCACCACTGGTGATATAGCCATTATCAACATAGAGTTTAGTGATTTGCGATCGCAGTTGCAATAACTGCTCAAATGTGATGTTTTTATTTTCTAAAGGCTGTTTTAATTTAATGATTTCATCTTTTAAAACAGAATAGCCTGTGACTTGAATTTCTTTGACAAAAAAACTTTCACCGCTAGGAAAGATGTTATCAGGTAGATTTTCCTGTGGGGGTGATGGGAGTATGGGAACAGTTGGTGTCGCTGGTGTAGGCACAAGTGTTGGTGTTGGTGATGGTTGGGGTAGAGTTTCTTCGACTTTTCCCGGTGTATCGGGGGGAATTGTGACTCCTGGCGGGGGTGTCGATTGTGCAAATACTGCAATTGGAGTGATGTTGATGCAGGTAAGTAATATGAAAAAAAGCTTTTGAAACCGAAGGTAGGAACCCATTGTTTATTTATGATTTGAAAGGGTGATCGTTTGTTATTGGTAAGGTTTTTAGATATATTTATGCTGTGTAACACACGTCTATTTATTCCCAAAATCTGACTTAGCGATCGCATTACTAATTAGATATTTATCAAGTATTATTACTTAATTAAAATACCATGATGGGTTGCTTGATGATTGCACCTTTATGCAATTATCAAGATCCAATTTGGTCATTCTAATATTTAGCACTTATGTATTGATAAATAAGACAATAAATGCATTAAGAAAAAAATATGTGATGGCGCAAGCGCCTATTTGTCAGTTCACTAATCACTAGGGAACTTGAAAGACAAATAATTTGCGCCATCTTTATTTAGGATTGAGATATCATCTCTTCCACATCTACAGGCGAGCATTGTCGCCGATCATCGCAAGTAAAAGCCGTAAATGAACCATCATCCTCAATAGCAAACAAAAAATTATCAGCAGCATAAGTAGGGTGTCTTGTGGAAGTTCCAGCATAGACAGGGTTATATCCCAAAAAAACTAATCCGCGAGGAGAAGACTTAAGTCTAATTTTTTGGTCTACAACCTGCTTTTTATTAGAGCTAAAATATCTAGTCCTCATCACTCCAGAATATCCGTTCATCACCAGCACGCTTGTATAGACAACTCCATCAACGCTATATTTTAGCTGCCAGCTTCCGTAAATCGGAGAATTTGCATCTACCAGTTGCGCGATGACCTTCGGCGCAGCAAAGCTGATCGCATAAGATGAAGATTGAGAAACATCCGGTGTTTGTACTAAGGCATTTCTCGCATCTACTGACTTAATACCAAACAATCCAATTCCAGCTACTAAAATTGCAATGGAAGTAGTTTGTTTTAAATTCGGTAATGCCAAAGATGATGCTAAAACTGTGTTACAGAATAGTTTAGAAAACATAATCAACCTCTCAATCTGAGTTAAAAAAATAACGATAATTTCATCAGCAACGGTTGATATATTGATGATTTTTGTCTTTTTCGATTCATTAACCGTTTCTTTAATACTCAGATTAAGGGATATGACTAGGTAATTCATTCACCATTTATGCATATATAGTTGCATGATTTGGATGGTGCGATCGCATGATTGTGCGTCCCATTTTGCAGAAAACTGCACATAGAATTTTCCCAATATGTGCAATATTTATTTTGAACAACTTCTACTCAAGATTAATTGCCCATTTGGTAATCGATACAATCCTTGTGGTTCAATTATTGGGTCGCCTTTTTTCCAGGGACGTGGTGTTGGTTCCACACTACGCACATCACCAGTTGTGTAGGCTGAAGTTAACACATTTCCCGGAGTATAGCGTAAAGCACCAGAACCTGTAATGGTAAAAGAGTTTTCTTGCCGCTTGGTGCCGCGTGAAATGCAGCTATTGGCAATGAGTGCGTTGGTATCGATGACGTTTGGTGATAATCCGGTGAAGCTGTTTTGAATCGAACTGTTATCGGGTGTATTAATATTTGTTACACCGGAAACGCCTAATTCCGAACTGGCAGTAATATCACTTCTCTCAGTTAGTTTTGGACGTGACTCGATACCGAAGATACCTTGCGAGTTGATTTGGATGTTGCCACCACTTCCGGTAAAGGCGTTAGCACTGATATCGCTGTTTTCTTCGGGAACAGCAATGATAAATTTGGAGTTGATATTGATGTCACCGCCATCCCCACCTAATTCTTCTGTGCCTGCGTTGGTAGAGATTTGAGCGCCATGACGGAGTAAGAGTAAATTGCTGTTGACGTTGATATTACCACCGTTACCGGATGCAGATTCAGCGTTGAGTTTACCTTGATTGTCTAAGGTAATTTTGGGTGAGTTGATTTCGATATCGCCTGTGATTCCTGAACCTGTGGAACTGACAAATAAGCCACTGTTAGCACCGATATTTCCGACTCTCTCAGGAAAGTTAGTAATGCGATCGCTAAAATTAGGGTCGCTACCGCTAATAATTACTTTATCAGTAGCGTTGACAGTTATTTTACCTGCATGTCCATTGCTTGAGGTAGTGGTGGTGAGTTGTCCACCATTGAAGGCGTCAAAAATATTTGCATTTACCGTAATATCGCCACCCTTTTGATTATTTCTAGTGCCTGCATCCATTAAAGCGCCGTCAGATACGCGAAAGATATTGGTGTTTACGGTAATATCGCCACCTTTGCCTTGAGAATTAAAATCAGTAGATGTGAATAAAGCACTAGAAAATCCTGTCTCTTGATTAGTTCCAGAAACAGTTATCGCATCTTTTGCACGCACCGTCACATTCCCTGCATTCCCCTGTCCTGCTGGCTGGGTAGCAGATGCACCACGAGTAGCAGTTAGTAGTTGAGCGCCATCACTGAGTGAGAGTGAAGTAGCATTGATGTCGATATTGCCTCCTTTACCTACGCCTCCTGCTTCTACCGTGCTGAAAATGTAAGCGTTACTTGCAAGGGAAACAGCATTTTTTGCACCCACTGTCACATTCCCTGCATTTCCCTCTCCAGAAGTTGAGGCAGAAAGTTTAGCGCCATCACTTAGAGAGAAGTCACCAGAATCGATGAAAATGTTACCTCCATTCCCCTGTCCAGAAGTTGAGGCAAGAAGTTGAACGCTATTGGTCAGAGAAACTCTCTCAGCTGCGATCGTAATATCTCCTCCAGAGCGTTTCCCTGTAAATTCCGGTGAAGGTATTGCAAAGGGCCCAACAGCGCTATATGCTCCAGTAAAATTATTACTTCCTACTCCATCGAAGGAAATTGTATTTCCGGCTTCAATGGTTATACTTCCTGAATTACCTTGTCCAAAGGTTACAGCCTGTATTACAGAACCATTGCTGACAAAAACAGAGTCATCAGCATTAATTTGAATATTTCCGGCGTTACCTTTTCCAAGAGTGCTTGTAGCTATTAGAGCGTCATTAGCAAGGGAAAGTGATCGCGCTGTAATATTGATATTAGCCCCATTTCCTATACCTAAAAGTCCAACAGCACTAAGTACTCCACTGTCAGTTCCTGAAAATGAAACTTTGTCTTTTGCCAAGATAATGATATTCCCTGCATTTCCCTGTCCCAAAGTTGAGGCAGAAAGTTTAGCGTCATCAGTGAGGGAGAGGGAACTACCTCTGATATTGATACCTCCACTGTTGCCTACACCTCCCGTTTCCACATTACTGAAAATGTCACCATTTGCAAGGGAAACAGCATCTTTTGCACCCACTGTCACATTCCCTGCATTTCCCTGTCCATAAGTTGAGGCAGAAAGTTGAGCGCCATCAGTTAGGAAGAACGAGCCACTGGAAATGTTGACATTTCCCCCATTACCTCTTGCTCCGGTTCCCACATTGGTGAAAATTGCACTGGGAAAATCGTTTTTCTCCCCAGCAATATCAACAGCACCTGTTACCAAAACATTGACATTCCCCGCATTCCCCTGTCCTGCTGGCTGGGTAGGAGATGCACCACGAGTAGCAGTTAGTAGTTGAGCGCCATCAGTGAGTGACAGAGTGGCTGCATTGATATCGATATTGCCACCCTTACCTATACCTCCTGCTTCCACGGTGCTGAGGATGTCACTATTTGCAAGGGAAACAGCATCTTTTGCACCCACCGTCACATTCCCTGCATTTCCCACTCCATAAGTTGAGGCAGAAAGTTGAGCGCCATCACTTAGAGAGAAATCACCAGAATCGATAAAAATATTACCCCCATTGCCAACAGTCCCCGTTTCCACATTGCTGCGAATCCCACTGGGAAAACCGTTTTTCTCCCCAGCAATATCAACAGCACCTGTTACCAAAACATTGACATTCCCTGCATTTCCCACTCCATAAGTTGAGGCTTCAAGTTGAGCGCCATTACTTAGAGAGAAGTCACCAGAATCAATAAAAATGTTACCCCCATTGCCAACAGCCCCCGTTTCCACATTGCTGCGAATCCCACTGAGAAAACCGTTTTTCTCCCCAGCAATGTCAACAACACCTGTGACTTTCACATTGACATTCCCCGCATCCCCTCTTCCTGCTAGTTGACTAGCAGATGCTCCACGAGTAGCAGTTAGTAGTTGAGCGCCATCAGTGAGTGATAGGGTTGCAGCATTGATGTCGATATTGCCACCTTTACCTACGCCTCCTGCTCCTACCGTGCTTAAAATGTCACCGTTTGCAAGGGAAACAGCATCTTTTGCACCCACCGTCACATTCCCTGCATTTCCCACTCCATAAGTTGAGGCAGTAAGTTTAGCGCCATCTCGTAATGAGAAGTTACCAGAATCGATAAAAATGTTACCCCCATTCCCAACTGTTCCCGTGTCCACCAAGCTGCGAATCCCACTGGGAAAACCGTTTTTCTCCCCAGCAATATCAACAGCACCTGTGACTTTCACATTGACATTTCCCGCATCCCCTCTTCCTGCTGGCTGGGTAGCAGATGCAGCACGAGTAATAGTTAGCAGTACAGCGCCATCAGTGAGTGATAGGGTTGCAGCATTGATGTCGATATTGCCACCTTTACCTACACCTCCTGCTTCCACGGTGCTAAAAATGTAAGCGTTACCTGCAAGGTAAACAGCATCTTTTGCACCGACTGTCACATTCCCTGCATTTCCCTGCCCATAAGTTGAGGCTTCAAGTTTAGCGCTATCTCGTAATGAGAATGAACCAGAATCAATGGTAATGTTACCGCCATTCCCAACAGTCCCCGTTCCCACATTGCTGAAAATCCCACTGGGAAAACCGTTTTTCTCCCCAGTAATATCAACAGCACCTGTTACCAAAAGATTGACATTCCCCGCATCTCCTCTTCCTGCTGGTTGGATAGCAGATGCAGCACCAGTAGCAGTTAACAGTTGAGCGCTATCAGTGAGTGACAGTGCTGTAGCATTGATGTTGATATTGCCTCCTTTACCCACGCCTCCTGCTTCTACGGTGCTTAAAATGTCAGCATTTGCAAGGGAAATAGCATCTTTTGCACCCACCGCCACATTCCCCGCATTCCCCACTCCTGAAGTTGAAGCAGTAAGTTTAGCGCCATCTCGTAATGAGAACGAGCCAGAATCGATGGTAATGTTACCCCCATTCCCAACAGTCCCCGTTTCCACATTGCTGCGAATACCACTGGGAAAACCGTTTTTCTCCCCAGCAATATCAACAGCACCTGTTACCAAAACATTGACATTGCCTGCATCCCCCTGTCCTGCTGGTTGGATAGCAGATGCACCACGAGTAATAGTTAGCAGTTGAGCGCCATCAGTGAGTGACAGTGTTGTTGCATTGATGTCGATATTGCCTCCTTTACCTACGCCTCCTGCTTCTACGGTGCTTAAAATGTAAGCGTTACCTGCAAGGTCAACAGCATTTTTTGCATCCACTGTCACATTCCCTGCATTCCCCTGTCCATAAGTTGAGGCAGAAAGTCGAGCGTCATCACTTAGAGAGAAGTCACCAGAATCGATGGTAATATTACCTCCATTGCCTTTTGAATTCTCACTCACAAGATTGCGAATCCTACTCCCGGAGTCAGCAACTTTGATGTCCCCCGTAGCATTAAGCGTAATATCCCCCGCAGTCGCCTCTGGTTTCCCCAAACCTTCAGCGATACCAGCAGAAAGCTGACTCCCTCTCAAAATATCTATGTTCCGGGCATTAATCGCAATATCACCGCCACCAGCAGCTTCTACATACACAAACGCTTCATTGGTAAGTGATACATCTGCACGAGTCACATTCTCAGGAAATTTCAAGCTGAGATTATCGCCATTAAAAAGAAGATTGACATTTCCAGGTGCTGCTAACCCCCCTAATTCAACTCTCCCGCCATAAGCATTTAACTCGCCGCCATCCATGCTGACATTACCGCCCACTAGCAGCAAACTTTTCCCATCAGCTACTCGCAAACCATATACATTAAACCCAGCTGGGTCTGTTCCGGCTCGTGCAATTGAGTTATTTTGAATCGCTGCACCTTGATTAAGCTGATTAAACCACAACGCCGAAGGATTTACCGTCAACAATGGTGGTGCTTGGGGATTGGTGGCGCTGAAAATACCCTGATTGCCAAACTGTACTCCATTGGCTGTTGTCCCGACAAAACTCCCCTGCACATCTAACCGCGCATTCTGCCCAAATAAAATTCCATTGGGATTAATCAAAAACAAATTTGCTGCACCATCAACTCCCAATGTCCCGAAAATATTCGATGCATTCCCACCTGTTACCCGCGTCAATATATTTTCTATTCCAGTGGGGTTAGCAAAATACACTCGTTGCCCATTTTCGATATTAAACTCGCTGAAACTATGAAAAAGATTGCTGCCGCGTGTTGCACCACCCTCAATTTTGTCGCCTAGTGTGCCATTAATTATCAGATTTTGCTTGAGTTGAGAAGCTTCTGCACCCAGAGTATTATCGGGTGTGATTTGTGAATGGGCTGGCAAAGCTTGGCTGAATGCAGTGGATATTAGGCATAAAGAAAGAATGCTTTTAATACTGGCTTTTTGAGGATGATATGGTTGATTCATAAATAATTTACCTTGGATAAATTAGAATAAAATCCACGATCCGGTAAACAACTAGGTAATGCATTCACCTTTCATGCAAATATAGTTGCATGATTCTGTATGGTGCGATCGCACAATTTATGCTTGCATATAATGCATTTAAAATGCGCTAAATGCCTGTATATACCGTTAGTCTGAGGCTAAGACAACTAAGCCTAACCCAAAATCAAGTATTTTAAGTTTTGTCTATTTAGCTTGCACTTCCAGTCACCAAATGCAAGGAAAATTGCATAAAACTGCACACTTTCCCAAAACTCAGTTTTCGATTCCTATTTCTGGTAATTTAAAAATAAAATTCATACAAGTATTTCCTCTATCAATTGATTGTGACAAAAGGGCTGTATAAAAGATAACTTGCTTAAACCAAATACCAGATGCAGACATTGCTGAATTAAAATATGAAATCCCCAAAAAAATATCTTAAACTCTTACTCTCTAAACCTTTACGACCACCATTTGCCTTTCGCTTCTCCCAAGCAAAGAAGTTTCGAGCAGCAGATTCCGCCACTCGATTTTTTTTATCTGCAAGGCGAATTCGTCTCTTCACCGAGCAATACCAAAAACTAAATCGCCATCGATTGATAAAAGTATTATTTTTGGCAAGTCTCATAATTTGTTTATTGTTTGGACAAGTTGTATCTGCACAAACTCCAAATGTCACTGCACTAGTTGAACAAGGAATCAAAGACTATAATACCGGAAATTTTGTTAATGCGATAAAAAAATGGCAAGAGGCATTAAATCAGGATAAAAATAATCCGTCAGTTACAGCAGTTGTGAATGAAAATTTGGCGCGCGCTTACCAAAGAATAGGAGAAAATAAAGCAGCGATCGCATCGTTATCGGCAGCAATTAATGACTATAATACGGTGAATAATATCCAGCAAGTCGGACGAATGCAGTCAGAACTTGCCCAAGTTTACAGCAATTTGGGACAACCTCGCAAAGCGATCGCACTTTTGTGTGGCAAACTAGTAGATAAGTCGAAAAACTCCGAAAATCAACCAAGTCAGGAAATAAAATGCACTCCAGAAAGTGCCGAACAAATCGCCACCAAATACAACGACAAACGCGGTCAGGTTGCGGCTTTGGGTATTCTCGGTGAAGCATATCGTTTAATCGGAAGTTACGACCAAGCAATTAAGTATTTAGACACAGCCCAACAAGTTAGTCCAGAATCTAAATTTTTGGTATTTAATAGTTTGGGTAATGCTTACAAAAGTCGCGGTCAATTGCGAGAGTTACAAGCCGATTCGGCAAATAAAGCTGGTATTTTTAGTAAAGAACAAGAATTTACTCAAAAGTCACAAGAAGACTACGACAGAGCTTATCAATATTTTCAAGATAGTATAAAATTCGCCCGTAACGAAAAACAACCTTTAGCAGAGATGCGGGGATTATTAAATTTCATTCAGTTGGTTTCCCAGACAAATAAGAGCAAATTTATTAATGATGAGAAGTTTAACAAAGCCCTGAAGGATGCTTTAATAGTTCTCGAAGCTTTGCCCGATTCTGCCACAAAAGTCTATGGGGCAATTGATTTAGCATACTTGCAGCGCAATGCTAAAGGAACTTCACCCTTTACCTACTGTCCAACTGGGCTGGTTTTATCTGGTGACAACGAAGCATTAAATTTGCTTGAAAACTCAGTATTAACAAGTAAAAATTTACAAGATAATCGCCTAATTTCTTATGCTAATGGTGCTTTAGGCCATTTCTGGGAATGTAGTTCAGATAACGACAAAGCATTAAATAATCAAAAAACATTAAGTAATGAAAAGGCATTAAAATATACGCAAGCTGCTCTCATCGCAGCAGACAGCAAGTTGAGTGCAAAAGATAGCTTGTATTTGTGGGAGTGGCAAGCCGGACGGATTTTAGATGAACAGAAGCGAAATGAAGAAGCGATCGCATCTTATCAACGAGCATTTGATACCTTAGAAGATATCCGCCAGGATATTTTGACTGCCGAACGAGATGTACAATTTGACTTCCGCGATGTTGTTCGCCCACTATACCGGACATTGGCACAGTCGCGCCTCAATTTGCTAGGAGTTGGGGCAATTGCAGACGAAGGACGTGCGAAGGAACTATCAAAAGTAGTTAACACCATCGATGCGTTGAAACTTGCAGAATTACAGAATTATTTTGGCAATGATTGCATTTTGAGTGGGTTGAATCCCAAACAGGTGGGCGAACTTCTCGAAGATAATAGTGTAGCGTTTAAGAATACTGGCTTTTTGAGTTCAATAATTTTAGATGGCAAAACCGGGATATTATTGCAGTTACCCAATCAAGCAACTAAATTTAAGTGGATTGAAGACCCCAATCAACAAGGTGACAAAGTAGTTAGCAGCGATACTTTACAGAAAAAAATTGCCGAGTTTCGCACCGGACTAGTTAAAAGAGAAGAAATTAACTACGATACTACAATTGCATCGCAGCTTTATGATTGGATAATTCGCCCCTTTGCAGAGGATATCAAACCGGAGAAAGTCAAAACTCTGGTATTTATTCAGGATGGGTTTTTGCGTAGCGTTCCAATGGCGGCACTTTATGACAGCAAACTCAATAAATATTTAGTTGAAACCTACGCGGTTGCCACAACTCCCAGTTTACGACTTACCACACCTAAACTACGCGATCGCAGTACGCAAAAAGCGTTAATTTTGGGTTTGACAAAAGAAGCCACCATCGACGGCAAGACTTTTGAACAGCTTTTTGCGGTTCCCGATGAAGTCAATGCAGTTCAAAGTATATTCCCCAATCATACCCCTCTGATTGACGATAATTTTCTCGCCGAAAGTTTTCAACAAACACTTGACAAAACCACATATCCCATTGTTCACATTGCTAGTCACGCTCAATTTGGGATTATTCCTGAAGACACCTTCATTGTCACCGGCAAAAACCAAAAGCTTACCATTAGCCAATTAGAAAACTCACTGCGAAACCTCAACAGCAAATCAGATAGCGTCGAATTACTCACACTAACTGCCTGTGAAACCGCAGTTGGCGATGACCGTGCCACACTAGGATTAGCTGGAGTTGCATTGCAAGTTGGGGTTAAAACTGCGATCGCATCTTTGTGGAGTGTTACCGATCAATCGACATCCGAACTAGTGAAAACATTTTACACCAACTATCGCAACACTGGCATGAGTATTGCAGAGGCTTTGCAAACGGCTCAAATCAGAATGATTCATGCTAAGAAATTACCCCCATCTGAAGGTGTCAATACCATGTACGATCATCCTGCATATTGGGCACCAATGGTTGCGATCGGTAATTGGCTTTGAAAAAGATCCCGGCGTTGCTGAATCAAGGGATGATTCTTGTAGGGTGGGCGACACGAGAGCGCTGAAATACAAGGGACGGGCAAGATGCCATTGGTGTCAACTTAAGGCTAAACCCGCTTGGTGACAACGTTTTGCCCTCACCCCCAGCCCCTCTCCCATCCGTGAGAGGGGAGCTAGACACTCAATTCCCCTTCTCCCTTGGGAGAAGGGGTTAGGGGATGAGGGCGTGAGGAATTTGCAAAACGCCTGTCTGATATAGTTTTCGGCTTAACTTGACACCAATGGCAAGATGCCCATCCCACAAAACTAGCAAAATCATCCCGCAAATATGCAACGCCAAAGATCCCCAGTACCGCAAGGCGGAAGTCAAAAGGGACGCATAGTTATGCGTCCCTAAAGCAAATTGCTGTAAACCTTTAGAAAGTGAAAGTTGTTCTCAGCGTACCGATAATTGCATCATCGTTATTGCTGTTTTGACCAGGAGAGGTCAACCAGATTACACCAGGGGTAATTGAGATGTTATCTGACACGCGATATTTGTAAAAGCCTTCAAAGTGATAAGGTATATCATTACCAGTACCAGCAAAAACTCCTCCTCGGTTACGGGCATAAGGTTCTGCACCAGCAAAAATACCTAAAACGTTACCCTTTTTACCAAGGTCAGGTAAGGCTACCCCAAGACCGTAGCTCCAAGCTTCATAATCATCATCAGCACCAACGCCTGTGACATCGTGGTAAGAAATGAAGCCACTAATTGACAGTTTGTCACTGGGTTTGAAAGCTGCGGACACACCATAGGAATTACTGGAAGATGCGTTTAGGAGGGTGTTAGCTTGATTAGTACCTACGACGCGGATAGTGCCAGGCAAACCACTACCTCCATCAAATAAACCGATACTTCCAGCACCATTATAACCGTGAACGTAGGTAGCACCTATAGATAAGCGATCGCCAACACTAAAGTTCAACTGTCCAAGAGCTGCATAGTTACCCTCTAACAAACCTTGATTTGCCCCAGGATCATTAGCATTTGACGCCAAGTAGCCTATAGTCAATGAAGGTTTGAAAAAACTGCCACTACTACCAAAGGGTAAAGTCAGTGCTGCACCTGCACCACCACCAATGCGATAAATCGGACTTTCAGAAGCAAAGGTAGACAAGGCACCATTACCACCATCAAAATCCTCAAAGTAAGGGTTGTTAGTGGGCACATAATCGCTATGAATACCTCCGGTGCCCGCAAAGTAAACTTGGGCTGGCCCGATGGGTACGTAATAGGCTAGCCAGTCTATAATTACACCGTTGTTACCAGTACTACCGATTTGAAAAGTTTGTGTACCTTCAACAGTATTAATAGGAAGACCAGCATTATCCACCTGATTAAAGGCTAGTGCATTACCGGCTGCAAGACGGGTGTGTAAAACGTCTTTACCCGTAAAGCTGGTTTGCAAGTCTAAACGTACCCTATCTTGGAAGACAGTATTATTCGCATCGCCAGTATTATTGCCAAAAATATCAGTAACGGCAAAAATAGCTTCACCCACCAATTTTGTGGTAGTGGAAAACTGATTGGCTTCTAGTTCAGCAGTCCGTGCTTCTACAGAATCTACTCGACCACGCAGAGTTGCCAGTTCTGCCGAGAATTCCTCTTGCAAACGCTGGAGAGTCGCCAAATCCTGTTTTGTTACCAAGTCAGCAGTTGCTGTCGCAATCAGTTCATTAACTCGATCTAAACAAGCATTCAAACCTGCGGCAAACTCATAACGAGTCAGTGCCCGATTGCCACGGTAAGTAGAATTTGGGTATCCTGCAATACAACCGTAGCGCTCAACCAGGGATTGCAAAGCTTGGAATGCCCAATCAGTGGGCTGTACATCAGAAAATTGAGAAACTGATGTGACTTGAGACAGTGAATTCTGGTTCTTGCCTTCGTTGCTGTAGCGATTAACCTCTTCTAAAACCTTATTTTCATCAGTCTTTTGAGCAACCAATTGCTGATTAACTTTTGGTTGCTCTGTTTGAATGAATATTGAAGCATTAGCAGCTATTGGCTTTGTATCTTCAGAAGAGCTTGCTACTTCAGCAGCAGCCATAGCCTTAGCGGAAACCAACACCGTCACTCCCAAAACTACTGGACTTAGTACCAGAGTTTTCCACAATAGATGAGACATTTTTATTTTCCTTTTCCAAAAAATAACCAAAATCAGTTGGTTCAAGAAAAAGAGAACAAGTGATTATTCTACTTGTTGGGAATCTTATCAGATTGCTGTTACCTAAGCTATATATCTAAAAAAATTTTTCCAGATCGGGAATTGTCAAGTTTTGCAGATATCTTATTTGCCAAAGGTTGAGTTTATAATAAGGGAATTTTGGTCGTTTTTGTGCTATTTATGGACTTTAGCTTCTTGTTTTTAACCCTGATTTGCGGTAGTTGCTTTTTATCTTTAAATTTATTCCTGAATCAAGAAAGTGTATTTCTATATGGGGTTTTGCTGATAAATTAGTAATTATTGATTATTAATTATTTTGAACCTCCACCCTGCCGAATGTCGGATAAATCAATACTGTTCAGTTAAGCCCAAAATCCTTAGTAAAGACACAAAATTTTACTTCTTACCGCTGCACTAACGCGTCTCTACAGGTTGAAAATCAGTACCCAAAATCTTTATCCAAGGGGATTTGGATATAAATGCTTAGTGTAAATAATCTTTAATAGTAGCCAGTTTTGTGTCGGGATAGGCTATCCTCAAACACATCTCCATCCTTATTTAAGTCTTTGATTCAGGCAGATAGTTTTTCATAACTATCAGCAGTTGTTGCTTCTAATCCCAGAATGGGATACACATCTGGTTCAGATGTTCCATGTATCGTCAGAAGTAGAGCGTCGATTAAGGCTTTGGCTTTAAGCAGGGTTTCTTGAAACTCCATCTCCGGCTCAGAAAGGGCTATAATTCCGCCACCGATACCAATGGAGGTTTGATTGGGAGTCAAAACAGCAGTCCGAATCACAATATTCAAATCGGCTGAACCATTCAACCCCAAAAAACCGATCGCACCTGAATACACTCCCCGCGCCTCTTGTTCTAAGCGATCGATAATTTGCATGGTGCGGATTTTCGGCGCACCAGTCATCGATCCTCCAGGAAATGCAGTTCGCACGCAATCCACCGCTTGTAAATCCGAACGTAACCGCCCGCGTACTGTTGTCACCAACTGATGTACTGTTGGGTATGTTTCCACATCCATTAATTTTGGTACGTGGATGCTACCAATTTCACAAACTCGTCCCAAATCATTGCGTAACAGATCGACAATCATCAGATTTTCAGCCCGGTCTTTTTCGCTGTTGCGTAGCTTCTCACGGAGAACGAAATCGGCTTCGGGGGTTTCTCCTCGTGGTAGCGTTCCCTTAATAGGCTTAGTTTCTACCCAACCTTGGCGATCGATCCGTAGAAACCTTTCTGGAGATGAGCAGGCGATCGCTACGCTCGCCGCAGGCATCGCAATTTCACCAAAGCGTAAAAATGCAGAATAAGGAGCCGGATTGATTTTACGTAATGTGCGATAGAACGTCAATGGGTCAGGGGTTGCATCAGTGTAAAGCTGATTTGTCAGGCAAACTTGATAAGTTTCTCCTTCGTGAATTTCGTCTAAGCATTGCTGAATATCTTGAATGTAATTTTGGTAAGTGCGACTCAAACGGAACTTAACAGGCTGACAATTTTCTTGGGGTACAACAGAAAAAAGAGGATCTAGAGTTTCGAGTTGTTGTTGGATAGTATCAAACCAAGTTTCTAGCTGTTCTGTTTGTCCTTTTTTAATTAATTGCAACAAATAAAGACACTGTTCTTGATGATCGATCGCAATCATGCGATCGCAAAGTAAGAAAATTGCATCAGGTAATGGTGAAGAATGCACCAATGACGAGCCACACTCCGCCTTGAGTTCATAGCCAAAATAGCCAACAAATCCACAGTTAAAATCAAAAGGTAACTCATCAGATTGACAAAATCGGCAGTCTATTTCTCGCTTCAAATACTCAAAAATACTTTCGGTGCGACGAGTCACTGTATCTGATTGTGTAATGATGATTTCTTGCGTTTGGGTATGATATCGCACCAATAAACTGTTTGCTCCGCTGCCATCACCCATAAACGAGAAGCGAGATAGACCAAGTTCTACACGGCTGCTATCTAGCCAAAAAGCGTTTGCTGCATCCCCAAACAGCTGTACAAATATTTGTTCTGTATTTGGGCAGATATCTAACTTGCGCGTATACAATTCAAATTTTTCTTCCTGTTTTTGACATGGCTTATCCATAACAGGAGTAACAGATTCATATCCCATCCAATACTGTTTTTCTGGACTTCTTGACTCTGCCAAAAGGCTTTCAGACCCCGCCCCTCCTGCCTCCCCCTCCTGCCTCCTGCCTCCTGCCTCCTGCCTCCTTAACGATTTCTCTGTAAATTGCAGCGTAATATCTCGAAAGTTTTCTAGTAATTTTTGCCCATATTCTGTACAAATAGACTCTGGGTGAAACTGCACACCCCAAAAAGGTAGATAGCGATGACGCAATCCCATCACCAATCCTTCTTCAGTCCAAGCAATTTTTTCTAGACACTCAGGTAGTTCATCAGCAACTAATAATGAGTGATAACGCACCACAGAAAACTGATTAGGAATACCTTGAAATAATTCTGAATTATTATGATCAATTTTACTGAGTCTGCCGTGTCGAACTTCCGGTGCGTGAATCACTCTTGCACCATGTAGGTAGCCAAGTCCTTGATGCCCCAGACAAACTCCCAACAAGGGTACATCCACATTCTCAATTATTTGCCGACAGACTCCAAAATCTTCTGACCTTTCTGGACGACCGGGACCAGGTGAAATCACAATGTTGTCAAATGCAATTTCTTTCAATTCATCCCAATTAAGCTGATCGTTATAAATTACTAGAGGTAGTTCCCCATTTACCTCGGCAATCATCTGGTAAAGATTAAATGTATATGAGTCATAGTTATCAATAATTAGCGTTTGCATACATAGTCAATTAGCTAGCACATATAGCAATCCGATTTGATTTCTGAATCACTCGTAGAGGTAAGGGACTGGGTACTGGGGACTGGGGACTGGGAAGAAGGAATAAAGGTGTACTGAGTTTTGTTCAAAAATCAAATATGAGTCCTATAGAAGGTTTTTGCATCTAGAATAGCACCTAGATCATAACAATTCTATGTGAGGCTGTGCTTTATTCATCTAGAGGCAATTCATGAATTGCCCCTAGATGTTGTAATTTGGTTTGCTATAGGCGCGTCTTCAAAAAGAAAGGGTTTCAGAACATTTTCCCGGATGAATGATAGCTTGTTTGCTAAAGGTCGCATTTATACGAGAATTTCGCTCGATTTTGTGCCATTTCTAGACTTTACCTTCTTGTTTTTAACCCTGATTTGTGGTACGTCTTTTTTGTCTTTGTAAAAGTAACAGATTTCCACTAGAGTTGGCCATATTTCTAGAGAACCGTGAAATTGGCTAATGACATCATCGATAATTCTGGAAACGTTTTGCTTAAAAAAGTCTGGTTCAAATCCATAAAATACTCTCGATAAATTCTCAGCAAATAATTGAAGAGACAGTTTACGTTCTTCATTCTGGGCAGATATTGAGGCTTTGATTACCTGTCTGTAGATAGCAGCGATTTTTCCAGGATTTCCTCAGAATCTTGTAAAGTGACTTCGCCAGAGTAATCAAATTTGATTCCCAAATCATCAAGATGATAAACACTACTTTTAAGTCATCCTTGCAGGCAAAGCTGCTGGCCGCTGTTGAGAGAGAGTACAACCTTGCGTGGAGACAGCCAAAGTAAAATTGATTCTTAATGTAACAATTCAATCTAGTGCCTGATCTTTTTTTAAAGTTTTACGCTCTCTTCGTTTAAGGAAGATAACTTAATCCGCCGACTTTCACGCGATAGTGGTACTAAAACTGGGGCTTGACTTTGAGCATTGCTTTCTTTAAAGCTTTCCACCACCTTAGATAATTCTGCAATTGTCGAAGCTTCAAATACGCTACGCAAAGGCAACTCTATGTGTAAGGCGTCGCGCACTCTAGAGACAAGCTGAGTTGCCAGTAATGAATGACCCCCTAATTTAAAGAAATTATCATAAATTCCTACGCTCTTAAGTCCCAAAACTTCAACAAAAATTTTCACCAGCACTTGTTCAACAGGAGTTCGAGGTGCGATGTAATTTTCAGGCAATTGGGGCTTGATTCCATTATGGAATGCTCTTAAGGCGCGGCGATTGACTTTACCATTAGCTGTTAGAGGTAAAGACTCCAATACTACAAAACCTGATGGCATCATATATTCAGGCAGTTTTTGTGCTATGTAAGTCTGCAACTGCGGCACTAACTTATGCGCTGCTTTGGTTTGTAGGGGATTATTGGCGTAAGATTGCCAGGGACGAGAAAGAGCCGTGCTATAGGGAAAAATAGTTCTTTTACCTACTTCGTCTTGTCGTACAAAAACTACATCATAATGTCCTTCAGTACTTGAATGTGACCAGGTAATATTAACGCTATAAGGTACGTTCAGCGCATAGAAATCTTCTGGATCTACTCCGAAATTTTCTAGTTCTTGCAAAGCTTTACGTATTTGACCTACAGTTTTAAAACCTTTTACGTCTGATAGCCATTCTGCTGTTTTAATTGCTGACATCAGCCGCGCATTAGGTACATTGATAATGCTTAATATTTCTGGCTTATTCTCAATTAATAACTGGCGCACTGCTGAGACTGTTAGATTATTTTCAGACCAGTTCAGCAGTGAATAATTTCCAGTATTACTAACAATTTCGGCACTAATATGAAGAATCACATTGTAACGAAACTCAGTTAATTCATTGTGATGTTTACCCCGCATCAGTTGAATTTGGACATGATTGATTTGCGGAAAGCGTTGCTTGATTGCAGTAAAAAAAGCTGGATCAATAACTAACTCTGTTTCTTGAAATATTTGCCTTTGTATCCGTTGTTGCAACTCGAAGCAGGTAAGGGAAGGTTCAGCTTGATACAGTTGGACTGAAGCATGGAAAGCTTGCAAGAGTGGCAAACTACGTACATCCCCTATGAAGATAAAGCCACCTGGAGCAGTTGCCTGCACAGCACCTTCTAATACACTAATCAGATAATCAATAGTAGGAAAATATTGTACAACCGAGTTCAGAATTACTGCATCAAAAGCTGCTGTTTCTACTTTCTCGAAGTCAGTAGCCATTTGCTGATACAGTGTTACCTGCGGCATTTCTTGTTTTTGTAGCTGTTGCTGAATGCAGTTAAGTGAAACTGAGGAAAAGTCTGTTCCCCAATATTTAGTGCAGTAAGGTGCAATTCTAAATAGAATCAAGCCTGTTCCACAACCAATTTCTAACACTCGTTTGGGTTGCAAAGCCAAAATCTGCTCGGCTTGGTTATCCACCCACTCACGCATCTGCTCTGCTGGAATAGGCTGATTTGTGTAACTACTATTCCAGCCGACAAAATTGAATGTAGCATCTGAATCAGTAGATTGATTATAAGTTTCGTTATACAGCATCTGCCATTGCAAAACCTGCTCATTCTGCAATTGCATTAATTGCAAATTCTCCTGTTCGTTACTGTATTCAGTTTTTGGTACTATATAAGCTACTAGACGCTTTTCCTGTTCATCCTCACGAGTTATTACTACAGTTTGCTGCACTGCTGGATGCTGACTCAGTACCGCTTCAATTTCTCCCAACTCAATACGATAGCCACGAATTTTTACCTGATCGTCGAGGCGACCTAAAAATTCAATGTTGCCATCTACTCGATAGCGAACTAAATCACCTGTTTTATAAAGTCGCGCTTTTAAATTATTAGTAAAAGAATGATAAATGAAAGATTCAGCAGTTAAGTCAGGATGGTTTAAATAACCTCGTGCTAACCCATCACCGCTTATGTATAACTCTCCCGGAACGCCAATAGGTACTGGTTGTAAATGTTTATCTAATATATAAAGTTTTGTATTGGCGATGGCTACGCCCGCCGCAGGCATCGCACAACCAATTACAGGTGCTAAATTACCTTTATTCTTAACAGAAACATATCCCGAAGTTGTAACAACTGTGTTCTCAGTTGGTCCATAATTATTAAATACTTGAAAAGAATAGTCAGCTAAAGGATATTGATTTAGTTTGTCTCCACCTGTGAGCAATATTCGTAAAGCTGCGTTCTGAGGAAAATCTAATAATAGAACTTTCTCTGCTAAAGGTGTTGGTATAAAACAAATTGTTATCGCTTTTGATACTAGCCAATCTCGGAGATAGTCAGGCGATCGCCTGGTTTCATCATCTACAAAATAAATGCTTGCCCCAATACTAAGATAAGGCCAAATTTCCCAACCGCAAGCGTCAAAGGCAACTCCAGAAATCTGCGTTGCTCGATCAAGGGGTGAAACTGCAAACGCTTTTTGATGCCAAAATACTAAATTTAACAATCCTCTATGTTCAATTTTAACCCCTTTAGGTTTTCCAGTTGAGCCAGAGGTATAAATGACATAAGCGAGGTTATCTACTGTAACTTTACTAGTAAGATTATCTTCAATCTCTTGAGAAATAATCTCCCAATCTTTATCTAAACAGATTATTTGTGAACTATAGTTTTTCAGGCGTTCAAGCCATCGCTCATGAGTTAATAAAATTGAGACTTGAGCATCTTCAAACATAAAGTTTAAACGTTCAGATGGATAGCTTGGATCTAAAGGTACATAAGCTCCACCTGCTTTCAGTATGCCCAACATCCCGATTATCATATTAAAAGAGCGTTCTACAAAAAGTCCTACTAAAACTTCGGTTTTAACTCCTAACTTTTTTAGATAATGTGCAAGTTGATTACTGCGTATATTTAACTCTTTGTAACTGAGTTTATCATCGTCAAATACTAGTGCAGTTGCATCAGAATTCTGTTCTGCAACGCTCTCAAATAACTGATGTATACATTTATATTGAGGATAATCTAACTCAGTATTATTCCATTTAACTAATAAATCATATAGCTCAGATTCGCTTAAAAATGGTAATTGTCCAATTCGGTCTTCTGGATTTGCAACTATACCCTCCAGTAATATTTGGAAGTGTCCTAGCATCCTCGTGATAGTAACGTCATCAAATAAATCAGTGCTATAAATTACAAAACCACTAATTCCTTCTGAGCTATCTGCCCATAACCCATTTTGAGTATTTGGCTCCCACAAGTGGAACTCCAAATCAAAGCGCGTTGTTTCCGTTTCAAATGGTAGCGGACTTAAAGTTAAATTAGGTAAATCTAAGGCTGTCATCGGCGCATTTTGGAGCGCAAAAACAACTTGGAATAGCGGATTTTGATTCAAATTACGCTCTGGATGCAGTTCTTCTACAAGTTTTTCAAAAGGTAAATCTTGATGGCTGTATGCTCCTAAAGCTACCTCTTTAACTCGACTCAATAGTTCCTGAAAAGTTGGGTTTCCTGATAGATCGGTACGCAGTACTAAGCTATTGACAAAAAAACCAATTAATCCCTCAATTTCACTACGGTTGCGATTGGCAATAGGTGAACCAATAGCAATATCTTCTTGTTGTGTGTAGCGGTAAAGTAAAACTTGGAATGCTGCTAGGAGGGTTATGAATAAAGTTACCCCTTCTTGTTGTCCGAGAGCTAAAAGTGCTTTGCTCAAACTTTTTGATAATTGCAGAGGTTGCCTTGCACCCTGATAAGTTTGAACAGCTAATCTTGGTCTGTCGGTTGGCAGATTTAGCATAGAAATGCCGTCTAATTGCTTCTGCCAGTAACTCAGTTGCTTTTTTAATACTTCCCCTTGCAACCATTGGCGTTGCCAGTATGCAAAGTCTGCATATTGGATTCTAAGTTTCGGTAGAGGAGAAGGCTGATTGCTGGCAAAGGCTGTGTAGAGTGCTGCTATCTCTTGAATCAGCACCCCAATAGACCAACCATCGGAGACAATGTGGTGCATAGTCAGCAGCAGGATGTATTGTGTCTCATCTAACCACAGCAGTTTTACTTGCAGCAACGAATCAGTTGATAAATTGAAAGGACGTTGAGCTTCTTGTGTAGTGAGTCGTCGTGCTTGTATTTCTCGTTCGGCTTGTGGCAGTTGCCGTAAATCTATTATTGGTAAAGGTATTGTTAGGGTAGGATTAATTACCTGAACTGGTTGCCCTTTTTGTACGACAATAGTGGTGCGTAAAGCTTCATGTCGTTGCACGATTTCGTTAAAAGTTTGCTCTAGCGCGGCTAATTTGAGCGAACCTGTTAAATGTAGTGCTAGTGGAATGTTATAGAAAGGATTATTAGGGATTAATTGGTCAAGAAACCACAGCCGTTGTTGAGCAAAGGAGAGGGGCAGATTTCCTGACCGCGAAATAGGTGCGAGAGGTTTAAAACTGTGGTTATTAGTACGATTAGATGCTTCTAAAAATTCAATAATTTCTGCTTTACGCTCTTGAATTTCTGCACGCAGTTCTGGGGTAATAATTCCTTCAGGGGCGTTGCAGCGAAACTTTTCACCATCAATAAAAACTTGAATATCTAAGCTGCGAAGATAAGTTAAAAACTCAACCGTATTCAAAATTAAACCCCTTCGCAAGTATTGTTATTTATTAGAAGTTAGGAGGCAGCTATGCTGTAGAAATATTGCTTGTGCCATAAGGTTTTTAACATTTTTTAACTGGATAGTTCTTTTTGCCAAGCTGCACTGCTTATTACCTAACCCAGCATTTTTATCACACTTCTAAGACTGTATAAATCATTCCTGGGAATGAAACTTGGATGATTATAACTATGGTATGAAGCTAAAAGACAGCGCAGCGAACAAGGTATCGCAAGGTTTAGGCTCATGATATTCATGCCTGTGGCGAGCGATCGCATGAAAGCAGAATTGCCTTACTCTGAAAGAGTCACCCTAAAACCAGGTGGACACATGGCATTGATGGAACAAAACCAACAGTTTGCTGAAGCAGTCAGCACAAAAAGTGCTGACTGCTTATAGCTGGGATCGCTACTGAAGCTTATTTAAAGGCAGATGTACTTAGTACAGTTTTGCGTAAAAGCGTAGCGTTTTCAAGGCAGGGGAACACATTAACAATACAAGCCGATGCATTAACAATGCGACCGACGCATTAATTGCCATTGCAGGGTATTGCCAAATTTAATTCGCTACGAATTAGGGAACTCCAAGAAATAAATTATCCAATCTTGTGGGGTGGGCATCTTGCCATTGGTGTAAACTTAATGTGAAACCCGCTTGGTGACAACGTTTTGCCCTCACCCCCAGCCCCTCTCCCATCCGTGAGAGGGGAGCTAGACATTCAATTCCCCTTCTCCCTTGGGAGAAGGGGTTAGGGGATGAGGGCGTGAGGGATTTGCAAAACGCCTGTCCGACATAGTTTTCGGCTTAAGTTTACACCAATGGCATCTTGCCCGCCCAGTTTATATGGCGGGCAAGATGCCCACCCAACAATCAATAGTTGAATATTTTTTTATTTGGAAGTCCCTTAAGGAAGTGCTGTACTTAGCACCTTTTGATTAGTTCCAAAGTAAAGTTCGCCCAATTCTTCCAAAAAAACATCGGTCTGCGATTCTGGATTAAGGAAGTAGGGATGGATGGGAAGGAGTTCAGCGCGAGGGCGGGTTTCTGATGAAGACACAATCTGCTCAAGCAAAGTCAGGTAGTTTTCAGCAGTAGATTCCCAAGTGTACTTCTTCAGTACTCGTTGTTGACCAGCCTGGGCAAAAGACTCCCACTCCTTAGCATCACATAGCAACCGCTCCAAGCCCCGTGCAATATCAGCAGAATCTTCTGGGTCAACAAGTACGCCATATTCCTTATTTCCCTGTCGGAAGCTCTCGCTGGGGCCACCGTTCTTGGTTGCTACCACTGGTAAACCTGCAACTGCTGCTTCTAAGGGAGCAAGCCCAAAAGGTTCGTAGAGTGCGGTCAGTGCGAACACCGAGCGGCGTTTAACCATAAACCGATAGGCTGCTGCCAGTGACTCTTGAGACTGATCTGACAAGCCAAAGGCACTCACCTTGCCCCACAAGTCATTTTCTTTGATAACTTCCCGAATGGGAGCTAATACCTCTTCAGCTATGCCATCACTAGTTTCCTCTCGTAAAGGATCGTCCAGCCCTCCTGTAAGTACGACCAAGTTAGCTCGTTCCTGAAGTGTTGGACTGATTGCGAAGGCTTGCACTAGCCCTAATATATTTTTTTTAAGTTCTAATCGACTGGATGCTAGGATAACGGGCAAATCTCGACGTGGTTCTGCAATATCCCGTGCCAATCGCTCCTGAATGAACTGGTAAGTAGCCTCCTCGTTTTCGTAACGCGCTTTTGCACCGAAAATCGAGAAATCTGCTCCCGGTGGAATCACTGCAAAGCGGTTGTCGTTGTTTACATCCACTGCGCCACTGTAGACTCGATGAGAATACTGTTCAAAACGTTCTTGTCGCGTACTGGTGATATTAATAGCCGAGCGATTCATGCTCAGGCGTTCGGCTAAAATGCGATATCTGAAATTAAATTGCTCGTCTATTCCTGTGAGATTTTCTGGGGTGGCTTCCAATTTGTCTATCTTTTGAGCGCCGAGAGAATGAGCAGTAAAGGTAAAAGGTATACCTGTCTCCTCTTCAATTAGAACGCCACACAGTCCTCCATCAGCGTAGTGAGCAGTCATAGCATCGGGTAAGCCACCCTCTTGTTGATAAAATTTCAATATGTTGGGTATCCAATCACTAACCAGATGAGGCCATAGCAACTCTTTAGAGAGAAATTCTTTTGGCCCAGCTGGTAAGCGGATAATGCGGACATTATCGATCCCTGGATAAGTGTCAATCGCTTCGGCAAACTCTGGCCACTCCGGGTCAATAATTTGACGGGTGAGAATATCAACTTTATGACCCATTTGAGCTATGGCTATGGCGACTTGCTTAACGTAGACCAGCTGACCCCCAAAATCTGGGTGTTTTGTGATGTGGCTATTGCCTGAATCAAAATTGCCTTGAGGGTTGAGAAATCCAATATGCATAGCCCACTTCCTAATACAGGTTGATTTCTACTAGAGGTTTTTGCCTGAAGACGGCAGCAGAACACCTTAGCGAGCTTGTTAAAAACTCCCAAGACTGAAAAACACAAGGCACTGAGGCTGTACATAAACGCCATCAAAAAGCAAGCTTTTCCACATGACGGGAAAAGTCAGTTTAGATTAAACCCAGCCAATTCGCGCATTTTCCTAATGCTTAAGTTAATCGCTACTGCGGCTCGTGCACATATATCGGATGGCATAAATGGTATAGCGATCGCTAACTTAGGGGTTTCTCAAAATTCCACCTCTTCTCGTTGAATTTCCGTAGTTTCAGTCTTATCTATACCTTTTGCTGTCCAATAGATTGTGTCAACATATCTAGATAGTTGTTCTACAGTCGGTGCTTCAAATAAGTTGCGTACAGGCAAATCTATTTGGAAGGTGTCGCGGATACGGGAAGTTAGCTGAGTCGCGAGGAGAGAATGACCGCCCAATTCAAAGAAATTGTCATGGATGCCTACTTGCTCTTTCCCCAAGACTTTAGCCCAAATTTGGGCAAGTAACTTTTCAACTTGCGATCGCGGTGCCACATAATCTTGATTATTGAAAGAAATTGTATCAGGCATGGGTAAAGCACGCCGATCCACTTTGCCATTATGTGTTAGAGGTAGAGATTCCAGTATCACGTACGCACTTGGCACCATGTATTCTGGTAACTTTTCTTTGAGGAATTGACGAAGTAAGGATGCAAAGCCTTGCACCTCTTGCATCGCTATCTGTTCCTGGTTGAGAACAACATAAGCTACCAAGTACTTATCATCAGGTACATCCTCACCAACAATGACAACAGTTTCTCTCACTGCTGGATGTTGATTCAACACCGCTTCAATCTCTGACAACTCAATGCGGAAGCCACGAATCTTTACTTGATTGTCAATGCGACCTAAAAATTCAATATTTCCATCTGGTAAATAGCGGGCTAAATCACCCGTTTTATAAAGGCGTGTTTTTAATTTATTACTAAAAGTATGAGTACTAAAGTGTTCAGCAGTTAATTCAGTTCGATTGAGATATTCTCGCGCCAACCCCTCCCCACCCATATATAATTCGCCAGTAACGCCAATAGGTACAGGTTGTAAATGGGCATCTAATATATAAGTTTGTGTGTTTGTAATGGGACGACCAATAGGAAAAGATGTGGCTAATGGTAAATCTTGTACGTAATAATAAGAAGAAAATGTTGTATTCTCTGTAGGCCCATAAACATGAATTAAATGCTTTGGCACACCATATTTAATAATCTTTTTAACCCATCTTTTATCAACAGTCTCGCCACCAAACAGTAAATATCGCAATGAAGTAAAAGCTTGTGGAACATCTCTGGCAATCTGTTGAAATAATGCCGTAGTCAAAAACAGAATATTGATACCTTTTTCTCGTAGTTGTAATGCAAATTCGGGAGGCGAGAGGGTTACATCTTTAGTAATTCCCACAAGTTGAGCGCCGTTAAGCAGCGCTCCCCATATCTCGAATGTAGCTGCATCAAAAGAAGCGTTTGAGGCTTGGGCGACTTTATCAGATGGTAATAAATTTATATAGTTCGCATTGCACACTAACCGATTTACAGCTTTGTGAGGTACAGCAACTCCCTTGGGTTTTCCTGTAGAACCAGAGGTGTAAATAACATAAGCTAAATTATCACTATTTAAATCGCTTTCGGGATTGTCTTGCTTTTCTTGGGTAATAATTTCCCAGTCTTTATCTATAGAAATAATTGGCTTTGAGAAACCTTCAAAATGCTTGAGCAAGTTTTCTTGTGTCAGCAACACTGAAACTTGTGCATCTTCAAGCATAAAATTTAGACGCTCTTGAGGATAACTTGGGTCTAATGGAACATACGTTCCCCCTGCTTTAAGAATACCCAACAAACCAACGATCATTTCTATAGACTGTGAGATACAAATACCGACTAAAACTTCTGAACATACTCCGCTTTTTTGTAAGTGGTGTGCTAGTTTATTGCTGCGAGTATTCAACTCTTGATAAGTCAGTTGCTCGTTAGCAAAGTTTACTGCTATAGAATCAGGATACTGCTGTACCTTTTCTTCAAACAATTGATGGATACACTTATCTTGAGGATAATCTGCTTGGGTGTTATTCCATTCTACCAATACCTGATGTAGCTCCACTTCACTTAATAACGGTAAATTTGCAATTCGTTCTTCTGGATTTGCAACAATAGCTGACAACAAAGTTTTAAAATGTTCCACCATCCGGCTAATAGTAGCTTTATCAAATAAATCTGTGTTGTAAACCATTACGCCTCGCAGACCTTCAGAATACTCCCAGTTTCCGCCCCATAAGCTCCTAAAATCCTCAGAACACTTCCACAGATGCAGTTCCAAATCAAAACGCGTTTTTTTGATGTCAATATTCATAAAGCTAGGTACTAATCCAGGTAGTTCTAGCGCTGACATTGGCGCATTCTGAAAACCAAACACTACTTGAAATAGTGGATGATGGCTCAAGTTACGCTCTGGATGTAGTTCTTCAACTAACTTTTCAAACGGCAAATCTTGGTGGCTGTATGCTCCTAACGTTACTTCCCGTACTCTGCCTAGTAGTTCTCGAAAAGTAGGGTTTCCAGATAAGTTGCTACGTAGCACTAAACTATTGACAAAAAAACCAATTATGCCTTCAATTTCGCTGTGGTTACGGTTAGCAATTGGCGAACCTACCGCGATATCTTCTTGGTGTGTATAGCGATAAAGTAATGTTTGAAATGCCGCCAGCAATGTCATAAATAAGGTCACACCTTCTTGCTGTGACAGCTTTTCTAGTGCATCAATTAGCTTGAGGGGTAATTCTAGAAATTGTGTTGATCCTTGATAGCTTTGTATAGCTGGCCTTGGTTTGTCAGTAGGCAGATGCAGTATGGAAATATCGTTTAATTGCTCCCGCCAGTAAGCTAACTGGGTTTGGAGTACTTCTCCTTGCAGCCACTCGCGCTGCCAATGAGCAAAATCGGCATATTGAAGAGGCAGTTCTAATAGAGGAGAAGGCTGGTTTTGTGCAAAAGCTGCGTACAGCGTTCCCAGTTCCCGAATCAGTACCCCCATAGACCAATCGTCGCAGATAATGTGGTGCATATTCAGTAATAGAATATGTTCTGTCTTGGAAAGGACGAGGAGTGTTACTCGCAGCAATGGCCCGGAGGATAAATCAAAAGGACGTTCTATCTCTGCGGTAATAATGGACTTTGCTTTAACCTCTTGTTCATCATCTGGCAATTGCTGGAGGTCTAATACAGAAAGAGGTATTGTTAAGCTGGGTGCGATCGCCTGTAGGGGTTGCCCATCCGACACAATAAATGTTGTGCGTAAGGTTTCGTGGCGAAGTACAATTTCGTTAAAAGTCTGTTCTAGTGCGGCTAATTTCAGCGAACCGGTCAAACGAATTACTGTCGGCACATTGTAGATACCATTGTCGGGGATCAACTGGTCGAGAAACCATAATCGCTGTTGAGCAAAAGATGCTGGAAAGACGAAGACCTCTTCAGAAGACATATAGTAACCCTAAATCATTCGTGAAAATCTCTCTTTATTCTCTCTGCGTTCTCTGCGCCTCTGCGGTTCGTTATAAAAAATTATTTTTCCCAAATCAGATAGGATTGCTATATTGATCCATCCTTATTTTAAAGTTTGCGCTTTCTCAATACAGGCTCTTAGCTGTGCAGCGAGAACTTGGATATGGGGTTTTCTCAGCATAGTTAAGTGATTACCAGGAATATGATGAATTTCCGTTCCTCCCACAATTATTTGATCCCAACCCATACTCGGATCTTCCTTGACAATGCTTGATTGAACCTTTGTTCTGAAAAGATTAATTCGTTTAGGGTAGGCTTGCGGAACGTAGTTGAGAACTGCTTGGCTATTGGCATAAAAAACACGAAGCATTGGACGAATTGCTAACTCGCTTAAAAGTCTTAACTTGGATTCTTCAGGTATAACGTTAACCGTGGCATCCTCTTTACGGATGAAGTGAGAGAAGAGATTTGTTTGGAGCGATCGCGTTAGCGACTCCCAAACAGAATTTTGCACAATTTTATTAAAATTAGTCAACCCAGAAGTTAAACTGTTAATTCGATTCTTAGCGATCGCAATAATTAGATAAAAATAATCGAGGAAAAAGGGCCATATATATCGCGCCACTGTCGTCAGCATAAACTTGAAACCACTACCCAAAGAAGGTATATTACCTGGAATTGGTGCTAAAGTGTCAAGCACAGCAAGTAAAGCCACTTCTTCCCCAGACTTTTGGAGTTGTTGAGCCATTTCAAAAGCAACCCAACCTCCAAAAGACCAACCTCCTAAAAAATAAGGGCCTTTAGGCTGCACTCTACGCAATGCTTCAATGTAGTGGGTAGCCATATCTTCAATGCGAGTTAATGGAGAACTTTTTCCGTCAAGTCCAATGGGTTGTAGCCCATAAAATGGTTGATGTTTTCCCAAATTCTGAGCTAATTCGTAATAAGGGAAAACAACACCAAAAATTGGATGGACGCAGAAGAAAGCTGGATTTGAACCAGCAGGTTGAATCGGAACTAAGGGAGACCACGGGAGAGAATCTGCTTTTGAGGATAGAGCAGTTGCTAAACTTTCAATTGTCGGATTTAAAAATAAGGTAGATAACGGTAATTCGTTCTCAAACTGCTTGTGTATTTGCTTCAGGAGGCGTACAGTTAACAGCGAATCTCCTCCCAAGTCGAAAAAGTTATCGTAAATACCCACACGCTCTATATTAAGCACTTCAGCCCAAATTTTTGCTAAGGTTGACTCGGTTGGAGTCCGAGGGGCGATAAATGCTTTATCTATTAAGCCGCTAGCCGCACTGTCGAGTTCAGTTAGCGCCAAACGATCCACTTTACCACTAGCTGTTAACGGCAGAGAATCTAGCATTACAAAGGCTTTTGGGATCGTGTATTCTGGTAATTTTTCTTTTAAGAATTTACGTAGTAGTGATGAGAAATTTTGCGTCTCTATATTGGGAACAATATAGGCCACCAAGTACTTATCACCAGATACGTTTTCTTTAACAATTACTACTGCTTTTTGCACACTCTGATGCTGACTCAGGACTGTTTCGATTTCTGACAACTCAATGCGGAATCCACGAATTTTTACTTGATTATCGATGCGTCCTAAAAATTCAATATTACCGTCGGGACGATACCGAGCTAAATCACCCGTCTTGTAAAGTCGCGCTCCCTTTTTATCAATAAAAGTATTAGGAATAAAGTTTTCAATAGTTAATTCGGGGCGATTAAGATAGCCTTGTGCCAATCCCTTACCACTTATGTATAATTCGCCAATAATTCCAATTGGTAAAGGTTGTAAATGTTTATCTAATATATAAATTTTAGTATTAGCAATAGGGCGACCAATGGGCGGTTTTTCACTCATAGTACTAATCTCGGCAACGGTTGACCAAACTGTTGCTTCAGTAGGTCCGTAAGCATTAAAAAACCGACGCTGAGAGTTCCACCAACGTTTTACAATATCATCGGTACAGGATTCGCCTGCACAAATAATAGTTTGCAATGCCGGAAGTGATTCTATAGGTAAGACTGCTAACACTGCTGGCGGAAGGGTGACGTGAGTAATAGCTTTTTCGCGCAATAATTTGAGCAAAGTTTGTCCGGGTAAAAGGGATTCTTTGTTTGCTAAATAAAGAGTTGCTCCTGTTTGTAGTGCCATGACAATCTCAAAAATTGAGGCATCGAAACTTAATGATGCGAATTGCAGAATTCGGTTACTCGGTTGTAAGTTGAAAATTTCAATCTGAGCTTTTGCTAAGTTTGACAATCCTTGATGTTGGAGTAAAACACCTTTAGGTTTTCCTGTTGAGCCAGAGGTGTAGATAACATAAGCTAGGTTATCAGATTTTACACAACTGGTTGGGTTTTCTTTGCTGTATTGTGTAATAGTTGCCCAATCTTTATCTATGCAAATAATTTGATTCGAGAAGTCTTCAAAATGCTTGAGCAACTTTTCTTGTGTCAGCAATACTGAAACTTGTGCATCTTCTAGCATGAAGTCAAGACGCTCTGGAGGTAGGCTCGGATCTAAAGGAAGGTATGCCCCTCCAGCTTTGAGGATGCCTAATAGTGCGACGATCGCTTCTGGGGAACGCTCTACGCAAATAGCTACTAAAACGTCAGGGACTACCCCCAATTTTTTCAGATAATGTGCAAGTTGGTTGCTGCGTATATTTAACTCTTTGTAGCTGAGTTGTTCATCGTCAAAGACTAGTGCGTTCGCGGAGCGTGCGTTTAACGCAATCGCATCGGGAGTTTCCTGCACCTGCGCTTCAAATAACTGATGAAAACACTTGTTCTCTGGATAGTCTCGTTTAGTGTCATTCCAATCAATTAATAACTCTTGTCGTTCTTGCACAGTAAGCAAAGACAAATCTGAAATCCGCTGTTCTGGATTGGCAACAATGCTTTCTAGCAGCGTTTGGAAATGTCCCAGCATTCGCGTAATGGTTTTGTCATCAAATAAATCGGTGCTATAAACCATTTGTCCTTTCAAACTTTCCAAGTCTTGCCACAAATGGAATTCTAAATCAAGTTTTGCAGTTTTGCTATCGAATTCAAATAGCGAAAGCGTTAACCCAGGTAATTCTAGAGTTTCGATAGGAGTGTTTTGTAGGCTAAATACAACCTGAAAAAAAGGATGATAGCTCAAATCTCGCTCTGGGTGAAGTTCCTCCACCAATTTTTCAAAAGGCAAGTCTTGATGGCTGTATGCTCCTAAAGTTACCTCTCGGACTCGATTTAATAATTCTCGAAACGTCAGGTTCCCTGAGAAATCTGTACGTAACACCAAGCTATTGACAAAAAAACCAATTAATCCTTCTAGTTCGCTACGATTGCGATTAGCAATAGGTGAACCAACTGCAATATCCTCTTGCTGCGTGTAGCGATAGAGCAAAGTCTGAAACGCTGCCAGCATTGTCATGAACAAGGTAACGCCTTCTTGGGAACTCAGTGCCTCTAGCGCTTGAGTTAAGGTGTGTGGTAGCTCTAAAAATTGTTTTGCACCCCGGTAGCTAGGAACTGCTGGTCTTAGTCGGTCGGTGGGGAGATTCAATACCGAAATCCCGTTTAATTGCTTTTGCCAATAAACTAACTGGCTTTGTAGGGGCGAGGTGCCGTTTGCTGCCACTCCTTGTAGCCACTCCCGTTGCCATTGAGCGAAATCTGCATATTGAATGGGTAGTTCTGGTAGAAGCGTAGATACGGAATAACTAGTCGTCAGACATCGCTTATCCCCTGCTAAGGCTTTGTATAATACCCCCAATTCTTTAATTAGCACTCCAATTGACCAGCCATCGGCAACTATGTGATGTAGATTTAGCAGCAGCAGATATTCTGCTTCATCCAGTTGCAGCAGCTTTACTCGCAGTAATGGGCCAGTGGTGAGATTGAAAGGATGTTGAGCCTCTTGGGTTACGATTTGCTGCACTCGTGTGTCGCGTTCTGGGCTGTCGAAATTGCGTAGGTCTATTAAGGGAAGAGGTATGGTTAAGCTAGGTGCGTTAGCGCAGCTCTCCGCAGGAATCGCCTGTACTAGTTGCTGCTCTACCATAACAAATCTAGTACGTAACGTTTCGTGGCGACGTACAATTTCGTTGAATGTCTGCTTTAAGGCGCTGAAGTTGAGGGAACCTGTCAGGTGAAGTGCTGTTGACACGTTGTAAAATGGAATCCCCGGTGCTAACTGGTCGAGAAACCACAATCGCTGCTGGGCGAAAGAAGTGGGAAAAACGAAAACCTCTGCTTCCTCAGAAAAATTAAGTTCTTCATCATCTGTGAGACTACTGGAAATATACTGGCTCATAAGTGAATGGCAAACAGTTTTGACTCTTGTTGCACTTGCTAAAAAACGTGAAAACAGTCCTCAAGATCAAATGGGATACCAGAAATAGGGGTAGATATAGCTTCCGCTGACACAAGTAGTCTGCCAACCCAAAATTGTTGGGTGGAGGCAGCAAGGGTGCAGGGGTGTGGGAGGTTTGGGAGGTGTGGGAGGTGTGGGAGGATGGGGAAGAAGTCTTACCCCCCACACTCCCCACACTCCCCACACTCCTTTTCCCCCTCTGCCTACACTATGCGTGAGAAATCCGGGGCAAGGTCTTGCGCCCCTATGAACATAAAAATAATTTTGGATAATTTATTTTTTGTCAGTCCCTAAAAAAAATGCAAAATTATTTTTGGTAATTTTGCATTTTTAATTTTTAATTTTTAATTTCCCAAAGGGGCTATTCCCCATGCCCAGTATGCAAAGTTTTCACCCATTTCAGGCGCTTTGGTCTTACCGACATTCGAGCAGTAGTACTGCTCATGACGACTAACCAGTGCAACATATATAAACTGCCGCGCAGGGTTTGCACCAGCATTATAAAATATGTAGAAAGTGGGAATTTTTGATCTTGACGTACCCGCTTCAGACCTGTAAACATCCCTACCATCGACATAGAAATAGACAAGCCTGTGATGGGACTTAACATGGGTGGACGATGACGAGCGATCGCCATTAATAAATCTGGGACTGCTGCTGTAGGTAAGATATACATAATCAGCATAAAAATCAGCAAATCCCAGCTTTTACGCGTTCCCATGCGGTTTTTGAGAATTAAATCCCAATAATCCAAATAGCGCTGATAACCGCCTTCTGCCCAACGGTTGCGCTGATGCCAGAGTGAAACTGCACTTGTCACTCCTTCTTCTTGCACCGCTGGATGGAAAACACACTCAATATCCCATTTATCCAAATGTAAACGGATTGTCAAATCCAAATCATCGGTAATGGTTTCTTCATTCCAGCCACCGCAGCTTTCCAAGGCGGAACGCCGGACAAATTGACCATTGCCCCGCAGTTCGCCAATGCCACCAAGGGCAGTCCGCTGTTGCTGAAACCAGGTATCAAGTGCCATTTCGGCCATTTGACCCTTAGTCCAAAAGTTGTCTTTAGCGTTGGCGATCGCTTTTCGCACCTGCACCGCCCCCACGTTTTCTCTTTGAAATAAAGGTATTACCTGTTGCAGCAAGTCTGGTGTGACTTGGGCATCAGCATCAAATACTGCTATAATATCGCCTTTTGTCAGCGGCAACACCTGATTCAACGCCCCTGATTTGCCACCAGTAGCTTCTGCTGAACGCCTTAGTACTTTCAGTCGGTCGTGTTTCTGTTCGAGTTCTGCTAATAAATGTGGCGTGCTATCACTGCTGTGATCGTCAATTATCCAAATTTCGTACTGCCCACCTGGATATTCCAGATTACAAAGATTTTTGACTAATTTAGCAATTACCGCTTCCTCATTTTTCGCAGCCACTAGCACAGAAACAGAAGGTAAATCTCCCTGTATTTCTTTTGGATAGCGACGGGATTTAGTAAACACCACCACCAAAGCATGAAATCCTAGAATGGTGGTTAGTCCTAGAATAAAAATGGAAGCCCAAGAAACTAAATGTAGAGCGATCGTGCCACTCCAGACGATAGTCAAGACTAGAGCTGCTTTGCCTCTACGACCTTGAAACCGGGATGGTAGAGACATAGAATCTGTCTCTAACACTGACTCCTCATCTACTGATAGGTCAGACAACAAGGAGTTGAGCGGATCAAGCTCTTGATAAGAATCTTCTTCGGGCCAGGAATTCGCTGGCATAGGTTAGGTTGCTTGATTCAAAAACCACTATTTGTCTACAGTTAGTAATTTTACGGACAAATATCCCTAAGCTACTTTTCCCGATATTAATCGGAATGGGCAAACTGCAATACCCGCTATCCCTAAGCCAAAAGCCGCTGGGACTACCTTTGTTGTCACCGCCACTGTGCGTAATTACCTCATATTAACCGCGTTTACTACTCTTAGACAGAAGCTTGATTCCTTTGATAGCCACTTCGGCAGGAAGCTTGTAGAGTCGGACTTTCTCTAACGAGAACTCCGGTTTGAGTAAAGTAATAGCAAGGTAGCAGCAGCTTTTTGTTGGGAAAAACTGCAATAACGGCATCCACCACTTTACAGTAGACATTTTTAGTGTTATCGTTCCCAGATTCGATAACAGTTAATGCAGCATCATTGTAACCGAAATTTTAATATTTCTTAGTAGTAACTTCATTTATTGGGCATGGGGCATTGGTATTGGCATTAGGGAGAGGTGACAAGTGATAGGGAATAATCTGTACCCTGTAACCTGTACCCTATTCCCTATTCCCTTCTTCACTGACCACTATGTGCTTTAGACACATCTTTGGGGAATACTACTAACATCCACTAATATCCCCACCCAGTTGCTAACTAACTTGAGGAATATTTAACTATGTCTATTGAGCAACTCCAGCCTGCAACTCAACAACAAGCCAGTGTTTACTTACCTTATGTTCAGGGCGCTAGGCGCAATTTCTTACCCTATGCCATCAGTCTTTATCAAAAAGGCGTCTTGGAAGGACATCGGAAGATTGAAGCCAGCGAACATGTTCCCTTTGTCGCCTCCTGGAATGTTGCTACTTTACCCTCAGACTTAACCCGTTGCCGAATTCAGTTTGATGGCAATGCTGACCTGAGTTATGAACTGATGATGGCTAGTTTCGAGTTTATTAATTTTTTAATTGAACTGATGGACAACTATAAACGTTATCGTATAACCGATTTTTCACAACAGTTTTACCGCAAGCTACTGCGTATAGATGATTGATTAAACTCAGCCGGATTTGCAAAAGTCCGGCTTATTTTAAATTGATAGATAAATAAGTTCGTAGTAAGGACTTTAGTCCTTATTGTCTAAGATTATTTGCTCACAAGGCGTTGATGTTTACAATTCAGCTTCAGCCTTGTGAGCTTTTTTACAACAGGCTTTCAGTTTTAAAACGTCTTCCTAAGTCCGCTGTCTTTTCTTCTTTTCAGAACGATACCAAAACTCGCTACCATCAGAGTTCCGAGAAGGCTAGCGGGTTCTGGAATAGAAGTTTCATTTATAGGTACTATGATTCTTAAATTTGCCAAGCTAGCGTTAGTTATGGTCAAGGACGTTACGCCTGGGAAACCTGGGATATCGGACTGGAAATCAAAGACTGTGGGAGTTAAATTCCCATTGGGATTACTATATCGCTCCCCATATCCACTCACTTCAAAAGTACCTTGATACTTCTTTCCGGTGCCTGGGTCGGTGACAGTACCAGTGTAGAAAGCTTTTGTGAGATTAAATTCATCTTGAACTACTCCTTGAAATGTGGTTCCTGGCAATTGTCCCTGGTAGAGGAAGGCAGTCAACTGACCACCAGAAAGCACCGGCGATGTCAGAACACCATCAAACGAGACAATTGGAATACCTTTAAAGTCAACAAAGTAATGCAGACTTCCATCAGAGCGTGTTTCTACCTTTAAATAGTCTGACTGGTATACAGGAACATAATTGGGATTATTATTAGTACCTAAGTTCCGGTAATAAGTTCCAGTTTCATCCGTATCAATACGAGTAGTACTATTATTGAAATTGGGATTATTTCTGGGAAGTTCGATAGTTCCTGATAATGTGCCAGTGCTTTCAATTGTGATGAATTGAGCAGCAATTGCACTTGCTCCACTGATAGCGATCGCTACTGCTGCGAGACAACTGCTGCTAAGAGCTGCAAAACCTAGCTTAATCCCTGATGAACTGACTTTCATTAACAAATTGTTCCTTTAATTGCCGATAGTAAACACACTTAATCTGCTGAGATTTATTACAAATATTTCTCAAGCATGATTTATTATTCCCAAGCTGGTGATGGAAGTTTCATCGGCAACAAAAAGTCTTGTCAATCGCTATTTTTATCGAACAGAATTCAGGAGTCAGGAGTCAAAATTCAGTTGGGTATTCTGACCGAAAAAGCGTCTGAATAATCGGCGTTTTTGCACCTTCACTAAATTGTTCTTTATTTGATTCTAATTTTTAGATTAAACTACAACGCGATCGCGTCCTTTTCTTTTGGCTTGATAGAGTGCTTCTTCAGCAGCATTAACTAAAGTAGCAGGTTCAGTTTCTATTGCCGGAATCACGCTAGCCACCCCTAAACTCACAGTTAAAACAGCAGCAGGTAAACCACCAATGCTAGGATACTCACATTTAATCTCTAAAACTTTTACTTGCTCTCGAATATGTTCGGCAATATCCATTGCAGCAGTAACATCTATTTGAGCAAGAATGGCAAATTCTTCACCACCATAACGAGCCACTAAGACTCTACTGCTTTCGTCTTGAAAATATCCTCTTTGGGAACTCACAAAAGCACTACCAGTTGAATGATTTATATTCTTACTGGATGAGAAGCTGCTATTACTTAGTGAGTGCTTGACACAGTTACAGATAGTATTAGCGATTTGTCGTAAACACTCATCTCCCGCCGCTCTACCATAAGTTTTATTATAAATTTTAAAATAGTCGATATCGCACAAAATCATTGACATTGGAGTGTTTTGAATAGCGGAATTTTGCCACTCAATTTGTAGGTAGGTTTCAAAGTAGCGGCGATTTACTAATTGAGTTAGTTCATCTAAACTAGAGAGGAAGAGAAACTGTTGATTTTCTTGCCTCAACCGTTCAACATGAATATTGTTGAAATGCTCACTTTTTGTGAGATATTGTCGGAAATATAACCGATATAATTCACACGCAGGAGTACTGCGATCGCCTTCTAAATTAATTAGCCCTATACTTTGTAATTTATATGCCAATCTTGGCTCTAATTTTACATAATTTGTAGTATTAATCACTTCATAAAAAGCATCTCCCAATTCTGGCTCATCTCGAAGTGCTAGTACATACTGCCTTAGACACTGGTTATAGATTCCGGCTTCTGTGGGTGCTTGTTGCAATAATTGCCCTAAATCCCCTTTTAATCCGCCTTTACCCACAAGGTGATACAATGCCAATCGCACCAAATAAGGATTTCCTCCCACCATTGCCATCAAACTATCGGCATCTTTACCATCTGTCCAATCCAAGCCGTGACGTTGTGCTAAATCCTGCACCTGCTCTTTTGTAAAGAGGGGTAAATTAATTGTCAAACCAATATTAAATGGCGATTGAGTCAGTTTTATGGGAACAAGAATTTCTGTTGAATAAACCAGAACCAGACGCAGTTTTTGCCAAATTTCTACCCTTTTGGCTTGTTCATGCCACGATCGCACTAATGGTAGCAATTCTCCAGTAATTTCCTGATACTCAAATACCCAATCCACCTCATTTAATACTAAAACTAGGGGACTTGAGAGCGCAGACAGTAAATATTTTTGGAAATAGATAGAGCAGCTGACTTTGCTACCCATATCTTCATCCCAATAATCATTGAGTTTTGGTTCTAGCTGTAACTCCCGACTAACATTGGCACAGAACCAGCGCAAAAATTTATCCAAACTGGCAAATACTGCTTTGTCTGCTTGCTGAAAGTCCAAAGTTACGGTGCGAAAGCCTTGCTTGTTAGCGTGTGCAAGCAACCGGAGAATCAAAGAGCTTTTCCCCATCTTTTTGGGTGCTTTGATGCAAATTACACTCCCAGGTTCAGCCATTTCTGCGTAAGCGAGTTCTTCAATTGGCGGGCGAGGAATGTAAAATCTGGAATTAAGAGATACTGGGCCAGTAGGGAATTCTAAGGATATCGCTGTGGCGGCTCGGTTGAATTCCTTAATTAACTGCTGATGTGCTTCGCTAAAAGGGTGATTTTCTAGAGTCTGGCGAAAGTTGGATTTATGTATTGGTTCTTTGCAAAAATTACTCAGTACTTGCCATAAATGAGCAGCGATTTTCTTGACACGTTCCTCGCCGTAGTGCGCTTCACTAGCTATATTGGTGTAGGTTTTTCCTTGCCACGAAGAACGCAATATTAATTCTTGGAGCGTCGTTAAACCAGTTGCTTGACTGGCTTTTAGTAGCAATACTAATTCATCTATTGTCATTACTCATTGACTCTAATTCAGTATGATATTTTCTCACACCATTCAGCTTTGGAAGTCAGTGTTGGCTGCCTTCTATGCATAGCAGCCAGCCCTGACTAAAAAAGCTACAAAAAAGCCTTAACAATTTTTTGCATCCTTAAATTATTTGGCGTGATTTAATCATAGAATTTTTTTTACAAATTTTTCGGGGTTTTTAGGTAATTATATGTGACTTGAACTACTTTTTTTAGACATATCTTAGAATGTAGATGCACACAATGTAGCGATTGTTTTCTAAAAGATTGCTATTGCGATCGCAACAGAGGTTATACTCGTTCGTTTACTTTTTTCTAAATTCCATCCCAGTTTATGATATGGGCTGATATATACCTGACTTAAGTTACAGCCTAATAAACCAACTAGGCGATTTGCCCATAACTGAATCTTTAGGGTGCTAAAACAGCGTAGAGAGAAAGCTACAGAATATCTTCCTCATCGTACCAGCAGCTATGCATATCCAAAAACCCGCTACCCATGAATCGGAAGCTCCACTTTCAGTACAAGATTCTCAAAGTTTCCCAGAAGCCAAAGACTTATCTCTAGAAAATTTAGATCCTTGCCAAAGCTCACAAGCCGCCTTGCAAATGGCATTAATTGCTAGTGGCTTGGGGTTGTGGGATTGGAATCTGGTAACTGACAAAACCTATTACGATCCCCAGTGGAAAAGCATCCTGGGATATAAAGTAGACGAAATCGACAACGATTACAAATCTTTTGAACAACTTGTACATCCACAGGATTTACCGAGAATTCGTCAGGTATTGCACGATTATCTCCAAGGATGCATACCTGTGTTTGAAGTCGAATTGCGAATGTTGACTAAATCCGGGGAGTGGAAGTGGATTTTGACTTGTGGCAAAGTATTTCAACGGGATAAATTCGGTAAACCAGTGCGGATGGTGGGAACGCACAAGGATATTAATCAGGATAAGGCGATGTCTACGACGGGCTGCGCCTACGCTACCCAACAATACCAACTATTTGAACAACTCCAAACTGAAATTGCTCAACGCCAGTCTACCGAAGACCAAGTTAGGGAAAAATCACAACAGCTAGAAACTACCCTCGAAGAACTCAAATATACCCAAAAGCAGTTATTGCAGAACCAGAAAATGGCTAATCTAGGTCAACTGGTGGCGGATATGGCTAACGAAATTAACAACCCCGTTAGCTTTATCTGCGGCAATCTCCATCCTGCTAGTAAATACGCTGAAGATTTAATCAGAATCATTGAACTTTACCAACATCACTATCCCACACCAACACCAGTCATAGCCTTACAACTGCAACGCCTCGACCTTGGTTTCGTGAAGACAGAATTTTTAAAATTACTGTGGTCAATGCGAGCCGGTTCTGAACGCGTCAAAGATATTGTTTTCGCTTTGCGGAATTTTTCTACTTCTGACGAAAGTCAAATGAAAAAGGTTGATATACATGAAGGATTTGATAGTGTTCTCAGGATTTTGCAGCATCGTCTCAAAGAAAAACCTGATAGAGCAGAGATTAAAGTAATTAAAACCTTTGGTGAATTACCCTTAATCGAGTGTTACCCTGGTGAACTAAATCAGGTATTCATGAACATTTTAACTAATGCCATTGATGCTTTAGAGGATAGGATGAAGCATGATTATTCTTTTACTCCCAAAATTTTGATTCATACAGAAGTTGTTAGCAGTCATTTATCATTGGTCAATAATAATGAACCTTGGGTAAATGACAAACTACTAGGAAAAAAACACAAAGTTATCATTCGCATTTTTGACAATGGTAAAGGTATACTTCCCCATATCCAAAGACATATATTTGAACCGTTTTTTACAACCAAACCAATAGGCAAAAGTCAAGGACTAGGACTATCAATTAGTCGGCAAATTATAGTTGAAAAACATCAAGGGAAACTTAAGTGTAATTCTCAATTAGGTCAAGGGACAGAGTTGGTGATTGAGATGAATACGACAGCAAGACACTATGCCGCGATTAGAAAACACGCCAGCTTTTAGATAATAGACCTCTTCCAAAAGTCCCTAACACCCCACCCCCGGCCCCTCCCCGCAGGCGGGGAGGGGAGAATTTGACGTAAGTCAAAGGCGGGGTGGGGTTCTTTTTTTGATTTATGCAAGAAGTCTAATCAACTTTGGGGAGGAGCTATTAATTTATTGCAAGTCGATGCATTCACAAGGCGATCGCCGCATTCGCAATGCAAGTCGATGCATTGATAATATCTGAGTTTGATACATTTGGTATTTTCTTCTGAACACCTAAATTACAGCACAGGTTAAGGCAAGAGACACGATGAATCGCCGTCAAGACAAAACGACTGATTATTGTAGAGACGGCGATTTATCGCGTCTTTGTGATGATTTATCGCATCTTTGCGATCTAGAATTTTCATCAAAAAACCTTAACCGAACCGTATTGGCTCACATTTTATTTGGTGTTGTTCCAAGGAATCCAAAAGGAAAAAATCAACACTTACACCACCGATGAGAATAGCACGTGGCGCGACTACACCGCGCCACGTGCTTGTGAAACTTGCATAAGTCCTGATTAAGCAAATTGCTGCAATCCATTAAGAGGTAAATCGAGAATCACTGCTGAAATTGGAGAATAACCGATATCTAGAGAAACACTAGCTTTTATCGTCTGAGAACCACCAATTATAGGAGTTGTAGAAACCCTATCTGTTATTAGATTAGACACCAAGGGAGATGGACTAGGATTATCATTTGAGTTAATATCAATGTCAATAATCTGTCCAGGGGTTAACTGCAAGGTACTAAAAACAGCCTGAGCCTGAGCTTTGGCATCTTTAACAGCTTCGCTCAGAACTTGCAGGCGTGCCTGTTGCAATACTTCGTCTGAGGCAGTGAAGCTAATATTCTGTATGACATTTGCACCTGCTTGGATAGCTTTGTCAATTGCTGCCCCAGATTGATTTGTTGGTAATTCAAACTGAAGTGTGTTGAGGCCTTCAAAGCCGGTGAGGGTTTGAGTCCCATTTTCAAAGCTATAGACAGGATTTAGTTGAATAGATATAGTTTGAAGTTCTTTCGCCCCAAGCTTTTGCAGTACATCAACTACCGCTGTTGAACGTTGAGCAACTTGTTCTTGAACTTCGGTTGCAGTTTTTCCCTGTACTTTAATCCCCAATTCTACATCAGTTAAAGTAGTGGCAACACTGACCTCTCCTTTACCAGTAACTTCCAATATCTGAGCAGTGCTACCAATGAGGGGATCGGCGATCGCAATACCCGGATTTCTCACACCGATAAGATTATCAGTAGCCGAAGCAAGAGTCCCTGCTGAATTTGGAGAATAACCGATATCTAAAGAAACACTAGCTTCTATCGTCTGAGGACTACCAATTATAGTAGTTGTACTAGCTGTTGCCGAAACCCTATCTGCTGTTAGATTAGACACCAAGGGAGATGGTCTAGGATTATCATCTGAGTTAATATCAATGTCAATAATCTGTCCGGGGGTTAACTGCAAGGTACTAAAAACAGCCTGAGCCTGAGCTTTGGCATCTTTAACAGCTTCGCTCAAAACTTGCAGGCGTGCCTGCTGCAATACTTCGTCTGAGGCAGTGAAGCTAATATTCTGTATGACATTTGCACCTGCTTGAATAGCTTTGTCAATTGCTGCCCCAGATTGATTTGTTGGTAACTCAAACTGAAGTGTGTTGAGGCCTTCAAAGCCGGTTAGAGTTTGAGTACCATTTTCAAAGCTATAGACAGGATTTAGTTGAATAGATGTAGTTTGAAGTTCTTGCGCCCCAAGCTTTTGCAGTACATCAACTACCGCAGTTGAACGTTGAGCAACTTGTTCTTGAACTTCGGTTGCAGTTTTTCCCTGTACTTTAATCCCCAATTCTACATCAGTTAAAGTAGTGGCAACACTGATTTCTCCTTGACCAGTAACTTCCAATATCTGAGTAGTGCTACCAATGAGGGGATCGGCGATCGCAAGACCAGAATTTCTCACACCTGTGAGATTATCTGTGTTAGCCATCTTATTCTCCTTGCTTAAATGATGTTTGATACCTGTTGATGTTTTAATCTTAAAGGATGTCTAAAAAGTAAACCGCGTTTATCACCAATACATACTGGATAAAAAACGCTCTCGCATTCGCCAGCCAAAATCTGATAATTTGACAACTCTAGGGTCGTCAGAAAACCCCATTCCATCAAGAAAGAGCAATCCTCTACTGCTGCGCTGCTGATTTAGGTATTGGATTGACACTGGTCTACTGGTAATCGTATCTGGACTTTAATTCACATTAGGCGTAATTTAGTTTAGAACAACCCTAGCCATACCTAAACTGACAGCTAAAACAGTAGATGGTAGACCATCAATGTCAAAATACTGAATCTAAATGATGGGAAAATAAAAGTAGACCTCTACCTCTTGCAAAAATCGTTGAATCACCCCTCCCCAACCCTCCCCTTGTGAAGGGGGGGGAGCAAGATTTCAAGTTTCCCCCCAATATATCGGGGGGATTAAGGGGGGTCGATTCGACTTATGCAAGAGGTCTAGTGAGTAATACCCACCCAAACTTGCTGGGCTATTTACCCAAGACAGATAAACAGCAAATTTTATCAGTCAAAATTTATGACTTCCAACGTTTCCTCTCCAACTCGAAAGCGACCCACTCAAGCAATAGGAGCCAAAATTTTTCACTGGTGTAACATCATTAGTCTATTTATCATGCTCACCAGTGGACTACAAATTTACAACGCCAACCCTGTTTTTGGTGGACGTGCAGGTTTGCACATTCCTCCGATATTTACTTTAGGAGGTTGGCTGGCAGGAGGCAGACACTGGCATTTTGCAGCAATGTGGCTATTCTCACTGAATCTGTTGTGGTATGGAATTTACATTTTAATTACCCGACGCTGGCGACATCGCTTTGTCGGAGCTAATGACTTGAAAGCATTACAAAAAACTCAAAATTACCAACGTCGAATTTATGCTTGGCATCGGATTGCTTATACAGCAATTATTCCTATTTTGCTGCTGGCATTATTTACAGGGATAGGAATGTATAAACCTGCTCAATTTCCCTGGATTGTGGATTGCTTTGGCGATTGGCAAGCATTGCGAATTGTTCACTTTGCCTCAGTGCCGATGGTGATCTTATTTGTAGTAATTCACTATCAATTAGGGAAAAAAGCTGGAGGTACTCAACTAACAGAATCAATGTTTTAGTAAACAAACTATGGTCATGGAGATAAGCAGACGCAGGGAATAGTGACCAATGACCAATGACTAATGACTAATGACTAATGACTAATGACTAATAGACCTCTTGCATAAATCAAAAATAAGAAAGAACCCCACCCCAAGCTACGCTTTGTCTCCCCTCCCCGCAAGCGGGGAGGGGTTGGGGGTGGGGTGTTAGGGACTTTTGCAAGAGGTCTAATGACTAATAACTCTTTTTTAAACAAAAAAAATGAACTTTTTTGATAAATTGAATAGAAATATCTTACAAAATCAAAGCTTACTATTTGTAGGACTCGATCCAAATCCAGAGATGATGCCTGGGCGTTATGAATCGGAAGAACTCATCGCTGGTTTGGAGAAGTGGTTACAATTCATTATTGCGGAAACTTCTGATTACGTTTGTGCTTATAAACCGACACTTGGCTTTTATGAAGCGTTAGGTATTCCTGGTTTAGAACTGCTGTACAAAACTTTAGCAGCTGTTCCAGCCCACATCCCAGTGATTTTAGATGCCAAACACAGTGACTTAAATACTAGTACCATCTTTGCCCAGACTGTGTTTACACAATGGCAGGTGGACGCAATCACTCTCAGTCCCTATACAGGACAAGATCACGTAGCACCTTTTTTAGTCTATCCTGATAAAGCGGTGTTTATTTTATGCTGTACTTCTAATCCAGGTGCAGAAGCTCTACAGCAATATCCTACAAAGGAATCACCCCTTTATTTACAGGTAGTAAAAGAATCAAAAACCTGGGGAACTCCAGAACAATTGGGTTTGGAAGTGGGAACTACAAATCCTGAAGTTTTAGCACTTATTCGAGCAGTTGCACCTGAACGAATTATTATGGCGCGTAGCATCTGGGCGGAGGGTCAAAACCTGAAACAAATTTTAGAAGCTGGCTTGAATAGTAATGGTGATGGTTTACTGATTCCTGTTCCTCAAGATATGTTGGGAAACACACAATTATCAGAAGAAGTCCAGTCTCTACGTGCAGAAATTAATCAAATCAAAACTGAAATTATTCACGAAAATTCTACTTGTTCTGTGTGGTTTCCTGATGTTTGTTTTCTAAATCAGCACCCCCACCAAGATTTGATTTTACAACTTTACGATCTTGACTGCATTATGTTTGGCAGTTTTGTCCAAGCATCAGGAGCGATATTTCCTTATTACATCGACTTACGCAAAATTATTTCCAATCCCCAAGTTTTTAATCAAGTTCTCACAGCTTATGAGGATATTTTGAAGAACCTCAATTTTGATAGATTAGCAGGTATTCCCTATGGTTCATTACCAACTGCGACTGGTTTAGCTTTGCGCCTTCACTGTCCGATGATTTTCCCGCGTAAAGAGGTGAAAGCACACGGAACTCGGAGAGTAATTGAGGGTAACTTTCATACTGGTGAAACAGTTGTAGTGGTTGATGATATTCTCATTAGTGGTAAAAGTGTTATGGAAGGGGCAGGAAAGTTAGAATCAGCTGGATTAAAGGTTAATGATATTGTGGTATTTATCGACCATGAACAGGGGGTGAAAGATAGGTTACAGCAAAATGGTTATTGCAGTCATGCGGTTTTAACTATTTCGGAAATTACTAATACTCTCTATCAAGCAGGGCGAATAAATGAAGAACAATTTTCAGCGTTTGCTGAAATTTAGTAATTGGAATAATGGAGAGTAGGGAATGGGGAATTGGGAGAGACACGATTAATCGCGTCTGCAATGGAGGAAGATTTTTATTGTCTACTTCTTGTTGAGCAGATTTAATTACTCGGTTCAATCTAGTAACTAGAATAATTTTCGCTTTGAAATTAATTATGAATTTTTCACTGAATCAACTACTTAGATGGTTAATTTTTACGTTGTTATTTCCTCTAGTATTTCTCAATGGTTGGCTAGCATTTTTGCTGGTTAAAAACTTCCAACCTGTCGTCACAATTCTTGTTTTGGCTACTTTGCTTGCATTCGTTTTAAACTATCCTGTTTCGATTCTCCAACAGCGGAGAGTTAAACGTAGCTATGCAGTAGCATTAGTTTTTATATTAGCATTGGTAATTGTTGTGGCTCTGGGTATCACTTTAGTACCCATTGTTTTAGAGCAATTTAATGAAATGGTTAAAGTCTTTCCTCAATGGATTGATTCTAGCGAAGAAAAACTTCAGATTGTCAATAATTGGTTGTTTAAACATAAAATAAATGTGAATCTAAGTCAGCTATTAGCACAAGTTACTGACCAATTACCTAATGAATTAGAGTTTGTTTCCGATAAGCTTTTAAGTATTATTATAGATACAATTGATAGTATTTCTGAGGCGTTAATCACAGTAGTGCTAACTTTTTACTTGTTGTTAGATGGCCCAAGAATTTGGGAGGCGATATTTAAGAAGTTACCTGGAAATATTGCCCAACAAATAAGCCAGTCTATTCAGCAAAACTTCCAAAATTACTTAATTGGTCAGGGAACTTTGGCTTTGCTGATGGGTGTTTCAATAACATTATTGTTTTTAGCTTTTCAAGTCCAGTTTGCTTTGCTCTTTGGTTTGGGAGTTGGACTTTTGAGCTTAATTCCCTTTGGTGATGTCGTCAGTCTGGTTTTAATAACTTTAATCATAGCGTCACATGACTTTTGGCTAGCAGCTAAGGTGTTTGCAGTAGCTGTTGTTATCGATCAGTTAATCGATCAGGCGATCGCACCACGTCTTTTAGGTAAATTTACTGGCATTAGACCAATATGGATATTAATTGCTCTGCTTGTAGGAACCAATATTGGCGGAGTCTTGGGTTTACTAGTTGCGGTACCTGTAGCTGGTTTTATCAAAGATGTAGCAGATGGTTTTTCTAAATCTGTTAATTCTGATAACCTGGGTGAGGGTGAAGCAGGATCGGAATTGTTGGTAGAAGAATCAATATCGCAATAAGTTTTGGATAAAAATTGTCATCTCTAGGGTTAAAAGTAAGTAGCAACGGTGTCATTTAGGTCGTATTCACTCAAGTCAACCTTATTCCCAAACCTCGTAAATTGGCTAAGGAATTGATATGGACAAATTGCCCCCAAAACAGTTAGTCAAAAACATTTATCAGGAACTACTGCCTAGATTACAGATTGAAAGTATCAATCCCTGCGATCCAATTAAGGTAAGCTATCTTCCACAACCTTGGCAGCTGCTTGGCAGAGGAAATTACGCCGTAGTAGTTTATCACCCCGATTACCTTGACTGTGTAGTTAAGATTTATGCCCCAGGACGGACAGGTTTTGAAGAGGAAGTAGAAGTTTACCGTCGTCTAGGTTATCATCCAGCCTTTTCTGAGTCTTTGTACGCCAAGGATGGATTTTTAGTCTTGAAACGGCTTTATGGAACAACCCTCTACGATTGTATGCACTTTGGTTTACCAATTCCCAAGCAGGTAATAAAGGACATTGATGAAGCTCTTGACTATGCACGAAGTCGTGGACTCCACCCTCATGATGTCCACGGGCGTAATGTCATGATGTACCAAGGCAGAGGATTAGTTGTAGATATATCAGATTTCCTGCATCAAGAAGCTTGCTCAAAGTGGAATAACCTCAAAAAGGCTTACTACTGGTTATATCTGCCCGTGTTTTACCCACTTGGACTGCGCGTACCATACTTTGCCTTAGATATCGTCCGCAAATGTTATCGCTTGGGAACTTCTGTTAAAACTTTTTGTTGCCAACTACCCCTAAGATTAACTAATATTAAGTATTTAAAACGTTAAGAGCGATCGCCAGACAACTTTTGTGCTGTCCAATTCTTGCCCATTTTGGCACTTTCGTCATCAACACTTCGTTGATAAATTTTATTGTTGCTTGCGATCGCTGAATGTATCGAAGGCGATCGCGTAGACTACCAGAGGCGATCGCTCCTTATCTCCCAAATCTAATTAAAAAGCGATCGCGCTCTAAATCTTCGATTTTAGGTAATTTATGAAAGACGTACATGAAAGTAAAAAGAACTTTGCATCAGCAATAGTTAGATCAGGCTCAGTCAACATAGCATGTCTGATACCTCCCTCATCACTTGTATATCCATACAGAATTAAGAATGAATTTTTTAAAGCGGGATGTAAATTGTGAGAAACTTCCAGAACCTTCAGAGCATCTGCTAAAGTTCCCTTTGGTTTTCCAGTAATAGCTTTTGCTACACTTTCAACAGCAGAAATAGATTCTTTGATAGAGTTTCTGTAGTCAGGATTTTCTCTGTTAGTCATTAAAGCAAGGGAGCCCTTCAAATGGCTGGACACAGCAGGAAAATTTTTATCATCTACTGCTTGCTCAAGCATTTCAATTTCTTGCTCATTGGTGATATCTGTGAATACACCTCCGACAAATCTATAACCTGCCAGTTCTCTTTCTAATACAGAGTTTATATCTTCTACAAGTTTCGGAGATTTGAAATAGTTTATAGTGATCTCAAGAAAGTCGTAAACTTCATACCATTGGCACTTTTCAAAATATTCTAATAACCAGGTTACAGATTCTCTTGGTGTTGCCGAGAAGTCATCCAAAATATACTTAAAATATTTTTCCCAAACATATACAATAAAGTCATCTACATATCTGTCCGAATACATATAGTTAGATATGGTTTTTGAGTATTTTAAAAAGAAATTTGCACTTAATACATTCCAAAGAGAATTACGTAGAGCATGATTCATACTATCGATTTGGATAATCTCAGATATTGGCTTCAAGCCTCGTCGTTGGCTAAAGGTCTTGGCTGAAACCTCAACTGCGAAAATTTCAGGTAAATGTTGTTTCGCCTCGTATTCAGCAATTTTTTCAGGATCATGTATATGACAGTATCCAGAAGAATTAGCTTTGAGCTTACATTTTTCTCCAGATTTAGTTATGGCTTTGCAATTAGCTGCTGACATACGAAATCACTTCGAGGATATCTTTATTAAGATAGCAGTCTTATCAATGAAGCTTAGTATTAATTAAAACGCCGACAGTGGTCTAAGAGGATGTTTGAAAAGCCGCAAAGTATACTAGAAACCCCTCTCCAAACCTCTCCCCGAAACGGAGAGAGGCTTTGAAACCCCCATTCCCTTGTAGGGAAGGGGGGCTAGGGGGGTTAGGTTTGGGAGGCTTAGATGTTAGCAATAATACTTTTCAAACAACCTCTAATAGCTTTTATCAATATAAGCACTCAAAAACACCAGTTGGTTTACCATCTCCTCAGCCGAACGAGTAGCAACCAACTTGAGCAACCCTTGTAACTGTTGCCCTACGGAATAGCGTTGTTGCTGCAACAATATAATGCCAGCATGATTTCTTTCTGTGGCTAAAAACTCGTTATGTAAGCAGCAAAAGTCTCTTCGGTTGTAGCTATAGATAACACGCCCTTGCTCTGTTGCCCAAATTAGCTGCTCATCATCAGAATAGCTCTGCCTGCTCACATCGGCCACTGTCACAACATCCAAGTTTGCATTACAGAAAGCTTTGATTAGGGACTTCTCAACACTGTCCTCATCTAACATACAAACGAATTTGGCTCACTGTCTCTTCGCCGTGTACTCAGCTTCCAAACGGTCGTATTCTTCAATTTCTGCGGCAATCTCCGTGTCAATTACTTCCTGGTTAGCATAGTAGTAAGCTAGCGCTGCATAAACTTGTGCCAACATTAGCTGTGGTCTTTGGACAACTATCTCTTCCGGTTTCATGCCTGCGTTGAAATCGATCGCAATATTATGTACCGTAATCCGGTGTCCCGCAATCCGAGGACGACCACCACAGGTTCCGGGTGTGCTGACAATCAGCGTGCCAATGTCGGTAATTGTTTGCATAGCTTGTTTACTAAATTTTGCTCTCATAGACAACTGAGCAATTTTAAACTTCTTCTAATCTAGAAATATAAATATCCAGTTGTTTATTTAGCTACCTACAGCAAAATAAAACATTTATCCCTAATAATTAGGAGTCTACCATTAATCCCAGAATACCAAACATCCTGCTTGCATTGGAGACGATAGACTTTTATATAAGAGTAACTTTTACAAAAACTCGAATTTTCTAACATTTCAAAGCAGGTATGGGGCAATGGTGCGATTAAAACTGTGGCAGTGGGTAGTCTTAGCAATCCCGATCGCGTTTATCATCATTTTTTTACTGGTGTCTGCCGGTTCACAAATTCATGCGTGGGGCATTAATTGGATTTGGGGTGTATTCACCGTTTTATTTGTTGGTTGGCGTTGGCTGCTAGTCAAATGGACTCAACCAGCTGTTAACGAGGTGGAAGCTGTATTAACTCAAGTCCGTGAAGAACTGGAATCGACAGCAGAGGATAGAGTAAGGCTACCTGTGGGAAGTGACACCACAAAACTTGCAGAAACCGCCCTTCAAGAGATTCTCCAAGCAGCACAAAGCGATCGCCCGATTTGGGAAGACTGGCAAAGTTTTTGGACGCGATGTCAGGATTTAGTTGTGGCGATCGCTCATATCTATAATCCTCAGATTCAATATCCCCTGCTGAACATTTACGTCCCCCAAGCTTATGGGCTGATTAGGGGAACGGTAGATGATATGGATCAGTGGATGCAAAAGTTATCCCCAATCCTCAATCAGGTAACGGTTGGACAAGCATACCAAGGATATGAAGTCTACCGGAAGTTGGAACCATCGGCTCGGAAATTCTGGAAAGTTTGGAACTGGGCACAATGGATCTTAAATCCGGTGGCGGCGGTGGCAAAACAAGCCAGTCAGGGTTCTAGTAACCAAGCAACTCAGCAATTATTGGGGAATTTGAGCCAGTTATTTCGGGAAGCTGCCCTGAGAAACTTATGCCGACAAGCGATCGCACTTTACGGAGGTAGCACATTACCAGTTCCAGCAACCGTAGCTTCCCCACCAACTTTACCCAAGGCAAAAACCCAAACACTCCGAGAAATCTTGACTCAAGTTCAACCAGCTAAGGCGGTTGAGCAAAAACCCGTGAATATTCTGCTGGTAGGGCGCACGGGTTCAGGAAAAAGTAGCCTGATTAACACGCTATTTCAGGCGGATCTCGCAGCCGTCGATGTTTTACCCAGTACCGATCGCATTCAGAATTATCAATGGCAGACTGAAAGTGGGGAAACCCTGACGCTTTTGGACACACCTGGTTATGAACAAGTCAACCGTGCCGAACTCCGAAATTTGGTGCTTGATTATGCCATCAATTCAGATTTGCTGCTGTTAGCTACTCCTGCCCTCGATCCTGCCCTGCAAATGGATGTGGACTTTTTGCAAGATATAAGAGCAGAAGTTGCAGATTTACCTGCGATCGCTATTGTCACTCAAGTAGATCGGCTGCGTCCCATCCGCGAATGGCAACCGCCTTATGATTGGGAATGGGGCGATCGCCCCAAAGAAATTGCCATTCGCGAAGCCACTGAATATCGCGCTAAACTGCTAGGAAACTTCTGTAATCTAGTTTTACCAGTGGTTACAGGTGACAGCAAAACAAATAGAGTTGCCTGGGGAGTAGAGGCGCTATCGTTGGGATTAGTGGATGCGATCGCACCAACCAAGCAACTCCGTCTCGCCCGCTTTTTGCGTAATCTAGAAGTCCGCATTGTCGCCGCCGCCAAAATCATCGACCACTACACCTTCCAAATGACGACAACACAAGGATTAACGGCATTGCTCAAAAGTCCCGTCCTTCAGTTTGTTTCTACGCTCTCAACCGGATCTCCGGCTTTAGCATATATGCTGGCGGAGCAAATTCCTGTGGAACAGTTGCCAATTGTCATTGGTAAACTACAAATGGGATATGAACTTTTCTCACTCTTGAACCCCAACGCGCTCAACTTTGAATTGCTATCCCTTTGGCCGCTACTGCTGCAAAACACCGCTGCACCCGATCGCAACGCCTGGGCATTTGGTCATGCCCTAGTGGAGTACTGGACTCAAAATCTAACAATTGAACAACTCCGAGAGCGATTTGAGTATTATTTGGCGATCGCTAAATAACGAGTTTACTAACTACGTAACCGCAGTAGATTAAACATCATAAGTTGTATTAGAAGACATAAGCAACTTACGAATATTCACTTGCAAAACTTCAAGGTGCTTATACCACGAGTGAAGAAAAAATGCGTTAACAGATTGCCCTTTCAATATCTAAAGTTAAGATTACGATTAAGAGTAGGTGTCTGCTGAAACCTACCCGCTTTACCTGAGTTTTTATACAGACATCCCTTTTGTTCGGAGTTCTTTATGAAAAATATATTACAAACCTCCATCTCTCAAGCACAGAATTCAGATCAAAGCTATAGTATTTCGTCTTACAACAGGCTGCTTTCGGTCGTGAAGGATTTGGCTTGTGTGCGGACTATTGAGGAAATTATTGAGATTGTGCGTTTAGCTGCTCGCGATCTCACAAATGCTGATGGAGTAACTTTTGTATTGCGGGATGGTGAATGTTGCCACTATGTCGATGAAAACGCCATTGGCCCACTTTGGAAAGGTATGCGTTTTCCGCTCAAGTCTTGCATCTCCGGTTGGGCGATGCTCAATAAACAAGCAGCCGTAATTGAGGATATTTACCAGGATGCACGAATTCCGATTGAGGCGTACAAAGTAACTTTTGTCAAAAGTTTAGTGATGGTTCCGATTCGGGTTTCCGATCCACTGGGTGCGATTGGAGCTTACTGGAGTACACGCCACCTAGCCACGCCCCAAGAGATCGGACTACTTGAGATTTTGACAGATACTACAGCAGTTGCGATCGCAAACGTGCAACTTTTCCAGAAATTGACGAACCAAAATGCCCTAAAAGACAAATTTATTGCGATGCTGGCTCACGAGTTGAGGAATCCCGTTGCCCCCATCTCCAACGGCGTTCAACTACTGAAGTTGAAGCTAGGACAGACTGGCGCAGTTGGGGAAACAGTTTTAATGATGCAACACCAGATTAAGCACCTCTCGAAATTGATCGATGAGTTACTTGACGTATCGTCCATCACTTATGGGAAGATTTCATTAAATCTTGAGAAGGTTAATCTGGTGGAATTGGTTCGCCAAAGTCTCAATGACCACGCACAAGCAATAAAAAGATGGAATCTTAACGTAGTACAAGACTTGCCAAACATACCCGTGTGGGCTTATGTTGATTCCACTCGCTTCTTCCAAATCTTTGGGAACCTTCTTGATAACGCCTTAAAGTTTTCCCAACCAGATGGGACGATTTGGGTAGATTTCTCAGTTATTCCAGGTGAGAATGGCTCAGGTAGTGTGGCGGCCTTATCTGTAAGAGATACAGGTATAGGGATAGACCCGACAATATTACCAGAACTTTTCGAGCCGTTTACCCAGGCCGATCGCAGTTTAGACCGTTCGCGGGGCGGGCTAGGTTTGGGACTTTCGGTAGTCAAAAGTCTTGTAGAACTTCATGGTGGTAATGTTGAAGCCTCAAGTAGAGGGATAAATTTGGGAGCAGAATTCAAAGTCACTCTCCCTGTATGCGAAGAGATTACAACCTTGGACAAAGACCTAGAGATTACAGAGGCGGCGAAAAAATCGTTGAAGATTTTAGTCATCGAAGATAACGAGGATTCAGCCGTATCATTACAAGCAGTACTTGAGCATTTTGGGCATGAAGTTTTCATTGCCGAGAATGGAATTTTAGGGGTAGAAACTGCAAAGAAGCTTGAGCCTCATGTAATTATTTGTGACATCGGACTTCCTGAAATGGATGGATTCGCCGTTGCACAGGAACTAAGTAAAGATTCCAAGTTTACTCGCTCAATTCTGATTGCACTTACCGGCTACGGTAGCCAAGAGGATCGGCAACTTGCGCTGAAGTCTGGTTTCAAATGCCACTTGACCAAGCCTGTAGACTTTGAAATACTGATAGCAGAAATCGATCGATACTTTGATGAAGTATTATCAAGTTGACATTTGCTACTTGTGAATTTTGACTGAGGAGTGTCAATCCATTAAATTATCTGTGGTAGACTGACCGGGATAAAAGCGATCGCTCAGAATTTCCTCAAAAAGATATAAACATTGGTTGGGAAAAGTTGAAAGTGGTAGATTGGTTTCTCCTGATGCTAAATCCCTAGCATTTTCATAAGATTCCTGGAGTGCTTCTTCAATGTAAGGTTTCAGACTAGGATTTTCGTTCAGCAACTTGAGAATTTCCCGTCGTTGTACTCTAATTGTTGCTAACCCTTCGGGTTCGCCAGTCGCTACAACGGGGGGAACCCCCGCAACGCGCTGGCTCACCAACTACGGCTGCGTTGCTTTGGTTGATATTCCCATTTGAGTAAATGTCCAATTAACACACTAAAACGATTTCTCAATTCTTGGCGTTCCTTTCTTCCCAAAGATTCAATTTCCTCAATTAAATTGGGTAGGTCAAGCTGGTTCCATTGATGATGACGCAAAAGGTTAGCCTGTTGTTGAGTCCAACTATAGAAGTCTGCTTCATAGAAGTTTGGCATCAGCTTTTTTGTTGTTTTTCAGCTTTGTAGGGTCTACATAATTTTAAAATGCATAATTCATAATTATGTTTCAGATAGAGATTTGAACCTTATCTCAAACAGGACTCTCTGCGTAAGCATCAGGTACAAATTACGAATTACGAATTACGAATTAGAAAGTCACCACACTGCGAATTGATTCACCTTTGTGCATTAATTCAAAAGCATCATTAATTTGCTCAATGGGCATTACGTGGGTAATCAAATCATCAATATTTATCTTACCTTCCATATACCAATCAACGATTTTTGGCACATCTGTACGTCCTCTAGCACCACCGAATGCTGAACCTTTCCAAACGCGCCCAGTTACTAATTGAAAAGGACGAGTACTGATTTCCTGTCCAGCACCAGCAACACCAATAATCACGCTCACACCCCAACCTTTGTGGCAGCATTCTAATGCTTGACGCATCAATTTAACATTACCGATACATTCAAAGCTGTAATCTGCACCGCCTTTTGTTAAATCAACCAGATAGGGGACTAAATCACCCTCTACTTCCTGGGGATTAACAAAATGCGTCATGCCAAACTTTTCCGCCAAAGCGCGTTTGCTGGGATTAATATCCACCCCGACAATCATATTTGCCCCTACCATCCGCGCCGCTTGGATAACATTTAAGCCAATACCACCCAAACCGAAAACCACAACATTTGCCCCAGGTTCCACCTTGGCAGTATTGATAACTGCACCAATACCAGTAGTAACACCGCAGCCAATGTAACAAACCTTATCAAATGGGGCATCTTCTCGAATTTTTGCTAAGGCGATTTCTGGCAGCACCGTATAGTTAGCAAAGGTGGATGTACCCATATAATGATGAATCATTTGCCCATCGAGACTAAAGCGACTAGTGCCATCGGGCATCACACCGCGTCCTTGAGTTAGGCGAATGGCTTGGCAGAGATTAGTTTTGAAACTTAGACAATATTCGCACTGACGACATTCGGGAGTGTAAAGGGGAATCACACGATCCCCTGGTTTGAGACTGGTGACACCAGCGCCTACTTCCACTACCACGCCAGCACCTTCATGTCCCAAAATCGCTGGAAACAAACCTTCGGGATCGTCACCAGATAGAGTAAAGGCGTCGGTATGACAAACCCCGCTTGCTTTGACTTCAACTAACACTTCGCCAGCTTTTGGCCCCGATAGTTGAACGGTTTCAATCGTCAACGGCTTACCTGCGCTGTAAGCTACTGCTGCTTTAACTTGCAATGTCAGCGCTCCTGTAGAGTTTTGTCAATGGGCTTATTTGAGTTTATATCGGAGAGTGCTTTTAAGGATATGGGGCATTGGGTATGGGTTATTCTTCTTGTCTCCCAGTCCCCAGTCCCCAGTCCCCACTCCCCTCATAGGCATTGAACGTATGATAAACTTTTGTATTACTTCATCGTATTTACTCAGCACGATCGCGGCTATAACGATAAATATTATCACCTTTGTTAAAATGTCATTCTCTAGCTAGATTGGTTAAAGGCGGCAACAGCTGTTTTGGCAACGATGTAAACTGGATGTCAGCAGCAACCCCAAATAATTTGTCCACCCCTAAATTAATATATTTTGTCACAGCTTATGAACCCTGCCCTAACTCAAATTGGCGCTCAAATGTCCAACCTGACTGGCGTCAGAGCAATCATGAAGGATATTATCGAAACATTACGAGCGGGTGCAGGGCAGCAGTTTATTAATTTGAGTGCTGGTAATCCGTTGATTTTGCCAGAGGTAGAACAATTATGGCGGGATTGTACTGCACAGCTTTTGGCTAGTCCAGAATATGGTGAGGTAGTTTGCCGCTACGGTTCAAGTCAAGGCTATGCACCATTAGTTGAAGCGATCGCTAACGATTTTAACAAACGCTACGGGTTAAACTTAAGCGATCGCAATATCCTCATCACCCCCGGTAGTCAAACCCTCTACTTCTACGCTGTGAATAGCTACGGTGGCTATACCCCTAGCGGCGAGTTAAAACAAATCGTTTTGCCCCTCAGCCCTGACTACACAGGTTACGGCGGCCTCTCCTTAGTTCCAAAAGCCTTAACTGCTTATAAACCGACTCTCGATATTGATGAAGCCGCCCACCGATTTAAATATCGCCCCGACTTCAGCCAACTGTCGATTACAGAAAATACCGGTTGTATCCTCTTCTCTCGCCCTTGTAATCCCACTGGTAATGTCCTCACTGAGGATGAAGTGAAAAAGATTGCTGCTTTAGCTGCGCCTTACAATCTCCCGGTGTTAATTGACTCGGCTTATGCGCCTCCCTTCCCAGCATTGAACTTTACCGAAATGACACCAGTGTTTGGCGATAATATCTTACACTGCATGAGTTTATCAAAAGCGGGATTACCAGGAGAAAGGGTTGGTATTGCCATTGGGGATGAAAAGTGGATTGAAGTGTTGGAGTGTTTCCAAGCAAATATTGGCCTCCATTCTTCACGTTACGGCCAAGCGATCGCAGCTCTTGCAATTAATTCTGGCGCTTTAGTAGAAATTTCTCACACTGTCATCCGTCCCTTTTACCAAAATAAATTTACCGTTTTAGAAACCAGCCTAGAACAAGCGATGCCCAAGGATTTACCTTGGTTCCTCCATCGCGGTGAAGGAGCAATTTTTGCTTGGTTGTGGTTAAAGGATTTACCCATGAGTGACTGGGAATTTTACCAGCTAGTTAAGCAAGTAGGTGTGATTATTGTCCCAGGAAATAGCTTCTTCCCCGGTTTAGAGGAAGAGTGGGCGCACAAGCACCAATGTTTCCGCATCAGTCTCACCGGCAGCGATGAGGAGATTGTCACTGCTATGCAACGTTTAGCAAAAGTGGCTGAAGAAACTTATCAGCGTGCGGCTGTGACTGCCTAATACCGCAAGGCGGAATTAAAAATTAAAAATTAAAAATTAAAAATGAACGCAGCGTAAGCGTTTCATTGATTTGGAATGGTGGTTTATTTCCGCCGTGTTGTACTAGTAGGAAAAATGGAAATGAAACACGAAGAAGCTAATAAAGAGATTGGAGGCAGAGGGGCAGAGAAGCAGAGGGGCAAGAGAGTAGGAGGAAATTCAAAAATTAAAAATGTCCAATCTCCAGTCCCCAATCCCCAGCCCGTAGTTGCCAGTCCCCAATCCCCAGCCCCTAATCTTGATGATTGGCTAGAAATTGGTAAGATTGTTTCCCCTCAAGGATTGTCTGGAGAATTACGGGTTTATCCTGTATCAGACTTTCCCGAAAGATTTGAGGTGCCAGGAAAACGTTGGTTATTGTGTTCAGGTGACACAGAACCGCAACCAATCGAATTATTGACAGGACGTTATATCAGTAACAAAAACTTGTATGTCATCAAATTAGCTGGCGTGGAAAATTGCGATCAGGCGGATGCGTTGCGCGGTTGTAAGTTAATGGTGCCAGCTAGCGATCGCCCCCAATTAAGCGAAGATGAATATCATGTCCTCGATTTGATTGGCTTGGAAGTCTTCATGCAAGCATCTGGCGAACTCGTGGGTACAGTAGTAGACATTATCCCTGCTGGCAATGATTTGTTAGAAGTAAAGTTGCATGAATCATTTGCTACTGAGAAAAAGCAAAAGACTGTTTTGATTCCATTTGTGGAAGCGATCGCACCAGTAGTAGACTTGAAATCTAATCGCATTGAAATCACGCCACCGCCTGGATTATTGGAAATTAATAATTAGCTCGTTAATTGATCTGCCTCTAGCTATTTTTGCTGTATTAGATACTTCAAGAGAAAACAAAACTTGAAGCATGAGAAAATTAAAGTACATACTCTATTTATTAATCTAGGAAATGTGGCAATGACAGAAAAACCAACAGCAACTATTCACAGGCAACTACTGGAAATATTGTCCCAATTACCCAAGTCTAGTCAAGAATAAGTATTAGATTTTGCTATCTCTCTCCAAAAAAAAACTAACTCAGCATTGGGATGCTATTTCTGATGTTGAGACTGCTGCATTGAAAATTGAGTTTGCTAATGAAGATTTAGCTTTTGCAGAGTCCGTTTTAATTGATTATCTCCCCCAACTTCAACAAGAGGATGCAGTTTGATGCGAGGAGATGTTTATTGGGAGTATCTCACCTTTGCAAATATACCAGGCGATTAGAAATCGCGGCTACACAAACGAACGCGAGTGCGTCTCGCAGAGAAGTCCGCCTACGCGGACTCAAAGAATTTGAAACCCACGGAGGTGGGTTTTGTTTGTATAGCCGCGAATTCCATTCGCCAGGACAGGCTAGATAATTATAATGAAGAAAATGCAGATTGATGGCATTAATTAATAGTTTTAGATGTAGCCCATCGTAGACATCACTTTCCATCCTGTGTGTAGAAGCAAGGAATTTAGTCACGAAGGCTGAAAAAATTCATCATGGGTAGATGGCCATCATCTGGAAAACAAGTACAATCACTTACGGATGAACCCATCAAAAACCTTTTGGAATGGAGTGTCGATAATGACATTAGCAACGACTCCACAAACAAAGCCTTTAACTGATGAAGAATTACAAAAGATAAACGCCTACTGGCGTGCAGCTAACTATCTTTCCGTTGGGCAAATATATCTACTCGACAATCCGCTACTAAGAGAACCCCTAAAGCTGGAACACGTCAAACCCAGACTATTGGGGCACTGGGGAACTACGCCAGGGCTGAACTTAATCTATGTTCACCTGAATCGGGTCATCAAAAAATATGACCTCAACACAATCTACATTGCTGGCCCCGGTCATGGAGGCCCTGGACTAGTAGCCAACACTTACTTAGAAGGCACTTACACTGAGTATTATCACAACATCTCCCAAGATACTGAAGGAATTCAGAAACTCTTCAAACAGTTTTCTTTCCCTGGTGGTATTCCCAGTCACGTAGCACCGGAAACCCCTGGTTCGATCCACGAAGGCGGGGAATTAGGTTATGCCCTCGTCCATGCTTATGGTGCTGCCTTTGATAACCCTGACTTAATTGTTGCTGCTGTTGTCGGTGACGGCGAAGCCGAAACAGGTGCTTTAGCGACTAGCTGGCATTCCAACAAGTTTCTTAATCCTGTACGTGATGGCGCTGTGCTTCCCATTTTGCACCTGAATGGGTATAAAATTGCTAACCCAACGATGCTGGCACGGATTAGCCATGATGAGTTGGAGAGTTTATTTATAGGCTACGGCTACAAACCATACTTTGTTGAAGGTGACGATCCCGCAGATGTCCATCAGCAGATGGCGGCGACTCTAGAAACAGCGATCGCAGAAATTCAAAGTATCCAAAGGGAAGCCCGCGTACATGGTTTCACTGAACGTCCCCAGTGGCCGATGATTGTGATGCGAACCCCCAAGGGTTGGACAGGGCCCAAGGAAGTAGATGGTAAAAAAACCGAAGGTTCTTGGCGATCGCACCAAGTTCCTTTTGGCAATATAGCCAAACAGCCAGACCACCTGAGACTTCTAGAAGATTGGATGAAGAGTTACAAACCAGAAGAACTCTTCGACGCTAACGGTAAACTGATTCCCGAACTAGCAGAACTCGCCCCCAAAAAGCATCGACGCATGGGTGACAATCCCCACGCTAACGGCGGTATTTTGCTGCATGACCTGAAGATGCCCGATTTTCAAGACTATGCTGTAGATGTTTCTGAACCAGGGAAAGCGATCGCAGAAGCTACCAAAGTGACCGGCAAATTCCTGCGGGATATCATGCGACTTAACCAAGAAAGTCGCAATTTCCGTATCTTCGCCCCCGACGAATTAGCATCGAATCGTTTAGACCCTGTGTTAGAAGTTACAGACCGGGTTTGGGAAGGCGAGATTTACCCCGAAGATGACCACCTTTCCCCCGACGGTCGGGTAATGGAAGTTCTCAGCGAAACCTCTTGCCAAGGATGGTTAGAAGGCTACCTCCTCACCGGGCGTCATGGGTTCTTCACTTGCTACGAGGCATTCATCCATATCATTGATTCCATGTTCAACCAACACGCCAAATGGTTGAAAACCACCAGACATATTCCCTGGCGTAGACCGATCGCTTCCCTCAATTACCTACTCACCTCTCACGTTTGGCGACAAGACCATAACGGTTTCTCTCACCAAGACCCTGGTTTTATCGACCATGTACTTAACAAAAAAGCTGAGATTGTTCGCGTCTATTTACCCCCCGATGCCAACACTCTGCTGTCGGTAACTGACCATTGTCTAAAAAGCCGCAACTATGTCAACGTCATCATTGCTGGTAAACAGCCAGCATTGCAATATCTCAACATAGATGCTGCTATCAAGCATTGCACCAAAGGCATCGGCATTTGGGAATGGGCAAGCAGCGACCAAGGCGGCGAACCAGATGTAGTGATGGCTTGTGCTGGGGATGTTCCCACCTTAGAAACCTTGGCGGCTGTAGACATCTTGCGTCAGCACTTCTCGGATTTAAAAGTGCGGGTAGTGAACGTAGTCGATTTGATGACACTCCAGCCAAAAACCGAACATCCCCACGGTTTGAGTGAAAAAGATTTTGACACAATTTTCACCACCGACAAACCCGTTATCTTTGCCTTTCATGGCTATCCCTGGCTAATTCATCGCCTAACCTACCGCCACACTAATCATAAAAACATCCATGTGCGTGGCTACAAGGAAGAGGGAACTACCACCACCCCCTTTGACATGGTTGTTCTCAACGATTTAGATCGCTTCCATTTGGTAATTGATGTAATCGATCGCGTGCCTAAACTAGGATCTAAGGCAGCTTATGTCAAACAGCACATGCAAGATAAGCTGATTGAACACAAGCATTACATTGATAAGTACGGCGATGATGTGCCGGAAATTCGCGATTGGAAGTGGCCCTATTAATCGGAAGACTTACGCAAACAATAACCGAAACCCTTATTTTCAGGTAGGGGCAATTCATAAATTGCCCCTACAATGTGTAGTTTTGCGTAAGTCCTAAATAGGAAATAAGTGAAAAGAGGCAGAGAAGAAACTCTTCTGCCTACTTTTTCATTTTTTAGGACTTACGGGACTACCAAATATTAAATTCGGGCAGTCGTTAATTGAATTCGGGCAGTCGTTGATTAAATTCGGGTAGTCGTTGATTGAATTCGGGCAGTCGTTGATTAAATTCGGGCAGTCGTTGATTAAATTCGGGCAGTCGTTGATTGAATTGTTCCTCATCTGGTGATTCAGCTAATTTCACTTTCACCATGCCAATCTGCTCGGCTTAGGCAATAAACAAAGCACTCATCGTCACCAAACCGTCGATACTCGATAAATTTGAAGCCAAAGCGTTCATAGAAGCGGTGAACGCGGGTATTACTGGCTAGCGGATCAACAAGTATAGCCGTCACTTGCGGATCAGCAAAACATCGAGCAAGTGCAAGCCGCATCATTTGTGTTCCATAGCCTTTACCCAAATCAGTTTCTTCCCCAATCCAGATATCAATGGCACGAAGATTCGCCGTAACATCACCCCAGTAATGGCTATCCTCATGTGCTGGATCGATAATCTGAATAAATCTGATGGGACGACCATCAATTTCAGCAATCAATTGCTCTCTCCATTCGGGAGCGCGGTTAAGTTCTACTTCCCAGCCCCAGTCATCGTTAGGATCGGACTCAACCACATGAGGTTGCTCATCCCAGTGGTGCAATAAATCCAAATCAGCAAAGCTAGCAGAGCGGAGGTTTATCCTTATCGCAGGTGGCGGGGCATAGTTCATACTGTTTCTCCTATGTTTTCGGCGATTCACTCGACGAGTTGAATCACGACACCGTTGGGGTCTGTGACTTGAAAGAACCTTTCACCCCAAGGTTCAGTCTCGATCTCCGTTGTAATTTTCATACCTTAGGGACTTCCAAATAAAAAAATATCCAATTAACTCTTGTGGGGTGGGCGTCTCGCCATTGGTGTCAACTTAAGCCGAAAACTATATCGGACAGGCGTTTTGCAAATCCCTCACGCCCTCATCCCCTAACCCCTTCTCCCTTGGGAGAAGGGGAATTGAATGTCTAGCTCCCCTCTCTCTTGGGAGAGGGGCTGGGGGTGAGGGCAAAACGTTGTCACCAAGCGGGTTTAGCGTTAAGTTGACACCTATGGCGTCTCGCCCGCCATATTATGGACTGGGCGGAGATGCCCACCCCACAATATTGGATAATTTATTTCTTGGAGTTCCCTTACTGATTGAATTCGCGCATATTCCCGATCAATATCATCCACCACAATCTCAAAGTAACTTTGCTTATATTGTTCTAGAGGATGTAGAAACCTCTAGTTTAGGCAAAGCCAACTAGAGATAGTTCATTTAGTCGAGTACTAGTGAAACCCAAAAGCATTTACATAATTTAATTTTTTAACTTTGTAGTGAGAAGTACTTAAAGTTACTTAATGCATCAACTGCTACCCACCTTCATGGTTAGCGCTAGGATAGCTATGTATTTTATGAAAGTATAAATATGGCTCAAAGTTTTTACGTAAATCCAGTATCAGGCAGCAATACCAACCCAGGTACTCAACAAGCCCCCTTCAAAACTATTACGCAAGCCCTCAAGGTAGCGACTCTTGATACCAAGATTCAACTAGCAGATGGTAATTACAATGCTGCTAGCGGTGAAGTCTTTCCGTTAACGATTTCATCTGGCGTAACAGTGGTGGGTAATGAAGCCAATAAAGGCAATGGTATTTTAATTGAAGGAAGTGGTAGTTACCTGAGCCGTACTTTTGCTGGTCAGAATGTCACTTTTGTGCTGCTGGATAAAGCTGAACTCCGAGGAGTGACTGTAACAAATTTAGCTAGTCGTGGTAGTGGTGTCTGGATCGAATCAACTACCCCTACTGTTGCTAATAGCACCTTCATCAATAATAAGCGGGAGGGAGTATTTGCTACAGGCGATGCTAACCCAGTGATTCTAGGTAATGTGTTCAGTGAGAATGCAGCTAATGGAATTGCGATCGCTAAAAATTCTAAAGGTCAAATTGAAAATAATACCTACTTTAAAACAGGTTTTGGCATTGCCATTAGTGATACTGCATCACCCATCCTTCGAGATAACAGAATCTATGAAAACCGTTCTGGGATTGTCATCTCTGGTAGTGCCCGTCCCGTATTACGTAATAATGTCAGTGAAAATAATACTGATGATGGGATCACAGTAATTGGAACTGCTCTACCGGATATCGGCAGTATCAATAGTCCAGGGGGCAATACTCTACGCAATAACGGTAAATTTGATTTGCAAAATGTCAGTTCCAATAAGCTGATTTCTCTAGGAAATAAAATAGATGCGTCTAAAGTCGCCGGAAACATAGAGTTTGCAGATAGTTCGGTTCCAACACCCACGCCAACTCCAACGCCAACTCCAACTCCAACGCCAACTCCAACGCCAACGCCAACTCCAACTCCAACGCCAACGCCAATTCCAACTCCAACTCCAACTCCAACACCAACGCCAACGCCAACGCCAACACCAACGCCAACACCAACGCCAACGCCAACGCCAACTCCAACTATTGAATTAACCGATATTGCAAATCATTGGGCAGGTGGGTTTATTCGGGAATTAGTCAAATTAGGGATAGTTAATGGTTTTCCCGATCGCACATTTAAACCCGATACGACGATGACACGGGCACAATTCGCGGCAATATTGGTAAAAGCTTTCAACCCACAACCAAACCGTGCAGCGATCAAATTCAAAGATGTACCAACAGACTTCTGGGCATCCAAGGTAATTCAGCAGGCATATCAAGGTTCATTTCTCTCTGGTTTTCCCGACAATACCTTTAGTCCCAACAAAAATATCCAGCGTGTGCAAGTGATTGTCTCTCTGGTGAATGGACTGGGGTTATCTAGTGATGGTACGGCAACTATCAAAGTTTTTGATGACCAAGCCAAGATTCCTGAATATGCCAAGGATGAGGTAACAAAAGCTATAGACAAGGAAATTATCGTCAATTACCCAAACCTGAAACAACTCAATCCTACCCGCGATGCTACACGCGGTGAGGTAGCGGCGATCGTGTATCAAGCTTTGGTAGATGCTGGGCGTGTAGCAGCGATCAATTCGTCTTATATAGTGACTGCTTGAGGGAGGCAGGGGGCAGGGGGCAGGGGGCATTGGTGTAAACTTAAGCGGAAAACTATATCGGACAGGCGTTTTGCAAATCCCTCACGCCCTCATCCCCTAACCCCTTCTCCCAAAGGAGAAGGGGAATTGAATGTCTAGCTCCCCTCTCTCTTGGGGAGAGGGGCTGGGGGTGAGGGCAAAACGTTGTCGTCAAGCGGGTTATGCATTCTTTGCGTTAGCCTACGGGAGTTTTGCGTCTACATTAAAAAAATTGACTTTGATAAAAAGTTAAGCTTTAATCCAAGTGTATTTAGCGATCGCCACCAATATTTACTATTGACTGCTTTTAACGGTGTCTTCACCTGCCCCACTTTCCTGGAAACCCAAATTAAATCAGGCTTTCTTAATTTGGAACTTTGAATTGGTATTATTACCATGTTCCAGTAATAGAATTGATAACGAAGGCTTGGTAAAGTCTTCAACTCTCAAAAGATAGAAGCTTTAGTAGCAGATTTTACCTGTAGAAAAACAAAAATCTGTATTCAAAGTAAGCTTGTAGCATATAAAACGCTTGTAAGATTTTTATGACTTCCCGGATTCGCTTTTTAATGTGCCCTCCTGACCACTATGACGTGGACTATGTGATTAATCCTTGGATGGAAGGGAATATTCACAAGTCATCGCGCGATCGCGCCGTGGAACAGTGGCAGGGACTACATCAAATCCTCAAACAACACGCAATTGTAGATTTAGTACCACCTGAAAAAGGCTGGCCTGATTTGGTTTTTACCGCCAATGCTGGCTTAGTTCTGGGCGATAATGTCGTCCTCAGTCGCTTTTTGCACAAAGAACGTCAGGGAGAGGAGCCTTTCTTCAAGCAATGGTTTGAGGCAAATGGTTATACAGTCAATGAACTTCCTAAAGATTTGCCCTTTGAGGGAGCAGGAGACGCACTACTAGATCGGGAAGGACGCTGGTTATGGGCGGGATACGGTTTCCGCTCGGAATTAGATTCTCACCCTTATCTAGCTAAATGGCTGGATATTGAGGTGCTATCCCTGCGATTAATAGACGAACGTTTCTATCACCTGGATACTTGCTTTTGTCCTTTAACAAATGGCTATTTGCTTTACTATCCCGGTGCTTTTGATTCTTACTCCAACCGCTTAATTGAAATGCGAGTCGCACCAGAAAAGCTAATCGCAATTGAAGAAGCCGATGCAGTCAACTTCGCTTGTAATACGGTGAATGTTGATAGCATCGTCATCATGAACAAGGCGAGTGATGCTTTGAAAACCCGCCTTGCAGATGTGGGTTTCCAAGTGCTGGAAACACCGCTGACAGAATTTCTCAAAGCTGGTGGCGCGGCTAAATGCTTAACTCTGCGGGTTACAGAACCAGTTAGAGATGAAATTCATGCCAATGTCTCGGTAGAAAGCCGCGTCATTCGCATGGAAGGACATTTGCTAGATGCTGGCTTAATCAACCGCGCTTTGGATTTGATTATAGATGCCGGGGGAAGTTTCCAAGTCTTAAATTTCAACTTGGGAGAACAACGCCAAAGTACCTCAGCCGCAGAGGTGAAGGTATCAGCACCATCTCATGAGGTGATGGAAGAAATCATCTCAATGTTGATTGATTTGGGTGCAGTAAATTTACCCCATGATGAGCGAGATGCTATCTTGGAGCCGGTAATCCAAGATGGTGTTGCGCCTGATGATTTCTACGTCAGTACAATTTATCCCACGGAAGTACGCATTAGTGGTCAGTGGGTGAAGGTAGAAAATCAGCGGATGGATGGCGCGATCGCAATTACCCAAACTGCCAATGGCTTCGTCGCTCGGTGTAAAATACTCCGCGATTTAAAAGTTGGCGAACAGGTAATTGTAGACGTTTTAGGTATCCGCACCATCCGCAAAACGGAATCGCGCGAAGTCCGCAGCACCCAAGAATTTAGCTTTATGTCGGCGGGAGTTTCCAGCGAACGGCGCGTGGAATTAGTCGTTGAGCAAGTGGCTTGGGAATTACGTAAAATCCGCGATGCTGGTGGTAAAGTAGTTGTCACGGCTGGCCCAGTAGTGATTCACACTGGTGGCGGCGAACACTTGGCGCAACTGGTTCGGGAAGGATATGTACAGGCGTTGCTGGGTGGTAATGCGATCGCAGTTCACGACATCGAGCAAAATATCATGGGCACTTCCTTGGGTGTGGACATGAAGCGGGGTGTCGCCGTCCGTGGTGGACACCGCCATCACCTCAAGGTAATTAATAGTATCCGCCGTTATGGCAGCATTCCGAAAGCTGTGGAGGCGGGAGCAATTAAAAGTGGCGTGATGTATGAGTGCGTCCACAATAATGTACCTTTTGTGCTTGCGGGTTCCATTCGGGATGACGGGCCTTTGCCTGATACCGTAATGGATTTGATTCAAGCACAGGAAGAATATGCCAAACACCTAGAAGGTGCAGAGATGATTTTAATGCTGTCATCGATGCTGCACTCGATTGGGGTGGGGAATATGACTCCGGCAGGGGTGAAAATGGTATGTGTCGATATTAATCCAGCTGTGGTGACTAAGTTAAGCGATCGCGGTTCTGTAGAATCAGTGGGTGTGGTGACAGATGTGGGATTATTCCTCAGTCTGTTGATTCAGCAGTTGGATAAGTTGACAAGTCCTTATGTGAATAAGGTAGGTTAGGAAAACGTAGACGTGAAACGGCTTCCCGCAGGGTACCGCGAAGACGCAAAGGGCGCGAAGAAAGGAAGATGACAAGAGTAGCTTTTAGTGAATTGCAGGTTAATTGGGTCAGTTTTATCGCTGATTTCTTGTTGGTAGGGATGGTTTTTGGCCCGCCTATCGCTCCCTTTTTGGCTGCGTCTGGAGTGTCTTTGCTTCCTGGGATTGCGGACATCATTTATTTCATGGGTAATCATGTGTGTCCGCAACCAGCTATGGGGTTAGATTTAGCACCACCGTTTATGATGGCTGTGTGTATGCGCTGCTACGGCACTGTAACGGGTTTGCTAATTACTCGTTTGCTGTATGGGATAACTGGTGGTAAAGGATTTTACTGGTTAAGTCAGTATGGCTGGAGTGGTGTTGCTTTAGCTAGTGTGCTGATGATGGCTTATCCTTTGGAATTAGCAGCACAGATATTCGGCTTATGGAGTTTTAATAATTATCTGGTTACGCCTTTTGGGTTAATTACAGGTTTGGCGTGGGGATTGTTTACTATGCCGATCTTACATGGGTGGCGGGTTGGTAAAATCAGCTTGCATGAATTGTAGAATTAGAAACCGCACGTTAGTAGCCTCTCCCAACTGATAGAGGCAAGGATGCGGCATGACCGAAACCAAGTGCTGAGGGCGATAAATTATGATTCAAGCCTTACGTAAACTAGTAACATTCGATGAATTCATCGCTTGGTATCCAGAAAATTCGCAACAACGTTATGAACTGCATGATGGAGTAATTGTTGAGATGGCACCACCAACAGGCGACCATGAAGAGGTCATTGGATTTTTGGCACTAGAAATATCTGCCGAAATTAAGAGGCTAAAACTTCCCTACTTCATTCCTAAAACAGCGTTTATTAAACCATTGGAAGGTCAATCAGCTTATTCTCCAGATGTGCTGATATTAAATCGGACTAATTTAGTAAATGAGCCTCTGTGGAAAAAAGAATCAACTATTAGCCAAGCAGCATCAATTCCTTTAGTAGTTGAGGTAGTTAGTACCAACTGGAGAGATGATTATTTAAAAAAAGTGGCAGACTATGAGGCAGTAGGCATTCCTGAATACTGGATTATAGATTATGCAGCTTTAGGTGGTAAGCGGTTTATAGGCAATCCTAAACAACCAACTATCTGGATTTACTCGTTAGTTGAAGGAGAATACCAAGTCAGACAGTTTCGAGGTAGCGATGCCTGTAACGGTAAAGTAAGCATTATCTCACCTACTTTTCCCGAATTGAATTTAACCGTCGAACAGATTTTTCAAGCTGGAGGTCTAACAACATAGCTACAACCCCACTTGACTGATTTTGAAAGGCGATCGCATTTAATGATAAAGACATCGATAAATCATTAACTCACAACTTCTGCATTGATTCAGAATTCTGAATTCTGAATTCTTTTTTAATAATCCTAAAACTCGTTGGTGCAAAAAGTTGCAGTGTTAGCGATCGCTAGTACTGTAAATACTAGCGATCTGTTTGTTATCGTTATCGTCTTATACTGCCTGTACCTACCTCCACCTTCTGCGCTCCTTCAATGATTTGGTAAAGTTTGTGTTCAAATTTCTGCATACATGCCGACCAATCAAATTCGAGTATAGAGGGGCGAGCGTGTCTAGTCATATCTGCTTTCAAATCGGGATTTTCCAGAATCGCAATTACCTTTTGGGCGAAGTCTGTAGGGTTGTTAGGTTGGGCAAGGAAGCCGTTACGACCAGGAAATACCTGTTCTGAGGTTGACGGTGCAACAACAGCAACCAGAGGAGTTCCAGACGCTAATGCTTCGTTATTTGTCGTGCAGAAGTTCTCGGTGACGGAGGGGTTGATAAAAACATCCGCTCTGGCAAACCAACCTAGAAGTTCTGTACCATGAGACTCACCCCATACAGTAATACCCGCTCCAAACTTTTTAGCACGCTCGCGGATCTCTTCATCTAGCGGGCCACTACCAACAATTACCAGATGAACATCAGGAATTTTGGCAGCTATGACTGGAAAGATATCAAGCAATTGGTTGACATTCTTTTCGGGTGTGATGCGTCCGACAAACAACAGAGTTGGTCGGTTATCGTTGGGAATTGGGTCGTAACAAATGTTTCGCGGATGAAATTTTTCGCAATCGATACCTTGATAAGCGACGTATTCAGCGCGTTGGCATTTCAGTTCTTCGTATTTAGTCAGTTGCTCTTTAGAAGAGAAGTAATTGAAGTCATAAGACTCACTAAATTGCTTAACTAAAACGGGAACAATGGGACGAACCAAATTGAAGAATCTGTCTCCAAAGTAATATTTGATATAGGCAACGATATCTGTATGGAAGAGTGATATTATTGGCGTGCCTGTTCGTTTTGCGTATTGAGTGCCAATAGGGCGACCATAACCTTGCAAGAAAAATGAGTATAAACCTCTCATTTGGGCTGCTTCTTCAACCACGATAATATCGGGTTTGAATTTCTCCAGCAACTTGGTATCGCTCCAATGACGATAGTTCAACGGTTGAGGAAGAGACTTATAGAATAGCAGCGGTTCTGTGGGGAATGCGTAAGCAGAGAAGTTGGGGAAAGATTGAATTTCCTCCAAACCTGGCATGGGGCGATCGCCGACATTTTTGGGGTAGCGATCGTTAATTTGCGGATGGACTAGAAAAACCTCATGTCCCTGCTCTAGCAACCAACGAACTCGTTGGTGAACTGCGACGGAAACACCAGTTAAGAAAGGAGCATACAACCCTGTAAACAGTGCAATGCGAAGTTTTTGCTTAGTCATAATAAAGGGGAATATTTCACAAAATTGCTGGTTTTTAACTTAGGATTTACGCAGCAAATGTTTGATGAACATCCTGATTATTTGGCTCACAAATTCCCAGTAATACAGTTAGACTAAGGATTTACGCATTGTCAAATAGCTGAAATTTTCGATTTTGAAGTGGATGTTTATAGTGCTTCTAGTTTGTGTGCAATAGAGTCTGATCTCTCTCTTTCTAGAAGAGATGCTTTGAGGCTTAGTCCCCTGACAGTAACAAAAGTTTTTCCACTTTTCTCTCCTCTTAGGCTACGGTATACACACAAGTCTGAAATAGCTGATTAACCAGCGTTTTACCCCACCCTAACCCTCCCCAATATATTGGGGAGGGAACTAGATTTTCCGGTCTCCCCCCAATATATCGGGGGGATTAAGGGGGGTAATTCGACACCGTAGCGATGCCTTGGGAGGGGGGTAAGTTCAGGGTTTGGGCTTCATTACCAAGATGTGTGTATACCGTAGCTTCTTAAGAGAGAGTTAGAGAGAGGTATGGAAAAGGTTGGAGATTAAGTAGACTCAATTGCAAACACGTATATAAACCTGGGTTAGAAACTAACAAAACATCCAAAATGCTAAGTCAAAATTCCCCTTAATATATTTGTCTAAACCCTTGGTAAAAATGTAAATACGTTTTGATAATCAACAAGTAAAAACGTATATTTTTACAAGGGTTATAGCTAATATAGTTCTACTAAATATAAGATAATATAATTTGAAGACTAGGGAATGTTTAGTGTAATAACTTTCATGCCCTAGTTGATATTTAGCAATTTAATTCAAAGAGAAACCTTGCTATTAATAGGCTGATCCAACCATTGATAAGGGCGATATTCCACTAAGCGGATATTCCAAGGCCCTTTAACGCGATAGCTGACACCGCGCCAGGTAACTGTTGATGTCCACAGGGATGATAGCATCGCTAACCCATAAACCCACTGTGTCAACGGAATCCCAATCAACATTTTAATGATTGTAGCAGCTGATAATTTGGCGATCGCCTGGTCATTAGAGCGAACCACTCGCTGTATCTCTAATTCCAACACCAGCATTATCAAAAGTAATCCGACAGTGTAAACTCCATAGCAGACTAACAACAGAGCCGCAGCTTCCCATTTTGCCTCTAACAACGACTCTAGAACTAATACGCTCAGTAGAGTCGGAAACAAAATGCTAGAAACAGCTTCACTAACAAGAGCTAACCAACGTGGGTGATACAGTCGAGAAAAAAGGATAAGCCGCTTGAGATAGTCTATTAAGTTGAATAAATCAGTCTCTTCACGATTAACTATTAGCAGCGAAGGCACAAACTTTACCTGAAAACCATGTTTTTTCAGGATGTCGTGCATCATAAAATCTTCGCCTAAAGCTTGTCCCCACTTATCTAGCAGTTCTGTTTGGCGAAGCACTTCTGTTTTCACAGCCAAAGTTCCACCCCAAGGAATCTGGAAGATAAACATTTGCACTACTGTGGATACATTGCCGACGTACCGTACTAAAGAACCCCAATACCTACCTGTTGGTACGTACCACCGATTGCCGGTTGTTGCTCCCACTTTGGCATCGCCTAGAGGACTGACTAATTCTCTGAGCCAATTCAGATGAACTATAGTATCAGCATCGACTAAAGCAACCACCTTGTAGGAGTCGTCCAACTCACGGATAGCTTGGATTAAAGAACTGCATTTGAGACTACAATTGTTGCGTACTATTCTCAAAGGGCTGATTTGAACGTTGGTTGCTTCTTGCTCTGTGATGGTTTCACTAGCAATTTTCCAAGCAGGATCTTCGTGACTATCAACGATCAACTTTAAATCATACTGTGGATAGTTTTGATTTAGGAGCGATCGCAAACATCTAGGCAAAAACGGATCGGCTCCGCGTAAGCAAAGAATTACTGCGGTTTTGGGTAACTGATCGTCTGGTAATAAGTTTTTTTTAGACGAGCGCAGATACCATATAAAGACAAGCGTAAAACACACCTGAATAACCAGCCAACCCGTCAAAGACTTAGACAGAAATATTGCCAAATCTTCCATTAAATTTTTAGTCTCCGACAGAATAATGGATTGGGCATTGGGCATTGGAAAGAGGACAGGGGGTGTGGGAGGTGTGGGGGGTGTGGGAGGTGTGGGGGGTGTGGGAGGATGGGGAAGAAGTCTTACCCCCCCACACTCCCCACACTCCTCTTCCCCCTCTGCTCCCTGCCCCCTGCTCCCCTGCTTCTTCCCCACTCCCCATTCCCTTTAGGAATCCAGCGAATATTTCATGATGATGTTGACTGTTGTATTTTTGTTTACAACAAAACTGGCATCACGAAACTTTGGTGTACCTGTTTGTATGGACACAGTTGGATTTTTGGAAATCCCAAAACCTTCTTTGGGAATACCGAAAAAGTCTTTATTGAGTTTGCGATCGCCATTTTGATCGTCAACCACAGCGACAGCATAAGTTCCAGGTTTCAAACCGGAGAATTCTTTTTTTACAGAAGTGCCAGTAATCTTAGCGCAGCCACTTTGAGCTTCACTAGTACTACTCATTGGAAATCCTTTTTCGTTTGCATAAACTCGGAAGCAAATCTCACCTTTTTGGTGATCTATTCCATTTACTACAACATTAAGTGTTGCAGTTGGCTCTGCGTTCACTGTTTTAGCAAAGCTGATGCTCACTAAAGTAGCAAGCAAAACATGAGATAGTTGAGATAGTTTCAGCATAGTTTTGTAGTCAGAATAGGTGATTTTGATTCGTTAAAAGTGTGGCTTGTTGTTTTTTTATTGATGCTTTTCGACAACTTTTCCAAACTCTGGGCAGCACTATTAGCAAATCTTTCAGCAAAAGATATTCTGTCCCTTTTAACTGCTGGTGTAGACTTATATGACAACATAGCCGCTCATTCAAACTCAAGGGACTACGCCATATAGAGAGTACATACTCCCAGGTTATTCTCCAATGGGGCAATAAAATTCGTCCTTTCTTTGCTGAATCAAACCATACTGTATACCCATAAAAATCGGGGAGCATACTCAATAATGGTTTTTTGCTTTTGTCAGCAAACAGCAAGTAATTTGGAAAGAACATACTCATTGATTGTTGCGGATGACTTCTGATGAAAAACAGGGATTCAGGAATTTCATAAAACCTACCGAGAATACCAAGTCTTAACAAGAGAATTCCATCTGCATTACCATAACCACCCATAGGTGGTATCTTTTTCAAAACACTAGCGCGAATTACCCCGTAACATTGATAACATAAATGCTTGGTTAGCAATTCGTGAAAACGCTCCTGTGGCTTTAGTGCATCGGCCTTGACTTTGATATCGTAATTTTGGATAAAATTCCCCTGTTCATCAATGAAATATGCCTGGGAATGACACAAGATTATAGTAGGATCTTGGTCAAGCACCTCGACACACTTCTTGATAAAATCTGGAGAATGTAGATCGTCATGGGCTGCCCATTTAAAATACTCACCCGAAGACAGTTGCAAGACGCGATTAAAGTTACCAGCACAACCGATATTCGTGTCATTGCGGTAGTAACAAATACGTTGGTCTTGCTCGGCATAAGCTCTACAAATTTCCTCAGTTTTATCTGTCGATGCGTTATCTGAAATAATAAGTTCAAAATCTTCAAAGGTCTGAGCCAAGAGTGAATCTATGGCTTCTTTGATAAATTTTTCACCATTGTATACAGGTAATCCGATGCTCAATCGTGGCTGATTGCTACTCATAGAAAACAAGTATTCGGAAAATCTGTGGATTATTGTATGGTTAATCGTAGTAAGGTAAATGCAATGTAAGAATTCAGAAGTCAGAATCCAGGAGTCAAGATTAAGGATACTTTGATACCAAACTGAATCATTTCAAGTAAATCAAGAGTCTCCTAGATTTTTCATTTTCCAATCATTCTGTTAGCGGATAGCTAAGGTTTAGCCCATTCTGACTCCTGACTCCTGAATTACTAAAAATCTGTGAACTATTTCATCAAGCTTTGAATATCTGTTTTTCGCAGCCATTCATGTGTTTGCTGCATTCCTAATTCAAGGTCAACTACTGGTTTGTAATTTAACAGATTTTGGGCTTTGGCAATGGAACAAGCATAAGGACGAGTCATAAAATCTATGGACTCTGGTAAGATATCAACTTTTTTCCGAAAAAGTTTTTGTCCTTGAACGCGTAGCTTTAGAAACAACTTGATTTCATCTTTCGATAATGAAAGGGGTGCTTGCAAATCTTCCATTGCTGCTAAACGCATAAAATACTCTTTCCACGAAGTTTCTTGTCCATCGGTGATATTAAATATTTCACCGTAGATTTCTTTTTCTATCGCGAGAAAGATGCCATCAATCAGGTTATCTATATATACATGATTGATTACTCCTTTAGCATCGTTGGCGCAAGCAAATAATTTTTGACGCATCATCAGAATTGGTCTGACTATCCAGGGAATACTTCCTGGGCCGTAAACATCTCCGGCTCGAATAATGATGATCCCAAAATCTGAGGGATTATTAAGTTCTAAAAGTGCTGTTTCGGCTTCTATTTTCGTTTGACAGTAGGGATTATTGTCGCCAGAAAGTGGCCCGGATTCTGTAACACCATCAGGATAGTTAAAACCGTAAACCATCACACTAGATAGATGCACAAATGTTTTAACACCAGCTTGTTTAGCGGCTTTAGCTATGTTGACAGTACCGCCAACATTCACATCACGAAAATGCTTAATTGCACCAGCTTCTTCGGCAATTTGCTCTGTATGTAAAACGATATCTACTCCCTGACAAGCCTTTTGAGCAATCGCAGAATCGGTGATGCTACCAATAATTACCTCTACACCTAAATTCTGTAATTGTTTGTTTTGTTCTGTAGAACTTTGCAGTCCACGAACCTTCATTCCTTGTGCTATTGCTAACTCGGCTGTACGCAAACCGACAAATTCATTAATCCCGGTAATTAGGAGAGTTTTGTCTTTGAGGTTCATATAGTAAGGGTTATACCAATTTTGGATTTTTGATTAAAAGAAAAGTGCTAGTTTTGATGGTTTGTAGTAAGCATTAAAGTGCTTAGAAAACAAGGACTAAAGTCCTTACTACGAACTTGCTTGTCTTTAACAAGTTACTCCGAGCAAGTTATTTTGGTTAGAAAATATCTCCCGGATCTGCGGAGCGGAGTTTATTGATAGCAAGCGCTCCTGATGTTATACACATTAAGACTGTTGAAGTTAAGACAATAACTGCATTATTAGTGGTCATCATTATTGGTAGTTTAGTTGCTTCTGCTGCAAAACTATATAACAAGACAGAAGTAATAAATCCTGGGATATAACCTAAGATTGCCAAAATCAAAGCTTGCTGAAATACCACATTTAATAAATAGCTATTGGCATAACCTATGGCTTTTAAAGTGGCATAAGCAACGAACTGGGTAGCAATATTGCTGTAAAGAATTTGATAAACAATAACCACACCAACGACCGCAGCCATTGTCAACATCAAGTTAAGAATAAAACCAATGGGTGTTCTGACAGCCCAATATTTTTTTTCAAAATCAATGAAGCCTTGGCGGGTAAAAACTTGGACATCATTAGGCAAACTTGCTTGTAAATTTTTCAGTACTGTTTCTGCATTAGTACCAGGTTTGAGGGAAATCAAACCAATATCGATCATATCTGCCGGACGAGTATTGGGATTTATCCTCAAGAAAGTGGAGTCACTAACAAGTAAATTTCCGTCTACACCAAAGGAAGGCCCTAATGTGAATAAGCCACCAATTCTGACTCTATAACCAATTAATGAATTGAAGGGAAATATTTCAATTGTTTGTGCAGTCTCTCCCGCATTAAATTTTTCAGCTATTGGGCCAAACTCTGGGCGAGAACCCCGATCAAAAAGCATGACATCAGGAGTTTTGAGTTTATCTAAATTTCTCTCAACTTCCGGGAGATTTATCACAGGTCTACCCGGATCGAAACCAATAACATATATTGAATATTTCTCACCAGTTGCCGGATTTTTCAGTTTGGCAAATTGCAAATACATGGGGCTAACTGACTCTACGCCATCAAACCCCAAAGATTGATATAAACGAGTCCGCGAAAAACTTTGATTTGAGGTCAAAGATTTATATTGCGAACTAACTAAAAATAAATCTCCTTTGAGATTCTGATGGACTGCGGTTGCACTGGAATAGAGGGCATCTTGAAAACCAAGTTGCACAAACATTAGCAGCACAATAAAACCAATCCCGGCTACAGCTACTAATAAACGAACTTTTTGCTGGGCTAGCTGTAGCCATGCTAAAGGAATTTTCAAAATCATGGATTTATTTATCAATTGTCATTTGTCATACCTTGCGGGAAGGCGTTCGCGTAGCGTCTCGTAGAGAAGCGCCTATGTCATTTGTCATTGGTCATTTGTTAATGACCTATGCCCTATGACTAAATCTGAATGGCGACATCCACTTGTAAATTAGTTAAACGAGCGACCTTATCACTATCTGCGGGATTATCGATGGAGATTTTCACTTCCACTATTCTGCGGTCTGTATCTGAACCAGGGTTTAGGCTAAAGATGTTTTGCTTGTCAACTTGCCAACCAATCTCTTTCACAGTTCCTTTTATTGTTCCAGTAAATGCAGTGCTGGTAATGGTGGCTTTTTGTCTTACACGCACTTTTTGAACATCGGTTTGATACACCTCTGCAATCACATACATTTGAGATGTTTTACCTATCTCAGCAAATCCTCTGCTGGTGCTGATAACTTCTCCGGTTTTGGCGTGAATTTTCAAAATTTTGCCATTTATGGGAGATTTTATGTAGCTTAAATCCAAGTCGGCTTTTGCTTGTTGAACAGAAGTTGTTGCACTATTGACTTCGGTTTGTGCGACTTGAACATCTACACCACGCACTTCACTAATACTGGTGAGTTGCGCTTCTGCTTGCTTGCGTTGTGCTTGGAATGTGTCTTGAGTGCGCTTGAGAGTGGCTTGAGCTTCTGTTAGCTGCTGTTGTGTAGTCTTTAGTTGCAAAGCTTTGGTATCTGCTACAGAAGCCGCGATCGCACCTTGTTTATATAATTGCTGATAGCGATTATTTTCGGCTTGAGCATTGTCTACTTCTGCCTGGATACGGGCAATTGTCGCCTCTTGTGTCGCAACATCCCCTTTATATTGTGGCTCTAACCGGGCAATTACAGCCTTTTGAGCATCAACATCTCCGGTTTTACCTCCAGATTTCACCTGCGCTAATTTGGCTTTGGCAACTTGCAGTTGGTCTAAAGCCTGTTGTAATGCGGTTCTAGAACGACCATAATTTTCGAGATAGGCTAATAATTGCCCTGCTTTAACCGTATCTCCTTCTTTTACCAACAGTCTGTCTACTCGTACCCCATTATTAGAAGTAGGAGCAGTCAAAGTAGTAACTTCACCTTCTGGCTCTAAACGTCCCAAAGCTGTCACAGCAACTTTTGCAGGCGTGGCAGCTTTTGGAGGGTTGGCTGGCGCTGTCACAACTTTCGGTTTAGACCAATAGGGTGTCAAACTATAGAAAGCGATTAATCCAGCCGCTAAAGTGAGAGAAGCTGCTAAAATTACTTGCGATCGGCCTACGGGTTTTGTGAATAATCGACTTTCTTTATTTACTGCCATATTTTCATTCCAATTCTGCTTTTTTAGAGAATATCCTGGTTATATTTAGTCGATTAGAATAGACTCATCCGCAAATTACCAAGAGGGCTTTTCCTCTAGGGTTTCTACCTTAATCAAGTGGATGGATCTAAATTGGTTTTATATGAATTGTTGTACGCTTTTACCGCCCAAACTTAGTATTGTGGCGTGAAAATTAATGGCGTTTTACTTCAAAGCTTCCTAAGTTATATCCTATTTTGTCATCTAATCCCGTAGCGTAAAATACAATAGCGCTAGTCAGAAAAATTAACTTTCAAGAACAACGAAGCGCTAATAAAAATGAACTTAAAATTGGGATAAACTTGTCATTAAGTATGACGTAAAAATTGCATTTTGTCAACCAAATAACTTTGCATAAATCCTGATTCTCTCACTAAATTATTTCACCACAGTAAGATTAGATGCTGAAAAAGTTACTTGTCACTAATCCCTTGTCTAGCAATTGAATACCAACAGATAGTTAGTTATTAAGCAGATTTGATATTACTAACAGATTATGATTAGCAAGGTTGTGTACTATAAGACATTATTATTGCTTTTGATTCTACTAATTCAATGCATGAAGTGATACAGTTGGTGAGTTAACGGACGTTACAAGGGCGGTTAGAAACCGCATCTACATGAGACTTTACCCACACTTCTCTACGTTCGCGGAGCGTGTCGTAGACAGACGCTGCGCGTAGCTTGCTTCCCCGGAGGGGTACGACAAGCTCAGTGACCGCCTCCGTGGGTTTAAAACACCCAATTTTTCTTAATCCGCAGAGGCGGACTACCCTGCGGGAAGCCGCAAAGCGTCTATGTTTGTGTAGCCGCGTACTCCTACGGAGAAGCAAGCTACACGAAGTGTGGCGCAGGCAATTCCATTCGCTTTCTAAGCACTATTTTAAATCATGTAATCATGATTATGTTTATTAAGTAACATACTAAAAATTAATATTTGCTTTATAAATAACCGCTTTGCTTTTTAACTTGACTTATATTGAAAAATAACCAAAAGCTTTAATTAAATTATGATGTTTCTCTGAGAAAACATACTTATGGCTATTCAATTTATCTATGTATTCATTGAATTGTGACTTATTAGACAACAGATTTGCATTGTTAACTTAATTCAGGACAAACTTATGGCTAACTCGTAGACAACAAAATCTTTCACAAATTTATAGAGTTATAAATTATACTTTTCTGCTTAATTTTATTCAAATCAACATCAGTAATGGTGGATGTTTATTTATAAAATAACTTTAAAGAAATGATTTAGTTTCTGTAAAGTATGCTAGTGTTTTTATTAATTCAATGCTTTAAAGTGGTTAGACAAACTAGTTATTCAATTGAAATTTTTAAATTAAAAATAACTAAAGATAACTGCTTTGTCATTACCTTGTAACCGTTTAATTACTTGTTCAAGTTACATAAATTCGGATTAAAGGTGGTGTCTTTTGTGTAACAAGCTTGTCAACTTTCCTGGTTCAAATAGCATAAAATATATTATCCCGGACGTTGAAACTGGCTATGACATTGAACAAGATACAGAACGTTGTAATTAACAACAGCTATGTTGCTGTGGTTAGCCTAGATAATCAAATGCTTTTGGGTGAAAAAACGTTTCTGTTCTCTTAGCTACTCCTCAGTTCCCATCACTCCAGTAGGATACCATTACTCAAAATCTTTACCATTACAAATGGATTAAATTGACTGGTCAAGCAGCTATTACACTCCAAAACTATTTTACCAGTTTTAACAACGTCTTTGACCTATTGCGACAATTTAAAGAGTCTAGCGTTGGATAACATTTTTGTGCGATGTCTACGACGGGCTACGCCTACGCAGTGTGCCAAAGCCGCCTGGAAACATAAGGCTTTACCCCGGCAGTATGTATTTATTGTGTGGTGTTGATTTCAAGACAAGCATTTAGCAAAGATAAGATAGCTAATTGCTTACAAAACGAGAGTTTTTCATTAATTAGTAGGCAACAGAATTACTGTAGCTACACAATCCACAGTACTAACTATGCCCTATGTCTGCTTATTCAATTGATACTGCCTTAGCGGAGTTAGAGAGCCTTATCAATAATTGTGAAAAGGCTGTGATGAGGTCTATAGAGGAAAAAAACATGAAGTCAGATAAATCAGATAAATCAGTGTCAATTAACAGAATTAACAGACAATTACAACACAATCCTATCGCCATTGTTGGAATGGCTTCTCTATTGCCTAAAGCCAGAAATTTACGTGAATACTGGCAAAATATTGTAAGCAAAATTGACTGTATTACTGATGTTCCTTCTACCCACTGGAGTGTTGAAGATTATTACGATCCGAATCCCAGAACTACTGAAGACAAAACCTACTGTAAAAGAGGTGGGTTTATTCCAGAGGTAGATTTCAACCCGATGGAATTCGGTATTCCGCCCAGCATTTTGGAAGTTACAGATGTATCGCAACTATTAAGTTTAGTGGTTGCGAAAGAGGCGATGGAAGATGCTGGTTATGGCGAAAAACGTGAGTTTAACCGCGAAATGGTTGGGGTAATCTTAGGCGTGGCGATGGCCAAGCAGTTAGGAATGCCACTTTCGGCGAGATTGGAATATCCAATTTGGGAAAAAGCACTCAAAAGCAGTGGTTTATCCGATGAAGATACCCAAAAAATCGTTGATAAAATCAAAAGCGCTTATGTGAAATGGGATGAGAACGCTTTCCCTGGAATGTTAGCTAACGTAGTCGCGGGTAGAATTGCCAATCGCCTAAATTTTGGTGGGATGAATTGTGTAGTTGACGCGGCTTGTGCTAGTTCCTTTGGTGCTTTAAAAATGGCAATCAGCGAACTAGTTGAGCATCGTTCTGACATGATGCTGACTGGTGGTGTTGATACCGATAACACCATCATGGCTTACATCTCATTCAGCAAAACACCGGCTGTTACTCCCAGTGAAAATGTCAAACCTTTCGATGCTAAATCTGATGGGATGATGCTGGGTGAAGGTATTGGGATGATTGTCCTCAAACGTCTGGAAGATGCTGAACGGGACAACGATAAAATATATGCCGTAATTAAAGGTATTGGTACTTCCAGCGATGGGCGTTATAAGAGCATTTATGCTCCCCGCAAAGAAGGTCAAGTTAAAGCCTTGGAACGTGCTTATGAAGATGCCGGCTTCTCTCCCGCTACTGTTGGTTTGATGGAAGCACATGGCACCGGCACAATGGCTGGAGATCCGACAGAATTCGGTTCTTTAAAAGACTTTTTTGATGTACATGATGACAAAAAACAGCACATCGCTTTGGGTAGTGTAAAATCACAAATCGGACACACAAAAGCGGCTGCGGGTGCGGCGAGTTTGATTAAAACTGCTTTGGCTTTACATCACAAAGTATTACCGCCCACAATTAACATCACTGAGCCAAATCCCAAACTCAACATTAAAAATTCATCCTTTTATTTGAATACCGAAACTAGACCTTGGATTCGTCCAGAAGGGGAAGCACCAAGACGCGCAGGTGTAAGTTCCTTTGGATTTGGTGGTACTAACTATCACGTTGTTTTGGAAGAATATGAAGCCGACCAAAACGCCGCTTACCGCTTACACAGTGGTGCTAGTGAAGTGCTGTTGTTTGCTCCTACAGTAGACCAATTGTTGAGCAAATCTGAAGACATTTTAGGTAAGTTGCGATCGCCAGATGCACGTACACATTATGCACAATTAGTCAATGAGTGCAAATCACAACAAATTCCCCTTTCTGCTCCCAGATTTGGATTTGTCGCTGAAAATCTCGAAGAAGCTTGCAAGTTGCTGCAAACTAGCATTGACTGGCTGAAACTCAAAGGATCAGCAGCATCTTGGGAGCATCCCCAAGGGATTTATTACCGTTCCTCTGGTATGGAGTTGGGCGGAAAAGTTGTCTCTCTATTTTCTGGGCAAGGTTCGCAATACTTGGAGATGGGACGCGAACTGGTGATGAATTTTCCTTTGATGCGCCGTCTTCATGGCTATATGGATAGCCTGTTGCTCAAAGATAATTTGCAGCCGCTTTCAGAAATCGTTTTCCCTCATCCTGTGTTTGGAGAGGCAGAAAAAAATGTCCAAATTGCTGCCTTACAACGCACAGAATACGCTCAACCAGCCATCGGGGTGTTGAGTGCAGGGATGTACAGCATCCTGCAACAAGCTGGGTTCAAGTCAGATTTTGTTGCCGGTCATAGCTTTGGTGAACTAACAGCGCTATGGGCTGCGGGGGTTTTGAGTACAGAAGATTACTTGTTCTTAGTGAAAGCTAGGGGTCAAGCAATGGCTGCACCCGAAGATCCAGATCATGATGCGGGTAGTATGCTGGCTGTCAAAGAAGATATCAGCAAAGTGGAAGCAGTGCTGAGACATTTTCCGCAAGTTGCGATCGCTAATCAAAATTCTCCGACTCAATTTGTTTTGGCTGGCCCCACCGCAGAAATAGCGAGAATCAGAGAGGCTTTACACGAGAAAGGATATACGGCTGTACTGTTACCTGTTTCCGCAGCGTTCCATACACCGCTAATCGCCTTTGCTCAGAAATCCTTTGCGATCGCTACTAAGTCTGTCAAGTTCCAAAGTCCCAAAATCCCTGTTTACAGCAACGTTACCAGTAAGCAGTATCCCAAGGAAGCCCAAAATATTCAAAAAATCCTGGAAACGCACCTTTCTAATTCAGTGCTGTTTAAGCAGGAAATTGAAAATATCTATGCGGCGGGTGGTACTTGCTTTGTGGAATTTGGTCCGAGGAGAATTCTTAGCAACTTGGTGAAAGAGATTCTTGGCGATCGCCCACACATCACCGTATCTTTGAACCCTAGCGCTCAAAAGAATAGCGATCGCTCTTTGCGAGAAGCAGTTGTGCAGTTGCGAGTAATTGGTTTGGCTTTGAATAACCTCGATCCTTACCAACTTCCCCAAACTATCCCCCCAATTGAGACGAAGAAGACATTAAATGTCCGTTTAAACGGCATCAACTACAGATCCGAAAAAACGAAAAATGCCTTCGCTCTTGCTTTGCAGGATGGGCATAAAGTCACATTACCCGCCCCCGAATATTCTGAAGCGGCTCCTTTATTTAGCAGCCCAGGTGTGACTCCACCTGTAGCAGTGATAGAGACTAACGGACATAAAAAAACCAGCCCAGAAATGAACGGTGTGACTGCTAATATCATCACCCAGCCAGAGCAACAGATGAATCCTGTTACCCTGTCACAACCAGTCCAGGAATCTAAGATGCAACCAACGCCAGAAAAACTTACAAATTACGAACAACTTTTAGCAAGTTTAGAATACCTCCTGACACAGTTCCAGGAAAATCAAGCCGAGAATTTACAAGTTCACGGTACTTATCTCAACCATCAGATGGAATACGCTAAAGCGTTTTTCCAACTGATGCAGCAGCAGAATTCTTTGTTGAGCGAAAGTAAATCAACAGCCGAAACTGCCAAAATGAAGCTAGTTGTCATGGAAAGCTTAGAGCGCAGCATGATGCAGTTTCACTCCCAACAAGGTGAAACTCTACGCATCCATGAGCAATATCTTCAAGAGCAACTGGAATATACTAAGAGCTTTTTCCAACTCATACAGCAAGAATATTCTCAAATCATCTCTGGTGACGGAGCAACTCAACTTACAGAGAAACTCAGCCATTTCACTCCGTTCACCACAGAAGCACCAGTACCCGCTACTACCAAGATAGTAGAAAGCCAGCCTTTGCCTGTAACTGAGCCTGTAGCTAAAAATGGCTTAAATGTTACCCAAGCACCTCTGTCGGCTGCTGTAGAGGCTGTAGTTGAAACTCCTGTATCCCCGGAACAGACGCGATCAATCGCGTCTCTACTGCCCACACCGCACTTCGCCACTGTCGAGACAGTAGAGCCTGTAGTTGCGCCACCTGTCCCAGTAGTAGAACCCCAAGCCGAGGTTGTAGTCAAAATTAGCTCACCTCCAGTCAACGACGTTGTTGCATTCACCCCAGAACCAGCACCCACAACTGCTGCACCTGTATCTGGCGCAACCATCGATATTGTTGACTTGGATAAAAATCTCTTAGCCATCACCAGCGATAAGACTGGCTACCCAGTCGAGATGCTGGAAATGGACATGGACATGGAGGCTGATTTAGGAATTGACTCGATTAAACGGGTAGAAATCTTAGGGGCGCTACAAGAAATGTACCCCAGCCTACCCAAACCCAATTTAGAAGAACTGTCAGAAAAACGCACCATCGGCCAAGTTGTAGAGTATCTGCAATCCCACGCTTCCCAAAGTGTTTTGGTAGAAATTGCAGTTCACGAAGTGCAACCAGCAACCGAGATTCCAGTAGAGACTGCACCAGTCGTTGAGGTAGTTACTACACCGGAAGTAAGCGTAGTTGTCGCATTCACCCCAGAACCAGAACCCGCTACAAGTGATGAATTTGCAAACTTAGGTGAAACCCTGTTAGCCATCACCAGCGATAAAACTGGTTATCCAGTCGAGATGCTGGAACTGGACATGGACATGGAAGCCGACTTAGGGATTGATTCGATTAAACGGGTAGAAATCTTAGGGGCGATGCAAGAAACGTACCCCAACTTACCCAAACCAAATATTGAAGAACTCGGCGATCTCCGCACCATCGGTCAAATAGTTGATTACCTACAGCAGTTGGCTGGAGGTGAAAAAAAAAAGTCTGAACCTGAGTTTGTCCAACAGCAGCCACCGGAATTAGAGCATAATATCCAGCGCCATCTCGTCAAACTCAGAAGTCTACCACAGCCCGATTACTTGGATTTCACATTACCAGAGGGACACATCGGTTTAATCACCGATGATGGTTCCCTCACCACTTACAAATTAGCTGAATCCCTAATCGAGAAAGGCTGGAAAGTAGTAGTTATCAGCTTCCCCCAATCGCTGATCGCTCAACAAGCGCCCTTACCCACAGGAGTAACCCGCGTCACCTTAGCAAACTTGAGTGAAGAACATCTTCAACAACAATTGCAAGCGATCGCATCTCACTGTGGAACGATTGGGGCCTTCATCCACTTACATCCGATGTTTGTAGGAAATCACACCGGGAGTATTTCTTATAACGAATCAGAAAAGGCGATCGTCAAGCACGTATTTTTGATGGCGAAACACCTCAAGCCCTCTCTAAACGAAGCTGCAAAACATGGACGTAGTTGTTTCTGCACAGTTGCTCACCTTGATGGAGCCTTTGGGTTAGAGTACAAAGTCAACTTCGGTGCGATCGGCGCTGGTTTATTTGGATTAACCAAAACTCTCAGATGGGAATGGCCAAAGGTATTTACTCGTGCGATCGACCTAAGCCCCAGACTTGATGCCAAACAGTCAGTACAAAACATTATCGCCGAACTTCACGATCCCAACCTTTATATAAGTGAAGTTGGCTACGGCTCACAAGGACGAGTCACCCTCATCGCCGATTAAAAATCCCTTCATCTCTTCTCTCTGCGCTCTCTGCGTCTCTGTGGTTCGTTTAAAAAAAACCGCAGAGGCGCAGAGGACACCGAGAAAGAGATAGGAAACAACTTGTAACCAGCTTTCTAGAGCATCTTTTAATTACGAATTACGTTAGCGAAGCGTTAGCGAGTCATCGAGCGTCATTACGAATTACGAATTAATCCCAGAGGATTTATGACACAAACAGCCCAGCTTAGTCCATCATCTGTCTTTGTCGTGAGCGGCGGTGCAAAAGGGATTACGGCTGAGTGTACTATCAGATTAGCCCAACAGCAACCCTGCAAATTCATCCTCCTCGGTCGCTCCGAACTATTAGAAACCGAGCCAGATTATGCTCAAAATTCTGATGACTCCGCATTGAAAAAATGCATCATGGAAAACCTTCTTTCTCAAGGAGAGAAGCCCACACCCATGAATGTGCAAAAAATATATAACAAAATTACCTCCAGCCGCGAAATTAAAAAGACTCTTGCAGCAATTGAAAAAACTGGAGCTAAAGCAGAATATATCAGCGTCGATGTCACGGATACGCAAGCTTTACAAGAAAAACTTGCCACTGCTGTGCAACATCTCGGCCCAATTACCGGAATCATCCACGGCGCTGGAAACTTAGCTGATAAGTTAATTGAAAAGAAAACAGAAGAGGATTTTGAAAAAGTTTACACCGCCAAAGTTCAAGGTTTAGAAAACCTGCTTACTTGCGTCAATCCTAATCAACTTCAGCATTTAGTTTTGTTTTCTTCAGTAACAGGCTTTTACGGAAATCCTGGACAATCTGATTATGCGATCGCAAATGAAATTCTGAACAAATCAGCCCATATATTTAAGCAAAGTTATCCCTCGTGTCATGTAGTCGCTATCAACTGGGGCGCTTGGGATAGTGGGATGGTGACAGCAGAATTAAAGAAGATTTTTCAAGAGCGAAAAATTGAAATAATTCCCATTGCAGTCGGGGCGCAAATGCTCGTTAGAGAAATAGATAATACCAATCATGCAACTGCACAAGTTGTTATTGGTAGCCCATTAGTTCCACTTGCGGCGGAGTTAGATTCAGAACTACGAACCTATCGTATTCGTCGCCAAATGACATTGGAGGCTAATCCATTTTTACACGATCATACGATTGCTGGTTCTCCAGTTTTACCCGCAACTTGTGCAATGACCTGGATTATCAATGCTTCTGAACAATTATATCCTGGTTATCGGTTGTTCAATTACCAAGATTTTAAAGTTTTGAAGGGGATTACTTTCAATGAGACATTAGCGAAGGAACATATTTTAGAAATAGAAGAAATTTCTAAAGTTAATCTTGAAAGAATCGAACTTAAAGCCAAAATTTCGAGTAAAAACCCTGAAGGGAGAATCCATTTTCATTTTAGCGCTCAACTTAATCTCCAGCTAGAAATCCCAGATGTACCCACTTATGAATCTCTCAATCTCGAAGAAGATAATATCATCACCGCTACAGGAAAAGATTTTTACCAAAATGGTGGGGCTACATTATTCCACGGCCCCGGTTTTCAAGAAATCAAAAGAGTTTTAAACATCAGTCCTGAAAAAATTACTACAGAATGTCTTTGGCCAGAACTTAGCCCCCAGCAACAAGGACAATTTCCCGTGCAATGGGTAAATCCTTACACAACTGACTTGAGTATGCACGCCTTATGGGTTTGGACACAACACTTTCATGAAGAAGGTTGTTTACCTGGAAAAGTAGAAAAATTTGAACAGTTTGCGATGATACCACATAACGAAACATTTTACGTTTCTTGTGAAGTAAAATCTAAGACACCAAGTAGTGCGATCGCAAACTTTATCATACACGACCGCCAAGGAAAAATCTATTCACGAATGCTCGGCGCTCATGCCATTATTTGGTCAATGAAAATGCTCAGAAGCTAATAATCCTCCTTTACCACTCAACACCTATAGCAGTCCTAAATCAGTTGTAAAAATCTCTCTTGATTCTTCTCTCTGCGCTCTCTGCGCCTCTGTGGTTCGATTAAAAACAGCAAATTTCACAACTCAAATAGGATTGCTATAACTTGCCACTTCAAAGTTTGGGGAACAGCGTAAATCCTGCCTTTTAATCATCTCTTGCTAAATACCCAAACTCGGAGCATATAAATCGTGGAAAAAATAGCCATCATCGCATTATCATGCCTATTCCCCGATGCTAAAAATCCTGAAGAATACTGGCAAAACATCGTTAATCAAAAAGATTCGACATCCTCTGCAACCGTCGAAGAAATCGGAGTAGATCCGACAATCTTTCATAATCCAGTCAAAGGTACACCAGACAAAACCTATTCCCTCAAAGGCGGTTACATCCGCAACTTCGAGTTTAATCCATCTGAATACAATCTACCATCAGAATTTGTTGCTGGTTTAGATAACACCTTCAAATGGTCATTGTATGCGGCTAAACAAGCAATTGAACAAAGTGGTTATTGGGGTAATCAAACTGTTCTGGCAAAATGTGGCGTAATTTTAGGTAATTTGTCATTCCCGACAAAACTATCTAATCAATTATTCTCTCCAATTTACCAGCAAGCTATTACTCCTGCCGTCAGAGAACTTTTGCAGGATGAAGAATTTGATTTAGCTGCTTTACCAAGTGAAACTAAAGCGTCTTTATACAATGCGATGATATCTGGTTTACCAGCATCTATCGTTGCTCAAGCACTATCTCTATCTCAGATTAATTTATGTCTGGATGCTGCTTGTTCTTCATCATTTTATGCGATTAAACTAGCATCTCATTACTTATGGTCACATAAAGCTGATGTCATGTTAGCTGGAGCCATAAGTTGTGCAGATTCCTTATTCGTGCGGATGTTATTTTCCGGTGTTCAAGGGTATGCAGAAAACGGCATTAGCCGCCCCTTAGATAAGTCCTCTAGAGGGCTAATTCCCGCCGATGGTGTTGGGATGGTGATGCTAAAGAGATATTCTGATGCCGTTAGAGATGGTGATAATATTCTCGCCACTATCTGCGGTAATGGACTATCGAATGATGGTAAAGGTAAGCACTTACTCAGCCCTAATCCTAAAGGACAAACCTTAGCTTTTGAACGAGCCTACAAGGAAGCAAATTTTAGTCCAAAAAGCATCGATTATCTAGAGTGTCACGCCACTGGCACATTGCTAGGAGATACAACCGAATTCAACTCCATAGAAACATTTTTTGGTCAACATCAAGCTGCGCCTCTGGTGGGTTCTGCTAAGGCAAATACTGGTCACTTGTTAACTGCTGCTGGCATGGTTGGCTTGACTAAAGTGATTTTGAGTATGTCTCATGGTGTAATTCCAGCAACCATGAATGTTTTGGAACCTTTAACATCAGAAAAAGGTACAATTTCTGCCGACAAAATTGTTAGAACAGCTACAGCATGGCCGAATAATAACGCATCAATAAAACGGGCAGCTATTAGCGCTTTTGGATTTGGTGGCACTAATTCTCATCTGATTTTAGAACAAGGAAATACAACACAATCTGTTGAACCAACTCCACCTGTTCCACCTACCAAAGTCGCCATTGTTGGCATGGATGCCTTTTTTGGTAACTGCAATGGTTTGGATGCTTTTGAACGCAGCATTTATGATGGAACACAGCATTTTACTTCCTTACCGCCTCAAAGATGGCACGGGATAGAAAATCAAGAAAATATCTTGAAAGAGTACGGTTTAACAGACGTGAAAGCACCACTAGGAGCATATATCAAGGATTTTGAAATCGATACTTTATCGTGCAAAATCCCACCCAATGAGATAGAGAAATTAAATCCACAACAATTGTTGCTTCTGAAAGTTAGCGATCGCGCCGTAAAAGATGCGAAACTACAGGAGGGCAGCAATGTGGCTGTGATTATCGCCGCCGAGACAGAATTCTCTGTGCATCAGTTACAGCAAAGATGGAATTTATCTTGGCAAGTTAAAGACGGCTTACTCAACCAAGGAATTTCTCTACCTGCCCAACAGCTTTCCCAACTGGAAACCATTGTCAAAGATAGCATTCACCAACCTGTAGAAATCGGCGAATATGTGAGTCACATCGCTAACATCATGGCAAGCCGGATTTCTGCTTTGTGGAATTTCACTGGCCCTGCATTCACCATCAGCGCTGGCGAAAATTCTGCCCTCAAGGCGTTGGAAGTTGCCCAAATGCTACTCGCTACGGGAGAAGTTGATGCAGTGGTTGTCGGTGCGGTAGATTTAGCCGGTGGTGTAGAAAATGTCTTATTCCGCAGCCAATTTGCCCCAATTAATACAGGTGTGAATACGTTGGGTTATGACCAACAAGCTAATGGCTGGACGGTTGGTGAAGGTGCGGGTGCTGTCGTCCTCAAGCGCTACGAAGCTGCTAAGGAAGATAATGAACGCATCTATGCAGTAATTGATGCCATGAGTTTTGCACAAGGTAATTCTACTTTGAGTGACGCTTTGGTAAAACCTGATGCTTCAGCTATCAGTAATGTCTGCAAACAAGCCTTCCAGATGGCGGAGATTCAACCCACAGAGGTTAACTATGTGGAAGTCTTCGGTAGCGGCGTTCCCCAGGAGGATGAAGCGGAAATCACAGGTTTACTCCAAGCTTATCCGAAAGTGGGCAATGGTTTGCATTGTGCGTTAGGTAGCGTTAAATCCAATATCGGCCACACGTATACAGCATCGGGAATTGCTAGCTTAATCAAAACCGCTCTCTGTCTTTATTACAGGTATATTCCCGCCACCCCCAAATGGTCTGGTGTCAAAACACCGCAAGTATGGGAAGGTAGTCCTTTCTATGTGGCAATGGAATCAAGACCTTGGTTTGTCGATAAAGGCGGTACACGCAGAATAGCAGCAATTAATAGCATGGGTATAGATGGCAGTTACGCCCATTTAATCTTATCGGAAGAACCCAGCCAAGAGGAGCGCGACAACAGATATTTGCAACAAATGCCTTTTCATCTGTTTCCTATCGCAGTTAGCGATCGCACCACCATCCCCGATCTTCTCAACAATCTTCAACATACCATAGAAGCGAGTTCTTCTTTATCTGCTACCGCCAGCCAAACATTCGCTACTTTTCAACAGCATTCTAATCCAAAATACGTCTTATCAATCACAGGACGTAACACAAAAGATTTACTCAAAGAAATTGAATCTGCCCGCAAAGGTATAAATAATGCCTTTGAAAACGGCACAGATTGGCAAACACCACTAGGAAGTTATTTCACAGCGAAACCATTGGGTAAAACTGGAGCAGTTGCTTACGTTTACCCCGCAGCAGTCAATTCTTATATAGGGATTGGTCGCACCGTCTTCCGGTTATTTCCGAAAGTCTTCGAGGATTTAAAAAGTAATAATCTCTACAACCGGGCTGCCGATGTTGAAAAGCTAGTTTATCCCAGAAGTTTACCTAAATTGACAACCAGGCAACTAGAAACTCTCGAAAAGCAATTGTTAGATGATTCCCTAGCAATGTTTGAAAGTGAAATCGCCTTTGCTAGATACATGACGGCAATTTTCCGAGATGATTTTAAAGTCAAGCCGCAATCTGTATTTGGGTATAGCTTGGGTGAAACTAGTATGATGGTTGCCCAAGGGGTTTGGAGTGATTTTGAGGGCGGAAGTAACACCTTAAACTCATCACCTTTATTTGGCGATAAGTTATCTGGGCCGAAAAATGCTGTGCGTGAATATTGGGGATTAACCGATTCACCAAACAACAATTTTTGGAATACCTATGTTCTCATGGCTACTCCATCTCAAGTGAGAGAATGCCTGAAACATGAGAATCGTGTCTACTTAACTCAAATCAACACACCAGAAGAAGTATTAATTGCTGGTGAAGATGCAGCCTGTAAGCGAATGATTACAACTTTAGGTTGCAATTCTTTCCCCGCTCCCTTCGACCATGTGATACATTGTGAAGCGATGCGATCGCAGTTCGAGGAAATCAAGAAGGTAAACACCTTACCATCGCAAAATCTCCCTGGTATTGTGTTTTATTCTGCCGCCGATTATCAACCAGTTGCACTTAATAGCGATACCATTGCCCACAACATCGCCAAAGGATTGTGCCAAGAACTTGATTTTCCGCAATTAGTTAATCGTGTCTACGGCGATGGGGTCAAAATATTTTTAGAAGCGGGTGCGGGTAGTGTTTGTTCACGATGGATTGATAAAATTCTTGGCAACAAAGAACACATTACAGTTTCTCTAAATCGTAGAGGGATGGATGACCATGCTTCAATGGTGAAAGCATTAGCAAAACTACTCAGTCATCAGGTGAACGTGGATTTATCACCACTGTATAGCAAAGCCCAAGAAACCGCTAATTCAAATAAAGCAACATTGAGAACAGTTACCTTGGGTGGGAAAGCGATCGCAGCTACAATTTTGAGCGAAGAAAATCGTAAACTTGTTGAAGATTTCGCTGGGGATCTTAGGAGCGATCGCTTCAAAAAACAGTATCCAAACATACCTAATCTCCAACAGTCTGAAATCACAGATTCTCTTAACACTTCCAACCAAATAACCCAAGAAGAAAATTACTCCCCTAACATCTTGCCTCAGCCAGAAGAAGTAAAACCGAAAAATATCATTGATAACGTTTTTGAACCGAGAGAACAATTACAATCTTCTGAGTCAAGCGCAATTGGGCAGGAAAAGCTTCTTCATTCACCACCTGTCATCACTAAAAAAATTAGTAGCATCATCAGCATGTTCGATTTAAATAAGACCCAGTATCAAAAGCTCAATGCTAATAATTCAAAGATAACTAAAGCACACACTGCTTTCTTACAAGCTAGACAAGATTACAGTCAGCAAATGAGCGAAATAATTCAATTGCAACTAGCTTGCGCCCAAAACTTGCTTAACGAAGAATCTTAATATCTCATACCAATTCTCTCTCAACTTTCTCTTCCTTAGCGCCCTTTGCGGTTCGTTTAAAAATTATTACGTGCATCTCCTAGAGAATTGGTATTACTCTCTTACTCTGTGCCCTCTGCGCCTCTGCGGTTCGTTAACAGAGTCTACACCCTTCATATCATCCATTGTTTGTAACCCGAGGGATAACTACCGTGACAACCGTAGATACGGTACTAAGTAAACACGATAATGGTCTTAACTTCTCCGCTTGGTCGCATAACAAAAACCAAGTTTGGAAAGGTTCTTTAGAAACTGTATCTTTTGAGAAACAAACCATCAAAGATAAATTGATGGTGTTAAATAAACCCTGCTACATCGTGAAAGTTGCCGGAAAAATCGGTGTCACTAATGAGGGTTATTTATCCCCTGGTGATAATGGCACAACAGCACAAGTAGAACTGCTAACATTTGCAGCACCAATCCGCATTCAACAATTTGGAGATCCGAATTTTCTCTCCTCTCATGGAGTGAAATATGCTTATGTTACCGGCGCAATGGCTGGCGGAATTGCCTCCGAAGAAATGGTCATTGCACTCGGAAAAGAGCAAATTTTGAGTTCCTTTGGTGCAGGTGGTTTAACTCCAGAACGTTTGGAAGCAGCCATCAATCGCATTCAACAAGCTTTACCTCAAGGGCCCTACGCATTTAATCTAATCCACAGCCCCAACGAACCTGCGATTGAACGCCGCGCTGTAGATTTATACCTCAAATATCAAGTGAGAACAGTAGAAGCATCTGCATTTCTCGACTTGACCCCCAACATTGTTTATTACCGTATTGCGGGATTGGGATTGAATAGCGCCAATCAAATTGAAATCAAAAATAAAATCATTGCCAAAATTTCTCGCCGAGAAGTTGCGACTAAGTTTCTGCAACCAGCACCAGCCAGAATAATCAAAGAACTTCTTGAACAAGGGTTAATTACTGAGTTACAAGCAACTCTTGCAGCCAAAGTTCCAATGGCTGATGATATTACCGTCGAGGCTGATTCTGGAGGTCATACAGATAACCGTCCCCTGGTTTGTGTGTTACCTTCTATTATTGCCTTGCGAGATGAAATTCAAGCCCAATATCATTACCAAACACCGATTAGAATCGGTGTAGCTGGGGGAATTGGCACACCACAATCAGCATTAGCAGCCTTTATGATGGGTGCTGCTTATATAATGACTGGCTCAATCAATCAATCATGTGTTGAATCTGGGGCTTGTGAACATACCAAAAAGTTATTAGCCCAAGCAGAAATGGCTGATATGATAATGGCTCCAGCAGCAGATATGTTTGAAATGGGAGTCAAATTGCAAGTTCTCAAACGGGGTACAATGTTCCCCATGCGAGCGCAGAAATTATTTGAACTCTATCGCGCTTATGATTCCATTGAAAGCATCCCCCTTGCAGAAAGAGAGAAATTAGAAAAACAAGTTTTTCGCAAAACTATTGCTGAAGTATGGGAAGGAACTGCGGCTTATTTGTCCCAAAAGAATCCTGAGAAACTTGGGAAAGCAGTCAATAATCCTAAACTGAAAATGGCGTTGATTTTCCGCTGGTATCTAGGATTATCTTCTCGTTGGTCTAGTTCTGGTGAAAAAGGTAGAGAAGTCGATTATCAAATTTGGTGTGGCCCGGCAATGGGCGGTTTCAATGACTGGGTACGCGGTTCTTACCTGTCTGAACCAAATAATCGTGGTGTAGTTGATGTTGCTAATCAAATTATGACTGGTGCAGCCTTTTTGTATCGTGTCCAAAATTTGAAAATTCAAGGACTGCAAGCTTCCGATTATTACAGTCAGTATCACCCTGTTCGTTCTACATCATTGTTGGAGATTTAAAAATGACTATAAAACAGTCTTTCACAGCAGACGATATTCAAGTATTTTTGGTATCTAACTTAGCTAAGTTGCTAGACGTAGCAACTGATGAAATAGATGTCAAAGAACATTTAGAAAACTATGGGTTGGATTCAGCCCAAGCAATGATTCTAGTCAGTAACTTAGAAAAGTTGCTCGGATTTCAACCATCTCCATTGCTTCTGTGGCATTACCCAAATATTGAAGCTCTTTCACAGCGTTTAGCTGAAGAAGTGCAAGAAGGTTCACCAGTTCAAGATACAAAGGTAGTAGCCTCTAATGCCAACACTGCACCCTCTGTTCTAGATTTAGGTGCTGAGGCTGTTCTTGACCCCACCATCCATCCTGGTGCTGCATCTAATGTGCTTGTGGGTGAACCCAAGAACATCTTTTTAACTGGAGGAACAGGCTTTTTAGGAGCCTTTATCATCCGGGAATTGCTACAAGAAACCAATGCGGATATCTATTGCTTAGTGCGTGCTGCTAATGCCGAAGAAGGCAAAAGCAAACTCCAAAAAAATCTGGAACAGTATGCAATTTGGCAGGAAGAATTTAACTCCAGAATTATTCCGATTGTCGGCGATTTATCTCAGCCATTGTTAGGGATTGGTTCGGAACAGTTTCAAATTTTAGCTGCCAATATTGATACTATTTATCATAGTGCTGCTTTATTGAATTATGTTTTTCCATACTCAGCACTGAAAGCAGCCAATGTTTTAGGCACTCAAGAAGTTTTGAGATTGGCTTGTCAAATTAAAGTCAAGCCTGTACATTACGTTTCTAGTGTTGCTGTTTTTGAGTCCACTGCTTATGCTGGTAAGGTTGTCAAAGAGCAGGATGAATTCAATCATTGGGAAGGTATTTATCTTGGTTACTCACAAACTAAATGGGTAGCTGAAAAGTTAGTCAAAATTGCTCGTGACCGTGGACTTCCTGTAACTATCCACAGACCACCACTGATTTCCGGTGATAGCAAAACAGGCATTTGTAACACACATGATTTTATCAATTTGATGACTAAAGGCTGTCTACAAATGGGATATTTCCCTGATGTAGATTATATGTTGGATATGTCACCTGTGGATTATGTAAGTAAAGCGATCGTTTATCTATCACGGCAGAAAGAATCTATAGGTAAAGCTTTCAATTTACAACATCCCCAACCCGCTGCTTTGAAAATGCTAGTTGAGTGGATACGCTCTTTTGGTTATTCAGTTGAGATGATTCCTTACGAAAAATGGCAATCAGAGTTAATCAATAATGTGACTTCTGCTGACAATCCTTTATATACTCTGCGACCATTTTTGCTGGAACGTTGGTCTGATGAACAACTGACTATTCCTGATTTGTACTTGCAAGCTAGAAGACCTCATATTAGCTGCCAAGACACTCTTCATGCACTAGCAGGTAGTTCTATTGCTTGTCCTCCCATTGACTCTCAATTGTTTATGACTTATACCGCCTACTTGATTCAAAGCGGCTTCTTGAATCTCGCTTAGTAATTCACAACTTACGTAGGATATGTTAGGAACGTAACGCACCATCCTGGATACTTTCGGTGCGTTACGAACCTAAAAAATAAGTTTATTTAGTCCAAGCTTTTTAAAACTCAGTACTACTAAATAGCCAATATTTCAGATGCCAGCAACAACTCATACACTAACAGCGGCAATTATATTGCCCTGTTTTTTTATGCTCAATCATGTAAATTTTTAGTATTCACCCCTTGACAGAAGCAATTGAGGATAGAATGGTTAATGTCGGGCATAAAAGTTTGATTTTACGCGCTGGCTTTTGTGAGCGATCAAAAGCCAAATGCTAGCAGTCTGAAATAACCGAACTCCTTTAAGCCCTAACTTCTTCGATGCATAAGTCCTAAATTTGCGTTTGGACTGCTACATGTATCCAATGCATCACATAAGCATTTGAAAGGGTAATAACTCAAGATATTTCTTGTAGGTTGAGATATTACGCGTACTTAATTGTAGAGCGAGAATCACTGTAAATGCAACGCAGCTTCATCAAGTTGAATTCACCAACATTCTTACATGAACACAACACATCAAAGACAGAGCAAACAAACTGCTCTTATTACTGGGGCAGCCGGTGGAATTGGCTACGAATTAGCATGTATTTTTGCTGCTCATGATTACAATTTGGTATTAGTAGACAGAAACGGGCCAAAGCTTGTAGAAATTGCAGTTCAATTCCAAAAAAAATTTGGAATTTTTGTCAAGGCTATTGTTAAGGATTTATCTATATCAACGGCTCCTGAAGAAATTTTCACGGAGTTGCAAAAAGCCGATATTAATGTTGATGTGCTGGTAAATAATGCCGGATTTGGTATCTATGGATTATTTCATGAAACAGACCTAGCTACTGAACTGGAAATGCTACAGGTAAACTTGGTGTGCCTCACCCATTTAACTAAGCTATTCCTGAAACACATGGTCAAGCAAGGTGAAGGTAAAATTTTAAACGTTGCCTCCGCTGCTGCTTTTCAACCAGGGCCTTTGATGGCGGTTTATTTTGCTACTAAAGCTTATATCTTATCTTTTTCGGAAGCGATCGCTAATGAATTAGAAGGTACAGGTGTCACTGTGACAGTTCTTTGCCCAGGCTCAACCGCATCCGCTTTTCATGAAAGAACCGGAATGGCTGACTCTAAGTTGCTCAAGGGTAAGAGGATGATGGATGCACGAACAGTAGCTGAAGTTGGTTTTCGTGCCTTAATGAAGGGTCAAACCATTGTCATTCCTGGTTTACTCAATGCAATACTTGCAAAAAGCGTCAGATTTGTACCTAGAAACTTGGTGACAAAAATTGTGCGAAATATGCAGGAAGATAAGTAAGCTGCTTGTCATTAGTCATTTGTCCACAATATCTCTCTTGTTTCATCCAGGAGATGAGCTTAGTCAAAATCAGTATTGCCAACACTTCAAATTCCAGCCAAAATTCTCTACAGCAACAGCAGCAACATAATTGGTAGCAGGTACTAGTTCAAAAAGACTCCAGTCTTCAGATATCTCTAACTTAGCTGGTTCTGTGGGAGTTAGCGACACTTCAATTTGCTCTAACTGGGATAGTCCGTCTCCAGTTGCTTTTAAATAAGCTTCCTTACAAGTCCAGTAACGGAAAAATACTTCTTGCTGTTGGTTGGGAGATAGCGATCGCAACATCTCATATTCTCTCGGTAAAAAGAACCGTTTGGCAAGAGCTTCAATATCAGACATCGGGCGAATATATTCTAGGTCTACACCAATTGGGCGAGTACAATTCACCGCACACAAACCCAAACCTTGGGAGTGAGACAAGTTAAACGCCAGTCCACTATCGGCAAATGTATCTGCTAATACTGGTTTGCCACGCTGCTGATAATTAAACTGCACTTGTAAAGGCTGGATACCCAAATAGCTACCTAATATAGTTCGCAGACTACCACGACCAGCGGTGAAACGCTGTCGATGTTCCTGAAAATAGAACCGTTCAGCACGAGCCGTTTCGTCACTGGAAAGAGTTGCTGCTAAACTTTGCAGTTTTGTTTCTGGTTGGTCAAGGTCTATGCGCCAGACATGAATCTCATCCGGTAGCAAAGTTAAATCCGTGGGTGCAGGTAGCCAAATATCATTAGAAGCGGTCATTGAGTTAAAAAGTCAAGGGAGTTGTAATTTAATAGTTTGTTTAATTACGACGATTATTATGGGTGGATCTGGTTTGACGCTTTAGCATTACTATATACAACTGCGCGTGTTTTTCCTAGAATTTGCTATAGGTATTGTTAGATATTAACTCTAGCTGTAAACATAAATACAGGTAGCTTCTATTGCTTTTGCCAGCTAAATATTATAATTTATTACTCTAGATGTACGCTCCTCAACTCCACGTTAAATCCCCTGAGAGAGCATACTTTAAAATTCTTGACAGAGAATCGCAAATTTTATTTTGGCTACAACATTAGCTATTACAGCATTACTCAAAGGAACTACGACCAATGTCTGCAAGTGTTCTGAAGTAGATATCTATTCAGTAGTAAATAGTTTTTCTCAGAAAGTGTTAAATCTGGAACAAAAAACCCTTGCCAAAGCTTGTTAAAAACCTATTACAACTACTTTTTTTTAGAACATAGTGAGGATGAATGATTATAAATTTGGAGTACTTTGCCTTCTTTATACTGCTACTAGCAGCGCTGCTATTAGCAATTAGGCAAATGAGCGTTGCTTTGGATGAGTTAGATATTGCGCGTTTTACTCTCTGGACAGGTATTGCTTCTGTTCTTGCTGGTTTACCAATGATATTGTGGTAGCTTCTGGGTCAATGCCATCCTCTCTATTTTGGACTTCCAAGCAATACGACTCCATCCATCGAGTATCCTAGCAACTAGAATATCGCCTCGCCTATTACTAGTTTGTCAAATTCATTTTGACGGTTAGAGAGACGCGATAAATCGCCGTCTCTACAAGGAATTTATCCGTCAATTAGTTCTTGACAGACTACTACTCTGTTCGGTTTTGCTCCAACCATTCTAAAACCCGATTCCATGCCCACCAAGGATCATAATCCTTTAGTTGATGTTGGCACTCTTTGCTACTCAAATAGCCAACATGACCGCCGTATTGAGTGAGTAACAAATCTATTGCGGAATTGCGATCGCACGCTTCTTCTAATTCCGGTATGATACTTGGGTCAAAAAGTGGGTCATCGGCAGCATATAAAATCAAAGTCGGTTTTGAGATTTGCGGCAATATTTGTAAAGCACTACTAGCTTGGTAATATGCTTCCACAGAAGAAAAACCAAGTCGCTTAATTACCAATTCATTGTCAAAACCCCAAATGCTGTTCGCCCGTTCAATCGCTTCTGGGTCAAGGCTTCCAGGATGAGCATCATGAATCCGCCATGCCAGTTTTTTTAAATTTTGGGCAATCCCTGCTTCCAAATATCTGCCAAAGGGCTTTGTAACCAGATAAGATAGCGATCGCTGTGAATCCAAACTTGGACAAATCACCATACCACCGCCAATATCGCTATCTTCTAGCCCTAAATCTCCATAGTCCCTAATCACCTCACCAGCCACCTTCAGCGCCCATAGCGCCAATTGCCCCCCTAAAGAAAACCCTGTAAACCAAAATTTCCCCGGACATCCCATTGCCTTCGCAGCGGCGGCAATGCGAACAAAATCTTCCCCCTCATACAAACCATCAGAGGTTAGAGTCGGGGATAATTCGGCAGTTTTCCCGTGGGCACGCCAATCAAATAACACCACAGCATACCCTTGAGCATAGGCTTTACGTCCTAGCACTCTCAAAAACCATTCTGTTTTTAATTCTCCGGTAATGCCATAAGTACCGATAATCGTGCTGTGAGCATTTTCCGGGATGGCAACCAAGCCAAAAATTGGCACACCTTGACCACCAATGAAGATTTTCTCGTGATAAGACGGTTCTGGGTCTTTAGTAGTACTTTGCCAGTTACGTTTTCCCCACAAAGCGGTGTATACAGTCATCATCACACCGTTTTGTAAAAACCAAGACGGATTGTAGGGGGGAGTATAACACATCATAGACTATAAGATTTCGTGTAATTGAGTCTTGATTTCACAGTCATTTAATCTTAATATTTATGTAAGATTTAAAAACTTTTTCATCATTGATTCAAAAATCTTTGTATCTATCAAAGGTTGTTAATTATCCTTAATAAGTAGTAATAATTTTTTAAGAATGCCGAGGATTCTTGTCATAGACGATGACCCAGCGATTTCAGAACTAGTTGCCGTCAACTTGGAAATGGCTGGCTACGATGTTAGTCAAGCTGAAGATGGCATCAAAGGTCAAGCGCTGGCTCTCCAGCTACAACCAGACTTGATCATGCTCGATTTAATGTTGCCCAGAGTAGATGGGTTCACCGTTTGCCAACGCCTGCGCCGAGACGATCGCACCTCTGAGATTCCCGTGTTAATGTTGACGGCTTTGAGCCAAACTCAGGATAAGGTGGAAGGCTTTAATGCTGGCGCAGATGACTACCTCACCAAACCTTTTGAAGTTGAAGAACTGCTGGCGCGGGTGCGGGCACTTTTGCGGCGGACTGACCGGATTCCCCAAGCAGCAAAGCATAGTGAGATTCTCAACTATGGCTCATTAACCCTCGTTCCCGAAAGATTTGAGGCAATATGGTTCAATGAGACGGTGAAATTGACTCACTTGGAATTTGAGTTACTTCACTGCTTGCTGCAACGCCACGGTCAAACAGTTTCTCCCAGCGAAATCCTCAGAGAAGTTTGGGGCTACGATCCTGATGATGACATAGAAACGATTCGAGTGCATATTCGCCACTTGAGAACTAAGCTAGAACCAGATCCTCGCCATCCCCGCTATATCAAGACAGTGTATGGTGCTGGATACTGTCTTGAATTACCCGGTATACCTCCATCTTCTAATGAAGGGGCTTCGGTAACAGTCGTTGAATGAAATTCACGCTAAATTCCCTTATCTAAGCTATCACTTAGGCAAGAACTCTCTGTAACTCTTATTCCTTTCCTCTTAGTTAAGGTTATTAGTGGGATTCAGTAGTATGTAGAGATGTTGCAATACAACGTCTCTATCTACAAGTGCATCCGTGATTCTTTATTGAAGAAGAATGCAGAATGCAGAATTCAGCAATCTTGACGCTCGTTCCTCTCTACGAGACGCTGCGCGAACGCTACCGCTACGCTATCAGTCGGGGATTCAGACCCGCCACTTAATTGTTGCACCACCAAATATACGATATGGTGGGGGTGCAAAAACTCCGGTTATTCAGACGCTCTCGACGAGACGCTAAAAGCGAACGAAGACTCGCTTTCCGCGTCGCTATCCGCCAGTCATACAGAATACCCAACTGAATTCTGACTTCTGAATTATGTTCGATAAAAAGCGTCTTTTGTCAATGAGTTAAGATACTCAAATTAATTTGAGTGAAAATGATAATCGTGTGATCGAGAGAAACTCGAAGCTGGTGGCATTATAGGCAATTTCACAGCAAAGTAAGGTTTCTGAAGGTAGATATTAGCCGTCATTGAATTTTTTAAATTGTAGTGCGATCGCGCTGTGGTGAAACAGCGCGGTTTTCTCCCAAATAACTTTTCTACTTATTACCGCACAATAAACCAAACCGAACTAACCCACGCTCATAACCGCGACGCATCAACCCCAGTGATAACGCCCCTTGAATGGTAGTCCAACCGGCATTGAGTAAGCCCCAAAGTGCTTGGGGAGTAAACGCCGAATCAATGACTACATTCCAAAAGGGGGCGACGGCGGTTGACCAATCGGCGGTGCGAATATTGTTTAATGGAAGTTGACGTGCGATCGCTTCATATTCTGGTAAAGAAATCACATAAGGCAAACAATACACCCGATAAATATCCTGCAAATGCTTTTCTTCATCCGGCGTCAGTGGTAACTTATCGGTCGGTCGATGACACCAAGTCACCATAATTAACTTGCCACCAGGTTTCAACACCCGATAACACTCTTGGAGAAACTTAGTTTTATCTGGCATATGTTCGCCGCTTTCTAGCGACCAAACCAAGTCAAAAGAATTATCAGCAAAGGGCATTGCTTGAGCATTAGTGACCTGAAACTGAGTTTTCAGACTCAAATTTGCTTCCATTGCGCGTTCCGTTGCTCTGGCAGCTTGCACAGGACTCAAAGTAATCCCTGTAGCCTTAGCATTAAACTTTTCAGCTAGGTATAAAGAACTGCCGCCAATGCCACAACCGACATCGAGGATATTTTCTGCTGCTTGTACCCCCGCCCAATTGAGCAGTTCCTCGATTAAATCAATTTGAGCTTGACGACGGTCTTTTTTCTGGCTGCCATCGACACCGTAGTAGCCGTGGTGCATATGTTCGCCCCAAATCTGTTCCCACAGACCAGAGGAAGCATCGTAGAACTGCTGAATTTGCTGGTAAAGTGTTGCACTCATGAAAAAAGTAGTATTGAGACGAAGTAGAATTCAAAAAAAAACATACAGGTAGGCTACCATGTATGTTTTTAATTAAATAAGGGTATTTTTACTTCCAGGGAAGGTTAACCAAGATTTATCCTCCTGGGAAAAATTTCTCAGTTTTACCTTAATAAACTTTACTGAGTCGAATTTATGTCAATTCTCCCAAATTGGGCTACAGCTTAAAGCATCTGGCAAGCCATTTTAAATCTGACTTTTTGAATTTTGAATTAATTATGACTGTCGCTCGCACAATTTGTTTGGGGTTTCTGGCTGTCATTGCTGTTGGTACTATCCTATTGATGATGCCTTTTTCAACTAGCGATGGTACATGGAATAACCTGATTGTGGCACTATTTACCTCCACATCCGCAGTTTGTGTCACAGGTTTATCAGTAGTCGATCCTGGTACTTATTTTTCCTTTTGGGGCCAGTTATTTATTGCCCTATTAGCTCAGATTGGCGGATTGGGCTACATGACAACCACCACATTTCTAATTTTGCTCATTGGTCGTAAGTTTGATATGCGGCAAAAAATCGCCATTCAACAAGCTTTAGACCGTCCAGGGATGAGTGGTAGCTCCCAAGTTATCCGTTCAATTATTGCCACAACTTTAATTTTTGAACTTACCGGAGTTTTCTTACTTCTACCAGCTTTTGTTCCAGAGTATGGGTGGAGTCAAGGACTTTGGCTGGCGATTTTTCATAGCATCAATGCTTGGAACAATGCTGGGTTTAGTTTATTTAAAGATAACTTAATTGGCTATCAATCATCCTTTTTAGTAGTCTTTACCATCTCTATGTTGATTATCTTTGGAGGAATTGGCTATCAGGTAATTTTGGAAATGTATCTTTGGTTGCGCGATCGCATCCTCAAAAAAATTCAAACCCAAGTATTTACTCTGGATTTCAAAGTTGCAACCAGTACAACCATTATATTATTACTCATCGGAATAATAGCCTTTTTCTGTATAGAAATCAGAAACCCTGAAACATTTGGCTCTCTAAATTTACGCGACCAGATATTAGTAGCTTGGTTTCAATCAGTTACTCCTAGAACTGCTGGTTTTAACACCATCGATATTAGCAAAATGACTACGGCTGGTCTATTTATTACGATTGCACTAATGTTTATTGGTGCAAGTCCAGGTGGGACAGGAGGAGGGATGAAAACAACAACTTTGAGAGTTCTAACCAGTTGTACAAAAACGATTCTTCGGGGCAAAGAAGAAGTTTTGTTGTACGATCGCAAGATAGCAATAACTTTAATTTTGAAAGCTGTAGGTGTGTTAGTAGGCTCGGTAGCGACCGTGATTTTCGCCACCATTTTAATTAGCCTCACAGATCCAACATTAGATTTTATTCAAATTTTGTTTGAAGTGGTATCAGCCTTCGCCACGGTGGGGCTTTCTACAGGCATTACAGGAACTATCTCTACAGCGGCAAAGCTGATCTTAATTGTCACGATGTATGTTGGCAGAGTAGGTGTTTTGCTACTAATGTCTGCCGTACTAGGAGATCCGCGTCCTACTAGAATTCACTATCCTGAAGAAAATTTACTCGTGGGATAGTTAGGGAGACAGAATAGGGAATGGGTGAGAAAGAATAACCAATGCCCAAACTGATAAAATATACATTGGAAGGCAAAAATAAAAATTTTAATTCAAGCGGTATAACCGTTTTTTGCCCTAAATACAGGGAGCCATTATAAGGATAAAAAGCGTGAATCTGTCATCATTAAGTTTTTTTCGCAGTTTACGTAAAGATAACCAACAATTTGCTGTAATTGGGTTAGGTCGTTTTGGAAGGTCTGTCTGTTACACACTGCACAATTTTGGTTATCAAGTGCTGGCAACAGATATTGATGAAAAACGAGTTTCAGAAGCATTAACTGAGGGAATAGTTGGTCATGCTTTGCAACTAGACTCTACAGAACCAGCTGCACTCAAAGAAGCTGGAATTTTTGAATTTGATACTGTAATTGTAGCGATTGGCAACTACGTTCAAGAAAGTATCATAACCACCCTAAATGTGAAAGAGGCTGGTGTACCTCACGTAGTTGCTAAAGCTTCTAGTGAAGTTCACCGTAAACTGTTGCGGCGAGTAGGAGCAGATCATGTTGTTTTTCCTGAGTATGAAGCGGGTTGTGCCCTAGCGCGTACTCTTACGAAACCAGCAATTCTAGATCGGTTTGACCTCGACCCAGATAATAGTATTGTAGAGTTGATTGTGCCTGATGAATTTCACGGCAAAACCATCACTGAACTGCAACTTCGTAACCGCTACGGTTTAAATTTGCTAGCAGTAAGCCAGGATGGAAAATTTCAAATTAATCCTGACGCTAGCAAGCGTTTAGAGCGTGGTTCAGCAATGGTTGTTATTGGTTGCAATAAAGATATTAATCGTTTGCCGATTTAAAAAAGTTAGGAGTTATGCCGTGTGCAACTTTTACTCAAAACTAACCTCCAGTAGAGAATAGACTTATTGCATGAATCAAAAGCCCTCACCCTAAATCCCTCTCCCAAGCTTGGGAGAGGGACTTTGAAATTCGCTCCTCTTCTCCCAATTTTGGGAGAAGAGGTTGAGGGATGAGGGCAAATCGCCTTAACTCTGAGTTTTTTATTGTCCGGGACTTGTTGAAGTGGATTGTGGTTCAACTGAGACAGGTACATCGCCAGGGTTCGCGGGCGTTTCTGGTTGATTTGCCGTCTGTGGCTCAGGTGTTTGTACTGTAGAATCTGAACTCTGAGAAGGAGTAGCTGTTTGACTAGCTTGAGGTTGCTGTTGCCCAGTTTTCTGAGCAATTTGCTGCATTAACTGCTCAATTTTCTGGGCTTGTTCAATGTTACCTTGCTCGCGATATTCATTATGAGCGCGTTGCAAGACTCCACTGGCTTTTTTGAACTCGCCTTGATTATATAAAGTTACTCCCAAGTTATAGTAAGCTGAGGCGCTTTTAGGATTTAGGCGAATAGCTTGCCGATAAACAGAAATAGCCTCAGGAGCTTGACCATGCATTGCTAGCAAATTTGCCATATTGCTGTAGGCTGTGGCATTTTTAGGATCTAGCTTCAAAGCTTGGCGATAATTGGCGATCGCAGGCTCGATTTGACCTTGTTGTTGCAAGGCGATCGCTAAGTTAAGATAAGCATTGGCATTACTGCTATCTAGATTAATTGCTTGCTGGTATGCAGCGATCGCTTCCTCTAACTTTCCTTGTTCATATAGCAACAAACCCAGATTATACAGCGCTGCCACCCTTGTGGAATCTATCACCAAGCTCTGGCGATAAGCGGTAATTGCTGCATCTTTTTCTCCTTGTCGGTGCAAGACTAACCCTAAGTTGTAATAAGCTTCGCTAGAATTGGGATTAACTTTTATCGCCTCTGTAAATTCTTGCAAAGCTACATCCAGGCGATTTTGCTCCATAAATATATTACCCAGATAATTTCGTGCCGCCCCAAGGTTAGGATCTCGCTGCAACGCTTGGCGAAAGCCATATTCTGCACCTTGTAAGTCTTGGCGGTTATAGCGCGTAACTCCCTGCTGGAAAAAGCTAGCTGCTTCGAGATCCTGAGAAATTGCAGTTTCTGCCAGCAGCTTGCTAACTGGGAAATTAGTAATTGTCGGTGCAGCCAAGAGCAAAAATGCAGAACAGCCACCGAGTGTTACCTGACAAAATAAATTTAACCAATGAGAAAATAGGTATTTTTCAGACATTAATAGCAGACCTGTACTTATTTTTAACCTCTTATAAGTCAGAGTACCCACCACGAAAGAAAAAATTCCCAATTTCCAACTTTTAACTCCTAACTCTTGTACAGACGCGATTAATCGCGTCTCTCCCCACTCCCCACTCCCACAGCTGACGGCAAAATTAGCATGGCATCACCGAATGAATAAAAGCGATATCCAAAAGCGATCGCTTCGTTGTATATATTCAATAATCGTTGTCTGCCAATTAGGGCACTTACCAACATCAACAAACTAGAACGCGGTAAGTGAAAATTAGTAATCAAACCATCTACCACCCGCCATTGGTAGCCGGGATAAATAAACAAGTCTGTTTTTCCGCAAAATGGTTGTAAATTACCCGATTGAGCCGCCCCTTCTAAAGCCCGTACTGCCGTTGTTCCCACAGCAATAATTCGACCGCCAGCAGCTTTCGTGGCGCGGATTTGCTCTACTGTAGCGGCAGGAACTTCAATCCATTCTTCATGCATCTGATGGGTAGTTACATCCTCCACTTCCACAGGGCGAAATGTGCCGACACCAACGTGCAGCGTCACAAAAGCTTGATTGATTTGGCGATCGCGCAACTTTTGTAATAATTCTGGGGTAAAGTGTAATCCTGCCGTCGGAGCTGCGATCGCTCCTGGCTGTTTAGCATAAACTGTCTGATACTGCTCATCAGCAGCTTCTGAGGCAGTGATGTACGGTGGTAACGGTACTTCACCAAAAACCTCTAACAGCTGCACCAAAGTCTTGCCCTCTGGCACATCAAATTGCAATAAACGCCCCCCCGTTGCTGCGTCTGTTTCTAGAACTGTAGCGGTGAGTTGGGGACACTTCTCTACGAGACGCTCCGCGAACGACAGGCTCAGTGCATCGCTGGGGATTGGCGAAGAATCTTTATAATCCCGAATCCCTAATTGCCTTGGTTCAAAAATAATCTTCGCTCCCAGTTTGAAGCTTTTTCCTGGCTTAACTAAAGCTAGCCAACAGTTATGCTGCCGTTCTTCCAATAGCAACACCTGGATTTTCGCACCAGTGGATTTATGACCATAAAGCCGCGCTGGAATGACTCTTGTATTGTTCATAACCAACAAATCACCAGAGCGCAGCAGTGCAGGTAAATCATGGAAAATATGGTGTAGAGGTGCTGCTTCGATGCCTGTAGTCGGAGAATTAATCACCAGTAACCGTGAGCTATCTCTAGGAACTGCTGGGTTTTGGGCAATGAGTACTGGAGGTAGTTCGTAGTCATAGCCAGCTACCGAGCAATCTAATTCAAAATCTTTTGCTTGTGGACGAGATGTATCTTTCAAATTGACTTGTACTAGTTTTTGGTTTATTTAGTATTTATACTCTCTTAAAAAGGTTGAGTTAAGTTTTACCTTCTAAAGGAACTTTAAGGCATTTTCGCTCAGTTTTGCCGCTAGGCTATAAGATTGTTACTATTAAGTAACACGGAAAAATTAACATAAAAATTGGGTAAACCTCCCCATCTAAAAACGGGGGCTTTTACCCTACCGGGAACAGGCACTTATTGACGAATATAGATATGTAGGATTGGCTTTGATCCCAAGCACCAACAAACATGGAATACTTGTACTATCTGGCAAATGCCAGTCTAACCCTGAGGGTCGTTCAACACCTCCACGCTAGACCCCAGACACCAGTTTCGTTCGTCACCGTAATTCATCAAATTGATGGCTGGGTGGTTAGGATCAAACTCAAAGGTCAAGTCTCGCCCCAAGAAGATGGCGACTTTCGGGCTTTTCTAAATGAATTAGGAATTAGCTACGAACCGCCAATGAGGGTGCAAATGGCACTTTGGAGTTTGGAAGCCGGACAGTGCCCTGTGGATGTGATGCGTCGCTATCAAGTAGCGATCGTTTCTCATGGTAGCCCAGAAAGAGACGAAATTGAAGCGTTCCGGCAGCAGTTTGTCCGGGGCTTAGGTTACTGTCCAGAAACTTTGGCGTGATGACTATTTGGTTGTAACGCCACTACAAAATTATTGGTCATTGGTAATTAAGATATTTTATCGATTACCGATTAACCATTATCAATTAAAGAGTCGAAAGCTGCTGGAATGTATTCTTGCAGCTTAAGCTTATATCCGTCTACTGATGAAGTAGCTAGAGCTTCCTGATTTCCTGTAACCCCAGTCAGATTTTTTGATATTTTTTGGCAGTAGACAATAGCAACATCAAACCTACAAGAATAATCTGCCTTCTCAGGGTACTGGGCTAAAAATATTCCAGCTGTACGCCAAATTTTTGCTTGCTTTTGTGGGGTGATTGCGCTTCTTCCCCCGGCATCCCAACTACCTGAACTGCGGGTTTTGACTTCAACAAATGCCAATAATGAGTGCTGAGTAAGGAGTTTTTCCCCAGTTTGTCCATCATATTCAGCAATAATATCGATTTCTCCCCAGCGGCTAGAAAAGCAACGATGGAGAATTACCCAACCTGTAGATTGCAACCATTGGGCTACTAGGTCTTCTCCTAGATGACCAATATCTGGATAATGAGATGGAGGAAGGTTAGCCATTGACTATAAAATATCATGAATTCTGTGAATTCTAGGTTAAGCGATGCCTGCGACGGGCTACGCCTACGCACAGCGGGTTCTATACTCGACTCATCCAGCACTGAGTTGGGGTTTAAGCGTAAAAAAAACCATCACATTTGGGTAAGTATACTTAGCTTATTCATTTGGGGAATAGTTAGCATCACCGCAACGGTCGGTTTTGCTCCAACCGCTCTGGCACTCGAATATAATAAGGAAATTTTGGTTGAGGCCGATTTTTCAGGACGTGATTTAACAGACTCTAGCTTTACTAAAGCAAATCTTCGCCAGAGCAACTTCAGCCGAGCTAATTTGAACGGTGTCAGTTTCTTTGCAGCAAATTTAGAGTCTGCGAATTTGGAAGGTTCTGATTTGAGAAATGCCACTTTAGACTCGGCTCGTTTAGTCAGAGCAAATTTGACAAATGCACTGTTGGAAGGTGCTTTTGCTGCTAACGCCAGATTTGATGGTGCAATCATTGACGGAGCAGATTTTACCGATACGCTGCTACGTCCCGATGAGCAAAAAAAATTGTGCAAACTTGCCAAAGGGACTAATCCGATTACAGGACGAGATACGCGTGACACGTTGTTTTGTCCTTAGTATTTTCTACCTGGGCACTGGGATTGGGCATGGGGCATTCCCCACTTCCCACTCCCTACTTAACCTACCAACCATCTGCACCAATTTTTTGACAAACAATTTGCATTCCTTTGCCTGGTGAAGAATTAGCTACAAAAGGTATTTCTCCTTTTTCTCGATCCTCTTGAAGTAGCTGTCCCTCTGACCCATAAATGGCAATGCGATTCCGAAAAAGCCGCGATTCTTTGCACGAAGCATCGAATGTAGTCTCAAAGATGCCATCACCATACATTCCGTAAAGCTTGTATGTAGTGCCTTTTATAGTTTCCGTATCCAGAGCTACACTGTTTCCTAATTTATCATGCCCTACAGTGATATATCTTTGTGTATCTTCAGCGATGGCACTACCATTACTTAATAAAATAGCGATCGCTCCCACCATACCGCCTATCTTAGAATACATACAGTTTCAAAATATAAGATTTCATATATTTCTATCCGCAATCAAAGGGGTTCTGGCAGGGTAAAAGCACTGAAATCCAAATATAGCAAGGTGTTATACTAGCTAGTAACACCTTCTGGGAAACGTCAAGCACTAAAACAAATAGCTGCAATACTTTTCAAAGTATGAGTGAAAGACTTGCCGATATTGGCATACCGCCTCAGTTTCCCGATCACACTCAACTACCAGAGTCTGATGGTACGTTTGTGTTCGCGGAGCGTGCCGAAGGCAATAATTTTCAAGAGCATCCCCAAACCGTCATTTTGACAGACTCAATTGCTCAAGTTTTGCAACGCCTACATCCAGATGGACAGTATTGCATTGGTCAAGATTGTGGTATTTATTGGCGAGAGACTGAACCACCAGAAAAAGGAGCAGCAGCACCGGATTGGTTTTATGTCCCTGGTGTACCACCAAGGCTAGATGGCAAAAACCGCCGCTCTTATGTTTTATGGCGGGAATACATACCGCCATTGATTGCCATAGAACTAGCTAGTGGTAATGGGGATGAAGAACGAGATGTCACTCCTTTACCTCTAGCTGGTAGTCGGGAAGGCGCAAAAGTAGGTAAATTCTGGGTATATGAGCGAATAATCCGAATTCCCTACTATGCCATTTATGAAATTAGTAATGGCAAACTGGAAGTTTATCACCTGGTAGATTTTTCATACCACAAGATGGAACCTAATAAACGAGGTCACTACTCAATTCCTCCTTTAGGAGTAAAACTAGGGTTATGGCAGGGAAGCTACTTGAATAACCCTGAACAATTGTGGTTGCGCTGGTGGGATTTAGAGGGAAATCTGTTACTGATTGGTCAGGAAGAAGCTGAGTTGCAAAAGCAAAGAGCCGAGCAAGCAGAACGAAAAGCTGCACAATTAGCAGAACGGCTCAGGGCAATGGGTATCGATCCAGAAGTAGAGTAATTTTTAGCTATGGTAAGCCGAAAAACTTAGTAATCACGGGCAAAAGCTTACCACAGACTTCAACTAGCTTTTCATTAGTAGGCAAATCAGCGATGTCTACCACGGGCTACGCCAACGCACCTTTCAAGAACTTGAGGGCTGTTTTTGCTATCTTCTGCATGGCTCGATCTTTTGGGTTTGGCAGTGGGGCGATGTCTACGACGGGCTACGCCTACGCATCTGATAACAAGTCAAGATTGTATCTGATTTTGTAAGTTACTTGCAAAATTTTCAAAGTTCTGAACTAAAATTGTTGACATACGTGCGATAGCTAAAAAAGCGAACTATGAATACTTTTATTGTCAAAGTAAGCGCTTTTTGGGATGCTGAGGTTGATGTTTGGGTAGCTAGCAGTGATAATCTACCTGGGTTGGTTACAGAAGCTTCTACTATTGAGTTGTTAACAGCAAAACTCAAAGCTATGATTCCAGAACTTATTGAATTAAATAGAGTTGAATCTGGCAACAAAGATTACATTGATTTATACTTAACAACCCATCGTCATGAATCAATCAAAGTGGCTGGCTAATGAGTGTTTCCTTTACTCCTGAAGTTAAAAAGCTTTTAACAGAAGCCGGATGTTATTTTAAAAGGCCAGGGAAAGGAGATCATGAAATTTGGTATAGCCCAATTACAGATAATAACTTTGTAGTTGATAGTAAAATAAAATCACGTCATACTGCAAATGGAGTATTGAAACAAGCTGGTTTAGATAAGCATTTTTGAGTTTATTAGGAGAGCGATCGCAAATATTGCTGCTCCCACCCAAACAATGTTCTCTTGTGTTTCAACTTTGGCACGGATACTTCTTTAATAGAGCTCCTTTCCACGTCGGGCAACTTCTTGGCTACTGAGCGTAGGGTGGGACATAAATAAATCCCCTATTTAAGCTGCTAGATTCTTCACTTCATTGGAGAGCAGAAGCTACAGAGGTTAGAGAGTAATGCTTGATTCTGTAGGAATTGGGAGAGCGATCGCCTCAAAGCAGCAGAGGAGAAAAATGCTTTGAAAAACTCTAAAGTAAGAAACTACAACACAAAATTTATTACTTTATTTAGCATAGGCAAGCTATCTCAATGGTTTTGAGCGCCATTCCCTAGCACAGCACCATTCTTGCGCGGTCGAGGTTTATTAAATTTATTAATGTACAATTTTCCCGATTCGGCACAATGGTACCTTACACAAAATTGTGGGAATTATAAGTTTGAAATACAAATTGTATTCATCCACAAAAACTTGCATTCCAAAAAAAGAGAATATTTATGGAGTATAAAGAGTATGAATCGTTCAATCTTGAGCAACTGAGAAAAAAAGATACTCACTTTTCCCCGAAGCCTCCCTTTCAGCATCAAGTCGAGGCGTTTAAAAAACTCAGTAGTACATTTAAGGTTGACAGTAAAGAACCGAGGAGTGGACTATTAGTACTTCCAACAGGTGCAGGCAAAACATTTACAGCTGTTAAGTGGTCGTGTGATCATGTAATCCCTAAAAATATTAAAATACTTTGGTTAGCTCCTTCGTTTTATCTACTGGATCAAGCATTCTCTACTTTTTGTGAAAATGCCAGAGATATTTCACATTCTAAAAAAACATTGAATCTTAGGCGCGTTTCCAGCAATCCTTCTCATGCCAACGCATCATCTATCAAAATAACCGATGATATTGTCATTATGACAATACAAACAGCTATCAGTAATTTACACCCTAATAATCAGGACGGTTCGGGTAATAAGGTTGAGACAGCTTTTAGAAAATTTATTGAGGATTCTAAAGAAACAGGACTTTTTGTAATAGTTGATGAAGCTCACCATTCACCGGCTTATGGTTGCAGAAATTTATTGATTGGTGAAAAAGGACTTCGAGAGCTAGTACCCAATTCCAATATACTTGGTTTAACAGCTACACCAACTTATACAGATAAGGCTAGAAGAGGTTGGCTACGGAAAATATTTGAAGATGGAGATAATGGAGTTATTTATCAAGCTGATAAAGAAACTTTAATAACACAAGATATTTTAGCTAGACCTAATTACATTGAAGTCTCAACTGGCACAGAGATGGAAGTTGATGATAAATTATACGACCGATTAGTTAAGCAACATAAAGACCTTCCCGAATCAATTATCGAAATTCTTGCAAAAGATAAACATAGAAACAACTTTATCGTAAACAGTTATGTATCTAAAAAAGATACTTATGGTAAAACTATTATCTTTGCTGACCGTTGGTTTCAATGTGAACACATAAAGAATAAACTTGTTGAAAAGGGCATTAAAGCAGATGCAATCTATTCGCGTATAGATGCTGATCCAGGTTCGGCAGATGCAAGAAATAAACGTAAATCAGATGACAATAAAAGAATTTTAGATGATTTTAAGAGTAATAAGCTTGATGTTTTAATCAATGTACGAATGTTAACAGAAGGGGTTGATGTTCCCAATGTTCAAACTGTATTTATTACTCGCCAAACAACAAGCTCAATTCTAATGACTCAAATGATTGGTAGAGCTTTACGTGGGAAAAAAGCAGGAGGGAGCAGTGATGAGGCAAATGTTATTTTATTCTTCGATGACTGGAAACGTTTAATTGATTGGGTTAACCCAGTAGATGGTGATCCTGAACCTGATCCTGTAAAGCCTGATAAAGGAGAAAACTATCCACTCGAATATATATCAATTCGTCTAATCGAAGAATTATCGAAGTCAATTGAGAATAATGAAGTTCATCCAATAGAATACAAGAAAATATTTCCTATTGGATGGTATAAAACTGTAATTGTATATGCTGACTCTGATAATAACAACGACTCAATGGAAGCATTTACTGAATTTGTCATGGTCTATGAACATACGCAATCAAGGTTTGAGGCTTTTATTAGCTCTATTACTGACCCAAAGCTACTAGATGAATGGTCTAAAGAGTATCTTGATGATAAATGGATGCAGCCTCAAGTTGAAGAATGGATAGATAACTATTTTAACGATGAAACTGATGACATTGGCAGAAGACTTAATTCAGATTTAATTAAGATCGTTCGTCACATCGCTCAAGATGATCTACATTCTAAACCCCCGTATCATTCCTTTGAAGAAAGAGAAATCTATGACTTAGATAAAATTGCTCATGAGCTAATTAATTTTTCAAATCCAGAACTAAACAACTATGTCAAGCAAGAGTTTTCAAAAGCTGGAATGTTGTGGGAAACTTTCTATAAAACACCAAATCGTCTTCTAACAGCCCTTCAGTTGGTTATCAATAAAATAATGACTGATGGAGATGGGGATGGCAATGAAATACCTAAACATAATAAATCTACGTCTACGTCTACACCACCGGAGGATGATCGGTACCCTACGGAAGAAGAAAGAGAACAAGTAAAAAATCGAGACGGTTATGCTTGCCTATGTTGTGGTGTTAAGGCAGAAGGTAAATTACAAATTGACCATATTAAACCGTTTTCTATGGGTGGAAAAACATTTGTAGAAAACTTACAAACTCTGTGTGTTATTTGCAATAGACGTAAAGGCAGGAATGAAATTGATTTTCGGCAGAACAAAACAAAATTGAGTAGACCCAAAACAGATTTGGGTATTCCCAAAAATCTGGATTTATCATTTACATTAGAAAGTGAAAAGGCGACAAGGACTCTAACAAGAATAGTTAATTTATTTTACCATTGCAAAGCAGTTTACAAGGTTGATTGGGAAGTCTACACTTACACTTACAATATATATTTGTATCCTAATAATAAGCCTGAATGGTTGCTTAAACATAAAGCGGAACTTCTTAAGTTTGTTCAAGAGAAGCTTGGTCGTCAGGCTTACAAAATTGAAGTTACTACAAAGAAATAAATGTAGCAAAAGGAGCGATCGCACTCCACCAAATACAATGAGTAACTAGTGTTGTACCCCAAATTTACTGCACACTCCGAAACCACTCCGTAATCCCCTGAGCGATCGCTTTTGCCATTTTCTTCTGTTCCTCTGGGTTCACCACCTGCTCAAATTCATCGGGATTGCTCATAAAACCCAATTCCAACAACACCGATGGCGCAGCTGTCGGACGTGTCAGCGCCAAGTTATCCCAATACACACCATAAGAAGGTTTGCCGAGTTTTTTGACTACATAGTTCTGTAAAAATATGGCGAGGTTATGGGCTTGGGGTTGATACCAAAATGCGCCGAATCCCTTAATTTTTTCGGCATCGCCATCATCGGGTAGAGAGTTGTGATGTATGGAAATAGCGATCGCAGGTTCTTCTTGACTGATAATTGCCTGACGTTCTACCAGCGAAACTTCCTTGTCGTCCTCCCGCGTCATCACCACCGTTGCTCCTCGCTTCACCAACTCGTCCCGTAGCAACTTAGATACCACCAAATTCACATCTTTTTCTAAATATCCAGTTGGGCCACTGGCACCAGATTCTTTACCGCCATGCCCTGGATCTAGTACAATCTTGAAATTAGCTAAAAGCTTGCGTCTTGTGTTCCCGATTTTAGGCGGATGACGCAAAGCCAAAACCAGGGTTGTACCGTCGTATCTCAGCTTATATCCCCACTGTTGAGCTTTTTTGAGGTTAAAGGTGTATTTTACTTGTCCTGGAGCTTCCTGTTGCCAGTCTAGGCGATTAATTAGGGGGTTATCATCCAGGCGAATTATGTCTGTTTGGGCAGTGGTATTGTAGAGAGTGAGAGCGAGAGTTTGCTCACTTTGTTGTACGCTCACGGGTACGGGAACTTGCAAAGGGAAAACTATCTCTGTCGCATTAGGGAGTTGACGGTATCCGACACTGCGAATTATTGTTTGTGGCGGAACTGCACCAGGTAAAATGCGGGTTTCTTTACTATTAATCCAAGCGCCATAATCTAGGCGCAACCATTCACCTTCCCTACCTGTAACCGTTGCGCGTGTGCCTTTGGGCAGTGGTGTAAGTCGAGAATGATCGGTGCTAGGACCAGTACGAGCCACGCCTGACTCTACTGTAACCTCAGAAACTGGCAACTGCGCTCTTGAGAGGATTTCAATCTTACCAGATCCTGGTTGAGTTATTGTCTTGCCATCAAGGATCAGTTGAAATTGAGGTTTTCCCAGATCGGCGGCTGTTGTCATTGTGGTGCAACCTTGATAGTTGCCTACGCTAGACTGGGCATGAGGCTGATTTTGCCCTGTCAAAGCTGCCAAATTACTTGGTAGTTGTGCCTGTTGAGGTTGCGGTAAAAGGGCAATAGTTTGATTAGCCAGGGTTACAGAGACATTAGCGTTAGGGGGTGCGATCGCGCCAAAACAAATTACTTCTCCTGGTAATCTGGCAATGTCAACTGCGGGAGTCAGGGAATCTTTCGCAAAGGCTACCCCCTGTGGTAGTTCAGGGCTAGCGTTAAGCCTGATCACCTTAATCTTAAGTTCTTGATTCTGGCGACGCACAGTAAAAAGATTCTCCCCCAACTGCAAGGGGAAACTAGGGGAAAAATGACCAGCTTTGCTGCGGGTAATTGGCTTACTATTGATCAAAACCTGACCATCTGGTGGTGCAGTGCCCAGAAAGAAGATTTTTTGGGCACTTGTCTGGTAGTTTGTCTGGGGAAAAACGACTATAAGAGATGGCTCTGCCAATGTTACTGAGGAGGTGAGAATACAGCCTAATATTACTAATCCTAAGAGGTTTTTCACAGCAAATCACAGAAGATGACACCACAACAACTGTGGCACAATGACGGGATGTATTTTTAGAAGTTGTTAGAAATTCAAAATACTATGACTAAGTTTATCTTTGTTACTGGAGGCGTAGTTTCCAGTATTGGTAAGGGCATTGTAGCAGCAAGTCTAGGGCGTTTGCTCAAGTCGCGCGAATATTCGGTGTCGATTCTCAAACTCGACCCTTATATCAATATCGATCCTGGTACGATGAGTCCCTTTCAGCATGGGGAAGTATTCGTTACCCAGGATGGGGCGGAGACAGATTTAGACTTGGGGCATTACGAACGTTTTACCGATACCTCAATGTCGCGCTTAAATTGTGTGACTACTGGCTCAATTTACCAAGCAGTCATCAATAAAGAGCGACGCGGAGACTACAATGGCGGTACTGTCCAGGTAATTCCTCATATTACCAATGAAATTAAAGATCGGATTTTGCGAGTTGCTAAAAGCACAAACCCCTCTGTAGTAATTACAGAAATCGGCGGGACGGTGGGAGATATTGAATCACTGCCGTTTTTGGAAGCAATTCGCCAGTTTCGTAAAGAGGTGGGACGGCAAAATGTGCTGTATATGCACGTCACGCTGGTACCGTGGATTGCCTCAGCGGGTGAGATGAAAACTAAGCCGACACAGCATTCAGTTAAAGAACTGAGATCCATTGGTATTCAACCAGATATTTTAGTTTGTCGGAGCGATCGCCCCTTACCCAAAGGATTAAAGCAGAAATTGTCGGGATCTTGCGATGTGCCGGAAGAATGCGTCATTACTTCCCAAGATGCCAAAAGTATCTATGAAGTACCGCTAAATCTAGAACGCGAAGGAATGGCAGAACAAGTGCTGAACTTGCTGCAAATGGAACAACGTAAACCAGATTTGACGCAGTGGCAAACCCTGGTACAACGTTTACATAGTCCCAAGCACGAGGTAGAAATTGCGATCGTTGGTAAATATGTGCAGTTAAGTGATGCCTATTTATCTGTAGTGGAAGCACTAAATCATGCTGCAATCTCCACCTATGGGAAACTGCGCCTGCGTTGGATAAATTCAGAAGATTTGGAAACTGAAGCAGCCGAAAATTCTCTTGAGGGTGTCGATGGCATAGTTGTACCAGGAGGTTTCGGGGTTCGGGGAGTCGATGGCAAAATTGCCGCCATTAAATACGCGCGCGATCGCCAAATTCCCTTTTTGGGATTATGCCTGGGTATGCAATGTTCCGTGATTGAATGGGCTAGGCACGTAGGGGGATTAACAGGTGCCAATAGTGCTGAATTTGACCCCTATACAACTGATCCAGTAATTAATTTATTGCCAGGACAGCAGGAAGTAGTGGATTTAGGGGGTACAATGCGCTTAGGACTATATCCTTGTCGTGTTCTCCCTGATACTTTAGCTTTTAAGCTTTATCAAGAAGATGTGATTTATGAACGACATCGACATCGATATGAGTTTAACAATGATTACCGCGATTTGTTGTTAAAGTCTGGCTATGTGATTAGTGGTACTTCTCCCGATGGGCGTTTAGTTGAAATTGTGGAATTACCCAAGCACCCATTCTTTCTTGCTTGTCAATTTCATCCAGAATTTCAATCACGCCCCAGTACACCTCATCCCTTATTTAAAGGGTTTATTCAAACAGCGATCGCTCTTTCTCTTTCGACATCTAGCACACCAACACCATTGGAGGTGTCATAAAAATTCATAATTCGTAATGACGCTCTCTACGAGACGCTAAAAGCGAACGCGGACTCGCTACCGCTACGCTAAGGTAATTCGTAATTCAAAATTAATTTTTTAGATTTTGAATTAGTGCATAACAACATTAACTTAGGGCTTTAGTCGATTTGGACATCCAGGGTGCATCATTCGTAAATTTCGGACTTGAGGAGATGTTGTGGCGTACTGGGTGAAAATCCTTTACGAGAGGAAAGAATATGTGGTGAATTTTGAGCGTGTCCATGCTTTTTGTTATGAACTCAATGGCAGGGTGACTTTTTGGCTACCCGATAGTGCCATTCCCATAGTGATTAACCCGCAAAGTAATTTGGAAGATTATCAAAAGATTTTTGATTATTTAGAATGTGTGACAGGATTAGAATTAGATCACGCCCACTGGGTAAGAATAAATTACGAAAAAAATGAATATGTAATTAATCTCAACTGTATCAGTTCCTTTTGTCATGAACCGAACGGTAGGATAACTTTTTGGTTGCCAGATGGCACTATTCCCATCATCATCAACCCTGTGAGTAATCCTGAATCTTATGAAAAAGTTGTGAAATACGTTAAGAAAGCAACAGGATATTCTTTGTCTTGAAATCCCTGTGTAGCAGAACAAGGTAACAAGAAAGTTAAAAAACAGATTTACTACCTTCCTAATTTTAAAAAATGCTTTGTAAGAATTTCTGCTCAATTAGCCTAGCTATTAAATCATCTTTTTTGTAGAGTTATCTAAGAATAAAATTGTAAATTTAGTGCTAAGGTGCTAATTCTAAAATTGCATATAGCTCACTACCATTCATCAAAAATTTGTTTTATCCGCTCAATTGCCGTGTCTGCTGCTTCTTCTGGAGATATGCTATTGACAACTATTCCATTAAGAGCCTTACCCCAAACATTCTCTTCTAAAACTAGGCTGTAAGCAGGGTTTTGAACAATATAAAATGGGCGAGTATCTTTAGTTAGTGTTTGAGTTGCAGTGGAAAGATGAGGATCTGCTGGATTTGTCCAAAAGGAGTCTTTCCAAACAGGCTTCATTACTGGTAGATACCGACCTCCAGTAGCTTTGAGATAGTTTCCTATTATCTCAGGTTTAATTAAATACGCAAGAAAGTCTTTAGCTACCTTCTGGTTTTTAGACTCGGCAAACAAAACTATTTCATTAATCGAGACTAAGAAGCGCATCGGTTTACCATTAGGTTTGTTCGGAAATTCGAGGATACCAAGCTTGTAACGATAGGTGTCAGAATCTTGGCGGACAGCAGCAGGAATCGAAAGCGAGCTGTTAGGAGTCATAACCACGCCACGATTGAGCAAGCTGCGATTATTGTCTGGATTTAACCAGTTTACTGCGTCTGGTGGTACGTAACCCTGCTGGAAAAATTTCGCATACCACTCTAAGCTTTCAACAATACCTTGATGCACCTTGGGATCGTTGAGGAGAAGTTGACCCTTGGAGTCTAAAATTTGGACATTGTATGCTTCTAAAATCTGCTCAAACAAGTAGTAGGTATCTGTAGATCCAGTGGATAAAGGAAAGCCTAACCCATAAATATTCTGTTTTTGCTGTGCGCGCAAATCATCCTGCACTTGTTTCCAAAACTCCCAGAAAGCATCCCAATCTTTAGGGATATCGCTTTGAGTTCGACCTACTTTCTCTAGTAAGTCTCGCCAGTAAAAAATGTGAATTGTTAATTGATTAATTGGAACTGCATAGTAACTCGGCTTCTTATCAACGTTGTTATATAAACGAACTGCTTCCAACACACCTTCAGAATAAATACTTTTGACTGGCTCAATTACATCAGAGACATCTGCCAGTTTACCTTCCCAGGCAAGACGTGGATACAGTTCCCTCTCAGCACTGCTATTTATGACGAGATCGGGCGAATTACCTGCCTGAAGTGCCCTTTGAGTCTTTTGTGGCAACTCATCATTAGTATAGAAAGTAAGTTTAATTTTGTTGCCGCTTTGTTGTTCCCAGTTACTAATGATCTTCTGGAGCGCTTCATCCTCTTCCAAAGTATAACCTTTATCTGACCAAATCTTCAGGACTTTACTGTTAATAGGAGACTCGGTTACTGAAGATTGGCTAGATTTTAAGATGTTAATGCAGGCAAGAATTATCAAGCTGAGTATTAATGCCACGAGTACGTAGCGATGGCTAGCTCTTATTAGCATTACGGTAAAAGTTTGCTTGACTCTTTGCTGATTCTTCAAGCCTTTAGTCATTAGACTGGCTTTGGTTCTGAATAACATGCTCATTTTATGATTTTTGCCAGAAAATATCTTTACTGCATCTTCTGACATTACATAGCGCTTATTCAAGTTTAAATAGTTGCTTTTTGCTCGCTTTTCACCATCAGTCAGAATTGCTAAGTAAGTGGACAAGAATAAATTAAACTATATTACGTAATGTAAAGTTAATTAAATTATCTCGTAGTAAGAGCTTCAGCAATAATCTAAGCCTCTTTCCCTTTCGGGAAGAGGTTTGGAAAAGGGTTCCAAGTTTAACCATAATCAAAAAGCTGAATAATTTTGCCATGCCAACTTTGCTGCACCTACTATCCCAGCAAAATTGCCTAACTCCGCTGGCAATATTTGTAAACCCGCTCGTGATAAAGGCTGCACTCGCTTCTCAATTTCTGCCTTCACACCTGGTAAGAAAAACTCAAAGCTGCCACTGATACCGCCACCAATCACGATCGCTTGTGGTGTGAGTACATAAATCAAACTCGTCAAACCAATTCCCAAATTAACACCATATTCTTGCCAAAAAGTCAATGCTGCGGCATCTCCTTGTTGGGCAAGAAAACCCAATTCGATGGGTTCCTTAAGAGTGCGGCGGCGAATTGCAGTAGCACAGGCATATTGTTCCAAAGAGCCTCGATTGCCACTATTACAAATTGGGCCATCAGGATTTAATGAAATTAAACCCAATTCCCCGGCGGCTCCTTGATGTCCAATAAATAGTTTGCCATCAAGGATAATTGCACCACCAACCCCAGTGCCTAAAGTTAGCAGAATCAGATTTTGAAAGTGGCGACCGGCTCCCAGCCAAGCTTCTCCCAAAAGAGCGCAATTAGCATCGTTAGCGATCGCAGTTGGTTTGCCAGTTTTAGCTTCTAACCAGTCTGCTAAAGGCACATCGATCCATCCAGGCAAGTTAATGGCGATTTTGGCAATGCGTCCTGCGGCATCGGATGGGCCAGGAGTACCAACACCAATCGCCACAGCTTGATTATCTGGATCAATTTGTGCGATCGCATCTACCAGGACTGCTAACACAGCTTCTGGCGTTGTTGGTTGAGGAGATACCACAGTCAAAGATTGCAGACAAGTACCATCATCTGCAAAACGCCCCAGCTTAATTGCTGTTCCCCCGACATCAATGCCAATTACTTGAGAACTTACCACTTTAAAATCCTCAGACCAAACCGTAGCCACCTAGCAAACCTTTGCGTACCCTTTGCGCTTACCTCTGCGCTCCTCTGCGTTTCAATTTCACCCCTCAATTCGCCATTATTTTCTGTAAATCTATACTTAACATCTTGGCGCGAAAAAATACTCAAATTTTTATTCTATTGAGTGCAAGTTGTTTTCATCACCGATTTTAAGATGCGCGGCTTTCAACTCCGCTCTCTGTAAATTAGCAACAGTTGTGGTACGAAAACTCGATTGTTCCTGCCAAGCCGTAATTGGCGCACCTCTTAAGATACCAGCAAGAGCAACGGAAAGGATAAACCCGCCAGTAGCGGCAGCAATTAACGTTAGATTATCTTTCATACAAATCTCTGTATTGTTTATTTGTCATTTGTCCTACCCTGCGGGAAGCCCTTCTCTACGAGAGGCTGCGCCAACGGGTTCAGCAGTCGCTCATGGGGGAAACCCCCAAGACCGCGCTGCTTCACCGCTAGCGCGTCTATGTCATTTGTCTAAAATTAATGACTAATGACCAATGATTACTGTCGGATTCTATTTTCTCTCCGTAATCGGGGATTGACAAATTCATTTAACCCTTCACCAAGTAGTGATAACCCTACCACCATAAATGTCATCGTTAAACCAGGGAACAGGGTAGTCCACCAAATACCAGTAGGTAGAGCTTCTAGGGCTTGTTTTAAATCATGTCCCCATTCTGCCACTTCTTCGGGAAGTCCTAGCCCCAAAAAGCCCAAACCGCCCAACACCAAAATCGCATCAGCGGCGTTGAGTGTAAATAGTACGGGTACGCTTTGAATGACGTTGAAAAACAGATAACGGGAAAGCACAACCCAAGTGGAAGCACCCATTGCTTGAGCAGCTTCGATAAACACTTCAGTTTTCACGCTCACGGTGTGGTTGCGAACAACGCGGTAATATTGGGGGATGTAGGCAATGCTAATAGCGATCGCTGCATTTAATATCCCACGCCCCACCACAAATGCCAGCGTCACAGACAACAGTAGCCCTGGTAGAGTGTAGATGCTATCCATAATAAACAGCAACATTTTATCCAATTTCCCGCCGAGATACCCACTCAGCATCCCCAAAGGCACACCGATAATCATACTCAGCGCCGTTGCCAAAATTACCACCTGCAAAGCAGCTTGAGCGCCGAACAATGTCCGGGAAAACACATCATAACCCAGGCGACTAGTACCAAACCAATGTTTAGCTGAGGGTGGCTCGTGAATTGGATTAGAGAGAAAATCTTTCGGGTTTTGCAGCCATCCCCAAGCCTGCAATACGGGAGCAAAGAACGCCAGAAAGATGAAAAATAGGGTAATGGCTAACCCGATGAGCATGAGTTTTTGGGAAAGATTGAGACTTTTGCCAAACTGTAAAAATGTCGGTAGCCGCCGTTTTGTAATGGCCATAAAGCGATCGCCTGGATCAAAGCTTGATACGCTGACCATTTTACATATTGGGGACTGGGTATTGGGGACTGGGGACTGGGTATTTGGTAAAAATGTCCCATAAAATTGAGGGACTTTAGATTGGGATGATATGCAAGATAGAGGCTTTGAGTCTTTAGACTTCTACCAAGATAGCCTCAAGCTGCTAAAAGCGGCTTATCGATTAGCAAATACTTTGCCGGGTTGTGAGCGTTACAATTTGAGCGATCAATTACGAAGAGCAGCTTGCAGCGTTTTACTGAACATAGCTGAGGGCTATGGACGCTATCACTATTTAGACAGATTGCGTTTTATGTACATTGCTCGCGGCTCATTGACTGAAACCAAAAGCGCTTTCATTATTGCTGAGAGCTTGGGCTACTGCAACACAGAACAATTAAACTGGGTCAGTCAGCTTAAAGACCGGATTGAAAAAGGTCTTAACGGTTACTGTCGTTTTATTCGTTCCCAACAGCAGGGTAAAGAAGAGTACGGTACTCGACTGGGTGACTGGTGATTGGGTATTGGGTATTGGGTATTGGGTATTAGCAATTAAAAGAATTATTTCCTAGTCCCCAATCCCTAGTCCCTAGTCCCCAGTCCCCAATCCCCAGTCCCTAAAGATTACTTTCAATCAACTGGCGGTATTCGCTCTTTTGCTTCACACCTTTGACTTCTTTCACTAGTTCCTTATTTTTGAACAATTGAACCGTTGGTGTTCCTGTCACACCAGCATTTTCAGCAATATCTCGGTCTTTGTCGATGTCAATTTCCACAAAGTGAATTTTGCTGTCAAATTCATCCACCACTTTATTTAAAATTGGCTTCAGGGTATGACAAGGGCCACAACCAGGGGAGACATATTTAACAAGGAGTAAGCGATCGCTTTCATGGAACAATTTCCGTAAGGCATAACCTCCCTCATGGCGCGTCCCATCTAAGTTAAATCCAGCTTCTTCCTCAGCTTCAGTCTTTTTGGTTGGCTGATGTTCTAATTCATTATCTTTTGTTTCAGGCTGTTGATGGAATTCTTGAATCAAGCCACTGGATGATAACCAGCGTTCTGCTAACATCGCCGCCATACAACCAGTACCCGCAGCCGTAATTGCTTGCCGAAACTCATGATCTTGTACGTCGCCAGCAGCAAAAACGCCTTCTACACTGGTTTCTACAGTACCGTGCTTGGTGACAACGTAACCTATCTCATCCAGTTCTAGTTGCCCTTTAAATAAAGAGGTATTGGGACTATGACCAACGGCGTAGAATAAACCCTTAGCGTGCAGTTGGCTCTCTTCACCAGTTTTAGTATTGCGGACTTTCACACCTTCCATGTGACCATTGCCGAAGATATCCACGGCTTCTGTGTTCCAATGCACCTGGATTTTTGGGTTGCTCAAAACCCTGTCTTGCATGGCTTTAGAAGCCCGCATTTTATCCGTGCGTACCAACATATTTACCTTAGAACCGTATTTGGTGAGGTAAATTGACTCTTCCGCCGCCGAGTCGCCAGCACCAATTACAGCCAATTCTGCGCCGTGAAAAATTGGTGTTGCACCATCGCAAATTGCACAAGCGGAAATACCCCGACTCCAGAATTCATGTTCGTTGGGTAAACCCAAACGCTTTGCTGTTGCACCCGTAGCAATAACGATGCTGTTGGTTTTAATTTCCCTTTCTTGCGATCGCACTGTAAAGGGACGCTGACTCAAGTCAACTGAGATAACATCTTCAGTATATAGTTCAGCTCCCCAGCGCTCCGCCTGCGCCTTCATCTGATCCATCAGTTCCGGCCCGGTAATTCCTTTAGGAAATCCCGGAAAATTCTCAACTTCCGTCGTTGTCATTAATTGCCCACCAGGTAAACCCCCGGCTTGGAAACCTTCAAATACAACGGGTTTAAGGTTAGCACGTCCAGCATAGATGGCGGCTGTGTAGCCTGCTGGCCCAGAACCGATAATTACCAAGTTTTCTACAGTTGGGTTAGTCATGAAAATATATGAACTCATAACGACTACGCTTAATATAGCACAACAAATTATGATTGGCTACGTCAGGTGGTAAGCGATCGCAAACGAATGAATATATAAAGAGGACAACTCGAAAAAAGAAACCTGCGATCGCCTGACGTGTCTTTTGTTCGGGCTGGCCGATTGAAGAAAACCAAGCGCGACTTCATAGAGTTGGTTCCAGACTTAATGGTTGAGATTAAATCTAAAAGCAACATCTCCCCAAACTTTTTTTCTGAAGGTGATAGGAAAGCGATCGCAGTTGGGTAAGTTACATCTAGAACACCCAAGCACTTCCTACCCCCAGGAAAACACTTATGAAAACCGAACTAAAAGCCAAATTTATCCAACACATCCTCGCCAAAAAGAAGGGAGATGAGGGTTTTACACTTATTGAATTACTAGTAGTAATTATCATTATCGGTATTTTGTCTGCGATCGCTCTACCTTCTTTCTTGAACCAAGCTAACAAAGCCAAGCAGTCAGAAGCTAAAACCTACGTGGGTTCGATGAACCGCGCGCAGCAAGCTTATTACTTAGAACAGAACACATTTGCACTTTCCGGTGAAATTGGTAAATTAGGTCTTGGTATTGCAACACAAACATCAAATTACTCCTATACAATTGCTGGTAGTGCTAGTGCAGTAACCAACCAAGGAGGAGTAATACTTGCGTCTGCACCTCTGAAAAATTATCTTGGTGGTGTGGGTGTAACAACACAAGCTGCTACCAGTGAAGCTACCACCATAGCTCTTTTATGTGAATCTTCACTAACTAGAGTTGGCGGTGCTCCAGTTGTAACTACCTCCGATTTTACCACCGCAGGATCACCCACTTGCCCCGCTAACTACGTTAGCTTATCTAAGTAGAGAAGTAATAGACCAAATATTGCTCATCTACACCACTTGAGATAAAAGTTAACTTGTCACTAAAGCTTTTATTAAGCTAAATTACGTATTTTCCCAAGTGGGTAGATTCTTCTATCCACTTTATTTCAGTTTTGTGATTTATTCACAATTAGATTGCCTATACCTTTTTCTATGAGAATCACAATGATTACTGATATATATAATTGGCAAAATCAGGCTGAACAATACTTCATTGAAGAGAACTATTTGCAAGCAGCACAGTTATACGAGCAAGCAATAGCGATAGAATCAAATACTATCTCCTATTATTGGCATTTAGGATTATTAATGCTATTACAAGGGCAAGAAGCAGAAGCTCAAATGACTTGGATGCTGCCAATGACAGAGGCAGATGAAGAACAGTTACCAATTTGGATAAATGAACTAGTTAAATTTTTGCGAATAGAAGCTGAAAGGCGTGAAACACTGGGGGAATATTCTCTAGCTTGGTTAATTCGTCAGCATATTCGGGAAATTAATCCTAGTTATATAAATAATTTGCTTCAAATTCTTATACTTTCTATCAAATTGCAAAAGTTTGAAGAAATTGATGATGTGAATGAGTGGGGATTAATTGAAAGCTTAAAGGCAAAAGAAGATATAGAAATAAATACCGAATTACTAATCCAAGTTTTAAAAGAACTTTTAAATACTGTTCCCTTACATCCAATTAATCTAAATTTAATAGAAGCTAGTCTTTCCTATTTCTCTAATCCTCATCAATGCTTCTCTATACTGCTTCCTGCTGCTCTTAAAATTGGTCATACTTTGCGGCAACCTTTACTAGCAGCATGTCTGCTAGAATTGCATTTACGATTGGAGCCAGATAATGTAGAAGTTTTGCGGCATTTAGCGATCTTTTATCAAGATGCTCGTAATTATTCTCAAGGAATAGAGACAGCTAGGTTATGTTATTCACTATCAGAAGGCTTGGCTGATAAAATTTTTGCCCTACACTTGCTGTTAAGGGGTCTAATGTCAGCAGGGGGATATTGGCAAGAGATATGTACAACTTGTGAAGAATTGAAAACTGTATTTAAACAGTTTATTGAAGCTCAACCAATTCTTTTAGAAGAGGGAAGAATATTACGGTTACTTACACCATCTTTTGCGATACCTCACATTAAAGATGCTCCTGCTGAATTTCGAGCTATTCATAACAAGGTAGCTGAGATTTTTAATAATGATATTCAAGCTCTTGCCCAATCAGAAGGAAAAAACTATGCTCGTCAAATTATTAATCATCAATCTTTAAAAACTCATCCGAAAAAATTAAAAATTGGTTATGTATCTTACGCTTTAAGGAATCATTCTGTTGGTTGGCTAGCTCGCTGGTTATTTCAACATCATAATCGAGATAAATTTGATATTCATACTTATTTTGTTAACTACACATTAGTCAATGACTATATCCAAGAATGGTATTTAAGTCAGGCAGGAAAAGCTCGTCAATTAGGTATGAATGGTCTAGAAATTGCTGACCAGATATATCAAGATGAAATTGATATTTTAATTGACCTTGATAGCATCACTCTAGATATCACTAGTGAAGTAATGGCACTCAAGCCAGCCCCAATTCAAGTTACTTGGCTGGGGTGGGATGCATCAGGTATACCTGCAATTGATTACTTTATCGCAGATCCTTATGTACTACCAAATGATGCACAAGATTACTATACAGAAAAAATATGGCGATTACCCCAAACTTATATAGCAGTAGATGGTTTTGAAGTTGGTGTACCAACTCTCCGCCGCGATGACTTGGATATTCCTATGGATGCCGTTGTCTATCTCAGCGCCCAAAGAGGATATAAGCGCCATCCAGAAACGACAAAGTGGCAAATGCAAATTATCAAACAAGTACCTAACAGCTACTTTTTGATCAAGGGGCTTTCTGAGGAGGAAACAATTAAACGCTTCTTTTATCAAATTGCCGAAGAAGAAGGTGTAGATTGTTCTCGGTTACGATTTTTACCACAAGTTCATTTAGAGTCAGTTCATCGTGCTAATTTAGGCATTGCTGATATTGTATTAGATACATTTCCCTACAACGGAGCAACAACAACCTTAGAAACATTGTGGATGGGTATCCCTTTAGTGACAAGAGTTGGCGAACAATTTGCAGCGCGTAACAGCTACACCATGATGATGAATGCGGGTATTACAGAAGGTATTGCCTGGACTGATGAAGAGTATATAGAATGGGGTGTGCGCTTGGGGAAAGATGAGGCTTTACGTCAGCAAGTCACTCTGAAGCTGAAAGCATCGCGGCAAACAGCCCCGTTGTGGAATGGCAAACAGTTTACCCGTGAGATGGAAAAGGCTTACGAGCAGATGTGGCAAAGGTATATTGAGGGCAAATAAGTCAACTTAACATTAAATCGGCGGTTAGAAAGCGCGTCTACACAGGCAAAACCCACACTTCTCTACGAGACGCTGCGCGAACGACAAGCTCAGTGACCGCCTCCGTGGGTTAAGAATCCTTGATTTTGTATTAGTCCACGGAGGTGGACTTTGTTTGTGTAGCCGCGAATTCTATTCGCCCTGGCTACTATGTTGACACGTATGAGCAATGCTGTGCCCCTACCGCGTGGTCTATTTACCTGAAAATTGCTGTAAGAGGTAATATAAAAACAAGAAATACTATTGTAGATATTTATGTCTGCTAAAGATGTCTTTCATGAAGTTGTCAAAAAAGCTTTGCAGAAGGATGGTTGGCAGATTACTCATGACCCGCTCTCAATTAGCGTGGGTGGTGTGAATGTCTCTATTGATTTAGCTGCTGAAAAACTCATTGCGGCAGAACGGGAAGGAGAAAAAATTGCTGTTGAAGTTAAAAGTTTTTTGGAGAAATCATCTGCAATCTCAGAATTTCATACAGCATTGGGACAGTTTATCAACTATAGAGGCGCATTAAGGCGACGACAGCCAGAGCGTGTTTTGTATTTAGCAGTACCTTTGACAACTTATAAAACATTTTTTAAACTTGATTTTCCCCAAGCCATGATTGAAGAAAATCAAGTCAAAATGATTATTTATGATGTAGAGCAAGAGGTTATTTTTAAATGGATAAACTAGCCCACTATCGCCAGATTGTACAGCAGATATTACAGGAGTATAGTGAGCAAAAACCCTCTGATAGTAATATAGAAGTTGAGAATATTTTTGATATAGAACGTGACCATTACCAGGTAGTCCATGTAGGCTGGGAAGGTCAAGATTGGGTACATAGCTGCATCATCCATATTGATATTAAGGGTGAAAAAATTTGGCTTCAATGGAATGGTACAGAAGATGATATTGCAGCAAATTTAGTTACTATAGGAGTTCCTAAAGAGGACATTGTGTTAGGGTTTCAGTCTCCTTTCATGAGGAAGTTTACAGAATATGCAGTGGGTTAAAGAAGTGTCATCTCTAATTTAGATGCGCTCAAGCTATCTACATCACAGAATGGGAGATTTTCTGCTTTCGCTTGTGCGATCGCCTGTTGATTATCTGTTGCTAAAGCAATTCGAGTATGAATTCTAGGCAAAAGAGTTTTCCATTGTGCATCACTTAACTTACCTAGCAAAGAAATTTCTGGTCCCTCAGTTATATCTACATCATCTTCCATGAGTAAATTCATAGTCAAAGATGATAAAAGCATATCGGCTTCCTCCTCAGGAATATTTTGAGTATCAATCACGAGAGTTATGTTACTTTTATCTGGGTGAGTAGTAAGAGTAGAAATGACACTTGCTAAATCTTGATATAGTAAGTCTTCTGGCTGTGACCAGTCTGGGAAAATAATTAGGTTAATATCTCCTAAGCGGAAATTTTGACTCAGGGTATCAGCAAGATATTTACTAAATAGTTCTTGGAAGAGGCTGCCTATTTTAGCTGAGTAAGAGCGACTATCTAGAAAACTAGGATTAGCTTGCATTTTTTCCTTGATTTGGGCACTCTTTTGTTGGCGTAATTTAGGGTTATTGCCAAGTGCGATCGCTAACTTAATATAATCCATCTCGTTGTTTGTTATTAAGTCAGGTATTTGGATTTCTCGTAAGTAGGCAGCTGCATGTCTCGACCTGAGAGCATCACCTTCCAAAACTACAGTTGTTAATCCTACCTCTAAAGCATCTACAAGGGAATGACCGCCTGAATGTCGGTAGGAATCTAAATATATATCAGCTAGCTTTAAAACTTCTCTAACATCGGCACGACTAGGTAGCGCATCAAGAACAATGAGACGGCTTTTCTCAACATTGTACCTAGCTAAAACTGCATACATTTGGTTAAGGAAAGAATTAGCCGGATAAGAATCGCTCCAGCTAGGAGCAAATGGATACAAAACGAGAATTGAATCAGGTACAGCAGCAAGAATTTTTGCCCAAGTTTCTCTCAGTTCTGGAATGATCTTGTAGCAATTAGCACCCGAAGTAAATACAACAGTTTTTTCAGTCGCACCCCAGCTTTCTCGATTGGGTTTAATTTTAAGGATCTCTAGTTCACAAGGGTAATCAAAACAGTAACCTACTCCATCAAGAGTTACTAACTTTTCCCTATAATGTTCTTGTCCGCCCGATACAGGTTCTGATAAACTGCCAGAAATAAAATAGTCAATGTTTCGTATGCCTGTTGTGGCAGGGCAAGAGCCAAAGGTCAACTGTACCCTTGCCAGTCGATGCAAGGCAAGTAATGTAATCTGATTTGTGACTGCTGTAACGTTCGTCGCAATTAAGAGAAGATCAATATCTCCATCACGAATCGTTTGTACCTGACCTTGTAGGTCTGGAGGTAGAGTAACTAAAGCATCTACATGACCTGTACAATAACGCTCTAAACGACTATTATTTGCAGTTAGGGTATAGAGAATAATTTCAAAATTATTCCAATCTAAATGTTTGTATGCTGGCAGTGTATGGAAGGTTTCTGTACTTGCTTGAAAATGACCAGCAAGAACTCCTAGACGAATTTTTTTGCGTTCTGGCGATCGCTCTGAAAAGTCGTAGTCGATTTCGTTGCCTTGAGTTTTCAAGGTATATTCCATGATATCAGCGCGTTTGCTATAAATCCCTTTTAAGTTTTCTGTAGTGAAATATAGAGGGATGAAATTGGCAGTTTGAAGGAAAAATTGGGCGATGTACTGCCATAATGCTGATTCTTGATTACTGGATATGTTTTCTTCTAAGTAATCTAGCCATTGTTGTAAATAGTGATAGTAATTATCTGCCTCTCCCTTTTCTTGAAATAGGCGCGGAAATTCAAATATAAATTTCAGATAATCAGCTAGCAACCATTGAGGAATATGAGTTAAGTCATGTTGTAGTGGTAGCTGGTCAGCACGACGGTACAGCATTGCTGCTAACAGGTATTGGATAGCTTGTGGTTCGCCAAAATCTTTAGAAATATTATCTGATAGGGTATTAACAAAATTCTGCTCTTTCTCTGTCAGCAACTCATGTTGAATACCGCTATTTAGCAATTTTTGATGTGTATTACTTATATATTCAGAGTAATCAACAATCAATTTTTCTGCTGGTATAGTGAGCAATTTTTCTGCAAATCTCTGGCGAGCTTGGCAGAGGTTAGCTATTGCTGAGTTGCTGCTTGGTTGTTGCTGATACTGATTAACGCAGCTATTTATTTGAAATAATAGCTCTCCTAATTCATTGCTAAGTTTATTTGACTTTTTAATCAACCCAAATGAAAGCAACAGATTTTCTGATTCTTTAATTATTGTTGGGTTGAAAATTTCAGAATTGTAGGCAACAATTAAGGCAAACTTATTATGATGTTGGGTAAAAGCTCGATTTCCCGTCGAATCAATACTTCTGCGGTAATATATTACTATTTCTTTTGTACCATAGAAGTTGATTTTATGTTTTAAGCAATTCAGCCAAAATTCCCAATCTTCATAACCAATTAAAGCAACATCTTCTTTGTAACCGTTAACCAAATCCCACACTTTTTTTGAATAGAGTGAAGAATTGTGAATCATATCAAATCGCTTCATGTTTTCTTTAGAAAACAAGCCGGTGCTGACAATGAGTTTATTTTCGATTCCAAACATTTGATAGGAACCAAATGCCACACAAGGGGAATCTTGATCTAATGCCACACTTAACAGATTCTCAATACCTGTTGAGCTTAACTTGTCATCAGCATCTAATGGAAGTATATATTCACCATTAGATACTTTGATACCTGTATTTCTAGCACTAGCAGGCCCACCGTTTGCTTTCTCAACAAGTCGTATCTTTTTATTAAAATAGGTTGATATCAACTGTTGCGCGACTTCACTAGTATTATCTTTACTCCCATCATTAACAATAATGATTTCCCAGTTCTCGTATGTCTGAGCAATGACACTGGCCACTGTTTCGGGTAAAAACTCAGCTAGGTTGTAACAGGAAATAATGACAGAGACAAGAGGAATATTTGCGAAAGAAGATGAAACTTGATTTCTTAGTGGCAATAGTGTGCGTTCCACTACTTCCACAGTTTGTTTGATCATCCGTTCTTCCTTAAACATTTCTTCTGCACGCTTTTTACCAGCCAGGCCAATTGAGCGACGCAATTCTGGATTTACAGACCAAGCTTCAATTATTCTTGCCATTTCCTTAATCGTAGCTTGGGGATCAACTTTTGGGTCAGAGACAAGTTTCCCCACATCCCCAAGCACTTCTGGAATACCGCCTACAGCCGAAGCGATAACTGGTAATCCTTTTGCCATTGCCTCTACAATTGCTAATCCAAATGATTCAAATTCTGAAGGCAAAATAAAAATATCAGATGTATCCAGCCACTCTACAATATTTGTGCAGTTACCCAAAAGTTTGACATGATTGCTAATCCTTAATTGCTCGATTGCTTGCTTGAGTTGTGCTTCTAAGGCACCATCACCAGCCCATACAAAATATAGCTTATGCCACGATTCACTTTGCATAAGCTGCTTAATTGCTTCTAGCTGGTACTGATAACCTTTTCCTGCGTCCAAGCGAGCCGCTGTAAAACAAATTACTGCATTTGCAGGAATACCATATTCTTGACGTAGGCGATCGCGAATAGATGGTTTAGGAGGGGCAAAATAGTGTTCTGGTCGTCCGCTATAAATTACTTGTCCTTTGTCTTTTGGAAGTCTAAATAGCTGGTGTAACAAATTCAAATTTTCATTTGAGACAGTAATGAATGCTCCCGCTTGAGTATGAATTTGCTCTAATTCTTCCAAGTATGAGGCAAATCGCTCTGCTAAATAGGGGACAGCACATCCATCGACAATAATATATGGTATCCCCATCTGTTTAGCCACTTTTTTAGCAGCTAAATTGGATAAGGGACAGCAATCACTAAAAATGATCAGGTCAGGTTTAATTTTAGGAAATATTTCTTGAGCATCTGATATATCCAACAGTGCTCTTGAAAACTCGTTAATGCTATTATAATTTAGCCATATATGCTGAATACCTAACTTTTGTTGTTCTTGAATGAGATGATTAGATGTGTGGGTCTGTACACAAGTTACTTGATAACCTAATTTTGCTAATTCACAAATAATAGAGTGGTTGTATTGACCAACGCCATAAATACTAAAATCGTCTGTGTATAGTAGGATATGTTGATTTAGATTCTTTGAAGGATAAGTATCTGATTGTGCTGATGCCAAAGTATTTAATTTAGGAATTTGATTTTCTTGTTGCCAAATATCTTGATGTAAATGAGTATCTAATTCCTCAATAATTAACATTGGTAGCTCTACTCTTTGTATCTCTGGCTGTTGGAGAATATTAAAGATAGTTACACCAGATTGACTGGGATTAGATGCTGACTTAACAGATGTTAATAACCTTAACAAAAAATCTTTATGTATTAGTCCAAAAGAAAGCAAATTTTGGGGAAATTTTAGTAAGGGTAATATTTCTGTAGCTTCTATATAGGTTTTTGCTGGTACACGTTCTGTAAAAATTTCTTGATTAATTCTACTAGAACATGCAATCCAAGCTCCAAATATAACTCCGGCAGTTTCTTTGTGCTCTTCTGCCAAAAGTATATCTAAAGCCGATGAAATGAAAGATTCGTCATACTGAATATAATCATTCGTAATCAGAATATATTCTTCTTCAATCAGGGAAATACAATTAATAATTGAATCTATGATGCCTTGGTAGTTATACCAGTCTAAATTATTACAATCATAAACAATCAGATTTTGATGCCGGGATTGATTCTTCCATGCTGGTAAAAGCTGGTTATCAGTCTGTGGAACGTTTGTATAATTTAGACGAATGATAGCTACTGAGGGTTTGGCAGAGAGAACGTTACTTTCTAAAGCTTGAGACTTAATTTTTTGACGATACTCTTCTATCTCTTGCAACTCGTTGCTAAAGAAATTCAACTCCTCAAAATTTGGGTTATTTTTACGCTCATAGGTTGGGACATCGTAGATAGAAGTGTTATGTATAATTCTGTTGCAAATTCTATCTAAAGCTGGATCAATACCAGGCTTCAAATCATCTAAAGATTTAATCTTGAAATCTGGAAGATAATAGTCTTTAATGCCAATTGAGCGAAACTTAGTAGAAAACTTAAAGAAATAAGCATCAGTGAAGCGATACAACTTGATCAAGTCCTCGACAGTTGCTTGAGAAGATGCAGAAAGTAGCTTATTGACTAATTCTCCCAAAGATTCTTTACTGATTTCTTGAAAAGAATTTTGTACTGCTCCCCGATATGGAGATTGTTCAAATGTTGCTGTTGGTACACCTCTAGCTGCTGCCTCAAGCGCTACAGTGCTAAAGAAAGCGATCGCTGCATCAGAATGCCATAAAAGAGCATATGAAGTTAACTGCTCAGATGGCATGATAATCCGCACATTTTTAGGAGCAGAAAGTACTTGCTGATAAGCTCTTGACAAAAATTCATATGCTGTGGAATGTTTGAATGTTTTACTTCCTGCACCTGCGATAAAGGGATGATGACGAATTACTAAATATTCATCTCTATCCCTAAATACTTCCATCAAGCTTTCAATCATATCTAGTTGCCTTGCCATGAAGGTATAATCTTCAGACATTGCATGTTCGTCTTCGCTTGATGTGAAAACAGTAATGATTTTTGCGTCTAAGGGGATTCTTAATTGCTGACGAATATTCGTATGATTTGAATTGAAATCATAAAAAGATGGCCAACTAAGATTCTGACCATTTGCCCGTTCGATAAAATAATTTTTAACTTGTAAAATTTCTTCCTGATTTAGGGTAATATCTTTCCAGCTTCTTACACAATCAAGAGGGGTCTTAGGGCTTAAACAATTAGAATTATCAAAGAAACAAAAGCTATCACCGATATATCCTCTTTCATGGGTGATCACATCAATTTGGCGCTGCCTTGCCACTTCAAATGCTACTCTATAAGGTGCAAAGCGAGCATTGAATAAAAATAAATTTGTTGGATTGTAAGTATCTAATAATCTGGAAATAGCCTTATAAGTTATGAAGCCATCAATTAAATATTGTTTGTGGACTTTTCTCACCTCTAGTCTCGACAGTTCTATATCAGAAGATATTCTGAAATATGTACAAATAGATGAGGTCACCCATTTACCAATTGGTAAGTCAAAATAGACAGCATTTTTATAATCTTGTTCTCCAAGATTTTCTACCCATTGATTAGCAATGTTGTAGTCCTTGTCACTAATCCAATCACGCAACTGTAGATAAGGTAAATTAAAAGATGAGGCCAAAAGCTGTTTACTACTTTGTGAACAAGCTTGACAAGCATCAGCATATTCGTAACCAGTCTGAGTTGCAAGATGTGCAAGATTGCAATTTTTATACACTCCATCACAACCAACTACAAAAATCTCACAATTCCGCAACCTTAATGCTGAAGCAACCACTGCATCGACTTGACTATGAACTGACCACCATGCATAGGGGGTGAAAAACATGATTTTTTTGAGTTCAGTCATTACTCTAATCCTTTGTTTACAATTTTCAATAACGGACAATAAATATTAGCTCTGTTGGCTAGCTAAGTAAAGGAATTCTACTTAGTAAATAGCTTATTCCTTGTTTTGAGAACTAAAAGGAATTTTTTTGCAATTACTCTAGGAGAATTTCCCACTCTAAAGGAGTGCCTCTTTTCAAGTTTTTGGTAACTTTTTTGCCTAATAAAACTTCATAATATTTAGGTGGTAAGCCAAATCCTGGACGTATCGCTCTCAAATTTTCCGGTGTTAACACATCTCCGGCTTTTATATCTTGTGAAATGTAGAGCGATCGCCTAAAGTTTAATGATGCTTTCTCAGCTTCTGTCGGGCCGTAATTTATATTACCCAATGCTTGCCAAGCTCTTTCAGTTTCCACAACCAGTTGCTGCATTTCTTCTGGTTCCATTGAAAAAGCGGAATCAACACCACGATCAGCCCGACGGAGGGTAAAGTGCTTTTCAATAAATGTCGCCCCTAAAGCAACACTCGCAACAGCAACACCAATCCCCATCGAGTGATCTGATAAACCCACCTGTACATTGAACAAATCACGCAGATGAGGAATAGTCAACAAGTTACTATCCTTTGGTGTTGCTGGATAAGTACTTGTGCATTTGAGTAGTATTAAATCCTGACAACCCGATTCGCGCGCCGTCCGCACTGTTTCGTCTAACTCCGAAACTGTCGCCATACCAGTAGAGATAATCATCGGTTTACCAGTGGTAGCAACTTTACGGATTAGAGGTAAATCAGTATTTTCAAAAGAGGCAATTTTATAGCAAGGTACCTCTAAGGATTCCAGAAAATCTACAGCAGTAGCATCAAAAGGAGTACTAAAGCAGATGATTCCTCGTTCCTTGCAACGGTCAAAAATCGGTTTATGCCATTCCCAAGGAGTATAAGCCTGTTGGTAAAGCTGATACAACGATTTACCATGCCAAAGACTATTGGGCGTATCAATATAAAAATCACCCTCATGGATATCCAAGGTCATACTATCTGCTGTATAGGTCTGGAGTTTGAGAGCGTGTACCCCAGCCTTGGCTGCTGCATCAACTATTTCTAGAGCCACTTCTAATGATTGGTTGTGATTGCCTGATAATTCCGCCACGATAAACGGAGGCTGATCAAAGCTAATTCGATGATTAGCAATTTGGATCTTTCGCTGCAACATATTCTCACGACCTTTTTAAAGCTTTACCTATCAGTTCACAAACAGGTGTATCCCAACCTTTAGTCAGTAGATATTCATACTGAACACGATCTCGTAAAAGATGATATGAACCCCAGTTTGGTTGAGGATGTGATTTGATTCTTCCCTCTCGGATATCTAGCCAATATCTTCTAAAAAGCTCCTGTGCGACTATGGACAATTTCTCATAGCTTGTTCTTAATGTCTCATCAGTGGAAAAATTCACTTTTTCTTGAACCAGAATTTCACCAGTATCAACTCCACAATCCATATGGTGAATAGTCACACCTTTAGGAGTATTCTCTAGAAAACTCCACAGATTCGGATCTGCACCTCTGTTCCAGGGTAATAGCGATATGTGAATATTAATAGCTTTATTAGGAAACTTATCTAAAACATCTTGGTTTAAGATATATCTATATCCGTAGCTAACAATAAACTCAATATTTTCTAAAGTATTGTAATTATATTTAATGTTGTTTTCAATATTGATAACTTGATCGCCAAAAGAAGCAATAATTTCTATCAATTCTGGGCGATAAGAACCTAATAATAGTATTGTCATAAATTGCAAATTTTACTGACTAATTTTGTTACTATTTGAATACTTCCTTTACCATCTACTAACAATTGACCATATCTGCTAATGTCTGAGCGAGTCTGGGGTGATAGCAATAATTGTGAAACTACTTCTGATATTTCACTTATTGAAATATCCTCAAACTCTCCTAGATTAAAGCATAGTCTCATATCATTAAGTGTTTGTGCGATCGCTTGTTGATTGTCAGCCAAAACTAACACAATACTTGGTAAACCCATAAAAGCCAATTCCCAGCTAGTAGAGCCACCAGATGCGATCGCCACATCAGCCCAAGCCATTAGTTCGGGCATATTAGTTACATTCCTCTTCAAGTGGATGGGAAACCTTGAATCTAAGGAAGCTGATTGCAATTGTTCATAATGAGGATTACTTCCCCCCACTACTACAACAGTTTCCAAGGCATCTAATTTTACTAATTGCAGGGCTTTTATAACTTTAAGAGTTACATTATCTGGATCGCTACCGCCCAATGTTACCAAAACCTTACGAGCGATCGTCGGGGTCTCTCTTTCCCACCCACGCCACTGCCAAAACTCCCGGCGTAATAGGGCGTATTTCAGACCTAGCAGAAGCTGAGTATATGGTTCTCGGTTCGCGTATAGCCCCTCATGAGCATAAATATTCTGATTTAAGACCAGATCTGCATAGTAGTGGTCTGCATGTGCATAATCATCAATACATAGCAGACTTAGACCAGCATCTTTGATTACTCGTTGATACTCAGCACCAAAGTGGTATCCATCTGCTACTAACCAATTTGCATCTAGCTGGCGTGCAAAACTAGCAGTTTCCCTTGCATCCTCAATACTTCCCCAAGCAACTGACAGGTGAACTACTTTTATTCCCTCTGATAACAGCCTCTGTTCTAACGTAGGAACTGAGTTAGACATTAAAAAAATTGCCTGTTTTTCAGTGTTCTGCCAAGCTTGAGCTAATGCCAAACAACGCATTAAGTGACCAGTACCAATTTGGGTAGATGCATCTACACGAAAAACTAAATTCATCTGATTTTAAATAACGGTTCTAATGGTTGGCACTTGAGATATTTCTCTAAGGATTGATTGTCAACTACCTCTTTTAAAATTTGAAAAACTTGAGTGTAAGCTGTTAGTAGAGTTTCTACATCAGAATCATTATGAGAATAACTCATATTGTGAGTTCCAAGGGTCAAAATTCCTCTAGCAAACATTTCTTGGAGAAAAAGGGTTTTAATCTGCAATTGGCTATATAAATTTACTTCTTTAAAAAGTAAAAATGACCAGCTAGAGTGACCAGATATAGATAACATATGAGAGATTTGATAATGCTCAAGAAGCTGCTGCACACCTGATATTATTTTTTGTCCCTGCTTTTTCAGTGTTTCAATAACTGGTAGCTGCTGCAACTTATTCATTGTTGCTTTAGCTGCTGCTAAAGAAAGTGTTTCACCTCCAAATGTAAAAGAGAAAAAGACTTCCTCCATTAACTGCATAATCTCCGCTTTACCTGTTACAGCAGATAAAGGATAACCATTGGCTAATCCTTTACCAAAAGTTGCTAGGTCTGGGATGACACCGAAATATTCTTGTGCGCCCCCATTTGCAAAACGAAATCCTGTAATCGTTTCATCAAAAATTAGCAGTGCGCCATTTTGATGAGCTAACTGTTTGACGCCTTCTAAAAAGCCTTCTTTAGGTTCAACTACATTCATCGGCTCCATTATTACCGCAGCAACTTCATTGGGGTACTGGGTAAATATCTGATGCAATGAATCTAAGTCATTGTAATTAAAAGAGTGAGTCAAAGCTTGAACACACTTTGGTACTCCTCGATTGCGCGTAGTAGAGGAAATATACCAATCGTGCCAACCATGATAGCCACAGACAGCAACATGATCTCGTCCTGTGTAAGCCCTAGCTAAGCGAATTGCTCCTGATGTTGCATCTGAACCATTCTTGCCAAAGCGTACCATTTCAGCACAAGGCACTATCTCAACCAGTTTTTCAGCTACCTGCATCTCAATGGGGTGAGGTAAGGAAAAAAGCACTCCTTCTTCTATTTGTTGAAGCACCGCCGCATTTACATCTGGGTCACTGTACCCAAGTGTTATGGCTGCTAAACCATTGATGAAGTCAATATACTCATTCCCATCAACATCCCAAACATGGCTACCAAAGCCTTTATGTATAAAATAAGGAGAAACACCAAAGGGATATTGAGTTCTACTCTTACTAAAGGTTTGCGTTCCCAATGGTATAGTTTGAAGTGCTCTTGCCAAAAATATTTCAGAATTATAATAACGTTCTGACACAGTTAATCTTCCCCAATCTTGTTTAGAAACAATTCATCAACCAGTAATGATTTTTGCCAACCTTCGTTACGCTGATAGCAAGTATTGAAATTTTTTAAATAGGAATTTACTTCTAAAAAATCCAAAATATCTTGAGTCGCAAACTTAGGGTTATTTGGATATAAAGCTTCGTAAATATTTGCAATTAAATCAAAGTCTAATTGTTCATCAACAGTCCAGCGTAAATGGGACAAATTACTATTATTTTTGTAAACTCCTATATGAAAAAGGTGCGGCTGTTGATTAATAAAAGGAGTTACATGCTCTCTTTGTGAAGGCAGCTTGGCTTCTTTCCAAGCTTGCTCTAAGCATTTGAAACGGCATATTTCTACATCCAGTCCATCTGGATAGGTGGGTTCAAGAGCATTACTAGCATAATCAAAATCTCCAGTTAAATAAAACTTAATAACTTCATCAATTAATTCTGGATCAGCTAGTGGGCAATCACCTGTTAACCTAACTATATGCTCTGGAGAATTCAATTTAGCTGCTTGGTAAAAGCGATCTAGGACATCCTCTAAATTTCCGCGATAACATCCTACATTAATGTTTATACACAAATTTTCAATAGCATCGTCTGTAACATCCTTGCTTGTGGCAACTAGAAGATAATCAATCAGCTTTGCACGCTTTATTCGTTCAATTTGTAGTGCTAACATCGGTACCCCAAGAATAGGCTTGAGTACCTTTCCCCTAAAGCGGGATGAAGAAAACCGTGCTTGCAGAATTGCTAAAATCATGTGACCTCCTGATAAAAACCTTGTAAAGACTTTTGCAGAAGGGTACAAACCCATCTTGAGGAGGAATCACAAACTTGTATAGCCAACTCTGGCTGATCGTGATTGGATGTGATTTTAGCAATTTCTTTATAAGTTACTAATGCCTCAAATATTTTGGCGTAGTCTTGTTTATAAGTATAAATTTGTTCGTTTGGTAAGTGGTGATAGTGGCGACGTTGAGGGCAATCTGGTAAAAAATCGCCTAAAAGTAAAATACCACCATCTGCGGTCAATCTATCTATTTCAGCTATAGTTTTAGCTAGCTTTTCACGGTCTATCCAGTGCATTACAGCACCAACTATTACCAAATCAAACTGATAGTTAATAGGGATGTTTGTTAGTAATCCTTGATATAAATTTAAATATGGATAACGCTGTTTACCATCTTGGATTGCTTCCAAACTTGCATCAATACCAACTAAATTTATATCTCCAAATTTTTCACTTAGCTGATTAAGACGCCAACCATTAGCGCAACCCAAATCAATAATATTTTTAATTTCTTTTTTTGGCTTTAATAAATCGATAAGATGCAAAGCCCAATCAATCTCAATAGAATCAATTAATACAGCCTTATTGCGTTTAAACCACTGATTGCCTTCACCTTCTAAAAAAATCTGATCTTGGCTCATATTAAAATTTCCAATTCGTAGGGTTCAAGATAGAATTATTTGTTAAAGCAAATTGTAAGAATACATCATTTAAAAAAAAATTATTTTCAAATGCTAATAAAATGTCTGACAAATGTTGTAAATTATTAACACCTATAACCATACATTCAATTTCTTTAATATTTTTAATGAAACTTATAGATGCTTGTAATGGTGAGATATTATTCTGCAATAGTATTTCATGATATTTTTTTAAATGATTTTTAATGGAATCAAAATAAGATGGTAGAGATTCTGGCTCCATTAATAATAAACCTTGAAAAAATATTGAACGCGCATGAATTTCTATACCATTTTTTTTAAGGTAGCTTAAATTTCCATTTAGTAATAGCCTTTGATCCAATACGTTAATAGGCAACTGAATTAAATCTATTGCATACTTTTCTAAAACACTTTCAATTTCTTCTTGAGAATAAACAGACACTCCTATTTTATTGATAAATTTCTTGTCTTTAAGATGGAGCATTTTCTCCATCAGATATGGTCCATTATCTCCTAGTAAATCTTTGGCTTGATGTATCAATAAACCATAAACAGAGGGTTGATTTAATGTAGATAAAGACTGATAGAAAGTATTCTCTAAAATTTGAATATCATCATATGTAATACAATTTGGGGAAAATTTAGGAGTCTTTGTCACAATTTTGAAGTTGTGATTATCAGGAATTAACTTTCCCAAAACCTCTTCACTAGTTCCATAAGCAGGGGCTGTATCTAAAACCTGAATTACATTTTTTTCTGCTAGAGCTAATATTTTTGCTACTTCCCCTGTTGGTGTTTTTCCTTCTTTATTAGATATTCCATAATCTAAACCAAATTGTGCAGTACCAATACCTAATTTCATGACATAATCTTCTCTGATAGTAAAGTTTTTTTGATAGACATTACTACTTTATCTTGCTCATTCTGAGTTAATGCGTAATAAATAGGAATACTTATAGCTTCCTGGTAATATCTCTCAGCATTTGGAAAATCTCCTAACTTAAAACCCAGTTTTTGATAATATGGCTGAGTATGAATCGGAATATAGTGCAAATTAACACCAATTCCATCTCGACGCATTTCTTCAAACACCTGTCGGTGAGTTTTACTAATTTTGTTTAATTGCAAAAGCATCACATACAAATGCCAGCTAGACATTGTATCTGGATGTTGCCAAGGTAAGACTAGTGGTAAATCTTGCAGCATCTGATTGTAGCGTTCAGCTAAAAAGCGACGGCGTTCCACAAACTCATTTAACCTTTGCATTTGGCTAGTACCCAAACCTGCTTGGATATCTGTCATCCGATAGTTGAAGCCTAATTCTAGTTGCTGATAATACCAAGAACCGTGAGATTCTCCTTGCATTAAATCTGGATTGCGAGTTATGCCATGCGATCGCAATCTAATCAATCTCTGATACAATTCCTGATGATTTGTTAGCACCATACCGCCTTCACCAGTTGTAATAATTTTTACCGGATGAAAGCTAAAAGCCGCCATATCGGAAAATTGGCAGGAACCAATAGGTTGTCGCTGATAGCTTCCGCCAATCGCATGAGAAGCATCTTCGATAATTTTGAAACCATAACGCTGTGATAAAGCAGCAATTTGTTCTATCTCACAAGATTGCCCTGCAAAATGTACGGGTATTAATACTTTAGGTAAACAACCTTGCTTTTCTGCCCCAGTCAGCTTACGTTCTAATTCATCTACGCTCAAATTGTAGGTATTTGGGTCAATATCAACAAAGTCAACCTTTGCACCACAGTAAAGTCCACAATTAGCTGAGGCAACAAAGGTATTTGGTGATGTCCAGAGAATATCTCCTTGCCCCAAACCAGCAGCAAGACAAGCAATATGTAATGCAGCTGTCGCACTAGAAACCGCTACAGCATATTTCGCTCCACAGTAGTTGGCAACAGCTTGCTCAAATCTCTCTATAGCTGGGCCTTGAGTAATCCAGTCTGAGCGCAAAACTTCAATTACGGCATCAATATCTTGTTGACTGATATCTTGTCTTCCATAAGGAATGTAGTCACTCATTGCTTCAGCATATCGAGTAGTTGGAAACCTTTTAGCCATTCTGTATTTATCTCTGAGCTATACTCAAACCCTTCAGGAACGGGGACTCCTTTTTCACCCAAAGCGTTACAGGCGTAATCAACAGAATAGGTATATTCAATAGTTGGTCTAATTACATAATGGTCAGGAAACTCCAATGCTAAATGTGAAGCTTCAGAAGGAAACATGGCTTCATGTAGTTTTTCCCCTGGTCTAATACCAACAATTTTAATTGGGACTCCCGGTGCGAGTGTTTCAGCCAAATCGGTAATTTTCATTGAGGGAATTTTAGGGACAAATATTTCTCCTCCGTGCATTCTTTGAAAGCTATTGAAAACTAAATCCACAGCTTGTTGTAGGGTAATCCAAAAGCGGGTCATGCGTGGATCTGTAATCGGAATCTCTGTGGCTTTTTCTCGAATCAGTTTTTGAAAAAATGGTACAACTGAGCCTCTTGAACCGACAACATTACCGTAGCGAACGACAGCAAAGCGGGTTTTCATTGTCCCAACAATATTATTAGCTGCCACAAATAGTTTATCCGCAGCTAGTTTGGTTGCACCGTAAAGATTAATTGGATTAACTGCCTTATCTGTTGAAAGGGCAATTACCTTTTCTACTTGTTGTTCAATAGCGACATCAATGACATTATTTGCCCCATAAATATTAGTTTTAATACATTCCATTGGGTTATATTCAGCAGCAGGAATATGCTTGAGTGCCGCAGCATGAATAACATAATCTACACCCCGCATTGCCATATGCAAACGATCGCGATCGCGCACATCTCCAATGAAATAGCGCATCACAGGTGCATTAAACTCCTGCGCCATCTCATACTGCTTTAGTTCATCCCGTGAATAAACTATGACTTTCTGAGGCTGATATCGGCTGAGAATCGTTTTCACAAATTGTTTGCCGAAGGAGCCTGTACCACCAGTGATTAAAATCGATTTGCCATTAAACATCTTGTATTTATTTGAAATCTCAAAATTATTATTTTCCAACAATATTTAGGTGAAATTGCTACTTAGATTTTGGCGGCTTGTTTGTACTGCGATCGCTATTTCCCTCTTGCTTCTTAATCTTCTCTAATACAACTTTGTAATCTTGCCGCTCAGGGTGCAACTTCACCAACTTCTCCAAAGGTTCCATCGCACCTTTCGTATCTTTCAATTGCAACCGCAGCACAGACAGTTTCTCTAAAGCAAGTTGGTTTTCTGGTTCCCGTTGTAAAACCAACTCGTAGCCGCGCACCTGTTGCTCTAATCCTGACTCAGGAGAAGCAGACGCAGTTGCTGGCTTTGGTTGAGTAGCCTGTTGGATTACCGGAATAACTGCAAATACCGTAGAACCAAAAAACGAGAACATCGACACTATCGTGACGATCTTTTGTCGCCGCTGAATCTGCTTTTTGCGGGTAATTAGGTATTCTTCGTCTGAACTAGCCATGCCTCACATACTTGCTGTGGTAAATACTTAGGTATCAGCAAGCCTCCCGTTCTGAGGATACCCATCTGCTCAACAGAAACTAACATCCTCGCAAAAAATTTTTTACACAAACTTCAAATGCTGACTCTGAAGACGAGAGAACCTTATGGTAAGCCTATGCTGTACTGCCAATTTTGCCATGCGTAGTTTACCGCCGTAGGCATCGCTCCTATACCTCAAAGCAAAACCCTACCCTGTGCCCTAACAAGTCTTATTCTCTGAGCAAAATATTAAAATTATATAAAGATTTGCAATTATTTTACCTAAAGCCAGATGTTTGCGATAATGTAAATAACATTTAAATCAACAGTAAAGACTAGATATCTCTACTCAATTGCAAATTTCCCTGTCAGTCAAAAACTTTCAAACTAGCTCGTATCCTATAGCTACTGCAACAAGCAAGCATATTTTTCCTAATTTAAACAAACAGAATTTTCCCAGTAGTCCTCAGTCACGCTACTTAGTGGAACTTCCCTGAGGACTAATTATTCTGCTCGGCCTCCACAATAGATATCTTACGAAAGGTAGTGTTGCACTGTTGCGGAAAAAAGGTACAGGTAAAGAGGAAAAGCAAAAGGAGCAAAGGTTAAAGAAAAAAGGGGAAAGATAAACATCCCTTACTCCTTCTCTCAAAACTTTTGTCTGGCTTCTGCAAAAAGTTTAAGGACTACTTGGTAAAATTGGGATTTTCTGGTGGTAATTACCGTACAAAACCGAATTTACCAGTAACTTAGTAGAGTTTGTTATGGTATAGTTAGAAAGTTAAGACTAGCTTTACCAAATTACACCACTCTACGGGCCGGCAACAATTGCAGAATGGAAAGCAGTTTTAATTAAGCATTTACCCACAAAATCAGAATTCAATCGAGGTTATGACTCAGCAAGTGATTCACCCAATGGTGAAATTGCAGCGCAACGTGCAATCACTCATAGAATCGAATATTATCAAGCCAAGCGATAGCATCTGGAAAATCGCTCTGCTCTATGGTAATGAATGGCAGCACTGGAAACAGGAACTGCAAGACTTTGGCTTTAGTATGCAAGACCCAGTTAGTGAATTGCTAGCTGTAGAAACTTGGGATGAGGAGTAGGGAATAGGGATGGGAATTTTTAATATTCACCACTTCCTAGACGCGATTAATCACGTCTCTACACACTCCCGACTCTCTAAACTTTGCAAGCAGCTAAAGCCGCAGCCAATTCCTTTGCATTTTGATAGCGATCGCGTGGCAATGGTTCTGTAACGCGATCGATAACATCTCTTAATTGGGAACTAATGGTGGGAACTTTTGCCACATCAAACCTGAAGTTTCGCCCTCGTTGGCGGTAATACTTGAACGGGTTTTCGCCTGTGAGCAAAAAAATCAGCGTTGGCCCAATTGCATACAAATCAGATTGAGTCAAAGGTTGTCCTCGTTCTTGTTCAGGGGCGCAGTAACCTTCTGCACCAATTCGAGTACCAGGCGCTGTGCCAATTTCCTTAACTGCGCCAAAATCTAGCACCACGATACGATTTTCTGAACTTCGCACCATTAAATTGGCAGGTTTGATATCGCGGTGAATCAGTGGAGGCTCTTGGCTATGAAGATAGTCTAAAATATCGCAGGTTTGGATCATCCAAGCGATCGCTTGGTTTGGTGTCACTGGGCCGGTGGTATAGACGCGTTTATCCAAATCTTGTCCGTGAATTAGTTCCATTGCCAAGTATTTTTTTCCGCCTTCTACAAAGAAGTCATAATACTTGGGAACTCCTGGATGGTTAAGGGATTTGAGAGTGTGCGCCTCTCGCTCAAATAACTCTTGAGCTTTGACAATTTTCAGCATATCAGCATTCATTTGCTTCAACACCAGCAGTTGTGGCATACCCGCAATCACACCAGCCTCATCCCAAGCCAGATAGGTAGTACCCATACCTCCTTGTCCGAGAATTCGCAACACCTGATAATGGCGAATTCTCTGTTGGACTGAGAGAGGTTGACCGCAGTGGATGCAAAACAGATTGTTTGGAGAGTTGCCTTCGTGCGTGCAAGTGGAGGATGAATTTGCCAGATTTCTTGCTGAGTAAAGTGTCTCAGCGGCGTTTTCTTCTGTCCCTTGTTGTTGCGATCGCAAACCAGTTTCTAGTACTGTTACCTCCTGAATTTGGAATTGCAGTATTGGGCCTCCCTGTGCCAATTGCAAAAGGGAATTATCTGGTAACGGACTCTGAAGTACAAGGATACCGTTGAGAAAAGTCCCATTTGTACCTTGACTAATCAGCTGCCAAGCATCGCCATTGCTAGCGTCACCGACTTTTCTCAGTTCTAGATGATGCCGCGAAACTAAACTATCATTTAAAACAACGTGATTATCTGCCGCTCGACCAATCCGAATTATGGAGGAGTTCTCAAAGCTCCACTGCTGGAGGGGCGTTTTCTGTTGCGGTTCTAACAGGGTCAGACTAACCACAATACAACCTATAAGGTAAATGGATTAGGGATTGGGGATTGGGGATTAGGGATTAGGGATTGGAGAGTAGAAAAATTATTTCCCAGTTCCCAGTTCCCAGTCCCCAGTCCCCAGTCCCTTAATTTTCAACTTTCTAGATTTGGACGTACTTTTGCCCGAATAAGTATACCAGTAATATTGTCGTGACCGTTGTATTGATTTGCCAAATCAATTAAATCTGTAACACCCCGTTCTAAGTTAGCACCAGAACTAAGTAAGGGTTGTAAGTGGGTCTGCCAATGGGTTTCTAGTAAATCATTATCTGATAGACCGTCCGATGCCAACAGCAGAAGAGTATCTTCGTTGATGTCGAAAAAGCCTACGTCGGGATTAATCGAGTTTTCATCACGAGGCCCCAAGGCTTGGGTAAGTTGGTAGGCATCTGGGCGGGCGTAAGCTATGCTTGCTTCCACTCCTCGGTTAATTTCCCGTTGCCCAACTTCGTGATCTACTGTGACTTGTTCTAGTCCCTGTTTGCGCGTCAGGCGATAGAGACGGCTATCTCCTACATGAGCAACTGCTGCTTGAGTATCTTGAATTAAAAGCATTACCAAAGTTGTACCCATACGCCCAACTCCAGAACGGGCATCTTGTTGATTGAGCTTGTAAATCGCCTCATTAGCTAAATACACTGCCTCACGAATGCTATCTTCTGTTGGCAGCTGGTTGGCAATCCAGTGTTCTTGAAAGTATTGCCGTAGGGTGTTGACTGCTAACTCGCTGGCTATCTCGCCGCCAGCGTGTCCACCCATACCATCACAAAGAATATACAAACCATGCCCTTCTAAGACTCGACTTTTAGGGAACTCCAGTTTCTGAATTTTGGTTTCAATGCCAAAGCAGTCCTCGTTATGATGACGTTGACGCCCCACATCTGTGCGTCCTGCATCTTCTAAGCTGCTTAACTGCATCGCCAGCACAACAGTTGGCATATCATCAGTTTTACTAATGATATCTTCTAACTCATCTGATTGCGGGATAGTGGACACAGCAGTATTTTTCTCCTCTATTGGCGGCAAAGTTGCGGTTCCTAGTGCTTCCAGTTCAATAGAAATTTCCTCCAAACGCGATCGCAATTGGGCGATCGTCTGAATCTTACCTACCTCTAAATCCCCCAACATCTGGACTACAGAGCCAAATTGAGTCCGTTGCGACTGTCTAAATAGTGCTTGCCAAACTCTTCCCAAAGTTTGGATAGTTAACGGCTCCTCTGGAATAGTAGATGTTTGGCGAGGGGCATCTTCTGGCGACTCCGTGGCGGGCTGAGAATTCGATAATTCCACATACAACCTTTGTAGTGCCAACGTTTGGTCTTCATCCAATCGCAAATTCGACAAATCTAAAAGGCTTTGACGACAATTTACTGGTTCCAATACTGCCCAAAGCCGGGTCATTTCATAACACCAGTGTAGAATTTTTAACGAACTGGTTGTTTCTTCTTGCCAGAGGTCGAGTAAATACTGCCAATCCGAGCGGTTTTCGATTATTAATACCTGTATATCTCCTTGCTGCCATGCGTCGTGAATCGACGGTATCCCCCGCTCACCTTGCGATTGTAAAGCAATATAAAGTTTAGCAAGGCGAGGAATCTCATTCGCTTCCACTGCTGGTGTTAGCAAATCTGATTCCTGACTTTCTAGGATTGCCTCAATCGGTGATATTTGATACGGCTGGCAGTCTAGAACTCTCACACCCACATCAGTAATAATGGCAGTTTCCGTCTGGGCAAGTGGCGTATCTAACAATTGATAGCGCTCTTGGGAGTCTAAATAGGAGCCTAATGTAATTTGAGAAATAGGAGATGAGGAGGGTATTGCTTGCTCATCTCCCTCACCTCCCACATCTCCTACATCCCCTTCTACTCTCAAAGCTTCCCCAGTCGTTTCTTTAGCAATAATTGCCCAAAACACTGTTCCACATTCTGTGTCACAGTTATAACAACGTAGTGCATTCACAGGTACATCATCGGTACTGCATTCAGGACAGACCTTGTGAGTCAGGGACGTGCCACAGTTTTGACAGAATTTATTACTATTGGGGTTTTCAAATTTACACTGAGGGCAAATCAGCATAGTGGAAGTTCCTTTATTCCCATTCGTTCCAAGGTGCTTCTAGCTACTAAAATCCAAGGTGCCAAAATTGGCTGTCCCTGACTACAGTAAATTGTAGTTTCTCAATGAATTTTGGTGGCAGTATTAATTGTGACGCATATTTAGATAAATATTTCATATATTGGCAGCTAATTCCTTATAAATGGGGAATGGGGAATGGGGCATGGGGCATAGGGAATGGAGAAGATGACGGGGATGAGGAAGAAGCAGGGGAGATGAGGAGACAAGGGGGACAATGAGGACAAGGGGGATAATGAGGACAAGGGGTAATTATTGAACAAGTCTCTCCCTTATCTCCCCCCTCTTCCTTGTCTACTTTGTCTCTTCTCAATGCCCAATCCCCAATGCCCAATCCCCAATCCCCAATTGTCAAGAGTCTGGCAATTGTGGAGGTTCAGCATCAAACCATTTTTGATAAATTTGCTTGTAAGTGCCATTGGATAACAAAGTCGCTATACCTTTGTTAATTGCATCCAAATGAGGTGAATCCTTGGGCATAGCAATCCCGTAGTATTCTTGAGTAAGCAAATCCGCAACAACTCTGATGCCTTTGAGTTTGCCATTTTTAATCGCATACAAAGTAGCGAAAGCATCGCTAACCACAGCATCAACGTTGCCATTGAGTAAGTCTTGGAAAAATTCTGGCCCAGAATTAAAAGTACTAATTTTGGCGTTGGAGATGGTTTTGGCAAAATCTGCCCCAGTGGAACCAATTTGGACAGCAATTTTTTTGCCTTTGAGACTATTGAAGTCTTTAATATTTTGATTGTCTTCGCGGACAGCGTAGGCGTAGCCCGTCGTAGACATCGCAAGTCCGGCTTTAAAATAAGGTCGTGAAAAAGCAATTGTTTTCAGGCGTTCGGCGGTAATTGTGATTCCACTAATTGCTCCATCAACTCTTTTAGCTTGCAAAGTCGAGATCATGCCATCAAAGGGCAGACTTTCAAACTGGATTGCAAAACCTGCTACTTTAGCAATCGCATTCATTAAATCAATATCAAAACCTTCTAACTTACCGTCAGCTGTTTGGAATTCAAAAGGGACAAAGGTGGGGTCTGTGGCCACCTTGAGAGGTTTAGCGTCTGGATTAGTAGTGGGATATAAACTCTGACAGCCAATAATCAGTAGTAGGCAGCCTAAGCTGAGAATTAGCTGCTGCCACTTGAAGTTAATTAATTTCACCATAGTAATTTTGTTCTAGTAATCAATATTTACGATACTTGTCATGATGTTATAAGAAAGAATACATATGTATAAGTTTTCGCCAATTGCCTTTGTGTGCGTTCTATATTCTGACTCCCAATTTTGGATTACTTATGGCTCCTACCACTTCTGCTTACCAAATTACTGATTTGTTTGCCGAACGAGCTAGAAATCTGACACCCCCAACTTACGGCACTGAGTTAACCAAAATCATCACCGTCAGCTTTGCCTATGGTCTTGCTGACCCAATTCTCTTTCCCCATGCTGACTTGTCTGCTGCAAGTGCTGCTGTACTGGCAGAAGAAGCTCCGATCGCTCTCAATTACGGGCCACCTTCAGCCCAACTTTATGAACAAATTATTCTCCGCTTGCAAGCTCAAGGAATACCCGCCGATCGCGATCGCGTGATTATTGGCTACGGTTCCGGTCAGATTTTGGGCTTGCTGCCAGATGTATTTCTCGAACCTGGTGATGTAGTAATTGTGGAAGGGCCAACCTTCTTGGGAGTAGTTAGTAGATTTGTCCAGGCTGGCGCACGCCTGATTACTATTCCTGTTGATGAGATGGGAATGGATGTAGATGCGTTAGAAGAAACTTTAAGCGACTTGAAAAAACGGGGGATTCGACCCAGGTTTATTTACACTATCCCTACTTTTCATAATCCCACAGGCACTACTATGTCATTATCTCGCCGCCAAAAACTAGTAGCGTTAGCGGCTGAGTATGGCGTGTTGGTGGTAGAAGACGATGCCTACAGCGATTTGCGCTTCCAAGGTGAAGTTGTGCCATCCTTGGCAAGCCTTGACAAGGAGGGGTGGGTGTTATACGTGAATACCTTCTCGAAAATCATTGCGCCTGGTATCCGATTAGGCTGGGCTTGTGGCGATCCAGCAATTATTGAGCGGTTGGCAATGTTCAAAAGTGAAGGGCCTGTGGGGCCGTTTGTCAGCCATGTGGTTGGTCGCTACTGTGCTACAGGCAAACTAGATTATCACATTCAGGAGCTAATCGCCTGCTATAAGCATAAGTGTAATTTGTTGTTAGAAGCGATCGCTCAAGAGTTTCCCAGTGATGTAGTTGCTTTGCGACCAGGTGGTGGCTTTTTTGTGTGGTGTAAATTGCCGCCAGACATCAGCGCCGAAGCACTCCTAACTGCTGCTAGTGAACACGGCATCAGCTTTCTGCCAGGAACTCGCTGCTACGCCAATGGACAGGGAGATGATGCCATTAGGTTAGCTTTTAGCTTTCAAACAACTAAAAAGATTGTCGAGGGAATCGCTACCTTGGGAGCAGTGCTGAGGGGATGGCAGCGATGATCGTACCAATTCTCGATTTAGTGGAAAGTCCGATCTAAGGAAATCTCTGGTCAGACTTTCCAACTTACGAGCCGTAGCAATTAGCGAACCGCTCTTCCTTTTCCACATCCCGCAAAAAGTCACGCTTAGTACCAGTTAGTGCGGGTTACGACGGTTCCGGTGCCGCAGACTAGCGCCGCGCGGGAGAGGCGACCACTGAGGTTATTGCCCACCTTCGTGTAGGCAAAATTAATGCCCGGATCGACGGTCTCGCCAACATAATCCCAGCGGCTGGGGTTGGGGTTACTGCTCCGGGTGCGATCGAGGTAGACCTTGCAGTAAGGCGGCGCGTTCTCGATTCGCGCAAATGAACCGCATTGGCCGCTGTAGAAGTACTTCAGGGTTATGTTGCTTCCAGCCCAGGTTGCCTTCTTACTCTGTTGGAGGCTGTAACGGCAGGGTGTGGACTCCGGGTAGCGACCTTCATAAGGGTAGTTTGGATAGCCCGGACTGTTGAACGGCGCAGCCTGAGCGGTGGTTGCAAACGTCAGCGACGCGGAGATAAATAGGCCGAAAACCCTGGTGATTGTTCTGATCCCCATAAGTGGTTTCCAAATTCAATTTTATATTTATTTACTAGATTAACTATTTATAGTAAGTAGGCAAAAAAATTTGGTTCTTCAGTACTTACTATGCTAAATTATTAGCTGCGAAGGTTAAAAAGTATAAAGAATTGCATAAAATATTTAGTAAAACTTTTGACATAATTGACTTAGGACGCAGATTCATTATTAACTGTAAGTACTAGAAAAGTATTTTTTGTCTATTTACAGTTATGAACAGGAAACAAAATATTAAAATACTAACAGAGCTTCTAGATTTAAAAGATGTGAAAGTTATATCACATCGCCTTCATGTCGGGATAGGAATGATTTTACAAATAGAATCAATAAAATCATACAGTACTTGTCCTCGCTGTGGTACAAAAAGCCATAGATTACATCAAAATCATCGATACATTGTTAAAGATTTACCTTTCGGTGAGAAACCAGTATTTTTAGAAATAAATAGAAGACAATTCAAATGCGAAGAATGTAAAAAACCCTTTAGTGAGAATTTAGATTTCGTGAGCCAGAAAAGAACTTATACAAAACGGCTGGCACACAAGATAATACAAGAGGTAGTAGAAAACGATATCCACAGTGTAGCTGATCAAGGGATAGTGACAACAGAAGAAATAGAAAGAATGTTAAAAGACGCTTCGCTTGAATTATCTGATGACAAACCTTCTCTGATAAAAAGACTTGGAATCGATGAGATAGCTCTGGTTAAGGGCAAGGGTAATTACTGCGCCGTACTAATAGATTTAGATACATCTAAGCTAGTAACTATTTTAAATGGGCGCACGCAAGAAGTAGTGAAGGAAACCCTTTTAGAATGGGGATATGAGGTCTTAGAACAAATTGAGGAAGTGAGTATAGATTTGTGGGTTGGTTATAAAAACGTTGTCACAGAATTAATGCCCAATGCTCAAGTAGTAGCAGATAGATTTCATGTAATGACACAGATTAATAAAGAATTAGATACACAGAGAAAACGAGAGAAACGGAGTCTAGAAGAATTAATTAAAAAAGCGCAATTATCAGCACAAAAAGCTGAATATGAAAAACTTTTATCGGGATTAAAAAATAGTAAGTACGTTTTACTTAAAAATGAGTCAGACTTAAATGAAGAGCAAATAAATAAACTTTCTGAAGTCAAGAATGTATCTCCTGTCTTAAAAGAAATGCATGAATTAAAAGAAAAATTTAGAAAGATTTTTAATAAGACAGATAATTGGTATCCGGGAGTTTTTAAACTCGGTATGTGGTTATCGAAAGCTAAAAAATATTTTCCCAAGAGTAACAATACTATTATCCGTTGGTTTGATGAGATAATTGCTTACTTTGATAATGGGACAAGTAGTGGTGCTGTGGAAGGTATTAATAACAAGATCAAGTTGATTAAACGTTCCGGTTATGGATTTAGAAACTTTGACAATTTCCGAGTTAGATGCTTATTGAATTGGCATTTTAACTATTAGTTAAGCATACTATGTACTGAAGAACCAAAAATTTCTAAGTATGTAACAAAAATCTAAAGTAATTAACCCTCGTTAATCACTCTGAAAAAAGAAAAATAAGAGCTTATTTTTCAACTGTAAATAAAGCGATAATTGAAGCGTTTATTTTCTAACAGAATCCTAAAATCAAGATTTTTGGTAAAAGTTTTATACTCAGAACCAGCCCTTTCAAGTTGAATCAGCATTTTTTGGGGAATTTATTTAACTGCATTAGTCGCAGATAACACAAAAATAAGAATAATTCTTGTCCAAAAATTTTATCAGTCTTGAAAGGGCTAATTTTGAATCTTTAAAAAATTTGCTCCAAGCGCTGGAAATCGCGCTGGACTTCATACCAGAGACTTTTATTATGAGGATCTGTTTTCAAAGCTTTTTTGAGATAAATTCTGGCTTTGAGTAGTTGTTTTTCCGAAATTAGCGCGCGTCCCCAAATTTGATAAGCGATCGCTAGCCATTGGCGAACTTCTGCATCTGTTGACAACCGATCTGCTAAAGCTTCCGCCAGGGCGATCGCTTGCGGAAATCGTCTTTCTTGCAAAAATCGCTGCAATTGCTCATAAGTCTTCCACTTCAGCCGTTCTTCTATTTCCAACAGATTCGGCGGCTTTGGTTTCCCTGATTGTTGGCTTGTCACCGTCGTTACTGGTGTTTTCTGCCGCTGCGTTGCCTTGGCGTCGTCACCTCCAGACGTTGACACCTGACTTGAATGTACGCCAATTTCCTCTGGTAGTACTACCGTCAGCAGGAGTTTGTAAGCCTCTGTCAAGGCAATAAACTTATCTTTGGCTTTGTTGTCATCTGGGTTGATATCGGGATGATATTGCTGCGCCAGTCGTCGGTAAGACGCTTTGATGTCAGCAAAAGAAGCTCCCGATCTTAAACCTAGCAAACGGTAGCAATCTCCAAGATCCATCTTGAGCTATCAGCTATCGAATATTTAGCTATCGGCTATTATCTGTCAGTTTCAGCTTCAAGCCCGGACTATTAATAATAAGGGCTAATTTTCTATTTTAAAGTTCAATGTTGACAGTTTGTTTAAAGAAGGGGAGTGGGGAGTGGGGATTAGCGAGCTAGGAGTTAGAAGTTAGAAGTTAGAATTCTTCCCCTGTCCCTCTGCCCCCCTGCCCCCCTGCCTTCCTACTCCCCTGTTATTACCGAGGTTCGTTCTTCAATCACACGGTCAATTAAACCGTATTCTTTGGCTTCTTCGGCAGACATGAAAAAGTCACGATCCATATCTTTTTCGATCTTTTGTATCGTCTGACCGGTTTTATCGGCATAAATACCATTAAGTTGGTGACGAATTCGCAGAATCTCTCTAGCTTCAATTTCGATATCGGTTGCTTGTCCACGGGTGCCACCTGAAGGCTGGTGAATCATAATCCGTGAGTGAGGCAATGCTAACCGTTTGCCTTTGGTGCCAGCTGCTAGCAGGAAAGACCCCATTGAAGCAGCTAATCCCACGCAAATAGTCACTACATCTGATTTGATATGTTGCATGGTGTCAAAAATCGCCATGCCAGATGTAACCATTCCGCCGGGGGAATTGATGTATAAATAAATATCTTTACCTGGATCATCTGAATCCAGATACAGCATTACAGCAATAATTTGATTGGCAATTTCATCATCAATATCTCGCCCCAAGAATATAATCCTTTCCCGGTAAAGGCGATCGTAGATGCTAATCCAATCTGTATATTGTCCACCGGGCATCCGGTAAGGAACTTTAGGAACGCCTATAGGCATAATTTACTCCGTTTTTAATAATTTGGGGGCGGTGGGAGAGTTAGGAATAACTCATAACTCCTGCACAAACGCGATTAATCGCGTCTCTACTCAGCACTCAGCACTCACTAAAGGACACTGGCAGGGAGTGGGGGATTTGCGAGTTCTTCTTTCTCAAAAACTCGGTCAATCAGTCCATATTCCTTCGCTTCATAAGGTGTCAGATACAACAACCTATCCATGTCTTTAGTAATTTTTTCTGGGGCCTGTCCAGTGGTGCGATGTAAGATATCAACTAACGCCCCTTTATTTACCAAAACTTCCCTGGCGCGAATTTGAATATCCGTTGCTTGACCTTGGGCGTAGCTCTTGGGCTGATGCAGGATAATCGAGGAGTGAGGCAAACTAGCGCGGCAACCTTTTGTACCAGCACTGAGAAGCATCGCCGCCATTCCCATCGCGGAACCGACGCAGATGGTGTGGATAGGAGGTTTGATATATTTCATGGTGTCAAAGATAGCGAAGGCTTCGGTTTCAAAGCCAATGGGTTCGCCACTGTAACCGGAAGTGCCGGTGGAGTTGATATAGATTTTAATCGGTTTGTCGGGGTCGTCGGATTGCAAAAACAGCAATTCGGCTACGATTAATTCCGTAACAGCAGGCACCAGTGGCATCCCAATATAGACGATTCGCTCCTTCAATAAAAGGGAAGGTAAATCTGGCGGTGGTGTCCGGTAAAAGTTATCGCCGTAATATGGGGCTTGAACAGCCTTAATTGGGGAAATGTCCATAGCAACTGATCGCCTGAAACTATGCCGTTAACTGTAATACATCCTAGCGCGATGCCAGTCTTCCTCAAGGTGCGGATTTCTCCCTAATGCTGAAGGTGGCTTCGCATCTGCCAATGCTTGGCTTCTAAGATATTCTGATTATATTAGTGTATTTGTGTTGGATAGGTTTTCCGTAGAGCTAAAGTAGTGCTTTGAAGTTATTTTTTAATATGTATATCCTGAATAGGGACTCTGAGTTATGAAGGTTAATTTGCAGCCTGCCTTGAATGATGGTAATTTGGACGCAAATCAACTGAACAGTCAACGTCAGTTGGGAATTTCGATTTCAGCGATCGCAGAGACTCAAGACCGCCATGTACCCCTGAATTTATGCTTAATTCTCGATCATAGTGGTTCAATGAACGGGCGATCACTAGAAACGGTGAAAAAAGCAGCGAATCGTCTAGTAGATAGACTTAATCCCGGCGATCGCCTCAGTGTGGTAGTTTTCGATCACCGTGCCAAAGTCTTAGTACCTAGTCAAAGTGTCGAAAATCCAGAGAAAATCAAGCAGCAAATTAATCGCCTAGCCGCCGATGGGGGAACTGCGATTGATGAAGGACTGCGCTTGGGGATTGAAGAGTTGGCGAAGGGCAAAAAAGATACTGTTTCCCAAGCCTTTTTGTTAACCGACGGGGAAAATGAACACGGTGATAACAATCGCTGTTTGAAATTCGCCCAATTGGCTGCTAGCTATAATTTGACTTTGAATACTTTGGGATTTGGTGACAACTGGAACCAAGATGTTTTAGAAAAAATCGCCGATGCTGGCTTAGGTACTTTATCTTATATTCAAAAACCCGAACAGGCAGAGGAAGAGTTTAATCGCCTGTTCAGCCGTATTCAAACTGTGGGATTGACTAATGCTTATCTGTTATTCTCCCTGATGCCCTATGTCCGGCTAGCAGAACTCAAACCTATCGCCCAAGTTTCCCCAGACACAATCGAGTTACCACTGCAACAAGAAGCTGATGGACGTTTCGCTGTGCGGCTGGGAGATTTAATGAAAGATGCAGAACGGGTAATCTTAGCTAATATTTATTTGGGACAATTGCCAACAGGTGAACAAGCGATCGCTAATGTGCAAGTCCGCTACGATGACCCAGCCGCCAATAAAGTAGGTTTAGTTACACCAAATATCCCAGTTTATGCCCATGTAGTGAAAAATTACCAAGCAGACCCGAATCCCCAGGTACAGCATTCTATTTTAGCATTAGCTAAGTATCGCCAAACCCAGCTAGCGGAAACGAAATTGCAACAGGGCGATCGCTCTGGTGCGGCGACAATGTTACAAACGGCTGCTAAAACTGCACTGCAAATGGGAGATACTGGGGCGGCGACGGTGTTGCAAACTTCTGCCACCCAGCTACAATCTGGTGGAGATTTATCTGAAAGCGATCGCAAGAAAACCAGAATTGTCTCCAAAACAGTTTTGCAAGATACCCCTCCTCAATGAAAGTTAAATTGCTCTCGGCGTTAAATGACAATAATGTTGATGTGGCTCAAACAAGTAGCCAACGTCAACTAGCAATGACGATTTTTGCGATCGCTGGTGAGTCCGATCAAAATCTCCCCCTTAATCTCTGCTTGATTTTGGATAAAAGTGGTTCCATGCATGGACAACCAATTAAAACGGTGATCCAGGCGGTAGAAGGATTAATCGATCGGTTGAAAGTTGGCGATCGCATCTCAGTTGTGGCTTTTTCCGGTTCTGCGGAAGTCATTATCCCTAACCAAGCGATCAAAGACCCCGAAAGCATCAAATCTCAAATTAAAAGCAAACTGACTGCTAGCGGCGGCACTGCGATCGCTGATGGTTTGGAACTGGGAATTACAGAATTGATGAAGGGTACAAGAGGCGCTGTTTCCCAGGCGTTTCTGCTGACGGATGGGCATGGTGAAACCGGTTTGCGGATTTGGAAATGGGATATCGGGCGAGATGACAATAAGCGCTGTCTGAAACTGGCACAAAAGGCTGCCAAGCTGAACCTAACGATCAACACTTTTGGATTTGGCAATAGCTGGAATCAAGATTTACTAGAAAAAATTGCCGATGTCGGTGGTGGGACTTTAGCCCATATTGAACGCCCTGAACAAGCTGTGGAGCAATTTAGCCGACTGTTTGGACGGATTCAATCGATTGGGCTAACTAATGCCTACTTGCTGTTATCTTTAGTGCCCAATGTCCGACTAGCAGAATTAAAACCCATTGCCCAAGTTGCCCCAGATACAATCGAGTTACCATTGGAACCCGAAGCTGATGGTAGCTTTGCTGTGCGTTTGGGAGATTTGATGCAGGATGTAGAACGGGTAGTTTTGGCGAACATTTATCTGGGACAATTGCCAGAAGGGAAACAAGCGATCGCTCATCTGCAAATCCGTTATGATGATCCGTTAGTTAACGAAGAAGGTTTACTTTCGCCCCTCGTGCCAGTGTATGCAGATGTGGTGCGGGCGTATCAGCCAGATTCCAATCCCCAGGTACAACAGTCTATTTTAGCATTAGCGAAGTATCGCCAAACCCAGTTAGCCGAGGCGAAATTGCAACAAGGCGATCGCACTGGTGCAGCCACGATGCTGCAAACAGCTGCTAAAACTGCTTTACAAATCGGAGATAAAGGGGCGGCGACAGTCTTGCAAACTTCCGCCACTCGCCTGCAAGCTGGGGAAGAACTTTCCGAAGCAGACTTGAAGAAGACTAGAATTGCATCAAAAACCGTTTTACAGGAATAGTAAAAATCCAGTGTTGCTGATTAACGGTATAAAAGTTTCGCGCCAAGGCGCAAAGCGAGAAAAAATATTTTATTCCTCAATTGAGCAACAAAGTAGTCGCATATTCCTAAGTTATTGATTAACAACCACCGAAGAGTTTGACTTATGCTGATCCAGAAGATTGTCCAAGAATTGCAAGACATCCCTGAAGACAAACTAGCAGAACTTTATGACCTAATTCACTACTTTCGGCTAGGTTTAAGTCAAGAACGTACACAACCCCGCACCCTTGGTTTATTGAAAGGAAAACTCGGCGATGCTTTCTTTGAACCACTGCCAGAAGAGGAACTCCAGCAATGGGAATGAGCTACCTGTCCATTCATGCTATTGGGATTACGGGTGATGCGATCTAATTTCATGGAAGTAACCCTAGCTCCTTGCGAAAATCATCGTCGTATATTCCTTCATGCCAAAATGTAGCAGTTCTGATCTGATCTACAGTAATGAATCTTGCTCCACGTAAGTCAGCGTCCTTAAGGTTAGTACCATCAAGGTTTGCATTATCAAGATTAGCACTTTGTAGATTAGCGTTTCTCAGATCAGCGAACCGCAGATCAACACGTGCTGCGCTAGCTCCCTCAAGATTCGCATTCTGAAGGTTTGTACCCTGCCAATTATTTTTCAATCCACCCATAATTGCACCTCGTAGATCTGCACCTTGGAGATTAGCTCCTTCAAGATTTGCATTCCATAACAAGGCATTTGCCAGTTTTGCGTCTTTAAGATCAACACCTGGAGCTATCAGGTAAACTTCTGCTTTTTGAGGATCAAAGCCATCTGGAAATTTAGTTTCTTGATCGTACAAAGCGTGTGTGAACCCAACGTCTATGAACACAGCATTACTAAAATCAGCACCAAAGAGCCGTGCCCTAGTAAAATAAACAACATTGAATGTGGCGTTACAGAAGTTAGCTTCACTTAAATCAGCCTTCTGAAAACCGCAAACATAGAGGTAAGAGTCTTCTAAATTAAGCTTCTCAAGCTGTGCCCCGTCAGCCGCAATATTGGTGAGCTTAATTGGTTTTCCATCAGTATCCTTTTCTGCTGCTAAACCCTCTAAAGCAATCTTCAACGAAGTGCTGTATAGCATACCGCTCTTTACTCTTTGCGTGGTTCTCGCTGCATCAATTGATCTCCAATACTCAAGCTGTCTTCTTCTTGCCTCTTCTTCTGCTCTCTGTTCCCATTTGGGAATTTCCCTCAGGAAGGCAATAGCAGCAAGCAGTAAACCAAGTTTACTAAGAGAATCAAGAACTTTGATAAATGCTGATTTTTCAAGGCAAGCAGCAAGTTGATCAGAAAACATAAACGTGACTAATAAAAGAATGGCTATTACTAACCAAATACCCCATTCCTCACGTATGGTTTCACAGATTAGGGAACTCAGAGTTTGGCGCTTATGTTTTTTACCAGCCATACTGCTTAATTTAGTTGAAAACCAATCAAATCTATTATTGCCTTGTTTTTTTGCGTAGAGAAATGGTTAGACATCAGTCAAAGTGGATTATCTCACCCGATTCAAACCCAAATTCAATGCTCTGGCTAGCAAACCTGTTAGGGGAGACTGCAAAAAAACATATCAACCGTGTTTTAAAATTATTCTTTATGTGTCTTGGATTTGGGTCTTCGGGGTGATATTTTTTCAGGGTAAGTATCTTAGCGTATTTTTGTTCAGAGACTTAGATACAATTGTATGCTTGCTCCCGAATTGTTCTCAATGGCTATGGCGCATCATTGTTCGTTGAAGCGGCACAATAAGAATTGATGCAGCTCTAACAGTTAGAACAGAAGTGCAAGCAACACCCAAGAGCCGAAAATAAGAACCAATATGCCTGACTTCCTCAGCAACTTCCTTTCAACTTCCTTCATTCCCCACGGGCATTGTTACCTCTGGAAGCCGGGTTTAGTCTGGCTACATTTAACTTCAGATGCATTGACTGCGATCGCTTATTACTCAGTCGCCATAGCAATTGTTTACTTTACAAATCAGCGCAAAGATTTGCCAGCCAACACTGTAACGCTTCTTACTGGGTACTTTTTTGTCTTTGCCCTGTGTGGCACTACCCATCTAATGGGAGTAGTTACGCTCTGGTATCCCATTTATTGGTTTACAGGGCTGCTGAAAGCCTTTAATGCTATATGGTCATCCTATGCGTTCACCTTTTTATTGATTCCGTTAATTCCAATTGCTCTAGATGCACCAAGTCCAGCCCAGCTAGCCATCACGAACCAGGAACTGTTAGATAGCCGAAGCCGCATCCAATCGATCAATGTGGAGCTAGAGCAACGGGTGCAGGAACGCACAGCAGAACTGGAAGCGTCCAATCGCGCCAAAGATGAATTGTTAATCCGCGAACAAGTCATCCGAGCTGAGGCTGAGGCAGCTAATCGCGCTAAAGACGAGTTTCTCTCTGTTCTCTCTCATGAATTGAGAACACCGCTCAATGCCATTTTGGGGTGGTCGCAGATGTTACGCAAACAACATCTGAGTCAGGATAGAATCATGCGTGCCTTGGAGACAATCGAGCGGAACGCCAGGTCTCAAACAAAGATCGTTGAAGATATCCTTGATATCTCTGGCATGATCACAGGCAAACTACGTCTGCAAGTCCGTCCAGTCAACCTAGTTCAAGTAATTGAGGCAGCCATCGAGTCTGTGCGGCTGGCGGCTGAGGCAAAGTCAATTCGCATTCAAAGCGTCTTGGATGGTTCAAAAAATCCCATATCGGGTGATGCCGACCGTTTACAGCAAGTCGTTTGGAACCTGCTTTCAAACGCCATCAAATTCACACCCAAAGGAGGGAAATTACAGATCCGCTTGGAACGAATCAATTCCCATGTTGAAATTACCGTTAGCGATACAGGAGTTGGCATCAGCCCGGATTTTCTCCCCTATGTCTTCGATCGCTTCCGCCAACACGATAGTACCACCACCCGAAGTTATGGTGGACTAGGTTTAGGGTTAGCAATAGCTCGTCAGCTAATTGAATTACATGGCGGGACAATAACCGTAGCAAGTCCAGGAATCGGACAGGGGACAACCTTTATTGTCAAGCTGCCCGTTGCGATCATCTACAAATCATCGAGTGAGCCAGAGGCATTAGACTTGATTACTCAAGCTGATGGGACGATTGATGCTCCGCTTACGTTGTCAGGCTTACAGATATTGGTTGTGGAGGACGAGGCAGATTCGCTAGAATTGCTAAGTACAATTTTGCAAGAGTATGGCGCCCAAGTCATTTCCGTTACCTCTGTCAGTGAAGCATTGGAAATCATCGAAAACGCCACAAGTCAGAGCTTAGATGTTTTAGTGAGCGATATTGGGATGCCGAATGAGGATGGCTACTCACTAATTCGGAAACTACGGCAACTTGAAGCACAGCGTGGTGGTCGGATGCCAGCCGTTGCACTAACGGCGTATGCAAGAAGCGACGATCGCAAACAGGCTCTATTAGCAGGCTTTCAGATGCATCTTCCCAAACCCGTAGAAGCAGCCGAGTTAGCGACGGTGATTGCCAGTCTGACAGGACGAACGGGAAGGTTTTAATGTTCTAGGGATAATACCCTTTAGCCTTGAGAAAGCTCTCAGTCAATTGCTTGCGAAAAATACCAAAATGAGTAATTCAAATGTTATTTTGAGTAAACAATCAAACATTTTAAGAAAGCAATATTTTATTAATTAACACTCCCTAGCGGCTGGTTTGCGTACAGATAATAATGCTGATGCTGCAAGCACAACCTTTAACCCCAATGGAAGGGACTTAGAAAAAACTAGGATTTAAATTATTCCGGTTCAAAAGTTTGTAGAGTAGGTGTTTTCCCTACTCTAGCAACTCATAAAGATGAGTATTCAACCGAACTCAATATCAATCTTTTCCTTTGATCTTCTGCGGTACGAAACTCGGCAAGTCAGTACTGTCAACCGCAAAAGCGAAAAACTTGTTTGGGTTGTCAACACTTGTCGAATGGTTGCTATCCGGCGCTAAAGTACCAAGAAAATCGTTGTCATTGGCGATGAATAATGTATGCTTTTCGATTCCGTTGATCGTCACATCTTCTCCAAAGGCTAAACCTTCAAGCTTGGCAGGAATATCCTCTACTTTGATGCCGTTTTGAGTTAGTGCAAGCACCACGTCGAGAAACAGGGTTTTACTAACTGCCTTGCCAACAAGGTTGCTTTCCCCGGTTATATTGCTTACTTCTTGAGCATTTGTCAGATCGATATGGTAAATCTTCTTAAAGGCAGCCTTGGAGCCGTCGCCCAAACCCTTGCCATCGCGTTCATCTACTAAGAATTCGCGATCGCTAATGGCCAAAATCTCGCTAACTGTGGGATATTTTGGTTTAGCCGCCGTACCAATATTATCTAGCTGATAGGCGTATTCCTGGGTAGCACCTGTGGCGATGTCAATCTTGACGATTCTGGTATAAGCCCCATTAGTACCACCGTCCTGAAGCAGCGGACTCTGCAAAATGCCAACTAGGGTTTTACCGTTAGGAGTAATTGCAAGTCCTTCCATACCCTTGTTCGCAACCCGACCGGAGGTGTTGCCATTGATTTCTGTATCACTAACGGGACTCAAGTTGCTGATTGCAAACTTGTTAGGTAGGTTAAAGACCCTCATCCGCTTACCTGTATTGCGGTTAAATTCATATATATATGGGCCATATTCATCCGAGATAAATATCTGCTCTCCACTATTGGATACACGCACCCCTTCAGGATCGAAACGCGCATTGTTGGGATATGTTGAGATTTGGGTGGGGTCGAAGTTGTCTGAACGTCCAGTGAAATAGTTTTTATTCTTGGTATTCAAGGCTGGGACACCGCTAGGTACACCCAGTCCCGCACCATTTCCGTAGTAAAGAGGGTCTTTGCTGAACAGCAGAGTTGTGTCAATTAAAGAAGGGGTAAGGGTGAAAGGCAACGCTGAACCAAGTTCGCTTGGTACAAGTTTCAGTTTGATAGTTTGCAAGCGGTTGATATAGGATGCGGTATCACTCACAGCGCTGTTGTATGATACCGCATTTGGGCCTCTGTCTGGGATAGCGATAAAGGTATTATTGCCAGCGTAGGCTAGTCCCGACCCTAGACCACCCAAGAGATTTCCTGCAACGCCGTTTTCTAGGGGAGCAGATGTTTCGGTGGAGCGATCGCCTATCTTACCATCTAGGCTCCCAATTGCAATCAATTTAACCTCTGCATTGGCGGCAGGAGCCATTGCAAATAACATCAACAAGGACAAAATAAGACTTTTATTGAGCATATCAGTTCTATTGCTAAAAGACAGTATTGATTGAAGAATATTGTCAGTTTTTTACTTTATTAGTATCTCTGATTAATGGTTAAGTAAAAATTAAGCTCAGATTAATCAAAAATTATCAAACTTTATTTAAAAACTACAAATAGTAGCATTCCCAATTTGTTAGCGAAACACAAAGAAAAACCACTTTATATAAAAGTTGGATAAAGATCAAGCCTAAAACGTAAAAATTAAATAGTCGGAATTCATCAGCCAAGTTAAAAATTATAGGACTTACGTACTTTACACATTGACCATTATGTGAAAAGTCAGCTTGTTAAACTAAAAGTCTTACCCTGCCTCGTTCCCAGGCTGTGCCTGGGAATGCGATCAAGTAGGCAGAGCCTACTTGTTTGACGGGAGGCAGAGCCTCCCATAAGAGCATTACAAGGTAGAGCCTTGTAACGAGAGTTAATTTACAGTTGGCTGTTTTTGTCAAGGCGTAAGTTCTAAATTAAAAAAATTGCAAGTAATTTAATAACTAAAACCTGATTACTATATTTCCACTCAACAACATCAAAAAGGAATAAGGTGTTAAAAAAAACTTAACTAGATAAAATCCGCCACTACCAAAATATAACCAAAAATTACTGATGGCTTAACCATTAACCATAAATATCTGTACTTGAATGGTTATGGTTATCCTATAGAAAAATCGCATGAAAACTAGTAGAAACCAAGGGTATCTATTAAGTCTTTTGCTGGTAAGTAGCTTGAGTGCAAGTATCCAATCAGCTAGTGCTGGAACTACCAGACCGGTTGGTAACTCAGAGAGTGGAGCAGCTTTGCTACCTACAGGTCAAATCATCACACCCGCAGCAGCACCAGGCTCGACGTTTGCACCTTTAGGAACTGGTTTGCGTACAGATGATAGTGCTGATGCTGCTGAAGCCGTAAGCACAGCCCTTAGCCCTGATGGAAAAACTTTACTGGTGCTTACTAGTGGCTATAACCAAAACTTCAAGGATGAAAATACAGGTAGTACTTTCACTTATCCTGTATTAGACCCGTTAACTGGCAAGCCAAGTGGTACAACAACCCCAAAAGCAGAATGGGTTTTTGTCTATGATGTCAGTAGCGGTAAGTTAGTTAAAAGACAACAGATTAACATTCCCAATACCTATAATGGTTTGGCTTGGGCTAAAGATGGCTCGCGCTTCTTTGTATCAGGCGGGATTGACGATCGCGTGTATGTTTATGCATCTAATGGTAGTCAGTACGTACCAGATGCTCCCTTTATTTTACTAGGTCACAATTCTAACCAAACTGCACCCTTCCCTAAATACGATGGTGGTTTGTTGAAGGATACACCAGCTAAGGCTGTGAGTACAGGAGCAGTTGTAGCAGGTATTGCAGTTAGCAAAGATGGCAAGACCTTAGTGGCTGCAAACTTTGAGAATGACTCTATATCAATCGTTAACACTCCTACCCGTAAGGTAACTAAAGAAATTAAGTTCTTTAGGGCAGGCGATAAAATAGCAACTGGTGAATTTCCTTTTGATGTCGCGATCAAAAGTACAGAAAAAGGTCAAGCAGCTAAAGTTTTTATTAGTAGCCAGCGCGATAACGAAGTAGTTGCTGTTGAAATTACTTCTGGAAAAATCACCCGTATACCAATAGGTAGCCAGCCAAACAAAGTACTGCTTTCGGCAGATCAAAATCGACTATATGTAGCTAATGGTAATGATGACTCGATTTCAGTCATTGATACAAATAGCAATAGGGTTGTTCAAACCATCTCTCTGTCTCGCCCTGGTGAGAAATATAAAGGTGCTAATCCCAACTCTTTAACTCTCAGTCCAGATGGACGAACACTTTATGTTACTCTAGGCGGCGAGAATGCGATCGCTGTTGTAGACTTGCAAGCTGGTCAGGTGAATGGACGCATCCCCACTGGCTGGTATCCTAATTCTGTAAGTGTCAGCCTTGATGGTCAAAGACTTTACGTTGTCAATGCTAAAAGTAATTCCGGCCCCAACCCGTCAAACAGTCGGACGACACCAGCAGGACTTGCACGTAACACTAATTTTAAAAATGATTACACCTGGGCTTTAGAAAAAGCTGGGATCTCAATTATTCCAGTGCCAAGTAGCAGTACTCTAGCTACACTTTCGGCGCAAGTAGACAAAAACAACGGTTTTTACAATCGTCGTCCTGACCGAACAATGAGGTATTTACAAGGCAAAATTAAGCACGTTATCTACATAGTTAAAGAAAACCGTACCTACGACCAAGTACTCGGTGACTTACCTATCGGTAATGGCGACCCAGAACTGACCTTGTTTCCCTACAAAATTTCACCCAACCATCACAAGCTATCCCTTGGTTTTGCAACTTTTGATAACTTCTACGACAGTGGTGAATCCAGTGGAGTTGGTTGGAGTTGGTCTACTTTTGGACGAACGACAGATTACACCGAAAAAACTCAATCAGTTCTTTACGGAAACGCTGGCTTTAACGGCTTAACCTACGATTACGAAGGTACAAATCGGAATATCAGTCTTGGACTACCGCAAACTTCCTCGAATAATTCGCCAACCAATACCCGTATAACAGGAGTTTTAGATCCTTCTGGTGGGTCTTCAATATTGCCTGGAGACAGAGATGTTAATGCCCCCGAAGGAGATGGGGACTTAGGAGTTAATGTCATTGGTGGCTATCTTTGGGATTCAGCGCTACGTGCTGGCAAGACTGTACGCAATTACGGCTTCTTCGTTGACAATGGCGCTCCCTATATTACTAGTCAAACTGATCCCACTAAACGCGATCCTCAAAACCCGGCTTATATTCCTATCTCCCCAACTCCTTACGCAGACAAGATTCCCCAAGCTCCCGTTACTAAATCTGTATTGTTGGATAAAACCGACCCTTACTTTCGCTCATTCGACATGAATAATCCAGATATTTATCTGTATAACGAATGGGAAAGGGATATTAATCAGAATGGACTGCCTAACTTAATGCTTGTGCGTTTGGCTCACGATCATTTTGGTTCCTTTGGTACTGCTTTGGCCGGGCTAAACACTCCTGAACTGCAAATGGCAGATAATGACTATGCTATTGGCAAGCTGGTAGAGAAAATTTCCCGGATGCCAGAGTGGAAAGAAACAGCGATTTTCATCATTGAAGATGACTCCCAAAATGGGCCAGATCACGTTGATTCGCACCGTTCGTTAGCTTACGTTATTTCGCCCTATACAAAACGGGGTGTACTCGTCGGCACTAATTACAACACCATTAGTGTATTGCGGACGATGGAGGATTTATTAAATATTGGCTATTTGGGAATTACTGATGCCAATGCTCAACCAATGTCAGATGCCTTCACAAGACAACCAAACTTTGAGCCTTACACAGCTATTGTGCCAGGTAACTTGTGTGCTAAACCTGTAGATCCGAAACTAGTACCAGCTTGCCAAGACCCCAATGTTGAAAATACAGCAGCTGTGCCCATTCTAAATGATGCAAAATGGTGGGCTGCTATAACCAAGGGTTTCAATTTTATCGGTGAAGATAACCTCGATGCAGAAGAATTCAACGAAATTCTTTGGGAAGGAATAAAGGGCGATAATATTCCTTATCCTAAAGAACGTAACGGTAAAAACTTACGGCAAAACCGCGATCAACTTCTAAAGAATTGGCAATTGAGTCAAACGAATAACTCTACTGGCGCTAAGAAGTAAGTCTTAAACGTCTAGTAAAACGTAGAGACTTAGCACTGCTACGTCTCTACAGGGTTTAAATAGTTTATTTATCTAATGCAACAGGAAAATTGAGATGAAATTGTTTCAAAAATTAGCGATCGCTACTAGTCTTGTTTTGGGTTTAGCTAACTTAAGCCCTAAATCTGCATCGGCTGCAATTATTAATTATGCGTTCAATGTTGATAGTTCTACAGCTAAAGGTAACGGTCTATTTAGCTTTGATGACGCAACTTTCAGTAATGATAATATTCCAGTAGCGCCAGTTCAATCGCTAAGTTTTCAATTCGATAATGACCCTAATATTTACACCGCAAAGGATGATGTTGAATATCCAGATTATCCCGTTGCATTTCCAACTGTATCCTTAGCAGATAACGCACCTATTGGATTGCTGTACAGCTTCCTTGACAAAGCTAATCCTGATAAAAGTTACGACATTGCTGGAACATTATTTTCTGTTTCCGCCGAAACTTCCGATTCCGGTATAGTTTCTTATCGACAAGTACCTGAACCTAGTACTTTAGGTAGCACACTTCTTCTTGGCACTATTGGCTTGTTCATGAAAAGAAAGGTAAGATCAATCAAAAACATTAAAGCTTAACCTCGACTTAAGAGGGTGTAATGTGGTTGGGTTCCCACGTGCGTACACTCTCTTAAGAATTGTATTAAAAAAAAGCAAAACTCCAATGAAAACCACTGGTATTCATCATGTAGCGATTATTTGTTCTGACTACGAGCGCTCCAAAAAATTTTATGTCGAAACTTTAGGCTTTCCGATTATTCAAGAGACTTTTCGCGCCGCCAGAAATTCTTATAAATTAGATTTAAAAGTTGCAGAAAATACTCAAATCGAACTATTCTCTTTCCCAAATCCTCTAGAACGACCTAGTAAACCAGAGTCTTGTGGTTTAAGACATCTTGCTTTTCAAGTTGATGATGTAGAGGAAACTGTTTTTTATTTAAAATCAAAAGGGTTAGAGGTAGAAGATATCAGAGTTGATGAAATTACAGGCAAGAAATATACTTTCTTTAAAGACCCAGATAATTTACCATTAGAAATTTATGAGCGTTAAAATTACTGCTGACAGGTGAACTTGTTATCACTAGAGATAATGAAGCAATTGCACCACTGTAATTGTCAATTTACTGAAATAAAGTTGTTTTGATTCTAAGTCAACTTTACGGCATAAAATTTATCTCGTTCTTTGGGGGACAGTAAATACTTCTACCAAAAGAATCGCCAGTTTCTGCATCCGTTAATTCCACAAGTTTAGCGTTATCAGTACAGATGCTTTTACCTCTAGACATTCTCAACTCACCTTGGACAAAACCAGTCACTATCCACACCATTCGGTTGTTAGAAATCGATGATTTGTACTCTCCTATTTTGGCTGCAAATTCCTCATATCTTGTAAGTTTTGCTTCTGTGATTTGCATCTTACTAGACTTGTTGATAACATTTTCAATCGTAATCAAGCGGCTTGCTGGTAAGCTATTATTTGCAGGATATATTCGTACTCTTGAGTTGAATGGTATTGGTTGATTGACTGGCTTTTTTGTCTGTACTGGTTTAGCTGTGACTGTCTGCACTAGCAATAAAGTACTGGTGCTAGCAAATATAAAAGCAGATAATGAAGTTATTGTAAAAATATTAACTGTAGTGCAAATGCGTTTCATAATGCTCAGAATGTTAACAAGTTCATACCACTTTAAGCGATCGCTTCCATGAGTGTTTGCATCATCGTGCCAGAAACTATATTCTGGTCAGAACATCAAGTTTAGCCAGTATTCTTAAACCTTCTTCTCGGTTGCCAGTTGCGGCCATTGGTTTAAATCTGGTATATTCCCAGTCAAACAAAAAACTCAAAAGCGATCGCTAGTAGATAAATATCTGCAATATCCAGCCAAAGAACCCAGGATAATGAATCATAATTAATCTCTATAGCTTTGAGTTATCAGCCATCAGCCACCAGTTACCAGCCGGAAGCTGAGATGCCGAATAATCAAGGCTTTTGATTCAACTTAACGAATTGACTATGAATTCTGAACAAATCAAAAATTCTCTAAATATTTCGCCAGCGATACGTGTGGGAGTACTGGGTTTCGGCGGACTCGGACAAGCAGCCGCCAAGGTAGTTGCTGGCAAACAAGAAATGATTTTAGTCGCAGCAGCAGATCAAAAAGGCTACGCTTACGCTGCTGAAGGTTTAAATACTGAAGCATCCGTTGCAGCCTATCAAGCCCAAGGTTCGGTAGGTTATTTAGAGCCAATTGGTACATTAACAAATCAAAGTATTCAGGATTTAATCGAAATAGCGGAAGTAGATGGGTATTTTCTGGCTTTACCCAACTTACCTAATGACTTTATTCCCAATGTCGCCAAGGAATTTATCAAATCTGGTTGGCGTGGGGTACTAGTAGATGCAATTAAACGCACGACTGCTGTAGAACAACTCCTAGCGATGAAAGATGAACTGCAAGCCGCCGGGATTACCTACATGACAGGATGTGGTGCTACCCCTGGACTATTGACAGCAGCAGCAGCTTTAGCCGCCCAAAGTTACGCCGAAATTCATCAAGTTGAAATTACCTTTGGGGTGGGAATTGCTAACTGGGAAGCTTACCGTGCTACTGTTCGGGAAGACATTGGCCACATGCCTGGTTACACAGTAGAAGCTGCTAGAGCGATGACTGACGCGGAAGTAGAAGCACTACTAGATAAAACTAATGGTGTGCTGACCTTGAAAAATATGGAACACGCTGATGATGTGATGTTAGAAGTAGCCGGGATAGTAGGGCGCGATCGCGTTACAGTTGGTGGTGTAGTCGATACCCGCAATTCCAAAAAGCCTCTCAGCACCAATGTTAAGGTAACAGGACGTACCTTTGAAGGGAAGATTTCCACCCATACCTTTACTCTGGGAGATGAAACCAGCATGGCAGCCAATGTCTGTGGCCCTGCTTTCGGCTATCTCAAAGCTGGTAGACAATTACACCAACGCGGCATTTATGGAATATTCACTGCTGCCGAAATTATGCCCCAATTTGTTAGGTAAATAGGGACTGGGGACTAGGGACTAGGGACTAGGTAGGGACTAGGGACTAGGTAGGGACTGGGGACTAGGTAGGGACTGGGAATAACCAATCCCCAATCCCCAATCCCCAATTCTTATAATGGTATTTCAACGCTGATAAATCGGAGGTAAGTGTGACCACTACGGTACACTGGCAAGAACGAGTTGGTAATCAAAGAGATTGGATTTGGCGTGGCTGGCAAACTCGCTACACTTACATTCGCCCTAGCCAAAGTCACCCCAATACAACACCGCTAATTCTGTTACATGGCTTTGGCGCTTCCATTGGTCATTGGCGACATAATTTAGAGGTGTTGAGTGAGCATCACACAGTTTACGCTATAGATATGTTGGGTTTTGGCGCTTCTGAAAAAGCCGCCGCTAATTACAGCATCGAACTCTGGGTTGAACAAGTTTACGATTTCTGGAAAACATTTATCCGTCAACCAGCGATATTAATAGGTAATTCCAACGGTTCACTGATATCTATGGCCGCCGCCGCCACTCACCCCGATATGGTGCTGGGTATGGTGATGATGAGTTTACCAGACCCGTCATTAGAACAAGAAGCAATTCCTCCTCTGCTACGCCCACTCGTCACAGCAATCAAAAATGTTGTCGCTTCGCCGTTGATACTTAAACCTGTATTTAACTTCGTGCGCCGTCCTGGAGTGCTGCGTCGCTGGGCTAGTCTCGCCTATGCTAACCCAGAGGCGATTACCGATGAACTTATCGAAATTTTAGCAGGGCCTCCCCAAGACCGGGGTTCTGCGAGGGCGTTTAGTGCTTTGTTCAAAGCTGCGATCGGAATTAATTTTAGTCCTAGTGTCAAGACAGTATTACCAACCTTAACAATTCCGATGCTTTTAATTTGGGGACAAAAAGACCGATTTGTGCCGCCAGCACTAGCTAGCCAATTTGCCCAATATAACGAGAAGTTGGAACTGCTGAATCTGGAGGATGTAGGGCATTGTCCCCATGATGAATGTCCAGAACAAGTTAACCAAGCGATTTTAGATTGGATTGAGAGATGGATTGGCGTAGGCGTTCGCGTAGGCGTCTCGTAGAGAAGCCCGCCGCAGGCATCGCCAACCATTTGTTGTTCCCTAAATATTATGCAATGGGGTGCGATCGCATCAGCAGTACCTAGCCAATCGTCGCTTGGCTAGTATCAACATCTGTAGCACCATTCACTGAACGCGCCACAGAATTCATCTTATTGAGAATTTCCTGACTTGGAACTTTTCCTTTCAACACTACAGTGCTACCCGTCTGAGCCACCCAAAGAGTATCAACATCGTCGAGTTGGGGGTCTTCATCAAATGCCAACGCTACCCGCTTGGCTAAACCACTTTGGTCATATTCTCCGCTTAAACCCAGACGTTCTGGGGGTATTGATTGCGTAGCCGTAGCGACATCACTACTAGGAGCTTGCTGTATAGCCTGTGGAGCCGGATTTACTTCGGCATTTTGAGGTTTTTCCATTCCAAACAATCTTTTTAACCAACCCATAAAACTTTTCTCCTATTAAAGGCTTATCAAATCTGAGTATAAAAGGTTTGCAACAAGTGCTGCATCTGCCAATGAAAAGATATACATTCAATGAAATTTTTGCTTGCAGTATGATTTATAGACAATTTCTCGATTGAGAATGCAACGAGTGCAGCTCTTAAGTTTACAATAGGAGGTCGCACTGAAAATTTAGTGCGGTAGTAGGTCTAGCGTTGCCTTTTGCTAGTGTCTGCATTACTCAATTCCTGCTCTAGCCTCTGTTGGCGAAGATGAAACATACCCTTTCAGTTCTCGTAGAAGATGAGGCGGGTGTTCTTTCCCGCATATCTGGTTTATTTGCGCGTCGCGGCTTCAATATTGAAAGCCTTGCTGTTGGCCCTGCTGAACAAGGAGGAGTCTCCCGAATTACAATGGTTGTCCCTGGTGACGATCGCATTATCGAGCAACTCACCAAGCAACTGTACAAGTTAGTCAATGTCCTAAAAGTCCAGGATATTACCGAAACCCCTTGTGTCGAGAGGGAATTGATGCTTTTGAAGGTGAATGCTAGTAGCAGCAATCGCTCAGAAGTAATCGAACTGTCTCAGATTTTCCGGGCGCGAGTCGTGGATGTGGCGGAAGATTCTCTCACCTTAGAAGTTGTGGGAGATCCAGGTAAAATGGTAGCGATCGTGCAAGTATTACAAAAATTTGGTTTGAAAGAAATCGCCCGCACTGGCAAAATTGCCCTGACTCGTGAATCAGGCGTGAATACCGAGTTACTCAAATCTTTGGAAGCAAAGGTTTAGTTGGGAATTTAAATCAAGACTCAGAAATACTCAACCGCAGCAGAAGTCATAGTGGCAATTGTTACTATGACTTCTGCTTAGGGACTAGCAAAAAAACCAATATCCAACTTACCCGGGAGCAATGCGATTTTGTGAGCAGGGGGAGCAGGGGATGCAGGGGAGGCAGGGGAAGAGAAAGAAATAAGTGTATTTAGAGCTATAACGGTCATAAAAAATACTAAAGTTTTCTCTTCACTCCCCCTGCTCCCCCTGCTCCCCCTGCCTAAGAAAGCTCTTTTCACGAGGATCTCACTTTTTCGCGTTGCTCCCAACTTACCCTTCAATTTTAGCGATCGCTTCTTCTGGTGAGACATTACCATAAATCACAGACATAATCCCTGGCAGGTATTCATCCATCATCGTGACATTGGCGTAAACCACCCGTTGAATAAGTGCAAAACTGAGTCTGTCACCTTCGACATCAATGCTGGTTTTATAACTAATCTCGCCGTCAGTAAAATCTAGCTCAAAGTTGCCGATAATCATACCAGAATTAGCTCTAGTTATAAACTCTGCTACTGCCAGCCGCTTGTTTTCTGGTACGTTGACTGGACAAATTGAATAAAAAACGAATTGATTTTGTTCACTTCTGGTTCTAGCGTAACAACTCCATTTGCCATTCTCGCCTTGGAACGGTATTTGTAAAGCTGGCTGTCCTGGAAGTTGTACAAAGGGCCAATTATCAGCTTGGAAGAAATTGATTATTGCTTCAAAAATATTACCATTTGTAGGAGATGGTACAAAATTTGCCTCTATTTTTTGTGTAATATCATCTGGGTTAATATCAGCTAATTCTGTCAAAAATTTCTCGATTCCTTGCAGCATTTTGGCAGATGCTTTCTGAGTTTTTACAGATAAATTCGCCTCAGTCCAATCTTTAAAAAAGTTGACAATGCCTTCAGCAATTCCTTCACCGTTCGTGCTTATTTGAACTAGATTTTCTGGACTAATATAAGACCAAAGAGTACGATAGCCGATTTCGCCTGATTCTTGTTGCTGTTTAACAGATAAACCCAACCAACTTTCTGTGAAGAGGATTTGATTATCGGGTTGTTCTTGGCTTAAATTCAGGATATATTTTGCAGTTTCATCAATTTTGATGGTATGTTCTGCCAGAAGTGGTAATAAATCGGGTTTCAGGCTGACTTCGATTGTAATGTCTGGTTCGCTGAGGAATTTACCAGATGATAGGGGGTTACGCGCATCTGGTTTGAGATTGAATAAAGCGGCGGTATCGATGCGTTGGTAGAGTTGTGGGTTGACTTGGAAGGTGAGACGACACGCGATGAGTTCGTTGTTTTGTTTGGTGAGGGATAGTGCGATCGCGCGAACGGTTAAGGGAGATTGCGAGGAGTCGTGTAGGGTTAGTTCGGTGTTAAGCTGATGAGTTTCAGTGTGATCTGCCATACAAAGATGTGATTAAAGTTGCAAAATATCTTTATCAAATATCTTTAGGATATGCTGGCAGTGAATTCCAGAGGTAATTCAAGGGATTCTTAAGTTTTTGGGCATTTCCTACAAGCTGCTGTTTTCAAAGAACTGGTTAAAGTTTTTTCGTTTCAATCCCTCTTTGAGTTTTTTATCCCCTGTCCACAATAAGCCCTCTAATTCCAATGTTAGTGCTACGTGGGGGGTATCGCTTTCGTCAATATCTTGACATAAAGCGTAGGCTGTTGCTCGATTTTCAGGGGAGATTAAATCTTCTTTATAAAAAGTAATTCGTTTCAGCAAGATTTGGTAAATTCGCGCTATTTCATCTTCTGATAGTTGGCTAACTTTAACTAACTTCTCTTTGCGTTTAAATAGTTCGACCACAACTTGCTCGCAGACGAAAAAACGGCAATCTGAGCCTATGAGTATCTCGGTAAAACTAGATTGACTCTTTAGCAACGCTGAGAACAATATATTGGTATCAACAATAATCAGATGCTGTCTAGACACTACCGACTATCCTACAAATTTATGCTTGATTTCTAACCACACATCGCTGTCTATTTCATCAGCTAAGGTGGTGGCTTGCTCTTGAGTTAGATTACTACGTTTTCTAATTGTCTCTAACTCCAGATATTCTAAAAATTTAGTCAAGCTTTCAAGATCAAGAATATTTCTATTGAATTTGATGATAATGTCTTGGTTATCAAGTGTAATATTATACGATGAGTTTTCCGGCATGATATTCTCCTAGCTAGCGATCACACTTTTGAGAAGTACTGGAATTATTATGGCAGACTTAGTTGGTAAGTATTGTTAACTTGAGTTAGTGGAATGTGTTTCGCTAATAAATCGGGTTTCAGGCTGGTTTCGATTGTAATGTCTGGTTCTGAGAGGAATTTGCCAATAGGGGGTTACGCGCATCTGGTTTGAGATTGAATAAGGCTGCTGTGTCGATGCGTTGGTAGAATTGTGGGTTGACTTGGAAGGTGAGGCGAGACTCGATGAGTTCGTTGTTTTGTTTGGTGAGGGAAAGGGCGATCGCGTGAACGGTTAGGGGAGGTTGGGAGGAGTCGTGTAGGATTAAATTGGTCTTTATTTGATGATTTTCAGTTGGTGATACCATGTCCTACAAATTTATGCTTGATTTAACCACACATTGCAGTCTATTTCATCAGCTACGGTGGTGGCTTGCTCTTCTGTTAGATTACTGCGCTTTCTAATGGATGAAATTTAAACCATTTTATAAATTTACAAGTGCTACATAACTTAATCAAGTTCCAAAATTTTATTGAACTCACTTAAATCAGTACTACTAATAATTCTGATAGCATTAGGAACGGTATCTGCAACATGAAAGAGAACTAACTCATCGATACAATAAATTCGTCCTTCTTCATCCATAACAATTGCCGCACTTCCATTTAGAGCTAGTGCTACTGGGCAAAGAGAACGACCAAGAGCCTCTTCAAACTCTGTAATCATTTGGCGTGAGTGATATTGAGTCAGCTCTATGGGATCTACCTTCAAACGGTAGCGTTCTGTGGCTGCATCACTAGCATTTTGTGAAATCTGAAGACCGCCAAATTGACGAAGGAAATGGGTCACGGACGGAAATACTGAGTATCCTATTTTTTTAAGATGATGTTCATATTCACTAGTATCTACTAAGTGATTTTTGCTCCAGCCCGCTTTTTCAAGCAATATTTTTGTCTCCTGAGAGTTAAAGTCCATATTTTTCTCCAATGTTTAGCTGCTATTGCTATCTATAAGCAATTTTAATGCTTATGCTCTTCATACACGTATTCACAGTTATCGCAACGAGGTTCGGGTTTAAGCGCTTCTTTGGGACCCCATGCAGCAGAATCCTTTAGTCCGCTAAAATTCGCATTATCTCTTCCCCTGATAGAAATAGCTTTATCGTAGGCTTCACATTCAGCACAATTTGTGAGATCCCTATTTTTTAGTGGTCGGTTATCGGACAGTTCGTTAAGTTTGTCTTGAAACTGTGGGTAAGCGTTATCTAAACGCTTCTGATTAGGTTCTTTTTTGCCACCCGCACTCATACCGAAGTAAGCTTGATTATTGTTTTCTTGATCTACGACTCCTACTAACATGTTTGGAATTTTATGAGCGCGCTGATTTTTTCCTTCCCCTGTTTTAAAGCCTGAAGTATCTTGACCGGCTTCATCTACGCTGCCCATCGCTTCCCTAATTTGACCGTGATACCAGGCTACTGCATCTTCAGCACTCCGCTGCTCTGGCAAATGAATAGCATTGTACAAAATTTCAAAAAGTTCTTGGAAAACGTGTGCCAGTTCGTTTCTTTGTGGTACTGAGTTAGCACGCTGATCGATCTCTTCCCTAATGCTGACTATATTACTGTTGTTATTAGTTTTTAGCTTGTCCAGCTTTTGATCGATCTGCTCCTCGGTTACATTTAGCAGACCATATCCTCTTCGTAACAATTCACCCGCTTTAGCAAGCAAATCTGGCGGTAAATTTGGGATTCCTTTAATTTTTCCAACAATGTTATCTAACTTCGTTTCTGCCTGTTCTGGTGTACTTGCAACCATCACGACTGGCTTGCCACTTTTGAGTTCAATCCATAGGCGGTGTCCTTCGTCGTGTGCGTTGAATTTAACTGGCTTACCGACAGGCCCATCTGGAATCGTTATCTTATCTTTTTCTTTTTCTTTATTTTTAACTTCGCTCTTCTTGTCCTTATCAAATCCAAACTCATCTTTGACTTTATTGCCAAACTTGTCAAACTTCTCCTTCACCGCCCCCTTCTTCTCTTCAACCCAATTCTGAGCGGCTGCTTTCTTATCCTCAACCCACTGCTTACCAGCTTCCTTCTTATCCTCAACCCACTGCTTACCGGCTTTATATTTCTCCTTCGCTGAATCTTTCAGTTCTCCAGCCTTCTTACCAAACTTGCTATTCTTAACTTTGTTACCAACTTTCTTAAACGCCTTTGCACCTTTATCAATTACCCAATCAACTGCTTTTTCCATCGGTTTCCGCAGCTTCTTGAATATTCCTTGAACCTTGCCGGCAATTCCATCTAAGCCCAAAAGACTTGCTAGGAAACTGATAACTACAGGTAAAGATTTCGCTAAGGCATTTTCAACGCCTTTGATTGCTTGATCGATCGCACCACTAGCGATCGCACCAATCGCGTCTAAAATAGCATTAATTAAATCGGCAATCTGCTGGGCGCGTTCAATAAAGAATTTGACAATCTCATAAATCGCCTTAGCAGCTTTGATGAATGCTGAAGCTGGGGTCAACAGGCTGAGAATCCACTCAATCCCGGCTGTAATCACTTTTTCAATGATAAAGTTCTTGATGGGTTCGATCACCAAGGCATTGAGATCGCCCATCTTCTCTTGGACAAACTGCCAAATCCCAGCCACTCCTTCACTGGCTAAGACTTGAAATACATCAACAGTTTGTTCCAATCGACTGACCTTTTCTTCACCTAATCGTTTCACAGCTTGACCACGAATTGCTTCATAAGTGAAGCCTAAAAGCTGCATTGCTAGGCTAAAGATCCCTTTGAGGTCGAAGTTTTCTGGCATTTGAATACCAGTTTCTGCCATTGTGCCTGTCAGCCAGCCAATTAATCCTTGCTGGAGGTGCTTCCCGATATTATTCATGAAGTTGAGGAAACCTTGCTTCAGTGCCTGGATCAAATTAGTCAAGAAACCAATCGGGTCTTTGAGGATTTGCCCAACTACGCCAGCAACTCGCGCTAGCACTTGCAAAAGCATTTTGGTCAGTTCAATGATCGTCTTGATCACTCCCACGATGAAGTCGAAAGCTTTTTGAATAAAACCTTTATTTGCTGCCTTCATCTCTTCAATGCGGGCATCAACAGCTTCCAAGTTCTCCTGATATTTCTGCGCTAGGGTGTCAATTAGCTCATCTTGCTTATCGTCAACACTTTGTTGCAATTCTTCAAATTTGCTGTCAATGTCTGCGGCTGCTTGTTGACCGACTCCTTTTAAGTCTTGCGGTAGTTGGCTAATATAATTCTGAATCTCCTGCTTACCATTGGCTATTTCTGCTTTGGCTTGGGTCAGTCCTTTACTAATAATGGCGACGACATTGTTAATTACACCATCCATCTGATTAATGTAAAGCTGCCGTCCCTCTTGATAGAAAGCGTTCACCTCTGAGGGCATACCGAACAATTTGTCTATCAACCATTTTCCTGGCCCCCAAAAGCCACTGTAGCGATCGCTCTTATAATCGTCCATCCGCTTGCCAACGTAATCCTCGAAGGCTTTTTTGGCATCAGCAGCACCAGCATCAAAGGCTTGTATAACTTGCCCGTCTAGTTCACCAAGGGTTTTCTCAACTTTGCCTTTGGTCTTGTCATAAATCTTATTAATATCACCAGCAACTTTTGCCCGTGCTTGCTCATCCTTGCTCTTGGCTCCAATCTGTTGCTCCCCTACCTGACCCAGGTTTTGAGTACGGGTACCGTGCATTGCTTGCAAATGCTGCTGGGCTGTAGCTTCTGCCGTAGCTTGAGCGGTTGCGAGTATGCCTTGCTCTTGCTGGCGATATTGTGGCGGCGCCTCTTGTGCATTAGTTTGAGCATCTTTCTTGGCTGCGAGTGCCCCTTGAAACTCCGGTTCATTGGAGTTGGCCAATTGCTTCTCGGTAATATCCGCCTCTTTCATCTGCTGGTCAAGTTTTTTACTGTCATCTTGCAGTGGTGCCTCGACTTCAGCTTGTCCTTTAGATTTGGGTGCAGCTTTATCTGCATCAACGCCTGTTGGCGCTGTCCCTGGCTCATTCTTGGGCAGTGGTGTTACTTGTTTAGCCTCAATCCCACTAGCATCAGGTTTTTCTTTGGTTTTCTCTTCTAGCTGACCCTGAGAGCTTTTCTGTTCTTCTTTAACCTGGCCACTCAAATCGCCTTTTACAGAGTCAAGTTTGTTGTTATTTTTAAAGTTGTCCGCCTCTTCCAAGTTCTTGGGAGCCATATCAGCAATGCGCTGCATCAATTTGGCTTTGAAGGCGGCAGCGTCAAATCCTGGTGTTGGGGCTTGTTGCATCTCCCCAACTTGATTGGCTTGCGCTTTGCTGTCTACTTCATTACCTGGGGGTTGGGCTGCCGCTTGGGCTTCTTGGGCTTTGCTATTAGCAGGTGGGTGTTTTTTCTCAAGTCCTGCAACCTGTTTTGTTGTGCCGACTACCGCTTGAAATGCTGGGTCATCTTCAGGAGAAGTGGGAGCCTTTTTACCATCATCTGCTGTAATGGCTACATTTGTTCCTGGTAATGGGGCGATCGCTTTCCCTGCGTTTCCTCCAGGTAAATCTGCGGCTCCCTTAGCTACATCTGCTCCTTTGCTTTGAGCTTGCTGTTGAGAATCGACCTTTTCTGTACTAACTTTGCTATCTTTCGGATCAGGCTCTTTTGCTTGATTTCCCCCAGCCTCAACCTGTTTCTGAGTTACTGCTGCACCAACCTTTTTTGTCGGAGGTGGATCTGTTGCCCCATTCCCACCATCATCTGGTGGTGTCGGAGTGGCTTGATGTTTTTCTGTCTTAGCCTGATTTTGTTGTTCGCCGTTTTCTGTATCAGTTTTGGATTCTACAGCTTCTAAATTTTTTTGGTTATTTTCGTCAGTTGGTTTTTGGAAATTCTCCCGCAGTTGGATAGCTAGCCCATGCCCCACAGAGGTTGTCGGCACTTTTGTCTGGAGTTTGTTTTCTTTTGGTGCTATATGAAGAGATTTAGGCTGTACTGCACTACCATTCTGCTGGACAACGTGCGTCAACTCATGGGCCAGTAATTCTTTGCCTGCATCACTTCCAGGAGAGTATTCGCCCTGACGGAAAAACACATCTTGCCCTGTGGTAAAAGCACGAGCTTGTATAGATTCATTTAGGCGATTAGATTGAGCATCGGTATGAACCCGGACACTACCGAAATCAGCCCCAAATCCTTGCTCCATTGGTTGCTTGATATCATCTGCAAGCGGCTGCCCATTTCCACGTGCTTGTTGGATTGAAGTTTCTAGCTCAGATGTTGCAGCTGTTCTTCCTCCACCCTGACGCTGCACCAAAGGAGTAATTGAATCCGCCAGGGATTTCATTTGTAATTGGTCTTCTTCCTCTGGTAATGCCTCCCGTTGGATAGACTGCACAGGTTCGCTCATCCTCTGCATCACCAACTGAGCGACGCTATCAGCCTCCTGCTCATAAATGTCTCCAGGCTGGTTAACTGTCAGTTTTGTTTGTGGACGCCGCAGTGATATTCGACTAATGTCATGTCCAAGCGGTTTGCTGGCGAATTTTACCTCATTTACTCTCTGGGATGAAGTACTAAGCGGCTTCATTTGCAATTCTTCTTCCTCTGGTAGTTCCTCCCGTTGCAGCGAGGGAGTTTCTCCCAAAGATTTCATTTGTACTTCTTCCTCTTCTTCTAGCAGTTCCTCGCGCTGAATACTGCCCTCTGGTTTCATTTGCAATTCTTCTTCATCAGGTAATTCTTCTCGCTGAAGTTTCCCACTCTGTGGCTGATGAATTCTTTGCATCACCTGACGCGCCATTTGGTCGGCTTCTTGCTCGTACTTATCTCCAGGCTCCCCAATCGTCAGTTTTGCTTGAATTGGTGTTGGTGTATCTGGTCTTCTGACTGGAATATTGGCAAAGTTATGACCAAATCGAGTTGCTTTTTCCAGTCGAGAATTCAAAGATAGATCCATCTTGGCTTGCAATACAGTCAGCCGTTCTTGTCCCTCTGGCGTAATCGTCCGATGCTTGGCTTGTAATTCCAATTCAGTTACTTCCATCTTTTCTTCTGCAAAAGCTTCATTCTCTACGTCCGTTTGTGTCACGGGCGTAAAAGATGCTTTTTGAGTTTGGCCACCAAACGGTCTATAGGCCAATTGAGGAGTTTGTTCTGGTGCTTGAAAATTAGAAAAGCTGGATGAAGGACTTTTAAGGGATTTCATCGGTTTTATTGCAACTATTGACGATTCAATTTGTCTAGGTGATTAGTTTTGACTATCATTTACCCAAAATTGAAATTATCAAGATAATTTTAGAACGCTAATCAATTAGAAATAATTAAGATGTGTTGCTCCTGGAGATAAGTACTGGCTTGTAAATAGTCTCATGTCGGATAAAGGGGAACACGCAGCCGTGTTCCCCTAGCCACGAGGAAAAGTATCCTCGAATCTGTCTTCTGATATTAGTACTTTCTTAAGTTGGCAAAGTTTTTATGCAAAACTGACTCCTAGTGTATAAGAAAAATCAGGATTAGAACTGCTACCAGAGAAAGTTCCGCCATCTTCAGGCAAGAAAGCATATTTACTCACTGAAATGTAGTACGTACCTGCACTCAGGGAACGGGTAATTAATGACGAATTGCTACCGCCACTGTCGTCGTTTGTTTCCAGTAAAGTCCCAATCCCAGTATCGTCAAACAGTCCGAGAACTGTATCTCCCGATGTCACTGTCTTAATAGTCACAGTTCCTGGATTTGCTAAAGAAAATTTAAAAAAGTCGAAATCGCGATCGTCTCCCAGTTGAACTGTGGCAATCTGGGCTGAAAGATTAATGTTTGAGCCTGATGATAAGGAACCTAATCCTTCAGCAGTGGTCAGTGTGTTGTTTGTACCTTCTCCAGTATTTTCCCCCTCAAAGAAAAGGAAGTCATCACTATCAAGTTTGAGATTGTTTTTCCCTAGTGCAATACCTACGATCTCATCTGGTTCTGCTCCCGGTTTGTTTGAGAAGATTCGTGTGTTGCTGCCAACAACTTGCAGGCGGTAGTCTTGTAAAGATCCTTTGAGTTCAATTCGATCTTGGCTAGAGTCGAAGTCAGTAATAGTAGCGTAGTCTCCAAAACCAGGATTTGCGCTGTTGTTATCGTCGTAGAAAATATTTACAGCGTCCCCCAGAATAAATCTATCTGCCCCAGTCCCGCCAGTTAAGGTATCAGTTTCCCCTAATCCAGGTGGAAGCGGACTACCAGGAAAAGTACCGATGAGGATATCGTTTCCAGATCCCCCATTGAGTATTTCATTGCCGGGTCCGCCTTGTAGGCTATCATTGCCGTCCTCACCGTTGAGGATATCATCGCCATTATTACCGTCTAGCGTATCATCGCCTACTCTTCCATTTAGAGTGTTATTAGAAGTATTACCAAAAATAAAGTTGTTAAAACTGTTACCTGTCCCGGTAATGTTGCCACCTTCCCTCAGCCTCAGGTTCTCCAGATTGGCTCCCAGCGTGTAGTTGACAGAAGACCGGACAGTATCTAGACCTGAATTCGCAGCCTCTGTAATGGTATCAAGAGTAGTGTTAACAATGTAAGTATCGTCACCTGCTCCCCCATTCAAAGTGTCAATACCTACACCACCATCAAGTGTGTCATTGCCATTATTACCGGATAATCGGTTATTTTGGTTGTCGCCAGCAATGCTGTCATTTCCATTTGTGCCGATGACATTATCAAAGTTGACTGCGGTAAATGACAATGTTCCCAAACCAGGAACCTTATTGGCAGCCAAACTTTGGGTTTGTAGGTTAGCGGTGATAAATACCCCAGGCAAAGATTGGGATGCATCGATGGTGTTGTTAGCAACCTTAGCATTAGCAATAACCTTTTCTACTTTAAAGAGTAGGTCTTTTCCCAATCCCCCAGCTTTTTGAATAGTTCCAACACCTGACAAGGTAATGGTTTGACCTAGTTGAGTGTAATCTGCGGTATCAATGCCATCTCCACCATCAATGTTGTCGTTACCCTGACTGCCTTTGAAAATGTCACTGCCTGCACCACCTTTTAAAGTGTCGTTTCCTGTGCCCCCATCAAGTGTATCATTGCCATCTCCACCGCTTAGACTGTCGTTTGCAGTCCCACCTGCGAGGGAATCGTTACCAGCCAAACCATTCAAGATATCGTTACCGGAGGTACTATTGGCGTTACCACCACTAGCCCAACCAACTATGGTGTCATTTCCCAAACTCCCATTTATCGTGTCAGGATTTGTAGTACCGAAAACCATATTATCTCTCCTAAATTTTTCACTAAATATGTAAGTTCAGCATCAATCAAAGAACTATTTATCAGTTCAATGTAGAATACTTGTAATTTGCATAATCTCATGTTAAAAAACATTAACTATTTAGTTAGGAACTTCTCAAGAAAAAATATCCAACTACTTACTGTGGGCTGACCCGAAAAGCCAGCCCTTTGTTGCAAGCGAAACGCTTACTCTACAAAATCAGATAATTTATTTTTTGAAAACCCATTAATTGATTACGCAAATTATTAAGTAATTAGGTAAAATATTTTGGTTTTTCCCCAATTTTTTGAACCCATGCTGTAATTATTTAATTACCATGAAGTATAAGGTTACACGAACTTTTTTATCAAATCTTAAAAATCCTTAATAAATCCGATTTATAATAAATTGATATATGTTTGTAAACCTGAAATTAAATATTTTTTAAAATCTACTGATTTGTTTGATTAATGTTGATGTTGCCAGCTTTTTAGCTTAATGATGTTTGTCATGAAGTTAGGTTTAAATATCTTTTTTTGTTAAAGAACTATTATGTTTAATTACAAAATAATATGGTTCTTCAGTACTTACTATGCTAAATTATTAGCTGCGAAGGTTAAAAAGTATAAAGAATTGCATAAAATATTTAGTAAAACTTTTGACATAATTGACTTAGGACGCAGATTCATTATTAACTGTAAGTACTAGAAAAGTATTTTTTGTCTATTTACAGTTATGAACAGGAAACAAAATATTAAAATACTAACAGAGCTTCTAGATTTAAAAGATGTGAAAGTTATATCACATCGCCTTCATGTCGGGATAGGAATGATTTTACAAATAGAATCAATAAAATCATACAGTACTTGTCCTCGCTGTGGTACAAAAAGCCATAGATTACATCAAAATCATCGATACATTGTTAAAGATTTACCTTTCGGTGAGAAACCAGTATTTTTAGAAATAAATAGAAGACAATTCAAATGCGAAGAATGTAAAAAACCCTTTAGTGAGAATTTAGATTTCGTGAGCCAGAAAAGAACTTATACAAAACGGCTGGCACACAAGATAATACAAGAGGTAGTAGAAAACGATATCCACAGTGTAGCTGATCAAGGGATAGTGACAACAGAAGAAATAGAAAGAATGTTAAAAGACGCTTCGCTTGAATTATCTGATGACAAACCTTCTCTGATAAAAAGACTTGGAATCGATGAGATAGCTCTGGTTAAGGGCAAGGGTAATTACTGCGCCGTACTAATAGATTTAGATACATCTAAGCTAGTAACTATTTTAAATGGGCGCACGCAAGAAGTAGTGAAGGAAACCCTTTTAGAATGGGGATATGAGGTCTTAGAACAAATTGAGGAAGTGAGTATAGATTTGTGGGTTGGTTATAAAAACGTTGTCACAGAATTAATGCCCAATGCTCAAGTAGTAGCAGATAGATTTCATGTAATGACACAGATTAATAAAGAATTAGATACACAGAGAAAACGAGAGAAACGGAGTCTAGAAGAATTAATTAAAAAAGCGCAATTATCAGCACAAAAAGCTGAATATGAAAAACTTTTATCGGGATTAAAAAATAGTAAGTACGTTTTACTTAAAAATGAGTCAGACTTAAATGAAGAGCAAATAAATAAACTTTCTGAAGTCAAGAATGTATCTCCTGTCTTAAAAGAAATGCATGAATTAAAAGAAAAATTTAGAAAGATTTTTAATAAGACAGATAATTGGTATCCGGGAGTTTTTAAACTCGGTATGTGGTTATCGAAAGCTAAAAAATATTTTCCCAAGAGTAACAATACTATTATCCGTTGGTTTGATGAGATAATTGCTTACTTTGATAATGGGACAAGTAGTGGTGCTGTGGAAGGTATTAATAACAAGATCAAGTTGATTAAACGTTCCGGTTATGGATTTAGAAACTTTGACAATTTCCGAGTTAGATGCTTATTGAATTGGCATTTTAACTATTAGTTAAGCATACTATGTACTGAAGAACCATATTTATTCTTATTTCTGTACTCATCGTTGTACCGATGGGATTTTTGCTTAAGTATTATAATGGGCCTGCCCATCACTGGTTTAATGACTACGGAGCAGCTGTATTTTACGAAATATTTTGGTGTCTGTTCGCATTTTGCTTTTTCAGAAGTCGTGCAGCAGTAATCCAAATTCCTATATGGGTTTTTGTCATCACCTGTATACTAGAATTCTTGCAACTTTGGCATCCGCCACTATTAGAGCAAATTCGTGCCACCTTGATAGGTAAATTGTTACTTGGTACCACCTTTGTTTGGTGGGATTTTCCTCATTATGTATTGGGTTCTGTTTTAGGCTGGTTGTGGCTGCGACAATTACACGGAATAGGTTATGCAAAAAAAAGTCAAGGTTAAACCTAATTCAAAACAGCAAAAAATTGAAGAACAACCTGATGGCAGTCTGACTGTTTATTTAAAATCGCCTCCAGTTGATGGTAAGGCTAATGAAGAGTTAATTAAACTACTAGCAGATAAATTTGATGTACCCAAGTCTTATATCAGAATTAAGTCAGGTTTCTCCTCTCGGCAAAAGCTGATGGAAATTGATACGAATACCTAACTGCTGCTTAATAATATCTTTTGTGAAGACTTTGCTGCCTTCTGAATATGAGCTACATTCCACCCAGTACATTTTCTACTAGAGACAAGAAACGAGAGATAGAAACTTGCAAAATCTAATTTTTATGAAAAAAGTGAAGGTTTAAAACCTCACCCCTTGTGGGCGAAAGAATCCTTGTTTCCCAAGTTAGGTAAAAACCCCACCCCTTGTGGGTGGCTGAATTGAATTTTGTTAGCGCAGCGTTAGCGAGTCCGCGTTCGCTTTTAGCGTCTCGTAGAGAGCGTCATTTTGAATTTTGAATTGATTCATGCCTGTGTAATACTGATATACCTTGGTTGAGTTTTGACTCTTTCTATCCAAGCTTGGATAGCAGGATATTGTGTTAAATCAAACCCACCTTCATTAGCTACATGAGTGTAAGCGAACAAAGCGATATCAGCAATCGTGTAACGTTCTCCCACAAAAAAATCTTGAGAAGTTAAATGTTTATCCATCAAGCTAAGTGCTGCATAACCTGGTTCGCGTTTTTGTTTGATAGCTTCACTATATTCTTCAGTTTTACCTAAAATAGAAATCCAAAATCTTGATGTAGCTATAAAAGGCTCATGACTATATTGTTCAAAACATAACCATTGCAGCACCTGCGCTCGTAAAAAGCGGTCATAAGGTAAAAACTCTGTACCTTCACTCAGATAAACCAATATGGCATTTGATTCTGCCAAATATTTCCCTGGCTCGATTTCCAGAACAGGTATCTTACCGTTAGGATTTTTACTTAAAAATTCTGGTGTTCGAGTCTCGCCTTTCAAGATGTTAAGCTCTATCCTCTCAAAAGGCATACCTAGTTGTGTCAATAAAAGACGTATCTTATAACCATGTCCAGAAGGTAAAAAATCGTACAGATGCAGTAGTTCCATGTTAAAATACAGTTAGGAATATGTTGAGAAGTGAAGGTTCAAAATACAATATTTTACCAAAAGATTTTCCCAAAACCGGATATTTTTTTTGTATTTAGTATCTGAACGTACTACAGTAAATTATTCGAGAAAATAAAAAAAAGCATTATTTATTTCTAGATTGAGATTCTAGATTGAGACATTTAATGTAGTTAGTGGTCGAAAATAAAACTATGTGTGGAAGATTTACTCTAAATCAGTCGGCAGCAGGATTGTCTGAAGTTTTCCATGTCGAGTCTGTTCCCGATTTGGCAGCCGAATATAACATTGCGCCTACGCAAATGGTGGCGACAGTGTTGCAAAATCCCGAAAGCGAAAAGCGGGAATTTAAGCAGTTGCATTGGGGATTAATTCCGTCATGGGCGAAAGATGCAGGAATGGGGGCAAAGCTGATTAATGCTAGGGCAGAAACTGTTGCCGAAAAACCCGCTTTTCGTTCGGCTTTTAAGCACAGACGCTGTTTAGTGTTAGCTGATGGCTTTTATGAGTGGCAACGCCAACAAGGTAAAGGTAAGAAGCAGCCATTTTATTTTCGTCTTCAAGATGGGCAACCCTTCGGTTTTGCAGGTTTGTGGGAGAGATGGCGATCGCCTGTTAACGAAGAAATAATCTCTTGTACAATTTTGACAACGGCAGCTAACGAATTACTCCAACCCATCCACGAGCGGATGCCAGTGATTCTGGAACCACAAGATTACGATTTATGGCTAGATTCCCAAGTGCAAACAGCCCAAACCCTACAGCAGCTATTGCGTCCCTATCCAGCGCCAGCAATGACTGCATATCCAGTTAGCACCTTGGTAAACAACTCTCGACATAATAGTTCAGAATGTATCGTACCCCTCAGCGAGAAGAATGCCCCCGCAAATCAGTTAAATTAACTATTGAGTGAACTATGGAATGGTGAAGATGAGGGAGCAGGGGAAGCAGGGGAAGCAGGGGAAGAAAAACTATTGATTATTGCTCAATACCCAGTCCCCAGTCCCCAATACCCAGTCCCCAGTCCCCAATACCCAGTCCCCAATACCCAGAGAGAAATATGCCAAGAACACAAAAGAACGATAATTTTATTGACAAATCCTTTACTGTGATGGCGGATATCATTCTGAAGATTCTGCCAACCAACAAAAAAGCTAAAGAAGCGTTTGTTTATTATCGAGATGGTATGTCGGCCCAAGCGGAAGGGGAATATGCTGAGGCATTGGAATACTATGAAGAAGCTCTAACACTAGAGGAAGATACCAACGATCGCGGCTATATTTTCTACAATATGGGGCTAATTTATGCCAGCAATGGCGACCATAACAAGGCTTTAGAACTGTATCACCAGGCAATTGAGTTAAACCCACGGATGCCCCAAGCCTTGAACAACATCGCTGTGATTTACCACCATCAAGGCGAAAAAGAAAAAGAATCTGGAGATAACGAGGCTGGCGAAGCACTTTTTGACCAAGCAGCAGACTATTGGATTCGAGCTATTCGCATGGCCCCCAATAACTATGTCGAAGCTCAAAACTGGCTGAAAACCACTGGGCGATCGCAAATTGACGTATTCTTTTAGTCATTAGTCATTAGTTCTTTGTCATTTGCTAAGGACTAATGACCAATGATAAATGACCAATGACCAATGACCAATGACCAATACTTCTCTACGAGAGGCTGCGCCAACGACTACGCGGTAGTTGAGCGCAGTCGAAACTCAGGACAAGCTCAGTACAAGTGACAAATGACAATTTATGATTGACCAAGAACAAGTTCACAAAGTAGCCAATCTTGCTCGTTTAGAATTGACTCCAGAAGAAGAGAAACAATTCACTACCCAGTTGGGAAGTATTCTGGACTATATCGAACAATTGAATGAACTTGATGTCAGTGATGTGCTGCCAACAACACGTGCAATTGATGTCAGCAATATCACACGAGAGGATGAATTACAACCCTATCCTGACCGAGAAAGTATTCTCAACAGTGCGCCTGAACAGGAAGGCGAATTTTTCAAAGTACCAAAAATCCTCAATGCTGAATAGTCAAACAATTTGGGATTTTAGATTTGCAATTTTAGATTGACGATAGCGCAGCGTAAAGTCTTCTCTTCTCACAAAGGGAGACGCTATGCGTAACTTGCTTCCACAAAGTGGTACGAGAGGCTTGTCTGCGACACTTGCAGGAGTAAGCCAACGGCCTAGCAACTCTTAGAGATGCTACCGCGTAGCTTGTTTCTCCGTAGGAGTACGCTTAGAGCAAGTCCTAACAACGTATACTTAAATTTGTTTCCCGCACAAGGGGCGGGGAAGCAAAACATACATAAGTTATGTTGAACATTTGTTTACATTCTTGGCAACTATTAAAACACTTGTCCGTACTGCCAAAGTATGTTCTATGTCTAAATCTGTAATTACTGTTACTGTCAAATTGTTCGCTGCTTATCAAGAAGCCTTTAGGGTTTCGGAACTAGTGCTGGAATTTCCTAATAGTATCCCAGTCAAAGCAGTATGCGATCGCCTCATAGCTGAACACCCTGAACTCTCACAGTGGCGCGATATAACCCGTTTTGGGATTAATTTGATATTTGTCGAACCAGATACCCTACTACAAGATGGGGATGAGGTTGTGTTGATTCCACCAGTCAGTGGCGGCTAGGAAAAGAGTTAGGAGTTAGGAGTTAGGAGTGATAAATTAAAGATTCAAAACTTCTAACTCATAACTATTTAAAGAGAATTGGTCTGAGCAGTTAGCTTTATTAAGTTATCTAACTCTTGCTGCATCTGACTAACAACTAATTCATAACATTCATTGACATAGTAGCGATCGCTAGCGGCTTCACGGCCGTAGCGTTCAAATACAATTGGCGGACAAACCCGCGTGTAGATGGGCACTGGCAATGGAATATTGGGTAATGGGCCAATTGCTAATCCCCAAGGTAGTCCGAGATAGATTGGAAAAACTTCTGGATCGATACCTAATAGCCAAGGCATCCCCCATTCGTGGAGTTGCTGCACAACTTTGTAGCAGTCAGCGATAACAATGAGTGTATCGTGAGCGCCCCATGAAATCATAGGCACAATCGGCACATTTTCCCGTAACGCTAACTTGATAAATCCTTGTCGCCCCGCAAGGTAGATTTTGTTACGTAAATAATGCGGCCGGAAGACATCTTCGGCTCCACCGGGATAAACTAGCACACTCGCTCCAGAGCGCAAGGCAGTATAAGCCATTTTTGGATGGGCAATGATTGCTCCAGCCTTGGCGGCCATCTGGGCTAGTGGCGGGCTAACCTGCCAAGCCTTGGGATGCATCAAACCATAAATGGGTTTCTCTACACCAAATCTTTGGAACCAGTCGTACATCATCATTGACATATCTGGGGCTGCGAGTCCCCCATTGTGCGAACCAACTAATAAGACTTTTTGCTGGGGTGGAATATTATCCCAGCCACTAGTTTGAACTCGGAAATAGTAGTGATACAAAAACCCAAATAGGGGCATCAGAGATTCTATGAACTTTGGATCTCGCTCATCCAAAGACCAACCGAGTTTTTTGTTTAATAAATGTTGCTTTTTTAACATCAAGGCATTCTAACAGCATTGGCAAAGTTCAAACAATCCCTTGTTTAGATATAACTCAATACGGTTGGGTTAAAGCTAAAACTCTGTATTAAAGTCAATATAGACGCGTAGCAGTTGATTTTATTTAATTGCGATCGCTTAATCATTAGATATTTGGTGAAATTAAATATGCGTTATCCATAACCCTTGTAGAGACATAGCATTACTACGCCTCTAAATTACTTTCCACTCATATTTTTGCCACATCGCGGCGATTAATTTGGTGATGTCTATCGAGTAGTTGCTGGTTTTGAACGCTGCTGTTGGTAAAAACCCACAACTTTTTGAAGATATGTAGCAGTAAATCCGCTGTTGCAGCCTGTATAGCTGCCAGTCATCCACCAGCAACCGACGCCACGCACAGCAGCAATTTCATTATTATTGGTGGCGAGAAATTGCTTGTTAAACTCACGGCGCGTGATGCAAGAAACAACTTGACGTGCCTTCGCGGGGCTATTTTCAAACTGCGTTGGTGTTAGTTCTTGTTTAAGACAATATTTTGACCAGCCTTTTAAGGTTTCTGGTTTAACTTGCCATTCATTGTAAAGTCCATCATTTGCGGTGCCGGTCTGCGGTGCAGCTAGTCGCAACGCTTCTACCATTGCCGCGACTTGGGCATTAGAAACCTGTTGTTGTGCTTGAGCTAACAATGATGATAGTCCAAAGCTGACAATCACTCCGCTAAGTAGTAATGCTATCGGGTTTCTCCTCATGATTTTGGACTTATTTTTAGATACCAATATGTAGGATACTACGTTTTTACACTTAGCAATTATCAAAGATTAGAGTGAATTGGACATGGGAAAGAGGACTTGGGGACAAGGGCAAATGGCACTAAGAAAAGCTGTAAACTATGCTGTATAAGCATTACAAGTATCGATTCGTTAATAGCAGTGGACGCTTGGCTGCGTAGGCGACTGTTTCGGCTTTTCTTAGTACCATTTGTCTTTAGGCTACAGTGATTCCTAGCGTATAAGAACCAGGATCAAAAGAGCCAGAACTGAAAATTCCGCCATTTTGAGGGAAGTAATCATAATCACTTACTGAAATGGAGTAAGTACCTGCCCCTAGTGAAGCGGTGATTGATTGAGAAGTACTGGAACTCTGTAAGCTCCCGGCACTATTAAATAGGCCGAGAACTGGATAGATACCGCTATAATTCGGCGTGTTAATAGTCACAGTTCCTGGGTTAGCTAAAGAAAATGTGAAAAAGTCGAAATCAGGATTGTTCCCTGGAAGTCTTGCCAGTTGAGCAGAGGTATTAACTTCTGAACCTGATGTTAAAGTACCTAGCTTCTCAGCAGTGGCTAGTGTATTGTTTGTCCCTTGTGCAGCATTTTCTTTCTCGTAGAACAGGAAGTCGTCACTATCAAGCTTCAGAGGCGATGTTTGCACAACACCAATGAGTTCATCTAGCTCTCCTGAGTTGTCCAGGAATACCCTTGTATCGGCTCCCACAGTCTGCAAGCGATAGTCTGCCAGTGTTCCTTTGAGCTGGATTGTATCTTCGTTGGAGTTGAAGCCACTAATGGTAGCGTAGTCTGCCAAACCACTATTTCCACTGTTGTTATCGTCATAAAAGACATTAGTAGCATCTCCAAGTAAGAACTGATCTTCCCCAGGCCCTCCAGTTAGGGTATCAATCTCCCCTAATCCAGGAGAATCAGAACCGTTAGTATCAACGCCTATGAGGACATCATTTCCAGGCCCTCCAAGGAGAGTGTCATTACCGACCCCGCCACCGAGGGTGTCATCGCCTTCTCCTCCTTCGATTTGGTCATTGCCAGCCCCGCCAAACAGGCTATCATTCCCATCCTCGCCCAATACGAGGTCATTACCTTCCTGACCATCAAGAAAGTCATCACTATCCCCACCAAGCAAGGTGTCATTGCCGCCTCTGCCAAAGAGGGTATCACTGCTGCCTCCTCCAATCAGGGAGTCGTTAAAACTAGAACCAAAGACTTGCTCGATATTGAACAGGACATCATTCCCATCTCCCCCACTGGCAGTTCCAGTGCTAAGGTCAACGGTGACTCCGGCAGTGGCATTTAAATAATCAGCAGTATCAATGCCAGTCCCACCAAAGAGTTGGTCATCCCCGCCTCCACCTTGGAGTTGATCGTCGCCGTCCCCACCAAGCAGAATGTCATTGCCGCTGCCGCCTAGCAGGGTATCATTGCCTTCTCTACTAATGAGAGTGTCACTCCCGTCCTCACCAAAGAGTTGGTCATTGCCAGCCCCACCAAGCAGGATGTCAATGCCGCTACCGCCAAGCAGGGAGTCATTGCCGTACCCGCCATTGATAAAGTCGTCGTTAGCCCCGCCAAGGAGGGTGTCATTGCCGTTATCGCCAAAGAGGCGGTCATTACCAGCCTCACCATTAACAAAGTCATTCCCGTCCCCAGCACTGATGAAGAAGTCATTGCCAGCTCCGCCAAGGATGGTGTCATTGAACCTAGAACCAACGATTCTTTCAATCTCCAACAGGACATCATTCCTGCCCTGCCCTGTAGCGGTTCCAGTGGCAAGGTTAATCGTGACTCCGGCAGTGGCACTGAAATAATCAGCAGTATCAACACCAACTCCACCCAAGAGTTGGTTATTGCCAGTCCCACTACGCAAGGTGTCATCGCCAGCCCCACCACGGACAATATCGTTGCCATCCTCGCCATCCAGCAGGTCATTGCCAACTCCACCATCAAGCAGGTCATTGCCACCTCTACCAAAGAGGTTGTCATTACCGCGCCCGCCAGTTAGGGAATCGTTGAAACCAGAACCAAAGACTTGTTCGATATTAAACAGGACATCATTCCCTGCCCCACCACTGGCAGTTCCAGTCGCCAGGTTGACGGTGACACCGGCAGTGCTATTTGAATAGTCAGCAGTATCATTGCCAGTCCCACCAAAGATTTTGTCATCCCCGTCCCCTCCTTCTAGTCGGTCATGGCCAGCCCCGCCAAGGATGGTGTCATCGCCAGCCTGACCAGTCAAGTTGTCATTGCCATCCTCACCATCAATCTGGTCATCGCCAGCCCCGCCAAGGAGGGTGTCAAACCCTTCCCCGCCAAAGAGTTGGTCGTCATCGTCTTCTCCAGCGAGTCGGTCATTTCCGTCCCCGCCTTCGAGAAGGTCATTGCCAGATCCAGCAAGGAAAGCATCATTACCGAACCCACCAAGCAGGGTGTCGTCACCGCCTTTGCCAAGGAGTTGATCGTCCTCCTCCTCGCCATCGAGAAGGTCATTGCCAGATCCACCAAGGAGGACATCATCGCCGAACCCACCAAGTAGGGTGTTCTCGCCGTCCTCACCATTGAGAAGGTCATTGCCGTCCTCGCCATTAAGCGAGTCATTGCCAGCCCCACCCAAGAGGTCATCATTGCCGCCCCGACCAAAGAGGTTATCATCACCGCCCTGACCAAGGATAGCGTCATTCTCAAACGTGCCAATTAGAGTGTTATTCTGGTTGTCTCCAATAATGTCTGCCATATCAATCCCCTCGGTTATAAGTTTGATTCAGAGATATTCGCTGGCAAAGATGTCATCTATGAGTAGCCCTGCCAGCGGAGAGAAACCCTAGATAGGTAGTTCAAATGAAATGCAGCATTTACTTAGACTGGTTTCGTAACCGCTCAATAATTCGGGGTAAATCGCTCAGTGACAAGGCTCAAATGGCGTAAAATCTTTCTGAACTGGTAGGTTGCCCCAATTTATTGAGCGGATACTTTTCAAACATCCTCTTTTCAAAAACGCCTCCGAATTCATCGCACTTTGCTAAAAGTTATTGCTCACAAGGCTGTTCCCGACCGCCCAGGTCGAAGTCAACCACAAGTTCGTAAACGTCGCCTCAAAATTGTACCCCTTAATGACAAAACGCCGGCATGAATTACGTAAACAATTACAAACTGCTTAATTGATCAGCTTTTTCGCTTTTCTTAGTGCCATTCGGGACAAGGGCAAAGACTTGTTGCAAGTTCTTACCTCTTGTCACCTTGTCCCCTTGTCTCCCCTACTCCCCTGCTTCTTCCCCAAATTGTTAAGCTGGGTTCCAAGTGCCGTGGAAACTGTGGGGAATAACGCTAGGTAATCCTAGTTTGCAAACGGGTTCTGCATCCAGGCGATCGCTATCAAATACCCAAACTTCACTACTATGAGAATTACCATCGTATACAACAGTTAGCACCCAGGCTTGCTCAGGGTTTTGGGCATCTTGGGCGTGGATGGGTTCTGAAGGATAGCGGTTTTCTCCTAAGTCTGCTTCGGTGAGGGTTTCGGTTTTGTAGTCGAAGCGAGCGATCGCACCGAACCATTCTTTGTCTATATCCCCTCTTTGGGGCATTAATGATACATAAGTATAGCGCCAAGGTTGCCCAACTTGCGCTCGCTGCACTACGGGAAATTCACACTTGCGATTGACAACTTGCTGCATTGCTGACACTTTAGCAGTTTGAGGATTGAGGCGGACTTGCCACAATGTTCCTTGAGTTACTGTGTGCGTCTCACCACTTGCGAATTCTCTGAGATACTCATTAGTTTGGTGAAAATCTGCATATCGCACCATGTCCAACACCACGGAACCGTCTTCATCTTCATAGCCATTACCAAAATGCCAATTAAACCAGGCATCGGTTTCACCACGACTTACTAAGGATAAGTTTTCGCGATCGAAGATTAACACCTGGGTTCCTAATTGAGGTTCCCACAACAGAGATTCACTAAAGGTAGTCACACCAAGAATAACTGACAGCATTTTCATCCGCAGCGGTGGCATGAAAAACACCAGATACCTTTGAGTTAAAACAAAATCATGCATTATCGAGTAGCGATCTAACTTAAAAGCAGTTTTTTGGATAATTTTGCCAGTAGAATCGCTTTTGTAGAGATTCAGTTGTACAGAACTTCCGATACTGATTCCAAAGTTAAAAATCTCGCCTGTTTCTGAATCACGCTTGTAATGGGCAGAATAAGGTAATCCGTTATCCAAAGCACCTAAATCATCCAATCCCTTCGTTTCTAAAGTTTGCAAATCAAGGGCGTAGGGATTTGTTGCTTCCCATAGAGCCAATAATTTATCAGGTAGTGCCAACACTGAGGTATTCGCTGCATTCTTCATCTGTTGGCCCCAGCGCTTCCAGATGGGGCCTGGCGGATGCATCCCATAGACACCATAAAGAAACCTATCTGCTTGAGTTTCAGCTAGATATTCTGCTGTTTGCACATAGCGATAGACTCCGGTAGCTCCTGCATCTGTGAAATGAACGCCGAGAATTGCCCCGTCTCCATCAAACCAGTGTCCCACACGAGCGCCACCGCGTTCTAGCCGTGCGGGGCCATTGCGGTAAAGAGTGCCACGCAAGCCATCTGGAATTTTGCCAGAAATAATTGACAGTTGAGTAAGGGGAAATTCTTTTGCCGGTTCTGCGATCGCACCAGCCCAGGAATTATTTATTGACTTTTTAGTGATAGTCTGCATACTAAAAATTCTGGAAATATTGATAATGTAGACAATTGCATTTTTACATTGTTGCAATTTTTTAAAGATGCAAAAAATGGAGTAAGCGTTGTTGGTTTATCAAAAAAGCCTGTTTTCTCCTGCCCCTCTGCTCCCGTTTGACTACGCTCACGGCAAGCCTGCCCCCCGCCTCTTTCTTTCTACTCTGGTAAAAAATACCGAAACTATTAATATTAGAAGCATCTGCCTACTGAATACTCACTAAACTTTCCCAGCCATGCCTCTGTCACGCATAGTAACGCTGATTGTCGGTCTGATCGTCATTTTGGGGCTAGCCCTATGGCTAATTGATTCCCTGTCACGCCTCTATTGGCAATTATCCTATTCGCCGTTGCTAGGCAATTTACTGCTGTTGCTGCTGATTATCCTGATTGGAGCCTTGGTTGCAGCTTTTGTTTATTATGTATTGGTGATTAGATCCGGGGAAAAGCGATCGCGTCGCAATCCGAAGCGAGCGACTGCGGCACAAATTCCGGCTGCTAAATCTGATGCAGCTTCTACAACTCTCCAGGCTGTGCGGCAACAGGTAGCGCAAATTCAAGATGAAGTCACACGCCAAGCTTTATTAAGTCGCTCGCGAGAGATTGAAGCCAACCTCGCACGGGGTGAAATTCAAGTAGTGGTATTTGGTACGGGGAGCGCAGGCAAAACTTCTCTAGTTAATGCGATTATGGGACGCATGGTCGGTCAAGTAGATGCACCGATGGGTACAACTCAGGTTGGAGAAACCTATTGTCTGCGGTTGAAGGGATTAGAACGCAAGATTTTAATTACGGATACGCCGGGGATTTTAGAAGCAGGGGTGGCAGGAACGGAACGGGAACAGATGGCGCGAGAACTGGCGACAGAAGCAGATTTACTGTTGTTTGTGGTAGATAATGACTTACGACGCTCAGAATATGAGCCGTTGCGAGGGTTGGCAGAAATTGGGAAGCGATCGCTCCTAGTTCTCAACAAAACTGATTTATATACAGATGAAGATAAAGAATCCATCCTCGCGAGATTGCGCCAACGGGTACGGGGATTTATTGCTACTAATGACGTGGTAGCGATCGCTGCTAATCCGCAACCTGCACAACTAGAAACTGGCGAAACCTTCCAGCCGGAACCGGATATTGTCCCTTTGCTGCGGCGCACGGCTGCTGTTTTACGCGCCGAAGGTGAAGATTTGGTGGCGGATAATATTCTTTTGCAATCTCTGCGATTGGGAGACGAAGCGCGAAAACTCATCGATGGCCAGCGTCGCCGTCAAGCTGACAAAATAGTAGAACGGTTTCAATGGATTGGTGCTGGTGTGGTATCAGTTACGCCGATACCAGTTGTAGATTTATTGGCGACAGCCGCAGTCAACGCTCAAATGGTTGTGGAAATTGGTAGAGTGTATGGCTGTGAATTGAATATGGAACGAGGACGAGAATTAGCTCTTTCTTTAGCGAAAACCATCGCTAGTTTAGGCATTGTCAAAGGAGCAATTCAATTATTATCTACAGCGTTGCAACTTAATGTTGCCACCTTTATTATTGGTAGAGCAATTCAAGGCGTGACAGCAGCTTATTTAACGCGAATTGCTGGTAAAAGTTTTATTGAATATTTTCGCCATGACCAAGATTGGGGTGATGGGGGAATGACGGAAGTTGTACAGCGACAGTTTCAAATAAATCGCAGAGATGAATTTATTAAAGCTTTTATTCAGGAAGCGATCGCACGGGTAGTGAAGCCATTACAAGATAAATCTGAGGCGGTTGAGGAAGATACGGAAGCTAAGGGTTAGGAGATTCTGAGAAGAGGAGGGCAATATTTATTTTTGGTAAATTACAGTTGATTTGTAACCGTTCACAGGGTTAACGAGTGAATAAGGGTTACAGGCCAATGGCACTTGCGTAATTAATCCTCCAGTCGTGCCATCACCACTTCACCACCTACTACGTCTCCACGTTTGATAGAAGCCAGCCCATCCGCTAGTTTTTTCTTAGTTTCTTCTTCCCATTCCTGATAACCCTTTTCCCATTCTTCCAGCAGTTTCAATGCTTTCACAATGACATCTTCAGCATTTTCATATCTACCTGTAGCAATTCGGGTTTGTATAAATTGCTCGTATTCCGCTTGAAGTTGGATGTTCATAGTTTTTACCTCTAGTCAATTAAGAGCGTTACCTAGCCACATTTTCTGTAGCCTGTAAAACTCAGTTGCGGATTATTGTCCTAATCTAATTTTTAAACCATTGTTCACCTCTGGCCACTCAAAAGCGCAAACTAAGAAATTCTAGTAATTAATTTCTTACCAAGGATGGTTAAAGCCTCATATATCAAGGGTATTTAAGAGGTAGTACGGCATAGCTTTATTACCCGGTCGGGGCTGATTCCTTACTTTGATAGACAGCAATCTGCGCTACACCAAGATTGTTATACTGTGTGCATAATCGTTTTAATATAACTAAGCTGGTTCCTCAGTAACGATATATGTTTTGTCTCCTATCGATAGGTTTTCACCATCCTCTCTAATAAAAGGTGCCCAAGCAATTTTCATACCTTCTCGCTTAAATTTTTGAGCAACAAATTCTATATATTCCATATCAGGCTGAACTGATATAAGTTTCAATAGTTCTGTACCTGCTTTTGTTAACACTCCAACTTGATTTTCGATTTCAGGCGTATCTTTCTCTCTTTCAAAGAAGAGAATTAAAGAGGAGTAAAGTAAATTAGAGGTACTGCCGGAGGTCTTAGCTTCAAAGAAAAAACCTAGAGAATCACTATCATTTATAAGACCCGCGTCTTTTAGATCAAGAATTTCAGAAAAGCCAATAGTATTATCTTTCTTAAAAATATATTCTTTTGGGTCAAGGTAAAAAGCTATGTTCTTATTACTTAGAACATATTTCCCTAACTCAACAAAGTTTTCTGCTTCTTGTCGTGAAAGATTTTTCAATATCTCAAGAGTACGTAGCGAGAAAGAACCAGGTTTTGTAATCTCCCCAGCCAGGATTTTCCCCCACCAGTATTGGAGATCTTCTGTTGAAATTTTCTCTGCTATATCAAAGAAATGATTAATCCATTCTGGTTCTGGCTTCTGTTCTGGGATCTCACTTTTATTTGCTAGTTCCTCAGCAGCGTTTGCACATACGGATTCTATATTCTGTTGCTTTCGTAACTCCTGGTATTCACTACGGTTTGCCGCACGCTCAGGAAGTGAGAGGATCGGGCTAGGTGTCTCAGAAGATCCCATCATCTTAACTTTACCGTCTTCATAATCTGCACCACCAAGCAACTTACGGCTTTCAGCCATAGCTTCAGAAATAACTCGTATTTCGTAAGCTTTAGCCTCAGCATTTTTCTTGATAAGGTATGGGCGTGAAACTGCACCAAACCCTTCAGCCATTACTTCAATAAGTCTCTTCAGTGGTTCACTAATGCCAGCTAAATCTTTGATTTCCATTTACAGCTACGTATTTTTATTTGCTAAAAATCGGTGTTTACAATGGTATACATGTACTAAAAAGAATTTAACCGTAAAAACACGTAAAATTAATTTTTTTGTGCCGGACTTGGCCAAAATATTCTGTACTCCTATCAAGTATTTAAGTATTTTTACTTAAATAATTCCATTTTGGATTTTAGTAACAAAAGTTCAAGATATATATTTCTAAAGCATTCCGGAAATAGGAGGGAATGTCAGAAAAACTAGATAAAAGGACTTACTGAGTAACCAGGTCATGACCCACCACATAATCGGTAAATTACTACAAGGGCGTTACCAAGTTGTCCAAAGCCTCGGTGCAGGGGTGTTTGGACAAACATACATTGCTGTAGACGTAGATTATCCAGAGAATCCCAAATGCGTTATTAAGCAGATTAAAGTTAGCAGTTCCGAATCCGGCTACTTGGATATGTTGAGGTTACTGTTTCTGACTGAAACCCAAACCCTCAAGCTTCTAGGAAGCCATGACCAAATTCCTGAATTTATCGCCTGTTTTGAAGAAAATGAGCGATTTTATATAGTGCAAGAGTGTATTGAAGGACATGCGCTGACTGCGGAATTGCCCATCGATCAACATTTCGGGTGTCTGTGGAGTGAAAGCGAAGTTGTAGAATTTTTGATAGATGTCTTAAGTATTCTAGAATTTGTCCACTCTCAAGGCGTGATCCATTGCGATATCAAACCGGAAAACTTGATTAGACGTACTGTTGATAACAAGTTAGTTATGATTGACTTTGGCTCAATCCAGTCGATCGATTTTGGCATAGGTGCAGAATTGCCCATTTATAGAATTCCCGTCACTTCATTGGGATACATACCACCAGAACAATTTATTGGTCAAACACAGCCCAACAGTGATATTTATGCTTTGGGTATGATTGCTATCCAGGCTTTAACAGGGCTAGAACCACTACAATTAAAAACCGATCCTTCTACTAATGAAATTTTTTGGCGTTCTCAAACCACGCCAGTTAACGATTATCTAGCTGCTGTTCTCAGCCAAATGATCCGTTATAATCACCAAGACCGCTTTCAGTCTGCGGGTGAAGTACTGCGGGTACTCAAACAAATAATCTGGGAACCTCAGCCATCAGAAACATTAGAGGAAGATTCTCAATTTTCTCTAGAAGTAGCAAAAAATCCTGTGTCTGGAAAATCATCCCCATTATTAACGGGAATGAAAGTAGGATTGGCAGCTAATTCTTTATTGATGGGATTTGGTGTATATTCTTTAGTTAATACTGCACCTGCATACTCAGAAACAGATACATTATATAAAGCAACAAAAGAATATCAAGCAGGGGATTTAGAAGAAGCGATCGCACTTGCTAAATCAATTCCCTCCCACAGCAATGTTTATCCAGAAGCGCAAGCTACAATCGAAGAATGGCAAGAGCAATGGCAAGTAGCTGCACAGCAATACGAAATAGCACAACTAGCTTTTCAGGAGAGCAGATGGTCAGATGTCCTTCATGCTGCTGCGAAAGTTCCCAAGATTTTATATTGGCAATCTAAAACAGATAAAATAGTTCAGAAAGCATCTGTAAACATTGAAATACAGACGCAAGATTTATTAACAAAAGCTTACGAAAGAGCCGCTGAAAAAGATTTTTCTGCCGCCTTACAATATCTGCGTCAAATTCCTCAAGAAAGTCATGCAGGTGCTTTAGTTCAAGACAAGTTAGCTGAGTACAATCGAAAGCGGCAAATCAGAGCAGCCTACTTTTTACAGAAAGCTTATAAAAAAGCATCTATTGGTGATTTCGATCGTGCCGTCAAATTTCTTAGAAATATTCCCCAAGATACTTTAGTTTATGCTCAAGCTCAAGTCAAATTGAATGAGTATACTCAAAAACAACGGGTGCTAGCTGATAATCAAAAGATAGCTTCTGCAAAAAGAACAAATTTATTCGCCCCGAAAAACTCAGTTACTAAGGTTGAATATCTTCAAGGAGTAAATTACCTGCAAGAAGTTAATATTCGGTAAATTTAGTAATTCGTGATGACGCTCTCTAGGAGATGCGGCACGTAGCTTGCAATGGGACAAGGGAAATAATCCGTGCCCAATGCCTTCTACTTTTTACCAAGGAACCACACCATTTTCATCAAAAAATCCTCCGCTAGAACCATCATTAGGTAGAGTAGCGAGTCTCACTGCTGCGATCGCACCCTGCTCAACAGTGCGATACCCTTGGTATTGATTAATGTCAGTTGCTGTAAAACCAGGATCGGCAGCATTGATTTTAATTGGGGTATCTTTAAGTTCGGCAGCCAATAAAACTGTGATTGCATTCACTGCTGTCTTTGATGAGTTATAAGCAAGAAGCTTAAAATCAGCGAATTCATAATTTGGATCGGAGTTCTGAGTCAGAGAACCTAAACCACTTGATAAATTGACTATTCGCCCTGCTTTTGATTTCTTTAGAAGTGGCAACAACGCTTTTGTAACTGCAAACACTCCAAATACATTCGTTTCATAAGTATGTCGTAGTGTTTCAATATCAACTTGACTAGGTGGAAGGCTATCGCTATCACTTATTATTCCAGCATTGTTCACAAGAATATCAAGTTTTCCGAATTCGCTCTCGATTTGTTTAGCCGCAAAGTCGATTGTTTTTTGGTCGCTCACATCAAGTTGAATTGTTCGGGCATCGATCTCGCTGAAACGAAGTTTATTCGCCGCTTCTTCACCACGTCCTATATCTCTTGAACCAACAAAAACAGTAGCACCTCTAGAACCTAATTGGCGGGCAATTTCATACCCAATACCTTTGTTTGCGCCTGTGATCAGCGCAACTTTGCCTTTTAAATCTTCTGACATATTGCTTCTCTATTTTGAGCGACACTGACAAATGTTACTATGTTTGAGCAAGTTTAGTATATAAGTAGTGTGTATCAATACAACATTTAAGAGTGGTTGGCTGTCGTGTTTGCACCAGTAGTAATTCACACCTCAGATAGCTGTTGAGAGAATTTTTGCAGCGTAAAGTAACAATTGACTCAAAAATTATTGAAGAAGGTAGATATGCAAACCAAACAGCTTGGCAATTCGGAGCTTAACATTACCCCAATCGGCTTTGGTGCTTGGGCGATTGGTGGAGGTGGATGGGCTTTTGGTTGGGGAGAGCAAGATGATCAAGAATCGATCGCAGCGATCAATCGCGCTCTTGATCTCGGCGTTAATTGGATTGACACCGCAGCTATTTATGGTCTAGGGCATTCTGAAGAGGTTGTTGCTAAAGCGCTCAAAGGTCGATCTAGTCGCCCCTACATTTTTACGAAATGCTCAATGATCTGGGATGAAAAGGGCGAAATTGGTCGCAGTCTGAAAGCGGATTCTGTGCGGCGGGAGGTTGAAGCCAGTCTGCGCCGACTAGACGTTGAAACCATCGACCTCTACCAAATCCACTGGCCTAACCCTGACTCAGATATCGAAGAAGGCTGGACAACTTTGGCCAAGCTCAAGGATGAGGGTAAGGTTCGCTATATTGGAGTTTCCAATTTCAATGTCGAACAGTTGAAACGTATCCAAGAGATTGCACCAGTTACGTCATTGCAACCGCCTTATTCACTGGTGAAGCGTGATGTCGAAAAGGAAATTCTGCCTTTTGCTTTGGAAAATAATATAGGTGTGATTGTATATTCACCGATGCAATCTGGCTTGCTCACAGGGGCGATTACACCTGAGCGGGTTGCTAATTTCCCAGATGATGATTGGCGCAAAAACAGTAGTGAATTTCAGGAGCCACGTCTATCTCGTAACCTGAAGCTAGTTGAGGTGTTGCAACACATTGGTCAACAACACGCTCGCTCACCAGGTGAAGTTGCGATCGCTTGGACTTTAAATAATCCGGCGGTGACTGCGGCGATCGTTGGCGGACGCAATTCTAAGCAGGTGGAAGGAATCATTGGTGCTGGAGATTTTCGCCTCAATCAGCAAGAACTAAATGATATTGATACTTTCCTGCGCGAGAATCCATAAAATCTCTGGTGGAAAACCTCATAAACTGGATTTCTCACAAGTGAGAAATCCAAGGGGTGTGGGAGGTGTGGGAGGATGGGGAAGAAGTCTTACCCCCCACACTCCCCACACTCCTCTGCCTACACTATGTGTGAGAAATCCGGGATAAACCCCCGACTAAAGCCGTGGGGTTTATTCATACTTTTATTTTGTCGCTACGCCGATAATATGAGGACTAACAATTGGTAATTGTGCATCAAATCGCTCATAATGGATGCTACTAAAACCAGCATTTCCTAATGCTATCCAAGTTTCTCTATCTGGATGACAACCATCACCTATCACTTTCCAAATTGGACTAACTGTGTTTTGTATTTGTCGCAATAAACTTCCTTGAGGTGCGGCAACATGTTCAATAAATAAGAAGCGTCCGCCTGGTTTAAGTACTCTTAAAATTGCCTGTAATGTATAATCTATGTTCGGCACAGAGCATAAAACTAATGTACTAACAACAGTATCGATGCTGTTATCTTCGGCATCTAACCATTCAGCATTACCAATGCGGAGGTCGATATTTAAACCCAGTTTTTCTGCTTGTTTTTGAAGAGAGGAATGCGTCTGTGAATTTGGCTCGATTCCTATCCAATGTACATCTTTAGGATAGTAGGGTAAGTTAGCGCCTGCTCTGGGGCCAATTTCTAACACTTTACCTTGGAGATTAGCAAAAAGAGAACGTTTGCGTAGGCGTAGCCCGTCGTAGACATTGCTGACAATTTTATCATATTTACTACTACTTGAAGTCATCAGCCATGCAAAAAAATGTTTACCAAGGTTTGCAAAAATATTATTTTTTGAATCTCCAATAATTTGGTTTACAGTCATTATCTACTTCCTAATTTTTGAGCCGAGAAATTGGGGTGCTAAATAACCATTTGATAGCCTCAAGGTACAATATTTCGTGTTTGTTGTACCTCACCCATTAGACTCACCTGATAGGATGAATTTAATTAACGTATTACTCATAGCGACTGACCGTAAGATATCACAGAAAGACCAAAACGGTAGATGCGCTACATATAGGGTGATGAGCGATGCCTACGGCGGGCTTTGCCTACGCTATGGTTATACAATTTTGGGTAATTATAGCCAGAGATTTTTGAATAGCCGCTTTGGTTTCATTACCTACCGCAAAGTATCCTCATCCCAAATCAGAAGTGGCGGATCTTTGACAACAGTATGGGCGATGCCTGCGGTTCTTGCTAGCCTACGCAATTTGCTGTGGCTGACTTCCAGAAAGTTTCTGACCACATTTGCCAACAAGTTAAAGAGATATAGCAATCCTATTTGAGTTGTGAAAAATATAGATTACAAAACGAACCGCCTTCTCTGCGAGACACTGCGTGAACGCGCAGCGTCTCGTAAGAGTTGGACGCAAAGGGAAGAAAGAAGAAAGAGAGATATAATTTTCACGAATGATTTAGGACTGCTATAGCTACTTTCTATTTTAAGTATTCGTGAGAAAAGTTAATATAACTGCGGATGTTATAATCCAAAGTGGTTGCAAAACAGCCTTTATTGAACTCCAATCGCTCTAATGAAGTACGAGATACCAAATTGGCAGCGGTAGTAACTTAAATTATACGACGAATAGTGACATAAAAATTAACTGAACACAATTGTTTCATTCAATAAAAACTATGAGCTTTAAACTTCAAGCTTTGCAACTTCCGACTCTCCAGAAAAAATCTGAAGGGCTAATTGTAACTGCTTGGCAGAAATTTCTTTTAGATTACGACTTCCCTATTGCTGCCGTTGATGGGGATTTTGGGAATATTACAACTCAAGCAACTCGTGATTATCAGACTAGTAATGCTTTAACAGTAACGGGAATTGTCGATACTGCTACTTATAAAAAAGCGCTAGAGCAAGGTTTTGCAATTTATTTCGCTATCTATACCAATGCTGGGGAAAAATTATTAACCTATCTCAACTTTGGAGAGAATGAGATCAAAGATTTACAAAAAAGTTTAACAGCGATCGGTCGTTTGAATCCACCGTTAGTAGCTGATGGGGACTTTGGTTCTAACAGTACAAAAGGACTAGCCGAAACTTATAAAATCAGAGACATCAATTTTCGAGCCGAATTAGCTCAACAGCTTTCTAATACAACAAAAACCAAGCTTGGCATTGATTTAGAGTTGGCTTTAGACAACATAACTGAATACGCCAAAAAATTAAGACAACGACTGAGTGGAAAAGCCTGGGTTAATGTTTTCCCCGACAGCGACTTAATTGATGATTTAGCTTCTCCCTTCCGTCAAAAAGTACAAGCTTTTGAGCAAGCTTTAAAAAATGCCGGAGCTAATATTAGTATATCTTCAGTATTCCGCCCTTCAGAACGAGCTTATTTAATGCACTATGCTTTCCGTATTAGTAATAATGAAATTGCTGCCAAAGATGTTCCACCTATGCCTAATGTAGATATTAATTGGCTACATTACACCAATGCTGGTTCTGTCCAAGCTGCTAAAGAAATGGTGTCTGCTTATAATATTGCTTTTCGACCTGTTCTTACCTCTCGTCATACCCAAAGATTAGCAATTGATTGGGAAATTACTTGGTTAGGAACCTTAAATATCAAAAACGCTAACGGAACGACAGTTAGTATTAATCAGCCACGAACGAGTTATGAAAATTCTACTTTATGGCAGGTTGGACGTTCTTACGGTGTGATTAAATTATCTAGCGATCGCCCCCACTGGTCAAATGATGGACATTAATGGCTAGGAGGAACCGCATATATGGAGAACGCAGTTCCAAAGTTCAAAGTGAAATTATTGAAGAATTCAGGAGTGGAGCGAGGAAAGCTCCGCCAAGGCTCCAAAATAACTCTTCGTGGGGGATTTCTATTTGCGTCTCCCAATCTCTGCATATTCTTTTAGTACGGTAAACCGTATTTGCTCGTTAGTTCACAAAGATTAATTAAATTGTTAAGTTTAGTTACATAAATAAGTAAAAAAAAGCTGCAAACATTGCTAAATGGGAGAAATTATGAGAAACGGTAGTATACTTGAAGATCGAGACAAGCTGAACAACTTTGCCTTACCGTTAGCGAGTCTTCTCCCAAAGAGAGATGGCTAATGAGCATCATGAGCCTTACAGCCCGTCGTAGACATTGCTCAGATGCGAATATACCAGCATTTTTGACTAGTCTTTAATCAAGTTTCTCAAAGCGTTAAGGGAAATAAGGGACAGGGGAAGCAGGGGAAAAGCAATGCCCCATGCCCGTACCCTATGCCCAATTTTCAAGTTAGTTTTCATTATTTAAGGATTGGTAAAATCTATGGGAATTAAAGAACAGCCTAAGTTACCTCAGTTTCGGATCGTTGCTAATATATTACTGGCAGTATCAGGGCTATTCCTGCTCTTAAATTTATTTTTGCCTGGTTTATTTGCTTCTGGCCCTACTGGTGTTCCTTATAGCCTATTTATCCATCAAGTACAGGAAGGGGAAGTCAGCCGTGTTTCTGTTGGTCAAAACCAGATTATTTACCAATTAAAAGCAGAAAATGCCGAGCCGGCTCAAGTGTTTGCAACGACACCAATCTTTGATTTAGAGTTACCCAAACTTCTAGAAGAAAAGGGAGTTGAGTTTGCTGCTACACCGCCACCCAAAAATACTTGGTTTACAACCCTCTTGAGTTGGGTGATTCCACCACTGATTTTTATTGGTATTTGGCAGTTCTTTATTGCTCGTGGTGGTGGTGGCGGTGGCCCGCAAGGTGCGCTTTCCATTGGTAAGAGCAAAGCTAAGGTTTACGTTGAAGGCGAATCTGCTAAAATCACTTTTGCAGATGTGGCTGGGGTAGAAGAAGCAAAAACTGAGTTAGTGGAAATTGTCGATTTCCTCAAGACTCCGGCACGGTTTACGCAAATTGGCGCTAGGATTCCCAAAGGTGTGCTGTTAGTTGGCCCTCCAGGTACTGGTAAGACACTTTTAGCGAAAGCCGTAGCAGGAGAAGCAGGAGTTCCATTTTTCAGCATCTCTGGTTCTGAGTTTGTCGAATTGTTTGTCGGTGTGGGTTCTTCCAGAGTTCGGGATTTGTTTGAACAGGCCAAAAAACAAGCTCCTTGTATTATATTCATTGATGAATTGGATGCGATCGGTAAGTCTCGTAGTAGTAACGGCTTCTACGGTGGTAACGATGAGCGAGAACAAACCCTCAATCAATTACTAACTGAGATGGATGGGTTTGCGGCTGGGGATGCAACGGTAATTGTGCTAGCTGCTACTAACCGCCCCGAAGTACTAGACCCTGCATTGCTGCGTCCAGGACGCTTTGACCGCCAAGTGTTGGTAGACCGTCCCGATTTATCTGATCGTGAAGCAATTCTCAAGATTCACGCTCAAAAGGTAAAATTAGGAGATGATGTAAATTTAAAAGCGATCGCTACTCGTACCCCCGGTTTTGCTGGCGCAGATTTGGCAAATTTGGTGAACGAAGCCGCATTATTGGCTGCGCGCAATCTGCGTGAAAAGGTTGCTCAAGAAGACTTTGCCGAAGCCATTGAGCGTGTAGTCGCCGGTTTAGAGAAGAAGAGTCGCGTGATGAACGAGACTGAGAAAAAGATTGTTGCATACCATGAAGTTGGTCACGCAATGGTCGGGGCGCTCACAACAGGAAACGGTCGTGTAGAAAAGATTTCGATTATTCCTCGTGGGATGGCAGCTTTGGGCTACACTCTGCAATTACCAACTGAAGACCGCTTTTTGATGAATGAAACAGAACTGCGGGGTCAAATTGCAACTCTGTTAGGTGGACGTTCCGCCGAAGAAGTTGTGTTTAACAGTATTACCACAGGTGCTTCCAACGATTTGCAACGAGCAACTGACTTGGCAGAACGGATGGTAACAGCTTATGGTATGAGTAAAGTTTTAGGGCCATTAGCTTATCAACAAGGACAACAAGCAGCATTCCTGGGTAATGGTGGGGCTAATCCTCGACGGGCGGTAAGTGAAGACACATCCAAAGCCATTGATAGCGAAGTCAAGGAAATCGTGGAAACAGCCCACGAACAAGCCCTAGAGATTCTCAGACAGAATCGAGACTTGCTAGAAGCGATAGCGACTCAACTCTTAGAAACAGAGGTCATTGAAGGCGAAAAACTGCACGATTTGTTGAGTCAAGTTAAACCCGTAGCTAATTCGTAATTCGTAATGACGCTCCTGCGTCGCTAACGCTGCGCTAACGTAATTCGTAATTCGTACATAGAGGGACGCAGAAGATAACTTTCCGTCCCTCTGCGTTAAACCTCTGCGTTCCTCTGCGTTTCAGAAATGCCACTCACCGCAATGCAAACACCAGCTAGGAAAAATGCCAATCCACCCCCAATAGCACCAACAAAAGGTGTTATCTGTTGCGGCTGGGGAAATATAACGCCAAACAAACTCATCGCTAAAGCAAACCCACCAAAATACATCCCAATTCCTAATCCCGCCCACCGCTGGGGTACTAGTCCCAAAGCAAAAGGAATTGCCCCGTTGACAATTAAACTAAAGCTCGCAACGATTACCACAATTATCGGAATTTGTGCGCCCAGAGATATCATTATCAATAACGAGGGAATGATTGCACAGATCCCACAAAGCATTGCTTGACTATTACCAATTTTAACGGCGAAGATTCCTGCTGGTATGCTGGCAATTGCGATCGCTATTCCAATCCACACCAGTTGCATATCAATATTATCAGTATTCAGTTGGGTCTTGAGTACTTTACCCAAGACATCCATGAGAAAACGGATACCCCACGCTACACCAAAACCAGTTACTAAAATCAAACCCAATTTCTCTAAGGGCAACTTTACTGTTTCTGCTTGGTGTCTATCCACTGGTACTTCTGGGGGATTGACTAAGCGAAACACGGCTGCCGCCCCCAGCATCACAAAAGAACCAATTGCAAAGGTATAAACTGGGCCTAAACTCAGAATAAACTTGTAGCTTATTGGTTTAAAAGCTCCAATCACACCGCCTGTTAAAGTGACAAAACTTGCTGTTAAAGGTAACTGGGCTGGTTTTGAATACATCCCCAATAGGCACATAACTGGAGAGCGAAATATTGTCATTGCCAATGCCCAAGCTACCAATACTATAGGTAAGAGCGATGCCTGCGGCGGGCTATGCCTACGCATCACGGTAGTAGGCGGGATCAAACTTACAACGCATGGTATCGCAATGAACAAAGCCGATGCGAGAATCATACCTACTGAGATGAAGGGAAACCGACTTCCTACCCAGCGCCTAGCTTGGTCTGAAAGTCCGCCCATCAATGGTTCCAGCACCGCACCCAAAGTATTTTCAACTAACACCAAGCCAACTGCCAGTGAAGCAGGAAAACCAAACTGAGTCAAAAGTTGCGGTAAATAGATATTATAAATTAACCATGAGAGGGTAATTGCTCCCTGCACAGCTGCCAACACCCAAACTTGCACCCATAAAATATTCAGATGAGATTTCGAGGTAGTCAAGTCGCTTCTCTACGAGACGCTACGCGAACGCTCCAATTAAAAATTAAAAATTATTAATTAAAAATTTCAAGACGCTCTCTACGAGACGCTGCGCCTAGCTTGCTTCTTTGCAGGAGTACGTGGCCTCGCTAACACTACGCTATCTATCATTGTTAGCTATGTACCAAAATTAATTAATTAAAAATAGAATAATTTTTAATTTTTAACTTTTAACTTTTAATTCCAAAAAGGTCATCAGGAGATGGGAAGTGGGGATTTAAACTGCAAACTTGCTCTGCTGAAGGCAGAAAACAGAGGCTAGTATTCCTCCTGCCTCCTGCCTCCTGCCTTCTGCCTCCTGCCTCTCTTGTTAATACTCTGGAACTGAAGGATCGATTTCTCGACTCCAAGCGGTAATTCCGCCTTTAACATTCGTCCCCACAATTCCGGCTTCCTTGAGAATAGCTAGGGCTTTTGCCGATCGCCCGCCCATCTTACAATGAGCAATTAAGCGGTGGCCGTTCAATATTTCCTTCACCTTAGCAACGCCATTCCCATTTTCAATGTCTGGTAAGGGCACCAACACTGAACCCGGAATCTTGGCAATGTCGTACTCATGGGGGTTGCGGACATCCAGCAGTACAAAATCCTTTGCACCGCTATCCAACAACTCTTTCAAATCCTTGACGGTCATTTCTAGACTTTCCAACTGCTGTTTTGCCTCCTCTGCCTTAGCTTGTGGAATCCCGCAGAATTCTTCGTAATCTATCAGCTTTTCAATCACTGGGCGAATCGGGTTCGGACGCAGTTTCAATTCCCGAAATTTCATATCCAAGGCGTTGTATAGCAGCAATCGCCCGCTGAGAGTGTTGCCTTGTCCCAGAATGATTTTAACAGTTTCGGTTGCTTGGATTAAACCAATAATTCCTGGCAAAATTCCCAATACGCCACCTTCTGCACAAGAAGGAACCATCCCTGGTGGTGGTGGTTCTGGAAAAAGGTCACGATAATTCGGGCCACCTTCGTAATTAAATACACTAGCTTGCCCTTCAAAGCGTAAAATTGAACCGTAGACGTTAGGCTTATTCAGCAATACGCAGGCGTCGTTAACTAGATATCTGGTGGGGAAGTTATCAGTACCATCCACTACGATATCGTAAGGTTGAATCAGCTCCAGGGCGTTTTCGGAAGTTAGACGAGTTTCGTATAAATCAACCTGACAATAGGGGTTAATCTCGTGAATGCGGTTTTTTGCCGATTCAATCTTGGGTTTACCCACCCAGGATGTCCCGTGAATTACTTGGCGTTGCAGATTAGAAGTATCGACAACATCAAAATCGACAATCCCGATGCGTCCAACACCCGCCGCCGCCAAATATAAAAGTAGTGGTGAACCGAGTCCACCTGTACCGATACACATTACACTAGCGGCTTTCAGGCGCTTCTGTCCTTCTAGACCTACTTCCGGTAAAATCAGGTGTCGGGAGTAGCGTTCGTAATCGTCTTTGGTCAACTGGATTTCGTCCAGATTGGGATTGAGCATAGCAGTTATGATGTGGGAAAGCGGAATATTAATCCTATCGAAAAACTGGATCTTCTTATATATAGATAGGAGTGGGAAAGACGAATTTTCATCTGTGATAGCGGCGAAAACCGCGATGAGTGACTATCTTTAAACTAAGTCAGTTATTTTATATTTTCAATTTCCTCTGCTTGAAACTGATGAGTATCATCAAGGCTCCAACTTTTGAGTTCTCCAGCTTTGCCGTTTTGGACGGAAACTATTATATACGAGTATCCCTGCCAAGCGTATAGGCGATCGCATTCTGAGGGTATAGCAGGATGATCTGGGTGGGAGTGAAAAATGCCGATAATGTTGAGTGATCTGTTGCGGGCTTCCCTTTGTGTTTTTAGCATAACTTCGGGTGCGATCGTATATTGCCGTCTTTTACTTTCTGTTGTGCGTCCTCCTGGAAACTCAGCAGCCGCTTCTGTATTCCAAGCATTTTCTGTTGGCATGACTTCTACCACAGTTTTGCCCTCATTAGCCAGATAGCCCATAATTATACCACAGCACTCATCTGGATAGGTGCTTTCGGCATGGGTGCGGATGGTTTGCAAGTGTTCTTGGCTAAGTTCAATCATGTCTGCGTTTGTAATTTTAGCAACTTCTAACGATTCTTGCTTAATGCGGCGTATGCTAGCAAAAACCGTAGGCGTTAGCGTACCACTCTGTGGAAGCAAGCTACGCGTAGCGTCTATCTACGACACGCTGCGCGAACGCAGAGAAGGTATCGCAGCACAAAAAAGAAAATATATGTATTTTGTATCACTCATCAAAAGTTTTACCTACTGAGTTATGCCTTAGAGATTAGAAGAATATGAAGAATATACAAAGCTCAGTACTTGTGTATACATTTTTCAGCCAGTAATGTGAAGAGTATGCAAAGATGAGTATTTAAGTATAGACATCTAAGTATGATATTGACTATGTAGTTATTTTGAGGCTCTTGAAATATTCTCTATTTTCAAGTTAGACACCCACGGATAACAGCCCACAAGGAGGGCATGAAAATCTTTTTCCCGATTAAGAGTCAACTGTTTATTATTTTCTCTTCTAGAAGGACTTAGGCACTAGCAAAAAAACAAAAAGGATGAATTTTATTGAAGCTGAACTTTTCGATACTTAGAAGAGTGATTTTTACTCAAAAAGAATGATACAAAAAGCCTGAAATCACCAGTTATCGAAAATTCCCACGCTAATTAATTTGTACAGTTGCTTAAGACTTAGATAGTTTGAGACTCTTAAAAAAGTATACGTAAAAACCTTGGAATCAGGTGAATATTCGAGAAATTTACTGTTCCTCAAGGGTGACGTATAAAGTATGTAGATTTTGGTGAATTTTTGCGCTCTTAAACAGCACAATCTGCAAATTGACAACTGAAGTTAGGGACTTGCGTGAAAATAAAGTACCAATAAACCGAGTTTCGACTGCGCTCAACTCTCGACATCTGAGGGTTGAGCGCAGTCGAAACCCGCCTGGTTGGGACACTATTAACCCGCAGATCCCTTACTGAAAAAAATGATTTAGAAAGGTAGGTAAAAGTTATGGCAGATATCATTGGAACTAACGGTGATGATACCCTACAGGGTACTTATAATGAAGCGGATACGATTAAGGGTCTTACAGGCAACGATACCATATATCCTAACGGTGACAAAGACACCTTAAGTGGTGGAGGCGGCAATGATAAATTTGTTTCCAGCGGCACTGCTATCATCATCGATTTTGGTGGTGTAGGTAAAGGGACAAACCCGACAGCAGCAGTCATAGCCGAAGTGGACACCCTAGAATTCCAGGGCGATGGCTCCAGTGCCCAAAATCTGTTGTTGACCCAAAAAGGCAACAATCTGGAAATCAGCTTTGCAGGGGATGCTTATATAACGAGGTTTTTTGATGCCCCAGTCATCCTGCAAAACTTTGCTCTGGAAAACCTGGATAACCTCAGCAAATCTACAGGGGCCACTGTAGACTTGGGCAATATCCTGTTTTCTGGACAAACTAACACTATAGATAGCTTTGATGTCTTCAATGCTAACTCCACTCAAAGCACTATCTTCCACTTGAATACAGTCACTTTTCTTAACGACCTCAACAATAATGTTAGCGGCTTTGACAACTCAAATGATGTCATCAATGGTCAGGGCGGGAATGACCTCATTGACGGCTTAAGTGGCAACGACATACTCAGAGGTGGTGCGGGCAATGACTCCCTCATTGGTGGTGTGGGGAATGATATTCTCGTTGGCGGTACGGGTAATGACTCTTCCACAGGTAATCACTCCCTCGTGGGTGGTGCAGGCAATGACTCCCTCATTGGTGGTACTGGTAACGATTACTTAAATGTTGAATTTTCAACAGGCGATAATACCCTCAACGGTGGCATTGGTGATGATACCTTGGATGCTGGGGCAACATCCGGGAATAACTTACTTTCTGGGGGCGATGGCAATGATTCTCTCTCTACTTCTAACGCTTATAGCAGCTTCAACCCTAACATCTATTACCCCTCCTCAGGTAATAACACCCTCAATGGTGGCGCTGGTGATGATACCTTGAATGCTCAGTCTCCATCAGGGAATAACTTACTCTTTGGAGGCGATGGCAATGATTATCTCTCCACCTCTGGAATTACAACTTATAGAGGAGACCCTAATTTTAAGGCATCAGGCAATAACACCCTCAACGGTGGTGCTGGTAACGATACCTTGAATGCTGGCATTTCAACAGGCAATAACTTACTCTCTGGGGGTGATGGTAATGATTCTCTCTCCATATCTGGCGATAGTGTTAACTATAGCGGTCGAGAGTTTTATTACCTTTCTTCAGGCAATAACATCCTCAACGGTGGCGCGGGTGACGATACATTGACTGCTGATTATTCAACAGGCAATAACTTCTTCTCTGGCGGTGATGGCAATGATTTCTTCTATTTAAGTACCACATCCTCAGATACTCCCCTCTCTGATTTAGCAATTCAAACGATAGATGGGGGAGCAGGTGACGATTTGTTATCCGTTGATTACAGTTTCGGTACAGCGGGTATTTCAACGACATTCAATGCCACTACAAACAAGGTAGAAATTACGGCGGGCACATATGGGGTTAGTTACAAGAATATCGAACGATTGAATATCTTAGGTACAGCCTATGATGACAATATTGTGGGAAGCAGTGCGAACGATACGCTCTCTGGGGGGTATAGTGGCAAAGATACAATCGATGGGGGAGCAGGTGACGATCTGTTGTCCGTTGATTACATCTACAGCAATCCTACAGGGGGGATCGCAACAACATTCAATGCCACTACTAACATTGGATTAATTACGGCGGGCACAAATCAGGTTAACTACAAGAATATCGAACGATTAAATATCTCAGGTACAGCTTACGACGACAATATTGTTGGCAATAATGGAAACGATACACTCTCAACAGGCAATAGTGGCAAAGATACGATAGATGGGGGTGAGGGTGACGATGTATTGTCCGTTGATTACATCTCCAATGTCAATATTACAAAGGGTATCGCAACGACATTCAATGCCACTACTAACATTGGATTAATTACGGCGGGCACAAATCAGGTTAACTACAAGAATATCGAACGATTAAATATCTCAGGCACAGGTTACGACGACAACATTCTGGGAAACAGTGGGAACGATACGCTCTCCGGGAGCAATGGCAAAGATACGATTATTGGCGGTGCAGGTAATGATATCTTGGCAGGTGGGAGTGGGGAGGACACCCTAACTGGTGGCGCGGGCAATGATAAATTTGTTTATAGCTTGAGCGACAGCTACTATGACGGCGCTAACACTGATATTATCACCGATTTCGGTGGCATAGGTAAAGGTTCAAATCCCTCAGCAACCGTGATTGACTCCTTAGATACTTTGCAATTTATAGGTTTCACTGCTCAAAATCTGCAATTAACTCAAAATGGTAACAACTTAGAAATTACCTTTGAAGGTTTCGTTCATGACAGCAAAGTTATTCTGCAAAACTTCAAGTTAGAAAACCTGGATAATCTGCCAGCAACTTCTTCACGACCAGCTATTGGCAATATCCTGTTAAATGGACAAACCAGTATCAGCGATAGTTTTGATGTGTTTGATGCTGATTCCACTCAAACTACTGTGTTCAACAGAAACACTGTTACTTTCCTGAATGACCTGGATAACAACATTACAGGTTTTGACAACTCTAATGATGTCATCAATGGTCAGGGGGGTGACGACATCATCGACGGCTTGAATGGTAATGACCTGCTCAGAGGTGGTGCGGGAAATAACACCTTAGAAGGAGGTATTGGTGACGATACCTTGAGTGCTATCAGTTCAACAGGCGATAACCTTCTGTCTGGGGGCGATGGGAATGATTCTCTTGATATCTCTGGCAGGATATTCAGCGACCAATCTAACAGATTCGGCAATTTTGACTCTCGCTCATTAGGCAATAATACTCTCAATGGAGGTGTAGGTAACGATACCTTGAATGCTAGCGGTTCAAAAGGTGATAACCTACTCTCTGGGGGCGATGGTAATGATTCCCTTGATATTTCTGGCAGCTACAGTTTCTCCTTCCCTGGCTACTCCTACGACTCTCGCTCCTTGGGGAATAACACCCTAGAAGGAGGTACGGGTGACGATCGCTTGAGTGCCGGTGGTTCAAAAGGCGATAACCTGCTTTTTGGGGGCGATGGTAATGATTCTCTTGATATCTTTGGCTCTTACAGCTACTACTACGCCGAATCCAAGGACTCACGATCGGAGGGCAATAACACCCTAGACGGAGGTGGGGGTGACGATCGCTTGAGAGGTGCTGGTTTAACAGGTGATAACCTGCTCTCTGGAGGCGATGGCAATGATGAGCTTGATATCTCTGGTGACTACTACAGCTCCAACTCTAACGACTACTCCGACTCTCGATCATCTGGTAATAATACTCTAGAAGGAGGCGCTGGTGACGATCGCTTGAGCTTTAGCAATTCAAAAGGCGATAACCTTCTGTCTGGGGGCGATGGCAATGATTCCTTTAATCTAATCATTAATTCCATAGATACTGACCTGTCTGATTTAGTGACTCAAACGTTAGATGGGGGTAATGGTGACGATTCGTTGTTCACCATTTACAACTATGCTGCTGGGGGAATTACTTCGACATTCAATGCTACTACTAATACTGGCTCAATTACGGTGGGCTTGTATCGAGTTAACTACAACAATATCGAACAATTAAATATCTCAGGTACGAGCTATGATGACAATATTGTTGGCAGCAATGGCAATGATATCCTTTTTGGTATAGAGGGTAATGACAGCCTAATTGGAGGGGATGGGACTGATACCTTTGGTTTCTATAATTACAATGGGGGTGTTGACACTATTTATGACTTCAACGCCACTAATGAATTAATTCAGGTATATGCTACTGGTTTTGGTGGCGGGTTATCACAAGGTTCACTTCAGACAAGTCAGTTTACCATTGGAACATCTGCAACAACAAGCAATCAACGATTTATCTACGATTTTGATACAGGTGCATTGTCTTTTGACCAGGACGGCAGTTCATCTGCGTTTACTCAGGTAAAATTTGCACAACTATCTGCTGGACTGTCACTAACTGAAAAGAATTTTGTGCTTGTTTAATCGTAATTAGATTCTCTAATCGTTAAACGACACGGGCTGCGAGGTGCTTACAAAAGCACCTTGCAAACGATAGTGCTCAATGCAATTACTTCTAGATAGAGTAGATGTTGGATTTTGTTTCTCAACTTTCGATATGAGTCTGGATGGTTTGCAGGTGTTATAGCGGTTCTCGCTTAAGTGAGGTACAAGAACCCCACCCCCAACCCCCTCCCCGCTCTTCGAGAGGGGGCTAAGATGTACCTCATGTGATTAGGAAACGCTATATTGGCTAAATTTAATTATATCNTGCGTTTTTAATTTTAATAGCCTATAGTGAATACCGTCATGGGTAGGCTAGCAAAAACCGCAGACATCGTAACTCATTAGCCTTAAAGTAGTAACAACAACTTTTTGTGGAATTGCGATCGCGAGACGATGAATGCTCTAATCAATTTACTGCTTTTTTTGCTGCCGATTCTGAGTAGCTTTTGGATTGCCCAAACTTTCAACCCTCTATCTTCTTATCAGCCTCTCCAAGCTGTAGACGGTGCAGCTTTATATAAAAAACAATTAACGAATGGTAACGAAGCCTATTTACAAGTTATTAATCTGGGCAAAATGCACATAGACCAAATTACCGGAGAGGTAGATAATATGGGTCTAAAAGAAGGTAAATATTATCAAGGAGAAGGTCAATATTACAGCCCTTTTTTCCAAAACAAGTTGTTTTCTGAAGTTACAGACGAATATCAAAAACTTTATGCAAACAACGTTTTTTCGATGATTAATTGTTCTTTTTTTGAACAATATCAATCTAGTACTCAATTATCGTTTCCGATTAAACTTAATGGTGTAGTCATCACTGGTGGCACTAGCCCTTATGGGCCAATCAAGAAACCAAAAGATAAATATTATAATAATATTCGCCTCAAGACTTTAGTCTGGGATGATAAGCAGGCATATATTACCGATTACAACCAAGCTAGCGGTGCGCCTCTTAACCAAAAAGCAGTGAAGAATGCGATTGTCACTTACCGATATAGCGATCATCCGGCGAAAGTATTAGCCCAAAACCAAGCGAATAAGTATCAAGTCATCGGTACTCTGAACAAAGATGGTGTTAAAGGTGACGAGTTATTGTTGATTATGACGGTGAACCAAGCAACTCTGGATGAGGCAGCCGATTTATTACGTAAATTAGGAGTCAAAGGCGATATTATTACCGTTGACGGCGGCAGATCAACTTTTTTGTTCAATTTCCAGAAGGGAAACATTATTGTTCCCCAACTGTCTAATCTGCAAGAAAATCCTACTTTCCGACATTTACCTCATTATCTGGGATTCCGTAAGAAAAGCAAAAATCAGGTTGCGCCAAAAATCTCGATCGCTCAACCAATTGGTAAGGTACTTCCAAAGAAGGATCAGCCTTATTTAATATTGTGGCGGGATAATTTTGATGGCGATGTCTCGATTAAGTTGTACGATGGGAACAAACTTATCCAAAACATTTCTTCCCGTACTGCTAGCGATGGAGTTTATGAGTGGACACCACGTATTTCCGTAACAGAAGGCTATTTTATTCGTATTTCTAGCCGGAAAGACCGGAATATTTTCGGGCAGTTGCAATTGTAGCAGAATGGGAAAATGAAATGGATAACTAGCTAAACGCAAACCTCTCAACAAGGTTGACGGTGTGGCCGCGATCGCAATTGTTATAGTTTCTCACAGTAAACAACTAGCTTTGGGTGTGCGGGAACTCGCCGCGCAGATGGTTCAAGGCCAAGTTCCCATTGCTGTTGCAGCAGGTATTGAAGATCCGGAAAATCCATTGGGTACAGATCCGATTCAGGTTTATGAGGCGATCGCTTCTGTTTTTTCTGATGATGGTGTCTTGGTGTTGATGGATTTGGGTAGTGCTTTGCTGAGTGCGGAAATGGCAATCGAGTTTCTGCCAGAAGCACAGCAGGAGAAAGTGTATTTGTGTGAAGCACCTCTAGTAGAAGGCGCGATCGCTGCTGTCGTGGCGGCGGCGGCTGGTAGAGATATTCACCAAGTTATGGCGGAAGCACGCGGCGCACTCTTAGCAAAAGCAACTCAATTGGGTGTAGTTAGTAGGCCATTGTCTGTTGTCAGCCCAATAACAACCAATATAGAATCGCCAACGCGAGAAATCCGGCTGATTGTGAGCAATCGCTTAGGATTACACGCCCGCCCCGCAGCCCAGTTTGTGGCAACGGCAGCCCGATTTCAATCCCAAATTCTAGTACGGAATTTAACGAGAAATACTGAGCTAGTCAGGGGTGACAGTATTAACCAAGTCACAACTTTAGGGGTGCGTCAAGGACACGAACTGCTGATTACTGCCACTGGTTCTGATGCAGATGAGGCGCTGGCAGCATTACAGGGATTATTCACAAATAACTTTGGTGAAGATAATGTTGCCTTGCATTTTCCACCAGCATTTCACCATGAAGTTACACCAACAACTTACGGCGAACTTTCGGGGATTGCAGCTTCTCCAGGAGTAGCGATCGCACCTGTTGTTCATTATCAACCCACTCACATTGCGATTACGGAATATCACGTAGACGATCCTGATGTAGAGTGGCAAAGGTTACAGGCAGCAATTAACACTGCCCGACAAGAAATTCAAGCAGTTTTCTCACAAGCATCTCTGCAAATTGGTGATGCTGAAGCCGCCATCTTTGATGCCCAATTACTATTTTTAGAAGATCCAGTAATGTTGTCAGCGGCTCATCAGCGCATTTTAGATAACCATATCAATGCTGAAGCAGCTTGGCAAGCTGTAGTCGATGAAGTAGCGACTTCCTACCGCGCACTTGAGGATTCTTATCTGCAAGAGCGAGTTGACGATGTTGTAGATGTTGGGCAAAGAGTGCTGCGATTACTAGCTGGGAATGCTGCGGCTAACCTGCATCTTGAATCACCGGCGATTTTAGTGGCGACTGATTTAACTCCCTCAGATACGGCTGGACTAGATCCGACAAAGGTGTTGGGAATCTGTACTACTTCTGGTAGCGCCACCTCCCATAGTGCAATTATCGCCCGAACGTTGGGTATTCCCGCAGTTTTGGGAGTGGATGCCCAGGTGTTGCACTTGGCTGATGGTACAATGATGGCACTTGATGGTGAAAGTGGTAGAGCTTGGGTAGAACCAGAATCAGACATCTTGGATTTACTGGCAGCAAAGCGAGAAGCTTGGCAAATTGCCCAACAGGAAGCACGAGCTACGGCACATCAGCCAGCGATTACTCGTGATGGTCGGCGAGTTAGCGTCTTCGCCAATATTGGTAGTATAAATGATGTGCAAGTTGCTGTGGCTAGCGGTGCAGAAGGTGTGGGACTACTCCGCACTGAGTTTCTGTATTTAGACCGAACAAGCGCCCCGACTGAAGAAGAGCAATTATTAGTCTATCAGGCGATCGCCCAAGTTTTAGATAATCGTCCGCTAATTATTCGTACCTTAGATGTCGGTGGTGATAAGCCGCTTCCCTATATCAGAGTAGGGTTCCCAGAAGCTAACCCTTTCTTAGGTTGGCGGGGAATTCGTTTCTGTTTAGATCATCCAGAACTCTTCAAAACTCAGTTACGGGCAATTTTGAGGGCTAGTGTGGGACACCAAATTAAGATCATGTTGCCGATGATTGCTACTGTAACTGAAGTACGTGCAGCTAAGGTAATTTTGGGTGAAGTGCAAGCTGAACTAAATCAAGCTGGTATCGCATTTGATGCAGCGATGAAAGTAGGAATTATGGTGGAGGTTCCGTCAGCAGTAGCGATCGCCGATCAGTTAGCTGCTGAAGTAGACTTCTTTAGTATAGGGACTAACGATCTGAGTCAGTATGTCATGGCTAGCGATCGCACTAATCCCCGCGTGGCAAATTTGGTTGATGCACTACATCCAGCCGTGTTACGAATGGTGCAGCAAACTGTCCAAGCTGCCCATACAGCGGGGATTTCGGTAGGATTATGTGGAGAATTGGCAGCAGATACTTTAGCAACACCAATTTTATTAGGTTTAGGGCTGGATGAGTTGAGCGTGAATCCTCAAAGTATACCTGGAGTGAAACAGGCGATCGCTAGGTTTTGTATAGTTGAAAGTGAAGCGATCGCGGCATCAGCATTGCAACAAGATTCGGCAGAGTATGTTAGAGAACTAATTTCAACTTTAGTTACTCCCCCTAGTTAAGAGATATTAAACCAATTTGACGAACAAAAATATTTTTATTATTGTAAAAGTGTCTATAACATGCTTAATATCATGTTTGTCCATAAGTAACAATGGAAGAGAAAACCACACTAAGCCCAATCTTTTCTAAAACAAAAGTGAGTTATCGTCTTATAAGCGAGCTACAGCACTAGAGCGAACGTATCTTCTCAATAAAGGTCATTGCATTAATTATATTAGCAATAAATTTATCAATAGCTGACCTTTATTGAGAATTCAGATATCGATATATAGTATAGCGTGAAGTCGAAAATACTATTTATATTTTCTGGTTAATTTAGATACATTTGGGCTGGCTCTAACCTTGATTTTTGTGTTTATTAGTGTTTTAACTTTGCTTAAACGTTTTTCATTAAAACATCTAGGAATAAAGAAAAATTACACCAGTCATGAATAGCTCAGTAAGGATAAAAGGATGAACACCAACTTTACAAAAGTAAGTTCGCTGAAATTCAGTCGTATCGCTACACTCCTAGCAGTTGGAATAGCAGTTTCTATAGGAGTACCTGCATTGGCGGGTGTTTTATGGGTAAATTACGAAAAGAAAAAAACCAATAATTATATCCCTACTAACGCTGTTCTAGGTGGCAGTCAGAATGGAAAGAAACTGTATGTTTGCCAAGCGATACATGATAAAGAGTATACACCTGGAAAGTTAACTGAGGCTCATAATTGCTTCATTCCGTGGGGAAATAAAGAACATCGCTACACAAAATATCGTGTACTAACGGGAAACAACTGGCGCTGGAGAAACACTGGGGGGGAATTGCCTTCTTCTGGAGATAGAGTTTGGGGAGGCAATGAAGATAATGGTGGAAACACATTATATGTTTGCAGAGCCAAGTACAAGGGCGAGTATATACCTGGAAAATACTATCACCCGACTAAAACCTGCTACGTTTCATTCGGAGGATTAGAATACCGATTTACGAAAAAAAATTTCGAGTTTTTGATTGCAAACTAAACTCAATAGACCAAAAACTTCTGCGATGCCTTCTCTGCGAGAGGCTTCTCTTTCAGAGACGCTAACGCGAACGCCAACGGCAGGCGTAGGCATCACTAAAAAATGGCACTCACTTAAACATTTTACCATTTTTATTCTCCTAAGTTAATATTTCGGACAAGTCTATTGGTTTGATGTTGAAACGTCTTGCAAAATCTTTTTTTACTACTTCATAATCGGTTACAAACAGCCTATTATAAAAGAGATTACAACATGACATTTTATTAAATATAAAAATATGTTTCAAGCCTTTGTAAGACTTACATAATATCTATAATTAACATAATATAGGACTCATATCATGTCCGCTTGATTGCTTATTAAACCCGAAGAACCCCACCCCGCCAAAGCTACGCTTTGTCTCCCCTCCCCGCAGGCGGGGAGGGGGTTGGGGGTGGGGTGTAATGACTGTGGTTAGCATAACTAATTATGCGGACATGATATCATATCTGATTTTTGAACAACATTTCAGATAAAACCCTGATAAAACAGACTTTAGGCTTTTCAGTCTCAGTATTTTTTCAAGACTCAAATCTGAGTCCTATAGAAAGTGTTAACCATTCAGAAGGGGTAGGAATTCAATGAGGCTTTCTTACACAATAATTGGAATATTAATAGTACTTACTTCTCCCGTAGTAACATTTGCTCAAGATATTTCCTTTCAAGATATCAATCCGCTTGAATCTTTTACTGATTATTATGTTGCAAAATATAAACCAAAATTTGAAGCTCTGACAACAAAATACACAAATGTACCTATCACACCAGGTGTTCTCATACAATTTAGCAATGATGTAAGCCAACTTGAAAATGAATTCAGCCAAGAGCGTCGTGAAGATTACGAGAGCTTTCGCAAAGTAACAACATTACAACAAAGTTGTACTAATGGCGTATCTGGTAAAACAAAAGTATGTCCTGCGCCAACAATAACTTGTCCTAGCGATTTTAAATTGGTATCAGAAGAAAGTTTCATAACGGGAGGTGGTGCCGCGGAGCTTAGTAGATCTAATACAGAGATATCGTGGCAAGTTAGCAAATCAGGAAAAGGAAGAAATGAGGGAACTGCTGTAGTACACTGTAGCTATTCAGATGACTTTATAAGTAATACAGTAGCCAATGAAATCAAAGAGATTAAAAAACTCGCAGGTTTTGGCGATAGTTGAAAAGCAGGTATTTCCCGGATTTTTCACAAAGCCGGAAAAAATAGTAGTGTATAATACCGTTTTTTTTGAAATGTACAGCTGATTGCCTTGGATGAATCATAAGACCAGCTTATTAATAAGCCCTGAAAATCAACCGGAATCAGCCAGATGGTAAATAAACACCCCATAGTTGCGGTCTACTGTTTGACGTAAAAACTCTCTTCTTTTGTTTGAGGGTAAATAGATGAGAAAAAACTTGTTTATAACTTCTTTTTAAACCACTAAGGGACTCCCAGAAAATAAACTATTCCCTTAATAATAATGATAATTATTCTTTAAAAATCCTGTCTCTTGTTTTTCTTGGAATAATTTATTCTTTGGAAGTCCCTTACATGCGAGTGGTTTACTAATAATGACGTTAGCGTAGTGGTAGTGCGCGTACTCCTGCGTAGCGTCTCGTAGAGAGCGTCATTACGAATTACGAATTACAAATTAGTTAAAATCTGATTCCCAATTGCCCGTTAAAGCCACGAATAGAATTGTAACCAGCACCAACAAAAACGTTATTAGTAGCACCTACCTGAACGCCACCTGAAACTGCAACACCTTTATCCTCTGAATAAAGTCCAATTCCTACATAAGGTGAAATTACAGGCAAATTGATAAATTTTAAAACATCTACTCCCGTAGCACCATCAGCGCCAGTTCCCACTTCAACCCCGAAATTCAAAGCCCTAGCTCCGACAGCATAAGTTACATCACCATCTTTTCCACCGACTGAAACCCAAGGTTGCGGTATCAGTTGAGCCGATGCTTGACTTGGGGCAAACAAAGTTAACAAACCTATAGATGTAATTAATGTTTTAGCAATAATCGCTGTTTTCACGTTGTTCTCCGATTAATTGTTTTTACGACTTATACCAATTCTTTATGAAGACGCATAAAAAGAACCCCAGTGCCGTAACATCTCCTTTTGGTAATACCATTTGCAAAAAAATCTACAGATGCAAAGCTGGAAATCCAGATGAAATCTAACCCCTCTTAATTACGAATTACTAATTACGTAGCTTACTTCTTACCTTTGGCAAGTATTGCGAATTACAAATTGGTATTATTATCTCAACAATTTGCTCTCCTTCGTGGGGAGCAAATAAAAACAATTTGAGTATTGGGAATTTGGAGGGGGTTGCAGAGTGGCTGATGAACGCATAGTCAATACACAACAGATTTATCCAAAGGATTTTTCCTGGAGATTATGGCCTGTTGTGCCACTCTACCCCTACGGTAGGCGGCAAACAATTCGTCAAGAAGTGCTTAAGGACACAATCTGGAATTTTGACCAGATTCAAGGCATTTTCTACGTTGTTGTCCCGATTCGCATGACAGTTGTCAAGTTGGAAACCGGGGGTCTGCTCGTCTATGCGCCTGTTGCACCAACCCCAGAGTGCATCAGACTTGTGAATGAGTTGGTGGCGAAATATGGAAGCATTAAGTACATCATTTTGCCAACTATCTCTGGTATAGAACACAAAGTTTTCGTTGGTCCCTTCGCCAGATACTTTTCGACTGCACAGGTGTTTGTGGCTCCCCATCAGTGGAGTTTCCCGCTAAATCTCCCCCTTAGCTGGCTTGGCTTACCCCCAAAACGAACTCAAGTACTTCCAGAAGATAGTAGCAAAACACCCTTTGCTGACGAGTTTGATTATGCAATGCTGGGGCCCATCGGGCTTGGGCCTGGTAGGTTTGCGGAAGTTGCTTTTTTCCACAAGCGATCGCATACTCTTTTAGTCACAGATTCTGTGCTTTCGATCCCAGAAGATCCACCTGCGATCGTTCTCTTAGATCCATATCCTTTACTATTCCATGCCAAGGATTATGCTTTTGATATTGTTGCAGATAGTCAGGTAAATCGCCGTAAGGGTTGGCAGCGCATCTGCCTGTTTGCTTTGTACTTTCAACCAAGGGCATTAGATATACGCCAATGGAGTCAGGTATTGCAAGATGCCTTGAAAGCCCCAGAACGCTCAAGGAAAGCTTATTTTGGATTATATCCCTTTAAATGGCAGTCAGATTGGCAGCGATCGTTTGATGCCCTGCGAGGTGATGGGCGTTTGTTTGTCGCACCAATTTTACAAACGTTGATTCTCAACCGCGCACCGAAGGAAACCATTGACTGGGCTGATAAAGTTGCAAGTTGGGACTTTGAGTGGATTATTTCTTGCCACTTTGATTCACCGATTAAAGCTAAACCGCATCAGTTTCGCCAAGCTTTCTCTTTTTTGGAAAAGCAGCCTGCTATTAGTGGGAGTTTGTTCAGCAGTAGCAGCTATCCTTTACCAGAGGAGGATTTTAAAACACTTAGGGAAATCGACGCAGGTTTAAATAAGTTTGGCATTGTGCCAGCAGCAAAGGAAAAGGTATAACAGAGCGGTATGTAGTTTATTTGACCCGCGACTAAAAAATGATGTCCTGATTGCTGCTATTACTAGTGTTGAAATTGTCGGTGCCATTACACGGCGATCGCGTGGTGGAAGTATCATTGCTACTGATGCGATCGCAGCAACAACTACCCCTAATGTTTGATTCCCTTAAACCGTTCTTGCGCTGCCTTAAATGCTTCTTGCATCACCAACTGAATTTTCTCTCGATCGGGTTTCTTCCCTCCCATTAGATCGCCAAAGTAAACACAGGCTGCTTCCCCTAGTGCCCAGGTATAGGCAGCTGCCCAAGAAGCGGCGATCGCACTCCCAATACCTGGTATAAATTTAATTAACTCACGGGCAATTGCTTGTGCTAAAAAACCACCTGCGATCGCACTCACAACGCCTCCTGCTTGAGATGGGGTAAGTGTCTGCCCATATAATTTACCCAACAGACCCACCATTGATACTTGCAAGGCAGTGAGTACGGGCATTGTCGTAAATGGCAAAGGTACAGCAGCAAGAGTTGCAGACATAATCGCAAATGGCAAAATATAACGGCGTGCAGCATCTCGGTAAAGGTTGCCAATTTGCTTCCCAACTTCTTCTCGATCTAATAGCTGATAAATCGCCTGGGCTTCTGCTTGTGGGAGTAGTTCTGCTAAGGAATCTCGCAGTGCTTCTAAGCCATAAAATACCGGAGTATAGCCATCTTCTTCTAAGGTAAAGTCAATGAGTACAGAGCGATCGCTTATTCCTGCGAAGGCTTGTTGCATTGCCGCAAATGCGCGGTTGACTTCCTGATAATCTGGCGGATAGGTGGGATGATCGACGATATCGCCAGGATAAACTTCGTGCAAGCAGGTAACTACCAGCAGACAGGGAATGTCTGGATACTTTTGGCGCAGTTGTTGAGCAATTTGTCGTAGGGTGTCAGTTGCAAAATCATTAATTTTGACAGTCAAAAGCAGGATTCTGGCGGAACGAGTTTCCTGTTGTAGATCGCCAACTAACTCTTGAATAATTGTTTGAGTATCTTGTTTGACATCACCCAGCCCCACCGTATCCGTAAAAATCAGTAATGGCAGGTCATTGGAAGGATAGGCATAGCGCTGGGTGTGTTGTGTGTGTGGGCGAAATCCTTGACCGACAATTTCAGCAGCAACTCCCGTCAATCCCCTGACAATAGAACTTTTTCCGGCTTGAGGTTTACCAATTAAGAGGGCTTCTGTGGTTGGCAGTTCGGCTCGGATTTTCTCTAAAATCTCTGCAACCTGAGTATCGCTCACACTAAACCATTCCACAACTGTCTGTGCCACTTGTTCTACGGGTAGGAGTTGGGTTAGACGTGTTGTTGCTTTGTTCCAGACACCACCAATCTGATTTGTCCAGGAATTATCAACCGACTTGGTAATCTTTTTGTCGCTCGGTTCACTCAATTGCTGAGAATCAGTTGACGGTAAGTCGGCATCACGTTGCTCAGTCATTTTCATCCAAACATAGAAGACCCTTTTTGTCATCTTATAGCGATTTTTAAAGGGATAACTAGTACCTTTAGTAGTGTTCCTGAGCATGAGTGATCGCTTTTTAGGGGCTGACAATGCGATTGTTTCGGCTAACAATGCGATTGGTCTTTCAAGACGCGATAAATCGCGTCTCTACAATCTGGGTTTTGTCGCAAAATTTGTCCACCCTGCGGGATCTTGCTACATCCCCCAACCCCTTCTCCCAATATTGGGGGAGCGAATTTCAAAGTCCCTCTGCCAAGCTTGGGAGAGGGATTTAGGGTGAGGGCTTTTGATTCAGGATTTAGTATCAACTTGGTTCAATCAAATCAGCGATCGCTTTCACCAATACATCTGGCCTGGATTTCTCACTTGTGAGAAATCCAAGGGGTGTGGGAGGTGTGGGAAGTGTGGGAGGATGAGGAAGAAGTCTTACCCCCCACACTCCCCACACTCCCCACACTCCTCTTCCCCTGAAGCCTACACTATGTGTGAGAAATCCGGGCTGGCTCTACTGGAAATATACATTTGAAATCTTGCTGCTGATTCATTTTTAGAAATTTATTTATTTCGAGTTTATTTTATCCATCTGATGGTTTCTCTGTGAGGCGCTCTTTCCAGTATCCCGGTTCACGGCTACAGTGCATTACCGCCAAAATTAAAACGCGATCTTCCTCAATAGTGTATAAAATTCCATAGGGAAATTTGCGCGTTAGACATCGACGAATGTCTTCGTCAACAACAGCCCAACGAGTCGGTGATATCATGTCCGCTTAATTGCTTATTAAACCTGAAGAACCCCACCCCCGCCAAAGCTACGCTTTGTCTCCCCTCCCCGCAAGCGGGGAGGGGATTAAGGGGTGGGGTGCAATGACTGTGGTTAGCATAACTAATTATGCGGACATGATATGACTGGATAATTCGGAAAATTGCATCCTCAACCGCATTAATCAATGCTTGTGCTAATTCAACCCGGCGCTCTGCGTAAAACTTGACTGCTTCACCGTATTCACTCAATGCTGCTGGATGAAAGACGTATTTCATTACTCCAAAAGTTGTCTTACTCTAGCTAAGGCTTCCTCTCCAGGAATGGGTGAAACCGCACCGCTACGAACTTCATCTCTACGCTTCTTGGCTTCATCTGTCCACAGTGTTTGGAGTGTTTCGTCTACATCAAATTCAAGACTTTCAACCAGTTTTTCTGCCAACAATGCTCTCGCTGCACTGGGCAAAGTTAAGGCTTCTTTCATGATCTGCTCAACAGATGCCATAATTCCTGAAAGCATAAGGACTATTCAGAGTCTAGCAGGAAAGCAGTAGACATCGCACAACACTAAAGTGATGGACAGCCGACGGACGCTTACTTGTATCAGCCTGGCTCAATCAAATCAGCGATCGCTTTTACCAATACATCTGGATCTACTGGTTTGGAAATATGCATTTGAAATCCTGCGGCTAATGCTTGCTGCTGATTCATTTCCCCTGCATAAGCCGTCAGAGCGATCGCTGGTATGTTTCCTCCCTGTTGGGGCGATCGCGATCGCACTTCACGCATCAGCATATAACCGTCAGTTTTTGGCATTCCAATATCGCTAATTAAAACATCTGGTATCGACTCAGATAGTGCTTGTAATGCTTCTTGTGCTGATGACACGGCGGTTACTTGCACGCCGTAGTCTTGCAAAATAAAGGTAATTAAATCGCGGATATCTGGTTCATCGTCCACTACCAAAACTTGAGTGTCTGCAAGCAGCGAGGATTCCGGCTCAGAATATGAAGATTGATTCTCTTCACCCCGAACCTGTTCGCTTCTAACCAAAAGCGGTAACTCGACACTGAAGGTTGCACCCAGTCCTTCTCCAAGACTTTCGGCTTGAACATTTCCCCCATGCATTTCTACAACCTTACGCACGATCGCAAGTCCTAAACCTAGTCCACCAAATGTCCGTGTAGTTGTGCCATCAGCTTGGCGAAAGTAATCGAACACATAAGGCAAAAAGTCTAGGCTAATTCCCTTACCTGTATCGCTGACCTGAATTTGAGCCTGATTACCAACTTCCATGAGTCGAATTTCTACCCGTCCGCCTGTTGGTGTAAATTTTACCGCATTAGAAAGCAAGTTCCACACAACTTGTTGCAGCCGATTTGGGTCGCCCATCACTTGTCCCAAATTGGCATCAAATACCGTCTGAATTTGAATTGACTTGGCTTGTGCTGCTAGTTTTACCGTTTCTAGTGCTGCTTCAACTACCATTACCAAGCTGACGGGACAGATATTCAAGTTTAATTTTCCTTGGAGGATGCGCGACACATCCAACAAATCTTCAATTAGCTGGGTTTGTAACTTCGCATTGCGTTCAATGGTTTCTAAGGCGTGATGAGTAGTTTTTTCATCAAACTTGCGAGTCCGCAGCATTTTCGACCATCCCAGAATGGAGTTGAGTGGGGTTCGCAGTTCATGGGAGAGAACCGCCAGAAATTCATCTTTAATTTTGTTGGCGATTTCTGCTTGTTGCCGTGCTGCCTTTTCGCAGTCGAGTAGGCGATCGCATTCTTTTTCAGCCAATTTGCGCTCGGTAATATCCAGTACAAAAGCAACACCATGTTCTTGAGAATCATTCAGCAAAGCTATCCCTAAAACAATCGGTACTCGCTTGCCGTTGCGGTGGATATATTCTTTCTCATAAATTTTGGAAACTCCAGTGGTTTGCACCTCCAAAATGGCGCGATCGTCTAAATCCTGATACTTAACAGGAGTAAGTTCTTTCCAATTAATTCTGCCTAAAGTAGCAAACTCATCACGAGTGTAACCAGCTAATTCAAGAAAGGCATCATTGGCATCAATCACAAAGCCATGCACATTCCAAAAAGCGACCCCAATCAAGTTAGATTCAAACAAACGCCGAAATCGTGCTTCACTTTCACGTAAAACTTTTTCTGCCCGTTTGTGTTCGGTAATATCGCGAGAAACAGTAATTACGCCTTCAATAGTTTGGTCAACATTCCGTAATGGTGTGAGAATATATTCATAATAATGTACGCCATCACGAGTAACATATCTACACTCATCTTTGAGCGGCTGTCCAGTGTTCATCACAGCTTGTCGTTGATTATCTACCTGCGTGATTAGGTCTGCGGGTAAATCCATTTCTGACAACGTTTTGCCAATAATATCTTGGGTATTTAAACCTAGTATACTTGCTCCATCACGGCTGACATACTGATAACAACCTTGGCGATTAAAAATATAAATATGATCGACTGAAGCGGTAAGGATGGCATTTAAAATATTTGCCTGTTCTTGGACTTGTGTCGTGAGTTCGCGAGTACTTTCTACTGCTTGCTTACACACAGTAGTTTCCATACAAACGCCGATCATTCGCACCGCTTGCCCTTGAGGGTTATAGATAAATTTTCCGTTGGCAGAAATCCAATGTGTACTTTGGTCTGAGCGAACTATACGAAATTCATCATTGTAGTCAGTCTTTTGTGCCAAAGCCTGAGCGATCGCTTGCATTACAGATTGGCTATCTTCAGGATGAACGCACTTTTGAAACGTCTCATAAGGACTATCAGAACTACTTGGAAGTAGACCAAAAAGCAGTCCATAATTTTCCGACCAGATGACTTGATTGGTAACAATATTCCAGTCCCATAAACCCATTTGAGATACATCTAGAGTTAGCCTCAGCCGTTCTTGACTCTCCCTGAGAAGTACTTCTAGCTGCTGACGCGCCGCAGTTTCTTGTTGGAGTTGCTCTAAAATTACTGCTACCTCTGTTGGCATGAGATGTACAGATGTTTCCTTAACTTTAATATGAGAATTTTCTGCTTCTAATGGCAGCTTTCTTTTTAGTTCTGTTAATTGTTCCTCAAGTGCTGCTTGCCTTTGTTGATAAAATCTCTCTGATTGCTCTAACTCAGCTACTCGCTGCTGCAAAACTGCTAATTCATCAGTGAGTTGAAAGTTAATTTTATTAACATTTTGCTTTTGCATATTGTACACCGCTAATATTTAACAATATCGACTTGAAGAGTAGGTATCCCCTAGTTTGATCTATGATTTTTTCAACTACCAAATGTAATCTATCAAAGGTTACATAAAAATCAAAAAATAATAACACTAATTATTTTATTTTTTTAATATATACTTTATTTTTAAGCAAAAACAGTTGAGTAATTTCAGCCAAAAGGTATATATGAGTTTCGATAAATTTAGGGTAAGCACTGCCAACAACATCAAAATTGAGCTTTTTAACATCAGTTAGTTAATATTGCCCACCCTAAAAAATAGCTAGATAGTTAAATAAAAAAGGTTATCTCTTCAATCGAATGAAAGCTGCACCAATTAATAATCCCACAACCTGCCCTAAGAAAACAACACCCGATTGATTTACGCCAACAGGAGGAATATTTAAACTGCCGATACCATAAAATAATTGTTGCACAAACCACCAAAATATATAGAAAAAGGCTGGTATTTGGATAGGAATATACAAGATTATTAGCGGCAAAACAGTATCAATTTTAGCTTTAGGAAACTTCATAACGTATGCTCCTAAAATAGCTGCGATCGCACCGTTGCCTCCAATCAATGGGACTGTCAAACTCGGTTCAGCCAGAATTTGTATTACCCCTGTCATTACACCAGCAGCCAGATAAAACCCTAAATAGCGTCTATGTCCTAGAAGATTTTCTACAGTTTTCCCAAAAACCCACAAAAATAGTAAATTTCCTAATATTTGACTAAAACTGCCGTGCAGAAATATGCCAAAAAATAGGGTAAATACCCGCCAAATGACAACTATCCAAGCAGCAGAGTTGAAAAAGAGAGCATTGGTAACTGCTCCACTAATCTGCGCTGGAATCATACCCCAAGTATTCACAAAATAACCTAATTGACCGATAAACTCTAGTTGAAGTTCCCATAAAAATACAGCCAGGTTAATGGCAATCAACCAGTAATTAATAATTGGTTTACTTCGACAAAGAATATTATCACTAATAGGAATCATATAAATTGGTCATTAGTCATTGGTCATTGGTCATTTGTCATTAGTCATTAGTCATTAGTCATTTGTAATTGGCATTAGTCATTAGTTATTCTCCCCCTGCCTCCCCTGCCTCCCCTGCCTCCCTCACTCCCACACTCCCCCACTCCGTCAGTCCTCCTTAACCTGTGGCAAGATTGAAATCAGATCGCATCGCACTTAACTAGGCAAACAAGATGCTAGGAAACACACTTGTAGGAAGATACCAAATTATTAGTAACTTGGGAGGTGGGGGTTTTGGTGAAACTTTTGTGGCTTGTGATACCCAATTACCTGGTTCACCTCTATGTGTTGTTAAGAAACTCAAACCCCAGGCAAGCGATCCGGTAACTTTGGAAACAGCTAGACGTTTATTTGATACGGAAGCACAAGTTCTGTATAAATTAGGAACTCACGATCGCATTCCCCAACTTTTAGCTTACTTTGAAGAAAATGCCGAATTCTATCTTGTACAGGAATTGATCGAAGGTCATAACCTGAGTCAAGAATTAACATCAGGTAAAGTCCTCAGTCAAGAAGAAGTCATTTCACTTTTACAAGAGCTTTTGGCAATCTTAGAATTTGTCCATCAACAGAATGTAATTCATCGTGATGTCAATCCCCACAATATCCTCAGACGCCAACCAGATGGCAAATTAATTTTAATTGATTTTGGTGCAGTTAAACAAATTGCAACTCAAGTTATTACTCCCCAAGGTCAAACTTTAGCAACAGTAGCTATCGGTACGCCTGGATATATTCCTGGCGAACAAGCTCATGGTACGCCAAAATTAAGCAGTGATATCTATGCTGCGGGAATAATTGCTATTCAAGCTCTCACTGGATTATCACCAGAGGAAATAGTAAAAGATGCTGATACTAATGAAATTATCTGGCACGATAAAGCTACAGTAACACCAGAATTTGCTCAATTCTTAGATAAAATGGTGTGCTACGACTTTCGGCAACGCTATCCTTCGGCAACAGTGGCATTACAAGCGCTGAAAGAGTTAAGACAACCACCTGTTCAGACAATAGCGTTAACTCCTCCTTCTCCACCAAAAAATATCAACAAACCTGAACCAAAAAAAGGTATTTTAGGTAAAATTTTACTAACAATATTTTTTATTGCTGTTGGCGGAGTAGCATCAATATTTATTTGGAATTACATTAATTCAAATAATGCCATAGAATTATCTAAACAAGGAAATACATTTTTTGATTTACAACGCTATCAAGACGCGCTAGAAGTATATGAAAAAGCCGTTAATCTTAGACCAGATTATGCTAAAGGCTGGAATGGTCAAGGTAAAACGCTAAATAAATTACGAAAATACAAAGACGCATTAGTGGCGTATGATAAAGCAATTCAAATTCAGCCAGATTATTTAGATGCTTGGATTGGGCGTGGTACTGTATTGGGAAATTTACAGCGATATCAAGAAGCGATCGCCTCTTTTGATAAAGCCTTAGAATTAAAGAATGACAACTCAGAAGTCTGGAATGCTAAAGGTGAAGCTTTCAGTAATTTAAACCAATATGACCAGGCAATTAAATCTTATGAAAAGGCAATTGAACTCAAACCAGATAATTACGAAGCTTGGTATAAAAAAGGATTAGCTTTACAGAATTCTAGGCAATATGAAGAAGCGATCGCAGCTTATCAAAAAGTCGTTGATTTAAAACCAGACTACGAGCAAGCCTGGTATAATTTAGGGAATGCGCTAGTAAATTTAAAACGCTATCAAGATGCATTTACAGCTTATGATAAATCGGTGCAATATCAGCCAAATTATTACCAAGCTTGGTTGTCTAGAGGTAATATATTACTGAATTTACAACGTTATCCAGAAGCAATTGAATCTTTTAATCAAGTAATTAAATACAGTCCCAGAAACTATCAAGCATGGTATAATTTGGGATGGTCGCTGCATCAAAATCAACGCTATGAAGAAGCAATAAAAGCTTATAATAAAGCGGCAACGCTTAAGCAAAATAACTATCAACTCTGGTATAATTTAGGGAATTCACAATACATATTACAGAAATACGAAGATGCGATCGCGTCTTATAATAAGGCAGTTCGTTATAAAGTAGACCATTCCGAAAGCTGGTTTAGTAGAGGCAATGCTCTATTAAATTTGAAACGGTATCAGGATGCGATCGCTTCTTACGATCGAGCAATAAAATACAAGCCTAATTACCAACAAGCAATAGACGGCCGCAATCAAGCCCAAATTCAACTGCAAGGCGAAAAAGCAAAGCCTGTAATCGTACCAACTCTTCCATTTCCTAATTCCACCAATCCACCGCAGACGACACCCTAAGCAACCTATCAAATTGACGGGTTAGGATTAATATCATGTTTATTGAATTGCCAGTGCTACATCTCTCTAAGGATTGTGGATAACGCATATTTAATTGGGAGCATCTCACTTTTGTAAAAACACGCCTGTCCTGGCGAATGGAATTTGCGGCTATACAAACAAAACCCACCTCCGTGGGTTTCAAATTCTTTGAGTCCGCGTAGGCGGACTTCTCTGCGAGACGCTACACAAACGTTCGCGTAGCGGCGATTTCTAATCGCTTGGTATATTTGCAAAGGTGATACCAATTGGAAAAAAGAATGCGACAAATAGACCATTTGTAGAGACGCGATTCATCGCGTCTTTACCCAAGGATGTGTTGCAATCATTAATTGAATTGGTATGAGATCCTCCCTATTTAATTTCAACAAATGTCTAATCAATCCTACGACTAGGTAACTTAGTCCCGCACCTCTGACAAAACCCAGCATTTACATCATGGAAAGCTAAACCACAACCTGAACAAACTATTTCTACCTGATTAGCAGTTTTCACCACTCGCTTAATTAAATCCCCTACTTGCCAAGGAATCAGTGCGATTCCTGTAAAAATCATCAATACTGTTAGCAAGCGTCCTAATTCCGAAATTGGAATAACATCACCAAATCCTACAGTTGTCATTGTGACAACAGAGAAGTAGAATGCATCCAAAAATGTACCGTAATTTTCAGGATTAACCGGATGCTCGACTTGATAAATTAAGCCAGAATAAATAAAAACAATTGCAAATAATGTAAATAATATTCGCGCAAAAATCATCCCATCTTCACTGCTGATACTAGCGAATAAAAACTTTCTATCTATAAATCTAATTAATCGTAAAATCCGAAACCATCGTAATAGGCGGATAAAGCTAATATCCACCATACCTAGAAAAAATGGCAGAATCGCCATTAAGTCAATAATCGAATAAAAGCTAAAAATATACTTAATTTTGTTTTCCGCACTCCACAGGCGGAGTAAATATTCCACAGCGAAGATGATGACGATCGCAGTATCAGCTACATTTAACTGAAACCGCATATAATCAGGAATATTATATGTTTCTGCCACAAAAATTCCTGATGATATTAGCACCAAAGAGGCAAGGGTTAAATTAATCGCTTTACCTATTGGTGTTTCTAGGTCTTCTAAGTAAAACTCTGTTTCTTGTCTGCTCAGTAACATATTCGACCATTAATACATCTTAATTCCCAGTTATAACATTAGAAATACGATATTATTAACCATTATCGTTATGTTAACCTCAGCTTATATGAACCCAGAATCTTTTATGCGTTTAGCATTGGCAGAAGCAAAAGAAGGTGATGCACCCTACGGTGCAGTGATTGTTAAAGATAACGAAGTCGTTGCCGTAGCTCATAATACTGTGAGGAGAGACAACGATCCATCAGCCCATGCAGAAATCAATGTTATTCGTAGTTTAACAGCTAAACTGAAAAACCCCTCTTTAGAAGGTTATAGCATATATACAACTGGCGAACCTTGTCCGATGTGTGCAAGTGCTTGTGTTTGGAGTGGTTTATCAGAGATTGTATATGGTGCTTCAATTCAAGATTTAATTTCAGTCAATCAATCACAAATTAATATATCTTGCGAAGAGGTAATCGCTAAGTCATTTAGGAAAATAAAAGTCACAAAATACGTTTTAAAAAATGAATGCTTGGATCTATTTAAATAATCTGAATTTAGATTCCTGACTTATTTAAAGTCGGGAATCTATGGGTTGCAATTCTCAACACTAAAATAGAACTGCTATAGAGCTTAAAATTACGAATTATTTAACTTGGCTCATTCAAATAGGATAAATATGTATTTGCCCAAATCGCAGCTTGAGTGCGATCGCGCAAATTCAACCTGTTTAAAATATTCGTAACATGATTTTTTACTGTCCCCTCAGAAATGTAGAGTCCGTGAGCAATTTCTCGGTTACTAGCGCCTGTAGCAATTAATCGCAAAACCTCTTTTTCTCTAGGAGTAAGTTCAGCTAAACTAGATGGTAAAGGCAGTGAATGAGTTGGTGCAACATGAGAAAATTGAGTCAACAGCTTTTTAACTATACCTGGGCCTAATTGCGTATATCCTTTATGAACGGCACGAATAGCAACAGCTAATTCTTCTGATGGCGTATCTTTCAATAAATAACCCATTGCCCCATTCTTTAAAGCTGCTGACACATATTCATCATCATCAAAAGTCGTTAATACTAAAATCTTAGTTTTGGCAAAACGTTTTTGAATCTCCTTTGTGGCTGCAACTCCATCCATAATCGGCATTCTGATATCTAGCAATATTACATCTGGCTGAAATTCTGCAACAAAATTAATCGCTTGCTCGCCATTTTCTGCTTCTCCAACTATTTCTAAATCTGGTTCTAGTTCCAATAACGCTCTTAATCCTTGACGAATTAAACTTTGGTCATCTACCAGCAAGACTTTAATCATTATGTTAACCATGTTAAGGGAATATTAACTGTAATTTTGCAACCAGAACCAAGAGCGCTATTAATATTAAAGTTACCCCCAAGTGCTAAAGTGCGATCGCGCATACTATGAAGTCCAAAACCAGTAGTATTTTGCCCTACATCAAAACCTTTACCATTATCCTGAATTATCAATCGCAAATTGCCTTTAGTCGTAGTGAGTTCCAATTTAACCTCTGTGGCATAGGCATATTTAGATATATTAGTTAAAGATTCTTGAGTAATCCGGTAAATAGCAGTATTTATTTCAGGTGGTAGAGAATATTCCAGGTTGATTTGATATATTGGTAATATCCCATTAAAGCGATGAAAATTTTCTGAAAGACTAGCGATCGCATCTTCTAAAGATTGTTCTTGTAAGGGATTAGAACGCATAGTAGAAACAGATTGACGAACATCTTTTAGCGCTTTTGAACCCAATTCCTTTGCAGTTGCGAGAAATGTTTCAGCCTTACCTGGGTTAGATTGCCATAGTTTTAAAGCAGTTTCTAATTGCAGATTTAAAGCAGTCAAAGAGTGTCCTAATGAATCATGAATTTCACGAGCAATGCGGTTACGTTCTTCTAAGGTAGCTTGATTTTCAATTTGCATGGCATATTGACGGAGTTTGTCGTTAGCAAGAGCTAGCTTTTCTCGACTTTGCCGTTCAGACAAAACTGCATTCATCATCAACAACACAAAAACCAAACTTAAGCCAAATACTAGCGACGAATTCAAAATCAAAAATCGATATCGCTCTTGTGCCTGCGGCGATGCTTGAAAATTGAATAACTGATATTTTAGTTGTGTAGTAACTAAAAATAAGGCAAATGACAAAGCTGTAACGAATAAGCGCCCATTCAACTGAAAAATCAGACAACTACGAGTAACTAAAATTATATATAGAAAAGGGAAAAGCCGAGCAAATCTTTCTCCAAAAAGTCCAACTATTAAAATTAATAAAATTTCCATAGCTGTATAGATTATCTTAGTTGTCTGATTTTTTCTGGGTAATTTTAAGCCCATTAACGCAAAAATAATCAGACTATAAATTGATAGCTCTGGCAATATACTACAAACTGACAAGTCTGGAAATGCACCACAAATTGATAGTTCTGGAGGCTTGAGACGAAAACGCCGTAACGGAGGTGGTATAACAGCTGTCAATGCGGTGATCGCCAGTAATGTCCACTCCAGATAAAGCAGAGACGGAAAAGGATGTTTCTTAATTTCAATTGGACGACTCATGAGTCGCATTGCTCCAGTTATAAGTTATAAGTTTTGAATTAGAAGTTAAGAATTACGAAAAATCGAGCAGATATTTCACCGCTTACAATTTTCACTGAGTAAAAAAGCAAAAGTAAATTCAAAGAACAAAACAGTTAGTTAATCAGCTAACTAATGACTTATGAAATCATCATAATCAAAATTTTCATAATTTATAACTTCTAACTTCTAACTTCTAACTTCTAACTCTTAACTATCTATTGTCAATCATGACTAAAGTCATGGGTATAACCATGACTTTCTCCTCATGTAACTGCTGAAGATAAGTTCTTATGATGGTGGCATCCAACCAGGAAAAACCCACCAAACAAGTAATGAAACTCAAAGCATTATCGCTAGTTGCTTCCGCCATCGCCTTAACTTTAACTGCAACCTCCTTTGCTGTTCACGCTCAAACAGCCTCTCCTTCACCTCTGTTACTTGCACAAACTCCACAAAAAGAAAGAGGCCCTTGGAAAGAGTTGGGTCTAACAGATGCCCAAAAAGCCCAAATTCAGACGATTCGCCGCGATAGCCGCGCCAAATTTGAAGCAGTTTTGACCCCAGAACAAAAAGCAAAATTAGAGGCAGCGAAACAAGCACGTCGGGCTGAGTGGCAAGCGCGTAAGGCTCAAGGGCAAACAGGTCAAGGTCAAGGCCAACCCGGCCAACGTCGAGGAAAGGGTGGTTTTGGTGATTTAAATCTAACTGAAGCACAAAAAACCCAAATGCGACAAATCCGCGAGTCTGAAAAACAACAGATTCAAGCAGTCTTAACCCCGGAACAGCGTCAAAAAATGGAGCAATTTCGTCAAAATGCTCCATCACGCCGTCAACAAGGCAATCCTCAATAATCATCTTTCAAAAAATAATAATTCTGGGGTGGGCAATACTCGCCCATCTCAATCCCAAAGATGCTGGGACTGGGACTGTTGCGAGTCATCCATAAAAACTTAAATTCTTGACAACAATTCACCTGGGACAGACTTTGGCAAGCATACCAACGCGGTTGTCACTCTCACTTTGACCCAGATACTTGGCAACCAGAGTTACTTTGGCACTTACCCTTGACTGATGTCCAGGCATTGTTTTCTATAGTTAAAAATTAACAGACTTCTTGCAGAAGATGCGGAAAGGGGAAAAACTTTATCCCCTTTCCCTTTCCCTATTTATCAAGGAAGGCAGGAGGCAGAAGGCAGAAGGCAGGAGGCAGGAGGAAAACTGCCCTCACTCTTGAACTGCCGCGATCGCTACGGTCTTGGGTTTAAGACAAGAACTCCAAATTTTCAATTTGGTGGCTCTTTTTCAGGAGGGGTTTGAATCCCCAACTGAGGTAAAACATAAAAGCCTTCTGCCTTCTGCCTTCTGCCTCCTTCAATCCCCTGCCCCTTATGAGTGCTGACTTCTGAGTTAGTTCTGAGTTCTGAGTACAATTTAGTAGACTTTCAAGATCGTTTTGAGTTATGAGTTAATCAAAACTCCTAGCTTGATTAAGATGTCCAAAGAATTCGCAATTGGTAGTAAAGTCCGTGTTCTGGCGCTACCAGCCTACGTCAAAACTGCTGAACCTATGCCCATGTTGCGCCCTCCCAATGTCATTCACATTGGTGAAGAAGGTATAGTCATTGACCGTAGACCCGGTGGATATTGGGGTATTCGCTTTGCTAGGGGGGCTTTTCTCCTAGATAGTCAATACATCGAAAGCACAGATACCCCTGCCGAATCTCACTTAGAATAAGATTTCTCGTAACCAAGAATTGTAAACTTGTGTAAAGTTGTGATTCTGGTTTACACCATGATTTCCCGCCGCACTTTTTTAAGCATATTATTTGCCAGCTGTATTTCTGTCATCAGCTGGCTGAATTTTACCCCTGCTGCTGATGCTATGGGTGGTAAACTTCCGGCAATTAATCAACCCGCACCAGAGTTTACTTTGCCAACCAACACAGGTGATGGCAAAATTTCCCTCTCTGACTTGCGCGGTAAATGGCTAGTCCTGTACTTTTATCCTAAAGACTTCACGTCTGGTTGTACTATAGAGGCTCGTCGTTTTCAGCAAGACTTACCCCAATACCTTGAAAAAAATACCCAAATTATTGGTGTTAGTGCCGATGATATTGATTCTCACGCCAAATTTTGCGATTCAGAGGGACTAAAATTCCCCCTGTTGGCTGACACTGATGGTTCAGTGAGCAAAGCTTACGGTTCGTGGCTCGGCTTTTTATCTATGCGCCACAGTTTCATCATCGATCCTCAAGGCGTCTTGCGCGAGACTTTTGTCAAAGTTAACCCAACTATTCACAGTTCAGAAGTGCTGGCACGACTAGAAAAATTACAGTCCACAGCTTCTTAAATCTCAATTAACAAGACAAGGGGCTTAAGCCCCTTATTTTAACTCACAATAAACCCATATTTTCTGAGTACAGTTTTGACTTCACTGCCAGATAGAAACTGGACAAATTCTTTGGCAGCAGAAGGATTTTTACTGCTTTTAATTATTGCTACCGGATAGACAATCGGTGAGTGAAATTTATCATCAGCAGCAACTACGACTTTTACCTTATTGGAAATTTTGGCATCAGTGGCATAAACTAAACCCGCTTCGGCGTTACCACTTTCTACTGCTGCTAAAACTTGACGCACATTGTTAGCAAAGACAAATTTTGACTTGAGGCGATCGTAAAGTTTCAATTTCTTCAAGACTTGCTCGCCATATTGACCAGCGGGTACGCTTCTGGGTTCACCGATCGCAATTTTTTTAATCTTACTATCTGTTAAATTGTAGAAGCTATTGATGCCAACAACATCCTGAGCCACAATCAAGACTAGACGGTTATTTGCCAGGTTAGTACGGCTACCCGGTAGCAATAGTCCTTTTTGTTCCAAGGCATCCACTTGCTTTTTGCCAGCAGAAATAAAGATATCCGCTGGCGCACCTTGCTCAATCTGTTGCTGCAAAGCACCAGAGGCCCCAAAATTATAACTAATATTGATATTTGATTTACTTTGTTGGTATAAAGGCTTAATTTCTTCCAGTGCCTCTTTTAAGCTGGCGGCTGCGGACACGAGTATGCTGGTGTTCGACTGTGCTATTACAGGAGAAGGAGTAAACAACGGTAAACCAATTGCTAGGAGCAAGCCAGCGATCGCTATACCCAGGAAGCCAAAAATTTGTCTTCTTTTCATATAAAAGGCGTTTGAAAGGTTTCTTCCATAAAATTGATGCTAGGTAAAATAGTACCAAAAATACCAACATTTAACCAACTAAAGCGGTAAAAAATATGCCTAGAAAAGAACAAGGGTGGGTCACATTCCAAACCTCAGAAGAGGAGCGAAAGATTTTGGAAGAGTTTTGTGGCCAGTCTCAGCGAACTAAGACCGAGATTCTCCGGGAACTGGTACGTGGTCTTAATCAACACTCTTCACCATCAAACTTGCTACCATCCATAAACACAGAAGAGGAAGATATATACACTCAAATGCCTGAGATAGAAATTAGTCTTCAAAAGAAACCACTCAAAGTTAGCTCTCGCAATATTCTCAAGGGTGTTGTTAAGCGAGTTGTTACTGGAGCCGTTAATAGTGAAGTAACGCTGGAGATTGTTCACAAAGTTGAGTTAACTTCAATTATCACCAGAGTATCGGTAGAAGAGTTGGATTTGTCTGAAGGGAAAGAAGCTTATGCTGTTATTAAGTCCAACGATATAGTTATTGCCAGAGAATAGGCTGTGGTGATGTCTCTGAACCATTGCTTGGGATTCACTCAAAAGAAACGATCGAAATGTTCTCATGAATCATTCGGAGTTGCTGTAAAAATTACTTAATGCTACACAAATAAATTTATATTTCGCGAAATACTTCAGTAGGTAAACTGGGCTACGAACAGCGCAGCCTTTGTTTACCACTCTGTAGCTTATGAAAGCGCTGCTACTGCTTCTTGCTTCTCAGTTTTGTTCTTCAATACGGTTGGTAGTTCGCTATTGAACGCCTCACCTTCAACCACTTGCGATCGGAAACCATCGGGCCCAACTGGAACATCGCCCGTAATGGTGGTGCGATAGAGGACGCGCTCGACTTCCAGATGATCCAAGTCTTGAGGGGCCAAATGGGAGGTGGCGCGGTTGTCCCAGAATGCAATGTCACCGTTATTCCAGCGGAAGCGGGTGGTGTAGGCGGGCTTGGTGATCTGGTTGAAGAATAACTCAAGCAGAAGATCGCTCTCTTGTCGTGATACGTCAAGAATGTGCGAGGTGAAGCCAGGGTTTACATATAAGGCGCGTTCACCAGTCTCAGGATGAACCCTTACTACTGGGTGGATTGAAACCAGGGGATTGGCTGCGATGCGCTGGGCAATCTTGCTGTTGCTGGGGAAATTCAAACGCGCATTGAAACGATGTTCGGCTTTTAATGTGTCTGCCAACGCCCGTAGGGGTGCTGATAGACCCTCATAAGCTGCGACTAGATTTGTCCATTGTGTGTCACCACCGAAGCTAGGGACATTAACTGCACGCAAAATTGACGCCGCAGGTGGGTTGACAACTGCTGTGACATCGGTGTGCCAGCGACTTTCGTAGCTGGAACGGCGTAGACCATTGCGCCGCTCGTATCGGCTGCGGTCAATGGGCAGGATTTCTGAAAAGCCTTCAATCGGCTCATCTTCGTGGGGATGTGCGTAGGTAACTTCGCCGAAACGAGCCGTGAATGCAATCTGTGCCGCATGATCGATGTTTTGACCGCGAAAGAACACGACTTTCCACTTCAATAGCGCTTGACGAATTTCTTTGACCGCATCATCGTGCAAAGGACGCGACAAATCTACGCCGCTGATTTCGGCACCGATGAAACCTGCTACTTGTTTGACCTCAATGTGTTTGTTGCTCATGTCAATTCTCCATAGTTTGATTGATTGGGCGGTGTTCGCACTCGTCCGTTTACTTTAGATATGTTGCTTGCGCTTAATGGCTACATAGCAAAGGAAGCGATCGCAATTTAACTATCATACTATAACCCGATAAATTTACCGTAGTATACGCTCACCATATTTTAGACTGCTGGAACAACGGTCGATTTAGTCCAGGCAGGGGCAAGTTAAAATTCGCAACACAGATTAAAAAGCTTCTTAACGGAGGCGACAAGCAAGCTACGGATACCGGATACTGTCGGGCAACCATATTCGTAGGTGAGAGTAGGTGGTACAACTCTTACGCTTCTGTCAAGAAGGAGTCTTTTTGGAACTTACAACGATTCCACAATGGCGTCTCTGTATTCTTTGCTACTCACAGACGTATTTATAATAATATTTTCATCTAAACTTTATAAAATCTTTTTATTTGTAACTCCAGTATTTTATTGATTGATTAATTTATACTGTAGGATGACAAAGAAACAATTATATTTACTATAACTATAAGTATAATTTTGCCCAAAGCTGCAAAATCAATTAATACTTGTTAAAAATAAAATAATATCTTGTATTTATTTTTTAATTTGTAAATTATACAAATAAATCCTAATTTTAGTCCACTTTCCTATTCCAAAATACTAATTTGATTTTATTATTAGCCTGTTGCTAATAATAAATTGTGAGTAGCCTTTTTACCAAGGTTAATTAAGGCTTTGAGGAGATTGAAAACTACATGAAAAAGCGATTATCACAGAAATGGGCTATTTCTAAATATTGGTTACGTTTTTTAATCATCATCCTATTAGTAATAGGTGTATTTTTTCGTTTCGTCAATATTGACAAAAAAATTTATTGGGGTGATGAAGTTTTGTCATCATTACGCATATCTGGCTATCAGCTGTCGGAAATGAAAACGCAATTAAGTAATGGTCGTTTGATTGGCATAGAAGATTTACATAAATACCAGCATACTAATCCTGAAAAAAATGTAATTGATACAATTAAAGGGCTTATTTTAGAAGACTCGCAGATATTGCCACTATATATCTTGATGACCCGGTTTTGGGTAGAGTGCTTTGGCAATTCTATAGCAGCGATCAGAAGTTTTTCGGCATTTATTAGTCTGCTTACCTTTCCTTGTCTTTATTGGCTATGTCAAGAATTATTTGAGTCTTCACTAGTCGGGTGGATAGCCATCGGGTTAGTAGCCATTTCACCTATTCATATCGTGTATGCACAAGAAGCGCGAGCGTACAGTTTAGGGATAGTAGCCATCTTAATGTCGAGCGTAGCACTGCTGCGAGCCATGCGCCTTCAAACAAAAGTTAGTTGGTGCATTTATGTAGCAACATTATCAATAGGGTTTTATACTCATCTATTTTTTACCTTGGTTGCTTTTGCACAGGGAATTTATGTAGTTATAATCGAACGCTTTCGATTGAGTAAAACATCGATTTACTACGTGCTATCATTGCTTGCGGGGTTTATAAGTTTTGTACCTTGGATTTGGATTATTATTACCAATCCTCAGCCAGAAGCAGTTACTTGGGCGAATACTAAACAAACATTGTTTATGTCAGTTGCAAGGTGGGCTGGTATCTTTAGTCGCGCTTTTCTTGATTTAGGTATTAGTCCTAATGAACCTGGAAAACTGAAGTTTGTCTTAATTCCTTTTATTTTAATTATTTTAGCTTTAATCAGCTACTCAATTTATGTTGTGTATCGAAAAACCTCTAAAGAAGTTTGGTTATTTGTCTTAACCTTGATTGGATCTTTAGGGCTTCCTTTACTGATAACAGATTTCGTATTTCAAAAGCGATTCGCGACTAGTCGATATACACTTCCTTCAGTTTTAGGTATACAGTTAGCTGTGGCTTACCTATTTACCACTAAGATTGCGTCTATTTCTACTAAAGCTTGGCAAAAAAAGTTTTGGTCGCTTGTAGCATTTATGGTAATTATGGGCGAAGTTGTATCTTGTGTGGTTCACTCTCAAGCACAGATTTGGTGGAACCAAGTGCCTGATAAATACCAAGAATATCCTCAAATTGCTAATATTATTAATCAAGGAAAGAAACCGCTTTTAATTAGTGATGAGGATAATATTATTCCGCCACTACAAGTACTTAGTGAATTAATCGATCCAAAAGTGCAATTTCAAATTGTCGGAAAAAATCAGTTACCAGAGATTACTAATGGCTTTAGTGACATATTTTTGTTCTTGTTCGAGCCGTCTGACTTTTTAAAAGCTGGAATTGAAAAAGTTTATAACTCAAAGTTACAGCAGGTAAACCAATATCTCTGGAAAATAACAAAACCTAATTAAACTAAGTACACGAGCATATCCAGGGGTATCGCAAAGACGCGATAAATCACGTCTCTACATCAGGGTTTTGGGTTTATCTAAACTGTATTGGGTTAAAAATTAATATCAATTAGCCTGATAAGTGGCACAGTTAGAGCAAAAATATACTTTAATTAAACAAATAATTTAAGTATATACTTGTACTGCTGCCGCTTATGTCATCGCCCCTTGAGCGCCCGCTAAAAATTGAAATCAGACTACCATCTTCCCATCCTCAGTTATTAGAAGGACTGGATATATGGCTGCGTTTAGGTCTAATATCTGATGCCCAAGTCAGGCAGTTATGTCGAGAGTTTCTGGTATGTGCGGTGGTGTTGCAACCTCAAGCTGAAGCTCAAACAAAGGTAGTATTTGCAACTTCCGACCCCATGCAGCAGTTGCCCATAGCAGCTTTACAATCTAGTAGCGGTAAACAACCACAACAAAAACCAGCTAAACCCAACTTCATCGGCACAATGTTGCAGTCCTTGGGAGCAGAACTGAGTGTCCGTTGGCTACTTTTTCTAGGGGTTTTCCTGGTAGTCGTATCTTCTGGGGTACTGGCTGCTAGTCAATGGGCGAGGTTTCCCGCTTCTGGACAGTACGGGGTTTTATTTGCTTATACTTTGAGTTTTTGGGGATTAAGCTTTTGGGCGACTAGGCAAAATAACCTCAGATTGACGGCTCAGACATTGTTGATTGCCACTCTTTTGTTGGTGCCTGTAAATTTTTGGGCAATGGATAGCTTTAAATTGTGGCAAAATCCTGTGGATTGGATTGTAGTTGCGATCGCCTGTCCTACCCTGACTGCTATAACTGTTTTACTCTCCAAAAATCGGACTATTTTTACCAATTTACATCCTGGCAAATTACCTCTGATAAATATTCTAGGGCTGAGTTATCTGCATTGGGGTTGGCAGTTCCCAGGATTTCCTTTAATTGCTGTTTATCTGGCAACGATCGCTACAACTATCATTACCGTTTATCACAATCTTTTCCAACAGCCTCGTACTGTCAGCGACGATCGCCAGAAGGTAAGTATTAGTTTACCTGCTGCTGTAATTATTTATTCTTTAATAGTATTGTTGGTGCGGGCAATTTTTGTTACCAAGGTAGATATCACACTGTTGGGGTTAGCTATTGGCATTTGCGGCTGGTTGATGACTTGGTTAGCGCAGCAGAGGAGGGCAGAGGGGCAGGGGGGCAGGGGGGCAGAGGAGGTAACATTAATATTCCCCTCATCTCCCTCATCCCTCTTACTCTGGGAAAGACTCGGCGCAATTTTACTCTTCCTGGGTTGGGTGGTATCGGTAGTAAATTATCCTTGGCAAGCAATAGCTGTCAGTGGTTTGGGTTTGTGGTTTGTGGGGAGTCGTTTGCGGCGGTACAGTTTAAAGCGAGACTTTGCAGGGGTTTTCGTCATCGGCTTAGAGACGATTTTGCTAGGTTGGCGATTAGTACCTAATAACTTACAGAAATTAGCGATCGCAACTAGTACCCAACTCACCAATTCTCAAAATGAACCTTGGGCATTACTGGGTATCGCTTTATTTCCCTACGTAATTTTGATGGTGGCGCTTACAGATAATTTGTATCGCAGCCAAAAGCGAGAATTAGCTAAATTTGGCGAACTGCTTGCTCTGTTATTTGGAGCTTTTTTAACAACGATCGCTCTCGTAAATCCCCCATTGCGATCGCTAAATCTGCTATTTTCTACCGCCACTCTCGCATTCGTTACTCAACGCCGCTCCCCCTCATCTCTTCCCCTGGTATACCTAACTCACATTATGGGGATACTGACGTTTTGCTTTACCATTAATTGGCTATTCCCAAGCCTGACTCAACAATGCTGGGCAAGTATTTTATTGGCTCTCATGGTTGCAGAATGGCGATTTAGCTTGCAGGAAGGACTATGGCAACGTAGTGCATGGGATATCGGTTTAGGATTAGCCGCAGCGAGTTTTTTCCTCTTGTGGATAAATTCAGAATCATCTTGGTATGCCATCACTGATAACCGATCTGATTGGGGAGTTTTATGGCTAGTTACGCCTTTAGCTCTCACAGGTGTTGCCAATGCCGCAATTATAGAGCGACGGATTACTAGCCGTTACTTGAGTGTCTTGGCTGTGATAATTGCCCAGCTACTAACTTTACAACTACCAGGAATCAGATTAATCGGTTTGGCTATAGGTGCTGGATTGATGTTTGCAAATACGCGCTATTTGCGAAACCAAGTATCTGCGGTAATTACAGAAGGATTTGTTTTAAGTTTTATTGGGGCGTTGCTGTGGACAGGTGTGCCTGGTTTGCCTCGCCTAGCGGTAGCAGGTTGGTTTGTTGTAGGAGCGATCGCAACTCTAAGTCTATGGTTAGCGCGGACTGTTTTAAGCCGACGCGGTAACGAATTAGCAGTTATCTATGCAGCCGCTAGCGATAAATGGGCGATCGCTTTGTGTAGTGTTGAATTATTAAGTTTGACACTGCATTCAGTGCTGATTTACCAAGGGTTTACGACTTCAGGATTTTTGTTCTTAATTGCCACTGCAATAACCCTGGCAGCCATTGTTTATCGGAGTTGGCGCGAACCGACAAATTGGGCATTTTATGGCATTGGTTGGTGTTTGGAATTGTTGATTGCTCAGGTGCTAGGGTTGGGGGAACATTCAATTGTGAGAATTGGCTTCGCAAACATCGCCTTGGGTTTAATTACTCAACTTGTCGGCGAGTGGTGGCGGCGACGACATCAATTAGAAAGGTTTCCTAGCAGCTTGCACATTTTGCCATTAATTTATGGTGCATTTAGTGTGTTGCTGCGTTTGAATACCTTCACCGAGTGGACAGGTTTGTATTCCTTGGGTGTAGCTTTAATTATTATTGGCGTAGGGCGACGGCACGAGAGCTTCAAACCCTTGCTGTATTTAGGAATTATTGGCGTATCAATTTCTGCTTATGAACTTTTGTTCTATCAAATGTTACAAGCTTCAGGAGGAGCATTAGGTGATGGATTAATTGCCATGTCTACCCTTGGCGCGAGTATCATGTATGCTTACCGCATTCTGTCGCCAAGGCTAGTCAGCTACTTACACCTAACTCCTCAAGAATTAAAAAGAATTGCCCATATTCACTGGGTTTGGAGTAGCTGTTTATTAATGGCTGCTATTATTACACCCATTGCAGTTAACCGTTTGGTGGGATTGGGAACTGGAGTATTTTTGATTCGCTATGCCATCTTTCAGGGACGAAATTTCCGCACTTCCCCCAGTATTTTGGGAAGAATTACAATCGCCGAAATGTGGGTTTACCTTGGGTTATTAGAGGTAGCCGGCATGAGGATTTATTGGCGAGAGACAGCAGTAGGGCGATTTTGGGCTGGGCCATTAGTTCCTTGGAATGGTGCGATCGCTTGTGTGGTAGCCTACTTTTTGTACATTCTACCTTGGGAAAATTGGGGTTGGTCTAAAAGACCTTGGCAACAAGCTGCATACATCATACCTCTGATAATTTTATGGGAAACCAGACTGCAAACTTACCCGATTACCTTAGTACTCGCAGCTGGATTTTACATCTTTTTAGCAAAAGTCGGTGAAAACATCCGTTTCACCTATATTAGTGCGGCGTTGATTGATTGGGCACTTTACCGTTGGTTTGATTCTTTACGTCTTACTGATACTTTGTGGTATGTAACACCAATTGGGTTCTCACTGCTTTATATTGCTCAAGTCGATACCCAACTGAAGTTACCAGAGTACAAAATATCTCGTCATTTTCTGAGAGTGGTAGGTAGTGGTTTAATTTGTGGATGGGCAATTTTATTTCATCAAAACGCAGCTTGGATACCGGGAATTTTTAGTCTCATCGCCATTTTTGCCGGATTAGCTTTACGAGTGCGCGCTTTTCTCTACATTGGTACAGCCACTTTTTTAATTACGACAATCTATCAATCAGTAATTTTCAGCTTACAGTACTCCTTTTTAAAATGGATTATTGGCTTGCTAGTTGGCATTTTACTGATTTACATCGCCGCCAACTTTGAAACCCGTCGCGCTCAAATAACTTCCTTAATTCGTAGCGCCATTGATGAATTTCAATCATGGGAATAGGTAAGCTAAGGATTAAACTAATTAAACAGGCGATCGCCTAAATTCAAGATACTTGTAAAATTAAGCAAGAGCGATGGCTTTGCCAAAGCTTTAAGCTAACGCATAGAAGTACAAAATAATGACACGGATTCCATTAACAGAAGCTCAACTTCGTTTACCCGAACTGATTGCAAATCTCCAACCCGGTGAAGAAGTGCAGATTTTTTCCGGCAATCGCACCGTTGCCAGATTGATTGGCGAATTCCAACCACCCCGGAAGCCTCGCCAGCCCGGTACTGCAATTGGAACCCTAACCATTGTGTCCGAAGATGAAACCCACTTGGAAGACTTTAACGACTACGGGACTTCCAAATAAAAAAATACTCAAAAAACTGACGAAAAAACTCTCTCCTCCTCATTTCTCTGTGTTCTCTGTGTCTCTGTGGTTCGTTTATTTGGGTAATTTATTTCTTGGAAGTCCCTACATACCATGAAATTTCTGCTCGATACTCAAGCATTTCTCTGGTTTGTACTCAACGATCGCGCCCTTAGTCAAGTTGCCTGTGATTTGATTGTCGATCCCCTCAATGACATCTTGCTCAGTCCTGCTTCCTATTGGGAAATTGCCATCAAAGTTAGTATTGGTAAGTATCAAATTCCTGAAAATTTTGAAACATGGATGGAGCATTAAATCCAAGTTAACGAATTTGAAATATTACCAATTAAAGTTGCTCATGCAGCCGCAATCGTGACTCTGCCATTCCATCATAAAGATCCCTTTGATCGGCTTTTGCTTGCTCAAGCACTCACAGAAAAGATCCCGATCGTTAGTGTAGATAGAGTATTAGACAATTATGCAATTACTCGTGATTGGTAAGTACGATAACCTGCCGTCAACCGCAGTGCAATCGCTCATCACCGTAAGTTGAGTTGACGTAAGTAAACCCAACATTCATTAGCTCAAATAAAGTGCGATCGCTTGTGTGGTAGTGTACTTTCTGTACATTAATTTGTAGCGCCATAGATGAATTTTAATCATGGCAATAGAGCTAGGTATTAAGCCGATCGCCAATATCTCTAAGTTCCCTAACTAGAGTCCCGATTGTAGCTATACCGACGTTTATAATCGCGTTTGAAATAACTTCTCCTAATCTGATTAAGCCACTTAAAATATCAATAAAATTCTGGGTTTCTTGAATTTTTGTAGAGTGTAAGTTGGGTTGAGGAACGAAACCCAACATTTTTAGAACTTTGTTGGGTTTCAAGTCTCCAACAGAATCCCACATTTAGTATCCATCAAAAAATATTGCTCCAGGGTTGACGTTTCGGTGTTTCGCGCAGTCTGTAGCAGCTTCCGTCTTCCCTGTAAGAACTTCCGGCTTGACATTTCGGTGTTTCGCGCAGTCTGTAGTAGCTTCCGTCTTCCCTGTAAGAACTTCCGGTTTGACATTTCGGTGTTTTGCGCACTCTGTAGCAACTTCCGCCTTGACGTTTCGGTATTTTGCGCAGCCTGTAGAAACTTCCGTCTTCCCTGTAAGAACTTCTGCTTTTGCTGTAGCAACTTCTGCTTTAACTTTACTGAGTCTTGAGTGAGAAAAAAGTAAGAGCGGGTTTACTAGACTTCTTGCATGAATCAAAAACCCTCACCCTAAATCCCTCTCCCAAAATTGGGCTATGGTGTACACACATCACTACCAGTCATTGAATTACCCCTCCCGAACCCTTCCCGTATGTATTGGGGAGAGAACTAGATTTCCGATTTCCCCCCTTTATAGAACCCATTTGAGATCTATACAGGAGGGCAATCGAATTTGGCTGAACTACAAGCTAAGTTACAAATTTTATAGATTGATCGTCAGGATTTTTTTCTTGCTTTTTTTGTCGCTCAACACGACTGTATTGTAGGGTAATGTATCCGTTCCCAGCGGAATTGGCAGCCTAAAACTGGGGCTTTTATGATCGAGTTCGCCTAAATCAATGCTTTTCGTTATATTGCCATCTGTTGCCAGATAAGCGGTAAGTTCGCCTTTATAATCTTCAATTAAAAAGTCTTTAAAGAAAACGACTTCCCCACCCTCAGGATCTATACCAAGGATGACCGTACCGCTGAAAGTTGCGCCTTTTCGTTCTTCATCAACCGTTGCCATTGTGATTTCCGAGGGGTCTTGACCGGACATATTTGCCATAAACTTTTTCCTGGGCGAATTCTCAACAATTGAAAATGATTTTACAAGAGCGCTATGGGCGATCGCAAAACTCTCAGGACGTATTTCTGCATCGGTCTTGCAAATGTATAGCCAAGTTACTTCTGGTTATACGCCTAATTGGAAGATTGAGTAGGGATGAGTAGGGGCCCAAAGCGATCACGAAGCGTTGCTGCAAAGCAGATCGCATCGCAGAAACCTGATAGAGGGGAGACGTTGAGAAGTTTCGCCACTGCAAGGAGATGCCAAAACACCGTTGAGTAGGGCGGTAAATATGCAGGGTAAATCACACCAGTTACACCCATTCTTGAGTTGATAGAAGATACCATCTAAGATTTGTCGCTTTGTCCACTTTGGTGGTCTGGTTTGCTTTTTCTGCGGCAATAGTGGTTCAATGATTGCCCACTCTTTGTCGGTTAAGCTGCTGGAGTACGGCATTTATTTCTCATTTTACCCGTTCTTCCAAGATCCCAAATGGGTTCTATAAGGGGGGATTAAGGGGGGTAATTCGACTTGTGTATACACCGTAGCTCAAAATTGGGAGAGGGACTTTGAAATTGGCTCCTCTTCTCCCAAAATTGAGAGAAGCAGCAAGGGAGATAAAAATTGGTGAAATTACTCAAATTTTAGGCTTTAAAAAAATAAATAATTTTACTCAGGACAATCTTTTAAAAAATAGTCCACTATGGAATGACTAAAAGTTTAGGTTATCTTTTCAGGTGAAGGAGTATTAATGGCAAGGCCAAAACGCGATTCACGTATTCTTAGCAAAGCTGAGATGCGCTTGGCAAGTATTAAATCTATCAGTCCTACTCTAGATGTAGGAGATAGCTTAACAGTTAAAGATTATACTGATAAAATTGAAGGTCTTCGTCAATCACTGGAAGCTTACAATACTACCCTCTCTACTATTGATGTTTTACTAACCCAAATCACCGAAAATGAACGGGCTTTGGCAGATTATTCTGAAAAAATTTTACTTGGCGTTGCTCATAAGTTTGGTAAAAATAGCCATCAATATCAGATGGCTGGGGGTACTCGTAAAAGCAATCGCAAGCGTGCTGTGCGCCAAGGTGTTGTTTTGACTACCAGCTAAGGGCAAGACGGTTAAACAGATAAACAGAATGAGGAAAATTAGGAAGATAGGGAATACAAAGATTTCACCCACTCCCATTCCTGCGTCAAACCCTCTTTTAAAGAGATTTGCGGCTGATATCCAAGAATTTTCTGCGCTTTAGATACATCAGCAGCCGTGTGGCGCGCGTCTCCCATCGCTTTTTCTATGTAGTTTCTTTTGATTGACTTCCCAACAATTTCTTCAATCGTATCTAAAACTTCTGCTAAAACTACCCTACTACCACCACCGATATTAAAGATTTCTCCCACTGCTTGGGGTGCGGTGGCGGCGGCTAAATTAGCGGCGACAATATCACTAACAAACGTAAACTCCCGCGTTTGCTGGCCATCGCCGTAAATAGGAATCGCCTCATCGTGCAAAATGGATTGAAAAAACTTATTAAATGCCATATCTGGGCGCTGTTTGGGGCCATAAACTGTGAAATAGCGCAATGTCACACAGGGCACACCAAAGTTCTTGTAATACAGTTCACACAAAAACTCTGCTGCTAGCTTTGTAATGCCGTAAGGAGAAACCGGTTGAGGACAAATCCTCTCGTGGGTAGGTAATGTTTCTGCATCACCATATACACTAGATGAAGAGGCAAACACTAATCTTTTGAGGTCTTTAGCATCTTTAGCAGCTTCCAGCAAAACTTGTGTAGCGTTAACATTTCGTTCTGTATAGCCTCGAAAAGCTTTACCCCAACTTGCTCTCACCCCTGCTTGTGCCGCTTGATGGTAAACTACATCAACATCTTTTAGGAGTTTCTGCCAATCTAAAAACTGCATATCTCCTTCAACTAATGCAAAACCAGGTAAACGATACAAGTGTGCAACATTGTTTCGCTTTAACATCGGATCGTAATAATCATTAAATTCATCAATCCCGATCACTTCATTTCCTTGTTGCAACAATCTTTCTGCAAGATGAGAACCAATAAAGCCTGCGACTCCAGTAACGATAGTTTTAGCCATTTTGCCGATTTTTTATATCCTGATTAACCGCGATATTCACAAGTTAATAATTATAATCAAAAATTGGTTATTGATTGATGATTATTTCATAGATAATTTGATTTGGATCAACAGAAAAAATAATTCAACTAATACAGTTGTGCTGAAAAGATGTTACTAACTTTATTTAGTAATTGTTGACAATAAAAATTAAAATTTTACTAATTAGTTAAATTTAATTTTTAAGACAAAACTTACAATTCAAATAAGCCCAAAATACTTGTAGAGACGGCGATTTATCGCGTCTCAAATGTATGTGGGACAAGCATTTGACCTTAAATCGACACCATAAGCCTATTCTGACTCCTGAATCCTGACTCCTGAATTCTTTTGTAAACCAGAAGAAACTTGCATAAGTGTGAGAATTGATGAAAAAATTGATCCGCGAGAGCAGTTAAGGTATTCTCATTTTGCAAGGGACGCACGAGGAAATCAGTGAAAGTTTTAGTTGTCGGTAATGGGGGGCGCGAACACGCTCTGGCATGGAAACTGTTGCAATCTAAGCAAATTGAGCAAGTTGTCTGTGTACCAGGGAATGGGGGCACGGCAAGTATGGAACGTTGCCAAAACTTGCCCTTAGCAGTAGACGATTTTGAGGGGATGAGCCGATATGCTCTAGAACATGACATAACTCTGGTGATAGTTGGGCCAGAAGTCCCCCTATCTAAGGGAATCACAGATTACCTCCAAGATAAAGGATTGATGGTATTTGGCCCAGTCAGAGCCGGAGCGCAAATTGAGGCGAGTAAAGCTTGGGCAAAAGCCTTGATGCAAGAAGCAGGGATTCCGACGGCACGGGCTGCGGTATTTACGGAAGCTGCGGCAGCAAAATCTTACGTCAAATCTCAGGGAGCGCCAATTGTTGTTAAAGCTGATGGCTTGGCGGCTGGTAAGGGTGTAACGGTAGCTGAAACACTTACACAGGCAGAAAGTGCCATTGATGCGATTTTTCAAGGACAATTTGGCAGTGCTGGGGAATTTGTCGTCATTGAAGAATGTTTGATTGGGCAAGAGGTGTCAGTTTTAGCGTTGACTGATGGGTTAACAATTAGACCCTTGTTGCCAGCCCAAGATCATAAGCGAATTGGTGAGGGCGATACAGGCGAAAATACTGGCGGGATGGGAGCATACAGCCCCGCACCCATCGCTACACCAGAGTTGATGGCACGCATTCAAACAGAAGTATTAGAAAGAGCGATCGCCACCTTAAGAGCTAAAGGCATTGATTACCGAGGCGTGCTGTATGCTGGGTTAATGATTGCACCCAATGGCGACTTGAAGGTTTTGGAATTTAACTGTCGCTTTGGCGATCCCGAAACCCAGGTGATTTTGCCACTGTTAGAAACACCCCTAGAAGAGTTGATTCTAGCCTGTGTACAGCAGCGCTTAAGTGAATTGCCGCCCATTGCTTGGAAAGGGGGAGCATCTGCCACTGTGGTTGCGGCTTCCGGTGGTTATCCAGGAGAATATGAGAAGGGCCAGGTGATTACTGGCATTGAAGAAGCAGAGGCAACAGGAGCAACTGTATTTCATGCAGGTACAAAGTTGAACCAGCAACAAGAAATAGCCACAGATGGGGGTCGAGTATTAAATGTGACAGGAATTGGAGAAAATTTTGAGCAAGCGATCGCTCAAGCCTACGCAGGTATCAAACATATTCAGTTTCAGGGAATATATTACCGGAGAGATATTGGTCATAGAGTAGCGAGTGGGAAACAAGAGAAGCAAACCCCATAAGCCAGACAGCAAGTCCGACTTATACTTAAGCTATGCCCAAATTAGACATTATCCATAATGCGGTAAAAAACGCACTTATCAAGGACGGCTGGGCGATTACAGACGACCCCTACGTAATTCAGTATCGAAGAACAACCTTATACGCTGATCTCGGTGCTGAACGCCCAATTGGGGCTGAACGAGATGGGCAGAAACTTGTTGTTGAGGTGAAAAGCTTTGTTGGTGCATCAAAGATACAAGATTTGAAAGAAGCTCTCGGTCAGTATGACATCTACCGTTATCTTTTAGAGGAAACAGCACCAGAGCGTAAACTTTACCTTGCTGTTGGTGCGTAGCTTGCCGCCGTAGGCATCGCTTAATAATTGCTTTTTCAACCAGGATGTGATTCAACTCATCCTCCACAAACATCAACTTCCACTCATTGTTGTCGATACAGAAATAGAGGAAATCACACAATGGATAAATTAACGGAGTATCCCAAAATAATCAAACGTATCCTGACAGAGTATGTTGAACTATGTAACCGTCGTCCTAACAAAGACATCGAAACATTTTTGATTATGGATGAGCCAAAGGGCCACTATATTTGGATGAACCTTGGTTGGCAAAATGGCGAACGCATTACTGGTATGACTGTCTACATTCGGATTCGAGATTGCAAATTTTGGATTGAGGAAGATTGGACTGAAAATGGGATCGCAACTGACTTAGTTAGTGCAGGTGTTGCCAAGGAAGATATAATTTTGGCATTCCATGAGCCTAAGATGAGGCAGTACACAGATTTTGCAGTAGCATCCTAGCGATCGCGCCCTCTTACAATGGGGTATTTGGGACAATAGAAATATTTTGCTACTGATGCCCAATCCCCACTTGCCCTGAGCGAAGTCGAAGGGATGCCCAATCCCCAATTCCTAACATATTTGTCAAATTAACTGTTAATTTTTAAGTTGTTGAGCTTTATAACAAAGACTACTAACAACTTTATTTAAGATGCTAAGTCTGTTAAAAACAATTCGAGATGCGATCGCAAGTTGGTGGTCGGAGTTCACACTCCAGACTAAACTGCTAGCTGTGGCCACAATGGTAGTTTCGTTGGTGATGAGTGGTCTGACATTCTGGGCTGTGAATACAATTCAGCAGGATGCGCGGATGAATGACACCCGCTTTGGTCGTGATTTGGGGCTGCTGCTTGCTGCCAACGTTGCCCCCTTAATCGCGGACAATAATCTCACAGAGGTTGCCCAATTTTCCCAACGCTTTTATAGCAGCACCTCTAGCGTGCGTTATATGCTCTACGCCGATGAAAACGGAGAAATCTTTTTTGGCATTCCTTTTTGGGAAGCTGAGGTAGAAAACTCCCTTACCATTAAACGGCGGATACAACTGCCAGAAGATTACCCTGGCGATGGCGAAAAGCCGATGGTGCGGCAACACACGACCCCAGATGGGATAGTTACCGATGTATTTATTCCCCTGATTGTCAATAAAAAATACTTAGGTGTATTAGCGATCGGGATCAACCCCAATCAAACCGCTATTATCTCCACCAATTTTACCCGCGATGTCACCATTGCCGTTTTTATCACAATTTGGGTAATGGTGATTTTGGCAGGAGTGATTAACGCCTTGACCATCACCAAGCCCATTAAAGAACTGCTAGTGGGGGTAAAGCAAATTGCTACCGGGAATTTTAAGCAGCGCATTAATTTACCTTTAGGGGGCGAACTAGGGGAATTAATTTTAAGTTTTAATGAAATGGCAGAGCGATTAGAGCGCTATGAAGAACAGAATATTGAGGAACTGACCGCAGAAAAAGCCAAACTAGAAACCCTAGTTTCCACGATCGCAGATGGGGCTGTATTGATTGATAACAACATGCAGGTGATTTTAGTCAACCCCACAGCAAAGCGAATTTTTGGCTGGGAAGCCGCTAATGTAGTAGGTTGCAATGTCTTACATCACTTACCCCCAGCGGTACAAACCGAAATTACCCGTCCCTTGTACGAAATGGCAGCAGGGGAATGCGAAAGCGCCGAATTCCGAATTTTTATTAACCAACCCATCCCACGGACGATCCGCATTCTCTTGACTACAGTACTTAACCTGCAAAGAGAAAGCATCAAAGGTATTGCGATTACTATTCAAGATATAACCCGTGAGGTCGAACTAAACGATGCAAAAAGTCAATTTATCAGCAACGTTTCTCACGAACTGCGAACGCCTCTATTCAACATTAAAACCTATATTGAAACCCTGCACGACTACGGCGAAGATTTAGCTTTACAAGAACGGCAAGAGTTTCTGCAAACAGTCAACAATGAAACCGATCGCCTAACCCGCCTAGTTAACGATGTTTTGGATTTGTCAAAACTCGAATCTGGTCGCAACTACAGCTTTGATGGGGTAGATTTAGCCCAAGCGATCGAGCAAACCCTGCGTACTTACCAACTCAATGCAAAAGATAAAGGTGTTGAACTTGTTCAGGAAGTTGCCCCTAATTTGCCGCTAGTATTAGGTAATTACGATCTGTTAGTACAAGTGTTTGGCAACCTAATTGGTAATGCGCTTAAATTCACCAAAGCCGGTGGTAAAGTAGCAATCCGCGCCTACCAACTAGATTTCAAACCCAGTCACACCGAATCTGCTCCAGTGCGGATTGAAATTTCCGATACTGGAATTGGCATCGCCACAGAAGATCAACACTCAATTTTTGAACGTTTCTTTCGCGTAGAAAACCGAGTTCACACGCTAGAAGGCACGGGTTTAGGTTTATCGATTGTTAGAAATATCATCGACAGACATCGTAGTAAAGTCCATCTAGTGAGTGAAGTCGGCATTGGTACCACTTTTTGGTTCGACTTAGCCGCTTTTGAGGAAAAAGCGCCACTGATACAAGTTGAACCTATTGCAGAAGCATCCAAAATCACCACAGCTTGAAAGTTAGGGAATGGGGATTGGGTACAAGAGGCAGAGGTGCAGAGGGGCAGAGGGAAAACTTACTGCAACTCTCCCCTGCTCCTCTGCCTCCCTTGCTCCCCACTAAACCCAAATCAAGACCTTAATATCACGAACAACAAACAGACCAATAATAAACCCAAAAGTAACAGCAAAGCCTGATTGCGTTTTACCCAACTTTTCACAGTTACTGCAAAACTGTTAGTGTAATGCTGCTGTTTCAACTCTACCTTTGTCTCTTCAATATTTTGGTAAAGGGTGCAGTCTTTGGCGTAGGGACGTTTAGGAAAATTGCAAGTATCATCAGCGTGATAGGTGCAGGTGTCGCACAGATACCCATCCCCAGCGGCGCGGTGCAATGGAATACCGGGATGACCGTAAGCTTTGAGTGTAGTCCGACAATAGGGACAACTAATAGCTTGACTATCAACAAGTTGATGGCAGTGGGGACAAGATACAGTAGCCAAAACCTTTAGCGCAAATAGGTAAACACTATTGATTCTAGCCATTTACAGGGATAATGGGGAAATACATACGTAGCCTGTTAATTTTGAATATGGCTAGCTCTCAAAATTGGTTACTTTATCAGCAAAAGTACTAACTTTATGATAATTTTTTAGCTTTTTTAAGTGATTTATATCACTCAACCTAATTAAAGCTATGCCATAATCTAGCAAATATCAGGTTTTGTCCCAAGTCCAATAATTATTTAGAGGTAGAAAAATATTGCCTTTTAATCCTGAGATGTGCCGTAACGAAAGCGAAGTTGAAAGCAAACTCATAGTGCAATATTTGCTACCACAGCTAGGTTATACTCCTGACACCTGGCATCAAGAGGTTGCCATTGGTAGCATCCGCTTAGATTTTTTGGCATTTGCTGCCCAAGTAATTCCCTTTGTCTTAGATGCCAACTCACCGCTAAGTGTTGTCATGGAGGCAAAGCATCCCAAACAAAACTTAAATCATCATGTCCCTCGACTCAGGCATTATTTAACCAGCTTGAATGTCAGGTATGGATTGCTGACTAATGGCAAAGAAATCAGAATTTATCAAAAATTTCAATACGATATTCAATTAGTATTTCAATGTTCTGGGAAGGAAGTTGAGATAAAGTTAGATGAAATTAAAACTTTAATTGGTAGAGAGAGCCTTAAAGAAGGACAGCTAGTAGATAAGTCAGAAGTTCAAATACCTGGAAATAATTTAAATTTTGAAATAAAGAGGCAACATTTAATGAAAACGATTGCAATCTACCACAATAAAGGCGGCGTTGGAAAGACTACTGTTGCAGTCAATCTTGCAGCAGCATTACGTAAAAAAGGTAAAAATGTACTTTTAGTTGATATAGATTCCCAGGCAAATACTACTTTTGCTACAGGATTAATAAAATTTCAATTTGAAGAAGATGATAATTTAAGAGAGTTAAACGTATATCATTTATTAGAATCAGGAGATTTTAACTTTATTCCAGAAGTAGTGCGTACATCGGATTATTTCAACAATCCAGAAATTGATGTTATTCCTTCACATATTACATTAATTGAATATCAGGATAAACTAAATAAAATATTAGCTAGTAGGAGCAGGCTAGTAACAAAACTAAAAAGGGTAGAAAATAATTATGATATTGTAATTATTGATACTCCCCCCTCTAGAGATTTGTATGCTGAAGTTGCACTGATTGCTAGTGATTACCTGATAATTCCATCCGACTTGAAACCATTTGCTAACCAAGGTTTACCAACGGTCAAAAATTTTGTTAATCAAATTAATGAATCTAGAGAAATGATGGGTAAACCGCCTATTAGTATAATGGGCGTCCTTGCTTCTAAAATCTCAACAAATGCTAAATTTTTACAATACAATTTCCCTAAACAGAGAGAAGTAATTTCAGAGCGTTATCAACTGCCACTGATGGAAGCTGTAATTTATGACAGAACAGCGTTATCAGAATGTATGAATCAGACTATCCCAGTTGGAGATTTAGAATATCCTGACCCTAAATCTATTATAAAATTTGCCGAGTTAAAAACTTCTGCTCAAATTTCTGCTGAAGAATTTAATGTATTAGCAGATGAAGTTATCAAAAAAATGGGAGTTTATTAATGATTAATTTTTCTTTAGTGGATGTCAAAAGTATTGCTTCTAATGAACCTCGTTCAAATTTTGCAGAAGCTGATTTAGAAAACCTTGCAGATATAATTATAGAAACTGGAGGAATTATCAGACCATTAGTTGTGAAAGTGACAGGAGTGGAGAGCTATACAGTAGTTGATGGACATTTTGAATATTATGCTGCTGTCAGAGCAAGAGAAAAAAATCCTCGACAAGGTGAGATGGTTAATGCTTTTGTCATTGCTCCTAAATTAGAGGATTTAGTAGTAAAACAAGTTGCATCTCTCAAAGGCATTGATTCTTCTACCAAACCAGTAACACCACAGCCTGAAACAACAAAATTAGAACCACGTCTGGCAAATTTAGAATTACGTCTTGAGAAACAATTTAATGAGTTTAAGTCAGAATTTATACAAGAAAGACAGAGAATAGATAGTCAGTTCAAGCAGCTTGAAAACCTTATTCCTCAAAAGAGCGAACAGAGTAATCCACTTAGTTTATTGAACTCTTTGGATAAAGACGAGTTATCTATAAAGTTACAACGCTCTAGGATTCCTGGGGCTGAAAAACTTGCAAAGGGTATATTTGATGCTCGAACTAAGAAACCGAAGCAAAAGTTTGAAGATTACCGCGATGTAGTAAAGTCTGTTAAAAACTTGGGTGATAAAACAATTTTGACTATTATTGATGAGTGGTCAAGAAGTTAGTAGTTATTTAAATAAGTTATTCGCGATGTAAAAGCTTGCATAGCTCTTCTCTGCGTTTTTGTGTGAGCCATGAGACACCAAAAAAATCGTAGGTTGGGTTGAACGGAGTGAAACCCAACAATTAACGCCTAATGTTGGGTTTCGTTCCTCAACCCAACCTACACAGCTTTTCCAAATAACGTCAAAAGTAAGTTGCACAATATGTTAATCTCTAACCCTGCATCTGTCGCAGTGCATTAAACGCCTTACCTCGCAACCCAACTGGTAACAACGATAAACCTAAACCAGTCCAAGCTTTAACAGTCGAAAAAGACTGTCCCGCCAAAACTAGCTCTCTGCCTTTTTGCGTTTCACCCTTTTCAATTAAACGCAAACCTAATAATAATTGTGTTTCAGTTAAACGATTTTTTCTGACTTTCTCTAATTTCTCAGACTCAAACTTATAATTTTCTAAATACTGAATTTTATCAAATAAATAAGGAATGGCTCGATTAATACCTTGCTGCTCTGCATGGTAGCGATATTCCATCAATAATTCTGGTAAGTAATAGCCCTTTTTTCCAGCCAAAGCTAGACGCACAAATAAATCATTATCCTCACAATTTTGCAGATTTGGCTGCATATATCCTAATTCTTGCAAGGTTTTACGGCGAAATAATGTCGCCCCAACTTGAAAACTTTGCTGAATAAATACGACTTCCAGCAAATTATTTACAACACCTGCTGGTAAATTCTTCCTACCCCAGCGATGAGAATTTTCTTGAGTTTTTGCCTCATCCCGGACATTGTTAATATCAATTATCCAATGGTCTGTACCAACAAAATCAATGCTAGAGTCTTCAGCAAGAATAGCTGCTGTACTTGCGAGAAAATCGGGTGTTAGTCGGTCATCATCATCAAATTTGATAAAATATTCACCAGTGGCAGCATCAAAGCCAGAGCGCATATTATTACTTTTACCAATATTTTGCTGATGACGGATATATTTAATCCGATTGTCTGTATATTGTGACATCAATTCGGGTGTGCGATCGCGAGAACCGTCATCACAGATAATTAGCTCAAAGTCTTGCTCAGACTGGTTGAGTACACTGTCAATTGCCAAAGGCAGTAAATTAACTCGATTAAATGTGGGAATGGAAACACTAACTTTAGGCATTTTTGCAAGATGAGAGTGGACATTGCTCACTAACTAAACGCTTAATGAGCAAGGCTGGGCAAAAGCTAAGTGTAAGAGATAGTTTGATTAATTTTATTCAAAAGTTTTTTGATAAATCGATTGCTTCTAGCCGCTATGGTAGGTGGCTTTAATCGCTTCGGTTTTTGCTCTGGTTGCTTCAGAAAGCGATAGTGCAAAAATTCATTTTTGTAACGGATATCAACATCTTCACCTTTACACAAGCGGGTAAATCCAATAGCAGAATAGCCCATATAGTGAAGGCGATGAATTGGTTTTAATCCCTGTTGGTTGTAAAGAACATTATCAATGTTCACAAATGGATTTGCATTAGCACAGTTGCCAGTTCTATCTTCACCATTGGGACTGAGTGTAAAGTTAAATAGTGGTCGAGCAATTCTAAAAGTCATGTAACTAAATAAATCTGCGTCACACCACCAAGCGATTTCGTTAATCAATTCGACTTCTTTATCTTCTATCAATCGCTTTTTGAGTATTTTTAATTCTTCAACGCCTAAAATACCCTTTTTTGAACCAAAAAAACTAGAACAGTGAATTTCTCGTCTGATTTCAGATTCAGGCAAAGACATTTTTTGTTCTAACTTCGGCAAGTCGAAAGCTGCAACTGAAGTTTGTTTGGTGTGTTCCCAGTCATCAAACACAAAGTCGTATTGGTCTAGTTTTTCTAAAACCTTGTCCAGCTTATTCATTGCCAAACTATCAGCATCATAAAATACAAATCTTTCAAACTCACCATCAAAAGCACACATTTTTCGGATTAAATTATTTTTTTTATTCCATTCGATAGAAGGTTTATTTTTTCGGCTATTTCTTGGATAAGCGTTCCAAACTTGAACGGCAAAATCCTCCCATTTTTTAATCGAGCTTTTATCGTCAAACAGGGTGACATTCGGTCGAGAACGTATCTCCTGCTTAACTCGTTTTAAGCGGTCATCATAGGGAATAATACAAATCGGAATATCTGGACTAACATTCACCTCAATGCTATTTAGCAAAGCTACTAGTTGGTCAAATACCACGTCATTAGCAAGTGTGTAAATTCCAAAATTATCCATTGTAATAAATTCTTGTGATCTTTGATTTACTGAGTAATGCCAATTCTCTGTGAAGCTGAACATCATTTAGACCCCTCCCAACCTTACCGAACTAGGTAGTGGGGTTATTTCTACACATCTTTATACAGAATTGGTCTAACGCGAATAATACGATCGCTATTTTTTGACCGATTATTCTCAAATAATAATATACACATTTTCAACTTTATGCTGAAATAAGCAGGAAGCTATTTTGGTTAGTTTGGATGATATTAAACATTAACCACCTACTTAGAAGTGCCTAAAACCTAGCTAGCTGTTAAACAATTGCCTCCTAGAGAATAATCTCAGCAACCCGGCGGTTCCCACACCCCAAGCGCCATTAACCAATAAACCTGTCACTATTCCCACAAGTTTCCAGCCGCCAGCGATGGGTTGACCCTTGAGCGGTGCAACCACAAACCAAGCCACTAGCGTCGGAGCAATTGCACCAAAGACTAAAGCTCCTAACCAATAGTTTTTATCATGTCGAAAACGAGGTGCAATTCCTACCAAAATTAGTCCCCAAATGCCTCCCCAGAAAGCATTTGACCAAATTTGTGGAATTCCTAATGGTGGTGTTGGTGCAGTTGAATAAGGGGCGCGAGGTGTAAAATTTACTGCATGTAGCAGAGCCAATACACCTTGATGAAATAGCAAAACAGACACAAAGCCTGCAATAAATCCGAAAGCAAATCGAGATAAGGCAGCTTTTTGAGTCATTGCTTATACAAAAAGGTACTTATTTGCAGTTGCAGATGTGACTTTAATAATTGACATTTCCCATTCCCTATTCTCCATTTTATTTAGAGCTTGCTTCTGAGAGTTGTCTATGATAGTTTGCTAACTAGTCTCAATTACAGTAACTCTATCAAATTACCGTACTTTGTTGATTTTTATTGTTGATATAGCCGAAGGAGTGCAGAGTTAAGAGTACTTAAGTACTTTACCAAATATATGACAAGTGGAAAAGCCAATCTTGCCGATTGGGAAGTAGATACCTGACATAAACCTGAATTTTTCAAACCATCCAGAGCATTTCCGCTCGACCAAGCGCCTGCTGCGATGGCTACGCCCGCCGCAGGCATCGCACTCAAAAAAATTGCCAACTTAGAAATAGAAGCAGTAAACTTCGTTTCCCGAACTTAGTAGCGAGAATAGCACCCTACAATGAATATACGTATGCAAACTATTTACAACCGTAAAGTCAAAGGTGGAGGCTAAACGTTGGCACAATTCCAAGCAGAACCTCTGGCTTTATCAGGCTCTCAAAAAAATTGGGTCTTACTCGGTGTCGGACTTGGGGTATTCATGTCTACCCTGGATGTGGGCATCATTAATGTTGCTTTGCCCACATTGGTGCAAGCCTTTGGCACTAGTTTTCCTACCACCCAATGGGCTGTATTGAGTTACCAGTTGGTCAGTTCTGGTTTAGTTTTGGGAGCAACCCGCTTGGGGGATATGTGGGGTAAGAAGTCCTTATACCAGGGGGGACTTGTTCTGTTCACTTTCAGTTCGCTATTGTGTGGTTTTGCACCTAGTATCGAGTGGTTGATCGGCTTTCGGGCACTTCAAGGACTAGGTGCTGTCTTCATTTCTGGGCTTGGTTTGGCAATCATCACAGAAGTTTTTCCCTCTTCCGAACGAGGTCGGGCTGTTGGCGTCATCGGTAGTGTAGTGTCACTGGGAATTGCTTTTGGCCCCTCTGCTGGCGGATTGCTTTTAAGCTGGTCAGGCTGGCATAGTATATTCTTCATCAATGTACCCTTGGGGATTATTGCTAGTTTCTTAATAGCTCGTGTAGTACCACCTTCTGCACCCATTGAGGGCAAACAGAAATTTGACTTTTTGGGAGCCATATTGGCTTTATTGACTCTGGGTAGTTTTGGTTTAGGTATGACGCTAGGGCAGAGCCAGGGCTTTGGCAGTACTAATGCATTGGTATTATTAGCGATCGCTGCCGTAAGTTTCACTACTTTTTTGGTAGTTGAAGCGATTCTAAAGCAGCCACTACTAGAGCTAAAGCTGTTTCGCAATCTTCAGTTGAGTATGGGTTTGCTAAGTGGCTGGCTAGCATTCATTGTTATTGGCGGTTCGCTACTCATCGTCCCTTTCTTTCTAGAGAGGGTCAAGCAATATCCGACGGTAAAAGTAGGGCTGTTACTAGCCGTATCGCCTGTACTGAGTGGGTTAATTGCCCCCCTAGCTGGAATACTTTCAGACCGCTTTGGCGCTCGACTAATCAGTTCAATTGGGCTGGGGTTGATGATTGGCGGCTGTCTGGGGATTAGTACCTTTGATGCTCAAATTACAGAGCTAGGCTATGTATCGCGCTATTTTATTTACGGCATTGGTCTAGGTTTATTCCAATCGCCCAACAACAGCACTGTTATGGGATCGGTACCGAGAGAGCGGCTAGGGATTGCTTCTGGGCTTTTGTCTTTGTCACGTACATCAGGTAACACCGTAGGAGTTTCTGTAATCGGGGCAGTATTTGGAGCCTTAATCGCTAGTATGTCTGCGGGTGCAGATGTCTCTGTTGCCCCTCCTGATGCGATCGTTGCAGGGTTCCAAGGAACTTTTCGCTTTGCAGCTCTAATACTGTGTGGGGCGGCTGTTGCATCTGTTTTGAGGATTGGTAAGAGGCAAGGAGGGGAGGGGAGCAGCACTTCGGCTCCTTTCGACTTCGCTCAAGGCAAGTCGCTCAGTGACCGGGGAGCAGGGGAGGAATAATTAATGCTCAATAATCAATTACTAAGGAGTTAGATAAATGACAGGTAAATTAGAAGGAAAAGTGGCAATTATCACTGGGGCTTCAGCGGGAATTGGAGAAGCAACTGCGATCGCCTTGGCTTCAGTTGGAGCAACAGTAGTACTTGCTGCTAGGCGTGGCGATCGCATTCAGGCATTAGCAGAACGCATCGAGGCTAGTGGTGGCAAGGCATTGCCTATTGTCACTGATGTAACTGATGAAACCCAGGTAAATAACTTGGTGGCAAAGGCAAATGCAGAATTGGGAAGGGTTGATATCCTCGTCAACAATGCCGGGATTGCCTTACTCGGAACTATTGAAGCTGGAAATAGCTCAGACTGGCGGCGATCGTTTGACCTCAACGTATTAGGACTGCTATATGCGACTCATGCTGTTTTGCCTCTGTTGAAGGCGCAAAAATCGGGGCATATAGTCAATATCTCCTCAGTGGCTGGTCGAACAGCGCGGGCGGGCCTTGGTGTTTATAATGCTACCAAATGGGGTGTTAATGCCCTTTCGGAAGCATTGCGTCAAGAAGTCCACAAGGACAACATCCGTGTCACCATTATTGAACCTGGTTTGGTGGATACGGAAATTGACAACCAAATTACCGATCCCGTTGCCAAACAACGGATTCAAGAACGACGCAAGTCAATAGAACCTCTGCAAAGCGAAGACGTTGCAGCTGCGATCGTTTACGCTCTTACGCAACCACCACGCGTTAATGTCAACGAAATCCTCATCCGACCAACGGGACAAGAACATTAAAATAATTCGTAATTCGTAATTCGTAATTCGTAATTCGTAATTAAAGACTGTTACGTAAGGGGATTTAGAACCAGATGTTTCTTGGGTCTGTCTTACCTATACGAGGAAGAAAGCTACCCATAGCGTCTCGCAGGGAACTACTGAAAGAAAACGCCACGTATAGACGGATTTAGCTTCTCTCTTTGGGAGAAGAGGAATTAAACCCAAAAATTACGAATTACGAATTAGGAACTCAACACTGAGCATAAATTATCTCACTTAGTAGTTACTAAATTTTAGAAAGAATCATTTGGGCAGCAGCTTCATCGGTAATCAGTCCTGTAATTAACTTGCCATGCAGAGCAGCCAAAATCGCCTCAGCCTTTCTCACACCACCCGCCACACCAATAATTAGTCGATGAGCCGGTTGTTCGAGAGCTACACTGGCAACCCGACTGTTTGTCCCTTTTAGCAGCAATACTCCGCGATCGCTATAAGCCCAACCTGCAATTTCTCCGACTGCTCCCAGTTCAATCAATTCAGCCACCTCATCGTCATTGATAAAGCCATCTTGATGTAACGGAGCATTCCAGGCAATGTGACTAATTCCAACAAAGGTTACTTTGGCTTGCTCTGCAAGAGTTTTCACAGCGATAAACGATCGCTGAGTCTGCAAAAGTTCTCGTTCTTCAATGCTAGTCGCAACAACCGGAGTCGGCACTGGGTAAGCTTGGGAACCGACGCGATCGGATAAATGCATAACCACTTCGTGACGACCTGCACGCCCAGAGTGGGACATATTGCCAATAATTGACACAATTTTATGCTGGGGTTGGTTCATTGAGGGAATCTGCTCTACCATTGTTCGCAATGTCTGACCTGATGACAAAGCTAGTATGGTCGGGGTTTTAGCCATCAGGTAAGCCTCTAGGTGGGTGGCAGCACATACACCAATTCCGTATAATGTATCACCACTACCTGCGTCAGTTGGTACTACTTCACAAAGTGACAGAGCAAAGCGATCGCGTAATGACTCAGCTAGAGCAATGCATTCACTCAAGGGATGATCGAGTCGAAATTTAATCAGTTTTTCACTGACCGCCAGTGCCACTAAACGTTGTGCAGCTTGCCGGGACACATTGAGCTTGACAGCAATTTCTTCTTGCGTATTGCCGGCGATGTAATAGAGCCAAGCAGCATGAGCAGCCAGGTCTAATTTGCGCGCCCTAAGGGGCAAGCCAGCCTTGCTGGCATCGCGCCGCTCCAAAAAAGGTTGTCCCATATACTACCTGCAAAAGCTATGTATCTGTCAAAAGTATGATTGCATTATTTAGACTATATGCCCAAAGATATAATCTTTGCTCAATGTATTTTTAAATTTCTATTATCCCCCAGTAACCTCCAAGTTAAACCCAGTAATGTAGCTTGCCTCTTCGCTCATCAAAAATGCAACCCCATTCGCCACCTCTTCTAAACTTCCTAAACGTCGCATTGGCACTGAATTGATCATTTGTTGCTCAACTACCTTGGGATCGGCATCAAAGTACTGGGAACCTACTGCTGCTTGTAATTCGGTTTGCCGCGTCCACATAAAACCAGGGCCGATAAGCGCAGGGGAGAGTGCATTTACCCGAATGCCATAAGGAGCCAAGTCTTTCGCTGCCGTTTGAGTAATTCCAATGACAGCAAACTTAGAAGCGGCGTAAGCCAACATATTTGGCGGCCCAACCACCCCCGCATAACTCCCCATATTAACGATCGCACCTCCACCGGCATCGCGTAGTTGCTGTGCAGCCGCCTTGAGAATGTGGAAAACACCGACAACATTAACGTTGATCACCTTTTGAAAGTCGTCTTCAGGATATTCGTCAGTCTTGGCAAACACTCCTTGATAACCCGCATTATTAAATACATAATCTATGCGCCCAAACTGCTTTACAGCGCCAGTAAAGGCTTTGGCAACATCATCACTAGATGTAACATCACAGCGAAACGTACCAACTGGAACGTTGTACTCTTTTAGTTCCTCAGCCACATCTGCCATCTTCGGTTCATTCAAATCTAGCAGGGCTATTCCTGCGCCATTAGCAGCAAAACGGTGTGCAGTTGCCTTGCCAATATCTCCTGCACCGCCAGTAATTAAGATCGTCTTACCTGCAAACTGATAAGTTGCTTTAGCCGTCATAGATTCAACCTCTTATTGAAGAATTGTTGCAAATGACCGTGATGGAAATCAGATTGGTATGATTTCTATTATTGAGCTTTTGCCCAAAGTTAGAGCATAAAATCAAAAATTTATTTCGTTCGGTTTTTTACTTTAAAGGAGTTATGCGATGCGTATCCGCCGCTTCGCTAAAGTGCTAGCTGCATTTCTCACTGGAGTAATGCTGGTGCATCTGCTATATGCTTGTTCACCACGTTCTCAAGCCGCAGAGAAAACTAGACTAACGATCGCCACCGTTAATAATGGCGACATGGTGGTGATGCAAGGGCTTTCTCGCAAATTTGAGCAAGCTAATCCTGATATTCAACTCCGGTGGGTTGTGCTGGAAGAAAATGTGTTACGCCAACGCACAACTACAGATGTTGCAAGCCAAGGTGGGCAATTTGATGTGATGACCATCGGTTCCTATGAAACACCAATCTGGGCTAGACGGGATTGGTTAAGACCCTTGGATTTAGGCGCAAACTATGACGTAAATGACCTACTCAAACCTATACGAGAAGGGCTTTCCAATAACGGGAAACTCTATGCCGTGCCATTCTATGGGGAAAGTTCCATGCTGTACTACCGCAAAGACTTGTTTGAAAAAGCCGGGATTGCGGTTCCTCAACAGCCAACTTATCCCCAAATGAGAGAATGGGCAAGCAAAATCCACGACCCAGCGCATGGGGTTTATGGGGTTTGCCTGCGTGGGAAACCTGGTTGGGGTGAAAACATGGCATTTGTTTCCACATTGGTTAATACCTATGGTGGACAGTGGTTTGATATGAAGTGGCAACCAACGATCAATACTCCAGCTTGGAAAGAGGCGATCGCTTTTTATGTCGATCTGCTCAACAAATATGGGCCGCCAGGAGCCAGTTCCAATGGATTTAACGAGAATCTGGCATTATTCTCAACAGGTAAATGCGGTATGTGGGTAGATGCAACTGTTGCCGCAGGGTTGTTATCCAATCCCAAAGAATCCCAAGTTTATAACAAAGTTGGCTTCGCTCGTGCGCCAATTGAAAAATATCCCAATGGCTCAAATTGGCTTTGGGCTTGGGCGTTAGCGGTTCCAAAAACCTCAAAATCACCAGAAGCCGCGCAAAAATTCGTTGCTTGGGCAACCTCTAAAGAATACATTCAACTGGTTGCCAAGGAAAATGGCTGGGTTGCTGTACCACCAGGAACTCGGACTTCCACTTATGAGAATCCCAACTATCGGAAAGCTGCACCCTTTGCAGAAATCGTGCTGGCAGCGATTCAATCTGCTGATGTTACCCGTCCATCTGCACAACCAACTCCTTATAAGGGAGTTCAATACGTTGATATTCCAGAATTTCAGGCGATTGGTTCTTCAGTCGGGCAAACTTTAGCGGCGGCATTGACCAATCGAACTTCGGTAGATCAAGCGTTGCAGCGATCGCAGAAATCAACTGAACGTTTCATGAAACACACAGGTTATATCGAATAATTCTCAGATGTTCCACAGCGATACCAAACCCAGAAACCCAGATTTAATCTGATTTTCTTAATTACGAATTACGAACTTGTACTGAGCGTAGCCGTTGGCGCAGCCTCTCGTAGAGAAGTATTACGAATTACGAATTGCTTATGTCTTCTTCATTAGCGGTAAAACCTCAATCCGAAACGCCACCTCCCACCAAGCAACGGACTACGCGGCAAGTGTCAACCTTACCTCTGGTTGCGCCTTCGGTCGTTCTCCTACTGCTGTGGATGATTGTACCTCTGGTGATGACTGTATGGTTTTCCTTTCAGCGTTATAACTTGCTGAATCCAGATGCACGCAAATTCATCGGGATTGAAAATTTCACTTTCATCCTCAGTGACTCAGCTTTATGGACATCGATCGCCATCACAATAGTTTTGGTTGTTTCCGTTTTAGCAATCACAATTGGTTTGGGCACACTCCTAGCAATTCTCTTTGACCAAGACTTTTATGGTCGTGGAGTGGCGCGGGTGCTGGCAATTTCCCCATTTTTCGTTATGCCCACAGTTAGCGCCCTGATCTGGAAAAATATGCTGATGCATCCAGTGAATGGGCTGTTTGCTCAAATTACTAGAGGTTTGGGTTTGGGGGCGATCGATTGGTTTGCCAGTGTTCCATTACTTGCCATCATTATTATTGTTTCGTGGGAATGGCTGCCCTTTGCTTTGCTGATTTTGTTGACTGCAATTCAGTCACTCGATCGCGATCAGTTAGAAGCTGCCCGGATGGATGGCGCAAATGCGATCGCACCCATCCTCATCTTCGGCTGGCTGAGTCAACGGCAATTAGTCCGGGGTCTGACTTTTGGTGCGGTGAAATGAGTGAAGGCAGACACTCTTACAGCTTTGCGTAAAATCCTGGCAAATTGAGGGTTGAGATTTAAACGCAAAGGGACGCAGAGGTAAGCGCAAAGGTACGCAGAGAATTTGCTACGAATTAATTAAATGTTGCACTCTTCTCTGTGTGACAAAAAACTTAAACCCATTAATGGAAACATTTTATGTCAACAGTTGCTTTAAGAAATATCCATAAAACCTACGCCGACACAGAGATCATTAAAGGCATCGATCTCGACGTGGGCGATCGCGAATTTGTTGTTTTCGTCGGCCCCTCCGGCTGTGGAAAATCAACCTTACTCCGCATGATTGCTGGACTAGAAGAAATTTCCTCCGGCGATTTACTCATTGATGGACAAAAAGTCAATGATGTACCACCCGATAAACGTGGTTTAGCAATGGTGTTTCAAACTTATGCCCTGTATCCCCACATGACAGTGGCAGAAAATATGGCCTTTAGCCTCCGGCTTGCGGGTATGCAGAAAGCCCAGCGTTATGAAAGGGCGCGTGAAGTCGCTCGCATCCTGCAACTAGAGCCACTCTTAAACCGGAAGCCCAAAGAACTATCAGGAGGACAACGGCAACGGGTGGCGATCGGTCGTGCTTTGGTGCGTAATCCCAAAGTATTTTTGTTTGATGAGCCACTGTCTAACCTAGATGCTTCATTGCGGGTGCAGATGCGGATTGAGCTTGCCAGTTTACACGACAGTCTGCAAGCCACGATGATTTATGTTACCCACGATCAAGTTGAGGCAATGACCCTTGCCGACAAGATTGTGGTGTTGCAGGGCGGCATCATCGAACAAATGGGTTCTCCCCTGGAACTTTACCATCATCCCCGCAATCTATTCGTTGCCGGATTTATTGGTTCGCCAAAAATGAACTTTATCTCGGTTACGGTGTCAGCCGTCAATGACTCTGGTACAACAGTCAGACTCCCTGGTGACGCAACCGTAATGATTCCGGTGAAACCCAAAACCCTCTCAGTTGGGGATAGAGCAACATTAGGGATTCGTCCCGAACATCTGCGGCTGGATCAAAATAACCCAAGCGTGAATGGCGAAGTATTAGTCGTAGAACGATTGGGCGGAGAAACCTATCTCTACATCAAGATTGCAGGTGGCGAAACCATAGTTGTGCAAACAGACGGAGATAATCCAGCCAAAATGCACGATTACGTTCCTATTTGCATTAACGGTGAGCTTTGCCATCTGTTCGATCGCGACGGTGAAGCCATCCCCAAAGTTCATCGTCACCACCTAACCCAGAATGAATCCCATGAACAGCAATATCAGCACAGACTCAGCAATCAAGCTGAATGAGGCATCTCTGTCTCATTTAGGCAATAATATTCGCGTACCCAATTACGATCGCCATCAAATCACTAACGGTATTGTCCATATCGGTGTGGGTGGGTTCCATCGCGCACATCAGGCTTTATACCTGGATAATTACTTTCATCAAAATCCCGGTAGTGAATGGGGAATCTGCGGGGTTGGGCTACTAGAATTCGATAAACGAATGCGGGATGCACTTAAATCACAAGATTGTTTGTATACCTTAGTTGAGAGATCCCCAGAAGGCGATCGCGCTCGTGTGATTGGAGCAATTACAGAATATCTGTTTGCCCCAGATAACCGCCAAGCTGTGATTGACACCTTAGCAGATCCTAAATGCCGCATCGTCACCCTCACCATTACCGAAGGAGGCTACTACTATATTGAAGGTAGTGGTGAATTCGATACCAATCACCCAACAATCCAGTACGATTTGCAGCATCCTGACGAGCCAATTGGAGTATATGGCTTTTTGACAGCAGCCCTCGATCGCCGTCGTCAACAAGGAATAGCACCATTTACCGTGTTGTCCTGCGACAATCTCCAAGGTAACGGCAACATTGCCCGCAAAATGTTAACCGCATTTGCCCAAATGCAGAACCCGAAATTGGGGCATTGGGTTGCCGAACAGGTAGCTTTTCCTAACTGCATGGTCGATCGCATTACCCCCGCCACAACTCCAGCAGATATCAAAATGGTGGCGGAACAGTTTAACATCGATGATGCCTTTCCAGTTGTTGCCGAACCGTTTCTTCAGTGGGTAGTTGAAGACAATTTCAGCGCAGGTAGACCTGATTGGGAATCAGTTGGGGTTCAAATGACTAGCGATGTTCATCCCTACGAGATGATGAAAATCCGGTTGCTCAACGCCAGTCACTTGTTGATTGGCTATCTCGGTTCTTTGGCAGGTTACACATACGTCCATGAGGTCATGGCAGATCCATTGATTCGGCAAGCTATCGATCGTTTGATGGCAGAAGTTACACCGACACTGCAACCTGTACCGGGGATTGATTTAGATAATTACAAAAAGACCTTAATTGAACGCTTTGCCAATCCCAAGATTCGCGATCAACTCCCGCGTCTTTGCCTGAATAGCTCCGCTAAAATGCCAAAATTTGTTCTTGGCTCAGTCCGTGACGCGCTGCATCAAGGAGGAGCGATTGACTACATGAGCCTAACGGTTGCTGCTTGGTTCCGTTACCTCAACGGACAAGATGATCAAGGTAACACCATTCCCATTGATGACCCAATAGCAGGTACTTTGACTCAACTAGCTCATTCAAGTGGCTCTGATGCCAAACCATTGCTCAATTTAACTGAGATTTTTGGCGATTTGTCCCAATCACCGCTTTTTGTTGATGCAGTTACGAACCATTTACGCAGGTTATATGAGTTTGGAGCTAAAGAAACATTAGCCCGATTCTGACAGAGAACTTAACCAGAAGTAAAAACCGCAACCTGCCAAAAAATTCCTTTTTAATCTCTTAACTCTGTGTTCTCTGTGCCTCTGCGGTTTAATTTAACGTGAGTTCGACAGAACTAAAAACCGAATAAAGTTAATAGTAAAACTGGACGACGACCATAGCGATCGCTAATGCTTCCCCAGAAGGGTGTAAAAAGAATTACATCAACGAATATGCTGCGAAAAGTAGTGTGGCTTCGTGAGGTTTTGCACCATAATGTTGAGCGTACAAAGGAAGTAATGGCAGGATAATTCCAAACCCTACTAAGTCAATGAATACGTTTAAAAATAATATCAACTTAGCTTTGCTATTGTGCATAAAATTTCCTTAATTTATTTATTTTGTGAGTTGCAATCCGATGGAAAGTTTTAGATCAATACGTTATTATCAATAATGAGCGACTCAGCAGAGACGTTATTTAAGGTGACTAATAAGCTGAATTCTTGCGTGGGTCTAAATCCATCTGCATCGATTTTAATTTGGGTATTGACACCACTAGAAGTAAACCTTAAGTAGCCATCAGTAATTGGATTACTACTGCTGTAACCGAGACTTGCTAACAAGTTTGTCAAAACTAGTTTGTCTTGTTTGGTATTAAAATCAGTGATGGTGTCAGCGCCAGTGCGATCGCTGAAGGCTTGATAAATAAATTGGTCAAAACCAGTTCCTCCCATGAGGATATCATTGCCATCTCCACCCACAAGTTGGTCGTTGCCTCCACCACCAAACAGAATATCATTACCTACACTTCCACGTAAAAAATCATCACCACTGCCTCCATCAATAGTGTCATTACCGCCTTGACCATTGATGACATCATTTGATTTATCAAGACCTTTGATGTTGTTGTCGAGGTCATTAATAAATGTGACTGTGTTGCCTTGAAAGATACTAGTTTGAGTGGAATCAGCATTAATTACATCAAAGCTGTCGCTGGGTTTATTTTCTCCATCGAATAAAAAATTGCCAATTGATATGGAAAGATTATCTAGATTTTCCAGAGCTAAGTTTTCTAAGGTAACTTTAGTATCGCTGTCAGCAATTCCTTCAAATGTAATCTCTACATTGCTGCCGATTTGAGTTAGAAGTAAATTTTGCGCTGTTAAGCCAGTTCGCTGGAATTTCATAGTATCGACTTCGGCGATCGCTGCTGAAGAAAGACTATTACCTCTACCGACACCTGTAAAATTAACAATTGTATGGCTTCCCTCGCCATGAGATATAACAAACTGTTTTTTACCGCCAGTACCGGAAACTGTATCTGATTCATCAGCACCAATATCCACAGTGGCGAACTTCACACGATTAAAACCAATGCCACCTTGGTCGAAGGGGATAGCTTCTGTGGTATTACCGTTTTTATCTAAATCAGTTGTGTCTGTTGGAATATTGGCATTATTGCCAGCATTAACAGCAATACTAGTCGGAATTAAAGCATGAGTCGCTGTAGCTTTCTCATTATTCTGCAAAATCGGGTTGAGAACCTGATTGATGTTTGTAATGCCCGCTTGGGCAAAAGTAATATCACTACCAGTACCAACTGTACCAACTGCCCCAGCAGTAGTAGCAATTAAGTTATTTGCATTGCCTGCGATCTGACTGGTGTCCCTATCACTAAACAAATCAGGTGCTTCACCACCAACATCAATATTACCAGCAACAATAGTGTTTTTGAGGGTGACACCTTCAACCGAAGCAAAGATTCCTCCACCGTTGCCAACTCCATCATTGTCGGCATCAGCTTTGTTATTGGTAACAGTAACGTTAGTGAAGGTAGTTAGGGCATTGTTATATAGTCCACCACCATCGCCAGTGCTTTGATTGCCAGAGATTGTACTATTGACAACATTAATTGTATTAACGTTATAGATACCACCACCACCACCTAGCACTTGGTTATTGGCAAAGGTACTGTTGATTATATAAGCTGTTCCTTGGTTATAGATACCGCCGCCTAAAAAAGCTTGATTATCTGCAAAAGTACTGTTAATGACAGTCGTACTACCAAAGTTAGCGATGCCACTACCCAAGTTTGCTTGGTTGTTAGTTACAGTAGTATCTGTCAAAGTTAGAGTCGTACCGCGATTAACTTGAATCCCGCCACCAAAGGCAAATCCTACATTACCTTGAGCAATTTTCAAATTATCAATTGTGACATCTGTCCCATTCTTTGATATTTGGAAAACGCGAGAAGAATTGTTGCCACTGATTGTTAAATTGTTTGCCCCTGTTCCAGAGATAATCACATCGTCTGTAATGTTCAATTGCCCAGAGGTCAAGGTAATACTTTGGGGAGTAGCAAACACTCCAGAAGTATCAAAGCTGACTGTATCAGCGCCTGCAAAATTATTAGCGTTTTCTATCGCTTGTCGCAGCGACCCTTCTCCACTGTCATTGATGTTAGTGACTACTGTATCGTTAGCAGCAATAGTCACACTAGCTGTTGCGTTTGCTGTATCAATATCGTAAGCTGCATTGGCAACTAAATTCAGTTTTAAGGTTTCATTTCCTTCTGCTGCAATATCGTTAATGCCAGCAAGGTTAATATCAATCAAGCTTTGCCCATCTGGGATTATAACTGTGAGGTTATTACCGGAAACCGATACATTACCACCATTCAAAGTGTAATCTTGAACAGAAGCGCTACTGATGTTATTAAGAGTCAGGAAAACTGTTAAATTGCCATTCGTATCAGTGCGGTTGAGGCGATAAGTGCCTATTGTGCCGTTTTCTGTGGCTGTGGATGCGATCGCACTCAGACTAACATAAGATTTTTGAACTTCAAAAGCACCAATATCAACACTGCCAAATTTGATGCGGTCAAATCCTGTACCGCGTTGGTCATTAGTTACGCCAGGAAGGATAAAAATATTATTACCAGCGTTAATGGCAACTGAGTCGGCCAGTAAGGCTTGGGTTTGGGTAAAACCGCCGTTATTGGCTAAAGAACCTAACCCCGGATTGGGATTTACAATATCGTTGCCAGTACCAATAGTTCCAATTGTTCCGGCAGTACTACCTACAAGATTATTGGCATTGCCAGTAACATTGCCAAATATATCAGGAGCTTCATTACCTTTATCAAAATTCGCAGCTATGATGCTGTTTTTCAAGATAATATCGCTATCAAAGACAACATCAAAGTTAAAAATTCCTCCACCTTCACCATTACCATCATTGTCTGCATCTGCTGTATTATTAGCCACGGTGCTGTTAATGGAAGTCAATGTTCCGCCACTTTGAAAAATCCCGCCACCGTCTAAGTTAGCCTTATTACCAGAAACAGTACTATTGATGGCTGTAAATGTGCCATTGAAATTGCCGACACCGCCGCCAGACAGACCAGCTTGGTTGCCAGATACCGTACTATTAACAAGTGTGACTGTACCTCTATTGTCAATACCTGCATCTAAGTTTGCCGAGTTTTCAGATATTGTGCTGCTGGTTATGGTAGTTGTACCGAAGTTGAAGATGCCCCCGCCACGAGTAGCTGTGTTGTTAAAGAGTATGCTGTTACTTAGATTAAGAGTGCTACCATTATTAACTCGAATACCACCTCCAGTATCAAAACCGGCATTCCCATTGCTAACAGTAATAGCATCAATGGTGACATCTGTTCCGGTTTCAGAGATGTTGAAGACACGAAAAGCATTACTTCCGCTAACATTAAGCTTATCTGCACTAGTGCCTTGAATAGTGACATTATCAGTAATTGCCAGTTGATCTGATGTCAAGATAATTCGATCGGGCAAGTCATCAGTAAACACAGCCCCAGCAAAGCTGATTGTGTCAGCCCCAGCAAAAGTATTAGCATTTTCAATCGCTTGCCTGAGTGACCCTTCACCTCTGTCATTGGCGTTAATTACTACTGTATCGTTATGGTTAATCGTAACGGTAGCTGCATTTTGCGTGGTATCGATGTCGTAAGGTGCATCAGCAGTCAAAGTGAGTTTAACTGTTTCATCAGCTTCGGCTTGAATGTCATCAATGGCAGTTAGGTTTATATCGACAAAACTTTGTCCATCGGGAATAACTACTGTGATGTTATTTCCAGAAAGTGTTACGTTGTTGGCGCTGAGATTGTAGTCATCGATCGCAGCACTACCATCAATGGTAAGTTTGACGGTTAAATCGCCAATAGTGCGATCGCGACTAATACGGTAAGTCCCGCGAGTGCCACCTTCTGTAATAGTAGAGCCTAAAGAGGTAATTGCAGCTTTAGATAACATCATTCTCAGTATTTTTATGCCAATATTAGAATTGAAAGTGTAATCAGGCTAAAACAAAATATTTATAAAATAATTTCTCATTCTCATCTCTGTACTGTTATTTTTAGAAATGTTATCAATATGGATAAATATTAAATCTCACTAATTTTTAAAGTAAATATATATTATATTACTGAAAATATTTCTACACTATAAATAATAAAATAAATATATTTAAATTTTAAAAGATACTCCAGCCAAGTCTTTGTTTAAGATAAATCTTAATAGTCCTTACCTTAGAAGTTTCTTTTAATACTCTCTATTTTAGTTAAAATTAATCGCGAACTACTAGAAAATGCTTTATAAAATAACCGATTTTGAAGTTTTTTTCAGACTATATAATTTCTTAAAGTTAATAGCGTTTTGGTGATTGAGAAACTTTTTCACCGCTACCTGAAGAGAGTGAAAGGTAGTATGTACTGCTAAATTCCCTCAGATAAAATCTTCAAACTTTAACAGCTTTTACTTTCACTAAATCTCTATACAGGTAGCAGTAATAATTTTACACTCTGTTAAGTTCAAAGCAACAATTTAGTTACTTTGAATCATACATATTATCTTGGACTAATACCAATTCTCTGTGAAGCTGCATATTATTTTGCTCCCTCCCAGCCTCCCCGCAAGTTCGGGGAGAGGCCGCAGGCGGTAGGGTTCTTTCTATGCTTCTTCATACAAAATTGCTATAAATTAGAACAATTTTATTTAGCCACCAGATAATGCTTTTAGGAAATTATAACCAACTAGTAAAGTCCCAGTTGTACTGTTGAAAACTGTATTATTAACAACCTTATTCCCGGCTTGTCCAGCATCAGTAGTTATATCGTTAAGGTCACTCCCAGTCTGTGTAAGAGTACCATTCAACCCATCGACAGTACCACTAAGACCGGTACCACCATTACAAATTTTGAGTTCTTCTTCAGTAAGTTCAATTATCACACCTAAATTCACGATTTCATAATTCATAATTTGTTACCTTCAGGCTAATGTTTGTTAACGGGACTTAGATATTTTTGAGCAGAAATAAGCCTCAAACCCATACAGATTAAATAAAATACATCAAAGACTCAAAAATGCTTGAAACCTAGATATATTAAGAAACTAGGCTTAACCATGTCCAAGGATCTCTGTATATAGATTTGAGTTTTTTTATGGCTACTTTTTGTTTAAGTCCCATTAATTGCATACTAATATTCTCATTTGTGAACATAGCTGTCAAGGACAGTTAAGACAGTTAAGACAGTTAAGCAATTAATTAAAAAAATATAGTGGACAGTTAAGACATTCAATTTAAAAATTAAGTCCTAACTAAAGAAAAAGTAAGTCATCAATAACTGATTTAATATCTGACTTTTCCCGTTAAGTCTCTTATGCAAGCTGCCAGCCCTCTCTACGAGACGCTACGCGAACACAGAGGTCGTGTAATTTTAACCAGCCTCGCCACAGTACCTGGATACCAATGGGTGTTTTGCTTCGATGTTCGAGGTAGCCACCAAGACGAGCAACAGGTTCAACAGTCCAACTAAACAGTTAACGTGAGTTCGATGGATAGAAAAGCCCAAAAAGGTTGCTAGATATGAATTTGCTCAACTGGGAAGGTCATAAGGCGATGCCTGCGGCGGGCTACACCTACGCTAAGATTGATTGAGAATGGGGAAAAAAGTCACAAAAAAACGCCGAGACTAAAAATATCTAAGAAAAAATAAAATAGGAGAGAAAATTGACTGATGTTGTAATTGGCTTAGATTTGGGTACAGGAGGAATACGAGCGATCGCAGTTAATCTGCAAGGGCAAATTATCGCTCAGTCAACCAGAAGCTATCCTCTATTAACTCCACAACCCGGTTGGACGGAACAGAACTCATCAGATTGGGTTGAAGCCAGTTTGGATGCTCTCTTCGATGTTACTCAACAGCTAAACGGACATCGTGCGATGTCTGGCGACAAGCCGCTGCGCGTCTACGCCCTCGGTTTATCTGGACAAATGCATGGTATGGTTCCTCTCGACGCAGAAGGCAAAGCGATTAGACCAGCAATTTTGTGGAATGACCAGCGCACAGGTAAAGCTGTTGCTGAGATTGAAGCTGCTATTCCCCGCCATGAGTTGATTCAGCGGACTGGAAATCCAGCAATTACAGGGTTTCAACTGCCGAAGCTTCTATGGTTGCGGACTGAAGAACCACAAGCTTATGCTCGGCTGTGGCAGATTCTTTTGCCCAAAGATTATCTGGGATATGTGCTAACGGGCGAAGCAGTAACAGAACCATCCGATGCCTCTGGTATTGGCTGTCTGAATCTGGCGAATCGGCAATGGGATACAGATATTCTCCATACTCTTGATATCAATCCAGCGTTGTTCCCTCCGGTAATCGAATCTACCGCGATCGCTGGACGGCTAAAATCAGAAATAGCCGCCCGCGTGGGATTACCTGTGGGATTACCTGTAATCGCAGGTGGAGGTGATAATGCCGCCGCCGCCATCGGTTTAGGCATCTCATCAAGCAACCTAAAGCGAGGTAGTTTGAGTATTGGCACATCGGGAGTTATCTTTGCGCCGTGCGATCGCCCAATTCCCGATCGCGAAGGTCGGGTACATTTGTTCTGTCATGTGGATGGTGGCTATCATCTGCTGGGAGTGACGCTAGCAGCAGGTGGTTCTCTGCGTTGGTATCGAGATACATTTGCACCGCATATATCCTACACCGATTTGATGGATATGGCAGAGCGATCGCAGCCTGGGGCGCGTGGGGTTCTATTTCTACCCCACCTCGCCGGAGAACGCAGTCCTCACCTCGATCCAGATACTCGTGGTGCTTTCGTGAATCTGTCATTAGCTCATACCCAGGCAGATATCACTCGTGCTGTGCTGGAAGGGGTTGCATTTAGCTTGCGAGAAGCATTGGAGGTAATTAGTGCGATCGCTCCCCTCGATCAACTCTTAGCAACGGGTGGAGGCGCACGTTCTCACATCTGGTTACAAATTTTGGCAGATGTTTTGCAAACCAAACTCATTGCTCCCAAAGCTGAAGAAGGAGCTGCTTACGGAGCTGCTATTTTGGCAATGGTGGGGATTGGTGTTTATCCCAATTTAGAAGCTGCACATAAGATTTTATCGCAGGATACTAATGTAGTACAACCGCAGCCAAATCCTTTGTATGAAGCAGGGTTTAACCGTTACAAACTACTTTACGATACCTTGAAAGCTGTTCGTTGATAATTAAACTATCTTAAAGTTAGAGTGAATTACTGAAGATTTACAGAAAAGAATAATCTACATTATGTCACTCAATCGTAGCGACCTCGAAGCCGGAAACATACAGACAAGACTATTAGAAGCATCACACTCTGGAATCAAGCTAACTACCCTGAGCGAAGATGAGTTACAGCGATCGCTTGATAAAATACTACAACAGCAGCCACCAAATTCTGATATCTGGATATTTGCCTACGGTTCGCTAATTTGGAATCCCCTAATCACATACGTCGAGCGTCGTGCTGGGATCATTTATGGTTGGCATCGGCGCTTCTGCACATGGATGATCCTCGGTCGCGGTACTCCAGATAATCCCGGATTACTCTTAGGACTCGATCGGGGTGGTAGCTGTCGTGGCGTTATTTATCGCATTGCCGCTGCTGATGTCCCATCCGAATTACCGCTGATTTGGCGACGAGAGATGTTAGCTGGTGTCTACGTTGCTCGTTGGGTGAAGGTTTTTGACGGTACGCAGGAATTCCCAGCGATCGCTTTTGTTGCTAATCGCCAACATCCCAGATACGCTCATCAGATACCATTAACAACTACTGTTAATAGCATTGCCACCGCATCGGGAAAATTGGGTGACTGCGCTGATTATCTGATGAAAACAGTTGAGGGATTGATGGCAGAAGGCATTAAAGATAGACAATTACTCTGGTTACACAAACAAGTGTTGGCAAAACAACAAGCGCTTTTAGTTAGTGGCGATCGCTCTATACCGCCTATTTCCGGGCAACAGCCATGATGTGAGCGCTCATCCCCAATATAGAGGGTTCGGTTTCTAACCAACGAATTGCTTCTAAAATTGTTTTTGGATGATCTCCACTTTCAGTATTATTTTTGTCCGTTCTTAAGATAAAAGCATCTCTGCCAAATATCTGACAAGGAACAATGCTCACAGAAACAGTCCCTCCATATTCTTCCTTTTCCAGACGTATAACATTTTTTGGGAGATGGTAAGGTTGATCTAACTGAATATTTAAAGTTCTAGGAAAGAATTTCATTCCGGTTTTTCTCAAGTAATATTCTTGGAGTTTCTCAATCCAATAAGAAAAGTTTCCTAAACCACTGACAACCTTACCTTTTAAGATTTTCATATATCTTTATGTATATAAATAAGCTGGTATTTATATCGGTTGAACTTAAAGAATAATTCAAAATTCAGAAACAATAATTTGTCTCTAATTTCCCCTTTCTCCCTGCTCCCTGCTCCCCTGCTGCCTATTTCAACCTTAAAGCGGAGTTGTACTGATACCGCGCACAAAAATATCTACACAAGTTTCGATATAGTCGTCACAGCTATAGTTGCTAGAATTGAATTTTGCACTGCGGCATAGCATTCCAGCTAACAGCATTCCTGTAAACATATCGACAGCCGGAAATGGATCGAGGTCTGCTCTGACAGTGCCTCGTTTCTGACTCGATTGCAAGTAAGCTACCAGTTTTTCCGCTAAGGGCTTGGCAGCTTCTTGAATAACTTGTTTAGCTGCCTCTGGATGACGTTTGGCTTCTCCAATGAAGGTACGAATTAAGTCCTCCTGTGTCTCTAGCATAGTATTGTAAAGATGGGCATACTGTTTTAAATCAATTTTGAGATCCTGTGTCCACGCTTCGGAGTGTGCAAGGGCTTCTGTCTGGAGTGCTAAGGCATTTTTCATTACTGCTCCCAGAAGTTGTTCTTTGCTGGCAAAGTGGCGAAATAAAGTCACCTCATTCACACCAGCAACACGAGCTATTTCACGGGTAGTTGCTCCTTGAACACCTAAACTGGCAAATACCTGCAAGGCGGCTTCTATCAAACGTGTACGGGTGAGAGTTGATGAACGGATAGTTTTATGCATTTATGCTGGCAAGTACTTACTTTCATCATAGATTATGTAGAAAAAGTGGTCGTAATTTGGGGAAAATAGTGTTTATGCCAACATTTTTAAAGTTATTGAAAATATTTACCTTCTCAAATTTATTTTGGTGTGGTAGCTAATGTTTTACTCATTTTAGTAACTGGAACAAATATCCCACTTCTTAAATAATGAGGTGCTTTTTGGATGGCAGTAAATCCTAGTCGTAAATAAAACCCTTCAGCATAAAGGCTAGCAGTTGTAATTACCTTATCTATGCCTTGCTCAGTTGCTTCGTCACAAAAATGTTGAACTAAAGCACGGCCAATCCCTTTTCCTTGATATTTAGGATGGACATACAACCCGATGAGTTCATCAACAATGAAACTAGCAAAACCTATAACAACATCTCCCTCCATCGCAACCCAGAAAGATTCTGCTTTCATACTCTTCAAGATATTTGAACCATCAGGTTTATCGCGGTAATTGCGCCAAGCTAAAAGTTCTTTTTGGGTGTAGAAAGTTGCAGGTAGAGCTTTGATAGCAGCAATATGAATTGCACTCAGTACCCACGCATCTGTTTCTTGGGCAGGTCGAAGAGATATTTCGTTAGCGCTCATAGGTTCAGGGCAGGGGGCAGGGGGCAGGGGNTTCCCTCCGGGTGGGGTAATGCCGGAGCCAATTCCAGTTCATGTTCGCAGAGTGATTAAAGCCGAAAAAGGACTGACTTTTGAAGAAAGATTGTGGTCATCTACCCAGTTTAAAAAGAAAAATTGTTCTATTTAGGGACTTCCAAATAAAAAAATACCCAACAAACTCTCTCCTCCTCATTCCTCTGTGTTCTCTGTGTCTCTGTGGTTCGTTTCATTTGGGTAATTTATTTCTTGGAAGTCCCTTATACCCTTGTTCACGAAAATCTCGATCCAATTGCTCTCCCAGCTTGCCCAATAGTATAACTCCTGAAATATAATCTACGGTAATTTTATCGATGAAAAGTATAACAAGCTCTAATCACCACTAATACTATCGATAAACCGTATATTATGGATAAAGCAATAAAATAACCAACTTCAAAAGACAAATTTTGAAGTAATCAAGCAATATCTTGTGATATTTGGCTAATTTTGTTGTGTTTATTTTGAATATCTTCTCAAAGCTTGTTCCCTTAGAGTATTTAGCAAGCTGGAAGACATCTAGAAAGTTAGAAGGAGTGAATGTGATCAACGCCATACAAATTAACGAAAACTTGACAACAACAGGACAAGTCATACCGAAACAGCTTGAGCAAGCTATTCAAGAAGGTTTTAAGTCCGTTCTCAATCTGCGATCGCCTGATGAACTAGGATTTTCTAAGGATGAGCAAAAAATAGCAGAAGCATTGGGGCTGTATTATCAAAATGTTCCACTCAAGGTGGATCTCAAAAATTTGAATGAAGAGGTGATTACCAAAATCCTCACGACACTCGAACAAATCCCGAAACCAGCAGTTGTGCATTGTGCCGCCGGGATGCGATCGACTGGAATTGCGCTGTTGAGTATCGCTATCCAGGAAGGATTAACGCCAGAGGAAACCTTAGCAAAAGCAAAAAATCTCGGCTTTGGATTCTTTGAACACGCTGGCGTTAGTCCCCGATTGAAGCAATTATTTGTGGACTACGTTAACAAACACGCGAAGGTAGCTTTACCTGCTAGCTGCTCTTAGATACTAGTTATTTCTAATTGTTATGTCCTAATAGACTAGAAGGCTGCTATACAAATCATTGAAGAAGAATTCAGAATTCAGAATTCAGAATCCAGAATTCAGAAGTTAGGATTCAGAATTAAGATGCTCTCTACGTTCGCGCTGCGGCAGCGAGTGCCACAGAATTCAATTCTGTTAGCGGATAGCTATAGCGCTTACTAATCATACAAGGTACATCATAGTCCCCTCCTCGCTTGCGGGGAGGGGGTTGGGGGTGGGGTTCTTGTACCTCACTCAACTGAGAACCGCTATAAGGTTTAGCCCATTCTGACTCCTGAATTCTTTCTTCTTAAAAATTAAAAACTGCTCTTGCTGAAAGTAGACAAGAGCAGTTTTTAGTAGCAAAGCCCAACATAAAAATTTAGGCATCTTCAAGTTCAAATTGAGCCACCGTAACGGCGTTCAAAGCGAAAGCTAAAACTAATGGCATCGGCGACTGAAACCAAAAGGTAAAAAGAACAGCTAGGATTGTGCCTGTTACTGCGGACATTGACCACAATCGTTCTTCAAAAGTCAGTCCTTTTTCGGCTTTAATCACTCTGAGAACATGAACTGGAATTGGCTCCGGCATTACCCCACCCGGAGGGAAAGCCCAGAAGTTGTTACGTCGCTCAACAAATAAATCTGTCCAGCCATTTTCTTGGCACCATGCCTCAATCCATTGAAGTGAGTAATGATTCATCATCGGGTTTCAGAGTTCGGTTTGTAGAAGTTTTGTGCTTGGTGAATGTAAACTCTTGGAGATTCCTGAAGAACTAACTAATCGCTATAAAGTTAACGCTAATTATCGATCTTTAAGCTTTGTTAAGCAATTGAGACGCATATAATTACAACTCAAACCTTGCTTTCATTAATTAAAAGACTAACAGTTCATGGGGGCTGTTGAATTTAAAAGACAACAAACTTTACTTGAAAAATGGCAAGTCAAGAATTGTAAATAACTCCATGAGTATTACTGCTCAAAAAAGCTTTTTGTATCTTGAAAATTTAAATCTACGAATGAAGAATTGTAAATAAGTCAACAAACATAGGACATAGGAAACATTGCTTTATTCAGCTAAATTATTCCTTTAGAGTTAGGAATTTCAAGTTTTATCTTCATCAAGAGCGATAGATTATATTCCCCGTCTCTGTTTTGCTAAAGCTTGCTTGATGTGAGAAATAATTTATACTCAGTCATTGCGATCGCTATTGTATTTAAGAAATATTGTTCTGAATATCTAATTTTAGTGCGATCGCCTACGGCGGGGCTTCTCCTGTCGGAGACGCTCCGCGAACGCCCATCGCCGATTGCCACTCTCTACCTCAAGTAGCAGGGATAATTTTGCTAAAGTAAGAAGCTTATGCTCTTTTTGGGTTACAAAATATTAAGCAACGGAAATACACGTTTTCCAAGTCCAGTAGCAAAGCTGCGAGTCTTAATTTAGTACGATGCAGTCTTGCTAATATTCAAATGCGGTAATTAAATGCGGCGATTATACACCAAATTGGCTCTCAATATATTTTGGCGGCAAACACTAGCATTCCTTCTCGGAATTATTATCTGGTGTGTGGCCGATCCAGCAGTGGCAGTAGACTGGACTCATCCACTGTCATTTAGCAATGCAGAGTTGTCAAGACGCGATTTTTCTGGTGAAAGCTTGCAAGCTGCGGAGTTTTCTAACGCCAATATGGAACTGGCTAACTTTTCAAACGCTGACTTACGGGGAGCAGTCATGAGCGCTTCGGTGATGACAAAAGCAAATCTCCACGGAGCGGATTTAACGAATGCAATGGTCGATCAGGTAAACTTGACTAAGGCAGATTTGAGCGATGCAGTTTTCAAAGAAGCTCTTTTGCTCCGCGCCATATTTAATGATGTAAATATAGACGGTGCAGATTTTACAGATGCAATTTTGGATAGAGCGCAAATCAAAGAACTGTGCGGTAAAGCCAGTGGTGTGAATTCCAAAACAGGTGTGCAAACTCGTGATTCTTTAGGATGTCAATGAAGCGTGTTGGTGTAATTGGTGGCGGACAACTAGCCTGGATGATGGCGGATGCAGCACAGAGGCTAGGAGTAGAATTAATAGTACAAACTCCAAGCGTTCACGACCCGGCCGTGTCAATTGCTCAGGAAACTATTTTCGCGCCAGTTGATGATGCAAGTGCTACGGAAATATTAGCTCAAAAATGCGATGTTATCACCTTTGAAAACGAATTTGTTAACCTGAATGCTTTATCTGGTTTAGCACAGCAAGGCGTTTGTTTCCGTCCCAAATTAGAAGCTTTAGCTCCTCTTTTAGATAAATATCATCAGCGTTGCTATTTACGCGACTTGGGTTTACCAGTTCCTAAATTTTTCGCCCTTGACGAGGTGGAAAATCTCAAACCAAAAATAGAATATCTAGGTTTTCCAGTAGTTTTGAAATCCCGCCGTCATGGTTATGATGGTCAAGGGACTTTCATAATTCAGGATTTTACTACTTTAGAACAAAAGTTAAGTGATGAAAGCACAACACAGACTTTAAATAAATCGCTTTTCTTGTTAGAAGAATTTGTCCCTTTTGAAAGAGAACTAGCAATAATTGCAGCTCGTTCTGTGGAGGGAGAAATTGTCACTTATCCAGTAGTGGAAACTCAACAAGAACAACAAGTGTGTCGGCGGGTGATTGCGCCAGCCGAAATTACACCCAATCAAGTAGCAGAAATTGAAGCGATCGCACATACTCTATTAAATAGCCTAGAAGTAGTAGGAATTTTTGGAATTGAGCTATTTCTCAGTGCTGATGGCAAAATCCTGGTAAATGAAATTGCCCCTCGTACCCACAATTCTGGGCATTTTTCTCTTGACGCTTGCGAAACTTCTCAGTTTGAGCAACACCTGAGAGCCGTTTGTGGTTTACCTTTGGGAAATCCGGCTTTGCAGTGTGCTGGTGCTGTAATGGTCAACCTACTGGGGTATGAAAATTCTCACAGCGACTACCAAAGCCAGCGTCAACAAATAGCAGAAATTCCCCAAGCGTATGTTCACTGGTATGGGAAGACAGAATCACGTCCTGGGCGGAAGTTAGGGCATGTCACCGTTTTGCTGGATAATCAGAACCAAGAGTCGGCAGGTGCATACGCCAACGACATCGCCCACAACATAGAATCTATCTGGTATCCCAGGTAAATAGATCGGAAACTTTCGATATTGAACACACAACATCTTTTGAAAAGCTATAATGAGTGAGTTGCACTACGACGTTGGTGACTGCCATCAAGTTTTTTGATCTATGCCTTTAATGACAAGGGAGTCAACTGTTCTCGTGGCAGTATACCGGGCATGTACCCGGAAACTTTAAACGAGGAATTTAGGTTCCCACCTGGATAAACCCAGGTCATAAACTTAGGTAAAACGGCGTCGCGGTGAACTTAAAATTATTAGCTCCCAAATTCAGTTAGAATTTGGGAGCTTTAATTATTTAATTTAGTTTAAAATAAGCGAACTGACAGTAAAGATTGCCATGTTTTTGGGAAACCTAGATACTGAGGTCTCAAGAATTAAGCCCTATGGTCAGCATTCCCGGATATCACGTTAGCAAAGAACTCTACAACGGTTCTCGAACCTTGGTTTATCGCGCTAATCGAGAAACTGACCAAAAATCTGTGGTGATTAAGCTGATGAAAACTGCTTATCCCAGCTTCAGCGAATTGGTTCAGTTTCGCAACCAGTTCACCATTGCCAAAAATTTGAATCTACCTGGAATCATCCAAACCTATAGTCTAGAAACCTATCAGAATGGCTATGTGTTAGTGATGGAAGACTTTGGGGGAATTTCTCTAAAGCAGTGGCAAGACAGAGGAGAGAATAGGAGAATAGGGGAAACACCACAAGCTCTCATTGAGTTTTTACAAGTAGCGATCGCACTGTGCAATACATTAGATATTCTAATTCATCATCGGGTCATTCACAAAGATATTAAACCCGCCAATATTTTAATTAATCCAGAAACTAAAGAAGTTAAGTTAATTGACTTTAGTATTGCATCTCTGTTGCCACGAGAAACTCAAAGCCTCATGAGTCCTAGTGTATTAGAAGGGACACTTGGCTATTTGTCTCCAGAGCAAACTGGACGGATGAATCGGGGGATTGATTACCGGACTGATTTTTATTCTCTGGGTGTAACTTTTTATGAATTACTAACAGGGCAATTACCATTTCAATCGCACGAACCGATGGAATTGTTGCATTGTCATATTGCCAAACTTCCGCCTTTAGTACATGAGATTAATCCACAAATTGCGCCTGTACTCTCATCTATTGTTAGCAAATTGATGGCAAAAAATGCCGAAGACCGCTATCAGAGTGCATTTGGGCTGAAATATGATTTAGAAAATTGTTTGGCTCAACTCAAGGAGACGGGGAAAATTGTAAGTTTCCCAATTGCTCAACGGGATGTGTGCGATCGCTTTATTATCCCAGAAAAACTCTATGGTCGCGAGCATGAAGTTGAAACTCTGCTCAAAGCCTTTGACCGCGTTACCAACAATCAGACAGAATTAATGCTGGTGGCTGGTTTTTCTGGTATTGGTAAAACTGCTTTAGTCAACGAGGTTCACAAACCTATTGTCCGGCAACGGGGCTACTTCATTAAAGGCAAATTTGACCAATTTAATCGGAATATTCCCTTCTCCGCTTTTGTGCAGGCGTTTCGAGACTTAATGGGACAATTACTGAGTGAAAGTGATGTCCAATTGTCAACTTGGAAAAATAAAATTTTACAAGTGCTGGGAGATGAGGGGCAAGTCATTCTTGAGGTAATTCCCGAACTAGAACAAATTATTGGTCAACAACCACCTGCAACGGAACTTTCACAGAGTGCAGCCCAGAATCGCTTCAATTTACTCTTTCAAAAGTTCATTCAGGTATTCACCACAAAAGAACATCCATTAGTAATTTTCCTCGATGATTTGCAGTGGGCTGATTTTGCATCACTCAAATTGATGCAGTTGTTGATGAGCGAGTCAGGAAATGGCTCTTTACTTTTAATTGGCGCTTATCGAGATAATGAAGTATCTACCACACATCAGTTGATGTTGACTTTAGCGGAGATTCGCAAAGCCAATGCCACAATTCACAGCATTACTTTAGCTCCGTTAAGTAAAGCTAGTTTAAATAAATTGGTGGTTGATACTTTGAGTTGTTCAGATAAAACTGCCCAAGCTCTAACGGAACTAGTCTATCAGAAAACTCAAGGAAATCCATTTTTTGCAACGCACTTTCTCAAAGTATTATATGAAGATGGGCTGATTACTTTTAATTTTGCTCAAGGTTACTGGCAATGTGATATTGCTGCTGTGAAAGCACTTGCCCTTACAGATGATGTTGTAGAATTCGTAGCGCTACAGTTGCAAAAGTTGCCAGCAGCAACGCAAAATGTGTTGAAATTAGCTGCGTGTATTGGCAACCAGTTTGATTTGCGAACTTTAGCAATTGTTTCTGAACAATCGGAAACCGAAACGGCAGCATATTTATGGAAAGCTTTGCAAGAAGGGTTAGTTTTACCTACTACTGAAGTTTATAAATTCTTTCAATATAGTGGGGATGATTCTGACTCAAATCCATTAAATTGTGATTTCCAAGTCCCCATCTACAAATTTTTACACGACCGTGTGCAGCAAGCTGCCTACTCTCTAATCCCAGATGAAGAGAAACAATTTACCCATCTTAAAATTGGTCAATTACTCTTGCAAAATACCTCTGAGTTACAGCAAGAGGAGCGAATTTTTGAGATTGTCAGTCAGTTAAATCGAGGAATATTACTAATTATTCAACCCGCTGAACGCCAACAATTAGCTCAGTTAAATCTAAATGCTGGTCGAAAAGCGAAAGAAGCTACTGCTTATAGTGCAGCAATTCATTACTTCTATTCTGGAATGCAGTTGTTGACAATTAATAGTTGGGAAATCGCCTATGAATTGACTAGAAGTTTATACGAAGAAGCTGCCGAAGCTGCTTTTCTCAATAATGAATTTGAGCAAATGGAATCTCTTATTCAGGTTGTCATCGAACAAACAACCACCTTACTAGATAGAGTGAAAGTTTATGAAGTTCAACTCCAAGCTTATCAGGTGCGGAATCAATCATTCAAAGCGCTCGCAACTGGACGTGAACTTCTGGCTCAACTTGGAGTAACATTACCTGAATCAGTAACACCTCCAGACATTCAGCAATATGTAGTCAACACGCTCTCCACCTTGGCAGCCAGAAGTATTGAGGGCTTAGTTGACTTGCCATTAATGGATGATACCAAAGCTTTGGTTGCTTTGCGGATTATGGCTAGCATTGCTCCCGCCATCCACCAAACTGCCCCTTATCTGTTCCCAATTATTGCCTGTGAAGAGGTGAATTTATCTCTTAAATATGGCAATGCACCACTTTCTGCACCAGGATATGCAGATTTTGGAATTGTACTTAATATTTGTAACCAAATCGAGTCAGGCTACGAATTTGGCCAGCTAGCTTTAATGCTTGTGGATAGATTTAAAGCAAAATCTGTTCAAAGCATGACTATATTTAAGGTGGGTGCATTGAATCAATGTAATAAACAACATGTTCGTACCTCAATTAGTTTATTACAGGAATCCCATACTTTTGGATTAGAGACAGGCGATTTTTTTCATGTACTGGCATCGATGATTTTTAAGTTATTCTATGTCTATTTAAGTGGCACAGAAGTTTTGGAAATCTTGCTAGCAGATATCAAAGCCTACGAGTCTAATTTTGCCAAAAATCAACGCTTATTAAATTGGTCTAATATCGTCTCTCAAACCATTAAAAATCTCACCGAATATAGCGACTATCCAGACTCCCTGATTGGTGAAGATTGTCAAGAAGAAGAACTCTTATCTGCGCTCCTCCAAGAAAAGGACGAATTAACACTCCATATATTTTTCTTAAGTAAGCTAACACTCAGTTATCTGTTTGAGAATTTTCCGGTGGCAGTTGAGAATGGAAATCAGGGAGAGCAATACCTCAACGGTGGCGCAGGAATGCTATCTGTGCCTGTTTTCTACTATTACGATTCTCTGTCTCGTCTGGCTGTCTATCCAACGGCTGAACCATCTCAACAAGAACAATTACTTTTAAAGGTTGGCGAAAACCAGGAAAAATTGCAGTTTCGAGCCAAATCTGCACCAATGAATTTCCAGCACAAATTTGATTTGGTGGAAGCAGAACGGCATCGGGTTCTGGGCGAAAAAATAGCAGCAATAGAATTGTACGATCGCGCCATAACTCTAGCTAAAGAAAACCAATATATCCAAGAAGAAGCCCTAAGTAATGAACTAGCTGCCAAGTTCTACCTCGACTGGGGCAAACAAAAAATCGCCCAAGTTTATATGCAAGAAGCTTATTACTGCTATGCTCGCTGGGGCGCTAAAGCCAAAACTGAGGATTTAGAAAAACGTTATCCTCAACTCCTGGCTCCCATCTTACAAGGGCAGCATCATCGCTTTCAACTGAATTCAACTGTCGAAGCATCATCATTTCCACATCAAACCATCCACACAAACCTTTCTAGCAGCAGTATTTCGGAAGCCCTCGATTTTGCCACCATCTTTAAAGCCGCACAAGTTCTCTCTAGTGAAATTCAATTAGAGCAATTACTCACTACCCTTTTGCAAGTGGTAATGGAAAATGCTGGGGCACAAAAAGCTGCTCTACTTGTACTCCAACAGGGCGACTTAGTGGTTGAAGCTGTAGCTACCATCAATGAAGGAGTCACTCTGGTATCTGTACCATTGTCAACCAGCGAAGGCATTCCCATTACACTGGTGAACTATGTCAAACGCAGCTTAAAAACTGTTGTGCTGGATGATGCGGCAGCACAAACTGATTTTATCGCCGACTCATATTTCATGCAGCAACAACCTAAGAGTGTGTTGTGTACGCCGATGTTAAATCAAGGTAAACTCATCGGGCTGCTATATTTAGAAAATCCGTTGACAATTGGTGCATTCACAAGCGATCGCACCGAAATTATCCAACTACTATGCGCTCAAGCCGCCATCTCTCTAGAAAATGCCCGTCTTTATCAAGAATCTCAAAATTATGCCCATCAATTAGAGCGATCGCTTGCTCAACTCCGTGCTAGCGAAGCCCGCTTCCAGAAACTCGCTGATAATATTCCTGGGGCAATTTACCAACTACGTTTAAATGCTGACGGTTCAGCTTCAATGCCCTACGTCAGTTCTGGCTGCTACAACCTTTATGAGGTGACAGCAGAGGAAATAATGACAGGAACGCAGAGTCTTCGTTCTATGGAACATCCAAATGATTTTGCCAGCATTCAGCAGGCGATGATCTACTCTGCTGAAAACATCACACCATTTCGACACGAATGGCGAATTATCACATCTTCAGGAACCGTAAAATGGCTTCAAGGTGCATCCCAACCAGAGCGACAAGCTGATGGCTCGATTATATGGGATGGCGTAATCATAGATATTAGCGAACGCAAGCTTGCTGAAGCCGCACTACAAGAGTCTGAAGCTGATTTACGGCACAAATCTCAGGATTTAGAAGAAGCGCTGCAAAATTTCCAACAAGCCCAATTACAAATGGTGCAAAATGAAAAAATGGCAACCTTGGGTAATTTGGTTGCTGGAGTGGCACATGAAATTAATAATCCGATTGGATTTCTCAAAGGCAGCCTTAACAATGCCGAAGAGTATATTCAAGACTTACTCGCTCATATCCAATCCTACCAACAACATCATCCCACTCCTGCGATCGCAGTTATTGAGCATGGCGAAGAAATTGACCTAGAATTCCTGACTGAAGACTTACCAAAGCTAGTAGGCTCGATGAAGGTGGCTTCAGAAAGGATCAAAGATATTAGTATCAGTCTCCGCACCTTCTCCAGAGCCGATACAACCGAAAAAGTTGCTTGTAACCTCCATGAAGGGATTGAGAGTACCCTGTTGATTTTGAAGTATCGCCTCAAAGCTAACGAAAAACGTCCAGCAATTGAAGTCATCACTGAGTACGGTAAATTGCCACCAGTTAAGTGCTTTTTAGGACAGCTAAATCAAGTATTTATGAACATCCTCGCTAACGCAATTGATGCCTTAGATACTTCCTGCGAGGGGCTTTCTTTTGCCCAAGCCCAAGCCACTCATCAGCAAATACTGATTCACACCGAAGTATCCAGTGAGCAAAACATGGTAGCAATTAGCATCAAAGATAACGGTCAGGGAATACCAGAGGAGGTTAGAGCAAGGATCTTTGACCACCTATTTACAACTAAAGAGGTTGGGAAAGGAACAGGATTAGGATTAGCGATCGCTCGTCAAATTGTCGAAGAAACCCATAATGGGCGGTTGAGTTGCAATTCTGTGCTTGGCGAAGGAACAGAATTTGTCATTGAGATTCCAGTATTTTAACTAATTTGTGATTTTCCTCTTAACGCATAACGCGTCTAATTTTTCGGTAGTGCAGAGAACAGCGATCGCATAATTCTTCAAATCTGTATAATTTGATTCTAAATTAGGTATCGTTCAGAGTTAAGATGACACAATTGCCTCAAATTGTGGTTAAAACTACAAAAAATTGTTAAAACAACTAACTAATACCGTATTTCCAGCCTCAGTCTTCCGACTAGAGAGTGGTTTAACTTTTATTCATCAAGAAATTCCCACCACTCCCGTAGTTGTGGCGGATGTTTGGGTGCGTGCTGGAGCCAGCTTAGAGCCAAAACCGTGGTTTGGCATGGCGCACTTTTTAGAACACATGATTTTTAAAGGTACGGCGACGCTACCCCCTGGAATGTTCGATTCCAAAGTGGAAAACCGGGGTGGCGTGAGTAATGCAGCAACAAGCTATGATTATGCTCATTATTCACTCACCACAGCTGCCCCTTATTTAAAAGATACTCTGCCCTACTTGGGAGAACTACTACTCAATGCGGCAATTCCAGAAGATGAATTTAGCCGGGAACGGGATGTAGTGCTAGAGGAAATTCGCTCTTGTCAGGACGATTCCGACTGGATAGGATTTCAAGCTCTAATTCAAAGCATCTATCCGCATCACCCTTACGGACGTTCGGTGCTGGGTACTGAGCAAGAACTGATGCAGCAGTCACCAGAAGCAATGCGCTGTTTTCATCACGCCCACTATCAGCCGGAAAATATGACGGTGGTAATTGCTGGAGGTATAGCCCAGCAACCAGCTTGGGAAATGGTAAATCATTCATTTGCTGATTTTGCCGAACGCTCTAATTGTCCGCAGTTTGAGAAAGTGACAAAGCCAGTCATAGCAGGTATTCACCGTCAAGAACTGTGTTTACCACGCATAGAGCAAGCGCGATTGTTTATGGCGTGGCTGGTACCCGGAGTAGAAGATATACGTACTGGCTATGGTTTAGATTTTTTGTCAGTGTTATTGGCAGAAGGGCGGACTTCGCGTTTAGTGCGTGATTTGCGCGAAGATTTGCAATTAGTACAGGGAATTTGCAGTAGTTTTTCTCTACAACGGGAATCGAGTTTATTTACAATTACTGCCTGGTTGGAAACAGAAAATATAGAGGAAGTTGAGTCCTTAATTTGCGCTCATTTGGATGATTTGCAGACTAAAGGAATTAGCGAACAAGAACTTGCTCGTACACGCAGGTTGCTATGTAATGAGTATGCGTTTTCCACCGAAACACCAAATCAACTGACAGGGCTTTATGGATATTACAATACCATTGCTCAAGCTGAATTAGCTGTGACATATCCCCAGCAAATTCAGTCTTTTGATGCCCAAGAACTGCAAAAATTAGCTAAACAGTATCTTTCGCTGGAGAATTACGCGGTTACTGTACTTAAACCGTGTTAGTCATTAGTTATTAGTCATTAGTCATTAGCAAAAGACGAATGACAAATGACAAATGACAAATGACAAATGACAAAGGACAAAGGACAAAGGACAAATGACAACCTTGCTGCAAAAATCGCCCATCCATCGCACCGTATTGAACAATGGGATTGTCGTGCTGGTGGCAGAAAATCCGGCTGCGGACATTATTGCAGCGCGAATCTTTGTGCGTGCTGGTAGTTGTAACGAAAACCGGGAGCAAGCAGGGTTGGCACATTTGCTCTCAGCAGTGATGACAAAGGGATGCGATGGACTTTCTAGCTTGGAAATTGCAGAAAAAGTCGAGTCTGTAGGGGCGAGTTTGAGTGCCGATGCTGGCACTGATTATTTTTTGCTATCTTTCAAGACGGTAACATCCGATTTTGCGGAAATTTTAACATTGGCAGGGCGGATTTTGCGATCGCCGACTTTTCCCGAAACTCAAGTGGAACTAGAACGGCGTTTAGCACTCCAAGATATTCGTTCCCAAAAAGAGCAACCGTTCAATGTCGCCTTTGAACAAATGCGGCAGGTAATGTACCAAAATCATCCATACTCGATGTCAGTGCTGGGAGATGAATCCACCATGAGCCGCTTAACTCGTGCGGATTTAGTGGAGTATCACCAAACTTATTTCCGCCCAGATAATATAGTAATTAGTATTGCTGGTAGAGTCACACCCACAAATGCAGTGGCATTGGTGGAAGAAGTTTTTGCTGATTGGCAAGCTACAACTCAAGCACTGCCAATACTAAATTTACCTGAAATTAAGGTGGAACCGCAGGTAAGACTAAAGCCAATACAGACACAACAATCAATCGTGATGCTCGGTTATTTAGGAACAGCGGTGAGTTCTGTTGACTACGCCCCACTGAAATTGCTGTGTACCTACTTGGGAAATGGGCTTTCTAGCCGCTTGTTTGTGGAATTGCGAGAAAAACGCGGTTTAGCTTACGAAGTCTCCGCCTTTTACTCTACAAGGCTATTTCCAGCCTCATTTGTCGTTTACATGGGTACGGCACCAGAAAATACCAGCATTGCCCTAGAAGGATTGCGTACAGAAGTAGATTTGTTGTGTACCACCGAAGTATCCGAAAGCGCACTCCAAGCTGCGAAGAATAAAATTCTGGGGCAGTACGCCTTGGGTAAACAAACCAACGGGCAAATTGCTCAGATATACGGTTGGTATGAAATTTTGGGCTTAGGAATTGATTTTGACACCAGGTTCCAAGAATTGATTGCGGCGGTGACTGCCAAGGATGCGATCGCCGCAGCTTGTAAGTATTTAAAAGAGCCTTACTTGTCTTTAGTTGGTCAAGAAGAAGCAATTAATCGAGCGATCGGGTAACTGAGAATATGCCGCAGCTACGCCCATCTAAACCTCCGGGGTACTCCCGCCACATTGGTACTCCAATTGGCGGTGATGGGGGATAGGAGGGCAATTATTGGGGTGACGCTCGTTCCTTTCTACGAGACGCTGCGCGAACGCTACCGCAACGCTTTCGATACCCCGATAATTGCTAATTCATTGGCTTTTGATTTTCTTTCTAAGACTACGGATAAATTCACGGATTGACTTAATTGTTTTTGAAAACTTGAACATTAGAGGCTTGGCTAGAACACGGCTGGCCAAGTCGATACTAGATGTGGCGTGGGGTGCATTCCTTCAAATTATGCAAGCAGTAGCGGTAAAACGCGGCAAGCTGACACTTGGAGTTGACCCTAGAGGCACGAGTATTAATTGTTCGAGTTGTGGTGAAAGGGTCGAAAAAACTCTTGCCAAACGCGAACATAGTTGTTCTTGTGGATTGGTCATTGACCGCGACTGGAACAGTGCATTGAATTTGTTAAAGCGTGGATCGGTTGGACTACCGATTCCTGTCTGCGGAGGCTTAGACAGTAGTCAGTCTGTGAAGCAGAAAATCTCATTTGTGAATTTGAGATGCTCCCGCTACATTGCTTGCAATTAGCGGTGAGAGTTGTCACCAGAAATATTGTAAAATACAGCAGCTGTTTTTTAGACCAAGCGGCTGTACCATTAGCATGAGAATATTCTGGGAGTAAATTCCATGCAACGCAGCCTGACAGCAAGTATTTTGAGTTACTTAAAATTACTATATCCAACTGTAAATCGCTGTAAAATGGAAAAACGGCAAAAGGGTTGGCGGCCAAAGAGGTCTAAATCTTTATCAGCCATTGAAATACTCTTGTTTTCCGCTACGCCTCTGCTTATTGCTTCAACATCTGTAGTATCAATAGCAGCACCACAAAAAATTGCCCAAGTAAATCCTGGAAATAGCATCAACCGCCCTATCCTCAAAGTTGGTAGCCAAGGCGAACGTGTGTCTGAACTTCAAGCAGCTCTGAAACTTTTGGGTTTTTACTCTGGTGCTGTAGATGGTACATATAGTGAGAATACAGCCAGTGCTGTTTCCCGGTTTAAACAAGCAGCTGGCTTGAATCCAGATGGCGTTGTTGATGCCAGCACTTGGCAACGACTTTTTCCTAATCAACCAGTAGCAGCATCAACCGTCCCTTCATCTCAGCCAAGATTTAACTCAGCGACAAATTTTCCTGTTCCAACTCAGGCTAGTAATCTCACCAACGTTGTAAATCCCAACCCCAATCCTCCGAGACAAGCTGTAACACAAGTTCCGACTAGACCAAAACCAAAACCTACTACCCCAAAAAAAGCTGTAACCCAGGTTACGAACAACCCTGAGCCAAGACCTGCTACTCCCAGAAAAACTACAACTTCTAGCACAAAGAAACCACCTAAGCGTACTACATCAACTACTAGAACTCAGTCAAACACAACTACAAAACGAACTCCTGGTATTCAATACACCTCAGAAGGATTGCCAATTTTGCGTATAGGATTACGTGGTTCTGAAGTTGTTAAGTTGCAACAACAACTGAAAAAGCTTGGTTTCTTGAAAGGTGATGCCGATGGAGACTTTGGGGAGACAACCGAAACAGCAGTGAAAGCTGCACAAAAGCGCTATGGTTTAGAACCTGACGGCGTAGTTGGTGGCTCTACCTGGGAGGTTCTTTTGCGGCGTTAGGCATAGTATGAGCATAGCCAGCGTCTCCTTTGGGTGTAAGCAAAAACGCTGACAAAATGCTCGATAACTTATTTCTTTTTTGGAAATCCCCAAGTTACAGAGGTTTTTCAACTTCAATAAACCTCTGTTGGGGTTTTGCGCTTCACAGCATTTTTGATTAATTTAACTAAATCACCGTAAGTTACCCACTTAAACTGTACTCAGGTCGGTGTGGGTAGTTCACTGCGGTACATCCTGCAATACGATAAAGATATACCGATTAGAAGTATCTCTCTTGCCAGCACTGAAAAATTACATTGATTTTAGGCTGATAAAAGATGATGGCAACTTTAGGAGTCAAGCACAACACTCGATCGTGTTACAAATCACAACTGGCAATAGTGAAATTAATTAAACTTACTGCTAATTCCTCTAAAAAAACTTATGCAACACTTTTTATTAACTTGGCTCGGTACTGCGGTGGCGTTATTCATTACAGCTAATATCGTTCCGGGATTCTTTATCAAGAATTTTGTGACTGCCTTAATTGCTGCCTTTGTAATTGGTCTAGTTAATGCATTTATTAGACCAATTTTACAGATTTTGACATTTCCAATTACCTTGCTCACCTTTGGTTTATTTACATTGGTGATTAACGCCTTAGCCCTTTGGCTGGCAAGTGTCCTAACTCCTGGTTCTGGTTTTGAGATTCAGGGCTTTTTACCTGCTTTGTTAGGTTCAATTGTACTAGCAATTGTTTCTAGCATCATTAACTATTTTTTGAGAGTTGTTGACTAGAAAATTAGGGAAATTTTGTAATACTAATAATATTTAGAGCTTGGGCAACAGCAAGAGTTACCGCTCCTGGTTGCCCTTGTATCTCGAAAATTTGTTTAGGAACTAAAAACTTTACTGGCAATTCCTCTATGTTTGTAAAGGGGAAAACAGTCAAAGATGTGAGTTGAGAGGCTGCAAGAATAGCAGCTGCCTCTGCTACGCTAGGCGTACCTACTTTATCGTTGGTAAGTGTGGCGGGGTTGGGGACACAGACAGAGCGAAGAATTTCCGCAGAAAAGGTTTTTAGGGGCAAATTGCGGAGACGACAAAGTTTGACTAAGCCGACTTCCGAGGCTTTAGTGTCAATGCTAGCAATACCTGCGATCGCACTTGGAAAAAGTTGATTTTCTCGAAATACTTGCTCAATTGCCAGATCGATCAACTCCGATGATGTTCCCCGTTTACAACCGATTCCTACCCATAAAACCTGTTGCACTTGGTCTATTTCCTTATTCAATTCGTCAGAATTTGGTCTACTCCAACAGCCAACCAAATAAATCTCCCACCGTCAGCCTCAACTCACTTGCAAAATCTGGTACAGGAATTAAAGCATCTAGTTCATCCAACATGACTGGCTGTTGATTTCGGATGTACACAAATATTGTTTGTTCTTCTGGATCGATCAACCAACCCATTTGTGTTTCATAATTCAGGCAATGTAAAATATTTTTTGTAACTTTTGTTTGCCTTTGATCAGGCGATAGAATCTCGATAGTCCAATCGGGAGTAGCTTGGAATACGTTGGCAACTTCACCATTTTGATCACGAAGAATTCTTTGCCAAGTAAACACAGAAACATCTGGCACTATTGACCTTCCACCAAAAGTACACCGCAATTCTGGAAAAGCACGAGCAATTCGCTTCGGCTTGAACGTTAAGTTGACAGTGCTGACCATTTCACCTTGAATTATACTGTGCTTTCCCTGTGGCATAGGTTTTTGAATAATTTGACCATTGATGTATTCACTAGCGGGTTTCGTTTCTGGTAGCTTCAGAAACTCTGCCAAAGTTATGCTTTTTGATGGTGTCTGTACCATTTGCGATCGCCTCCAGTCCAGCAATTTTAATTAAAAAACCGCAAAGTACACAAAGAAAAAATCAGCTTAACTCTTACTCTGCGTACCTTTGCGCTACCTCAGCGTACCTTTGCGTTAAAAAAAATATTACATCCTCTCCAATATCTGAATTCCCAACAAAGATAATCCCAGCTTCAGAGTTCTAGCAGTCAAATCACATAAAACTAAACGAGATGTTCGTTGCGGTTCCTCCGCTTGTAGTATGGGACAGCGATCGTAAAATTGGTTAAACTTCTGACTCAGTTCAAACAAATACTCACATAAACGATTGGGAAGCAAGTCTTGCTCTACACTACTAATAACTTCATCCAGTTGAAGTAAATATTTTGCCAGCGCTAATTCTGTTTCATGCTGCAACAAAACGGCATTATTTCCCAACTCTTTAAAGTTAATATCACCCTTGCGGCTAATCCCATGAATCCGTGCATAAACATATAGCATATAGGGCGCAGTATTACCTTTGAGATCCAGCATTTTGTCGTAGCTGAAGATGTAGTTACTGGTGCGATTTTGGCTTAAGTCTGCATACTTAACTGCGCTGATTCCAACTACCCTAGCAACTTCATTAATAAATTCTTCAGTTTCTTGACGTTCTTCTTTTTGTAATCTAGTTTTTAGGTCAGTATGGGCACGAGAAACAGCTTCATCCAATAAATCCCGCAACCGCACAGTATCACCAGAACGAGTTTTAAATTTCTTACCATCTTCTCCTAACACCAGCCCAAAGGGAACATGGACTAATTCCACATCGTCAGGAATCCATCCGGCTTTGCGTGCTACCTGAAAAAATTGGGCAAAGTGGTTTCCTTGTCCAGCATCTGTTACATAAATTATCCGCTTTGCTTCATCCTGCTGAATCCGGTAGCGGAGAGATGCTAAATCTGTTGTGGCGTAGTTATAGCCGCCATCTGATTTCTGCACAATTAAGGGTAAAGGTTCACCTTCTCTATTTGTAAACCCTTCCAGAAAAACGCATTTTGCCCCTTGATTTTCTACCAGTAATCCAGATTTTTCTAAATCTTCTACAACCCCAGATAGTAAAGGGTTATAGAAAGATTCTCCGCGTTCAATTAATTTGATATCAAGCAACTCATAAATTATTTGAAACTCCCGCCGCGACTGTTCGCACAACAGTTTCCAAGCATGGAGTGTATCTTCTGCACCTGCTTGTAATCTGACGACTTCTTGGCGTGCTGTTTCTTGAAAAGCTTCATCGGCATCAAAGCGCAATTTGGCTTTACGATAAAAAGAGACTAAATCACCAATATCTAAAGCATTAGCGGTAGTAAGCGCGTCTGGGTAAACTTCCCGCAGATAGGCGATTAACATTCCAAACTGCGTACCCCAATCACCTACATGATTTAACCGCAGTACATCATGTCCTTGAAATTCTAAAATCCGGGCGATGGAATCACCAATAATCGTCGAACGCAAATGTCCGACGTGCATTTCTTTAGCAATATTGGGACTAGAAAAATCAACAATTTCCCGCTTTGGGGTTTTTGCGGCTGGAACTCCCAGTCTGGGATCGGCTTGAATCGCGTTTAGTTGTGCTTCTAAGTATGCTGTTTTCAGTTTCAGATTGATAAATCCTGGCCCAGCGATTTCCGGCGGTTCACAGATTTCGGATACATCTAGTTTCTCAACGATCGCACCTGCGATCGCTCTTGGTTGCTTTCCTAACTTTTTACTCAGGGATAAAGCCACATTCGCCTGATAATCGCCAAATTTAGGATTGCTAGCAGGAACCAAAATTGGATCTACTCCAGCGAAGTCAGCACCAAAAGCCGCGATTAAAGCCTGCTCTACCTGAGCTTTTAGTTTTTCTTGTGTAGCGTTCATATATAGATTTTATCTGTGAAAGGGGGAATGTAGCTCTGGAAAAGCTTGATTATTTTAACCTTAAAAGATATTCATCAAGTCTAAGCAAAGACTGTCATTTTAAGGCACAACCCCCTTAAATCGTCTCCCATCCTCGGCATAACTTCTAGATTCTGACGATACCGAAGTCGATTTTGACAGACTACTACTAGTTAATCAAGCCAACGAAAGCATAGTACGTAGTAAGCATTTGAGTTCTTAAAACAAAGACTAAACTTATTTACCCAGGTTTCATTGATTTGATAGATTACTACGTTTCCCAACGTAAGTACGGAGATCATCTCTATTTGTATAGCAGCGTATTAACTGAGTCAAGGCTTCGTTGATACGGATGACGGCGCACCATTACTTATCTACCTCATTTAAATGAAAACTCCTATAGATTAAGCTTTTAGCTTTTCACTATAGAAATTACATATCTGATTTTCATAAAAAGTATATATTATTTATGAAGTTTTAATCATGCATCAGTTTATCTACTAAGTATTGATAACACGATCATACTAGATAAAAATCTGTTTTTTCAGTAAAAATACTTCAGATAAAGCGCTATTTAAATATACTAGCAAAAGTAAATAGACAGATTGACGTTGCAGAACTCTAGCTGTTAGAAGTAAGAGACAACTGAAGAGAGATAGCTGCTCAAAAAGCATTATCTAAATTGTCTTTCCTACTTAATGGCTCATAATATGAAACCTAATTTATTCACTGCCTTGATTGCCGCTACAGCTACATTAACCGGATTAGTTTCTAAAGTAGAAACTGCATCTGCCGCTGATTTTAATTGGAATAATTCATGGACTCAACCAACTGTATATAATAAGTCTCAAACTGGTTTTAACGACGCTCCTTTTCAACAATTTGTCCAAGCAGAAAGTGCTGCCCTTCCAAACAGCGGACAACTTAAATTAGACGCCAGTAAATTAAACCTCAAATACGACCACGATGTTTCTGCTTACTTTATTAATGAGGGCGCAGGTTATAGAAATCAGTTAGCCTTTGAAGCTACAGGAACTACTAACAAGTCTGGGCTGCTTTTTAATGATATTTCTTGTGAAGGGACTGGATGTGTTGGCGGCTGGGGCGGTAACGCACTAAAACTAGGTGATGGCGTCAAAGTTGGCAATGTTACCGCAGGTACTCAACTAGATTTATGGTTGAGAGCTGATGGTTTGAACCGTGGCAACTCTGCCAATATCTTTGGTACTGACACTGCCTCTAACGCTGACGGACTACAGCACGCAGTTGCTTATGCTTACAACAACTACATCCTCCTGGCATTCGAGGATTTATACGGAGGTTTACACGCTTCAGGGGTAGATTCTGCAACTGGTAAGTGGAACGAAGGTTCCGATCGCGACTTTAATGATGTTGTCGTCGTTCTTGATATCGGTGAGGCAAATGTTAGAGCGTTAATTGGCGCTACCGTTCCTGAACCATCTGTTACTCTATCAATGTTTGCGGTGGGAGCAGTTGGTATGTTTGGATTGCGCCGCCGCCGTCAAAGTCGCACTTCTAACTAAACTTTGAGACGGTGCTTAATATAAGGTGCATTTAGTTCCATTGGAAAATAACAGGCGATCGATCGCATTTTCACCCGTATAGATAATGTACGGGTGATTTTACGTTTGTAGTGGCATTTATATTTTATCTATTGCGATCGCGTTCTAAATCATCAATGACTTTTTGCAAATACCACTCGTCTGACATCCCAGGATGATAATCTTTGTTTTGCTGAATCAATCGTTCGGCAATTTCCCAATATCCTCCAACCATTCGTAAAAGTCGCTGACGTAGCAGGTGATATTTTTGCTTTTTTGACTCTGGACTAAATTTCTGGATTTTTTCTAAGCTACTTAAGACTTGTTGATAATTTTCCCAGTCTTCTTGTTCGCAAAAGATACTCCCCGCCCGTTGATAATCTTCGACGGCGTTTTGTATTTCTTCTAAACAAGTATAGGCAATGCCGCGATTGTAGTAAGCTTGAGCCTCATCAGAATTGATTTGCAACGCTTGCGTGTAATCTTGAATTGCACCGAGATAATTGCCCATTGCCCGATAGACATTACCTCTGGCAATATAAACTAAGACATCTTCGGGTTGCATCTGGACTGCTTGGTTAAGATCCGCGATCGCACCTTGATGATCTCCCAAGACAGAACGTGCTTTACCTCGGTTGCGATAGACAATGGCATCTTGAAAATTTAGTCGTAATGCTTGATTAAAATCTGCGATCGCTTCTCGATAATTCCCCATTTTACAACACACAACCCCACGACAGCAGTAAGCTTGGGCATCTTGCGGATCGGCTTTTAACACCCAGTTTAAATCGGCGAGTGCTTCTTGAGTATCTCCCTTTTCAGCCTTTTCTAATAATTGCGTAAAATAATCATTGGTAGATAAAATTGGCGCATTGCTAGAACGCGATTCCTGAACGGCAGGTAATTCTTTAGGTTGTAGCTGTTTCATTCGTTCCAAAGACAAACGACAATTTTCTTTGTCCTGTTGCTCTAGATATAATTGTGCAGCCTTTTTAAAGTTAGCGATCGCATCTTGAATATAACCCTGTTTGCGCCGCACCATTCCCCGCAGATTATAAGCAGCAGCATAATTGAGATTGAGACGAATCGCACGTTCAACATCGTCTAGCGCTCCCGATAAGTTTTTCAGCGCTACCCTAGCTAATCCGCGACAATAATATGCCTCTACACTGTCAGGATTCAGCTTCAGGGCTTCAGTATAATCTGAAACAGCTTTCAGAATTGCGCCTGAGTCATAATGTGCTAAACCCCGTTGCAAATAAGCTTCGCTAAAGTAAGGTGTCAGTTGTAAAGTATGGTTAAATTCCTCAATTGCTCCCGCGTAGTCTTTTCGCCTAGCCTTTTCCAATCCTCTATTGTAGAATTCGTCATTCATGGCATTTGTTTGGTTGATTCAGTTAATTGAATTCCAGCAGACTTCTTTCGTAGCCTAACCTATGCACTCATCTTCATATTTTAAGTATATTTCATCCTTTGTGTGAAATAAAACTAACATACTACTTCCCAATAAAAAATTGGGGAAATGACTAGATTCAATTCCCCATATCTTGTAGATTGTAAAATATTTACAGTTGACTAAAATCCACAAATTAGGAGTCAGAATAAGTTAAGAATCAGCAGAAAATTTGTGGAATCAATATACTAATAATACTGAATTTCTTATGCTTTCTGGGTGCTGATTTTTTTCACTAAAATTATTCTGAAAGCAAGCTGGGAGAAGTCAGAACAAAAATATCCCAATTTCCTTGAGCCTCAGTTTGTGGTTTTATAGGATTAGCGTAGTGAAAAAACTCATGGTCATTAACCAATAGGAGTTCTCCCGGATTTAGAATTTTGCTAAATACAGGCTTTTCTTTTTTGGCAGTATACAGATGTGTTTCTCCACCCTGAATATTCTCTCTATCTACTGAGAATATGCCAATAAAATCAGTGCCATCTTGATGGATACCTTCAGGTGCTGGATTACCAAAATTCTCTGGAGAACAACTAATTCTAATTTGATGAACTCCGATTTCAGCTTCAGGATGAAGTTTACAAGAATCACTAAATGCCAAAACAAGATTTTTGAAAATATCAAGTTCTATGAGTGCATCATCTAATTCTGCAAACTCTCTTTTGATGTCACCCGCTAATCGATTATACTCTTTACTTTGAAAGAAGACGCCATGAGGTAATTTGATTAACTGATTTCCAGAGACTGTGAACCGAGATAATCTTCTAGAACGATAATTGTTTTTGATATAAGGATCAAGAGGCATATTATTAAAAAATGCCTTAAAACCTTCTAGACTGATGGAATTTACCTTTCTAAGAGTAAATAGAAAAGCATATTCTAATTCCGTTGCTGTCCACACTTTTTGCATAGGATTTACCTCCTTGCACATTGAAATTTTCCCAGATTTTTATGGGAGGCTTATAATACTTAGTATATGCTACTTTTTATTACTATGTTGTCAATTTAACTACAAAATTTGACAATCCATGATATGTAAAGTTGGTCGAATTCTGTCAGAGGGCAGAGTAGCTGTTGAAAAGATTTGCAGATATGGGTTCGGTGGGCAAAAAATCGACGTATATTTACAAACAGCGACAAGGTTCCATAATGATAGATTGGCTTTACCGTTACCCACCTTTGTATTCCGGTATTTTACTCAAGCGTTACAAGCGATTTTTTGCTGACGTTCAACTGATTTCTGGTGAAATAGTGACAGCGCACTGTCCCAATACAGGGCCAATGACTGGAGTATCGACACCTCTAAGTGCAGTACAGCTTTCCAAAAGCGATAATCTTAACCGCAAATTGGCTTACACTTTAGAACTAATTCAGGTACATGACAATGAGCCGACTTGGGTAGGCATAAATACTTTTTTGCCCAATCGGGTGGTAAAGCTAGCTTTGGCGAAACATCTTTTTCCAGAATTGGGCGACTATAGCCAAATCAAGGGTGAGGTAGTTTATGGGCTAGATAAAAAAAGTCGAGTGGATTTTTTCTTGACGGGGAGTGATGAGGAACGCCCGATTTATTTAGAAGTGAAAAATACAACTTTGTCAGAAGGGAGATTAGCCCTATTTCCTGACACGGAGACTACAAGAGGGCAAAAGCACTTGCGAGAACTGATGGCGTTGTTACCTTTGACTCGTGCAGTGATGCTTTACTTTATCAATCGCGGTGATTGTATCGAGTTTTCCCCTGGCGATCGCACAGATCCTATATATGGTAAATTATTGCGGGATGCGATCGCTCTCGGTTTAGAAGTCTTACCTTGCCGTTTTGACATTTCCCCCGAAGGTATCCGTTATTTAGGTTTGGCAAAACTAAAAATTTGATTATTAAGAGAAACTAGCAATTGCAACGTTTCTACACGCATAAAACAATAAATCCATCTAGATCGTGTCTAGATGGATTTATTGGTAGTTGATGTTTACTAAAAAACATTCAACCAGACTGTAATGAAGAAACGACTATAGGTAGTCGTCACGTCATAAATAGCATTTGCTATTCTGACGTTTGGTTATGCAGGAATCAAAACTGTGTCAATGACGTGGATGACACCGTTATCAGCAGCAACATCTGCTGTTGCAACAGTTGCATCATTGATCTTAACGCCATTAGAAGCGTCAATTTTTACATCTGAACCTTCAACTGTTTTAGCTGTCTTCAGCTTAACTACATCAGCAGCCAGTACTTTGCCTGATACAACATGATAGGTCAAGATTTTCTTGAGCTTTGCAGGATCTTTCAGTAATGCGTCTACAGTACCTGCTGGAAGCTTGTTAAATGCTTCGTCAGTGGGTGCGAAGACGGTGAATGGGCCTGCGCCTTTAAGTGTATCTACCAGACCAGCCGCTTCGATTGCTGCAACTAGTGTCTTGAAAGAACCATTGTTGGTAGCAGTGTCAATTATGTTGGCCATGTGTTTTACCTAGTTCTGTGTAACTTGTTACAAATCTAAACTATTTATCCAATAAAATCTATCTATCATTAGGCGTATACCAAATAGTTTTTGTTATTGATATGATAAGAGTTTATATATATTTTTATACAAATAAAGAATTATATGTACATTATCTAAGTGGATAAGACTATTGGATGCGCCTAGTCTTTTTTTTTACACAGTGTAGGGGCTATGGGGCGATCGCATCCAAAGATTGTCAGAGCAGCGCTCACATACCAATAAAGTTAGTTATATAGATGATTAAAATATTTAGTTGGTATAAATCAAGCTTTAGATATTTAGGATCGATATGAAAATTTTATAGTGTAATCCTTACTTTGTATACAAAAAAGCGCTATTTAGAGAATTTAAATATACTTACATTAACTTTTTGTCATGATTTATTGACCAAAAAAGTTGGTAATAATCCTATTTAACTGATATTATTTCATCACTAAATACATTTCACTTACTGTTTGTGTAATTCCACTTGGAAATAAAAAACGGCCCATCACACCAATGCTTTTAGCAATTGTGATTAGCCGTTTATTTCCAAAATTTCTGATGCGTAAGGTTTACGCCAAAACCTCCTATAACTCCCATTTATCTATATCCTCTACCTCCTGTGTGGTTGGTATTTCTGTTGACTGTACGTAAGTCAGGTATGTCAGCAATGAGACTTTTAGGTAATATTTTCCCCAAACTATAACTTTCATGAACAGAAGAAGACTTATTGCTTGGATTGCTACAGCAGTTAGCAGCATGATGCTGGTAATAGGCTTGCAGTTCGTTAATTTATCACCAGCAAGCTCTGTAACCACACTTAACGTGTATGCGGCTGTCAGCTTAACAAACGCGCTGAATGCCATTAAGACTCAGTACCAAAATGCTAACCCAGGCGTCAACGTTGTTTATACGTTTGGTGCTTCTGGTACTTTACTTAGTCAAATACAAGCAGGAGCACCAGCAGATATTTTCATTTCTGCTGCTACCAACCAAATAGATGTATTGCAGAATTCAGCCCCAAGTAAATTGGTTGCAGGTAGCCGCAAAAACGTTGTCAAAAACCGTTTAGTTTTGATTGCGCCTACGACATCTCCCGTTAGTGCTGGTAGTGCTGCCCTCACTAGCTTCAATGGTTTAAGCAATGCCAATATTACTGGTATTGCTATAGGTGACTACACAGGTACTCCTCCAGTTGTGCCAGCAGGAAATTATGCCAAACAAGTTCTCACTAGCCGAGGTATTTTTAATACTCTTAGTCCTAAATTATACCGTGCTGCCAATGTGCGTGCCGTCTTAACTGCTGTTGAAAATAAAACTCTTGTAGTTGGAGGTATAACTAAAACTATCAGTGCAGGTGCTGTTTACAAAACTGACGCGGCCATTTCTAACAAGGTAAGAGTCGTACAAACTGCCCTCACAACAGAGAGCGATTCGATTGTTTATCCACTGGGTATACTCACCAGAACTAAAGTTTTAACGACGGCACAGAGTTTTTCTAACTACTTAAGTGGTAGTACTGCTCAGAATATCTTCAAAAATACTTACGGGTTTATCCTGCCTTAGTCACCAGAAAGTAAATCAATCAAGTACTCGTTGTCGTGAATTTTGAACTATTTGGAGTTATGTCTTGTGAAGTTCACTAAAAAACTCTCAATTATTGTTTGTAGTTTGACTACTGCCTTCCTTCATACTGCTGTGATTACTAATACTTATAAGTCAGCAGCACAAGCTGAAAGACAAGAACTGATTATCAACGGGGGATTTGAATACGACTCTCTTATAGATCCAACTAATCCCGAAACTACAAATCCTAATGTTACAGGATGGGTTAAATCTGGTAATCCAATAGATATATCAGGTACTAAAATTGACAATTTTCCTAATACTGGTAAGCAGGGATTATCGCTTGGTGGATTTTCAGCCATTAGCTACATATCGCAAACTATCCCTACATTTCCTGGTCAACGCTATAAACTTACTTACTATCTTGCATCGACAGAAGAAGCACCCGATCTGAACAACAAATTTAAGGTTTTTGTAGGTGGTAAAAAAGTTTATCTTCAAAAAGATACTCCTTACCAATCCTACACACAATACACGTTAAATTTTAGAGCAAAAGGAAGATCCACCGAAATAAAGTTTGGCTACCAAGCCAAGTATGCGTTTTTATATTTGGATGATGTGAGTGTCAAAGCTACACCTGAAAATTAAGTAAAAAACTATAGGGATGAATAAACCACAGGTAGAAGCCTAAGCAATGTCTGGCTCAATAGTGTCAAGAATGCCACTAAAATTCATCTGATTTAAAAACTTAATAATGCGTTTATTGAGAAAATTTGCCTTGGGTGTATGAATCATTATCCACATCTATAGCTAACTCTTATAAACCAGAAGAAAGTGTTCATTTTTATTGACACTACTGAAAGCCAGCATGGATGTAACTATCAACTTGTTTTCATTGTCGAAATTTAGAATTATTTGGAGTCAAGCTTCATGAATTTAACTAAAAAACTCTCAATTATTGTTTGTAGTTTTACTACTACCTTAATTAGCACTGCTGTGATTACTAATATTTATAATGCAGCAGCACAAGCGGCAGAACTTGTTAAAAACGGAAGCTTTGAACTCGATCCCCTCGTAGGTCTTAACAATCCCAACGCTACGAATACGAATATTACAGACTGGATTAAGTCTGGCGATCCGATGGATATATCAGGGATAAGAATAAGCAATTTTCCTCAGCATAATAGTGGTAATCAGGGCTTATCACTTAGTGGATTTATAGACCTCAGCTACATATCACAGACACTTTCTACACAACCTGGTCAGCAATACGAACTTAGTTACTATTTAGCATCTATAGATGAAGCCCCTGACCTTGATAATCAATTTCAGACATTTGTAGGTGGAAATAAGCTTTTTGATCAAAAAGACATTTCTTTTCAACCATACACGCAATATAAGTTCAATTTTACGGCAGATGCATCATCCACAGAGTTAAAGTTTGGGGATTGGGATAAATATGGATTCTTATACTTGGATAATGTGAGTGTAAAACCTGTGCCTGAGCCATCAACTATTGGAGGAATAGCAGTTACGGCTGGATTGTTGGGAATATGGCTGAAGAAAAAGAAAGCAATTAGCGAGAAAGAATAGCCTTTTTTTTTACCTTTTGGAAAAGAACAGATCGTAAATCCCTCAAACTACTGTGCGGTAGTTCTGAGGGATTTGGTCATCTTCTACTAAAAGTTATTTACTGAATTCCAGCAACTATTCATTTTTGTCTTACCTCAAGTCAATTAGTCAAAAATGCTTCAACTAACGATTTTTATTAGCAGCCTCTTCCATTTGTTTTCTCAAACTTAAAGGTCTCATATCAGTCCATACTTCTTTAATGTATTCCAGACACTCTGATTTGAGTCCACTTTTACCTGCATCTGTCCAACCAAGAGCATTTTCTCGTTCAGCAGGCCAAATAGAATATTGTTCCTCATGATTGACTACAACTTTATAAATTGTTGTATCTTCTGAAGTCATTTGACTCATTTTTACCTCCAATCAATTTTTATGACTCAACTAAAATTTTAAAGAGAAGGACGGGGAGGTAAAAAACCTCCAGACCTCAGTTGTTCTACGCTATCTTTAACAGCTTGGATAATGTAGCTAATATCTTCATCTGTATGTGCTGTGGATAAGTAACCGTTAATACCTAAAAGGTGAACTCCTTTATAAAGCAGATGATATTTTAATAAGCTCATAGCAGCTGAAGCAGTAGAATTATTTTCTGAAAGTTCTACAGATGCAGAACCAAATAGTGAACCAAAGTTAGCCATTTTTAGTGGTAGTCTTTCAGATGTAAAATAATTATTCAAATCAGTAACGAATTGTGTTGTACGTTCATTCAATTTATGATGCAATGATAAACCTTCACTTTGCAGATATTTGAGTACTGCTTTTGCAGCAGCCATTGCTAATGGATGTTTACAAAAAGTACCTGCAAAAAATGTTTTTTTGGTTTGAGGGTAGGAATCATCGCCATAGTTCCATACACCACCATCAATTGCATCCATATATTTACTTTTTCCGGCAATTATCCCAATCGGTATTCCTCCACCAACAATTTTTCCGTAGGTAGCAATGTCTGCTTGTACGCCAAAATATGCTTGTGCGCCACCAGGATGAATGCGAAAACCTGTAACCATTTCATCAAAAATTAAAGCAATTTCAGTTGCTTGTGTTAATTCCCGTAACTGGTGCAGAAATTCCTTTGGCTGTAAAGCTGGTCTACTAGTTTGTACAGGAACTACCAAAACTGCTGCTAATTCTTGTTGATGAGTTGTGATAATTTCTAATGATTCCGGGTTAGCATAATCTAACACCAAAACATCATTAACAAAATTTCGTAATACTCCTGGTGATAATGGAATTGCAGATTGATTATTTTCTGCATTATTACCTTTAACTAACGTACCATCAAAATGACCATGATAAGAACCAGAAAATATAACGATTTTATTACGTCCTGTAACGGCTCTAGCAATGCGGATAGCAGTCATTACGGCTTCTGTACCTGTATTGCTAAAACAAACCCGTTCCATCCCAGTAAGTTGAGAAATTAACTCAGCCACTTCACTAACAAGTTCTGATTGGGGGCCAATTTGAATTCCTTTATCCATTTGGGTAATTAAAGCCTCTTTAATAAAAGATGGATTATGACCAAAAAGATTAATTCCCAATCCCATCATTACATCTACATATTCATTACCATCTACATCCCATATTTTGGAACCCAAAGAGCGATTAGCAACAATGGGATAATACATTTCTTTAAAGAGTAGATTAAACTCTCCTAAATTTTTATCATCAGATAAAAATAGGCGAGAATTTTGAGAAATTTGCTTTGATGTTTTTGTGCGATCGCTGTAGCTATTGATAAAATATTGTAAGTACTCTAATTGCTGATTAGTAAGCCCTGCTTTAGCTAGCAGCTTAGTTAGATTGTCTGAATTTTGAGCTAATGTAACTGGTTGTGCATTCATAAAGTTTCTTCTTTTGATTTATAATCGCAATGTATTATTTGGCTGCAATTTTACATTTCTTAAATAGGCACACGCTTGTAGCAAATAAAATAATTACTACCAAGTGTTTGAGATATTCCTAAATCGTGATGTGCATCGTAACTGCTAATTTCGCTAAATCCAGCAGTTTCTAGAGCAGAAAGAATCTCTTCTTTGGCATAACATTTTTCAGAAATCACTTTATCCAAACGTTGCCAACTTTTTTCTAATAATGTAAATACAGTTAAATAAATTTGACCTATTTTATTTTCGGGATTATAGATATTTTTTGTAGACCAAGCGTAATCATCTTTGATATTACCAGAAATTTTACCGCTCCAATTTGATTGGAATTCTTCTTCTGTGAAGAAGTGACACAAGAATATTCCATTTTCATTTAGTGCATTATAAACATTGTTAAATACGCACTCTAATTCTTCAACTTTCATAACATAGTTTAGAGAACCAGTAGTTGAAACCACTGCATCAAACTTAGCTGCTAAATCGAAAAATCGAGCATCGCCAAGGATGAGTTTTGCTTCTGGCGCATTCTCACGAGCATAAAGCAACATTTGCTCAGAGCCATCAATCCCTGTGATTTTATAATCCTGTTTGAGTAATTGCTGTGCTAAATGTCCAGTACCACAACAAAGGTCAAGAATATGCGCTCCCTGAGTTAAATGGGGGAGTAACAATTTTTCTAAAACTGGTATTGTTTCCTCAAAAAGTCCTAATACCCAATCTTCGTTGTATATACGAGCTAAAACATCATAATCATCGTAACGAATTGTCGAGTTCATGAAATATTACTCCTGAAAATATTGGAAAAAGTTTAATTAGTCTTTAGCTTAAAACTTGACGATCTAAATAACTCTGCTTAATCAAATAAGAAAAATAAACGCCGAGTAATTTATTGTCTAGGGAAGGACAAGTAATGGAAGTATCGACTAATCCATTGATAACGTTTTGGTTATCAAGCTGTAAAAATCCTGAGTTGTAACTTTCTTCGTGAGCTTGTCTTGCGGGAAAAAATGGCACTAATGAATATAAAGGATGGTCTAATGAATCTTGAGTAACATTGAGCAATTTCTCTCGCCACTGGTCATAAGAATTTTGCTCAATTAAATAACCCCATGAGCGAATATGGTCTATAAGTGTATTTGAGTGGAGAGTTTGGGGATGAACTAAGTGGAAGGTTTTACCGAGAGATTCTTCCTGTTTCGATAAATGAACTATTGCTTTGCTGACATAATCCACAGGAACTATATTCTCTCTAATGTCTATATCTGGCACACTCCCCAATTGGACACAACCTATTATCAGTTTGTACAAGAAGTCATTACTATTAAAAACACCTGTTTTACTATGTCCAGATATACGTGATGGTCTATAAATAGAGATAGGAATTCCTCTTTCAGCCGCAGTTTGTACTAACTTTTCAGCTATCCATTTACTTTGACAATATCCATTGCTGGGAAATTCATTCTCATCAAATCTATCCTGTTCTCGTACTATTTTCACTCCCGATTCAACTTGTGAGGAAACAACACCAGAACTAGAAATAAAATGTACTGTTTTGGTTTTAGCTTCACTAGCTAATCTGAGGATTTCTTGTGTACCAAGTACGTTTGCAGGTTTCAGAATAGAGTAGGGATAAATATGATGTACCCAAGCACCATTATGGTAGATGACATCAATTATAGATGCTAACTGTTGAAATTTTTCAGTTTCTAAACCCAAAAGTGGCTTTGATAAATCGCCCACAATGGGAATAATTCTAGAATTCCAAATTTCGTTCCAAATTCCATAAGATTCTAGAGCGGTTTGCAGCTTAATATTGCTATCCTCAAAAGTTGAATTTCGTACTAAGCAATAAATATCTGCTTTGGTTTGTTGCAGAAGTTCAGCCAGTAAAAATAATCCTAAAAAGCCTGTGGCTCCAGTCAGTAAAATAGCGTTTGGTTCAGAGATAAACTTACCAACACTTTGAGGATAAATTGTCGGATCTAAAACAGTTTCAGTTTTGATATCCAATGTTGGGTAATTAACTTCTGTTTGACAAACTCGATCAATATTTTCCGCTAAACCTTCTACTGTAGGTTTCTCTAACAAACTGCGTAAAGATATATCTAAGTTAAAAGTTTCTTTAACTTTGGCAAGTAATTGAGTAGTTAATAAAGAATGCCCACCCAATTCAAAGAAGTTGTCGTAAATCCCAACTTTCTCAACTTTTAAAACCTCAGCCCAGATTTGAGTCAGCGTTTCTTCTACAGGAGTGCGAGGAGGAACAAATTCTCCTATTAAATCTGACCTGACTTGCTCTGGTGCAGGTAGGACTTTTCTATCGACTTTACCATTGGGGCTTCGAGGTAATTCTTTTAGTAGTACGACAGATGATGGAAGCATGAATTCTGGTAGTTTATCTTTCGCAAAGTTGCGGAGTTCATTAACTGTAGTGGCTGATTTTGACTGGGGAACTACATAAGCAACTAAGCGTTTGTTTCCTGGTACATCTTCACGTGCAATAACTACTGTTTCTTGCACGTGAAGATGTTGATTTAGTAATGCTTCAATCTCGCCTAACTCTATACGGAAGCCGCGAATCTTTACTTGATTATCAATGCGCCCTAAAAACTCAATATTACCATTACTAAGATATCGTGCTAAATCACCAGTTTTATACAGACGCATTCCTGGTTGTTGGCTGAAGGGATGGGGAATGAATTTCTCAGATGTAATTTCAGGCTGATTTAAATAACCTCTTGCTAAACCTTCACCACTAATATAAATTTCGCCAGAAACACCAATAGGAACTGGATGTAAATGAGAGTCTAGTATATATATTTTTGTATTGGCTATGGGATGACCAATGGATATTTGCGTTCCAGTTTCTAGAGAATGACAATGGTATACACTACTCCAAACAGTTGCTTCTGTCGGCCCGTACTCGTTAAATAGAGATGTTTTTGACTGTAATTGAGAGTGATGTTCTACCAATTCTGGCGGACAAAATTCACCTGCAACTATGACAGCACGCAGGGAATTTAACTGTTCTGGTTTTGCTTGTTGCAATATGAGAGCATATAGAGAAGGAAGACTTAATAAATGGGAAACTCTATTTTGAGAAATTAACTCTACGAGTTTAGTGACTTCTCGTTGTACACCTTCTTCTGGTAAATGTAGAGTTCCGCCACAACAAAGTGTCCAGAAAATACCCGCAATAGAACTATCAAAAGCAAAGGATGAAAGTAATAAGAAGCTGCTGACAGGTTGCTGATAATAGGTAATGCGTGCAGTTGTGGAGTGAACTAGGTTACGATGTGCGATCGCAACTCCTTTAGGCTTACCTGTAGAACCAGAAGTGTAGATTACATAAGCTAAGTTTTCGGGAGTTGCTGTTGGAACGGGTGCTTCCTGACTCTCCTCTGCAATAGCTTCCCAATCTGTATCTAAGCAAATTGTCTGTGCATCGTGGTTGGGTAAGCCTTCCAGGAGATGCTGCTGAGTCAATAATATGGATACTTGAGTATCCTCTAGCATGAAAGCTAAACGCTCTTGGGGATAGTGCGGATCGAGAGGAACATAAGCACCACCAGCTTTGAGAATACCCAAGATACCTACGAGCATTTCTAAGGAACGTTCCACACAAATTCCCACTAATACTTCTGCACCTACCCCCAACTTTTGCAAGGAATGAGCTAGTTGATTTGCACGTGTATTCAGTTCAGCATAAGTGAATTGTTGGTTGTTAAATACAACAGCAATATTATCTGGTGTACGTTCTACTTGCTCTGTAAATAGCTGATGAATACATTTATTTTGTGGATAGTCTGCTTGAGTTTGATTGAACTCAAATAGAAGCTGATGTAGGGTGCGATCGCTTAAAATTTCTAATTCACTGATTGAACCTTCTGGATCATACGTGGCGCTTTCTAATAACTTGTTAAATTGCTCTACTAAACCTGCAATATTCTGTTCGGAAAAGAGCTTAGAGTCATAATGAAATTCTGCATTCAAAAAATCCTTCTGGCGTCTACAAGAGAGTTTAATTTTGAAACGCTCAGTACAGGTATCAAGCTTGAAAATGGAAAATGAGATATTACCTGCACAATGCTTTGTATCTTCTTCTGTAAAATCAAAACCCACAGCCAAAAAAGGCAGAATATCTGATTTATTATCTCCTTCTGATATTTGTTCCCAAGTAAAACACTCTTGCCATTTGTCGATAGATTCTACAGACTCATGCACTTGCTGTAAAATTTGACTAAATTTAAAATTATCTTCTAAATTACAATGAAGTGGTAAATATTTAGCAAATAGTCCCAATGTTCCTTTAAGTTCCTCATATTTTCTGCCATTGAATTCCTTGGCGATGATTATCTCAGATTGTCCACTCAATCGCCAAAGCAAAACCAGCCAACAAGTTAGATAAAAGTTAGACGCAGAAGTATTATACTTATGAGCCAATCTTTCAATATTAGCTACCAGTTCTGGAGTAATAACTGAATCTACTAATTTTGGTTGAAATTTTTGTTGGTTCGAGAGATGATTTTCATAAGGAAGCTGAAAACTGTCAATAGTAGAGAAGTCTTGCTGTTGCCAATATTCTCTGCCTATTTTCGTTTCTTCTGCTTCTAGTATTTGATTTTGCCATTCTGAAAAGTCTGCATACTGGAGTGGTTCTTCAGATAATTCTTTATCCAACTTTCCTAAGTAAGAAAGAGCCAGTTCCTGTACTAAACAATTAAAGGTTACACTATCTGCACAGAGAGCAGGCAAACTGATAAATAATATATACCTATCTGGCGAAATAGCTACTAAATATGTATTGACAATTGAACCTTTTTCAATCTCAAAATTTTGTTGTTTAATTTTCTGAAAAATTAACTCAATCTGCGCCTCTAGTTCTTGAGGTTTCAAATTACTAATATCGGATTTCTTTTCTAAAATGACCTTCCTATCTGTAATTACCTGTACTGGAATAGTCATTCCAGGTAGACAAACAAAACTGGTGCGGAGAATTTCATAGCGATTGACGACATTTTGCAAAGCCAATTCTAAATTATTGACATCAATATTTCCTTCAATCAAAATTGCACAATCGCTACGATAAGCCAAACTTTGATCGATTTGTTGTAGCAACCATAAATGCTCTTGCTGAGGTGAAAGTCTAAACCCCTCGATACTTTCTACTTGCATATTTATACCTCAGTGTTAGTTAAATACTTTGTGGTGTATAAGGTTCAGCCATTCCGACTAAAATTTTTCTGGGAGGAACAAATGGCTGACGAGCATGTATTGATAACATATTATCCAACATCAATACATCTCCTTTTTGCCAAGAAAAAGTCACCATTTCTTCTTGATAAGCAGCTCGCAGTTCAGCTAAGACTGATGGCTCAATTGCAGAACCATCACCGTAATATGTGTTAGTTGGTAAATCTTCTTCTGGCAAACTTTTCAATAACGATTCGCGTATTGTTGGTTCCAATGTAGAAACGTGAAAAAAAGTTGCGTGATTAAACCAGACCATTTCACCTGTTTGAGGATGTTTGAGAACAGCTGGTCCAACTTGTCTAGTTCTTAAGCGATTATTTGCTTTCCATTCAACCTCAATTCTATTGCTTTGGCAATACTCTTCTACCTTAGTTTTATCTGTAGTTTGAAATACAGTTTGCCAAGGAAGACCAAATCCATCGCCAAAGTTACGCATATACATAACTTGCTTTTCAATGAAGCGATCGCGTATCTTGGGATCAATGCGCTCAAAAACTTTTCGACAACTACCAATTGGAGTTTCTCCTCCCTCCGCCGCTGGACTCACACAAAAAAAGAATATTTTCAACGGAAAGGTAGGCGAGTAAGCATGTTCATTGTGAGGAAAAATACTTTGGTCAGCAGGGTAGTCAGTTGAAGTATAAATTCTCCCACCCACTTGAGTTCGTGGAGATGCCCGATAGCGATATTCTAATGCTTCTCCACAAATCGCTGCGATAATTTGCTCAAATTCTTCTATTGAATTAACTTTGAAATCACGAAAAAGAATCGCTGCATATTTTAATAATTCACTTTTCAAATATTCACGATTATTCTTAGCCCAATCTTGTAGATTAACTCCCTTCACACTAGGCTTAATCACCAAGGGGAAGTTAGTATCTGACTTCAGAAATTCAGTTTTAATTAACTCTTCTGTGGATATATTAACAGCTTTCCGTCTCACAAAACCTATAGATTCAATTTTTGTCATGATTTTTATTATCTTTTGCTGATTATCTACTCGTTCTACGTTTAACGTTGGTTAACTTTTGTTGGATAGTATTTTCATAAGCTTCTTCTCTAGCAAAATTATGTTTTTTATCTAGTTCACTGAGAATTATCTTTAATTCACTTAATTTCGTTTCTGGGTGTGTCGCAATCTTATTTAGAAGTGTTGCAAAATTATTTGATAATCTAACAATGCTGCCCCGATCAAATAGATCAGTATTATATTCCCACACACCAAATAGTCCCTGCTCCGTTTCGTTTAACTCCAACAACAAGTCAAACTGCACTGTTTTGTTTTCGACCTTCAAAGATGTGATACTTAAGCCTGGAAGTTGTAAAGAAGGAGTTTGAGTATTTTCCAAAACAATTTTGGCTTGAAATAGCGGTGTGCGGTTCAACTCCCGTTTTGGATTCAGAACATCAACCAGTTTGTCGAAGGGTAAATCCTGGTGAGCATAAGCTTCTAAAGTCATTTCGCGGACTCGTTCTAACAACTCTACAAAAGTAGGATTTCCTGATAAATCTGTACGCAACACTAACTGGTTAACAAAAAACCCGATCAATTCTTTAGTCTCGGCTTGATTGCGGTTGGCAATATCAGTACCCACAACGATATCTTCTTGATCGGTGTACCAGCACAGCAAAGTCTGAAAAGCCGCTAGCAGAATCATAAACAGTGTGATACCTTGGCGCTGATTCAGAGCCTTTAGCTTCTCAGATAAGGTTTTGGGTAGAACCAGAGCTTCCCTAGCTCCTGAGAAAGGCGTTAGCGTTCGCGGAGCGTCTCGTAGAGAAGCTCGCCGTAAGCATCGCGGGCGATCGCTAGAGAGTTCCAGAACAGGAAGTTTACCGCCTAATTGCCTTTGCCAGTAAGCAAGTTGAGTTTCTAATCGCTCTCCCTGTAAAAACTGTCGTTGCCAAACAGCAAAGTCTGCATATTGGATGGATACTTCTGAAAGGGGCGAGTCTTTGCCATGAGAGAAAGCTTGGTACAAAGTTGCGATTTCGTGAATCAGCACACCTATAGCCCAGCCATCAGCAACAATATGATGCATGGTTAACAATAATGCATATTCTGCTGCCGCAAGTTGCAGTATAGTAACTCGCAACAAAGGCCCTTTGGTTAGGTCGAAAGGCTGTTGTGCTTCTTCACTCGCCAACCGTAAAACATCAGTTTCTCTTTGCTCTTGAAAAAGCTCTTGTAAATCTATCACTACTAGTTTGAAGCTCAAACTCGGAGCAATAACTTGCAAAGGTTGCCCATCAACTACTGTGAATGTAGTTCTTAAAACTTCGTGCCGTCTCACAACTTCGTTAAAGCTTTGCTCCAGCGCCGCTACATTTAACCATCCCACAAGACGCATGGATTGAGAGATGTTGTAAGCACTGTTCCCAGGCTGTAACTGGTCGATAAACCACAACCTTTGCTGGGCAAAAGATAGAGGAAATAAGTTAGATTCTCGACTTTGACGAACTATTTGCGATTGTGAAAAGACGTTCTGTTTTTTATTGTGAAGACGTTGTGCAAGAAGCTGAAGTTTCTCTGGGGAAAGACCAGCAATCCGTTGCGAAAGGTCACTCATTTTAATTCCCTGCTTTTACCTTTGTTGGTATAATTTTTAAACAACTAAATGATTGATGACCAGATTTAATCAATTTAATTACTTACTTAGTTTTGCGAAGCAATTAAGGTCTGCATCTCATGTTCTGATAGCTGTTCAATATCTGCTAAGGCTTGAGCCAACTCTTCTAAATTTGTCTGTTCAGACAGTTTTTGGACAATAACTTCAGCTAATTCAGCTATAGTTGGCCCGTTAAAGAAGCCTTTATAAGAGAGTTCTATTTGGAAAACTTTGCACATTTGAGAAACTAATTGAGTGACAAATAAAGAGTCTCCTCCTAGCTCAAAAAAATTATCGTGAGTTCCTACTTTCTCAATACCTAAAAGTTGTTGCCAAACATCAGCAAGGGTTCGCTCAATTTCATTACTAGGAGCAACATAAACATTTGTTAAATTAGGGCGCGGGTGGGTTGGTTTGGATTGACTTAGTTGAGCTAGTTTTTCCTCGAAGGATTTAGGAGATTCCTTTGCCTTAATCCGGCTAGAAAAATCTTGTGTTGATACAATTACTTGAGAAACTGTGCTACTACACAGAATACGTCTAAACGCCTCTATGCCTTCAAAAGAAACCATTCCTGCTGCCAATTCTTCTCCTGTGATTTCTTGATGCCTTGTTTCAATAGCAATTGCCATTCCTACACTGTTCCATCTATCCCAGTTAATAGACTTAACGAATTTCCATGTCCCATATTTGGAGGTACTGTAGTGAGCGAAGGAGTCAATAAAAGCATTTCCAGCTGTATAATCTGCCATTCCAGATTCGCCAACAAACGAATTGAGTGATGAACAAAGTACAAAGAAATCCAGTTGGCTTTCTTGGAATAAAGTTTCAAGTACTCGTGTTCCTTGTACTTTCGGTGCTAAAGCACTTGCTACAGTTTCTTTTGTTGTGAGTTGCATCATCCCTCCGCCGTAAACTGCGGCTGCATGAATTACTCCATGAATCTCACCAAATCGCTGATTACTTTTGTTAAGCACCACTGACATCTGGTCAAGATTGGTAACATCGGCACTAACTATCATTACCTCTGCACCTAACGCCTTCATCGCCTGCAATTTTTGGATCTTCTGGCTGATACGATTTTGCTGATCGTGAGTCGATAACCATTCAGACCACTTGTCTTGATCGAGGAAAGCTGAACGCCCCAGTAATATTAGTTTTGCTTGCACAGTCTGTGCTAAATATTCTGCCAACTCCAGACCAACACCTCCTAATCCACCAGTGATGAGATATACTCCCTGTTTTCTGAGGCGGAGATTTTCGGTAACGGTTTCATGTAGTTGCACAGGTTCAAAATCTTGCACCCAGCGATTCCGCCCACGGTAAGCAATAATTTGGTCAGATGTATAAGTCGTGAGTTCCCCTATCAGGGTTGTGATGAGTTGTTCCTCTCGATTGCTTTCTACAGGAACTACAACATCAATACTGCGACAGGTTATATTTGGATACTCTAGCGGCATAACTTTGCAAGCTCCGAGAACCAGTGCCTTTTCTGGACATAATATTTCTGAACCTGTTACTTCCTGCAAATTGTTGGAGACAATGCTAATTTCTAGAGCATCTGTTTGGTTATTTTCTGTAATGGCCTGCGCCAAAAACAATAAACTCGACCAGCCTAAAGCTTCAATTGCTGAGTTGGTGTAAATGTTTGGTGTCACACTCCACAGATGAACAATCCTTTTTGGAATCTTACCCAAGTTCCGAAGTTCTTTGAGTAGGGTGTTGTATTCATCCTCTTTTTGAGGGTTAATTGTATATGTGAGCTTAGAATATTCGCTAATTTGCTGAAATTGCTCTCCAACTCTAACGCTAATAACATCCTGCTTCTCAAGTAATAGCTGTTTTACCAGCTTTTCGCCCAAGCCGCACTCATCCACAAACACTAACCAACATCCTGATTTTTCTCCGAGTCCAGGTTGAGGTTGCGGTGGCATGGTACGTTTCCAAGAAGGGATGTAAAACCAGTCAGCAATATCTGACTTTTTCGCCAACAAGTCTTGGTTGGTAAATGCTGTAGGTGCTGAGTCAGTTACCGATGATGCAGCAGGTTGAGCCACAAAAATCTGTTCACCGAAAGCTTTAGTTTCCGAGACAGCTGCTACCTCAACAAACCCTTGAGAGTGTAGAGCCTGTTTTTGTGCTTCAATCCAGTAACGTTGGCGCTCAAATGGATAGGTTGGTAAGGGAATGTGATGGCGTTGTTCGTTAGCATAAAAACCAGACCAGTCTACTTTGACACCAAAAAGCCAGAGCCGCCCCAAAGAGTTGAGTAAAAATGCTACATCCGACTGTTGTTCTTGTGGATGGCGGATTGAGGTTAGTATGACCTGTTGATCTTTGTGATGTTGCTTGGTAAAGGTACTTAAAGTTCTTCCCGGCCCGACCTCTAAAAAGATGCGCTCCTGTGTTTTGAGTAACTCAGTTATCCCTTCGCTAAAGCGCACTGTCTGCCGTAGATGCTTTACCCAATATTTTGGGTCTGTTGCTTCGGCTACAGTAATCCAAGTACCACTAACGTTAGACACAAACGGAATTGTCGCCGGATGAAGTTGGAGTTTTTGTAACTGTTCTGTAAATGGCTGGAGAATTGGCTCCATCATCTGAGAATGAAAGGCATGAGAAGTATGCAGCCTACGACAGCCGACACCTTTGGCTTCTAGCTGTTGTTGTAATTGTGCGATCGCTTCAGTTGTACCAGAAACCACGCAGTAAGAAGGACCATTGCTTGCAGCTAAAGAGAGTTCCCTATTTAGTAATGGTTGTATTTCTGATTCGGGAAGTTGCACAGAGAGCATTTCCCCACTGGGAAGTTGCTGCATTAGTCGTCCTCGGATTGCCACTAGCGCTAAAGCGTCTTCCAGCGAAAAAACTCCAGCTAAAGTAGCAGCAACATACTCTCCGATACTATGACCAATCATCGCCTCTGGGTGTACACCCCATCTCATCCACAATTGAGCTAGGGCATACTCGATCGCAAATAATGCTGGCTGGGCAACAATTGTCTGTTTAAGCTGTTCTGTCGCCTTGGCTGTCTGTGCCTCATCTGGATACAATACATGACGTAGGTCAAAACCTAGATGCGGTTTCAGTAGTTCACAACAACGATCAACAGCAAGTGTAAAGATTGGCTCACTCTCGTAGAGTTCTCTACCCATATTTACGTACTGTGTTCCTTGCCCGGAAAACATAAATACCACAGGACGATTAACAGGCTGCTGGTATTGGGTGAAAACTCGTTGTGAATCTAAAGGGGAAAGCACCTTCAACGCATCATTCATGTCTTGACATACCACCATCCGGCGATGGTCAAAAGCTCGACGACCGACACTAAGGGTATGAGCCACATCAGCGAAGTTGAGATTGGGATGTTGTTTGAGGTGATTAGCCAGATTCGCCATAGCTGTTTCTAATGCCGATTCCGTTTTGGCAGAAAGAACCAACAGATGATATTTCCTCCCCGACTCCCCCTGCCTCCCTTGCTCCTCCACTGGGGCTTCTTCCAAAATTACATGGGCATTAGTCCCGCCAATCCCAAAAGAACTGACTCCGGCACGGCGAGGAATGCCGTTTGTTTTCCATTGGGTAAGTTTGGTGTTGACATAAAAAGGACTATTGGCAAAATCAATTTGCGGATTAGGTTCTTGAAAGTGCAAACTAGGCGGTATTTGTTGATTCTTCAGGGCTAGGACGGTTTTAATTAAACCTGTTACCCCAGCAGCAGCGTCTAAATGTCCAATGTTAGTTTTCACTGAGCCAATGGCGCAGAAGCCTTTTTTCTCAGTACTGGCTCGAAAAGCTTGTGTTAACGCCGCAATTTCAATGGGATCTCCTAGTGTTGTTCCTGTCCCATGAGCTTCAATATAGGTAATGGTTTCAGGTTCAACGTCGGCAACAACTTGAGCGGTTCTAATAACTTTGGCTTGACCGTCTATTCGTGGTGCTGTGTAGCTAACTTTGAAAGATCCATCGTTATTGATTGCAGAACCTTTAATGACAGCATGGATGGTATCTCCATCTGCTAGAGCATCCTCTAATCTCTTCAAAACTACGATACCTGCACCTTCGCCACCAACAGTTCCCTGTGCTTGAGCATCAAAAGTGCGGCAGTGTCCGTCAGGCGAACCAATTCCCCCTTCTTTATAAAGATAGCCAGTTTTTCTGGAAGAACTTATAGAAACCCCACCAGCCAAAGCCAGATCGCATTCCCCATTTAGTAAGCTTTGAGTGGCTAAATGCACAGCGACTAATGAAGTAGAGCAGGCGGTTTGAACAGTGAAACTCGGCCCCTGTAGATTCAGCTTGTAAGAAACGCGAGTAGTTAAGTAATCTTTGTCATTTGCGATCGCCAACTGGTGATTATCTATAGATCCAATAATATCTTCGTTTAAATAAATATTCAGTAAGTACCTACTTAAGCTAGCCCCCGCGTAAACTCCAATAGAACCTTGATAATTTTCTGAGTCATAGCCAGCATCTTCAAGGGCAATATATGCACATTCTAAAAATAGACGATGTTGTGGATCAGTAATTTCAGCTTCTCTGGGATTAAAACCAAAAAATGCAGCATCAAAAAGTTCTACATCTTCTAATACAGCTCGTGATTTGACAAACTTCGGATTATTCAGTGTAGCTGCATCTAGCCCATAAGCTAACAGTTCTTCATCAGTGAAAAATGAAATTGACTCTACACCATTTTGGAGATTTTGCCAAAACTCATCAACATTTTTGGCTCCAGGAAACTGCCCTGCCATGCCAATAATTGCTATTTCTGAACCATTATGCTCAACAGATGCTATGGGGATATTCATTCTTCCTTAACTCCTTGGTTATTCATTACCGACTTCATTTTTTGCAACCGTTTTCTTTGTTGAGATTTACCACTTGCAATTTTTTCTATTGAAATATTAATTTCACTTAAAGATGATGTTTGATTTTTAGTTGCACTAAAGAACTCTGCAAGAGAGCTAATAGTGGGATATCTGAACATATCGAGCATTGATAAATCGATTTTGAATATTTCGCGTAATTGGTTATTAACTTTAACCAGAAGTAATGAATGACCACCGAGTTCAAAAAAGTTGTCGTGAATACCTATTTTCTCGATATTGATAAATTTTTGCCAAATCGTAGCGATAGTTTGTTCTATCTCAGTTTGTGGCATCACATAAACAGCTTCTAGCTCTGGGCGGAGAGTTTCTGGTGCTGGTAGCGATCGCCTATCCAACTTGCCGTTGGGTGTTAGCGGCAGAGTTTCGAGTAGTACAAAAGCAGAAGGTATCATGTATTCTGGTAACTTATCTTTCAAAAAGCTACGCAGTTCAATAACTGTAAGTTCTTGATCGGATTGAGGAATTACATAAGCTATTAGGCGCTTATCAGTCAGATCGTCATCCCAAGTTACCACCACACCTTCGCGTACTTTAGGGTGTTGGTTCAATCTCGCCTCAATTTCTCCAAGTTCGATTCGGAAGCCCCGAATTTTAACTTGATAGTCAATTCTTCCTAAAAATTCGATGTTTCCATCGCCACGATAACGTGCTAAATCCCCTGTTTTGTAAAGCCGTTCTCCAGGTGCAAAAGGACTCGGAATAAACTTTTCGTTGCTAAGATCCGGACGATGCAAATAACCTCGCGCCAACCCTACACCACCAATATGCAATTCACCTGGAACTCCAATAGGAACAGGGTGCAGATACTTATCTAGTATATATATACGGGTATTGGCGATCGGGCGACCAATAGGAACAATCGGCATCTTGCTATCGCGCTGACAGTTCCAGAAGGTAACATCAATAGCTGCTTCTGTTGGTCCATAAAGATTATATAGTTGTGCATCTAGACGAGTAAAGAATTTTTCTTGAAGCTCAAAAGAAAGCGCTTCACCACTACAAATAACTCGTTTGATACTACTGCACTTTGGCAGCCTTGGCTCTTCTAGAAATACTTGCAGCATTGAGGGGACAAAGTGCAGTGTAGTAATTTTCTCAAAGGTAATTAGTTCAATAAGATAGGTGCTATCTTGATGACCTCCTGGTTTGGCTAAAACTAACCGTGCGCCCGTAAACAAAGGCCAGAAAAATTCCCAAACTGAGACATCAAAACTGAAAGGAGTTTTTTGCAAAACTCGGTCGTTTGCTGTTAATTCATAAGCATCTTGCATCCAAAGCAAGCGATTGCTTAAGGCTTGGTGAGAGTTCATTACTCCCTTGGGTTTTCCTGTGGAACCAGAGGTATAAATGACGTAAGCGAGGTTTGATGGTTGAACTCCACTAACAAGATTTTCTTGGTTTTGCTCAAGCATCTGAGCTTGAGTGTCATAGTCTAAACATATAACTTGAGCTTGGTTTTGTGGCAGATCCTTGACTAGTCTTTGCTGTGTTAGCAGTACTAATACTTGAGCATCTGCCAACATAAAAGCTAAACGTTCTTGAGGATATCCAGGATCTAATGGTAAGTAGGCTCCACCTGCTTTAAGAATGGCTAATAGTCCAACCACCATTTCAAGCGATCGCTCCACACAAATCCCTACCAATACCTCTGGTTTCACCCCAAGCGATCGCAAATAATGCGCCAATTGATTTGCACGGTTATTTAGCTCTCGATAGCTGAGGTGTTGGTCTTCAAAGGTTACAGCAATTGCATCAGGCGTAGACACGCAGTGGCTTGTCGTCAGACATCGCTCTACTTGAGCCTCAAATAACTCATGGATACAATACTCTCCAGGATAGTCAGTTTGAGTATTGTTCCATTCCACCAACAACTGATGCTGTTGAGTTTGTGTCAATATAGGCAATTCTGCAAGGGGTTGCTCTGGGTTGGCGACAACACCTTCTAGCAAGGTTACGTAATGTCCGAGCCAACGCTGAATTGTTTGGGTATCAAATAAATCTGTATTATATTCCAGTTCTATTACTAGTTCACTGTCTGTCTGAAGAATATTTAAATTAATATCCAGCTTAGTAGCGCTGGTAGCATTTTTAGCTATCTCAAACTCTTGTTTTAAAGACTTGGACACCAATGGAGCTTTGTCCAGATTAAACCCTGTGGTAAAAAGAGGGGTGCGGCTAGGGTCTCGTGGTAACTTTAAATTTTCAATTAGTTTAATAAAAGGATAAATTTGATACTCGTAAGCATCTAACAATACCTGCTGGATTGAACTCAAATACTCTGTGAATCTTGGGTTGCCAACAACTTGGCTGCGTATGGGCAATAGATTAACACAGTGGCCAACAAGATATTCACCTGCGATCGCAGATTGTCCAGCCGAAGCAATACCAACAACGATATCTTGTTGATTCGTCAATCGTTGCAACAAGGTGATAAATGCTGTTAAAAGAATCGTAAATAAAGTATAACCACGTTGTACACTTAAGCTTTTCAACGAATTATACAAAGTGGAATCGAGGATGAGATTTTCTCGCGCGCCAGTGTACGAAAATATCGGTGGTCGAGTCCGGTCAGTTGGTAATTCCAAAACAGGCACTGAACTGGCAAATTGACTCAGCCAATAAGCTTCAGCTTTTGCCATTTCTGGACTCTGTTGCATTTGTACTTGCCACAGAGCATACTCACTCCATTTCATGGGTTGGGGAAGTTGGCTAGCAATACCTTGGCATTCTGCTGAATAAATTGCTGCTAGTTCTCGCAACAAAATACTAATTGACCAGCCATCAGCAACAATATGATGATTTGTCAGAATCACAAGATGATGATCTTCCTGCAACTTGACTATGCGACAGTTCAGCAATGGCCCTTTTTCTAAATGAAAAATTTGTTGAGCTTCTCGTGCTAATAATTCTGATAACTGTGTTTCTCGTTGACTTTTTTCTAAAGTTGAAAAGTCGCTCACAGGAATGTCTATAGTCAAAGTGGGATGAATCAGTTGATTATCACCCTCTGGGCTAAAAGTAGTTCGCAACGCTTCGTGACGATTGATAATTTCCTGAACAGCCTTACGTACTGCCAATAAATTGCCAGTCCCTCGCAGATGGATAGTTCTAGATTCGTTGTAAGCGCGGGAAACTTCATCTCCCATCTGTGCCAAAAACCACAGTTCTTTTTGTGCTGCCGTTAGGGGAATTTTGAGCGTTTTTGAAATCGCAGCAGGTGGTAAGAATTCCCCTTGTTGCATTTCTAATACGCTTTCCTTGACTGCCTTAATTACGTGTTCAATATCTGCATCGGTATGCGCCGTAGACAGATAAAATGTTCGTCCTTCCCAGACATAAACGCCTTTTTCTAAGAGATGGTAGAAAAACAACTGACCAAACTTGAGGGGAAATGAGGCTATGAAACGAAACAGCGAACCAAAATGGACTACTTGAATTGGAACTTGTCTTTGTTCAAAGTAACTATTAAGAGTTTGGGCTAATTTCGTTGTTTTTTCAGATAACTCCTGCTGTAATTTCGGTCCACTATTTTTAATATGGTTGAGTGCAGCCCAAGCCGCCGCCATTACTAAAGGATGTTTGAAGAAAGTACCAGCAAATACTGTGGTTTCCGCTTGAGGATAAGAGCCATCTCCATAGTTCCACATCCCACCGTCGAGGGTATCCATTAAAGCTGCCTTGCCAGCTATAACTCCAATTGGCATCCCAGCAGCAACGGCTTTACCGTATGTAGTCAAATCTGCTTGAATATTCCACAAGCCCTGAATCCCACCTGGATGCATCCGAAAACCGGTAATCACTTCGTCGAAAATTAATACGGTTCCTGTTGCTTGAGTTAATTGTCTGAGTTGCAGCAGAAACTCTTTTGGTTGCAAATCTGGGCGACTGCTTTGTATGGGTTCCACCAGAACTGCCGCCAGTTCGTAAGCATGAGTTTTCAGAATCTCTAAGGATTCAGGTTGCCCATAGTCAAGTACGATGACATCATCAGCAATGTATGATGGAATACCTATAGCTTTGGGGATAGAACGCCGCGTTCTTTCGCTGGTTGTTACTCCTCTTACCAAAACCCCATCATAAGTACCGTGATAAGAACCAGCAAATAAAGCAATCTTAGAGCGTTTTGTAGTAGCCCGTGCTAGGCGGATTGCTGCCATCACCGCTTCTGTGCCATCGTTACAAAAAGCTGCCCGTTCTGCGCCTGTCAACTCACAAATTAACTCTGCAACCTGACCGGCAAGACGCGATTGTGGGCCGTGCAATATACCTTGCTTTATTTGTTCTTGAATAGCTTCGATGACAAAAGATGGTGAATGACCAAATAAAAGCGCACCAAACCCCATAGAAATGTCTACATACTCTTGTCCATCAACATCCCAAAGTCTGGCTCCGTCTCCACGCTGTCCATGAATGGGATATAACATCTCTTTAATGGAGGGCAGGAAGCCTGTTATCGCCCTGCTATTGGCATGGTAGGAACGATAAGCTTGAGTAAGTCGTTTAGATTCGGGAGTAAGTTTGACAAAACGTGTAATTAAAGCATCTAAATGTTTTTGTTGACGGGGAGTTAACAGAGTCTTTGATTCTAACTGAAGAGGCTCAATTGTTTGGGTGATGAGTTGTTGATTAGACTCAGTTTGAATCGATGATGAACTTTCTGAAAAATCAGAGTTATTAATTAAAGATTGAGCAACTTGTCCTACCGATGAGATTGCTTTTTGTACAGGTAATATCTTCTTCGATGAACCTGCTTTTTGTAAAATGTCTAGCTGTTTGGACATCAACTCAAGCTGCTGTTCTATTACTTGTTCTAGTACTGTACCTGTTACAGATTTTTCATCTTCTTGTTCCAAGTTTTGGGTATCAGAAGTCTTTTCAGTATGTGTTTGTAGTATTGGGCTAAATGTAGATTCCTGAAAAGAAGGCTCTACAATCAGATTTTGTAGAGGTAGCTCTTGAGCTATATAAGTTCCTAATGCATGAATTGTTGATAAATCTTCAAGCAATAAGCGAAAAGGAATATAAATACCTAACTCTTGTTGAATAGCACGGTTAATTTGCAACAAAATTAGAGAGTCAACACCCATCGCCAGAAAAGGAGTATGAATATCTATTCCAGATGATTTCACTCCTAATGACTCACTAACAATGTGTTTGAGTGTCGATATTATTTTTTTATATTGAGAATCTTCATTCATAATATTTTACATTGTCTGACATTACTACTAACTAAAAAGTTAAGTTACTCTTGTATGAAACTACATATCTTTTTCTAATAGTTCTAACTGCTGAAACATAATAGAAATTTGACGAGTTATTATTTTTTTGGCAGGATTATCGCGTTTTTCATTTTTGTTACTCAAATGGAGAATATTGTTTTGCTGAGATTCAATAAGTAAATGTTGTGATTTATCTCCTAAATGATTTTGCTGACTACTAACTTTTTCATTCTCCAACTTTTGATTATTATGAGTGTTTTTTTCATTCAATTGATTTAACTCATTACCTATAGAAGACTCAACCCAGTATTTTTGTCGTTCAAAAGGGTAAGTCGCTAAAGGAAGTCGATGACATTTTTGATTGGCATAAAATCCTGACCAATCCACTAGTATTCCGCACAGCCACAAATGTCCCAGAGTATTTAGTAAGAATGCAACATCAGATTGTTGGTCATGAGGATGACGTATGGAGCAAAGTGCCAAATGTCCTTGAGCTTGTTGTTTAGTTAAAGTACTTAAAGTGCGACCAGATCCAACTTCTAAAAAAATCCGATTTGGCTGTTTACACAATTCAGTAATGCCATCGGCAAAACGCACTGATGACCGCAAATGTTTAGCCCAATAATTGTTATCTGTTGCTTCCTCTGGAGTAATCCAAGTGCCAGTTACGTTAGATAAAAAAGGAATTTTTGGGTGATTAAGATTGATTTTTGTGAATAACTTGGTAAATGGCTCAATAATAGAGTCCATCATTTGAGAATGAAAGGCATGGGAAGTATGCAGAAAACGAGAGTCAATCCCTTGCTCGGTTAAGCGGTTTTGTAAATATTCAATCTCTGCGGTTGGGCCAGAAACTACACAGCGCTCTGGTGCGTTGATGGCTGCTAAGGAAAGTTTATCACCTAGCATCTGCGTAACTTTTTTCTCAGGTAGCGCTACAGCCAGCATTGCTCCTGAAGGTAGTTGCTGCATCAGTTGTCCACGAGTAGCAACTAGCATCAATGCATCTGCTAAAGAAAATACTCCAGCTAAACAAGCAGCAACATATTCTCCTATACTGTGACCAATCATTGCACTAGGGCATACTCCCCTAGATAACCACAATTGTGCTAGAGCATATTCAATCGCGAACAACGCCGACTGAGTAACATGAGTTTGCGTTAACTGCTGTGTCGCCCATTGGGTCTGTTCTTGGCTGGGATAGAGAATAGTGCGTAAGTCTAACCCTAAAATAGGTTTAAGTTGTTCACAACAATAATCAACCTGTTCCCGGAAAATTGGCTCAGTTTGGTATAACTCTCTACCCATGTCTATATACTGAGATCCCTGACCGGGAAACATAAACACAACTTCTGAATCACCTGGTTCTTGATAGTGCGTGAAAACTCGTTGCGTATCTTTTGCCTCTAAAACTTTGATTGCATCATCAAGGTCTTGACAAACTACCATCCGACGATAGTCAAAAGCTCGACGACCTACCCCCAGAGTGTAAGCAACATCAGCTAAATTCAAATTAGGATGTTGCTGGAGATGTCTCACAATATTGGTTGTAGCAGTTTCGAGTGCTGATTCCGTTTTGGCTGACAAACACAACAGAAAGTATTCACTTTTGACTTTTGACTTTTGACTTTTAACTTGCAAAGGGGCTTCTTCTAGAATCACATGAGCATTAGTGCCGCCAATGCCAAAGGAACTGACTCCTGCACGTCTAGGGTGTCCGTTTGACTTCCATTCTGAGAGCTGATTATTAACATAAAAAGGGCTGTTAGCAAAATCAATCTGAGGATTAGGCTGCTCAAAGTGCAAGGTGGGTGGTATTTGCTTGTGTTTGAGCGCGAGGACAGTTTTGATTAAACCTGCAACACCAGATGCAGTATCTAGATGCCCGATATTCGTTTTTACCGAACCGATGGCGCAGAAATTCTTTTTCTGAGTTTTAGCGCCAAAAGATTTAGTTAACGCGGCAATTTCAATCGGATCTCCTAAAACTGTGCCGGTGCCATGAGCCTCTACATAACTGACCATATCGGGTTCAATTCTGCTGATGGCAAGAGCCTCTGCAATCACCTTGGCTTGACCATCGATACTGGGAGCTGTATAGCCAACTTTGGCAGCACCATCATTATTAATAGCTGAACCTTTAATCACAGCATGAATATAATCTCGATCGGCGATCGCATCTGCTAATCGTTTTAAAATGACTATACCTACACCATCACCACCAACTGTTCCTTGGGCCTTGGCATCAAAGGCGCGGCAGTGTCCATCGGGAGACAAAATCCCCCCCTCTTGATAAGCATAGCCAGTCTTTTTTAAGTTAGTTATCGAAACTCCACCTGCTAAGACCAGATCGGATTCACGATCTATTAAGCTTTGGCAGGCTAAATGAACAGCAACTAATGAACTAGAACATCCAGTTTGGATAGTGATAGCTGAACCCTTTAAATCTAATTTATAAGCAACTCGTGTAGTCAAATTATCTGTACGATTATTATGTCTAATTTGGTCAAAACCAACTAATTTTATTAATTCAGGATTGGAAAAAAGATTGAATAAAAAGTAACTACTAATACTGGCACTACCGTAGACACCAATTCGACCTTGATAAGTTTTAGAATCATAGCCAGCACTTTCCAAAGCTTCCCAAGCTGTTTCCAAAAAGAGGCGGTGCTGTGGATCTATTATTTCTGCTGTTTTGGGAGAGTAATCAAAGAATCCAGCATCAAATAATTCTATATCTTCCAATATAGCTTTTGCTTTGACATAATTTGGATCATTTATTGTAGTTTTCTCTACCCCAATTGATTCTAGCTCTTGGTCTGAAAAAAATGAAATTGCCTCCAAACCATTTTTTAAATTTTGCCAAAATTTATCCAAATTACTGGCTTTAGGAAACCGTCCAGACATACCGACAATAGCTATGTCTAAATCACTTATTTGATTTTCTTTGAATTCATTATTATATGCCATGTGTAAATTGTTGTTAGTAGGTTTTAGCAATCCTAATTTAGTCAATGTTACCTGGAGTGCGCTCTAGATTGCCTGGAAGCGGCACGACTCTGGGCACGTTGAGTGCTTTCCTCAAACGAAGGTATTTCGGTCTGCTTTTGCGTTAAATATTTAGCTAAAGAATTGATGGTTGGATGTTCAAATAAATTAATTACAGATATATTAGTAGGGAAAATTTCTCGTAGTTTGGCGTGAATTTGAACAAGCAGTAATGAATGACCACCAATATCAAAGAAATTATCATGAATGCCTACTTTCTCAACATGAAGCATCTGTTGCCAGATATTAGCGATCGCTTGCTCTACCTCATTTTGTGGTGGCTCATAAGTTGCTGCCAATTCTAGGCGATCGCCATTTGATTCTGAGAGCGCACTATGGTTAACTTTACCATTGGGTGTTAGTGGCAGAGCCTTTAACATGATGAAAGTTGAGGGCATCATGTATTCCGGTAGTTGCTGTCTCAAGAATCTTTGTAGTTCGCTAACATTAAGTATTTGTTGTTGCTTAGAAACAATGTAAGCTACTAAAGATTTGTTGCCATTATCTTCCCGAACAGAAACTACAGCCTGTTGCACTTGCAGATGTTGACACAGTATGGTTTCAATTTCTCCAAGTTCAATGCGGAAGCCCCTAATTTTTACCTGGCGATCGACTCGCCCAATGAATTCAATATTACCGTCAGGTAAGTAACGAGCCATATCACCACTTTTGTATAAACGCGAACCCGTTGCAAAAGGATTAGGAATAAACTTTTCTGCCGTTATATCAGACTGATTGAGATAACCTCTGGCTAAACCCGCACCACCAATGTACAGTTCACCTGCTACACCAATGGGTACTGGTTGCAGCAGCTCATCCAGTAAATAAATCTGCGTATTGGCAAGTGGACGACCAAGGGGTACTGTCTGCGTACTAATTTGCTGATTTTCAACTGCAAAGGTAGTAACCCCCACGGTGGCTTCTGTAGGGCCGTAGTGATTGAAGATTAAGCTGGATGGTGCTTGCTGCCGAATCTGTTCAATAAGTTGCCAGCTTGCAGCCTCGCCACCCAGAATTAGCTGCTGGCGCGGCAAGATGGAATCGGATGGTGCAGAGGCGAGAAGGGTCGCAAGGTGGGAGGGAACAATTTTGAGACAGTCGATCGGATGGGTGCGGCAGTATTTTGCCAAGGCTGCTGAGTCTGTAGCACACTCGATGGATAATATATGCAGACATCCGCCAGTGCAAAGAGCAGCAAAGATTCCAGTGTTACCTAAGTCGGCAGCTAAGGTGGAAACTGTGGCGAAGTTAGTTGTGGTTGATAAGTCTAACCTCTGTGTAATTCCGTGGAGGTAATTCAGTAGTTGTCGGTGTTCGATCGCAACTCCCTTCGGTTTACCAGTAGAGCCAGAGGTGAACAAGACATAAACTAAATTCTGGGCTGTTACTTCACTGGCGGGATTATCATCTTTGCGATCGGCAATGATATCCCAATCTGTATCTAAGCAAACTATCTCAGCTACATCTGTTGGCAGGCTATCGACTAATCGTTGTTGTGTCAATATCACTGGTATTTCGATATCCTGCAATCGGCTAGCAAAACCTTCCTTGGGTAAGGTTGGATCTAGTGGTAGATAAGCTCCACCAGCTTTCAGAATGCCCAAAAGTCCAATAATCATCAAGAGCGATCGCTCTGTGCAAAGTCCTACTAAAACTTCCGGCTTGACTCCTCGCTGCTGCAAATAGTTAGCAAGTTGATTGGCTTTGCGGTTCAACTGTGCATAAGTTAGTTGTTGATCTTCAAAGACAATGGCAATTTTATCAGGTGTTTTTTGTACTTGTGCTTCAAATAATTGGTGAATACACTTATCTTGGAGATTGTCAAGATGTGTTTGATTAAATTCTACTAGTAATTGTTGGCGATCGCTAAAGCTGAGAATTTCTAATTGGCTGATTTTCTCTTCAGGATTAGCAGCTACACTTGTTAATAAAGTTTGAAATTCTTTGGCTAGACGTTCAATAGTATCGGCTGAAAAATAATTGATATCGTAGTAGAATTCTGTCGTTAAAGAATGCTCGCTTTGAGTACAAGTAAGTTTTATTTTAAATTGTTCAATACAACTGTAATATTGCTCAAGAGAAAATGATACGTCGCCAGCAACGAGTTTTTCTGGTAGTTGCTCAAACTCGAAACCGATGGGAAAAGCTAGGTGTTCATGATTTTCTATGGGTTCTGGCACAAAATAATCTTGCCATTCTGCACCCGCTTCTATAGTTTGATTAGCTAGTTCTAAAACTTCTCTAAAGCGTAAATCTGGTGTCAAATGGCTGTGAATTGGCAACCAAGTAGCAACAAGTCCTAATAAATTATATAGTTCTTCATAGTCTCTGCGATCGCTAGCCATACCAATAACGATATCTGGCTGTCTTGTAAGTCGCCAAATCAGCGTTTGCCAGCAAGCTAGTAAGACAACATCTGTGGAAGTATTATACTTTTGAGCTAAGTTGGCAATCTTAGCTGTCACATCAAAAGTAATATCTAATCGACAGCAGTTTATCTCAAATTTTGATGGCTGTAATGGCTGCTTCTCAAAAGGTAACTTCAACGAAGCGAGTGTAGAAAGCTTTTGCTCATGCCAGTATTTTTTAGCTGTTTCTGCATCTTCATCTGTGAGTAATTGATTCTGCCATTCTGAGAATTGCAGATATTGGACAACTTCTTCTGATAGTCTCTCACCTTGTAAGCAAGCAGAATATGAATTGCTGATTTCAGTTGCCAGATTTTTGAGTGTCCGGGTATCGGCACAAACTGAAGGTAAACTGATGATTAAACTGTACTTATGCACATCAAGTTTCAGTAGAGATATATGTAAAAGTGGCCCTTGCTCAAACTCGAACCTAAAACTACGTCCTTCCTGACAAAAATATGCAATTTTGCTTGAAAGTTCTTTCGGTTCCCAGTGAGTTAAATCAATCTCACGCCACGACAAAATACTGCTATTTCCTAAAACCATTATAGGAATTTTCATTCCAGGTAAGCAATGAAAAGTTGTACCCAAAATTCCGTGTCGAATAGCAACTTGTTCTAAAGCAGTTTTTAATATCTCTGGTTTAAGATTGCCTTCTAGAAGAAAAGCACATTGAGCTAAATAAGCTGAACTAGACTGCTGTAATAACCAAAGACGCTTTTGTTGAGTGGAAAGCTGAAACCCCTGAGTTATTTGATTTGACATACATTTCTTATTACTCTTGAGCAAGAACACACAATTTCACTAACCCACGCTGATTAATGCCAATTCTCTAAAATACAAAAATATCGATTAAATCTGAATCTCTTAATTACGAATTACGAACTAGTACAATTTAGTGCTTTTCGGCAAATGAAACAGGCACTTTCAAACCCTTTATCTACTCCCAAATCCTGTTTTAATTCAAACATACTAATTTCTGTAAATCCTACTTGTTCTAATACCGATTTAACATCTGGTACTGAATAAGGTTTTAAGAAAAAACTCCTGTCTGAACGTTGCCATAGCCCATTTACTAATTCAAATATGGTAGTTTCCTTTCGACCAATTTTATTTTCTGTGTCATAACTCCAAATATCTACCCAGACATTATCATCTTTAACACCGCCACCCGACTCATTATTTTGCCACTCTAACTCACATAATTCTTCAATATATAATTCAAAGGCAAAAATCCCGTTTTCTAATAAGGCATTATACACATTTTGTAATGCATTTTTTAGTTCATCAATGCTGAGGATATAGTTGAGAACAACATCTGTTGAAATAGCTGCGTGAAAAGTTGGTGTTAATTTAAAAAAGCGGGCATCATCTAGAATAAATTTAGCATCTGGTGCATTTTCACGAGCAACATTCAGCATTCTTTCAGAACTATCAAGTCCAGTTACTTGATAACCTCTTTTTAGAAGCCGTTGGGCAACTTGTCCTGTGCCGCAACCAAGATCAAAAATCTGCGCTCCTTCGGGAATATTTTGGAGGATTAACTTGTCTATAAACTCCAACACAATATCGTGCCGTTCTAGTTGACTTTTCAAGTCATAAATAGAAGCGATCGCATCATGATTATTATTGCGTTGTTTTGAAGAGATCAACTGTTTATCCTCCTGTTGCATAGTTGAACTTAAGACATTGCTAAATTATATTCTTGAATTCAAAAATTAAATTTTTAATTTCGAGGCTCTATCATTAAAAATGACGATCCCGCTTTGCTAAAAGAGTGCCAAAACTCCAATTTGTCGCTACGTCTCTGTGTTAAAAATTTCAGGTTTACCCTATTCATCAACTCAGCGTTTCCTTAATCATTTCTCCCATTGCCACCACAATTTTACGAGAACCTACATAAGGATTTCGCCCGTGGGCAGTCAGCATATTATCTAGCATTAAAATATCACCTCGTTCCCAAGAAAAACTAGTTTGACACTGCTGATAAACTTCATTTATTTCAGCAATAACTGAGTCTTCTATAGAAGTACCATCCCCGTAATAGACATTACGCGGTAGCTGTTGCTCTCCAAATGTAGATAATAGAGATTCTCGAACTTCTGCATCCAAATAGGCTATATGGTGTAACTGAATTTGATTGAAAAATACAGGTTCACTTGTTTTTGGATGTACCGCCAAAGCTGGACGAACTTGGCGAGTAATTAAACTGTTATTATCATACCATTCAACATCAATTTTGGCTTGACGGCAATAATTTTCTACAACCAATTTATTATTGGTACGAAAGAAATTTTGCCAGCTAACATCCAGACTATTGGTATAGTGACGGACATACATTAATTGTTTTTGTTCTAATCTTTCTCGGAGTTTGGGATTGATTAGTCTGTAAGCTTTGCGACAGTCTATAATCGGCGTTTCTCCACCTTGTCGTGCTGGTTGCACGCAGAAAAACCAAATCTTCAGAGGCCACTGATGTAAATGAGAACTTTCATTATGAAAAAGGATTGCTTTGTCAGGTGGATAAGGAGTAGAGCCATAAACTTTACCACCTTCACCAGTGCGGGGTAAGTCGCCATACTCAGCAAATAAATTGGGACAAATTGTTTGAGCGAAGTTTTCAAACTCTGAAACTGATTTTATATTAAAACCTCTAAATAAAATCGCTCCATGTTTTAATAATTCTGTCTCTAGATATTCTCGATTATTCTCTACCCAAGATAGTAAGTCAACTTCTGTAGTATTTGGTTGAATTACAAGAGGAAAATTTTGTCCTGCTTGTAGATAGTCTGTTTTAATTAATTGCTCTGCTATGAGACTAACAGCTTTCGGAGCAATGCTCATAAATTTTTGTCTTTTAGCAGCTTTACGCTCCTGTTGTTGCATAGTTTGTTGTGCCTTCTCTGCTTCTGTAAGCATTTCTAATGTATTGATGTAGCTTTCAGGTTGGCTGATAATACTATTGATTAATGTTTTCCAATATTTTGTAAATATTGTGATAGTATCTGCGGCAAATAGATCAGCGTTATATTGCCATTTACCTTCTATACCTTGTTCGGTTTCTGTGAGAAATAAGGCTAAATCGAATCTAGAATTCTTGGTTTCTAATTCTAGTAATTTTAAGTTTAGTCCTGGTAATTCTAAGGCTGATGTCGGTGTATTTTGCAGGACAAACAATACCTGAAATAATGGAACTGTATTGCTTAAATGGCGCTCAGGTTGTAATTCTCTAACTAATTCGTCAAAGGGTAAATCTTGATGAGCATAAGCTGATAGTGTCTGAGTGCGAACACGTTGCAACAACTCTAAGAAAGTGGGATTAGCACTTAAATCAGTGCGTAGGATTAATAAGTTAATGAAAAAGCCTATTAATGGTTCAATTTCTGCTTGGTTGCGGTTGGCAACATCAGTGCCAACAACAATATCATCTTGCTTAGTGTAGCGTTGCAGTAAGATTTTAAAACTCGCCAGCAGTGTCATAAATAAGGTTACACCTTCTTGCTGGGCAAGCTGTCGCACTTCTTGCACGACTGACGCAGGTATCACAAAACTATGACTAGCACCCCGGTTAGTCTTCACTTCTGCACGAGGACGGGTTGTGGGTAGTTGCAATATAGGTAGGTTTGCTAATTGCTGCTTCCAGTAGGTGAGTAAAGCTTCTCGTTTTTCACCTTGCAAATGTTGACGTTGCCAAACTGCAAAGTCTGCATACTGGACGGGTAATTTTGCTAAAGGAGAGGCTTCTCCCGCAGAAAAAGCGGTATAAAGTGCTGCTAACTCCCGAATTAATAAACCCGTTGACCAGCCATCAAAAACGATATGGTGGATAGTGAACAGTAAAATGTGTTCTTGTTCGTCTAGTTGTAAAAGTGTGCATCTGAGCAACGGTGCTTGAGTAAAATCAAAGGGACATTGAAATTCCTCAACACTCAAACGCTGAATTTCCACTTCTCGTTCAGCGTCCGACAATTCCTGTAAGTTTACCACAGGTATTTTTAGCTGCACATTGGGGACAATTACCTGTAATGGTTCCCCATCTACCAAAGTAAAGGTAGTGCGTAAAATTTCGTGGCGACAGATAATTTCGTTAATGCTTTCCTCTAACGCCTCTACATTCAACTCACCGACGAGATGAACTGCTGCGGGCATATTGTAAATACCGCTATCAGGGTTAATTTGTTCTAATAACCATAATCTAGCTTGGGCAAAGGATAGAGGTAAATTGCGATTGCGAGGAACAGGTGTAATAGCAGAAACACCCTGATGACTAGCTTCTTGAATATTTTTAGCTAGTTCTGCAATGGTAGGAAATTCAAATAAAGACTGAAGCAGTATATTCACTCCCAGAGTTTTAGCAATGCGAGAAATAATTTGAGTTGCTAATAAAGAATGTCCGCCTAGTTCAAAGAAATTCTCGTGAATTCCTACTTGATTCACACCCAAAACTTGAGTCCAAATTCCGGCTAATACTTCTTCTACTGGATGACGGGTAGCAACAAAATTACTTGTCTCTAAATGAGTATTTTCTGGCGTAGGTAAAGCACGACAGTTAACTTTTCCATTGGGTGTTAATGGTATTTCTGCCAAGAACATAAAAGCATTCGGTATCATGTACTCAGGCAGTTTTTGCCGTAAATACTGCCGTAGTTCATCAGTATCAGCGTTTTCAGCAACTAAATAAGCAACTAAACGCTGGTTTCCCGATCCATCTTCTCGAACCATGACTACACATTGATGTACTGCGGGGTGTTGTTCTAACACCGCTTCAATTTCCCCTAACTCAATGCGGAAACCTCGGAGTTTTACTTGAGAATCAATACGTCCTAAGTATTCAATTTCTCCATTGGGTAGATAACGGGCTAAATCACCAGTTTTGTAGAGTAATGTTTTGGAATTAAATCGATTAGTAATAAACTTTTCTTTAGTTAATTCTGGCTGATTAAAGTAACCCCGTGCTAATCCTACACCACCAATATATATTTCTCCCGAAATTCCAACGGGTAGAGGTTGCAAATATTTGTCTAAAATATATATTTGGGTATTAGCTAGAGGATGACCAATAGAAATTGGTTTTTCACTATCACTTATTTGATAAATTGTAGACCAAATAGTTGTTTCTGTGGGCCCGTATAAATTCCAAATCTGAGAACATCTTTGGCATAATTGGCGAGCTAAACTTTGGGGTAAGGCTTCGCCACCACAGAGAATTTTGAGTTGAGAATTTCCTTCCCAGCCTGCATCTAATAACATTCGCCAAGTTGCAGGGGTAGCTTGCATAACAGTTGCAGCAGAATTATTCAGTTGTTGTAATAACTGTGCGCCGTCGGTTGCAATTTCTCGACTAGCAAGAATTACTTTGGCTCCCACTGTTAGGGGAAGGAAGATTTCTAAAACTGCAATATCAAAAGATAGGGTAGTGACTGAAAGCAAACTATCTTGATGGCTTAAGTGTAATTCCTGCTGCATAGCAGTAAGGAAATTTACTACATTTTCATGAGTAATTTGTACACCTTTGGGTTTGCCAGTGGAGCCGGAGGTATAGATTGTATACATCAAATTATCCGGCTCGATATTGCTGTTAGAAGTGATTATTTCTTGGATAGCAATGCTTTCCCAGTTGCTATCTAAACAGATAACTTGGGCGTGATGGGGTGGAAGATTTGGTAATAAATGTTGCTGGGTTAATAAGACTGAGGTTTGGGAGTCTTGGAGCATATACGCCAAACGCTCTTGAGGAAATGTTGGATCTAGAGGTATGTATGCACCACCTGCTTTGAGAATGGCGAGGAGGGCGACGATCATGGGTAAAGAGCGATCGCAACAAATCCCCACTAATACTTCTCTACCTACACCTAAGCTGCTTAAATAGTGTGCTAGCTGATTTGCTTTTTCGTCTAGTTCTTTGTAAGTTAACTGCTGTGAGCCAGCTATCACAGCGATCGCATCTGGTGTCTTAGCTACCTGGGCGCTAAACAACTCATGCACGCAGACATGAGGATAATCAGCTTCTGTATAATTCCATTCCCTTAAAATTTGCTGCTGTTCTGCTGGCGTAAGTATAGACAACTCTGATATAGACTTATCTGGATGCTTAACGATATCTGTTAACAAAGTTGTTAAATGCCTCAGCATAGATTTAATGTTATCGGCATCAAATAAATCACTGTTATACTCTAATTCTCCAACTAAACCCTCAACATTATCAGTAAAAGACAAACTCAAATCAAACCTAGCCGTATCATTTTCTATCGGCAAATATTCCAAATTCAAACCTGATAGCTTCAACCCATCTCCAGGCATATTTTGCAGCGCGAACATTACCTGAAATACTGGTGTATGACTGAGACTACGCTGGAGTTGTAATTCTTCTACTAATAATTCAAATGGCAAATCTTGATGAGTGTATGCTCCTAGAGTGATTTCTCTTACTTGTTTAAGCAAGTTGATGAAACTAGAATTTTCCTCTAGTTTAGTTCGCAAGACTACAGTATTTACAAAGAAGCCAATTAACCCTTCAATTTCGCTACGATTACGGTTAGCAATAGGCGAACCGACTAAAATATCTGCCTGTCCAGAGTAACGATAAAGCAGAGTTTTAAACGCTGCTAATAAAGTCATAAATAACGTTATACCTTGCTTTTGACTCAAAGCTTTTAGCTCATTTGTCAAAGCTGGAGACAGCACAAATGTCTGCTTTTTACCAGCAAAGGTTTGCTGCTTGGGGCGCGGTTTAGCAATAAGAAGTTCTAATACTGGTAAATCACCACTTAATTGTTGTTTCCAATATTCCATCTGAGATGCCAAAACTTCTTTCTGTAACCATGTTCTTTGCCAAACGGCAAAATCTACATATTGAATAGGTAAACTGGCTAATTCACAAGATTTACCTGTGCAGAAAGACTCATAAAAGGTAGCTAATTCTTTAATAATTATTCCTGCTGACCAACCATCAGCAACTATGTGGTGTATTGTGAACAGTAAAATATATTCCTGTTCGGCTAACTGCAATAGGACAACATTTAATAATGGTGCGCTAGTTAAATTAAAAGAACGTTGCGCTTGAATTATAGCCCTGCGTTTGGTTTCTATTTCCCGGTGTTCTGGTGTTAAATTCTGTAAATTTACTACAGGTAATGTAATACTAACTTCCGAGTTAATTATCTGCCGTGGTTCTCCATTTTCACTTACAAAAGTAGTACGTAAAGCTTCATGGCGACGGATAATTTCGTTGAAACTTTGTTCTAATCCTGTAATGTTAAGTTGTCCTTTTAGTTGTACTGCCCTCGATAGATTGTAAGCAGAACTTCCGGGTTGTAATTGGTCTAAAAACCACAGTCTTTGTTGAGCAAAGGATAATGGTAAATTATCTTCTCGTGTGACTTTCTCTATAGGTAAAACAGCTAGTTGTTGTCCCTCTCTCAGTGCGGCTTCAACACATTGCGCCAGTTCAGTTACTGTTGGCGACTCAAACAAACTGCGTAAGGGTAATTCAACCTGAAAAGCTTCTCGTATCTGGGACATAACTTGTGTCGCTAACAGGGAATGTCCACCTAATTCAAAAAAGTTTTCTTCAATTCCTACTTGTTTAACATTGAGAATTTTTGCCCATATCCCCGCTAAGACTTCTTCTACAGGGGTACGTGGTGCGGTAATAGCACTTTTTATTTGTTGTGATAATTCTTCTGGTGCAGGTAATGCTTGGCGATTCACCTTACCATTAGGAGTCAGAGGTAAAGCCTCTAAAATGGCAAAGTTAGAGGGCAACATATAATTAGGCAAGTTATCCTGTAAAAACTTATTAAGCGCATTCAAATCTATAGCTTCTGAGTTAGCAGGAACTAAATAAGCTATTAATCGCTTATCCCCAGTTTCACTTTCCCGCGTCACTACCACAGCTTCCCGCACTTGGGGATATTCAGTTAATATTGCGTCTATTTCTGCTAATTCAATCCTAAAACCACGAATTTTAACTTGATAATCACTACGTCCAATAAATTCGATTGTGCCATCTGGTAAGTAACGTCCTAAATCCCCTGTTTTATAAAGTCTTGCTCCTGATTGATGGCTAAAATAATTAGGAATGAATCTCTCGGCAGTTAGTTCAGGATGCTGCATATAGCATCTAGCTAAACCTGCACCACCAATATATATTTCACCTTTGATTCCAATAGGAGTCAACTGTAAGTTATTGTCCAGAATATAAACTTGTGTATTAGCAATTGATTTCCCAAGAGGAACTGTTTTAGTTGTTAAATTTACCTCTGTAATTAAATGAGTGAGTACACCAACAGTGCTTTCTGTGGGGCCATAATGGTTAAATATCTGGCAATCGGGTACTAACTGGCGAACTTGCTCAATTAACTGCCAGTTAGCAGCTTCACCACCTAAAATTAGTCGTTGACGAGGCAGGATAGATTGGGGTGTAGGAGATAACAGAAGGGAACTAAGGTGAGAAGGAACAATTTTGAGGCAATCTATAGGGTGTTTGTGGCAATATTCTGTTAAGGCAACTGGATCGGTAGCACGATCATAGGAGATGATATGTAGACATCCTCCTGTGCAAAGTGCAGGGAAGAGAACAGTGTTACCTAAGTCTGCGGCTAGAGTGGAAACTAATGCAAAGTTGCAGGTGGAATTGGTAGGTAGTTTTAAACTATCAATGATGGCATAGACATAATTAAGAATTTGCTGATGTTCAATGGCAACTCCTTTGGGTTTACCTGTGGAACCAGAGGTAAATAATATATAAGCTAGATGATTATTGTTTACCTGGCAGTTAGGATTAATATCAGTTTCATTAGAAATCGTTCGCCATTGTGCATCCAAATTAATGACTTGCATCTGTTCTGTATTAGCTACTTCTGATAATCTATTTGCTACGCAAGTATTAGTAATCAAAAAGGAGGCTTGGATATCTTTTAAACGTGATGCTAAACTCTTGGGTGGAATCCCTGGATCTAAGGGTATGTATGCTCCACCAGCCTTGAGAATGCCTAAAATACTTACAATCATATCAGTAGAACGTTCTAGGCAAATTCCCACTAATATCTCTGCTCCTACTCCTTGTTTTTGCAAGTAGTGAGCTAATTGATTGCCCTTTTGATTGAGTTGTTGATATGTGAGTTTTTCATCTTCAAAAACTACAGCAATCTGATTAGGAGTTTTTTGTACTTGTGCTTCAAATATTTGGTTAATTAACAGATTTTTGGGATATTTCTTTTGGATATTGTTGTAGAGTAGCTGTGTTCTTTCAGGATCGCCGAGGATTTCTAATTGGTAAATTTGTTTTTCTGGGCGAGCGATCGCACTAGCTAATATATTGTTAAATTGTCTAGTTAAAATTTCAATATAGTCTGAATTAAATAAGTTTGAATCATAGTGAAAGTCTGTGATTAATTTGTTGTTTTTACGAATACATCTCAATTTAATATTAAATTGTTCAACACAAGAGTATTGCTGATAAATCGAAAAGACAGTATTAGCATTTACATACTTAGCTGATTGTTCTAAAAACTCAAAGCATAAAGGTGAAAAATGTGAATTATTTGGCGCTAAATCTGCTATATTCTTCCAGGTAAAATAAGGATGATATTTGAAGCTATCAGCCAGATTATTTTTAGATAAAATTTCGATAAATGTACTTTCTTTGTCTAGCTCGATATTAATAGGTAAATATTTAGCAAATAAACCTATAGCATCTTCCAATTCTTGGTAGTTCCGTCCATCACAACCAATTCCAATAATGACATTTGATTGCTGGGTAATCCGCCAGATTAAAATCTGCCAACAAGTTAATAAAACGTTATAGATAGAAGTATTATATTGCTGAACTAGTATTTCTAACTGTGCCACCAATTCAGGAGTAATAGTGATAGATTGTATTTGCGGCTGAAATGTTGATTTTAAAGTAGTTTGTTGTTCCCAAGGTAACTTTAAGGTTGTCAACGCAGCAATATTTTGTTTACGCCAATAATCTCTCCCCGCTTCTGTATCTTCTCCCTCCAACAATTCATTTTGCCATTCAGCTAAATCTGCATATTGTAGCGGTTCATTATCTAACTCTTTTCCCTGAAAACAAGCTGCATAAGATTGGCTGATTTCTCGCACCAAAATATTTAGTGATGTTGCGTCTGCACAAAGGGCAGGTAAGCAGATCATTAGAATATACTTTTCTGAAGATAAAGTAACTAAAGATAAGCGCAACAGAGAACCATATTGTAGATCAAATACTTCTTGGTTAAATTGCTCAAATAAGCTTGATAATAATTCTTCTTGTTGTTGATGGCTGCAACTACTGAAGTCGTAGTTTTCACCCCAAGTAATATTTTTATTTGTAATTACTTGCAATGGGATAGACATCCCTGGCAAACAATGAAAGTTAGTCCGAAGTATTTCATGACGATTGACAACCTGTTCTAAGGCTTGCTTCAAGATGTTGATATCTATAACGCCTTCAATTAAAACAGCACATTGAGAATGATAGGGAAGACTATTAGTTTCTTGCAATTGCCACAAATGTCTTTGCTGAGGTGAGAGGCGAAAACCTTGCATTTCTTCTAACATTAGTAATTCTCCGTACTTGGCACTAAATCTCTTGACTGCTGAATACTTCTGACATCCCAACTACCACTTTTCTTTCCCCTATAAATGGCTGTCTTCCGTGTGCTGTCAGCATATTGTCCAGCATTAAAATATCTCCAGCCTGCCAGGGAAAAAGCACAGTTTCTTGTTGATAGATGGTACGAATTGCATCTAAAACTTCAGGTTCAATTGGTGAACCATTACCGTAATAGGTATTATGTGGCAAATCTTCTTCTGAGAATTCTGCTAACAATGCAGTGCGAATCTTTGCTTCTAAAGTTGTGACATGAAAGAAAGCGGCATGATTAAACCAAACAGTTTCACCCGTTTTAGGATGTGTAGCGATCGCTTGTCTATGAGTACGGGTTCGTAAGCGATTTCCTGGCTTCCACTCGAATTCAATATGATTACTACGGCAAAATTCTTCTACTTCGCCTGGGCTTGTGGTTTGAAATACTGTTTGCCAAGGTAAGCCAAAACCATCACCGAAGTTACGCACGTACATCACGCCTCTTTCGATGAAGCGATCGCGAATTTTTGGGTTAATCTGTTGTAATAATCTCCGCGTATCAGCGATAGGAGTTTCCCCGCCTTGCTGTGCTGGTGTGACGCAGTGAAAGAAAATTTTTAAAGGCCAGCTAGCGGCGTAGGAATTCTCGCTATGGAGAAAGATACTTTGGTCAGCAGGATAGTCAGTAGATGTGTAGATTTTACCTTGAATTGCACTACGAGGTGAAGAACGATCAACATATTCCAACAGTTCCCCAGAAACTGTCTGAATAAATTTCTCAAACTCAACCAAGTCTAAAAAATGAAAGTTGCGGAATAGGATACCTCCATGTTTGAGCAAATAACTTTCTATCAACTCTCGATTACTTGCTGTCCAAGAGATTAAATTTATCCCCTCTCCGGCAGGTTGAATCAGTAGAGGTAAAAAACTGTCTGATACTAAAGCTGTTGCTTTAATTAATTCTGCTTGAGAAAGATTGACAGCTTTTCGTTTAACAGACTGTAACTGGTTGAGGGTGAGTTTTGGTGACTGGGGAACTGCCATATATGAAAATTAATTGGATTTTTGCAAAAATTCAAGTGCCTGATATTCAGGCTTGACAATATTGTTTTTAGGAAATTCTAGCCCTAGCTCATCCAAGGTTGTAACACCGAATAATTCTAGAATTTCTGGAGATAAAGTATTGTTGTCAATGAAATTGCTACCTTCATTATTTTGCCCTTTATACACAATCACTAGATTATGGTAAAAATGCATAGAGACGATATTCTTATCAAGGTAGCTAGGAGTATAACCTGGATGTAAAAATTCTTCATGGTTGAGTCCATCCACCATTTTTTTAAACATATTCATTACAGTTTTTGGATCGTTTAAGTCTAGGCTACCCCCAACATTAATACAGTTTTGCAAAAAAACACTATCTTGAGCAAACTCTTTCCATCTTTCACCAGTCAGGCTAGGCCAATAAGAGTGGTGAATATTTTCTGCTGCATAAATACCACCATCTTTTAGTGCCGGAAAGAAAGTATGAAAGGCTTTTATATGGTGTTCATTGGCAGCACTACCATCTTCAATAACGATATCTAATTCACCAATTTCATCTAAAACAGTCTTAATGAAAGCTTCGTCGTTTTGATCCCCATGAAATATTTTAATTCTGTCTTCTTCTAAATATTTCTTATCTACAATATCAAGACCATAAACCGTACTATTAGGAAAATACTTTTTCCAAGTTTTTAAAGCTTCTCCACCAAAGGTGTGGTCTTCATAACCGCCGATACCAATCGCTAAAATCTTAATTTTTTTATTCTTTAATGGCGCAAAATGGCTTTGATAACGATGAGCAAACCGCAGTTTAGGCCATCTATCATGGGCATAAAGAGTTGAGACTTTTGTTAAATCATTAGGATTTAGAAACACCATTAATTGTTTCTGTAAATTTTGCCAGACTTCATTTAACAAAACCATTGCCGTGTCTCCTATGAAAATAATATTTTTAAGACTCACGCAGAGGTGCAAAATAAATAAGGAACTACAGATGAATGTAAATGCCTATTTTATTTAAATGAAAAGCACTATAGCAGTTTAAGCCAGAGGTCTAATGATTATGGATAGACTTACGCTTGGTTAGCTTTAACTTTTGTAGAGAAGTAGATTCTAGTTGTTTAGCTTGGATTAACTGTTGTTTTCTAGCATTTGTATTAAGTATCTTACCTAACTCGCTGACTTGTATGTTAGGGTTATCAACAACAAGCTTAAGAAGGATTTCAAAATGTTTGTTCATGCTAGCAATCGTCACAGCATTAAACAAATCTATTTTATACTCAATTGAACCTTGAAAACCTTCCGAACTTTCCCAAATACTAAATTTCAAATCAAATTTAGAAGTACCAACATCTACTTCTTGAGGATGCATATTCAAATCGTTAATTTCGATAGCTGGTATCGGTGCATTTTGCAAAATAAACATTACCTGAAACAAAGGGTTATAACTCAGGTTACGTTCTGGTTGTAACTCCTCTACCAGTTTCTCAAAAGGTAAGTCTTGATGGGCGTAAGCATCTAATGCACAAGCACGTAAACGTTGTAGAACTTCTCGAAAACTGGGATTTCCACTAAAATCCGTGCGAAAAACTAAGGTATTGATAAAGAAGCCAATTAAGTTTTCCGTTTCTCGCCAGTTCCGGCCTAATACGGGTGAACCAACTAAAATATTTTCTTGTTTATTATAACAGTAAAGCAATGTTTTAAACACTGCTAAAAGTGTCATAAATAAAGTTACACCTTCTTGTTTATTTAAGTTTTTTACTGCTTCCTTTATTTCTCCTGTAATCGTGAAAAATTCTTTTTTACCTTTGAATGTTTGAATTCCTGGTCTAGGTCTATCGGTGGGAAGTTGAAGTAAAGGTGCGCTACCATTTAGCTGCTGTTTCCAATAATCTAATTGAGGTTGGAGAACATCTGTTTGTAACCATTGTCTTTGCCAATAAGCATAATCTGCATATTGGATGCTCAGTTCAGGTAAAGGTGAAGGTTTACCAAGAGAGAACGCAGCATAAATTGTTGCTACTTCTTGAATAAGCACACCAATTGACCAACCATCAGAGATAATGTGATGGGTGCTAATTAACAACAGATGCTCATCTTCTTTGAGATGTAGAAGTGTTGCTCTTAATAGCGGTAGTTGGGAAAGGTTAAATGGTTTTTGGCTTTCTTGCAAAATTAAACTTTGAATATCAGAGTCGAAATTTTGCAGAATTGATAATTTGAGTTCTAGATTCTCATGAATAACCTGAATAGGTCTTCCGTCTATAGGAGTAAAGGTTGTCCGTAAGCTTTCGTGACGCTTGATGATTTCATTCAGACTTTGTTCGAGGATCGCTGGATTGAGTTTACCAGTTAATCGAATAGCGATCGCAACATTATAAAAAGGATTTCCCGGCTCTAACTGGTCAAGAAACCATAAACGCTCTTGTGCTAAACACAGAGGTAATTCACCATCGCGGGGAACAGGTTGGAGTTTATGATTCATGGTAGTTGTCTCTGTAGCCAATACCAGTTTAATTACCTGAGCAATACTCGCTTCAAACAAATCTATAGCCGAAATAGATACCCCTACGTCTTGCTGAATCCGATTTTTCAAATCAAATGCCTGTAAGGAATCTATACCCAAATTGCTCAAGGGTTGTTGAATATTTACCTGCTCTAACGGTACTGATAAGACTTGAGCTACCAACTGTTGTAAGTAAGTTTCTAGATTTGTCGGTTGCTTTTTCGGCAAACTCACATCAGAACTATCCAGAATACTACTTTGGACAACATTGAGAGTCCCTGCTAAAAACTCCGTTTTGGTAGCCCGACGTTGGATTTTCCCACTAGAAGTTTTAGGAATACTACCAGGTTTAATTAACACCACTGCATAAACTTGCATCTCAAATTCTTGAGAAACCGCCTGACGAATAGCAGCAGTCACTTCTTCTAGATTCGGTTTAGCGCGGAATTCTAACTCCTGCACCACTACCAACTTCTCTTCGTTCTCTACCTCAACTGCAAATGCAGCACTACTACCCAAACGTAAAGCTGGGTGAGAGCGTTCTATGGTGAGTTCGATATCTTGTGGGTAAAGGTTGCGGCCGCGAATAATAATTAAATCCTTGGCTCTACCCGTAATAAAGACTTCTCCACTATCCAAAAAGCCTAAGTCACCGGTGCGGAGAAAAGGCCCTGATGCTTCGCTAACTCCTGTATCTTGCAAAAAGGCATGAAAAGTCTGTTCTGTCTCTGTTTGACGATTCCAATAGCCCTTCCCAACACTGGGGCCAGATACCCAGATTTCTCCTACTTCTCCATCTTGACAGCGAGTTAAAGTTTCTAGATTGGCAATTACAATCTGTTGTTGTGGCACACTACGACCACAACTGACTAATGCTATTGAATTATCGTCCTCAGCAATCGCATCAATTACATCGTTGCGTTCTAAAGCGCTCTTATTTACGCTTTTGCATCTAACTAACGCAGACTTGACGCTACCAGATACCATCAAAGTGGCCTCTGCCATGCCGTAACAAGGATAAAAAGCTTCTGGACGAAAACCGCACTCAGCAAAGGTAGCTGCAAAACGCTCTAAAGTTTCCTGGCGAATTGGTTCCGCGCCGTTAAAAGCTACACTCCAACTGCTTAAATCTAGGGTTGAGCGTTGTTCAGGAGTAATTTTTTCAATACAAAGTTCATAGGCAAAGTTGGGAGCGCCACTGGTGGTTCCTTTGTAACGGGAAATTGCTTGTAACCAACGGTAGGGACGCTGGAGAAAAGCTGCTGGCGGCATCATGATACAAGGAAAACCTGCATATAAAGGTTGTAGTACGCCGCCAATCAGTCCCATATCATGATAAACAGGCAGCCAAGTGACAAACTTACTACTGGCAGAATGCTCCATATACTGGCGCGTCACCACAGCATTGTGTAGTAGGTTGCCATGATTGAGCATCACACCTTTGGGTGTACCAGTAGAACCGGAAGTGTATTGCAAAAAGGCCAGAGTTTCTCTATCAATCAAAGGCTCTTGCCAAGCCTCTTCTATATCAGGTGCGAGGTTATCGGTAGTCAGCCAGCGAATACTATCTAGATCAAATTTATCGGCAAGTAAAGACTTCAATTGAGACAAGATGGCCGTTGTTGTCAGAATTACCGCCGTTTGTGCATCTTTTAAAATCGCCAAGATTCTGGGGGTGTTGCGCTGATTGCGTGGTGGATAAGCTGGGACTGCTACCACACCGGCATATAGACACCCAAAGAAGGCCGGTAAGTAATCTATGCCAGGTGGGTAAAGTAGTAACGCCCGCTCTCCAGCTAATTCTAAAATTTGAAGTTGAGATGCGATCGCTCTACTATATTGATCTAACTCTCCATAAGTTAGAGTCGCTCCTTGTGCTTCTCCATCGTGCAGAAAGGTAAAAGCCTCAGTGTTTCCTTGCTCTACCGACCTGTAACGCAGTAGCTCCACAATTGTAGAAAACTTACAGACCATTTCTTCTAAATCGTTGACACATTCAGTCATTGCACTTTCAAAATCCTGATGCACAAAGAATTCTGGGATATCAAGCCGTTGCAGCCTTTGCCAAAAGAATGACAAATTTTAACCGCGTTCTATTTGCGTACAGCTTATTTTCCGGTGTTGCTGAATCGAGGTATGAATCTGGATGTAGAGACGTGTCTCTACAAGGATTTTGAAATTACGCAAAATTATTTTTCGTACCGCAATCAGCAACGCCATTTTCTAATTCAGCAATATTATTGCTACTAATTTGCAATTACTCTTAAGACTTTAAAGCAACTTAGCTAAGATAGCAAGCAAATTTTAATTAAAAACTATTATTATCTTTTACTCAAAAATAATTTATCAAAAATCTGTCTTAAGATAGGTGACAAAGCTTAAGTCAGGTAATTGTAACTTGACTGCTGCTACAACAATACCTTGAGAAGACTTATTTATAAGGATTTTTCGCACAACGCTAGTGAGATTTAGAAAATTCAGAAGTTTTGATAAATGCTTGCTCAGGCGTAACCTTTATGATAATGTCTCCTAATAGCACTAGAGTTAGCTGCAAATTAGTCGCAGATAGCTTTTGAGGATTTCTAGGGCTACTGTCAAGCATTATTGATAATATATTGCGTCATTAATATCAGACGTGAAATTTTTCGTGGGCTGTGAGAATGAGTATCAATATGCAACTAGAGCTTTACTTAAAAGCCTGTTAATTACAGGTTCAGTTCAAGGAGAAACAAGAATGAAGGGTGGGTTAATGAGTGAGATACGTTCGGTGGCATTAGCATTAGCGGTAATTAGCAGCTTAGTACAACCAGCCCATGCAGGAACACAGACAGCCGAACTATCTAGTCAGAAATCTCACTCTACCAGAGCGGCACAATTGCTTGTGCAAAGCAGCGATAACGTTAATAAAGTTACAGGCGTTAAAATAAATTTTACTGATAAAGGCATTGAAATTATTTTAGAAAGTGCCAACGCCGAAGCACTCAAACCAGTCAATAACAATCAAGGAAACAGTTACATAGCAGATATACCCAATGCAGTACTAGCACTGCCCGAAGGTGGAAACTTTACCCAAAATAATCCTGCACCAGGCATTGTATCTATCAGCGTCACTCAAGCTAACTCTAATAGTTTGAGAGTAACGGTAATCGGTGAAGGAAGTTTACCTAATACAGAATTATTTGATAGTGACCAAGGTTTGATATTTGCAGTTACACCAATTGGATCAGCTACTAAACCACAGCAGCCAACACAAGCCGTGGCACAAGTCACTGGAGTCAAGCTTAATCCCACCAATAACGGTTTGGAAATCATCTTGACAACTCCAGATGGTGAAAAATTACCAGTATTGCCTAAGACTGAAGGCAACACATATATTATCGAAATTAACTCGGCTCAACTGCGCTTACCTAGTGGTGGCACATTCCGCCAAGAAAAACCCATTGCCGGAGTTAGTGAAATCACCGTGACTAATTCTGATGCCAACACTATCAGAATGGCTGTAATTGGAGTAGATAGTATTCCGAAAGTAGAGTTATTTGATAGTGACCAAGGTTTGATTTTTGGTGTCGCCTCAGCTGCATCCTCTACCCAAGCACAGACGCAACCCCAAACACCAACAGAACCAACCCAGCCATCGGCCTCAGACGAACCAATTGAATTAACAGTCACAGGTGAGAAAGATGAGTATCGCGTACAAGATTCATCAACTGCAACAAAAATAGATGTTCCACTACGTGACATACCTGCATCTGTACAGGTAATACCTAAAGAAATAATTCAAGACCGACAAGTAGTCAAACTCAACGAGCTAGCAGACAACGTTAGTGGTGTACGTCGTCAAGAGACTTATGGTGGACTTTCATCTCAAGGCTACTTTATTCGTGGTTTTGAGACAGGATTTGAGACTCTGCGTAATGGCTTCAAAGATTTTGGGTTTATTAGTCCGCGTGATGTTTCTAGTATTGAACGTGTAGAATTCCTCAAAGGGCCAGCATCAATTTTGTATGGTAGCATCAGCAGTCCTGGTGGTGTCGTCAATACAATTACTAAACAGCCGCTATTAGACCCGTTCTATCAAATCAATGGCACTATTGGCAGCGACGACTTTTACCGCACATCAATTGATTTAACCGGGCCACTTCTAGAAAATCGTTCTGCTCTCTACCGCCTGAATTTAGCTTACGAAAACGCTGATAGTTTCCGTGACTTTGTGAATAATGAAAGTACTTATGTTGGGCCAATAATTACCGTGAAAGCGGGAGAAAATACAGATATTACTTTTGGTTATGAATACCAAAAGTATGACTACACTTTTGACCGGGGTTTTCCGAATAACAGCAGGGTGGTTTTTGACCTCCCCATCAGCCGATTTTTAGGTGAACCCAATCTCAATAGAGGTGAATTTACATCTAATAATTTCACTTATCTTCTAGAAAGCAAATTTGGCTACAACAATAACTGGAAATTCCGGCAAGGTTTCAATGTCCTGAACGTTAGCGGTAGTGCAGGAGGCGTTCAAGCTAATTCTATAAACGAAGATGGTCTAACTGCATCACGAGAATATCGAGTTAGTAATGATGAATCAAACAACATTTCATTTCAAAATGAAATAAGTGGTAAATTTAATACTGGCTCAATTCGTCATAATATTCTTGTAGGACTAGAGTTATCCAATTACAGTTTCCAGTACGACTATTATCAAGGAAATATTGCAGATTTAGATATTTTTAATCCTGTTTATGGCGCACAGGCAGAATCCGTGGAACGGGCATTTTTTGAGGAGTATGGTGGAAATAATATTGCCCTGTATTTCCAAAATTTAGTTGAAATAACACCAAATCTTAAATTGCTAGCTGGTGGACGTTTTGACTGGAATGATTCCTTTTATAGAGACTTGCAAACGCGCACAACTACAAACGAGACTTCTGATTCTAAATTTTCGCCACGAGTTGGGATAGTTTATCAACCTACTGATTCCACTTCAATGTATGGAAGTTGGACAAATTCTTTCAATCCGCAAATATTTGGGAGAAGTATTAATGAAGAAGCATTTAAACCAGAAACAGCAGAACAATTTGAAGTAGGCATTAAGCAGGAGTTTATTGACAAACGTCTCTCGGCAACTTTAGCTTATTTCGATATCACAAAGAATAACGTTTTGACTACAGATCCTACCGATTCTGACTTCCAAATCCAAACAGGTGAACAAAAAAGTAGCGGTGTTGAACTCGATGTAGTTGGAGAAATTCTTCCTGGCTGGAAAATAATTGGCACATATACTTATACAAATGCCTTTGTCAGCGAAGATAATGATCCAACATTAGTTAATAATAGATTAGCTGGCGTACCCTACAACAGTGCTAGTTTGTGGACTACATATCAATTACAAAAAGGTAATTTACAAGGTTTAGGACTAGGATTTGGTCTAGTTTATGTAGGCCAACGAGAATCTGGCATACCCAATAATGTCAAAATTCCTTCTTATTTAAGAACAGATGCTAGTGTTTTCTATAAACGGGATAATTGGCGAGTTGGTGTCAACATTAAAAACCTATTTGATACTAAATATTACGAGTCTCAAGGGTTTTACATTGTTCCGGCTGCACCATTCACTGTTCTGGGAACTGTTTCTTTCGAGTTTTAATTTGGGAGTAATTGTAAAATGTGATACCTTAATTTACTGAAAAATTCACCGAATGGGTGGGGTTTCCCTGCCCTAATTTTGCTTTATTATTCATAATTGTTTCATCAACAACTGAATTGTCTTGATTACACAAATAATATGGTTGAGGATCGGATATATTTACCCTAACCTTTTAGAGTCGCAGTGGAAATTTTAATACTAGATTACCCAATTATTTCATTATGGATAATTCCTTTTGTGCCTTAGAGTCTCGTGATGTTGGTGAAGATCCAATTGCCAATGCTTACAATTTTGATTTTTTTGTGATGATTGAATGTCCAACTCCTTGGATAGATGAGACTTTTAATTCTAAATCAGTTCCCGATAATCTGCGAAATCTAGTCAAAGAATTTGCAGATTATGAGATAGCTGTAGAGTTTTTATTAATTTATAACAAAGAATTTAAGCAGCCAGACACAACAAGAGTTTTGATATTTCATAGACCTACTGGTTTGGCTCAAGGATATAGCAAATCTGAATTTTTATTGTCTGATATTAGTGAGGCGGCAAGTATTATTAAAAAATGCTTATTCGACAAAAATTTAGATACTTGTATTGACGAATCTAATACAAGAGATATTTTTATATGTACTCATGGTAGTCGTGATAAATGCTGTGCTAAATTTGGTAATCCTTTTTATCGTCAGGCAAAAAATATTGTTAAAGATTTAGGGATGAATAATGTCAGAATTTGGCAATCTAGTCACTTTGGTGGTCATCGTTTTGCAGCTACTGCTATCGATTTTCCAGAGGCTAGATACTATGCTAGGTTAGATTCTGAATCATTCTCTTCCATTTTGACCCGCACTGGAAATCTGGAATTTATTAAGCATATTTATCGTGGGTGGGCAATATTACCAGAAGCTGCACAGGTTTTAGAAAGAGAAATGATTCTTATATATGGTTGGCAATGGTTAAGTTATAAAGTTGATTATCAGATTATCCAACAAACTGAGAATGGGGAATTTAATCGTATAAAACTAAATTTTCTTAAGCCAGATGGGAGCTTGGGTAGTGTAAAAGCTGATGTGTTAGTTGATAAAGCTAAGACTCTATATCTAAGCGATTGTCAGGGTGAAATTGTCGAAACAATTCCCCAGTTTTACGTAGAAAATTTGTTGGCAGATATGCAAGAATAAAACCTATACGATATGAAAAAAAGATACGTATATTATTGCAACTTATGTATTTTGATAGCTATCTCATTCTTCTTGTTTGCCGCTTGCCACAGTGGTTTTGGGCAAAATATAGGTGAATATAAATCACAGTTATCAATACCAGAATGTCGCTTAGTTAAGCATGAATTAGGTGAAAGTTGTGTGCCTCTAAACCCGCAGCGTATTGTTGTTGCAGAGCAAATCACATTAGAACCTTTGATAGCATTAGGTTTGAAACCAATAGGTGTACCTGATAATGCTTTTGTAGGTAGCAAAGCTAATTTTCTCAAGAGCCAAATGGCTGGTATAACTTATATAGGCAAAGAGGGGCAGTTGAATTTAGAAAAAATATTGAAATTACATCCAGATTTAATTATTAGCTTATATAATATTGACTTAGAAACCTATCGATTGTTTTCACAAATAGCTCCTACAGTTAAATTTAAATACGTCCATGCTCAATGGCAAGAATCTTTTCGGCGTATTGCTGAAGTATTAAACAAGGCTGAACAAGCTGAAAAATTACTCAATCAATACGAACAGCGATTAACAAAATTGCGAGATGCTTTAAATAATCACCTAAATAAACTAGAAGTTTCTGTCGGCCGGTTTCATGGAGGAGTACAACTACCTGAGTTTCGTTCTCAATTTTCATTTCCTGTCAGTATTTTGCAAGAAGCCGGAATTGCTATGCCAGATGCTCAACGTCAGTTAGTTAAAAATCCTGACGAGAATTTGGTAATACTGAACTTAGAACGTATAGACTTACTTGATGCTGATGTTTTATTTGTAGCGGTAGATCCTGGGGCTAGAGAATTATTCCAAAAATACCAAAAAACTCGTCTTTGGCAAACCCTTAATGTAGTTAAAAATCAACGAGTTTATAGTGTTGATTCTAGTTACTGGATTTTTGGAAGTATTTTATCAGCAAATGCAATACTTGATGATTTATTTAAGTATTTGCTCAAGGCAGCGTGACAGTGAATTAATTAGTAAATCATAAGGAACGCTGCTCATGAAAACAGAAATGAAATTTAGTAGTTTTCGTAATTTTATTATTGTCTGGATTGGTCAGTTTGTTTCGGCTATGGGCACTAGTATGACCAACTTTGCCCTGAGTATTTGGGTCTGGGAATTTACAGATCAGGTAACAACATTAACGCTTGTAGGTTTCTATACGTTACTTCCCAGTATTGTGATTACTCCAATTAGTGGAGTGATTGTAGATCGGTGGAATCGGAAGTTACTGATGGTTGTAGGAGATAGCGTAGCTGTAGGAGTAACAATAGCGATCGCACTCCTATATCTGACCAATCATTTGCAAGTTTGGCATTTATACATCACAGGAGCGATCGCAGGAGTTTTTAATCAATTACAGTCTCTAGCCTATTCTGCATCTGTAGGATTAATGATACCTCCAAAGCATTATTCCCGCGCTAGTAGTATGGAGTTTTTATCAGATTATGGTGCAAAAATTATGGCACCAGCTTTTGCTGGCTATTTATACCATGTAATCGGCTTGGTGGGAATTTCGTTGATTGATATCTTAACTTTTACTTTTGCAATTATTAGTGTGCTTTTAATACACATCCCACAACCACCATCTAGAGAAGTTCACAGTCAATATCCAGAAAATATTTGGCATGAGTTGGGATTTGGTTGGCGCTATATTAAAGCGCACAAGAGCCTACTAGCTTTGTTGATGACGGGAATGCTGTTTTGGTTTTTTCACGATGTTGGTGATGCTGTTTACACACCGATGATTCTGGCACGTTCGGGCAATAACACTCTTTTGTTGGGTAGTTTAGCCTCAGCAGCAGGTATAGGTGGTGTGATGGGAGCATTAATCATGAGCGCTTGGGGTGGATCAAAGCATCGAATTAAGTGCGTTTTATGGGGAATGGTCGGTGCTGGGTTGAGCAAAACCATTTTTGGGTTGGGAAATACAGCCTTTGTCTGGATTGGCGCTCAATTTTGTTCTTCGGTTAATTTCCCCTTAAATGGAAGTTCAGAAAATGCCATTTGGCTAGCAAAGGTTACTCCTGAAGTACAAGGTCGAGTTTTTGCCGTGCGATCGCTACTTTTCCAGATATTCTCAGCTATAGCCTATTTAATTGCCGGGCCTCTGGCCGATCGAGTTTTTGAACCAGCAATGAAACCAAATGGTCAGCTAGCATGGCTTTTTGGCAATATATTTGGCATCAACAAAGGCGCTGGGATGGCACTTTTATACGTTCTATGTTCTTTATGTATGTTGCTGGTGGGTGTATTTGGATTTAATGTTCGTTTGCTACGGAATATAGACGAAAGGCACTAAATTTTTCCAGTCAAATTAATTTAATCAAACCATCATGTTGAATATTAGGGTGTATTTGTGGCTATTTGACCAGCCAATACTGAAAAGAAAATTATCTCGATTTTTAGCTTTTATCCTCAGTGCCATTTTAGTTGTCGTTTTGGCAAATAACAGTTTTGCGACTGCACCCAAAACTACAGAGATATTATGGGATACTTACGGCATACCACATATATATGGTAAAGATGCTCCAAGCGCTTTCCAGGCATTTGGTTGGGCACAGATGCAAAGTCACGCTAACTTGCTGTTGCGCCTCTACGGTCAAGCTAGGGGAAAAGCAGCCGAATACTGGGGAGAAGAGTATGTAGAATCTGATAAATGGGTACTGACGATGGGAGTGCCCAATCGTGCTAGTTCTTGGTATCAGGCACAAAGTCCAGCTTTTCGTAGTTATATAAATGCCTTTGTTGCTGGGATAAATACTTATGCCAAAGCCCATCCTGATTTAATTGATGAGCAAGTAAAAATAGTCTTACCTGTGAAGCCAGAGGATGTGTTGGCGCATTTGCAAAGAGTACTGTATTTTACTTTTGTCGTTAATCAAGGACAAGTAGCAGATATTACTCATACTCCATCGGAAGCTGGTTCTAATGGTTGGGCGATCGCACCTAAACATTCTGCCAGTGGCAAGGCGATGTTGTTGGCAAACCCCCACACGTTATGGTCGGATTTATTTGTTTGGTACGAAGCCCAAATTACTGCTCCAGGGATGAATGCTTCGGGAGCAGCGCTGGTGGGAATTCCGGTTTTAGCGATCGCCTTTAACGATCATTTGGGTTGGACTCATACCGTCAATACTCATGATGGTTGGGATGTATACAAGTTGAAATTGGCTGATGATGGTTATCTTTTTGATAGCAAAGTCCGTCCTTTTACAACATCAAAGTTTTTGTTAAAGGTGAAGCAAAAAAATGACTCGTTAGTCGAACAACCATTATTAGTCAAAAGTTCCGTCCACGGTGCAGTCGTTCAAGAAAAAGATGGGTTTGCTGTGGCGCTGCGGGTTGTCGGTGCAGACCGTCCGGGTGTGTTGGAGCAGTGGTGGGATATGGCACGTTCCCAAAACTTAACCCAATTTCAAAAGGTATTGAAACGCTTGCAACTACCGATGTTTACCGTCATGTATGCAGACCGAGAAGGGCACATCATGCACCTATTCAACGGTCTGGTGCCGATTCGTCAACAAGGAGACTTTCAATACTGGGAAGGTTTAATTCCTGGCGACACATCTAAAACTTTATGGACAAAAATGCACCCATACAAAGATTTACCGCGTGTAATTGACCCGCCTAGCGGTTGGTTGCAAAATGCCAATGATGCACCTTGGACAACTACTTTCCCACCTGCGATCAAAGCAGATGATTACCCTGCTTATATGGCTCCACGAGGAGAGATGTCTTTCCGGGCCCAAAGTTCTGCCAAAATGCTGGCTGAAGATCCAAAAATCTCTTTTGAGAAAATGATTGAGTACAAACATTCCACCAAAATGGAACTTGCAGAACGCATCCTCGATGACCTAATTCCTGCGGCTCAAAAATATGGCGATGAATCAGCCCGTCGTGCTGCTGATATTTTGGCTGCTTGGGATCGGAATGCTGATGCTGATAGTCGAGGCGCGGTGTTGTTTTCTTTTTGGTGGGAAGAAATGGATGAAAAGCAAATCTTCAGTATTCCTTGGAGCGAGAACTCGCCGCGCACCACACCCGATGGTTTAAAAGACCCAGAAAGTGCGGCGAAAGCGCTACAAATAGCAGCAACAAAAGTCGAAAAAGCTTATGGAAAGCTAGATGTTGCTTGGGGTGAAGTCTTCCGAGTGCGTAGTGGAAACTTGGATTTACCTGCTAATGGTGGCCCTGGGGATCTAGGAATATTCCGCGTCCTCCATTTTGCTCCAGCTAAGGATGAACGCTTTCAAGCCGTATTGGGTGATAGTTATGTTGCAGCCGTTGAGTTTTCGCAACCAGTAAAAGCAATGGCTCTCATCAGCTACGGTAACGCGACTCAACCCGGTTCGCCCCACATTACCGACCAACTACCACTGTTTACTCGCAAGCAATTGCGTCCTGTTTGGCGAACTCGTACAGAAGTATTAGCAAACTTGGAGGAACGCAAAACCTTTTGACAGCTATGAGTTATGAATCAATTGCCTGTCTGTACAGTTGGAAAATTATTCTGACGATCGCACTTATTAGTCTACCTTTACCAGCGTTGTCAGAAAACAAACAGCTGAATAATTATCAACCACAAATTCTTCAGACAGAGATTAGCGATCGCGATCTGAAAATTATTGAGCAGTTAGTTGCGATCGCCCAACGTCAGTCTTCACAAGTACAGGAGGCAAAAGCTGCAATGGGATGGGGTGCTTTCACCGATGTTTTGAGTGTTGAGTTTTCACCATCTCAAAGCACGATCGATTACAACTTACCCGATCTAGTATCTGAAAGTGAGCGCAGTTTTGCGATCGCCATGACAATTGACCCAATTAAAGTTTTGAGCATCATACAGCAATTACCCATAAGAGAAGCTCGCTGGCATGAAGTTAAACAGCAAAAACGGGTAGCAGTAGTACAGTACTACCTTGCTTACTTAAAAGCCCGTCAAGCGACGAAAATAGCTGCTTATCGAATGCAACAGCTTGCCCTTGTGGGAGCAAAAACTGAGCGGATTGCTAGCATGAATTCCCAAGTAACTTTACCCGATCGAGTTAGTCAAATGGCGAATCCTGACTATGTTGCAGCTGCAACGGAAATGCTAAATACAAACGCACGCGACCGCTTGGCATTAGAAGAACTAGCAGCTTGTGTTGGCTTATCTTCACAAGCAACAATTACACTGCTTGAAGCCAGTAATTTGAACAATGAGTAGATCGATTCCTTCATTATCCAGAGGATTTTTATCATCCCTAACATTTCCCGTTGCGGGTTTAATTGTGGGATTGCTAATTCTGCTGGTTTGTCTAATTTTCAGTGTTTCATTTGGCGCAGCAGATATTCCTCTGCATCAGGTACTCACTGCCTTTATTCAGTTTGACGGTTCCAGAGAACATTTAATTATTCAAACTGTTCGCTTACCGCGATCGCTTTTAGCAATATTGGTGGGTGCAGCAATGGCTACTGCTGGTGCAATTATGCAGGGTGTGACTCGTAACCCATTAGCCGATCCTGGTATTTTGGGGGTGAATGCAGGTGCAGCTTTTGCTGTAGTCATTAGTATTTTTCTATTTGGGACATCTGCACCAAGTGTTTATATTTGGTGTGCGTTTATTGGTGCAGGTGTCGCGGTTGTCAGTGTCTATATTTTTGCTTCTCTGGGACGTAACGGTATAACTCCCTTAAATCTAACAATTGCGGGTGCCGCTATTAGTAGCTTACTCTCTTCACTAACAACGGGAATTTTAATAGTCAGTCAGCGAACTTTGGAAGAAATTCGCTTTTGGTTGGCTGGTTCCTTGGCAGGTATGGATGAAGGTATTATTTTTCAAGTCTTGCCTTACATTTGTTTTGGCACGATCTTGGCATTTTGTTTAGCAAGACAAATCACAATTTTAAGCCTTGGAGAAGATATTGCTAAAGGTTTGGGTCAACAAACTTTATGGATAAAAATTGCCGTTGCGGTCAGTGTTTTACTTTTAGAAGGTAGTTCCGTTGCTGCTGCGGGTTCAATTGGATTTATTGGATTAGTTATACCCCATATCGTTAGGTTTGTAGTTGGGGTAGATTACCGTTGGATATTACCTTATAGTGCAATTTTTGGCGGAATCTTGCTGTTAGTTTCAGATATATTGGCGCGATTATTAATTCGACCACAAGAAATACCTGTGGGAATTATGACAGCTTTAGTTGGTGCGCCATTCTTCGTTTACTTAGCCAAATATCAAGTAAAAAAATGAAGAAAAACTCACTGATTTTTCGTTCTACAAAACTAGGATTTTCCTTTCGGATTCAAAACCAAGTTCCCAAGATTTTATTTATCTTGATAATTATCACATTAGCAGCAATGGTAATTAACACTTCTCTGGGAGAATACCCAACACCGCCGCTAGCTGTAATTCAAACTATACTGGGAATAGATACAGGAAATCACGATTATGCTTTTGTAATTAATACTCTACGTTTGCCCAGAATCTTAACCGCTTGTTTAGTCGGGATGGCTTTAGCAATTTCTGGCACAATCATGCAAAGTTTAACTCGAAATTCTTTAGCTGACCCCGGAATTATTGGCATTAATTCAGGTGCAAGCCTTGCATCTGTAAGTGTAATTGTATTATTACCAAATTTTCCAGCAGGAATTTTACCTTTATCAGCTTTTGTGGGTGCGTTAGTTGCATCTTTATTAATTTATTTTTTAGCATGGGATCGGGGACTTCATCCCGTTCGCTTAATTTTAATTGGTGTGGGAATTTCGGCTGTAGCTAGTGCTTTTACTAGTTTAATCGTGACATTTGGTCAAATTTCCGATGTAAGTCAGGCTTTAATTTGGTTAGCTGGTAGCGTTTACGGTAGAACTTGGGAACAGGTTTTTGCTTTTTTACCTTGGATAGTTATATTTGTGCCTTTGGCTTTAATCAAAGCACCAGAATTAAATGCTTTAAATTTAGGAGATGATATTGCTAAAGGTCTAGGTAATAAAGTTGAATGGCAGCGCAGTTTATTATTATTAATTAGTGCAGCACTTTCTGGTGCAGCAATAGCAACTGCGGGAACAATTGGATTTGTGGGATTAATTGCTCCCCATATAGCCCGTCAATTAGTAGGTGGAAATCATCAAGGTTTGATTCCAGTAGCGGGAATGACAGGAGCAATGATTGTGGTTTTATCTGATTTTATCGGCAGAATTATTTTTGCTCCTATCGAAATTCCTTGTGGAATTGTTACTGCTGTGATTGGTGCCCCGTATTTTATTTATTTATTGATTAACAATCGAAAAAGTAAGACATAATTCAGTATATTTAGTGCTAAGTAGAGAAAAATTCTTTTTTAGGTGTAGCATTAATAAAAGCGAATAGTGTGATATGTCATGTCCAGGTAATTAGTTATGATTCTCATAGTACTTGCACCCTATGCGCCAGTTGGTCATTCTATGACCGCGCTGGCTCCCCTTAATCTCCTATCTACCTGCGCGGAGGGGAAACAAAGTGCTGATTTAGCGTGGTGGGGTTCTTTGGGTTTAATTAAGTAATCAAGCGGATATGATATTACATACTTACAAAACTATCAAAGATTATCTTAATTTTCATTATGTCAATGTCATTATTGAGCGATAATCCACATTACCAAATGTCAGCAAATAATTTGACTTTGGGTTATGATAATATAAATATTATTAAGCATTTAGATTTAGATATACCACCAGGAAAAATAACTGCTTTAGTTGGTGCGAATGGCTCTGGAAAATCCACTTTATTACGGGGTTTAGCCAGATTATTAAAACCTCGTATTGGCACAATTTATTTAGATACAACAGATGTATTTAAGCTATCAACAAAAGATGTTGCTAAAAAATTAGGAATTCTTACCCAAGGTCCCGTTGCACCAGAAGGATTAACCGTTCGAGATTTGGTAGCTTGTGGAAGGTTTCCTTATCAAAACTGGTTGCAACAGTGGACAAAAGAAGATGAAAGATTGGTAGAACTAGCGTTAGAAATTACTGGAATTAAATATTTGGCAGAACGCGAGTTAGATACTCTTTCTGGTGGACAGCGACAACGTGCTTGGATTGCAATGGCATTAGCTCAAGATACGGATATTTTATTGTTAGATGAACCGACTACTTTTTTAGATTTAGCGCACCAAATAGAAGTTTTAGATTTATTGTATGATTTGAACCAAAACCAGCAACGAACGATTGTCATGGTGTTACATGATTTGAATCATGCCTGTCGTTATGCTGATTATTTGGTAGCGGTGAAAGAAGGTGAAATTTTTGCAGTTGGCGAACCTGATTTGGTGATCACTGAAAAGATGGTAAGGGAGGTGTTTGGGTTAGAATGTCGGATTATCCCAGACCCGGTTTCAGGGACACCAATGTGTATACCAGTGGGAAGAAAGGGGAGAAAATAGAAGCAAATCAAAACCTTACACAGCAGAATACAGTAATGCAGATATCTAATACAGGGGAGAGCGATCGCTCTTTTGGTGTAGATTGTGAATATCTCCAAGAGATTACAGCGGTTTTCAAGTAATTGAACTACACCACTCCCTACTCCCCGTCTCAGTTGTGGTCTAAAATCATTTTCTTGTAATCAACCCTCTAGATTGCTCCACTAGGCGAATAAACTCACCTCGATAGCCCTCCTGGTCTTCCCCCTTCCCTTGAGTTGCCAATTTCATCACCAAATCATAACTAGCATCTCCCTTATACTCAGAGTCACGCAACACCATCCCAAAGGTCGCTACCGCAGCAGCAAATCTCAGGTTTGTGGAGGGTATCTGGTCGGTTCTCAAATCATCATCTTGGATGGCTTGGGTAATTAGTTGACTGGTACTGTCTTGGGGCGACTTATAGCGCAGTTTCACCTGCATCAACTCATTACCAGCAGCATCCGAGGCAGTTTCACCAGAATGCTGATACCGCAAAGGGTCTATCTCTGGGAGTTTCACATCGCTTTTTGTGCCAGTGGGAATTATTTCATAAAGCGCTGTCACAGAATGACCAGCCCCAATATCCCCTGCATCTTTCTTGTCGTCATTGAAATCCTGGTTTTGCAGCAAGCGGTTTTCGTAACCAATCAATCGATATGCCTGAACTTTCGCCGGATTAAATTCCACCTGAATTTTCACATCCTTGGCAATGGTAAACAGAGTTCCCCTGAGATCGTTAACTAAAACCTTTTTGGCTTCCAATAAGGTATCAATGTAAGCGTAGTTGCCGTTACCCTTATCAGCCAGTTGCTCCATTTTTCCATCCTTATAATTGCCGGTGCCAAATCCCAACACCGTTAGAAAAATTCCCTGCTCTCGCTTCTGTTCAATTAATCGCGTCAGGTCGCCATCACTGGAAACCCCGACGTTAAAATCTCCATCAGTAGCTAAAATTACTCTGTTAGTACCAGACTTGAGGAAGCTTTCTTTGGCTATTTTGTAAGCTAGTTCTATGCCCTGGCCGCCAGCAGTCGAGCCTCCAGCCTTTAAGCGGTCAATCGCCGCCAGAATTGTTGATTTTTGACTACCAGGAGTAGCTGGTAAAACCAATCCAGCATTCCCCGCATAAACTACCAAACTTACCCGGTCTTCAGGACGCAGTTGATTCACCAACAATTTGAGCGACTGTTGCACCAAAGGTAATTTGTTTGGGTCATCCATAGAACCGGAGACATCAATTAGAAATACTAAGTTGCTGGGTGGTAAGGTTTTGCTCTCTAGGCGTTTACCTTGCAAACCCACCTGTACCAACTTGTGTTGAGGATTCCAGGGAGCAGCAGCAACTTCAGTGGTGACGGAAAAAGGACGTTCGCCTTTTGGTTGGGGATAATTGTAGGTAAAATAATTGATTAATTCCTCAATTCGCACTGCATCCTTGGGTGGTAATTCTCCTTGAGTAATAAACCGTCGCACGTTGCTGTAAGATGCTGTATCTACATCAATGGAAAAGGTAGAAAGGGGATCGTTACCGACGCGATGAAAGGGATTATCTTCAATCCGGTTGTAGTTTTCTGTATTGAATCTGCTATCTGTTTGAGGTTCCGGGGCAACCCTTCCAATACTGCCACTTTGGAGTTTAGGCATATTCGCACGGTTAGCAACTTGATCCTGCACAGATGAGCCAGACGGAATACTAAGGAGTGGAGCTGTGGGTACGGCTTGAGTCTTTCGAGTAGACTCAGTTTGAATACGTTCTCTGGTAGGCTGATTCGGAGTGATGGGACTACGAGCTTCCAATTCCTCTATCGGACTTTTTAGGGTTGCTAACTCCGGTGCAAATTCTGACTGCAAGCGTTGCAGAATTTTCATATCTGCTGGGGTAACTATCTTGGCATCAGTCGCTATTAACTCATTGCTGCGATTCACACAGGCATTCAAGACTGTAGCAAACTCAGTCCGGGTTACAGGAAGAGTGCCAAAATTTTGCACGGGAACGACACAACTATACTGTTTTACCAATGCCTGGAGTGCCTGGTAGTCAGGGTGATTGGGTAGAATGGAAGTTTTTGGGGTAGAACTGGCAGGAGTCTGATTGGCTGGAACTGCAACCGTAGCAGACTGGCGTAAAATCGCAATTCCTACTGACGGTATCAATAAAAACAATATTACAATACTGACTCGCTGCCACATTTTGGACGGAATCGGGTAAGACATGGCTAAATCCTCACACTAAATTTTTTCTGTCACATTTGACTATTTACCTAGAATAGTCCTGAGCAGCTTGGGATTTGATAACCGTTTCAGTTTTGGTAACTGTAATTTATACAACACTAACCATTCCCATCTAGCATTAGGGAATATCACAGTGTTTGTTGGTATCATCTCAAAATCTGGGTTAAGTAAATTACTCAGTCGCTTAACTCCAGATACTCATTTGTGACAAAGTTGGCGTGAAGGGGAGCATCCCGTTTTGGCAGATCACCCTGCGCCAAGGCACACGCTACGCGAAGAGAAGTGAAGTCTGGGGCTATACAAACGAACGCGAGTGCGTCTCGCAGAGAAGTCCGCCTGCGCGGACTCTATAAAACCCGCGCAGGTGGTCACTGAGCCTAGTCGTTCGCGCAGCGTCTCGTAGAGAAAGTGCGGGTTTAGTCTGTATAGCCGCGATTTCCAATCGCCCGGTGTTTCTTCCAAAAGTGGATGCTCCCGGCGTGAAGTTTGGTGAAGTTGTATTAGAGTTAGGAAACATCAAAAATCGGGAAACCTGGAAATAAAGTTTTACCCGATAAATAAAAGCTAATGGATAAACAGCAAGTTATAAAACTGCTAATTGGTGATTTGACTTGGCAACGGCTGGTTAAATCTTTAATCTTTATCTATCTATTTTTTGCCGCATTTGTATATTTTCGGGCAGATAGCATGATTTTTCTGTCTCAACCTTCTAGCTATCAGGATGATCCAACAATTCTGAAGTTAAGAAGTGGGAAAGATACTAATATCTCAGCTACATACTTATTGAACACTCAAGCTAAATATACTATTCTTTATTCTCATGGTAATTCTGAAGATTTAGGAGATATTAAACAGATTTTAGAAAAATTACACGCATGGGGTTTTAGTGTCTTTGCTTTTGATTATCGCGGTTATGGTACGAGTCAAGGAAAGCCGACAGAAAGTCATGCATACGAAGATATCAATAGCGCTTACAATTATTTGACCCAAAATTTAAAAATTCCACCTGAAAGAATTATAGTTTTAGGGCGTTCGGTTGGCGGTGGTTCTGCCGTAAATTTAGCAATGCATAAACCAGTGGCTGGTTTAATTATTGAAAGTTCGTTTATTTCGGCTTTTCAAGTAATAGTACCTTTTCGGATTTTACCTTTTGATAAATTTCCTAATCTGAAGAATATCAAAAAAGTCAAATGTCCGATATTGGTGATTCATGGAAAAGCAGATAACATAATTCCTTTTACTCATGGAGAAAAATTGTTTAATGCTGCAAAATCCCCAAAACTTTCTTTGTGGGTTGAAGAGGCAAACCATAACGATTTATTCTCAATAGCTGAAGAAAAGTATCGTCAAACTTTGCAGGATTTTACTAACCTTGTCAAGGCAAATCAGCAATTATCCCGTCTTAGTAATTCGTAATTGCTCTTTGTGAAGTCGTCATTGAAACCTAAATAAATTCGGATGAAGTTATGATGTGTGACAAAAGTAACATATCCTAGCATCAGAGATTTCTGACAGAAATCTGTAAAATCAAAGATTCTACAAAGGCGATCGCATGAACAACGGTGTAATAATGCAGTATTACCATTGGTACATTTCCAATGATGGTACATTATGGGACAAGCTGGATAAAACAGCCAATGAGCTAGCTGATGCAGGCTTCACTGCCTTATGGCTGCCGCCAGCTTATAAGGGCAGTGGTGGAACATGGGATGTTGGATACGCAGTCTACGATTTGTTTGATCTGGGTGAGTTCGATCAAAAAAATACTGTTCGGACAAAATATGGAACACGCGAGCAATACTTAAAGGCTATTAAAACGGCACAGGATGCAGGTATTCAAATCTATGCCGATGTGGTTTTCAACCACAAAGATGGTGGGGATGAAATAGAACGCATCTTTGCCCAAGAAATGGATTGGAATGACCGCAACCGTCCAGTCAGCGATTGGTACGAAATTGCAGCTTATACAAAGTTCAATTTTTCTGGTCGTGGAGATAAATACTCCAGCATGAAATGGTATTGGTGGTGCTTTGATTCATTATCATATAACGCAGATACCAAAAGGGCAGACAAGCTCTACCGCCTTAAAGATAAACATTTTGAGACGGAAGTTAGCTACGAACACGGCAACTACGATTATTTAATGGCGAATGACCTGGATACAGGTAATGACCTCGTGCGCGGTGAGTTGATGTATTGGGGGCGTTGGTTTGTTGATACCACAGGTGTAAATGGCTTTCGCATTGATGCTGTTAAACATATCCGCTCTACTTTTTTCCGTGATTGGTTAAATCACCTGCGAGTTCATTTTGGTGGGCGGGAACTGTTTAGCGTTGGGGAGTACTGGTCTCAAGATATCGATGCCTTACACGGTTATATTGCCTCTAGTGATGGGCGTTTGTCGTTATTTGATGTGCCTCTACATTTCAAATTTCACCAAGCTAGTCGCCAGGGTAGTAGTTTCGATCTGCGATCGATTTTTGATAGAACCCTAGTTAAAGAACAACCTGCCCTAGCTGTTACCTTTGTCGAAAACCATGATACCCAACCTTGTCAATCTCTAGAGTCACCTGTTGAACCTTGGTTTAAGCCCTTAGCCTATGCACTAATCTTACTGCGCCGAGAAGGCTATCCTTGCGTTTTCTATGCAGATTATTACGGGGCACAATATCAAGATAAAGGACGTGATAATACCCTTTACTCTCACCGTTTCTTGATTGACAAGTTCTTGAAGGCGCGTAGAGAATACGGTTTTGGCGACCAGCATGATTACTTTGACCATCCCAATACTATCGGTTGGACGCGCTTGGGTAATAGTAATCATCCAGGTGCAATGGCTGTGGTGCTGACCAATAGCGCACCAGGGAACAAGTGGATGAACGTGTTCCGACCCAATCAGGAATTTTACGATGCCACGGGACATATAAACGATATCATTCACACCAATAACGACGGATGGGGAAATTTCCCATGTCCAGGTGGTTCAATATCGGTCTGGCTGCAAAAATAGTTTGAGTAGAAAACTAAGGTTAAAGAGGTAGATAGTAAGCCTGGATTTCTCACAAGTGAGAAATCCAAGGGGTGTGGGAGGTGTGGGAGGTGTGGGAGGATGGGGAAGAAGTCTTACCCCCCACACTCCCCACACTCCCCACACTCCCCACACTCCTTNTCCCCCTCTGCCTACACTATCCGTGAGAAATCCGGGTAAGGAGTTTTTCCCCTATCTACCTATTTGACAATAGTATTCAACGTAGAAGTGAGCAAAATTTTCAACAGGATTACGGAATTGAGATGACATCGCTTGAAGTCATAATCATCAAAACACAAACTGACTGCGTTCGCTGATTTTTTTGCTCGACTAACTCCAAGCAATAAATCTTAAAACAGCCAAATAATTAAAGCTATTAAGGAGATAAATTAAGATGAGCGAGAATAATAACCCACAACCCAAAACAAAAAAACAACCTCCTAATACAATAGGAAAACCACCTAAGACTGAGTTTATTAACTCCGAACAACAGCCCACAAGATCAGACTTATCAGATATTAATTGACCAGCAGTAATCCCTAATTAATCCATGTAGAAATTTCTGCGAAGGCAATTAAGAGGTTGTCATGAAATAACTCAACGCAACTTTTCTCACATTATTTGGTAGCTGAATATAAATTTTAGCTTAAACTTATGATGCAAACCTCAACAAAAATAGTCATTGAAGATATCTATCTTCAAGAGATCGAACTGACGGACGCTGAAGCTTTATCTATTAATGGTGGTTCACCAACTTTACCACTGCCACCACCTAGTAGTAGATTTTTGTTATTTTCTTTTGACTGGGTAGCACTTAATCCCCAACCCTTACCTCCAAAAACCTCTTCTACCCCAACATTTTATTTATAACTACAAAACGAATTCTAGTGTAGGAGCCAATAAGAAACTAGAAGTCTGATGAAAATATTCATTTGCTGCTAGATTTTGGGAACCATTGGTTCCCATTTTTTTCATCTCTAATCCCATCGCTTATTGATTCATTTATTTGATAAAGGTAGGCAAATAGTGAAACAAGTTCTACCTGACTGCGATTCAAATGAAAGCGTACCGTGATGGCGATTTTCTACAATCCGGCGAACGGTTTCTAAACCGAGTCCTGAACCATGCCCTACTGATTTGGTGGTGAAGAAAGGTTCAAAAATGCGGGTTTTAATTTCAGGTGGAATTCCACTACCAGAATCGATGATGTCAATATGGGCATAGCGATCGCAATGATGTGTTGTAATTTCTAGCAGTCCTTTACCATCCATTGCATCAATGGCGTTGTCAATTAAGTTCGTCCACACTTGATTTAGTTCACTGCCATAGGCAAGGATTTTTGGAAGACTTCGATCGTAATTGCGCTGCACTTGGACACCGCACTTGAGTTTATGAACAAACAATCGCAAGGTATCTTCCAAGCCTTGATGTATATCTACTTCTTGCTGAGTGCCTTGATCGAGGTAAGAATAAGATTTCATCGCTTGCACAAGTTCGGAAATCCTCTCAGATCCTCGCAAACCATGTTTAATCATCGACATGACTTCAAAGGAAAGCGCTAGCCAGTGCAATCCCATTTCTCGCAATTCTGTGTCGTCGTTGCGCCAACGTTCCATGAGTTGCTTTAGGGTTTCAACCTCAACACCACCTTCCGCTAAAGGTTCTGCCAATTTCCATGCTTGGTTTACACCATAGTCTTCTAACCATTCCAGCAATATGTCTTCGCGATCGCTTAGTGTCACCGGATCTAGGCGATTATTCAAAATCGCTTCATGGCCTAGATCGCGTACTCTCAACCAGTGTTGAGTATGAGCTTCGTCAACATTGCGTTGCCCATAAACTAAGTTCATCCGTTGTAACTCTAGGATGGCGGCTGGCATTTCTTTTAAAGTCCGAACCAGAGCTGCGGCTGGGTTGTTGAGTTCATGAGCTAGACCGGCGGCAAGTGTCCCTAAAGCTGCCATCTTTTCCCGCCCACGAATGAAAGACTCTAGCCCCCGGACACGACGTTGCATAATTCGGAAGACCATCCGCTCAAAATCACGACATTCATGCAGCAGTTTGCGGAAGTCTTCTCCTTTCATTTCATAGATGTGGCAATTCGTGAATGCCCGCATTGTCACAGGTGCAGGTTCATCTGTGAGTACTGGAATTTCCCCAAAAAAGGATGGGGCTTCGTGTTGCCCGATGGGAATTTCCACTCCTTCACTGCGGCGGGTGATGTTGATTTTACCTTTGACTAAGATAAATAAGCGACATACAGGGTCTCCCTCATGGGACAACACTTCTCCGGCAGAAAGTTCAACTGTTTGAGCGCGATCGCAAACCCACTGCAATCGCTCTTTGGGAAGTTGTTGAAATGGGTCTAAGTTGATTAATTCCTCAACACATAACATCAGTTAACCTCCTTGAGGGGCAGGGGGCAGGGGGCAGGAGGGATAAGAAAGTAGGGTGTTTATAGAGCTGTGTTTCTCTATGGAGAATTTTGGCTTAAATAGTTGAAGAAGGCTTTAGTCTCAGTTTATCAGAATGCGCAAAAAACCCGATCTGTCTAGACGGTGGGGATGGATGGCGGTCTGATCGCTCAAAATTTATTAAACCCAGCAGAACGACGATAAAGTAACCAGATAAACAGGGGTGAACCCAGCAAGGCTGTGACGGAACCTACTGGTAGTTCTACTGCTCCTAATCTAGAGAGTAAATCTGCAAAAGTGAGTAACCATGCACCTGCAAGGGCGGAAAGTGGTAAAACAAAGCGATGATCTGTACCAACAATCAGGCGGACACCGTGGGGGACAACAAGACCGACAAATCCAACCAAGCCACTGATGCTGACTGCACCTGCGGCTAATAGAGTGGCGACACCACCAATTAATAGGCGCGATCGCGTCAACGAAAGTCCTAAACTCACAGCTAAATCATCTCCCAAAGCCAGTATGTTTAGCGATCGCGCTAGCAAGCATCCCCCGATCAATGCAACGATGATATAAGGCCCAGTGGTAGCAATTTCTTGCCAACCCCGTCCATTGAGGCTACCAACCAGAAAACTGAGCGCAATTTGAATTTGCCCATCTTCAGCTAAAAGCAGCAATGTACTTTGTACAGCACCAAATAAAGAACTCACCGCTACTCCGCCTAAAATCAACCGTTCAACAGAAATTCCTGACCCCGAACGACCGAGTAAAATAACGATCGCGGCAGTTAAAATTGCTCCTATCCATGCTGCTAAAGGAATTGCGATCGGGAATATGTGGCACACAATCATCAGAATTACCAGTAGTCCCGCACCCGCTGAAATGCCCAAAATAAATGGATCGGCAAGACTATTACGTAACATTCCTTGCAGCAACGCCCCTGACATTCCCAAAGCTGCGCCGACAACGATCGCAGCTGTAATGCGTGGGAGACGTAAATCCCAGAGAATTGTCTGTTTAACCGGATCGCCTTTGTGGAGTATGGCTTGCCAAAATTCCGACATATTTAAAGGTACTGCTCCTTGAGAAAGCGACAGTGCTAGCGTTACCACCAGTGCTGTACCAAACAGTAAAACAGCCCAAAATACGCGGTGTTCAGTAAAAATTGTCTGAAATGGTCTAGTCAAATTTCGCGATCCTTTCTCCAAAACAGTCCGCCTGAGCTTCCAAAATTTCTTCGTCACTCAGTTAATTTTATCTACCTGTATAACATCACCCCTTATCCCTACCTTCTTGTGGAGGAATGCAAAAGAGCATACAACACTTTACATTACATTTTGAATCGGTTAAAGCATCGAGTAAAACGATTCTCGGCAGTACTATTAACCATATACGAACTAGTAACAGAGCCATCGAGAATGGCTCTGTTAGAGTAGGATTGTTAGAAGCACCTGGGTCTTTTTCAGCCAAGATGCTCCCCGGACAAATTGAGCGGGGAGCAATACTAGAAAGCACTATTAGACTAATTTGCGGTTTGGGTTCCACCGAAAAGACCCGTATTGTACAAATTCCCCAGAGCAATATTTATTTTTTATCTCTAGAAGCTTCTATTCAATTATCTGTTCGTTAGTGCAATCCTTTCTCAATCAAGAGTAACTTTTAACTGATTACTCCTGAAAGCGGGTGCAGTATTGTTAAATGCAAACTATGTCTAGTTTCAGTTTTCAGATACCGTTCTTGCAAAGGTTGCCATTGCTGCCACGACTGGTAACGATTTTCAGTTAACAAATTAGCAAAGGTGGGCAACTCAGTCTGAATTTCTGACTTGTAAATATCTGTAAGCCAGTCAGTTAAAATGGCGCTATCTTGCATCATACCCAAAATTTCTTGGACATTTTTCACTTCTGTAATATAAGCTGCGTAAGACTCGCCATATAAGTCAGTAAATAACTCCATCAGGTAGCGTATACGTTTAGCTTCTTTTCGCAAACTATGAAGATTTTCACCTTCTGTTGTCAATTGCTTTTCGATCTTTTTTGCTTTCCAGTTTTTCTGGATTTTCACTTCTGATTCTACAACTTCAGTCCCAATTAGCCAACCCGGATGCAGAAAGAAGTTACTCACTTCTGGTAACAGTAAGTCTGGTAGCACTTGCTGAATGGCGATAGATGCCAAAGGTTGATAACTGGGTTTCTCTAACCACTTCTCTAAAGCATCTTTAAGAGACTTGTAAGATTCATCATTTAATGTTTTCTGCACACTCGATTCTACATCTTCACGTTGTTTCGCCAAAGCTGTAAAAGCTGTTTGCAGAGATTCTTGCTCTTTGCGGGGTAAGTTTGGTTTATAATTGTTTTCCAAACTTTCTTTGAGTACGTCTAAATCTCGCAGATTACCAAGACGACGGGCTATTTTACCAATATTTTTATCGCTGATTGGTTTCGATACATCCACCGCTATCCCAAACCGAGTTACCGCTGTCCGTAAGCGGCGCATTCCCACTCGCATTTGGTGCAGCGCTTCTGGATCTTCATCTTTTTTCACTGATTTTTCCCACTTAAAGGTTTTCTTAAAGTGTTTTTCAATCGCTTGGTAGGCGTAGTCACCGAGAGTTTTTACTGTGGGTTGTGTGGCTAATTTCATAATTGGTCTGAATGATTACCTCATGAGGTTATTGCATAATAACAATATTATTTAAAAATTTACATCTACTTTTGGTATTTTTTATGCAATTAAGATTAGCAGATATGCTTATGACTATTGATAGTTGCATACTCTTCTATAAATATCCAATATCTATACAAAGGTTGAAATCACAGTTCACCCCGTCAATTTGATATCAGCTATATTTATGCCATGAAACCACATAGTATAATAGCATGGCTAACATTTTTGCAATTCTCAATATAATTTAAAATGCCAAAGTTACATTTACTAAATCAAGTTTTATTGACTTTTATAGATTTTTTTAAGGAACATAGAGAAGACTTATCAGCAGTGCTGCTAACACATCAGAAGTATTTATGGTTAGGGTCAGATGAAACCTCTACTATTGAGCGTCTATCTTTCGTTGATCCTGATAAATTTACAGAGCATCAACAATTTCGAGTAGCAGAATTTATCGATTTACCTGCACCAGAAGACAAAGAAATCGATATAGAGGGACTGGCTTATAGTGAACATTACTTATGGTTTGTTGGTTCTCACAGCTACAAACGCAAAAAATTTAAACCTGAAAATACAGATGCCATAAACTTTAAAAGGCTCGGAAAAATTGAATCAGAACCTAACCGTTACGTCTTAGGACGGATTCCTCTAATAGACGGGAAGCTGTTCTCGTCTTGTCCACACCCCCAAAAGCCAGATGTGCAATTGAATGCCGCTAAATTAGAGGTGACTAACCAGGGGAATTTGCTGATGACAGCTTTGGCCAATGACAACCATTTAGGCTTATTTATTCAAGCAGCAATTCCCGGAAAGGATAATGGCTTTGATATTGAAGGAATAGGCATTTATCAAAACCGCGTCTTTCTAGGTTTGCGCGGGCCTGTATTGCGGGGTTGGGCTATGGTGCTGGAAATAGAGTTAGAAGATTCTACCCCTGGACTGATGAAACTAAAGCAAATTGGAGAATTGCAGGAGTTATATAAAAAGCATTTTATCTGGTTGAATGGTTTGGGAATTCGGGATTTGTATGTAGATGATAAAGATTTGTTGATTTTAGCCGGGCCAACGATGGATTTAGATGGCCCCGTGCAAGTTTATCGCTGGGTAAATGGTATAAATTTGCGAGAAAATGTCTTCAGCAATCCCGATTTTGTCCAAGATATTCCCTATGGAAATCGCGAAGATCATGCTGAGGGAATGACGCTGTTTCAGGATGTAGCTGGCATACCTTCGCTATTGGTAGTTTATGACTCTCCAGCAAAAAGTAGGCTGGTGGGTGATGGTGGTGTACTTGCGGATGTGTTTAAGTTGGGCTAACTTCAATTTTGGATTTGGGATTTTAGATTGTTAAATGTTAGTAGAGATTGCTTGTACGGGACAGGTGGGAATACACTGTTCGCAGACGATACAGCGCGATCGCGTGAATGTCAACTTGTACGTCTCTGGCTGGAGGGTGAGGGCTTCGGTAGGACAAACCCCAGTACACAAGCCACAGTGGACACATACATCCTCGTCGATCGCAATTTCGCCTAATGTCGAAGAAACATTAACATTACGCGATCGCATCCACTCAATCGCCGCATCTAATTGATCGATGTCTCCCGATAATTCCACTACCAGTTTGCCAATTTGATTTGGCGCAACTTGGGCGCGGATAATATTGGCGGCGACGTTGAACTCTTTAGCCAGTACGTAAGTCACTGGCATTTGCACGGCGCGTTTCGGGAAGGTGAGTGTTACTCGTTTTTTCACAGATTTAGCAGAGGGTTTTTTCTGTTGTAACGTATTGAGAGTTTTATCAGTCCTTTTTTACGGGAAGTTGCACGAACGAGCAAGGTAAGAGAAGGACACTGCTCTTACCACAACATACATAGCATCATTTCTAAAAATCTTTACAACACATAAATCGGCTGTAGGGACGTACAGCTAGTTGTGTCATTGGTGTCAACTTAAGGTAAAAGTTAGGTAAGAGAAAGCGTTCTAGACTTTCCCTCATCCCCTAACCCCTTCTCCCAACATGGGAAAAGGGGAACTGGAGCGACTTCTTGAAAAAGCTCGGCATCTGAGCCTCTCTGTACTAGAAAAACTTGTAAGTAAGGTAGTATAAAGCTAGTGTCTGAAAAATGTTTTTTTCTCCATACCATCTGCTCCTGGGCAGGTAGCTAGAAAATCCAATTAAAATTAATCAATATTGATATTTATTAATAATTTTAAATCGCAAATATAAACCTTTTGGAAGATACTTTAAAAACAAGTATTGATATTATATTAAACTTGCCATTTAAGTTAATTACTTGTTATATGTTATATCCATTTTAACTTGGAAAGCTTTTAACATGAAAATTTTAGTAGTCGAAGATGACGAGTTAAATGCATACTCACTCACCACCATTTTAACTAACCAAAACTATGCGGTTGAAGTTGCCACTGATGGTGATACTGCTTGGAATTTTATTCAAACTTACGATTATGATTTAATCCTCCTAGATGTGGTATTGCCCAAACTGGATGGCATTAGTCTTTGTCGTCAAATCCGGTCTAGTGGTTTGCAAATGCCAATATTGTTATTGACAGGGTGCGATAGTAGTCATGAGAAAGCGATCGGATTAGATGCAGGCGCAGATGACTACGTAGTTAAACCCTTTGATCCAGAAGAGTTAATTGCTCGTGTTCGGGCACTGTTGCGTCGTAAAGGCGTAACCTCGCAACCTGTGCTGGAGTATGGTGGGTTGCGGCTAGACCCTAGTAGCTGTGAAGCGATGTATGCTGGAAATTTGCTGCCACTTACTCCCAAAGAGTATGCTCTGTTAGAACTATTCTTGCGAAATATTAGCCGAGTGTTTAGCTGCGGCATGATTTTAGAACATCTTTGGTGTTATCAAGACACTCCACAAGAAGAAGCTGTTCGTACCCATATCAAAGGGTTACGACACAAGCTCAAAGCTGTAGGAGCGCCTAGTGATTTGGTTGAAACAGTTTACGGTATTGGCTATCGGCTGAAACCACTGGCAGAGGAGCAGGAGGGCAGGGGGGCAGCACTTCTCTACGAGACGCTGCGCGAACGGCTACGCTCTGTTACCGAGGAGCAGGGGGGCAGGGGGGAATTAGAGCGTGAAAAATCTTTGGTTCCCAATCTTAAATCACAGCAGCAAACATTAATCGCAGTTGCGGAAATTTGGCAACGATTTCAAGGGCGGGTAGATGAGCAGGTGAGGGTACTTGAGGAAGCGATCGCAACTTTAAATCACAATAGTTTAAATCTCGATTTGCGATCGCTTGCAGCCAAAGAGGCGCATACCTTGGCGGGATCTTTAAGTACTTTTGGTTTGCCTATTGGCTCAAAATTGGCACGCAATATCGAATTGTTACTGAGTTCTGGTCAAATCCTGAGTCAATCTGAAATTACCAACCTCGAAAGTTGGGTAAAGTTATTGCGTCGGGAAATTGACGGAAACGACGCAGTGGCAATCTCTTCATCACCAACCCCACAGGTTTTAGAAACAGTCATACAACCACTGCAAAATGACTTCCATGCAGAAACTAAAATATTGGTTGTGGATGACGATCCGCAAATTCAGGCATTTTTACAAACCTTACTTAGTCCTTGGGGACTAAAAGCGATCGCTCTTGAAGATCCGCGTCATTTCTGGGAAATCTTGGAAATAGTTACGCCAGATATGCTGATTCTGGATGTGGAATTACCTTATACAAATGGTATAGAACTTTGCCAATTAGTACGCAACGATTCGCGCTGGTGTGAGTTACCCATTCTATTCCTCACTGTGCATAGCGATGCCGAGATGGTAAATCAAGTGTTTAGTGTTGGTGCTGATGACTTTGTAAGTAAGCCCATTGTTGGGCCAGAACTAGTAACCCGGATCGTCAATCGCTTAGAACGGATGAAATTGCGGCAGCGCGTCGTGCAGGGAGGTAGAGGGGTAGGGNGGGGAGCAGGGGGAGCAGGAGAAGTAAATTCTTCTTTACCTCACTCATCTCTCAATTTACAAGCCATCAACGAACTGGAATTGCGAGTAGCAGAGCATACTGCTGAGTTAATTCGGGTGAATCAACAGTTGCAGTCACAACTTGATGAACGTCAACGGACACAGGGAGAATTACGGTTCTCTCAAGCCCGATTTGCACGAATTTTAGATATTGCTGATCTATTGAGTAACGCCATTAAATTCTCGTCTGCTGGATCTACGATTTGCTTGGGGGCACAACAACAAGGGAATGAGGTTTTGTTGGCAGTCAAAGATACCGGACGCGGTATCCCAACAGACAAACTTGAGGGTATCTTTGAGTGCTTTCAACAAGTTGACTCTTCAGATTCACGCAACCATGACGGGACTGGTTTAAGTTTGGCAATTTGCAAGAGCATTATGCAACAACACGGCGGACGCATCTGGGCTGAAAGTGTATTGGGTGAAGGTAGGACTTTTTACGTCACTCTGCCTTTATTTAGGACTTTCCAAAATACTGATTTAGATGACTCTTCCAACATTCCTGTAATTCATAGTAGTTACGAACCAACTACAAATAGCCAACTAAGTCCAGATACAGAATTTTTGAGCAACGGGCGTGTGACTACCAAGGAATTTGAACAACGGCTGATGAAGTTACTTCAGGGAATTTCCCTGAACCAACAAGAGGATAGCAGTGATGACAACAAAGCAAATTCTAGTGGTTGATAACGAGCAATATATTCAAGAAGTTGCCAAGATTTGCTTGGAAACAGTCGCAGGCTGGAAAGTAGTGACTGCGAGTTCTGGTCAAGAAGGCATAATTAAAGCTGAGACTTACCAACCAGATGCAATTTTACTAGATGTGATGATGCCAGAGATGGATGGTATCACTACATTTGAAAAGTTACAAGCCAATCCATTAACCAAAGCGATTCCAGTAATTTTATTAACTGCCAAAATCCAGGCTTCCGATCGCCGTCGCTATAATCAGATGGGAATGATTAGTGCGATCGCTAAACCATTCAATCCTCTAGCATTAGCTGCTGAAGTAGCCGTAGCATTGGGCTGGAGTTTAGAAAAGTAGAACAAAATCTATAGCAAATTAATTTATAAAAAGTAGAGGTAGAGAAAAATGATTTAAAGGGTTTTTTAGGTATTAAAGAACACAATGGGTTAAAATCAATTCAATTGTTGTTGAAATACATAATATAAACGAACGACTTAAATAAATTGTAACTTGGTTGCAAAATTAGCTATTTACTAGAATTTAAGTTTACCAATAACGTTTTTTTATAAATAGTAATAATTTATATTTATATATACGCAATAAAATTAGTTTAAATTTTATTAACAAAATTTAATATATATTTGCTGAACTACTTGATGTTGTAAAATAAGCAGTGGATTTTGTCGATTAACAAATTAAATCTTAATTTGGTTATTTTTGGTAATTAAGACCAAAAAAATTGGACATAATCAGCATTTTCATTTCACCAAATTAATATTACGGATGGGTCTAATTGACGAACCACTCATTTTGGTATTATTGCTTTTTCTTCTTCGGTATCACTCTTGCCCGATACTTTCTGATTGCTGGGGGAGCATACTTGCTGTTTTATTTAGTTCTAGGGAAGTCTCTTGCCAACAAGAGTTTGCGTTTGAAACCGTTGATGAGTTGTTCCATTAAAAAGGATATTGAATTATCAGTAATCTCCACAGTAGTTTTTGCTATTTCTGGAGCTTTTATGATCTCAGAGTATAATTTGGGAGCAACACTGTTATACGCTGACATCTGGAAATACGGACTGTGGTATTTAATAGTTAGCTTTATGGCAGTGCTAATTCTTCAGGATACTTACTTTTATTTTATCCATCGGATCTTTCACCACCCTCGAATTTTTAGATGGATGCATTATGGACACCATCGTTCAGGAGATCCAACGCCCTGGAGTTCCTCTGCCTTCGACTTACCAGAAGCGATCGTACAAGCACTTTTTTTTGTAGGTGTAAGCTTCATAGTTCCGCTGCATTTCGTCACCTTAGTTGCCGCACTTATAACTATGACAGTATGGGCAGTGTTTACCCATCTCGGATTTGAGCTATTTCCCTCCTCATCTAAAAGTTACTGGATTGGAAAGTGGCTTATTGGTTCTATGCATCATTCCATACATCATCGCAAGTATAAAGTACACTACGGTTTGTATTTTACGTTCTGGGACAAACTGCTTGGGACTGAAGATCCTAATTATGAAAACGAAACCCACACAAGAGAGTTTTAACTATAGCAGTCCTAAATAATTTGTGAAATATTTTTTTGTTGGCTGTCATTAGTCATTTGTCCTTTGTAATCACAAATGACTACTGACTATTTAATTTTTGTCGAATTTTCAAGCTTGTTTGGATTCACCCAACGATTGACAAATTCGTTGTTATGTTTGTAAACCTTGATTTGCACTTGCTTGGAACTTAACTTGACTATTTCGGCGGGAATTCTTTGGACATCGCTAGAATCAGTGCGGGGCTTGTAAAGCCAAATGACTTTTTGCCCAACTTGAAAGTTGTTAAGATTGCTAGTTAAAGAAAGTGTACTTTCTGCCCAAGAGGGGAAAGCAACTGCTAAGTTGATCAAAAGTACTAAGACCACTAGAGTGATTTGAAAAAGTTTCATAATCATCGCACTTGTCTTAGGTTTCATGGGGCAATCAATCTGCTGATCTAGCATTTAGTTATTGTCCTTCTTTGGGTTTTGAAAGTTGAAAGATCGGTATACTAAAACTTCTTCAGGCTATTTAGGAAAATTTAAAATATCTACTGATTTCAGGATAAAACGACTTATAGAATAAAATCAAATAGTCTTGTTTGTTAAAACGATAATTTAGATTTATATATAGAAGATTGTGTTGCCAAAATACGTTTGAGAACAAATGGAATAGCTGAAGTAACAAGTTTATTTTACGAAAGCGATCGCTGTTTGCCATCAACCCAAAATAAATCTTTTGGTTGAGACATTGAAGCGATCGCCCTTTGATGAAATTTAAGCCGCACAAAAAATCGGGGCAGGTTCCAAACCCGCCCCAACATCTGATATACTGCGCCCAACGGCTGTTGCTACAGGCTTTAAACTAGCAACTAAATGCACCATATCTTCTAAAGAAAGTGCTTGACGGGCATCAGAAACAGATTTTTCTGGTTCTGGGTGACATTCAATAATTAATCCATCTGCACCGCAAGCGATCGCAGCCCTAGCCACAGGTGCGACCAACTCCCGTTTGCCGACGGCATGAGAAGGATCTACAATTACAGGCAAGTGAGTTATTTGCTTGAGTGCTGCCACTGCCCCTAAATCTAGAACGTTACGGGTGTAATCGTCGAAACTGCGAATACCTCTTTCGCACAACACCACATCAGGATTTCCGTGGCTAAGGATATATTCAGCAGCCATAACAAATTCTTCAATAGTTGCTGCTAAACCACGTTTGAGCAGTATTGGTTTACCAGCTTGTCCCAAAGCTTTGAGCAAATCAAAGTTTTGCATATTGCGGCTACCAACTTGCAGCATATCAGCGTGGGCAGCGACTACTTCAATTTGAGAAATTGACATCACCTCCGTGACAACTGGCATATTGTAATGCGATCGCACCCTAGCTAAAATCTCTAATCCTGACTCTCCCATACCTTGAAAAGCGTAGGGAGATGTGCGGGGTTTGTAGACACCGCCACGCAACCCATGTACTGATGCAGTAGATAGCTTTTGGGCAACTATCTCCATTTGTTCTAAGCTTTCAACAGTGCAGGGCCCGCCGATAATTACCAGTTCTTTACCGCCGAAAGCGACTTCTTTCGAGATTTTAACGATTGTCTGATGGTTTAGATGGGATTGTGCAGCAAGTTTGGCATTAATCATGGTTATATTCTCCTGAAAAATTAAGTATTGGGGATTGGGGATTGGGGAAGGTGGGTCCCCTCTAGGGATAAGGGGTAATGGGGATTGGGTATTAGGGATTAGGTATTAGGATAAGAGTTGTTTTCCAGTCCCCAGTCCCCAGTCCCCAGTCCCCAGTCCCCATCCCCGATAACAACAAAAAAGCCCGAAACCTTTAAAAGTTCCGGGCGCGTTCTGATTCATTGGCATGACGCTATTTACCCGGAATTTATTCTGGGCCAAAAGTAAAAGCCATAAAACCAGCTAATGAAATAAGTCATGACAATGAAATTCTCCTTAAAAAAACAAAAACCGCAGAGTTTGCTCTGCGGTTCACCGGGCGGTTTCCATTAGGAAACTTAATTCACCCCCGGTGAACCACCCTAAACCAAAAATAAAAGTAGGAATTTGTGTTAAGCATTTGCGGACTTTTTGCTGAAAAACTTAAGAAATATACCTATGTAAAGTAAAATTAGCAGGAAAAGTAGGCGTTGTCAAGACCTGCACAAACTATAAAAAAGCGATAGACTCAGTACAACTCTGGGGATTAAGACTAATAACGCTTTGCACAATTCAAAATCACGCCCTGTTCTGATTATGAGGCGTGATGCATAAAACCCTCGAATTCTATTCGGGGGATATAAGCGAATTGCTGAATAAATTCAGCATTATTATGCTAATCATAGTAGTATAAGAATGTAGTTGGTTGGTCGAGCCGATGATAATTTACGAGTTTAAAGTTAAGGGAAAAGACAAACAGTATCAGGCGATAGATGACGCTATTCGTACATCTCAATTCATTCAAAATAAGTGCTTAAGGCAGTGGATGGATTTTCAAGGTTTAAGTAAGTACGACTTGAATAAATATTGCGCTGTACTGGCTGCGGAATTTCCTTTTGCTGATGAACTTAATTCAATGGCTAGACAGTCTGCTGCTGAACGTGCGTGGTCAGCAATAGCGCGGTTTTACGATAACTGCAAGAAGAAAGTCAAAGGTAAAAAGGGGTTCCCTAAGTTTAAAAAACATTGTCGCTCAGTTGAATATAAGACTACTGGCTACAAACTTTCCACTAATCGCAAAGCGATTACTTTCTCTGACAAGAAAGGCATTGGAACTTTGAAGCTAAAGGGAACCTACGATCTTAATTACTACGATATCAAGCAGATTAAGCGTGTCCGTTTAGTGCGTCGTGCTGATGGGTATTACGCTCAATTTGCGATAAGTGTTGACCAAAAAATTGAAACTCAACCCACTGGTCAAGTGGTAGGCATTGACTTGGGACTGAAATATTTCATTGCTGATAACAAAGGCAATGTAGAACCATCACCCCAGTTTTATCGTCAGTCCGAAAAACAGTTAAACCGTGCTAACCGTAAGAAGTCTAAGAAGTACGACAAGTCATTGAAGAAAGCCAAAAAGCCACAATCAGCCAACTACCACAAAGCAAGAATAAGGTATGCGCGTAAGCATTTAAGAGTAAGTAGGCAGCGAAAAGAGTATTGCTTGAGATTAGCGTACTCCGTCATCCAATCTAACGATTTGGTAGCCTATGAAGACTTGAATGTGAAGGGCATGGTCAAGAACCGACATCTAGCTAAATCAATATCTGACGCTGGTTGGTCAACTTTCTGTCAATGGTTAGAATATTTTGGGTTTAAGTATGGAAAGGTAACGGTTGCTGTGCCTCCCCACAATACGAGCCAAAACTGTTCTAATTGTGGTCAAAAGGTGAAGAAGTCTCTATCCACAAGGACTCATGTTTGTCCTCATTGCTACTATGTAGAAGATAGGGACGTGAATGCCAGTATCAATATTCTAAAACGTGGATTAACTACGGTGGGGCACACCGGAAGATACGCTTGGGGAGATTTGCCCTCTTGGGCGGTTGGCGCAAGCCTGCCCTCTTACGGCGAGTCAGGGAACCAAGAATCCCCGTCTCTTTAGAGCGGGGGTGCGATTCGTTCACTCGAAATGAATAGAAATATTCAGGGATGAGTGACATTTGAGAGATAACCCTTAATGGGTGGAGTTCGCACTTTAATCTCTCTCAGATGATAACTGAATAACCATGAGGGTGACTCCAAAGGAAACTAAGGAAAAGTCCCTCTCCGTAGGTGCAACGGTAACAGCATCATCCCTACGGTAGCGACTAGCCATCAATCCGTAATGCGGGATGAAAAGAAGGTAAAACTGGCAGCCTAAGCTGGTTCCCTTCGAGCATGAACCTATGAATAGCGAAAGCAAAGATGCGCCGAACCATCGTTATGAAGAACCAGCGAAATAAGGCTTAATGCGTTGGAGCCAAAAGGTAAGGGATAAAGGGCTGGCAGTTCCTCGCCTGACCAGTTGCACTCCTAATAAACCCGGTGGATAGCATCATTCTAAAGGTTCTAACAATGGTTATTCGGAACGAAGTAACCTTTCGTTTGCTCTCAGGAAGGTCGATAACCGAGTAGGTGCTAACCGTATGCAACGAGAGGAAAGATTAAGTCAGAAGCGAACGCTCTGTTGTAATGACAGGGATATGCTGACGGACTTACGGTGATTTGGAGTGTAAAGTTATGAGTAGCAATGCAAAAGTCTAATACACGAAAAAATTGCTCCCAAACCAACAAAAAACGGTTTTCTTCCTCTAAAGACTAACCGAATTAAGATGGTCTTGAGTAATGACTCGATGGTGGAATGGAAACACATCAACTGGCGTAAGCTGGAAAGACGTGTTTTTAAGTTGCAAAAACGAATTTACAAAGCATCTCGTCGTGGTGATATCAAAGCATTTCGCAGACTCCAAAAGACGCTGATGAATTCCTGGTCAGCAAAGTGTCTATCGGTTCGACGGGTCACACAAGACAACCAGGGTAAAAAGACAGCAGGAGTGGATGGTATCAAATCACTATCCCCAGAAGCACGTTTAGAACTGGTTGCCAAATTAAAACCTAACTCAAAGGTGAAACCGACACGACGGGTTTGGATTCCCAAACCAGGAACGGAAGAGAAAAGACCTTTGGGTATTCCCGTAATGAACGACCGAGCCTTGCAAGCGCTGTTCAAACTGGCATTAGAGCCGGAATGGGAAGCACGATTTGAGCCTAATTCATACGGGTTCAGACCTGGGCGCTCATGTCATGATGCAAGAGAGGCAATATTCCAAGCAATTGTGCAGAAAAGTAAATTTGTGCTTGATGCCGACATTGCAAAATGCTTCGACCGCATCGACCATGAAGCACTGCTAAGAAAATTAAATACATCCCCTACCATACGCCGACAAATTCGAGCATGGTTAAAAGCGGGGGTAATGGATGGTAAGCAGTTGTTTCCGATATCTGAGGGTACGCCACAGGGTGGGGTAATCTCTCCGCTACTAGCTAACATCGCCCTTCACGGGATGGAAGAACGGATAAATAAGGCATTCCCAGAAATGTCTCAAACCATGAGGGAAACTTGGTATCACAAAAAAGGTACAAAGTTCAGAAGCCCTCAAGTTATCCGATATGCCGATGACTTTGTGATTCTTCACAAAGACATAACCGTTGTCCAAAGATGCAGGGAGATAATCTCTGAATGGTTAATAGACATGGGTCTGGAATTGAAGCCTTCTAAAACACGTCTAACCCACACTCTAAATGAGTATGGGTCAGAAAAACCAGGTTTTAACTTCCTTGGTTTTAACATAAGACAGTGGAAAGTGGGTAAATACCACTCAAAACAAGGATTCAAGACAATCATCACCCCAAGCAAGGAAAAGCAAAAGATACATTACGACCGAATAGCAAGTATCATTGATGACCATAAAGCAGCGCCACAAATGGCGTTAATTAGCCGACTAAATCCGCTAATAACAGGATGGTCTAACTACTATTCAACATCAGTAAGTAAGGTTATCTTCTCTGATTTAGATAATCTCATGTATCCAAAGCTAAAAGCCTGGGCGCAACACCGCCACCCCAAGAAATCTGGGGGATGGGTGTCAAAGAAATATTGGCAAACCATTGGCGGTGATAATTGGGTATTCGCAACCAGACATGAGGGTAAAAACCCGTTGAGGTTACGTTCACACACGGAAACAAAGATTATCCGTCATGTGAAAGTCAAAGGCGATGCCAGTCCCTACGATGGCAACCTAATTTACTGGAGTTCAAGAATGGGAAAACATCCCGAAACGACTACGAGAGTGGCAACACTCTTAAAGTCACAACAAGGGAAGTGTACCCACTGCGGAATGTACTTTCGAGAGGAGGATGTACTGGAGATTGACCATAAAACCCCCAAAAGTTTGGGAGGCAAAGACGATTATAAAAATCTCCAGATATTACACAGACACTGCCACGATGAAAAGACAACTGAGGATGGTTCAGTTGTGAAGTACGCATGATAAGCGCCGATTCATTGAGGAGCCGGATGAGGTGAAAGTCTCACGCCCGGTTTTGAAGACCAACGGGGTTGGTGACAACCTCGTTGAGTTTACTGTGCGATTCGTTCACTCGAAATGAATAGAAATATTCAGGGATGAGTGACATTTGAGAGATAACCCTTAATGGGTGGAGTTCGCACTTTAATCTCTCTCAGATGATAACTGAATAACCATGAGGGTGACTCCAAAGGAAACTAAGGAAAAGTCCCTCTCCGTAGGTGCAACGGTAACAGCATCATCCCTACGGTAGCGACTAGCCATCAATCCGTAATGCGGGATGAAAAGAAGGTAAAACTGGCAGCCTAAGCTGGTTCCCTTCGAGCATGAACCTATGAATAGCGAAAGCAAAGATGCGCCGAACCATCGTTATGAAGAACCAGCGAAATAAGGCTTAATGCGTTGGAGCCAAAAGGTAAGGGATAAAGGGCTGGCAGTTCCTCGCCTGACCAGTTGCACTCCTAATAAACCCGGTGGATAGCATCATTCTAAAGGTTCTAACAATGGTTATTCGGAACGAAGTAACCTTTCGTTTGCTCTCAGGAAGGTCGATAACCGAGTAGGTGCTAACCGTATGCAACGAGAGGAAAGATTAAGTCAGAAGCGAACGCTCTGTTGTAATGACAGGGATATGCTGACGGACTTACGGTGATTTGGAGTGTAAAGTTATGAGTAGCAATGCAAAAGTCTAATACACGAAAAAATTGCTCCCAAACCAACAAAAAACGGTTTTCTTCCTCTAAAGACTAACCGAATTAAGATGGTCTTGAGTAATGACTCGATGGTGGAATGGAAACACATCAACTGGCGTAAGCTGGAAAGACGTGTTTTTAAGTTGCAAAAACGAATTTACAAAGCATCTCGTCGTGGTGATATCAAAGCATTTCGCAGACTCCAAAAGACGCTGATGAATTCCTGGTCAGCAAAGTGTCTATCGGTTCGACGGGTCACACAAGACAACCAGGGTAAAAAGACAGCAGGAGTGGATGGTATCAAATCACTATCCCCAGAAGCACGTTTAGAACTGGTTGCCAAATTAAAACCTAACTCAAAGGTGAAACCGACACGACGGGTTTGGATTCCCAAACCAGGAACGGAAGAGAAAAGACCTTTGGGTATTCCCGTAATGAACGACCGAGCCTTGCAAGCGCTGTTCAAACTGGCATTAGAGCCGGAATGGGAAGCACGATTTGAGCCTAATTCATACGGGTTCAGACCTGGGCGCTCATGTCATGATGCAAGAGAGGCAATATTCCAAGCAATTGTGCAGAAAAGTAAATTTGTGCTTGATGCCGACATTGCAAAATGCTTCGACCGCATCGACCATGAAGCACTGCTAAGAAAATTAAATACATCCCCTACCATACGCCGACAAATTCGAGCATGGTTAAAAGCGGGGGTAATGGATGGTAAGCAGTTGTTTCCGATATCTGAGGGTACGCCACAGGGTGGGGTAATCTCTCCGCTACTAGCTAACATCGCCCTTCACGGGATGGAAGAACGGATAAATAAGGCATTCCCAGAAATGTCTCAAACCATGAGGGAAACTTGGTATCACAAAAAAGGTACAAAGTTCAGAAGCCCTCAAGTTATCCGATATGCCGATGACTTTGTGATTCTTCACAAAGACATAACCGTTGTCCAAAGATGCAGGGAGATAATCTCTGAATGGTTAATAGACATGGGTCTGGAATTGAAGCCTTCTAAAACACGTCTAACCCACACTCTAAATGAGTATGGGTCAGAAAAACCAGGTTTTAACTTCCTTGGTTTTAACATAAGACAGTGGAAAGTGGGTAAATACCACTCAAAACAAGGATTCAAGACAATCATCACCCCAAGCAAGGAAAAGCAAAAGATACATTACGACCGAATAGCAAGTATCATTGATGACCATAAAGCAGCGCCACAAATGGCGTTAATTAGCCGACTAAATCCGCTAATAACAGGATGGTCTAACTACTATTCAACATCAGTAAGTAAGGTTATCTTCTCTGATTTAGATAATCTCATGTATCCAAAGCTAAAAGCCTGGGCGCAACACCGCCACCCCAAGAAATCTGGGGGATGGGTGTCAAAGAAATATTGGCAAACCATTGGCGGTGATAATTGGGTATTCGCAACCAGACATGAGGGTAAAAACCCGTTGAGGTTACGTTCACACACGGAAACAAAGATTATCCGTCATGTGAAAGTCAAAGGCGATGCCAGTCCCTACGATGGCAACCTAATTTACTGGAGTTCAAGAATGGGAAAACATCCCGAAACGACTACGAGAGTGGCAACACTCTTAAAGTCACAACAAGGGAAGTGTACCCACTGCGGTGCGATTCGTTCACTCGAAATGAATAGAAATATTCAGGGATGAGTGACATTTGAGAGATAACCCTTAATGGGTGGAGTTCGCACTTTAATCTCTCTCAGATGATAACTGAATAACCATGAGGGTGACTCCAAAGGAAACTAAGGAAAAGTCCCTCTCCGTAGGTGCAACGGTAACAGCATCATCCCTACGGTAGCGACTAGCCATCAATCCGTAATGCGGGATGAAAAGAAGGTAAAACTGGCAGCCTAAGCTGGTTCCCTTCGAGCATGAACCTATGAATAGCGAAAGCAAAGATGCGCCGAACCATCGTTATGAAGAACCAGCGAAATAAGGCTTAATGCGTTGGAGCCAAAAGGTAAGGGATAAAGGGCTGGCAGTTCCTCGCCTGACCAGTTGCACTCCTAATAAACCCGGTGGATAGCATCATTCTAAAGGTTCTAACAATGGTTATTCGGAACGAAGTAACCTTTCGTTTGCTCTCAGGAAGGTCGATAACCGAGTAGGTGCTAACCGTATGCAACGAGAGGAAAGATTAAGTCAGAAGCGAACGCTCTGTTGTAATGACAGGGATATGCTGACGGACTTACGGTGATTTGGAGTGTAAAGTTATGAGTAGCAATGCAAAAGTCTAATACACGAAAAAATTGCTCCCAAACCAACAAAAAACGGTTTTCTTCCTCTAAAGACTAACCGAATTAAGATGGTCTTGAGTAATGACTCGATGGTGGAATGGAAACACATCAACTGGCGTAAGCTGGAAAGACGTGTTTTTAAGTTGCAAAAACGAATTTACAAAGCATCTCGTCGTGGTGATATCAAAGCATTTCGCAGACTCCAAAAGACGCTGATGAATTCCTGGTCAGCAAAGTGTCTATCGGTTCGACGGGTCACACAAGACAACCAGGGTAAAAAGACAGCAGGAGTGGATGGTATCAAATCACTATCCCCAGAAGCACGTTTAGAACTGGTTGCCAAATTAAAACCTAACTCAAAGGTGAAACCGACACGACGGGTTTGGATTCCCAAACCAGGAACGGAAGAGAAAAGACCTTTGGGTATTCCCGTAATGAACGACCGAGCCTTGCAAGCGCTGTTCAAACTGGCATTAGAGCCGGAATGGGAAGCACGATTTGAGCCTAATTCATACGGGTTCAGACCTGGGCGCTCATGTCATGATGCAAGAGAGGCAATATTCCAAGCAATTGTGCAGAAAAGTAAATTTGTGCTTGATGCCGACATTGCAAAATGCTTCGACCGCATCGACCATGAAGCACTGCTAAGAAAATTAAATACATCCCCTACCATACGCCGACAAATTCGAGCATGGTTAAAAGCGGGGGTAATGGATGGTAAGCAGTTGTTTCCGATATCTGAGGGTACGCCACAGGGTGGGGTAATCTCTCCGCTACTAGCTAACATCGCCCTTCACGGGATGGAAGAACGGATAAATAAGGCATTCCCAGAAATGTCTCAAACCATGAGGGAAACTTGGTATCACAAAAAAGGTACAAAGTTCAGAAGCCCTCAAGTTATCCGATATGCCGATGACTTTGTGATTCTTCACAAAGACATAACCGTTGTCCAAAGATGCAGGGAGATAATCTCTGAATGGTTAATAGACATGGGTCTGGAATTGAAGCCTTCTAAAACACGTCTAACCCACACTCTAAATGAGTATGGGTCAGAAAAACCAGGTTTTAACTTCCTTGGTTTTAACATAAGACAGTGGAAAGTGGGTAAATACCACTCAAAACAAGGATTCAAGACAATCATCACCCCAAGCAAGGAAAAGCAAAAGATACATTACGACCGAATAGCAAGTATCATTGATGACCATAAAGCAGCGCCACAAATGGCGTTAATTAGCCGACTAAATCCGCTAATAACAGGATGGTCTAACTACTATTCAACATCAGTAAGTAAGGTTATCTTCTCTGATTTAGATAATCTCATGTATCCAAAGCTAAAAGCCTGGGCGCAACACCGCCACCCCAAGAAATCTGGGGGATGGGTGTCAAAGAAATATTGGCAAACCATTGGCGGTGATAATTGGGTATTCGCAACCAGACATGAGGGTAAAAACCCGTTGAGGTTACGTTCACACACGGAAACAAAGATTATCCGTCATGTGAAAGTCAAAGGCGATGCCAGTCCCTACGATGGCAACCTAATTTACTGGAGTTCAAGAATGGGAAAACATCCCGAAACGACTACGAGAGTGGCAACACTCTTAAAGTCACAACAAGGGAAGTGTACCCACTGCGGAATGTACTTTCGAGAGGAGGATGTACTGGAGATTGACCATAAAACCCCCAAAAGTTTGGGAGGCAAAGACGATTATAAAAATCTCCAGATATTACACAGACACTGCCACGATGAAAAGACAACTGAGGATGGTTCAGTTGTGAAGTACGCATGATAAGCGCCGATTCATTGAGGAGCCGGATGAGGTGAAAGTCTCACGTCCGGTTTTGAAGACCAACGGGGTTGGTGACAACCTCGTTGAGTTTACTAGTGTCAAATAACCTCAGAAGAAAAAGTCAGGATTGAGAAGTTAAAATATATAATTCTCCTGACTTCATCTTACGAAAGCTTATTGCAAGGAATTGACAACTGCCATACATTATTACCCAAGTTCTCATTGACCAGATCAATTTTTTAGGATCATCTGTCTCATTATGCCCAGTTCCAAAATCTTAACCCAATCTTTCGACTATTATGGAGCTTACCCCTGCCCAGTCTGTCGAATAGGTAAGATTTCTCACATGCCATTGATGGAAGCTATGGCTTGTGACTTTTGTCAAGAGATTTTTACAGTCAACTTAGAGCAACAGCAAATCAAGATGCCTTCTAGGCAACCACCTTTAACTTGGCGTTGGAATGGGTTTAGTTGGACAGAAGGCCAGTTGGAAGGTGTGGAATTAGGTTGGGGTTATGGATTAGCAGCAGCAGTTTTTATAATTCTTCCCACCACTCTAATTGGCATAGTAGCTTACTACTTTCCTGCTAATCTGAAGGAACCCATTACCTGGATGCCATATATTTGGACGATATTAACCTTCTTATCACATTTATCAATTATTGTTTGGATTTATATTGAAGTCTATCAGATTCCAGTTGCAGCATATTTTAGAGCGATCGCTCGATGGAGAAATGGAGAAATGGGGAGATGAGAAATCAATTAAAAATTAAAAATTAAAAATTAAAAAACTTCTGCTCCCTGCCCCCTGCCTCCTGCCTCCTCTTTCCCAAAGCCCCATAATCCATAACAAATGATGCAGCGGATAAATGACTCCATCACTCATAATTAAGTTGATTGTCCACCAAAATATCGTATGAGCGATCTGGAGCGGTACTATAGAGTTTTAGAATTAGAGCCTGGGGCTACACTTGAAGAAGTGAACCAGGCTTACAAAGATTTAGTCTTTGTTTGGCATCCCGATCGCATTCCCAAAGACAATCTCCGTTTACAGCAGAAAGCGCAAGACAAGCTGAAAGCTATAAATGAAGCTCGTGAAAAGTTGCGCTCTTTAAAAACCAAACATCAAACCACACATCACTCACCGCCACCTCAACAGGAAAAACCATCTCAAACAATCCAGAAACCACCAAAGCAAAACTCAGACTTGAGTGGCAAAGACTACAGTCGGGCAAATTTGAGCAACAAAGACTTATCTGGCAGAAATCTAAGTTATGCCAATTTGAGCGGTGCTAATCTCAGCGATACTTTTATGCACAAAGTCAACCTTAGAGGTGCAAATTTATCTGAAGCAAATTTATTTCGGGCAAATCTACTTTTAGCCGATCTCAGGGAAGCGAATTTACGCGCTGCTAATTTGATTGGAGCGGATCTCAGTGGAGCCGACTTGCGAGGAGCCGACCTGACAGGAGCGCGGATTCGCTCTGGTGAGCGGCTTCTGGTTAAATTAGTTGGTACTAACTTAGCAGGGGCAATTATGCCTGATGGTTCAATTTATCAATAAGTTAGGTTGCGCCATAACACCAAAACCCTCATGTAGAGACGCGATTTATCGCGTCTTAAAAGACAAATTATCCACACCAATAACTCTTAACTGAAACGTATTGGTGCATAAATAACTACAAGTCGGGAATCTGACCTAGCTTTATCCATCCCTACAACCTACGTGTAAAATTGAATATATACATCAAGGCTTTTAGGCATTGTGAACTTTTTTATCGGTTGTGCTGTTTGGGCATATAAAGGTTGGGTAGGCGAACTCTATCCCCAAGGTACTCGCACTGCCGATTTTCTGAATCTCTACAGTCGTCGCTTCACCACTGTAGAAGGTAACACTACCTTTTATGCCGTGCCTAACCAAGAAACTGTAACCCGTTGGGCTGCCGAAACACCAGCAGGTTTTGAATTTTGTCTAAAATTACCACGAGATATTACCCATCAAGGGTTGCTAAAACCTTATATTCCAGCTGCTTTAAATTTTCTGGAGGGGATGCGTCCTTTAGGTAAGCATCTTGGCCCAATTTTTGCCCAGTTACCACCCAGCTATGCACCTGCATTACTTGACGATTTGACCAACTTTCTAGAAGCTTGGCCGCGTACAGAAGCACCCCTAGCAGTGGAAGTTCGCCATCCCGACTGGTTCAAGGAACCCCATGCTAGTAATTTGACGGCACTTTTAGAAAAGTTAGGTGTGGGACGGGTACTGTTAGACTCGCGCCCCATTTACGCTGGAGATGATGACCCCCAGTTGCAATCGGAACGACGCAAACCGAAATTACCGTTGCAATTGAGTGTGACAGCACCTTTTACTCTGATTCGGTTTATTTCTCATCCGAATTTATCAGTGAATCAGCCATTTATGGAAGAGTGGGTAAGGCAGATTCAGCAATGGTTACAGATGGGAGTGCGAATTTATTTCTTTGTCCATTGTCCAATAGAAGCGCGATCGCCCAATACAGCCCGTCACTTCCAACAGATATTAGAACAGAGTGGTACACCAGTTCCACCCTTACCTTGGAATAACCTTGAGCATCCCCCCAATCAACTCAGTTTATGGTGATCGTATTTAGTAGATAATTGGGGTTGTAATACTTTTCCGTTAAAGAAAAATTTTTCAGAGTAGTTCCATCAAAGGAGGTTGAGATGAGTCGTCTTCTTTATGAAAATTCAGTCTCATATAAAGGATATCTCATAATTCCATTTGTTTTTGGCAAGGCGGATAATTACGAAATTTATTCGTATAAAATGCTATCTGAAATTGGGCACAGAAGCAAATTTAATAAAGCAGAAAATCCAGCAGAAATCTATGGAAGTGACGTTAGTAAGATTATTGATACTGCTAAAGAGCATATCGATCAAAATTCCGAGTTTGTTCATCGGGGGGATAGTTTTAAGTCTCGCTATGTTTATCGGAACAATTTGATTATCATCTTCCAAGAAGGAGACAAATATTTTTATGACCATTATCCACCAGAGTTATTGAATAATATTGCAGCTCCAAAGTTATTCAAATCTGAATATGAATGTCTGAGTTGGATTAAGCAAGGATTTGATGGGCGATATGTGCGGCAAAGAGTGATTTGAAGCAGGTAGCCCGAATTTCTCACTAATAGGGTGGGGAGGTGTGGGAGGTGTGGGAAGCACAAAGCGCTCGATATGAAGCGCCCATTCTCAATTCCTCCTCATTCTCCCCACACCCCCCACACTCCCCACACCCCTCAATTTCTCGCTTGTGAGAAATCCAGGGTAGGAGTATTTGCATTTGTGTATTACAGCTATTTACAAGTAAATAGCTGTAATATCATGTCCGGGTAATTAGCTATGATTTCCACAATCATTGCACCCCACCCCCAGCCCCTCCCCGCCTGCGGGGAGGGGAGACAAAGGGTAGCTTTGGCGGGGTGGGGTTCTTGAGGTTTAATAAGTAACCAAGCGGACATGATATAATTTGGAATTTTGCTTTGCAGCATTATTTAAATGTCTGCAATCAACTTTGATTTATTGCGCTTGGCTCCATGTAGATAATTTCCCAAATGTGGCCATCTAAGTCAGCAAATCCATGTCCATACATAAAACCGTGATCTTGCGGTTCATTGTAGGTTGTTCCACCAGCGGCGACAGCCTTGCGAACTATTTCATCAACTTGTTCTCGGCTATCAGAAGATAAACACACAAGCACTTCTGTGCTTTTTGTGGCATCACAAATTTCTTTGGGAGTAAACGTCTTAAACTTTTCATAGGTCAAGAGCATGACGAAAATGTTTTCGGACACAATCATGCAGGTGGCAGTTTCGTCAGTGAATTGAGGATTAAACTCAAAGCCTAGTTGAGTAAAGAACTCGATCGATTGATTGAGGTTTTTAACTGGCAGATTAACGAAAATTTGAGTACTCATGGATTCTTCTTTTGAATTATTGCACAGTAAAGGATCGGCGAAAAAGTGCAGAGGTTTTTACTCTAGGGAGACGCCCATAAGCGCCTTCCCCACAAGTCAAGGAGTTTTCTGGCAATTGACCATCCACGGAATGCCGAATTGATCGACCAACATACCAAAGCGGACAGACCAAAAGGTTTGATCGATCGGCATTTTCACTTTTCCGTTTTCTGCTAGGGTATGAAAGATGCGTTCTGCCTCCGCTGGCTCGTCAACGCTGATTTGCACGGAAAAGCCTTGGGGTGTTTCAAAATATCCAGGTGGACTGTCAGACCCCATCAAGAGGCGATCGCCTAGATCGAGGCAGACGTGCATGATTTTGTCATGCCATTCGGCAGGTATATGCTCGGCTGAGGGCGCATCTCCGTGCGTGAGCATCATGACAATTTTGCCGCCAAGACAGTGTTCATAGAACTTGAACGCTGCCTCACAGTTGCCGTTGAACATGAGATAAGGATTGAGTTTCATGGCGTTGGCTCAGTAGATTGGGCTATGGGTTGAGCGTGAATACAGCTTGAGAGGTCTCTGGATCGAATGGAACCGAGAGATGTTCGTGTAATATCTGCCATTCGCCTTGATTTTTCTGGCAGACAGCGGTGATGCGCATCCACGTCTGCATTGCCGGATGGTCTTGGGTTCCTGTGAAGCGAAATAGCCAATGTGCAACCGCTAACTTTTCACTGATGGTAATCTTGAGGTCTCGTGTTTCAATCTCAAAGGTGTCGGGGAAGTAAGGCAAACATTCTTTCCACACTTGACCCCAAGCATCTTTTCCTTGGGTTTGGAAAGGAGGTTTAACATCGAAGATGATGACCTCGGTGGCATAGTGGGACATGATTTGCTCAACATCCTTGGCGCAGATAGCACGTTGTTGCTCGGCAATTAGTTGGCGAATCTGAACTTCGTTAGTTGCGATCGTGCTTTTGGTTGTCATTGTCATCTCTCCTTTTGGGTTCAGGTTGAGTGCAGTTACGAATTCTCTGGTAAACCTGCAACTTCAATCACAGGTCGAATTTCAACGGTGCCGACGTGCGCGCCTGGAATCCGCGCGGCGATCGCGATTGCTTCGTCGAGATCCTGAGCATTAATCAGAAAAAAACCGCCCAATTGTTCGCGGGTTTCTGCAAACGGCCCGTCAGTTACTAGCGATTTGCCGTCGCGCACCCGAACACTGGTTGCAGTTGCGACAGGGTGGAGTGGGGCAGTTGCGAGATACTGCCCCTTCGAGTTGAGTTGTTGTGCCAGTTGCGCAGATTCTACATAACAATGTTCCCGTTCGGTTTGGCTCAGGGCATTTTCCTCCAGGTAAATCAGCAGCAAATATTTCATGGGGTTGCCTCCTTTATTTCCCTTTGTGAGTAAGTCGAACGGTGCTGCCTCAAATCGACACTCCGCCAAAAATTTTGATCGTTTAGTACGATCGAGGTATACCTCCCTTGTTTCCCTTTGTGAGTAAGTCGAACGGTGCTAACTCAAATCGACACCTCGCCAAAAATTTTTATCGAGGAAAAGAGAAAAACTGCCTCCTGCCTTCTGCCCCCTGCGC
>NZ_NOLJ01000001.1:966326-1120392 GCF_002246015.1 Nostoc sp. 'Peltigera membranacea cyanobiont' 210A
GCGCAGGGGGCAGAAGGCAGGAGGCAGTTTTTCTCTTTTCCTCGATAAAAATTTTTGGCGAGGTGTCGATTTGAGTTAGCACCGTTCGACTTACTCACAAAGGGAAACAAGGGAGGTATACCTCGATCGTACTAAACGATCAAAATTTTTGGCGGAGTGTCGATTTGAGGCAGCACCGTTCGACTTACTCACAAAGGGAAATAAAGGAGGCAACCCCATGAAATATTTGCTGCTGATTTACCTGGAGGAAAATGCCCTGAGCCAAACGCAAAAACAGACGTAAAGCAAGCGATCGCCTCCCTTTACCGGGCTGAATGGGGGCGGATCGTCGCCATCCTCATCCGGTTGGTGGGGGATTTCGATGTGGCTGAAGAAGCGGTACAGGAAGCCTTTATAGCCGCCGTGAATCAATGGCAGTCCAGCGGCGTGCCCGATCTCCCCCGTGCGTGGATCGTCAAAACAGCCCGATACAAAGCCATCGATCGCCTCCGACGGCGGACACGCCTGACGGAAAAATTGGAATGGTACGCCGCCTCCGGGTTAATCCCAACCCGCGAGGAGCCAACTTACGACACAGACGAAATTCCAGACGATCGGCTGCGGCTGATCTTTACTTGCTGCCACCCAGCACTGGCGATCGAGGCGCAGGTTGCTTTAACGCTGCGGATGTTGGGCGGACTGGAGACGGATGAAATTGCGCGCGCGTTTCTCGTGCCCACGGCAACGATGGCGCAACGGCTGGTGCGCGCCAAGCGCAAGATTCGGGATGCAGGTATTCCCTATAAAGTGCCGGACACAACCGATCTGTCTGTACGGGTAGACGCAGTGCTGACGGCGATCTATTTGATTTTTAATGAGGGCTACGCGACGACTAGGGGCGAGACGATGGTGAGGGCTGACCTTTGCACAGAAGCGATTCGGCTGGGTCGTCTCGTAAGGACGTTGATGGCACCCCAACCGCCCTCAGAAGTAACTGCACTCTTGGCGCTGATGTTGCTGCACGACTCTCGACGCGATGCCCGTTTGGATGAAGCAGGCGATCTGGTGTTGCTCGAAGATCAGGATCGTCGTCGCTGGAATCAACAGCAGATTGCTGAGGCGCTACCGCTTGTTGAAGAGGCATTGCGGGGCGAGATTGGTTCGTTTGCAGTACAAGCTGCGATCGCCGCACTACATTGTCAGGCAGCACAAGCAGAAGAAACGGACTGGTTACAAATTGTCCGCCTTTATGATTTGCTCGAACGCTTGCAGCCCTCGCCGATTGTGTCGCTGAATCGGGCGGTGGCGATCTCAATGATAGAGACTCCTCAAACGGTCCTCGAACTCATTGATGGGCTTGCTTCCCAACTTAATGACTACCATCTATTTCACGCCACCCGTGCCGAGATGCTGCGCCGCATCGGAGCCTCAGCATCAGCCGCAGAGAGCTACGCGATCGCACTCATGCTGGTTACAAATGGCAGCGAACGCCGCTTTCTGGAGCGTCGGCTGCGCGAAGTTCAGCTTTAAGGGCTTTTTAAATCTAAGCTCATCAATCGCAGCCTTTTGAGTCTTATTATTTCGTTGAAGCGATCAATTATTTATACAGTAGTGCTAGTGCTGAAAGACTGATGGCAAAACTGGGGAAATTGATGCTGCGAGAAAACCGTGATTTTCATGTCACTCAAGAAATAGAAGCCGCTTTTCGTCAGTATTCTTTCTTCAGTCAAGGCATTTGCATTTTAGGCTCAAGCACCCGACGAAAATTGCTCTATAAATCAATACAGTTCAGATAAGCCCAAAACACTTGTAGAGACGGCGATTTATCGCGTCTCAAAAACCCAAAATTTTTGCCAGTAGCCCTTAACTGAACCGTATTGCTCTATAAATAGTCTACAGAATAAACTACGATAAAGCTATCGGAATAGTGTCTTTAAAGATTATGAGCAACACTAAAAAAGTTAGTGACGACTTGAGCGCTGCTGGACAACTAACTTCTGAAGAGTTAAAACAGGCAGCCCAAGAGGGATTTAAGTCGGTACTGAACCTGCGTTCTCCCGATGAAGCAGGTTTCCTCAGTGACGAACAGCAGCAAGCTCAAGCGGCTGGACTGCAATATGCCAATATCCCATTAAAGCCTTCAGAACCAAATCAAGAGCAAACAGAGTTAGCAATTCAGGAAATTGAGAACTTACCCAAACCAATTTTAATTCACTGTGCCGCTGGAGCAAGGGCTGGTGGTATCGCCTTGATTGCCAATGCTATTAGTGAAGGTCTGACTTATGAGGAAATTAGTCAGAAAGCGCAAGAGCTTGGTTTAAACTTAGAACAACCGCACCTCAAGCAATTCCTACTTGAAAAGTATATTGCCAAGCAAAAATGACTAACTCAGCACCAAGTCGTTTGGGTGAACTCGCCAACCTGTTTTTTAAACTGGGCGTCATCGGCTTTGGGGGCCCGGTTGCCCATATTGCCATGATTGAAGATGAAGTGGTTAAACGTCGTCAATGGTTGACAAGGGAGCATTTTCTAGATTTGCTGGGCGCAACTAACCTAATTCCTGGGCCAAATTCCACAGAAATGGCTATCCATATAGGATACATCTATGCAGGATGGCTGGGGCTGATTGTGTCAGGCGTCTGTTTTATCTTACCTGCGGTTCTAATTACTGGTGGGTTTGCTTGGGTTTATGTTGCCTACGGTACTCTACCCCAAATTGCTCCTTTACTTTATGGGATTAAACCGGCTGTTTTAGCAATCATCATCAATGCCCTGTGGGGGTTGGCCAAAAAGGCTGTGAAAACTCGCCAATTACTAGCGATCGCTTTCGCTGTGGCATTGCTAACATTGTTATTGAAATTAAATGAAGTAATTGCCCTATTAGTTGGGGGATTGCTGGGTATGGTTTGGTTACATTCTGGCGATAAACACGACAAACCAGGAGATAAAGCCAACTTTCTGATTGCTAGTCTCAGCACAGGTGCAACCTTGAAAGCATCAGCTGTACTTGCTACATCGATAGCTACTGCATCTACTGTAACCAACGTTTCTTTATGGCAATTGGGTTGGTTTTTTCTCAAAGTCGGTAGTGTCTTGTTTGGTGGTGGCTACCTTTTAGTAGCTTTTCTGCAAGGGGGATTAGTTCAAGAATACGGCTGGCTGACACAACAGCAGTTATTAGATGCGATCGCAATTGGTCAATTTACCCCTGGCCCAGTACTTTCCACTGCTACGTTTATCGGTTATGTCATTGCTGGCATACCTGGCGCAATTGTTGCCACTATTGGAATTTTTCTACCTTCTTTTGTTTTTGTTGCTGCCCTAAATCCCCTAATCCCACGCTTACGAGCCTCTTCTTGGACTAGAGCATTTTTGGATGCTGTGAATGTTAGTGCTGTAGCGCTAATGGTTGTGACTACTCTGCAACTGGGGGCAGCGACTTTAACATTACCACAAGCCCCATTTGTAGATTTTCTCGGCTTGGCGATCGCGATCGTCTCAGCTATTTTAGCTATTCGCTTTCGCATCAATGCTGCATGGCTAGTCTTTGGTAGCGCCTTCATTGGCTGGGGTGCTTCACTCTTGGGCTACACTCGATGAAATTGCAAGTATTTTAGATCACTAGCAGATATTAGCTTGACTTTATACACTTGTTCGTTTTACTTTTGCGTCGTCGGTGGGGCGTAACACCAATCGGCAATCCTTTGCCACCTGACCCAGCTATTAGCCAAGAAATCCAATTTCGGGCAGAAGCGGCTGAAAGGTTGACTGATAACCGAGAAGTTGCTTTAGGAGATATCCTGAAAAACTCCGGGGTGCAAGCATTAGCAGTCAATGGCGACACAACAACCGTTAAAGAAGCGGTTGATTTTCACCTCAGATTGCTGGCTGACTATCTCATCAATTGTAATGGTGCAGCATTACCGTGGGGACGCGTGGGTGGTAAAGACAATGCCGATCCGACTGCGGCTGCGGTTGGCGCTATCACACTCGCCTATGTGAGAAATCGCATCTGTGCGCCACGGGACATGAGTGCTGGTGCTGCAACTGCATTCCGGGCAGCAGCTGATAAAGTGTTGGCATCTCTTTATTAGCGATCGCATTTCCAGGTAAATCTGGTATAAAAGAACGTGAGTTCGACAATTCTTATTTGACCTCTCCCCCAGCCCCTCTCCGACACGGAGAGGGGAGCAAAAAGCTGAATTTTTCGTTGCTCCTCCCTTTCCGTTTCGGAGAGGGAGGTTGTCCGGGAGAGGTTCATCGAACTCACGTTAAAAGAATGTAGACAATACGGTTCGGATAAGGTTTTTTGGTTACACGCCGCTAATCGTAAAGACGCGATAAATCGCCGTCTTTACAATAATCAGTCCTTTGTAGAGACGGCGATTTATCGCGTCTCTTGCCTTAACCGAACCGTATTGAGAATGTAGAGACGTAGCAGTGATACGTCTCTACAAAGGTTTTAGATGGAGATATATTATCGATAATCTTGACTTTGAATGCTCCCTAAACGAGCAGCATCACGAATATTGTAGTCAGCACGAGTAAAGCGATTTAGCTGCATTTCAAAAAAGTCTCGATTAGCTTGTAAATGCTTGGGATTTTGGTCATCTAAAGGATATAAAAGTGCAGTTCGCAAAGCTTGAATTACCGCAGAAGTGACACAATACATTGACCGTTGAAAACTCACTCCCAACTGAATCAACATATCTTCTTCACCCCGGCAATGTTGGCTGTAATAATCAACAAGATATGGTGGTAAAAAATGCAACATATCTTGCATTAATAATGTCGGGGGAATGCCAGCAGTACCCACTGGAAATACATCAGCGTAAAGAATGCCATAGTGAAAGTCTTTTTGGTCTTCTGGTACTTGACGCGCTTGAGCATTATAAGATTTTGTCCCTCGGAAGGGTGCAGTGCGATAGAAAACTGCTTCCACATAAGGTAATGCGGCTTCATATAGCCACATGAAACCCTTGGATTTGGGCACAATTTCGTAGCATTCGCCACGAATATAAACGTGATGGTAAATGGGACGACCTGCGATCGCAAATATACCATTAACTAAGAAGCTCATTGCCTCTGGGACGCTGCTAATGGTACCTTCATCATAGCGGTCTGACATTTCAAAGAATACCGGAGCCATGACTTCCCAGAATAAGCCCAGGTTAGCGTAGTATGACATCTGGCGGCACTGTTCTAAAAACATATCGGGGAACAGCTTGTAAAGTCCCAGCATTACGGGGTTCCCTTGGAAGTAAGCTTTAATTGCCCTGTCGGCGTTGGCTTTGTATTCGTCTGAATCTAGGTAAGGGTCAAATTGTCCACCCATGCCTCTGTGCCACAACATCGCCCGCATACAAGCTTCCGCAAATTCCATGTTAATGCGATCGTGCAACAAGTGATGCAATAACTTCGGCATTTTGAAAGTTTCACCCTTCTCGATAAATGCCAAAAGTTCTGGATGTGCAGTAGCTTCGCCGCGCCAAATTCGTAAATCGGCATCATCGCCAGCGTAATGATTATGCAGTTCTAAATACTCTTTGGGCAAGAAGTATTTAAAGAATGGAAGCGGGTTTAAAAATTCGCGTTCGGCAATATAAAGTAGGTCACGCCAGTAAAAATCCATCGGCACAGCATAAGCTTTATATAAACCGATGATTTGCATCAAATTTTCTGGAGTATCGGGTAACATTGCACCGCCTGCTTCTAAGCGGTGAATTACTTCGGCAAATTCGTGTTTTGAAGGAGGTAATTTAATCGCTGTTTTAATTGCTGTCATGGTAATCGTAAATTGGTAGAGACGCGATTTATCGCGTCTGGGGGATAGGTTTTGAAACGCAATTTATCGCGTTTGGGGGGATAGATTTTGAGACGCGATAACTCGCCGTCTCTACAAGTGTTTTGATGTATTTTTTATTTCAGCGCTACTTCAGAGATTACGGTTTTTTCTAAGGGGGTAATTGCAGCCACCATTGTTGTAGTTGTGGATTCACTCCAACGCACTAACCAAGTGGGTTGTACTCCTAAAAAGATGATGAAAGCTGCCAAAATTAAAGCTGGGATTTTCTCAGACCAAAGAACTTTGGGATAGTAGGCGAAGTTATCGAGTTTGCCAAAACAGGTACGGTTGAGGAGGATGACAAAATAAACTGCGGTTAATCCACTAGCGACTACACACAAAATTGTCGGGATGGGAAAGATAGAGAAACTACCTTGAAAGACGATAAATTCGGCGATGAATCCTGTTAAACCGGGAATACCTGCGCTAGCCATTCCACTTAAAACTAGTAAGGCGCTAATTAGAGGTAAACCACGTATGGGACTCATTAAACCATTGAGTTTATCTAATTCGCGTGTACCAACTTTGGCTTCTACAACTCCCACCAAGTGGAAGAGAATCGCTAGGATGATACCGTGGCTGAACATTTGGGCGACTGCACCAACAAGTGCTAAGGGAGTACTGGCGGCACCAGCTAGCAAGATATAGCCCATGTGACCGACGGAACTGTATGCTACCATGCGCTTGATATCTTTTTGAGCGATCGCAACTACTGCTCCATAGATGGCGCTGATTGCTCCCCAAATTGCCAGAGTCGGTGCAATAATACTCCAAGCATGGGGAAACATACCCAACCCAAATCGTAGCAGTCCATAGGTTCCCAGCTTTGCCAACACGCCACCGAGAAGAATGGCAATTGGTGCTGAAGCCTCAACGTAAGCATCGGGTAGCCAAGTATGGAAGGGAATTAAGGGTATTTTAATGCCAAAACCTAAAACTATTCCTGCTAGTAAAAGGATTTGTTTTGCTGTTGAAAGATTTTCGGTAGAGACGGCATCAAAAGCAAAATTGGTAGAACCACTCAGCCACACCATACCCAAGAATGTCGCCAGAATTAAGGCTCCCGAAACAGCAGTATAAATCAGGAATTTCATCCCAGCATAAGCCCGTTTCGCCCCTCCCCAAATGGAAATTAGCAAATAGAAGGGGATTAATTCTAGTTCGTAAAATAGGAAGAATAGCAGCAAATTCTCCGCCAGAAAAGCACCTGCGACTCCTCCACTAACTAATAAAATCATGGAGTAGAACAGCCGAGGACGTTCAGTTTCTTGACTACTGCTGTAAATAGAAATCCAGGTAAGCAGGCTATTTAACACCAACATCAAGATAGAAAGCCCATCAACACCTATTTGATAGCTCAAGCCAAGGGTTTCATTCCAGGGTAAATACTCTTTAAATTGCATTCCTGGATTGCTGATATCAAATTTTAGTAGGATAAACAGGTTCCAAAAGAGAACTAGCCCTGAAAAGATTAATGCTATTAAACGAATGCGATGCTTAGGTATGCTTACAGGTAATATTGCTATGATAATAGCAGCGAAAATCGGGAGCCAAATCAAGACACTTAACATGGTAATTTTGTCCTTTATTCTTTGTTATTTGTCCTTTGTCTTTTGTGCTTGATGACTTATTCTTAGCTAATGACCAATACAACTCTTGGAGAGGCTGTGCCAACGACTACGCGGTAGTTGAATCTCGACTTCGCTCGATTTGCGCGCAGTTGAAACTCAGTACAAGTGACTAATGGCAAAGGACAAAAAAACTAACTTACTATACTAATTTCTCCAGTATCTAAATCGTAATAACCACCGACTATTTTCAGTTTTTCTGCCTTGATTAACTCAGATAAAACTGACGATGATTTCAATTTTTTGATTTGCGCCAAAATATTTGCTTTACAAGCATTTTCTAACTTATCTCCTGATTTATCTTTTGAGCTTTCTACACTTGGTTTAATTGCTTCAAGTAAACTTCCAATTTGTCCAGGTACCGGATCGCCTTTCATCGCCGCTTGTACCGCACCACATCTTTCATGTCCCATTACCATGATCACTTTAGTACCTAATACTAAGCTGCCAAATTCTAAGCTACCAATTTGCTGTGTTGTGGCAATATTACCAGCTATCCGGCAGACAAATAAATCTCCAAGTCCTTGGTCAAAGACAATCTCTGAAGGAACCCGTGAATCTGCACAACCTAGAATAGAAGCAAAGGGCTTTTGACCTTTGGCAACTTCGACTAAACGTGATTGAGTTTGGTTAGGATTGCGACGTTTTGCTTTAACAAACCGATCATTTCCATCTAATAACTCTTGCAGTGCCTTATCGGGTGTAATATCATCTGGTACTGATTTTGTTTCGGCTGCAAGTAAGTTTGAACTAAGTCCGGCTGTCAATACACCTGTACCGATCGCACCTGCACCAAACTTCAATAAACCTCTTCTGGAAAGATTGATTTGGGGATGTTGTATGCTCATGAAATTCTCCTCACAATATTAAACTGTTAGCTTTTAGTAGGATAGTTACTGCTATCCAATTGTCGAGATTTGAAAAACCATATTTAAAAATTGCATTCCCCAAAATGGCCAAGTTACCCACATTCCTAAAAAACTCACTCCTAAAAGAACAGTGAGTGCATAAAACTGGGTTTGCCCAGAGTTGCTGTATTTAAGACCTTCGCCACCTAATAGCGAAAATAAACCAACGAAATTAACGATGCCATCGACTACAAAGCGGTCAATCATATCGGCAAGTTGGGAAATTTTGGCAACTCCAAAAATTATGGTCATTTTATAGAGTTTGGGGGTGTAAAAGTCGTATGCGAACAAGTCCTGCAAACCTTGCCAAGGGAGGCGAATCGGTTTAGGAATGTTGCTTAAATAAATCACGCCAGTGATACTGCAACCGAAAATACTCGACCAAATTAACAGCAGTGCGACATCTTTATTTAGGCTTGCCCAATCGGGTAAAAGTGATAAGCTTTGCAACACTAAAGGAAGATGTAGACTGACACCAAGTAAAATCATTGTTGGCACAATCATCGGCCAGTGAGCTTCAGGCGATCGCTGACTCATTTGTGTTGGTTTACCGCCAAAAACTAAAGCGAATTCTCTGGTTAAACTCACGGCTGTTAAAGCATTTACCGCGATTACTACTCCCACTAACCAAGGTTGCGTTTCCCACAACCCATCTGTTAATTTCACCAGCGCCCAAAAGCTACCCAAGGGTGGAAAACCAATTAATCCCAAAGTTCCGACGATAAAAGCGATCGCCGAAATCGGGCGGCGCGTCCACAATCCGCCTAATTGGGTAACATCTTGGGTGATGCTATTCCAGATAATTCCCCCAGTACTCATTACCAACAAGGCTGCGGATATGGCGTGAGTAAGTACTAACAATAGCGCCGCTTCGTATTGTTGCACTCCCACAGCGATGAATACTAAACCCATGTATGCACTGACAGAATAGGATTGGCAGCGTTTAAGATCGATTTGAGCGATCGCAATTAAAGAAGCACCTATGGCTGTCACCGCACCAATCGCAACCATCGCTGAGGAAGCTATGGGCGAGATGCTTAACACAGGTTGTAATTTAATCAGCACCCATGCACCACTAGCTACTACTACCGAGTTCCGCAAAATCGTACTGGGAACCGGGCCTTCCATCGCTTCATCTAGCCATAAATGCAAGGGAAATTGGGCACATTTACCCATCGGCCCAGCAATTAAAGCTAAACTTACCAGTGCCATAGTTGTCGGGTTGACGTTAGCAGTAGCCGCCCATTCAGCTAATTCTGGATAATTCCAAGTTCCAGCTAAAGGCCATAATGCCAACACGCCCATCAGCAAGAATAAGTCTCCCACCCGCTTAGTTAAAAACGCATCTCTCGCACCTGAAACTACCAAGGGTTGGCTAAACCATAAGCCGACTAGTAGATAGGTTCCCAGCGTTAGGACTTCCAAAATTACATAGCTGAAGAACAAATCATTACACAAAGCAAGGGCACATAATCCCGCTTCAAATAATCCCAATAAAGAATAGAAGCGTCCCCAACCCCAATCCATTTCCATGTAGCCGATCGCATAAATCTGCGCCAGCGAGTTCAAGCCAGTAATCACAACCAAAGCGCCGACACTGACTGAGGATATATCCAAAGCAATGGTTAAGTCTAAACCAGCCGTAGACAACCACGGAATAAATACTTCTTGGGCTGGATAATTCCAAGTTGCTTGTAAGGCGATCGCACTATGTACAAACGCCAAAAATGTCATCACCAAGTTTAGATAACCCGCCGGTCTTGGCCCCGTTTTCCGAATGATCCCTGGCGACCAAGGGACGGCTAACAAGCCACCGATTAAGGCATAGCACGGAACTAGCCAAACAGTCTCTAGTAGAAACTGAGCCATTAACTTACCTCTATATTGTCATCAAAAATTATGGGTTTTGAGTCAACTGGCGTTGATCCCTGTTAACCCAGCGATGATCTACGAGGGACGACGCCTACGCAGAACATACAAATTTATGTTTATTTAATTTTGTTAGAAACAGCTTACCGTTATATCTGTCAAAATGGAATTAGTTAATTAAATAAATTTAAGATAATAACTCTAATTATTTCTTATATAATCAACTATTTCAGTAAGGAATAATAGGTATTTATTCTTATCTATACATCAAGTGAGGGATGAATCAATAGTTATCATTAGTTTTATCAATTTATATAAATGACAAGAGACGCGATTGATTGCGTCTCTACAAATCGACTAAAGATAATTTATATTTGGGTTATTTTGTCAACCTGCCAGTGAGAGATAGTAATGGCAGGTGGTGAGTCCACTTGGCTGATGGGGGCGGGTTTCATATCTCGGTAGTCCAGGAGTTGGACTACGATGAGGTAGGCGATCGCTAAAATGATCGAAATCGCACCTGTAAGAATAGCAATTATTTTCGAGCGTTCCATCAGTATTTCCTGTAATGCAAGTTATTATGCAGTGCCTATATCCACATAATAGACTTGGCTATAGTTTATGGGCGTGAGCAAACCGCAGTTTAGCAGATAAAATATAAACAAGCTGAAAGTGACATTGAGCGATCGCCATGACAACGAAACAAGCTATCTTTGACGCTATTGAACAAAGCGAACGCTATTACCAAGAAGCCACAGAAGCTTAAGCTTACCAATATGCGTAGACGCATTCGCGCAGCGTCTCCAAGAGTTGCAGCTTGTCGTCAGATATCGCTGAAAATGGGCAAATTTATACAACAGATTATGTTCTTGACGAAACGATTACTTTCTCGCTGTTAAAATACCACCAGTCCGCTAAATTAAACGAGACATAGAGCTTATGATTACTCAAATGATGGTTCAACCTTCATTCTGGGTAGATTCTGGAATCAAACTCAGTAAAGTTAGGGACATATATTTGTTTAAATTTACTGAAGAATTACAGTCTCGACTCGAAGAATTGTCTGAGAAAAAGAAAGCTGGATTGCTAACAAGCGAGGAAGATGCTGAATTGGCAGGCATATTGGAACTTGATAGAATTTTTACCTTGCTGAATGCCAAAATCATTTCTCAATCATGACAGTTAATGATTCCACCAAAAAATTAGTCAGACAAAGAGCTAAATTTCTTTGTGAATACATTGAGTACCAAGAGACTCCAACCCATCCACTGTTACAGTTTGCAGGCATTATCAACGACGAAGAAGCTGCACAATTGCAGTCTGTGATTCATTAAAAATTTGAGCAAATTGACTCTAATGGCTGGTGAGACGGCTCTAGATGCGTCTGTTGCTATTCGCTATCTCAACGGTGATGCGATTGCCTACGGCGGCAAGCTACGCAGTTGCAAGAGTGATAGCCTTGCCAAATATCGTCCTGCCATTACCTGTTGTTGCAAAACTGTTGTTTGGAGCAGAAACGTCAGTTTTACCCCACCCTAACCCTCCCCTTGGAAAGGCAGGGCTGATTCATTCCCCAAAGAGCTTGAAAAATCAAGGGTTCTAGCGATTAAAAATTAGTTATTTTGTTACTAGCGTGCCGATGAAACCAACTATTTTACTGATATTTCAGTGCTTAAANGTTCATCTCTTCGTCACGCTTACTTACAATTTTCTTGCTAACCATCTTGACAAATCCTGTTTGAAATGGAATGAATCAGCCCTGCTTGGAAAGGGGAGGGAACCAGATTTTTTATTTCCCCGCTTTATAAGGGGGGATTAAGGGGGGTAATTTGGCTTGTGTGTACACCGTAGCCTTTTAAGAGAGATGTCAGAATATTAAGTTGCACATTGCATCTTAATATAAAAAGGCAAAAAATGAGCCTTCGATGCTCGAAGTTGACCTTCTGAGGCTCGAAGTTGACCTTCTGAGGCTCGACGTTGACCTTCTGAGGCGTTGACCTTCTGAGGCTCGACGATGACCTTCTGAAGCTCGAAGTTGACTTTCTGAGGCTCGAAGTTGACCTTCTGAGGCTCGACGTTGACCTTCTGAGGCTCGAAGTTGACCTTCTGAGGCTCGAAGTTGCACCTTTTATCCTCGAAATTGCGCCTTTTATCCTCAACCAACAAATATATCTAACCATTCCTGAATTTACAGGAGTGAGCGTGTAGTAAAATTTGCTCACCTCCGTAAAGTGCAACATGGCTTTAGACTTCTCCGGTCAAAATCTCCGAGGACGCAACTTCAAAGGTAGACAAGACCTTGCAGGTGCAAACTTTAGCTATGCCGACATCCGAGGGGCAAACTTCACCAACGCTAATTTAACAGCTGTAAACTTCAGTTATGCACAAGCTGGACTGCAACGACGTTGGGCAATTGGTGCAGTACTAGTAACAGGCTTATTGGTTTTATCCGCACTATCAAAATCTGTAATTGTAGCTTTACTAATAGCTTCACTGGTAGTTATCAGCATAGCTATGGTTGCTTCTAGATATAACTGGGCTGTTGCTCTGACTGCAAATCTGGTTTTAACTATAGCTGGTTCTATAGCTTTCGTTTTGGCTTTGATTATCTCAGCAATTGTAACTGGCTCTATATCTATATTTGATGTTGTTTTCGCTGGTAGTGTGCCAGTTGTTTTAGCGTTTTTAGGGTTTATATACTTAGCTGTAGTTGGCTCTAGAGGCGCAATTATATCTACAGCTAGAGCTAGCGTTGAAGCTGGTATTGTGCCTTTTTCCATAGCAATAGCTGACGAGTGTTTAAAGACTGCTATTACTAACACGGGTGGTACAAGTTTTGGCAAAGCTGATCTAACAAATGCTAATTTTACTGCGGCGACGCTGAAAAACACTAATTTTGCATATGCTAATGTAACTAATACTTGCTGGTTTCAAGCTAAAAGGCTTGATCGTGCTCGTGTTAGTGCAACTTATCTTGAAAAACCACAAGTACGCAAGCTAGTAATTACAAGACAAGGACAGAACAAAAACTTTGACCGTCAAAACCTGCGAGGTGTGAACTTACAAAAAGCTAACTTAGCAGATGCTAGCTTTATTAGTGCTGATCTGAGTGAAGCCAACTTGCAAGATGCCGATTTGTCAAGAGCAAAGCTCAAGCAAACCCAACTAGACGGCACAGATTTAACAGGTGCAACCCTCACCGGCGCGTACATCGAAGATTGGGGCATTACAAATACAACTAAATTGCATGGGGTGAAGTGTGAATATGTCTTTATGCGTTTACCCACCAAAGACGACCCCGATCCCCTCCGCAAACCTGATAATAAACAAGAGGTATTCGCAGACGGGGATTTTGCCGACTTTATCAAACCAATTTTTGACACCCTCGACCTTTACCACAATCAAGGCATTGACCCTCGCGCCATTGCCATAGCCTTCAAAAACCTTGCCGAAAACCATCCCGAAGCTCAGTTAGAAATCGTGGCAATGGAGAAACGCGGCGATGATAAAATCTTACTCAGAGCCAAAACCGCCGCAGGTAGCGATAAATCTCAACTGAGTGCAGAATATTTTGATGACTATAATCAACTCAAAGCTTTATCGCAGAGTCAGCAATTATTGCTGGTAGAAAAAGATAAGCGCATTATTAGTTTAGAAAATATGGTAGATACTGCTCTCAAGCAGCCGAAATTTTATACTCAAGGAGATACAAATATGTCAGATATCAGCGGCATCAATATTCAAGGTAGCAGTAATGTTAGCGGTATCGCTGGCAATAATTCTATTGCTAATCTAGGAACCATTAGCGGTAACGTGAGTATTGCCCTCAATCAGTTACCTGATGCAACCGATGCCGAAAAACCAGGAATTAAAGAATTATTGTCGCAGTTGCAAGATGCAATCATCCAATCCACATATTTGTCAGAAGAAGACAAAACCGAAGCGCTAGAACAGGTGAACACTTTGGCAGAAGCGGGTAAAACTCCCCAAGAATCCACTAAGCAAAAGACGGCGAAAACTGCAATCACCATGTTGAAAGGGATATTTACAGGCTTACCTGCTGTTGCTTCTCTGGTGGAAGCGACTAATAAATTATTGCCTGCGATCGCAAAACTATTCGGTTTGGGATAATTTAACGTGAGTTCAACAAACCTCTCCCAGCCTCCATCTAAAGCTTAATTCTTTCCCTCTCCGACTCGGAGAGGGACGGTTTTACGTAGTAAAACCAGGGAGAGGTCTTATAAAAAATCTCTAAGCCGTTAATACTTCCTGCGCTGTCAGTTTTAACTCAGGAAAAGTCGGAGAACAAATTTGCTGGTTCTCTGTAAATACTGTTTGGTTATAATGTCCTTCATCCAACAAACAGACTGTCACCTTTGCCTCAAGAGGATCAACAATCCAGTATTCAGGGATAGAAAAGGCTGCATACTCAAGTGGTTTCCTTTGATAATCTCGCTTCACAGACTCAGCGCTAACCACTTCTATTGTCAACAGTGGAGGTAACTCAAGCACCGCCGATTTACCCTGAATAGATTGTCTCTGTTCTTCAGTCATCACAATTAAGTCAGAGAGACGGGATTTTTTGACGGAGGTACGAACGCCAGTCCCACTAGGGCGAACCTGCCAGTCTAACCCTAGTCGTTGGATTTCCAGATAGAAGCGGATCAACAAGAAAGTGATGATAGCTTCATGCAAATCTGAGGCTGGAGGCATTTCTAACAGTACCCCATCCTCAAGTTCATAGCGCTTGTCAGTGCCATCGTCGTAGGTGAGATATTCCTTAAAAGTATACAGACGTTCTACAGGTTTTGTAGTGGACATACTTTTGTAATTCGTAATTCGTAATGACGCTCGTGGACTCGCTAACGCTACGCTAACGTAATTCGTAATTAAGAGTTCTAATTACGATTTATCTGGCCATGATTATATCTACTTTCTTCATTCTCAGGTAGTTTTGGAATGTAGAGTTGAGTTTTGCCAAAATGTCTTTAACAGAAGAAATTCTTTCCCAATTACCCGGCGATGTTTTAGGAGGATTGCGCCAAGGCGATCGCATCCTCACATCTCTGCGCGAAAACTCCGCACCAGTACCAACTTTAGTTAAAGAAAATCAACAGCCTTTAGGCGCTGTAGACTTCGATGTGCTTATCTGCGGTGGCACGTTAGGGATTTTAATTGGTTGCGCCTTGGCAATAAAGGGATTGCGGGTAGCATTGCTGGAACGGGGTATTTTGCGGGGGAGGGAACAAGAGTGGAATATTTCTCGCAAAGAATTAGATGTATTTGTGGAATTGAACTTGCTGACTGAGGAAGAATTAGAGAGTGCGATCGCCACTCAATATAACCCAGCGCGAGTTAGTTTTGCTGGCGGTACAGAAGTTTGGGTAGAGGATGTCTTGAATATCGGCGTAGATCCAGTTTATCTACTAGCTACCTTGAAAACCCGATTTCTCGCCACTGGGGGAAAGTTGTTAGAAAACACACCCTTTACCGAAGCAGTGGTTCATCCCGATGGGGTGATGGTAAATAACCAATTCAAAACTCGGTTATTAATCGACGCGATGGGGCATTTTTCACCCATCACCCAACAAGCACGCCAAGGCAAAAAACCAGACGCTTTGTGCTTAGTTGTAGGAAGTTGCGCCCAAGGTTTTCCAGAAAATAACTCAGGCGACTTGTTATTATCCTTCACATCTTTGCAGAATCAATGCCAATATTTCTGGGAAGCCTTTCCAGCCAGGGATGGCAGAACCACTTACTTGTTTACCTACATGGATGCACATCCCCAACGCTTGAGTTTAGAAGCTCTATTTGAGGAATATCTGCGTCTTTTACCAGAATATCAGGGAGTGGAATTGAGCAAACTGAAATTTCAACGGGCACTATTTGGTTTCTTTCCCACCTATCGCCAAAGTCCGCTAAAAACTCCTTGGAGTCGCATTCTACCAGCCGGAGATAGCAGTGGTAGCCAATCTCCCTTGAGTTTTGGTGGTTTTGGAGCAATGGTGCGTCACCTAAAGCGTTTAACTTATGGCATTTACGAAGCGCTGGAAACAGAACAATTATCTGCAAAAGCCTTAGCACTGCTGCAACCCTATCAGCCGAGTTTGACTGTTACTTGGTTGTTTCAAAGGGCGATGAGTGTTGGTGTAAATCAGAAAATTGCCCCAGATCAAATTAACCAATTACTCTCAGCGGTATTTCAAGAAATGCAACAGTTGGGTACACCAGTGCTAAAACCATTTTTACAAGATATAGTGCAGTTTTCGGCATTAACGCAAACACTGTTAAAAACTGGTTTATATCATCCGGTATTAGTTGCCAAGATAATTCCGCAAGTAGGTTTGGCAAGTTTGTTAGATTGGATGTTACATTACAGTAATTTAGGTGTATACACTGCCTTGTTTTGGTTAAGTCCAATGCTAGAAACATGGATAAAGAATCAACCAAAAGAACAACAATATTATTGGCATCGTTTGATTGATGCTTGGAAGTATGGTTCTGGCGGTGATTATTCAGATGAAACTTAGAATTTTATTGGTGTGAGGATAACATGATGGAACGGAAATCATCAGGAATCAAATACTTTGCAGTGCTGATTGGATTCCTGCGCGATCGCCAAGGATTTCTAGAGGAAATTCGCCAAGGTACGAGATTACCAAATAAAATCATTTCGCTGCTGGTTTGCAGTTCTTTATTTATCGCTGCTTATGGCGGAATCATTGGTGCATACCATAGCTGGATGCAAGCTATATCTTCCGCCATTAAACTCCCAGCCCTCTATTTAATCACACTTTTGATTTGCATCCCGACGTTGTTCTTTGCAAATATTATTTTTGGTTCAAAACGGACTTTTGCCCAGCATTTAGCATTAGTCTTAACTGCGGTTTCAGTCACGAGCGTACTTTTATTTAGCTTTGCCCCAATCACACTGTTTTTCTTAATTACCACCAATAATTACCAATTTTTAATTTTGTTAAATGTCTTTATCTTTGCCATCACTGGATTTATTGGTATTTCGTCTTTATATCAAGCCACGAGTTTAGTTTTAGAACAAGATGATGAAGGTAGTAAAACCCGCCAGAAAATTTTACAATTTTGGCTATTTCTTTACGCTTTCGTAGGCAGTCAGTTAGGATGGACTCTCAGACCGTTTTTTGGTACACCTGGTTCTGTCTTTGAACTATTTCGCGAAAGAGAAGGTAATTTCTATTTAAGCGTCATTAAATCTCTTAGCTATCTCTTTGGATTCCGTTAATTAGTCATTAGCAATTCCCCAAAATATACAAACTATAAACTTATGCTGAAAAAGCAAAATCGCGGAATTCAACAATTTGGTGTTTTGGTTAATTTACTGCGCGATCGCCAGTCATTCTTAGAAGAAATTCGTCAGGGAGTGCGATTACAAAATAAAATCAGTTCTCTGTTCGTAACTAGTTCTATTTTCTTTGCCCTTTACGGAGCAATTATCGGTGCATCCCACAGTTGGGGACAGGCATTATCTGGTGCTATTAAACTTCCGGTATTCTATTTAATCACACTGATTATTTGTTTCCCAACTTTGTTCTTTTTTAATGTTTTGTTTGGTTCTCGGAGCAGTATTCTACAGCATTTCGTTGTATTACTCACATCTGTATCAGTGATTAGCGTACTTTTATTTAGCTTGGCACCAGTTACGCTATTTTTTCTAATCACTACACCCGATTCTTATCAATTTTTTAAACTGCTGAATGTATTTATTTTTGGCATTACAGGCGTATTTGGCGTCAAGTTCCTGTATGAAGGAATGCAATTACTTTCTCAACAAGATGAAGTTGGTAAAAAAACCCGCACCACTATTTTAAGATCCTGGTTATTGCTTTATGCCTTTGTTGGTATGCAGTTAGGATGGTTTCTCAGACCATTTTTTGGTGCCCCTGACTCTAAATTTGAGTTATTTCGGGCAGTGAAAGGCAACTTTTATTTGGATATTGTAACGGCGATTTCCGAAATTTTAGGTTTGCGTTAATCTCAGAAAAAGATAATTACTCTAGTTCCCAAAACTTTCCTCCTTCCCAGGCTGCCGACTGGGAATGCATTCATTGAGCCAGAGACTCAATATACCTTTTACACAAATGCAAATTTCAAAGTCCCTCTCCCTTGGGAGAGGGATTTAGGGTGAGGGCTTTAGATTCATGCAACAAGTCTAATCTCTAAAAGCTTCTTCTAGACTGACTTTCAGCTTCAGCTTAAGGGTCAGTTTTCAGATATTCTTGTAATTGTTGGGTACGCAGTTTTGTGGTATCTTCCAAACAACCAAAATAAATGGTAGAAGCAATACTTCCGCCCTCATATCTGCTTCTTTCAAACTCACAATTGCTATCTCGAAACTTGATCCATGCAAGTTGTGCAGCAATCAATTTCTGTTTTCTAGGCCTTTCTAGTGTAGATATCAATTGTTGATAAACTTGATTCAGTTTTCTATCTGCATTCTGATAAGATAACTTCGTACATTCATTAATTGCTGCTTGAGTTTGAGGATTATTGCAGTTTAACTTTTGAACTAAGCGCATCTCAGATAAATCTGGCGTTGTGCCTGCTATTGTTATGGCGGAGGGATTTAAACTGCTGAGGGTTAGTATACTGGACAAAACTAGTAATAATTGACGCATAGCAAAATCTTTGTTGTTAAGTATAGAAATTTGATATTTTTGGTAGCCTCGAACTCAGAATCAGAGTAGGAAGTGGTATGCTCCACAAAGAAGTGTCATGGTTCGTTTTGGCTACCAGTACACCCCAGCGATGGAGTTTTGGTTAAAAGAAGAAGACAGCAACTGCATGAAATCGAAATGGGATAAGCGATCGCTAGTATATATACTTATTGCATCATCCCGAAAAAGGGATGAAATTTTTATTTAAGCAAATAAAATATATTTTTTTGTTTGAAGTATGATATCTGTGTCTAAAATATTTTTATTATACAGCCAAATTATGACAAAACTCTTGCATTGATCGTTCAAATAACTGTATTCTTTATATTGTTGAAAATTGTTTTTTACAAAATCAATAACAAAGTACAATTTCAGCACATCGCAAAAAACATTGACTGGGCAAATCGATAAATATCGATATCAAACCAAAATCTATGTATGCCGTTGTCGCTGGCATTATGAGTAACAGGAGCAACTCCCGAAATGAAAAATCAAATATTTTGTTTATGTGTGTAGTGTAGCAAGGAATTCAAAATTTTTCCTATCCCCTATCTCTTACAGTCCATACCTAATTTGAATAGAGAAGAGTATTGGCTAAATTTTCAATCTTTTCATCTCTTTAATCAGGGCAAGAAATCTATTCTGTGCTGGCTGAGTTTGGGATTTCAAAACCATTTTATCAACGAATCAAGACCAGGAAAATTATGACCTCTTTAGATCCTAATTTTTTTGACATCCCGGACAAAAGCCTAATCATCATCGACCCAGCCGTTGATGACTATAAAAAGCTAAATGGCAACAACTTGGAAGTCATCTTTAAAGACGTAGTAGATACAGAAGTAAGAACGGTAACTTCAGAAGCACAAAAACTGCTGAAAGCTCCACCAAAGGAATTATTAGCACCTCCTGGTGATTTCAATCCTACACTACTACTGTTTTTTGCATCGGTGACAGTACTGGTGTCATCTCATTGTGGTTACTGGCTTTGGCAATGGCCAGACTGGCTGTGTTTTAGTTTTAATATTATTGCTTTGCATTGTTCTGGAACAGTAATTCATGATGCTTGTCACCAATCTGCCCACCGCAATCGAGTCATTAATGCCATATTAGGGCATGGTAGCGCCCTGATGCTAGGGTTCGTTTTCCCAGTGTTTACACGAGTACATTTGCAGCATCACGCTCATGTCAACCATCCCAAAGACGACCCAGATCATTTTGTTTCTACAGGTGGCCCGCTGTGGATGATTGCATTTCGATTCTTGTCCCACGAGGTGTTTTTCTTTCGACGACGACTGTGGCGCAAATATGAACTATGGGAATGGTTAATTAGCCGCTCAATTGTTGTTGCAATTGTTTATATCTCAGTTCAGTATCATTTTTTAATGTACGTTCTCAATTTTTGGGTTGTACCTTCTGGTATCGTGGGATTAATACTGGGCTTGTTTTTTGATTATTTGCCCCATCGTCCCTTTGTTGAACGCGATCGCTGGAAAAATGCTCGTGTATACCCTAGCCCAATTCTTAACATCCTAATTTTAGGTCAGAACTACCATTTAATTCATCATTTATGGACTTGTATTCCCTGGTACAAATATCAGTCCACATACTATCTAATGAAGCCTTTGTTAGATGAAAAAGGCTGTTATCAAACTTCAGGGTTACTGCAAAAGAAAGACTTTTTAGAGTTTATTTACGATATCTTTGTAGGGATTCGCTTTTCTCATCAAAAAACTAAAAATCAAGATGAATCACAAATTCGTAAATAAGCATTCTATCTCGTTCCCATGCAGAGCATGGGAATGCCCTCGTTGAGGCTCTGCCTCCAGTCTGGAATTGAGTCAGAGACTCAATGAATGCATTCCCAGTCGGAGACTGGAAACGAGGAAAAATAAGGAAAGTCTTATCAAGCTAGGTTTTTAGGACTTGTGTGTACACCGTAGACCAAAGCATCGGGGAGGGGCACAATAATTTTAGGAATTATAACTATTTTATTTTTTGTAAATCAAAAAAACTGAACCAATGGGCCCAAGGTTTTCTACATAAGTTTTCTGGTTGTAATACAATCCTGGAGACATACCTCCATCAAATAAAATCCCTTCTTGAATCTTACCTAAACAGTTATTGCTAGCAATACCCTCTAAGACATTATCAAACATATCTGGCAGTAACTCTTGATTAAGTTGAGATAATTCAATCTCGGAATTAGCTTTCAAGTCATTAACTAATAAGATTACATAGCCTTGATTAGTAATAGCTGCTAGAGAGCGATTAGTTGCATTTTTACAAGCAAATTCTCCCAAATCTTGACAAATATCTTTAAACTTACCCTGACGATAGAATCTGCCATTACCGCCCACCAAATTGTAATTGAGAATATCGTTTGTTCTTCTGCCAGCTTGGATAGTAGCCTGTCGCTGCTGGGGTGTACCTCCTGATATCCCAAAGGAAGAACGTTTATTTTTAAATGCTCCTGAATACTCTACGCCACGAGAAATATTTAAGCCTTGGGGTTTATCCTCAGTATCTATATAGTCCGCATTAATTGCAGCAATGGGTAGCTGTCCGTTTAACTTAGCATTTTCATCGGCGATGAGTTCACGAAACTGTTTTGCTACATATTCTTTACGCAGTTTACCTCTACTATCTTTGGCGTAGAGTTTATGAGATAGACCAACATTAACTTTGAAATCTAATTCGGCTGATTTGGGATTAAAAATAATTACATTGTTAATACCTTTAGGATTTTTTTTACCTTGATTATTGGTTTTAAAAAAATCAATACTGAACTTGGCATCTTTGCCAGGGCAACTTTTAGACGCTTTTGGAACTAAATTTGCTTCAATCTTTTGACAACCTGATAATAAGCTTGCACTGATTATCAAGATAAATAACAAAAATAATTTTTTTGTAGACATAATAATACAAAAAAAACCGCTACAGAATTACTATAGCGGGGAATAATTTAAAATTTCAGTCTGGAGTCAATCTCAGAGCCAAAACTTAAGAGAACCATTCTACAACAGCTTCTTCTTTGGTGTTAGTATTCCGAGATGGTGTCTCACGATTAAATTTCATCTGAATTGAGCGGGTTTGCTCACCATCAGCAGCTACAGCCAAAATTGGGTAGTCAATTAAACCATCCTGGAAGGACATCTGGAAGCGGAATGTTCCATCTGGATTTAGCTTAATTGGACGGCCACCAATAGTTACAGTAGCATCGGGTTCGGTTGCACCGTAGACTATCAACTCAGCATCGGCAATTAACCAGAACTGGCGCGGACGCACTGGTACGGCGGAAGCCGAGAAGCCAACACCTGACATTCCTGCACCGGAAGCGGTTAAGCCAGATACGGTAGGAGTTGCCCACAGACCCACACCCGATGGGAAAATGTAGGAGCTAATAGCTTGTTCAGGACGCGCTGCACCTTGTTGGGAGCCGAAGATAGAACCAGCAACTCGCAGTGATTCGGCAGATTCTGCTAAACCAAATATTTCGTCGTAGATGGGGTTGCTGTTGCCATTTACAGCATTAACAGTATTACCATTGGCGGTAGCTGCAACCTTCTTGGCAGGAGGAACTAGTTCGTACTGAGTTTTGCTACGTAAATCTTCTTCAAAATTTACAGTGATGAAGACATCCTCAATCCAGTCAGAAGGATAGACGGGAGGAATGTGTACTCTACTAGAACGAGCTAGTACTAACCAACGGCCATCAGCAGCACGATAGCCGATATCGATCGTATAATCGCGATCGCTAACTGGAACTGGTAGATACCATTCTCTAGCTAGTTCATCAGCAGGATATTCTTGAATGCTATGTGGGCTTTGGTATTCGATATTGATGTCGGTGACATCATAAATCCGTAGTGCTAGTTGTTGTCCGCCTTGCCGACGCAGTTCCTGTTTGTGTTCATTGGGAATATCCCAGTAAGTGTAAGCCCATTGAGGATCGCGCGGTAAGAGTACAATCCGGCTTTCACCATAGCCAGAGGGCAAATCTGCCAGTCCTTCATCAACATCAGCCAAAGATCCACCAGTACGATCTTCCTGACCTAATTCAAACTTTGCAGCTTCCACGGTTTCTTGTGCCTCCAATGAACGAGATGGGCTGAGTAAGTTTTTGCTACGCTGGACTTCTTGTATTGATGCCAGTAGTTGTGATTTACGCATTCGGCTATAGCGAGAGATGCTATATTCGCTAGCAACTTTGCGTAGTTGGCGTAAGGTCATCTCCTCTAGTGGCGGGCGTTCTTTTGCCATTAATTTGGCCTCCAGTAGTTTAAGCGGTAAATGATTTCCCCTGGTTAAAGAATGCTATGTAAAATCTCATCCATTCCAGATGAATTTCTTATCCTGACTCCTGGTTTTGCCCAGTTTTTAAGTTTTTTAATCTGTTTTTAAATTGAGCCAACACCCTTTCAATTCCTTATAATGCCAAAATCAGCATTTCTTTGGGATCGGAGGATTTCTATTTCTTAAGTCTATATTAACCACTAAGCATATCTAGGGATCAAGGGGTCAGAGGTACGTTTTTTAACTGTTTCACGAATTTATCAGCCCTTCTGGGATCTTATTGTCATGATTTCATAACATTAATAGTGGTTTACACGTTAAGCAATAGCAATAATATCAAGCTTTCATGACATTGCACTTTTGGTTAGCCAAAAATCACAATCCACAAAGAAAGGAGTAGGATTCAAAGGGATTGGGCATTGAACCCACCGCTAAATTCCTAGTTGGACAATACCGATCGCAAACCAAAACGTGGGGCAAACTTAGTTAATCGTTACTTTAGCGATCGCCTTTCTTCCCACCGTTATGTGAAATTAAGTCCCAAGATAGTGTGTACCCGACCATCGAAGAACTTAAGCTTGGCCTATAAGTTTAGGGTTTAGGGAAATAATTATGAATAAGGAAACAGTTCCTAGTCAGGCTGAAAAGTCTACTCCAGAAGGTGATCCATCACAATTAAGTCCAGAGGTACTCGACAAAATCAAACACCCTGCGAGAATAGACGATGTTATTCGAGAGCAATCACCAGCAGAACGTAAAAGTAACCCAGCTTTAGTACCAGAAATGATTGACGATCCAACTGATGATTAATTGGGTTTGCAAAATAGGAATCGAAAAGCTCAGATTCCCGATTTTTTAGAGAAGTCGGGAATTTTGGTATTTAGAGGATGTTTGAAAAGTCCTTTTCTTAGTAGCAAAACGTTTTAGATCCCCCTAAATCCCCTTTAAAAAGGGGGACTTTGATTCCAGTTCCCCCCTTTTTTAGGGGGGTCAGGGGGGATCTAAATCCAGCTTCAAGAAGTGACTTTCCACTCTACATTACTTGCAAATCTAAGATTACTTACCATCGTCATCTATACTAAGTTAGATTTTACAAAGATTAAATTTTATAACCAGAGTCGTATATACAGGTGCGATCGCAAAGTAATTTAATCATAAAATATTAGCTAATTTCTGAAAGATAATATCTATATAGCGGTTCTCGGTTAAGTGAGGTGTAAGAACCCCACCCCCAACCCCCTCCCCGCAAGCGAAGAGGGGACTATGATGTACCTAATGTGATTAGGAAACGCCATACCACTTCTTTTGTAAGACGCACAGAAAATTCTAAATAATCTTCCTAATACCAGCAAAGTTTCCAAATTTAAAAAATAATAAAACTAATGTCTGGTGAGAAATTATTAATCGAAATAAATTCAGGAATTAGGCGAAATTATGAAATAACATAGACGCACCGCAAATGCGTCTTATTGGTGCAGTCTCGTCTAATGAATAGAAGCAACTTGCTGCAAAGTTCTTGCGTAATTCCTGATATTGTGAAACCATATTTTGTAACTTGCGGATACAACTACAACTAACCTGTCTCTCGCCTCACTCCAGAAAAAAGTACTGGTACTGGTAACAATCATGAAGCGATCGCCAAATTCAGAAAACAATCAGGAACCATCTAATCGTCGTCTGTGGCTCCTGCTTTTAGGACGTACCAGTTTGGCTCTGGGTGGGGTTTTACTAGTTGGAATTATAGTTGGTGCTTGGTGGGCTAGAAACTATGTATACAAAGATTTAGCTCCGTTAGTGCAGCAAAATCTTGAGCAATTACTGGGGCGTCCAGTCAAAGTTGGGAACGTTGAACGTTTTTCGCTTTCTAGTCTGAGATTTAACTCTCTATCGATACCAGCAACTTCCAGCGATGCAGATCGGGTGGTAGCAAAAGCTTTGGAGGTGCAGTTCTCGCCGTTGCAACTCTTTCTTAGCCGAAAACTGGCATTAAATGTCACCTTAGTTCAACCCAACGTCTACGTTCAACAGGATAAAGATGGGCGTTGGGTGACAGCCCAAGTTAAGACTGGGGAAGGACAAGGCTTTATTCAAACTGAGTTGCAGTCACTTCAAATTCAAGATGGCAATATAGAGTTGATGCCATTCGCTGCACCGACTAAACCCAAAGGCTCAGTAATATTAGATCGAGTTGGTGGTATTGCCCGATTTTCCGATCAAAATCAAAGGGTCGGTTATGACTTCAATACTCAACTCACTAGGGGAGGCGCTGTTAAAATTGTTGGCGAAACCCAACTAAAAGCTCAACAAACTAACCTCCAGCTTTCAACACAAAATTTACAAGTATCTGAGATCGCTAGATTAATTCAGTTACCGATCGCTCTGCAAGCAGGATATTTAAATGCTGACTTAGGAGTTCAGATTCCAGCCAAACTATCAGACATCGCAATTACGGGAACAGCTACAGCTAATCAAGTCACCGCTAAAATTCAAAATATTCCTCAGCCGATTTCTAATTTTAATGGGAAATTTCTATTTCAAGGTCAGACAGTTACTTTAGATAATCTGAGTACGAACTTTGGCAAAGTTCCCATTCTGGCGAATGGAACAATTAATACTCAAACAGGTTTTAATGTCTCTGCTCAGATAAAACCTGTTACTGCGAAAAATATCTTAGATACCCTGAAAGTAAATTCGTCAGTCCCAGCTAGTGGCGAAATTCAAGCAAATATTAAAATACTAGGCGCACTTCAACAACCAGTCGTCAGCGGTACAGTAAGTAATACAAAACCGATTCAAGTCGATCGCGTTCAATTTAAAACCATCAACACTGATTTCCGCTTGAATGCATCTCAAACTGCATCTCAACTTACTGTCTCTAATCTAAAAATAGTCCCCGCAGCTGGCGGTCAAATTATAGGCGGTGGTCAAGCTAATCTGGGAACCAAAGATGGGGTAATATTTAATGCTCAAGCTGATGGGATATCAGGAGATATACTAGCACGCAGCTATGGCATTACTCTACCGATCGCAGTGGGGAATGTTTCAGCAAAAGCTCAAATTTCTGGCTCACTTCGCAAACAGCCTTTAAAACTTGATGTTTCTAATGTTCGGGTAACGCCGCCAGCCGGGGGACAAATCACAGCGAATGGTCAAATTCAACTCGCTCCCCAAGGTGAGGTAGGCGTAGATATTCAAGCTGAAGGTATCCCAGGAAATGCGATCGCTCAAGGTTATGGTATTTCAACTCCCATTAATGTTGGTGGTATATCTGCGAACGCTAAAATTTCTGGCTCTCTGGGTACACCGTTAAACGTCAATATTTCTCGCGTTCAAGCAAATCCAGATGTGGGAGGGCAAGTCACAGCTAGCGGACGAGTTCAGCTTGCACCCCAAGGTAGGGTGGCGTTGAATGTCCAAGCAAAAAATATACCAGGAGATGCGATCGCCAAAGCCTACAATTCTTCACCCTCCATCACCATTGGGAATGTCTCAGCAAATGCCGATATTTCCGGGACTCTGAGCAATCTGCAAACAGTAGCGCGGGTGCAAGCGCCTAGTGCCACCTATCCCACTACCGGGCGAGTTGTTGTTACCAAACAAGGAGAGAATATCGTCTTTCCCGATGCGGTTGTGAACGTCGCAGGGGGGACAATCACCGCTCAAGGTCAACTTGCACAACAACGCTGGCAAGGATCTGTCAAAACTTCTCAAATTCAACTCAGCCGTTTCTCACCACAACTGCGAGGACGGCTGAATAGCAATATTCAGTTAGCTGGCACAACCCAATCTTTCCAGCTTGCGGATATTCGCGCTGCGGGACAAATCAGCCTTCCCCAAGGAGTAGCGCAGCTGGCAAAACCGCTGACTGCAAGATTTCAATGGAATGGACAGCAGATTATCGTTGAAAACGCAAGTACCGCAGGATTTAGTGCTAATGGTGCGATCGCTATTCAGTCTCCCCCAACTGGCGCACCCCAAATTGCCGGATTTGATTTAAATGTACTGGCGCGAAATTTCAACTTACAAAATACTGGTTTTAAAGTTCCTGGGGACGTAGCAATAGCAGGACGACTTGATTTTAATGGGAAAGTTACAGGAACTCCAGATGTACCCCAAGCTAATGGCAATATCCGACTGCGGAATTTCAATGTAAGTAACTTGGCATTTGACCCACTTTTAACCGGAAATGTGAATTTTCAAGGGGGACAAGGGGCAACTCTGCGATTAGCTGGTAAACAAGATCGGATTGCCCTTAATTTAGGTGCAGATTATCGTCCCACTTCATTTTTAGTTAAACGCGATGAGGCAATTACTACAGGTAGAACTGAGGGAGATAACTTGATAATCAACGCCCAACAGTTTCCCATCGCTCTTGTTGGCGGCTTTTTACCTAACAATCAATTGAAACCTTTGGGAGGGCAATTATCGGGTAATTTAGTTGTCAATCTGAATAATTATGCCATTGCGGGAGATGTGGCGATCGCAGGTCCTCGCGTTGCCAGAGTTGCAGCAGATGAATTTCGCGGCAGCATCAATTATGCTGATGGTACGGCTAGCTTGGCTAATGGTCAATTGCGGATTGGCGATACCAACATCGCTCTCAGTGGTAATGTGCAAGCAGGGAATGATCCGCAATTTCAATTCCAAGCTAATTTTGCCGAAGCCAAAATCCAGAGACTTTTACAAGCATTTAATATCTTCGACTTTCAAGACCTTAGTACCGGGTTGCAGCCTCCAACGTTAGCTGGTGCAGAAGCACTTCCAACTGAATCTATCAGTTTGCCCAATGCAGACTTGAAAACACAGTTAGCATATTTCTCGAATATTACAACAGCGATCGCCAAAGAACAGCAAGCAGAAACAAAAAAAATCCCATCTTTACCCACCCTTGCAGAATTATCAGGTGCTTTAAGCGGAGCAATTACAGCTAATGGCTCGTTAAAATCTGGGTTGAATGTTGGCTTTAATTTCCAAGGTGCGAACTGGCAATGGGGTAATTACTCCATCAATCAAGTCGTTGCTCAAGGCAATTTTGCCGATGGAATCGTCACACTTTCGCCCTTGAGTGTTGGCATAAATCAAGGACTAGTGGCGTTTTCAGGACAGTTAGGAACTGAGCAACTATCTGGAAAATTGAATGTAGCCAGTCTACCTCTATCACTTTTAGAGCCTTTTATCGAAAAATATCCCGTAGATATCACTGGGAAAGTGAATGCTGATGCCACCTTAGCAGGTAGTTTGCAAGACCCTAGTGCGAAAGGCAAAGTGACACTGGCGAATGCAACTCTTAACAAACAACCCGTGCAAACAGGAGAGGTGAACTTTGACTACAACAAAGCTCGCTTAAATTTTGATAGTACCTTACTCGTGACAGGAACGCAGCCAGTTGCCATTACAGGTAGCGTACCTGCACCGTTACCTTTTGCCAAAGTGCAACCAGATAGCAATCAAATCAACATCAACGCCAATGTGCAAAATGAAGGATTGGCACTGTTAAATCTGTTGACCAACAATCAAGTCGCTTGGGTAGACGGTCAAGGAAAAGTAGATTTAAATGTTCAAGGTACTTTAAACGAACCAATTATCAACGGCAACGCCACACTTAATAATGCAACCTTTCGCGCTGAAGCCTTATCTGAACCTCTAACGAATGTCACAGGAACAGCGCTATTCAATGGTAGTACGGTAAGCGTTGAAAATATCCAAGGTAATTACAATCAAGGGCAAGTAACTGCATCAGGTATCTTGCCAATTTTTGATGCTCAACAAGCCGCAGCGAATCCCCTGACAGTATCAATAGCAGACAAACTCAATTTTAAGCTTGCAGGACTGTATGAAGGCGGTGTCGGTGGTGATGTAGTGATTCGCGGCACAGCGTTAAAACCTGTAATTGGTGGAGAGATTAAACTGAGTGATGGTCAGGTAATTATTGGCAACTCGACTACTACTGCTAAAAAATCAGCAGCTACAGCAGAGGCTAATACTAAGGTCATAAATCTAGATAGAGAAGAGGTTAACCCTAACGTTACGCCGACAGCAGAGAATAGCACTAACCCAGTGGCTACAGTAGATGGAAGTACTAAGCCAGTAGCGACAGCAGACGCAAGCACTAGCGCCGCAACTCCACCCAATTTACCTGTAGAGTTTGCAGATTTAAAGTTGATTTTAGATAAAGATATTCGGGTTACAACTCAGTCCCTACTAAGCTTTGTACCAGGAGGAGCAGCATTAAGTCAGCCCCTATTGAGCTTTGACGCTAAAGGCGACTTGACTATCAATGGTACATTAGCCAAACCGCTTCCTGAAGGAGTCATTCGTTTGACAGGAGGACGACTGAGCTTATTTTCCACTGAGTTTACCTTGGCGCGGGGCTATGAACAAACTGCGCGGTTTACTCCAAGTCAAGGACTTGACCCGACTTTGGATGTCCGACTGACCGCAATTGTACCGGAAGCATCAGCAAGGAACACTCAAACTTTGGAATCACCTTTGTCTTCTGAAGTCAGCGATGTTTCTATCAATAACTTTGGGACTTTACGTAGCGTTAACGTTCAAGCTAGAGTGAGCGGGCCAGCTAGTAAATTGGGCGACAATCTAGAACTGACGAGCGAACCTAGCCGTAGCAAGGGAGAAATAGTAGCTTTGCTGGGTGGCTCAATTCTGGGTTCTTTCGGTCAAGCAGATGCAGGGCAAGGGCTAACTAATTTCGCTAGTTCTACCATTTTAGGTAGTTTACAAGGAACTATCACTGCGATCGGACAGGCTGTTGGTTTCAGTGAATTTCGGATATTTCCTACCCCTGCGACTAACAATGAAGTATCAAGAGCTTCAATTCTGAATTTATCAGCAGAAGGTGTATTTGACATCAATAGAAATTTCTCTGCCTCTTTATCACGCGCTCTTTCTAGCGATGACTCTTTCCGTTACAATGTCCTCTATCGAGTCAATGACGAAATTCTGATGCGAGGCTCAACTGATTTGGGGGATGAAAATCTACTCCAAGTTGAGTATGAAACCCGATTTTAGATTGCTGTATTAGCATTGTTAATCGACACAATTGCATTGCTGCAATAAACTAACTAATTACCTGAACGGGATATCACTCAATACTGTTTGGTTAAGGCAAGAGACGCGATGAATCGCAGGCAAGAGACGGCGATTTATCGCGTCTTTGACGAGCAATAATTTTCATCAAAAAACCTTAACTGAACCGTATTGGGATATCATTGATGATTAAGCTGTTGGTTTGGATGTTCTTGATTTTTTACTACAGGTGATACTGCTGTCTCCACACTTTCTTCTTGGGCTTGTATTTCCAGTAGTTGGGGAATCGTCACAAATCTATAGCCTTCAGCTTTTAAACCTGCGATCATTTCTGGTAAAGCCTTGACAGACTTGGAACGATTGCCGCCCCCATCGTGCAGCAGTACAATTGCACCGGGTTTTGCATATTTCAGCACATTTTTGACCAGCCCTGGAACTTGAGGCGAACGACGTTCAGCATCTCCCGATTGTTCTGACCACATCATGACAGCGTATTTCTCGTTTTTGGCATATTCAGCTAGTCCATTATTCAGAAAGCCTCCAGGAGGACGAAATAGAGTAGTTTTTACTCCAGTAGTCTCGTAGATGATTTCTGCTGTGCGATCAATTTCACTAGCAGCAGTAGCTACGTCCATGTGACGATACCAATGATGCCATGTGTGATTACCAATTACGTGACCATCAGCAGCCACTTGCTTGGCAACTTGGGGAAAATATTTCACCATTTGCCCGACCATGAAGAATGTGGCCTTGACATCATTTTTCTTCAAAATTTCTAAAATCTGTGCCGTATTTTTGGGGGCAGGGCCATCATCAAAAGTTAGGGCGATAACTTTTTCATTCGCTTTTACTTTCCCTTGATAAACGATTGTTCCCTGAAATGCCTTTGGCACTTCATTCATCTGGTCTGTGACTGGACTTATATTCTGTGCATCTGCACTCATGAGCTTGTTATGACTCGCTTTAGCACTCTCGCTTTTTGGCTTGATAATTCCCAACAAATGCTCAAATCCGCTTGTGGTTAAAAGCAAGCTGATACCTAAACTACTAGCACCAGTAACTAATGTAATAATTGTTAGTTTCAGTAACCAAGATAATTTACGACTAGACACATTAAATCTCCTCAAATATTAGTTATTAGTTATTAGTTATTGTGGATTGGTTTTTCTTTGATGTTCCCATACCTTTACCCGGACTTGATATTACTCGTAGCCTGTTGTAATTAATATATTTACTACTGAAAGAAAAAAGAAAACAATAAAATACCTTGAAACATTCCAGCTAAAGGATGTCTCAATTTATTCTGTACTAATTTGCTACCATTATTAAACCGAATAAAATAATACTCAGTAAATTTAGCTGACCAGTAGAGCCAGCAATGATAGCAGTATAACCGTAACCTGGAGAAATGCTAGGTAGTCGTTGACCAATAGAGTCGATGTCAATATTCGTTATTTGCTTGCGATCGCTTCCAGCGGGCGGTTACGCCATCGCAGTTTTTGCTTATCCTTGTAGAGAGGCAGAAGGTGACAACCTCCTACCTTATATCCTCTTCAATCTTCGTCAAGGGCTGGGAAAGCTTCTTCAAGCTGCCACAACCGATCTTTATTTTCAACGAACCAAATACGAGTTTCTGGAGTTAATTTACTCCAAATGTCTTCAACAGGGATGTGAGGAGATGCATACTGGTAGTGCTGACCAAGTGATTTGAGATTGTCCGCCACATCACGGGGAATTCCAAATTGTTCCCAGTCAACTGTTATATGTCTTCCCGAAACTCCGGCTGTAGGGTCGAAAACCAGTTGTGCCGATCTGACTAAATCAGCAAAGTGTTTCGGTTTGAGTTTGGTGATCTCCTGAATTTGGAGTGATTCGTTATGCTCTTGAGACATGATCGCCGCAGTGGTAAAGATTAATGGTCTATTGAACTTACTGCCAGAGATTTTTATCCCAATATTTTTACTTTAGCGCAGACCCACTAACTCGATCGTGACTTAACAATACTTGGGGTTTGAGCAAATCGTTTAAGGTGAGCAAATTTACCACACATCTATCAGTACAATAGACTTCTTGCATAAATCAAAAAAAGAACCCCACCCCGCCTTTGACTTACGTCAAATTCTCCCCTCCCCGCAGGCGGGGAGGGGCTGGGGGTGGGGTGTTAAAGACTTTTGCAAGAGGTCTAATGTCTAAGCTAGTAATGAAAAGTTTGTAGTAAGCACTTTAGTGCTGAGAAAATAAAGACTAAAGTGCTTACTACGAACTGTTCCCAGTAACTATTTTAGTGACGAGTGTAGGAATGCTCAAAGCGAGTTTTGAGTGTATGAGCCATAACAGAGATGATAATTGCTGCTATGGAAACCGATATTGCTGCTATTTTGATTGTAGAATCATCTGCAAGTATTGCTACAGCAGCTAGAGCGATCGCTACTCCGATACAACTTTGTTTAACCCGATTTGTAACTTGATAAGCTCGATTGCAAGAACTACAAATAAGTGTGTGTCGTGAAAATCTGTCTAGCAAAATCGGCTTTGAATCCAACTCGCCATTCTCAACATTTTTAAATGTAGAATAGCCGTGATAAAAAGGCAAAGATGACCCAAATTTATCTAGCCACTTGCGGTACTCAATCACTAATGTGTCAGATGTTTTCAGCGGCAAATATAATTCTTTGAGACTTCTTCCCAAGCGCTCAATTTCTGCTTGTTGTCCCGCAATCAGAGGCAAATCCTGCTCCAATATTTTGTTTGTATTCAAGTGATCGAGCCAGCGCGGCCTCAGCTTGACTCCCCAAGTCATGAAATTACGATAACCTCTAGCTAAAAGACGGCATCGCCCTTTACCTAAAGGAATTGAATACAAAGCTAGTCCAAATGTCCAATCTTTTTTTTCAATATAAGCAGTGTTTAGCACAAGACTGGGAGCAACAAAATCAACATATTTCCAGGCTTCATTTGATTTGTTAGTTCCCCGCCATCTGCCTTTAACCCCCTGAACCGAATTCTTTAGCACTTCCATTTCTAGCGGTTGGGCATTTTTCCGATTACTACCCCCTCTAGTGCCATGATGGCTAATAGCAACATGAGCAGGATCGATAACATTTTCGACTAGATATGTTTGGTCGTAAGGCAGATCCAATGTAAAGTCTGCACACACAAATCCTGACTTATCTAAATCTGGCAAAATTGGAATAATTTCATCAACAGCAGTTTCTTTTTCGCCAGCCCATACCCAAATCATACCTTGGCGTTCCACAACTTTAAAAGATGGCACGCAAGCATTAACTGGAATTTTTGCATCTGTTGCTAATTGGGGAATGTGCAGACATTGGCCATCACTGCCAAACTGCCAACCGTGATATAAGCACTCTATTTTGCCGTCAATAATTTGTCCTTCAGAAAGTTTCGCTGTACGGTGAGGACAACGATCTGCTAAACAGATAAATTGTCCATCTTTGTTTTTGAACAAAACCAAAGGTTCATCGTACAAGGAAAAGCTATGAGGGCGGTTGGCAGGTAAGTCTTGTACAAAGGTGACGGGATACCAGCATTGCCTCCAGTTAAATTCTTGCTTTTCCTCTAGTTTCTCAAAAGTAGAAGTTGGTGGTGTCGCCTGTAGTGTTTCTGTTTCTAATGACATATTTATCTCCAGGTTTATATTATTTTATACTTTTGGATTAGCAAATCTTTAGTCCTATAGATAGAACATTTATAGAGTGAAACTTCAAAAGTTAACAATGAGAAAGCGTTCAAGCATCTTGAGTAAGTCAAAGATCGTTTTGCTTGCGGAAAACACCAAAATTAGTAAGCAAACTGGGGTTTGAGTAAGTCAAAGGTCATTTTGCTTGCGGAAAACACCAAAATGAGAAAGCAAACACAGCTTTTGAGTAAGTCAAAGGTCATTTTACTTGCGGAAAACACCGAAATGAGAAAGCAAACACAGCTTTTGAGTAAGTCAAAGGTCATTTTGCTTGCGGAAAACACCAAAATGAGAAAGCAAACACAGCTTTTGAGTAAGTCAAATGCCATTTTGAGAAAGCATTTAAGTATTTTGAGAAAGTAAACAGGTATTTTTATAAAGCAATGAGGCTTTTTGAAAAAGTAAACAGCAAATATACTTGACGATTTAAAATCGCGCCGGGACAAATGAAGTCGGCGTTCAAATATAACTTAATAGCTTTTCAGTAAAATTTCTGAACCTGAAGCAAGAATAAAGGATTAATTACCTCAGCTACTCATCTTCGATGAGAACTGTAACAGCAGCGATCGCAATCAACATTTCGTCATTTTTATCATTGAGTTCGGGAATCGCCCGCCCTTGAACGACCATCCCCCCAGCTTCTACGGTGAGGGTTTTTCGCCCAAATGGTAATACAGCGAGTACTTCTTCTTCCCTAACTTGTTCTGGATATGGCACTGCCACCTGAACTTCTATAATCATTTCATTGGGGTGATTCAAACCTGCAACCTCCCAAACACCAGGTAAGGCATTGTGAGCGATCGCATTTCGTACTGCCCTAGATGCTGCTACAGTTGGTTCTTGTCCATGCTGATCGATTCCCATTCCCATCTCAATAATCAATCGTTTACGCGCCATTAGCTAACTCCGGTAAATTTTGCAGCTTTCACTTTATATAAATCAGGAGTAAAAAGCCAGCATCTAGAATTCTCTGAATACTGACTTCTAACTCCCGAAGCGAGAGAATATATATATCTATGGCCTTCTAAAAAAGGAGGCAAAATTAGTGGCATATTCTGATTAGTTTTGGAACTTATGCCGACTGAGGTGATTTAGACCATACGCTGCAAGCGACTCAAACGCTCTGAGTAGCTTTTCATCACCTGTATCGCAAACATAGGTGTTTCCTGAACAGCAAAGAGAAACCCCTCTTCATCAAGGAAACCTAGTTTAGTATCCACCTTGGCAATAGCTGTGTAATTTCTATTTTTTACCCCTACAAGTATCCCAGCACCAAAAACTTCGCCTGTTTCAATGGTTTCTACAACGCTGCCATTGACTACTATATCTACCTCTCCTTCAAGAATGCCGTACATATTATCACCAGACTGTCCTTCTTCAAAGATGACTTCACCTGCTGAGAATACTTTAGGATCGGGTTGTTTTTGAAAGATACTGACTGTGACTACAGGACTTAGCATTAGAGCAACCCCAAAATTTTTGGTTTTTAGACGAAACTTGTTGATAGATTTAGGCGAACCCAAAAGAGTATACTACTTTATGTCGATTAACTCTCAACCTCCGCAAAATTTCTGATTACTCCCCTGGTTGACAGCCAATCCGATGAGGCAAAGCGGAAAATTTAGGGGAGGGATATTCGTGAGAGGTTCTTTAAGGATTACTGAATTGGTGTTCTAGGGAGTTGTAACAACTTCAAAGGGTCGCATCATATCAAAGTCTTCGTGTTCCAGGATGTGACAGTGCCAGATGTAATACCCTGGTTTGTCGAAGGTGGCAATAATACGAACAACTTCACCTGGGTTAACAACTACGGTGTCTTTCCAACCTTTCTCAGAAAGTCGTGGAGGCTCAGGATTGCCGATTAGTCCAACATTTTGTAGAAATAGCTTAGACTTACCAGAAGCTGCGTAGTTTACCGCCGTAGGCATCGCTGGGACTGGACTGCTAGCAAAATTCTGTCGATTTAGAATCAAAAAGGAAACCAAGTGCAAGTGAATTGGGTGTGGCTCCTGTGTAGCGTTGTATAATTCCCAAACTTCAGTTGTGCCGAGTTTTGGTTTCTCAGTAATTGGATCGTCATAGCGCAATGAGCCGTCTGCCAATGTACCTAGCTCTAGCAACTTCCGACCGTATTCATCCGAATTTTCAAAAAGAACCAGTTTCCGAGTCAGTCCGGTTTGAGCAGGAGGTATAATCTTGTCAGGTCGCAGCTGTGTTGTCAGTCCATCACTTTCATTGGTATCGACTGTCGCATTGGGAACATTTGAAAGTGGTTTATCGACCGTAATTTTCATGATCTGACCTGTAAGATTGGGATCAGCTTTATCATCGAAGTTCCTGATGATCAACTCTTTTCCCGAATCGCCAGTGAAGTCAACAATCACATCAGCGCGTTCACCTGGAGCAAGAACTAAATTTTCAAGCGCGACTGGTTTTTCTAATAAGCCTTGCTCAGTGCCGATTTCGTAAAACTTTTCCTTTGAGTCGTTGAAATTCAGGTTGTAGAAGCGTGAATTTGAACCGTTTGCCAAGCGTAAACGGTACTTTCTAGGTTCGACCGCCAGCTTTGGCCAGGCCATACCATTTACTAGGATGAAATCACCGTAGAAATTCGGCTTTACACTTGGATATGGAGCATTAGGATAATTTGAACTTGGTGGGTAGTAAAGCTGACCATCCGCAGTGAAATCCCGATCCTGGATGATGATTTCTTTCTCGTGGTCGCCACTAGGCAAAATGTTGTGATTGATTAGATTAATTTCGTTATTATCCCTCAGCAAATAGAAGCCTGCAAGACCAGCGTATAAACTTAAACGACTATTACCGAGGATGTGGTCGTGATACCAGAGTGTTGCTGCCCGGCTGTCATTTGCATAACTATAGTTCTTTTTAACCCAACTGGTTCCGGTTTGTGAAAAATCTTGTGTAAACCAAGCTTCAGAAAATCCGTCGCTAGTCCACTCAGTATGACCGCCATGCAGATGCGTCACTGTAGGTACAAGCCCTTTTTGGAGAGCGTTTTCAATCGATTTTGGAATAATGCTCTTGTCTACTGGCAAAAACTTATATCCAGATTTTGGTAGTTTGTTGTTCCACAGCACTTTAATCGGTACGTTTTTTTGCGCCACGAATGTGGAACCTGGGTAAGTAACACTCTTTTGCCCTTGTAAGCCATACCCCCAAACTGTTGTATTCAAGCGTGAATCATCGTCTGTACCATATATGCCATCTGCACCAGGACTATATAATCCAAGCCATTGCTTGGTTTCTCCTATCTCTACATTGAAGTGACCACCGTTTCTCGCATCTATCCTTGCTAGAGACGGCAATGAATTGATGAACTTCGGTTGGGTTCTCGGATCTAGCAAGGAATCAGCAGCCATAGTTACACTCAATCTGGAAAAGATTATTCCAGCCAGTACTGCCACAATAAATACAAAGGGGAGATACAGTTTGAAGTATCGTCTCCACTTACTTAGCAAGAACTTAGTCATAATTAATGTATCTCTTCAAAAATTCTTATTGATAGTAAGCTAATGGTAAAATAGAAAAATTTGGTTTTGATGCCATCTTCTATAATTAATAAAACCTGCACACCTAATTCTAGGCATGAGACTGTGACCGAATCAGGAAGTTACAAAGATACAGTAAACCTACCCAAGACTAATTTTGATATGCGGGCAAACGCCATCAAGCGTGAGCCTGAAATCCAAAAATTTTGGGAAGAAAATAAAATTTACGATCGCCTCTTTGAAAATAACCCCGGCGAATTATTTATACTGCACGATGGGCCTCCCTACGCTAATGGCTCACTCCATATTGGTCATGCCTTAAATAAAATTCTCAAAGATATTATTAACCGCTACCAAATGTTACAAGGGCGTAAAGTTCGCTACGTTCCTGGTTGGGATTGTCACGGATTGCCAATTGAGTTAAAAGTTTTGCAGAACATGAAGCCAGCAGAACGGCAAAATTTAACGTCTTTACAACTGCGGCAGAAAGCGAAAGAATTTGGACTAGCGACGGTAAACGACCAGCGCAATAATTTTAAACGCTACGGTATTTGGGGTGATTGGGAAAATCCTTATCTAACTCTAAAGCCGGAATATGAAGCGGTTCAAATTGGCGTGTTTGGTCAGATGTTCTTAAAAGGCTACATCTATCGCGGTTTAAAGCCGGTTCACTGGAGTCCCAGTTCTAAAACCGCTTTGGCTGAAGCTGAGTTGGAATATCCTGAAGGTCACGTTTCCCGCAGTATCTATGCAGCTTTTGCAGTTACAAGTTTGGCTGAAACTGTAAAACCACTGTTGGCGGAATATCTGTCAGATTTGGGTGTGGCTATCTGGACGACTACACCTTGGACAATTCCGGGGAATTTGGCTGTGGCGGTAAATGCAGATTTGAATTATGCAGTGGTGGAAGTGGAACCCCACCCCCCAACCCCCTCCCCGCAAGCAGGGAGGGGGAGTGAGGAAGTTTCTTCTCCCTCTCCGTTAACGGAGAGGGGGACTGAGGGGGTGAGGTTCCGCTATCTCATTGTTGCTGCTGATTTAGTGGAACGTTTATCTTCAACCTTGGGAGTTGAGTTAACCGTAAAAGCCACATTCAAAGGGAATGATTTAGAACATACTACTTATCGTCATCCTCTATATGAGCGCGAAAGTCCGATTGTCGTCGGCGGTGATTACATTACTACTGAATCAGGTACTGGGTTGGTACATACTGCTCCCGGTCATGGTCAAGAAGACTACATTGTTGGTCAACGCTACGGTTTACCCATCCTTGCACCAGTGGATGACAATGGCAATTTTACCGAAGAAGCGGGACAATTTGCGGGGTTGAATGTGCTGGGTGATGGGAATCAAGCGGTAATTGATGCACTGGCTGCGGCTGGTTCTTTGTTGAAGGAAGAACCATACCCCCACAAGTATCCTTATGATTGGCGGACGAAGAAGCCAACAATTTTCCGCGCCACGGAACAATGGTTTGCTTCCGTGGAAGGATTTAGGGAAGAAGCATTGAAGGCGATCGCAACTGTAAAATGGATTCCAGCCCAAGGTGAAAATCGCATCACGCCAATGGTAGCGGAACGTTCCGATTGGTGTATTTCTCGTCAACGCGCTTGGGGTGTACCCATTCCCGTTTTCTACGATGAAGCCACAGGGGAACCACTGTTGAACGAAGAAATTATCAACCACGTCCAAGGAATCATCGCAGAAAAAGGTTCTGATGCTTGGTGGGAATTATCAATTGAAGAATTATTACCAGAATCTTATCGTAATAATGGCAAGTCTTACCGCCGGGGTACAGACACAATGGATGTATGGTTTGATTCTGGCTCATCTTGGGCAGCTGTCGTTCAACAGCGTCCAGAGTTACGCTACCCTGCTGACATATATTTGGAAGGTTCTGACCAACATCGCGGTTGGTTTCAATCAAGTTTGCTCACCAGCGTAGCAGTAAATGACATTGCACCTTACAAAACTGTGCTAACTCACGGCTTCGCTTTGGACGAACAAGGGCGAAAGATGAGTAAGTCAGAAGGAAATGTGGTCGATCCAAATACAATCATTGAAGGCGGAAAAAATCAAAAAGTAGAACCGCCTTACGGTGCAGATGTGTTGAGATTGTGGGTATCATCGGTTGACTACTCCGGCGATGTTCGTATTGGCAAAAACATCATTAAGCAAATGAATGATGTTAGGGGTAAGATTCGCAATACGGCGCGGTTTTTGTTGGGTAGCTTGGATGATTTTGACCCAGAAAAAGATGCAGTTCCCTTCGAGGAATTGCCAGAACTTGACCGTTATATGCTGCACCGCATCACCGAAGTATTTGAAGAAGTCACCGCAGCCTTTGAAAGTTTCCAATTCTTCCGCTTTTTCCAAACAGTGCAGAATTTCTGCGTGGTGGATTTATCCAACTTTTATTTAGATGTGGCCAAAGATAGGCTGTACATCAGTGCAAAAGATGCTTTCCGCCGTCGCAGTTGTCAAACGGTGCTGAAAATAGCTTTAGATAATTTAGCACGAGCGATCGCTCCAGTATTATCTCACACTGCTGAAGATATCTGGCAATATCTCCCTTACAAAACACCTTACAAATCAGTCTTTGAAGCCGGTTGGGTGCAGGTTGAGGAAAAATGGCGTAATCCAGAGTTAGCGGAATTTTGGCAACAAGTCCGGCAAATCCGTACTGAGGTCAACAAGGTTTTAGAAGGAAGGAGAGTAGCCAAGGAAATTGGGTCTTCTCTAGAAGCTAAGGTGTTATTATATATCTCTGATTTGGAACTGCGTAAACAGTTACAAGCACTTAACCCTAATTCAATTGAACAAAGTAACGGTGTAGATGAGTTACGTTATCTATTTCTAGTATCTGAAGTTGAACTGGCAGAATCCCCTGCTAAAGAAGCAGAAGAAGAGATAAAAGTAGCTAAATTGTTGGGTACTGAGAAAATAACAACTATTGATGTTCTGAATGCTGAAGGGCAAAAGTGCGATCGCTGTTGGAACTACTCTACTCATGTGGGAGAATCAGCAGAACATCCCCTAATTTGCGAACGGTGTGTTGCAGCCTTAGCTGGAGAGTTCTAAAAGCAAAAATCCCACGGCGCTAGCAGACTAGAAATCACTAACCTAATGGCTAAATGCACTTAGGGACTTCCAATAAATAAATTATCCAATCTTGTGGGGCGGGCATCTTGCCATAGGTGTCAATTTAACGTGAAACCCGCTTGGTGACAACGTTTTGCCCTCACCCCCAGCCCCTCTCCCTAAGGGAGAGGGGAGCTAGAGATTCAATTCCCCTTCTCCCAAGGGAGAAGGGGTTAGGGGATGAGGGCGTGAGGGATTTGCAAAACGCCTGTCCGATATAGTTTTCGGCTTAAGTTGACACCAATGATACCAATTTGAAAAAAGAATGCGACAAATAGACCGTTTGTAGAGACGCGATTTATCGCATCTTACGATATCCTCACAAAACATCCCCATAATTACTGGTTTCAAAAATCACTTCGGTAAAGGAGGCTAGAGGGAGTAAGTTTTTTGTGCATTTATGAAATTAATCCAAATACTAAAACTAGCCGTAATTCCGGTTTTGACTGTATTTAGCTTTGTGTCTACATCAAATACAGCACTAGCTGACTATTTAAATAGTCAGGGTTCAGGAGGTAATTACCGTTACGAATTATGGTCTACAGATGATAATCATTACTATTTGAAAATTTGGCGATATGAAGCAAATCCAGAAAGTGACCCATATACAACAACTCAAGGATTTGCTTCTACTAGGGAAGCTTTAATTTATTTTGATTGCAATTACGATGAGAAAAATTTACCAGAATGTTCTCAATGAGAATTTCATATCATGTCCGCTTGATTGCTTATTAAACCCGAAGAACCCCACCCCGCCAAAGCTACGCTTTGTCTCCCCTCCCCGCTTGCGGGGAGGGGATTAAGGGGTGGGGTGTAATGACTGTGGTTAGCATAACTAATTACGCGGACATGATATCAAACCCCCTCAACATAATTCGTAATTGTTAATTCGTAGTTCGTAATTAAAAAATTCAATTACGAATTACGAATTACGAACTTGTACTGAGCGTAGGCGTTGGCGCAGCCTCTCGTAGAGAAGTATTACGAATTACACTTCGGCTGGTTGATATTCTTGTTGTCTTTCTACAAACGACTGAACACGAGTGCGGTAGTTTCTCACAGTCTCATCTACCCATTCGCGATCGTTGCTATTTGCATACAAATGCACCAGTGGTTCGCTGGCATCTGGTAAAACTAACAGCCAACTGTCATCGTAGGGTTGACAAATTTTTACTCCATCAATTAATTCTAGATTTTGGGCTGGGTGAGTTTCTACCAAGTAACGCATCAAAGCACCCTTAGCTGTCCACGGGCAACGGACTGTATAACTTTTGTGAATTACACGGGGCAATTCTGACCGCGCAGCAGCAAGCGATCGCTCTTGTATAGTCAACATTTCAATTATCTTCGCAATGCAGAACATGGAATCAAATCCCGGATGCAGTTGCGGGAAAATAAAACCAGTCTCTCCACTACCTCCTAAGACCACATTCGGGTTTTTCTGACAAGCTTCCATTAAAGCTGTAGGGTTAGCTTTAGTGCGAATCACTCTACCATCATGGCGACGGGCGACTTGTTCAATAGCACTGGAAGCATGAACTGGTACAACTACTGTTCCTCTGGGGTTAGCAGTTAATATCATGTCTACCATCAGTGCTGTTAAAGTTTCGCCACGAATTGGGTAGCCTGATTCATCAACTAAAATTAGCTGTTCTCCATTAGCGGATACTTGCACCCCAAAGTTAGCTTTTAATGCCTCCACTACATGACCTAACTGAGTCAGCAATCCTTCGCGATCGGTGATTGACATCGCCGTTTTATTGACACTGGCATTCAATACCACTGCATCAGCGCCAAATTTATCTAACATTTGGGGTAAAACTGCCCCCGATACTGCATAAACATAATCAATCACCACTTTGGCGCGACTGTTGCGGAGTGTATGCACATGCAACAGTTTCTCAAAAGCAGTACAGTAGCGCTCCATAACTTGGCTGGGATAAGACACATCGCCAATTTCATGAATTAGCGCCCGCCGCATATCCTCCTTAAAGTAAGCCCCTTCAATTTTCTTTTCCAGGGCTTTGGAGATATTAATGCCCTTTGCATCCATGAATTCAATCAAAATGTAGTCAGGGCGGTCGGGATGTACCCGAACGTGGATACCACCAACTACCGACATTGTGGGTATAACTGTGCGGGCAATGGGGATAGCTGTGGCATCGAGATTTTGAATATCAATACCTACAGACATTAAACCAGCAATCAGCGATCGCGTCACCATCCGAGAAACATTACGCTGGTCGCGGGAAACCGTTACTTTAGAACCAGGTTTCAAAGTAGAACCGTAAGCAGATCCCAATTTCACAGCGAATTCTGGAGTGATGTCGATATTCGCTAATCCTTGGACACCACGTTGCCCAAATAAATTCCGTTGGGCGGTGTTTCCCCAAATCAAGTTAATGTTTAAAACTGCCCCTGACTCAATCTTTTTACTGGGCCAAACACGTACACCAGGGCTAATTTGGGCTTCTTCTCCCACCGTGGAAAGCGAACCCACAACAGCAGCTTCTAATACATGGGCGCGGCGGTCTACACGAGTGCCACGGGAAATCACACAGGCAGAAAGATGTGCTTCCTCGCCAATAAATGCCCCATTCCACACGATGGGACGTTTGAGATTAGCATCAGCACCAATAGTTACATTATCCCCAATTACGGTTCCTGCCTCAATTTGGACTCTTGCCCCAATCCGGCAATTGTCACCAATCACTGCTGGGGTTTCAATCACAGCCGTCTGGTCAATGTAAGTATTTTGCCCTACCCATAACTCATGGGAAACTTCTTTGTAGGCAAAATCTAATTGCACTTTCCGGTCTAAGGCATCATATTGAGCCTCACGATAAGCATCTAAGTGACCGACATCACACCAGTAACCTTGAGCAATGTAACCATACATTGGCTCATCTTTTGCTAGTAGTAAAGGGAATAAGTCTTTGGAAAAGTCACATTCAACGTTTGCTGGCAGATATTCCAAAACTTCTGGTTCGAGAATGTAAGTACCAGTGTTAACGGTATCAGAAAAAATTTCACTACTAGAGGGTTTTTCTAAAAATCGCCGAATCCGGGCTTCCTCATCAGTAATCACCACTCCAAATTCAATCGGGTTGGGAACCCTGGTTAAAATCAAAGTAGCTTTTGACTTATTTTGTTTGTGAAATGCGATCGCAGCCGTCAGGTCAAAATCTGTTATGCTATCACCGCTAATGACTAAAAAAGTTTCATCAAGAAGTTCGGCAATGTTTTTTACACAGCCAGCTGTACCCAAAGGCTGATCTTCTTCGACGGCATAAGTCATCTGAACGCCAAAATCGCTGCCATCTTGAAAATAGTCTCGCAAGACATCGGGTAAATAATGCAATGTTGCAATAACTTCTGTAATTTGATGTCGTTTGAGGAGATTGATAATATGTTCGGCAATTGGTCGATTTAGAATCGGCACCATCGGTTTCGGCAGATCGCAAGTTAACGGGCGAAGCCGCGTTCCCGAACCCCCTGCCATCAGTACTGCACGCATAAATCCTCCTTAACTAGTTACAGCCTTTGCTGCTTGAAAACCTATCAGATAGATTTTGTTATTCTTTCTCTAGTCTCCTATGGATATTCATATTTGAGGAACTTCCACAAGATGCATATAGATTGGGGATTGGGTACTAGGGACTGGGGATTGGCAGGTTTGAGGTTTTGAAAGAGATTAACGAGTCTTTGAGATGGATGAACGAGTTTTTTTTTGAGGTGAATACAAGTTCTAACTCCCACTCCAGTCCCCAGTCCCCAATCCCCAGTCCCCAGTTCCCAGCTTATTGGCAATGATAAAGTTCATATTCGTAGCCGTCTACGGTTGGCAAAGATTGAGTATCAGATATAGCGCATGTTTTAACGGTTTCTGCTACCGGTGCGTGAAAGTTTACCAGCCACAAGTCAAAAGGTCGTGGTAATTTTTTTAAAGTATTTTCCAAAGCAATAGTGGAAGCATTCGGATCTCGATCTTGATGAGCCAGGAGAAACAGGGGATTTTGGAGTGAATTTGCACGTTTAATCTCCCTCGCAACTCCCATCATTTCCCCAGTGTGTACATAAGTTTTGTGGGTGGTGGCAATCAATACTGGTGTTGGGGATGTTTGTTGAATTAGTTGCACAAATAGGTCAGGGCGATAATATTTTTGATAGCCGAGATTGCAGATTACTGTAACTGCACTGAAAAATCCCATTAACCAAATTAACATTACGGCTTTTTTCCCGCTTATTCCCCATTTACCTATGCTTGTTATCCCATTTTTGCCTTGCTCTGTTTCCATCTGGGGAGGATGCCAACAAACTGCGAGACTTGCGCCTAGTAAAACCACGATCGCGGGAAAGTAAACAAAGTTATATCTAGCACCCCTGGTAAGATCAATACCCAAAAAGTACGTAAAAATAAAGAATAAAGCGATCGCACTGATAACTACTCCAGCAAGTACCTGAATCATCATCCGGTTTTCTGGGTGCTGTAGTTGAATTTTAATCCCACGCAGCAAAATTGGTACTGCCCAAATAAAGAAAGTCAGCATCACCACTCCAGAAGGAATCACAACCAATAGCTGTGAAGATTCAACTGGTAATAGGGAAATCATTGCAATCAATGTTCCTAAAGCTTGAAAAATTGGGCTTAACCAATCTAGTCCAACGCGCGAACCCCGAATCCATTCGGTCAAAGCACCACGATTTTCATTCTCTAACAAGGTTGGTATCCAAATTAAACCCGCTACACCAGTACCTATAGCAACGGCATAGATGCGCCGCCAGGGAGGAGAAAAGAGGAGAGAAAATTTGCTGCTAGTTTGCAATTGATGCCAAGCCAGAAAAATCAAAACTACGACTTCTGTGCAAAGGGTAAGGGTGAAAAAATAATGAGTAGCAATACCTAAAGCATTAATTCCTATCCAGAAAAGTGCTATCCATATAGGTAAAGGTGTGCGGTTTTGAATATGACGTGTGGCAATTACTAAGCAGGTGAGAGAACCAATTACCCATAAGATTGCCAAAGTGTAATGACGCGCTTCTTGTGCTAAAAATACGCCATAAGGTGATACTGCCATCATGGCAGCAGTCAAGTGTCCCACTAATGACGAACGAAACGCTACTCTACCTAATACATAAACACATGGGATGGAGGCAGCGCCAATTATCGCTGGTAGCAATCGCGCCGCAAACAGCGATACCAATCCTCCATCACTGGGAAATAATTTCATCCACAGATAAGCCAGCACAAAATACAGTGGTGGATGACTATCTTGTGTAGCTAAGTTATGAATAACATCACCAATACTAGCCACTGGGTTTGGTTGCAGTGGTTGTAATAGGATATCAGGTGCGATCGCTCGATCGAGGGGAACTGATAAAAAAGTATTCCCCAAGCTAAACACCAAGGTGGCAAACTCATCAGTCCAAGGAGGCTTTGCAGTCAAGTTGACTAGGCGCAAGCTGATGCCAACGATCAACCAGATTAAGATCAGCAAGAGATTAACCCAGGAAGGAGGAAGGCGATGCCAATTATGCCAATGCTTGCGTTGTGAGCCAGAGTTTTTATCTGCCAGAGGCAAAAAATGGTTAGCAGATGCAGGTAGCAACGAGATAATTTGTTTGTAAAAATAAAATGCACCTTGAAAAAAAACTCTCATTGCTGGGCCTCACATTCATGGATTTGTAGATTTGACGTTTGAGATTTAAGTTCGTTCTAAAATCTAAAAACAAAAATCTAAAGCTCAAATCCCTCGTTGTGATTATTTCACGTCTGTGACGCGCCAGCTAAGTTTCAAATTAACCCAGAAATTCCAGATGGTAGCAACTGCGATCGCGATCAACTTAGCTAAATACTGATTTATTTCCAAGACATTATAGAGAAAGTTAATTATTAGAGCTTGTAATATAACTCCTGCCAAACAGACTGCACTGAACTTCAAGAATCGCTTGAAACGTTGATGCAAAGCACGTTGACCTTGAGAAATATCACTAAAAGTCCATACATCATTCCATAGAAAATTATTTACGATTGCCACTCCAGCCGAAAGAATCGTACTGCGAGTTAAACCTAAATGAATTACAGTACGCAGCAAGTGAAACACCGTTAAATCCACAAACACACCACTAAAGCCAACAAACCCAAAACGGACAAATCGACCGACGGGGAAATTGACTTTTCTACTCAATCGTCCTACTTTCCCTGTGGAGAGCCGCAATCGCACTAAGTGGTGGATGTAATCTATATATTGCTTCCATGTCACCTTACTCTCGCCCTCTTTGCGTTCGCAAAATACATACCCAACCTCGGCAACTTGGTCTACTTTTCCCCGGCCAATTACTTCTAGGAGAATTTTATATCCAACTGGATTGAGTGTTGCACCTGCGATCGCACTCCGGCGCACCATAAAATAACCACTCATCGGGTCAGAAACTCTGCCCAATACCCCCGGTAAGATCACCAAGCCTAACAACTGAGCGCCACGAGACAAGAAACGCCTAACAACACTCCAGCTACTAACACCGCCTCCTTCTACATGACGGCTAGCTACTGCCAAATCTGCTCCCTGCTCAATATTATGCAATAGTTGTATTAGTACTTCTGGTGGATGCTGCAAATCTCCATCAATCACCCCCAGCACACTCCCGGTAGCTGCTTGCCACCCACGAATCACCGCTGAGGATAGCCCCCGTTCTTGTTGGCGTCGCATCACTCGCAACTGCGGGTATTCTGTCGTCAAAGATTGCGCTATCTCCCAGGTTCGGTCTGGACTATCATCATCTACTACTATTAGTTCATAGTTTCCTGCAATAGATTCATCCAGTAATTGACTCAATATGCTGACTACATTTTTGATGTTGTCACGCTCTTTATAAGTAGGAATCACTAGAGAAAGATGAATATAATTATCATCTGTACCCACGGAGTTGGGGGGCAACTCTGAAATCTTTAGTGGGCCAGTTGATACTGTTAACAGTGAGTTGGATGAGTTGGTTTTCATATTCCAAATTGCAAAACGAGGGTGTGTAAAGTCCGTGGAAAATAGAATCAAACATCTGCTGACTTTATTGACTAAACCTAGTTACTCAAAAGTTGAGGAATCCTTTTGTTACAGTTAGTTGCCCTGAAAGTTTAGTAATTCCCGTACTTCGATTCCCACTATTTTCCTAAATTCATCTAAATTTTACATCTTACCCCTTGTTTTTATGATATTATACGAAAAATTACGTATTTTTTAGCAAAATATCCTGTACTTTTAAGTAAACTAAGTCAGCAAATATACAGTTTATTCAGCATATCTTTATAATTTTTTAATGATACACGGCGAATATTATTTTAATATGGAGTATCGGAAATTTTGGTAATATGCTTATACATTACTGTTTTTACAGCAAGGTAAGAAGAAAGTGCAAATGCTGACTACATAAGCTTGTTACACCCGTCAAAACTTATTTGTTGATGCGATAAGTATTGAATTAATTAAACCCTACAAAACAAAGAAAAATCAAAATATTTCTTTGATAAATAGTTATAGCTATTTCTTAACCATAAAAGCAGTTATAAATTCCTATTTTATTTTTGAAAAAACGAACTACTCCATAAGGTAAGAGGCAATTAATGTTTCGTTCTTACCAGTTTTTAGGAGTAATTTGATGAACCAAATGAGAGTAGATATGTACAGTCTCGTTTTGGAAGATTTGTCAACGTTTAGCAATATCAAAAATAAGCTTAACAAAAATTAATATGCTACTAAATAAGTATACTATTTAGTAGACACTGGATTGAAAATATGTCAAAAGTAACACTGTAAAATCCCCCGATAGGGCATTGCCAAAAAGAGAAAAATTTTGTTTGTTATTAAATTAGATGACTTAGTTTTATTGCTTGTTTTGAGTAAATGAACCTCTAAAAATACAGGGTAGATCATGCATATTCCTGATGGATTTGTTTCTATTCCGGTGGCAGGGGCTACTGGTTTAGCAAGTGCGGCAGCGCTGTTTGTTGCCTTCGGGCGATCGCAAGAAGCTTTTGGTATTCGTCGTGCCCCAATATTGGGACTAACCACCGCCTTCATTTTTGCTGCCCAGATGATCAATTTTCCAGTAGCAGGAGGTACTAGTGGTCACTTGTTAGGGGGAACCTTAGCTGCGATCGTTTTAGGTAGTCCTTGGGCAGGAACATTGTGTCTCGCCACAGTTTTAATTATTCAAGCCGTGCTATTTGCTGATGGTGGCATTACAGCCTTGGGAGCAAATATTTTTAACATGGCAGTAGTTGGGGTTTGGGTTGGCTGGGTTTTAACCGAAACCTTACAACGGTTGTTTGGTGGGTCTAAAGGGCGCTTACCCTTGGCTGCTGGGATCGCAGCTGGTGTGAGTGTAGCGGTAGCTGCGATCGCTTGTGCCATTGAATTAGCTCTTTCTGGAACTGCACCGGTAGCGATAGTTTTACCAGCCATGACTGGTGTGCATATTTTGATTGGCATTGGCGAAGGAATGATTACCGGGGGTGTGCTGACTTATCTGGCCAAAGCCAGACCAGATTTGTTACCAGGCGAACAGCACGAGTTTCGCGGCTGGTCAGTGCCTATTGTCACCATTTTTCTGATTGCGGGAGTGCTGTCACTCTTTGCCTCAGCATGGCCCGATGGTCTGGAGAAAGTTGCCGAAAACACAGGCTTCCTAGACTTAGCCCAGAAAGTACGGATAATTGTGCCAACTCCCTTAGCTGACTATGGAATTGAGGGTTTGGGGCCAATTGGTACTAGTATCGCTGGACTGGTGGGAGCTGCGGTTTGCTTTGCTGTTGCCTTTGGAATTGCCAAGGTAGTGAAACCGAAGAATGCTTAAACTTTCCTTACCGCTACGCTTGCAACTGTCTCTAGTGATTGTGGTGGGAGCAGCTTTATTAAAGCATCATGCTTGGTATGGACTAAGTGTATATGGCGCGATCGCACTTTTCTGGGCTTGCTTCTTGCGCGTACCAATTCGCCAATTGGGAGGATTACTCGGCACAGAATTGATTTTTTTGTCATTGCTAGCATTGCCTTTGGGATGGGAACGAGCCAGTTTTTTGCTAGTTCGTTCGCTGGTTTGTCTGGTGACGATGAATAGTTTTTTGTTAACTTTACCGCCCCACAGTTTCGGGATTGCCCTGAAAACATTACCAGTACCAGCACCTTTAAAGGAAAACTTGTTGTTAGCTGGGCAATATATGGAAATTTTGCTCTCAGAAGTAACACGGATGCGGCGCAGCGCCCAACTACGCGGTCTGAATGGAACTACGGGATGGTTGCGCTATGCTAGTGCTTCGATGATTGGAGCTTTGTATCTCCGTAGTTTAGATAGAGCAGAGCGAGTCTATGCGGCAATGGTAGCTCGTGGTTACAACGGACAATTACCCATAGATTCTACCCTCAGACCAAAAGAACGTTTTGCCCTATTAATAGCTTGGGCGATCGCTGCTAGCGTAACCCTAACTTCTTACAAAATTTAACCCACTCCCCAGTAGAGACGCGATTAATCGCGTCTCAATTCCCTTACATATTGAGTTTGTCAATTTTGAAATCATTAACTTCTAATCCCCAATTATCAACCGATAATCCCCATGCAGCTGTAGTCGAGGTTGAGAACCTGGTGTATGCATATTCCCGCCAGGAGCCAGTATTACAGGAAATATCTTTTACCTTAAACAAAGGCGATCGCGTCGCATTGATGGGAGCAACTGGTTCTGGAAAAAGCACCTTGTTGGAGAACCTGATCGGCTTAAAACAACCGCAATCTGGGAAAATTACAATTAATAGTATTCCCGTAGAACTGCAAACTTTACCCCAAGTGCGTCGTCAAATTGGCTTTAGCTTCCAAGATGCCAACGATCAACTATTTATGCCCACCATCTTGGAAGATATTACCTTTGGGCCACGTAACTATGGGATGTCTCCAGCAGAGGCTAGCGATCGCGCCCGACAGTTATTAGCTGATTTTGGTCTAGAAGCCTACGCCAATCGTTCCGCCCACGAACTTTCTGGTGGACAAAGACGCCTAGCCGCCCTAGCCTCGATTTTAGCTCTAGAACCAACAATTCTAATTTTGGATGAGCCAACTAACGGTCTCGATCCAGCATGGCGGCGTCATTTGGCGCAAGTATTATTAAAGTTACCCGTGCAAGCGATCTTAATTGCCTCCCACGATCTACATTGGTTAGGCAGAGTTACTCAACGCGCTTTGGTGTTGTCTGGTGGTCGTATTCAAATAGACAGCGATATTCAACCACTGTTGCAAGATGGTGCTACTTTAGACCAGTTGGGTTTGCCGATAGATTGGTGATTTCAGATCAGGGGGGAGCAGGGGAGAACTTCCTGGATTTCTCACTTGTGAGAAATCCAAGGGGTGTGGGAGGTGTGGGAGGATGGGGAAGAAGTCTTACCCCCCACACTCCCCACACTCCCCACACTCCTCTTCCCCTGAAGCCTACACTATGCGTGAGAAATCCGGGAACTTGCAGTAAGTTTTTCCTCCCTGCCCCCTGCCTCTTCTGCCCAATCCTCCCATTTCCCCGTAATATTGGATACTATATTGTGGGTTTGATTGCTGTTGGGGTGTTAATGTCTGTTTTACGTAAATATACTGTTCTTGCTCCTGTGAGCCTAAGTATTGCTTTGTTAGTTGCTAGTTGCAGTGACAATAAAGTTTCCCAGTGCCAGCGACTGATTCGAGTTGTGAATGCTGGAACTTCTCTAATTGATAAAAATAAAGGAACGCAAGTGATAACTAGCATCCAGTTATCTAAAGATTTAGACTTTGTGACTAAATCCATTGGAGAACTGAAGTTAAAAGATCCGAAGCTGAAAGAATTTCAAAGCGGTTTTGTGAAGATTTTTCAAAATCTTAGTCAAGCGATCGCTAAGGCAGGTAAAGCGCTTGGTGCAACCAAGACAGCACAAGCCTCAGAATCTGGGAGAGCAAAAATCCAAAAGGCTAGAGCCGAAATTGATTCAGCACTGACAACAGCTACAACTCTTGGCAAACAGTCAGATACATTAGTGAATCAGATGAATAAGTATTGTAGCGAGCCAGAATAATTGATCTGGGGCATTGGGCAGCACTTCTCTACGTTCGCGCAGCGTGTCGCAGACAGACGCTGCGCGTAGCTTGCTTCCACGTTCGCGCAGCGTGCCGTAGGCAAGTGGTACGGCTACGCTCTGTTACCGAGGGTCAGAGGTGACAGGTGATAGGGAATAATCTGTACCCTGTAACCTGTAACCTATTCCCTTCTTCACTGACACGGTGATGCCTCTCGGATAGACAGTAACTTTTATCACTTCTTTTTCAAAAATTTTCCTGATATACACCAACTTTATCTGTCAAAAGAAGTATTGGTGCAAGTCAAATGAAATACCAGGAGTGATATGAGTCTACTGATGGCGAGTGTGCTGGCAACAGTGCCAATATCTGCGGTCAATTTACCAGAAAAGTCCGTAATTCTGCTAGACAATCCGGTGCAGCAGTCAACACAGGATGATTTATCTCAAGTTGTCTCACCTGCTGAAATTACACCACCTGAATTCGTGCAACCAGATATAACTACCTCGTCAGCTATAAAAAATAAGTACGAGAATATACTGAGAAAAAGTAGAGACAAAATTCAATTTATCAGTTCACCTAACTTACCTAAATTAAAAAATACTCAACCTGTAACAGAAGTTGTACAGAACCAGGAAAGTACAGAAGAATTTTCCCAATCTCCTCATCCTCCAGACTCAGACAACCCAATGTCTCAAGTCACCTCAGTATCGCAACTCCAGGACGTGCAACCCTCCGACTGGGCTTTTGGTGCTTTGCAGTCTTTAGTAGAACGCTATGGCTGCATTGCGGGATACCCTGATGGGACTTATCTGGGGAATCGTAGCATCAGCCGTTATGAATTTGCGACTGGTTTAAATGCTTGCTTAGAGAAGATTAACGATGCGATGCCTGCGGCGGGCTACGCCTACGCTAACAATAAAATTAATACTGTTAATAATGAAGATTTAATCTCGCTGCAAAGGTTGCAAGGTGAATTCAAAGCAGAGTTGCAGCAATTACAGCAGCGTGTCGAAGCTGTGGAAAAGCAGACTAGTGAATTACAAGGAAATCGGTTTTCCACAACTACTAGATTATTTGGTCAAGCCATTTTTAGCGTGCAGGGAACCAATAGCCCCGATGTCGATTTGTTTCCGAGAGATGGAGTCCCTGAACGCCAGGGAAAAACCAATCTAACTTTTACAAGTAGCGCCCAACTAACCTTAGCAACTTCATTTACAGGGGGAGATTTGCTGTTAACAGGGCTGTCTGCGGGTAATTTGGGTTCTAATGCATCGTTGTTATCTACCAATATGGGGCGGTTGGGTTTCGAGTCAAATACAGACAACAATCTAGTTATTAGTGACTTATCTTATCGATTTCTGGCCTCGAATAACTTGGGAATTGTCGTCGGTACGGCGGGAGTCAATCCGATTAACACCTTTCGCGGTATTAGCCCTTTAGAAGGTTCTAGCGATGGCGCAATTTCTCTATTTGGTCAGCGGAACCCGATTTTAAGTATTGGTAACGGCAGTGGTGGTATAGGCTTTGACTGGCAGATTAGCGATCGCATTAGCTTGCAAGGCGTTTATAGTGCAGAAATACCCAATTTTCCTGGCGACACCAAGCAGGGCGGACTATTTGGCGGTAGATATACTGCTGGCGCTCAGTTAAGTTTAGCACCCACAAATAACATCGATATCGGCGTACATTATCTCTATTCCCACTCCCCAGATGGCTTACTGGGAGGTGGTATTGGCGATTCTCAACTGATTTCACCTTTTGCAGATCCTACAGCTTTCGATACCCAAGCCATTGGCGCTACCGTTGCTTGGCGAATTAACCCTAACTTGCATTTGGGTGGTTGGGGTGGCTTTACTTCCTCCAAGCCATCTAACCTTTCGGGAAGTGTAGAAACTACTAACTGGATGGTGTTCGCAGCTTTTCCTAATTTGTTGCGTTCTGGGAATTTAGGGGGCGTTCTCGTTGGACAACCGCCCAAAATTACTTCCAGTACTTTACCCGACGGCTTCAATTTTCCCAACTTTTCTGATGGGGGGACAGCAGGTGGACGTAGTGACACATCAATTCACGTAGAAGTTTTTTACCGCGCCCAACTGAGCGACAATATCGCCTTGACTCCAGGCTTATTCGTTATTTTCAATCCCGATCACAATGCGGCTAACGATGCATTAATCGTTGGGACATTAAGAGCAAGTTTCCGGTTTTAATTTTGTACTGATGTAAAGGTAATAAAATACGCTATTTTAATACTGACTAGTTCAGTATTAGATGCTTTCACGATCCATTAGGAGCAAGGAAAAGTCATGCGTAAACATACGCGTATTTTTTTTGTATGTGATTAAAGGAGCAAATTTTTCATGAAATTAAATTCATCAGTTCAGTTGGGTTGTGTTCTTGTTAGCAGCAGCAGTTTAGCCGCAGTCTTCATCGGTTTAAGTGGAACGAGTGCTTCTGCTCAAATCACAATTCAAAGCACTGGTACATTATCGGGTACTATCCAACTTCCCAGAAATAATCCCAATTTCAATCAAAGGATTACTCGTGTTGATACAGACGATACGGGGACTTACTCGCGGAACTTAGGTACTAATAATAATCCTAATTACGTTCCTATATACAAGTCAGACTATGTGCAGGTACAAACACGCTCTGATGGTAGTCTGCATTATTTTGTTGACTTTAAAGGCATTCCGATTGTCTCCTTTAATGGCGTTCTCACTTCGCCGATTCTTTCTGGCGGTGAGTTGACACCCTATAAATACCAGGGGCAATTGGCAGGAACCACATTTCAAGGAGTAGTTCAGGATGAATTTAATCTCACAAAAGCCTTATACACTGGTATTGTCACCGATCCAAACACTGGAAACCAGTATCAGGGCACTTTTGAAGTGAGTGGATATGGAGTCCGATATAGCGATCGCAATGGTAGCGCCACCCCCACAGTCTTTGATTTCAAATCCGATCTCCCAGGTTCACCAAAGGTGACATCTTTGGAAATGACTAACGCACCCCTAGCAAAAATACAAATCAAAGTACCTGCAACTGCAACTCTCATAACTCCTACACCAACTACTGGTAATGGTAGTACAACCACTCCCCCACCAGTAAGTAGCGGTGGTAGTACACCTACTCCCCCGCCAGTAATTAGTGGTGGTAGTACATCCATTCCTCCATCAGTAATTGATGGTAGTGCGATCGCTCCTGCACCCGTAGTTAGTGGTGATAGCACACCCACTCTTGCAACGATAGTTGATGGTGGAAACACATTCACTGTTACGCCAATAGTTGATGGCGGTAACACATTCACTGTTACACCAATAGTTGATAGTGGCGCTTCCTCGACACCTACAACGTACACATCTGGGTCTAATTCTCCATCAATTTCTACTACACCTAATATGGAATTGAGTAACGGTAATTTCCTAGAGGTAAATCAAGTAGTTGTCAACCCTGCAACCCTTGCTCAAGCTGCTTGTTCACAGGATTCTGCCAAGAGTTGTACAATAACTTCACCCAAACAGGCGATCGGCCCTCGTAGTCGAGTGCTACTGCGTTAGTTAGGGACTTTCCAATAAAAAATATCCAACTACTTCTTGTCGGGTGGGCGTCTCGCCATTGGTGTAAACTTAAGCCGAAAACTATGTCGGACAGGCGTTTTGCAAATCCCTCACGCCCTCATCCCCTAACCCCTTCTCCCAAGGGAGAAGGGGTATTGAATGTCTAGCTCCCCTCTCACGGATGGGAGAGGGGCTGGGGGTGAGGGCAAAACGTTGTCACCAAGCGGGTTTCGCGTTAAATTGACGCCTATGGCGTCTCGCCCGCCCTTAAGCAAAGGCTGACTTGACAAAAACTTTAGGTACTTCTGGAACTCTAGCAGGGCAAAATGAAATCAATATAATAGTTAGCACAGAGGCATACATTGCAATTAAAAAAGTCCACCATCACTTATTCGTAGCGTTTTTCTTGCTCAGACTACCTTTCGGTAGTATCTTTTACCCTGATGATTTTCTGGCTATACTAGTGACTTAAGCCGATTGATTGATAAATTTCATCCTCCAGCATAAAATACACAAAAACTCTAAATTTTGGACATAGTAGGATATATATCAGTATGTATTTACTTCTCACTGACACAAAAATATTGTCTGATGTTGGAGTAAATTAATTTTCTTGGAGGCTACAAAAACTCGATCAATCGCTAAGGTTAACACTAACACTACAGAGTGAATCTAGATAAATCAAATATCTTCCGAGTAAGCACCTATGAAAGAAGAATTGATAGCCAGAGTCGTGCAAGTCTTGCGAATTAATATGAGTTGGATGACTTGGAATTTATTTCTGGCTTTTATACCTTTAGCTTTGAGTGTGTGGCTATTTCGCTTTAAGCGTGGTGGCACTTGGCTTTGGTGGCTAGGATTCTTAGTTTTCTATGCTTTCTTACCAAATGCACCATATTTGTTAACCGATGTAATTCACTTGATAGATGATATCCGCACGATTCAATCGGTGTGGATGATTACTTTAGTACTTATTCCTGTGTATTTGCTAGTAATTCTCGGTGGATTTGAAGCTTATGTAATATCGTTAATTAATTGGGGTCACTATTTACATCGCATCGGTAAGAGCCAATGGATTTGGCGCGTTGAGACGATTACACATTTTCTCTGTGCTGTTGGTGTTTATTGGGGGCGATTTTTGCGTTTCAACAGTTGGGATTTTATTACTCAACCCGATGCCGTAATAACCAAAGGGGTAGAAGAAATTCTGGGAAAACAGCCCTTGGTGATTATTGCTATCACCTTTGTGGTACTTGCAGGTTTGTACTGGATTATGAAACGAGTAACTTTGGGTTTTGTTAGGCAACCAAATAGCAGAATAGGGATAAACTCAGAACGCACAAACTCTAACACGCCGAACATTTGATCAAGGTGGCGATTTGGGCTTTTAAATTTGGTTAGCACCCAATCTAGTTCTTTTTTGGATAATTTTGATCCTGAAGATGTGATTGCGGTAAACCGAGAGGGTAAGGAATCGCAATTTAAGCGGCTAAATTCCTTAGAATTAGAACCTTGGCTCGACGAGTACAGTCTGGGAGAAGTCTGGGAGAAAAATATCGCCGGTGGAGGACCACATTAATGATACGCCTCTACCTATTTGCTGAAGGACAGACCGAGCAGACATTCGCCGATAACATCCTAAAACTATATCTTGCTCAATATAGTGTTTTTATGGACAAGATTATGCTGATTGCCCATGCCAGAAAAAAAGGTTATGTGCATCGCGGTGACGGTCAAAAGTACGAGCCTATGAAGGATGACATTCTGCGCCTTCTCAAGCAGGAGAAAGGCTCTAAGGTGTTCTTTACTACTATGATTGATTTGTATGCTATTGCTCCTGATTTTCCGGGATTGGCTGAAGCTGAGAGTCTGCGCCAAAATCCTGTACAACGGGTCGAATTTCTAGAGCAACGCTTTGCAGAAGATATTAACGATTACCGATTCATCCCGTACATTCAGTTACATGAATATGAGGCATACCTTTTTGCTGATCCAACGTGCTTTGAATACCTTGATGCTAGTCGTACAAAGGAGATTGAGGCTCTCCAGGCGATCGCTAATCAATATGAAACACCTGAGTTGATCAACGACGGACAGGATACAGCTCCCAGTAAACGCATCATCGCTCAGTTTCCTGATTATGGAAGAGCAAAGTCTGCTTTTGGATCGCAGTTGGCTGAACGAATTGGACTAGAAGTAATTCGGAGCAGATGTCCCCACTTCAACACATGGCTGTCACGCCTAGAATCATTGAATCACTCCTAACTAATGCAGTTTTCGTCGTGCTGCTGCCAAAATTATGCGTTGTTCAGCACGAGCGATCGCTTGATATGTTCGTTCGACTGCTTCCGGTTCAACAGAAATGGAAGTAATACCCCATTCCACTAATTTATCAATAATTTCTGGATAGAGGGCTGGTGCTTGACCGCAGATTGAACATGGTATACCAGCACTTCTAGCCATTTGGATCAGTTGAGCGATCGCACCCATAACTGCTGGATGACGTTCATTAAATACTTTTGCTAGCTGTCCTTGTTCTCGATCCACTCCTAGCAATAATTGGGTCAGGTCATTTGTACCAATAGAAATTCCGGCTACACCTGCTTTCACATATTCTGGTAATAAAAACAGTACACTTGGCACTTCTGCCATCATCCACAATTGAAACTGCGCTACCTCGGTTAAAAAAGCTTGCTCAACTTTGCGACGGCAAAAGACAAATTCTTCTACAGTCCGCACAAAGGGTAACAGTAGATTGACATTGGTGTAGCCAGCTTCCTGTACACTCGCCAAAGCTTTCAGTTCCAACTCAAATACTGCGGGATTTCGTAAACAGCTAAAGGTGCCGCGTTCACCTAACATCGACTGGGGCGAAGATTCTAAACTATCACGCAATGATGGTAAATCTTGCGATCGCCAATCTAAAGAACGATAAAAAACTGGTCTTGGTGCAAAGGCACGAGCAAATTGCATAATCTGCTCAGACCATAACTCTAACAATTCTGCCTGACGCCCGCTTAAAATCCAACTATTGGGATGTTGCCCGTTCAATATATTTAGTACCATCAATTCGGAACGCAACAATCCCACTCCATCCACAGGCAGGTTTTGCACTTGTTCTATTAAAGTGGATTGACTCAAGTTAACCAGCAGTTGGGTAGCAATCATAGGTAGATGAGACGTAACAGCAGGATGAGACGCTTTCGGGTTGGGGTAATGTGAGGAAAGAAGATTTTCTTCTCTTCCTCTCTCCATCTCCTCCTTTGAGTCTCCTTTGATGCGATAAACTTCTCCTCTGTCGCCATCAAGCAGCAATCGTTCGCCAGTTTGGATTAAAGTTGTGGCCGATGTTGCGTTGACTACTGCTGTTATACCTAATTCTCTAGCTAGAATTGCCGCGTGACTGGTTAATCCCCCTTGTTCTGTGATAATGCCAGCAACTTGTTGCAATAATGGCAACCAATCAGGTGTAATCGTTGGTACTACTAAAATTACTCCCTTCGGTAATTGTTCGGGTTTCTGTTGCGAATTAATAATTACCAGGGCAGTGGCTACAACCCGTCCCCCGGCTGCTCCTAGTCCCCGAATGAAGTGTGTGTGGGAAATTGATTGGGAAGGACTCACTTGTGTGATGTAGAGCTTGCCAGATGTAGGTTGCTCGGCGATAGTCCATTTAATGGTAAAGGTTTTACCTAGTTCGCTTACCAGTTGAGTTCCCAGAGCAATTATTTGTTGCAAGTATTCTTCTTGTAAAGAGTACTGTTTTTGTTGCGCTTCTGGAAGTAGATAGGTAATCAGACAGGTATGATCTGGTGTTAACGCTGAGTTCGGCAAGGGTTGCGAAAAAACTTTAGGCGCTGCATCATCAACGCCATAAGCCAGCATTTTATTGCCCAGTTGTTGCTCAAGCACAACCCCAGTTTCCGGTTGAATGTAATAAACATCTGGCTGTACTTCGCCTTGAGCTATCGCAATTCCTAATCCCCAAGTAGCCTCAATTTCCCACCCAGAGGAATTGGTTGTGAGCGAGCCACTAGCGATCGCATTTCCAACAGGTTGCACCAAAACTGCGAGATTAATTTGTTGCAGATTAATTCCTAAGTGCTGCCAATATAATAGACTCCGGGCCCGAAATATTTGACTCCAGGTACGCTTTAGAGCCAGTGCGATCGCTTCCGGTTCGCACTGGCAAAATACTGACTCCAGTAAACCCGATATATTGTTGTTTATACCTGGAGTAGCAGTTGATACTGTCAAAGAAGGTCGAAGAATCAAACAGCTAGTTTGCCATTCCTTAGCGGCTTGGAAAATTGGACTCACCCACTCCTGGGTTACAGTCGCACTCAGAATTTCTTGGCGCAAGCGACTAGCCACCTGCTGAAGTTGACGCCAATTAGTGACATCCAGGTGTAGCGAAGAATGGGGTAAGTCAGCTACTAATGATTCTGAACTATTGAGATTTTCGAGAAATTGCCGCAAAATTTCTGCCGAAACTACAAAACCAGGCATCACCGGATAGCCACGCTGGATAATTTTGCTCAAGTAAAAGGCTTTGTCACCTACTTTGGCACGGTCTTGTAGTTTAATTTGATCTAGCCAGTAGAGTTTATTCACTCAATTTGTTAGTTGTCTATTTGTAGCCACAGCCATTTCTTTTTGGTATGTTATCAGGTTAATCCACTGACTTCTGAATAAAAAGTACTCAGGACTGACAGCAGAATTCAGAATTCAGAATTTAGGAGTCAGAAGTAAAACAGGCTTTATACCTGGCTTTGAGACGAATCATCGTGTACTTCCGTAACTTGAAATACGCTGTATAGCTGATTTGATCTACTTATACATGGTCGGATCATATTTAATTGTTGAGTATATAGGTTAAATCTAACAATTTAAGGTATAATTTTGTGGCTCAGTCATTTTAAATAGTCAAACAACTATTTAATAAACTTAAAATTCATGTAGTTTGCCAAAATGACGATCGTTGCCACAATTTAACAATGCAAATCTCCATTTATTGACCAGAATAATATTATCTTGTTGAAAAATAATCCTAATAATGGAAAATATTAATTCTCCGTTTCAAAACTATTGCTGAATTGATAGATTCCAATATGAGATAGACTATTGCACTACACCCATTGGATCAAACTCCATTAATAAAACATTAGAATAGTTTTGTACTATTTTTATAAAAATATTACGATTTAACCTAGTATATAGAATTCTCCATATCAGACTAAACATTGTCAAACACTTACTACCTTGCAACTAATGATTGGCTGAATATCAGCTTCCGGCTATGTATTGCATTGCTTATTGGAGCAATCATCGGCTTAGAACGTCAAATTAGGCGCAAGCCAGCTGGTTTAAGAACTCACATGCTGGTGAGTTTAGGTTCAGCCTTATTTACCTTGATAATCATGCAAACAGGAGGACTGCAATCTAGTCCTGATGCACTTAGCCGCGTGATTCAAGGGATTGCAACTGGTATAGGATTTCTCGGTGCTGGAGAAATTGTGCGCCAATCTTCCCAAGAGTCACAGCAACTTGAAATTCACGGACTCACCTCAGCAGCGGCTATTTGGGTTTCGTCTGCATTGGGAATTGCTGCTGGCTGTGGTTTATGGCAGTTAGGATTAATCAGTGCTATGCTGACTTTTTTGGTGCTCAACGTTTTTAAAAGGTTTGAAAAACATCCCAAAAAATCAGAGTAGAGGCATCCAGATGCACGTTATAAATCCCTGGATGAAAATGCCTTTAAATAAATTTTTAATTTTTAATTTTTAATTGTTAACTCTCCTGCTTTCACCAAAATAATTTGGGATGACTTCAACCATTGGGAATCAAAGGAACCCAAGTGAGTGGTAGTAATCAGGGTTTGAAAGCGGTCTTGAATGGCATCAAGCAATTGATTTTGGCGGGATAAATCTAGTTCGGCAAGAACATCATCTAGTAATAGTAATGGTGACTCTTTGACGACTTCTTCAATTAATTGTAATTCGGCTAATTTTAAGGCTAGAACCAGGGTTCGTTGTTGACCTTGAGAACCATATTGGCGAGCGGGTGTCTGGTTAATAGTTAATTCTATTTCGTCTCGATGCGGGCCGACAAGGGTTGTGCCTTGGTGCATTTCAGCAACGGCTCGCTGCTGAATTTTTGCTAAAAAAGCTTGCTGTACTTCTTCTGGATGGTTATCCTCTAAAGGAATATTCGGGATGTACTTGATTTGCAGAACTTCTGTACTGCCGCTGATATTGCCGTGCCAGGTGGTAGCAATGGGAGCTAATCTTTGGATAGCGCGATCGCGTCGTCTAATTACTCTAGTTCCTGTGGTCGCTAACTGTGCATCCCACACCGCTAGTTCTGATTGCTCTGTATCCAGTGCTAAGTCTTGAGTTTTTTTTAAAAAGGCATTGCGCTGGCGTAACACATGGTTATACTGCTGCAAAATGTGAGCATAAACTGGTTCCAGTTGAATTAAAAGTGTATCTAGCCAGTTGCGGCGACCTTCCGGGCCGCCGCGTACTAGTTCTAAATCTAAGCTGGAAAATTGGACTGCATTGAGAACACCGAGAAAGTCCATTTGACGGCGGATCGATTCGCCATTGAGAGCAACGCTACGGCGACCATTGCGGCGCAGGGTTAAGGTCAGGTCACTAACACCTGTTTGTCGTTCAAGGGTGGCATCAATTTGGGCTATGGCTTCCCCTTCTTGAACCAAATCGCGATCGCGGGTCATGCGGTGCGATCGCAATGTCGCCAGCAACTCCACCGCCTCCAACAAATTTGACTTTCCCTGAGCATTATTACCTACCAAAATTGTTTTGGCAGCGGTAAACTCAACCTTTTGGTCTTGATAATTGCGAAATTGTCGGAGGTTTAGAGTTTTTAGGTACATAAGTTCAATTTTGGATTTTAAATTTTAGATTTTGGATTGAAGATAAATCTAAAATCTAAAATCTAAAATCTAAAATTTCCTTTTTAGACAGCCTTCTTGCCCATAATCCGCAAAAATATCTTCTCCGCTTCAATCCACACAAACATTAAGGCACTGAAACCAATACAAACCCCTAACTCTTGCAGATTCAAGTAGTGAGTACCAAAGAAATCTCGCAGGGGTGGGACGTAAACTAGCATCAACTGCAAAATCGTGGTGACAACAACAGCCGCTAGTACAAATATATTGGAGAAGGGATTCATCTCGATGGCCAGTCGGTTGTTGGAGCGAATGGCGATCGCATGACCCATTTGGGCAATACACAAGGTTGTAAATACCATTGTCTTCCAGGTATCGCGATCGCCTTGATATCCAGCAGCATGGGTATGTTGATAAGCCCACCACATTAAGGCAATGCTGATAATGGCAAAGATGATACCAATGCGAATCATGTAAGAACCTAATCCCCTGGCGAAAATACTTTCACGGGGACTAAAAGGCGGACGTTGCATGACATCCGGTTCTGGAGGTTCCACAGCTAATGCCAAGGCTGGTAAACCGTCTGTCACCAAGTTCATCCACAGAATTTGTAAGGGGGTAAGGGGAACGCCTCCTAAACCAATTAGAGGTGCGGCTGCAATTGTGAGAACTTCACCGATGTTACTGCCCAGGATGTATTTAATAAAGCGGCGGATATTGGTGTAAACAACTCTACCTTCCTTGGTGGCGCTGACAATGGTGGCGAAGTTGTCATCAAGTAACACCATGTCACTGGCTTCTTTACTGACATCTGTACCAGTAATACCCATTGCAATACCGATGTCGGCTTGTTTGAGGGCTGGGGCATCGTTGACACCATCGCCTGTCATCGCCACAAATCGACCCCGGCGTTGCAGTGCTTGGACAATTCGCAGTTTGTGTTCTGGGGAAACTCTGGCATAGATGCTCACCAAGTCAACGTTTTGCTCTAATTCCTGGTCAGTCATCCGTTGCAATTCTTGACCTGTGAGAACACGATCGCCTTCTTGGGCAATTCCCAAATCGGTAGCGATCGCTCGTGCTGTTAATTGGTGGTCGCCAGTAATCATCACTGGGCGAATACCTGCATCTCGACACTCTTGCACAGCTGCCCTTACCTCTGGGCGTGGCGCATCCAGCATTCCTACCAATCCCAGCCACACTAAGCCTTGCTCAGATACTTCATCGGAACCTTCTGGTGGGATTTCTGCCAAGGGTTTGTAGGCAAAACCTAGTACCCGCAAACCTTTACTTGCCATCAGGTCATTTTGTGTCAAAATGTTTTGGCGTTGTGCTTCGGTCAAGGGGTCTGTGTCATTGCCCAAATGAATTTGAGTGGAACGTGCCAAGATTAACTCTGGGGAACCTTTGGTAAACATTAAGTAAGGTTCAGATTGGAGAAAACTAGCGATCGCCGGGTCAACGCCTCTCGAAGATGCGTCACCTGTGGCAACTCCCTCCACCTGAGAAATTACGCTCATCCGCTTCCGTTCTGAGGAGAAGGGGAACTCCCTAACTCTGGGTAATTTACTGTTCCACTGGTCTTTTTCGATTCCAGCTTTTCCCGCCAGTGTTAACAATGCCCCCTCTGTGGGATCTCCCAAAATTGCCCAATCACCTTGTTCTTTTTGCAATACCGAATCATTACAAATAGCACAGGCTACTGATAACGCTGAGATTTCTGGAGACGCCTCTAGGGAAATTTTTTGACCATCTAACTGAAAGTCCCCTGTGGGAGCGTAACCTTCGCCGATGACGCGAAAGGTTTTGTTGTTAGTAAAAACCGATTGCACGACCATTTTATTTTGAGTCAGTGTACCGGTTTTATCCGAACAGATGGTAGTTACAGAACCCAACGTTTCCACTGCTGGCAATTTGCGAATCAAGGCATTTTGGCGCACCATTCGCTGGGTTCCCAGTGCCAAGGTGACGGTAATTACTGCTGGTAAACCTTCTGGCACCACAGCAACCGCCATACTCAAGGAAACTTCCAAGAGTTCTTGGATGTTTTTAAAACCTCCGTCCTTGAGGACACCACCGATAACGACAATCGCCACGAGAATCAAGGAACCCGTAACCAGGACGTTGCCTAGTTGAGTCATCCGTTGCTGTAACGGCGTAGGTTCACTTTCCACCGACTGCAACATGGTGGCAATTTTGCCGAGTTCTGTAGTCATTCCGGTGTTAGTCACCAGAACCTTGCCTCGTCCTTGGACTACTTCAGTTCCTTGAAATACGACATTTAGGCGATCGCCTAATGATGTTTCCTCCGGTAATTTTAGTGATGCCTGTTTATTCACCGCTTCGGCTTCACCAGTCAATGCTGACTCTCGCACTTGTAAATTTGACTGTTCTATCAAGCGCCCATCTGCGGCTATCTGCATCCCAGCTTCCAGCAGCATTACATCCCCTGGAACTAGTTCCTTGGCTGCTATCTCCACCAATCTGGTGTCGCGGATAACCCGCACTAAGGGAGAGGTCATTTTTTTCAAGGCTGCCAATGCTTTTTCAGCACGGCTTTCTTGGACGTAGCCGAGTATGCCATTGAGAATGACAATTGCTAAGATAGCGATCGTATCTTTAAATGGCACTTCACCAGGCTTCAAAGTGCCCGACCGCCAACTCCATAGGTCTATCAAGCCAGAAATTAGAGCTACGCCAATCAGCATCAACAACATAATGTTCTTGAACTGATCGAGAAGAATTTCCCAAGTACTACGGCCAGCAGTTTCTTCAAGTTCGTTGGGGCCGTATTTTTGTAATCTCTGTTGAATTTCTTGGGGTGTTAAGCCACTGTCTGCATTACTATCAAGCAGGTCTAGCGCTTTATCAACTTCTAAACTATGCCAAACGGCGGCACCTTCAGGCAGAGAATTAGCAGACATCGTGTAGGTCACAGCAAATGGTTACAAAATTCGATCATAATTTAGTGATGGCAGGAATTCCATCTCCTAAAGTTACATTAAGGCGATCGCCCAGTTGTATGAGTGTATATGTAATTCTTAACATTTGTAAATTCCTCCTGTTTTGACATAGTATTATTTCTCACGAAAGAGTTTATCGGAACACATTGTACCGATAATTATTAGTACCTCGCCGTAAACGTGGCGATCGAGAACCACTAGATGTACTTGGTAAGAGCAACGCCCATTGTGGGCAGTCTTTTAACTCACCACTCTTCATCTACCCCAATTAGGGAAGCCATTGCTCGACTAGAATTTTCTATATCCAGCAATTGGTCTGACGGCGGTAAAACCGCTTGAGTCATGTTTCCTCCCCTACCTAAAGGTGAGGGTTTTTTACACTTACCACAAGGTTTTATGAGTTTTGCACTCCCCACTTTGACCGTTAGCCAGATGTTTGGGCAAAAAACAATTCGACCGCTTACTGCTGCTGCCCTGTGTGGCATTACTTTCATCAAAGATAGACTGATTGCTATTGACAGTATCAAAGGGCATCTACTAGAGATCGATCCCACCTCTGACAACAGCAAAATTCTCAATTCCCATCAAGTTGAAGAATTTACCGATGTCACTGGTTTAGCTGCGTGGGATGATACCCTCTGGGTAAGCCGAGAAAATAGTGTTTATTTGTGCAAGCTCGATGCTTTGGATCTAGAACATTTTGTAACATTGCCTTATCCGGCTGATGGCGTTGCTGTTTGGGAAACAACAGTTTATGTTAGTTGCCAAAGGCTGGGCTACATTCTGGTTTTTGACCGCGAAACGCGAAAAGAGATTACCAGATTCTATGCCCCTGGAGTTGGGATAGAGAATTTGGCAGTCAACCAAGAAATGCTATGGATTTGCGATCGCATCGAACAATCAGTTTACGCGATGGACAGAGCCACGGGAGAACTGCAATTCAGCGTCCTGACACCCTTTGAATGTCCCACAGGCATAGCAATCCATAAAAATGCCGAAACAGGCAAAGAAAGTATTTACGTAGCCTACGCCTCAGAGGAGCCTTATATCCGGGACAACCCCAATGCCGATCCTAGTCATGAATTAACATTCCGCGATCGCACTTTTATTCACCCACTGTATTATCATTACGATCCAGATAAGCGCTACGCCCTCTCTAACGGCTATCTGATTGAAATGTCTTATGCTGAGGAAATTGCCCCCTTAGACGAGGTTAATTTACCCGATGTCGAATGGCGCATCGCCCTACCATCCGAAACTGAGCGTCAAAAGGTGAAACACGTTGAACCTATTGGTATACCCTTCACCGAAGAAGTGGTACAGGGGCAACGTGTAGCAGTCTTTAAATTTGATTCTCTTGCTCCAGGAGAACGGCATATATTTGGCTGGAAAGCACTTTTGGAAGTTCGAGGGATTAAGTATCGCATCACACCCAGAGATGTGGAAAATATACCTGAGTTGTCCCCAGAATTACAAACACGCTACTTAGTGGATGACGACGATTTAGCAATGGATACTACCATTGTTCGCCGTGCCGCTAGAGAAGCAATTGGTTCTGAAACCAATGTGCTGCGAAAAATGCACAGCATCCGCAACTACGTCTACGATCAGTTATCCTACGGTATTAAACCTTACATTGACACGCCAGATACAGTTTTAGAGCGGGGCGTTGGTTCTTGTGGGGAATATGTCGGCGTTTTACTTGCTTTATCCCGTTTAAATGGCATCCCCTGCCGCACCGTAGGCAGGTACAAATGTCCTCCGCATAGTGACTTTGTAGGAGTACCGTTACAACCAGACTTTAATCATGTTTGGCTAGAATTCTACGTCCCAAATTTTGGTTGGTTGCCAATGGAATCCAATCCTGACGATATAGGTGAAGGTGGGCCTTATCCGACGCGATTTTTTATGGGCTTATGCTGGTATCACATTGAAATTGGTAAAGGTATCACCTTTGAAACGGTGACAAGTCAAGGCGAACGGCTAACCAAAGAAGATATCCCCATTGGTGATTTGGCGATTAATCATATTCGGTTCACAATTCTTAAAGAATTACCGCCTTTTTGAATTTAGGCATTGCAGAAAGGCGCTAAGAAAGCGAGTAGTGGCGTGGCAAGGCTAAAATGTTGCAAAAAAAATGTAGGTTGGGTGGAGGCTTTGCGTAACCCAACATCCTGATATATGTTGGGTTGCGCTCCGCTTCACCCAACCTACGTCTACGTTTAATGCACAAATTTAGTCTTGACACGCCAGTAGTGGTGTGACAAGACTAAAATGTTGCAATAAATTTTCTTGTGGGGCGGGCATCTTGCCCGCCAATTAGGACGGGCTAGAAGCCCATCCCACAAGAGTTTGCTAATGCACAAATTTAGTCTTGACACGCCAGTAGGCTAACGCACCTTAATACTCTCTGATTAACCACAATTTTCGTCTATTTCTAAACTCTTATTCCTATTCAAGTATTCTTCAAACAATTCAAAAAACTTATGTAGTGCATCATGCTCATCTACAGAATAGAAAAGAATTATTTTAGACCATGACTGACCTGAGTTAATTCCATATTTTTCTTCAATCCATGATTGAAAACCTTCAAATTCCCTTTCTGGCTCAGTTGGAGGTACGCCAACTTCTCTTCGAGCCAGACTATATCCTCGCAGAAGCATATCAAGTCTAGTAATTGAATTAGTTCCTAAATACATTCCTGGTCTTTTTTTTATATTACTTGGAATCTCGTTGTAAATATCAAACTGAGGAAACCACAAATCCTGACGAAGCCTTAAAATGTCTTCACTTTCTTGAATTTTTGAATTATCTTTTTGTTCGATGAACTTTTCAAAAAGTTCAAAAAATTTATAGAAGGCATTTCTTTCACCAGGAAAAAGAAATAGAATTATTCTAGCCCAAGATTTAATTAAATTAGTTTCTGCTATTTCTTGCATCCACTCGTCAAATCCTTCCATTGGGTATCCTTCTGGAGTTGCTCCTAAGTCACTTAGTTGACCTAAATACCCAGCTACAAAGAAATCAAGACAAGTGATTGATGGCTTATCTATGTACATAACTGGATTTTCTTTAATCTTTTGGAGAAGTGTACAAAGATTCATCATATTGATTACTCCAATTTAATTTAGGGACTAGAGTGTGTTATTATGCCGTAGGCTAATGCACTTTAATACTTCCTGCTTAACCACTAATTTCGTCTACTTCTAAAGCCTTGTTCCTATTCAAGTATTCTTCAAACAGTTCAAAAAATTTCTGTAGTGCCTCATGCTCGTCTACAGAAAAGAAAAGAATTATTTTAGACCATGACTGACCTGAGTTAATTCCATATTTTTCTTCAATCCATGATTGAAAACCTTCAAATTCCCTTTCTGGCTCTGTTGGAGGTACGCTCACTTCTCTTCGAGCCAGACTATATCCTCGCAAACGCATATTTAGTTCAGTGATTGGACTAGCTTCTAAATACATTCCTGGTCTTTTCTTTATAGCACCTAGAATCTCCTTGTAAATATCAAACTGAGGAAACATCAAATTCTGACGAAGCCTTAAAACGTCTTTATTTTCTTGAATTTTTTAATTATTTTTCTGCTTTATGAACTTTTCAAATAACTCAAAAAAACTATAGAAAGCATCTCTTTCACTACTACAAAGAAACAAAATTATCTCAACTCAAGATTTAGCTACATCAGTTTTTGCTCTTTCTTGCATCCATTCATTAAATCCTTCGATTGGGTCGCCTTCTGGAGTTAATCCTAAGTTACTTAGTTGACTTAAATACCCCACGACAAAGCAACTAAGGCAAGTAATTGATGGCTTATCTATGTATATGACTGGGTTATCTTTAATCTTTTGGAGAAGCGTAGAAAGCTCTTTCATGCCAGCAACCTCTAATTTGATAAATATTTATTAATTGAACAGCCACATCGCCCTTTTATTGAAGTCAATCTTTCCTATCACGAGGGGATGAATTATCTGGCAGTATATCAGCACGAACCAGATCACTAATCCATTCTCCCTCAATATTATTGTTAGAATAATTTGCATAATCATCCCATGTTATGGTGTCGCCAGTTGAATATTCATAAACGACTCCACGAGTTTGATTATTACCATCTCCATCATTTAAACGAATCCAGGTTACATAATCACCAGATGGAGGATAACCACCACCAAAATCACGACCTGCATATTGATTAACTAGACTTCTAATTGCCCCCGGTACAGGTCGCCAACTTTGAAAATGATGAGTTACAAATTTGTCAGGAAAACCAGACCTCCTGTAATGTACTGTTTGGTGAAATTTGTAATTATAAAGAACTGAAGATTGACCTTGTGATCCACAAACTAAATTAAGTGGATAAAAAGAACAATATCTCTCCTGAGCTTTATTTGGAACCTGCTCATTTTGAGCTTTAGTTGTGCTAATTGGAGCCTTCGCAATAGGAGCTAATTCTGAACCAGCAGCGGCACATTCAGGTTGAATAGCACAAGCGTCTAGAGACGACAGCAATGCATAAACAGTTTGAGGTAAAATCCCTTTAAATATTAGAAGTAAAAGAAACGTCGAAATTCCTACTAATCTAAATACAGATTTATTTGTGGTTAACCGCACTAATCTTAACTCCTTACAACCAAAGATAAAAATCGATGTATCTGACATCTAGGTTGTCTGATAGGAGAAGAGAATCAGTCCAGTAAAAATACGAGTATTTAGTAGATTTTTTGGAAAATTGAACCAAGGTAAATAAATAAACTAATTAGCTATTAATTCTTAAACTTCTTAAACTGGGCAGTGGATATGATTGATGCTGCTTTAAATCGGCAAACTCACAGATAGAGTTAAATGGGCAAAAGCGGCAGTGAGAGCCAGGATTAGGAGGGAATATTTTACTAAAATTAGTATTTTCTTCCTGATATTTTTGCAAATCGTGCTGATGTTTATGAGCAATATTCGCTAACTCAAATTTTAAGGATTCTAATTCACTATTATTAATGCTAATTAACTCAGACTTCTTACATATTTCTAAATTATAAAATGATGCAACAGCTTTTCGTCCGGGGTAAAGATAACGAGCTGCTAACAAGTAAACTAATGCCTGTCGTTGGTCAAAAGCCGACTTACCAGTTTTGAAATCCAAAATATGTAAAGTGCTATCAGACTCAATGAAAACGCAGTCCATAGCCGCATATAAGCGAAAACAATAATCCTCTTGTTCAACTACTATCGGTTTGGGAAAGCCTTCATCACCCGGTGTTAATTGGATAATATCTTTATCCAAAAGCAACGGCGCATCGTGATATTTGTGCAAAATTTGCAGCACGCGTTGCTGAACTTGAACGCTTGAGTTGCCTAATTTTAGTAACTGGGCAACTCTTTCTACACCATCTGCTTGCTTCAACAGATGCCTGTGATGATGAAACTCATAAACGCCTTTTTGAGCTAGTATGCCAATCCGCTGAGGCGCGGTGGCTTGCGTTAAAAGCGCTTTGACTTGTGGTTCGTGTTGCCGTGCTTTGATAAACCCCCGTCTCATCTGGCAATGCCAGCGTTCTTGCCCAGTCGCTGGGGCAACTAGAGACCAAAGGTGATAACTGGCAAAAGGTCGATCGGGGGTTGACATTGCTCAGAAACAGTGAGAGAAAATACGGTGGGGAGAAGTTTAAACTAAGGCTTCCTTAGAAAAGAACTTCGGAGGATAGTTGCTGCTACACACGCTTTGCGGGAAGCTTTTATAGTACTGATAATGTACCGGAGCAAGTAGCAAAAATGTCCAGCAAGATAAAATTTGGTACCGATGGCTGGCGAGGGATTATTGCCGATGACTTTACTTTCCCCAATGTGAGAAAAGTAACAAGGGCAATTGCCACTTACTTAGATACAGCCTACACAAAAAATAGACCAGTACTTATTGCCTACGATACTCGCTTTTTAGCTGACCAGTTTGCCCAAACAGCGGCCCAAGTATTAGCAGATTTGGGTTGGACTGTAAAAATTACCGATCGGGATTGCCCTACACCAGTAATTGCCTACAATGCCCGTCACCTAAATTCCGCTGGGGCGTTAATGTTTACTGCTAGCCATAATCCAGCACCTTACTGTGGAATTAAATATATACCCGATTATGCTGGGCCTGCCACTCCAGAGATTACTGATACTATTGTGGCAAATATAGAAGGTGCATCGGATGAGTTGCCTGGGAGCAACCCATCAGGTTCAATTTCAATTTTCGATCCGAAACCAGATTACCTGAAATTTATCTACACTCTACTTGATGTAGAAAAGATCAGAAGCGCTAATTTAAAGGTAAAGTACGATGCTTTGTATTCTACCTCTCGCGGCTATTTAGATGAAGTTTTGCAACATAGTGGCGTTCAATTAGAAAGTTTCCACGATTGGAGAGATGTGTTATTTGGGGGTGGAATGCCTGAACCCAAAGGAGAACAGTTAGTTGAGTTAGTGGAAGCAGTAGTTCGCGATCGCGCTGATTTGGGTTTGGCGACGGATGGAGATAGCGATCGCTTTGGTATCGTTGATGAACAAGGAACCGTCCTCACTCCCAATACTGTGCTGCTACTTCTAGCACGTCATTTAATCAAAAATAAAGGTAAAACCGGCGCCATAGTCCGCACTGTCGCTACAACCCACCTGCTGGATAATTTCGCTGCTAAAAATGGACTGCAAATTTACGAGACAGCAGTTGGTTTTAAATACATCGGTGAAAAAATGCGCGAAACTGCTGTATTAATCGGTGGAGAGGAATCAGGTGGATTGAGTATTATTGGGCATATTCCCGAAAAAGATGGGGTATTAGCCGATATGCTGGTGGCTGAAGCGATCGCTTATGAAGGTAAGCCTTTAAGTCTACTCGTTAAGGAAGCGATCGCTGAAGCCGATGGGCCACTTTACAACAACCGCCTAGACTTGCACCTCACAGAAGCGCATAAAACCGCCGTCATCGACTCTTTTACCAAAAATCCACCTACAGAGGTAGCAGGCATTAAAGTCAAGGAAGTGGGGCGTAAAGACGGTATTAAGCTGTATTTAGAAGAAGGTAGCTGGATTTTACTGCGTCCTTCCGGTACAGAACCACTGGTGCGCGTCTACCTAGAAACCAACACTCCCGAAAAACTCACCCAAATCGCCCAAGAGTTAAAGAGTGCCATTGCTAAACTAGAAACACTTGCAGTTTAATAATTCAAAGTTAGGAGTTATGAGTTAAGAATTATTAACTCATAAATTTTATTAAGATATGAAAACTTTCGCTCCTTTTTTGACATCTCTAGTTGTGGCGGTTTGGGTAATCGCGATCGCAATTATTTCAGTCCAAAATGCCACACCCGTATCGTTAAAATTCTTAACATTCCAATCGATTCAGATACCAATGGGTTTAGTGCTAGCTTTTAGTGCCGTTGTCGGGTTAATTGGCATGGCACTGCTGCAACCTCTGTGGGGGCTTGCTGGTATTGGGCAAGGTAATTCTCGATTGGAAGACGATGCCGAATTTTTTGTTGATGATGAAGATTTTTGAGGCTTGAATAGCTGTGCAGTATCAAAACATTATTACAATCGAACCAGGAAAACGAGGTGGTAAGCCTTGTATTCGAGGAATGCGAATTACTGTATACGATGTTTTATCTTATCTTGCTTCTGGGATGACCTACGAGGAAGTGCTTGATGACTTTCCTTATTTGACACAAGAGGATATTTTGGCTTGCCTAAGCTATGCGGCCGATCGAGAACGGCAAATGCTGACAATGCAAGCATGAAGTTATTGTTTGACCATAACTTATCACCTCGGTTAGTTGATCGACTAGCTGATATGTACCCAAACTCTCAGCATCTTTTTCTTATAAGCTTAGATCAAGCAGATGATGTAACTGTTTGGGAGTATGCCCGACAAAGTGGATTTACTGTTGTCACCAGAGATGCTGATTTTAATGAGTTGAGCATTTTGCGAGGATTTCCTCCGAAAGTGATTTGGATTCGTTATGGCAATTGTTCAACCAGAGAGATTGAAGAGATTTTGTGATCGCACATAGAGGATATCCAAGCTTTTGACAAAAATCCAGATTTGGGAGTTTTGACATTGTATTAGATTTGGAAATTATGGAAACTGAGTATGATTTTAGCGAGGGCAAGCGGGGAGGGATTGAATCAACACCAGCAGGCAAAACTCGAATTACAATTCGCCTAGATGATGAAGTACTAGCATGGTTTCGTGACCAAGTTCACGCAGCAGGTGGTGGAAATTACCAAACTTTGATTAACGATGCCTTGCGTGAGTACATTCAGCAGCGCCGTGAACCGTTAGAAGAGACATTAAGGCGAGTATTGCGAGAGGAACTTGAGCGCATTGGAAAATAAGGATATTTTGGCTTGCCTAAGATCGAGAACGGCTATGAGCGCAACTTATAAAGCAGATTTTAACTTGTGGATTGAACAGACGGCCCAACTATTGCGATCGCATCGCTGGCATGAAGTTGATGTAGAATATCTGATTGAAGAGGTTGAAGGCTTAGGCAAAAGTGAACGTCGGAGTATTGCCAGTCAACTAACTCGCTTGCTGTTGCATTTGCTTAAGTGGCAATATCAACCCCAGCGTCGCTCAGATAGTTGGCTCGATTCCATCACCGATTCTCGCACCCAAATTAAGTTAGCGATAGAAGATAGTTCTAGTCTTAAGAGCTATCCTACAGAGCAACTTGAGGAAAGTTATCAAAGGGCGCGTCGCCAAGCAGCCAAGCAAACGGGAATGCTAATTTCCGTGTTTCCAGAAGAGTATCCATATTCTTTAGAGTTAGTGTTGGATGAAGACTGGCTACCGGAAGCAAGCGATATTTGATAACTGTATTTGTAGCTGTGTGAGTAATAACGATCGCTATGAAATAATAAGGACTGTAAGCCTCACACTATATGAAAAAAGCCTGACAACGCAGACTTTTTTAGAAATTTGTGGCAGAGCGATCGCACTGTTATAAAATTAAAACGTCCATTCGTGATCTGGATCATCTAGGGCGGCACGAACAGAAGCTAAGTTAGCAAGGTCTTTGAAAGGACTTGATTTAGCAATTTCTGTGATTGAGTTTAAGGTAAGGGCTAGTTGTTCATTATTGCCGGATGCGATCGCATTATCAACGACAGCAAATAAAGCGCGAAAGTTTTCTGCACGTTCATCAAAAGAGCGATCTAGATACGCCATCAGCAACTCTCGCTGGGCGTTAATCTTGGTGATTGTTTCTTTTTCCCAAGCATCAATCTCTCGTCTCTTTGTCTTTTCCTGTTCGGCAACCTTCAGGTAATCGGTGCAAGCTGAAACCATTTGCTGTAAGCATTCAGCAGGATTTAGGTTTGCGAGTGCAAAAGTAGCTATTTTGTGTACTGACATGCTTAATTTCCTCCCAAAGTACGATACTTTGCTTGGATAGTCGTGCTATTAGGATTCAGATACCCTTCACTGTCTAAGACAGGAGTTTTCATGATTTCTGCAAGCGCTTTCACCAGAAGTGCTACTTCTTGAAACTTCCTAGCATCACGATCGCGATTAAAAGGTTGGGCTTCAAGCTCTTGAAGTGCAGATTTAGCACGGTTGTTTAAATTACACACTAAATTGGCAAGTTCCACTGTTCGCCGTTTAACCTGTAATAAAAAATCTTGAGCTGCTTCAATATTGGCAATTTCTATGTTTACCCTAGCTTCATACTCCCGCGCTTTAGTCAAAGCTTCCTCACCCTTACCAGCAAGTTGAAAACCCCCAACCATTAATGCTGGTCCGAGTGTAATACCTCCCAATACAGCACCACCAACCGCCATACTAGTACCACCACCTAACCAAGTTATGGCTCCAGTCCAAGCCGCAGCACCACCAACTTGTGAGATAGCGACTTCACTAGCCCACAATCCAAATAACTTGGAAACAGTAACAGTACCTACACTCCTTGCTAAGGTAACTGCACCAGAACCTGCTACTGAGGCTGCAACGGCTGTTTTCATACCACCTTTCACCCACTGTTCAGCTTTGATAACTTCCGTTTTATACTCCTGAATTTGCTGGGTGGAGATGTCTAATCCAGTTAGAATGTCCAGATTGTTTTGGGAAGCTCGCTGACCAATTCTCTCAATAAAAGCTATAAAGTTTGAAATTGTACTCTGCTTGATACGAAGTTGCATTTGACCATAGGTTTCAGCTGACTGGTTGGTAATTTCCCAGGTTGCTTTTAAATTTTGCAAGCTACTTTTGTATTTTTGTTGAGCCTGTTCACCAATTTCCTTTGCCTGGTTCATATTGCCAATGCCTTTAGCACCCTTGACTGCTCCGAAGGCTCCAGTAGCCAAAGCAGCAGCACCTAAAATCAATGGAATCATGAAATACTCCTGATTATGATTAGTATTTGGTTAGTACTCGTCTACGGGTTCAACATAAAACAGAGGCATCACCTTATACTTATTTTTCCCGGAGATACCAACTAATGAACATTCAGAAGGTGTAAATTTGAGACTGCGATTAATGCAGTTGTCAATCCTTTTCGTGTTGAGTGCGATCCCTGTGGGAGGCTAACACCTCAATGCAATGGACAAGCGATGTCTACGACGGGCTACGCCTACGCACTCGGCTTGACGCTAGAATATTAGTCGCAATCTTGTGGAGATAATTGGCGATGAAAATTAAAGCAGTTATCTGGCAAGAAGACGGTGTGTGGTGTGGTTCTGTACCTTCCCTACCAGGATGCCACACTTGGGGAGACAGCTACGAACATCTATTAGAAATGCTGCAAGATGCGATTCAAGTCTGCTTAGAAGTTGCTAGCCAACGCGAAGATCAGCTTGATTTAGCATCATTCTCGTTACAGTACGCAGCTTCAATTTTCCCTGAAAGTGAAGAGACAGCTTAGTAACATTTAATTCCGGTGATGTAGTCACAGCTGATTTTCCCAGAGCCACTGGTATGAGTTGAGCAATTTACTCATGAACTACTGCTAATTTCTACAATTGCTTCTCCTTGCCGCAGTCGTTCTATTGCATCAGGTAAAGCGATCGCAAGTAGCCGCTGCAAATTGCGATTTGTGACATTACCACAGGTAAGCCAAAGAATTTGAGGTGGTATTCCTAACCGACAGGCCAAGTCAACAAAATCGCTGTCTTTAGTCATGATTACCGCCTTAGCTACTCGTGCTGCCTCAAAAATTTCCACATCTTTAGCATCTCGTAATCCAAGCTCTCGTAGGGCAGTAGCCTCTACGTCAAAAGTCTCAGTCAGCCAAAGTGCTAATGCAGGAGGCAACTGAGCATCAATCCAAATTTTCATGCTGTCAATCGAGGAAAGTCTGTTCGCCGTGCTGCGAACAATAGACAGGCTTGGATATCTTCGAGTTCGAGATCGGGAAAATCCTCTAAAATCTCAGAAACACTGACATTCTCAGCCAACATTTCTAAAATGTCACTCACACGAATTCTCATGCCTCGAATACAAGGACGACCACCACACTGACCAGGAGTTTGAGTAATGCGAGTCAACAAATCAACCCTTGAGTTCATGCAAGTATTTTAATATCAGGTACTTTTATTTAACTCTAATTCTGCGATCGCAATTATCCCACCCTAGCATCTGGGTGTAGCAAAAGGGCGATGTCTACGACGGGCTACGCCTACGCAATTATCTAAAGTTCACACAACAGCAGCTAAGTTGGGCAGTTTTGGGTTAGTTGTAACTTAAGGTAATCAATGAAATCCAGAATTTCTGTATCAGTGAGTTGTAGACGCGATCGCTTGCCATATCTCTGCTGCAAATACTCCCTTCCCTGTTCTGGAGTCCAATTTAATTGGGCTAAATATGTGTCACTTTGAGCTATCAAAACTGCATGAATTTCTGATGCCGTTATATTAGCAGATATTTGGATTTCATCTTGATGTAAATTTTGAATACAATTAATTTTTAAACTTACTTTTTGTCCTAAAGCTTGCCAGTCAATTTCCCTGTGTCCATTCCAACTAACACCTATAGAACGATAAGTGACTGGATTATAAATTGCACAAAATACAATTGTTCTCTCTCCAGGACTGACTGCGATCGTCAATGGATGATGCAATTGTTCAGAAGTCAGGGCATCAAGTGAAAGCAACAAACTTTTAGAAAAGTAAGATTCACTTCCTGAGCGGATAACATAAGGTTTGTCTGCCAGAATATGCAAATCAGTTTTTTCTGCTTCTCCATGTGAAGTTTCCACTTTTTTATTAACTTCTATCCCTGTTATCACCCCAGTCAAGGCTCTTTCATAAATTGGGATTTGTCTTGTATCGTCGGATAGCATATACCAACAGTGATCGGGTTCTTTGCTGACAAAAACATATTGAGGTTTTGGGACTGCTCCAAATCCTAATTTAACTTCCATATTTTTGATGAAGGTTTTGGTAAATATATTTATTGAGGCAACCAGCTTTGACGATTTGTACCGTCAAGCAATGAGTTACTTTATAGATATAATTCCCTAGCCAACAAGCTAATTAACATTAAGGCAGCAAAAATCACAAAATTTGGTGCATCTAAGACAAAGTTTCTGGATCGACACCTAGCGCATTCAACCTTTGAATTAACATTTTCACCTGTTGTTCTGCTTCCACACGTCGCTGTTCTTCAAAAGCTGTGCGTTCTTCCGCTTCCCTGATGCGTTCTTCTGGTGTTAGCAATCTTTGCCCTTCTTCGTCATACCAGTACAGCCACTCCCGTACTATACCTTGATAAATTCCTCGTTCTCGCCCAATTCCTAAACCAATTTCTGGTAGCCAAACGGGATTTCCTGACATTAAGATATATTCCCCGTCAACTAAGCGATACACTTCCAAAGGTGTCTTTTTCCGCCGCAGGGGACTATACACAACGTAGTACAAAATTCCTAAATCTTTGGCATAAAATTCTTTCTTGATGCTATATTCTTCTCGATATATTTGAGAAACAACTTCTAGGGCTAAAATTGGCAGTTGCTTTTCTTCCCACAGCACATAACTTAGGCGTAAATCCTCATCAACGAAGCGTTTAACTCCTAAACTGAGAAATCCATCAGGGACAATAGCTGGTTTGTCAGGGTGATAATAAATACCCATATCAACACCAAAAAACCAATCCCAGCGATCGCACCAAACCAAAGCTAGTATGGTTTTTAGCAAGCCGGGAATTAAATTTTGGAGTTCATTATCCACAGCAGTATCATCTGAGTCGGGTAGTTCTTCGGAAGATGGCAAACAATGGAGCGGATTGTAGTTTAACATGAGCGGTTTTGCCAAATCTGATTCTAGATAGATTGTACGTAATCTATTGATGTGCGATCGCAGCGCAAGAATAAAGAAGCATTTTTAGCGTAGGCGTAGACATCGCCTTGTATCTCTCTTCTCAGTATCAAAATACTCATAAGTGTCAAATCTTTACATCAGATTCGTGGTTTTTCGGTACTGATTATCAGAGTGTCTAACTGACAATAGCAAAAAAGGGCCGAACTTTGTTCAACTAGAACATTCCAGAAGTCGCAGAGTATTCAATTTCATGGTGAATTTGGTAGCTGGGCTGATTACCTATACCTACCAGGAGAAAAAGTCTTTTCTCAACCTTGACTCAGAAAACGTGGCGCAGCTGGAAATTAGCTAATTTTCAGCCCAATTTTTGAGTTGTACCTAAGTATCAAATATGTCACCACAGATCCATTCACGAGTTTTAATCAAAAACTTCCTAACGGTTTTTTTGCCGTTGTCAGCTTTAGTTGGGGTTGTTATTGGAACTATCTATTACCAACAGGTACAAACCGAGAAAGTTCTGCTCAAAACAAATGAATTCCGTAAGGTAGATTTACAAACTAAAGTAATCAGCGGAGACTTTCACTCGGTTGTCTCAGATTTGATGGTTATCTCTAAACAAAACGAGCTAGAAAGAATTTTAGACGGAGTGGATGGACAACAACAGGCACTTTCTCAAGAATTTTTATTATTTTCTGGATATAAAAAACTTTACGACCAAATTCGCTTTTTAGATCAATCAGGTAAGGAAGTTGTCAGAGTCAACTTTAACCAGGGTGAACCAGCAATTGTCCCTGAAGAAAAACTGCAAGTTCAAGCCAAGCGCTACTGGTTTAATGACACTTTGCGGCTAAACCAAGGACAAGTATTTGTCTCTCCCCTTGACCTCAACATCGAACGAGGTCAGGTTGAACAACCTTTGAAGCCAATGATCCGCTTTGGCACTCCCGTTTTTGATCGCCGTGGAGAGAAACGAGGCATTGTAGTGTTAAATTATTTCGGCACAAAACTGCTGGACAATTTTAATCAAGCTTTCGCTAACGCCTCTAGCCAGGGAATGCTACTGAATGCCGATGGCTACTGGTTAAAAGGGGCGAAGCCTGAGGATGAATGGGGATTTATGTTTCCCAATCGCAAAAACCGCACTTTTGGCCAAGCTTTTCCCCAAGCATGGCAGCAGATTTCTCAAAAAGAATCGGGACAATTCCAAACTGCTGAAGGAATATTCACTTTTACTACAGTCTACCCACTAATCGAAGGGCAAAAATCCAGTACGGGAGCAGGACAGGCTTTTGCACCAAGCCAACATCAAATTGATACTAAAAAATCCTATTACTGGAAGATTGTTTCATGGGTGTCGCCAGAGACGTTGACAACCAAATCAAACCGATTTTTGAGTCAATTGCTACTGCTATATGCTGGCTTAGTAGGATTAACTGGCATTGGTTCTTGGCTACTAGCAAGAGCTAGTGTCAATCGTAATATGGCCCAGCTAGAGTTAAGGCAATCTGAACTTGAATTGCGAAAGCTAGTTGAGCGAGAAAAAATTCTTAAAACTCGTCTATCTAGTCAAATTCGCAACTCGCTGGATCTAAATACGATTTTGAGTACAGTAGTAGTTGAAGTTCGGGAATTGTTACAGATCGATCGATGCCAGTTTTTTTGGTGTCATCAAGAAGATGAATCTACCAGCTTGGAACTGAATCAGCAAGCTTGCGCTCCCGACTTAACAGAACCTTTAGGCTGTTCTCCCATCCAGAACGTGGAAGCCTTGAGTGAAGCTGTTATGCAAGGGAATTTGCTTTGTTTTGATGACATTGCGACAGATTCGTGGCTTGATTTCAAGAGTCGGAATTTACTGGTGACATTGGGCTTTAAGTCTCTACTAACAGTTTCAGTTCAAACTCAGTCGGGTCGCTTGGGTGTGATTGTCTGCGAACATAGTAGAGAGCTTCGTCCTTGGAGTGATGATGAGGTGGAAATTATTCGAGGTGTGGCTGACCAGTTAGCGATCGCCATTGACCAAGCCCAATTGTATAATCAAAGCCGCGCTGCTACTGCTGCTGCTACTACTCAAGCAGAACAACTCAACCAAGTTTTGCACAATCTCAAAGAAACCCAAGCCCAACTGATTCAGACCGAAAAAATGTCGAGTTTAGGTCAATTAGTGGCTGGAGTAGCTCACGAAATCAATAACCCAGTTAACTTTATCTACGGGAATTTGACCCATGTAAGTGAATATACACTGGGCTTGTTGGAACTGGTAGAACTTTATCAACAATCTAATGCTCATTCAACACCTGAAGTAGAAGCTCATATAGAAGCGATCGACCTTGACTTCATGGCTGAAGATTTACCTAAAATATTAATTTCAATGAAAATGGGAGCTAATCGCATTCGTGAAATAGTTCTATCCTTGCGGAATTTTTCTCGACTTGACGAAGCAGATATGAAGCCTGTCAACATTCATGAAGGTATTGACAGCACACTACTGATTTTACAAAATCGCTTCAAACAAACGTCTGGAAATGCCGGAATTGAAATAGTCAAGGAATATGGTGATATCCCTTTAGTAGAGTGTTATGCCGGACAACTCAATCAGGTGTTTATGAATTTGATCGGTAATGCCATTGATGCCCTAGATAGTTATAACAGTAAGCGAACTATTGAGGAGATAGAAGCTAAACCGAGCCAGATTGTAATTCGTACTCAGTTACGCAACTTGGATCGCATAACTGTAAAAATTGCAGATAATGGCTCTGGCATGACCGAAGCAGTTAAGCAACGATTATTTGACCCTTTCTTTACCACAAAAGCCGCAGGTAAAGGCACTGGATTAGGATTAGCAATTAGCGCTCAGATAGTCACAGAAAAACACAACGGAGCTATTTGGTGTATTTCGGAACCCGGACAAGGAGCAGAATTTTGGGTTGAGATTCCGATTAATCAAAGTTCTAAACTAGCTACTGCGAGTACTGCGACTCTATCCAGAATTTGATGCTACTCTGGAAAAATGAAAAATGACATGAATACTGATAGCGAACGCGCTGATTTTGATAGCCCTTGGAAAGAAATTATAGAAGCTTATTTTCCCCAAGCAATGGATTTCTTTTTTTCAGAAACTTATGCATTAATTGACTGGGAACGTCCTTATGAATTTCTAGATAAAGAATTTCAGCAAATAGCTCGTGAAGCTGAACAGGGCAAAAGATATGCCGATCAATTAGTCAAAGTTTGGCAAACTCAAGGGGAAGAACTTTGGTTATTAATCCATGTTGAAATTCAGACACAAAAAGAAGATAACTTTACCAAGCGGATGTTTACCTACAACTTTCGCATATTTGACCGCTTCGATCGACCAGCGATTAGCCTTGCAATTCTCTGCGATCCAAACCGCGAATGGCGACCAAGCAATTACAGTTACAATTATCCCAATACTCGCTTAAATTTTGAATTTGGCAGTGTTAAACTTTTAGATTACGAAAATCGCTTTCACGAATTAGAAAATAGCGATAATCCATTTGCAACTGTCGTCATGGCGCATTTGAAAACGCAGCAGACACGCTCATCACCCGAACAACGCAAAATCTGGAAATTTAGCTTAATTCGCAGACTATATGATTTGGGCTTAGAAGAGCAAGATATTCGTAATCTGTATCGATTTATTGATTGGGTTATGATATTACCAAAGGCATTGGAAAATCAGTTCTGGGAAGAGTTTAAACAATTTGAGCAGGAGCGGACTATGAGATATGTAACTACAGGTGAGCGCATCGGCTATGAGCGCGGAAAACAAGAAGGTAAACAAGAAGGTAAACAAGAAGGTAAAAAAGAAGGTGAACAACAGCTGATTTTAAAATTATTACAAAGACGAGTGGGAGAATTGTCACCAGAATTGCAAGAGCGCATCCAATCTCTTTCTTTAAATCAATTAGAAAACCTTGGCGAAGCTTTGTTAGATTTTACTGCTATGGAAGATTTACTTAACTGGTTGCAAACAAATCAATCAGCTTAAAATCTATTTTTATGAAAATTGTAAAAAACACATCTACTCGCTTACCCCATACAGTATTTTTTTAACTTAGTTCAGTGAGTAACAAAAAGGGCGGGTAAAAAACCCACCCTCAAAGCAATAAATATTTAAACTAAACTAGCGATCGCAACTTAATTACCAATTTGAGGCGCACTCAAAGAAACCTTTAGTGCATCATCTTTTTGCTGTGCTAATGTCGGCACGGAATCACGCAATCTTGCCGTCAATTGTACAGTTGTAGCGTCATACATCTGAGTCAGCAATTTTGGATAGAAACCAATACCAATAATTGGAATTAACAAACAGGCAATGATAAATACTTCACGGGGTTCAGCATCTATCAAAGCTTGGTGAGAAACTAATTCCTTGTTCTCTTCTCCGTAGAAAATTTCTCGCAACATTGACAGCAGATAAATCGGAGTTAAAATTACTCCCACTGCCATCAAGAATACAACAATCACTTTGAAGGTAGAGCTATAAGCATCGCTAGTAGCAAAGCCAACAAATACCATTAATTCTGCCACGAAACCGCTCATCCCTGGCAATGCCAAAGAAGCCATTGAACAGGTGGTAAACATGGCGAAAATCTTCGGCATTCTCTTCGCAACACCGCCCATTTCATCCAACATCAGGGTGTGGGTGCGATCGTAAGTTGCCCCTACAAGGAAGAACAAACTCGCCCCAATTAACCCGTGAGAAACCATTTGCAATACTGCCCCACTCAAGCCCAAATCCGTGAAGGAGGCAATCCCAATCATCACAAAGCCCATGTGAGAAATTGAGGAGTAGGCAATTTTTCGCTTCAGGTTGCGCTGGGCAAAGGATGTCAGGGCAGCGTAGATGATATTAACTACCCCCAAAACCACCAACACTGGTGCAAAATAAGCGTGGGCATCGGGGAGCATTTGGGCATTCATCCGAACTAAGGCGTAACCGCCCATTTTCAGGAGAATACCTGCTAATAACATGTGTACAGGGGCTGTAGCTTCACCGTGGGCATCAGGTAGCCAGGTATGCAAGGGAATAATCGGCAACTTGACGGCGTAGGCAATCAGGAAGCCAGCATAGAGGGCAAGTTGGAAATTCAGGGCGAAATCTTTTAAGGCGATCGCTCTCATGTCGAACGTCACCGTATCGCCGTAAAATCCCATTGTCAGGGCAGACAGCAAAATAAACAGCGAACCGCCAGCGGTGTATAAAATAAATTTGGTCGCTGCATATTGCCGCCTTTTGCCTCCCCAAATCGACAGCAGAAAGTATATCGGTACTAGTTCCAGTTCCCACACCAGGAAAAACAACAGCATATCCTGGACAGCGAACACGGCAATCTGACCGCCATACATCGCCAAAATCAAGAAGTAAAATAGCTTGGGCTTGAAGGTGACAGGCCAAGCTGCTAGAATCGCCAGCGTGGTAATGAATCCAGTCAAAATAATTAGGGGCATGGACAAGCCATCAGCCCCTACTGACCAATTCAAACCCAATTGTGGTACCCAAGGGTAACTTTCCACCAACTGCAAATCTGGATTGGAGAAATCATACCCAGTATAAAAAGCGTAAACAATTAGTGCAAAATCTATCAGCCCTACGATGAGGGAGTACCAGCGCACTGTTTTGCCTTCTTTGTCAGGGATGATGGGAAGAAGTAGCGACGCCGCTATCGGAAACAGAATAATCGTCGTCAGCCAGGGGAAATTAGCTATATTCATCACAATCAATCTGCTATCAAAATCATGTTTGGCAAAAAGTCACTAGTTATTAACTAACAGCTTTTTAGCAATTTTTCCTTCATTGTTAGGTTGATTTAATTAAATTGGCAATCCCCTATTTTGTATCCGAGGAGTCTATTTTTACTTGAGGCAATGCAGAATATCAGTTTAAATACTGGTAGTCAAGTCAAAAATTTACCCTAAAAAAAGCCGCTAAACTAGAATTTAAGGAATGTACGATCGCATAATCCAACCCATCGCTAAAAATACAATATGCTATTTGGTGGTTGTAGAGAAAAGGATTTAGTGTAAAAAAAGCATAACAGGAGAATTAACCCTATGATAATCGCACAAATTGAAAGTCAAATTCGTTATGTCACCAACGTAAATGGAGAAACAACAGATGTACTCATCCCTGTATAACTTTGGCAACAGCTTATAAGTTCGATAAGTTCTGATAACGTCAGTGGTTTAGCTTGGATTGATGAACAAGAGCCAAAAGCACAAATATTAACCGATCTGCAAGAGTCCGTGCGACAAGCAGCAGCAGGACAAACTTTCCCAGTTTCAGAGCTTTGGGACGATATCGAAGCCTAGATTTATGGCAGAAGTTCGCTTTACACCTCCCTTCAAACGCCGTCTCAAAATTCTGACTAAACGCTATCGGCAAATTCAAATTGACATTCAACCCATTATCCATCAGCTAGAGGCTGGAAATTTTATCGGCGATCAAATCTCTGGGATAGACTTGACTGTTTTTAAAGTTCGAGCAAAAAACAGTGATATCCCGACGGGTCAAAGTGGTGGATATCGGGTGATTTATCAGGTTGTCTCACCTGAATTTGTCTTACTTCTACTCCGAGAGTAGCTGGAAAATTTGTAAGATCAACTTCTAATAAGTTATACCAAGTAGTGTTGTCTATATAACATTTAAATGCCACTTCAATTTCCTCATTCATGGCGCTTTAAATATTCACCAGATTCTGTTATTCCTAATACAGCGATTGATGAATTTGAGACACTTATTGGCATAATAGTAGCTCAGGGAAATCGCTGGGAGTTACTGGAGTATTTTAAAGAGTGTTTTGCCCATGCAGTAGGCTCTACGAGTGTCTGGAGTACTTCAGAGAGTTGGGCAAGCACAGATTTACGGTCATCTTTGGAAGAGGCAGCTAAAAACTCACCCCTGTTTCTGGAGGCGTTCTACGAGGCGTGTGAGAATCTTCGGGATAAATATGCAATCCCTGACATTGAACGTATCAACAGTATTTGTCTTGAACATAAGATTGCTTATCAAATCCATCCACCAAAACTTGTGAAGCTATCCGAAGGTGAAGAAGCTATCCCTGTGGCCGAATCGCCATCAACCTTTACTGAGTCTGCAAAGCAACTCATTACTAAGTCTCTAAGCCGTTCTGAACAACTACTGATTGAAAATCGGGCTAGAGAGGCAGTTCAAGAACTGCTTTGGATTCTAGAATCAATTACAACTGCTTTTAGAGGTGAGCAATTACCATCTGGCACAATAATAAAAGGGACATACTTTAACCTAATTGTGAAGGAACTCCGCAATGCAAATGAAGGGACAGCAATCAAGTATATATTAAAATCTTTAGAAAGTTTACATGGTTATCATTCGTCACCAACTGGTGGTGGTGGTCGGCATGGACTTGATCTAAAAGAGGGCAAACCAATCACTCTTTCTGAAGGTCGCTTATTCTGTAATCTTATTCGTTCTTACATTTCTTTCTTTCTTACCGAGTATGAAATACTCATAAATAATGATGTGTCGGACAATTTCTAACAATGTGTTGCAGCGAATTGCAGCGACAACCGATTATTCAACTAACAGACATCAGAAAAACTTTGTATTCAAGAAATAATGTAGGGGCGGACATTTGCCCACCCCGATTAAAATTAGGTAACACCAAAAACAATCACTAAGCCCAAAACCGCCCCAAACACAATCAAGGCATAGAATTGAGCGCGACCGTTTTCTAGGTACTTCAGACCTTCACCGCTAACAAGGGTGAAAAAGCCTGTGAGGTTAACAGCACCATCGACAACGCGGAAGTCAACTTCCATAACTTGTCTAGCTACGCGACGCAAGCCGAGGACAAAAACCCGATGGTAAATGTCATCAAAGTACCACTTATTGAGGGATAACTCGTAAAGTGGTTGGATTTTAGCAGCGATCGCAGCCGGGTCAATTTTACGGCGCAAATACATCAGCGAAGCTAAGGTAATCGCAACCAAGGAAATTCCGACTGAGGCACCCGCCATAATGTAGAATTCCGTCGGATTGAACTCGGAAGCCTTTTCTAGAACTTCGGTGAGAGTTTCGCTAGGAGGAAAGATAAACTCTTCAAAATAATTGGCGTAGGGAGTTCCCACCAAACCAATGAAAATCGAAGGCACAGCCAAAAATACTAATGGCAGAGTCATTGTCCACGGCGATTCGTGAGGCGAGTCGCTGTGATGCCCGTGGGAGTCATGGGAGTCATGGGAGTCATGGTGTTCACCAGTGGCAGCCAATTCTCCTTTCTTCATTGCCCCAGGCCCAAAATTCGGGGCTAGTTCTTCTGACTCTAACTCCAGAACAATTGTCGCTGCCTTCTTGAGTTTTTCCTTGATTTTCTCGTCAGTACCCCGGAATTTGCCTTCAAATGTCGAGAAATACATTCTAAACATATAGAAAGCCGTAATCCCGGCAGTTAGCCAGCCGATGAACCAGAGGAGTGGATTAGCCTCAAAAGCCTTCCCTAGAATTTCATCTTTTGACCAGAAACCAGCAAAGGGTGGAATACCAGAAATTGCCAAGCAACCAATCAAAAAGGTAGTTGACGTGACGGGCATATACTTTCGCAGTCCGCCCATCAAGCGCATATCTTGAGCTAAGGCGGGGTCGTGTCCAACAACACCTTCCATACCGTGAATTACAGAACCTGAACCCAAGAACAGCATCGCCTTGAAATAGGCGTGGGTCATCAGGTGGAATAGTCCAGCACTGTAGGAACCTATTCCCATTGCCATCACCATGTAACCAAGTTGGGAAATGGTGGAATAAGCCAAGCCCTTTTTGATGTCGTTTTGGGTAATGGCAATGGTTGCCCCCAAAAACGCCGTAAACGCCCCAGTAAAGGCAATGACATTCATTGCGGCTGGAACGTCTTCAAATACTGGGTACATCCGGGCAATCAGGAAAACACCCGCCGCCACCATTGTTGCCGCGTGAATCAAGGCAGAAATAGGGGTGGGGCCTTCCATTGCGTCTGGTAGCCAGACATGGAGGGGGAATTGGGCTGATTTTGCAACTGGCCCTAAGAAAACTAAAATCGCAAACAGGACAGCGAGAAAATTGCTGATAGAACCTGATTCTACGAGTTGGGCGAGGCGATCGCCCATGATATTAAAATCAAAGCTTCCTGTTGCCCAGTACAGCCCCAAAATGCCGAGTAATAGACCAAAGTCGCCCACGCGGTTGGTTACAAAGGCTTTTTGCGCGGCATCGGCTGCTGACTTGCGATCGTACCAAAAACCGACCAGCAAGTAGGAACACATCCCCACAAGTTCCCAGAATATATAAATCTGTACTAGGTTGGGGCTGACCACCAGACCTAACATTGAGGAGCCAAACAAACTGAGATAGGCGTAAAACCTCACGTAGCCGGGATCGTGAGCCATGTAGCCATCGGTGTAAACCATAACTAAGCAGGCTACCGTTGTGACAATCACCAGCATTAGGGCTGTCAAGTGGTCAATAGTGTAGCCCATGCTCAGGTGAAAATTGCCAGCCGCCGCCCACTCAAAGGTGCGGAGATAAGGCGCGTGTCCTTGAATTTGACTCCATAACAAGGCAAACGACAGCCCCATAGCAGCTGCCATCATGGAGATAATCACCACAGCGTTAAGCTGCCGTAGGCGGTTTGTCACCTGATTCAACGAGATTAACCCTAGACCGACCAGCATTGCCCCAAAAAGAGGGAACACCGGAATCAGCCAGGCATACTGATAGATTACTTCCATCACTGACGCCTACTTTTAGAATTCTTGATTAGCGTGTCCAAACTGTTAATAATTGTGACACACACCCTTTAGGATAAAATAACCCACCCAAGGCTGATTGGGTGGGGTATTAAGCATGGTTTTAGATTTGCTCATCTGTCATTGGTCATTAGTCATTGGTCATTAGTCCAATGCCCCATGCCCCACACCCAATATCCATCAGGCTGACCGATACTCTAAGTCCACTGTTTTTGAACTTTTGTAGATTTTGGGGTAATTGCTGTAGCTGTCCTTAATCTCTTCTAAAGCTAGACGTAAATCTTCCCTGCCGCGAAAGCATTCCAAGCGATGGCGAACAGTGCCATTTTCAATCAATAGTAAAGTGGGTAGTGATTTTAGCCTATAGGTAGTAGACAATTTAAAATTTTGATCGGCGTTAACCCCGACTAATTTAATTTCATCCCCGCACTGGGACTGAAATTCTAACAACAGCGGGTGGATAACTCGACACAAGCCACACCAAGGTGCTTCAAAGTTAACTAAAACAGGAATAGGAGATTGTAAAACTTCTTGAGTAAATGTCCGCTCACTAACCGAGAACACCATGACGCCTCTTGGATTATAAGGTTTTTATATCAAACTAGCTATCAGTACTGAATTGAGTAGTGCTGAGTTCCGAGTTCTGGTTGCTGAGTAGAAGTCCATAACTAAAGTTAGCGGATTGAATGAGGAACTCGTTTCTTTTTTTTCTTAGAGTAAACCGGGGATTGGGACTAATTGCCAAGCAATGAATACTAAGTTGCTTGCTTTTACTCAGGATTTAGGACTCAGCTAGTGCTTCAGTGGAGGATTGGCAAGTCAGTAACTGCTGATAGATGCATTCAGGACAAAAATATTCAGGACACAGAATAATTGGCAAAAATTGAGCGTGTTAATGTGTCTCTGACAGAAAAGCCACCTTAGAAGTCGCGTTGGCTTTTTTGGATCTTAAACTCCTGATTGCCGTGACCGCTTGGGAATTTGACTGAATCTGCCACTTTCTTTCAAGGAAAGGCAACTGACCAACAACTACCAATATAAAATCTCAAGCTGACTGAACGCACCCTCCACTGAATAGATGTTTGAATTTATCCTACATTGATTTGGGGCAATTGATAAGCTGAAATTTCCATCTATTTCGGATTTTCTCCTGACACTGGGGATCGTCTAAAGTTACCATCCTACCCTACTAGTTACTTCCAGTAACAGAGGGTGTGACCACCAAAGCAAAGCGATAAAAATGGTAACTCCCAAATAGGCGGGGCGGAGAAATTCCTTCCATTTGAGAGATTGACGCCCGTCAATAATTGCTTTAAAGGGAATAATTGAAGTTCGCTGTTTGGCAATTTCAAAAGCTTCCCCATAGCGATCGCTCAAGCGGCGATCCCCATGCCAAACCCCAAACAAGTGATGCAATATCAATCCAATGGAAGTCACAAGGGTAAAGGTAGTACCCAGCCAGAGAGTGTGGGCAACACACCAAATTATTTGTCCTACCATCTGGGGATGACGGGTAATCCGAATAATTCCTGTTTCGTAGAGATGAACTTGGGGCTTTTGAATAGCAGCAATTTCTAGTAGATTGAAGGTAGCAGGATATAAAAACAAGAACGAGATTGCTGACAGCAGCCAAACAAATTCTCGCACTCCTGGCACCCCTTGTACCTGCCAAATTTGCAAACCATCATAACGGTGCCCAAAAAAGTAAATAATTAATATCACAGCCAACGGTAGGCTGACTAATGCAAAGAGAATGCGATAAAACCTTGGGCCAATATATTTTTCTGCCCAAGGGCGTAAAGCAGCGCCTCCACTGTGAGCGATCGCAAAAACTATTTGTAACCCCAGTATGACAAAATGACTGGGTGTCAACCAAGAAATCAGCAGCATATACACAGGTGAAGTAATTTAAAGAAAACTGAATTCAGTACAACCAATACCACAAAGTGTTCAAAAGGGGACTTTAGTCAAGATGTTGTGCTACTGTCTTTTTCGAGTCAAGCCTTCAAGTTTAATATGCAACAAATCATGTCCGGCTAATTGTTGCCAAACCGGATTTATTACGTGCATCTGCTCCTTTAAAAGTTTGTGGGTTGAGCCTTATGTCTGACCTTCCTTTCACTTTAGATCAGTTACGTATCCTGAAAGCGATCGCTCAAGAAGGAAGCTTCAAGCGTGCCGCTGATAGTCTTTACGTTTCCCAGCCCGCCGTTAGTTTACAAGTCCAAAATCTCGAACGGCAACTCGATGTCCCCTTGTTCGATCGCGGAGGACGACGCGCCCAATTAACCGAAGCCGGGCATCTACTCTTAAACTACGGTGAAAAAATCCTCAGTCTCTGTCAGGAAACTTGCCGCGCGATCGAGGATTTACAAAATCTCCAAGGTGGTACTTTGATTGTCGGTGCTTCTCAAACCACCGGCACTTATCTTTTGCCCAGAATGATCGGTATGTTCCGACAAAAATATCCAGATGTGGCAGTGCAATTACACGTCCACTCTACCCGGCGGACTGCTTGGAGTGTTGCTAACGGACAAGTCGATCTGGCAATTATCGGCGGTGAAATTCCCGGCGAACTGTCAGAATCTTTAGAAGTGATTCCTTACGCTGAGGACGAGCTAGCGCTGATTTTACCTGTCTTTCATCCTTTTACCAAACTTGAAAAAATCCAGAAAGACGACCTGTATAAATTACAATTCATTGCTCTAGATTCTCAATCGACTATCCGCAAAGTAATTGACCAAGTGCTAGCACGCTGTGAAATCGATACCAGACGTTTTAAAGTTGAAATGGAATTGAATTCCATTGAAGCGATTAAAAATGCTGTGCAATCTGGTTTAGGGGCTGCTTTTGTTTCAACTAGTGCGATCGCTAAAGAGTTACAAATGGGCGTTTTGCACCGTACTCCCATTGAAGGCGTTGTAGTCAAACGGACGCTGTGGCTGATTTGTAATCCCAATCGCTATAGATCCAAGGCCGCAGAAGCCTTTAGTCAAGAAATTTTGCCCCAGTTTGCTAACCCAGGATGGAATCAAGATGTGTTAAAATTAACACAAAAAAGTCTAGTGTTAACTACATTGGAGGTAGCAACACCCACCTCATCTGGTGAAGACTAAAATCAGGTTATTAGTCCCTTGTCATTTTTCCTTTGTTTTTTGTAAATGACCAAATAATTCGTAATGACGCTCCTCTGTCGCTAACTTAATTCGTAATTATTAACCCATTGTGTTCGTGCAGAGTGCTGTAGGCAAGCCAAGGGTTTGACATCAGGAAAAAAATTTCGTGTTCCTCATTAACAAATTTAGTTTCTCTGTAACCGGAACTAATTACGAATTACGTAGCTTGCTTCTTGCCATTCGCGTAGCATCTCGTAGAGAAGGCGAATATTATCAATTGCGAATTATTTTGACTAATCACGAAAATGGAAGTTTACTGCACTCGTCCGCGTTGTCCACGCCCACAAAACTATTTTGCCGATTTAGATGATGTTACGACACTAAAAACAACCCAGCAAAAGTATTGCACTACCTGTGGTATGCCATTGATGCTAGATGGTCGATATGTGCCAAGTAAACTGCTGGGAAGGGGCGGGTTTGGAGCAGCATTTTTGGCACGCGATCGCCGAATACCGGGAATGCGTCAATGCGTGGTTAAGCAGTTTCAACCATCGGGAAATTTAACCTTAACTCAACTGCAACAAGCGCAGTTAATGTTTGAAAGAGAAGCAGAAGTTTTATCACAGCTTGGTAACGATCACGAGCAAATTCCTGACTTATTTGCTTTCTTTCCAGTGATAGTTAATAGCTTGCAACCAGGAGAGCAAGACCAATTTTTTTACTTGGTGCAAGAATACATCAATGGGCAAACCCTAGAAGAAGAATTAGCTCAACAAGGCAAATTTTCTGAACAGCAAGTATTAGAAGTATTACAAGGAATTCTGAGGGTACTAGAGTTTGTCCATGACAGAGGCATTATCCACAGAGATATCAAACCTTCAAACATTATGCGTCGTCGTGATGGTAAACTTTTCTTACTAGACTTTGGCGCAGTCAAGCAAGTAACCAATGCTGCACTTGGTTCTGCTGCTTCTTCCACAGGAATTTATTCTATGGGATTTGCACCGCCTGAACAGATGGCTGGGGGGCAAGTATTTCCATCTACGGATTTATACGCTTTAGCTGTAACTCTGATTACCTTGTTAACAAATAAGGAAGCAATTCAACTATTTGATGCTTATAGTAACCAGTGGAAATGGCGATCTCAAGTAAATATCAACCCTCACCTTGCTGACATTTTAGACAAGATGCTGTTACCTGCGGCTAATCAGCGCTTCCAGTCAGCCCAGGAGGTTCTACGCGCACTTAACTCACAGGCGGCTCAAGCCGCTACACAACTTAATTCGCCCTCTGTAACCCTGCCGCCACAACCACCCCAAGCTTCTAACCCTGTTGTTCCCCGTCGTCCATCAACTCAACCAGCGTTTTCGACATTGGAATTATTGGGAGGGGCGGGATTTAGTGGATTTCAGGGTGCATTGATCGCGATCGCCCTTTTCAGTCTAGTAAAATCACCAATAGTTACTTTCAGTGTTGCATCTGTAATTTTAGGTATACTAATTTTTGCCCAAACCAGGCGGTGGATTGAAAAGTTCGATTTATTAATTATTCCCACAATTACTTTTGCGATTATTTTTTTTGTCCCCTTTTTACGGGGAGGTCTTGACCTTCAGTCAGTGGTGATTTTAGCAGTTGGAGCCGGCTTAGTAGCTATTTCATTGACAGCTGTATTTCGACTTATTTATAAATTATTATCTCTCTTACTTTAAAAAACTTCTGGTCTTAACAGCTACATAAATGTCTCAGAAAAACGAAACACTTAGTCTTTTTTTAGCCGTTGTCATTACTATTGGTTTAATCTTTGGTGGTCTATGGTTTCTTATGGAACGGTGGGCGCAATTAACTGGAACTGTTCCTAAAACTTCCGGGAATGGTAACACTGGTAATCCCATAAACCAATTTGTCAACAACAGATGTAACGTCCCAAACCTCCCAGAAGGGACATTCAACTATGGTGGTAGTACAACCTGGGCACCCATCCGTAAAGACGTAGACTCCGTACTAGAAAGCCTTTGTCCTCAATTTACTTTACGCTATACTCAACCTGCTTCAGGTCAAGCAGGATCTGGAACTGGTATTAGGATGTTGATAAATAATCAACTAGCTTTTTCTCAATCTTCCCGCTCAGTTAAAGCTGAAGAAAATACCGAAGCTAAACAAAAAGAATTTAGTTTGAAAGAAATTCCTGTGGCGATTGATGGTATTGCGATCGCAGTTAACCCAAATCTCAACATACCTGGTTTAACTGTCGCCCAACTTAAAGACATCTACACTAGCAAGATTACTAATTGGCAACAAGTGGGTGGGCCAAATTTACCAATCAAAATCTATTCTCGCAACAAAGAAGCTGGCGGTACAGTGGAATTCTTTATCGAAAATGTTTTAAATAAAGAAAATTTTGGTACTAACGTTAGTTATGTTGGCACAACCACAGAAGCAGTACGAAAAGTAGCCGCGAATAGTGGCGCAATTTATTATGCTTCTGCCCCAGAGGTTGTACCGCAATGTACTATTAAGTCGCTACCATTAGGGCGAATCAGCGGTCAATTTGTGCCTCCTTACCAACAACCTGTTGTATCTCCATCTGAATGTCCCAGTAAACGTAACCAGTTGAATAGTCAAGCATTTCGTAGTGGAGACTATGCAATTACCCGCAATTTATTTGTAATCGTTAAACAGAATGGTCAAACAGATCAGCAAGCTGGCGAAGCTTATGCAAATTGGCTGCTGACACCTCAAGGTCAAGAACTGATCGAAAAAGCTGGATTCGTTAGAATTAAATGAGCAAAATGGTTATATTTAGCCAAATAATCAAATATTAAATATTTTTACTTTATTTAAACTTGTTCATGTCACAAAAGAATGAAACCACAATTTTAGCTTTGGCTCTGCTGCTGACAGTTGGCATCGTTGGCGGTGGTTTTTGGTGGTTTAGTAACAATGGGGCCAAAATCGGTAATAACATCGTTCCAAATCAGGAACCAGGAAGCAGAACAAGCAACTAAACAAGGTGCAGAAGTGTTGATGTTGGCTGCTAACACTGAAACTTTGGATAAAGCGCTGCAAGTAGTTTAGATTAACCAGAAACGGTTAACTCTACTGGGGGGAGATGATGTTTACACTGCTAAAACTTTGGAAATGGGCAGAGAACAAGCTGTGGGGATAGTAGTAGCTGTTCCCTGGCATATTGATAGCGATCCTAAGTCAGATTTTCCCCAGAAATCGCGGCAGTTATGGGGCGGTGATGTCAGTTGGCGAAGTGCCCTCAGCTATGATGCCACTGTAGCTCTAATTGCGGCATTAGAACGTAATCCTACGCGATCTGGAGTCCAACAAGCACTCTTGTCATCTGACTTTTCTGCTACTGGTGCTTCTGGTACAATTCGGTTTTTAGCATCAGGCGATGTCTACGACGGGCTACGCCTACGCAATGCGCCAGTCCAACTTGTAAAAATTGTTCCTGGTTCTCGCTCTCGCACTGGTTATGACTTTGAACCAGTGCGTTAATCAGCAATAAAAAATTAAAAATTAACCAATACTTAACCTGGAAAACCTCTCAAGATGGGAAATTGAGTTTTATGGGGAAAAATCTTACTGTCAATTTATTCTTACCACCACTCAAACCTTGAGATAAAAGACGAATAATCCAGATGAAATTTATTATACCTTGACTTCTAAATTACTCAGAAGTTAGGATTTGCTAACAAAATCCCCGTCCTCCAAATACAATCTCAAGTAGTAAGCACTTGTCAAGTCAAGCACTTATATTGAATGGACGCGCGGGTAATTATACTATTATGTCCCAAAAAAATGAAACAACTATTCTTGTATTATCCATCCTAATCACCGTCGGGCTAATAGCTGGCGGTTTTTGGTGGTTTACGAGAAAATCTGGTGTCGATTTAAATACAATTAATCCTGGTAGTACCAAAACGCCCCAAGCCGGATCGGAACAACCTAGTGGCAATACTTTCACTTCAGTAAAGGATGTTCCTACAGGATTATTCAATTACGGAGGCAGTACATCTTGGGCACCGATTCGACTAGTAGTCGATCCAGCAATTCAAGCCGCGCGGCCAGAGTTACGGCTGCGCTATGTAGAACCCAGCAATGCATCGCCTGGTTCTGGTACTGGCATTCAGTCCTTGATAGACGGTCAACTGGCTTTTGCCCAGTCCTCCCGACCAGTTCTAGATCAGGAATTAAGCCGTGCCCAGCAGCGTGGGTTCAGTTTGAAACAAATTCCTGTGGCAATTGATGGTTTAGCGGTTGCAGTTAACCCCAACCTGAATATTCCAGGACTAACAGTAGAACAGTTAAAGTCAATTTACACAGGCAAAGTCAATAATTGGAGCCAGGTGGGCGGCCCCAATATCCCGATCAAGCCCTATTCCCGCCGCATTGCTGATGGCGGTACTGTCGAACTTTTTGTCCAAGACATCTTGGGTGGTCAAGCTTTCAGCTCCAATGTAGAATTTATCTCCACAACCACCCAAGCCTTGCAAAAATTGGCTGATAGTCCTGGTAGCATCTATTACGCTTCTGCCCCAGAGGTGATTCCTCAATGCTCAATCAAGTCCTTGCCGTTGGGGCGCACACAAGGACAATACATTGCTCCATACCAAGAACCTTCTGTCCTCCCGTCTGAATGTCCTGGTAAACGGAACAAGTTGAACATTGAGTCCTTCCAATCAGGAAAATACCCGATTACCCGTAATCTGTTTGTGGTGGTCAAACAGAATGGTCAGATTGAGCAGCAAGCAGGTGTCGCTTACGCCAACTTACTGCTGACTGAGCAGGGACAGCAACTGATTACCCAAGCGGGATTTGTCAAAATTCGCTGACACCTGCGAATCGCACTCAAGACAGAGTGGCGGAAATCGCCGCTCTGAACTGTACCTTAACCAGCTCTATTAATCGACTCTGCTGGTAAGCAAATGAGATTATCCCCTTGAGTCAAGATTAAACCACGTTGACGTAGCTTACCCATCAAGCGGGTGACGGTGACACGAGTGGAACCAATCGCGCTACCAATTTGGGCATGAGTGAGGGGAAAGGGCAGACAATAACCGCGAATCACATCAGGATCAGTGTCGCTCATTGCTGGCTCTCCATATTCCTCAATTAACAATGTGAGAAATCCTAAGAGTCGGTCAATTGTGCGGCGTTGTCCCAAGGCACTCAGCCACAGCAGCTTACGCTGGTGCTGATACCTAAAGGCATCCATAACTTCGCGACGGAAGTGAGGCCAATTGTCTAAATCATGCCAGTACATCCACAGCACCGCAGTTTGATCGACATGGGCGTAAGCCTGGAGTGTGAATGGTGATTGGGCAACAATTTCAAAAGGCTGTCCCGCTCCCACAAAACCCAAGAACGCTTCTTCTGGAGTTCTGTTGATTCGTCGAGACGTTAGCTGACTGGCAGTCGCACTAACTTGGGCGGTTCCTACCATGCGGATCGCGCCCCTTTGCACCAAATACAGCAATCCAGGCCGGGCTGGAATGCGCTCATCTTTGCTAAAGGTGCGGCAGCGATAGTGTTCTTGAGCCCAGTCAAGAATGCGTTGCCAAGTCAAAAAAGGCCGTGATGCCTCAGAAAAGGAGGATGGAGATTGCATAGGTAACAAAGAGCGTTCGGCTGAAGACAAAGACGTAAATAAAAGGGTGCAAGGAGTGTCTTTGTGTTGACGAGGCAGGCTTAACGCCTAACAGCGCCAGCCAATCCAAAGAATAGAAAGCAAATTACTCTCTACTCTTTTGTTATACTTCCTACTGTACAATGGTGGTAGTAAAGTTTACTTACTATTCATCGATTATTCATCAAATTTTATCCTCTTCTCATTTTTCTTCATCTAAATTAAATTTATACCGCAAGATAGATGACATAAATGTAACAAATATATCTTACATGACTATTTAAATAATATTACGTGCATTATAAATTACCAGTTAGCAACTATACGTCAATCAAACAGCTATTATATAGTTATTTAATAAAATCACTAAGCATTGATACTTATAATACAGAAAACAGGTGCATAAAAGGGGAAAAAATTCCTCTATATAAAGGTAGAGATGACAGTAGAGTTTTCTATACCTCAGGTGTGTCTCTGCGACTATCAAAATCTCAGAATCGAAAAGCGATGGAGCTTGCCAGTGCGATCGCTTCAGATTTATCAGGGATTTGTGAGGACGTTTTTAGCATCCAAATAGTTCCCCCAGGTTGGATAAATTTTGAATTAACTCACTCAACCTTAGCGACTTGGTTACAAAGTCTCGTAGTCGGGAGTTCAGGGGCAGAGGGGGAGATGGGGGGCAGGGAGCAGGGAGCAGGGGGAGAAATCAATTCAAAATTCAAAATTCAAAATTCAAAATTAAATAACTTCTGCCTTCTGCCTCCTGCTGACGCTCGCGGACTCGCTAACGCTGCGCTATCCTGCCTCACTTCTCCTGTCGGAGACGCTGCGCGTAGCTTGCTTCCACGAAGTGGTACGACTACGCTCAGTGACCACCTGCCTCCTCTTTCCCAATCCCCAATGCCCAATTCATTGTTTGCTGTTGAATATGCTCATGCACGCTGCTGTTCGTTAGTGCTGCTGGCTCATCGAGAGGGGTTGATTAAACTTAGAGAACCGGTTCCAAATACTAGTCCAGCTTTTTGGGATATTATTTTTCCTAACCCCCTACCTTGGCTTAATTGCGACGGAATACTACGGCTAAATCACCCAGATGAGCGTCGTCTAATTGGCGAATTAATACAAGTGGTAGACAACATAGAGTGCCCTGATATTAGCGGTTCTGTGAAATGGGAAAAAGTAGCGCTGAATTTGAGCCAAGCTTTTGAAAAGTTTTGGTCTAATTGCCGGATTTGGGGTGAGATCAAAATTACATCACCAGAGCTAGCCCAAGCTAGACTCGGATTGCTCATGGCTACTCAGTCAGTATTAAGATTTGTCCTAGAGGAGAATCTGCGGGTTTTTGCGCCTTTGGAGTTATAAATCGGTAATGTCGCTTAGGCAAAAATAAAAACTTTTTATATAGCTATTGACTCAATGCACCACCTCGGATACATTAGCAGGTGTGTGAGGAGCGAACCAGCTAGGGCACCGAGACGAAACACGGCCAGTCGTCGGTGTCCTTTCTGATTTGTATGGGTTAGATTTTAAAAAATGCCTTCACTATAGCAAAAACTTTTCAATTGCTACTGCTGCCCCATCTTCTTCTACGCTAGGAGCTACCCACTTAGCGATCGCTTGCACTCCTGTTGGCGCGTTGCCCATAGCTACACCAAGTCCGGCATACTCCAGCATTTCCACATCATTGAAGTTATCGCCAATCGCCATAACGTTGGCTAACTGTAATCCCAGCAATTCTTCGGCTAGGTAACGTATGGCAGTACCCTTATTTACAGAGGCGTTAGTTGCTTCAAAAAAGGTAGCAACAGAGGTTGTCATATAAAGTTCAGCGGGTGTGTATTGGCGGCGCAAATTTCCTAATAGCTTATCGATTACGTCAGTGTCATCAGATAAAGCAAGAATTTTTGTCGGTTCATTCGTTAAGGCTTGACGCAAATCACCCACAGGAATCGCGATAATACCAGAACGTTCTGCATAAATTTTGGTTTCTCTGGTTAACTCACGAACGTATAGCTGATCGTTGATGTAAAAGTGAACAGATAGAAGCGATCGTAACTCCGGCTGTTCAAAATAGTCGAGTAACTGGTGGGCGATTTCTCTGGATACAACCCAATGGCGATGAATTTTTTGGCTGATTGGGTCTTGAATCCAGGCTCCTTGATAGGCCATTAATGGTAGCGTAGAGCCGATATCCTGGTGGAAGCGCAAAGCTGAACGATACATTCTACCTGTAGCGATCGCCACTTGAATTCCTCGTGCTTGCGCCGCAAAGATTGCTTGCTTTACAGGTTCGCTGATGTTATTAGAGTGTCCAGCGATCGTGCCATCTATATCCAAAACTAGTAGTTTAATGTCTTTTGCAGCAGCCTGATTGTCAGTAGATGCTTTCTGCATGATTTCCTAGATTTTAAGTTCCAGTAAGAGGTTAACAGGCTCTAGCGACCAGTGGGGAATAGTAGAAAAAATTGGCATCTCTAGTCAATCCAATTTCTTTACCATGAGGATGTTGACTTACACAATTTTAGATTTTAGATTGACCCCAGCGAGCAACACACTTGCTTTGAGGATTTTGGATTTACTTCAAAAGTCTTAAAAATTATGGCTAATAGCGCAATAAAAAACCCGATTCTCGAAAAAATCGGGTTTTTTAATTTTAATTAGAGAGCCTGGTTGATAGATAAGATAGAAAAAATCTACCTATTCAAGAAAGTCTATTAATTAAACATCTTGATCCAGCTTTTTTTGCGTTGTGACAACAAACAAAGCCCAGCAATTAAACCAATTCCAAGTGTGGCAGAGGATTCAGGTACTGCTTTAGCATCGTAGTCATAAGTTACTTTGATACCTGCTTTGGCATAAGTATCAATATAGGATCTCATGTTGCCCGAACCCGTAACTACTGAGTTGGCTAAAGCTGAGAACAAAAAGTCTATGTCGCCATTACCAGTCAAAGACTGCAAGAATTGGGTATTGGTGAAAGACTGAGTTGCAGATTGTGTGGCAGTTAAGTTAGAAATAGTCTTTCCAGAGGTGCCACTATAATCAGTCTTACCGTCATATTTAGCAGCTTGATAACTGGATATATCTTGTGGATTGAGCGCAAACAGAGACTGATTATTTAGTTTTAAGCTGAGTTGACTAGCAAGATTTACTGTCACCTGAGTCGGGGTTGGACTCTTGTTTTCAAAACCTGCATCTCCAAGTATGTCGCCAGTAAAACTTATCGTTACACCCTTGAGTGTACCCAGAGAGGAGTTAAATTTTTGGACGCTCAGAGGTGCATCAATGATATTTGTGAAATCGTAATTAGTGGAACTAGTGTAGGAGAGAGAAGCTGCATTAGCTGCTCCAGATGTTGCAACAATTCCTGCCAAGGTTGTGGCAGCAGCTAGAGTGTTGAATAGTTTTGTTGTCATGGATAAAAGATGCCTTTCTGAAACGAATCATTACGGGATTACTAACCTATTTCTAACTCTGAAACTTTGTTTGTAGTCTTGATGAATACACGTAACTTTATGTAAAGTTATTATGTTCAAATTCCTTCGATAAATAGGCTTTTTGATTGGTACATATAAAGTTTTATTAAGGCAAGAGGTTTTGATAGTGGTAATATTATGTCGAAATATTAAGCTAGTTTTTGTTGGTTCCTGAGATGTAAGCTAGGTCAACCTAATTAAATATAAAACGCTCAGGAGATAGATCCCCGGCTTCTGGTGATAAGTTGGGGATCTAGTTACTATCTGGTTACTATGCTTATACTCACGTACTTAATTGAGCTGGTATCTCTGCCAAAAGTTGGTTATACTTGCCTTCCGTACTAAAGTTGCAAATGCGTAAATATAAATTCGTCTAAAATCATACTCAAGAGCAATTGGTACGCAAAAACTGGGCTATTGTCGCCAAAGCCAAGTAGAACAAGCATCTGAAATTGCTAACTATGTGACAAAGCTTCTGGCTAAAATAGGGCTATGTCTGAAACTTTGACTTCTGCAACTGCAACACGCCCCACGTTCATCCTCGTAGATGGGCACTCGCTGGCTTATCGTTCATACTTTGCTTTCGCCAAAGGGCGAGATGGAGGACTGCGTACTAAAGCAGGGATTCCTACGAGTATATGTTTTGGTTTTGTGAAGTGTCTGCTGGAGGTAATGGCAACACAACAGCCTCAAGCAATGGCGATCGCTTTTGATTTGGCTGAGGCAACTTTTCGCCACGAAGCGGACGAGACTTATAAAGCCGATCGCCCGGAAACGCCAGAAGACTTTATTCCTGACTTAGAAAATCTCCATGAGTTGCTGAATGGCTTCAATCTACCCTTTTTCACTGCCCCTGGTTTTGAGGCTGATGATGTTTTGGGAACCTTAGCACAGCGAGTCACTGCGGCTGGTTATAGGGTGAAGATTCTCACTGGCGATCGCGATTTATTTCAACTAATCGACTCTGACAAAGAAATCACTGTTCTAAATTTTAGTCCCGATGCCCTAAAGCGCTCTACAAATAGCATCACGGAATTTGAAGCAGAACAAGTAAAAGAGAAGATGGGCGTTTTGCCTTCACAAATTGTTGATTTCAAAGCTCTTTGTGGTGATAAATCAGATAATATTCCTGGTGTCAAGGGAATTGGGGAAAAAACAGCAGTGCAACTGCTCAATACCTATGGTTCACTTGAGAATGTTTATGCTGCGTTAGATGAAATTAAAGGCGCAACTCAGAAAAAACTGGCAGCGGGTAAAGAAGATGCCGAGAAGTCTCGCTATTTGGCAACCATAGTTTTAGATGTTCCTATAGAATTTGATTTAGAAAAATGCAAATTAAAAGGGTTTGATACAAGCGTCTTATCACCAATTTTAGAAAAATTAGAATTTAAGTCTTTTTTAGGCAGGATAAACGACCTTCAGCAACGTTTTGGTGGGAAAATTGAAGAAAAGCAAGAAGCCAAAACAGAGGTAAGTAATCCCAATACTAACTTAGAATTCAACGCTGATGAAGATAATGATTTGTGGTTTTTCAGTGCTAGTGATACAGCCGCAGTTCCACAACAATCTACTTCTCCAATTACACCACACATCATAAACACCGAAGCCAAATTAACTGAGTTAGTGAAACTTTTGCAAAAATTCACTAATCCAGAAACACCCGTTGCTTGGGACACTGAAACTACCGCTTTAGAACCAAGAGATGCTGAATTAGTAGGAATTGGTTGTTGTTGGGGAACGGAACCAGATGAAGTAGCCTATATTCCTGTGGGGCACAAAACTGGGGAAAATTTGCATAAAGATTTGGCGCTAGAAGCATTACGCCCAATTCTCGAAAGTGCTGATTATCCCAAAGCTTTACAGAATGCCAAATTTGACCGCTTAGTTCTCAGGTGTCAAGGAATTAATTTGGCGGGTGTGGTGTTTGATCCCATGCTGGCAAGTTACATTCTAAATCCCGATTCAAGTCATAATTTGATGGATTTGTCGCAGCGATATTTGGGATTGACAGCTAAAAGTTATTTAGATTTAGTTCCTAAAGGCAAAACCATCGCTGATATAGATATTCCCGCCGTCGCAGATTACTGCGGGATGGATGCTTATTCTACCTTTGGTTTAGTGTCGAAATTGCGTAAAGAACTGGAGCAATTTCCAGCTTTGTCTAAACTATTAGTGGAAGTAGAGCAGCCACTAGAAGCTGTTTTAGCCCAAATGGAATATACAGGTGTTCGGATTAATTCAGCTTATTTACAAGAACTTTCGCAGCATTTAGAAACAGAGTTAGCCAGGTTAAAAGAGGAAGCAACTGAAATAGCTGGGGAAAATTTTAACTTGGGTTCTCCTAAGCAATTGAGCCAAATCTTGTTTGAAAAATTGGGGTTAAGTACTAGACATTCTCGTAAAATTCAAACAGGATTTTCTACAGACGCAGCAACTCTGGAAAGACTCCAAGAAGATGATAACACTGGGTTTGTTGAGGCGATTATTGAGTATCGCACCCTATCTAAATTAAAGTCTACTTATGTTGATGCATTACCTGCATTGGTGCGTCCAGATACCCAGCGGGTGCATACTGATTTTAATCAAGCAGCAACATCAACGGGTAGGTTATCTTCTTCTAATCCAAATTTACAAAATATCCCTATTCGTACAGCTTTTAGTCGCCAAATTCGGAAGGCATTTTTGCCTGAAGCTGGTTGGTTAATGGTGGCTGCTGATTACTCACAAATTGAACTGCGGATTTTAGCTCATTTGAGCCAAGAGCCGATATTAGTGCAAGCATATCAGCAAAATGAAGATGTTCACACTGTTACCGCACGATTAGTGTTTGAAAAAGAAAATATCACATCAGAAGAACGAGGGATGGCTAAAACTATCAATTTTGGTGTGATTTATGGGATGGGTTCTCTCAGGTTTTCGCGCTCAACTGGAATAGATAAAAACATTGCCAACGAGTTCATTAAGCGGTTTAATGAACGATATCCGAAAGTTTTTGCATATTTGGAGCGAGTGAAAAAAGAAGCGATCGCTCTTGGTTATGTAGAAACTATTTTCGGTCGCCGTCGTTATTTTGACTTTACTAATAACAGTTTACGTAAATTAAAAGGCAGTAATCCTGAAGATATCGATCTGAGCAAGTTGAAGAATTTGGGTGCTTTTGATGCGGGTTTATTACGCTCTGCGGCTAATGCACCAATTCAAGGTTCCAACGCTGATATTATCAAAATTGCAATGGTGAGATTGCATGAGGTTTTGAAAAACTATGAAGCGCGTTTGTTATTGCAAGTTCACGATGAATTAGTGTTTGAAATCCCCCCTAATGAGTGGGAAGAATTACAACTGCAAATTAAGTCGGTGATGGAAAATGCAGTGCAGTTGAGTGTGCCGTTGCTAGTAGATGCGCGTGTCGGTGACAATTGGATGGAGACGAAGTAAGTTTAACTGGAGATTGGAAAAATTACATTAATAATTGTCAAATTTTCTTCAAATTGGTAAAAAGCCAGCCTTTCTTTCTATTTACCACTACCTCGCAGGCCAAGCCATGTATTGATCGGGGAAGTTGAGCGTATGCTTCAAAGAAGAATTGGTCGTCGTAGATGTTCTGGGCCATGAAGGAACTGTTCGTGACGATCGGGCTTGGTGTGACGCTTAATTATAATTATTATACGTAAATTTGCCGTAGTATAATCTTTTCCTATATATAGATGGCGGTCAAGCCTCAAAAACGACTCATTTTCAGCGTGGTTTTCATTCTCTATCCCTTATTCAACAGGTGATATGGCTATGTTGTCACTAGTTAAGTCATATAAGGAATTTTAATATGCATCGTCGTTGGCTCTTATCTGCTTTAGCAATTTTGTTGAGTATAGTTTTAGTTGCTTGCACCACTGCAAATACTCAGCAACCACAAACCAAAGTGGAAAATACCACTGAGGTTACTAGTCCGAACTCTCAGCAATTACCAAAAGGATCGGCAAAAAGAGTTGTTGCTCTTTCTTCTCTTTCTGCTGATATCATCTCTCGACTCGATGAAACAAAAATTGTTGGAATCACTGGTAGTAAATTATTTAAGAATGACTCAAGATTCAAGGATATTCCCCGCGTTAGCGAAGGCCAAAGTCCGCCAAATTTAGAGAAAGTAGTAGCGCTAAAACCAGATTTAGTTATTGGTGCTGAAGGTTTTTCTAACATTCCAATTCAAAAAATTCGGCAGCTAGGAATTCAAACTTTGCTCACTAAGGTGAATAGCTGGGAATCTCTAGAAGAACTTACTAAAAAACTGGCTGGGTTAATTAATGCTGATCCTCAGCCTTTGTTAAATCGTTATAAAACTTTCTTGCCAGATAAGCCAACTCAGAGTCCTTCCACTCTAGCACTGGTTAGTCGTCAACCAATTTTAGCGCCGAACAAAAACAGTTGGGCAGGGGATTTGCTGGCGAAGTTCCAGGCGAAAAATATAGCAGGAGATTTACAAGGAAAAAGTCCAGTTGGTGGCTATGTGACGCTTTCTGCGGAGAAAGTTTTAGAAGCAAATCCAGAGGTGATAATTTTAGTTAATCCTCCACAAGGAAATTCGGAAGCGGCGCTTTTAGATTCTTTGAAAAAAGAAGCTTTTTGGCAGCAATTGCAAGCAACTAAAAATCACCGAGTCTATGTGTTTGATTATTTTGGTTTGGTGAATCCAGGTAGTATAGATGCAATTGAAAAGGCTTGTCAGCAGCTTAAGCAAGCGTTGCTTGCACCATAGGGCACATAGTAGCTATTTACAGTGTTGTTGAAGAAGAGATATAGCTAATTCAAAACTGTTAGGTTGAGTTTGGACTGCATAGGCTTCTTTTTCTAAATCTTGTCGTTTAACATCAGTATAGCGTCTAAAAAATGGTCGAGCATAATTGCTTGGTTGAATGTCTAAACCTAAAGCTTTTATTTTTCCTTTTCCGGCACATACCTGGGCTGCATGAACAGTTTCATGGATTAGTGTTTGAGTTCCAATATGTAATTCAAACACTACGGGATTAATCCAGATTTTTTTGTCAGTTTCTCTTAGTAACCCATAAGCTCCTCGCTTTGGTGGTAGCGCAATGATTACCTGAAACCCTTTTTTTTCTAATTTATTTTTTAAATCTAAAAATTTTGCTTCTTGATTGGGTATTTGAGAAAGTAACAGTAAGGAATTTAATATAAAAATTTTGCTCATTTCCTTTTTTGATTATCCCAATTCAATTAATGATTGCAACACATTCTTGGCTAAAGACGCGATGAATCGCGTCTCTACAAATAATTGAATTGTTGCATTGTTTTTTTTAAAATTGGTATTAATTGAATACAAATGTTTTCAATTACAATGGCAAAAATATTAACTGTGACTTTAACTAAGGCAGCTACTTCTGAATTGACATTAGCGTAGCTATCCTAAAGGTGATTCCCAGTCATAGACTGGGAATACGGGAGACTGCAAACGAGGTAACTGACTTTGCTTTTAATCTTTTGCAGAACTAATTGGTTTTTGACCAAAAGGGACACTCTTTTTACCTTCAGAAGAAGCACTCCCAAGGCTGCGGAAATACAGTCCTCCAATGGTGAGTAAAAATCCTACGTATCCCACTGCTTGCACAAGATAGAGATTGTCTCTATAGCCAAATAAAGATTTGAGAATAATGCCAGGAAACTGTTCGTCAGGTAAGATTGTGGAAGTATTGGAAACCATTGGCCCCAAAATACAGGAGTGGACTTTAGTAAAGCGTTCGTAATAAAAACAAAGATTTTCTGTGGCACGACTGCTCAGGGCAAGATTCCCTACGGCTTCGTCAAAGTGTTTCAAAGCTGAAACTACCAACCCAGCGACAATCAACACTAATAAAACGCCCATTACCTGGAAAAACTGGCGGATGTTAATTTTGACACCCCATTTAAATAGCAGCACTCCAATAGCAGTTGCCGCTACCAAACCAGCAATAGCACCCAAGGCTGGCATTAATCCCTGTTGAAAATTAGCTGCAACGAAGAGAACAGTTTCAAAGCCTTCGCGGACAACGGCAATTAAAATTAAAGTAAAAACACCCCAGCCAGCATTTGAGTTTTGTGTCAGCGCTTCTGTTACTGCTCCCTCAACTGTAGCTTTCATGAATCTGGCTTGTTTAGTCATCCAGATTAGCATCCAACTGAGCATTGCGATCGCTAATACACTAAACACACCTTCTAGCGCTGGCTCAACTACGGTGGTGTATTGAGGATTCGCTGCTCCCAGTACTTGAATTACCCAACTGAATAGCACACCTATTAAGGCACTGACGACAATGCCAACGCCGACACCAGCATATACCCAAGAATTGAGTCGAGATTGTTTGGCTTTTTTCAGCAAAGCTAGCACAATGCCAACAACAAGGGCAGCTTCCACTCCTTCTCGAAGTGTTATTACAAAAGTAGGTAGAGCAGTACTAAAATTCATCTTTTGTCCTTTGTCTTTTGTCCTTTGTCATTAGTCCTTTGTCTTTTGTCAGTTGTCCTTTGAATTTTTTTGACTAATAACCAATGACTAATGACTAATGACTAAGGACTAATGACTATTAGCTAAAATCGCGTAGCATCTTTTTCAGTTCGAGATTATGCATCTCTTCTTGTCCAATCATACCGCGAGCGAATTCTTCAAGGTAAATGCTGGCATTGGTGACAGTTTCGAGCAATGTTTTATACAGTTCCAATGCCTTTTTTTCATGGGATAAGCTTTCTTCCAAGATATCCTTGACTTTATGCTGGTAGGTTTCTTCCATTGGGGCGATTTTCAGGGAGGGATGCCCATCTAAACCGGTGAGAATTTCTCCCACTTGTTCGGCATGAAGTAAAGATTCACTTGCCTGCGCTTTGAAAAAAGCCACAATTGGAATACGGTTAGGGCCAGTTACCATCAAAGAATAATGTGTGTAGCGCACTACCCCTGCTAGTTCAAATTCCATGATGGCGTTCAGCAGGTCAATAGTCTTTTTATGGTCAAGTTCTTGCATCAGTTGTTAGTTAAAGTAACGAAGGGAGTGTAATTAGTTAGGAGTGAGGAGTTGGAAGTTAAGAGTTAGTAGTTTGAGATTCATAACTCATAATTCATAACTCCTAACTCTTAACTTCTAACTATTTTAAACTCCTTAACCTATACTTCCCATTAAATTAAAGTGTTATCGCTGTGCTTGGGTATTGGATTTGTCAACCACTTTTTGAGAGTTTTCCTCAATGGTTTTCACCAGTTTGGTAACATCATTAGGTGTTTTGACTGCTTTTGCTGGTGGGATGGCGGCGGGCCAAACTTTTATTAGTTCAGTAAAACTAGTGTCGATCGCTTTGTGTGCTTCGGGATCTGCTTGAGCTACTTGACTAGAAATTCCTTTGTATAATTCATTGGCGTAAAAGACAAAACCACGGGAGTCTTGATACTCAATTGGCGCGGCTACTTTACCATTTGCGATCGCCGCACCATATTCGGAGTTGGCTGAATCTAGTAGTTCGTTAATTACCTGTAGCACAAATCCTGGTTTTGAGCGTTGAGCTTCTGGCAAAGCTGCGATCGCTCCATCAACTGCTTGCACTGAAGAGGTAAAATTAGTTTTAACTTTGCTATCTTTCGGACTAGATTTCACTAAATCTTGCAAACTTACCAAAGTTGTCTTAAATTCTTTGACTTTGCGCTCATTTAATTGTTCTTCTACATCAACGTAAATCTCCTCAACTGGATGCCCAATATGAGGTTCTGCCTGTTTCGGCTGATTCTGATCCAGAAGTTCTCGTGCTACTAAAAGATGCCCTTTCATTAAGCCTAATTTAGACATATAGTCAACATCTTTTGCCTCACCTGCGAGTACCACTTCCTGAACACCAACTTGATCCTTAATTTGGTCGAACTGTTCTTGAGTAATTACTTTTTTAGTAACTAAATCTTCTGGGCTACCATAAGGACGACTTGCCTGGATTTTGTTCGATAAAGCCGGAACACCTAGTTTGGCTTCAAACTTATCCAATTCTGACAATATAGCAGTGTTAATGTTAATTTTTTCTTTGCCACCGTGACCACTATGACTGCTATTACTTACTGCCTCTGTGGCTGGAGGGCTAGTAACTGGTGCTGATGGATTTTCTGCGGTTGGTGTACCACTACAGGAACTCAAGCTAACTATTACAGCTGCTGCTGCTGTTAAACAGATATAACGAAGTTTTATCATCTTTTCTCCTCACAGAACTTTAAAGGTATTAATTGAAACATTTCAAACTATTACTAGAAAGTAGTTTGTTTGACAGATTGTCATAGATTTTACTGTTGCATATAATGCGATTTTTTATCAACTACTTACCTAAACTTTAATAAATTAATTAAATAATATCGTCAGGAACTCTTAAGAGGATTTTGAGAGTTGCTCTCAGTAAGTACTTCAAATTGACCCATGCAACCGTTTTCTGCGATCGCATCTTGATGGGGATGGAACATATACTTACCTGGGTAACGAAAAGCAAACTCTAAGATGTGCCTTTCTGCGACACCCATCGTAATCACATCTGCTTTCTCGCTAGGAGTCATAGTCATGCCATAGCGATAGACATCAAAGAAGTTGGCGTGGAGATGAAACGTCACTGCCGGATCGTATTCAATGATGTTGAGGACATACAGCCGAATCAACTGATCTTTGTAAATCTGAATCGGGTTATGCATGTAATAGTGGGGCAGACCATTGAAGGCGTAATAGTCATTATGGCTATCATCATTCACGTCATACCCACCCATCACTAGTACGATTTCATCAGCCGGGGGACGGGGAGTCGGTGGATCGATGATAAACATTCCGTACAGTCCCTTAGCGATGTGGCGGGTGACTGGTTCAATATGGCAGTGGTATAAATGAACGCCATAAGGTTCAGCATCAAATTCGTAGATTGTGGCATTACCATTGCTGATTGGGCGAACACCATCCATTTCTGCGGGATGAACGCCATGAAAATGCAAAGAGTGAGAATGTCCCGCATTATTGAGAAATAGTACCCGGATGCGATCGCCCTGTTTGGCCCGTAGCGTTGGCCCTGGTATGCGACCGTTTAAATCCCAGATGTTGTAAGAGACAACACTATTGAGTTTTATGATGGAAGACCCAGCAGTTAACTGAAATTCCCGGATAGTCCGCCCATTTTCTTGCTTCACCGTCCCATAATCAAAATCCCTTAACATCTTCATTGGGTTAGTAACATCGTCTGGTGCTGACCTATCGAATGGTGGCACTTTAACGATTGACTTACTTTGTAGATTTAGCATCTGCCAAAGTCCAGCGGCACCAGTTATTCCAGCACCGGCTAGGCCCAGCTTCAACAATTGACGGCGGCTCCAAGGTTTTCCGTTACTTAGAGCGAAGTTGTTGGGCATGACATTTAGTTACAGTTAGCACCAAAAAAGAATTGCAAATCTTTTGCAATTGCTTTTAGATATTAGAGGAATTAATAATTATTGTCAATAATTTTTAAGTGCTTATAAATTGTCAGTTAAGTTGTTAAATCTAGATCAAGCTCTAAAAACTCTCGCAATATTTTCTTAATTTTAACTGTATTTATACGTTTAGTTATGTATAAATAATGTTTAAATAAAACTAACTGGTTCATACCTATTCCTGATATGCTGATTGCTTCAGCAGTACTTAGAGTATAAACAATGAGTATAATAGCACCTTGAATATAGACGCGAGCAAGAAACTGTTGTTAATCTGTAGTGTATTTAATTGGTTTAGGGATAACATAAATCACGTTTCTTCAAGGAATCTTGAATGCTTGGTAATATGAGAATTTTTAATTTTTATCTGTTACCTTCGTGTTAGCAGCGCTGAAAATGCCATCACTCAAAACCATGTGTCATTCTTTTGTTATTTGTATGGACTTTCTGTGTAGATTTCTGCATCGCGATCAGCGAATGTCAAAGGATAGTATAGTATTCACTAAAGTCGAATTACACAAGACATTTGATACACACTTGTCAAATACAAAGTTGATGGTATATCTTTTTGCAATCAAGCGGCGTTATGCCCTTTGATTGATGAATTACCCAAATTTATTATTAGGAGGTCAAAAATGACTACTTTTTCTCATATTTCACTATTGCAGAAGACCGCAGGTATTACCTTATCCAAACCTGTGCAGGTAACACTTTATATGATGCTATCTTCTTTAGTTATCTGGACTGTTTTGTTCTCCACCTATCCTGCGGTTCATAACACAGCACACTCAGCGCGTCACCACACATTAGGCGTTGCATGTCACTAAATTATCATAATCCCAAGATTTTTAGGTGCATGAAGCTTTGACGCTAAAATAACGCGGATTTCGCGCCAGTGTTTTTGCTGGTAAATAACTTTTAGGTTTTGTAGAGATGCTTTGTTTATCATCTCTACATCACCTTAATTTAAGATGATATCTGACTAATTCGTTGGCTAGAATTTTTATGCTTAATAATAATCTGGAGTAACTTTCATCCATTACTATGAAAGTTTCAGTTGTAGAAATTAGATAAGTTTCACATTTACCGTAAGCTTTTATGAAAAAATATCGGCTTTTTGGAGTTATCAGTGCTATTTGTATTACTTTGTCAGTTCTTTATTCCTTTGTGGTAAGTTCCCAAATTCCTACATCCAGAGTCTTGCTTTCCACCAACCCACCTTTAGAACGTATTCTTCCCTTTGAAGCAGAGGCAGAAAAACCACAATCTCCCGTTAAACTGACATTGCAAGCTGTTGATGCTGCGGGTAAATCTTTAGCAAATGCCAAAATTAGTTTACAAATTCTGACACCGCCACGTAATCCTTGGTTAACAACAGATTTCCCCATTGTTGAGGGGACAAAATTGTTGCAAATGAATGCTACTGCACCTGATGGTAAGCTAGAAATTCAGCAGATGTTACCCATCCGTGGTAATTATAAACTGTTAGTTAAAGTATCACCTTTGGTAACAAATACCTTTGCTGCTTATGAACAAACTTTAAATCTAAATGTCCGCGAAAATCCAATAAAATATAAATATTTTGTTATTATTGCAGCTATTTTACTGTCACTTGGATTGTTGGGCGGTTGGGTTATTGGTGGACAAGAAGAACTACAACAAGGAGAAATTGCACCACAGTCAGTCCGCCTTTTATTAAGTGCATTAACTGTAGTGGCTATAATAACTCTAATAGTTATCAACATTAGTGCAGAAGTTGCGGAAGCTCATGGCAGTGGACATAGCTTAAATAGTACCGAAGCCGTTGCACCATCATCTCAAAAATCTCAGGGATTAGAAATTAACCTTGAGGGAGATAAAAACGCAACTGTCGGAAAACTTGCGAATTTAGGGTTACAGGTGAAAGATGCTGAAACCGGACAGCCTATAACAGATGTAGCTTTGCAAGTAAAAGCGATCGCTACAGAACACAATTTAACAGTCTTTGACTACAAAGGTATTCCCGACGAACAAGGGAAGTTAATATGGCTTGAACAATTTTTTGATGGTTCACCCCACAAAATCGAGGTGGAAGCCACTCCTCTACCAGGATCTAGCCGTCAATTTGCACCAGTGAAAATAGCGCAAGAAGTTGAAGTTGAAGCGATCGCACCACCAATTTACATCCGATTGATTGGTTTATTCTACTTTACAGCCTTTGTCGGTATTGGTATGGCGATTGGATTGCTAATACAACATCGACGAAAACCACAAGCAAAGACAAATTAGTAATATCAGAGTTGTACTAAAGATTCCTGCTAATACAAAGATATAGGTTACTTAATCAAAATAGTTGTGGTTAAACCACACTATTTTTTTTGTTAATGGGTTGTATAGACTATAAAAAGTAGTGTAATCGGACAAGGTAAGCTATTGCAAGAGCTTTAAAGGTAAAATTTATGTTTGAGCTTGGAATTTTCGAGAATTGGTATATTTATTAAGTAGAATTTTATTATTTACAAGCTCATAAAATTAAGATTTACCAAGAAATTAAGAAAGTAATGCTGATAAAAATTGCGTTTGAAACAATTCTTGAACGTGCTTTGATGGGATATGACTTATCCCCCGAAGAGGGAGTGGTATTGTTACAACAAACAGAACCAGAGGCGATCGCAGCAATATGTACTACATCCGATACACTCCGCCACACTCAAGCAGGCGATACTGTCACCTACATAATTAACCGTAATATTAACTTTACTAATATTTGTGAGCAGCACTGTAGTTTTTGTGCATTCCGTCGAGATGATGGTGATGCCGATGCCTACTGGTTAGATTCGGCGCAAATTTTGGAAAAAGCGACAGATGCAGTAAAACGGGGTGCGACAGAAATCTGTATGCAGGGGGGATTAAATCCACAAGCACTGATAAATGGTAAATCTTTGCCCTATTATCTCAAAGTCGTAGAAACCATTAAACAGGAATTTCCCCAGATACATTTACACGCTTTCTCTCCCCAAGAGGTACAATTTATCGCCAGACTGGACGGACTGGAATATGCTGAGGTGATTACTGCTTTGCGCGATGCTGGTGTTGGCTCAATGCCGGGAACAGCAGCTGAAGTATTAGACGATGAAGTAAGGCGGATATTGTGTCCAGAAAAGATTGACACAGCCACTTGGCTAGAAATTATCAGCACCGCTCACAAATTAGGCTTGTATACTACCAGCACCATGTTATCTGGGCATATTGAAACCCACGAACAGCAAATTGGGCATTTAGAAAAATTGCGATCGCTCCAAAAAACCGCCATCAATCGGGGATATCCAGCCAGGATCACAGAGTTTATTTTATTACCCTTCGTTGGTCAAGAAGCACCCAAATCCTTACGTCGTCGTGTCGGACGCGATCAACCAGTTTTAAGTGATGCACTGCTATTAGGAGCTGTGGCGCGGATTTATTTAGGTAATTGGATTCCCAACCATCAGCAGAGTTGGGTAAAACTGGGGCTTGCAGGTGCAACAGAATCCTTAGCTTGGGGTTGCAACGATATCGGCGGCACATTGATGGAGGAGCATATTACCACAATGGCAGGTGCTTTGGGTGGTACGTGTATGGAAGTGGAAACTTTGCAAACTGCGATCGCTTCTTTAGGAAGACCTTACCAACAACGAGATACTCTTTATCAGAAAATTAGGAATTAGGAAAAAAATTCCCCTTCAATCTCCTTACTCTGTGTTCTCTGCGCCTCTGTGGTTAAATCAATTACTTTTAAACCGCAGAGGCACAGAGAGATGAGAGAAAAAACAGATTATACAGATCAGGTTAAAAAAGCTAATCTTCAACACTTAACGGAGTTGCTTGCGTTGCCTCCATAGAGAGACAGTTAACATCAAGCCCATAAAAGATAACAAGCCAAGACTTGTATTTGGCTCTGGAACTGCACGGGCATCAGAAATTCCTAACCCTGGTAATTTTTTAGTACCTTCCTTCACCGCACCCTGTAATAAATCAGGATTTAACCCCAACGCATCTAAAGCCGTAACAGCTACTTGAGTTGTTTTTACCGTCTGCGTTTGGATTGTACCTTTGAGTCCAGAAGCTAAAATCCCGCTAGCAGCAATCAATCCAACATGGGTATCGTCATCTGAAAAACCCCCATGTTCAGCCCTTTTTGTACCATCTGAAATCACATATCCAGGATTCAATTTGATAATGAAATCTGGTGTCCGGTCATCTGACAACGGATTGCCAAAGCCTGCTTGTTGTAGTGCATCACCAGATAACACCTCATTAATCGCCGGATTTTTGAGATTTTTTAAAAGAGTTGCCGCAGTATCAGCTTGGCTTTGATCTGCAAGCCAAAACAACCCAACATCATCTTGTGTTGCATGATTTACGGTAATCCCAGCTTTTTCTAAAACATCTGTAAATGTGTTTTCAGAAATTAGGGTAGCTGTTCCCTCACGGGGACTTTGACCGTGTTTTGCTGTCAAGACCACTAATGTTGAATCAAACAAATTTTGTTGCTTCAATGCATTAACTATGTTCCCGATACTAGCATCTGTATGTTTTAAGGCGTCAATCAATCCTGGTGAAGGTGTTCCATCAGCAGCAATTCCACCATTACTGGTAGCATCTTTCTGGGCGACGCTAAGAGCTTGAAAATTCATGCCAAAAATAGCAGGATTTCCCGGAGTAGTCGTTCCTTGAGAATTCTTACCAGCTATTTGGTTTAAAAGCGCATTTACCTTCAAATCATCATAAGCTTCTGTAAGACTAGTGCTTTTAGTTGTCGTTTTAAATGTGAGATTGCTAGGATTTTGGGCTGTTGATTGATCGACTAATTTGCCGTTCTCCAAAGCTACTTTAGCATTGATTTCTGGAGCATAAAAGTCATCAATACCTTTGCCTGAAGGCCCATTAGCAAGGTCATAGGCAGGATGTTTATCAATAAATGCGGTGTGTAACCCGGCATCATGAGCTACCTCAAAAATTGTATTAACATTCAGGTAGTTATGAGGATAAATCGGTTTTCCGGTGCTGTCTACAGGCAACTTACTTGAATCAATGCTACCTTTTCCAAAATCACCACCTCCACTAATAAGATTTGGGTTTTTATCAATACTTTCATCAAATAGAACTCCAGTACCAGTAGGACTCCCGATTTGACTTAATAATGAGCGACTATATGAATTGTCGTAATAAACCCCTGTAGTTTTTGGACTTGCTCCTGTTAAGTAGTTCAATTCACCAGGAAAAGAATCCGAGGGTGTACTGGTAAAGGCGTTAGTGTAAGTAACACCATTCGCTTGCAAATTCTTAATATTCGATAAATAAGGTTGAAGCAAAGGATCGTCGATGTCAGCATCATGTAGTCCATCTACTGATAAGAGCAATACATGTTGGTAAAGGCTGGCTGCTGTTGCTGCTGAGTTATTAAATTGTAAAAATGTCTGTCCTGATAAAATAACTGTGCTAAAAATTACTGCTTTAAAAACAGTAGGTAGATGAGAATTGCTAAATCGAGTCATCCTATTTATTTCCTTTGCTGAAAAAGTACCCTATGTATTGTTCTAGGCTTGTGGTTATTAGCGTTATGAATCAACAGCAATAGAGCCAAATTTTACTAAACTAAAACAATACGATAAGTTATGAAATGTATTTGGTTACAAAGGTATTCGGTTACTAAATAGCAAAAGTTTAAATTCCTCTATTTGTTGTTACCCCTGTTGAAGTAACTATTTAATTTAGGAATTTATTGTTTTATGAATCACCTTGATTGGTGTCGCATATTTTGATCGCTCATACGAAACATTAATCAGGTCATATTAAGCTAAAGTTAAGAATATATGATAAAAAAATTAAGCTTAATCTTGTAGATAAGATAACCTTTGATCGTGTTAGAAAGCCCTAATAATTTAAAGGTGGAGCATTATGAGAATTTTGATAGTAGAAGATGACGATCGCATTGCGAAGCCATTAGCCGAATTTTTAAGACGACAACACCATATTGTGGATATAACAACTGATGGGTTGGCAGCTTGGGAATGGTCGCAATCAGCATTATATGAGCTAATTTTATTAGATTTAATGCTTCCTAAATTAGATGGAATTACTCTATGTCAGCGTTTACGCGCCGCTTCATCTAATGTTCTGATTTTAATGCTGACGGCACGAGATACAACAGCTGACAAAATTATCGGACTCGATGCTGGTGCTGATGATTATTTGGTTAAGCCATTTGAATTAAAAGAGTTAGCAGCACGCATCAGGGCTTTAGCTCGAAGAACTCCAGAAATTCGCCCCCAGATTTTAATCCACGGTGATTTGCAACTAGACCCAGCAACTCAACAAGTTACTTATGCAGGAAACATCATATTATTAACTCCTAAAGAATATATGATATTAGAATATTTTTTGAAAAACCCAAATCAAGTTATAAGTCGTTCGGCAATTCTTGATAAACTGTGGGATTTTGATAAATCTTCGGGAGAAGGAAGTATTAAAACTCATATTACAAATTTGCGGAATAAACTTAGAGCATCTGGAAGTTCAGAAGACTTGATTGAAAATATTTATGGCATTGGTTATCGTTTAGGACACAAGTAAAATATTAAAAGTTATCAGTTTTGCAAATGGAAACTAACAAATTTATGGCGGAAATAATGTGTTTCAAAGAATCAGATATCGTTTATTGTTGTCTTACTTAGTTGTATTTGCATCGCTACTGGGAATATTTGCGATCGCAGTCCGATTTGCTTTCACTCGTAGCCTGAATGAGCAAATCACAGATAAACTCTTAGCTATAGGGAAAGGTGCAGCTGCAAATGTAGAATTTGAAAAAGGTCGCCTAACGGTTGAAAGTGATTTTCGTCCACAAGACTTAATTGCTTATCATCAAGCTTTGCAGTGGTTTGATACTCAAGGAAATTTGATTAACCAACAAGGAAAAACTGTTTTAACTTTACCTTTTTTACCAAACAAAATAGTACAATTTCAGACTGGTAAAATTCCTATCCAAGTAGTAACTGTACCAATTATTGCTAGCGATAATGGTCAGCTAGTTGGGTATGTTAGGGTGAGTCAATCTTTAGAAGAATTTGATGAAACCCTCCAAAAACTAGACTTGGGATTAGGTGGTGGGATTATTGTAACTTTAGTTCTGAGTAGTATTGGCGGAATTTTCCTAACTCGTCAAGCAATGCAACCTATTGAGGAGAGTTTTGAAAGGCTCAAACAGTTTACCGCTGATGCTTCCCACGAACTACGCAGTCCGTTAATGGCGATCAAAATTAATGCTGAGTTACCGTTAGAATATCCAGAAGAAATCGGGCCAAAAGATGCAGAAAAGTTTCAGGCGATCGCTAACGCTACTAACCAGATGACTCGCCTTACTGAAGACTTACTGATGTTAGCACGCACTGATAAAGTTTCCAATCAAAATAGGGATACTCTCAATTTAATGTCAATATTAGAGAACCTAATACAACTGTATAAACCTCAAGCTGAAGGCAAAAAAATTAACTTGAAATTTCAATTAATTGCTAATCTTCAGCTAATAGGTGATTTAGTTCAATTAACGCGACTATTTACTAATTTAATTGAAAACGCCCTTTACTACACACCATCGGGAGGCGTAGTAGAAATTAAAACCAGTCGTGTCGGTTCCCAGCTTTATGTCAACGTGCAAGATACAGGTGTGGGAATAGCACCAGAGTATATCGACAAGGTTTTTGAGCGTTTTTGGCGAGCAGATCAGTCTCGTTCTTATTGGTCTGGTGGTTCTGGTTTAGGACTGGCGATCGCTCAAGCGATCGCCCAAAATCACGGTGGATTAATTAGTGTTATGAGTCAATTAGGAGTTGGTAGTTGTTTTACTGTGCGTTTACCAACTTCTTAACAATTTGATTTTAAGTTCCCTACTTATTTACCATTATCATTGGTTTCGCGATCGCCATCACTACTTTCTTTAACTTGAATACTACTCTTCGGACGAGTAGCTTCATTCTTCTCATCTTGTTGATTGGCATTTTCAGCGTAGAGAACTTTGCCATTACCAGCATCGACCTTAATATCTTGCTGACCAATTTCTACAGAATAAACTAAGTTGCCATCTTCATTTTCGAGTTTGACACTTTTTGCCTTACCTCCCACAGATGCTTCAACTGCTTGTTGTGCTTGTTGGGCTGTAATTTTAGCTAGGGGTTGCAGTTTTGCCGCTTCTTGTGCATCGTCGTTTGTTTCACCGTCACCATCACTAGCTTCAGCAACTTTAGTAACAAGATGATGCTGAGGCACAATTGCTACGAAAGATTGTGGTTGTTTTGCAGAAACAACTCTCGACAAGCCAGCAAATCCCAAAGTACCAATAAAAGCTGCTGCCAAAATAATTTTTGTTGAAGTCTTCATACTTGTAAAATCCCTTAAAGTCTGGGTTTGTATTTCCACAGTAGGTAATAAAAGTCAAGAAATAGTCAAGATTGGTTTTAAATTCACAAATTTAATATCAAGTGGTGAAATTAATTTTTAATGAGACATTTCAGTTATTTCTAGTGCCTATATTAGGAGAAAATTACTTGTTCAATAAAATCTTGACTATTTCTTGACTTTTACTGTGTAAAGTACAATAACTCAGCAATTTCTGACAATACAGGTAACTTCAAGATGTGATGAAATTTCATTTCTATGGAAAAATCAAGAAGGAGAAAGATTATGAATAAAATTTTAAACAGGGTTCCAGAGGTGACAATTTACTTTTGGATTATTAAGGTTTTGGCAACCACAGTAGGTGAAACCGCAGCAGATTTTCTGTCAGCAACCCTAAACCTTGGTTTAGGCATTACATCTTACATTATGAGCGGTGTGTTACTGATTGCGCTGTTGAATCAGTTTAAGCTTAAACGTTATGTCCCAGCAAGTTTCTGGTTTGTGGTTGTTTTGATAAGTATTGTTGGCACACTGATCACTGATAGATTAGTAGACGAGCTTGGAGTTAGTTTGGTAACAACTACTGTAATTTTTAGTGTTTCCTTGTTGGTAGTTTTTGCGCTCTGGTATTTAAACGAAAAGACATTAGCCATGCACTCCATCAATACAGCTAAAAGAGAGCTTTTCTATTGGGTAGCTGTTTTGTTTACCTTTGCCTTGGGCACTGCAACAGGAGACCTCTTGGCAGAGTCTTTGGGACTAGGTTATGCACAATCAGCACTAGTATTTGGTGCTTCAATTGCAATTATAACGATTAGTTATTATTACTTGTGGATGAATGCAGTTTTGGCATTCTGGTTAGCTTATATCTTAACTCGTCCACTTGGAGCATCTATAGGTGATTTACTATCCCAATCTACTACAAATGGTGGCTTTGATTTTGGTACTGTCGGAACCAGTATGCTTTTTCTTTCTATAATCGTCAGCCTGGTTATTTACTTAAGTCTTAAGCAAAAGAAATTAGCTTTACAGCCGATTGAGCGACAAGATTAATTAGCGATCGCCTTCTCGATCTTGGGCATTTTTATGTTTGCGATCTGTTAATTTGGTGGTTATTGACTCTTTCCACTACGGTGAAATCGTAAGTTCCAATAAATTATAATAACCCGACAGTAAGTAGGAGCTAAAATGAGTAAACTTCCACAAATCACTGCCTTCTTTTGGATCATGAAGATATGTGCCACGACTCTGGGAGAAACAGCAGGAGACCTTTTATCGATGACGCTAAATGTGGGCTATGCGGTTAGTTCTCTTATATTGATTGCAGTGTTTTTAACTACTCTTGCAACTCAATTAATCTCGAAAAGCTATAACCCATTACTTTATTGGACAGTCATCCTTTCAACTAGCACAGCTGGCACAACAATGTCAGATTTCATGGATCGCACTTTAGGGTTGGGCTATGCTGTGGGGACTACGATTTTAGTTACCATTCTCTTCGCTATTTTGGCATTCTGGCGATTCAGTGTTGGATCTCTATCTGTTAACAACATCAAAACGCCTAAAGTTGAACTGCTTTATTGGACTACAATTCTATTTTCAAATACTTTGGGTACTGCCTTGGGCGATTTCTTGGCTGATAGTTCTGGTCTTGGATTTGCAGGAGGAGCGCTGCTAATTGCTGGTTTGCTTGCCCTAGTATTAGCAGCACATTACTATACCCAAATTTCCCAAGTCATGTTGTTTTGGATTGCGTTTGTCCTAACCAGACCATTTGGTGCAACACTGGGGGATATTCTGACAAAACCACACGCAAAAGGTGGCCTCGATTTTGGTACTATCGGCTCATCTATAGTCCTTGTGTCAATACTTGGAGTTTGTATTATATTTACAACTCTAAATCAGAAAAAACTAACAGTGGCTAGGACTTCTAATGATAAATGAGATTTAAGTATGCTCCGAAAAATTTCTAGTTTCTGGTTGCGTCATATACATCCTCGTTTTGCTCCCTTAATTGCCACAATTGGTATTGTTGGACTTGCTAGTTGTCTGCTCATACTTTTTGTTTTAGCAAAATTAGCTGAAGAGGTTTTGGAGCGAGAAGCTTTTGCATTTGATACTAGTTTTTTGTTATGGCTACATCAGTTTGCCAATCCGCATTTAGATAATTTAATGCTGTTTATTACAAATCTTGGTAATCCTAGTACAGTGGTTATAGTTGCAGGCACAACTTTCTTGTTACTTTGGTGGCAACGTTACCGAGAAGAAGCAAAAATTTTTGTATTTGTTTGCTTGGGAGGGTTAATTTTAAATACAGGGCTAAAGTTGCTTTTTTCTAAACCTCGTCCTGAACTGTGGCATCGCTTGATTTCTGAAAAATCTTTTAGTTTTCCTAGCGGTCATGCACTAGGTTCTATGGTGCTTTATGGTTTTATTGCTTACGAATTAGCAATTCATTATCCTCATTTTGCTAAAATTATTTACAGTTCGACAGTTATTTTAATTGCTGCTATTGGTATCAGCCGCTTATATTTAGGAGTCCATTGGCCCACAGACATAATTGCAGGTTATGGAGTCGGTTTTTTGTGGCTGATGATATGTATTACGATGCTGAAATTGCAAAGATTGAGGTAGGGAAACTTAGTTGATTAAATCCTATCAACCTCTAATTCCATACTTCGCAGAGAAAACATAGCAACGATAATTGTCTAATCAGATTTTTTAATCACTTGATTTTTGCCCAAGATGGTTGTAGATGAGCGCCTTTGAGGGAATGAAACAGCCCTGCTCCCTACTCCCCACTCTTCACTCTTCACTCAATTGATCCCCAAGTTACCAATCCAAGATAGGATGGACGTTGATTTACGTATTCTTTTACTTAATGCATATGAAGCGCTATTGGTCGCGTTTGCTTGCGCTGGTTTTGGTTGTAGCTATCGGCTTAATGGGTTGTTCTGGCAGTCCAGATAGTTTGACTGGGGATTATCGTCAAGACACCTTAGCTGTGGTCAATATTATGAGACAAGCTCTGGATCTTTCACAAGATTCACCAGATAAGGCAGCAATTCAAGCAGAAGCGCGTCAAAAAATTAATGACTTTTCAGCTCGCTACCAGCGGGTTAACTCTGTTTCTGGTCTTGGCTCGTTTACAACCATACGAACAGCCCTCAATTCCCTAGCTGGACATTACAGTTCTTACCCAAATCGTCCTGTACCCGAAAAACTCAAAAATCGTCTAGAGAAAGAGTTACAGCAGGTAGAGACGGCGTTGAAACGTGGCGGTTAGCTATTAACTATTGCTTACTCCATCATCAATAGTCAGGTGTCAAAAGTTTTGACTCCTGACTATTTTGTTTGTCAAGGCAGAAGGCAGTGTTTCGACTACGCTCAACAACCAGGCAGAAGGCAGGATAGCGCAGCGTTAGCGAGTCCGCGAGCGTCGGCAGGAGGCAGAAACTCTTTATATCTGATGCGTAAGTCCTGCATTTTATAGCTCATTTACTTGAAAAATGCTGTAACAATAATGCAAGCCGACGCATTCACATTGAGGGTGAAGTTTTAATATCTACTTCATGCACTGGAAACCGCTATACAAAAATACGGCAACAGAAATAGACCTTTGAGAGTCTTAAAAAAATAGGTTTTCAAACCCTTAGTATTTAACTATATAATTCGATACACGTTGCTCAGAATTATTTGAATTGGGATCGATGATTATCGCAAATTAAAGGCTTTAAGACCGAACGTCAACACGTAGCTCAGAGTTAGAGCCACTCTGTCTTTGCTCAGTTACCCTGTGGTAAGCAAGTCACAGTCGGAATTTAAATCCCTGTCTGAAACTCTTTTGAATTTGTTCATCTACTGGTAGGTATGTCTAACTGTCCCTTGAAGGTTGCAAGATCGATATTATTTTGGCGGCGCTTATTCGCTGTTGTTTTTACTAGTAGTTTGTTGCTCCCCAACTTGGGAAGCGAACCAGCGAAGGCGCAAGGAACTGAGTATTGTCAGCTATCATCAGCGGCGGCACAACAAAAAGAAAGCTTACGTTTGTTAGCGCTCAAAGGCAAACAAGATGCTCAAACGCGCTACCAAAGCATAATACAAGAACAGGCGCAGAAATTAAAGCAATGTCGCTCTCGAACTTGGCCGCAAACCCAAGCCCTTTGGTTACGCTTATATCCCTGTGACATTCAGCCAGGAATAATCGATCAGATTATGGATCGGATTGTTAATGGTGGCTATAACCAAGTTTATGTAGAAGTATTTTACGATGGGCAGGTACTATTACCAGCAAGAGCTAATCCGACGGTTTGGCCTGCTGTGATTCGCACTCCAGGGGCAGAAAACATTGATATACTCGCCACGGCAATTAAAAAAGGTCGGCAACGTGGTTTGAAGGTCTATGCTTGGATGTTTACCACAAATTTCGGCTATACTTACGCCCAGCGCCGAGATAGAGAAAGTGCGATCGCTCGTAATGGCAAAGGTCAAACGAGTTTATATGTAGTAGATAATGGCTCTCAACTATTTATCGACCCCTACAACCCACAAGCAAAACGCGACTACTACCAATTGGTACAAGAAGTTTTGCGCCGTCGTCCAGATGGCTTGCTATTCGATTACGTGCGTTATCCCCGCCAAGCTGGAAGTGATTCCATCGCCACCAAAGTTTCAGATTTATGGCTATTTAGTCCTGCAACCCAAGAAGCTTTATTTAAACGGGCACAGAATTACAAAGCGCTGGACTTAATTCGCCGCTTTTTAAGCAAGGGATTCGTCACTGGTGGAGATGTCGCTGAAGTTGATAAACTTTATCCCCAGGAAGGAGAACCTCTTTGGCAAGGACGCACTCTCCCAGTAGCGCAAAAGTCAATCCTGCCTGCAACCGATAGACAACCAATTTTACAATGGGAGTTGTGGCAGCTTGCCGTTGCCCATGCTATGCAAGGAATTCTAGATTTTGTCACCATCGCTAGTTACCCAGCAAAGCAGCAAGGTGTTTCTACAGGAGTGGTGTTTTTTCCTGATGGCAACCAAACTGTAGGACAAGGGTATGATTCTCGTTTGCAACCTTGGGATCGGTTCCCCAATACATTAGAGTGGCATCCTATGGCTTATGGGAATTGCGGTAATGTTAGTTGTATCGTGTCGCAAGTGCAACGGGTTTTGAGTATGGCAAAACCGGGTACGCAGATAATCCCGGCTTTAGCCGGTCAGTGGGGAAAATCTGTTAGTAATCGTCCATCCCTAGAAGTGCAAATGCAAGCACTCCGCCAATTTGCCCCCCAACTGAAGGGAGTTAGCCATTTTGCCTATTCTTGGCAATATCCTCAGAATGATAGCGATCGCAAATTCTGTCGAGTTAAGTAGACTGCCTACAGAATTAGTGGAAAGGGATTGAATTTCCCTTTCAACTTATAGAATCACACACTTTACAAATTCATACCAAATATAGCGATCGCAGTCATAAATACAGCTTAAGTATATTGTGCAGCGAGTCGTTGGAATGCCGACGGTGCTGGACTATCTGCGAGGTGCTGGCGTATCACCTCGGCACACGCACCTGGGCTTAACAAAGAGGTATCCACTTCAAGGTCATAGATGCCAGGGATGTGGACTTCACGTTGCCATAACTGAACCGGATGTGGTATCGGGGAGTCAGATGTACTTCCCACGTTCCACCCCGTGTTTTGTCGTCGTTCCATAACGAGCTCGATGGGGCAGTAAACACCTACGAACAAAACCGGCAATCCTTTCAAACGTCGGGCACTATCAGCCAGAATGGCCCGCTCTATTGCGTAGGCGTCATGGTGTCCGACATCAACCACGACATTCAGACCCAAACGGCTGTGGGCAGCGATAGACTCATACATAGCGCTGTACAGAATGGGAACAAGGGCTTCGATGTCCTGGCGTTCTCCCCCTGGTCGTAAACCGATCCCAGGCAAGTATCGTGCGGGAGTCATTTGCATAAATCTATCAACACCCAAATTCATCCACAGACCATCAAATGTCTCCTGAATCACTGCGACAATGCTCGACTTCCCCGATCGCGGGACACCATTCAGGATGATAATCTGTCCAAGCTCCTGTGTCTGCCCCATGATTCCTCCTCGCATCCTTAATACATATAGTTAGCAGTTCCACGTTAGGGCTAAAACGTTGAATAGGCAAGAATTCAGGAGTCAGAATTCAGAATTCAGAATCAAGACGTTGCGCGTAGCGTCTCTGAAAGAGAAGCCTCTCGAACGCGGGTGCATTTCCTTTTGGGAAAAGAGAAGGCTTTACGCTGCGCTATCCGCCAGTTCTACAGAATTCAGAATGAATTCTGTTCGATATCCGAAAAATGACTTTATACCAGAGTTTCCGCAGGTTCAGTTCACGATTAAGTCCCCACTCTCCAACTCAATTTAAAGCCAAGTCGTCTGGTGTATTACAGTTAAATAGCATTTCGGGTTCTGCTAATGGCAAAACTTCTACCGGATATTGCCGAAGCCACTGCTGAAACGATCGCCCGCCTTGGTTGATAAACTCTAGGAGTTGTGGCAGACAGCGACGGCGATAGAAACCACACAGAGGTTCCCAACCTTTGGGATGATAAGCTAAAGCTGCGATCGCATTATCCCCTACACTATCAAGTCTACTTGCCCAATCTTGCAACACTTCAACCCGCAATCTTGGTAAATCGCAAGCTAGCAGTAATACCCATTCTGTTTGCACTTCGGCTAGTCCTTGGGCAAAACCAACTAAAGGCCCGTGGGCTAAAGATTCTCCAGACAAAGGCACTTCTTGGATAAACTGGCAACCAGGCAAAAGCAAATCTTGATAGCGTTCTGGCCAGGGAGTTAGTACATAAACAACATCAGCACAGCTTTGAGCAATGCTACAAACTCGCTGCAACAATGGCACTCCTTGAATGGGAATCAAAGCTTTATCTTGACCCATCCGAGAACTTTTACCGCCTGCTAATACAATTGCTGTTAATTCGCTTCTGGTCGTCATATTTATACATCGAATCGGGGTCTGGGTACTAAGAACTGGAGAGTAGGCACTAAACAAACAAAGAGAATAACCTCATGCCCCATGACCCATGCCCCATGCCCCATGCCCATCATCCCCTATTCTGACTTTTCTCTACTTGCTGCAATAAATGTTCTACACTTTCTGCTGGTGCAAGACACTTCAAACCTTGGCAAACTAACCCAACGCTTCTCTCTGGTAAATCAGATGTGATGGCAAATACAGCCGTTGGTAGAAATCTGGGGATCAGAGAGTTTATTTGCTCAGTGGTGCTACGAATCAAGGTAGAATTACGATACCAATCCAAAGCTGTAAACAAGCTGGGACAGGCTTGGGGAGCGCGATGCATTACACTCCTAAAAGCTTTCAAACCAAGTTCTGCTAAATCCAAATAATCTAGATTATCGGTGAGTAAGGTGAGACGGACAAGATTAGCGATCGCAATTCCATTGGCTGATGGTGTCGCATTATCTGCGTAACTACGCTCTCTAACAATTAAGTCTTGACTAGAGTCGCTTGATGTGTTATTATAACCACCTAACTCTACACTCCAAAGAAATTCGTTAAATTCATCTTGGATAGCGATCGCATTTTCTAACCATTGCTTATGCTCAGGGTTGGAAGCTTGTAAATCCAAGAGAGCTTTAACAAACAAAGCATAATCTTCAGACTGCGCTAAAACAGTTGGTTCTCCTTGATAGTTGAGTCTCTGGAAACGCCCATCGACAAATTGATTTTCCAAGATAAAATTTGCCGCTCGTGCTGCTAATTCCAGATACAAAGGTTGTTGGAAAACCCCAGCAGCCCTAGCTAGCCCGGAAATCATCAAGCTATTCCAGGCGACAATCATCTTTGTATCTGTCACCGAGGGAATGCGACCTGGCCAATTAGTAGTTTTTGCTTCCTGGTTGTTACGAGCAGGGGGGAATGTTTCCAGCGACTCAGAATTAACGCCATAACGAGCGGTAAACAGCTTACTCAGTGCCCTTTCCAGCGTTGCACTCAGTTGACCTGAATGCCGTCTTTGCAAAACATTATGTCCTTCAAAGTTGCCGTTAGGCGTCACCGTAAACTGTTGTTGTAATTCCGTTAATTCTTCAGGCGTTAACAGTTGTTCTAATTCGCTGTAACTCCAGACGTAAAAGGCTCCTTCTTCTGGTTCTACTGCCGTGGATTCTGTGAAGCTGTCGGCATCTTGAGAAGCATAGAAGTAACCTTCTGGCGCGGTCATTTCCCGCTTCAGCCATTGTACAGTCCCAACAACTGCCCTCTCAAAGGCTGGTTCTTGTACTCCTGCACTCCATAAAGAAGCCAGATACTCGACAATCTGTCCATTGTCGTAAAGCATCTTTTCAAAGTGGGGTACTGTCCAAGTCGGGTCAACAGTATAGCGATGAAAACCACCAGCTACATGGTCATAAATGCCGCCCAGTGATAAGTCTAGTCCCCGTTGGGTACAAACTTGCTTGCCATCATAGCGAGATTCAAAATTAAATCGAGTTCCCCGCAGTGCTAATTCTGTGTAGGGAATCATCGGAAAACTGTTACCAGATTGATTAGGAGTAATTACACCTGTACTAGTTTCCCAACCTTGGCGGAGTAATTCATGGTCTTCAAGCTCAGTTGTTGTACCGTCTTGCAACACCGCAGACGTGAGCAGAGACTCAATAATTAAGGCTTTGCGTTGTTGTAATTCTTGTTTTTCTGTATCGTAATAACGGCGAAGCGCTTGCAACACCTGCAAAAATCCCGGACGACCATAGCGCGGGTCTACAGGAAAATAAGTACCAGCGTAAAACGGCACTAAATCTTCTGGGGAAAGAAAAATATTTAAAGGCCAACCCCCTTGACCGCTCATCATCTGCAAAGCTTGCATATAGATGCTATCGAGGTCTGGTCTTTCTTCCCTGTCTACTTTGATGGGAAGATAATTGGTATTCATGTAGTCAGCGATCGCAATATCAGAAAAAGCTTCGCCTTCCATGACAGTACACCAGTGGCAACTAGAATAGCCAATGGAAAGAAAAATCGGTTTATTTTGCGCCCTTGCAGTTGCAAGTGCTTCGTCACACCAAGGCCACCAATCAATGGGGTTTTCGGCGTGTTTGCGGAGATAGAGGCTCTTAGCTTCAGCAAGGCGATTAGTCATAATCAAACGCAAGTTAGTTGCCTTCTTTGCTCAGTCTAGCCTGTTCTCAGGCTTGTTAGCCTAGACAACTATGTACATTAAGTAAGAAACTCAACGAGCGAATTATCCCTTTGTTTTTAATATCGCCTAGTAAGTTGGTGTAAAAAAATGCAGTTTTGTAGTTAGCGCTAACTACAAGGGAAGCATCTATATAATTGGGTTTATTTACGGTAACTTACTTATACCTGTGCAACTTCTGAAACATTCTTATTGAAAAGATCGCAATAGCAAGCTAACAATATTTGGTGGCGTTTCTTGCATAGGTGATGCTGTCTTTGTTTGAATTAAAGTGTTTGGGCTAAGTCCTGCTATCAGATGGAGCAAGAAGGTGATGATGGCGGCTTGTATAAGTTTTTCCAGCATGGCACGTCTCTCTCTGAATGGATAGCATTTCAACTACGACTGGTTATTCTAAATACACCTCGTACTCCCGATTTACCGAATCTAACAAAAATCACTTGATAAATGCCAAAGGAAATCCTAAAAAAATGTTTAAAATGTTACTGATAGTTAACATAATTCCCTAAGCAAGTCGGATTTCGGTTATCGGTCTAATCAATACATCGCCAAGGTTGTACAGCAAAGTCCGAGATATAAGATTGGCGACAATTGAAGTTTTTTGATTTATTCTTCCCTAAACCGGGATATTTTCTTAGACAGCTTTTGTTGCTAAAAAGTGCCCTTGGAGGTTGAATCTATTGCAAAATCACATTTTGCTCCTTTGTTGAAAAAGACAGAATAGCCAAGATTTACTTATATCTACTTGGGAATAGTAGAGATCAGCCCCAGTTTCGTGCTGTCACCGATAAAATGTATTTAAAGTAGCCACAAACACGCTTCCATGATTCCTATCGTTATTGAACAATCGGGTCGAGGTGAACGCGCCTTTGACATCTACTCACGGCTGTTACGTGAGCGCATCATCTTTTTGGGACAACAAGTTGATAACAATATTGCCAACTTGATTGTTGCCCAACTGCTGTATTTGGATGCTGAAGACCCGGAGAAAGACATTTATATGTACATCAATTCTCCCGGTGGTTCGGTGACGGCTGGTATGGGCATTTTTGACACTATGAAGCATATTCGCCCTGATGTCTGTACAATTTGTACCGGATTGGCAGCGAGTATGGGTGCTTTTCTCCTCAGCGCGGGTGCTAAGGGTAAGCGGATGAGTTTACCCCATTCTCGGATTATGATTCATCAACCTTTAGGCGGCGCTCAAGGACAGGCGACTGATATTGAAATTCAGGCGCGGGAAATTTTGTACCACAAGCAACGGCTAAACAACTATTTAGCTGAACATACAGGCCAACCAATTGAGCGCATTGCTGAAGATACTGAACGTGACTTTTTCATGTCGCCAGAGGAAGCCAGGGACTACGGTTTGATTGACCAAGTGATTGACCGTCACGCCGCTGGTAGCCGTCCAGCCGTTGCTGCTGTTAATTAATACTCACGGTTGGTAAATGGTGATTTACCACTTTTAATTCTCTTAAACCCAAAAATAACCCCTTTTCATAACTGAAGAGGGGTTATTTGATTTCAAAACTCGATTTTAAAGGGTCAAGATCCTATTTGTCGAGATGAAGGTAGTCTTGATCCGGTAGCAGATATTAGACCTCTTGCAAAAGTCCCTAACACCCCACCCCCAGCCCCTCCCCGCAGGCGGGGAGGGGAGAATTTGACGTAAGTCAAAGGCGGGGTGGGGTTCTTTTTTTGATTTATGCAAGAAGTCTATAGAAGAAATTCCAACTTTTAATTGTCTGAAGATACACATTTCGATCCTGACATAGGATCGTCAAAAGTTGGGAAGAACCATAATTTGTCGCTCTACAATAGCCTCAAAACTAGTTTGCTGGAGTAAAGCCATGTTATCAAAACAAACTTTTTGTGACTAAATAATACCAAGCAATTTGAATTTTATTTTCAACTTCATACTATTAAAGTCTTTTTCAGACTGTAGTTTTTTTATTAAAAGCTTAATTTAGATTTAGGTTACAAAGACACTAAGTCATTTTGTACAGTGCGTAATACCAAAAATCAATACATTTATCTTCAGGAAAAAACATCATGAATTGCTTAAAATCAAGTCTCAAGCTAACGTTGCTAACTTTATTGACTTGTGGATTCGTTTCCCCAGCTTTTGCAACACCCGATAACGACAATAGCATTTTTGCAGCCGATTTCGAGGGGAATTTGAATAGTGGTCAAGGATTTCTTCAGATCAAAGGCGATGTGACTACCACCGATGACTTAGAAGACTTTAGAAAAGTGCTACTCACGGGGCGCTCTAACTTACGTTTAAGACTCGAAGGCGTTGCCCCGAACGGAGGACGGACAGATTTGTTATTAGTTAGGGATTCAAACAACAATGGTCAAATTGATCGCAATCAAGGCGAAGTGATTGGCCAAAGTCGCGACTCATTTTCCCACCAAATTACACGCCAGAATCTAGCCGCAGGAAATTACTTCATCATTATCCGCAGCAGACAGTTTAGCGCAAACAAAGTTCAGTATCAAGTCAGTGTAGATGCACGGGTGTAGTCAATCCTGTAAACTCGTCGATCAAAAGCGCGATCGCGCTTTTGATCTTTCTCGACTCAGGAGGGTATTTTTCCCTCGTTAACCCTAACCCCCTAATTGTCTACTTTGTCAATGAATAAGTTCTAGACGAGTCAATTCTGGATAGCCCAGGTGCGGCACAATTTCAATTCGCACACTAGGCATAGTCAATGACAGTTTTTATTTCCGCTCAAAATAATACTATCTTTGGCAACTTCATATTAGTTATTACTAGAAGTTATGCAAAAATTGCTAAAAAGCTTAATTTATCGAACCGCCTTCTCTGCGAGAGGCTGACGCCAACGCGCAGCGTATCGAAGAGAAGAGCGCCGAGAATTCATAGAGTGTGCGTAAGTCCTAATTACAAATGACTAATGACCAATGACAAATGACAAATGACAAATCAAAATCCCGCTATTGGGTCTGGCTGAGATTGTAAGTATTTGAGGAATCCGTGTAATTCTTCTTCAGTCAGCAAAGTCCGCCCGCGCTTACCGTAGGTTTCAATCAGATGCTCCCGTCCTTGTTCTGGTGTCCAGCCTAAACGCTGAAGTTCGACATCTGTTTTAGCAATTACATCTGATAAATCCACTGGTTCAGCTTTTTTCTTTCTCTTTCCTGTCACTGATGGGGTGGCAGCATTCTCTTGAGGGCTGTAACTCCGGGGTGTAAATGGTGTGACATTATTAGCAGAAATTGCCGGAAAGGTTTGATTTTCTGGCTGGTTATCAAAATTTATTTCCAAGTTCTCAACTGGAGGGTCGAATTCTAGCTCCTGCTTGGCAGTCATAGGAAAGTTTTGACCTAAATCCTGGCTATAGGTATCGTTTAGAGGCGCAGCATTGCTGTACCCGTATTGTTCGTTACTACTTGTTACTACTTCTGGTTTGATGTTCCGTTCTTTGGGAGGCGGTATAGATATTTCTTTGTCGCTGACTGCTGGCCACTGACTACTAACAAAATCCTCAGCTTTTGGAGAGGAATAAGCAGCAGGCTCACTCAATCCACCTTTAGTATTCAAGGAAGGATTTAGCTGTGCTGGGGAAACTGAATTTGAGGTAAATGCCACTGATTCTGGTGGCGCATTTGTAATACCCAAAACTATCAGTGCCCTAGTTCTGGCTTGGTCTTCTGCGGCTTCTACTGTTTCTGCTGCTGCCATACCCGTAGCACGGGTTACACCTTCAATTTGCACGCTTGCCCGGACAATATATTTTCCTTGAAAAATTTGCACTAATTCAGAAATCAAACTGCCCTGGGGATACAAGCTCTGGAATTGAGCCAACATAATACTGCTACCAATCTAAATATTTTTAATAACGGGGTTGATACTGCCTGGATGTTCAAGCGAGATCAGATGCCCTTACTTTAATTTACATCCACTCGATACCCAGGATGCCTGCCAATATTGCATTTATTCATTTTTAATTGCTTACTATGTGTCATCAGTTTCTTGGCAGGCGATGAGTAGGTATAATTCTCTGCTCTGAGCCGTCAAGGTGATATTCTTGCTTTGCTTAGTGTCCCAATTGTAGCAGTAGCTATTTTTTGACGAAAATTTTGGTCAATGCTAACTTATCTGGGTAGTCTTGCTTGCAATGCTATACTGATTACCCAAGTCGATATCTAGAACTATTTTCTGGAAGTGCCCTCTAAATCTACAATAATGGAGATAAGGTTCGCCCTCGCTGCTCATTAAGCTGCTTACCTAATTGTTACCGATTCTACATGTGGGAAAATTGGGTTCACCAGCAGTTCCTCTTAGTTAAACATCAGAGTCTAATGGCGTAAAATTACCTTCTCTCTAGACAATCAAACACCTGTAGTTTCCACGCCACTTGCTCCACTTGGGGAGACCCCAGGACCGCAGTGGCTCCCCTGCATAGCGCTTTTGGGCAGTATGGATTCTCTAAACCCAGCTTCTCAAAAACCCGTCGCGTAATTAACTAGCGGGGCTAGATTTTAATCAGGCGTGCAATCTTAAGTTTGGTTAGGTGAAGGGAGTTGAACGCAGGCAAATTCTGAGAGCATCGTGCAGTGAGAAGTTCGTAAACGCCCAGAGTTGTCCGTGGGTCGGCTTCTTTGCAAAGGAACTGCGGGAGTAGTTTCCCGCTCTTACTGGGTCGGGCTTCCTTTCCTTAGAACTGAGGAAGCTTGCTTCAGGGCAATTAGTTTCCAGCTTGTTTCTGTAAGCCGTGAGGGTATACAGAAAAGAACCAGATTAAACAACAAATGATGTTTTGACCAAAGGTCGGTTCACTGCATGGAATTTTCAATCGCTACACTCCTTGCCAATTTCACCGATGATAAATTGGTAGCTCGGAAGGTTTTAGAAAAGAAACTTGGCTGTGAAGATGAAAAAAGTTTACAAAAACTTCACATTGCCTTAGATGTTCTTGAAAAAATCGGTATTTTAGTGAAGGAACGGGGCAAGTACCGCCGTGTCTCAGAAGAGGGAATAATCGAGGCAAAACTCCGTTGTTCTAGTAAAGGCTTTTGCTTTGCTATTCAAGATGTGGAAGGAGCCGAAGATATTTACATCCGCGAAAGTCATCTGAGTAATGCTTGGAATGGCGATCGCGTTTTGGTGAGAGTTCTGAAAGAAGGCAGTCGCCGTCGCTCTCCTGAAGGGGAGGTGAAGCTGATTCTCGAACGCTCTAACCACACTTTACTGGCACGAATAAAGCAGGTAGAAACTGGTTTTCGGGCTGTGCCTTTAGACGATCGATTGCTGTTTGAACTCAAGATTCAATCTAACGGGGCAAAGTTAGAAGAAGCGATCGATCATCTGGTTCATGTGGAAGTTTTGCGTTACCCGTTGGCACAATATCCTCCCCTTGGTCGAGTGGTGCAAATCCTCGGCAGTGATGCCGAAGCCGCTGCTGATATAGATTTAGTTACGTGTAAACACGACCTTTCCCGGACTTTTCCAGATAATGTTCTCGAAGCAGCTGCAAGGTTGCCCAAAAAGCTCCTCAAAGCAGACCTGAAAAATCGGCTAGATTTGCGTAATTTGTTTACTCTCACGATTGAAGGGGTAAATAGCGATACCAAAATTATAGAGAACGCTTTTAGTTTAGAAAAAAACTTAGCCGGAAATTGGCTTTTGGGCGTTCATATCACCGATGTTTCTCACTATGTCCAACCTGACGAACCCCTAGATAGAGAAGCACTCAAACGGGGCAAATCAGTGTATCTAGGAGAATTGGTGTTGCCAATCTTGCCCCCAGCAGTAGCTGAACGCTGTTCTTTAGTACCTGGGAGCGATCGCTTAACCATCTCTTTTTTAATTACCATTGATCCCCAATCGGGAGAAGTGCTGGAATGGGAAATTCAACCCAGCGTCATCAATGTCGAGACTGCACTGACTACTGAACAGGCCCAAGCAATTCTCACAGGTGAAGCTCAAGATAAATCATCACAGGTTTCCCAAATACTGCAAAACCTCCAAAGCTTGCAAACAGCTGTGAAACAGGTACGCTTGACTCGTGGTAGCCTCCAGTTGAATCTGCCGCCTAGCCAAAACGCCTATTATGATGAGGGGATTCTCGGCGCTGTGGTGGTGAATGATTTACCAGTGCGATCGCTACTCACGGAGTTGGTGCTGTTAGTTAACCAACTTTTTGCAACTCACTTAAATGCTCTTGGTGTTCCCGCTATCTGGCGAGTCCAAGGTACTCCTGATGTTGAAGATGTTCAGGAAATGCTGAAATTGGCAGTCAATTTAGGCGTTGACCTCACATTAGATCCAGAAGTTGATATCCAACCCTTAGATTACCAACATTTGACCACAGCTTTTGCTGAATCTCCCTCTGAGCAAGTTCTTACTTACTTATTACAAGATACACTTAAGCCGTCTGCATACAGTACCACCAAAGGATCTCACTTTGGTCTGGCACTACCGCAATATGTCCACTTTAGCGCTCCCTTGCGGCGTTTCCCAGATTTGCTGATGCAGAGAGTATATTACACGCTACTCGAAAACGGACGCGATCGCCGCAATACCCGTGTCAGAGAGCGCGTTAATCTGCGCCACTCCTCCAGCCATGAGGAAATTAACTGGAACGTTTTACCCCCAGAATTGCAACAAGAACTCCAAAGCGATTTGACTAGGGTAATTGTCCAAATCAACGACCGAGAAAAAGAAGTCCAAGAAGCTGAAGCCGATTTAGCAGGACTGCAAAAAGCCCAACTGATGAAGCAACGCATCGGTCAGGTATTTCAAGGCGTGATTACTGGGGTGCAATCCTACGGTTTCTTTGTGGAAATTGAAGTACCAGCCGCCGAAGTGGAGTCCAGCAGTAATCCTGGTGTGCCTTTGCGGGTAGAAGGATTAGTACACGTCAGTTCTCTCAAAGATGATTGGTATGAATATCGCGCCAGACAACAAGCACTATTTGGGCGCAAAAATCGCGCTTCTTATCGATTAGGCGATCGCGTCGCCGTACAAGTAAAAAGTGTCGATTACTACCGTCAGCAAATTGATTTGGTAACAGTCGGCAGCGATGGCGTCGCTAAAGGGTTAACTGGCAATGATTCCCGTGAAGAGCTTTCAGACCTCTACTTACCAAATGATATGGAGCCTGATGACCTAGACCCTTACTCTGAAGATGAGTAAAGTGAAAAAGCAGGGGAGCAGGGAGCAGGGAGCGGGGGAGAAAAACTACCCTACTTGCGGTTATTGCTCTCAACCAAGGGAGAAAAGGAGCAGCAGTGCTTTCGCCGACAAGAGGCGAGATTTGTACCTTTCCCCCTGCCCCCTGCCCCCTGCCTCTCATAAACCAACCCTTACGTGTCAAATAACACCAAACCTTTAATTTTAGGCGTATCGGGCGCATCTGGTCTGATTTACGCTGTTCGCGCGATCAAATTTTTGCTAGAAGCGGAGTATAGTATTGAATTGGTTGCCTCTAAATCAACTTACATGGTTTGGCAGTCAGAACAGGAAATTCGGATGCCATCAGAACCAACTGGGCAAGAACAATTCTGGCGAGAGCAAGCTGGTGTTGCACTTTTGGGTAAACTCCGCTGTCATCCTTGGAGCGATGTTGGAGCTGGAATTGCCAGCGGTTCCTTTGCCACTCTGGGGATGATGATTATTCCATGCAGCATGAGTACAGTGGCAAAGCTAGCAGTTGGCTTGAGTTCCGATTTACTAGAACGGGCAGCGGATGTCCAACTCAAAGAAGGGCGAAAGCTGGTTATTGTCCCGCGTGAAACGCCTTTTAGTCTCATCCACCTACGTAACTTAACCTCTTTAGCAGAAGTTGGAGTGAGAATTGTCCCCGCTATTCCCGCCTGGTATCACAATCCCCAAACCATCGAGGATTTAGTTGATTTTGTAGTTGCCCGTGCTTTAGATCAACTAGATATTGACTGTATCCCAATTCAGCGGTGGCAAGGTCGTCGTTAAGAACCTCAGTGGATTCTATTGTAAATCTCACAATAGTCCTAAAAAGGTAATGATAGAGATGGCTGATAGTGTCAGTAGTCAATGAAGAGTAATCGGAGGTAGAAGGCAGGAGGCAGGATAGCGCAGCGTTAGCGAGTCCGCGTTCGCGTAGCGTCTCGCAGAGAGCGTCGGCAGAAGGCAGGAGTAAATCACGTTTAAAAGCAAAGCGTGGCATTCAAGCAAGACCGGAGGTGGGGCGGTTTGTCTGGGTGCTTTGTATCGCACTCTGTGCAGCTACGCTAATGCGCTATGTATTGTCTCTACCAGTATTTTCTTTTTAAAGTGGGTAAATACCCAGAAATATGGTTCCTGAGCTTGTCGTTGGCGCAGTTTCTTGTAGAGAAGGAAAGTAATCAATCATAATTCTTTCCTCCTGCCTCACTTCGACTACGCTCAGTGACCACCTGCCTGGTTGTTGAGCGTAGTCGAAACACTGCCTTCTGCCTTCTCTCATAACTGACCACTGACTGATAACTGACAACTGACAACTGACAAAATTGCTATGGCTGTAATTCGCTTAATTCTATTGGTGGCAGTACTGGGAGGACTAACGCTGTTATTAGTCCAAAATTTCTCACCTGCCCTATCGCTAGTATTTTTGGGCGTGCGAACTCAACCATTACCATTAGCGATATGGATTTTGTTCAGTACTGCCACTGGTGCTTTCACATCGATATTGATTGCTACCTTATTTAATTTATCCAATTATTTTGTGGCAGGACAACGCCAAACTCCTAACAGAGCAACCACCCCTTCAAGTCGTGCGAAGGCAACTCGGAGAGAAGAACCGACATCTCGCCCTGCCAGTCCTCCACCACCAGCTAGTAAAAGAGAAGAGCCTAGCAGTGAGGGATTTGATGATTGGGAGACAAATAGCAGTAGAGATGATGATTGGAACTTTGATGAAAAGTCAGAGGAAGCGCCTATTCCCAATTCTCAAGCTCAACAACCTACAGACTCAACAACTTACGAACGTCAATCAGAAGCCAAAAGCAGTTCTCGCTCTGGTTCAGTTTACTCCTATAGCTACCGCGAGCCAAAAAATACGGCTGCGGGAAAAACTGAATCAATTTATGATGCTGATTACCGAGTAATTATCCCCCCTTACCAGCCGCCAACTACCAATCAAGCCGATGATGATGATTGGGAATTTTTTGATGATGATGATTTTGAAGATGATGGTAAACGCCCCCGTCGGTGAGGTGTAGCAGGCTACATCTCTATTTAATGCCACACCGTTCTCTAGACTCCTGCTTGACCTTACCAGTCATGGCAGCTTCCTGCAAAGTCATGAAAGCATTAAAATCTTCCAAGTCATATCGGGTAGTCAACAGTTGTCGTAGTTGATCTTCAGCTGCAACTGTCAAATAACCAGTTGCTAAAGCTCTTTCTACAACGTCACGAATTCGAGTCATGGTTGACACCTCATTCATTCTATATTTATTCATTCAGGCTTATCGGGGTGGAATATGCAGTAGTCTTTGTGTCGAAACTTCAATTTCTTTGCAAGCTTTTTTTGGGCGATCGCGGTAAATCAGTCATTATTTACACCTTTATTAGAAACATTTAATTGAGCGGGTCTTGTTATAACTGAACTTTTAGAATAACGACCCTGTGCTGTTAGGAACACAGTATTGTGTATACTTAAAATTAACCATCAGAGTAAAAACCCTAATTATTTAGATAGACAGATATTGCTTGGATAAAGTTTCAAACAAGCTATGTTAATTTTTTGGTTAAGCATAGCGATCGCTATGCAGCAATTACCTAGTTACTTCAGAAAAATTACTACATTCCTAAGAAATTCGTCGGTCATTACTGATGGTAATTTCACGAAGAATCGTTAGTTTATTGCCTAAGTTACTTTAAATACATTCGTAATAGTAATAACAGTAATTCATTCAACTCAAATAGAAGATATATTGGTATAAGATAAAACAATATAAAGTTATAAAAGTTACACGAAAATTTTGAATTTGCAAAGGAAAAACCCTTAACGCCCGTTGAAAATAAATTCCTGAGATGTCTACTTTGCAATTGTATTTCTGCGGAAATTTATAATGGAGTTTATCAAAGTCATCGCAGTAATACTGCTAGAGTTTATCTTTCTAATTGATTAGATAAATACATAGAATAAATGCTGAGTAACCAAGTCAGATACTCAATCAAGGTGAAAAACTGGAGTCGCCCAAGATGCGTTAGTATACCCCTGCTCTTAAACAAGCTGTGCGTAACGGACACCAGAAAGTATCGCATCGCTTTTTTACATTTAAGTAAAACAATAAAAGCTTTCAGAGAAATTCAAGTTGATATCTCATTTCTTCTGGCTCAAGAACTTCCCAGATTAAAATTAAACTCTTCAATATTTCCCCAATTGAGCGCCGATTTTGAGCACAGTAAATAATTCCTGAGTGCATAATCAAGCCACCTTGATGAAGTATCACAAAGTCATCATCATGGGTGAAAATTACCCGATTCTGAGAAATTGCAAAATAAAGCTGTTCTCCATCTGATGCAGCTATCAGTCCTGTTTCTGATGTTGTTGTCACATCAATCCCACGACGACGTAAGCCTTCTGCTATAGCATTACTGACATTTTCATCTAGGTGGAATCGAATTTTTTGTGTCATTTCGATTCTTTAGTTTCTCTTGCAAAATCGAAGGAGTTTGAGCCTGTGCTTCTCTGACAAAGGCTTCTCCTTTTGCAATTTCTTGCCTGATCTCATCTTGACGATCGTGGTAATAAGCTAGAGCAGCATAGACATCAGCTAAAGTGATGCTGGGATAATGATAAACGATTTCGTCAGGGGAAAGCCCCATCTGTTCGTGCCAAATAACAATATCTTGCACTCTAATTCGGTGTCCAGCAATGCGCGGTTTACCCCCACACACACCCGGAGTAATTTCAATGTGTTCTGAGATTACTGGTATTTTGGACATCTTATCAAGAAACGCTCCTATAAGAACAAATTATATTATAATTATCATCTTATTAGCGATCGCTTTTCCAATGTTGTGGGCGATCGAGTGCGTTGGCACAACTTAACCCAGGCATTGCTTGAATACGCACGTATGAGTCGTTAAGTTTATAATTAGAAACTGTGACTCAGCACTCAGAATTGGAGCGAAGCAACTGGTGAGCAGCTTATTACAAGGAGTCAACCTGTACTTAATTGGGATTATGGGCGTTGGTAAGACGACAGTAGGGCGTTTACTAGCAAAAGAACTGCGTTATGGGTTTGTAGATACCGATGATGTCATTGCCCAAGCAACAGGTAAATCTATCAATCAGTTATTTGCACAAGTTGGTGAAGCCAGGTTTCGCCAGTTAGAAAGCGACGTACTTTCACAAGTTTGTGCTTTTACAAAGTTGACTATAGCCACTGGTGGGGGCATTGTATTGCGGCGAGAAAATTGGGGTTACTTGCACCACGGTTTGATAGTGTGGCTAGATACGCCAGTGGAGATAATTTACCGCCGTTTAGCTGAGGATACCACAAGGCCACTGCTGCAAGATGCCGATCCTAAAGCTAAGTTGCGATCGCTCCTTGAACAACGAACACCACTTTACTCTCAAGCCGATTTGCACATCACCGAGCGAGAGGGAGATACACCTGAAGACGTTGCCAAGCGAGTACTTGAGGCAATTCCTGGCGTACTAAAAAAAACTGTTTCTCATTAATAGGGAATATTAATCTAACTGTGTCTGCAAAAGATATTTTTCATGAATCAGTTTAATTGTTTACAATCCAGTAGATGAGGTGATTGTAGAGTGGATAAACTAGCAAAATACCAAGAATATGTCAAAACATTGTTGACGAACTATGCCAGTGATGATGTCTCGGATAACAATGTCGAAGTCCAACTGATTTTAGACACAGAACGCAATCATTATCAATGGATGAATGTCGGTTGGCAAGGATTTAATCGTATTTATCGATGCGCGATGCATTTTGATATTAAAGATGGCAAAATCTGGCTGCAACAGAATTTAACCGATCGCAATCCAGCAGAGGAATTAGTGATGATGGGAGTACCACGAGAGGATATTGTCTTGGGTTTACAAGCTCCTTATAAGCGTCAGTATACAGATTATGGCGTAGCGTAGTGCGATCGCTCCTCGAACAACGAACACCACTTTACTCTCAAGCCGATTTGCATATCACCGAGCGAGAGGGAGATACACCTGAAGATGTTGCCAAGCGAGTACTTGAGGGAATTCCTGGCGTTCTAAAAATACAAGTTTCTCATTAGCTGGCAGAAATATGTGATGGCTTCACACGAATTTAGTATCAAACTAAATTTTTCAGTCGGCGTAATGTCAATCAACTGACAACTTGTTTGAGAGCGAATTTCTTGTAAGTAAAATATTTAAGATTTATTCTTTAGGCTTGTTCATAGAGTTTTCTTAAAGAATGCTCGATCTGGATAACAGCTTGTACTTATTCCAGCAGTTTTTTTGAACATTTTTCCATAGAATGTTATACCCACTATATTTTTGGGAACTCTTAACATTGAGTACAGTTTTCCCAAAGTTAGATTGGTAAGTCATGAAAGTTGCCCAGATTATTGACACATTAAGTATCTGGTGGAAGCAAAATTTGAGGTTAGGTATCAAGCCTGCCTTTTTTTGTTTATTTGCGATCGCCCTTTCCCTGACTTTTGTGATCAATGCCTGTAGTCTTGGGCAAAACCAATCTCCCAAACCGCTCCGGGTGGGAATTACAAGCTGGGTAGGATTTGACATTGCACTTTATGCCCAACCCTCACATATCTTCAAGCAGCGCGGGCTAGAAGTTGAGTTTGTGCGATTTGATAACCAGCAAGATTCCAGCCGGGCTGTTATGCAAGGAAGATTAGATGCAGCATTTGTCTCCCTCTGGGATGTGATGCAGGTTGATCCGGGCAATGGTAAACCCGTGGTGTTAATCACAACAAATATTTCTGCTGGAGCTGATGGGATTGTTGCCAAGACAGGAATTAAATCGCTGCAAGAGCTACGCGCTAAACGAGTAGGAGCAAAGTTAGGAACCGTCAACCATTTAATTTTGCTGGAAGCTCTAAAAGCCCATCAAATTAAACCCTCTGAAGTTCAAATTCTGGATTACTCCAATGAAGTAGCAGCCCAGAAAATTGGCACAGGTGAGATCGATGCTGCTGTGCTATGGGAACCGATGCTAGGAGAAACAGCGAAGAGCATCAAGGGCAATGTGATTCACACCACAAAACAAGTAGACAGTCTGGTGATTGATATCTTGATGTCCAGTGACAACATGATGAAAGCTAAAAAAGCGGAACTAAAGCAATTCATGCTGGCATGGTTTGATGTAATGCACGCAGTTGAAACCCTGCCGACAGAAGTATTTAACGCAGTTGGAAAAAAACTAGGACAAAGTGGTGAGTCTTTTGCCAGTGATTATGCTGGGCTAAAAAAAGGAGATATTACTTTGAACAAGCGGATGTTTGCAGCAGATGGTCGTCTCAATTCAGCAAAAGCAGAAATTGTCCAACTTCTCCAAGCAGATCCGCGTCATGGTCGGGTGATTCGGCAAGACGTAGAGATAGATCCAACCCTTGTCAATGAAGCAATGGCAGAATGGAAGTCATGAGCCAGAAGTTATCTAAAAGTAATTTATCCCATCAACTACTGATGGGTTTTGGCATTTCTCTAGCAACAGTCGGCTTAACCACATTGGGATTGAACTTCTTCTTGATTCAATCAAAGCTAGAGCAAGAACTAGAACAACGTGCCCAATCGATTACCCAGGGGGTTGGGTTTTCCACGGAAGGATTAATCGAACTAGGGAATAGAAGCATTATCAAGCGAGTGGTACAAAACTACGCTACACTACCAACGGTCGTGGAGGTGGCGATCGTTAGTCCCAATGGACAAACCCTGGCTCGGAGTGGAGACGCATTACAAAATCCGCCCTATGCTTCGATTCATCCAGAATTGACTCAAGTATTAGAACAGGTTTCTCAAACGGGTTCAGAAACGAGTTTGAGAACCACAATTGATGGTAAGGCCGTATTAGTAGAAATTTTGCCCTTTAGCAGCACCATGTTTGGTCAGGCAAACCGACGCGGAATGACGATCGCCATTCTTGATGTCGAAGAACTACAACAGCAAGCGTGGAAAACCTTCTCTACCTCTACCTTTACCCTACTCGTTGGGATGTCAGCGATTCTAGCACTGATGACGGTGATGATTCAGCGATCGGTCTTACATCCACTCCAACGTTTGAATAAAGCCGTTACTGACAGTCAAAGCATTGACCATTTTGTTATGCCCACTGGATTACCAGATAACGAAATCCAATTCCTTGCCCATACGATTCAAGCAGCTGCTACACGAGTAGAGGCATACCAGCAACTTGAACAAGAAGTTGCACAGCGCAAACAAGCAGAAGCCGCTTTATTGGCATCAGAAGCGCAATTACGGCAGCAAGCCCAAGATTTAGAGAAAGCAATCCAAGACTTGCAGCAAGTTCAAATGCAAATCATTCAAAGTGAAAAAATGTCTGCTTTGGGCAATCTGGTGGCTGGCGTTGCCCACGAAATCAACAATCCAGTCGGTTTTCTTAAAGGTAGCCTCAGTAACGCAACTGAATACGTCCAAGATTTGCTGAACCATTTGCACCACTATCAACAAGCCTATCCTAATCCCTCATCTAATATTCAAGACCATGCAGAGGAGATTGACCTGGAGTTTTTAGCTGAAGATTTGCCGAAACTGATCTTGTCTATGAAAGGGGCAACAGATCGAGTTGGGGATATCAGTACCAGCTTGCGGACGTTTTCCCGATCAGACACAGAGCATCCAGTGCAATTTAATTTGTATCAAGGACTGGATAGTACCCTGCTGATCCTCAAATATCGCCTGAAAGCCAATGAGTTACGTCCAGCGATTGAGGTCGTGCGATTATACGATAAGATTCCTACGATCACTTGTTTTTCTGGGCAGCTTAATCAAGTGTTCATGAATATTCTGGCAAATGCGATCGATGCTCTGGAAGAATCGAATCAAAGGCAAAGTTATGAATATCTCAAACAACATCCAAATCGAATTACGATCAAAATAGGACTAACAGAGGATCAACAATCAGTTATTGTCCGAATTAAAGACAATGGAATTGGCATGACAGATGATGTCAAGCAAAAAATATTTGAGCATTTGTTTACCACCAAAGGAGTTGGCAAAGGAACTGGATTAGGCTTGGCGATCGCTCGTCAAGTAATTGTTGATAAACATCATGGCACTCTGAATTGTATTTCTAGTCCAGGCAATGGCACAGAGTTCATCATTGAAATTCCAGTTCAACAGGCTGCGTATCAAGTGAAAGCGGCATAGGATTATCAAATCAGTACTCCGGCATTTAGTCTTGTAATTTTCAGAATTTAGCCGATCGCAATCCAGCAGAGGAATTAGTGATGATGGGAGTACCGCGAGAGGATATTGTCTTGGGTTTGCAAGCTCCATATAAGCGTCACTATACAGATTATGGCGTAGCGTAATGCGATCGCTCCTCGAACAACGAACACGACTTTACTCTCAGCGAATACTTGGAGCAATTCCTAACGTTCTCAAAACACAAGTTTCTCATTAGGAAGACTCAAATTACCAAATTTTGGTCATTCGTAGGATAAACCCTGGTAATTCTGGATTACCCGTAACTGCTTCGGGATTATCCAAAATTTCAACTTCTCGATTCGGACGGTAAATGTAGACTTTTCGATTTTGCCGATCGATTAACCAGCCTAATGATGCACCGTTATCGATGTACTCCTGCATTTTATCTTGTAATTTTATCAGGCGATCACTGGAAGAACGTAACTCAATTACAAAGCTGGGACAAATTGGTGCAAATGAAGCTTTTTGTGCATCTGTTAAGATATTCCAGCGCTCCAGTTCAATCCAAGAAGCATCAGGGGAACGCATCGCTCCATTGGGTAGTGTAAAACCTGCACTGGAGTCAAAGCCTATGCCAGTGCCATCTTGTTCTGTCCAATACCCAAGCTGTGCAGCAATGTTAAAGTTACGGTTGCCCGTATCTGAAAAAGCTGGTGGCATAATGATGACTTCCCCATTGGCAGTACGCTCAATTCGCAAATCTCCATTAGCTTGGCAAAACTCATAGAACTGCTCATTTGTCATCTGCACAAGGGAGGGGAAATTTACCGTTAGGGGTGTGCTTTCAGTTTGAATTAGCAGCGTGGTCATTTTCATTCCCTAGCTTCAGGCGAATGATTTCAATTCTAGAGGTTTGAAGGGGCGATCGCTGTTATGTTGTGTCGGGTAATCTGGCGGCAGTGATTTATTTAGTATCAGTTATTCCGAACACTACCATCAGGCATAATAGTTGTACTGAATATTGCTCCTTCCAGATTTGCACCATCTAAAATCGCGCCTTCCAAATTGGCATTAGTTAGATTAGCATTACTAAGGTTTGCATAACTTAGGTCAATATACTTTAAAATTGAATTACTTAAGTTTGTGTTAGATAAATTAACTCTACTTAAATTAATTTTTGTGAAAAAGATATTAGATAGATTTGCACCCGACTCAAGATATATAGCTTTTGATAAATCACTCCCATTAGGAAAAATAGTTTCTGAGTTATAAAATGCTCCTACTAAATTGGTATTAGTCATGATGCTATAGCTAAGATCAGCATTCCTTAAATTAGCACCACCTAAAGAAGCCTTAGTAAGGTTAACACCTATTAAACTTGCACCTTTTAAATTTGCATGACTTAAACGAGTATTGCTAAGATTAGATTCATTAAGGTTTGCACCGCTCAAATTAACATCATTCATGTAAAGACCGCTTAAGTTAGCTCTACTTAAATTAAGAGAGTGTAAATCTCTGCAAGATAAAAGATATTTGTGATGTCCAGATAAATTTACTCCAGAGATAATTGGGATAGCTTGAGATAAATCAACATTTGCAGGAAAAATTGTTTCTGCAAAATTTAATAATTCTTTACCTGGAACACCATGAATTTGCAAACCTACTAAAGTTCGGGCAAACTCCAGCACTCGATATTGCAAGTCTTCAGGCATCACTTTTAATTCTTCAATTAGCCGATCAAGAATCGGTGTATCCATATTTTTCCTGATAATTTTCGATTTTGGTTGCTAGTCCTTCTTTTATAGATTTTCACATTTCTGAGACTAACTAAACAGCTATGGCTTATCAGTACAAACATACTCAACTTTGGCATCAGAGATTGTGACGAGTTACAAAGTCTTCTACACTGACTGAAATAGGTTTTAACTCTCTCTGTTAGGCTCCTCATGACGGACAACGATTCTGAATACATCAGGCAAGATGAAGCCACTCGTGTGCGTGTATTAAGCGAAGCACTACCTTATATTCAACAATTTGCCGGTCGCACTGTTGTTGTCAAATATGGCGGCGCAGCGATGAAAGATAGCACACTCAAAGACAAAGTTATCCGCGACATTGTATTCTTATCCTGCGTGGGCTTGCGTCCGATTGTAGTCCACGGCGGTGGCCCAGAAATTAACAGTTGGTTAGATAAACTGGGAATCGAACCACAATTTAAAAATGGTCTGCGAGTCACTGATGCCGCGACAATGGATGTGGTGGAAATGGTTTTAGTTGGTCGAGTTAACAAAGAAATTGTCTCCCTGATTAACCAAGCTGGTGGATTGGCTGTCGGACTTTGCGGTAAAGACGGTAATCTATTTACAGCCCGTCCCCAAGGTCAAGAAGGCATCGGTTTTGTGGGGGAAGTCAGCAATGTGAATATCAAGATTTTGGACACCCTCGCTAGCAATGGCTATATTCCGGTAGTCTCTAGCGTCGCCGCAGATGAGACGGGGCAAGCTTATAACATTAACGCCGATACTGTAGCTGGAGAAATAGCCGCAGCACTAGGAGCAGAAAAGTTAATTTTACTGACCGACACTAGTGGAATTTTAAAAGATTACAAAGACCAATCTACTTTGATTCCGAAAGTAGATATCCGCGAAGCCCGCGAGTTGATTGCTAATGGTATAGTCAGTGGTGGGATGATTCCCAAAGTGAGTTGTTGTGTGCGATCGCTTGCTCAAGGAGTTCGTGCAGCACACATCATTGATGGTCGCATTCCCCACGCCCTATTACTAGAAATCTTTACTGATGTTGGGATTGGAACGATGATTCTCGGTTCGCAGTTTACGTCGTAGAGGCAGGGGAGGCTGGGAAAATGATTTGTAACTGTAATTTTGGGTAAATTAAAACTCGTTTTTTACTTGTGGACGAGTATTTGATATTCACCTCCCCTGCTCCCCTGCCCCTCTGCTTGCTAACGGGGATAGGTAATAATAACCCGCGATCGCCCGCCGCTAAATGGTGTACGACGCCATGAATTATTGATAATTACCGGATTAACTAGGGTTGAATCTCGAATTATGGGATTAATCAGGGTGGAATTTCTGATGTTTTGCCTTACCTGGGGATAGGAATAATCGCGGTAATGATTGCGTTGTATCATTAGTCCCGTTGTTGGGTCTACAGGCATAGGCATGGGAATCGGACTACCATAAATAAAGGAACCCACAGAAGGCGACGATCGCCTGACTCCATAACCACCATCAATCCCGAACGCACGCTGTGCGGAAGCTGGAGCAACGCTTACACCCATCACTGCTAAAGTCATACCTGCTAAGAGCCAATTCAGTTGCGAATGCTTGATTTTCAACATAATTTTGCTCACCTGCATTTGATACCGGAATTTTTAATTAGAAAATAGTCGCAGCTACTTACTTAAAATTTTAGAAGTTTATCCACTTTCAGATTGCCAGCTTTTGAAAAGATTCCAAAAAGATTGCTGGCATTGGCAAAATGAAAATAGTGCTAATTTTTGTATAAGACGTGAGTACAGAAAGTTTAGAAATTGCTAAAACCCGCTACCAGACTGGGAAAATTGCCTTTGAGAATGGGCAATACCGTGAAGCCGTAGAAAATTTAGAAAAGGCCAGCGCTCTGTTAGCTCGTAATTCTCGCCTTGGGGGCGAAGTAGAAATTCATCTAGTGACAGCTTATGAAGCGGCTGGACGCACGGATGATGCGATCGCTCTTTGCGAAAGACTCAAACGCCATGCCCATTTTGAAATCAGCAAACAAGCGCGGCAGATGCTTTATATCTTAAAAGCACCAAAGCTGAAAAGACCAAGCGAATGGATGACCGAAATCCCCGATTTGGGTGCATTAGCCGATAATGAACTCAAAATTTCTGTACCTGCTAAGTCTCCAAAATCTTCTGTCCAGCAAAAGCCTAAACCTGCCGAGCCAGAATTTGTTGACCTCAGTCAGGTCAATACCAGAGATAATCGCTTTATCTGGGTGGCGCTAATTGCCATTGGTTTAACCATCTCGTACTTGGTTTGGTTGAATTTTTCAGGAACTCCTGGCTGATAACAATTTTGGATTGGGGACTGGGAAGATTTGAATGAAGATTCAGATCCGAATTGTACTAAGAAAAGCCCAAAGGCTTGTGTCGTCTTGTTCCCAGCCTGGAGGCTGGGAATGTATTTAAAGTGGGCTTCTGCCTCTTGTCAAGAAGATCGGAGGCGGCAGCCCTCCCAGAATGGGTTCCCTGCCTAGAGGCTTGTTCCAGTCAGAGCAAGGGCTGTATGTATCTTTTCTTAGTGCCATTCGATTCAGATCCAAATCTTACTCATATTTTCTTACCCAGTCCCAGAGAAATCAAAATGGTATTCCAGGAATCTCAAACAATACTAAGAAGTCAAGATTGGTTAAAAAGTTTGACTTTTGGGGAGATTTATAGTTATGAATTCTTCAATTTTCGGAAAGATTTTCTTGTGGTTAGTCAGACCGTTTAGTTTTGTGTTGGCAAAGATAAAATTTCTCTCACCACTGAATGGTCGAAATCGAATGAACCGGGTCTTTCCCATGCGAAATCCTATTCTGTGGCTCGTGCTATTAACATCTTTGCTACTGACTGGCTGTGTGAAGTACGATGTAGGGCTTAATTTTGACAACTCAAATAGTGGCGAACTAGTACAGCATATTAAGTTGGGAGAACGGCTAACGAGTTTTAGTGGCGATTCTGTGTACGAATGGTTAAAGAGCATAGAACGCCGCGCCCGTCAACTTGATGGTAAAGCACAGCGAGTTTCCCAAGAAGAAATCATCGTGACAATTCCTTTTAGCAATGGTAGGGAATTGCAAGAGAAGTTCAATGAATTCTTTAACTCCCGTGCGAATCAACCCTCTGAGTCTGTACAGAACGAATCTGGCTCAGAACTGCCGAAAATTGAATCAAACGTCCTCTTGGAGCAGAATAATTTTTTACTTTTAGTCCGAAATCGGTTAATTTATGATTTGGATTTGCGATCGCTCTCTCTAATTGCCAGCAAAGGTAATGTTCTGGCGAATGCTGGTTCAATTCTCGATTTGGAATTTAGCTTGAAGACTCCTTGGGGAGCCAAAAATATTCAACTAACTGAAACTGCGATTGAGCCAGAAAAAAATGGCAATCAATTAGTGTGGAAACTCCAGCCTGGAGAGCTAAACCACATAGAAGCTGTTTTCTGGCTTCCCAGTCCCCTTGGTATAGGTGGGTTGTTAATTATCCTGTTTGTTTCGGGAGGATTGTACTTGAGATATAATTTCATGCCAGATCCAAGAATTCAGTTTCCTCCCAAAACAGCAGCAATCCAGGAACAGTAGACTATTTATCTGTTGAATCTTGTTAGCGAAGCCGATGCATTTTCCATCGGCTTTTCTACCTTTTTCCCAGCTTTTTGTAAAAATGAGTCATAGCGAATTAGCCAAAGAAATTGTTCGTGTTTCCTATTTTAAAGGCGAGTTTCGGTTACGTTCTGGTCAGATATCTGACCATTACTTTGATAAATATCAGTTTGAATTTAATCCTTTATTACTGAAGCAAAGCATCAAGATTTGTAGAAGCAGACATCGATAAGTTAGCCAAAATTATCCAATACTTACTTTATGGTAACTACTTTACTTTAGTAACTAATTACTTTTAGTATCTAATGTAATGCTTTGAAATAGAGACTCAAAAAAAGTAAAAGCAGTAAATCCTAGTTAATCAGGAGATATTTGGTGGTAAACATTCTACATATTGATTCCAGCCCCCGTGGTGAACGATCGCACACCAGAGAACTATCTAAGGAATTCGTCAGTGGTTGGAAAGCAGCACATCTCGAAGATGCGATCGCCTATCGAGATATAGGGCGTCACCCAGTTCCTCACGTTGATGAAGCTTGGATTGCGGCGGCATTTTCACCACCAGAAACCCATACCCCAGAATTAACCGAGGCACTTAGGATTTCTGACGAACTGGTTGATGAGTTTTTGGCAGCCGATCGTTACGTCTTTGGAGTGCCAATGTACAACTTCAATATACCTTCCACTTTTAAGGCTTACATTGACCAAATTGTTCGCGCTAACCGGACTTTTGCTGTAGATGCTCAAGGTTTTAGAGGGTTAGTCGAGGGCAAAAAAGCAGTTATCATCACAGCTCGCGGTGGTGACTTTAGCCCGACATCTCCTTTCGTTGCCTATGATTTCCAAGAACCCTACCTACGGGCAATTTTCGGCTTTATTGGGCTTACAGACATTCAATTTATTAACGCTAACAGCCTGAATGAAGGTGATGCCCGTACCCAATCTCTATTAGAAGCAAGGGCAGCAATTCAAGACGCGATCGCCCAGTGGTAAGAAGGGCAGAGGAGACATGGAGAAAAGACAAGGGGGACAAGGGGGACAAGGGGGACAAGGGAGAATTATTGAACAAGTTTCTCCCTTGTCTTCTCTCTCTTCCTTGTCCCCCTTGTCCCCTTGTCTCCTCTGCCCCTCTGCCCCCTACCTCTTCTTCAGGGTGACAATCGCTCAATTTTCCAAGTGCTATTATCTAAACGGCTATAGAGTAAGCGATCGTGCAGACGGCTAGGGCGTCCTTGCCAAAACTCAATTTCTGTAGGGATAACTCGTAAGCCTCCCCAATGAGGCGGTCGAGGAATCTCCTGATTTTCATATTTGCTCTGGAATTTCTGCACGCGTCGCTCAAGAACTTCTCGGCTTTCTATCACCTCGCTTTGATTAGATACCCATGCACCCAAGCGACTTTTGGCAGGGCGACTTTCAAAATACTGGTCAGATTCAGTTTCGGAAACTTTCTCCACATACCCCGAAATTCTGACTTGACGTTCCAGTTCTGCCCACCAAAAGACTAAAGCCGCCTGGGGATTTTCTGCTAGTTGTTGTGCTTTGTGGCTGTTGTAGTTTGTGAAGAAGGCAAAGCCCCGTTCATCAAAATCCTTGAGCAGCACCATTCTAGCTAAGGGCTTACCGTCTGGTGTGGCTGTGGCAATAGTCATGGCATTGGGTTCGGGGAGTTGTGCTGCTAGAGCCTGATCGAACCATTTTTTAAATTGGATAAAAGGATTGAGTTCTACTTCGAGTTCGCTTAAACCTTCCAAGGTGTAGTCTTTGCGAAGGTCAGCTACCGTTTTGTCCATTGTGATTTGTTTCCTTGCTATCAGATACGCTTATATATATCTTTGTCAAAAATATCTATGATGATAATCAGTGCCATCAAGAATTTTACAAATTCTCTGAATAAATATCTAAAATAGGTTGCCTCAGATGCGCCGTTCAGCCTCCCTTCAACGCTTGTTAATTTATGGTCTGAGCGGTCCGATTATCGCTCTCAATGTCTGGCTGCTGTCTGTGCTTTTTCGCTATTTCCAGCATCCTATTACCGTCTTGCTCATTGCAGCGATTCTGGCTTTTCTCCTAAATTACCCGGTTAAGTTCTTTGAACGTGCCCAGATCACCCGCACTCAGGCGGTGATCGTAGTTTTACTGGCAACATTAACACTGCTTGGGATTTTGGGCGTCACCCTAGTACCGTTGATTATTGACCAAACAATCCAACTGTTAAATAAGATCCCTGATTGGTTAACCGCCAGTCAAGCAAACCTAGAGCAGTTTGAGATGTTGGCAAAGCAACGACGTTTGCCAGTCGATCTGAGGGTTGTAAGCAGTCAAATCAATGCCAACATTCAGAATGTGGTGCAACAGCTAGCTTCTGGTGCAGTGGGATTTGCTGGCACACTGCTGTCAGGATTACTTGACGTAGTGTTAGTTATCGTGCTTGCATTTTATATGCTTTTATATGGCGATCGCGTCTGGCATGGTCTGATCAATCTTTTGCCTTCTAACATTGGAGATCCCCTCACCACATCCTTGCGCCTAAACTTCCAGAACTTCTTCCTCAGCCAATTATTACTAGGATTGTTCATGGTGCTAACCCTGACACCAATTTTCTTAGTGATGAAAGTGCCCTTTGCCCTGTTGTTTGCCATATTAATCGGTATCTCAGAACTTATTCCCTTTATTGGGGCATCTCTGGGTATTGGTCTGGTGACAATTTTAGTACTACTGCAAAATTGGTGGTTGGCAGTTCAAGTTGCGATCGCGGCAATTCTCATGCAGCAGCTTAAAGATAACTTGTTAGCTCCCAGGTTACTCGGCAATTTTATCGGACTGAATCCCATCTGGATTTTTGTGGCTATTTTGATGGGATTTGAGATTGCTGGGTTGTTAGGGACACTTGTTGCTGTTCCCATTGCTGGTACCATTAAAGGCACTTTCGATGCTATTAAGAGCGGTAAGAGCGGTAAGCCGAGTGATTTTGTCTCAACTGTCACTATTGGTCACGATCCGCCCCCTGATTAAGGTAGCAGAAGCACAGGGGAGACAAGGGGACAAGGGGACAAGGGGGAATTCTTGAACAAGTCTTTCCCCTTGTCCCTAATTCTCCTTGTCCCCTTTTCCTCTTCCCCGCCCAATGCCCAACTCAAAAGTTGCACAATCCAATATCACAATTCACAATGGTGATCGATTACAAATTTTAGAGGATACTGGCAGCAGGCGATTTCTGAGTAAAAGAAGCACAAGCGAATTTATACAGTACACGCTTTGCCAATAGTCAATTAGTTTAGTGTTGAATTTACAGTATTTTGATTCTAATTAATTAACTTAGAACCTGTTGATGGAAGCTTCCGAGCTGTTAGAAACAATCACATTTTTGATTTACCAAGCCGAGCAGGGGGAAATTGATCCTTGGGATGTCCAAGTGATTGAGGTGATTGACCGCTATTTAGAACTGATGGCACCAGGGGCAATAACAAGAGGCTATGAAGCCGACTTGTCTCAATCTGGACAGGCATTTTTATCAGCATCAATGTTGGTATTATTTAAAGCCAATACCTTGATGCAATTGTCAACAGTCGGAGATGCACAAGATGGTATAGAAGATGATGCCCTCTTAGAAGGTGAAGACGGTGTATTACATCAGGGTCATCGTCTACCATTAGAACGGCAATTGCGTCGTCGTCCAGCCGCAATGCCGCCACCAAAGCGCCGGGTGACTCTGCAAGAGTTAATCGAGCAATTGCAGATTATGGCGAACCAACTGAAACTGGTAGAAAAAGTCAGCAAACCTATCCGTCCCAGGCGTCAACCTAGCGTCCAAAGTATGCGGGAGGCGCTGGAGTTAGCTCACCAAGAAAATCTGACAGAAGTCGCTGGAGAACTGGAGCAGGTGTTGAAATTGTCGGCAAGAGAGCTAAGTTTAGAACACAATTGGGTGAATTTAGAACAACTTGTAGAATTGTGGACTAAGACAAAGCTTTTCAAGCAAAATGGGTCTGGACACGAGTCTGAACACAGTAACCTAGTTAGCGTTTTCTGGGCACTACTATTACTCTCGGCTCAATCGAAGGTAGAGCTATTTCAAGAGGATTTTTATCATGAAATTAAAATTCGCTTAATTAGAGATTCAGATCATATCGGCAAGCCTTTTGAGAATCCGATGAACTAAGTCCATGAAGAGTGCTGAGTGCTGAGTGCTGTTAGCGTCAGCGGGGCGTTTAGCCCGTGCTGAGTTGAAAGGAGTCGAAGTGAAGCAGGAAGCAAAGTGAGTCCTTGGCATCAAGATTTCAGGCTGACTTGTGAGAAAAATAGGAATTTATTTTATGGGATTTTCCTCCTGGTTCCAGGATAGCTGCTGCCTACATTGTCATAGATTTTTGATTCAGCCCCAAAATCCGAGTAAATTGAAAAGATAAGCGATCGCTTGTCATCTAAGTATACCGATGGTTGTAATAACCACTAAATTCCTGTTATCCCTATTCTGGGGGATGACTTAGAGAAGAAATAAAAACTGATGATTAAGTATCACTCGATGAAAGTAAACTGGCTTGTGGTTGAGGGATAAATTTTTATGAAAGCGATGATTCTCGCGGCTGGCAAGGGTACTCGCGTGCGTCCGATTACCTATACAATTCCCAAACCAATGATTCCCATCCTGCAAAAGCCAGTGATGGAGTTCTTGCTGGAACTGTTACGCCAACATGGATTTGACCAAATTATGGTCAATGTTAGTCACTTGGCTGAGGAAATAGAAAACTATTTCCGTGATGGTCAGCGGTTTGGGGTGGAGATTGCCTATTCCTTTGAAGGAAAAATTGATGACGAGGGTAAACTGGAGGGAGAAGCAATCGGTTCTGCTGGAGGGATGCGCCGCATCCAGGACTTCTCACCGTTTTTTGATGATACCTTTGTGGTTTTGTGCGGTGATGCTTTAATTGACTTGGATTTAACTGCGGCTGTTAAATGGCATAAATCCAAAGGAGCGATCGCTACCATTATCACTAAATCTGTCCCCAAAGAAGAAGTTTCTAGCTATGGTGTGGTTGTGACTGACGAAGATGGTCGTGTCAAAGCTTTCCAAGAAAAACCTTCAACTGAAGAAGCCCTCAGCACCAACATCAACACAGGTATTTATATCTTTGAGCCAGAGGTTTTTAACTATATTCCCTCTGATGTTGAATATGACATTGGTAGCCAATTATTTCCCAAATTGGTAGAAATCAAAGCCCCCTTTTACGCCATTCCGATGGACTTTGAATGGGTAGATATTGGTAAAGTCCCAGACTATTGGCGGGCGATTCGTGGTGTGCTGCTGGGTGAAATCAAAAATGTGCAAATTCCTGGTCATGAAGTCGCCCCTGGCATCTACACGGGCTTAAATGTCGCTGTCAATTGGGACAAAGTGGATATCACAGGCCCCGTTTATATTGGCGGTATGACGAGAATCGAAGACGGAGCTAAAATTGTCGGACCAGCGATGATTGGCCCCAATTGTTGGATATGTAGTGGCGCAACAGTAGATAACAGCGTGATTTTTGAATGGTCGCGCTTGGGCCCTGGAGTCCGGTTAGTCGATAAACTGGTATTTGGACGTTATTGCGTAGATAAAACTGGCGCTGCGATTGATGTTCAAGCTGCTGCTTTAGACTGGCTGATTACCGACGCTCGTCAGACACCACCATCACATACCCCTGTTGAGCGACAAGCGATAGAGGAATTGTTGGGGACGAACGTAAGTTAGGGACTGGGTATTGGGGACTGGGTATTAGCTATTAGGTATTGGGAAAAACTTTCCTATCTAGTCCCCATTCTTTACTCTTTTTTAGTCCCCAGTCCCCA
>NZ_NOLJ01000001.1:1120645-1160488 GCF_002246015.1 Nostoc sp. 'Peltigera membranacea cyanobiont' 210A
CCAATCCCCAATCCCCTATTCCTAACTATTTAGATACGTATATCTTCTAAGACTCTGCTCGTAGGTTTGCAGTAGTCGCTGAGATTCCGCTAGGGTAATGCGCTTTTCTTCTAATGCTTTCTCGCAACGTTGGCGAATGTTTTCCACCATATCTTCGGAGTCATACTGGACGTAGCTTACCACTTCACTCATGGTGTCGCCTTTGACAACGTGTTCAATCTGGTAGCCTTTGGGCGTCAATTGAATGTGAACGGCGTTGGTATCCCCAAACAGGTTGTGCAAATTGCCCATGATTTCCTGGTAAGCTCCATTCAAGAACATTCCCAAATAATAGGGTTCTCCAGGTTTGTAGGTGTGCAACTCTAAAACCGATTTGACATCGCGCAGGTCTATAAAGCGGTCGATCTTACCATCACTGTCGCAGGTGAGGTCTGCCAAAATTCCCCGCCGCGTTGGTTCTTCATCTAAGCGGTGGATTGGCATGATTGGGAATAGTTGATCGATCGCCCAGCAATCTGGTGCTGATTGAAACACTGACATATTGACGTAGTAGATGGAAGCCATAATTTTTTCTAGGTCTTCCAGTTCATCGGGTACGTATTCTTGCTGTCTAGTGATGGTAAGAATTTTTTGGCAACAAGCCCAGTAGAGGCGTTCGGCTTTGGCTCGTTCTCTGAGGCGTAAAATTCCTAAGTTGAAGCGGCTAATGGCTTCTTCTTTGAATTGTGCGGCGTCATGGTACAACTCTTGGTAATTCTCTTGGTTGATGGATTGATAGCTTTCCCAAAGATAATTAATAATTGGGGATTCTCCCTCTTGTGGAGGTTCTGGTGAATCGAGGGGGACATCACTGGTACTAAGAACATCAAAAATCAGTACTGACTGATGGGAAGCGATCGCTCGTCCACTTTCACTAATCAGTGTTGGTACGGTAATTTGGCGCTCTGCACAGGTATCTTTTAACTCTGCCACAATGTCGTTGGCATAGTTCTGCATATTGTAATTTTTCGATGCATAGAAGTTGGTTTGGGAGCCATCATAATCTACGCCCAAGCCGCCACCAACATCAAGGTATTTCATATCCGCCCCCAGCATCGACAATTCTACATAAATGCGACTGGCTTCTTGGATGGCATCTTTAATCACGTTAATGGCAGAGATTTGTGAGCCGATGTGAAAGTGCATCAACTGCAAAGAATCGAGCAGGTTAGCTTCGCGTAACTTGTCAACAGCCTCGATAACTTCAGGCATTGTCAAACCAAATTTAGCGCGATCGCCACTGGAGGTTCCCCAACGTCCCATGCCTTGGGTACTGAGTTTAGCACGAACACCTAATATTGGCTTAATACCTAACTGGCGATTGGCATCAATTACCAAATCAACCTCTTCAATCTGTTCTAAGACGATGACTGGTGTTTGTCCTAGTCTTTGGGCTAACATTGCCGTTTCGATGTATTCTCGGTCTTTGTAGCCGTTACAAATTAACAATGCTCCTGGGGTATCCAAAACAGCCAGAGCAATCATTAATTCTGGCTTGGAACCAGCTTCTAAACCAAATTGATGGGGTTTGCCAAATTTCACTAAATCCTCAATCAAATGCCGCTCTTGGTTGCATTTGACGGGAAACACGCCACGGTAGACACCAGGGTAATTATAGCGAGCGATCGCTTTATTAAAGCAAGCGTTCAACCGCTCAATCCGGTCTTCCAATATATCAGAAAAGCGAATCAACATGGGAAGTCCCAAGTTGCGCTGTTTCATGGAGTTGACCAATTCAAACAAGTCAAGAGATCCCCCGCGATCGCCCTTGGGTGACACGGTAACGTGACCAGCAGCGCTGATGGAAAAATAAGGTTGTCCCCATCCTTCAATCCGGTACAAGGCTTCGCTATCCTCAATTTTCCAGGAGCGAGGTAAATCTCCTGTGGTAGGACTCGGTGGTAACAGTTTTTTTTGTTTATGATTTTTCACTTCTTTTTGCCCATTGGACGGTACTTGTACCACCTCGCCAGATGTAGCAGTTGACTCAACACCCATTTCTTCCTAACCTCTGTTTTTCACCCACGAGTTAACAATTTAGCGCATTCATCTGGGAACGTATATGCACCCAAAGATAATTTCTGAGATAAACTCTGATTGGTCAAGAGTCTTGTGTCATTAGTGATTAGTCGCTAGTCATTAGTCAAGAGTGCAAAACCCTTAGACAAAGGACAAAGAACAAAGGACAATTGACTAGATAAAAACTTTATTAAGCTTTGGGAGATCGCAATGGAGCGCACATTTTTAGCAATTAAGCCTGATGGAGTCCAGCGGGGATTAGTAGGTGAAATTATCCGTCGCTTTGAAACCAAAGGTTTTACCCTAGTTGGTTTAAAGTTACTAAAAGTCAGTCGGGAACTGGCTGAACAACACTATGGCGTTCACCGAGAACGTCCCTTTTTTAGTGGTCTAGTGGAATTTATCACTTCTAGCCCAGTGGTAGCGATGGTATGGGAAGGTGATGGTGTTATTGCATCTGCCAGAAAGATTATTGGTGCGACAAACCCTTTAACAGCAGAGCCAGGAACGATTCGCGGCGATTTTGGACTCAATATTGGTCGCAACTTAATCCACGGTTCTGATGCTCCAGAAACCGCGCAACAGGAAATTGCCCTGTGGTTTAAGGATGAAGAATTGGTCAGTTGGCAACCACACTTAACGCCTTGGTTGCACGAGTAATGGAGAGACGCGATTAATCGCGTCTGTACAAAAGTTAGGAGTAGAGACGCGATTAATCGCGTCTGTTAGGAGTTGAAAATTAATAACTCCTCACTCCTAACTTATTTAGAGACTTCGCTCTTTTCCGGTTTTATTTGGGGTGATTCAGTACCAACGCGCTTGGAAAATCCCCAGCCTAAAATCAGGAAGATGGCAGCAATCATGATCCATTCTGGTGGAACTAAACTATCGTTGAGTACTTTCAACAACAAGCGCAAGCCCACCAAGGCGACAGTTACATAGCCTGCATCCTCTAGGTTTTCGTATTCGTCTAGCCAACGGATAAACAATCCCGCCATGAATCGCAGCGTAATAATACCAATTGTTGCACCCGTTAACACTAGCCATTTTTCTTGAGAAACTGCGATCGCAGTTGTCACGCTATCCAAAGAAAATGCCAAATCTGTAAATGCAATCACAGGTATCGCTTGCAACAACGAAGTAAAACGCGGCCCGTGATGGCGATCGTCCTTCGATTCTTCCGAGGTAAAGTGTTGGAATACCAACCACAGCAGATAAGCAGCGCCCAATAATTCAAATTGCCAGAATTGTTGTACCCAAGTGGCAGTAAGAATCAGGGAGATTCGCAGCACATAGGCAACGACTAAACCAAAGTTCAAAGCTTTACGCTCAAGTTCTTTGTCTTCCAGCCCCCTAGCGATCGCAGCTAGGGCGATGGCATTGTCGGCAGATAACAGCGCCTCTAAAAGCACCAGGATTACCAGAACTATAAGGGCTTCAAGGCTGAAATGAAAATCGAGGTAATCAAAAATTCGGTCTAGCATTCCGGGTTTCTCAAGCAGAAAAATTAAAATTTGACAAGGACAGAGATTTGCATATTAAAAAGCGCAATAAATTGCCACTCTAATTCAGCTTAACGCGCTTGTGGTGCATTTTGAAGAGGGTTGAATGTGTGCGATCGCCCTACAAGTGGGGTAATTTGCGTATAAGTCAATACACCCAAAGTTTTAACATCTAGCTTAGTGCGATCGCAATGGACTGCTGTCAGTTCGCATCTAAAATTAGAAGATGACAACAAAAATAGGGTAATAGCTCATGAATATTTCCTTAACAACCGAGCTTGAGCAGTTCATTCAAAGTCAAGTTGCAAGCGGGAAGTACACCTCATCTGAAGAAGTGATTCTTGCGGGTATTAGGCTATTGGAGGAATGGGAACATATTGACAAGGGTCGGTTTGAGGAACTGCAAAGAGAAATTATGATTGGGGTTGAGCAACTTGATCGCGGAGAACGACTTGAGGGTACAGAAGTAATCGAGCAATTGCGTCAAAAAAACCAAGCTTTGAGAAAGACTCAGGCAAAATAATGAGAATTAATGGCGTCTAAATTCAATAAAATCGAATTTTAATTACTAAAGATGTGAATCTTGTAAAATATTGTTTAACAGTTCAGCAACCTCATAAACTAATTTTAATCACGACAAAGAGAACATAATGTCTAAACCAAACCTTAACTTTCATACCGTCAACAAAAATGGAAATATTATCTTACACTCTAACCACTTAGGTGATGTTGTAGAAGTTCATATAGACAAACTAAAACGTAGGTTTTACGGTATTCGAGAAGACCGTACTGTAATAGAAGATAGCGGTGATTATGGAAATAATTTTAAACAACCTGTAATGCTCTATAAAATCTATTATTCCTTTGAAAAGGATGCTTGGGGAATGAATTATATAACTAAAGATAACAACGAACATAAGTCGATAGATGGTTTTAATACAGCTAGAGAAGCTTGGTTATATAGAGAAGCATTAATTGCTGAAGGTATAGCTATAAGATAGATAACTGTATAGTTAAAACAAGCTTGCTACATATTCATCCAGGTCACTGCGCTTAACCCGCCAACTTCTACCAATCATTTTGGCTTTTAGCGTCCCCTCTTTGAGGACGTTAGTACCTACGGCTTCCGAAGAACTGCTTTAATCAGGATGAGCGATGCTCTTAGGGAAGACCAAAAACTAAATTCTCCATTAAAAGATAGGGTATGTTAGCTCACAAATACGGCACTATTCGCATTTAATAGACGATGCCTTAATAATGCACCCTACAAATTGGGTATTTTTTACTGGTATTTTGCTAATTATTATATTGAGTGAAACCAACTAATGAACAAGCAATTGAATTATTTAAGGTGTGTCAGGATTTAACTCAGATGTACCTACCAATTTACTTGGTGAGATTAGATGAACGGACAACACGCATTTATATTCTGGCTGGACAAAGTTTTGAAGTCGAAATATTGCCAAATGGGAGGGTAAGATATTTATGACTAAGGCAAATTTTCAAGGGATGACTAAACAAGAGTTAAAAGCTTATGTGTTGGAACATCGGGACGATCGCGAAGCTTTTTATGCATTAACGGACAAACTTAGATAGGACTTACGCACGAGTTACGGAATAACGAACCGCAGAGGCGCAGAGGACACGGAGAAATCAGAGTTTGAGAGATATTTTGCGTAAGTCCTATTAGAGAAGAACCAGGGATTGAAATTACCTCAACAGAGCAGATGCATGAGCTAATTGAAGCAAGGTTAGATGAGGCTGATGCAAGAGATGCTTATAAGGTACTAGAGGAAATTGCAGAGCTGGGGACAACACCCTTGGAAGACATTAAAAGAGAGCTAGGGATATGAGCTACCAAGTAGCATTAGCACCTTCGGCTGTGCAGAAAATTGCAGAATTGGACTCAGAGGTGCAGCAACGACTAGCACAAAAGTTAGAGGAACTAGCATTAAATCCATATCCAGAAGATGCTCACCCATTGAAGAACACTGAACGACTGTATAAGGTTCTTTTGGGTGAATACCGCATTATTTACCAGATTCAAGATCAACCCTTGCTACTAACGGTGATAAAGATTGCACATCTCAAAGATTATTAAAGCTTATCTGGAAAAGCGATCGCCTATATGCTACTCAATCGCAAGCAAAATAAAACTTCAAAATTTACTCTACCACTACGCAACTAAAAATTTTACAAAATCTCTGTCAACTTTACCACCAGACTATCTGCTAAATCCAATAACCTGATATCATCTGTATCAATACTATGTCCTTCACCAACTAACAGATTTCTCACAGCAGATAACCTGTCATTGGTTTCAGAAATTCTCCAAACTTCATCTAAGTTTACTGCAAAATCAAACAGCGATCGCTCTCTTAAATGCTCTCTTACCCTAACAGCTACACTATCATTACTTACCAGAAATTCTTTAATAGTATCTAATTGAAAATTACCTAATATTTCATCATGTCCCCACGTTTCTAGCCAGTCTCCCTCCACATCCTCAACGTAAATATTGACAAAATCAACCCCATAAGTTAGCCAGTTCTGCTGCATTTGTCGCGCTGTCGCTAAAGCTTCAGCAAATGTATCTACTTGATTGTTGCAGTGAGTTTCTCTTTTATTAGCCATAGAAGCTGTAATTAGCACGTAAGTATGTAGGCTAGACACAAATCTGAAATATCAAATTCCTGAAATTTCACGAAAATTTTAAATATTTACCACCAGAAAGGTAATCACTGTTATACAGGGCCACGTTCACTAACTGGTTCACAAAATTAGTATCCTTGGGATTGTAACTTAAGAACAATCCTCTCTCTATTTCCCACGATCGCAGTGTATTTTGCCAAGCTTGGTACTTTTGTTGATTGAGTTCTTCACTAACACTGGTAACTTGAATGCACAGTGGTTGATTGTTACGACTAACAATTAAATCTGTTGCCATAGAAAGGTCGGCAATATAACGCTGCCAAAAACTACCTTCTCGCTGAACAATATCTTGGGCTATTGATCTAATGATATCATTATCAACCTGATTAAATTCACCTGCCATCAATTTTTGTTTCCAAATATAAAACTTGGAGTCACTTGCATTAATCCATCTAGGAAATAGATAACCATACCAATATCTCTCAATCGGCGTCATCATCTCGAATTTTGCTTTTTGTTCATCTTCTGAAGGTAAGGATTTAATCATCAGCCATATTGTCGAATCCGTAATCACCTCTAGCAGAAAGGCGATGACAAAGGGTTTTGCAGTCAGGGAACCTGGCTTGATGTTTTTCACCCAACGATTGATTTGATCTAATCTTCTCGCTAAATTATGATCTATCGAGGAGGCTTGCTCGATAAGGGACTTTAGCTGATCCTTAATTTCTTGTGCTTGCAATCGATGCCCTACTTTCAGAAGATTACGCTTTTTTTACACATTGATAACTAGATTTTAACTTGAAAATGTCTTTAGTTTATTTCCTGATGTAATCAAATATTCTCTAGGTCGATGCCCTGTATACGTAAAGCCTCGCGCAGTCGAGCAATTTCTTGCTCTGCTTGTTCGGCACGTTCTTCTGCCTGTTCGGCGCGTTCTTCTGCCTGTTCGGCACGTAAACGTTCTTGTTCAGCTAATTCTTCTGATGATAGTATTAATTGATTTTCAGTAGTGAAGAATCTTAATTTACCTTCATAAACTCCTAAATAAAGTTCTAACTGCTGACTCCACAAACGTCCATCAGTGGTTACTTGGATTTCTTGATACTTACCATCAACTAAATGAAATCCCTGAAGTTCCATTGTTACAGGATCAAACCAGAAATAATCTGGTGTACGGAAGGTATCTTGGTAAACTTGTTTTTTTAAACCTTTATCAACTGCTGTCGTTGAACTTGACAAAATTTCCACAATCAAGTTGGGATATTTGCCGTCTTCTTGCCAAACTACCCAACTCTTACGGTCTTTTTTTTGGGTTCCCAAAACTACAAAAAAGTCTGGGCCGCGGAAATATTCTGATTTTTTCTGGTTAGGACTATAGTAAATCGTCAAATTGCCAGAAGAGTAGAAATCTTGCCTCTCTCGCCACCACAATTTAAGTATGCGAATCAGCAAATCAATTTGTTCTCGGTGCAGGTCACTTTCCAAGGGTGGTTCGTCACTCAGTATATCGCCAGGAGGAAAAATAACTTCATCCTCTGAAATATTATCAGAGATGATTTCTAGAGTAGCAGGTTCAGACATCAGCGATCGCTCCGCAATTTATTTACTGAAAATTTGGTAACTTACAAATGGCTTTGAAAACTTGCAATAACTCAATTGCATCTGGAGATTGACTCAAATTTAATAATGGCATTAACTCATAAGTTGACTGGTTGTCATGTCTTAGATAAACAAATTGATAAAGCTGTCCATTAGCTACCAAACCCCAAACTGATGGTTGTTGCTCTAAACTCTTAAAAGCATAAGTGAGTAATTGAGGTAAACCCTCAATCACATTGACCGAACTATTTTTTGTTTCAATCACTAGAATCCAAAATGGCGGTGCAATATCACTTTGAGGACTGTTGATTGCTAAAATATCCATCCGCCCGGTAATTCTTCTGTCTTCATCTTCGACTGCGATCGCAATGCTGTCTTCCATTGTCAACCGAATTGGCACATCGTAAAATCCTGAGAGCCGCATTAAGGGTGCAATCGTTAAGAATTTAACCAACCCTTCAGAAATTTTTCCTGCGCTTAAATAACGATCAAAGTCGTTTCTGATTCTTAATAAATCTTGCTGTTCAAATTCCGAGAGTGGTTCTAGCCTTAAGAAATCTGTAAATGAAGCATTTGAAAGCTTTTCTAATTTCAGAAAGCGATGAACATCGTTAAGAGATAGGCTGCTAGCTTCGACCGTGAGCGTCATAGTTTCAGGTTTTGCTTGTCAAGACTACTTACAATATTGCAACATTCCCGGTAGATAGGTTGTAAAACGTCTTTACTTATATCTTGCACCAGGCGACTAGAAGTCGCGGCTACACAGACTTGTGTTGAGCGAAGTCGAAATACAAAACCTGCCTCCGCAGGTTGAAAAGCCTTCGATAGGCTGTGTTTCTTGAGAGTTTAAATTTCTTGATCGCTGGCTTTTGGTAGATGAAAATGAATGTAAACTAAATAACTCGGCAATTTTTACCTAGCTTAACGAAAATCTAAACAGCGTCTAGCACAACTAAGCTAAAAATAGTTTTCAGTAACAATACCGTTTCTAAATGTAATCATGTCTCAACCAACTATAGAATCAATCTTACAAGAGAACCGCCTCTTTCATCCTGCCTCAGAATTCTCGCAGAACGCCCATATCAAAAGCCTGGATGACTATCAGCGTCTCTACGATAAAGCCAAAGCCGATCCGCAGCAATTTTGGGCAGATTTGGCTGGAACAGAATTAGAATGGTTCCAAAAATGGGATACAGTATTAGACTGGCAACCACCTTTTGCTAAGTGGTTCGTTGGTGGTAAAATTAATATTTCTTACAACTGTCTTGACAGACATCTCACTACCTGGCGCAAAAATAAAGCTGCACTGATTTGGGAAGGAGAACCAGGTGATTCCCGTACCCTTACCTACGCCCAACTCCATCGGGAAGTTTGCCAATTCGCCAATGTATTGAAGCAACTAGGCGTACAAAAAGGCGATCGCGTCGGTATTTATATGCCGATGATTCCCGAAGCTGCGATCGCGATGTTAGCCTGTGCCAGAATTGGCGCACCTCACAGTGTGGTATTTGGTGGTTTTAGTGCCGAAGCTTTGCGCGATCGCTTAATTGATGCTCAAGCTAAACTAGTAATTACGGCTGATGGTGGTTGGCGCAAAGATGCGATCGTTCCTCTGAAGGAACAGGTAGATAAAGCCTTAGCTGATGGTGCTGTTCCCAGTGTAGAAAATGTCCTCGTTGTCAAGCGCACCGGACAAGAAACTTATATGCAGTTGGGGGGACGCGATCATTGGTGGCATGATTTGCAAAAAGGAGTATCAGCAGATTGTCCCGCCGAACCGATGGACAGTGAAGATATGCTGTTTGTTCTCTACACTTCTGGCAGCACAGGCAAACCGAAGGGCGTAGTGCATACAACTGCTGGTTATAATTTGTATACCCACATCACCACCAAGTGGATATTCGATCTGCAAGACACAGATGTATACTGGTGTACTGCCGATGTCGGTTGGATTACGGGACACAGCTACATTGTCTACGGCCCGCTTTCCAATGGTGCAACCACGATAATGTATGAAGGTGCGCCCCGGACTTCTAATCCTGGCTGCTTCTGGGATGTAATTGAAAAATACGGCGTTAATATTTTTTATACTGCACCTACGGCAATTCGGGCATTTATTAAGATGGGTGAACAACATCCGAATGCGCGAAACTTATCTTCATTGCGTTTGTTGGGAACCGTTGGCGAACCGATTAACCCAGAAGCTTGGATGTGGTATCACAAAGTAATTGGTGGCGATCGCTGTCCAATTGTGGATACTTGGTGGCAAACGGAAACCGGCGGTATCATGATTACACCGCTACCAGGGGCAATTCCCACCAAACCCGGTTCTGCAACCCTTCCCTTCCCTGGAATTATTGCAGATGTCGTGGATTTAGAAGGAAACACCGTACCCAACAATGAAGGCGGTTATCTAGCGGTGCGACATCCGTGGCCAGGAATGATGCGGACAGTCTACGGCGATCCAGAACGCTTCCGCCGCACCTACTGGGAACACATTCCGCCCCAAGATGGTAAATATACTTACTTTGCTGGTGATGGCGCTAGACAAGATGAGGACGGTTACTTCTGGGTAATGGGTCGTGTGGATGATGTACTGAATGTATCAGGACACCGACTCGGTACAATGGAAGTAGAATCAGCCTTAGTTTCGCATCCAGCAGTTGCAGAAGCGGCGGTAGTGGGTAAGCCAGATGAACTTAAGGGTGAAGAAGTAGTTGCTTTTGTGACTCTAGAAGGCACTTATCAGGCAAGTGAGGAACTGAGTAAAGAACTCAAACTGCACGTTGTCAAAGAAATTGGGGCGATCGCACGTCCCGGAGAAATTCGCTTTACAGACGCTTTGCCCAAAACGCGATCGGGTAAGATTATGCGCCGCTTATTGCGGAATCTAGCTGCTGGACAAGAAGTATCTGGAGATACTTCGACATTGGAAGATCGGAGTGTATTGGATAAGTTACGAGAAGGCACGTAAATAATTTCAAATGAGCTTAGTAGGGACGCACATATATGCGTTGGTGTCAACTTAAGCCGAAAACTATATTGGGTAGGTGTTTTGCAAATCCCTCATGCCCTCATCCCCTAACCCCTTCTCCCAAGGGAGAAGGGGAATTGAATCTCTAGCTAGCTCCCCTCTCCCTTGGGGAGAGGGGCTGGGGGTGAGGGCAAAACGTTGTCACCAAGCGGGTTTCACGTAAAATTGACACCAATGACATATATGCTGCACTTACCGTCTGTCTTGTGATGCATTACGCGCTAACGCAGGCCAATTTATCATAAAGATTAGAACATTATTGAGGCATTCAGGGCGATGAAGGTGAAGTGCAAATCCAAATCAGCATTTGTTCAACCTATTGGCTGCATGATGCTGAGTATTATCAGTGTAATGGGAATATCACCATTAGTGTTAGCGGTTCCTGGACAAGTTTCTTTGCATTCGCCAGGAGAGTCTGCACAGAGACAACCACAAAGAATAGCACAATCTTCAGGTACAGATGCACCAGAGCGATCGCAGCTAATCCAACAAGCTAATACTCTGTATAGTCAAGGAGACTTTAAAGGTGCAGAAGAAAATTTACGCCAATTTATTAAAAAATTCCCAGAAGATGCTTTTGGGCACTTTCAATTAGGAAACGTACTTTTTCAGCAAAAAAAATCAGAAGAAGCAATTAGCGCCTATCGAGAAGCCATTCGCCTCCAGCCAAAATATGCTTTAGCCTACAATGCGAGCGGTATGGTTTATGCAAGTCAAAGTCGCTGGGAAGAAGCCATTACTGAATATAAAAAAGCTCTGGAAATTAATCCGAATTATGGCGAGGCACTGACTAATTTTGCACTAGCAATGTGGCAAACAAATAAAAAAGATGAGGCGCTATCTTCTTTAGAAAAAGCTTTAAATATTTTCAAAACACAAAATAGAGGTGAAAAAGTTAACCAAGTAGAACGAATTTTAAAAGAGATCAAAACTGCTGATGAGCCTGGTGTTTCCTGAAAATCATATTATGCAGTGGATAAAAGTTAAGAAGAGTTGCTGCGATCGGCTTTAGGGATGCTTTGCCAGGAGTGCGATCGGGTATTATGCATCGATTGCTACGGAATTTGGCATCTGGTTTGGAATTATTTTGGGGTGGGCTAGCCCACCCTCTAAAAAGCATCGAAACAGAATAATAGTATTGCCATGAATGAAATATTTCTGTTAGCCAGAGAAACTGTAAGAGTGATTTTTCACATGGATGGAGGATACACAAGGGTAGTTTGGGAACGTTCAGAGAATACTGCATGGGCAGGCATAGGATGGATTTTTGATATACCAACTCATGTAATACCATACGATTTACGAGTAATAGGTTCTCATTTTCTATTGTCTATAGTTAAGTCGAATACGAATAATTGTGAGGATATAGAAAATATCCGCAGTAATCGAGATAGATTTTTTCATATAGAAAGATTGACTGTTTTTGTATAAGTAGCATCTAACCTCGTAGCGTGTCTATTCAAAAATAGCAAAATAGCAATCTACAATAAGAATCAGACAACCCATTGGTTAAAGCCTATGACTTCCTTATCGGCATTAACTTTACCCGATCACACCCAGTTACCAGACTCAGATGGTACATTTGTGAAAAATCTTCAGGAGCATCCGCAAAGCATTTTAATCACAGATTCAATTAAACCTGTTTTAGAGAAACTTCATCCCGACAGTCAATATTGTATTGGACAAGATTCTGGTATTTACTGGCGATTGACAGATCCTCCTGAGAAAGGGGCTGAAGCACCAGACTGGTTTTATGTACCCAATGTACCACCGACTCTTGACGGTAAAATGCGGCGTTCTTATGTGCTGTGGAAGGAATATATTGCACCCTTGATTGTGATTGAATTTGTCTCTGGAGATGGTTCAGAAGAACGAGATAAAACGCCACCATCTCAAGGGCAAGGTGGGAATGTTGGTAAATTTTGGGTTTATGAGCAGGCAATTAGAGTGCCTTATTATGGAATTTATGAAGTAGCAAAAGCGCAAGTGGAAGTGTATCACTTAGTCGATAATACTTATCAACTCATGAAAGCTAATGAACGAGGACATTACCCAATTGCTCCTATGGGGGTAGAGTTGGGAATTTGGCAGGGATTTTATCTGAATGCAGAGTTACCTTGGTTGCGCTGGTGGGATGCCCAAGGAAATTTACTGCTAACGGGTGAGGAACGTGCTGTGATTGAGCGCCAAAAAAGGGAGAGAATTGTAGAGAAGTTGCGATCGCTCTCTGCTGAACAGCTCAACGCTTTAGGAATTGACTCAGAAATGTTAGATTAGGAAATATTCTCATCTATCAATATTACATCTTCATATATTTCTGCGTAGGCGTAGCCCGCCGTAGGCATCGCACAACGAAAATCAACGCTAGCTAAATGCACTTCTTGTTCTTTTTCGTAAGGGTAAAGTACCCAATCGACTCTGCATTTCTATTATGCAGCTTAAATGCCGATTAGCTTAGAACACAAGGCGCGATCGCTTTTCATTACCTTCTGATTAGTCTGCAAATAATCATGTAGCAAATCGCAACCCCGCGCCAGTAATTTATCCAGTTGGATATCTGCTAAATCTCGGAAAATTACTGTGCCATTGCCACTACCCGCAGCCAGAGTCTTGCCGTCATGGCTGAAACTGACGCTGGTTAACTCATCTTTATCGCCTTTCAAAGCAATCAGCAACGTTCCTTCTCGGTTCCAAATCCTCACTTTGTCATCACTGCTAGCTGCCAGAGTCTTGCCATCAGGGCTAAAACTGACACTGATAAAACTATCGCCATCGCCCGTGAGATTATTTAGCAAATTACCGTCTCGATTCCAAATCTTCACCGTGCTATCAATACTCACTGAGGCAATACTTTGACCATCAGGCGACCAAGCAACCCCATTTACACGGCGGCTATGACCAGTTAATGTGTATAGTAATTTACCATCTAAACTCCAGATTTTGACGGTTTTATCATCGCTGGCTGAGGCTAACAACTTGCCATCAGGACTAAAACTTACCCAATTCACCGCTTCTTGATGTCCCTGCAAGGTGTTAAGTAGTTTACCGTTGCTACTCCAAAGTTTTACTGTTTTATCTTTACTAGCTGAGGCAATTACTTGACCATCGGGCGACCAAGCTACACTCAAGACGGTATCATTATGACTCTGTAAGGTGTTGAGCAGTTGACCGTCACTACTCCAAAGTTTTACTGTTTTATCTTTACTAGCCGAGGCAATTACTTGACCATCGGGCGACCAAGCTACACCCCAAACTTGACCCTGATGCCCCGTTAATATACGGAGTAGTTGACCGTCTCGACTGAAAAGTTTTACAGTTTTGTCTCGGCTTGCTGCTGCTAAGGTGCGATCGCCTGGGCTAAAACTGATGCTAGTTACCCAGTCATCATTATCAGCTTTGGGCTTTCGCAGTAACACATCGTCCCAATGCCAAAGTTTAATAGTTTTGTCCCGACTGGCGGAAACCAGGGTGCGACCATCTGGGCTGAAGCTGACGCTGTTAACCCAATTGTTATGTCCTTTCAGGGTTCCCAGTAACACACCTTCAGAACTCCAAAGTTTGATTGTCTCATCAGTACTTGCGGAAGCGATCGTGTTACCATCGCGGCTAAAACTGACGCTGGTAACTCCAGCACTGTGCCCCGATAAGGTTCGCAGGAGTTTACCCTCCAGATTCCACAGCTTGATTGTCTGGTCTAAACTGGCAGATGCAATTATTTTTCCATCGGGCGACCAAGCTACACTTTTGACTGCATCCTCATGTCCCTGCAAGGTTTTGAGCAGTTTACTATCGCGACTCCACAGTTTCACCGTCTTATCAGCACTCCCAGAAGCTAAGGTTTGACCATCGGCTGACCAAGCGACACTTAATACTGCACCATTATGTCCCTGCAAAGTTTTGAGCAGCTTACCATCGCGACTCCACAGTTTCACTGTTTTGTCTGTACTCGCTGAAGCAATAACCTGACCATCTGGGCTGAAACTCACACTATTCACCACACCCTGATGCCCTAATAAGGTAGCAAGCAGTTGACCCTCTCGACTCCAAAGTTTTATCGTCTTGTCTTGACTGGCGGAAGCAACGATTTGACTATCTGGGCTGAAACTGACGCTATTAACTACATCCTCATGTCCCGACAAGGTTTTAACTAAGCTACCATCGGGAAGCCAGAGTTTGATTGTATTATCCGCACTAGCTGAGGCAATTAAAGAGCGGTCGGGGCTGAATGTAGCACTATTTACACCAGATATATGCCCGTCCAAGCGGTTATATTCTCTTACCCCTGAAACAGCTTGATAAAGTGCCGTCTGTACTTGCTCTCTTGTATAGGAATCTACCCAGACTGTTTGTTGTAATTTCCTCCCTGCCTTTAAACTTTCTTTTAAGGCATCAATACCTTTTTGCGAGGCAAAGAGGGCTTCACTGGATGCACTGAGGGTTTTAATTTCGCTATCTACTGCTGTTACGATGGAAACACTTAATCCCAAGATGGCGAGAACGGAAGCGGTTAGAGCAATTTTCAGCGAACGATTTAATTGAGCTTCACTAAGTCTTTGTTTCTTTTGACTTTCTGCAAGTTGAGCTGTTAACTCTTTTTCTTTAAGTTCAGCTCGTAATTGCTCAATTTCTAACTGACTTAATTCTTCCCGCTTGTGTAATTCTCGCAATTCTGTTAATAAGTCTAATCCCTGTTGGGGATGGGGAGCTACCAATTTGGAACGCTGCTTATTTTGACTAAGTTCGCTCTTCAGTCGCTCAATCTCAGCTTTACTTTGTTCTACTTTGTAGCGCAATTGATTTAGTTGTACCTGTAAGCTCGATTCTTGTTGTTGCAGGTAGCGAATCAAGTCTACTAAATAATCGTGAATCAGTTGATAGCGTTCTGGTACATCAGGGAATAGTACCACTAAACCGGAGCTAACTAAAATTTCTAAGACTAACTCTAATTTGTCAGCATCTTCTAATTCTGATAGCTGCGACGCTAACTCAGCACGAGTTTTAAAAGGTCGGTTGTTACTTTCATCTGTTAATAAGTATAAGACAAGTAACGCGGCTCGTTCATTTTCTGGGCCGCAGTCTTTAATCAGTTCTTTAATATATCGTTCGATGAGTTTGTTCGGTCTATATGGCTGATATTCTTCTAGTGTAGTAATGCGTTCATCTTGAATTTGCGCTCCCACAACTTGTAATTCAATGGGGCGGACTTCTCCAAATTCTGTGGATAAATCTTCGATTAAGGCATCAATTAAAGCGGGTTCTAAATTAAACTGCGATCGCTCTGTCAATTTTTGGATAATTGCTTTGGCATATTCGGGCGAAAAATTATTTAACTGATAGCGGATATGCTTGTCGAGAATATTATTATTAATCGCTTCCAATGCTGAGAGATGTTTAAAGTCTAATAACCGATGTAAATAATCTTCTCGCAAGGAAAGGATGACTTTGACAAAGGGTATATTGAGACAATCGCTAATAAACTTATCAAACTCTTGCTTTTGATTGCGATCGCTATAACCAAAGAAAAATTCTTCAAATTGGTCAAAAATTAAAACTGTGATCAAATGGCGATCGGCATTTTCTTGAAGTTGTTGTAAAATACCACCGATGGTAAACGGTGTGTCAGAGTAAGGCAAAGCTTCCGATTCAATGGCTGCTTCTAGCTTAATATCAGCATAAATCGCCAGGGATGCGTCACTAGACATCGCTTCACTTAAAGATTTCCCTAATTCCCGTGCCCAATCGGTATAAACTTGCAGTACCACAGGCACGGCTATTTGATCGCCAATGGCTCGAGTTTGCAGTGCTGGAACTAAACCCGCCGTTACGGTCGAACTCTTACCTACCCCTGATTGACCGTGAATCACCGTCAATTTTTGATCGGCGCGGCTAATTCTGCCAATTAAGTTATTAATATCACGCTCTCGACCAGAAGCCGCAATTTCTAAAGCAATGCTGCTACTCCCAGAAGGTGACATTAATGCTGGGTTTGTCGCCTGTCTTTGGGGTTGCAAGCGCCCTGCACCAATAAAAGCCCGAAAACCATACTGCTGCTCAACAGAACGCCGTTTCTGTCGAATGTAATAGGCTTCTAAATATCGTCCTTCTTCAAAGTAGAGCGATCGCAGTCTCCGCAATAAGCGAATATAACGATGGGCATCGTATTGATGGGCACTGCTTTCTAAGGCTGCTGGCAGTTCTTTTGTCGCCTTATCTAAGTATTCACGAGCGACTTCTAGCTCACCGACATTTCGCTGTGCTTTCGCCAACACTAAATAGTAAATTTGCGCCAATAATAATGGAAATAAGCAGTTATAAGGGTCGTTCTGCTTTTGCGCCTCCCCTAATTTCAGCAGTGATACGTGTGCTAAGATACTCGCCTGTACCCACCGCGACTGCTGCACAGCCACTTGCGCCAGAAAACCGTAGTCACAAGCTAGTTGGATTTGACTACCATAAGTTTGATGTAATTCCAAAGACTTTTGAGCAACTGTCTGCAATTCTTCCCACTCTTGCAGATATTGCAAAACCTCAGCAAGTTGATTAATAAATCCAGCAACTATATCCAAACGCCCAGCCACCTGCAAGATATGCAAGCATTGCTGAAAATAAGATTTAGCAGTGTACCAATGGCGGCGGTTTTCTGTTTGATTTTGCTCTGCAAAACGGCAATAACACAACCCAATATAAAACAGTAAAATTCCCTGTCGCAGCAGTAGGGGAGATGGGGGAGATGGGGGAGATGGGGAAGAAAAGGGAGCAGGGGGGGTAGGGGGAGCAGGGGGAGTAGCGGAAGTAAAGTCCCCCTCATCCCCTAATTTTTGCCAAACTTGCAAGCTTTGCTGAAAATGGCTTAAACCTGTATTGATGCGATCGCTAATATAATTATCTAGACCAAAAACAAATTCTAAACTAGCGTGTAGTTCTGGCTCTAAGGTAATACCACGATTGTGCAACTCTTTAATGGCAAAGTGGAGTTCATAACTATGTTCCCAGACTTGCTCGACAGTGGAATAATGCTTTGCAACTTGAGGAGATTGGTGTTGTGTAGCATCGTTTGCTAACACCGTAGCAAATAAAGAGTCAGTTTCCTGTTGCAGAAATTGCAGCAGTGATTGAGTTGTCATTTCAAACCGAATCGGTGTCGCCGCCCAACTAGCAAAATCTGGTGCTAAACGGACTACCTTTTGCAATACTTCCTCATTCATCCACACAATCATCGGAAATGGGTGGCGTTTGCGAAATTCATCCCGAATATGATTAATAGAACTCAGTAAATCGTCGAGTCCATCTACTGACTCTAAACCCAAAATCATCAACGCCGATGGCGGATTAGCTTCGGTTAGCAGTTGTAAATGAATACTTGTGTAAAGACTTCTGGCATTATGCGGCAGAATTACCTTTTGAATGTGGTGTACTCCTGAAGAGAGTTCTTCGAGTCGTTGCAGCATAAGTTCTTGCAAAACTCGATAATTGCAGCACACCAAAACTAGGGAGAATTGACCGTTAGAAAGGGTAATTGCTCTCCCCAAACTCCGCAAAGCCCGCTCATTAGCTGCTTTTATATCTACTTGTGGGTGTCGTTCAACCATGACTTAAATTTTTCCGTCTCTGCTAAAACTGGGTTGACGGCAAACCAAGCTCCCTGATGATCGCGGTATTCAAATACAAATAGACTTCGCAAGAGAGCGTGGTATTGTATATCACCTCTAACTCTCTGCTGTTGCACCACCTGAAAGATTAGTTCCCACTCATGAGGGTCGATAGCGTTAGCTCGGTAATCCCGCTGTCTTTGAATTACCAGTTCGACACATTCCCGCTCAAAGGGTGGATCTTGTTCTCGCAAACAGTCAAACAGTAAACCTAGTAAGTCTCGGACATGACCACCACTCATTAGGCACAATCGATCTAAGGTTTCTAAACTATCAAACACCTCTGTAATTAAGCCTAACCGATCGCTAGGTAAAATGTCTGGAAAACCTCTAGCTAGCACCATTTGCCGCATCATTGCTAGCCCTTGAGGAAAAATCTCGCCAGAGCGCAGACGTACAGGTATCATCGGTAAAACTTTTGGTGCGACTCCACCCCCCAAACGATGCTGAAGTTCGGCGCTATCGTTGGAGAAAGTCAAGGCTAGGGGAATAGTGTAGACTACATGACAATTCAGTTTGCGTAATTGTTCGCCACGCTGAATAAATAAATATTCTGGCAGCGATCGCCCCGATGGTAAAGGTCGAATTGCGACTCGATCCAAGTTATCAACAATTACCACCAATCCTTTTTTACCCCTGGCTTTCAGTTCCTTGGTGGCAGGTTCTAGTAATTCTTGATTAATTGACTGTAAAATATTTGCGGTTCGTGGTTCTAGATAATCTCTTAACCGCCGCCGCAATTGGGGACTTTCTTTTGTTTTAGCTGTAATTTTGGCAATCCCTACAGACAACTCTGCTTCTACGCCAACGTCAATTGGCGTCTGCAAGAAATCCACAACTTCACCAAACAACTTGGTAAAGTAGCGAGGCTTGAGCCTAATTTTCATCGCTTCTAGGCTTTCACTCACCTGTCCAGCGATCGCCAACAAAATATCAGTCACATCCACATCGGCCATTTCTAAGACATGGGTAGACTCAAAGTAAACTACATGAAACTGCTGCACTTCTAACTCAGCCTTGAGGCGCAACAACTCCGTTGATTTTCCACAGCCGAGATGTCCGGTAAATAGTTGACAGGTTGGGATATCCGGCGATATTCTAGCGATCGTTCGCTGCAAAGCTTCGATAATTTTGCCACCCCGCACCGCAGCAAAATCGATATAGTACCTGCGATCGCTAGGGTTTCCTATAATTAGAGGTCTGCTCGGATTGCAAGCCTGATAAAATCTTTCTAAATCTAGGAGCATAACTAATCAAGTTCACTCAGGAATGGGGATGCAAAAATTTACTAGATAAACATATTGATTTTAGATAATTTATGCCTTATTTTAATTAAACTACTAACTAAACTAGCAGCATTCAGGATAATTAATTATATCTATAGTTCGATATAGTACATATTAATGGTGATGTTTTAGTTAAAGTAAGCAGAAATACTACTATAAGTACAAATAGCAAAGATATGGCGGTTCTCGTTTGAGTGCAGTACAGTTTTGACCTCTCTCCAAACCTCTCTCCTCTTAGGAGAGAGGCTTTGAATCTTACTCCCTTTCCCTACTAAGGAAGGTTGGGGTTAGGTCTGTATTGGACTCAACTGCAAACCGCTATATCTTAGATTAAATAAGGTACTCTTATGAATATTAAAAATATCCAACACAAAAAAAGGTACTGTTAAGTACAGTTTTGTTGCTCTCTTGAACTCATCATCAGCTTGATTTATTAAGGAGCTTTCGTAAAGTTTACAAAAAAATAATCTACAATCCTTGTAAAATAAGGCTTTTAACAAAAATATTGGTTAAGTCAACTTGAGTTTAGAGTCACTTTTTGACTAAATTTTGCTTCTCGTTCTGAAATCAGCATGATTTTGTCAATAGACCTCTTGCAAAAGTCCCTAACACCCCACCCCCAACCCCTCCCCGCTTGCGGGGAGGGGAGACAAAGCGTAGCTTTGGCGGGGTGGGGTTCTTTCTTATTTTTGATTTATGAAAGAGGTCTAATGAAAACCATGATTTTGTCAATGAAAATCATGATTTTGTCAATGAAAATCATGATTTTGTCAATGAAAACCATGATTTTGTGAATGAAAATCATGATTTTGTTAATGATAGCCTTTGCATTCAGAGTGACGACCTCTGAAGTATTGACAATCAGTAATCTACAGCCCCATTGAGTATAAAATTATCTTGTCATGTAGCTTATCAGGCAAAATATGCTTTATCAGCGCTCCAATTTTGGCATCCTGTCCAACAAGATAGCGCGTCTTGGGCTGTTTTGCAGTTAGCGCCTGGACAACAACTTGAGCCACAATATCCGCAGAAATTCCCTTAGATGCAAGAATCTGCATTTTCTTGCGGACAATATTCATCGCTTGACCGTAGAGATTTTGTGCCGATTGTGGTAAATCGTATTGTGCTACTTCAGATTGACTAAGAGACTTTTCCCAGATTGGGGTAGCAATAGAACCAGGTTCAATAATTGAAACTGAGATTCCCCAAGGTCGTAACTCCATTCGCATTACATCAGTGAGTGCTTCCAAGGCAAATTTAGAAGCATTATAAGCCCCCAAAAACGGCGTTGGACTCCTACCAGCAATGGAACCCATATTGATAATTCGACCCCGACTTTGGCGTAAAAGACCCAGAAAAGCTTGTGTCACTGCTAATTGTCCAGTGACATTAACCTGCATCTGGTGTTGAAATTCTGCGATCGCTAATAATTCTAACGGGCCAGGAACAGCAATTCCGGCATTATTCACTAAACCTAAAATCCCAGTACCACCAACTGCATTTGTTACCATATCAACCGCATCTGCGATCGATTCAGCATCAGTAACATCTAAAAAAATCGGAATCAGTCTTGGCGATCCTTTCTGTTTAAGTGTCTGAGCATCAATATCTTGACGCACTCCAGCAAAAACAGAGAAGCCCAACTGGTCTAAAAGCAAAGCAGTGGCTTGACCAATTCCTGTTGAGGCTCCTGTAACCACTACTGTACGTTGATATTCTACAACCATTAATTTTCTTTGATGATGGGGCTGTCTTCAGGAGGCAGAAGGCAGAAGGCAGAAGGCAGAAGGCAGGAGGCAGAATTAACCCATGCTTAAAAGCGTGGAACTTAGGTTGTGGAAGCTTTGTATCGCACTTCGTGCCGCGATGCTAACGCACTGCCAGTCTCAATACAATTCTTCTTTTTCAACTGGGTTATTACCCATAACTAAAGTTTTCATTCATAACTTCTTTCCTCCTGCCTCCTGCCTCCTGCCTCCTGCCTTTTTTTATTAATCTTTGCAAGTGCCAAAACGAAGGCAATCTTCAGTTTGGTCATCTCTAGCCGATATTTGCCACGGCAAAATGCCTAACTGAGCATTTGTACTGTAAGCAATTAGCGCAGCTATTGTGGGAAACTGGTTTTTAACAATTGTCACGTCACTACTAGAAGTATTGCCTAGCTCAACATTGTATAAATAAACAGGCAATGCCATGAGGACAATGCAAATTATCCGGTTCATACCCAACCTCAGCTAACAATTTCCGATTACGATATGTATAGATGCCACCTTGACGAACCGGATTTTTAAAACTGAGTATTAAATGTTGATGTTGTGTTAATTTATGCAGCGCTACTATCCGCAGAGACGTGATTTATAATTATCGGTTCCACCTTTTTTTAGGTTAGGCATTGCCTACAAGATGGCTTCCTACTAACTTATGCAGATGCAAACCCAAAAAACAGGACAAAAAACCCACAGCACCCAAAAACATATCTTACCTGGATTTCTCACTTGTGAGAAATCCAAGGGGTGTGGGAGGTGTGGGAGGTGTGGGAGGATGGGGAAGAAGTCTTACCCCCCACACTCCCCACACTCCTCTTCCCCCTCTGCCTACACTATGCGTGAGAAATCCGGGCTTAGTAGCTGCATTCCCCAGATAAAATAATGAAGAATGCTGAGTCACCGAAATGGTCGATGACCGACAAACACTCATGATACAAGCGCATAAATAAATTTAGGGTATTGTTAATTTTGAATTTTGAATTTTTAATTCGGAGCGAAGCGACGTGACGCCTTCACAAGACGTAGATACTGTAAACGTTCCTAACCTCGACCCAGAAGGATATGGCAACTCAGACACCGATCCTCTTGATGAGTTGCCTGGTGAAGTCGAAATGTCCCTTTTCGACCATCTAGAAGAATTGCGGCAACGAATTTTCTATTCGTTGATTGCCGTAGCAGTGGGCATTATTGGCTGTTTCTTTGCCGTGAAGCCAATTGTCCAGTTACTTGAGGTTCCAGCGCAAGGAGTAAAATTTCTCCAACTTGCACCTGGAGAATATTTCTTTGTCTCCCTGAAAGTTGCCGCCTACACTGGCTTCGTACTTACTAGTCCTTTCATTCTTTACCAGATTATCCAGTTTGTGGTTCCAGGACTGACTCGCCGCGAACGCCGTTTACTGGGGCCTGTGGTTTTGGGTTCGAGTGTGCTGTTTGGAGCGGGTTTAGTATTTGCCTATTTACTCCTTATCCCCGCAGCCTTGAAATTTTTCATCAGCTACGGAGCAGATGTAGTCGAACAACTTTGGTCAATTGATAAATATTTTGAATTTGTGCTGCTACTGTTATTCAGCACTGGTTTAGCATTTCAAATTCCCATTATTCAACTGTTGCTCGGTAATTTGAACATTGTCTCGTCAGAACGGATGGTTTCTGGTTGGCGTTACGTGATTATGGGATCAGTGGTTTTAGGAGCTGTCCTGACGCCTTCTACTGACCCCTTGACTCAAAGTCTCTTAGCTGGAGCAGTTTTAGCGCTTTATTTCGGCGGTGTTGGACTAGTTAAGCTTACAGGTAAATAATATCGAGAATAGGTAAAAGCAAGGCAGAGAGAAGATTAGACAAAGAGAAGATGGTGAAGTTGTTTACAAAATTAGAATAATGTGTATGGATTAAAATCATTTAACTTAGACATTCTGGTTGGCGCAGCGTCTCCCCCTGGGAGAAGCACTAAATACGGAACTACGTTCCTGTTTCTCCAGTGTTTTCAGCTAGCATTATCATAAGCATCGCTTGTTTTTTCTTTGACCTCACAAAATTGCGTTGCTTTGTTGGTTTGATCTACGAGGCGTTTAGCACTTTTCTGCTCATACATTAGCTTGTCAGCCTCTTCTATCAATTGTTCTAGTGAAAGGTTTTCATTTAAGGCGCATTGTGTCACACCAACACTTATAGATAATTTATACGAATAATTATGCTCTTGATTATAGCGCTCAAGATTTGCTTGCAATCGAAGATAAAATTCGTCTGTACTCCTGGAGTAGACAGAAACTAAGATTACAAACTCATCTCCTCCGATACGGGCAATAATATCTGATTCACGGAAGGTTTGCTTTAGTAATTGGGCTGTGTCAAGGAGCATTCTGTCTCCTATTTTATGACCTAGAGAGTCATTAATCTGCTTTAAACCATCTAAATCAACAAACAAAAGACAGCAGAACATTTGTGTGCGTTGGGCAATTTTGAATTGCTGATTTCCCAACAAAAAGAAACCACGTCGATTATATACTCCTGTCAACTCATCAGTTAGGGATAGCTGCCTGACCTCTGCTTCAGCCTTCAGGCGTTCCTGAATTTCATGCTCTAGGCGTTGATTTTGTTCAAGAAGTTGTTGGTATTGCTGTTTGATGAGTAGCTGGTTCCTGACTCGCATTAGCACTTCAAGTTCTTGAAAGGGCTTGGTGATATAGTCTTGTCCACCTAGTTCAAATGCGTGTACTTTATCATTGATTTGGTCAAGGATACTAATAAAAATAATGGGAATTTGCTCTGTTATTTTTGATGCTTTCAACTGTTGGCAAACTTCAAAGCCATTCATTTCGGGCATAAATATGTCAAGCAGAATCAGATCCGGCGGATGTCGATAAGCAGCTTGTAATGCCATTCTCCCGTTGAGGGATTTACGGATGATATAACCCTGCGACTCTAATATTTTGATTAACAACCGTAGATTGTCGGGGGCATCGTCCACGATTAGGATATTTGTTTCCGAAGGGGATTTAAGAAAATTAGCCATAGTCTTTTTCGTGAGTTTGGCTTAAAGTTGCAATCGCCTCCAATTGAAAGTTATCGACTAGATATTTCAGAGCATTGGCAAGAACTTGCTCCTCGTTAGGGATTTGAGTAATGAGATTATAGAGTTCGGTATCGTTGAGATCCAGAGTTGCTTGATGAACCTGAATAATCCACTCTGGCGACATTACTTGTAAATCTTGGGCGGTTAGGGATTTCTGAGATAAGGTTTGCTGATCTAACCTCGGTAAAGCTTCTTCGCGGTAGCGGTAGCGGACTCCCAAGTAGTGTGCCATCTTATCAAATAGGACACTTTCTAGAAATGGTTTGGTGATGTGGTCGTTGCAACCTACCTGAGTGCTGGTGGTGTAGTCCTCCTCAAAGGCATAGGCTGTCAGCGCAATAATTACCACGTCTTTACCTCCCTGACTCCCTCGAATTTGCCGGGTAGTCTCGTAGCCATCCATCACGGGCATTTGAATGTCCATTAAAATCAGGTGGGGATGCCATTCTGACCACAGAGCGATCGCTTCTTTTCCGTTCTCGGTTGCATAGACCTCAAATCCAACTGATTCCAATAGCCTGACGAGCAACTGGCGATTTTCTCTCAAGTCTTCCGCCACCAGAATCCGATAAGTGGGCTGTCCCGCTTCTAGACCGATAACAGTGCGAGTCGTTTCCGACGCGATGATATCTACTGAGCTTACCAGACTCAGTAAAATCTCACAAATGAAGATTGACTCCTGATTTAGGATGCTTCGCACTGTAATATCGCCACCCATTAAACGCGCAAATTGACGACTAATCGATAAGCCTAAGCCTGTACCTTGAGCATGGCGACCTAGTTCTGTTTGCGTAAATGGTTTAAACACAGTCTCCATATCGGACTGAGCGATACCACATCCAGTGTCTTCAACTTCCAGGTGAAGGGTGATGATTGGTTGGGAATTATGTGTAGAAATTGCATCAAGTAAGTTGACGCTGCCCACTCTCGTAGTCAAAGCTTCTAATCGCAGAGTGACACTGCCTTTTGTCGTAAATTTGATTGCATTGCTTAATAGGTTGAGCAGAATTTGGAGCAGTTTTGACTCGTCACCATATACATAGCGAGGAACGCTCTTATGCTGCTCTATCAGCAAATCAATTCCTTTCTCTAAAGCTTTGAGACCAACCATATCTCTAATAGAGTAGATTAGGTGATGCAAATCAAAACAGCTTTCCGTTAACTGTAACTGACCCGCTTCAATTTTGGACATTTCCAGCACATCGTTGATCAGAGTTAGCAAGTGTTTTCCACTACGGCTGATGATGCCTAAATCCTCTTGAAACTCAGATGGAATCTTCTCATTGCGATTCATCAACTGAGTAAATCCCAAAATGGCATTGAGGGGAGTCCGCAGTTCGTGGCTCATTTTAGCAAGGAACTGGCTTTTGGCGCGGCTGGCGATCGCAGCTTGTTCTGCGGCTTGTTTTAGGGCTGTCTGGGAAAACTCTAGCACCACCAATATCAGCATATTTCGCATCTCAGTAGCGGCTTCCAATTCCGCAACCTCCCAAGGTAAACTTGTTTCCCGCACGGTTTCTTTCCACATTTCAAACGACTTCCGGGCACACAATTCCATCTCTCGAATTTCCTTGGTTGTGATTGCATCCTGGGGGTTGCCTGCCCAATTCACCGTCTGGATTTGCTCCGGTCGAAACCAGAGAATGTGGTAAGACTTTTGTTTAACATGGTTCAATAAGATGGAAATTGCCAGGAGGCCGCTGGCTTGATCTTTGAATGCCCTTGCTTCTGGATATAAACGTGAGAGGGAATCAGTAGCAAACACTGATTCCCTCTTGTGTTGCACCAACCACGCCACAAGCTCCTGCACCTCCGTAACTGATGGCGTTTGACCAACTAATGTCAAATGACCGTCAAGCAAAATCGCGGCTCCTTGAGCATGAACTAGATCCAGCAATTGAGAAGTATTTCGGGTCAACACTTGCTCAATAAAATTGGACTCGTGCAAGAACGTCTGTTGTAGTTCATGCTCAATCGCTTTCACCTGCCTTTGGTAAACATGCAATTCTCGTTCTTGCTGATGCACTAGTTCGATGGAGGCAAACTGTCCTAAAAATTCACAGGCTTTGCGAGTTTCATAATCCACTAGTTGAGGGCTGTAGTGGTGACAGGCAATTAATCCCCAGAGGCGTTTGTCGTTGATCAACGAAATCGTCATCGACCCAGCAACCCCCATATTCTGTAAGTATTCAATGTGACAGGGATACACTCCTCGTAACACAGAATTACTCAGATCAAGGGGTGTATTCGTCAGAGGATAGTTAGTGGGAATCAGTTTGACAGGGGTGTAATTGATATCGGGAATAAATCGCATCCAGCTGCGGTAAAATAACTTACGGGCTGGCGCGGGAATGTCTATCATCAAATAGTGCAGTCCCAGGTAGCTTTCTAGATGCTTCGGTTTCTCCTCCGCAATCACCACACCACTCTCGTCTGCCTCAAAGCGGTAGATCATAACTCGATCAAACCCAGTCATTGCTTTCACCTCTCTGGCAAGGGTTTGAGCCAGATTCGTCAGGTTGGTGGCATTACGGAGATTAGCGATCGCGGTTTCCAGGCGGTGATAAAATTGGATTGAATGGGTGCTTTTAATGGATCGCTGAGGTTCTAGTTCCAGGGTCAACCCATCTACCATCCGGTACATCATACCTCTGAATGTCTGACTTTTCCGTTGCAAACCAGTCTGGTCAACCCTCCGCCGCGTTTTTAGCTTAAACAGATTGCAAAGCTCTAGGTTGTCTTCAGCTAAGTAGGCAGCAAGTCGCTGCACTTGAGCGTGGGAAAACAATCGTTGTAAGGGTTGACCCAGCAATGCTTGTGCCGAAATACCAAAAAATTGTTCCACATTTTCACTAATCTGCAAGATTGTGAGGTCTGGCTCTTGCAGCATCAGCAACATTCCATGCGGCTGAATATAACCGGGAGCATACACCGATTCATCACTGTATACTTCTAAAGCTGTCAGTACTGAAGGGGTCAGCGCGGAGAGTGAGATAGGATTTGGTGGCTGCATAGCTAAGATAAGCGGTTTTGCAATTAAAAAGTTGTGAACAAAAAGTTGTGAATATAAGTTAAAAATTCAGACAAGGAGAATTGCCTGGAATCACTTTAATTAGCTATTACTAGAGAGGGGAAAAGGAAGAAAAACCTGGTTATAATATCCATTCTGAAGAGCGTTCACCCAAATCTAGAGGAATGCTGACGGCTTTGCCGAGTCGGGGGCGATCGCGTGTTTGGGTAATATATGTTTGTACCTGTGTTGACCCACCCAAGGCATGAAGATAATTAGCAATGCTATCGAGATGTTCTTGGTACTCCGCCTCACTCAAGGGAAAAGAAGCTTGCTCCAGATATTTCCACATTACTTGCAAAAATATCTTTCCCTGTGCCCGCCGGAACTGGACATCGTAAGAATATCCCCACTTATCAAGCAACATCTGACGTAATTCCTGTCCTGTCATAGCTTTTCTCAATCAGATTTTACATTTAGTTATGATGTTAAGTTCCGTGACTCCAGTATGATAAGGATATAAAGAAATGTAATGCTAACAGAAAAGATGCTTTTTATATCTTGGAACAAAGAAGTATGGCATCGTTGTGAGCGCTAGCATTTCGACTTAGACAAAAGTTGCTCAAGTACTAGTACTTTTGTCAAAATGCTTAACAAAATACACAAAGAGCGCGTAGATTATGGCTCAATTTTCTGAATCAGCAGACGTGCCCGATATGGGGCGTCGTCAGTTCATGAATCTGCTCACTTTTGGGACTGTCACTGGAGTAGCTCTGGGTGCATTGTATCCCGTTGTCAAGTACTTTATTCCACCTGCTGCTGGTGGTGCTGGTGGTGGTGTAACGGCAAAAGACGAGCTAGGTAACGATGTTAGCGTCACTAAATTTCTCGAAAACCGGAATGCAGGCGATCGCAACCTAGTCCAAGGGCTAAAGGGAGATCCTACCTATATTGTGGTAGACAGCAAAGAAGCGATCAAAGATTATGGCATTAATGCCATCTGCACCCACTTAGGTTGTGTAGTCCCCTGGAACGTTGCAGAGAACAAGTTTAAGTGTCCTTGTCATGGTTCCCAGTATGACGAAACTGGTAAGGTTGTTCGGGGGCCAGCACCTCTGTCTTTACCTTTGGCCCATACCAACGTAACCGACGACAAAATCGTTTTAACCCCTTGGACTGAAACCGACTTCCGCACAGGTGATGCACCTTGGTGGGGTTAATAATTTTGTTCTTAGTCCTTAGTCATTCGTCCTTCGTTCAAGGCTTAATGACTAATGACTAATGACCAATGACTAATGACTAATTCAATTGTCGCCCTTATAGAGATGAGAAATGTTTTCCTAACAGCGAGATTAACTCGCAGTGCTAGAGCGATTGTAAAAACATTGCTCATAGCGATCGCCACTGTGACATTTTACTTCACCAGCGATCTAGCCCTTCCCCAATCAGCTGCCGCCTATCCCTTTTGGGCACAGCAAACCTATCCCGAAACCCCCCGCGAACCAACAGGGCGAATTGTTTGTGCCAACTGTCACCTAGCCGCCAAGGTTACAGAAGTGGAAGTTCCCCAATCGGTGCTACCTGACACTGTATTCAAAGCTGTGGTGAAAATCCCCTACGATCTAAGCGCCCAGCAAGTTGGTGCTGATGGTTCTAAGGTTGGCTTGAACGTCGGTGCTGTACTGATGCTACCCGAAGGCTTTAAGATTGCTCCTGAAGACCGTCTTTCCGAAGAACTTAAAGAAGAAGTTGGCGACACTTTCTACCAACCCTACAGCGAAGACAAAGATAACGTCGTCATCGTCGGCCCTTTACCTGGCGAACAGTATCAGGAAATCGTCTTCCCAGTTCTTTCTCCCAACCCCGCAACCGACAAAAACATCCACTTCGGTAAATATTCAGTTCACGTAGGTGGTAATCGGGGACGCGGACAAGTTTATCCCACAGGTGAAAAGAGCAATAACGCTGTTTACAACGCTTCCGCTACTGGCACAATTACCAAGATTGCCAAAGAGGAAGATGGAGACGGTAACGTTAAATATCTAGTCAACATCCAACCTGAATCGGGTAATGTTGTCGTTGATACGATTCCTTTAGGGCCAGACCTGCTTGTTTCCGAAGGTCAAGCAGTTAAGACTGGTGATGCTTTGACCAGCAACCCGAACGTCGGTGGATTCGGTCAACAAGATGCAGAAATCGTCTTGCAAGACGCTTCTAGAGTCAAATGGATGATTGCGTTCATCGCTCTTGTAATGTTAGCCCAAGTTATGCTGGTGCTGAAGAAGAAGCAGGTTGAAAAAGTTCAAGCTGCTGAGATGAATTTCTAAATTCTTTGCTAAATTATTACTTGTAGGACAGGCATCTTGCCTGTCTTTTTTAACGTTAGTTATACGAAGCCTGGAAATTTGGGGCTTAGGATTGCTATAGAAAATTTCCCTACTGGTAGACACAATATGGATGGGACAGCCTTAGTTGTGGGCGCGAGCGGCATCATCGGCAGCAATCTTGCAAGAGAACTGATCGCGAATGGATGGACAACCTATGGGTTGGCCCGAAATCTTAAAAAAGGGGTGGAAGGGTTACGCCCTGTTGCTGCCGATCTGCTCGATCTAGCTAGCCTGAAAACTGCGCTGTCAGACATTGCCCCGACGCACATCTTCATCACGACGTGGATGCGTAATGCAACCGAGGCTGAGAATGTCAGGGTCAACGGCACGATGGTTCGCAATCTGCTGGATGTTCTGTCACCGAAGGACTCAGTGCAGCACGTCGCCCTCGTCACCGGCCTCAAGCACTATCTCGGGCCATTCGATGCATACGCCAGGGGCGGATCGCTGCCAGAAACTCCATTGCGCGAGGAGCAGCCCCGGCTCGACATCGAAAATTTCTATTATGCTCAGGAAGATGAGGTTTATGCCGCCGCCGCCCGTGACGGTTTCACTTGGAGCATTCATCGCCCTCACACTGTCATTGGAAAGGCGGTCGGCAATAATTTGATGAACCTCGGCACGACGCTGGCCGTGTATGCCTCAATCTGCAAGGAAACCGGGCGCCCGTTCCGCTGGCCAGGTTCTGAAGCGCAGTGGAAGGGCATCTCCGACATGACCGACGCGCGGGTGCTGGCGAAGCACCTAGTCTGGGCGGCGAAGACCGAAGCGGCCCATAACGAGGCGTTTAACGTCGTCAATGGCGACATCTTCCGCTGGATATGGTTGTGGGAGCGGCTAGCTGACTGGTTCGGCATCGATCCCATCGGCTTCGACGGCACAACCCACCCGCTCGAAGCCGAAATGGCGAATGAAGGTGCTGTCTGGCGCGAGATCGCAAAGCAGCATGACCTCGCCGAGCCGGATCTGAGCCGTCTATCGTCTGCATGGCACACCGATCTCGATCTTGGGCGTCCGATTGAGGTCATGACCGACATGTCGAAGAGCCGCAAACTCGGCTTCGCCACATACCAGAAAACGGACGAGTCGTTTTTTGACCTGTTCGAGCAACTACGCGCAGATCGGTTGATTCCGTAGAACCTGGGTGGATGGCACTGGTAGCGTTTTATGGGTGCCGAACCACAGGAACTCGGACTAAGCAGCGATGTCTACGACGGGCTACGCATACGCAATCTGGAATTTATCGTGATTTCTCAGCCTCCCAGTCATGGCGACAGGTTTTTGAGCGATAGTATTGAATCTAGCCCTAGTTGAGTGAGGTACTACCCATGACAGCCTCAGTAGAGTATATCCCCGTTACGCCGATTGAGTACCCAGATGAGGACGGTAAGCCTATGGCTGAAGGTGATATCCAGTGCAGTTACTTGACTTATGCAAGAAATGTGCTAAGGATTTATTTCCAAAATCACCCAGATGTATACGTCGCTGGTAATCTATTTATTTACTACGAAAAAGGTTATCCAGAATCAGTTGTAGCCCCAGATGTATTTGTGGTGTTTGGAGTGGAAAACCGTGACAGACGCTCTTACAAAACCTGGGAAGAAGATAATCAAACCCCAGATTTTGTTCTAGAAATTACCTCAAAAAGCACCCGCAGCAAAGACCAAGGTGCAAAGAAAGGAATTTACGCCTTTTTGGGAGTGCGTGAATATTTCCAATATGACCCCACAGGCGATTATCTCAATCCCCAACTCCAGGGTTTACACTTGGTCGATGGAAATTATTTCCCAGTGGCAACAAATACCTTGCCAGATGCTACAGTGTCTCTAGCCAGTGAAGTTTTGGGACTAGAGTTACGCTTGGAAGCAGGAAAACTACGTTTTTACAATCCAGCTACAGGTCAAACACTGTTAACTCATGAAGAGGAAGTAGCTGCACGACAAACCGCAGAAGAGAAAACGCAAAGATTAGCTGCTAAACTTCGAGAATTAAATATTGATCCAGATAGCCTTTAGCTAAATCCGGCAGTGCTAATAATAATAGGGTGAGTATGATTTACCCACCCTAATTATGCTTACTAAATTAGACAATAATCTCAAAGTTCTCCGTTAATCTTACGCCTGATGATTTCCATCTGGGCTTGCATATCAGCTTCCGTCACAGGCATAGGATAGCCTTTAGAATTAGGGTCACGTTTGCTCATTAAAAAACGTAGAGCTTCAATATCTTCACGGTTTTCTACAACATAAGCTCTCAACTCTGTAAAACTCATTTGCTCATAATTCGGGTTCATTGACAAACTCCCATTCGCCATTGCGATAAACAATGATTTGCAGTTCATCCGCAGATAGAATGTAAACTTCTCCGGTTTTGCCGTCAAATCGAAATAAGCAGATAGCTAAACTGTTCACAGAAACTTTAAAGCAAAATCAGTATCTTTGCTCTATCAGTGTTTAAGAGCAATCAAGTATAAATGAAGTAACAGCTTTTATTCTACTAATCAGTATTTTTTATGAAATTCTCGTCTAAAGTTTTGGCAGTTTTAACTTCTTCTTTAGGTTTATTTTCAATCAATTTTGCTGTTTCTCTGCCTGCTCAAGCGTCAGTTGTATGTGAAGCTGGGACAATTAGTAATTATGAAAATGGTTCGTTGGCAAGTTGCATTCTTGGCCAAGATATGAATGTACAGGTTTCCAGCCCCAATTCCGGATCATCTAATTTTGAGTGCCAAGCCGAAAAATCTATATCTTTTGATGATAAAGCACAGTTTAAAAGTTGCCGACTTTCACAGGAAATCAAACTTATAAAAGGTAACTCAGTTGAAACATGCCCAGCAGAATACAAAGTAGATGTTTCAGTTTCAACTAATGGTATTCAATCCATTAGTTGTAGTCCCTAACAGGATGTTTTAAAATTGTGGGGCTATTGGGCATTGAGGCAGGATGTTTGTAAAAACCTGCATTCAGGACTTCAAAAGGTTTGATTTGGCGTGGCAAATAATGATACCCCCTATAAGGTGGGCATTGCCCACCCTACTACTACAACGGACGGTAGACGCGATAGTTGATTTCGGGGAAGATATTATCCATTAACTCGACTTTTTCGAGCCAACCACTATCAATTTTGCCAACTTTAACGTCTTCATAGAGCTTATTAAACCGCATTAGGTGCGATCGCGTCCGTCTAACTGCATAAGGTACCATAGTTCCCGTCCGCATAATAAAAGCCCAGTCGGAAGATTGTGCTAATAACAATTCCCGCGCTGCTTGGTTCAATGCTTTTTCCCCCAACTCATCTTCTGGTTCCAGATGGGAGATTTCAATCATCCGTTCAGCAGCTTTGTGCAAATGCGGATAAATCCACGCATTCGTTTCATTCAACCAATACTCATGGAAACCCTTGAAACCCCAACTCGACTGCGAAGGACGACACACTTGCTGAGTTGGCTGATCTCGCAAATAGTCTGCTAAATGGGTCATTTGATATGTTTTTTGGTCATACCACGATTTGCGGAATAGGTAATCAATGAACCAAGGGCCTTCATACCACCAATGTCCAAATAACTCTGCGTCATAAGGCGAAACGATTACTGGCGGTCGCTGCATTATACCATAGAGATGCTCAGATTGCCGCTCTCGGTTATACATAAAGTTATCAGCGTGTTCTGCTGCCTTTTCTCTAGCCCAATAAGGATCGTAGAGTGCCTTATCTGATAGACCTAAGCCACGGCCTGTAATTTTGTGATACTTGATGCCCGTATTTTTCCGTTGACCATTGGGCATAATATAGGGCTTGATGTACTCATATTCTGCTTCCCAGCCCAAATCTTTGTAAAATTCTCGATATTCCGCCGCCCCAGGATAGCCCACCTCAGAAGACCATACCTGTTGGGAAGATTCATGATCTCGACCAAAGACAGCAACACCAGTTTCTGTATAAATTGGCGCATAAGTGCCAAAACGCGGACGGGGACGGGCGTAAAGGATGCCATGCCCATCAGTGAGGAAATAGCGTAACCCAGCATCAGCTAGCATCCGCTCTAAACCTTCATAGTAGGCACATTCCGGCAACCAAATGCCTCTGGGTGCTTTTCCAAAAGTTTGTTCGTAATGTTCGCACGCTACCTGAATTTGTGCCCACACTGCTTGCGGATACATTTTCATCAACGGTAAATAGCCGTGAGTAGCGCCGCAAGTGATGATTTCTAGGTTGTTACTATCTTGGAACTTCTTAAAAGCTGTCACCAAGTCCCCGCCGTAGCGTTCCCATAGCTGACGCGCTTCGCTAAACTCAGTCGCGTAATGTTCGGCTAAATAACGGAGATGCCCGTTGTTGACATTATGTTCTGCTTCTAGTGCTATAAGTTCTTCTAGTTGAGCTAAGTGTGCTTCGTAGCGTTCTTGAAGCAAAGGATCGCGAAGCATCGACACTAAAGGGGGTGTCATACTCATCGTGATTTTAAAGTCGATACCGTCTCGCTTTAAGCCTTCAAATACTTTCAATAAGGGGATGTAGGTTTCTGTGATGGCTTCATAGAGCCATTCTTCCTCCAGCACATAGTCACTTTCCGGGTGACGAACGAAGGGTAGATGTGCGTGGAGTACAAGCGCGACGTAGCCGATAGCCATAGTGATTTTGGGGTGATACTTGTAAGTTGAAGGTCGAGAGGTTTGGCTGAAATTAACAATATTTTAAGACTTTATGGGGATCGTAAGAATAGTTTTCAATTGAGTTAATTACAGTGCTTGTGAGGACACAAAATTTGTTATGCCTCCATCGCCTTTTGTTATTAACTAGTTGTAAAATCTGCCTATTTGTTTATTGTATAATCCTACACTGAAAATATTTACTCCGGTTCAAGACCTTTGGCTGGTAAGTGTTCTGTCAATTTTTCAGCTAACTAATCTCAACAATTCAAGGTGCGTTAGCCTACGGCGTAACACACCCTACTTCAAATTTATATTTCTTCATATACATTGAATTTTGATCGCCGACTTACTCAATTGCGGGTTTGCTTCTTCTTCTGGCAATATTCTGGGTTAAAGTGCGTTTCTGTGGGAGACTCACTTTGGTTTAAAAAAACGTCATCTATAACTGAGTCTTCCGAGAAATCTGGCAGTATTTTTTACTTTCTAACTTGGGTTCCTACTGGCTTTGCCCTTTGCCTAGTTTGTTGGTGCAGCTGAGTTTGATGAGCGATGCCTACAGCGGGCTACGCCTACGCCAGAATTATATAAAAAAACGTTGAACTCGAACGCCGAAACCTATTAACAGTGGTGATGTGATTTCGTCATCAGCCAACAAGGTTGCGATCAGTTTTAATTGGGCAGCTTCTCGGCGATAAACTTCTAGCTGCTGTAATTGCCAATTTGCAATCCAATATTCTTGGACTCCTGTGGATGAGTATAGTTTCAGCTTGGCTTCTCGATCTCGACGTTCGTTAGTTGTCCCAGGAGAAAGCACTTCCACAATGAGTTCTGGCGCTCCTCTCAAATGCCCTTCGTCATCTAGCAGTTGTGCTAAACGCTCATGACTAATCCAAACTAGATCGGGTATGACATTATCGGCATCTGTAAAAATTATGCCGGGAGTTTGACGGGTTTCCCCTAGCCCACTAGAGCGAGACCAAAGTTGTAATTCTAAGCATATATTGCCCGCAGTCCCTTGATGTTTCCAGTGAGGCGCTCTAGTCACAAATAGCTCTCCGTCAATAATCTCATAGCGCTTCCATTCGTCAGTTGTGAGTAATTCTAAGTCTGAGGTTGTCCAACGGACTTGATCAGATATTGTTTGGTTCATAGCACTATTTTTCTATGCCTAGTTTAGAGATAAAATTCTATTTTTCAGAATATTTGCTCAGGATCAATACCTGCGGCTCGTAAGCGTTCTGCCAAGATTGCAGCCCGTTGACGTTCTTGTTCTAGTTGTTGATTAGTTTGCTCTAACTGTTGGTTTACCTGCTGTAACTGTTGATTTGCTTCTTCCTCTGGCAACATAACCAGCTGTCCATCTGGTGTAAAAAAGCGTAATTTGCCCAAATATACTGCCAAATACAGCCCTAACTGCTGACTCCACAACCAACCTGATTCAGTAGGCGCAAGGTCTTGATATTGCCCATCAACTAAGTGAAATCCCTGTAATTCTAGGTTGTTTGGGTCAAACCAAAAGTAATCTGGAGTGCGAAATGTATTCTGGTAAATTTGCTTTTTTAAACCTTTATCAACTGAGGCAGTGGAATTAGATAATAGCTCAATAATCACATTGGGGTATTTGCCATCTTCTTGCCACACAACCCAGCTTTTGCGGTCTTTTTTTTCTGTATCTAAAACCACAAAGAAATCCGGCCCTCGAAATTCTTCTGACTTTTTCTGGTTGGGACTGAAATAGATTGTCAGGTTGCCGGTAGCATAAAAATCCTCGCGATCGCGCCACCACCATTTAATCAGGCGGATGAGTAAATCGATTTGTTCGCGGTGTAAGTCAGATTCCAAGGGGGGTTCGTCACTATAGATATCACCTGGTGGGAAAATTATACTCTCAGTGACATCTTCTAAACTAGAGGTGGCAGCAAGGGGCTGAGACATAGAAGATAGTTTTTATGTTTGTATCTATGCTATCGTGACCAACCTTTGCATAGAAGTGCGCTCACACTCCTTTATTCTTCATCCCGATATAACTCTTGCAAGTCTTGTAACTGAGTCTTCCGAGAAATTCGGCGATATTTTTTACTTTCTAACTTGGGTTCGTATTGACTCTGCCCTTTGCCTTTGCTTTTGCTTTTTAACTTCATGGTAGATTCTGGATCGGCTTGTTGGTGTAGCTGTGTTTGATGAGCGATCGCAGCGTCCAAAAATTCTAAATAATGTTCGTATCGTTCCCAGTCTCCCTGCACCACACACTCAGGCTCGTCTCGATGCAGACAATCATTAAACCGACAGCTAGCAACTGCTAACCGCTTTCTGGCTTCTGGGAAATAATGGATTAATTCTTCTGGTATACAATCCATATCCGGCTGATTAAAACCGGGAGTATCTGCCAGTAAACCACCACTAGGTAACTCAAATAATTCTATATGGCGAGTCGTATGACGACCACGAGCCAGTTTGCCAGAAACTTCTCCGACTCGCAGCTTGGCAGAGTCAATTAGCGTATTAATCAGGCTGGATTTACCAACGCCAGACGGCCCAGCGATGACGGTAATTTTATTGCTCAAATATCTGGCTGCTTGTTCAGTATTTATGCCATCTTTAACACTGATAAATATCGGCTGATAGCCCCAACCGAGCAGGCGATCGCTAACTTGTTGTTGTTCCTGCGGTGAAATTAAATCACTTTTATTCAAGCATAAAAGTACATCCAAGCCAGTAGACTCAGCCTTAATTAGAAACCGACTGAGTTGATAAGGTTCCAAAGGCGGATCGGCTACGGCAAATACCAATAGGATTTGATTGACATTGGCGATCGCCGGACGATCTAACTCACTTTGTCGGGGTAAAACCTCAGCGATCGCACCGCGTCCTCCAGCCCAATCTGGCTCTTCTACCACAACGCGATCGCCTACCATCACCTGTTGCCCGATTTTTTTCAGACGTGTTCGCCGAGTACAAAGCAGCAGAGGAGGCGAGGGCAAAGAGGCATTTAAATCCAGTTTCTCCTCTGCTCCCCGGTCACTGAGCGTAGTCGTACCACTTCGTGGAAGCAAGCTACGCGCAGCGTCTCCTAGAGAAGTGCTGCTCCTCTGCTCCCCTGCCTCTTGATCCATCTGTACTCGGTAAAAATTAGCCTGTACAGCCACCACCGTACCCAATAACTGTCCAGTTGCGGCAAAGTTTTCCCCTGTCATTGGTTAGCAACTGGACGGCGCACTAACAGAGAAAAATAACTAGTGCAGTCTGTAATTTGTTCCACCTGATAACCTGCCATTGTCAAACTATCAGGAACCTGCTCAATCGGCTCACCAGGATCTAACCAGACTTCTAGCAAACCTCCCAATGGCATTTTCTCCAGACGTAGTTTTGTCCGCACGAAATTAATTGGGCAAGGGGTGCCGCGTAAATCAAGTTGAGCATCGGGAGTTAAAACAGAAGAAGGCATCATCACTTAAATAAATTTCCCAAGAATCCTTCTAGACCGCCTTTACCAGTGCGATCGCCCTTAATTTTAGCTAGCTTCTCCAGCAGTTCCCTCTCCTCTGGGGTGATTTTATTAGGAATATCAATTAATACGTTCAGCATGTGATCCCCACGACTTACGGGATTACCCAAACGGGGTACGCCGCGATTTTCCAACTTCATCACTGTATTCGGCTGAGTTCCAGCTGGAATGATTAGTTCTACCGGGCCATCTACTGTATCTACCTCTAACCGACAACCTAAAATCGCTTGCAGGTAGCTAACTTTGATTTCCGAGAGAATATTAATTCCATCCCGTTGGAATTCCTCGTCCTCATTCACGAACAAGTAAACGTATAAATCCCCAGGAGGGCCACTACGTTGGCCAGCATCTCCTTCACTAGAAATCCGCAAACGTGTGCCATTATCCACCCCAGCTGGAATGGTAATTTTGAGTTTCTTTGTGACTTGATTTGCGCCCTTACCATCACACGCATCACACTTATCTTCAATTACCATCCCTGTTCCATTACAGGTGGGACAAGTCGAGACTTGGGTGAAACTGCCAAAGGGCGTTCTAGTCACACGGCGTACTTGAGCCGAACCGCCACAAGTCGAACAAGTCCGAGGGCGGGTTCCAGGTTTAGCACCAGAACCGCTACAAACTTCACAATTTTCTAGATGGGAAATGCGAATTTCTTTTTCGCCACCAAATATCGCTTCCCGAAAGTCTAACTTCAGGTCTAGCCGCAGGTCATCACCCCTCGCAGGCCCACTGCGCCGTCTTTGTTGCGTGGGATTACCCATACCGCCAGCAAAGCCACTAAAAATGCTTTCAAAGATATCGGCAAAACCACCCATATCGCCGACATCTTGAAAGCCCGCGCCAGCAGCACCCGATACACCCTCTGGGCCAAAGCGATCGTAACGAGCGCGGGTTTCGGGTTCTGAGAGTACCTCATAAGCGCGGTTAATTTCTTTAAAGCGATCCTCCGCCCCCGGTTCTTTGTTCACATCTGGGTGATACTTCCGGGCTAGACGGCGATAGGCTTGTTTGATTTCTTCTTTGTCAGTGTCACGAGAGACACCCAGGATTTCATAATAGTCGCGGGCCATATAGCAAAGGTAAAAGTTAGAGGGAAGAAAGCAGAAGTCAGTAGAACGTCATTCACGGTCACTTGCTACCCTATGGATTAAGTGTTTTGCCTACAAATATGCAAGAGCAATACATTATCCTGTTAGAGGGTGGCTTGCCGGAAGGCAGGCAGAAGATAAAATTAATTTTTGTTAATAACTGATTTTACCCTTTACCTTTTACAAAAATCACCGACAAATCTTGAGCAACAGGTGCTTTCCTCGTGGGAGACGACAAAAGCTATAGAAGTTAGGAACAGGGGAAGCCTCTGCTCAGACTTCTCACTGCCGAGTCGGCTGTCTCTTTTACAATTGTGCTACGTAGGAGAGGAAAACTCGCCCATCAACCAGAGGGGCTAGCCGCACCATTAGGTGTGGAAAACCACCCTTATGCAATGGAAGTGGCTCTGAACTTGCACATTGCCTAGCCCAAAGTAATTTGCTTCTACAATCTAGCAAACCGCTGGGGTCTTGTGAAACTTCGCTAAATATTAAGATATATTAAAGTGTCTTAATAAAAATTTGCAATTTAGGGGATTGGGGATGGTAATTGAAGATAAGTGTGATGCGTGTGATGGTAAG
>NZ_NOLJ01000010.1 GCF_002246015.1 Nostoc sp. 'Peltigera membranacea cyanobiont' 210A
CCCTGCCCCTCTGCCCCCCTGCACTGAGGGCGCAGCCGCCACAGTTGTAGAGCAGCTTTGGGAACCTCCTGGTATTTTTTTGGTGCGATTTGATGGCGCTAGTGCTGTCAAATAGTGATTGATAGTAGTTTTTAACCAGGCATTATCCAACTCGGCTGTTGAGGCTGTATCTGTTCCCCAGCGCCAGCCCAAAAAGGTAGAACGCTCAGTTGTCACTACTGCGGCCGGATTATCTTTAGAATTCCAAACAGCAGGAGATTCACTGCCCATATCATTAGGAATCACAACGCCGCCGCGCACTTTACCAAAGAGTCCAGTTTGATTTGTCCATTGTGGGATCTTGGTTTTTGCAGCTTGAATCTGTTCTGTGTCACTAAAGCTGAATCCCCAATAACCTCCCAAGAGCGATCGCAATAATTGCCGCACTCCTGGCGATGACAAACTACCGACAGGCCCACTAGCAATCAAACGCCCTCCCTTACTCATCCATTCTTCTAGGGCGATCGCTTGAGTTGGTGTTAATGTCTCAACATTTGGCAAAAATAATACTCGGCGATCGCCCCAATCTGCCCCACTCTTGACATCATTTAGGGAAATTACACAATATTTCACCCCTATTGTCTGTAAGCGATCGCTTATCCCTCCCCATTGATTTGCATTTTCTTGGCCATACACTACGCTCAATACGGGTTCTTCAGTCGCCGCCGTTACTGGCAAAATACTCAAAAAATTTAAAACTACAATTTCACAACTTAAAATAAATAATCTTCTAGCTTTTTTAATTTTTAAACTTATATCTTTTGGGTTTTCCTGATACTTCACCAGTGACTCCTCATTTAATTATTAATTAATTTAGTTATTAGTCAGAATTCATTAGTACACAATACACAACCATAGCTTGATTCTTAGTAATTTTACTGAGATTCTCAGCCGGATTAAGTAAAGCTAATATTTGGCTTTTCAAAAATCAAATAGGATTCCTATAAGCTTTTCGTAGAAGTACTTAGTGAATGACCTTCATCAATCTAGCCTATCAAAACCAGTAAAAAATGCCAAGATAGATACTCAACTTCCCAGGCGATTCTATAGAAATTGTTAGCTATTACATTGTGAATTTAATTCCATTAGTGACTAGTTTTTTAGAAACTTTTGCATTTACCAATTTCCATAGGCTTTTGCGTAATTGCAGAGAGTTTTCACTTAAACCTAAAATAAAAAATGCCACTCTTGTTCTAATTATCTGTTTTTCAGGGTTTTTGTGAGTGAGTTAAAAAAGTAATACTAGTGCATCTTAAAGCCCTCATCCTAAATCCCTCTCCCAAGTTTGGGAGAGGGATTTAGGGTGAGGGCTCTGTTCCCCCGATCGCAATTTCGGGAGAAGGGGTGAGGTTTTGATATGTACTTCATCTACCTGTGAACTGCTATAGACTAAAGAGCTAACAAAAACAGCTTAAAGAATACAGGTATTGATTAAATCTTCAACTCCTCCTACTGGTAAAATTTTTGTCTCCAATTTACAGGCTATTTCTTCAATACTCATATCATCTAAAAATACTAATTCACCATGTTTGAGCATTACATTTGGCAGTAAAATTCCGTCTCCCAAATCTTGCCCTTGTAAGTTCAACAGCAAATCATGACCCGTTAGTAAGCCCGTGACAGTGATACTCTGTCCCCAATAATCACTACATAAAGCACGCATATTTACTTTTAATCCTTCAACAGCATTTAACCGTTTCAAGATAGGTTCAAAGGCGTTTTCTACTGCGTTGCCTACTACCCAAGTTAATTTTCTCTGAGGATAAACTTTTGGCGGTAGTAATTCTGTTGCCGCGGCTGCAAATTGCTTGATAAACAACTGAATTGAACCAACACCATTATCAATTTGGGGATACTCTTCATATTCAGATTCGCTCGGTAATTCTTCACCTGCAATCAAAAACCACTCATCAGCTAACCAAGCGACGTTAGAGGAAAACTTTTGGCGAAATTGTTGTGAGAGTATTCGCACTTGAGAAATCACTTCTTTCGCTTTTTCTCTGGTTACGGGTGTAAGTTCGTCTTCTAGAGGCCGAAACCTTGTCAATCCAACTGGCACAACTGCCACTGATGCCACCGTAGGCACTTCACCAGTATGAAAGGATGCTAAGTCTTTTAAGGTTTGCTCCAGGTGTTCGCCATCATTTATACCAGGACAAACAACCACTTGAGCATGAATTTGTAGCCGTCTTTTTTGAAACCACTTGAGTTGTTGCAAGATTTGTCCCGCACGGGGATTTTTCAGCAGTCTAATTCTAACTTCCGGCTCCGTGGCATGAACAGAAACATACAACGGAGACAAGCGCATTTGCTCAATTCGCTGCCATTCTCTTTCTGGCAAATTGGTCAGGGTAAGATAAGAGCCATACAAAAAGCTTAGGCGGTAATCGTCGTCTTTAAAGTACAAACTGGTGCGCTTACCTGGTGGCTGTTGGTCGATAAAGCAAAATGGACAGCGGTTATTGCACTGAATTAAGCCATCAAATAGGGCAGTTTCAAATTCTAGCCCCAAGTCTTGGTCGTAATCTTTTTCGATTTCCAGGCTATGAGTTTTACCAGCAGCGTCTAAAACTTCTAATTCCAAGACTTCATCGGCACACAAAAACTGATAATCAATTAAGTCGCGGGGACGTGTACCATTGATTGCAACGATCGCATCCCCAGCTTCAAAACCAATCTCTGCGGCTATTGAGTCTGGAAGAACCTTGGTAATTCGGGCAGGATGAATGGTAGTCATGGGGAATGGGGCATTGAGCAAAACAGTTCCGGGTTCCAAGTTCTGAGTGCTGAGTAGGGAATCTCACTTCTTTACTCAGAACTCAGGACGGGCTAAACGCCCCGCTAACATAACTGGGCACTATTGAGGGGCATTGGGCATTATAGCGTTTCTTAGTTGAGTCTAATACAGACCTAACCCCTACCTCCTTCCCTACTAGCGTTAAGGAGTAAAATTCAAAGCCTCTCTCTTTGTAGGAGAGAGGTTTGGAGTGAGGTTAGATTGTATTACATACAAACGAGCGTAGGCGTAGCCCGTCGAAGGACAAATGACAAATGACTATTATCCTTTCCAACCTGCTGCGATCGCTAGTAAGATCGCACTACCAAATGCTAATCTATACCATACGAAAATCAAAGTGTTTTTGGTTGCTAAGTATTTGATCAAAAATGCAATTGATAGGTAGGAAAAAATCAAGGTTGAAATAATTCCTACAATTAATAGTCCAACAATGTTATCTGGCAACTGATGAGCTTGAAACAACTTGAATATTTTTAAGCTTTTATACAGCGTCGCAATTGTAAGAGTTGGAAACCCTAACAAAAATGAGAATTTTGCTGCTGTAGCGCGTTCTAATCCTAAAAATAAGGCAGTTGTCAACGTCGAACCAGAACGAGAAACGCCCGGAATCAAGGCAAGTGTTTGTCCCAATCCAACCAAAATACCATCCTGAATCTGCAATGACTCAAAACCTCGCTTACGAGTGCCAATTTTTTCTGCCAAAGCTAATACAAGGGACATAATAATTGACATGATGCCAATAATTAATGCACTCTCAGGTAAAACATCTTTCAAAAGGAAGCCGAAAATTAAAGCGGGCAGTGTTCCGACTACAATACCGACAAGAATCTTCCATTCTTCACGTTGCCAGTCTTTAGTTTTTAGTGCTTCGATCCCACCTTTGACAATACTATAAATCAGCGACCAAAAATACCCCACAATTGCTATAACACTGCCAAATTGAATTGCATCAACAAAATCTTTAGAACCTAGTTCTTTCCAACCAAATACCTTTGTCACAATCAGAAGATGTGCGGTGCTACTGATTGGCAAAAACTCTGTAATACCTTGAACAATACCTAAAATAAAAGCTTGAATAAACTCCATATACAATTAATACCTTTTTCGTGTTCTAGAGATCGTGATGAACATTTTTTAGCTGATGATGTTGCTTTATATACTCTCTATTGCACCCAATCTTGTAGAAAATTCAATTTTACCGATCGAAAACATCATCGAAGACGCTGACTATGTTCTTACACCCACCTCAATAAGTCAACGCAATTTGAAAAATTCATCAAACTTTAATATTTAGCGGACTAATACCAGCTCACTTTTTAACTATTAGATTTTACCCTCACCTCTGTGTAGTCCCCCATTTACAATGAACTACATAACAGTTGTGTACATAGTGCAACTTGAATGGATTCGTCTGGCGCAGAATGTTTTGTTTGGTTTGCACCAGCGCTAGTGGAAATTTCAGTATAATTACAATGCCCCAGGGGGGGATTTGAAAATGTGATATCTTAAATAAGATAAAGTTTAGTAACAAATATTAAAAACTTTGATTAATAATACACTGTCTTCCTACAGCGCTTCTACCCCTTCTATTGATACCGAGTTGGATTTAGCTGATACTGGGCAGAATGGTATCAGACAATTGGAATCTACACTTTCGTTTTCTCCCTCTCTACCCTTATCTACTTCTGCCCGACAAACTTGGTTAGTGTTTGCAGCAGCGGTGTTTTTGGTAACAGTGCCAGTATTTATAGAAGCGCCAATAGTGCGATCGCTACCAAGTCTGAGTCTAGCCCTGACAGGATTTTGGGTGTGGCTAAGTTTTGCCTTAATGTCACGCCCTGCAACTTACGTCTGGGGGGATTTGCTCTTGGGGTTTAGCTGGAGTTGGTTAGCAGGAGCGATTTACTGGGGTTGGTTACGTTGGGAACCTTTATGGCATCTGCCGATAGAATTTATCGGTTTACCGTTTGCTTGTTGGTGTCTGGTAAAGAATTGGGGCAAGGTAGGTAACTGGTTTTATTTAGGTTCTTTACTCGGTACAGTTTTAACAGATGTATATTTTTATATAGTAGATTTAATGCCCTATTGGCGGCAAATCATGAGAGTAGATGCAGATTTAGTACCGCAAATCTTACAAAATGCTCTCATGCAAGTACAAGCACCTTGGGGGCAAACTTGGGCGATACTTCTGGGCGTAGTGCTACTAACAGTAGGAATTTCAGCTTTAGGTCGAAATCAAAGACACTGGTATGCCTTTGGTGGCGCAGTTTTAAGCACAATTTTGGTAGATAGCTTGTTTTTGTTAGCTGCGATCGCAGCGTGAAAAAGGTAGGAGACACTATATGTTGCAATGAGCGTGTAGGCTTCTCTTACTGAAACTTTTCCCAGCCCAATCTACGGCACATCAAAAATGATGCTGTAGATGATTAATTAGTTAAGAAATATTACATAAAAATCCCTCAGCATCAAGTCTTTTTTGGTAAGGTTTTCGATCTTAGAAATCGTACAGTTTGGTGTCTGCTTGGGAGGTAGAATCAGCCACCCGGAAAAGATTTCGTCTAGCTGGGAATGCTGCTGGGATCGTCGATGCAACGCTATCGCAGCGATGTAGGTACTCTTGCCACAATGAAAATTTTTGCCAAAAGTATAGTCAAACCCAGTAACGGTAAATATTGTGGATATTAATACGCTGTATATTAGTTTCTGATGACTGCTGTGTTGACTAAGCTATCAGCTTTTGTCCTTCGTCCTTTGTCCTTCGTCCTTGGCGCTATCACGTAGAGGCATTAGGGCCTCCCGCAGGGTATGACTAATGACTAATGACCAATGACCAATGACTAAATGACTGTTGTTAGCTTAAAACTTTTATTTCTGTTTGATGGAAAGAGGTAGAAAAATCGTGAAAGGATTGGCGCGTTTATTAACAGTGTTTAGTTTGTTACTTAGTTGCTGGGGATGGTTGGGAACAACTCAGATAGCCCAAGCTGCTAGTTTCAACAGTTTTGCTTTTCCCCAAGTCCCAGTTCTGGCAATTGAGCGGCAGAATCGGGCAGACGCTAAACTAGGAACGGAATTTGGTAAAAAAATTGATTTGAATAATACCAACGTCCGAGCTTTTCAACAGTTTCCAGGGCTTTATCCCACCCTGGCTAAGAAAATCATCACCAATGCTCCTTACCAAAAGGTAGAGGATGTATTGGATCTTGCCGGATTGAGCGATCGCCAAAAAGAAACCCTGCAAGCCAACCTCGATAAATTCACCGTGACGGAATTAGAGCCTGCCTTCAATGAAGGAGACGATCGCTTTAACAACGGTATCTACAGATAACTGAATTGCAGTTAATGTAGCAAATAGCAGCCCACTCCTGATTCTAGCGAGTGGGATTCTTCTATTAGAGATAAGGGGGGATGAGGGAGATAAGGAGGATGAGGGAGACAAGGAGGACGAAGTAAAATTTCTTCCTTGTCTCCCTCATCCTCCTTATCTCCCTCATCCCCCCTTATCTCTAATAGAAGAATCCCACTCGCTAGAATCAGGAGNCCCCCTGCTCCCCCTACTCATTACCTTGTCTCAAATAGATATTCCCAGCCAATTTGATGTCTTAGTAGTCGGTGCTGGTGCCGCTGGACTATACACAGCGCTGTGTCTGCCAGAATGCTTGCGAGTCGGTTTGATTACCAAAGAAACCGTTGCTTTATCCGCCAGTGATTGGGCACAAGGTGGCATTGCCGCAGCGATCGCCCCAGAAGATTCTCCCACGCTGCACATTGAAGATACGATCCAGGCGGGCGCAGGTTTATGCGATCGCACCGCTGTCGAATTTCTCGCCCAACACGCTCCTAGCTGTATTCAATCCCTAGTTAACTTGGGGGTCGCTTTTGACCGTCATGGTCAAGCCTTAGCTTTAACTTTGGAAGCCGCCCATTCTCGCCGTCGTGTTCTCCATGCTGCGGACACCACAGGGAGGGAAGTTACTACTACCCTCACCGCTCAAGTATTACGTCGCCAAAATATTCAAGTCATTCAGCAAGCTTTGGCTTTGAGTTTGTGGATTGAACCCGAAACTGGTTGCTGTCAGGGAATTAGCCTGTTTTATCAAGGTAAAATCACCTGGATAAGAGCTGGTGCTGTGGTACTAGCAACCGGCGGTGGCGGTCAGGTATTTGCCCAAACCACTAACCCGGCTGTGAGTACGGGTGATGGGGTAGCGATCGCATATCGGGCTGGGGCTATCCTCCGCGATTTAGAATTTGTCCAATTTCACCCGACTGCTCTCACTAAACCTGGTGCCGATCGCTTCTTGATCAGCGAAGCTGTACGCGGCGAGGGGGCACATCTCATCGATAATGAAGGGCGGCGTTTTGCCTTTGACTACCACCCTGCTGGTGAACTTGCACCTAGAGATGTGGTTAGTAGAGCAATTTTCAGCCATTTACAACGTACCGCCCTTGATTTGGCTACTGCCCATGTGTGGTTGGATATGCGCCCCATCCCCGCCGACAAGATTCGTCACCGCTTTCCCAACATCATTAAAGTTTGTCAGCATTGGGGTGTTGATGTCTTCCACGAACCAATTCCTGTAGCGCCAGCCGCCCATTACTGGATGGGTGGAATTGTTGCGGATCTAATGAATCGTACAAATATCCCCGGTTTGTACGCAGTGGGTGAAACCGCTAGTACTGGAGTGCATGGGGCCAATCGCCTTGCTAGTAATTCCCTGTTGGAATGTATTGTGTTTGGGGCCCAGATGGCTAATATTAAGTTAGAAAATATTGGGCTGTCCTCAGAAACACCAGTGCTACCATTACGGAAATTTAATCCCGATCCTAGTGAGTGGCACATCCAACAAGCACAGCTAGAAGCACTCAGGGAGAAGTTACCGCGTCTAGTGTGGGAAAGTGCTGGTATTTGTCGAGAACAATCAAGGCTGGAAAATGCGATCGCTACTATTGAATCTTGGCAGCAAGATTTCGCTGCCTTGCCTTTAACTCAATTCTTGCTTGCTTTACGTCCAGTAGAACCCGCTAGTTTTGACCTACCAGATGTTGAACGGCAATTGGGACTTTGGGCAGAAACCCGCAATTTATTAGATGTAGCTGATTTAATTCTCAAAAGTGCTGCTTTTAGAACCGAAAGCCGAGGCGGACACTTCCGTTTAGATTATCCTCAACCAGACTCAAATTGGCAAGTCCACACACTTATACAAACAAATCATTGGTGGAAATCTCCACTATTGTCTTGAATCAACTATCTTAAAGAGCCTGACGGTTTTCGCAACCCTAAGCACAACATCTTGCAATGAGCCGCCAAGTAAAAGATGTGGTGTCCAAGACGGTAGTTAACTCATCGCGCTGCTTTACCACAATCTAAAATCTAAAATTGCCATCAACGAGTACCGCTACCATTATGACTGTCGGGACCACCATAATTTGGTGGAATGTATATGTCTTGTAAATTTTGAGAATTGACCTTGCGGACGATTAAGCTATCACTGCTAGTAGGACCAAAAGAATTAGCACTTGCAGTACTTAATATACCTGTGCAAGCGGCAATTTTTGGGATCAGTATATAAGCACCTATGCAGAATATCATAAACTTTGTGATTCGGAAGTTAGTCTTCATGTATTTCAGTAAATTTACTAGTTTTTCATTTCAAAGCGTATTTTTATTTACTACCGTATATTTACTGTACTTTTTGGAAAAAGTATTTTAACTTTATGAAATTATTGCTGGTAGCGTACAAGTTATTGTGGTATTCGCTTGTCGATTAACCTTAATGTGCGGATATAAAAGAGTCTTTATACTTAAGTGGTATTCTTAATAAGCAGTTTTTACATCAGTCTCAGGTTAGATATGTCAATGATTTACTGTGAGCATTTTGCTTAATTCACTATTTATTAATAATATCTTAACACTTTTAAGTGTAAACACTATGTTTTCTGAATCAAGAGTTCAGAAGAATAGGAAATAATACTTATTTGATTGTATAGTTTAGACTTAATAGAGTATAGATGTGTAAAGATAAAACAACATATTTATCGTGTCATAAGGATTTTTAAAACTATCAAACAGCGTAATAAACGAATAAGTACAGGTATAATTTTTAATGCAATTCAAATTACATTAAAAATTATTTTCCTAATTATTTTTGATCGCTAATTGCTTTGTGACATTAGTCATGAGGTTTAGTCTTCAAGCCAAAAAGCCTTGCTGGGTATATATATTGGCTAAAAATTTACCTCGCAGTACATAAGCTATACTTTTCAAAATAGTGCCTTAGACGTGTCTCCAGTCTAAATTCCTAATTTGAAGGTAAAAATTGTAACTATAGTGAAAAAAACTGGAGACTTGACTCTTAACTAATTAAGCAAACTCGTAGCGATTTTTACCCAGGCGCTTGGCACGATACATTGCTGTATCAGCTTGTTTTATCAAAGTTTCACTGTCTTGACTGTTGTATGGGTAAACACTAATGCCAATACTGGCAGAGACTTGGATTGTATAGCCGTCCAAAACAATTGGCTTGGTAATACTGCTTAAAATTTTTTCGGCGACTTTAGCAGCTATTTGGACATTAGGAATTGCCCGTAAAATCACAGTAAATTCATCGCCACCCAAACGAGAAACTGTATCACTAGCGCGTAAAGAGTTGCTGAGTCTTTCAGCAATAGTCATTAACAAGCGATCGCCCATCTCGTGTCCCAAAGTATCATTGACTTGCTTAAAGCCATCTAGATCGATAAACAGCAGTCCCAGCAACAAGTTATTGTGTTGCGCCCAATGTAAGGACTCGTAAAGTAAGTTGTTCAGCAAAAAATTTGCGATTGGATAAACCAGTGAGGGGGTCGTGATACGCTAAATAACGTAAGTGGTCTTCTTTGAGTTTTAATTCATTGTTAGAGCGGTATAGTTCAGCAGCAGTACGCTTCAGCTGTTCTTCCATCAGCTTACGCTGAGTAATATCTCGGATGACACCAACTAAAAAGAAATTACCAGCTGAGTCTTTGTGGAGCGATCGCTTAGTGGCAATTAGATGAGTCTTACCATCGGCATTTGTAAATTCTTCTTCATGTTCTTGGGGTTGTTGAGTCCGAAAAACAAGATCGTCCTGTTGTCGAAACACATCAGCTTCATGTTTTGGGAAAAAGTCATAGTCTGACTTTTCAATTAAAAACTTATTTGGATAACCGATAAATCGACAATACGCCTCATTTAAAACAATCCACTGATGTTGTTCATTTTTCACAAAAATTGGATCGGGGATCGTGTTGATAACGTGATGCAAAAATTCTTTGGAACGTTTCCACTCTTCCTGCATGTGAGCAATATGACTAGTCATCCAAATCGCTGAAGTGCCAAAGCAAACCAGTGAGGGAATGAGAGGTATCCACCAACCGTACAAAAAAGCCAGGTATGCACTCACGGTCAATACAAAGCAAGAAACTAGGATACAGAAGAGACTCCTAGTTGCGTGTCGTATCCGCCATATCGTCACGGCTCCCAAATAAGACCAAACAAAAACCCATAAGTATTCCACTAAGTCAGGCCAAACTTTGAGTAATGGTCTTCCATCAACAGCAGCAGAGATTAACTCACTAATAAAATAAGCCTGCAATTGAATACCAGGTACAGGCTTTGCCGTACCAATTAAACTGCTGGAGTAAGGAATAAATACAAAATCTTGGAGACTGGGTGCTGTGGAGCCAATAAGTATAATCCGATCTTTGATTAAATTTGCTTTGACTTTATCTGCCAGTACATCTCTCATCGATACCTGGCGAAAACTACAAAATTCTCCAGACAAACTTTGACATTTAGGTTTGGGAAAATTGCTCAAAATTTGGTAGCCTCTATCATCAACTCCCACATAAGCACCATCATTAGCCTCAAAACGAGTAAATGCTGCCTTCCCTAATTGCAAATACTCAGAGTTACTTTTTGCTTTAGTGGGAGTAATTCCCTTTGACTTTAAATACAATAAAGCCAACTTCAGGGCAAAACTTTCATGTACTTCACTTTTAATGTGCCAATACAACAAACTGCGACGTACTTTACCATCAAGATCGTACAGCACGTTATTAAAGCCCACTTGATCCTGATTCAGCCCTGGTGGAGGCGAAACACTAAAGTTTTTGTTGTTATCATTTGCTAGTAGTTCAATACCAATCAAGTTGGGCATTGACTTATAAGCATTACGTAGTTCTTGATTACCAGGCTCTACTGGTAAATTTTTGTAGATATCTAAGCCAATCGCACGGGGTTTGTGGACATTTAATTTTTGCAACAACTGGGCAACCTTCGCATCTGGAATTGGCCACGAACCTACTTCGTTTAAATAAGCCTCATCAATCACTACGATCGTAATCCGGTCTTCTGGCGGTTCATTTGGACGTAAGCGAAAAAATTGATCCAAAGCTGCCAACTCCAAAGATTGCAATAATCCGATGGAGTGCAAAAGCAGGACGCAGACTGCAACGCTGGCCGCAGTAATCAATTCTCTGTGTCCTCGACTAAGCGATTGTTTCAGCCCAAAGGTTAACTTCACAAAACGCTTGCCTAGCTGCTGATTCATTCCCATTACCTAGTGAAATATTCTCTATTTCCTATAGCTATTAACTATCGGACTAACATAGCTCAAGTAGGAGCTAAATAGAGTTTCTAAAAATTTTTTCAAATTAGCAAGGTTCTTTAAGACATCGTGGTATTTGTGATGTATTACCATATATTGAGGCCAATTATCTGACTAAAAGGCAACTGTGACTTTTGTAGCTCTCAGCACAGATTAATAAATATTGTTGAAAGTAAGTTCAGTAACTTTTACTCTCAAAGCCTTGTCTGGTAGAGCTTACTCAACGAAACTCACACATTTGCGATCGATTAGGTATTTTACTGAGAATTTCGTTAACTTCCAACAGACACACCTCTGGGTTTGAACCTGACATGATTACATCCCAAGGTGGCTCTCAAGTGTTATAAAAACAAATTAAAATATACATTGTTTTAAAGCAAATGTACTTAGCTAATTTCCTTTAGCTTAAGTGTTTGCAGATAAAGCCGCAGGAAAATTGATATTGGGCATTGGATAAGGCCTATCATCTGTTAGCAAAAACAAAAAAGTCAACTGGAAACAGATTTTACTGTATTTATCCAGTTGACTATGGGGTGTGAACTACTGAAGGTCAGTTTACTTGAAATACTTAAAGTTTCGAGGCCCTGTGTAACCAGAAACTTTCGCTAGTTCCTCTAAATTTTGGACTCCGCTATAGCTTTTACCATTAACGATCCAAGTGGGGAAACCTTCAATTTTTGCAGCCTTACAAAGTTCTGGTTGAGCTTTGAGTCCATCAGGAGCGCACTCTACCTTAATACCATTATTGATTATTTCCTCAGCTTCTTTACCAAAAAGCAGCTTTTGTTCATGGCAGTGAGGACACCAATAAGCACTGTATTCCTTTGCACCTACCTTCGCTAGATGCTGTGCTAAGGCTATTTCTGCCTCACCAGAAGTAGTGGTAACTTCCCAACCGAACGCTGGGTTGGGATTTTCCTTGGGAGTAAAGGTAATTTTTGTGGGTTGTCCAGGAGTTCCAGGTGTCACATCTGATTGATTCACGCCAGCATAGACGCCTAAAGTACCAATCAGCGTTACCATCCCGACAATTAGGGCGGTAAACAAGATTTGTCCAATATCCTCCCAAGTCCGACCGATAATCGTTAGTATCAAAAGACTCACAGAGAACAAAGCTGAACCGATACAGTAAGGACAAATAGCTTTGATTTGAGATGTTAGCACATACATTAAGTAGCCGCTAAAGACAGACATAGCGATCGCACCTGCCAGCAGCAGCCACCACGTCCAATTTTCCAATTGTTTGCGGCTATTATTTTCCCCTGAGTTGAATATCAAGGGAGCCAAAGCAAATATCACCATACTGATGTATGCCAAAAACCCAAACAAAGCTAATGGCTGACCAAAAACCGTTGCCCAAGGGCTGGAAAGCACATCATTACAGCCCTTAGCACCAGCCTGTGCCACACAAGCGGCACTGCCTCCGGTTAACTTTTCTATGGTGAGATAACCTGTGATCAGGGCACCACATCCAGCGATCGCGGCAATCAATGGACGTGACCATTTATGAATCCAAGGAGTAGAACGGCGGCGAATCATAAATATTGGGGACTGGGGATTGGGGATTGGGGAAGGTGGGGCCCCCTCTGGGGATAAGGGGTAATGGGGATTGGGAACTGGGAAGAGACAAAGGAGTGACTTGTCCTTTATGTCCTCCTAATCCCTAGTCCCCATTCCCCCTTTAAGAATGTAACTTCACTTGTTCTGCTGATTTGCTTTCACCTTTGGAGTTCCAATTGCGACGGGCGGCTTCCACAAATTGACTGACGCGAATTGGGTCAATTGGTTGCTCAATACGTCCATGACGTTTTAGGGAACTGGAAACTATTACACCATCTGCTGCTTGCATTAATGTATCAATATTTTCCCAATTAGCCCCACTGCCGATGAACACTGGCGTGCCATTTGCTGCGCCACAAGCTAGTTCCAAATCTTCTAAGTTAGGAGGACTACCAGTAGCCCAACCAGATAAAATCACTCCGTCTGCTAAACCCCTTTCAATGGTGTCTTTCACGGCGACTGTGAGATTTGGAGAACTCAAAGGACGGGCGTGTTTTACCAACACATCGGCCAGGATTTTAACATCACAGCCCAACTCCCGTCGATAGCGGAGTAGTTGATGGGCTTCTCCCTCAATTAATCCTTGGTCGGTTGCCATCACGCCTGTGAGGACGTTGACGCGGATAAATTGCGCTTGTACACAGCTAGCGATCGCTATTGCACTTTTGGCATCGTTTCGCAAAACATTTAAGCCTATAGGCAAAGTTACCAAATTCTGTATGCGCTGCACCACAATGGTCATGGCACTCACAACCACCGGATCGACTTGGTTTTTGGTAAACGGCGCGTCGAAAAAATTCTCGACAATCAGACCGTCAACCCCTCCACTTGCTAAGGCTGCGGCTTCTTGTTCGGCACGATCAATCACCGCTTTTAAACTACCTCCCCAACGGGGTGAGGTAGGCAGTGGTAGCAGGTGAACCACGCCAATAATTGGGGAACGAGTTTTAAATATCTGATATAAGTCCACGTCTTTAATCCGCCTCGCGGAGTCCAGAGTCCAGAATTTTTTGACTATTGAACGCCAGTTCAACACCACTCCTCTTAAGATCAGGAACCTTTTTACAGGGGTGGCTCTTCAACGGGGAAAACCCCGCACGTGACTGGCTCCTTTTGACCCTTGACTCTTGACTTTTCATTAACTAGTCAAATGTGTTTTATGATAGTCGGTTTATTGCCTCTTTCCTCAGATGGAAATTGGCGTGAAACCTCCCATAAGATATGTTAAGATAAAACTTGGCTACAAGAGGAGTTTGCCACTCACTAGACGCAAGGCAGCTTTCCGTGGTTTAGGCGTCTTGTCCGCGCACTGTCGTAGGACTTGCCAATCGCCAGGGTAGCATTACTGCTTTATAGGCGTAGTCGCTTTCGTCGATTTCCCTGAGGGTAGCGACTTCTCAAAACAAGCCCTTTGGGCGGCTTCCCGATGGGTAGGTTAACAACGCACACGCTGTGGTAATGTAAAATATCAATAGGCGAATTGTTAAAAAACATTACAAGTGTCAAATGTACCCAAAGACACTTCAATTTACCCTGGGGAACAGATTGATAAAAATATCATAACATGACCTCTATTTTTATTATTGATAGGGTCATAATTCTACGGACAGTTGCTAACAGTGAAAATCTGTCAACGTGCTGTTATTAGAAGGATAGCGGTCGGAAAAAAGCGAAATTAGCGCCGGAATGTTGACTACAAGAAAAAAAATGAAGATATTTTCAAAATATGGGTGACAAGCCAACGATTGCCATTTCTCATCTGGGCTGCGAGAAAAATCGAATTGATACAGAACACATGCTAGGACTGCTCGTAGAAGCAGGCTACGGTGTAGATACAAATGAAGAGTTAGCAGATTACGTTATTGTTAATACTTGTAGTTTTATTGAAGCGGCCCGGCAAGAATCTGTCAGAACTTTAGTAGAACTGGCAGAGGCAAATAAAAAGATCGTAATCACTGGCTGTATGGCGCAACACTTCCAAGAGCAACTTTTGGAGGAGTTACCTGAAGCAGTAGCGGTGGTGGGTACAGGCGATTATCACAAAATTGTTAATGTAATTGAGCGTGTTGAACTTGGCGAGCGGGTCAAACAGGTTAGTATAGAGCCAACCTACATTGCCGACGAAACTACACCGCGCTATCGCACTACAACAGAGGGCGTTGCTTACCTCCGAGTTGCCGAAGGTTGTGATTATCGTTGTGCATTTTGTATAATTCCTCATCTTCGAGGGAACCAGCGATCGCGTACTATAGAATCTATCGTCGCCGAAGCGGAGCAGTTAGTTAGTCAAGGGGTAAAGGAAATTATTTTAATTTCCCAAATCACCACTAACTACGGTCTAGATATTTACGGTCAGCCAAAATTAGCCGAATTACTTCGCGCTTTGGGGAAAGTAGATATACCGTGGATCAGAATGCACTACGCTTATCCCACGGGACTGACCCCAGATGTGATCGCGGCGATTCAAGAAACACCCAACGTCTTGCCTTATCTGGATTTGCCCTTGCAGCATTCTCATCCAGATGTTCTCCGCTCCATGAATCGTCCTTGGCAAGGACGCGTAAATGATGGGATTATAGATCGCATCAAAACGGCGCTACCAACAGCCGTATTGCGGACAACATTTATTGTTGGTTTCCCAGGAGAAACAAACGAGCATTTTGAGCATTTACTAGAGTTTGTTCAAAGGCATGAATTTGATCATGTTGGTGTCTTCACCTTTTCCTCTGAGGAAGGAACCCCAGCTTACAAATTGCCAAATCAGTTGCCCCAATTGGTGATGGACGAGCGCCGATACCAACTTATGGAAATCCAGCAACCGATTTCCCAAAAGAAAAATCAACAGGAAGTAGGCAAAATCGTTGATGTCCTGATTGAGCAAGAAAATCCTGAAAGTGGTGAATTAATAGGTCGTTCAGGTAGATTTTCCCCAGAGGTTGATGGTCTGGTATATGTCAAAGGCCAGGCAAAATTAGGAACCATCGTGCCAATAGCGATTCACCACGCTGATACATACGACCTCTATGGTCAGGTAGTCAATAACTAAATTGTCCTTTGTCTTTTGTCCTTTGTCTTTTGTTAAATGACCCTTACAGATTTACCCTTATTCCAATATCGACGCTGCATTAATGGCAGTTTTCATGAGGGTTTACCTGAAGTTCGGGGACTCACTCGTGGGCATAGCTTCTCCAAGAGTTTGAGGCTTTGCTATCGCCCTTGGCTGACTAACTAGCCAATAACTAATGACTAATGACTAATGACTAATGACTAATAACTAATGACTAAATGACTAATCCAAAATCCTTACATAAAATTTAGGACGAATTAATGACTCTTTCATTTCAAGAATTAGGAATTTCCCAAGAGCGTGTCGAAGAACTAGAAAAAATCGGTTTTACCGAACCAACTAACATTCAAGTGCAAGCAATTCCCCAATTGTTAGCAGGTCGTGATGTAGTCGGTCAATCTCAAACTGGAACAGGCAAAACGGCAGCATTTTCACTGCCAATTTTAGAGCGGCTAGATATCAATCAAAGAGCCGTACAAGCCATAGTTTTAACACCAACTCGTGAATTAGCGATGCAAGTTCACGATGCGATCGCCCAATTTATCGGTAATGAAGGATTGCGGGTGTTAGCAATCTATGGAGGTCAATCAATTGACCGCCAAATGTTACAACTCAGACGTGGCGTTCACATGGTTGTGGGCACTCCCGGACGGGTCATAGACTTGCTCGATCGTGGCTGTTTAAAGCTCGATCAAGTGAAGTGGTTTGTGTTAGATGAAGCCGATGAAATGTTGAGCATGGGCTTTATCGACGATGTAATCAAAATCCTCTCGCAAGCGCCCGTAGATCGCCAAACAGCTTTATTCTCGGCAACAATGCCACCATCAATTCGGATGTTGGTGAACAAGTTCTTGCGATCGCCTGCAACTGTCACCGTCGAGCAACCAAAAGCCGCTCCTAACAAGATTAATCAAGTAGCTTACCTGATCCCCCGCCACTGGACAAAAGCCAAAGCTTTACAGCCAATTCTGGAAATGGAAGATCCAGAAACAGCCTTAATCTTTGTGCGCACCAGACGCACCGCCGCCGAACTCACCAGTCAGTTACAAGGTGCTGGTCACAGTGTTGATGAATACCACGGGGACTTGTCCCAACAAGCACGGGAACGCTTATTAGTCAGATTCCGTAACCGTCAAGTCCGCTGGGTGGTAGCAACTGATATTGCAGCACGAGGGTTAGATGTCGATCAACTCTCCCATGTCATCAACTTCGACTTACCCGATAGCGTAGAAACCTACGTCCACCGTATTGGTCGTACTGGTCGTGCTGGTAAAGAAGGAACAGCAATCTCTTTAGTCCAACCATTTGAGCGGCGCAAGCAGCAAACATTTGAACGTCATAACCGCCAAAGTTGGCAAGTGCTGACGATTCCCACACGCGCCCAGATTGAAGCAAAACACATTCTGAAATTGCAAGAACTGGTGCGGGAAGCTTTGACAGGTGAGCGTTTAGCTTCATTCTTGCCTATTGTCAGCGAATTGATTGAAGAATACGATGCTCAAGCGATCGCCGCAGCTGCACTACAAATCGCTTACGACCAAACTCGTCCCGCTTGGTTGAGTTCAGACGTGGAAATTCCCCAAGAAGAATCTTCTGCTCCCAAACCAAGACTCGGTAAGCGTCGTGAATCTTCTAGCGATCGTCCCCGTGCTGCATGGAAATCGGATAGCAGCAATGGAGATGAAGAAAGACATTCTTCTCCCAAGCCAAAACTGCGGACAAGTGGAAGTGGTCGTGAATCTTCTGCATCCCCTAGTAAAAAGATAGGTTCACCGACAGCTAGAGAATCAGCTTCTTAGTCAACAGTTAGAAGTTAATCAATTTTGGATTTTAGATTTGAGGTTTTTTCTTCAATCCAAAATCCAAACCTAAAATTGGAGAGTTGAGAGTTAGGAGTCAATATTTTGACTTTGGCTCTTGACTTTTTGGCTTTTTGGGTAATTTTTTCTCCCAGTTTGTAGGAAGATAAATTACAGATGCATTCTTCGTGGTCTTATGTTCACTATTCCAGACTTAGAGCAACTACAAGCAGAGCATCCAGAATGGCAGATGGAGCTAGTAGACGGAAATATACTTCTTATGGGGCCATCAGATTATGAGTCAGAGGAAATAGGCATAGAGTTTGCGCGGCAATTGGCTAATTGGGTGCGCCCACAGAGGCTAGGACGGGTCACTGGTTCTAGCGCTGGTTTTATTTTGCCTACATTAGAAACTGAAAACGGGAAAGAAGCTGATCACGAAAAACGAAATCTCCGCGCTCCTGATATATCTTTTGTTCGTGCTGATAGGCTTAAAACAAGCAAGCGCGACTTTGTGGAACTGGTGCCTGACTTGACGGTAGAGATAAAATCTAAGTCAGACCGGATCAAACCACTAGTAGAAAAGATTCAGCTATTCCTACAACTTGGATGTACAGTTGGTATCCTGATTGATCCTGACAAATTGACGCTCACAGTTTATCGCCTCAACCAAGAACCAATAGTTTTGCAGGACAACGACAAACTGACACTACCAGACTTACTACCAGGTTGGGAGCTAGTAGTGTCAGAAATTTGGCCTCCTGTGTTTGAGTAGTTCAGAAATACTACAGCCAAGGACGACTAACTAGTTCTAACTCTCCAATTTCATCGTCGCTCAATTTCCAGCCCAAAGCGCCAGCATTTTGCCGTACCTGTTCGGCTGTCTTCACCCCAGCAATGGGAATAACGTTCCCCTGAGCAATTAACCAGTTGAGAGCAACTTGGGCAGGAGTGCGATCGTATTTTTCCCCGAAGTTGCGTAGTAAAGATATGACTGGGGCAATTTTTTGCAGTCCTTCTTTCTTAAATCGCGCGTCTATTTTCCTCGCACCAGTGGGAGTTTCAGCACTATCAATACTGTACTTGCCTGTGAGTAATCCCTGAGCTAAAGGACTATAAGCCAAGATAGTCACACCCAAGTCACGGGCAGTTGTGATAATACCTTTGCTTTCAACTTGGCGACTGAGTAAAGAATAGCGCACTTGGTTCACAGCCAAAGGCACTCCACGGGCTGCCAATATTTGATGCGCGTCTCGCATTTGCTCTGCTGAGTAATTACTTACACCAACTGCCGCAATTCTGCCCCGCTTCACTTCATCCGCTAGGGCATTCATCAAAGTTTCTTGACTTAAAAAGAAGGCAAAAGGCCAATGCACTTGATACAGGGCGATTCGCTCTAATTGCAAGCGTTTGAGGCTAGCTGTTAAAGCATCAGAGACGGATTGGGCTGTAAATCGCCACGGTAGTGGGCCAAATTTTGTGGCGATTTGTACAGATTGTTGTGTCTGTTGGAGAAATTGTCCCAAAAATTTCTCTGATAGTCCCATTCCGTAGACTTCGGCAGTATCAAAGAAGGTAATACCAGCTTCTAAGGCTGCGGTAAAGGCTTCTTGTAACTGTTCTGGTCCGTAGCGATCGCCATAATTCCAAAATAGTTTATCACCCCAAGCCCAAGTGCCTATGCACAAGGGTGTAACAGATGGGCCATTTTGCCCCAATGTGATGTTTTCCACGGTTGCAAAATTTAGTTTATTTACATTTCTTTACTTTTATAGTGTATCGTTATAGACAAGATTGGGTGCGATCGTCACCACTTGGCTGCAAATCTTCTAGTGCCGCAGCTACGCCCGTCATAGACATCGCGCCTTGCATAAAAATTTAAAACCTGAATCAAACGCGCATAAACAAGATCCCCGACTTCTTGAAGAAGTCGGGGATCTGCGGGTTGCAATTCTCACAAATCAAATAGGATTGCTATAGTTGAGTGTATTTACTTGTATTTATGAATTAGAGGATTTATCCTGCTTGGGTTTTTTGATTAATTCCATGTAGACATTAATCTCACTAATTTCTACATCATGCTCAACTCTGGTTACTTTCCATCTTTCCTTTTTTAAGTAAACTTCCTCTCCTACTCTGGGAGTAAATTGGAGATCGTAGAATTTTTTGAGAAAATCTTTTTGATTTTCTTCCCATAATATTACTTTGACTGGTTCTTTAGTCATTGCTTATGCCTTTTTGGTTACTAGATGAAGGTAAGTAGTTTGATGACATACATACGGCAATTTTATCTTACTAATTCAATGGAATAGCGTAGTTAAAACCACATTTTAATATTGATATCTTTATATGGCTTGATTGCGTTTGATAAAGTTATTTTTGATTTGCTATTACACATAGTGGGATTCTGAAGCGTTTTTTAAGTCCTCCATTGCACCTTGGTAATCTTTCAGGGCAGCACGAATGCTACTTCGTTTGTTATAAGCTTGAGAATTGTTAGGATTGATCCGCAGTAATTGATTTAAATCTTCAAGTGCTTGTTGATAGTTTCCCAGATTGTAATGAACACTAGCCCGGTTATAGTAAGCTTCGGCAAAGGCGGGATTGATTTCCAAAACTTGGTTATAGTCCTTAAGCGCTTTGATATAGTCACTTAAGTTCTCATGCACAAGTCCACGGTAGTAGTATGTTAGAGTATCTTCACAATTAATTTGCACGGCTTGAGAATAATCTTCAAGCGCTCTTTGGTAATTTCCCAGGTAATAGTGTGCAAGCCCCCGCCGACTGTAAGCTTCAGCAAAGTCGGGATAGATCCGTAAAGTGTAATTGTAATCCTCAATTGCTCTATGTAAGTCTTTTAAGCGATAAAAGGCAACTCCTCGGTGAAAATAAGCTTCAGCAAGATCAGGCTTAATTTTCAATGCTTGGCTGTAATTACCAATGGCTTCCTGCATCTCTCCCAGATTGCTACGGACAAAACCACGGTAGAAGTAAGCTAAGGCTTCATTGGGATCAAGGAATAGTATTTCGCTGTAGACCTCAATTGCTTTTAGATTATCTCCCAAACTGTAGTGAACATGACCCCTCTGGTAGTAAGCATCTATATATTGAGAGTTTAGGTTAATAGCTTGAGTAAAATCTTCAATCGCTCCTTTCTGAAATTCTCCCTCAGTCTTGGCTAGCCCTCTTTGGTAGTGTAGCTGGGCATTATTGGGGTTAAGCTTCAGTGCTTGGGTAAAATACTCAATTGCTCCCAAAAAATCCCTATGACGGTGACATGTCAGCCCTTTTTGAACGTAATGAGTAGCATTTTTTGTCTTTCGGGTATAATTCTGGTTCCCCTTAGATTGCCCCTCATATTTCTTCTGTTGCGAGTTATGTGGTTGGCATCCACGAATATACTCTTTGAGAATGCTATTGCGGTTGGGGTGGCGTAACTTGCGGAGTGCTTTCGCTTCAATTTGACGAATTCGTTCGCGGGTTACATGAAAAATCTGGCCAATTTCCTCAAGGATCTTCATGCGACCGTCATTCAAGCCGTAGCGGAGTCTGAGAACATCTCGTTCGCGGGGACTAAGACTGTCGAGAACTTTTTCTAAATCTTCCCGCAGCATATTTTTATAAACTTGTTCTTCTGGGGTTTCCTCATCAGATTCTATAAAATCTGCCAAGCATAAATATTCTTCTATATCTCCCTTATAAAACCAAGGGTCTTTATCTAGAACTAAATAGATGGGAGTTTCTAGAGAAATAGGTAACTGGGCAGATTTAGCAATAAACCGCAGCTTCTCAATGGTCATTTCCATACGAATAGCTATTTCTTCCTCACTCGGTTTGCGACCCATGTTTTGAGAAAGCAGCTTAGTTGTTTTCTTGATCCGAGAAATCGTTTCGTATAGGTGAACTGGAAGACGAATAGTGCGAGATTGGTCGGCGATCGCCCTGGTAATTGCCTGACGAATCCACCATGTAGCATAAGTAGAAAACTTGTAACCTTTTTCGTGGTAAAACTTTTCTGCGGCGCGAATTAAACCAAGACTACCTTCCTGAACTAAGTCTTGGAAACACAAGCCGCGATTCATATATTTCTTAGCAATTGAAACCACAAGGCGCAGGTTGGATACCACTATCTTATCTTTCGCCCTGCGACCAATATGCAGCCGATAACGAAAGGCTGGTAATGGCAGTTGTACAGCTTTTGCCCATTCACTATCATTAGGGTCACGCTCCAACTGTTCTGAAAGTTTTTCCCGTACCCTTTCTAATTCCAACAAATCGGCAATTTTCCGCGCCAATTCAATTTCTTCGTCTGCCCGCAGTAGGCGAATGCGACCAATTTCTTCTAGATAGAGGCGAATTGAGTCTTCTGTGTAGTGCTTTTTCTGAGTTTGCTTCCAATGATAAAAGTTCGCACTCCTAATAGAGTAACCGTCTTCTTCATCTAACGGAATTTCTAAAAACTCATCTTCACCTTCATCGATGATCAGTAAGTCATCTTCTTCGTTTATTAAGAGTTCTTCTAATGACATCTCAGGCTAATTTTTTATTTCTAGATCAGGCTGATAAATGCTTTCGAGTACGTTGTTACCAGTAATAGGAAAGCTATTAACATGAAACTTATAACGGGGCAACTTAATTATTTTACAGACAGGACGAGGGGTTTTTGATTCATCTGTTTTGTGCGTTTTTTCTTTTTCTACAGAGATGTGTTTGGATATTGAAAATGATGCTTTGTCCACAAGTGTCTGATTAGTTCCACCAAAAACACACATTAGCGATCGCCATTGTTCGTCGGTTAAATTTATTTGTCTCCTTTGAACACTCTGAGTAAAATTATGTTTTAAAGTATAAGGTTTCAAATCTTCTCTAGTCAGTACAACACCTTGAATGTTTGGCAAATTATGAAATCCTTTATTTTGCCACTGTTCTTGGCTAATAAAGGGAATAGCAACTCTAAAGTTTAAGTTTAATGAGGCGCAAAAATCTAGCTGTTTACGCAAATGGTTTTTAAGCGCAAACATCTGGTATTGTGCTTGGTTAACTGGTTTTATGCGGTCTTCATACCAGTTTTTCATTCTCCATTCAGCACCCTTAATAGCCTCTATATCATTGATGTAGCATCCTTTACATTCAATCACCCATAGTCCTAGCTGACGATGGACAATAAGAATATCAATCTCTCGCTCAAGATTTCCGTCTTTGTCAAATAGCTGATAACCATGAAATGCCTCACCAGGATCATCCCTGAAGGCAGATTTTACTTGTTGCCAAACTTCTTTCTCGGCGTTATTATTGGCATCAAAAATATTGTCGGGATAGAATTCCATAGAATCTCTAATTTAATAAATCGTTACTAAATTTAATTATTTGGGCGGATACCATCTGCACCAAATGTTGTAGTTAGTAACGGCTATTATTAGAGTTCCCAAAACTGAAGTTGTTATTAAGGTCACTTACTAGCAAGTTTCAACTCTGATGAAATCATGAGCATCTTAATCTGTCATATTTTGGTGCGATCGCTCTGGAAACCATAAAATGACAATTGAGGATTCTTATCAAGCTCTCCTCATTTTGCAAAAATATGACAACAGACATAAAATGCCCATTCTATGTATTTTGTTGTATGGCGATCTGGACAGCTTTTATATCAACATTAAGGTGTTGAGCAATCTGCTCCACACTCATTCCTGTTTTTAGTAACAGAGGCACGGTAAGTTTCAACATTTCAGCTTCCCGTTCTTTTCGACCTTCTTCTCGGCCTTCTTCTCGACCTTTGGCTTTCGCTTCTTGATAAACTCTTGTTTGCTCCAAAGTCAATCCCAGCATAGCTTTAACTTCCTCATTCTATGTGGTTGACTGTGCAGCGATCTGGACAGCTTCTATATCAACATTGAGGTGTTGAGCGATCTGCTCCACACTCATCCCTGTTTTTAGTAACAGAGGGACAGTAAGTTTCAACATTTCAACTTCCCGTTCTTCTCGACCCTCGGCTTTCGCTTCCTGATAAACCCTTGTTTGCTCTAAAGTCAATCCCAGCATAGCTTCAACTTCCTCTCTACTCAAGGTCGAAAACTTATAAACGGCAATTGTGGTGATGATGTCTAATATTTCGTTTCGCGGCAGTGTGTCCGTTTCCTCTAATTTTACCCGCTCAATCAATTGCTTTGCTTGCTCTGCCATCACTTCATCCGATGCTAGAGTCAACTGCATCAAGTTGATGCCTATTGGCTGCTGATTAGTCGCGCCTAACTCATCTAAATAGATTCGCTGCACTTGGTCGCTGTTGAGAAATATTCGATGAGTTTTTTGATCCCTTGGTTCCAAAGAGCGTGATGAAAAAATTACCACACAGAACCAGTCATCGTACTGAGAACGATTCCGGTTCAGGTACATCAGCGACTCGGTAAAGAACCTATGGTAGAGGGCTTCATCTCTTTGGAATTGAACTTCAGCAAAAAAGATAACTCTGGATGTTGCACCCTCTGGAGGTAAAAACACACCATCGATGCGGAAAGCCGTTTCTTTGACTTCAAGTGATTCAAATCGATAGTTTTGTGCTTGAGGAGGAGGGACATCAATCAGTTCAAAGAGTAACCCAGGAAAGCGCTTAAAAATTTGATAGTAAATGGAGTCTCGTTTCACTATTTCATCCTAAAATTCTCTCGTTATGCGTAGGCGTAGCCCTTCGGCTGCGCTCAGGAACCACCCGTCGTAGACATCGCAGATTACAACTTCCTAAAAATTAATCCTAACTTGGCTGAAGCATACCCTAATTGAGGTGTATAATTGCTTGCCAAATCGCAACTTCAACTTTTCGTTCGCTGATTTTAAGCGAGTAGGGTTTATCTTTATTTAAAGAGAGAGATTAAATCCTATAAAGCATACGAAAAACTAGCTATGGCAAGCGGTGAAGTATTTGATACCAAAACAAAATCCTTATCTGTGCCAAGGGTAAACCTGCTGACCATGTTTCGGCTGGGTTTATTTCAGATGGGGTTGAGCATGATGTCTATTTTGACTCTGGGGGTACTCAACAGAGTCATGATTCAAGAAATAGCAATTCCGGCGACGCTGGTATCAGTAGTTCTAGCACTGCCTTTATTTGTTGCTCCTTCGCGTGTCTGGTTCGGCCAGATTTCCGATGCCAAGCCTTTATGGAGATATCATCGTACAGCTTATGTTTGGGTGGGCGCGGCAATATTTGCGATCGCAGCATTTTTAGCTGTACAAGTAATGTGGCAGATGAATCTTGCTGGAAATAGTTCAGGTGCTTGGGTATGGACAACCCAAACAATCGGTTGGACAGCACTTTTGGCTTTAGTTTTCGCTGTCTACGGTCTAGGAATTTGTGCTAGCGGTACTGCCTTTGCTGCTTTGTTGGTGGATATATCTGAAGAAGATAACCGTTCCAAAGTAGTCGGTGTGGTTTGGTCGATGCTAATGGTGGGGATTATTGTTGGGGCGATTATTAGTGCCAGCTTGCTGAAACAGTTAACTCCAGAAGCAACTGTAGAAACCTTGCAGCCAGCAATCAACAGATTGTTTACTATCGTCCCAGCAATTGTATTTGGTTTAGCGATCGCAGCGACATTTGGCGTAGAAAAAAAATACTCCCAATACTCAACCCGTTCCACACTGGTGAACCGGGAAGACAGCATTACTCTAGGCAATGCTTGGAAAATATTGACAGCTAGCCCACAAACAGGTATATTTTTCACCTTTTTATTGGTGATGACCATCAGTTTGTTTATGCAAGACCCGATTTTAGAACCTTATGCGGGTCAAGTGTTTAAAATGCCCTTAGCGGAAAGTACCAAATTAAATATTTTTTATGGAACGGGTTTGCTGATTGCCTACGGCGTTACGGGTTTTTATATTGTCCCGCGTTTGGGTAAGCGCAGAACCGCACGTTTTGGCTGTATGTTGGTAGCGTTCTGTGCAATATTGCTAGGTATATCAGGATTCACAGCTAATGCAGCAGTTCTCAAACTAGGTTTGGTATTGTTCGGTTTAGCCACAGGTTTCTTAACTACAGCCGCAATTAGCTTGATGTTGGATCTCACCGCAGCAGAAGCCGCAGGTACGTTTATTGGGGCCTGGGGATTAGCGCAGTCCCTTTCTAGAGGTGTGGCGGTAGTCATCGGAGGTACAGTTTTGGATATTGGACGCAAGCTGTTACCAACCGTAGAACTAGCTTATGGACTGGTATTCGTTCTAGAAGCAGTAGGAATGGTGCTATCGATTTGGTTTCTGAATCGGGTGAACATTACAGAATTTCAAACAAGTACCAAGCAAGCGATCGCATCTGTTTTAGAAAGCGATTTAGACTAAACTGTATAGGGCATTGGGCATCGGACAAATGACCAATGACTAATGACAAATGACTAATGACAAATGACTAATGAATGATTTTTGGACAACAATTCTTGATTTTGCTCAAACTACCACTACCAGAGTGGGCAAGCAGCTAATGCAAGATTTTGGGAAAGTCCAGGCTGACCACAAAGCTGATGGTAGTTTGGTGACGCAAGCAGATAAATGGGCAGATCGAGAAATTCGGGATGCGATCGCTTCTACTTTCTCTGGTTACGGCATTTTGAGCGAAGAGAGCGATCAGTCTTTTCCCGGTACTGAGTGGTGCTGGGTAATTGATCCTCTTGATGGTACAACCAACTTTACGCGCGGCATTCCCATCTGGACAATATCTCTGGGTTTACTGTATCGCGGTACACCCATTTTTGGGTATGTTTACGCACCAACTCTGAATCAAGCTTTTCATGGTTTCTGGGCAGGTTCATCTAGTTTAGCAACACCAACAGGAGCATTTCTCAACCACCATCCCATCCACACTAGTATAGATAGTCCCAGCAATAATCACTTTTTTAACCTTTGTTCGCGCAGCACGGCAATTATCCGCAATGGCTTTCCTTGCAAAATTCGGATGTTGGGTGTAGCTAGCTATAATTTTTTGACAGTTGCCACTGGGGCTACTCTCGGTGGGATTGAGGCGACACCAAAGGTTTGGGATATAGCCGGGGCTTGGGTAATTGTCCAAGCTGCTGGTGGGGTATGGTCATCACTCAAGTCAGAGCCGTTTCCATTATCACCCGGAGAAGATTATAGCGATCGCTCTTTTCCCACCCTTGTGGTTAGTCGTGCCGAATTAATTCCGGTATTTCAACCTTTTCTCGAAGGCGTAAAAATTTAATTTGCAGATCGTAAACCTAAAACCAGTGATTTTGTCAACTACCTTAGTAGACAATAGCATACCCGATATTAAACTTAACAAAACCCTAGTTAAACAAAGAATTGAGTATAAATAAAGCTGGTAATAATCCTGATTTAAGTGCAAAACCAGTGTAGTTATTAATTTAAGTAGTGTTATGACTTTCATTACACTGGTTAATTTAGTATAAAAAATTTTATGTTGTCTAATCTAGATTTAATTCGAGAGTTTGTGCAAAACTCTATTCAGAAAAAAGATATTTTGTTGTCAAATCCTGTTTTGACAGCGCAAACAGTGTATAAAATCAACCAGCTGACAGCAAAATCTGAAGGCGTAATTGCCACTGTTCAACTATCTAACACCTTATCTGAATTCTCGATTTCTCCAAAATCAACCCAGTGGGAATTGATAAATCAGGCATTAGCAGAATATAGTTATATCCTCAAAGGAGAAGTAGATAGTCGGGGTTTCTATCAGTATCAATACTGCGAAGTTCCCAAAGGCTATCAGATGAACTGTACTAAATGTGTGATTCTATGGCGAGCCTGGTGGAAATATTGCAAGCATAGTTCAAGACAAGGGATTCCGTTAGAACTTCTGATTAGAACACGAGATTCATGGTACCCAATTAGAGATTTAATTATCAGTGACGGACTTCTCTATATCAAAACCTTGGGGAGTGAGATTGCACTTGGCTCAGACGACTTAGTTACTTGGTTAAGCAAAGTTGATGTAAGCAAAATTAAAGAAATACCTTCTACAGAGACATAGGTGTGGGTATGGCGGTACAGAATATATGCCCCTATAGTTGTAAACATTTTTCAAAGTGATTGTGACAACATAATTAGGTAAAGGATGTGAAGAGAAATGAAAGGACTTTGGCTCGAAAATAACCAGTTGCAATTACGCACAGATATTCCCATTCCTGAACCGCCACCAGGAGAAGCCTTGGTACGCGTCTTGCGTGCAGGTATCTGTAACACTGATCTGGAACTACTCAGAGGCTACTATCCTTACACTGGTATTTTGGGGCATGAATTTGTCGGCATTGTCGAACAAGGGCCAGAACACTTAGTTAACCAGCGCGTAGTTGGAGAAATCAACGCGGTATGTGGGCATTGTCGGTTTTGTCTTAGTGGACAACCAACTCACTGCGAAAATCGTACAGTTCTGGGTATTGTCAACCGCAACGGAGCCTTTAGTGAATATCTTTGTTTGCCGGTGGAGAACCTGCATTTAGTACCCGATAATGTGCCGACAGAAGTAGCAACATTTACTGAACCTATAGCAGCAGCTTTGGAAATTCAGCAGCAAGTGCCATTGCATCCAAACCATCGGGTGCTAGTGGTTGGAGATGGCAAACTAGGGCAGTTAGTAGCTCAGACACTAGCTCTAACTGGCTGTGAACTCTTAGCTGTGGGGCGTCATCGAGACAAACTGGCTAACTTAGAAGCACGGGGGATAAAAACGAGTCTAGCCGAGGCTGTTACAGATGGATATTTCGATATTTCAGTAGAATGTACTGGCAACCCAGAAGGATTTGCGATCGCCCGCCGCGCCCTACGTCCCCGTGGTACTCTTGTACTTAAAAGTACTTACGCTGGCAACCTCAGCTTAGATGTTTCTTCTTTAGTAGTAGATGAAATCACTCTCATCGGCTCCCGTTGTGGCCCCTTTACTCCGGCTCTCCAGCTACTAGCCACAGGACAAATTGACGTGCAACCTTTGATTCATGCCACCTACCCTCTCATTGAAGGGCTTGCGGCTTTTGAACATGCCCAGAGTCGCGGTGTTTTAAAAATATTGCTGGATATTAGTGAATAGTTATAGTTATTGAATATTGGGGAAACTCTTTCCCAATCTCCAGCCCCCAATCCCCGCTCCTTAATACAGATAGGGGTTCGTCTTCGGTTGATAGTCAAGACAATTGATCGCTTCTTCTGTATTGGCAATAGATGGGCGTACAGTACATTTAAGGCGGTAATTGTCAGTAAAGAATTGGCAACCAGTACAGGGGATTTGATGCATTTGCTTGGCTGTAGCCACACTATCTCGCGCCGCCGTCCAGAGACTTAACATAACGAGAATAGTTACAGTCCAAGCAGTGATAAAGGATATTGGGATTATCAAAGGTTGAATCGCGTGAATGAGGAAAAATATAAGTTCTAACACGGCATTTTCTGATACAAATTAGGAGTTAAAAGTATATTAACTCCTAACTCCTAATTCATAACTCTACTGAGAAGTATATTAAATGCCAGCATGACCCAGCGCTAAACCTGTTACCAGCATTCCCAAAACAAGAAACGGTTGGGCGCTGGCTTGGTACTTAACATCATTCTTCACAGGATCGCGCAAGAAATACATATCTTGCAAGGTAATTTGCGGAATGATTAAGAGTACTAGTATCGTTGCATACAAATTCTCATGAATGCTGACGAGATAAGCTGCGATCAATCCTTGAAAGACATCAATCGTTACTACACAAATCCATGCTGCGGTGGTGATGCCAAACATTACGGGTAATGAATTTAATCCTAACTGGCGATCGCCTTCTACACTCTTAAAGTCATTGACAATGGCAATACCCAATCCAGCCAAGCTGTAGAACATTGTCAAAATCACAATTGTGGAATTCAGTTCGCCAAATAAAGCGTGTCCTGTAGACCAAGGTAGGGTAATGTAGCTTGCACCCAAAGCGTAGCTGCCTAGCCAGCCGTTTTGCTTGAGTTTCAGGGGAGGCGCAGAATAAATATAAGCGATGAAAGAACCGATAATCGCGATCGCTGTAATTGTCGGGAATTCATGACCAGACCACACATCCAGCACAAATGCCAAAGCATAGCCAGCAATCAGTAATACCCAAATCTGAATAATTACCTGCGGTAGGGGAATTGCGCCAGAGGGAATGGGGCGATAAGGTTCATTGATGGCATCGATTTCGCGATCGTAGTAATCATTGAGGATTTGGGTGTAACCTGTCATCAACGGCCCAGCCAGTAACATACAGGCTGCTACCTTCAAGACATTTTCCAGCGTCCAAGTATAGTTGCCAGAAGAAGCCGCACCACAGACTACGCCCCAAATTAGGGGAATCCAGGTGATGGGCTTCATTAGCTGTAAACGAATTTTCCAGATTGAAGTTTCCCCAGCAGATGCACCTTTCATCCCCAACAGCTGCCTAGTTTTCGCACTGCGATCGGCAGATGCGTTCGCCCTTGGCGTTGGCAGAGCCATCGCTTGCTCATTGAGATTATTTGCCACTGAGTCTAGTGCTTCAGACGGGTTAGGGTCTGGGGTAATGGGAGTTGATTCTGACATAATTTTTACTGATTAATTGGGCATTGGGCACTTGTACTGAGCGTATCGCTAAAGCGAAAGCTTCGCTAACGCGTAGCGTCTCGTAGAGAAGCCGTTGGCGCAGCCTCTCCAAGAGTTGTATTGAGCATTGGGCATTGGCATTAGGATTAAGTTTCTTCCCTATTCCCTATTCCCCATGCCCCATACCCCATGCCCTATTCCCATAACTTAAAACGAAATTATCAAATAATTATTCTGAAACTTTGCTCCAGCAACGGGTCTGCCACTCAGAGCCGGGGGTAAGGGAATATTGCGCCGCTGATCTCCTGCTTCTACCGTGACTTCTGGCCCATATTGGGTAAGTTTGACCTGCTTTTTGTCAAATCCTGGCAAGAATAAGCGTACTTGACGATTGTGGATGTCTATTTCAATCGGTTTGGGAGCCTGTAAAGCTTGTGCTTCAAAGTTTGGTAGAGCGTCTATCAGTGGTTGCCAATCACCCGTGGGCGAGTTGGGAACGATGCTCACAGTTAGGGGTATAAATTCTTCTGACAGGTTGACATTTGTCTCGTTAGACACAAGCAGAACACCACCGACAGTTAAACCGATTTGTTGAGCGCTACCCCATAAATAACGAGCATTTGCGACCTCAATCGGATCTCCTGTAGTCACTAAGAAAGCAACGAGACGCTTGGGATCGGCTAGAGCGGCTCTCCCCTTTTCTAAGAAATTATTGACTTGGTTAGTGGGAGCGGCAAAGTTATCTGCTGTCCAGTTGATATTGAAAAAACTGCTAATCAGCGGTTGAATCAAGGGTGATTCAGTAATTGTCTTTCCCAAATCGGAGTTGACAAATAATTGCCGAAATCGCCGGACATACCAACTCAGAGATTCTGGCAAACCCAACATTCGCAGCGTTAAAGAGTCGCCCGTGCCATCGTAGACGATCGCATCATATTTCCCACTGGCATCATATTCGCGGATAGAATTCAGTGCCAGGGCATTATCCATCCCCGGCAATACTACCAGTTCTTGACCAAAAACGTCTTTGAAGATGGGTGTGCGGAGATATTGCGCCTCAAGTTTCTTCACTTCGTCCCAGTTGCGTTCTAGTAGTACAGATGCTTGAAACTGGACTACTTGCAAATTGGGAGCGATTTCCTGCGGATCGGCAGCAATGGGAGTGCCCAGCAGGATTTGCAATGTTGGTTCTGCTTGTCCAGCTAGGAGTACGCGCTTGCCTTGACTTGCCAATAATTTGGCGGCGGCGATCGCAATTTTGGTACGAGCGGTGCCGCCTTTGCCCAAAAATGTCAATATTAGAGCCATTAGTTGATTCCTATTTTCACCGCCGATCTTTTCAACTTCAACTTAGCACTTAACAAAGACTCTCAACCTGTGCATTCAACTTCAGAGTCAAAGAAAACCCGGATTTGAGTTCTTTACAACTACACAGGTTTGATTTCATCTTCAAAAAACCAAGTGGAAGAATTGTCTTCAAACAGCACTACTACACCGATTCCAGCACCATCGGTGACTTTGTAGCCTTGGATAATACCCACTTGTCCGAGTTTTTTCACAACTGGGGGAGAGACGCGATCGCGCAAACGATAGACTTTAACCTTTTGTCCGATTTCCATGCCTGATTACAATTCAGATAAACCAAGTCTCAGTGTAGCGGAATCCGTGACTCTGCTCTCATAAATTCAGTGGAAGATAAGGGAACTGGGGAAGATGAAGGAGAATAGTAAATGACTAATGACTTCTGAGGTTCAATGATGGTTATAACAAGAACGACAGCGATCGCAGGCGGAAAATTTGTCTAGACACAAACCTGCTTGTCGTCAAACATCGGAGAGAGTTGTTTCAGATAGCTTGAGTTCAGCAACAAAGGTAGTAATCATGTATCAAACAGATCCACCCCGTCCGCCACAAGAAACAATGCCTACGATGTATGATTTACCCAGTGAATTAGTGGGGGAATCAGGTTTGCCAGATGAATTTCACCGGATTCAGGCAGATTTGCTCAGTGAGACTTGTCAGCCTCTTGCTTATCCATCTGAGGAAATTTTGCTTGCTAGCGACTTAAATCTTTACTACGATCCCCGCCATCCTTTGTGTTACAAGCGTCCTGATTGGTACATGGTTTTAGGATTACCTAGTGCTAGCCAACAGCAAGACCTGCGCTTAAGTTACGTTATTTGGCAAGAAGGAATTGATCCATTTTTAGTAGTTGAATTACTTTCACCTGGTACAAAACAAGAAGACTTAGGAAAAACACTGCGGGAAGTAAACCGACCCCCAACGAAGTGGGAAGTATATGAACAGATTTTACGGGTTCCCTACTACGTTATCTATGACCGCTATGAAAATCATCTACGTGCATTTAAGGTCAATGGCACTCGTTACGAAGCAATATCTTTACCAGAGAACCGCCTATGGTTAGAAGAGTTAGAGCTAGGATTGGGTTTTTGGCAAGGTAGTTATCAGCAGACAACTGGTTTGTGGTTGCGTTGGTATAATTCTGCGGGTTGGGTGCCGACTCGAAGAGAACAAGCTGAACAGGAACGCCAACGGGCTGATAGACTGGCAGAGTATTTGCGATCGCAAGGAATTGATCCAAACAACCTATCCTAGTAACAGGTAGCCATAACTACAACCATCAAAATAGTCAATCCCAATATCTAATATCCCAGTTCAGACGGTGAACCATTACAACAAGAACGCCAACGGGCTTTTGCGATCGCAGCCAATTAATCCAAACAACCTATCCTAGTAAGATTCATTGTATAATTGCCAAGACAATTTAAGTACTATTTTCAAGTAATAATGTATTTCTCAATTAACACAAAAGTACTTTCATCGCTATAAAGCTTTATAAAGAGAATCGACTGTGCAAATAGCAAAAAAATAACAATTATTACAAATAATGCGAATGTTCTTACGTAAAGCAGGTAGTCTAAGACGTATTCTGCCGATAAATGAACGGTTTTGGGCAAAGTTTGATTTACTGAGAACTTTAGTACGTCGGGATTTAGAGGCGCGGTATAAGGGTTCTGTTTTAGGCAATTTGTGGCCTTTGCTAAATCAGCTATCACAATTACTGATTTACACTTATGTGTTTTCGGTCGTCTTGAAGGTGAAGTTGAGCATCAAAACCTTACCAGAAAATAACTTCACCTTTGGTTTGTGGCTATTTGCGGGATTATTACCTTGGATTGCTTTTAGTGGTGGTTTAGGTCAGGCTGCTAGTTCTGTAATTGGACAACCAAATTTAGTCAAAAAAGTGGTGTTTCCTCTAGGATTGTTACCACTAGTGCCAATTTTATCAACCTTTATTGAGAGTTCCTTTGGTTTAATAGCATTGATTTTTTTTGTGGCGATCAGTTCTCATACTATACACACGACCTTGGCATTATTGCCGTTGGTGTGGATACCACAATTATTGATGACAGCAGGATTGGGTTATTTAACGGCTAGTATGACAGTATTTGTGCGAGATATACCCCAGACATTGACAGTAATTTTGAATATTTGGATGTATTTAACACCAATTATTTATCCCGCCTCAGCAATTCCAGAGGAATGGCGGGGATGGGTATTTTGGTTAAATCCGATGACAGCGATCGCAGAAGTTTATCGTGACATAGTTTTAGTGGGAGAGGTGAAGCATTGGGGTGAGTTAGGAGTTGCTTCACTAATTGCGCTGGCGATGTTTTGCGGTGGATTATGGTGTTATCGACGCTTACGTCCGGCATTTGCAGATGTATTGTAACTTAATAGGAAAAGTTAAGCACGCGGCAAGTTGCAAGTTACTTTATTGGTTGTCAGGATTATCCTTGAATAACAAGAAAAATTTCCTACGTAAAATTATGTATTTTTTTAGTATAACTTGCTTGCTAGTTTTAATTAGTTGAGATTATACTGAGTAGCACGCAATGCCTGCTCCTGGTTTTGTCTTTGTAAATTTAAACCAACAGGAATGGGTGTAGTGCCAATTCATCTCTAACCCCCAAGAAATTTATGGCTGTTAACTTATTTGATGCCAGTTTCTACCGTGCTGCTAACGCCGACTTAGCTAGAGCAGGCTTGACGACAGATGGACAGTTGCTTTCACACTTTCAAAACTCTGGTATAGATGAAGGACGGGCTTTTAGTGCCTTTACCGACCTTAACTTCTATCGCTCTAGTAGCAGCGATTTGGCTTCTTTTAACAACCGTCAAGCTTACGAGCATTTAGGAAAATTTGGTGTAGCAGAAGGACGCCAATTTTCTCAGTTTTTCGATGTCAACTTTTACTTAGCTGTTAACCCTGATGTAAATCAAGCCTTTGGCGGTAATCGCGAACGAGCTTATGAACATGCGCGAGGCTTAGGTGTCAACGAGGGACGTGAATTTTCACCATTTATTGCTGACTTAAACGATTATTATTTGGCGGCGAATCCCGATTTGAAACAAGCCTTTGGGGATAATCGTGCTAAAGCACTGGAGCATTTAGTAATTTCTGGTGTCAGAGAAGGACGCAGTTTTTCACCATTTGTTGATATCAACTACTATTTGTCTAACAATAGCGATGTCAATCAAGCCTTTGGAGGCGATCGCTATCGTGCTTTTGGGCATTTAGAAACATTTGGACTGAATGAAGGACGGAAACTCACTCCGGCTTTTGATGTAAATTATTACCGCAATACCTATTCAGACTTGAGAAATGCAGGTTTAACAACTAACCGTCAACTTTATCAGCATTGGGTGGTTTTTGGGGCGTTCAATGATGGGCGGTCTGGTACACCAGATCCAGGTAATTCATTAAATACTGCTCTCAACCTTGGTAATCAAGATGATAACGGCACTTTATTTAATGGCTCTATCGGTGGTAGTGACACTAATGATTATTACCGTTTTACGCTAACTAATGTTCGCAGTATTAGTGCAACACTTAACAATGTGAACGCAGATTTAGACTTATCGCTACTCGATGCTAATGGTAGTTCGCTCCTGAGTTCTACAAGTAATAATGATACTGGTGATGGAGTTACTTACTTTGCCTTAAACCCTGGTACATACTACATCCGAGTCTATCCAGGCGTGAATGGCGCATCTTCTACTTACAATTTAGGAGTAAATTGTAGTTCCATTGTAGACGCTGGCAATACCCTCAGTAGTGCTCTTCCTTTGACTGGATTCGATGCACCTAAGTCATCCGGTGTTATCCGAGAGACTGTAGGCGGTAGTGATACAAATGACTACTATAAGTTTATTGTGAATGAGAATCTTTCGTTGACTACATCACTATCTCCATTTACGGCAGATGCAAATTTGTATCTACTTAATTCCAATGGCAGTATTATCGGATCATCAACGCAAACTGGCACTAACACAGATTCAATATTAAACGCTAGCTTAAGTCCTGGTACTTACTATATCCAGATTCAGGGTTTTGGCAGTAACACTGGTTACACACTGAATGCAATTACTACTTGACTACTTTCACCAAGGCTACTCTGAGTTGTGATGCATAAAGTCAAAAGCAATTGCTAATTAGAGCGATCTATTTTGACTTTTTCGCATTAATGTGATATGTAAACTAGCTAGCTATATTGCCACAAATTTCGGCAACTGACTGAATGTAGTAAAAAAATAAACAAAAGCATAATTAGAGAAAACAATAAAACTTTTTTATGTTGTAGTACCATCCTGCTTGATACTTTAAGCTGGAAGTGGTACTTTTTGCTTGTCAATGTAATGCCATTGACTTTTGTGTAGTGAAAGATTTTGGCAAAATGGCAGCTATTACTGGGATAAGTTTCCCTAAAGTAGTTTGGTCATAGTTTGGGTGTATTGAGGAGAAAGCGCAAAGACATGGGTGAAGAACTTGCAATTTCGTTAAAAAATGTCTCAAAGTGCTTTAAACGTTATGCTCGTCCCGTAGACAGACTAAAAGAAATTTTAGTGCCAGGAAAAAGTTACGCTCAAGAGTTTTGGGCGCTGCGGGATGTCTCTTTCGACGTAAATAAAGCCGAGACTATGGGCATTATCGGGCGCAACGGTGCAGGCAAGTCTACGCTTCTACAGATGATTTGTGGTACTTTGACACCAACAAATGGAGAAGTACAAGTCAATGGAAGAGTTGCAGCACTGCTAGAGTTGGGCGCTGGGTTTAATCCAGAATTCACCGGGCGAGAAAATGTGTATATGAATGGCGCAATCATGGGGCTTTCTCGCCAGGATGTGGATGAGCGCTTTGATAAAGTTGCCGCTTTTGCTGATATTGGAGACTTTATTGAACAACCAGTTAAGAGCTATTCTAGTGGAATGTATGTCCGACTGGCTTTTGCTTCAGCAATTCATGTTGATCCAGATATTCTAATTGTGGATGAGGCATTGTCTGTAGGGGATATGTTCTTTCAAGCAAAGTGCATGACGCGGATGAAGCAGATGATGGATACTGGGGTAACAGTGCTGTTTGTAAGCCATGATGTTGGCGCTGTTAAAAGTCTTTGTCGTCAAGCAATTTTATTGAGTCATGGAGAGCTAATAACTTCTGGTTCAGCTAACCAAGTAGTAGAAAAGTATTTTTCAATGAAGGTTGAAAGTGAGCAAGTGATTCTTAAGCAAGATAAACTCAAGAATGATTCAATTGATTCAGAATTATTAGTTCAAAGTGATGAACATTCTTTTGTTAATAACTTAGATTTTCTAAAAAGAGCAGCTTTTCAAAGAATACAAAATGGGAAAGCAAGTTTTATCAACGTGCAGATTCTCAACGAAGAAGGTAAAAAAATATCTAACCTTGATTATGGACAAAATTTAATTTTAAGAATGCATATTGAAATTTATGAAGATATTGAAGAGCTAGTATTTGGTTATCACATTAGAGATAAGAATGGTGCTGATATAGTGTATTCTGATAGTGAAATTGAAGATAAAACACTCAAGTCTGTTAAGCAGGGAGAAAGATATATTATTGATTGGAAGTTTAAAGCTACCTTGATACAAGGTATCTATAATATTTCCTGTGTATTGTCAATTCCTATTCAATTTGAAATTGCTGTAGTAGATTTTTGCGATTTTGTGCCATTAGCTGTTCAGTTTGGTGTAGCACCAAGAAAAGACGCACGTCTATATGGAAGCGTTCATTTGGATAACTGTCTAGAAATATTGAAGTACTAAAATATGAGATAACATCAAATGCTGAAGTTATATATAATACACAAAGAATTATATATTAAATTTAGTTTATCTAAATTTGACTTACGTAATTCAATTGATTTAGATTAACAACTTTCTTATGAAAAGAATACCCTAAATTTTTTTCATGATGGCTGGATATATAAAAATAAAATTAATAACCTATCAAAACACAGTTGTTCAACTAATAAAAAATTAAAGTAAAAATATTATTTTGAGAGGTTTTTAGATTTATAAATAAAAAGTACTTCACATTTTCAAAAATAAAATAGAGATGTAGAAATTAAAGTGTTGAGGCTGTGAGGTGAAATGAACCTATTTTATAAAAATAATTTAATTATTGGAGATAATAGTAATTTACTAAAAAAAATCTTTGATATTTTAGAGAAGAAACATTTAAATCAATATGCTGAATTTAGCTATGCCTGCTCTCCACAAACAGATATTGAACTACCTTTCATCTCTGATTTTAAATGTAATCAGATAGATGTCAACAAAGACATAAAAACTTTAGTTGATAAATTTGATTTAATTATATCTGCACACTGCAAGCAGATTTTTCCAGCAGAACTAGTTACTGAAGTCAAATGTATAAACATACATCCAGGCTTTAATCCATATAATAGAGGTTGGTATCCTCATGTATTTAGTATTATTAATAAATTCCCAACTGGTGCGACTATCCATGAAATGGATCAAAAGGTAGACCACGGTTCAATAATTATTCAGCGCCAGGTAGAAATATTTTCTTATGATACTTCAGATACTGTTTATAAGCGGATATTAGATGCTGAGTTAGATATCTTCTCTGAAGTAATAGAAAAAATACTTTACAATGATTATCACACTTACACTCTTGAAGAAGAAGGAAATATAAATAAAAAAAAAGATTTTCAAAAAATTAGACAAATAAAACTAGAAAAAGTATATTCTGGCAGAGAAATTATCGATTTACTGCGTGCTTTGACACATGGTGATTATCAAAATGCTTATTTTATAGATGACGAAAATAATAAAATTTTTATCCGGCTAACACTAGAACCAGAAGAAATTGTAAAAGAATGATATCTCCTTTTCCAGAACCTATATATGTTACTCGTCCCCTACTACCAGATTTAAATAAGTTTAATCAAAAGCTTCAAGAAATTTGGCAAAGTCAATGGCTGACAAATAATGGAAAACAACATTTAGAACTTGAGAAAAAACTAGAGCAAGTTCTAAAAATTCCTCATTTATCATTATTTAATAATGGCACGATTGCACTTGTAGTTGGGTGTCAAAGCTTACGTCTTTCTGGAGAAGTCATTACTACTCCTTTTACTTTCCCTGCGACTCCCCACGTTTTGACTTGGAACAATATTAAGCCGATATTCTGTGATATTGATCCAGAAACGATGAATATTGATGCCAATAAGATTGAGTCAATGATTACCCCCCAAACAACAGCAATTCTAGGAGTTCATGTCTATGGTACTCCCTGTGATGTGGTCAAAATTCAGGAAATAGCTGATAAATATGGCTTAAAAGTAGTTTACGATGCCGCACACGCCTTTGGGGTAGAAATTGATGGTGTAGGTATTGGTAATTTTGGCGACTTGTCGATGATGAGCTTTCATGCTACAAAATTATTTCATACAGCCGAAGGAGGCGCTTTATTATTTAAGGATTATAACTTGAAAGCCAGAGTGGAATTGTTAAAAAACTTCGGCATCAAAAATGCCGAGGAAGTAGTCATGCCAGGAATTAACGGTAAAATGAACGAAATTCAGGCAGCCCTGGGTCTAATTGTATTGGAATATATAGAGGAGGAAAGATATCAGCGCAAGCTACTAGTCGAGACATATCGCAAGTGTCTGCAAAATATGCCGGGTATTAGTCTTTTGGCAGAAATTCCTGATATTACCAGCAGCTATCAGTATTTTGTAATTAGGATTGATCAGGAACTTTTTGGGTGTGATAGAGACTATGTACATAATCAATTTAAGCAATATAATGTCTTCACTCGCAAATACTTTTATCCTCTTTGTAGCGATTACCCATGCTACAAGTACCTACCATCATCTAGTAGCGTTAACCTGCCAGTTGCCAATCAAGTAGCTAAAGAGGTTTTATCATTACCCTTGTATGGTGGCTTAAGCGTTGATGATGTTAAAAAAATTTGTAACATAATGATTGAAATTAGAGGCTATTAATCTGTGCCAAAAGTATCAGTAATTATTCCATCTTATAATCACGAAAAATATATATCAGAAACTATATATAGTGTATTAAGACAAAGCTATCAAGACTTTGAAATACTTATTACAGATGATTATTCGTCTGATAACACTATAAAAATTATTAAAGAATTTAATGACCCAAGAATTAGGCTTTTTTGCTTTCCAAAAAATCGGGGTGCGGCTGTTGCTGCGAACAATTGCATTAAAGAAGCAAGAGGCGAATTTATTGCAATGTTAAGTTCTGATGATATTTTCAATCCCGATAAGTTGGCAAAGCAAGTTAGTTATTTGGAAGAAAATACAGATGTCGGTGCTGTTTTTAGTTATGCTCATATTATTGATGATGATGGAAATGATTTTAATCAAGAAAACCACTTTTATAAACAAATTTTTCTCCAACCAAACCGCACTCGTTTTGAATGGTTAAATCATTTTTTCTTTAAAGGGAACTGCTTATGTCATCCTAGTGCATTGGTTCGTAAGAAATGCTACAATGATGTGGGACAATATGATGAGAGATTTGCCCAACTACCTGATTTTGACTTCTGGATCAGGCTTTGCATGAAGTATAATATCTATATAATACCTGAAGAATTGATCAAATTTCGTATCCGTAATAATGAGGCTAATGCAAGCGGGAATAGGCCAGAAACAAGAATTCGTCATCAGATAGAGTGTAAACAAATTTTAAATAATTATTGTTCGCCGGAAGTACGCAATAACTTTTATAAAATATTTCCCGAAGCGGGATTAGATGTAACCCACAATCAAGATGTTGAAGAATCTATTTACCTGCAAATCGCTCTGCTAGCAATTAAAGTTAGTCTACCTGCATACCAAAGTTTTGGAATAGATAAGCTTTATGAGCTACTTGATAGTAGAAATGACACCTTTGAAAAAATTATAAAAAAATACGCTTTTGATTTTACTAATTTAATAGCAATTACAGGTCAATATGATGTATACGGTTTTATTAGTAAAGAAAATTTGTCTTTGGAACTTGAACAAACTAAAGCAGAATTAGAGCGTTCGCAATCACAATTCCAACAAACTCAAACAGAACTAGAGCGCTCACAATCACAATTTCAGCAAACTCAAACAGAACTAGAGCGCTCACAATCACAATTTCAGCAAACTCAAACAGAACTAGAGCGCTCACAATCACAATTTCAGCAAACTCAAACAAAACTAGAGCGCTCACAATTGCAATTCCAACAAACTCAAACAGAACTAGAGCGCTCATATTCTCAATTCCAACAAACTCAAACAGAACTAGAGCGCTCATATTCTCAATTCCAACAAACTCAAACAGAACTAGAGCGTTCGCAATCACAATTTCAAGACACTCAAATGAAACTAGAAAATCTACAATCCTTGTTGCAACAGACGCAGGTGAAACTAAAATCTTGCCAGTCAGAACTGCATTATAATCAACTTGAATTACAACAGCTTCAAACTAAGATTACAGCAATGGAGAGCAGTAAGTTTTGGAAATTGCGAAAAGTATGGTTTCAACTAAAATCAGGCTTGGGTTTAGAAGGGAATGAGTAAAAAAGCCCTAGTGTTTGATTACAAAAGAAAATCGTAACTGCTGCGATTGCAAATTCAGATAAAATACGCTCTATCCTGACAATGAAGATTAAGAAATTATTCTAGGTAAATATAGGGTGCTTGAAATTTTAAATCCTTATTGACTGGTGTATGAAATTGTGATAAATCAATAAAGTGATCAAAAAAGGATTTTATCTGAACATTATGTACCCTCAAATGGTAAATTTATATAAATAAATGAAATGCGTTTTCTATTAGTACTTAAGTACTAATAGAAAACGCATTACGTTAACGGTACGAGCGCAATGATGTAAAATGTACAGAATTATATTGTTCTAATAATTAATCGGGATATTAAGTTTAAATATAAATAGTATTTAAAACAACCTTTTTTGTTATTCCCAAGTAAAAATAAACTTCAACCAATAGGGTGAAGAATATTGGTTATGTGCATCTACCAAATTGAGGATCGATATGATTTTTAATCATGAAAAGTTTTTGAGATTAAGGTCTATAGTCTCATCTCAAGACTCTCTGAATGTAGCTTTTTTCTGTGCAAGGCTAAAGAGAGGATATGGTGTAGATTTAGTAGTAGCGACACAAGCTAAGTATTTGGCAGCTTGGGGAAACAAAGTTAAAATTTACACTTTAGTTAATGATGGATTTTTCACCTCTTCATTTACTCAGATAGGAAACATAGAGGTAATAACATTACCTACTTTTAGATTGAGTCATACTGTCTCTAAAATAGTCTGTGATATAGCTATTGCTCATACAGACCCTTTTTTTGAATTAGTACTTAAGATGAACTCTTACGTTACTAAAATAGCTTGGGACTATGGTGAGCCTCCTCCAGAATTGTTTCCCGGACAAATAGAAGAGAGAAAAGCTCAAAAAGAATTTAGAAGTTCGCATCATCACCTTTATCACAAAGCTATAGCTATCAGCAATTTTGTTAAAGAAGATATGGCATTAACAAGAGCTGATGTGGTTTATTGTGGTTCCGACCATTTGATTATTGAATATCCTCAATATGAAAAGCTAAGGGGTAAGCTAGCAAATTTGGCATCTTCACGAGGTTACTCTCCAAATTGCTTAGAAAAACCATTTTTACTTTGCGTATCTCGGTTAGGAGAAATTTATAGTAGATACAAGGGAACTAATGATTTACAAGAACTTTCTCGTTTGACTAATATGCCAATCGTTCTTATTGGTAAATCAGATAGTTCTAAAGATGTAAAACATTTCAAAAATCAAGGTCTTATTTGCATTGATAACCCATCGAATGAACAATTAATTTCTGCCTACTTAGATTGTAGTGCTTGTGTATCTTTGTCTAGATGGGAAGGCTACAACTTGCCCCTTGTTGAAGCTATGGCTGTCGGTAGGATGTCATTTGCATTAAACTTGGGGGCACACAAAGAAACTGGTGCAAAAGTAGCGGCAAATATTAATGAATTATCACAAGTAATTATAGATAATCTACAGAGAGCAGACCAATATACACCTCCTAAAACTTTATATTCATGGAAAGAAAATTCTCAAAAACTCAATTCTATTATTTATGAAAATCGTCTTAAACATTTAACAACTATTCTTGGTGATAACTCTAAAAGTTTTGTTTTGCCTATTATCAACAAGACAACATTACCTCGGATCAAAAAGCTTCAATTAAAAGCCAGTAATTCCAGCTTGTATTTTAGCAATTTAGAAAAATTAGACTTATCTATATTAATCCTTTCTAAAGACAAAGTGAATCTTCTAAAACCATGCTTAGAATCTATTAAGCAAACTCTACAATATATAAATTATGAAATTCTCATAGGTGATACTGGCTCAGAATTATCAGAAACAGAAATTTATTATAAATCAATACAACATCCAGTATTTTATTTAGGTAGATATAATTTTAGTACGGGCAATAATTACTTGGCTTCTCAGGCTCGTGGTCGCTATATCTTATTGTTAAATAATGATACAGAAGCGATACTACCATCTATTCAAGAAGTAATCAAAATTTTCGAGACTAATCAAAATCAGATAGGTGCTGTTGGTTGTAAATTATTATATCCTAATTTCCGAATACAGCACGCAGGAGTATTTATATGTAGACATGAACCTTATAAATATATTCCTGAACATATTAATAAAAATTGTAAAAGCGCCGACAATAAAGTTATTCATTCACAAATTGTGCCAGCAGTTACAGGAGCCTGTTTGTTTACAAATAGACAATTATTTTTAGACTTGGGTGGCTTAGATTCAGTTTACCAAGAAGAATGTCAAGACATCGACTATTGTTTTAAGCTTAGAGATAAGTATGGTTTACATTCCTACTATTATGCAAATAGTACTTGGATTCATAAAGAAGGACGTACAAGGTCTGCAAAGGAAAATCTCCAAGATAGAAATATTTTCATAAACAGATGGCAAAATTTTATAGACAATAATTCTTTGTATTCTTCATGAGGTTTAATATGAGTAACGCTCCTCTTGTGACTGTTTGTATACCAATATATAACGGAGAAAGATTTTTAGAAGAGGCATTAATTAGTGCTTTTAACCAAAGCTATTCTTCTATTGAAATAATTATTTCTGATGATAAATCTGATGATGATTCCCTTTTAATAATTGAAGAATTAAAAATTCATAATCAGAAAAACTTTGACATTAAAATTTATAGTCATGAAAGACTTGGATTGGTTCAAAATTGGAACTTTTGTTTGTCTAGAGCAAGTGGTAAATATATCAAATTTCTATTTCAAGATGATATTTTAGATAGCAAGTGTGTGGAAAAAATGGTGACTTTGGCAGAAAGTAAACCAGAGATAGGAATGGTATTTACACCCAGAGAATTGATAGTAAATGATGGAATGAAAGTACCTTTCGGCGTAGATATACTACATGAATTTTGGGGAAATTTACAACCGATTCAAAAAGGAAGTTCATTGCTCAAAAGAAGAGTGCTTGTAAAAGACCCAGTAAATAAAATAGGGGAACCAACAAATGTTCTGATTAGAAAAGAAATTTTAGATAAGATAGGTAATTTTGATTGTAATTTAGCACAGCTTGTAGATTGGGAGATGTGGCTAAGAATCATTTCTTGTTATGACATAGGTTTTATTAACGAAAAACTTGCAAGGTTTCGCATTCATGACAAGCAAGCGACTAATCAAAATTTTATTGTGGGACGTGGATGGGATGATATATATAAAATCTGGCTTAAAGTTCTCAATGAACCTGTATATCATAAAGTTCCGTTATCTACCCGTTTGTTGATAAAAGGTAATTTGCTGTATCGACTGGTAAATACTTTACTAAAAGCTTTACCAGCTAGAAAACCTGATGATTTAAGATTGTTATCAACATATATAAAAAAGGCAATCATGTCTTGAAGGTTTAGATTGCTGAATTTGGTATTTAAAAGCTCAACAAAACTATAGGTTTGGCTAATCTCAACTATTTTTAATAAATATAATTTTTTTGTTAGTAAAATACTAAATTTTTCTATTATGGAAATTTAGCATTTATATATTCCATAGTTGTCTAATTAACATTTAAAGACAGGGCAAGGTCAAAATCTATGGTAAAGCGAGCATTAATTACAGGGATAACTGGGCAAGATGGTTCTTACTTAGCTGAACTTCTCCTGGCGCAAGACTATCAAGTTTTTGGTTTAGTTCGCCGCTCCAGTTCAAGTAATTTAGAGCGCATCACCCATCTTGGCGGTAACATTGAGATACTATCGGGCGACTTGTTAGATCAATCATCTTTGATGGATGTCATCACACAAGCTCAACCAGATGAAATTTATAACCTTGCATCCCAAAGCTACGTTCCTTTATCTTGGACACAACCAGCTCTGACTGCTGAATACACTGCACTAGGAGTTTCCCGTCTGTTGGAATCGGTTCGACGATGTAAGCCTGATGCAAAATTTTATCAAGCCTCTAGTAGCGAAGTGTTTGGTCAACCTAATGAATCACCCCAAAACGAACACACCGCTTTTCGTCCCCGCAACCCCTATGGTGTTGCGAAAGCCTATGCTCACTGGATGACTATTAATTATCGCCAACAATATAACCTTTATGCGTGCTGTGGATTAACTTACACCCATGAATCTCCCAGACGCGGTACAGAATTTGTATTTAGAAAAATTACACGCTCTGTAGCCGCAATCAAACTTGCTTTAAGCAACGAATTGAAATTAGGTAACTTAGATGCACGTCGTGACTGGTGTTATGCCAAAGATGCTGTATACGCCATGTGGTTGATGTTGCAGCAAGAGCAACCAGATGACTATATTATTGCTAGCGGTCAAACTTACTCTGTGCAAGACTTAGTAGAGTGTGCTTTTAAATTTGTCGGATTGAATTGGCAAGATTATGTTATTGTAGACCCTACCTTTTATCGACCAAATGAACCTATGCAGTTAGTCGGCAACATTGAGAAAATTAAAAAAAATATAGGTTGGTGTCCACAATACTCTTTTGAGCAATTGGTTGAATTAATGCTAGATCATGATTTGAAGGAACTAAGTTCAAAGACCACGTGATCGGTTTTGTCTAATAAAAATTGTTCTTAATTAGGACTTACGCAAAAATTATTACAATTTTGAACTGAATTTGCAATACTGTGTTGTAGACTCTAAAATCATAGCGATCACCTTTTCAGATTCAGACCAAGATGATATTTGGCAAGTAGATTTTATGTCTGGTTTCGGAATAAATTAGACTTAAGATGATCTGATACCTTTGATGATCAACGATTAGACTTTGGTTTTGGTATTCTCAAGCTTTGTTACCAAAGTTGGCTAAACAGATACGGTTCTGAAGGAATAGCCCTGCGAATTTGGATTCTTAAAGTTTTATTTGATATAAAAAAATTAAACCCAGTGATTTATTTTTTAATCGTTAATTATTATTCTACAGATTTAATCTTGAAATTAATCAATTCTATACAGAAAACGAACTACTTTGACTACAAAGTAATTATTATTAATAACTCACCTGATGATAATTCTATTGATAATATTAAAACTGAATCTTTATTAATTTTTGATGCTGGGGCTAATTTAGGCTTTGGTTGTGCTTGTAATTTAGGCTTAAAATGGATCTACATTCAAGATCCCCAAGCGTATGTTTGGCTCATCAATCCAGATACCTATTTAATAGAAAATACTTTAGATAAAATTAAGCCATTTTTTGAGTTACATCCAGAAGTTTCAATTGTTGGTACGATTATTTATACACCAGTAGGTGAAGTTTGGTTTGCAGGTGGTAGATTTATTTCTAAAACTGGTGCAATTCTGAATCAAGACTTGCTAACAAATATAGATACTGCTTATGCAACTTGTGACTGGGTTTCAGGCTGTAGCTTAATAATAAATCTTCGTAAATTTTCTGCCTGTCCTTTGTTTGATCCCGCTTATTTTCTCTACTACGAAGATTTTGATTTTTGTAGATATAATGCAAACCAAGGACATTTGATAGTAGTAACCAAGCAGTTTAGTGTGATACATCAAATATCCTCAATTACTAATAGAAATATGTTTATAAAAATGAAACACAGTACTTACAGCTATTTATTAACTTTAGAAAAATATACAGATTCAACTATACAGATACTCAGATTAGCAAAGCTTCTTTGTTATGCATTTGTTTTAATTGCTATCAAACCTCAAGTTGCATTTGGTAAAATTTCTGGCGTATTACTCTATTGGAGGCGATCGCTACGATTTTGAGCCATCAAACCATAGTTAATTTGTCTGTTGCCAGCACTAAACCTACAGGCATAACAACCTACACTAATAATTTGTTTCCTTACCTTCATTCACTGAATCCGACATTATTGATTTCACGGACAGTTGCCAATTTTACTTGCTATTCAGTACCTGGAAACTTAACACCTGATCAAGGGACAAAAGGTCATATTCGCCGCTTGCTTTGGACACAATTTCAATTACCACAAATATATAAAAACCTCAAATCGAGTCTCTTATTCTCACCGCTACCGGAAGCACCCCTTTATAGCAACTGTCGTTTTGTCGTCACATCTTTTGACATGATACCGTTGCGCTTTGGCAAACGCTTCTCACCACTCACACCCTATCACCACTACTACACTCCGCAAGTTCTTAAGCAAGCACAACACATTATTTGCATCTCCCAGACTACAGCAAAAGACATCACCGATTTTTACCAAATTCCCGCCAGCAAAATTACTTCCATCCCCCTCGCCCACGATCACACTCATTTCCGTCCTCTCAACCTCCCCACCAGCAACTACTTTCTCTACATTGGTCGCCAAGATCCATACAAAAATATCCAGCGACTCATTAGTGCTTTTGCGGCGTTACCTAACTGCAAAGACTACGAACTATGGTTAGTAGGGCCAATTGATTTGCGCTATACTCCTACTTTAGAAACGCAAGTTGCAGAATTGGGTGTAACTAATCAGGTAAAGTTCCTTGACTACGCTCCCTACAGCGAATTACCAAAAATCATCAATCAAGCGATCGCACTTGTTTTCCCCAGTCTTTGGGAGGGTTTTGGTTTACCTGTCCTCGAAGCAATGGCTTGTGGTACTCCCGTTATTACTTCCAATCTTTCCTCCTTACCAGAGGTGGCTGGCGATGCGGCGATTCTGATCGATCCCTACAACACAGCAGAAATTACAGAGGTGATGCAGGCTGTTGCAACTGATTCGGTATTGCGATCGCGCCTTTCTAGCCAAGGTATCACTCACTCCCAACAATTCAGTTGGGAAAAAACAGGAAAAGCAACCGCCGAAGTTTTATCCCGTTACTTATAAAAGATACACTAACACCAGAATTGGATGCCAAGATTTGGGATTTTGTCGAAGTTTCAGATTATCTTGACTAATGACTGTGAATTAATCCGAAATCTTTATGAAAGCACTAATTCTCTCTGGCGGTAAAGGTACACGTCTACGTCCCCTCACCTACAGCGGAGCAAAACAACTTGTACCAGTTGCTAATAAACCTGTTTTATGGTATGGCATCGAAGAAATGGTCGCTGCTGGTATTACTGATATTGGCATCATCATCAGCCCGGAAACTGGGGCAGAAGTCCAAGGAAAAACTGGAAATGGAGAATACTTTGGAGCAAACATCACCTATATCGTACAAGATCACCCACTTGGACTTGCTCACGCCGTTCAAATCGCCCATTCCTTTTTAGGTGATTCTCCCTTTGTCATGTACTTGGGTGATAACCTCATTCAACTAGGTGAGTTACGTTACTTTCTGCAACAATTTAGCCAACAACTGCCAGATGCTCTGATTCTCTTACGTTCGGTTACCAACCCTAGCGCCTTTGGCGTGGCTCAGGTGGATGAAACAGGACGGGTATTACAATTAATTGAGAAACCCAAAGTTCCTCCTTCCAATTTGGCATTGGTAGGAGTTTATTTCTTTTCTCACCTTATTTTTGATGCGATCGCAAATATCCAACCTTCCGCCAGAGGCGAACTAGAAATTACTGATGCTATTCAATACCTCATTAATCAGAAAAAGCAAGTTGTAGCCCACAATCTCCAAGGTTGGTGGTTAGATACTGGTAAAAAAGATGACTTATTAGAAGCTAACCGATTGATTCTCGATACTTACCTGACGGCATCAGTTATGGGCGAAATTGATCCCCAAAGTCAGATTATTGGGCGAGTCCAAATCGGTGCAAAATCTAAAGTAATTAACTGCACAATTCGAGGGCCAGTGATCATTGGTAACAATTGCCATTTAGAAAACTGCTTTATTGGCCCTTATAGTAGTATTGCTAATAATGCCACACTCATTGATACTGATTTAGAACATAGTGTGATTTTAGAAGGTGCTAAAATCGCCGGAATTCATCAGCGCATTATTGATAGTGTCATTGGACAACGGGCGCAACTGACTCTTGCACCCCGCCGCCCCAAAGCCTTGCGATTTCTAATTGGCGATGACTGTCAAATTGAATTAACCTGATTTACTAGTTAAAAATAGGACAAACCATCGTCAAAGTTGGAACATAGTGCATGTAAAATATAAATGCGAAATTCATCTAACAATCAGAACACGCAGCACATCCTATAAATAATATTAATGAGCATTTTACATACCAAAATTTCTGAAGTTCTACAAATTGAACCCCAAGTATTTGCAGACGATCGGGGTTTCTTTTTTGAAGCCTACAACCACCAAAGTTTTGCTCAAAAAACAGGTATTATTACGAACTTTGTCCAAGATAACCACTCTTGTTCCAAACAAAACGTTCTGCGTGGGCTGCACTACCAAATCCAACAACCCCAAGGTAAACTCATTCGTGCTGTTGTCGGGACTATTTTTGACGTAGCCGTAGACATTAGAAAAAGCTCTCCTACCTTCGGTAAATGGGTGGGTTATGAACTCAGTTCTGAGAACAAACGCCTACTGTGGATACCACCAGGCTTTGCTCATGGCTTCCTCGTGCTTTCAGAAGTAGCTGAAGTTCTCTACAAAACTACAGATTATTACGCGCCCCAAAGAGATCGTACAATTCTATGGAACGATCCAGATTTAGCGATAGATTGGCCCTTAAGTGCGCCACCAATTTTATCAGCTAAAGACCAAGCTGGTAAATCTTTCAGAACTGCTGAAGTATTTGATTAAGTAGTCATTGATCATTGGTCATTAGACCTCTTGCATAAATCAAAAATAAGAAAGAACCCCACCCCGCCAAAGCTACGCTTTGTCTCCCCTCCCTGCTTGCGGGGAGGGGTTGGGGTTGTTAGCGACTTTTGCAAGAGGTCTACTGGTCATTGGTCATTAGTACATACCCCGTCTCTTGTGATACCCTAAGCTTACTTTTATGGTGGACGGAAAAACTTTGTCTTTCATCGGACTAATTCAAACCACGTTAAAGAGTGGGCATGGCTTCTCTTGGACAAATGACAAATGACAAATGACTAAATCAATTTTGCTGATTGGTAGCAACGGTCAAGTGGGAAAGGAACTACAACAAATACTCTCATCTTATGACGATATTATCTCAGTAGCACGCCCAACAGTAGACCTTGCCCAACCCGATACCCTCCGCAACGTTATCAGATCCAAGCAGCCGCAAATCATCATTAACGCTGCTGCTTACACTGCTGTAGATAAAGCCGAAAGCGAACCCGAACTTGCTACCGCTATTAATGCGGCTGCACCCTTAATTCTTGCCCAAGAAAGCCAAAAGTTAGGAGCTTTTTTAATTCATATTTCGACTGATTACGTTTTTGATGGCAATGGCTGTAGCCCTTACCAAGAAACTGATGCGACTAATCCCTTGAGTGTTTATGGTAAAACCAAACTCGCTGGAGAAGAAGCTATTCGGGAAAATTGCGCCCATCATCTCATTCTCCGCACAGCTTGGGTTTATGGAACCTTTGGCAAAAGTAACTTTGTCAAAACCATGCTGCGACTAGGTGCAGAACGCCAAGAACTCCGTGTTGTCGCCGATCAAATTGGTAGCCCGACTTTGGCGCAAGATATAGCGGCAGTTATAGCGCAGATGATTCCCCAGTTAACCCCAGAAATTAGCGGCACTTATCACTACACTAATAGCGGCGTTGCTAGCTGGTATGATTTTGCCGTCGCCATTTTTGAAGAAGCCCAACAACTAGGCTTCCCTTTGAAAGTTGAACGGATTGTCCCCATTACAACCGCCGAATATCCGACACCAGCCCGTCGCCCTGCTTATTCCGTCCTTGCTTGTGGAAAAATTGCGGCAATTCTAGGAACTTATCCCCCCCATTGGCGACAAAGACTGCGGCAAATGCTTCAAGATTGGGTATTGGGTACTGGGGATTGGGGATTGGGGATTGGGAAAACTCTTCCTTAATCCCCAGTCACTAGTCCCTAGTCCCCAGTCGCTATCCCCTTTTCAAAACTCCCGTTTCATGTTGTATAGGCAAGACATCTAAAATATCAGTTTGGGAACAATATTTTAAATCTTCATGGCAGTCAAGACGCAACAATCGTTGGCCGTGACTAGCTTGGTGAAGTAATCCTAATAAGTTATCTTGCCATTGAGAGTAAAGAGCGATCGCACTAATTACTTCATCATTCCCAGCGAGTTCTTCAGGTGACAACTTGGTTTGCTGCAAAATACTATGAGCGATCGCACCCGCACAAACTGTATCCTCTAAGGAATAACTGCCTTCCCAGCCAGAACCGACAATCCACACTGTCTCTGGTTGCTTATCTAAAAGAAATTGCACCACCGCCGCCCGGTTAATTAAGGCTGCTGCTAATACATTTGGAGAATCTTGTACCCGTTGTAAAGCACGAGTGCCATTTGTGGTACTGATAAACAAACGTCGCCCTTGCACTAATTCTGGCGTGCAGTCGAGGGGAGAGTTTCCCAACTCAAAGCCAGTGACTTTCGCGCCGCCGCGTTCTCCAGCCCGCAGACGTTTTTCAGGGGGCCATTTTTCGCTAACTTCAATTAACCGATCTAAATCGCTGAATACTTGTACAGCTTCGCCTCCAGATGCCAAGACAGTCGCTATTGTGCTAGTGGCTCGCAAGACATCGACTGCGATCGCACATTCTGGCGCTTTATCCGTTGGAGTCAATTCAGGAGTGTGGTATACGAATAACTTCACGGGCTGGATACACCTGTTTTAATACTACTGCCGTAAATAACATTCTACCTAGTTGGTGTCACTAACTATAGTCACAATTGCTCTAGGAAAATTTTTATCATCAAAATACAAAATGTATCTCATTCAATACATAGATGGGAGCAGGGGAGCAAAGGAGGCAGGGGGAGCAGGGAATGAGTAAATATTTGTCCCTTTGGGCTGTAGCCTTATAACTGTAACTTTTTCCCCATTTAGAAGGTCTGTTCTTGTTTTAGATTACAAGATAGTGCAGCAAGTCTAAAAGTCTAACAGCATAAAATGCGCTTTTTGAGTATTTATTAGGGATTGGGCATGGAGAAGAGACAAGGTAGACAAGGAAGAGGGAGGAACAATGATGCATCTAATAATGATTTTGAATGCTTTGGCAGTTGCCTGGTGGTTAAGATCCGCTGGGAATCAACCCCAAGGCAATTGGAATCTGCGATGGCAGCGATCGCTATTTTTGTTTCTCTTCCCGCCCTTGCTAATATTCATGACTGCGATCGCTGTGCTGTTCATGGGGCCTCAAGGACAAATGGGCGGGATGTATACAGGCTCAATTAGCTATTTACTAGCATTAATTTATTTGGCATTTTTTGCCATTTCATGCATTAAACTTGCCTTCCAGGGTTGGCAATCTGTAGAATCTGCGCGTAACTGCCCTTTGGTGAATGTTGGCGATAGACGAGCCAGACTGCTGCAAACGGGCGCGTTGTTTGCAGGTCAAATTGGTTTTTGGCAACCAGAGCTAGTGGTTAGCCAAGGATTAGTGCAAACTCTCTCACCTGCTCATTTAGAAAGCGTCTTAGCCCATGAGCAAGGGCATCACTATTATAGGGATACGTTCTGGTTTTTTTGGCTGGGTTGGGTGCGTTCTTGCACTGCATGGTTGCCGAATACAGAGCCTTTGTGGGAAGAATTGTTAGCTTTGCGCGAACTCCGTGCCGATGGTTATGCAGCATTGCAGGTAGACCCTCTGGTGTTAGCGGAATCACTTTTATTAGTAGTTAGTAGCGGCCCCGTCTTATCGGAAATTTGCTGTGCTGCATTAGGTTCTTCTGGTGCAGATCGTTTAGAACAAAGAGTAGAAGCTTTATTAGCACCACCAGAAGCAACCCCAGATGCTCAATTGCAATCCTGGCATGGCTTTTTGCTGGCGTTCCTGCCTTTACTGAGTGTGATATTTCATAGTTAAGTTGAACTTAGCAAGCTACTACAGCACGAAATCGTGATGTTTGTAACGAGAATTATGATGTTTGTAACCAAAACGTAGTGTTTGTAACAAAAATTAGATTGTTTGTAACAGAAATCGTAGTGTTGGTAACGAAAATCGTAGCGTTGGTAATGAAAACGTAGTGTTTGTAACGAAAATCGTAGTGTTTGTAACAAATATCGCGATCAGAACAAATTAACAAGCGGTAATTACGAATTAGGAATTACGCTTATTCTTCTTCTAGCAACTGTTCTATATATTTTTGTACTAAAGGCACTTGAAAAGCATTGCCTTCTTGAGTCGAAATATCTTTTCGCGTTAGTTTGCCGATAACACCTTTGTCTTGCTGGGTGGGGGGCTTCCACTACCTCACCCAGTCCTTCATATTCATCCAAACAAAAGAGAAATTGCTTACCGGAGTTGTTGCGTTCTATTTCTGTTAACCAAGTTTGCAGGGCGGGAAATGGATCTTCAGCTAATTTATCGGCATCTGGATTAGGCAAGTATACTTTGCGGGGTAATCGCCGTGCAGCTTCGATAATTTGTTGAGCTAAATTTACAGCCAATCCTTTAAATTTTTAGCGCCTCAATAACGCTAATTGGTGACGAGGTTGGAATAACTTGGGTAAGTTGGAAGCCAGCATGAAGCAGTAACACTTGATATTCCTCCTCTGTGCGTTCGCGTCCACCAGTCATAACTAGCATATTGAGGTCAAACAACTTGCTAAAAGAAGATACATTCCCAGGAGGAATTACTGTCTCAAACAGCAGGAGTTTACCATGCTGTGACATTGCCTGATGACAGTTTTTGAGAATAGCGATCGCTTTTTCCTCATCCCAGTCATGAATGATGTGCTTGAGAAGGTAAGCATCACCACCTGCTGTTATTGACTCAAAGAAGTTCCCCGACACTACCGTACATTGGTCTGTAAAACCTTGTGCTTGCAGGCAAGATTTTGCTTCTTCTATCACCGTTGGTATATCAAAGATAATTCCTTTAACAGTCGGATAAGCTTTAAGGATGGTAGTCACCAAACTGCCCTGACCTCCTCCCACATCAACAATGGTGTTGAATGCTGAAAAGTCATAACTGCAAATAATTGCTTCCAAAACTGAAGCTGTTAGACTTGTCATTGCCCGATTAAACAACTTGCCAGCTTCAGAGTTTTTAAGGTAATGATCCCAAACACTCATTCCAGCGATGTGGTCAAACGCAATCTCGCCAGTTTTGATGCTATGTAGTAGGTTATCCCAGCCTAAGTAGTGCGCTTGTCCCAGTTCGGAAATGGCAAAAAAACGCAAAGAACCAGGAACATCCGTTTGTAACGTAGCACCCAAGGGTGTTAAGCCAAATCGATGATGCTCATCTTCAACAAATATACCCACACTGGCAAGGGCACGCAGTAATCTGTACAATGATGGGACGTGAGTATTAGTGATTGCAGCTAGTTCCTCTAGCGTCTTTGGCTGTTCCTTGAGGTAGTCAGCAATACCAAGTTTAGCAGCAGCGTGGATTGCTCGTGATACCCAAAATCCAGAAATCATCTGAAGCATAACATCGGATGCAGGGACTTCAGTACTTATGCTTGGTTCGAGTGAACTCATATTCTGTAAATTCTTTTCAAAGTTCTGGATTTGTGGGGGTACACAACCACAACTCAATCATATCTGAATTGATACTTGTAGGCTGATCGCCCTTCATCCGAGATGCGATCGCGTGTAATTCATCTTTACGACCGACAAAAAGACGCGATAAATCGCCGTCTCTACAAATCGGTCTTTTGTAGAGACGGCGATTCATCGCGTCTCTTGCCTTAAACGTGGTATCTGATAAAAATATTTTTTATTTGGCAAATACGCCAATACTGCTAAAAGTGCAAAACAGACACTTGATGCGATCGCCAGTTTCCTAAACTAGATTAACAGTACAATCCCTTTAATACCTTTGCCAAATACTCATACTGCTCTAAAGTATTGTAAATCTGCGCCGAAATCCTTACCAACAGCCGAGGTTGTTCTAGCCACGGCATCACCTGCACTTGAATACCAAACTTATCAAACAACTCATCGTGTACAGACATGAAATCGCGGTTTTCCAAAGTCGTAGGCATTGGCACAACTGCCATTGAACCAATCATCTCCTCTGGACAAAGCGGCTGCACTCCCAGCGCTTCACAAAGTAGCTGTCTTCCCTGCAACACTAGTTGATGATTTTGCTGTCTCAATTCTTTCCACCCGCCAGGTAGCAAGGAACCCATAAAAGCGTAGACACGAAGTGGCTTGTCGTTAGACATCGCTTCCGGTACACACATATAAGCTGTAGGATCGTCTGTACCTGTCCAGTCAAATTCCAACTGAAAGCGGCTTTTATCAGTGCGTGGCGAATTTGTGCCGTGGCTAATTGTCAGAGGACGAATTTCTGACTGTTTATCTCGTCGCACATACAAAAATGCTGCCCCTTTTGGCGCACACAGCCATTTATGACAATTCCCTGTGTAATAAGTTGCGCCCATCTCTCGCAAATCGAGGGGAATCATTCCAGGCGCATGTGCCCCATCTACCAATGTATCTACACCCCGTTGTTGCAACTCCTTCGCCAACTCTTGAATCGGGAAGATTAACCCTGTCTGGCTGGTAATATGATCCAAAAGTGCTAATCGTGTTTTTGGTGAAACTCGCTCAATTACTGCTGCCACTACTTGCTGTGGCGAGTCAATAGGGAAAGGAACTTTTGCCACCACCACCCGCGCGCCAGTACGACTGGCGATAAAATCAAGTGCATTACGGCAAGCATTATATTCGTGGTTGGTTGTAAGTATTTCGTCCTCTGGTGAAAACGTCAGCGACCTTAACACCGAATTAACGCCAGTCGTTGCATTGGGGACAAATACCAAATCCTGGACATCAGCACCTATAAACGCCGCCAACTTACTTCTGGCATCGTCTAGCAGGGGTTCCCATTCCCTACCAAAAAAGCGTAAGGGTTCCTTTTCGAGCTGCGATCGCAAACGTTGTTGAAACTCCAGCACTTGTTTAGGACAAGCACCAAAAGACCCATGATTCAGAAACGTCACAGTCGAGTCAAGCGACCATAAGTCTCTGATGGATAATCTAGAATCCAAAATTGATAAACTCCCCAGGCTGGATTCGAACCAGCGACCAATCGATTAACAGTCGATCGCTCTACCACTGAGCTACTGAGGACCACTCACGATTTATAATCTTAGGGCTAAAAATAGTATTTGGCAAGTACTTTCGCCAATATTTTTTTTTAGAAACTTAATTTAGAGAATTTTTGCAGCCAAAATCGATTCAAGAACTTAAGCAGAGACTCTGAGATACTAAATATCTACTGTAATCCCATTCGTAATTCAGCCAGACGCTGCCGCGCCTTAGCATCAATGGCATTAGCTAAAAACCGACTCTTAGATTGTTTGCGCGTATGATACTTTTGTCGCATTCGGCAAACAGTGGTTTCCACTTCCCCACAGAGTTGCTGTGCTGACAACCATTCAGCCCCATATCCTTGGATCATCAACTGCTGTGCCCGATCTGATGTAGCAACAATCACACGCGAAATCAAAGATTGGGCTATTTGGTGGCGAAAAGAAGCGCAGGATTTTTCAATATAAGTATCTGCTGTTTGCCCAAAATCAGTGTAATAAACAGATAAAAGCTCAGTAATAATTTCTTTATTACTAGAGCTATTCTGATATTGAGCATCAAAAACTATCTGAGTTGTGTAACCTTGAAACGCACTATAACCAGTCATCGCTTCCACAAGTTCGCCCCGTGCAGCCTCTAGTCCAACGCTATCACGCGTTTTTTTAAGGCAAGGCCAAGCGCCTATGATATTGTAGCCGTCCACTAACAAAACGGCTTGGAGTAAGGAACGGGGCATGGTTTTTAATCACAATTTTCTAGAGTTAACAAAATTCATTCATAAGTTTTATAATAATTGATGCATAGTCTGTAACACTATGCTACACAGAATAAAAAATACGGCAGCCTCACAAAACTCAAACCTCAGATAGACGCACCAACTTAAAACGCGCCTTTGTTTAAAAGGCGCGTTGCAATTCTTTTTCAGTAGTATTCAGAAGTGCTAAGTACAATGAATTTTACTTATTCACTCAGCACTCGTTACTCATTACTCAGCACTCATTACTCAGCACTCATTACTCAGCACTGAATTAAGAGGCTTCGCTGTGTACCTCCATCAGACGTTGTTTGAGACGTTCAGCTTCACCACTATCAACCAAAGAGCCTTTTTCTAGCAAGAAAGCGCCGTCACAATAATTTAGCTCATCTAATCGATGTGTCACCCAAAGGGCTGTAATACCTCGACTTTTGACAAGGCGGCGGACACCAGCAACTAAATCCAACTGGCTATCTGGATCTAGTAAAGCAGTGGGTTCATCTAATAATAGAACTTCACAGCGACGGGCGATCGCACCTGCGATCGCGACTCGCTGTTTTTGTCCCCCAGAAAGTGCATAGATAGGGCGTCGTTGCAAAGTAAGCAAATTCACCGCTCCTAACGCCTCCTCAACCCTGGCTCTGGTAGCAGCAGGTGGCAACTTTTCTTCCACCAATCCAAAAGCCACATCAGCACCAACCGTTGGCATCACCAGTTGATGATCCGGATTTTGGAAGACAAAGCCAACGGGTTGCAAAACCCGAATTTCGCCAGATTCAGGAGCTAATAACCCCGCCAGCAGTCTCAGTAAAGTAGATTTTCCACTGCCATTTGTACCCAAGAGCATCCAAAACTCACCCTTGGGTACTTCTAAAGAGCAAGATTTGATAACCTTCTCTCCATTAGGCCAACTGAAATTTAAATCCTTGACCTCAATGCCCACTTGAGCCATTTGTCAACCTTGGTTACTCAGCAGCTACAGCAAAAAAGCCAGGTGGTCTGCCGCCACCAGGGGTTGTACCATCTTTCTGAACAATCTGCACCCCAGAAATTTCACTAGCGCGGACAGCAATTTTTTTCTCTGTCTTGCCTTCGCACTTGAGTTCTACAATGTCAGGGTTCCCAGAACGGATTGCTGCCAAAATTAGCTGATAGACAGCCTCAGCATCCTCTGCTGACTTACGTTGTACTGAGATTGGGAAAGCAGTGTTTCTGATGCTTAAATCGATGGTAAACATTTAGCAATAATCAAATTTAACTGTGGACTCATTTTAGCGTCAGCTGACTGATTCTAGGGAAATGGGCATTGGAAGAGGCAGAGGGGCAGGGTGCAGGGAGCAAGGGGGAGAATTCAAATTACCTCTTTCGCCTCTTGCTTCCCTGCTTTATCTACCTCGTCTGAATCAAAAATTAATTTTTATGACAAAACCCCTAGAAAAATTAGCGATTTACACCTAATATGATTAAAGGTGTGTAAAAAATTGTAAACTTGGTTAACAACCCGGTTAACTTTCTGCTTATAGATAGGCATTTATATAGCCGTCTATAATACTAGATACAACCTGTACTTATAAACATTTGGAGATTTGCTCTAATGACCATCGCAGTTGGACGCGCCCCCAGTAGAGGGTGGTTTGACGTTCTCGACGACTGGCTCAAGCGCGATCGCTTCGTATTCGTAGGTTGGTCAGGGATACTATTATTCCCCTGCGCCTTCCTAGCACTAGGCGGTTGGCTGACCGGCACCACCTTCGTCACCTCTTGGTACACCCACGGATTAGCCTCCTCCTACTTAGAAGGTGCTAACTTCCTAACAGTGGCAGTATCCACCCCCGCCGACAGCATGGGACATTCCCTATTGCTGTTGTGGGGCCCAGAAGCCCAAGGCGACCTCACCCGTTGGTTTCAATTGGGTGGTTTGTGGCCATTCGTTGCCCTACACGGAGCCTTCGGTTTGATTGGCTTCATGTTGCGGCAATTTGAAATTGCGCGTCTAGTAGGGATACGTCCTTACAACGCTCTCGCCTTCTCAGCTCCCATTGCAGTATTCGTCAGCGTATTCCTGATGTACCCCTTGGGACAATCAAGCTGGTTCTTTGCACCCAGCTTTGGGGTGGCGGCAATTTTCCGGTTCCTACTATTCCTGCAAGGGTTCCACAACTGGACACTCAACCCCTTCCACATGATGGGTGTTGCGGGTGTATTGGGTGGTGCTTTATTGTGCGCCATTCATGGTGCGACAGTAGAAAATACCTTGTTTGAAGACGGTGATGGTGCTAACACCTTCCGCGCCTTCAATCCTACCCAGTCTGAAGAAACCTACTCAATGGTGACAGCAAACCGTTTCTGGTCACAGATTTTCGGGATTGCTTTCTCTAACAAGCGCTGGTTGCACTTCTTTATGTTGTTCGTGCCAGTCACAGGCTTGTGGATGAGCGCCGTCGGCATCGTCGGTTTAGCGCTCAACCTGCGGGCTTATGATTTCGTTTCCCAAGAATTACGGGCGGCGGAAGACCCTGAGTTTGAAACCTTCTATACCAAAAACATTTTGCTGAACGAGGGTATCCGCGCTTGGATGGCTCCTCAAGATCAACCCCACGAACAATTTGTATTCCCTGAAGAAGTTCTACCTCGCGGTAACGCTCTCTAAGAATTCAAATTTGGCACATGACCTGAATTCGGGTTGTGGTTGGCAAAAATTGACACACCCAGATAAAATAATCTCCTTGTAATCAGCCAATAAAGTGTCAATTTTCACTATTCTCCAGTAATCTCCTATCAAAAAGGTGGGAGATTTTTTATATATTGGTTAATATCTCTAAATTTATGTGTTATGTTAGATGAAGGTTATAAACCCAGAGTTAATTCTCTGCCCTTTTAAAACTAAGACCGCTTAGGCAATAAGGAGGTGATGCCCATGATAGAAAGTAGTAAATGCATGGGTCATCAGGTTGCAGTTAGCCGGCTGCGCGCCGGGGCTGTTCTCTAAAAGTTAGCCTTAGTTATCTTTGAGATACTAAGTTAGCTCAAGTAGCTAGGCAAGCTCGGAGTTCCTTCCGGCAGTCTGGTTGCAACCTGAAGACCCGCTAGACCGCTCTGACTTAGATCGTCCGATCTGAATCAGGGCGGATAGTTTTTTATAGGTGATTTTTGTTTTATCAATGGTTACTTTTAAAAAATAGATAGCGATGGCTGCCGCGATAAAGGCAAGCTATTTAAGTTTTATTAAATAAGAATAAATATCTTGTATTAAAGCTTGGAGTATGACCAAATGTGAGAAACAGCGTCTATCTGCCAAGTCTGATTTAAATCTAGACATACGCATTGTGGCTTAATTTATCCTCCTATATTTTCTGTGTGGAGAATAAAAGGGATTTGCCTTTGTCAGATGCAAAATGTTGTAACAAATATATAAGTAGGAATTTCTTGATATGACACAACTACTCACCGAAGCGGAAATTCAAAAACAGGCAAAGGTTTTGTCAGATTGGACTGTTAAAGACTCCAAGTTGCAAATTACCCGCACATTTAAAGATTTTATTGGAGCAATTGAGTTTGTCAATAAACTAGTTGAGCCGGCTGAATCAGCCGGACATCATCCAGATATAGAGATTTCCTACAATAAAGTGAAGATTACACTTACAACACATGATGCAGGCGGATTGACCCAGCCAGACTTTGATGTAGCACGGGTGATTTCACAGATCGACTAACTGATTTCTTCTAACATCTTGTGCCAGACTACAGAAAGTCACTACGATATACGGTTTATATAGCCGAGCCAGTGTGTTCTAACTGGCGTAAGATTTATAGTAGGGGTAAGTGGAAGAAGGATTTTTGATGGCAAACTGCTAAGTGTCTAAAGCTTTCAGCAATTTAACCTGCGTAAAGAGCGAATGACCCAAACCCTACTCCCTGCTTAAATATTTAAATAAGTATGTGTGACAGTTATTAAGGCGATCGCTGCAATCTTGCCATCTAGATCAGATGTTTTATAATGTTATGATATAAAGATATGTTTTTGCATAAGTTAATCACATAAGTTTTTAACCCAAGTTAATTGTTTATTTAGCTTTGCAAAAACTAAAATTGTAGTAGTGCCAAGTATGCCTCATCCATAGGTTTCAATGAGATGTCGCATTTTCGAGAATTAGGTGTAACGAAACCAATTATCTAAACAAGGTGTGAGGAGTCAAGTGAAAATGTCTAATCTATTATGGAAATCCTTAGTGGTTAGCCCAGCAGTTTTGGGAGCAACATTGTTAGTTTCGGCAACAGCAATGGCGGCCCCAAACCCGACCACGCAAGTATCAGCAGCCAAACAACTAGGTGTAACCGAAGTTGCCCAACAGCCAGAAATATTGGCTCAAACAACCATAGATCAAGTTAATCGCTACAGCAACGAAGGCAACCAAGGTAATTCTCAGTCTCAAGTAACATCGGTTTCTCAATTTTCCGATGTACAACCTACTGACTGGGCATTCCAAGCATTGCAGTCCTTGGTTGAGCGGTATGGTTGTATTGCAGGTTATCCAAATGCGACTTATCGCGGTAATCGTGCTTTGACCCGTTATGAATTTGCCGCTGGTTTAAATGCCTGTTTGGATCGGGTTAACGAATTGATTGCCACAGCAACAGCTGACTTGGTAACTAAACAAGATTTAGCCACCTTACAACGGTTGCAAGAAGAATTTTCCGCAGAATTGGCAACCCTACGTGGTCGTGTAGATTCCTTAGAAGCGCGGACTGCTGAATTGGAAGCGAATCAGTTCTCCACTACTACCAAACTAGTTGGTGAAGCAATTTTTGCCGTTAGTGATGTGTTTGGGGGTGACACCGGCGACAACAACAACACCGTCTTCCAAGATCGGGTACGTTTAGACTTGCAAACCAGCTTCACTGGTAGAGACATTTTACACACACGTCTAGCAGCAGGTAATGCAGCAGCCTTTACACAATTTGATAATGTTGGTGGTGCTCTCGCTACTGCTGAAGGTACACAAACGTTTCAAGTTGGTAATCAGGGTGCTAACAACAGTGTCAATATAGATCGTTTGACTTATGAAGTTCCCATAGGCCCAGCCAACGTTTACTTAGCAGCTAGTGGTGGACGACACAGCCATTATGCAGCCGTCAATAATCCTTACTTTTTTGACCAAACTGATGGTGGTAACGGCGCTTTATCTACCTTTGCTTCTGAAAGTCCCATCTATCGGATTGGTGGCGGTGCTGGTATAGCGCTCAATCTGCCCCTTGGTAAAGGTGGCGGTATTCTAGGAAATAGCTCAATCACTGCGGGTTACTTAGCAACGGATGCTAATAATCCTGGTGTTAGTTCAGGTCTGACCAACGGCGACTATGCAGCTCTTGGACAGTTGAACTTTAGTGTTGGCGATCGCTTGGCTTTAGCTGCTACCTATGTCCACGGATATAGCGCAGGCGGTTTCTTGTTTGACTCAGGTACTTCATCAAACGTAAATAACGCTTTTGCATCTTCTGTTGCAGTAGGTACTCAACAAGCTAACACTCTACTAGGCTCAGGTTCCAGCAATTCTTACGGCGTGTCCGCTGCGTTTAGACCTAGCGACAAGTTGTCAGTTAGTGGCTTCGTTTCTTACCACGATGTCATCGGCTCTGGTATAAATGATGATTATCAAGCTTGGAGCTACGGTTTAGGGGTAGCATTACCTGATTTCGGTAAAAAGGGTAACGTTTTAGGTGTCTTTGCTGGTGCAGAACCCTATTCTTTTAACCGCCCAGGTTTTGGTGGCAACAATGATATACCCTACCACTTTGAAGGCTTCTACAAGTATCGTGTGTCGGATAACATCTCTGTAACTCCTGGTGTAATCTGGTTGACCTCTCCTGGTCAAAACAGCGATAACGATGATGCTATTATCGGTACGCTCAGAACTACTTTCACCTTCTAGAGTGTTGATTATCTGCTGACAAATTTGAACTCTATTTCTCCCCGCCATTAGGCGGGGTTTTTTGTTTTCGGTAATAATAATGGATAAACCCCAGTAGTTAACCGGAGTATACTAGAAAAGTTAGGAGTTAGAAGTTATGAGTTATGGCGGGTTTGACATGAATAGACCAGAGTAATGCCCACTCTACAAGTGACTTACGCCGCGAGCAGCTTTTTATGAGCGAGCTTTTTTAATAGAAGTTGGCGGTATAAAGCTACATATTGCGTAGCATCTTAACTCTAGCAATTTAAAATTTTGAATTTTGGATTTGGGATTGAAGGAAAAAGCGTTCGACTGAGCGCTCACGCCTACCCCTCCGGGGAAGCAAGCTACGCGTAGCGTTCCGTAGGAAAGTCTCAAATCCAAATTGAATGACTCCTAATTCCTAACTTCTAATTTTTACCCCTAACTTTTTGCTGCTTGTGGAACTATCCTGTAAATCGGAATACGCAATTCTCGCCTTATTAGAGATGGCCGCTCATTACGAAAGCGGCGAACCGCTGCAAATTCGACAAATTGCAGCACAACAAAACATACCCGATCGCTATCTAGAACAGCTACTAGCAACCTTGAGGCGTGGCGGTATAGTTAAAAGTCAGCGTGGATCAAAAGGTGGCTATCTGTTAACGCGAGAACCCCGAAAAATCATCCTTTTTGAAATTTTAGAATGCTTAGAAGGGTTAGAGGCGCGGGCTGGTGAAGAAAACGTTAATTCCAAAAGTATAGACAGTTCAGTTATAGAAGAAATTTGGCAAGAAGCAAGCCGCGCAGCAAATTCAGTCTTGCAAAAATATACGCTCCAGGATCTTTGTGAAAAACGAGATTCGCGGCGGCAATTAGATATCATGTACTACATTTAGTCAAGAGTCATTTGTCATTTGTCATTTGTCATTTGTTGATGACTAATGACCAATAACAAATAATTAATAATTAAGGACTAATTTATGCGAATAGCTCGTAACATTACAGAACTTGTTGGTCGTACTCCTTTAGTGCAGTTGAACCGCATTCCGCAAGCAGAAGGATGTGTTGCAGAAATTGTGGTGAAACTGGAAAGTATGAACCCATCGGCATCAGTCAAAGACCGGATTGGGGTAAGTATGATTAACGCCGCAGAGGAGGAGGGGTTAATTACTCCTGGGAAGACAGTATTGGTAGAACCCACTTCTGGAAACACTGGAATTGCCCTAGCAATGGTCGCAGCAGCAAAGGGTTATCGATTAATTTTGACAATGCCAGAGACGATGAGTGGAGAGCGTCGGGCAATGTTGCGAGCTTATGGAGCAGAACTGGAACTAACACCAGGAATGGAAGGCATGAGTGGGGCAATTCAACGAGCGCAGCAAATAGTTAATTCTACACCAAATACCTATATGTTGCAGCAGTTCCGCAATCCAGCTAATGCAAAAGTGCATCGGGAAACTACAGCGCTTGAAATCTGGGAAGATACCGATGGACAAGTCGATATCATTGTGGCAGGAGTGGGTACAGGTGGTACGATCACTGGTGTAGCAGAAGTGATTAAAGCACGCAAGCCTAATTCCAAGGCGATCGCAGTTGAACCAGCCAATAGCCCAGTTTTATCTGGGGGACGACCAGGCCCCCACAAAATTCAGGGAATTGGTGCTGGGTTTATTCCCCAAGTATTAAAGATAAAATTGATTGATGAAGTGATTAGTGTCACCGATGAAGATGCGATCGCTTATAGTCGGCGTTTGGCAAAAGAAGAAGGGCTACTATCTGGCATTTCCAGTGGAGCAGCTTTATGTGCAGCAATTCGCGTTGCCCAACGTCAAGAAAATAAGGGACGTTTAATTGTGATGATTCAGCCTAGCTTTGGTGAAAGGTATTTGAGTACACCGTTGTTCCAAGACCTGGAGGCAAGGTTAGCCACTAGCGTCAGTTAACGATACATTGAATTAATGGTCAATTATAACCACGTTTCTAACCATTACGAAACTCTCAAAGTTAGTCCAAGTGCAAGCCAAGCGGAGATTAAGCAAGCTTATCGCCGCTTGGTTAAGTTGTTTCATCCTGACAGTAATCAGGAAACAGCCGATCGCGAGCAAATTATCCGCATCAATGCAGCTTATGAAGTTTTAGGCGACAACCAAAATCGCCGCAATTATGACCAAGAACTGCAAGATGACTCCCAAAAATTAAATAGCGATCGCCAACAGCGTACAGCATCAGCCCAAAACCATTACCAGACAAGACGAAAAACCGGACGGGATGTTGACGAGCAAGTTGAAGAATGGCTGCGCCAAGTTTATCAACCAGTTAATCGTTTGCTTTGTACCATTCTTTATTCGTTAGAAGAACAAATGGAGCAATTAGCTGCCGATCCCTTTGATGATGAGTTGTTAGATGAATTTCAGGAATACTTAAAAACCTGTCGAGATGACCTCAAGCAGGCACAAACTACTTTTCGCTCCCTGCCAAATCCCCCTAGTCTGGCAAGAACAGCGGCTCACCTCTACTACAGCCTCGATCAAGTAGCAGATGGACTCGATGAATTAGGTTATTTTCCTTTGAACTACGATGAGCGTTATTTACACACAGGTCATGAACTATTCCGCATAGCTACGAGATTACACTGTGAGGCACAAGCATCTGTTACATAGTCATTGGTTATGGGGCATTGGGCATTGGGCATTGGGCATTGGGTATGGGTCTGGGGGTCAATTTCGCTGGATGACTAATGACTAAGAAATTAGTTTATGCTGGAAGCAGAAAAAGATTAAGAAATTTTAAATTCTGCTCATAGTGTACTCATGCAATGCATTGTTAATCGCCGCGCCCAGTTTTCAGCAAGTCATCGTTATTGGTTGCCAGAGCTGAGTGAAGCCGAGAATATTGAGAAATTTGGTGCTGGTACTAGATTTCCAGGACACGGACATAACTATGTCTTATTTATCTCCCTAGCTGGGGAATTGGATGAATATGGCATGGTGTTGAACTTGTCTGATGTGAAACACGTAATTAAACGGGAAGTTACCAGTCAATTGGACTTCTCTTATCTCAATGATGTGTGGGCAGAATTTGAACAAACTCTGCCTACCACTGAGAATATTGCACGGATTATCTGGCAACGGTTAGCACCTCATTTGCCTCTAGTCCGCGTGCAGTTATTTGAACATCCTGAACTTTGGGCAGATTATATGGGAAACGCAATGGAAGCCTACCTCACCATCAGTACTCACTTTAGCGCCGCCCATCGGCTAGCTCATCCTAAACTCAGTAACGAAGAAAACACTGAGATTTATGGTAAGTGCGCTCGTCCCAACGGTCACGGACACAACTACCATCTAGAAGTCACTGTCAAAGGGAAAATTGACCCACGTACTGGCATGATTATTGATCTAGGTGCCCTGAATCAAGTGGTAGAGGATTATGTGTTAGAGCCATTCGATCACACCTTTTTAAACAAAGATATTCCCTACTTTGCCGAAGTTGTACCGACTGCTGAGAATATCGCACTTTATATTAGTAATTTGCTGCGATCGCCTATTGAGGAATTGGGAGCTAAACTTTACAAAGTAAAACTGATTGAAAGTCCTAATAACTCCTGCGAAATCTACTGTACGGAATCAGAATCGGATTCAGTCAGCGCATCCGTGAATCAGCCAGTATTAGCAGGGGTTTAGGTAATTGTAAATTTAGGCATAGGACATAGGGAATTTATCTCATCCCAATGACGCCAGTTGCTTCAAGTCGGCAGAGCCGCCCAACGCACTGGCTCCCCAATGCCCAACTAAAAAAGTTTACTCACTAAGTAATTAAAACCAGGTAACAAAGGACTTGTCAGTTCATCTTGATTGAATAAGGTAGCTGCTAACTTTAATGCAGCCTGTTCGCGTCGATAAACCTCAACTTTCTTTTGTACAGAATTGCAAATCCAATATTCCTGAACCCCTTGCACTGAGTACAACTTTAGCTTTGTTTCCCTGTCACGTTTCTCATTTTTTTCACCGGGAGATAAAACTTCTACTACTAACTCTGGTGCGCCCGTGAGGTGTCCAGCCTCATCTAGCAAGTGTTTTAACCGTTCATGACTTGCCCACACTACATCAGGGATCACATTGTCCGAATCTGAGAAAATAATTCCAGGTGCGATCGCAGCTTTACCCAGACCAGTTTCATCTGACCAATTGTTAAGAACTGTAACAATCCTGCCGCAGCTCGTTTGATGATCCCAACTAGGTGATTTAGTCACAAATAGTTCTCCATCAATAATCTCATAGCGATTTCTGCGATCGCCAGCAAATAGCTCTAGGTCAGCAGTCGTCCAACGCACTGGAGTTGTTTGCATAGAAACCCCCTAGCCTTTTCCTAAATCATATTTTAAAAATACCGACGGCGGGCGGAATGTCGCAAATAGCGATAAATGCCCCACGCTAAAACTCCAAAAAAGAGATTTAGTAAAAAGCGACTAAATATAAACCACAAAATATAAGTGTCAAAAAGCTTTGATGGACTCAAAGGACTAATTTTCCTGACTAAGAGAAACAGCCCAAAAATAGCATTTCCACTCAGCACGAGGGCAAACAGCACTAAACTCCTCTGCCAGTAACGGCGCTGAATTGTACGGTCTGAAATTAGGGTAATTACAGGTTTACCTTGCACTTTTCGCAGTAATTGTTCTAGTCGCCAAAACATCCACAACAGAAAGGGAAATAAACCATAACTTAGGAAATGTAGGGGTAGTGAGTAACGCCAAGCACTAGATAAGACATTAACTAGGGCATGGCAGATTACAGAATTTAGCCAAGCCCTAAAAATAAACTTCTTGTCTCGATTTAACCGAGTATTAGAGGAAATATAGGTTCCTAAAGCATATCCCCAAGGAGCAGAGAACATGGCGTGGACTGGCGTGCCAATAGTCCGGTCAAGAATTGATGCGGTATCGTGGAAAAGGTAAATCCAGTTCTCTTCGGCAGTAAATCCAAGAGCAACAGCGATGGTGAAGAGGAAAACTGTCGAGTGAAGTAATCGATATTTGCGTTGCAGATAGTAGGTTGGGACAACAACCGCAGCTAACTTGCAGCCTTCTTCAATTGTGCCTACTTCCACAAGCTGCCGCAAGGCTATACCAGGAAGCCAACGTTTGAACTGTTGCCAGTCTACAAAATAGTTCGCTACAGTTTCAAAAACCCATTCGAGGCTAAGGGCTAAGATCCCAGATATTGCCCCGATGATAAAGAACATCAGTAACTTTAACAGAGGTGGGGCAAATGGCACCCGACAGTAGTAGTAGCCTAGCAGCAGCAAAGGTGGTATTAATGCCCACAACACTAGAGATAAATCAACCACTCACCTGAGCGATCGCTGTACGGTGACGGTGGGTATTGTTGGTGATAGTGGGAGTTTGGAAACCCGCTTCAACAATAGCTTGCTCAATGTCCAAAGCAAAATATTCATCTAAATACGGTTCAGTACTTTTGAGCAAAGTCAAAATGTAGGCTGGCATTTTCTTGTAAACTTCAGATTTGGGATTCATATCCATGATTGCCAAGTAGCCACCCGGACGCAACACGCGCCGCATTTCAGCTAAAATCTGTCGGGTTGCTGATTGGGGTAATTCGTGGCACATCAGGAAAATGGAAACTAAATCAAATGAGGCATCAGGTAGCCCGGTAGATTCAGCTTGGGCATGAAGCCAGTTAATTTTAGCTTGACGTTGCCCAGCGCGGTAATTGGCAACAGCTAAAAAATAGGGAGAGGTTGAGTCGATGAGGGATATTATTCCCTGCACCTCTCAGTTAAATCTGGGCGTGCGACTTTCACCGCACCCAGCTTCCGATGTTCTCAGCTTGCGCTTTTGCTCATGTGTTTGTAATCGTGGCAACTCTCATGAATTGCTTCCAGATTATTTTTCTTCCAGTTGGGGTGATTTCCATCGATGTGATGCAGATTAATCCGTTCTTCATCGATGAATTTTAAACCGCAGGAAGCACATCTATGGTTTTGCTTCTTAAGAGCAATAGAAGTTGTTCCGCCGTCATAGAGTTTACTTTTGCGTTCGCTCCAGTAGGCTGTATCTCCGTCATAGGGGGATTTTACTCCTTTGACCATGACGTGTTTATTTTCGGAGTAGGGAACCGTTGGGAATGCTTTGTCTAGTAATTTCTTGCTAGAGTAGCGATTTTGATTGGTTTCCTTGTTAAATACCCTGTAAGCTCTTGTTTCGATGTGGTATAGCGAGTTTCTAGACCCGTCCATCTTGCAGAACTTATGGTAATTTCTCCAACCTCTAACTACCGGGGCTAATATTTCAGCCTTTTTGGTAGCACCATAATTCGAGTTGTTGACGATGTGTTTTACTTTCTTACGGAACGCTTTGAAGTTATCTACTGAGGGAATACATCTAAACTTTCCGTTTTTCTGGACTTTAAAGTGCCAGCCGAGGAAATCAAACCCATCTGTCGCGGCGGTGACTTTGGTCTTCTTTTGGCTTACATTCATTCCGCGTTTGCGGAGGAACTCGCTGATTCTTTCAAGTATCTCTGTCGCATCATCTTGGGGGCGGAGTATAATAACCATGTCATCCGCGTATCGGATTGATGGCTTGACAATTCTCTTTTCTGGAGTGTTGTCTGTGATACTTCCACCGGATTTGTATCCGATATGGTATCTATGTATACTCTCAATCCCGTTGAGTGCAATATTTGCTAGTAATGGGCTGACCACTCCCCCTTGTGGGGTTCCTTGTTCAGGAAATTCTGGATTTACCCCTGCCTTGAGGCATCGGAATATACCGAGTTTTAGTCCTTTAGGGGCAATGAGTTCGTCCATTATTGCTGAGTGGTTAATCCTGTCGAAGCATTTTTCGATATCGAGTTCGATGACTCGTTTTTCTGTTCCATTGGATTGGGAGCGAAGGTTATTAAAGATGTGGGTTTGTGCATCGTGGGCAGAGCGCCCAGTTCTGAACCCGTAGCTCCTGGCGTGGAAGGTGGCTTCGTGTGCTGGTTCGAGTGCATATTTTGCGAGGCATTGCCAAGCTCTGTCCGCGATGGTTGGTATCTTAAGCATTCTGGTAGTCCCGTCCTTTTTGGGGATGGGGATTTCCCGTAGTCCCTGATGCTTCCAATTTCCACTGTTCATTTTCAGTAGTTCTTCAAGGTTGAAGCGTTCCATGAATGAGAGGGATTTCTTCCCATCAATACCAGCCGTCTTTTTGCCAGCATTTAGCTGAGATACAAGTCTAATTGCAAGAAATCGAGCCGAGGTGGATTTTAGAATAAGCTTTTGTAGTGACCTAGCTTTCCGCTTGTCTCCAACTTGAACAGCTTTATACACGCGCTTTTGAAGGCGGAAAAGGTTACGGCGGAATTTCTTCCACGGTAACGCTCTCCAAGATTCACTAGTTTTGTAACTGTGTCTAATCATTTTCTCTTCTCTGGTTAGTGTATTCTGAACACCTCGAACCAATTACGGTTCGTCCTACCCGAATTGTGGGAATTCCGCTTCTCGTCTAGCCTACTTGGGGTTCGACTGCCCCTTGACCCACAACTCGTTTTTATTCGTTCCCTCGGAGAGATTGATTGTTCCGTTAGATGTAGCCATTTCGACTACTGGATTCCCTTGACTCTTGCCGTTACTGACTTAAATGTTCGGCGGGAATTATCTCCAGTGGGGTCAGGGATTTTGCGTTGCGCCCTGCCCGGGCTTTAAGTCGCTTTTCTAGGCTCTGTTTCATCATAGGAACTCCCTATTAGCGCCAGTGTCAACCCGCAACGGTCGTCTGATTGCGCCCTGTTCCCAGCTTCACTCTACAAGAACCGAGCTTGTTCGGTGTGGGCAGATAAGGAGTCAATTCTGAGTCTGAATGGCAGGACTTGCACCTGCATCTGACCGAGAGTTCAGCCTTAATGACAGTAATCTGCTGTCGGACTGGCTTAGTTATGTACGGACTGATACCGTGATTCACTAAGCAACGAATCGCACTAAGTCTAAGCCTGTAATTTTGGTATGGGGATAAATTTCTTGTAGGGCAAAACTACTCAAGCCAACACTACATCCTACATCCAAGATGTCTTGCGGCTCATGGGGAATTTGACTCTTCAGGATATTGTGGTAACTTTGACGGAGCATTGGATCGCCTTGCGCTTCTTCAGCCCTCTGCCAAATCTTAGCGTGGACAGCATAAGCAGCAGGTTCTACCTCAAAAGCAGCTTGCCAACTGAGATTTCCGGTTTCGTAGGCATGGAATGAGGTGACGTAGTAATCGGGGTAGGAAAGCTGAGGATTTTCTACTTGAGCAAGATCGTCCTTCCAATCACGCGCTTGTAGTGTTTCGACTTCTTGCGTCCAAGGCACACCAATTCTCTCGGCACGTTTAATCATCATTTGTCTAGCTTGATGCTTGGCTAGGTTAGCTAAAGGCTGGATTGCCAGTATGCCATTTACCAAGCGGGAAGCTAAACCAGGATTAGTGTTTACAGCAGCAGTCATAAATCAGTTTGCATTTAACAGCCTTTTCTACTTATGACATAGTTACTGGAGGCGAGTCTAGATGCAAATTGAAAAACATTCTGGGGAATGGGGAGTGAAGAAGGGAATAGGTTACAGGTTATAGGGTAGAGAGTAAAGGTTATTCTCTATCATCTGTAATCTAAAACAGTTTCCCCATCTCGCATCCAAAAGGTTATTCCCTATCACCTGTAACCTGTCACCTAATCCCCATGCCCCATTCCCTATTTTGCAGTGGGCTTAAGAGCTAACAACATCTCTAATTCACTGGTGGATTTATCAGGGCTAATAGCGGTAAAACCAAAACCACGAATGGAATTCAAAATGGTGATGGTATCAGCGTTAGATGATACAAAACTATTGATCAGGGACACAGTTTTAGTTTTATCCATATCTAGGTAGAAATAGCCGCCATTGGGCTTTTGCAAAGAACCAGTTACGGCTTTGAAAGCGTCGCTAGTGTCAAGAGATGGATTTTTGCGATCGCTAACTGCGTCAGCAATGGGGCCACCAATAGCTACAAATACAGTATCTTGATCCAGCCAACCATGTGCCAATAAAGCTCCTTGTCGAGGAATTTGCCATTCAGTTACGTCTTTCCCACCGATATTTCTGTTGGCGATGTTGATTTGTTGGGTTTTTGCAAGAGTATCCAATTTTGTCAAGGTGGCTTCGGCAGTTTTGCGATCGCTAGTATCAAATACTAAAGCACCTCCAAAACCAACACTCGCTAATACTCCTTGATTTGATGGAATCGCACCAAAGGCAAATTCCCCATTCATCCAGCCAAAAATATCCTTATCTAGGTCTATATTGGCGAATTTCAGTTGTCCTCGCGCTTGTTCCAGAGCTTGCTTCATTTCTGGATAATCTTTTGACTGCTCTACCAGCACTTCCCAACCACGGCTGATACCATTTCCGCTAATCAGAGCAAAGGTATCGGCAGGAAATTGCCCGACTATATTCCCAGGACTTGATTGATACTGAAATTTATTTAATTGCGGATCTAAATTAGCGATCGCTTTTACCCGCACTCCCGCATCATCAACACCAACACCCGCTACTACAGATTTTATCTGCTTCAATTGCGTCAGGGTTTGTGGAGGTAACTGCTTTGCCTGCGGATTTCCAGCGGTTAATTGCTGTATCATCCCGGCATAGTCTGGTACATAAATTTGGGCGAGGCTGTTTTTAACATCCACTCCTTTAAGAATGCTGCTAGCACCTTCTTTACTGGCAAAAGAAGACTGTCCCTTAAACGTATCAATTGCTTTTTCTACAGCTTGCTTTTCGGAGGCTAATACCAACTGACTATCATTTAAAACTACGCTATACGTCGGCTTACCATTTTGTGTAGTTTCGACAATTTTTTGACCTTGATAGTCAGATTCCTGTAATTTCACCCCTTTTTGTGACTTTAATTTGTTAGCAAAATTCAACGCGCTGAGTTTGTCCTTGATTCCCACCACTATCAGGATATTTGATCCCTGCTGTAAATTTGTTGGTACATTAGGTGCCCCAGAGGGCACGTTTAACTGTGCCGGTTTTACAGGATTTGGTGGCAGTACAGCAATCATGACACCACCAGCCCAAGGCTTTATGTCTTTTTCATAAGAAATGTTACTGTCACTGAACATTTGCTTATTGAAATCTTCCAGACCTTTTGCTACTAACTTTTGTGCTTCTGGAGTGCCAAACTGCTGTAATTTTGCCCAGGCTTCAGAGTCATTAGTAATATAAGTTGCCATCAGTGCTGTTGAAGGCACTACTTTAGCACTGCCTAGAGCGTCTGAACTACCTCCTGGTGAGCCTTTAAAGTACGTGTAAGCCGCTATACTTCCTGCGACAACGACGGCAGCACCAACAGCAGGAATGAGAAATTTTGATTTACTTTCAGGCATTTTGTTATCCTCTTTTGCTCAGATTGTCACCGAGATTTATACAAGTGTCACTGTAGAGTTTTCGGATTTATAATAATTTCCGCTAATCCATCGTTAGACTAACCCATGACAAAAGGATTCAGCCGCACACTCATTGGCAAGCTGCACGTCTACCTCCCACTTGCAGAAAATTATTGCTTTTGACATCTTTGATGGGATATTAATCATAAAAATTCTCTGTTAAACGTGATGTCTCAATTAGCAAACAATCCAACTTAAAAGTGATTTTTCACCACAAATGGTGTTTCTGCAAATTAAATACATAGCAATCCTATCTGATTTGTAAAAATTGCAAGGGTAAGATTCCCGACAACTCTTATGAAGTTGAGAATCTCATTGTTTACGCATGATTTCAGATTGCTATAGCACTTGGATCTCGCAGTCCATCTATACAGCAAACAAGCTAGCGATGTCTGCGACGGGCTACGCCTACGCCGATTTGTTAAAGAAGTGAAGAGGATTTAACAAGCGCAACGTCAATCTACAAGCGTTCCCTCTGAATCGACGTTTACGGGCACTCGCCAGTATGGGAGTTTTTACGGAGACAGAAATCTGTTATTGTACTCTCACACAACTGGTATCCTGCATTTAGTTTCAACTCCAGTTGGTATTTACTGATAAAATTAGTAATCCTACAAATTAGCGGTCTAAAATTACTCTCAAAAATACTTCAACCAGATGAGGAGCGAATCTGCAAATGATATGTTGTTCATTTTAAACAAAATAGCGTGTTCAGCAGCAAGCTATCCTAAAGTTATAAAAATAATTAGGAGTATTTGTACTTAATGAGAATCTATTGAGGTGCAAGAGACTCTTGACTCAATGCCAAAAAAGTGCAGAACATCACCAAAAGTAAATGCGGCAGGGATATGGAAAAAATCCCAGGATCGGTAGCCAATCTTCGGAAGTTCGGATGAGATTAATTTCAATCCCCAATCCCAAAGGAGAGTTCTCACCTCCATAATGCCCTGTTGATTTGGTAAATACATCAAACACCGCTATTTTACTTAACTACATCCAACCAAGCCAGACTTTTCAGGATTACAAGGTCAGTAAGCATCAATGTCGCAGTCTTATTTTGATACAGAGAATAACGGACACAAACCTTTTGAGTTACCGGGAGCAAGACCACACTACAACCCCGATCGCCCCGGACAGGTAGAGCATATTTTTCTCGATCTCAGCTTGGATATCCCCAAGCAAAGCTATCAGGGCAGTTGTAGCATTCGCCTCTTGCCAATCCGTAATGGTATTGATCGTTTGACTTTGGATGCTGTCAACCTAAATATCGAGTCTGTGCAGGTGGACGAAGTACCACAAAATTTTGACTATGACGGGGAACAGCTTTCTATTCAACTTTCTGAAGCAACCCAGATTGGTCAACGCTTGCTGATTGCGATCGCCTATTCGGTGGCAAAACCGCAACGCGGTATTTATTTTATTCAACCAGATAAGCACTACCCAAACAAGCCTACTCAAGTTTGGACTCAAGGCGAAGACGAAGACTCTCGCTTTTGGTTCCCCTGCTTTGACTATCCAGGACAACTATCTACTTCGGAAATTCGCGTCCGCGTTCCCAATCCTCTTGTAGCAATTTCCAACGGCGAATTAGTTGACACCACAGAAGATGGTGATTACAAAGTCTATCATTGGTTACAGCAACAAGTTCATCCTACCTACTTGATGACTTTAGCAGTAGGTGATTTTGCTGAAATTAGAGATGACTGGAAGGGTAAAGCTGTCACCTACTATGTAGAAAAGGGACGGGAGGAAGATGCTAAACGCAGCATGGACAAAACTCCCAGGATGATCGAATTTTTGAGCCAAAAATATGGTTATCCATACCCTTTTCCGAAATACGCCCAAGTTTGCGTCGATGACTTCATCTTTGGCGGCATGGAAAACACTTCCACAACACTGTTAACAGACAGATGTTTGCTGGATGAACGCGCCGCCTTAGATAACCGCAACACTGAAAGTTTAGTTGTCCACGAACTCGCGCACCAGTGGTTTGGTGATTTGGTGGTGATTAAGCATTGGTCTCATGCTTGGATTAAAGAAGGGATGGCTTCTTACTCTGAGGTGATGTGGACAGAACAAGAATATAGTCTAGAAGAAGCAGCTTACTATCGTTTATTGGAAGCTCGTCGTTACTTAAGTGAAGATAGCAGTCGTTATCGCCGTCCAATGGTAACGCACGTTTACCGAGAAGCTATTGAACTTTACGATCGCCACATCTACGAAAAAGGATCTTGTGTATATCACATGATTCGGGCCCAATTGGGAGATGAGTTGTTTTGGCAGGCAATTCAAACATTTGTCCAAGATAATGCCCACAAAACTGTAGAAACAGTAGACTTACTCAGGGCGATCGAAAAGGCAACCGGACGTAATCTTTTGTTCCTGTTTGACCAATACGTTTATCGTGGTGGTCATCCCGATTTTAAAGTAGGTTACTCTTGGGATGGAGATGCTAATTTAGCAAAAATTACAGTCACTCAAACCCAAGCTGATGAAGGTAAAAATGGCAGTAAGGATTTGTTTGATTTAAAAATACCTATTGGTTTTGGCTATACCCAACAGGAAGAAGTGAGGAGTGAGGAATTAGGAGTTAAAAATAATTCCAAACTGATAACTCCTAACTCACAACTCAAAACTTTCACCGTCCGGGTGAATGAACGCGAACAAAGCTTCTACTTTCCCCTAGAAAATAAGCCCCAATTTATTAGCTTTGATGTTGGAAATAATTACCTAAAAACAGTAACTTTAGAATATCCAATCGCGGAGTTAAAAGTACAGTTAGAATTCGATCCCGACCCGATTTCGCGTAGTTATGCAGCAGCAGCTTTGGCGAAAAAAGGTGGGTTAGAAGCAATCATTGCACTGTCTGCATCACTAAAAAATGACCCATTGTGGGGTGTGCGGGTGGAAGTGGCGAAACAACTAGCCCAAATCAATTTAGATCAAGCCTTTGATGGCTTAATTCCTGGGTTAAAAGATAAAAATGCTTATGTGCGACGAGCTGTAGTGGAAGCACTTACTCAATTCAAAACTGCTGAAAGCTATAAAGTTGTGAGAGGGTTAGTGCAAAAGGGAGATGCCAGTTATTACGTGGAAGCAGCAGCTGCTCGTGTTATCGGGGCGATCGCCTCATCAAACTTGGAAGAAAAACCCAAGGAAGACAAGGTATTAAAGCTGCTAAAAGGCGTTTTAGAAGAAAAGGCGGGTTGGAATGAAGTCGTGCGGAGTGGGGCGATCGCCGGTTTAGCTGAATTCAAAACTTCGGAAGCAGCTTTAAATCTGCTAATCGAATACACCAAACTCGGTGTACCACAACCCCTACGTTTAGCCACAATTCGCGCTTTAGGAAAGATTTCTGTTGGTCAAAGTCCGGCTAATTTGGAACGGATTTTAGAAAAATTAACAGAACTAGCCAAAGAAAGCTTCTTTTTAACGCAAGTGTCGGTAGCAGCAGCATTAGGACAAATGGAAACACCCAAAGCAGTGGGGATTTTGCGATCGTTAGCTGAACAAACAGCTGATGGGCGTGTACGTCGCTCTGCTGAAGAAGAAATTTCCAAGGTGCAAAAAAACATTGGTTCAGAAAAAACCCTGCGTCAATTGCGTGAAGATTTCGATCAACTCAAACAACAAAATCAGGAATTGAGAAGCCGTTTAGAAAACTTGGAGGCCAAATCTAAATAGCACTACATGACAATTAAAAGCAGGTAATTGGTAATTGTGGCAAAGCTATTAACAATTACCAAGGTTTTAGTTGATACTGTAATTTTATTGTGGACACATAAAATATTTTATTTTCCACTTAAATCACAGGTATAAATAAACATAGTATCAAGATCCCCGACTTATGTTAGAAGCCGGGGATCTTTATGTTGTAAGCGGTTACTGAGTTTCAATTTGCATATATAGATACATATTTATATTTATATAAATTAAAGTTAAGAAAAGATAAAATCATCTAAAAGTTGGATAAGTAGTTGTAGTTTTATAAAGTATAATTAAGAAAAAGATAAACAAATCTAGGCAGTAACGGATGCTAAAATCGCGTCGAACACTATCCCCAAAGGGTAGAGTTCTAGTTGTTTTAGATAGAAGACTACCGCTATCCTGCAACTTACAACTAACTTGTAGGTCAGGAGAAAAACAATCATTGTAAATTTTTCAGTTGAAGAGGCAAAAAAAGGCGTGGGTCAGTATCAACCTGCTCAACTAAAACTCTATAATCCAGATGCGATCGCTCGCTACTATAGTTACCGTCCTTGGCTAGCCTGGGGGCGAGTGCTGAGAATTATCTCCTCCTTTGCAGGATTTATATTCGGTCTGAAGTGGGACGAGTGGCAAGATAAAGTTGAGCAGAACAAGGGTAAACGAGCTATCCAGTTGCGAGAACTGCTCACCCGCCTCGGCCCGACTTTTATTAAAGTTGGTCAAGCCCTCTCCACTAGGCCTGACCTGATACGCAAAGATTTCTTAGAAGAACTGATAAAGTTACAAGACCAGTTACCACCTTTCGATAATGCGATCGCTTACCAGATTATCGAAAGTGAACTAGGCCGTCCTATTAGCGAAAGCTTTAGCGAACTGTCACCTCACCCAGTAGCTGCTGCTAGCTTGGGTCAAGTGTACCGGGGTCGTCTGGTCAGCGGTGAAGAAGTCGCCGTAAAGGTGCAACGCCCCAACTTACACCCGGTAATTACACGCGACTTATATCTGATGCGTTGGGCAGCCGGTTGGCTAGCTCCTTGGTTGCCTTTAAATCTCGGTCACGACCTAACTTTAATTGTGGACGAGTTTGGCACGAAGTTATTTGAAGAAATTGACTATATTAATGAAGGCCGCAACGCCGAAAAATTTGCTAGCAATTTCCGCAACGACCTACAAGTAAAAGTTCCAGGCATTTATTGGCGTTATACCAATACCCACGTTCTAACCCTGGAATGGATTGACGGCTTCAAGCTAACGGATACTCAACGCATCCGCGAAGCAGGTGTAGACCCAGAAACGATCATCCAAATTGGTGTTACATCAGGATTGCAACAGCTTTTAGAATATGGCTTCTTCCATGCTGACCCTCATCCTGGCAATTTGTTTGCTGTAGCCGATGGTCGTATGGCTTATATTGACTTCGGCATGATGGATCAGTTGGAAGAAAGCACCAAAGAAACGCTGGTCGATGCACTAGTGCATTTGGTGAATAAAGACTATACCGACTTAGCCGAAGACTTTGTAAAATTAGGGTTTCTGACTCCAGATACGAATATTTGCCCGATAGTGCCAGCATTAGAAGCGGTGCTAGGAAACGCTATTGGTAAAAATGTCAAGGATTTTAACTTCAAAACTATTACCGATGAATTTTCGGAACTGATGTACGAATATCCTTTCCGAGTTCCGGCCAAGTTTGCTTTGATTATTCGTTCTCTAGTTACCCAAGAAGGTATTGCCCTTAGCCTTAACCCCGATTTCAAAATTGTTGAAGTGGGTTATCCCTATATAGCGCGGCGGTTGCTGACAGGAGAATCGCCGGAATTACGACGACGATTATTGAATGTGTTATTCAAAGATGGTAAATTTCAGTGGCAGCGGTTAGAGAATTTAATTGCGATCGCTCGTAGTGATAACAACTTTGATGTATTGCCCACAGCGCAGATGGGGTTCCAATACTTAATGTCGGAAGAAGGCAAGTTTCTTCGGCGACAGTTGGTGCTTGCTCTCACCGAAGATGATCGCCTGCACACTGAAGATGTCCAAAGGCTGTGGAACCTGGTTAAAGATGACTTAAAACCGGATCGTTTATTAAATGTAGCGATCGGTATTTTAACAGAGTTATCCAGAGAAGGGGCAGCCGCTATCTTGCCAAAAGCGACATTACTTGGGTCTTTTGCTGAGAACCAGTCAACAAATAAAAAGTAAAAAATCTTTAATATAAATTAGGAGTTTTCATGTATTATTTTCCTGAGCAACCGCCTTACTTTCTCCTACTTGTTGGCTTTTTGATAGCATTAACATCTGGTTTGGCATTATCTGGCACTTTGAAAGTAATTGTGCAGAACTGGCCAAGTGAACGAGCAGAAAATACTCAGCCACGTTCCTCACTGAAACAATTACTTATACCATTTATCGGCATAACAGGCGGTACTTGTCTATTTATGTCTTCAGGTTTAGAGATATTTGGCTTTCCGTCATCCTTGGCTTTAGGAGTCGGTCTACCAATTAGTCTGTTTACTTGTTTGCTAGTTTGGTTGCAGTTGGGAAGTATGATGACTTTTATAGAACGTGAAGGTATGCAATCTTTAGATTTAGATTCTTTTTCTTAGAAAAGAGTAGGAAATTAATAATTTAAAATTAAAGAGAGTTTCAGACTCTCTTTAATTTTTATTGAGCAATTCTATGCTTGAAGTTGCGATACTTTAGCTTAATATTGTTTATTCTTTGCTGAATAAAGCTACTAGTGGACTTTTGCATAAGTTTTAGCTTGCTTGGGCGCTTAAAGCTTTGAGGACGTTTTTCAGGTGATTTTAAATAGCGATAATGTAAGAATACATCGCGGTAAGCAATATCAACATCTTCACCCCCACAAAGCCTCGTAAAAGCTGAAGAAGATACACTCATATAGTGTAAGTATGTCAATTTCTGCCCTTGGTCGTAAAGAATATTATCTACAACATCAAATTTAGAAGTCCAATGGCAACCAGTCGCTTTACCGTGATAGGCGTAATTGTAGTAAGAAATTCCACTACGTAAAACTAAATAGTTGAGAACTGTTTGATCGGAATCTGCCCATGCCAGTGCATCAGCTTCACCTGCTTCTAAGTTTGCTAGTAGATTTGCTAACTTAGCATCGTCAAAAACACCTTTTTTAGAAGCAAACCAACCAGAACAAAAAATTTGATTCCTAATATCTTCTATCGGAAAAATCTCACCAAGCTTATCTTCTGTCCAGTTGAAAATATAATTCAAATCGGATCTATATTGAAAGTCATTCGTAATCCAATCATATTCATCCAACTTTTGATAAACATCATCGAGTGATTTCATCAATAAGGTATCTCCATCAAAGAAGATAAACTTGTCAAATGGGCCATCTAGACAGCAAAGTTTTCTATGTCTTTCTATGCGATAATTATCTGGCAAACCATATTCTCGCCATAGCTTTAACGCCCTTGGGTGAGCTTTCCAGATACGAGAGCCAAAGTCCTCCCAGTAGGCTATAGAATCAGAATTTTCAAATAAAGTAACATTATCTCTAGATGCAATTTCTGCCTTTACTTTCTCTAGCTGGTCATTATATGGAATTACACAAACAGGAATTTCTCTACCAGCATTAGCTTCTATGCTGTTGAGCAAAGCAACTAGTTGGTCATAGACAACATCATTCGCTAAGGTGTAAATACCATCAATCATTGGGATACTCCTAATATTAAGTTCGGGCAGAAACAAAGGGAAATAAACGGCGAGTCAGTTTGGGAATGAAGGCAAATTTACCCTCATGGAGATAGCGATAATGTTCCCACAATTGCCAATAGGGACTACCAGTTTTCATCCGCGTACCAGCCCAGTGGAGATATTTTAGTCGTTGTCCTCGGTCATAGAGGGCGTAATCTTGCTGTTGGAAATTTTGCGACCCTGCCCAACTACCAGGCCCTCCCCCAGGAATTTTGACGAGATTTCCACGTTTAGAAATTAGTTTGAGAACAAGATAATTTAAAATTGGTTGGTCTGTAACTCCTTCAGAAAAATCGAAATATTCGCGATGTGCTGCACACTCGCGCAAAGCTTCATCCATTTGTTGTTCGGTAATCACTCCTTTTCTCGAAGCCCAAAAACCGCTGTTGAAAACATCTTGAAGTTGGGCATCGGAAAAAATTTGCTGATCTTTCACAAATGGGGAAAAAATATTTCGCAGCTTTTCATTAGCATGATGGTAATCACAGCAGAAGAAATCGACTTCTGAAAGTTTGTCCAAATTGTCGGCAATTTTTTCAAAAACGACAATATCCGTATCAATATAAATAAATTCATCTAAAGGCCCAAACCATGCCACTAGTTTACGCATTTTGTTGGGTAAGGCGAGGAAATCTCGGTCAAAAATTTCTCCGATGCGTTTGGTAAAGGTATCAATAAGTTCTAAATCTGGGAAAATTTGGACGTTGTGTAAGGTAGCAAGCTGTTCTGCTACCTTGTGGTAATTGTCATTAAAAGGTATGAGATAAATGGTAACTTCTGGGTCATAGTAACGAATGCTATTGAGTAAAGCAATAGCATTATCGATAACGCGGTCATTGGCAACTATATAAATGCCCCTACTCATAAATTATCCTTGGTTAATTAACTTAAGTTTTTGCAAAGCCCTGGTAAGTAAATTTGGTGCTGGAGCGTCATTATAATTTTTCGGAGGAGTATTAAAAACTGGACGCTTTTCTGGTTCGTGTAAGTAACGATAATAGAGAAATAACTCTCGATATGGAAACTGAATATTTTCTCCCGCACAGACTGCTTGATTGATATTAGGAGGAATCCCAATGTAATGGAGATAAGTTAGTCGATTACCGCGATCGTAAAGAAGATGTTCACGTTCCTCGAAGTGTTTAGAACTAGCAGAACATCCGGTTTTCTGATTATCTGGCAATTGGCGAGCAAAGTTATAAATAGAAAGATTAGACCTCATTACCATGTAGTTGATTAATGGTTGTTCGCCAGCACCGCCATACAAAATTTCTGACTCACCATTTTGTAAATGTGATATTAGCCAATCTCTTTTTTCGGAGTCAAATAGCCCTTGTTTTGCACCATAAAAGCCTGAGCAAAATATTTCGGAATCAATGCGTTTTTGCTCAAAAACTTTTAGTAATTTCGGAGAATTAACATTATATATTTTACTAACGTCTGTAAATTGGAAATCGTAGACAACAAAATCATAACTCTCTAGCTTTTCAAACACTGCTGCAAGTGAGTTCATCACCAAGGTGTCTGCATCTAAATAGATAAATTTCTCGAATGGCCCATCAAAAGCGCAAAAACGACGGTGAGCGCCATAAAGACGGGATTTACTCCGATTCAATCGTTCTGGGGCTGCTGCCAGCATAAATTGATCCCAGCGGTTGATTGATTCTTGATCATCGTAAAGAAATACATTAGGGCGTTTAGCTATTTCATCAGCAATCCGTTGTGTCCGATCGTCGAAAGGATAGATACAAACAGGAGTTTCTGGGCCTAAGATAACATCAATACTGTTGAGCAAAGCCACCAGTTGATCGAAAACATAATCATTGCCAAGGGTACAAATACCATTCATAATTTATGAGTGTTGATCGACAAAGTTTGATAACCAGTTAAGCAGGTTTAATTTGTGTAAAATGATTTGACGTGCTTCTGCGATCGCATCTTTGGCAGCATACCAAGCATCAGGTGTTGCTGTCACTTCTTGGATGTAGGCAATGCCTTTTTCATCTAAACTGGGCAACCGCAAAAAACTACCCGGTGGCAATAATTTATCAGCAGCCGGGCCACCATAGTAAATTGGTAAACACCAAGCAAGTAAACTATCCCAAAGTTTCTCACTCACATACCAATTATTATCAGCATAGTTTTCAATTGCCAAATTGTAATAGTATGGTGCCATGCCATACCATTTATTACCTAGTTCTCCCGAACTGTTCGCCCATTCTGGTAAATTACGCCCATACAAATCAAATTTCATCTCACTAGATTGTAAAGATTGTAAAAAATCTAAACGCTGGCGATGGTTGGCTGTGCGGCTAATTCCTGAAGTAATCCAACTACATGGGGCAACTTTTGGGGGCGGTGGCATTTCATTTAAATCTTGAAATGAATTTGAGTGATACCAAATAGCAGGCATATAGTCAGGAATGGGAGCAAAATCATCGGGGCCAGAAACGTAGCCGCAATAGTTCTGGGCTTCTTGATAATTATGATTAGTTATTTTTACAACCTCATCTAAAGGCGGTTCTCTGAGCAAATAAATAATTCGCTCTTTGTTGACACCACGCAGTAGAGATTCAACATTTACTACTGGTTTTTGCTGCTGTTTGCGAAAACTATCTAACCAAGATTTTTGCGGCGATGCTTGGGGAAAATCAAATTGATATAGCAACATAAAATCTGGCTTTTGCACCATTTTCAACATTTGCATATTCTTCCAAACACCAAAGTAGTGCGGAGTTTGTTGCCATAGCCAATCTTTGTTTTTAGCCAGACCTGAATAGCTGCTAATCATGCCAACAGTTTTAATAGTCATAAATCGTATTTATTCGGTTATTTTTCAGTTAATTTTTGTACCGTTACCAAGAACATCATGAATTTCGTGTGCTGTGTCCGGCTTTAATGATAGCTCTCCGGCGTAAAAAATATATTGATTTTTCTTTGAAGAATTTATCATTTTTTTGGTGATGATAGGTTTTTCAACATTGTGGTATAGGTACTTTTGTTTATTAAATTAACTAAAATTAAATTCTATTCTCAAAAACTTTTAATATATCTAATAGGTAAATAGCAGATTGATAAGATTCTGCAATTAATAGATTTTGTTTTTGGGGTTCGGATTCTAATTTATCGGCTAGCAAGCGCAGAGAGCTAATCAGAGGATAGAGACGCGTGCGAAACTCATCCGAGATATGACTAAAGTTTTGATACTGCTTATGTTCATCTTGATTTTGGTCTATATCTGACGATAACTGCCAGTTAATTTTCAGGTTAACTACATCGCTGAATAGATCGATGGCGTTAAGAACTCTTAAAGCTGAGTTGTATGATTGGTCAATTAATTCCTGCTGCTCTTGGGAATTGTCTACTAGATCGTCAACTAATAATCCCAGGAAACCAATCATTGAGTTAAGCCTTGTACGCAGTTCGTGAGAAATGCGGTTAAAGCTAGGATTAGTTTTGGTGGAAACTTCAGTCTGATCGGCAAATTGCATTGAGTAGAGGCGTGAGTAGTAACCACCTTTTTGTAAAAGTGTTTCATGGGTTCCCACTTCTACCACCTGTCCTTGATCTAAAACGGCAATTTGATCGGCTTTTTGGACTGTGGAAAGGCGGTGAGCAATTACAAGGGTTGTGCGATCGCGACTCAGATCGTCGAGTGCAGCTTGTACTAAGCGTTCGGAAACGGTATCTAAAGCGCTGGTGGCTTCATCTAAAATCAAAATTTCTGGATTTTGCAGGAGGGCGCGAGCGATCGCTAATCTTTGCCTTTGTCCACCAGACAACATGACGCCGCGATCGCCAATTTGGCTGTCGAATCCTTGAGGTAATTTATCAATAAATTCATAAGCATTTGCTCGTTTGGCTGCTGAGATAATTTCATCTTCTGTAGCTTCAGGTCTTCCATAAGCAATGTTATTTCGCACCGAGTCATTAAAGAGGAATGTATCTTGACTGACAATTCCCATGTGTGTTCTGAGAGATTTGATATCAAAATCACGCAGGTCTGTGCCATCGATAGAGATACTGCCAGAGATGGGATCGTAAAATCTGGGTAAGAGGTCAGCCAAGGTTGACTTACCTGCACCAGAACCCCCTACTAAAGCGAGAGTTGTAGCACGGGGTAAAAATAAACTTACATCTTTCAGGACTAACTTTTCATGACTAGGGTAGGCAAAGGAAAGTGAATTAAAACGTATTCCTTCTTTTAATTCCGTGTATATAATATTACCGTTTTTCATAAACGGCTTGCGATCGCGACTTAAAAACTCAGTTACTATTTCTACGCTAGTAGCACTATTAGCAAAGCTACTACGAAGACTATTTAACTGAGATACCAAAGGCAGCAGTCGCAGCAATACTAATAAATATGTCAGTAGTACTGTAGAAATAAAAGAAACTTGGTTGGCAAAGAAAGTTTTACTCAAGAATACAATTAGAAGTAAGGCTACTACTCCCATTACCTCACTTATCGGCCCGATCGCTTGTGAGTTTACCTGAGATTGAAAATCTGCTTTCTCGCGATCGCGGATTAATTTGGTAATCTTTTGATATTCTCTGTCTTCATTAGCGGTTGACTTTACCAAACGAATTCCATTCAATGTTTCTAAAACACTGATGGAATAAGATGTAGACATTTCTGATAGTTGTTGACCAAATTTTTTCGCTCTACTAATTGTGTATTGATTGATTAATGTTATAAAACCCAACAAAATTGTTGCTGCGATTGTTAGCTGCCAAGAAATTGCTAATAATAAGCCAATGAAAACTAAAATTGTAATTATTAAAATAATTAAATTGATGATAGTCCCGATAGCACTTGAAGTCCGGGCAGTTTCAGAACCAAGGCGATTAATAATATCGCCTACTTTCATTTTTGAATAATAATCTATATCAATATCTAGCAATAACTCTAAGCTAGCTTCGCGAATGTCCGCATTTAATCTCCGAGTGAAAACACTCGATGCCAAAATACTACAATAACTAGATAAGTTTTTTAAGAAAATTATAAATATAATTGTTCCAGCCATTCCCAAATTACGATAATTTTCGGGAAGATTATCAAATGGGAACATCACAGCTTTGAGAATCGGAGGAAAACCAGTTAAATCTATTGGTTGTCCGACAATTCTCAAAATTACTGGCACAATCAAAGTCACACCGACACCATTAAATAAAGCACCAGAAAATCCCAACAGCATTGTTAGGATAATTAAACCTGGATAGGGTTTGGCAAATTTTAGTATTAGTTTTCTGGTAGACATTGGGTATTTTTATGCAAATTTAACTTAATTTTTAATATTATTCACAACTGAGCAATTACTGACTTGAGCGTAGAAGCCATAGCCTCTATGCTATAGTGTTCCACACATCTTTCTCTTGCCTTGATACCTTTCTGGCTTGCTGACTCTAAATTCTGAAAAATCAATTGAATTTGTTCAGCAATTTGCTCAGGACAACCAGGCTCGACTAAATAACCAGTATCACCTAAAATTTGGGGAATATCTCCAACACGGGTTGATAATACAGGTTTAGCCATTGCCATCCCATCTGTCAACTTCAAGGGAAATTGAGCGCGAGTTTCTGGAGTATCTCGCTGGGGAACAACTACAATGTGAGCAGCTGCTACCAAATCAGGCATAACGTCGGCTGGATACTTGGGTAATTTGATAATCCAACGTCCCCACTTTTGTTGAAGTTGTTTATCATAATCATCATAAGGACTACCACCTACAATTACTAGTCTCAAGTCTGGTTGATTAAGTTTATCGAGCGCGATGAGAACATCTTCTAAACCTTTATAAGGTCTTGGCGCACCCGGAAACATTAAAATCCGATATTCAGATAAACCATAACGATTCCTACTGGACTCAGCATCATATTGAGCGGGATCGAATAAGGAAACATCTTTGCCATTCGGAACAAATGTACCACCAAAACGCTGCTGCAAAAATTTAGTATGCACTGTCACAGCATCAGCGTGACTTACCAAACCTTCCATCCATTTCACATATAAAGTATGATGAGGATTTTTGAGTGCGCCCTGTGGTTTCAATAAGTCCCTAGCTAATTCTTTGGGTGTAGGATGATAATGCCAGTTATCACCGCCATGCCAGCTGAGTTCCCAATCATCTATGTCTAAAATTAATGGCTTTCTAGTGAATATTTTCCTTAATAGTCCAACTCCAAAACTTGCGATTTGTGGTTTGATAGCATAAATTATATCGCCATTTATTTTTGGTAAAAACTTTTGGATTTCTCCAAAAAACTCTGGAAAGTCTTTGCCTGGTAAGTTATAAACTTTGAATTCGGATGGTAAATTTAAATAGAAGTTATTTCCAAATAAAAAACCCATAATTTCAACTTCATATCCTAACTGATTGAGAGCTTTTGCTATCAAGTATGCACGCATAATCGCTGCACTTGATAAATCTGAAACCAACAAGGATATTTTAGAAAATTTTCTCACTATTTTTATACTTATTTTTATTTAATTTTCCCAGGATTTGTCAGCTGTTGCTAAATCTGCAAATATTAATTTAATTTGTTTTGTAGGAGTCGGAGCAACTAAAGAAATACTAAAGAAATTAGTTGTCAATCCATCAAGATACAAAATTTTTCTGGGGAATTTTTAAGATTTCATGGTAAAGTGCCGACATCTCGGAAGCAACAGTATCCATTGTACGTACTGGCTGGATACCTTGACGTAATTTAGCTAGTAAATCGGCGTCTTTGGCTAAAGTTGCGATCGCATCAGTCCATGCTTGTACATCTTTGGCTGGGACTAACCAACCATCAACTCCGTGACGAACTAATTCAGCAATTCCTCCTAAATTTGAACCGATTACAGGAGTACCAACAGCTTGGGCTTCAAGAACTACTAAAGGTCCGGTTTCTAACCATTGCGATGGTACTGCTAATAGATCGAAACTCGCCAGTGCCTCTGGGACTGAAGAGCGTGAAAGAGGCTCGGCAATGCGAATCCGGCTGTCACGAGCAGCGATTTCCAAAACCCTGTCTCGAATGTCTCTGCCTGTATTTTCCTGAAGTATGCCATGAATCACCAATTCTACAGGTAGATTAGTCGGCAAGCCTTGCACTGCTTTTACCAAGATTTCCACTCCCTTCGTCGTGTGCCACCTCCCTAAAAAGCCAATCCTTAAAACACCTTCTTGGCGTTTTGTCTGTGTTTTTATTTGTGGGTAGGAACTAGATACACCTTGCCGACAGAGAACTAATTTTTCTTTTGACAAGCCGCTGACTATCAAAGCATCGTAACTCCACTGACACGGTGTCACAATCTGGTCGATCAGATGCTCCATCTGTCGCAGTTTAGTTAGGTGATACTTCGCCAAAGAAGGTAAGCCCAGCGCTCTGCCCATCTGGTGCAACTGAACAGTCGGTGACTTTAGCAATTTGTTCTTGGCTGCTGTAGCTACAGACAGAGGAATTTGACTCAATGCCCGGACTGCCCACTCTGGCACTTTTTCGGGAACGCCATAGCAATATCCGCAGCCAACCTCGCTTTTCAGCCCTTCACAAGGCGAAAGCCCGTTTAGCATCAGCGTACCGCGCAGACATATAATATCAGGCATATGAACTGTCAACACTGTGGGCATTCCTATCTTTTTGGCGAGCGCGAGATGGTGCAGCCCGCAGTGCCAATGCCAAGAGTGTTGGTGGTATAAATCTGCTTTGTGCGCTTTTAGCCACCGGGAAAAATAGTTAAACCCCCCTGGTAGCTCTTTTTGGTGAAACTGGGCATCGGTAGGGGAGGGAAATACTGGATAGCGATAAACCTCTACACCGTTGTAATCGTAAGAGGTAACTTCCTGTCTTCCGACCTCAGCGGCTGCAACGACGCTTTCTATTTTATGCAATTGCAGCCCTTGTGCCAAATTGTCTACATATACCTCAGTGCCACCGTATGACTGTGGAAAATAACGAGTAATTGCTTGGATTACTTTCATAAAAATCCTTGTGAAATCAAATAATTTTGGAAAATTGCTTTCCTGATAGGCAGTATTCAGTTAATCAATAGGAAAAATGTTTTTTATTGATTGCTAAAATTTCCTTGTAAAGTCCTACCATCTCTGAAGCGACAGTGTCCATTGTCCGCACAGGCTGGATACCTTGACGTAATTTAGCTAGTAAATCGGCGTCTTTGGCTAAAGTTGCGATCGCTTCAGCCCATGCTTGGACATCTTTGGCTGGAACCAACCAACCATCAATCCCATGACGAACTAACTCAGCAATCCCTCCTAAATTTGAACCTAGTACGGGAATGCCCATAGCTTGTGCTTCTAAGGCAACTATGGGGCCAGTTTCTAACCACTGCGATGGTATTGCTAGTATATCGAAACCTGCTAATGCCTCTGGTACTGCTTCGCGTGAAAGTGGTTCAGCAATCCGAATCCGGCTATCACGAGCAGCGATCGCCATAACTTTTTCCCGATTGGCAGCACCGTATTTTCCCGGATGAGTAGCATGAAGAATTAACTCTACAGGTACATCATTCGGTAGACTATGTACGGCTTCTACTAAAACTTGTACCCCTTTAGTTTCTTGCCAGCGACCCAAAAAGCCGATTTTTAATGTAGAGTTTTGTAGTTTATTTGGTGTTATTTCACGTTTGAAAGTGTTAGCAACACCTTGTCGAGAGACAGTAAGTTTTTCGGGAGGAACATTGTTTGCAACAAAAGCATTGTATTGCCAATTACTCGTTACAACAATGCGATCGGCTAGTTTTGCTAGTTGCATCAAATTGCGTCTATGTTGAGACACGAGGGTAGGAATACCAAGAGTTTTACCAAGCAGGCGTAGCTTGAAACTTTTAGAGGTAAGTAATTTTGTTTCTGCCGCTATGCCAACATCCAAGGGAACTTGACTAAAAGCCTTGAGCATCCAAGGCGATACTTGCTTTGCTACTCCCAAACATTGACTACAATTAACAGAGTCAATCAGCCCATTGCAAGGTTCTTCACCCCAGCGCATCATCGTACCACGCAGACATATAGGCTCAGGTATGTGTACAGTAACTACAGTAGCCATCCCTAACTGGCGGGCGAGAGCCAGATGATGTAAACCGCAGTCAAATCGCCATGAATGTTGATGGTATACATCGGCTCGATTGTTTTCTAGCCAATTAGCAAAATTTTTAAAGCCGCCGTGGGGTAGCTGCTTGTGTACCTCTATCTTACTGGGGTTAGGAAAAACAGGATAACGATAAACTGAGATGCCATTGTATTCGTAGCTATCTTCTTCTGTACCTTGTTTAGGAGCAGCAACAATACTTTCTAGTCCATGTGCTTGTAAGCCATGCAGTAATGAATCTAAGTATACTTCAGCACCGGCTGATGTATCAGGAAAATACCAGCTAGTTGTATGGATTAGCTTCATTTATGAACCTGCAAAGAAAAAATTGGAAAACTCATCTTTTTTTACCACGATTGATTGCTCTATTTAATCGTTATTAACATCTATCTTTTATAAATAACCCAAAGTGAATCTATAAGATTCCGTATTATCCGTATTAATAGTTAGTATGTACAAATAAAAAATTTTCGATGACTGATTTGGTGTTTTTGAGTAAAAAAGACAATTTAGGACAAAAAGAACAGAATAAATCTAACTTAGCTTTTACACTTCCTCCCAGAGAAATTTTACTGATATACCCAAATCATAATTTATAGTTACTTATCATATTTTTAAGTATTATTACGGTTGTGTACTATCATAGTATTTATGGACTTTCTCAACCTTTTCTCACTGAGATATTTAAGATTGCTGATAAATTCCAAAGTACTTATCTTGAAAGGGAGATATTAATGCAAGTAATCAGGCTTGAGGCACTCTCGGATAACTACATATTTTTGCTGGTGGATCGCCAGCAACAAATTGCTGCGGTTGTAGATCCAGCAGAGGCTGAACCAGTACTAAAGCAACTTGCACAGTTAAAAGTTGAGTTGGTAGCGATTTTCAACACACACCACCACAATGACCATGTAGGTGGCAATCAGCAATTAATAGAACACTTCCCGCAACTAACAGTCTACGGTGGCGTCGAAGATCGCGGGCGAATTCCCGGACAGCAGGTGTTTTTGCAACAAGGCGATCGCGTCCAGTTTGCAGATCGCATAGCTGAAGTTATTTTTGTTCCCGGACATACCCGCGCTCACATCGCTTACTACTTTCCCCCCGAAAAAGCTGGTGAGACAGGCGATTTATTTTGCGGCGATACCTTATTTTCTGGCGGTTGCGGTCGTTTGTTTGAAGGAACACCAACTCAAATGGTTGATTCTTTAAGCAAACTGCGCTCTTTACCAGATGATACACGTATCTGGTGTGCCCACGAATACACTTTAGGAAATCTGCAATTTGCCCTCACTGTGGATGGTGACAATGCCGACTTACAAAGACGCTTCAATGAAGTGAAAACTTATCGTAGTCGAGGAGAAGCTACTATACCCTCGCTGCTGGGAATGGAGAAGCGAACCAATCCCTTTTTACGTTGGGATCAACCATCATTACAATCAACCGTTAAAGGTAGCGATGGAGTGCAAACCTTTGCGCGGATACGGGAAATGAAAAATAACTTTTAGGTATTGGGCATGGGGCATTGATTATTCTCCCCTGCTCCCCCAACTTTCTAGCGCTAATAGTTGCGATCGCACCCTTCCTTTCGCTAGGATCTGTAAGCTTTAGGGTATGGGCAAAGCTACTTGGGACAATATACTCATTTCAGGAGTTCTAAGTTCTGAAAAAACACTAGTTATTCAGGACTCTTTACTCAGCACTAGCTCAACGCCCTGCTACAGCTAACAGCACTGGCTCAACGCCCCGCTACAGCTAACAGCACTGTTTTAGTGAGCTATGCTGCTCAAACCCACCCAAATTAATCAGATTTTACAGGAAAAACGAAAAACGATGGCGAAACGCGTGCAGTTAGTTTTAAATCAGGATATCAGCAAGCTGGGAAAATCTGGCGACTTAGTGGAAGTAGCTCCTGGCTACGCTCGTAACTATCTGATTCCCCAGAAATTGGCAACCAATGCCACTCCTGGTATTCTCAAGCAAGTAGAGCGTCGTCGCGAGCAAGAGCGTCAACGGCAATTAGAACTCAGACAACAAGCTCTTGAGCAAAAAGAATCTTTAGAAAAAGTTGGCAGTTTGACAATTGCCAAGCCAGTTGGTGAAAACGAAGCAATTTTCGGTACTATCACCACCCAAGATGTTGTAGATGCAATTAAGGCAGCCACCGGTCAAGAAATCGATCGGCGTGGAATTACCATCCCCGATATTAACCACCTTGGTACTTATCAAGCCGAAATCAAGCTGCATTCGGAAGTAGCGGCGCAAGTCGATATTCAAGTAGTCGCTAGCTAACTCAGGAGAGGGACAAAGGGACGCAAAGATGTAGGTAGGGATGAGGATGAGGGAGCAAGGTAAGTAAAAGTGAATAACTCCTAACTCTTGTACAGACGCGATTAATCGCGTCTCTAATCCTACACGGACGCGATTAATCGCGTCTCTAGCAAAATCTCAAAACTAAAATCGTTTATGGCTGAAGAATTGAGTTTTCAAGGCGATGGTAGCGATGCCTACGGCGGTAAACTACGCCTCCCACCACAAAATATTGAGGCGGAAGAAGCGATTTTGGGGGGTATTTTGCTAGATCCAGAAGCGATTAGTCGAGTTAGCGATCGCCTTCTTCCTGAAGCTTTTTACATTAGCGCTCACAAAGATATTTATCAAGCCGCTGTGAGGCTCCACACCCAAGGTAAAGCCACAGACTTGCTCTCAGTAACAAGTTGGCTGACTGATAATGAAATGCTAGCCCGCATTGGTGGGAGAAATAAATTAGCAACTCTGGTAGACCGCACAGTGTCAGCCGTGAACATCGATGCCTTAGCAGGCTTAGTCATGGACAAATACCTGCGGCGGCGCTTAATTAAAGCTGGGAATGAAATTGTACATCTTGGTTACGAGACAGAAACCGAGTTACCACAGGTTTTAGATCAGGCAGAACAGAAAGTATTCGGCGTTACTCAAGAACGTCCCCAATCGGGTTTAGTTCACATTTCTGATACTCTAATTAATAATTTTCAGGATATTGAAGATAGAAATCAAGGCATCGCCTTACCTGGAATTCCCTGCGGATTTTACGATTTAGATGCCATGACCAGCGGCTTTCAGCGTTCTGATTTGATTATTGTTGCTGGTAGACCATCGATGGGAAAATGCCTCAGCCATGATTCAGAAATAGTTTTGGCAGATGGAACAATTACCACAATTGAAGAATTATATAAACAACGTCATGTTTCGACTCCGGTTCCATCGAGCGAAGCCGAGATGCTCAACACAAGTGGCTCATTATTGACGCTAAACAACGACTGGAAATTTACCTTTACTCAACCCTGTGCATTTGTAGATGATGGTATCAAACCAGTTTTTCGAGTAACAACTCGCTTAGGTAGGTCTATTGAAACTACAATCACTCACCCATATTTGACTATTAAAGGCTGGGAAAAATTAGAAAATCTGACAGTTGGCGATAAGATTGCTGTTCCGCGAAAAATAAATGTATTTGGTACAAAAACTATCCGTGAGTGCGAAGTAAAGTTATTAGCATACTTAATTGGCGATGGTGGTTTAACAAACTGCACTTCACGATTTACAAATAGTAATCCGTTATTGCAAGCAGAATTTTCTCAAGCAGTTGCTGATTTTGTTGGTTTAAAAATTCGCACTCATGATTCTCAAGGAACACGTACACCATCACTTTGTGTACGTGGAGACTTGGAATTTATTGCAATTCAAAGACAGATTTTTGCTGAAAGTTTTAAACTAGCGATTCAATCGCAGTCATTGACAGGAAAAGAAATCAGCCAATTAGTTGGAGTCAGCCCTACTTTACATTGCGCTTGGAAGCAAGGAGAGTGTGTATCAACTTTAGAAACTTTTGAGCTATTGTGCGAAATTTTACAATTAGATTTAGAAGAGTTTGTATCTCATGGATTTGCTTGTATGAGCAAATCTCGGAAGAATTCGCTAACACTTTGGTTAGAAGAATTAGGTTTGTGGGGCAAAGATGCTCATTCTAAAACTATCCCAAACATCGTTTTTAAATTAGAGCGATCGCAAATAGCCTTATTCCTCAATCGTCTCTTTGCTACTGATGGATGGGCTGCACTACTTACTAGCGGTCAATCACAGTTAGGCTATGCAACAGTCAGCGATAAACTAGCAAGACAAATTCAACATCTTTTATTAAGATTTGGCATTATTGCATCACTCAAAAAAAGGTCTGTTAAGTATAAAAATACCCGCAGACCAGCGTGGCAATTAGATATTACTGATGCCTTATCTATCAAAACTTTTATCACAGAAATAGGTATCTTTAGTAAAGAAGAAGCAATAGCAAAAGTTGCAGATGCAATATCTCAAAAAAGATATCAAACTAATCGTGACTTGATACCTGTAGAGATTTGGGAACAAATAGCAGTAGCAAAAGGCAATGAAACTTGGAGTAGTTTAGCTAGACGGGCTGGTATTCAAGGGCCAACAAATATGCATGTTGGTAAACGTGCTTTCAAGCGGGAAAGACTTTGGATACTAGCTACAGCTTTAGATAATTTACCACTTCAACAGTTAGCAACTAGTGATATTTATTGGGATGAAATAGTTGCGATTGAGTTAGTGGGGAACAAACAAGTTTATGACTTAACAATTCCAGAAACACACAATTTTGTTGCTAATGATATTTGTGTACACAATACAGCCTTTTGCTTAAACCTTGCTCATAATATCGCCGCTTCTTATAAATTACCAGTTGCTTTTTTCAGCTTGGAAATGTCTAAAGAGCAACTGACGCAACGTTTATTAGCTAGTGAAGCGCAAATTGAAAGTAGTTATTTGCGAACTGGTCGCCTCAGTCAAACACAGTGGGAACCTTTAAGCCGTGCTATTGGTATCCTATCCGAGATGCCAATTTATATTGACGATACGCCGAATATTACAGTTACACAAATGCGTAGTCAGTCAAGAAGACTGCAAGCTGAAATTGGAACTGAATTAGGATTAATTGTAATAGATTACTTGCAATTGATGGAAGGAGCAGGTGATAATCGCGTACAAGAATTATCAAAAATTACGCGTCAACTCAAAGGTTTAGCGCGGGAATTATCTGTTCCAGTTATTGCATTATCTCAGTTGAGTCGAGGGGTGGAAGCGCGTACTAACAAACGCCCGATGTTATCTGATTTACGCGAAAGTGGCTCGATTGAACAGGACGCGGATTTAGTAATAATGTTGTACCGCGATGAATATTACTCTCCTGACACTCCCGATCGCGGCATCGCAGAAGTAATTATAGCTAAACACCGCAACGGCCCTACAGGTACTGCGAAACTTTTGTTTAATCCACAATTTACAAAGTTTCAAAATTTAAAAATTTAGCCAGACTAAGTAATTATTTGAGCAATGAATCAGCCTGATTTACTCATTAATGATCTATTTTTGCTAAATAGTCATTCTCTATTTGATAGTCTTATATCCATAATTAACTGGGATGAGCGTATACTGGCACGAAAAACAGCTAGCTTTGGTTCACCATATAACTACTCAAACATTTCTTACGACTCATGCCCGATGCTGAATGAGTTACTTCCTATTATTGATAGGCTTGAAGAAAACTTTGGGTTTCGACCAAACAATTGTTTAGTCAATTACTACACAAATGGTAACTCAACAATGGGATTTCACTCCGACTCAATTGATGAACTAATGGACGATACTGGTATCTCTATTATTTCGTTAGGGGCTGAAAGAATAATTACATTTCAGAATAAACAAGACAAAAGCATTGAACATAGTTACTTACTCAAAAGTGGTTCTCTACTTTTTATGCCTCAGAAGACACAGCAATACTGGAAGCATGGAATTCTTAAGCAACCAGAAACATTCGGACGCATCAGTTTGACCTTTAGATTGTTGGTATAGTCGCGGCAATCCGATCAAAGTTACAGATACTTTTCTCATGTTTTCTAGCTGTACTTCTGCCCTATCCGTACTCTAAAATACTTAATTTATTTGATAGGGCACTGGGCATTGAGAACAGAGAGAATAAAAACTTATTTTAATAATTCTCCCTTGTCCCCAGTACCCAATCCCCCGTCCCTAGTCGCTATTTTACTCCCAGCAATTCTACTTCAAAAACTAGAGTTGCATTGGGTGGAATTACGCCACCAGCACCACGAGCGCCATAGCCTAATTCAGATGGGATGATTAACTGACGAAGACCCCCTACTTTCATGGTGCTAAGTCCTTCATCCCAACCTTTGATTACCTGTCCAGCACCGATTTTAAAGCTGAAGGGTTGACCGCGATCGCGTGAACTATCAAACTTAGTACCATCTTCTAGAGTGCCGACATAGTGAACTTCAACCGTTTGTCCAGATTTAGGAGTCGCCCCAGTCCCCTCTTTTAACTCCACATACTTTAATCCAGAGGGAGTGGTTACGGCATTAGCATCAGACATAGTATTACTCGCAATTAAGATATTGTTTTCAGTTACAGTTGTGGATACTGGCGGCGTTTGGGTTAACTCGGCAGCAATGGCAGTATTCTGTTTACTGCTTACTTGTCCTACAATCAAAAGCACAACACACACCAGCATGAAGGCCACGCTGAGGAAAATTGGTTTCAAAATCAGTTCTCCTTACTTAGGTATCCTGGCAAAAAGATTACCAACAGGACACATTTAGTTTAAATCACAAAGGACATTCTAACGCCAAAGCTTATTTTCTAAATCGCGCAATTGCCGCTCTAAACGGTCAATTCTACCCCTCAACTCGTCCACTTCTGACTGGCGAGCCACCCCCAAATCCTGCATCATATTTCGCATTTGCCGTTGCATTTGCACATCGAAGTTTCCCTGTTCCGACTTTAACTGTTGGGCAATATCATCTATTACCGCCTTGGCTTGCTCAGGATTAAGCTTACCGTCTTTGACTAAATCATCGCTGACTTGCCGCAGTTTTTCTGCGACTATAGACGTTGTACCAAGACCCACCATCATTAGCTGTTGCAACCAGTTGTTATTGTCCATACTCCCTTCCTTTTATCTTATTAACCAGCCGACCCTTGCTCCTGAGTTTAGGCAATCAAGCTTCTTAAAGCGTAGTTATTCTAGCCTACAGCTCTATTTTGGCAAATTGGCAAGCACAAGGATAAGGATCGAAGGTCGTGATTATACAACTCTTCAAGTTTAAGGTTGCCCAAATTTACCTAATTTGCGATGTTATAGGCAATTCCCTATAAATTACAAAGCTCACACTCACCCCTGGCGGTGAATGTGAGTAGTTTATGGGAAGATTTTATCTAGAAGGAGGCACAAATTTAGACAACAGCGATCGCTGAATGTCTAAGATTGATCGTTAAAGGAGAAATTAAATTTGTGTACGCCATTTCTGAAAAGCGATTTCGTAATCCTCTGATTTACTCTGATAAACACTCCACCAATGAAAAAATAATCCTAACCCCCATCCTAATACTGGAAAAATAGCCCAAAAATAACTAGGACTAGTGATTAAATTTAAGAGAATGAGGAATAAATTCACTGCTAGGAAAGAAACAAAGTGTGTCCAAAAGGCTCTGCGTCGGAAAGTATTAAATCTGTGTCGTAAACGTTCCTCTTCTTGTTGAGCCAACCACTTTTGTTCAGTCGCTTCCAAAATGTTAGAAGAAATACCTAACTCAGATGCCATTTCTAAAAGCTGTTCTCGTGAAAATTCACCTTTGTCTTTACGAGTGAGTGCTTTTTGCAAGATTTGTTCTACATCTTCTGAATCGTAAGTCATTTTAATTACCTTATAAGTTTGTGTGTAAATGCGCCTTTGATTTCACGAAATTATCAATCCGCTTCGTTCAATTCAATTAGCAAATGCATCCACATTTTGCACCCAATACTTAGTGATATTCACAACACTATTATTTTCTCACAATTGATTTAGGGCTACTGTATTTGTCAATACCTCTATAATTGCTTTGATAAGAGCGATCGCTTTACGGCATTAAGCCAAACATTGTCATTATGGAGCAAAGGATTCTGGTAGAACAATTCCAGGTAAAAACCCAACTACATTTTGCTGCCTCAATCGAGTCAACATCGCTGAAATCAATATTTTGAATTTCCAAAAATATTAAATTTAATGGAAGATTTAAGATATCAGCAGGGGTGTACGCTACCTAGTAGTCTGTCAAGTTTGATTTGATCGGTTCGGAGTTTGTGCTTTAGCACTAACTACAAACAATCCACACCCCTCAATTATTTCTTGACAGACTAGTAGATGGGAATGCGTCAATAGAGGACTTAATCAATGGGATATGTAATTGCTACTGCCAATATGAAAGGTGGTGTAGGTAAAACCACCCTCACGGTCAACTTAGCTACCTGTTTAGCTAAAAATTATGGCAAGCGGGTGCTGGTTCTTGATTTAGACAGCCAAATTAGCGCCACACTCAGTTTGATGTCGCCTTTAGATTTTGCCAAGCTTCGTAAACAAAGTAAGACATTTAGGTATCTGATAGACGAAGTTATCAATCCAGATCCACAAGCAAAATTCACAATTCAAGATATTGTTCAATCCCAGGTTTGTAATCTTCCTGGACTAGATTTATTACCAGGAGATATCGATTTATATGATGAATTTGTTGTTTCAGAAATGCTGCATCAGCAAGCAACTGCTTTAGGCGAACAGGACTTTGAAACGATTTGGAATCGCTTTGAAAGGGTCTTAATTAATAACATCTTAAAACCAGTACGTCAAGAATATGATTTTATCCTTCTCGATTGCGCCCCTGGCTATAATCTATTGACTCGTAGTGCTTTAGCCGCCAGCGATTTCTACATACTTCCTGCTAAACCCGAACCATTATCTGTAGTGGGTATTCAACTGCTAGAAAGACGGATTGCCCAATTAAAAGATAGTCACGGACATGAAACCAAGATAAATATAAAAATGCTGGGAATTGTATTTAGTATGTCCAGCGCTAACCTGCTCACTGGTAGATACTATAAACAAGTAATGCACCGCGTTGTCGAAGATTTTGGTGTCGATAAAATTTGTAAGGTACAAATACCGGTTGATGTCAATGTTGCTAAAGCTGTTGATAGTTTTATGCCAGCTGTTTTAAATGCTCCTCAATCAGCAGGTTCAAAAGCTTTCTTGCAATTAACTCAGGAGTTGTTGCAAAAGTTATAACCCTACTGAATCATTGATGAATAAAATGATTTCTGATTTATTAAATTAGAAATATGAATGTAAAGACGCAGCAATGCTACGTCTTTACAAGGGTTTCAGGCAATAAATAATTAATTTCTGAATCTGTCTATTAAATTAGTCCGAAAATCTGAACCTTTCGATTTTCACAAAGGTCTGAAGAAAGAGAATTTCTATTTACTCCGCGAGAAACAAGCTACGTGGAAGAAATCTCAAATCCCAAAGCTAAAATTCTTTATTGAAGAAAAATACTTTAGGTATGGAGTAAATCTAAAATCTAAAATCTAAAATTCACAATTGAGTGACAAATGAGTTATCCTTTTCTAAAGTTCAGCAGTTATACGGAAGCTATAATCGGTGAGATTCAGCTATTGAGTGAAAAGGTCAGTAAATCTCACTAAGAAACAATGGTTAGTAACGATTTTGCACGGGCGGACAACAATCAGCACTTGCTAATGCGCCTACCACGGACTCTAAGTTATCTCGAAACCTGGGGCTTTGGATTAACTGGTCATGTTGGATGGATTGGTACTGCCCCCATCATTCATGCAGCGTTAGGGCCGAAAGCTATCTTAGTTTGGTTTTTTGGCACGATTATTTCCTTCTTGCTTAACTTGCAGGTAAAAAGTCTAGGTAGGCATTGGTCAGATGTTGCTGGAGGAACACCAAACTATACCACAAGGCTATTAAAGAACTTCCCTGGCTTAGGTCGTTACGTAGCATTAGGATACTTTTTTAGCTGGGCAGCAGCACCAGCACTGTATGCAATTATTCTCACCAACCTAATTAAAGTCAATTTTGAAACATTAGGTATTTCTTGTCCAGAAACTTTCTTAAAAATCTTATTTACAGCGATTCCATTTATTTTAGCGTTCAGTGGCACCCGTGCTTTGGCGCTTCTACATTTATTTTTTGTATTCCCAGCGATTTTATTACTGTTATTGTTTTGTGTTCAAGGTGTATTATGGTTAGCCTTTTCATCTCCTAGTTTTCAATTTCCCGCAACTAGCACACATAGCCTAAGCTTTGAAGAATGGACAAAGTGGTTTTTTCTAGCTAGCTATTCAATTTACGCTTGTGAAACCACTTCTTCTTTTGTTGCTGATAGTCGCCACCCATATAAAACGTTAAAGTTTTTAACCGTAGCTGCTTGGTTAATTCCTCCGGTATTTCTAGGTGGTTCTTGGGTATTAATGTGTTCTGCTCCAAATTCAATAATACCTGACGATGTGTTCTTAAATCTGGTAGCGGCTTCTAAACCTTTTTGGGGTGAATTTGCCCCCTTTCTAGTAACACTTCTGATTACTATCTCTTGCCTTCTTAGTTCTGCAACAGCAGTTTCTAACTCTCCTCGGATATTATATCAGCTTGCTTTAGACAGACAGCTTGCTCCTATATTTGCATTAGTTTCCCGTCAAGGTGTCCTTGGCCCTGCTATTTTAGTTACCTTTCTCCTCAGTTTGCTTTGTCTAAATTTAGGAAATATATCTCAACTTGTCACAGTAGCAGGCACTTGTTATCTCATGTCTATTATGGGTCTACATCTGGGATTATGGATGTGTCGTGGCAAACCATACGTGTTATGGCCTTGGTGGTCACTTGGTTTTTTCTTGGTCGAAGCGGTAGTTCTAATAGTGGGAGGTTTAGCTTGGAACTGGAGAGATTTCTTAGTGGGATTATTATTACCCATTATTTTGACAATTGGAGATTTAGTTCTAAGGCGGTTAAGATTTGCGCCATTACACCCAAATTGGTGGACACAGCGTTACGATACTAAGTCTAGTAGAAATAATCCAGATTTTGTAGTATTACAAGTGATTGTTTTAGTATCATTGATTTGTATTACTGCCACAATCAGTTGGGTTATTCGCGATTTTTTAGATAGACTTTCTAGTAATCCTCAACATTCTTTTCTAGCGATTTTATTAGTGACGCTTTCTTTTACAGGGGTTGCGATCGCTTGTTGGACAACCTTACCACAAATCATTGCTATTGATGAAGCACGCAAACAAGCAAGAAACCTATTTATCACTACTCTCGATACCGTTCCTGATACTGTTTTAGTATTAGATGAAGACGGAACAATTTCTCAGACAAATGCTGCTGCTGAAGAATTATTTCAAACAAGTATTCAGCAGTTACTTGGGCAAAAGTTGAATCAGCTTCTAATATGCTATCGCGGTAAACCGGAGCAATGGTCTACTAGGAGTGAGCAAAGCTTGAAAATTAACCAAGGTTTGCGAATTGTTGAATCGACGATTTCACAGCCATTTAATTCTCTGCTACGGGAGTATATTGTGATTGTTCGTGATATCACTAAACGAAAGCTAGCAGAGGAAGAATTAGGCCAGTATCGTTATCAGCTTGAGCAGCTGGTGCTAGAACGCACTATTGAACTGATTAGAGTTAATCAACAACTTCAACAAGACATTGTTAAACGTCAAGAAGCACAAGAACAATTACTGCACAATAGTCTTCATGATGGGCTAACTGGATTACCTAATCAACGATTATTTATGGAGCGGGTGCAGCAGGCAATAGAACAGGGTAAACAGCAAAATAATTATTTATTTGCTGTACTCTTCTTAGACCTAGACCGCTTTAAAGTTGTTAATGACAGCCTTGGACATCTACTAGGAAATCAACTTTTGATTGCAATTTCTCATCGGCTCAAGTCAGTTCTGCGAGGCGGAGACATAGTTGCTCGTTTTGGCGGAGATGAGTTCACAATCTTAATTGACGAAATTGAAGATATTAACACTGCAATACAGGTGGCCGAGCGAATTAAAAAGGTGCTAGCTTTGCCATTTCAATTAAATGAACATCGGGTGTTTACTAATGTTAGTATTGGCATTGCTTTAAGTAGAGCAGATTATGAGCAAGCAGCGCAGATTCTACGCGATGCTGATGTGGCAATGTATTGTGCTAAATCACTTGGTAAGGCACGTTATGAGGTTTTTGATCCAAAGATGCACGAGGGTGCAGCTTTACTCTTAGAATTAGAAACTGCTCTGCGAAATGCGCTGCTCAAGCAAGAAGAATTTCGCCTTGATTACCAGCCAATTGTTTCACTAACAACTGGCAAAATTATTGGATTTGAGGCACTGATACGTTGGTATCACCCAGAACGAGGACTTATTTCCCCTCAAGATTTTATTCCCCTGGCTGAGGAAACTGGAATGATTGTTAGTATCGGGCAATGGGTGCTTTATGAAGCCTGTCACCAAATGCACAAATGGCATAAACAATTTCCTACCTCACAACCTTTGACGATTAGCGTAAATTTTTCTGGTAAACAAATCACACAACCTGATGTGTTTAAACAGGTTAAACATATTTTGCAGCAAACTGGACTGGAGCCATGCTGTTTGAAATTGGAGATTACTGAAAGCTTGTTGATGGATAATTTTGAATTAGCTACCACTGTGCTTTCACAGTTAACAGCGCTGAATGTTGAAATGCACATGGATGATTTTGGAACTGGCTATTCATCCTTAAGTTATCTACATCGCCTACCAATCAAAACCATTAAGATTGACCGCTCTTTTGTCACCAGTATAGGTAGTCGAGGAGAAAACTTAGAAATTATTCGAGCGATTGTGACATTAGCCCATAATTTAAATATGTCTGTAACAGCAGAAGGCATAGAAACTGTAGACCAATTAGCACAATTGAAGGCTTTACAATGTGATTATGGGCAAGGGTATTTTTTCTTACCACCTATGGAACAGGCAGAAGTAGAAATACTACTTGCTGCTAATTTGTGCGGAAAAAACTTTTTAAAAAGATAAAATCTTGGGAGCAAATTCTGTTTAGAGAAACACTTTGTCAAACTGGGCAATAAATTTCACTTGACAATCTATTTTTAGTGTAGCGCTGATTGTAGCTGGAAATTCTCTACGTTATCAAGTAACCCTTCTTCTAACAAAAGTTCGTTAACAAAAGTATCAATTTTGTGCCGATCGATATTTTGCATGACTACAATGTGTACCCAGTTTTCATAAATCGCTAACTGCCACTTTTTAATTAATCTTTGAGAAGGTTTTTGAAACACTACGGTATTAGAAAATTTATTGAGCATACATGGATATTCTCTGATTTTAAGTTGTTGGAAAAGATATTGGGCATTAGCTATACAGGTCTTTGCTTCTTTTGCTAATCCATCATAACCTCTTGTTTGTATTGCATACCAGAGAATCAGAGGGGTATGACCGTTTCTAGAACCCAGGATTGTTGTATCTGATGAACCAATATATTCAATTTCTGTTTCAACTTTTTCTACCCATTTTTTCTTGGTTAAAACTACACCGCAAGGTAAGGGAGAACCAATGAATTTAGCAGAAATAGCTATACTATCTATGGGTTTTTGAAAGTTAACTTGTGGAGCGCCATCTAAAAAGGGTAATATTAATCCTGAAAGGGCGGCATCACAATGAATGTAGTAATCTTTAATCTGATTGCGTTCTAAGATTTCGAGAACTTTGTCTAAGTTATCAATTGCACCTTTGACAGTAGTCCCAATATTCAAATTGACGATCGCAGGATAATTTCGATTTTCGCTAATGAGTTGTTCAAAATGTTCATAATTCATCTCTCCATTAATTTGTGAGTTAACAACATTATGTTGAATGCGGAATAGTTTTGCTGCTTTTGGTATGGAGTAATGAGAGTCTTGTGATGAGTAAAGAATGCCATCGGGATAGATTTCTCTTGCTAAGAATATTCCATATAAATTACCTTCAGTTCCGCCAGCAGTAACATAACCCCAAAACTCATTTTCTGGAATTTTATAGAGTTGGGCAAAAAAAGATAATACTTCTTGCTCAAACTTACGAGAATGGAGACCAAAATCTGGTTCAATATATGGATCTCCAGCATTATTTAACAGAAGATTGAAAAATTTGCCGATCGCACTGTAATCACAACTTAAATTATATGGATAGCCTGCGTGAAGCTGCGATCGCTGTTCTATTTGCAGCAGAAAATCAGCCAATTCCTTAGCGACTTTATTTGACATATCTTTGTATCTCTTAAATTTTAATTGAGTTAATGGATGTTTTAAACTACATTCTACGTATTAATCCATACCTTTAGATTTTCTTAATAATCTATCGTTTTGGCTCTTTAACTGAAGATAATACAGTGAAAATACTGATAAATATTCAGTAATAATACCCAAATATTTTCTACAAAAGTATATTATACTTAGAACTTCTGCATAATACGAGATAACCATAATGCGTATTACGTAAAATATCTTTTCAGTCGTTGACTGCAACCTGATTTAATCACATATTTAACTTTGTGCCAGTTGCGTAATTTCTGGGAATGACTAGGCTATACAAGCGAAGTCCGCTTATGCGGACTTCATCAAGCTAAAAAGACATTTCCAGAAATTAAAGTACAAAATGCAGGATTCGCCCATCAAAGATAAAAAGTTTCTACTTCCTTGTTCCTGCCTAAAAACCTGTAGCTTTGTACTTCATATAAAACAAAACTGCTGTAAGGGACTTCTAAATAAAAAAATACTCAACTACTTAACCTGAGTTCGGGTTAAAGATAAGTAGGTAAAAGCCACTCCAGTTGAAGGCTAGGTTTCTTAGGTTGATGACAATAAGCGATTAATCCACAAAGAACGTTAACGCAAAAATTAACGGGACTAAACAAAGCATCTAAACTAAACATAGGACAGGTTACTGAATTTATTGTTATTTTCAGCTTACTACCTGTCCTTTTCCTTATCCCGAACTCAGGTTAATTAATTTCTTTAATTACGAACTATGAATTAATAATTATGAATTATATTGAGGGGGGTTCCAAATTATCATTGAGAACATTCTGCTAAATTTTTCTTAGCGTAATTACAATCAAAATAAATTAAAGCTTCTCTACTAGTGAGGATATCGTAAGACGCGATAAATCGCGTCTCTACAAGCGTCATCGATCGCACTATTTATCAATTTTCTTGATTAAATAGCTGAAAACTGCTGTCAGTAAATTCTTCTAGAAAAGAGTCTGATTCATTCTCCAGAGGTTTGAAAAACTGGCTGTGCTGCTCTATTTGGGGTGCCGGAAAACACGAATAACTGTTGATTCTCTGGTAAAGCTGAACCTTCACCGAGATAACGATGAAGTCCTACTGCCATATCTCCTGTAGGAGTGAGTTTAAAACTAACTTCTTCAAATTCAGCTTCACGCAAAAGTTTGCGGACAGTATCAGAATGGTGAATACCCTTAGTGTCTCCACGAGTCCAAATGATCGAGGAACCTTTTTTACTTAATAAACTTAGGTTCCGAAGTAAGCGATTCAGTTCAACTTCGTCAGCGAGATTGCCAAATATACCACACACAATCACAATGTCTGCTGGCACTGCTCCTGCATAGTTGGAGGAATTTGTTGCATCGCCATTAACAAACTCAATTTGCTTTGCCAAACCAGCTGATTCTATAGCTAGTTTTCCACGTTCAACTAACTTCGGGTCTAGTTCAACGAGTCGTGCGTACACATCTTTTGCACGGGAGTGCTTTGATAGCGTTCCCAATAAATCCCTCCCATCACCCGCGCAAACACTGACTACACGAATGATTCCCGGTAAAGATGCATCCAAGCTATGAGAAATATATTCCCGAACAATTTGCAGTCGCTGCTGCAATTTTGGTTCACTATTGTAGAGATCGTGCCATTCAAACCAGTCTTTTGGCATAAGGGGCAATTTCCGTTTAATTTAAACTATCTTCTTGCAGAGTGCATTATTCACTCTTAATATAAAAATACGGTAACTTGACGCAGTTACCGTATTTGAATCAGCCAAAAAACAGTATCACATAACTCTTCCAAGATCAAGTCTTGTATCGCTTTTAGTCTAAACTCCAATAACTGAGAAATGCTTTTTGTTCAGGCGTTCATCTCACTACTTTTATTCGAGTAAGTGCGAGGTTTCTGACCAATAAAGGTACGAGAATTCTTGCTGCCTTGTCTAGTTCTCGGTTTTTTTCCTGAAATACTTAACAAAACTTTACCAAATTAAATGAAAAAGACTCTCAATAAGTCTGATAGTATATCTTCAGAGTTATTGCGACTAATACTCATTAAGTGAGCCATGTATTTCAGCTATTTGCAAACTTTCTGAAAAGATAACGCTTTTGACTTGCGTGGCTGTTCAAACACTGGAGTCGATGCCTTGATGGGCAGGGAACGCTGGATTAACCAACCTTTCAGGGCGACTTTTCAGTAGAGCACACAACTATTTATTTATCAGGTGTCAATATGTCAAAAAAAATTGGTTTGTTTTACGGTACTCAAACTGGCAACACTGAATCTGATGCTGAAAAAATTCGGGATGAGTTTGGTGATGATATTGTGACATTACATCCCATTTATGAAGCGGATAGTAGCACTTTTGATGAGTATGACTTGCTGATTATTGGCTCTCCTACTTGGGATATTGGTCAACTTCAGAGCGATTGGGAAGGCTTTTTCTCCGATCTAGATGAAATAGATTTTAGTGGTAAGCTGGTTGCCTATTTTGGTGATGGAGACCAATATGGCTATGCCGATAACTTCCAAGATGCAATGGGAATTTTGGAAGAAAAAATTTCCCAGCGAGGCGGTAAAACTGTTGGCTACTGGCCAACTGAGGGATATGACTTTGAGAATTCTAGAGCTTTGAAAAATGGCAAGTTTGTTGGATTAGCACTTGATGAAGGTAGTCAATCTGATTTAACAGATGAGCGAATTAAAACTTGGGTTGCTCAGTTGAAGACAGAATTTGGTTTGTAGAGATTTGGGGCGCACAGCTAGCTGTGCGCCTTTATTGAAGTTGATAATTTAGAAGTTATAGGTATTTATGTCTGATTCATTTGATATTTTATGGTTAAGTGCCAGTCCTGTTTTGCAGCGTTTTGATAAACCATTACTTGAATATTTATCTAGGTATATAAATGTCGCCCAGTGGGAATACCAGCAAACCAAAGATGAAGCGAGTTCCATAGATCAAGCTGTGGATTTGCTATATGAGTTTTTAGAATGGCGCGATCGCCCCGTGCATTTAGCCGGTCATGGGATGGGTGGTGTGATCGCCTTAACCTTTGCGCGGCGATTTCCGCAAAAAGTGCGATCGCTCACCCTGCTAGCTGTTGCAGCTCAACCTGCAAACAATTGGCAAGCCCACTATTACTTTCAACGACAACTTTTTAGCATCAGCCGTGAGTTAGTTTTGGCAAGCAGCGTTCGCAGTCTTTTTGGAAATCAACCACCTCATACTACTAAAAAGTTAGTAGCTGCCTTAGACAAAGATTTAGAACAATCTCCCTCGTCACACTCTTTGTTTAAGTTGGTTTATTTACCCAAAGGTGGAGTTTCTATGCCAATGATGGTATGTGGTAGCAAGAGCGATCCGGTAGTCAACCCAACTGTATTACATGATTGGTTGAATTGGTTCAAGCCAGAAGATAAGCTCTGGGAATGCCCAGAAGGATATCATTTTTTTCACTATTTCTATCCTCAACAGGTTGGCGAACAGATTTTGAGTTTTTGGGAACATCACCATCCGCATCTGCTAGAAGCATCTGCACTATCTTTTAGCACTTCTACAAATTAGTAACTTTGAGAGTGCGATCGCATCTATAAAACTTGGGATGTGATGGGGTGCGATCGCTACTTTACAGTTGAAAGCACTTTTTTACCAAATTGATTAATGAACTATTTTTACTAAAAATTAAGAATTTTAAACTTTTTTCTAAAAGTAACCTTTTGGTACATCCATACTATAATATCACCAGATAAGCGTAAGTCTTCAAAACTAACGATATGGCTGAATTAAAATTTTTGGGTTATAAGATAAGTCTTACAAACTCAGAATTGATTCTGCCAGCTTACTCTGTTGGCTGCTGTTTAAGTGCATCAATCTTTTAGGGTAAGTCACAAAATTGAAATATTTCTAAACAGTGGTTGCATCATGACATCAACATCAAGACATTCTATTGAGGAAAGCTCAAATCCCTTAGCAAAATTAGATTACATTCCATTACTAGACACAGTTTTAGAATTCATTAAACAAAAACCACTATTTAAATTTTCTCCAGATGGAAATAAACTCAGAATCTCAGCTTATGATATTGCCTATGAAATTGCTACAAATCCCAACCTATGTCCACAAAGTCCTTTAACGCAGAATATAGGCATTAAAGCAGCAACTGTCAATTTTAAGTTGGAAACAGAATTTTATTCTAAAATCCAAGCCATTAGAGATGAATTGAGAAGACAACTTGTTACTGCTTGTGGAGAAAACCAAACTCAATCTTCCTTAGACAATCTTTGCACACCATTATCTGATTTTATTAGCACTCAAGCTGAGTTACCATTTAAATATCCTTTTAACAAGCCTTATAGTTTTACATCTCAGCGGTTAGTTATTGAGAATAGCTTGGCTCAAGAGAGGCGCAAGGGTACAGAGTCAGTCATAAAAGCTCATCACTTGAACGTCAAATTTGAAGGCATATCTAATTTTAATAGTAGGTTTTTAGAGAGCCTTAAAAGCTACATAGATACTATAACTAGACCCGATTCACAAGATTGGCAACAACTGACAGAAATTTTAGACGATATATCAGAGCAAAAAGAATCTGAACTTACTGAGTTTCAAAAAATAGTAGATACTGAATCTCTTCCGAGACTACTACGAGATATCAAAATAGATTATTTGGATTATTTGAGAATAGAATGTGCCAAAACTAATCTACGTAATTCTAATACACAGGGTTTTGAATGTTTAGAAACATTGATTAAGCGGCTGAGATTATTAATAAATTATATCAACGCTCCAGATTTAGATGATCCAGATTATGAAGTAAGTTATTTACTTGATAAGCCTGTTAATCTCCGCACAGCTTTTTCTCAAGCAAATGCCTTTGATATCTTGCCTATTATTCCTGAGTATGAAGGAATGATAGGAGAAAGCATAGATAAAGACAGAGGTATCCAAGAATTCAACTTGGGTGTGAGGTTAAAACTCAATGGTTCTGTAAATTCTTATCATGAAAATTCAGTTGTGAATTACTATATGACTGAACTTGACCCCACCAGTCCGCGTCATAAAGACCAACTAAAAGATCCTGCAAAAGCCAAGAACTTTAAAGAAAAAGTTTTGAAAATTGCTTGTCTTTATTATTTCGTTTTCGCTGTCGATGAAGAAGGCAAGATACCTGATAAAGATTATGATCCTACTCCTAAATTTAAGGAGGATGTTTTAAATAAATTCAAAGTCGGTATTTCTGACGAGGAAGTTACAAATTTATTAATCAAAATTTACGGTTTGATATTGAATAAGGATGTTTGTCAAGTCGAACGAAAATTAGCAGCCTTAAGAAATCTGCTGCAAACCTTTCTTAAGAAAAAAGAAATATTGCCATCATTTTCTAAAAGAGTACAATTATGTATTAATAAAGCAGTTTTGCATAAAAATGCCTCAAAAATTATTAATACTCGTAGTTTTTTAAAACTTGATTTAAATCAAGAAAACCAAGCAAATTTTAAAGCCCAAGCTAGAGAAGCTCTGGCTTATGTGGAGGTTTTACCACCTACTGTAAATGAACAGTCTCTTAGTTCATTATCTGTCACTTTTACTTTTGATGATGTTCGGTATTTTACAGATAGTGATAAGCAGAATTTCTCGATGAAATATGACATCACAGGTATTAAAGCATTGCCAGTAGTCTTTTATCCTCTTGCTGTTAATCCTAAAACAAATAAATTAGAGAATCATCCAATATATGACAAATATTATAAATCACAAACAATGATTGGAATTTATTACCTATCTAAACAAGCTAGAGAAGAAATATTTAAAAATACTCAATCACCAGAAGCTACTATATATCAGCAAGTCTTCACTTTATTAAGTTACTTGTGCATTAGTATTTGTCGAGAGCAAATTAGTCTAGATAGCGAAAAGCAAGAAAAACTCTTTATTCCAATTTTTAGATTTCATCTCCAAGATACTCAGGAAACAACAGAAGATGAAGTTTTTCTCAATTCTTTATCAAAGGCATTAGCACATATTCTTCGCCGAGATTGTATGGCTGATGCTCAAGGACTAAATGTAAAAAATGGAAAAACAATAGATAAGTATAAAGAACAAAATGCCTTGTCATCGTTGTACGCTTTAATTCCTAAAACTTTCGAGTTGCAAGAAGGTTATCAGGCTCAACTGGATAAATTAGCAATTATTGTTGTTTCTAGCTGGTTGAGTGATGCAGTTTGGGATGAAAAAGATAAACCTGTCAGAATTTCAAATATATATGGCGAAATTATTGTTATTAATCAGGTATCTGATACAGCAGTCAAGGTTGAACCTATCAAAACATTTGCAGACAATCAACCTCACTCTAAAATATCTACAGAATCAGAGGTTGTGAGAGATGAAATTAGTAAACTTTACCAACAAGGTTATCGACATTTTTTATACATAGCGAAAGCTCCCTATACTAGGAGTTTGGGTATAACTAAATTGGAATCAGACCCAGATTCATTATTTTTCATGTCTCAGGATGTAGTTAAGTATCTCAAAGCAGGTAAGCCAGATATCAAGCTATATCCAATATTTATGGATAACTATCCTGCTATCAACTTGATTGAAGGGAAAGCTGATTCTTTTTATATTCCTGATATTGAAGAATTAGAGAAGTTATCTGTGGATAAAAGCCAAAAAACCAGAGTGTTTCTCAACCTTTTTACAGGCCGTTCTGTAGATAAAGAGCGGACTATATTTAATAGTGTAGTTTGTTACAGTACTTTACTAAATATTTATGACGTAGGTGATACGAAAGATATTATAGAAGGGTTATTAGATAAAGATTCGCCTTTACAAAAGACGATTTTACAATACATTGCTTTATTTCATTTTTCTCGATACGAAGTAAATCGAAATATTGCTCTCAAGCTGAACCCTTACAGTAAGCTAATTGGTGACGAAGGTATCGGTAAAATATCTACTTATACTTACTCGGTGAAGAATGTTAAGTTTAATAACTTAGCCTTTTTGACCGAAATTAGGAGTGCGCTTTATGGGAAATGATTTAGGCATTAATTTAGGTCGAGTATTTGAAATAAGTTTTAATATCGGCATTTTAACTTACTTTCAGCATTCCAAGTTAAAACATTCCTATGGCGATGTTTATCTTCAGCCTTTAAGTAAGTTATCTTTGCATAATATCCAAAAGGCTATAGCTAATAATTTTATAGATAAATCTCATCAAGAAATTATTGGTGACTGGGTAAAATTATTTATTCAAAAAGGATGGACTTCCGGCTATAGCTTTGTGCGAGAATATATAGAAGCATCTGGCTGGCGAATTAAAAACAAAATAGAAATTATCTATTTTCAATGTGATTTTCACAATGAAAATGCCTTTGGTATCAAAAATTTAGAAAGATATCCTCCTGAATGCTACAAGGAAATTTTAGAAATTCAGGGATTTGAAAACGTCGATATCAGTCGTTATATGGATGGAGGAGAGTTTCTGAAAGCAGATACTCTTTTATTGCTGCGGTATATGGGTAAGTATCGAATCTTGGTTGTAGACTTATCCACTTTTACAACTTCCGCTATTCATTCTATAACTGACTTAAATAACATTCAAAGTCTGGTAGAATCATTAAATACTGAGTTAAATTATGTGCGTTCCAAGTCTAGTTTTTGTGGACTCGGTATCGATACTGGAAATAGTAGCGACAATAACAATAAACTTAACGAGATATATTCTAAAGAATTGACTCGCTTCTTCTGTGCTTTCAAGACTAAAGACAAGGAAGCCGTGAAAGTTATCCAAGCTTCTAGTTATGCTTGGAGTTTTTATAATTTTCTGCTGTCATCAGGTAAAATATCACGAGATGATGCAGTGAAGTTTAATTGCTTTGGCTATAGTGACAGAATGATTAACGGGATTGCTTTGACTAAAGAAAAAGACAATGCTCAAAATAGTCTGCAAATTTTAAAAAATTGTTATGAAATATATAAAAATAAAAGTGACAAAGATATTAGTGACAGTCGCAACACGTTACTTGAAGTCATTAAAAGTAATGCAGCTAGAAACTTTCAGGATGGCAACAGGTTTGTCAAAGATATAGTTGAAACAAAAAAAGATACAATAAATTATATTCAAAATACTGAAGTATTTGAAGCGGGAAAGCATTTTTTTAATACGGCCGGTATTGTACCTGAATCTATTAAGCGATCGCTAGACCTAAAAGAAACAGAATTTAGAAATGCTCATGCAGAGTTGATACATCGAACCCTTGCAGATTCTAGAATACCATTGCTGTTTTTGACGGGAAATCCTGGAATTGGTAAAACTACAGCAGTTGCAAAGCAAATTATTGACCACTTGCATGAGGGGTCACTGCTAATATATGTCAGTCCTCGAATTCAGGTTAACCGAGATATTATTGATAAATTTACAGAAGAAAATAGCTTAAAACTAGTCTCGGACAATTTAATTTGTATTAATACCAATAAAAGAATAGTTGATGATGCCAATGGAGGTTACGTTGTTGAGTACTATAATAATAACCTGACTGACGAACATCAAATAGGGCAAGTAAAATTTCTAGATGCTAGAAATTTAAAAGACAAAGTATCTGAATTTCCTAGTAGCTTAGTTAGACGTACAGATAACTTGGTACAAGTAGAAAAACCCCGTGAGGTTGGAGTTCTAGCAAGTTTATGTGAAGCAATTCACACCTGTATCATTAATCCTGATTTACCTAATAATATTATTGCTACAGCCTCAATGCAGTCTTTAAAGGAAACTCGCTACGGTAATACTTTAAAGCATTTCGGCAGAATATTTAGTAGTGCTTATAATTCTTCCAAAAAGCCTCCTGGAGTTATTCCAAAGAAGATGAAAGAAATCGCCAGTCGCATGAAAAATATTTTCATTATGATTGACGAAATTACAGGTTCCCAAGAGGGAGTTGCTTTTCTACATGGCATTTTAGATTTTGTTGAAGATTATGATTTGTTAAATCCTGAATACGGCTTTAATCTGAAAGTGATTACTGCTGACGCGTCACTGACAATACAAGACGTAGTTGAAAATCATCTTTCTCTAAATCAAATTCAGGGAGATAGAATATTTGTTAGACAAGTTTCAGATTCAATTGGCCAATGTTTATCTCTTAATGAATTTGAATTTTTGGATAAGCCTGCAACTCTAATAAATGCAAATTCTTATCCTGCTGACAAGCTGATATTTAATTATCACATATTTGTCCAGTCAGTAAGCTCAGACGACATTACAGATGAAACTTTTACTTTAGATACTAAGGTAGCTAAAAAAATTGAAGAAGATATTTTAAAATTGCTAGATAAAAATGATGGACAAATTATAGTCTATATCCAAAATAAAGATACTCTCAAGCAATTAATTACTAAAATTTATCAGGTAAGACCTAGCTTTACTCTGCATCAAGAATATTTAGAAATACATGCCAGTTTATCAGATAAAGAAGAAGCTGAAATTCAGAAATACCAAAATATAGTCAAAGTAGTTTTTATGACTGCTTCCGCATCTCGTGGCTTATCTTTTCCCCAAACTAAATATATTCTTGTGCAGATACCTAGCTTTCAAATTGAGCAAAATTTGATGGAAATTATCCAAGTAATTTACCGTGGGCGAGGTGGTAAACTAGACCACGGTAGTAAATATTTAAATTTTTACTTGTCTGATAAAGCGATATACTACCCAAAAAAAGTAGATGATAATGGAAAAAGTTTAAGTGCTGCTGAATCAGAAAAACTTACAAATCTCTCATTAAAAGAAGCTTGTCTGAATATATTAAATATTCTGATTATCCTGAAAGCATCTATTATGACCCGGATTATGGGGTCAGGAGAAATTGGTAGAAAACGATACGTCATTATTCCTATTGGTGGTAAAGCAATTAGCCAAGCAGGGGAGACATTTATTGGTACGTTGGCTACTTTATTACGGCAAATTCAAAAGGAGGTAAAAAAACAACCTGGAGATAATATATTGAAAAATATAGAGCAAAGTTTATATGAATTACTTTCGGTTCAGAAAATTGAAATAAGCCCTTATTCTCAAAATAAATCACTTCCTCAAAATCAACAAGTATCCTATGTTTCAATCGGATTTAATTTTTTATCAAAAATCGAGACTAGCCTTGATAATTTGCTTAGTCTACCACCAATTGAAAAAACATACGTTAGAGGTAGTTTACTCATTGTACCGTTATCAGAGAAACTAGTTAAAGAAACTAATTATATTGACTTAGCAAAAATTCTCGATCGAGAGCGAAATGAAGATTTTATCAAACAACTTCAACTTTTAGTAAAGTCAGGAAAATATCCAAAACAAATTATTAGCGCTGCTTATTCTTTAATAGACTTGACGAGAACACTTTTTAGTGAATTAGAACGCTCACAAAAATTAAGCCAAACTTCTCTTTCGTCAGAACGTTATTATGCTTTACCTATACAGACATTTTTATCTTTTCAGGCTTTTGAAGACTATTTTGAAAATGAGAGAAGAATTGATAATGTCTCTTTACGGGATATTTTAGCTCGGTACGTTTCTACACTTGCTTTAGCATATAATATTTTACCCATTGACTCTAATTATCAAAATATTCCTTATGTAGTTTTCAATAGTGGTGCAATGGATAAATTAGGAAAAAACCTATTTAATGAAAATCAAATATTCCAGTCTAAAGAAATGAATATTCTAAATTTAATTCTTTCTCAAGAAGACTGATTGGCAAGGAAATTTGATTGCAGTTGTGAAATTTGGTGCAGCGATCGCTAATTAAAGTCTCACAAAATGCTCGTGTAAGCAGACTGAGTTACAACGGAGAAAATTTTCGTACTCCTCTTGTGTTCCCAGTGGTATCTTTAATCCATTCGGCTATGACTCAAAGATTCTGATTTAAACGAATTCAGAGGTTAGTTCATGGATTTTCTGTCGGATACCGTTGCCCTATCGCGGATGCAGTTTGCACTGACGGCGATCTTTCACATGCTATGGCCTGTTCTCACCACTGGAATGGGGATTTATCTGGTCATCGTCGAAGGAATGTGGCTAAAAACACGCAATCCCGATTATTACCACCATGCTCGTTTCTGGGCAAAACTATATGTGTTGAACTTCGGTATTGGTGTAGCATCCGGTTTGCCGATGGAGTTTCAATTTGGCACAAACTGGGCACCGTTTTCTGAAGCCGTGGGTGACTTTTTTGGCAGCATTTTAGGCTTTGAGGCTTCGATGGCATTCATGCTAGAAGCCGGATTTTTGGGGATTATGCTGTTTGGTTGGGAACGAGTAAACCCAGTGGTTCACTATTTTGCCACCATTATGGTTGCCTTTGGCGCAAACCTATCTACCTTCTGGATTTTAGCGGCAAACTCTTGGTTACAGACCCCGGCAGGTGGGGAAATGGTCAACGGGAAGTTTGTTGTCGATGATTACTTTCAGGCAATCTTAAATCCCTTCATGCTCAACAGCGTCTCGCACATGTTTTTGGCGACGCTGGAAACTTCTCTGTTTGTGATTGGGGGAATTAGCGCCTGGTATATTCTCAACAAGCGTCATGAGGCCTTTTTTGCGCGATCGCTTAAAATTGTCTTGGCAATTGCGATCGCAGTCACCCCATTACAAATCTATATCGGACACCTCAGCGCCGAGCAGGTAGCAGATTATCAGCCTACCAAACTCGCCGCGATGGAAGCTAAGTGGGAAACCTCTCCAGCCGGACAGCCCGCACCCTGGAGTGTGGTGGCATTACCCAATAACCAGACTGAGCAAAACGACTGGGAATTCTCAATTCCCAACGGCTTAGGCTACATTTTGGAATTCAAACAGAACCTCTCTAAACCCGTTCTCGGACTGAAACATTGGCAGCCTAAAGATCGCCCCCGGATGGTGGGTTTGATTTATTATTCCTTCCGTATTATGAGCGGCATTGGCTTCTTCTTAGCTGGATTGATGGGACTCAGTGTGATTCAGTGGTTGCGGGGCAAACTCTCGCCAGAAGCGATCGCTCAACAGAAATGGCTACTGCGAATCTGGATTTTGGCGGCTCCACTGGGCTACATTGCTGTCGAATCAGGCTGGATTGTGCGTTGTGTTGGGCGGCAACCTTGGGTACTTTATGGGCAAATTCGCACGGCAGATGGAGTTTCTCACCTACCTGCTAGTGAAGTCTTAACATCCCTGCTAATTTTTGCTGTAATTTATACAGCCCTGTTTATTTGTGCCTTATTCTTTGGTAGTCGAATCATTCGTCAAGGCCCCAATCTAGAGCTTCCGGTTCCAGGCATTGACACCGAACCTGCCGCAGAAACTACTCCGGCTGAATTTATTCCAGATCAACGTCCTGTCGAAGCAGAGCAATAAAGAGTGCTGAGTATTGAGTATTGAGTGTTGAGTATTGAGTATTAGACCTCTTGCAAAAGTCCCTAACACCCCACCCCCAACCCCTCCCCGCAAGCGGGGAGGGGAGACAAAGCATAGCTTTGGCGGGGTGGGGTTCTTTCTTATTTTTGATTTATGCAAGAGGTCTATTGAGTGTTGAGTATGGTAAATCAATAGGTAACTGTATGGAGAATCTAGAACACTTTTTAGCACAAGTTTGGTTTGTCATTTTGGCTCTGTTTTTATTTCTCTATGTCATGTTAGACGGGTTTGATCTAGGCGTAGGTATCCTATCGCTAACCAGTTCCAATGACGACCGACGCGACATCTTAATGACGAGTTTGGGTAATATTTGGGATGCCAATGAAACCTGGTTGGTGTTGATGGGGGGTGCATTGTTTGGGGCATTTCCTCTTGCTTATGGCACCATTTTGAATGCGCTCTACATTCCCATTTTTGGGATGATCTTTGGCTTGATTTTTCGGGCTGTGGCCTTTGAGTTTCGAGAGCATTCTACAAACAAAGTGTTTTGGAATGTGGCGTTTGGAGTCGGTAGTTTCATGGCGGCGCTATTTCAAGGATTCGCCTTGGGCACCATTTTAGAAGGCATTAAGGTGGATGAAGCGGGTCACTTTATCGGCAGTATGTGGGATTGGTTCGATTGGCGATCGCTCTTAGTTGCCTTGACATTGATCCAGGGTTATGTATTGATTGGCTCCACCTATCTCATCTTAAAAACTGAGGGAGAACTGCAAACATCCCATTACCGCACAGCAAAAATCGCTGCCTGGACAACGCTTTTAGGTGCAATCTTAATTACGATCGCCACTCCTGTTGTGTATGAAAATGCCAGGGCAAAGTTATTTCATCAGCCAGAAGTGTATCTATTTTCAATCATTCCCGTGTTAGGTGTGCTGCTGATTTGGTTATTGATTCAAAGCCTAAACCGTAAAGCAGAAACTACTCCCCTGGTTTGGACAGTGCTGCTTTTTCTACTTACCTTTGTGGGCTTAGGATTAGTTGTTTTTCCCTATATTATTCCCCCAGGCATCACAATTTATCAGGCAGCCGCAGCACCTAGTGCATTAGTGTTCATGATTATTTTCATTGGATTTCTGATTCCCATTATGTTGTTCTACAACATCTACAATTACATTGTGTTTCGAGGGAAAGTGGCAGGTATAGATTATGGGAAATAGGTGACGCAATAAAGATGCGATACATCATCATAAAGACGCGATAAATCGCCGTCTATACAAAAGACCGATTATTGTAGAGACGGCGATTCATCGCGTCTCTTGCCTACGATTCATCGCGTCTCTTGCCTTAACCGAAGAACCAAAAGGTTTAGCACAGCTTCACAAATAAATGGTGTCTATCGAAAATTTAAAATCTAAAATTTGCTAAGTTTGTGTTTCTCTGTTGATTAATTTTATGGAAATATCGCTAACTCAGTTTCCGGGTCAAAAAAGTGAACTTTCTCTGGAGTTAGCGATAACCAAAGTTGCTCACCAGGTTGTACAAATCGGTCTGGTGGTATTCGCACTTGCAGGTAATTGGCTGTAGCGGCAGGTTGAGATCCCGGTTCGGCAATCTTAACAGCGAGAAATGAATCATTGCCGAGATTTTCTACCAAATCTACTTGTACAGGTAGATTTTTGGTTGCAGGCATACTCAAGTTTAAGTGTTCTGGGCGAATGCCTAAAATTAGAGTTTTCCCATCATATTTTTGTAGGGCTTTTCCCCAAACTTCTGGTAGCGTGAAACGCAACTGGGAATGAGTAATCAATAGAGGGGCATGAAATTCTACAGGAATAAAATTCATCGGTGGTGAACCAATGAACTCTGCTACAAAAAGGTTGGCAGGACGGTTGTAAAGTTCTAAGGGAGAAGCAACTTGCTGAATTTTACCCTCAGACATAATCGCAATGCGATCGCCCATTGTCATCGCTTCTGTTTGATCGTGGGTAACGTAAATTGTCGTTGTCCCCAATTGGCGCTGCAATTTCACAATTTGGGCGCGGGTTTCCGCCCGTAGTTTGGCATCTAAGTTAGAAAGCGGTTCATCCATTAAGAATACTTGGGGGTCACGCGCGATCGCTCTTCCCAATGCAACCCGTTGTCTTTGTCCCCCAGATAGCTGTTTGGGTAAGCGATTCAGCAATGTTTCAATTTGCAACAATTGAGCAACACTACGCACCTGCTGATCCACCGCCCGTTCTTTGTCAGAAGTGTAGCGTAATCCTTTAGGTAACTTTCTGGTCGCCCCCACAAAAAGATTTTCCGCCCACGTCCGAAGATAAGGAGATGAGGAAGTAATTTCTCCCCCTGCTTCCCCTGCTTCCCCTGCTTCCCCTGCTCTCCCAAAACGGCGGCGTAACCCAAAAGCGATGTTATCATACACCGTCATGTGGGGATAAAGGGCGTAATTTTGAAACACCATTGCGATGTCGCGTTCCTTGGGTGGTAGGTCATTGATCAAGCGATCGCCTATCCAGATATTACCGCCAGTCATCACTTCTAACCCAGCGATTAACCGCAGCAAGGTGCTTTTACCACAACCAGAAGGGCCCACCAGCACCATAAACTCGCCATCTGCGATCGTCAGGTTAATCCGCCGCAAGACGTTGACACTTCCCGCACGCTCTTGCGCTGGATCAACTTTATCCCCAGGTGTGAGGGGAGATTGAGTTTGTGAGGTAACACTTTCCCCTTTACGTGAGGAAAAACTTTTATAAACGTTTTCTAAAACAACTTGGGACACAACTGTTAATTCTTATCACTGGGCATGGAGCATTGGAAAAATGACTAATGAGACTTTAGCGCTCATAATAATACACGTTCAGGGTAAATACGAAAAGTTAAAAAAACAGCTTGCAACATCAAAAGCAAACTACCCTAAATTTTAGGGCTGTCAGGAGGTGTTGTGATGAATACCGATGTACCTAAAAATCTTTACCAAGATCCAAGCGTTAACCCTATCCATGACATTGTAGACGTACAAACCACAGATTGTTGCATTGTGGGTGGAGGCCCAGCAGGAGCAGTATTGGCGCTGTTGTTAGCGCGTCAAGGCATTTCTGTGATGTTGCTGGAAGCACACAAAGACTTCGATCGCGACTTTCGTGGCGATACGATTCATCCATCGGTGATGGAAATTATGGAGGAATTGGGACTTAGCGATCGCTTGCTACAACTTCCCCATACCAAAATGCGCCAAATTAGTATTCAAACTCCTCAAGATACGGTCACATTCGCAGATTTTAGTCATCTGAAAACCCACTACCCATACATTACAATGCTTCCCCAGGTAAAATTTCTGGAGTTCATCACCCAAGAAGCACAAAAATATCCTAGTTTCCATCTGGTGATGGGTGCGAATGTGCAGGAATTAATTTCCGAAAATGGCGTGATTCAAGGTGTCCGCTATCGCGGAGGCGGTGGCTGGCATGAAATCCGGGCAATACTGACAGTGGGTGCAGATGGTCGCCACTCACGTTTACGCCACCTGGGTGAGTTTGAGTCAATCGAAACCTCGCCGCCAATGGATATCCTTTGGTTTCGCCTACCGCGTCAACCAGAAGACCCAGAGGGGGGAATGGGGCGCTTTGGTAAACGTAACATCATCGCCATGCTTGACCGTGGTGATGAGTGGCAAGTTGCATATATCATCCCTAAAGGAGGCTATCAACAACTACGGGCTGCGGGTTTGGAGGAATTAAAAAAATCTATTGTCGAAGTAGTGCCAGAATTCCAGCAACGCATCCAAAATTTACATGATTGGTCACAAGTAGCTTTTCTCTCAGTGGAGTCCAGCCGCGTCAAACGCTGGTATCGTCCAGGGCTGCTACTCATCGGTGATGCAGCTCATATAATGTCCCCCGTTGGTGGAGTTGGGATTAACTACGCCATTCAAGATGCTGTAGTCGCGGCGAATGTACTCAGCAAACCGCTCAAAAAACAACAAGTACAACTTAGTGACCTAGCAAAAGTACAGCGTCAACGCGAGTTGCCCACACGCATCATTCAGGCGTTTCAAACTTTTATCCAAAAGCGGGTATTGGCCCCGGTTCTCAACTCAAATCGTACCTTTGTACCACCTGCGTTCTTGCGCTTACCCATCTTGCGCGACCTTCCCGCCAAGTTGATCGCCTTGGGTGTTTTTCCGGTTCACGTCAAGACTTAATTTTTGCCAATAATTTTTTCTATTTCTTCAATGGGTGGTACAATCATACTACTCATGCAGAATTGAATGCTCAATTTAGTCAAGCGAAGGTGGCGAACGGTATACTCAATGCTGTTCAAAGCGATCGCTTGGCTTTTATGCTAGAAAGGACTAAAAAGAATTCAGCACCCAGGTGGTCGCCGAGCGTAGCCGTTCGCGCAGCGTCTCCGGCAGGAGAGGTGAGTCAGAAGTCAGAATTGATAAAGAGTTTAGTATGATTGGTATATTCATTCATCAAGTGTTCTCCTGACTTCTGTTAGCGTAGCGGGGCGTAGCCCATTCTGACTCCTGAATTCTGTTATAAAATTTGTTCAAATATTATTAAAAAATGCAAACAATTAAACCTATCTAGATATTAATTGGCACTACATAGAAAAACCCCCACTTTTTCAATCAGTACTTTTTGCAGTCAGGAGTAATTTTAATGAACAGCTGCGTTTTAATGGCGGAAATTATTAACGAGCCGCAACTCCGTTATACAGCGGATAATTTGGGAGTTACGGAAATGCTGGTGCAGTTTCCCAATTCCCTGAAACCAGAAGATCCACCAGCCACCCTGAAAGTTGTTGGCTGGGGGAATTTAGCGACAGAAATTCAGCAAAACTACCACCAAGGCGATCGCGTCATTTTGGTAGGACGTTTAACGATGAATACTGTTGAGCGTCAAGAAGGTTTTAAAGAAAAACGCGCTGAATTGACGGTGCAGCAAATTCAATCTGTTGGAGGTAGTTTTAATACCGATCCATTACCCTCAGCAACCGTAACTCCATCATTTACTGAAACTGCTCCACGACAAACACCTTCAGCATCTCGTCCTCCACAGAAAGATGTTCCCACTTATGAGTCAGCAGCACGTCCAGCACCTACCCCAGCGCCAAGTTACGAACCCGTACCCCAACCCACAAATTATGAGCGAACCACTTATCCAGCAGTGAAAGAGCAAGAACCAGATCCAGATGACATTCCCTTTTAAAGTTGGTAGTTGAGCGTGTATTCAATTTGCTAACTAACATTACGATTAGACAATTTCTACAAATAGCCATCCTTGAGGATGTGCTATTTTTTTGTCTACGTTGATGCTTTACATCTTGTGTGAGATATCGCTTACCTACTCTGATTTCACCAACTCTCTATCTTCCCATGTAAGCTACAATCAAAATTACTTATCAATTAATTTTCTAGCACAGCTATGACCATTTCTCTGCCACCGAAAATCAATAGTCTTCCAACAACACTACCCATTGAGGGCGCGGTTCGGATTGATTTGGAGGAAGGTATTCCAGTTTTTCGAGCATCCACTACTGTTCAAAGTCGCATTGAAGAATTATTGGCGAAACAGCAAAACACTCAACTTAGCGCAGAGGAAGAAAAAGAACTTGATGGCTACGAAGAAATTGATGACTATATAAGCTTTGTAAATCGCACAATTCGTAATTTGGCTGTTGCTCCAACTCAGCAAGCATAATAAATAAATTGTGTCTTCTCGTAGCAAGATTTCTGAATCTATACAAAAGCAGGTACATCAACGTGCCAAGTGCCTGTGTGAATACTGTCATGCATCTGAACAATGGCAATATGTGCAGTTCACGGTAGATCATATTATGCCGTTGTCATTGGGTGGAACAGATAATTTGGAAAATCTGGCATTGGCTTGCTTTCACTGCAATCGCAGGAAGACAAATCGGCTGACAGCAACTGACCTTCAATCTGGAGAAGAAGTTTTACTGTTTAATCCGCGACAGCACATTTGGAGCGATCATTTTATTTGGTCTGTGGATGGACTATTAATTGTTGGTTTGACACCTATTGGACGAGTAACTGTCACTGTATTAGCCTTAAATCGGGAACGGGTTATCAATATTCGTGCAGCTGATAAAGAAATTGGTCGTCATCCACCAATGGACGATCTAATTCAAGAAAAAATTGATACAAACGAGTAAGGGATAGTACAATGTCTACGATGGTCACTGAGCGCAGCCGTACCACTTCGTGGAAGCAAGCTACGCGCAGCGTCTCGTAGAGAAGTGCGGGCTACGCCTATGCAATATTTTTGCGAAAATACATGAGCCGATCGCAATTTGCAGAGATCGCAAGCAGTTCTACATCGCAAATGCGTGTATATTGTGGAAGTATGTGAAAAACTGCCAAAAAGTGTAAAAACCAAATTTACTTACATATACATCAAAACTATTGTTAAAATCCAAATAATTTTAAGTTAATATTCATACCCAACTCCTATGAGAGAAACTGTCCTAGAGGTTCGCAATCTCCAAGTTGAATTTCCCGGTGATGGCAACATTAACAGAGCTTTGGATGGTATTTCCTTTGGGCTACATCGAGGTGAAACTCTAGGAATAGTAGGAGAATCGGGTAGTGGTAAATCAGTGACAGCACTAGCTGTGATGGGCTTGTTGCAAACTCCCGGTATAGTTACTGGCGGTGAAATCTGGTTTCGTCCGCAGGAGAATGGCAAAGCAATCGATTTGGTGAAATTGCCTCCTGAGCAAATGCAGTTACACCGGGGTGGCGACATTGCGATGATTTTTCAAGAACCGATGAGTTCGCTCAATCCAGTTTATGACATTGGGTTTCAGCTAACAGAAGCGATTGTGCGACATCAAAATGTGTCAGCAGCCCAAGCACGACAAATTGCGATCGCAGGTCTGCAAGAAGTAAAACTCCTACCTAGCGATGAGGAGATCCAACAGCAGTATACCGAAACTTCATCGAAACTAGAACCATCAAAGTTGTCACAGTTGGTTAAAGAACATAAAGAAGCCATGCTGGAACGCTACCCCCATGAACTTTCTGGGGGTCAGTTGCAACGGGTGATGATTGCAATGGCAATTTCTTGTAACCCATTAATCCTAATTGCCGATGAACCAACCACAGCCTTGGATGTGACGGTGCAAGCCACAATTTTGGACTTGTTGCGAGAATTGCAACAAAGCCGTGATATGGCAATGATTTTCATCACCCACGACTTGGGACTAATTTCAGAAATTGCTGACGAAGTAGCAGTTATGTATAGAGGCAAAGTTGTCGAATCTGGTACTTCTCGGCAAATTTTTAGCAGTCCCCAGCATCCATATACTAAAGGTTTGATCGCTTGTCGCCCCACACTCAACCGCCGTCCCCAAAAATTACTCACTGTTTCAGACTACATGAGTGCAGAAGAGACAGCAACCGGACAAGTAGTAATTCAGGCGAAAGAACCCGCACAACCCACAGAAGTCACCACTGAAGAGATTGCTGCAAGATTGGCAAACTTCAATGAATTGGAACCCCTGCTGCAAATTCGCAACCTGAAAGTTGGTTTTCCAGTGCGCGGGGTGTTTGGTGGGACAAAACGCTACAATATGGCAGTTAATGGCGTTTCCTTTGATGTCAAACCAGGGGAAACACTAGGTTTGGTTGGAGAATCTGGTTGCGGCAAAACCACCCTTGGCAGAACCTTGCTGCGATTAATTGAGCCGATGAGTGGTCAGATTATCTTTGAGAAACAAGATATTACCAGCCTCAAAGGAGAACCGTTGCAAAAACTGCGGCGGGAAATGCAAATAGTTTTCCAAAATCCTTTTAGTTCCCTCGATCCCCGGATGAAGGTTGGGGACGCGGTGATGGAACCTTTGGTAATTCACGCCGTTGGAAAAAGCAAACAACAACGACGCGTGCGAGTAGTTGAACTTTTAGAACGGGTGGGGTTGAGTGCAGATGCCGTTAACCGCTATCCGCATCAGTTTTCTGGCGGTCAACGCCAACGGATTTGCATAGCCCGTTCTTTGGCATTGAATCCTAAGTTTATCATCTGCGATGAATCAGTTTCAGCGCTGGATGTTTCCGTACAGGCGCAGGTATTAAATCTTCTTAAAGAGTTACAGTCAGACTTTCAGCTTACTTATATTTTTATTTCTCACGATTTAAGTGTGGTTAAGTTTATGAGCGATCGCATTTTAGTGATGAATCGCGGTCAAATTGTTGAAGAAGGCACAGCTGAAAGCATTTACCAAGAACCCAAAGAGGAATACACGCAAAAATTAATTGCTGCGATTCCTACTGGTAGTGCTGAACGGGTGCGAAGTCGTCATCTGAGGGCTTTATAGAAAGGGCGGTTAGAAACCGCGTCTACAAGAGACTTTACCCACCTCCGTGGGTTATAAAATTATTTTTAACAGATATTTGTGCAAACAAAGTTAATTACATCTGCAAGTCCAGACTGAGTTTTCAAATTAGTAAAAATAAAAGGTTTATCGCCGCGCATTTTTTTTGCATCTCGTTCCATCACATTTAAATCTGCACCAACATAAGGCGCAAGGTCAGTTTTGTTAATCACCAACAAATCAGATTTAGTAATACCGGGGCCACCCTTGCGGGGAATTTTATCACCAGCCGCAACATCGATGACGTAAATCGTTAAATCTACTAATTCTGGACTAAAGGTAGCAGCTAAATTATCACCGCCACTTTCCAAAAAGACTAAATTCAAATCAAGAAAACGTTCCTCTAACTGTTCAATTGCCGCCAAATTCATCGAAGCATCTTCGCGGATAGCAGTGTGAGGACAACCGCCAGTCTCTACACCCAAAATGCGATCGCTAGCCAACGCCTGAGAACGCACTAAAAACTGAGCATCCTCTTGAGTATAAATATCATTCGTCACCACCGCAATCTGATACTGCTCACGCAACCCCTTACACAAACCATCCACCAAAGCCGTCTTCCCCGAACCCACCGGGCCAGCAACTCCCACTCGAAATGCATTCATTTTTATTTGTCCTTTGTTATTTGTCATTTGTCACTTTCCCTTGGTAGATGGTTATTAGTTCTTAGTTTTTGACTAATGACTAATGACTAATGACCAATGACTAACTCCTAAACAACCTTGTATACTGTGTTTCATGCTGCATACTCGCTAGCGACAAACCCCAACTACAACAGGCGAGTTGATCGTCCTCCAACCCTAGAATTTCTAACGCCGCAGCACTGAGTAATGGTTGCAAATCTAGCAATAACCGTTGTCCTGCTGTTTGTCCAAGGGGAATCAGTTTCACACCAGCAGTAATCAAATTACTTGCCCAACTATGCAGATATGCGAGTAATGCGGCTTGGATACTGATTTCCCAATGGGCAACGGCAATGCCAAAAGCGATCGCATAATTGCAAGGATTACCGACAGTATTGGCAATAGGTACAATCTGCGGTTCTAGTTTACCAAGTAATTGGATCAGCGATCGCCCCATCTGCCAACTAGAGGCGCGTAATTCTTCTGTTTCTCTAGCAGCGGATAACCACAGATTCCAACGGCATAGGGACTCAATATCACCTATTTTTACAGCTTGCTGCGATCGTACCATCACCGCCGCCTCTAACCGAATTGCTCCGTAGAGCAACTCTGCTTTTAACCAATCTTTGAGATGTGTGTGGTTAGCGATCGTACCATTTTCTACCAGCATTTCCAAACCTTCAGAATAACTATATGCTCCCACAGGCAAAGCGGGGCTAGCCAGCTGCAAAATACTCAAAAGATGACTATCAGTGAGCATGATGGTGTTGTCCATAAGCTCCTAATTCTGGCTGAAACGGTAAAATTTCTTCTTTAACTTCTAACCCCAGTTGTTCTAACATCGCACGTAAAACTGAATCTGAGGACAAGCGTAAATAAATTGGAGTAATTTCTACAGGTACATGGCGATTTCCTAAATGATATGCCGCTCGTAATAATAAAAGTGGTGTTTGGGCAAAGGCAGTCAGCACTAGTTCTGGTTTAGCAGTAATTCTGATTAAACTACTATGGATTTCTTCTTGCAGAATATCGCCATCATGTAAGACGGTTCCTCTGGGTAAATGTAAAAACACAATACCATCTTCAGTTTCAAAACGATGACGGCTGCGGGTGCGTTCTTCTGCTGTTAGCGCCAGAGTAAAAGTAACTGCTACATCTATATTAGGTGGTTTAAGTTGGGTAAATGTCAGCATACAGAGTTTCGCTTGAACTTCCGCTTTTAATTATGGTTCTAGTCTAAACACTAATTATTGAGGGAGATGCTCTAAACCTACCTTTAACCCCATAAACCAGTATAAAAACCTCTATAACCGATGGAAAGCTCTAGAGGATCGAACTGCAAACAAGCCGATTTTAAAACCACATTAAGGGTCTTGTCAGTTTTTGGTAATCATATAGTGGTACGGTGGACTGGTTTAAGCAGAGGGCAATATTGCTTGAAAAGCTTATTATTTCGTTGACTTACAAAAGGTTTCGATTTTCTGTAGGTAAATTTATTTGGTATTTGCGAAATTTACCAATTTGCCGTTGTATAAGGTAATAACGATAAGATTATTGGAGACACGAATATGCTGAACCAAAAACAAGTTAAACCAGTAAAATCTAGCTTATATTCAAAAAAATTGAAAAGTTTTCTAGTTGGTAATTTCATCAAACCTAAGCTTTATTTATTGATATTGTTGACTGCAACCACTGGAGGGATTGTTATAGTCCCTGAGCTAGTTCCTCCAGTCCAGGCTGGAGTACCATGGCAAGAACTACCAGGATTACTACAACAATTTGAAAGATTTGTCTTGCCTACCTCTAAATTGTTCGATGGTCACGTTAGAATTCCCGGCAGGAGTGGGCGGGTTATTTTAGAATGCCTAAGCGACGCAGAGGAATATGGTGAGTTAGGAGCTGGTCTTTTTGTGTTGTTAAAACAAAATGGAGAGTGGGGGTCCAAGTACGTGATGCGCCACGGCGACCAGATAGAGGTGCCCGTTAAAAGTGGTTTACGTTATAAAGTACAGCGCTTAGACGGAAAAGGTGATCCCACTGGTGAATTGATAGAGGGAGTATTTGAAGAATACTAAGAATAAATGGCTTATTTTCCGCAATACCTTAGCCAAAATAAGAGGATGAAGAGAGGAGACCGATGTAACAAAATTATTGTCTTCGCATAAATTTCCAAGCTTAGGTGCGATCGCAAACTTTGAAGAGATATGACTGCGGTAGTAGAGTTATTGTCTCTCACAACGACAACTCAAAACCTACTCTCCAGCCTATGCCCGACATCTTATCACTGTTACAATGCCTCCTGCCGAGGGTTTTAGCTAACCTTTAAAACATCCCTTAATGTAGATTCCCGGTTTTGTGAAAGGCATCTGAGTGACAGAAAAAATTGGCAACCAAATATTGTTCCGAAATGAACCCAATTGAATTATCGATCTCTGGTTAAGGGAGCGCGAGGAACGGTTTTTCATCTTGACCAGTGAACCCGGAGTGGGAAAGAGTACAGTCGCTAATTTACCATTTTAATTGAAAACATTCTGGAATCTCAAACCATGACTGTTCTGTCTTCAAGCAAGGATGATTTGTTCAACTTGGAATTGATCCGCTCCTATGTGGACGTGGAACTGAACCCCCGATTTGTCGAACGCCATTGGCTGAAGCAGCAGGTTGAGGATAAGTTGGCTGATCCAGATTGCCGTTTTATATTACTGACCGCAGAACCAGGAGCGGGTAAGTCTGCTTTTATGGCTTGGCTGGCACATCAGCATCCTAATTGGTGTCGTTATTTCATCCGTCGTGACCAGCGCACTCCTTTTAGTGATGTCGGATCTCATTCATTCCTATTGCAGGTGGGATTCCAACTGGCAGCGATATATCCTGAACTGTTTAAGGAAGAACAAATTAAGATCGTAGTGGAGCAACGTATTAGTACAGCGACCGATAGTAACATTGTGGGTGCTTACATTAACAATATGTTTGCGTCTCCATTTTATAAAAAAGTTTTCCAGATTAAACAGCAGGTGACGCACAGCAAGGATACCAATATCACAGGAATTCACATTGATAATTTTTATCCTACCGAACGCGATTTGCCGCCAGAAAACCTTGAGTTCATGGCATTATTTGATCCAGCAAAAGCCATGATGGAACAAGTTGAGAACGGGGAGCATCCACAACGCCAGATTGTCGTGCTGGTGGATGCGTTGGATGAATTGCGTTATCAAGACAGCGAACTATCATTACTTAAGTGGCTGACAAACTGCCCAGAATTACCCGCAAATTTACGATTTGTCTTGACCTGTCGTCCCGATGATGACTTGCTGAGAAACTTTCGAGGAACTCAGCAGGGTCGTATTCAAGAAATAGAAATCGCGGAGGAAGATCCAGATGTGATTCAGGATTTGACTCGCTATACCCGTTTTCTGATTGAAACGCCAGAAGTGAATCAAATCCTGATCGAAATGTGTCAGGACTTGGATGAGTTTACCCATCAGGCAGTTACTAAGGCAAGTGGCAACTTTGGTTATTTAGGAGCAATCGGTCGTGCAGTAGATAAGGCAATTCGTCAGAATCAGGAGGAACTGCTTAGAGATATCCTTAAATTGTCTGAATTGCCCGATACTCTGCAATATCTATATGCTTTTTTCTTAAACAAGATTAAGGATACTGTTGCTAAAGAGAAAGTCAGCGTTGAAGATGCAGAGGGTGAGATTGGTTATATCCCAGTTTGGTCTGCTGTATATAAACCTATTCTGGGCATTCTTTCCGTTTCTCTTGAACCCCTGACTCCTCACCAGATTCAGAAACTAGGCTTAATCCAAGCTGAATTTGACTATATAACGGCAGCTATAGAGAAGTTACAACAGTTCCTAGATCAAGTAGGAAATTGTTATCGCCTTTACCACAGCACTTTACCTGAGTTTTTTATCTCACCAAAAACGAAAGAACGGACAGATTATTCCTACTGCTATGTGGATGCTGTTAAACAGAATCAGCGTATTGTCAACTATTACCAAGCGGGAGCAAAGTCTTGGGTAGAAGTCGATCTCAAGAAAATTGCAGAAGATGACTATGGACGACGGCATCTAGCTCAACATTTGGTAAGCGGAGATCGGGTTGAGGAACTTCATACGCTGTTGAAACTCAAGAAAGATGAAAGGAACGCCTGGTTCGATGCCAGAAAGTTAAAAGATGATGTTTTAGGTTTTCTGAATGATGTGAAACTTGCTTGGCAAATTGCTGAAAAAGAATTTTCTACTTCCCAATCCTCCCGCTCAATTGTTCTGCAATGTCGTTACGCCTTAATAACCTCATCCATCAACAGATTAACTGGTAAACTCCGAACTGAATTGGTTATAGAACTGGCAAGGAGAGACTTAGATACGGGCTGGGCTTATTTCCAACAAATGGTATCTAAGCAAAACTTAGATTTAGAGATTTTAAGTAAACTCGAACGTCAAACACCTGAATCTGAATTTGAGAAAAAGCTTTTACAGAATGTAGAAAAATTTTCTGACAAGAGTTACCAAATCTTGGTCAAATCCGCACTGATCCAATACTACCACTCTGAGTTATCAGATATTTTGGAGACAGTAAAAGTAATTGAGAAGGAGAAAGATAAAGTTCAAGCTCTAAAGATGTTAGTTCCCCACTTATCTTGGGATTCGATGCAACTATCAAAGATTTTAGAGGTGGCAGAGGGAATCTCAGATGAAGTTGTAGTTCAACTTTTGAGTATCCTGCCACAATATTTCTCCGAGTCTAAAGAACTGTTAGAAAAAGTTTTAACGATATCACAAAATTTTAATAGGTATCAGCGAGGAGATGTTCTGATTGGACTGGCACCATACTTATCTAATAAATTACTTAAACAGGCTTTAGACCGTGTACTAGTTGATGAAAATGAAGAATCTCAGGGGCGGTCTCTTGAGGCATTAGCCACTGCTCCCTACTTAAATGGAGACCTTGAAAAAAAGATTAGAAAAAAGGCAGAATCATATAAAAATCTGTATTTTAAAACTAAAGTACTTAGTGCTCTGTTAATACGCTTAACAGACCAATTAGACAAGGCCCAATTAGAGGCTCAATTAGATAATTTTCTACAAAAGGTACAGAGATTTGAAGATGAACATGATAAAGCTCAAATCATGAGCGTACTAGCATTTCGCTTGCCCTTAGACCAACTAGAGCAGATTTTACAAAAGGTGCAGACATTTGAAGATGAATATGATAAAGCTAAAATCCTGAGTATACTAGCATCTCGGTTGCCCTCAGACCAGCTAGAGCAAATTTTACAAAATGTGCAGACATTTAAATATGAGTATTCCAAAGTTTCGGTTTTAGAAAGACTAGCTAATAATCCCAATTTAACGTCAGGTCTAATAAAAACAATCCAGCAACAGGCAGAAAATTTTTATGACAAAGACAATAAAATTAAAGTTTTAAGTGCTTTAGTAATGCACTTGCCTCAAAACCAACGAGAAACATACTTCTCCACCAACCAACTAGTTAATATTTTGGAAGAGGTACAGACAATTAAGGATAACAAAGATGATTACCAAACTAACGCTATTAGATATTTGTTAGCTCAACTTCCACAACAGGTAGGAGTGTTAGAAGAAGTAAATACACTTGATGTTGAGTATTACAAAGATTTGGCTAAGAAAGAAATGACAATCTGTTTGTCTTCAGATCAACTAGATAAAATTCTACAAGAGGTAGAAAAGGTTGAACATGAAGAAGATAAAGTTTTCGCTTTGAGGGGAATAGCTATTACTCCCAACTTAGAGCCAGGTCTAATACAAAAAATTCAGCAACAGACAGAATCATTTCAACAGTATGGTAAAGTTCTAGTTCTCAGTGCGTTGTCAAAACACTGGGGATCATACTCGGAACTAATAAATAAGACTTTAAAAGAGGCAAATAAAATTGAAGATAACATTAATAAAGCTCAGGTTCTCAGCGCACTAGCATCTCACTTACCCTTAATCCAACTAGATAAAGTATTAGATAAACTTCTACAAGAGATACAGACACTTAAAGGTGAGTACTGGAAAGTAAAAGTTCTCAGTAAACTGGCATTCCGCTTATCCCAATTATCTTTAGATCAACACCACAATTCTTCAGATCAACACCACAATTCTTCAGATCAACACCACAATTGGCTATATAAAAACCACAAGGATCAAATTATACTTACTTTGGCACCAATCTTTCATTTAGATCAACTAGATGAAATTCTAGAACAGCTAATAGATCAAATTCTACAAGACATACAGATATCTAAAACAGGGGCTTTCAAACCTTTGGCTTTGAGTACAATATTACCCCATTTGGCGTTAGACCAAATAAAAAAGGTTCTAAAGGTGACACAAGTAATTGAGGATAGGTCTGAGCGTGCTGACATTTTGAGAGTTTTAGCACTTGAATTAGCAAAGTTTCCCTGCGATCATCTCCACGACCTTTGGGTTGAGATGCTTCACATCTTGGCTAGTCGCGACCGTAGGAGCTTGTTATCTGATTTTCGGGAGTTGACCCCCGTCATTTCTAGTCTAGGCAAGGATGAAGCAATAGTGAACATCTGTCATGCTATTAAAGACATAGGGCGGCAGTGGGCGTGAAGATACCATGCAATCCCTTACTTTAGGAATGAAAAGTGCCGGAACGATTATTAACGATATCATCAGCAAGTTTTATTCCAATTGTCAATAATTTGGACTAAATGACAATTTATTTAAAAGTTAATAAGCCAACACATATTAAAAAGCTTGAAAGGGGCTAAAAACAATGGCAAAAGTACAAATGCGTGATATCGTCGTTATTCTGCCTGGGATTACAGGTAGTGTTCTTCAGAAGGACGGCAAAGATATCTGGGCAGTATCGGGACAAGCTGCGTGGCAGGCTTTGCGTACTTTAGGGGACTCACTTCAGTGGCTAAAAATGGCAGGAGACGACCCTGACGCTGAGTATTTGGACGATGGTATCAAAGCAACTCGTTTGGTTGACGATGCACATCTTGTTCCAGGTTTGGTCAAAATTGATGGCTATACTACGACTGCACGATTGATAACAGATTACTTTGAGGTTATTTCTGGTGATATTCGTGAAGATAAGCCAGCAAATTTCTTTAAATTTCCCTACGACTGGCGACGTGATAATCGTGTAAACGCCAAAATACTCAAAAAATATCTGGATTTGCGTTTAAAGCAGTGGCGAGAATACACGGGTATTAAGGATGCTAAAGTCATTTTAATGGCACACAGCATGGGTGGACTCGTTTCTCGGTATTACTTGGAAGTGTTGCAAGGATGGCGAGATTGTAAAGCTCTTATTACCTTCGGTACACCCTTCCGAGGTTCTCTTAATGGTGTTAACTTTTTAGCAAACGGTTATAAACAACAATTCTTAGACTTAACTGAGGTAATGCGATCGCTTCCTTCAGTCTATCAATTGATGCCGATATACAAAATGTTAAAAATTGGCAACGAGTACCATCGTATTGCCGAAGCACCTGTAAAACTTCCCTACATCATCAAAGAACGCGCTGAAAACGCTCTCAAATTTCACCGCGAAATTGAAGATGCTGTAAATAGCCACAAAAATGATGCAGCCTATCACCAGTCTTACAAAATTATTCCCATAGTAGGTACTAAACAAACCACTTTCCAGTCAGCAAATTTCGCTGATGGTCAACTAACAGTTAGTTTAGACTTACCCACAGGCATTGATTCACTCTTAGGTGATGGTGATGGAACTGTTCCATACTTGTCAGCGATACCCATCGAATTATCTAGTGAATACAGGGAAACTTATATCCCTGGACAACATGGTTCGCTCCAAAACAATGACAAAATTTTAGGGCAACTCCTCGAACGTTTAAAAGGAATGCAAGTGCAAGGATTAGGTGATATCCGCGATCCATTTTATGTTGAAGTAAGTCCAAAAGCCGCAGAGCAACCAGCTATTTGTTTGACTTTGGATGACCTCTATTTAGCAGATGAGGCTATCGAGGTACGCGCCAAAATACTTAATACAGATAGAGATAACGGGCAACTGAAAGCCAAAATAGAACCTGTTTCTGGTGAGGGTAAATCTTTGAATGTAGATTTTGAGGAGCAAAACGGAGAATGGGTGCTGACACTTGGCGATTTAGCTCAAGGTTTGTATCGTCTAAAAGTACAAACTGAAAAAACTGGCGCTCAAGCTCCTATTCCTGTTAGTAGCTTGTTTGAAGTAGTCAAATAATCTCACTTGTCATGAGCAATTAAATAGATTGAATTTTGTAGAGGCATGATTAACAAAGTATCAACGCAGAGAAATTTTCTCTGGCGCGCTGATAACATTCATTTCTCTACAAACACATCTTTATCTTTTGATATAAAAATAAAGGAGTAATTCTATGTTACAGAATGAATGGAAATGGTCTAAAGCAGATGAAAAGTCATTGGCACAGTTTGTTAATGAAAAAGCTTTTGAACTATTGCTTAAGTTACCTGTTAATCGTTTTGATTTAATTAACACTCCCCAAGATCGCAAAGAACTAATCAAGACAATTTATGAAACTCTCCTCAGTCTTAAAATTCACTATGCTCATGAAAAGTATCAACCAGAGAAGGAAACACAACTCATACGAACCCCTTCTGCAATTCTCTCACAACCAGGAGAAGGAACGTGCCTAGATTTAGCACTCCTGTTCTGTAGTATATGCTTTGGATGTGATTTACTACCATTGGTGATTGTAATTGAAGGTCACGCATTGGCAGCAGTATCTCTTAACTATAAGCGGCAGAATGATGAATGGAATAAAGCCTTCGAGGCAGAGCGTAACTTATTTAATAATAATGAATTGTTTGCAGGAGAAGAAAAACGAGAGAAATTATTGGGGCTAATTAATGATGGAGATTACATTGCCATCGAATGTACGGGTTTTGCTCACTCCAAGACTTTGAGTGACTTGGAGCAGCCAGAAGCCAAGAAACGTGAGAAAGATGGAAGTTTACAATTTGATAGAGCTATTGATGTTGGTCGTCAACAACTTAGCAACCCGAAGCGACCTTTTAAATTTGCAATTGATATTGCAGCCGCTCAATACCTTTGGAAGATTCCGCCTTTAGAATTTCCAAGTTTATCAAGTGAAGCAACTCAATTAATTACAGCTGTAGCAGAGCAAAAATTTGGCACACTCAAAGACGGTAAAGTAATAGGTATTGATGCAAGAGGACTAGAGGGAGGTGGAAATTTAAAATCCAAACAAGATACTGATACTATGGAAGGCGGAGAAATGACAGGCATCAAATTGGGTAGCCTTTAACAAGTTTATTCATCTTTGTTCATCTATTTAGAGGTAAACAAATTAGCATAATATGTAATGAAGAACCAACTGTATTGTCATATAACTGGCAATGTAAACCAAAAATTTGCCCCTTCATCCAATGCACTATTCACACCAATTTCGCCGCCGTGAGCATTGATGATTTGTTTACACAAATACAAGCCCAATCCCAAACTTACAGAATTGCGGATACTTGCACCCCGAAAATAAAGGTCAAACAGCCGATCGCTTTGTTGTTGACTAATGCCCACGCCGTTATCACTAACAGTACAATAAATCATCTCACCCTCACGGGTAGCGTTGATTGTCAAAAGCAAACCAGGGGGATTATGTTTCAGAGCATTGACGATTAAGTTAGAAAAAACTCGCCATAGTTGCGTGGGATCTGCATTCACTAATGGCAAATCTGCGGATACCAAATTTGTGAGCTTGGCTTGATTTTGTGCTAATAATGGCTCTAAATCTGCGATCGCAGCTTCGACAACTGTCAGTAATTGTACGGTTTGGCGTTGTAAAACTACACCTTGCACCTCGCTGATATGAGTTTCCATCAACGAATTAATTAAGTTCAGTTGGCGATCGCTACTTTGAATCATCCGCTCTAAAATTGATCGGGAAATCGCAATATTTTCCTCTGAACGGGCCAGCAAATTCTTCAGCACCATTAAAGTACCCAGTACTGGGTTGCGTAAGTCGTGGGAAACTGCATGGAAAAATACTCGTAGTTCTTCTTCAGTTTGCTTGCGCTGGGTAATGTCTTCAATCAAACCTTCGTAGTAAAGCAGTTTAAGATGTTCGTCACGGACTGCGTAGGCTTTTTCGGAAATCCAGACAATACTCCCGTCTTGGCGATAAATTTGGGACTCGAAATCGGAAACGCTGCCATACTTTTCCATCAGGCGCACAAATTCTGCCCGGCGGTTCGGGTCAACGTACAATTGTTCAATATCAGTGAAATTTGCTGTCACCTCCTGCGCTACGGAGTAGCCATAAATCCTCGCTAAAGCAGGATTTGCCGTAATGTAATGTCCATCAGGGCTGCTTTGAAAAATTCCTTCAACGGCGTTTTCAAAAATGCTGCGATATTTAGCTTCGGCAACTTTGAGTTTTTGGTAGGCAGATTCTAGTTCTTGGCGGGCGAAAAATTCAGAACGTTGCAGGCGATCGTACAGATAAACACCGATGTCACATATAGTACAAAACCAGAAAATGTATAAAATGAACGTTACATTATATATTTCTGGGTGATCGGGGATTGGTGTTTTTAGCCCAAGTGTCGTATTTACACCAAAATAGTAAATCAGCACACTCACTTGAGTGAGCAAGTGAAGAATCCAGCAGACGGGCATCAACACAGCTTGGCTCAAGAACAGCAGCGACCAGCCGATGGTATCGGGTAGTGCGAAACCTCTGATGGTTGCAAACAACTGCGACGCTAAACTAATTGACCAAGAAGACCCTAAAAATAATAAATCTGGACGATGACGACCTAATTTAGTTTTATGTAAGGCAAAGCAAATAATTAATGTTGCAAGCATTGCAACATTAATTACTAGGCGCTGAGTTCTAAGTACTTCTGGCAGTTGCTGCAACTCTGCAAAAGGAAAAAACAGGCCGTAAATATCTCGCAAAGTAAAAGACAACAGACAGATCAGCGCCAGCCATAACCATAAACGTAATCTCTGCCACAAAAAACGGTTACGCCAAGCTCTGTAAAGACTAGTGATTTCATCTGTTGTTGGTGCAGAAAAGGTTTTTCTCCACCAGCTTTGCACTGTTGTAAATGGAGTAGCCATTAGCATCCGAGCAACTTTGCCCATACCTTGAGGGTGTTTCCTTTACTCAACATTGCTATAAATAACACCCTCTCATTTTTTGGTGATTTATGGGCGATTTGTTGCGGATGAAGTTGCCAAAGGTAGTGTAAACCAGAAAGTTAACCCACGCTTGCGGTTACTCATAACACCGATTTCGCCGCCATGCGCCTTAATAACTTTCCGACAAAGATACATTTTTAAGCCAATGCTTGTAGAGCAACAATCTTGAGGATCGCGGACATGGAGATCGAAAAGGCGATCGCACTCTACTTTACTCATTCCCACACCGTCATCTTGAATCTGAGTGCGAATCATTCCCGCCTCAACGGTGGCACTCAGGGTAAAATTTAATCCTGGTGGATTATTGTGCAAGCTATGTGCGATCAAATTTACCAAAACTTTCTGCAATCGAGTCCCATCTGCCATTACTAACGGCAAATCTGCGGGAACCAAGTTCTTCAGAGTCGCTTGATTTTGTGTCAGTATGGGTTCCAACTGGGAAAATGTGCCTCCCAGTAGGGTGCTAAATTGCACAGGTTCGATTTTGATCTCAAGACCCTGTTTTTCACAAGAATTAATTTCTAGCAATGAGTTAATCATCGTTAGTTGGCGATCGTTGCCCTGAATCATCCGCTCGATGATTGAGCGAGATATTGGAATTGAAGATTGGGCACTTGTACTGAGCGTAGTCGTTGGCGCAGCCTCTCCAAGAGTTGTATTGGGGATGGGGCATGGGGCATGGGAAGGAGGCAGAGGGGCAGCACTTCTCTCCGAGACGCTGCGCGTAGCTTGCTTCCACGAAGTGGTACGGCTACGCTCAGTGACCGAGGGGATGGGGGGCAGAGGGGAAAGACTTGCTGTAATTGCCCCCCTGCTCCCCTGCTCCTGCCCCTGATTTAACAAATTCTTTAACACCATCAAGTTACCCATCACCGAAGTTCGTAAATCGTGGGCAACTGTGTGCAAAACAACATCTTTGACGCGATGCAATTTTTCAACTTCTTGCATTTTCTGCTGCAACTGTGCTGTTCGTTCTTCTACTTGGTATTCTAAATTAGTGTTGAGTTCTGCTAGCTTTTGGCATATCTGGCTTTGTTGAATCGCGATCGCTAGCTGTTCTGACATCTGCTGTAACAAATCGATTTCTATTGGCTGCCAATGACGCGACCCTGAGCATTGATTAGCAATTAATGCGCCAAATAATTCGTTATTTAGCATAATTGGTACAGCCAAAGTAGCCTTCGTTTGGAATTTTCGATAGTGTGCTTTTACTTTGGGAGATACTGATATTTGGGTTATGTCTTCAACGACACGCACAAGATTATCTTTTAGTAAATTTCGTAATTCTTGTAAATAAGCTTCATCATTAATAGACCAACCTGAGACTGATGGATATTTGGGATCTACTGATTCGGCAATAGTTTTTATTCCTAAATTGGCATTATTTAAACCAATGAAAACTCGATCTGCTTGGAGAAATTGCCTAACTTCCGTCACGGTGGTTTGGAGAATTTGCTCTAAGTTCAGCGAAGATCGAATTCGCACTAGGGTTTCTGCCAACAAGCGATCGCGTTGCGCACAAAAGCGTAATTGTGCTTCTACTTGTTTGCGTTCTGTAATGTCGTGATGCACTGCTAAAATGGCAGGAATACCATTTAAATCAATGACTTCGGCTGACAGCAGCGTTGTAATTATCTCACCAGATTTTTGCCGAAAATCAATTTCTAAGTTACGAGCAACTCCCGTGCTTTGCAACTCTTGCACTAAGTTTAGGCGATCGCGATCGTTTACCCAAAGATTTAACTCAAAAGAAGTTTTACCAATTGCCTCATCTAGCCCATAACCTGAAAGATTCACAAAACTGTCGTTAACTTCGATAAAGCGTCCTTCTTGCAGCGTGCTAATGGTAATTGAATCAGGGCTGCAACTAAAAGCTTTAGCAAATTTTTGGGCAAGATTTTGTAAGGCGACTTCTCCTTGTTTGCGATCTGTGATATCTCGGACAATTGCTAGTACCTCATCTGTACCACTAACTACCAATCGTGCCTCATAATCTCTGACTCCCAAAGATGTTGGTAGTTGATATTCACAAGTTTGCAAAATTCCAGAATCTAAAGTTTTAGCGATCGCTACTTGGCTAATGGCTGCAACATCACTCGGCAATAACTCTTGCAAATTTTTTCCAACTATTTCTTCTCTCGAAAGAGTGATATTTGCGCCCTCACTTTTCAAATCTAGATACTCGCCATCGCGGCTGATGCGAAACATCAAATCGGGGATAGCATCCAAAATTGCTTTATACCGTGCCTCACTCTCTTGCAATTTTTCTTGGGCTTGTTTTCGGTCTGTAATATCCATAACCAAGCCATGCCAAAGAAAATCGCCATCTTCTTGTAATTCGGGTTGCGAAGTACCTTGAATCCATTTCAGTTTGCCACTAGGCGTAATGATCCGACCTTCCCAATGCCAAGGTGTAAGAGTATTGCGACAAACAGCAATAGATTCTGTAAAAGCTTGTATATCCTGTGGATGAATCAGTTTAGATAACACCCGAAAGTCTGCCTGTACAGCTTCTGGTTCTAATTCATACAAATATTTACAACCAGAACTAATATAAGGGATAAATACAGAACCATCCTGCCGTTGCAGAATTTGGAAAATCATCCCCGGTAAATTGGCAGCAACTGTTTCCAACAGAGGGATCTTCTCTGGTAGAAAATCTCGTTTATGCGGTAATTTTACAATTTCATCCACTCTTAGACCCTTTGATATATAAGCAATTGGCATAATATTCAAGGTAATCATAGCCATTGTAAAAGTTTTTTAGCTGTCGGCGCGTAGGCGTAGCCCGTCGTAGACATCGCTAACAGCAAAAAAAGTGGCTCTACTTTCAGAGTAGTTCTGGATGCTGCGATCGCATTCACCCAATCGGGTGAACCATTTGTCAAATAGCGAATCAGTTCAGGAGTGCTGAGTCACTTTGAGACAAAGGTTTCAATCCTTTTTTGAACACTAAGTACAGTTTTGCATAAATTCGTAGCTTTTTTAAACGCAAAGGAATGCAAAGAGAATGTAAAGATGTAGCACTGCTACCTTTTTAAAAGGGTTATGGATAATAACTAATTTATAAAAATGTCTAATAGGTGATTAATTAATAAAATTTTCTAGTCAGCTAATCGTCGTTCAAATAGTATCTCGGTGTCTTTGCGTAAGATTATCTGCACATCAGCTTATTCTCATATCCTTGAAAAACAAACCCTGATTTTAGGAACAATAACTATCTACTAGAATAGATATATTGCTTCCATCCAAACTGATAATATGAATACTACCACCGTCAGTTTACCTCCTACACTCGAATTAAATATCGACTTGACTGACGAGCAATTTTTTCAGCTTTGTCAAAATAATCGAGACTTAAAGTTTGAGCGGACAGCTTCAGGGGAATTAATTATTATGCCACCTACGGGCAGTAGTACTAGCGATAGTAATGCCGATTTAACTTATCAATTAAGAGCTTGGAGTCGTCAAAATAAGCTAGGGAAATCCTTTGACTCTTCTGGTGGTTTCAAACTTCCCAACGGTGCAGAGCGTTCTCCAGATGCTTCCTGGGTGAAAATGGAACGGTGGAATGCTTTAAGCGAAGCAGAAAAAGAAAGATTTGCTCCTTTGTGTCCCGATTTTGTGGTTGAGTTAATGTCTCCAAGTGATTCCTTAGAAAAAACGCGAGCAAAAATGAGGGAATACATCGAGAATGGCGCAAGATTAGGCTGGTTAATTAATAGAGGACAGCAACAGGTAGAAATTTATCGTCTCAATAGAGAAGTTGAGATTTTACAAAGTCCTAAAACTCTATCTGGAGAAGATGTTTTGCCAGGATTTGTTTTAGATTTAGCAGAAATTTGGTAAGTAATTGCCTACCCTGAATCATTCATAATCAACAAGATCCCCAACAAATTTTATGAAGTCGGGGATATGTGGGTTGCAATTCTCACAAATCAAATAGGATGGCTATACTATAAGATTATGATAATTTAATTTCACTAATAGCCCAGCCAAGTACTTCCAAAAACTGTTTGATAACTATTTCATCATTCAGAGCAGAAAAGGGAATATACCAGCAATAAGGATTAATAGAAATTGATGTTCCTACGACAGACTTAAATCGAGTCAGAAGTTCTGCTTTATGATCTTCTAAATTGAATGGTGGCTCGTAGGCACAAATTTCTACAGTGGCATTACTCCAAACTCGGAAAAAAGTGCGATTTTTTCCCTGGTAATAAAATTTAGGAACAAAAGAGCCATGACTTCTACCTGTACCCCATTGAATCTGCAACGTTTGAATAGTCGCCCATTCTAGAATCAGACTGGCGACATGAGCCGCTTTTGGGTTGTATTTAGTCTCAACTTCTTTCATGAAAGTTGATGCATTCCATTGTCTTTTATCCAAGGGAAACGTGGGAGGTTTCTTAATTTGTCCAATCACTCTAGGAACCAAAGTTTTTAAACCCTGACCCACATATTGTTTAATCTCTACTGCCAATACCTGTGCCGGACTCATTTGCTGATTTAAAAACTCGACTATCCGCTGAAGTTCGACAGAAATTTCATCAGCCACAAAAACGAGACGGACTTTACCTAATTGCAAGTTGGCTTTGACTTGTTGCCAAAACTTTTCTAAATCAGCCTCTTCATTACCAATTAAATCTATTAGTAGCTGTTCAGCATTGGAATTAGCTTCAAACTGGGTACGGATTTTCTCAATTGACCAATAAACTACTGCATTAGCTGCATAATCAAGCATCTGACCAACCACTTCTCGCCGAATCCGGGTATCGCTACTCCGCTTAACTTCTACAATGGTGGGAATTCCATCTTGATCGAGAAATAAATGATCGAGCGCCCAACGTCCAGCACTGTCTTCGCTATCTGGTATTGCTATCTCCCGTGAGATTAACAACCAGCGTCTTGGTGCAGTACTGTCAATCTGTTCTCCTGCTAACAAACTTGGATAGTCAGCTAGTAGCTTTTGTAACCCATCCTCTGATTCATAGGGTTCTTCCTTCATCTCAACTAATTGAGAATTATCCTGAATTAAGTAAATACCACCACTCATAAAAACTCCGTTGTGTTGACCTAATTTAAGGTTCCCGGTTTCATCCAGTAGTGAACACTCGTTCAGGGAGTTGGTACATTCAAAAACTGAGATAATCAACTTTGATCGCAACAATCAGATAGAAAGTAGTTTATCGATACATTTAATCTAGTTTTACCTAAAGCCAAAAACTAATAATGAACGCTCCAAAGTAGGGATACTTTGCAATAGATTTAAGGAGACATGAATGCAATTACAACAGACACAACTTTTAGAAGAAACGCTCTGGCAAGCAGTTCTCAATCGAGACTCCGCTTTTGAAGGTAAGTTTTTCTATGGTGTTCGTTCTACAGGTATTTATTGCCGACCGATTTGCCCTAGTCGCAGACCGAATCGGAATCAAGTTTGTTTCTTAAAGTCGGTACAAGAGGCTGAAATTACAGGTTTTCGAGCTTGTAAGCGCTGTCAGCCACAATCTGAAATAGTTCCAATTACAGCCAAAATCTTAGCAGTATGTCGATATATTGAAGCACAAGTTGACCACATTCCAACCCTCTCAGAATTATGCTCTCAGGTGGAAATGAGTCCCAGTTACCTGCAAAGAATATTTAAGCAAATAATTGGCGTATCGCCTTTTCAATATGCAGATGCGCTGCGTAGCCAGCGATTGAAGCAGCGCTTACAGTCGGGGGAAGAAATTGCTGATGCAGTTTACGATACAGGGTATGGTTCAAGTAGCCAACTGTATGAGAAAGCACCTAAACAACTGGGAATGACACCAAAGACTTACCAACAAGCTGGAAAGACAATTAACATTGTCTATGCGATCGCTCCATGTTCGCTAGGATATTTGCTTGTGGCAACAACAGAGAAGGGTATCTGCGCCGTAAAATTAGGTGATGAAGCAGACAAACTTGAACACATTTTGAACCAAGAATTTCACCAAGCGCAGATCGTGCGTGATGATTACACACACAAAGACTGGATACAATCAATCCTTGACTTTATTGCGGGAGATGTAACCCATCTCGATTTACCACTTGATGTCCGTGGGACAGCATTTCAGAAACAGGTTTGGCAAGCATTACAAAAAATTCCATACAGCGAAACGCGCACCTATGCCGATATCGCCCGTAATCTTGCCAAACCCCAAGCAGTCCGCGCGGTGGGTAATGCTTGTGGCGCTAATCCGATCGCGCTGATTGTACCATGTCACCGGGTGCTGCGGAGTGATGGCAGTCTTGGTGGTTATCACTGGGGAATTGAGCGCAAACAAAAACTGCTTACACAAGAATCGAAATTTCTCAAAGATGACTCAAACACCTGAACTAGAATCGCTGACTGAAGAAAGTCTTACCCGTGGTTTAATGGTGCTTGCCAAACTTGATAGCGATTTGGCTCGGATTTTAGAGACACTGGGGCCTCCACCTATATGGTCAAGAGAAGCGGGTTTTGCAACGCTGTTGTGTATAATTCTGGAACAACAAGTTTCTGTAGCGGCTGCAAGGGCAGTATTTACAAGACTCTGTGGGGTTGTTGTAACCCTGACGCCAGAAAATTTTCTGATATTGGATGATGTTCAATTAAGAGCAATTGGATTCAGTCGGCAAAAGATTCTATACTGTCGTGGGTTGGCTCAGGCGATGCCTACGGCGGGCAACGCCAACGCAACTGGTCAGCTTGACCTAACCAAGCTGGAAAAAATGGACGAAAATACGATCAGAACTGAGTTAAAGCGCCTCAAAGGCATCGGAGACTGGACAGTTGATATTTATTTGCTCATGGCGCTACAACGTCCTGATGTCTTTCCTAAAGGCGATTTAGCGATCGCGATCGCTCTACAAAAACTCAAAAACTTGGCGACGCGTCCAACACCAGTGCAACTAGAAGAAATGACACAGCAGTGGCGACCGTGGCGAGCAGTTGCGGCAAGACTTCTATGGCATTATTACCTAAGTAATCCCAAATAATTGCTCCTTCTCCCTTGGCGGTTCGTATAATAAATATAAACTAAATGGCAGAAAATCAATTAAGCCTAACATCAGAAAACTCTGATAAAACTTCAAAAATCCTGCCGATAATCATAGTAATAATTGCATTATTAGCTTTATCTTCAACAGCAATATTTATTAAAATTGCTGTTAGAGAAATGAGCGCTATTACTATATTATTTAATCGGTTATGGATAGCGACTATTATCTTTGGATTATGGAGTGGAATTAACCAAGTACAGACTCAAATTAAAGATGATGAACCTGTATTACCACAGCAGCGTTATCCAATCAAAGAGATAGCACTTTTAATAGCAGTGGGTTTAGTTCATGTATTAGGTCGATTATCTTGGACTTGGTCGCTAACTCAGACTGGTGCAGCTAATGCTAATGCGTTAGGTAGCCTCAATCCGCTATTTACTACTTTAGGAGGATGGCTATTTTTTAATCAAATTTTTGGGCGCAAATTTATCATCGGTTTGATCTTAGCCATAATCGGTGCGATCGCTGTTGTCTTTGAAGATTTGTTACGTTCTAATCATAATTTTACAGGTGATGCTGTTGCCCTCATATCATCGATATTTTATGCAGCAAACTTTTTACTTATTGAGCAGATCGGCAATAAGTTTTCAATTATCACCATCCTCGTGTGGCGCTGTGCGATCGCAACTTCATTGATGATACCAGTAGTGCTAATCTTGGAAAAACAAGTTTTCCCAGTTACCTTGTCGGGGTGGTTAGTAGTATTTGCGCTAGCTGCTATTTGCGAAGCCTTGGGTCATGGGCTAATTGTATACAGTCTCAAAAGTTTTTCATCAGGATTTATCTCTTTACTCTTACTACTCAATCCCGTGATTGTTGCGATTCTTGCTTGGATACTTTTCTCGGAAAACTTGAGTATTTTTAACTTGTTAGGGTTGGCTCTAATTTTAGGGGGTATATATCTCGCAATTTCTAATAAAGAATCTGTGCAATCTAAAATTAATCCCCAGAGCCAATCTCCACCAGAAATAGATTCATCCGCCAGTTCCCCAAAATAATATCAATTTGAAAAAATAATGCAACAAATAGACCATATTGTAGAGACGCGATTCATCGCGTCTTTACCCAAGGACGTGTTGCAATCATTAATTGAATTGGTATAAGAAACGGGTTCGACTTGATGGCACAGTAGTTTTGTAGGTTGGGTGCAGCGATAGCGTAACCCAACATAAAATTTGGTGGTAATGTTGGGTTGCGTTTCACTCCACCCAACCTACATAAATATATCTTTTAAAAAACTCTAGGTTTCAACATAGATGAGGTTTAGCTATAAGAAACGATGGCACAGCCTTCCACAGACATCGCTGTAAGGCTTCTATGGCACTACTACTTGAGTAATGCCAATAGTTAAGTCGGTTACAGTTTACCAGTGAATACCTTTTGGGCCGGGCCTGTCATATAAACTCGTTGGTCGATTTCTGACCATTCAATTTGCAAGGGGCCACCAGGTAATTCTACAGTCGCGGCGCGATCGCATTTCCCGGTTAGCACACCAGCTACTAAAGAAGCACAAGCACCAGTCCCGCAAGCTAATGTAATCCCAGCGCCCCGTTCCCACACCCGCATTTTCAAATAGTCACGGCGTACCACTTGAATAAATTCGGTATTTATGCGTTGCGGAAAAACTGGGTGATGCTCGAATTTGGGGCCGATGGTTTCTAGCTCAATTGCTGCGACATCTTCCACAAAGGTAATGCAGTGGGGATTTCCCATATTTACACAGGTGACATCCCAAGTTTTCCCCGCCACCTCTAACGGCTGATTAATTACTTTTTCTTGGGCGGGTGCAAGATTAGTCGGAATTTCGCTAGCGAGTAACCTGGGTAAACCCATGTCTACTTTAACTTGACCATTAGATAAGAGTTGGGGAGTCATTACACCACCCAAAGTATGAATGCGATATGAGTCTTGATTTCGGGATTCGCCTTCTAAGTCTGCCAAAAAGCCAGCTAAACAGCGAATGCCATTGCCACACATTTCCGGTTCAGAACCATCAGAATTAAAAATCCGCATGGTGTAGTCAGTGCCGTTTTCTCCCGGCAGGGCAAAAATTACACCATCAGCACCGATACCAAAATGGCGATCGCACAACTCGATCGCTTGCTCTGGAGTCACTATAGGCAAAGATGACGAGCGATTGTCAATCAAAATAAAGTCGTTGCCTAGACCATGATACTTAGTAAATTCGATTGCCATTTCTTCAAGGATGAATTATCAAGGATTAGTTACTCTTTATTTTGCCTTGTAGGTTCATCTTTACTAAAAATGCTTACCGAATTTGACACCACTTTACCCAGTATTAGACAAGTCCAAAACCTGATTAAACAAACAACGCCAGTTGAGTTAAAGCTGCTGACTGGCGATGTCCTCACAGGAAGGGTTTTATGGCAAGACCCACAGTGTATCTCTCTTGCTGATGAAAACAGTCAGCAAATCACCATTTGGAAACAAGCGATCGCATACATCAAGCCGCAAGTGAGTTAGGAGTGAGGCAGAAACATCACAACCCAATACTTTTCGGATAAACCTAACAATCTCTCTTTTGGTCTGGGGGAAAGGTTATACCAATTCAAAATTCAAAATTCAAAATTAAGAAAGCCAGACAGAACAGAGGTTTGGGAGTATGTATCTGTCGCATTCTTTTTTCAAATTGGTATTACTGGGTTTGGGGTAAAGGTAAATTCAAACCCTTTCCCTTTCCCCTTTTCCCCTTAACCGACAAGTATTGCAATACATCCTTGGCTAAAGACGCGATTCATCGCGTCTCTACAGATGGACTATTTATCGCATTATTTTTAAAATTGGTATCAATTTGGGGATATACCAGATGAAGCCTTATTCTTTCTCATAGGCTTAGAATTTTGCAGCACAAACCCACCGATTGCGTCCTTGTTCCTTAGCTTTATACAAAGCTTTGTCGGCTGCGTTAATCAATTCTTGAGGTGAACTTTTGTCTGTTGACCTTTGAGTTGCAACACCTAAACTGACTGTCACAAAATGTTGAAAATTATCTTTCTTTGTATGGGCAATCTTTAATTCTTGAATAGATTTTTGAATCAGCTTAGTTACTTTAATCGCACCTGATTCGTTCGTATTTGGCAAAATTACAACAAATTCTTCACCACCATAACGAGCTAGTAGATCGGTAGGACGCTTTAATACAGATTGTGCTGCATGAGCAACTTGTATTAAGCATTCATCCCCAGCTAAATGTCCATAAGAATCGTTATAATCCTTGAAATAGTCAATATCAAATATAATTAAAGATAAAGAATTTTCGCTTAGTTTTAGTCGATCCCATTCCTGCTCTAAAAACTGATCGAAACAATGACGGTTGGCGATTTGAGTTAGAGCATCTAGCTTACTAAGTTTTTCTAGCTGAGAATTTGCTAGTTCTAAAGCATTGTTTGCTTGAGCAAGTTGATTAGCTTGAGAGCGGAATTGCTCTAATAATTCAGAATGTTCTAAAGCGACATTAAACTGAGCAGCTAACTGGTGGATAAATTGAATTTCCGACTTTTTCCACTCGCGCGAACAATGGCACTGATGAACACATAGTAATCCCCATAAAGTTTTTCCTTTCATTAGAGGTGCAACAATTTGTGCCTTGATTTGAAATTGCTCTAACAGTTGAATGTGGCAATCTTTTAGACCAGCTTGATAAATATCTGATAATACCTGTATACGCCCTTGGTGATAAGCAAGTGCATATTTTCTACCAAAACAATCATCTTTCACTTTGATTGCGATCGCAGAATCGTAGTCAGGTAATACATTCTCAGAGACAAATTCCCCAGACGTATAGTTCGATTCCGGGTCAAATCGAAAGATACTGACGCGATCGCTACGGAGAGCCTTACGAATTTCGCGTACAGTAGTCTTAAACAAGGTGTCTATATTCAGAGATTCACGAATTTCAGCAACTAAATTAAACAGAATCTCCTGCTGCTGATTCGCTTTATAGAGTTCTGCTGCTTTTTGTTCTGCTTGAGCTAAAAATTCTGCTTGTTTTACTGCAAATCCTAACTGTGTTGCAATCTGAGACAGAAACTGAATTTCTAATTGTTTCCATTCATGTGGCTGTGAATGCTGATAAGCTGCAAGCACTCCCCACAGTTTTTTTCCCACAAAAATTGATGCAGTTGCATAAGCTCGAATATGGAACTGTTCTAAAATTTCTAAATGGCATTGAGATAAGCCTGCTGCGTAAATATCTGAAACAACTAAAGCTTCATTATTACGATACCGTCCACCTTGATTTTCTTGTAGATAAGAGTCATTCCAAACTGTATTTTTTCCTAATGTATCTACATCATCCCATCCAGTCTCTGCAAACTCAAAGTCGCTAACAAATTCTCCACCCCAGTTTTCATAGAAACGATAAACGGCAATTCTCTCAACGCGGAGTAACTTGCAAGTTTCTTTAGTGGCTGTACGAAAAATTGTTTCTAATTCAAGAGAAGCTCGAATTTTGCTAATAACTCGGTAAAGCGCCCTTTCTTGCTCTTCTAGCTGCTGAATTTGAATTTGTTTATCATGGAGTTTAGTTTCTAAATTACTAACACTAGGCTGTCCTAAAAGCTTACAGAGTAGATTAGCAGATACTCTGGTAATAATACGTAAACTTGTGTACAACATTATAAGTATAGTTTCAGTAATATTTTAAAGATGAAAAGAGACAGCTACAACGATGTAAAAACGTAGTTTTTCTTAGTTTATAACCATTATCGCGTAAGAAAGTTTCATGGTTACTTCTCTTCATCTGACTTTTACCATTAAGTCTTAAAAAGCTTGCTCAGAAATAATTTTGGATAAAGTACTGTAAATACAGTACAGTAATTATCATTATCGCCAAAGTATCTGATAACTGAAAATATGAGATGAAAAAGTATTGTAAAAACAGAATAAATTTGTAAAAAATAAAGCTCAATTCTTAGATAAATTCAGTTATCAAACAAGGTAATCAAATTCAGTAGACCGAAAACTTCTGCGATTGATAAAGATCAAGCAGATGACCCCATTAAATAGTTTTATGCAAAAGAGAATCAAAATTTAGAGTAGTCAAAGGTCAAAGGCAAAAGATCGCCAGTCCTCAAGCTTGATTTATCGCCTTATCCTGCAACCACTTTTCAAACATCCTCTTAAGCTCTTACGGATGGACTGTTACCGAAACTGAGCTGCAAATTACTCAGGATCTGGGTATTATCAAAAGCGATATTATCCTAGAAGAATATGAGAAAGCACCCCAAATACCAAGTCACTACCATCCCAAAGATGCGATGGCGTACCCGCCCGCCGTAGGCGATCGCTATATTCAGCCACTTAGCTTGCGGAGTATTAAAGTTCAATCAGTCACACTATCGGCAGGTAGAAAGTCTTTGAGCGCTTCTGCTTCACCAGCTTTCAGCACTGGGATCGAAAGGGGTACTGAACTAGCGATCGCAAATAACCCTTCTAGTTGACTCAAACCTGTCAAGCCACCACATAACAATACTTGGTCGCCAACTCGCAAATCCATGCCGCCATCAGGATAACGGATAAATTTACCATCTCGCCGGATTGCCTGTACCTGTACTCCAAATTGCTTGGCGATATCTAAATCTGCAAGGGTTTTACCTAGTGTTGGCGCGTCTGCATTGACTGTAACCCACTGACAAGCACTATTTTCTCCGGGAACAGCCGCTTGTCCCTTAGCGAATTCTGCCAAAGCTGCCAGTTCTTCATCAGCTCCCACTACCAGCAAGCGATCGCCTTCTGCCAATTTGGTTTGATTATTGGGATAATCGATTTCATCGCCGTTAGCGCGGCGAATTGCCATCAAACTCGCTCCAGTTAAATAGCGCATATCCGCTTCTTCTATGCTCATGCCAATTAAGGGCGAATCAGTTGGTAAAGGATACCAACGCTGATTTAAATCGCGGGTGGCTTGGCGCAAATCACGAGCAACTTCACTTGCAGAACGCTCTGGCCGCAAATCTAAATAATGATCGTTGCGGATTTGCTGCATTTCTCGTTGTACCACAGGTGGCGACAACAAACCTAAGCCAGTTAATAAATAGGTTGCCATTTCTAAGCTGGCTTCAAACTCTGGTTGTACAACTTCCCTGGCTCCCAATTGATACAGCACTTCAATATTTTTATCCTGAGTAGCACGGACAACCAAATCTAATTCTGGGCGCAATTCCAGAGCGCGTTTCAAGCAAAGACGGGTACTTATGGGGTCTGGGAGTGCGATCGCCATTCCTTTGGCATGATTCACCCCAGCAGTTTCTAAAACGTGTAAACTCACACAATTCCCATAGACATAAGACACCCCAGCCTCGCGCAACTGCTGAATTCTACTTTCTGATTGGTCGATTACCACCACAGGTAAGTCGTGTTGCTGCAACAACTTCACCAAATTCTTGCCGACTCGCCCATAGCCACAAACTACCACATGGTCTTTGAAAGGCAAATCTTCCGATACATCCCGCGCTTCATCTTCTTCTAAGTACGGTTTCAACCAAGGCATTGATTCGGCAAAGTTAAATAAAAATGGCACTAACCGCAGTACAAAAGGAGTCAGCATCAGAGTGACTGCGGTAGTTCCCAAAATTAATAAGTATATTTGTCGGGACACCAGCCCCAAAGACTGCCCTTCACTAGCGAGAACAAAGGAAAATTCCCCAATTTGCGCCAGTCCCAAACCGGCAATTATGGCTGTTTTCAAAGGATAGCGGAACAGTTTCACTAAGGGCGTGATAATCAAAAATTTACCTACGAAAACTATTGCTACCAACCCCAAAATCAATTCCAGGTTGTTCCACAAAAACACTGGGTCAATTAACATCCCAATGGCGGCAAAAAATAAACTGGCAAAGATATCTCGCAGTGGTTCGACATAAGTCAGGGTTTGGTCGGCGTACTCTACCTCAGAAATCATCAAACCCGCAACAAATGCACCCATTTCAATGGACAGTCCCAAATGCTCTGTCAATAGGGCAATGCCCAAACACAGGGCTACAACTCCTAATAAAAATAGTTCTTTACTTTCAGTACGGGCTAGCAGTTGCAACAAAGGCGGTATCAGCCAAATCCCCGCAGCTACCGCCCCGGCTGCAAATAAAGCAATCGAACCTAGCGCTGTTAGGACAGCAATGCCAATAGTTTCTGCTGGTTGGTTGAGGGCTGGTAAGACTGCTAACATCAGTCCTAGTGCCAAGTCCTGTACTACTAAAATTCCCAGCATCACTTGCCCGTGGGGCGTTTCTGTTTCGTTGCGCTCCATCAAGCATTTAAGGACAACCGCTGTGGAAGACAGCGACAGAATACACCCCAAAAACATTCCTTTAGCAGGTAAGGCTCCCCAGGCTCCGCTTAACCCGCATACTAAAACCGTGACCAAAATCGTCAAAGCAATCTGGAGTCCACCTCCACCAAGAGCGATCGCTTTTACCTTCTTGAGTTCCGCAAAGGAAAATTCCACACCCAAGGCGAATAACAAAAAGGCGACCCCGAATTGTGCCAGAGTCTCTACTTGAATCAGTTCTTTAATCAATCCCAGTCCCGTTGGCCCAATAACTATCCCGCCAATGAGATACCCCAGCAGCACGGGTTGTTGCAAAAGTGCCGCTAATAGTCCGCCACAGGCTGCAACGCCTAGAACTAAAACTAAATCAACAATTAACCGAAAATCTTCTTGCACCAGTTTTAAAAGAACTATTAAGACCTATTAATTCAGGATACAAAGTTTTACGATCTCAAACAGCTTGTTTAGTGAAGGGGTGACAAAATTTGCTTATATTGAAGGGGGTGGGCAGTAGGTGAGCAGGAAGGATACATCAAGATTTTTGAAGGTATTTTGATTCACGAGTATCAAAGGTGGATTCATCCAGTTCAAAGACTCGTTAACGGAGATAAAAGGTGGATTCATCCAGTTCAAAGACTCGTTAACGGAGATAAAAGGTGGATTCATCCAGTTCAAAGACTCGTTAACGGAGATAAAAGGTGGATTCATCCAGTTCAAAGACTCGTCAACGGAGTTCAAAGGTGGATTCATCCAGTTCAAAGACTCGTCAACGGAGATAAAAGGTGGATTCATCCAGTTCAAATACTCATGCACGAGTATCAAAGACTTATTGTCGCATTATTTAATGACGCATCTCTTCTGGCTCCATACCCAATCCCCATTAAATTTTAGGCGAACTGAGGGCATTCAATAACAGCAGTGACCACGGCATTTTTATATCAGGTATGAGCCATGAGTACTTTCTCAGTAGAGGCAATGCAGCAGGTAGTACAAAACGTAGAGAGCGTAGGGATGCAGGTTGATCGCCATTTTCATCTACAAGATTATATTTCTTAGCTAGTTCGGCAACAATCTGCACGCGTCCTGTATGGCGGATTATATTTGGCTCACTAGCAAGTGCAGCGATCGCTCGTCCAGTAAATAAGGGAGTTTCCCAGTTGTAGCGATCGCTTAAAAATGAGAAATTATTTTCAGTAACATTGGTTTGATTGATTTCCGAAGCAAAACGCGAAAAAAGCTCAGTACCAACAATACCCGGCCAAATTGAAACAGAAGTGACGTTATGGGGCTTTAACTCAACAGCCATATTAGCAGCTAGGCGATCGCAAGCTGCTTTGCCAACACCATAAACTGTATTAAAGAGATAAAACATACTACCCCATGAGGAAATGGTGCAAATGAGTCCAGAGTTACGTTTAGTCATCATCCGAGCCGCAAAAACACTCGCAATATAGTGGCTCCGAAGGCCAACGTTGTTGCTAGCATCCCAAAGAGTTGGTTCAGAATCCCAAAAAGGCTGTCCATGAGCGTCTTTTAATGCCTGAACTCCTGAGTAAACATTATTTACCAGTAGGTCGAGTTGACCATTTTGCTCATCTTGAATGCGATCGAAAAGCAAACGCACCTGCTCATCGTTGCTGTGGTCTACTTGGACGGGAATGCATACACCACCGACTTCCTCAATAGCTGATTTCGTTTCACTAAGACTTCCTGAAACCCCATCACTGGAGGAGTTGAGGCTGCGACCGGTGATGTATACAGTTGCACCTGCTTCACCAAGGCCAATGGCAATTCCTCTACCAATTCCCCGCGTAGCACCTGTTACTAAAGCCACTTTACCTTCAAGATGTTTCATGAGCGCTCATTTCTAATCTTTTACTGTTAAATATTGATTATTACAATATTCTTTCGTAGCAGTGACTGAAACAACTTCTACTTCGATCGGTTTTTCTTTAGTTCCATCGATCAGAAACTCACTAGCTCCTTCACGAGGTTTTTTTGGATTTCCCCAATCATAGGTGTAACCTAAACCTGTCCAAGGATAATGTTCTTGATTAGCAACTGCATAAGAAGTTGTGTATATCTCTTGCAAAATCGGATAACTAGCAGGAATCGGTATACCAAAAAGATTACAACTAGAATCATTAATTTCTGGATCGACACATGGTCTACTTAAATCTTCAGCTTTCACCCACATTTCGACAAAATGCGTCTTATTTGAATTTCTATTTAAAATTAAGCCTAAATACTGCTGTAACCTCAGAGAAAGCATAATATTACCGGGAATATTTATACCGATCCCCTTACAATTTTGACAAAATTCTTTAACTTGAGGAACAGCTGTTAACCAAGTCCGTGCTTCTATACTTTTTTTTGTACCTACTTTCCAATCCTCAGTTGGGTTTTTGACATATTTCCAACTCGCCATCAGATATTCAATTTTGCCATTATTTTCTCTCCACTTTGTTTGAGGATTAGTTTTTGATAATAACCAAAGATTTTTTACTACTTTCTCTTCACTCGGTCTTTTTGCATCCTCAATCGCTGCATCTAACTGCTTTTTCAGAGCTTTATAACTTTCTGGTTTATTTTTCTCCAGATACTCATTGACATTTGGATTAGTTTCTAATTGCGCTAATAAATCCTTTCTGAGGTTTGATGTACTCTGTATGGGAATTTCTGTAGCTAGCAAACTGGAATATCCGACTGCCAAAAATGCACCTGTCAAGCCTAAAAATACTTCAGTCTTTAATTTTTTCATTAAAATAATCCTGTGGATTTCCAACAATAGGGTGAATGTTCCAGCCTATGTAATATATGGGTTCAATTCAAAGATTAAATCTGATTTTATATTTATGTTTGGCTGAGATAATATTGTGCTTAATATTTTTAATTAACTCTATCTGTAGAAAAATGAATAGAGCTATAGGACTCATATTTGATTTTTGAACAAAACTCAGTACACCTTTATTCCTTCTTCCCAGTCCCCAGTCCCTTACCTCTACGAGTGATTCAGAAATCAAACCGGATTGCTATAGTAGTCTGTCACAGGCATCACAACAGATTAATAGAACTCATAATCAGCAGGGGCTAATATTAGACAAAATTCGCCCACCCTACGGGATCTTGCTACATCCCCCAACCCCTTCTCCCAAAATTGTGAGAAGGGGAGCGAATTTCAAAGTCCCTCTCCCAAGCTTGGGAGAGGGATTTAGGGTGAGGGCTTTTGATTCATGCAACAAGTCTATTGTTTACTCAGCACTTTCTTTTTCAGGCTGACATATCTGCGACAAGAAGCGATCGCAGTGAAACTAGAAGTGTTTACGTATAATTACTTATAAAATTCAGCCATTTTCAAATAAATCGACTATACTCTACGGATACAGCAATGCTCATTAGTGTGCCCTTGCAAAATCTTACAACGCAACACTAACAATAAATCCCCTGCGGAAAACATTGTTTTCTGGTTTATATGAGGGGTCTAACCCTCTATTTATCATCTGTATCCACCAGTGGGAAGGGGTTTTGGTCAAGCCATGCTTGTTGGTAATCAGCTTGAGCGTTTATTCACAGGATGACGCTGGCTAAACAAGCGATTAAACTATGGATAATGTCGAGCAATTGTTGCTTTTAACACCACTTACATAAATTTAATCTCATTGTTAAATCTAAAACCTCATCCTGTTATATAAAATATCAGTTATGTCAGCGTATCAAGGAAGTTGTGGGGAGACCACCGATTTGGTTATTGGTGTTCACAACCAAGAAAACCTCGAATTACCAGCAAAATCTGCTCCTGTGGGTGCTCTTGCCACAAGACAAGGAACTTTTTCTACGTTTCTTGCTCCCTTGACTCAGGATACTTTTAAACAGGTCGTTAAGGATGTCGAGCAAAAATTACAGATTGTTCATCAAACCCTATCAATGCTTGATTCTCAAGGGTTTGAAACCATTCTGCAAGAAATGTTGCATTCGATTACCTTAAAAACCGGGGAATTACTGGGGGCAGACCGGACGACGATATTTTTATTGGATGAAGAAAAACAAGAACTTTGGTCAATTTTAGCTGAGGGTGAGGGCGGTCGCTCTTTAGAAATTCGCATCCCCGCTAATAAAGGCATTGGTGGTGAAGTTGCCACTTTTAAAGAAGTTATCAATATTCCCTTTGATTTTTATAACGATCCGCGATCGCATTTTGCCCAAGAACAAGAAAAGAGAACTGGCTATCGCACCTACACTATGTTAGCTTTGCCACTCTTAAATGAACATGGGCAATTAGTTGCGGTAGTACAATTACTGAATAAATTAAAATCTGGGAATAATCACGATACTCCACTAGGAGAGCGCATTGATACCAAAGGTTTTACCAGTACTGACGAACAATTATTTCAAGAATTTGCCCCTTCGATTCGCTTAATTTTAGAGTCTTCGCGCTCTTTTTATGTAGCTACTCAAAAACAAAGAGCAGTGGCGGCGCTGATGAAGGCAATCAAGTCACTTTCTCAAAGCAGTCTCGACTTAGAAGACACCCTCAAACGGGTGATGGATGAAGCCAAAGAACTGATGAATGCCGATCGCAGTACACTATGGTTAATAGACCGCGATCGCCATGAATTGTGGACGAAAATTACCCAGGATGATGGTTCAACTAAAGAGTTGCGAGTCCCCGTAGGTAAAGGCTTTGCTGGTCTAGTAGCGGTTTCTGGCAAGAAACTAAATATTGCCTTTGATTTGTACGATCATCCTGACTCGGAGACAGCTAAAGAACTCGACCAACAAAATGGCTATCGCACCTGTAGTTTATTTTGTATGCCAGTGTTTAACGGCGATGAACAACTAATTGGTGTTACCCAACTCGTAAATAAAAAGAAATCTGGTGATTTTCCACCTTATAATCCAGCTGATTGGCCCAAAGCTCCCGACTGCTTCCAAGCTAGCTTTGACCGCAACGATGAAGAGTTCATGGAAGCTTTTAATATTCAAGCCGGAGTAGCGCTGCAAAATGCCCAGTTGTTTGCCACAGTCAAGCAACAAGAACAAATGCAACGGGACATTCTGCGTAGTCTTTCCAATGGAGTGGTTTCCACTGATAAAACTGGATTAATTATCGCCGCCAATGAAAGCGCCAAGCGTTTGCTAGGACTGGAGCCAGAAGACCGATTAGAAGGTAAATTAGTTACTGATGCGATCGCCCTCAAAGAAGGTGACTTTAGCAAGTGGTATCAGGATGCTTTACATGCAGTTGACTTAAAAGGCCGCCAGCAATATTACCCCGATCGCACACTCATAACTAATAGCATAAAACCGCACAGTATTAATTTATCAATTAACACAATTGCCGATGCTAGCGACCAAGAGCAAATCCGTGGGGCGCTGGTGGTGATGGAAGATATCAGTGATGAAAAGCGGCTCAAGAGTACGATGTACCGCTACATGACTCAGGAATTAGCCGAAGAATTGCTGAAATTGGATGATGCGAAACTAGGAGGCGCTCGTAAAGAAGTTTCGATTTTATTTTCTGATATTCGCGGCTACACCACTTTAACCGAAACCTTGGAAGCAGAAGAAGTGGTGAGTATGCTCAATGAATATTTTGAATCAATGGTGGAGGCAGTCTTTAAACATAAAGGCACCCTTGATAAATACATCGGTGATGCGATCATGGCTGTATTTGGTTCTCCCTTACCATTAGAAGAACACGCTTGGATGGCAGTGCAAACAGCCTTAGAAATGCGCGTTCGCTTGCACGAATTTAATCTACGTCGCCACGCAGTTAATAAGGCCAAAATCAAGATCGGCATTGGCATCAATTCTGATACCGTGATTAGTGGGAATATTGGCTCTAGCAAGCGGATGGAATTTACCGCCATTGGCGATGGCGTTAATCTAGGCTCCCGATTAGAAAGTGTCAGTAAACAGTATGGTTGCGACATTATTATTAGCCATAACACTTTTAAACCATGCCAAGATCATATTTGGGCTAGGGAACTAGATTACATTCGTGTCAAGGGCAGAAATGAGCCAGTAGCCATATATGAATTACTGGGTTTGCGTTCCAATCCGATTGAAAGCGAAAAATTGCAAGTGATTGAACATTATCAGAAAGGGCGTGAGTATTACCTCAAGCGGGAGTTTTATCTTGCAAGAGCTGAGTTTGCTAATGTTTTGGCAGCAGACAGCCAGGACAAAGCTGCTATGTTGCATCTGTTGCGTTGTCAGCATTGGTTACAATCACCCCCAACAGAATCAGATTGGGATGAAGGAGTCTGGACATTTCAGGAAAAATAACCCTACCGACTTTTCGGTTAGGGCTTGTAACTAATACCAAATTCGGGTGATTACTTATAATAAAACTTATCAATGTAGGTTGGGTTGTAGCAAGATCCCCGTAAGGGTACGGCAGTGAAACCCAACATGAACCTGACTTTTCATGTTATGTGGAAAAGTCCACCAAAAACCTAACCCCCTAACCCCCTTCCCGATGCGGGAAGGGGGAAAATTCAAAGTCTCTCTCCTTTTAGGAGAGAGAAATAGAAGTGAGGTTTTCCAGATGCCGTGAAAAGTCAGAACATGAACAAGGATCAAGCGTTGGGTTTCGTTCCTCAACCCAACCTACAGATGTTATAAGTATTTAACCGAAGCTGTGTTAATCTGCCTCTATAAGAGAATGACTAATTAATTTTAACTCACTCAGACAATATTCTATAACTATAATGATAGTGAAGCAGATAATATTCAACCTTAAATATCTAAAATAATAGGCTGTTTAAATAGATTAGCTTGCTATATTAGGAAATTAAACAATATGTTGAAAAATGACTTTTAGTAAATCTCCTTGTTTAAAAGGCTTAGTTAAATAGCCTGATGCTCTCACCATCTTAGCTTTAGCTCTATCCAGGAATCCTACTTTTTCTGACACCATAATAACAGGTGTATTTTTAAAATATGAGTGTTTACGCAGCAAAGAGCAGAGTTCATATCCATCGAGATTAGGCATTGATATATCCAACAAAATTATGTCGGGTTTTATACGGATAATCTGCATTAAAGCTTTTAAAGAATCAGTGACTCCGATAACGGAAAAGGTTTGCTCATCTAAATAACTTTTAATAGCATTCGATACCATAGGACTGTCATCAATACACAAGATTGTGTAGATTTTTCTGTCAGCAGGTGGTTGGATGATTTGCTGACCTCTGTGTTCATTAGTATTAATCGAGTAGGCTGCTGGTTTAGAGCCGTGTATTTTAGGCAACTTTGGCGTAGTTTTGGCTTTAGATGGTAGCTCATTTATTTGGAAAAATTGTGAGGTATGCGATTGATAACTTGGCGATGTTTGACGATAAACCGCTTCTCTTTCAGAGACGCTAACGCGAACATTTTGGGGCGTTAAACATCGTTCAACTAATAAACGAACATTTAGATGACAAAACTTTGGCATATCATCCAGAAAACTCTCAGGAATAAATTCATAACTTCCCTCCTCTAAATTCAAAAATGACTCTATAACTTCTAGCGCCAATTGCTCTATTAGCATTGCTGCTTGAGAAGAACTGATATATTTCTGATTGACTAACCAACAAATAGCCAGATAATCTGGGTTCGGTATTGCCTGATTTTCAATACCAGTTTCAAATATCGCCCGCAACTGATCTTTGATTCCGTCAGGGAGAGTAGAAATTTGCTCGCTCAAGCGTTGCAAATTTCTGTAAAGCGGCTCAAACATTTTCTCTGAGTAGCTGGCATAAATTAATTTCCCCTCATCTACATATATTGACCAAGAGCCTGATGTGCTAAACACCTGTAAACACCCAGTAACCGACTTACCAGTGATTTTTTTCAACAAAGGTAGGGGCTGGAGCTTTTGGAAAAATCTGTATCTACTAATCGGAAGTGTCTTCATTGCGATCGCTCTGGAATAAAATTAATATTTGCAGGCAAAATTAGTGAATTACCTTTTCGGAATTCACTGTGACTTTGTTGGAAGCACTGTTCAGATAAATATAGCGGTCATATTTGAGTTAGTACAGAGATTCCACACCCCCCAACTCTTAATTCACCAATCTCTGTTAAGCTATAATCCACAACTTACAACTAAACCAATTAATGCTACTGACCAATAGCAAAATTGCCCGACTAGTTGTCAGGATATAGTATTTCAAAAATTAGATTGGTTTTCTGTATCTTTAGCTAATCTAGCCAATCTAACAGTAACTCAAGTGCCACACAAAGACCATTGGCTCTCGCCCATCAGTCACAAAAGTATCATTGTTATCCGTATTTTGCAGCCTAAAATTATAGATACTTGAATTCTCTTGCAAAAGTTTTTTGTCCCTAATCCTGAAGTCTGGAGCGACCAAAATCTACTTTAATGTAAATGTAAATGTTTCTCCATCAAGGTTTATAGGCATTAAGTCCGCGCTAAGGAAGTATGTTTTCATATCCGTAACGAAAGTCGTCGGGTACTTTTTCAAGAAGTTTATTCTTGAGGGTAACTTCACAAGAGAAAAAGTATTATTCAAAACTAAGCATTCAAAAATTCCAATATCTTACTTAAGTTTGTGATTGTAGAGCAACTCTTAGTGTCGGAATTCGGCAAAATTATCACTTGCACAAGAGAATGGCAAAGCTCCGGCCAAGAATGAGTTTGCTGATAATTGCCGCCATGATGTTGTGTGGTGAGATGCACAGGCGACCAAATCAGCAGAAGGGAATCTCTTCATAAGTACTGAAAACGGGTTCTAATGTTGTGTGGGGCTAAATAGTCATCCTGCACAAATTGGAGTGACAAATTCAAGAACTTACAGGAAAATTCTTGATTAGTAGTAGATACCTTGCAAAATAGCTGTTTTCAGCTAGATGGTAGATAACAAGTAACATACTCACTAAAACTTAGGTTACTATAATTTTCAAAAAAAGTTAGCAGAAATATATAAACTTCATGATTAATCAGTAAAGTAAACATGAAAACTAATTAATATCATCTTCCAGAAAATTGTTATAAATATTTATTTTTTTAGATGTCCGGGAAACCTGAAAATGTACAGTAAAAGATAATTATATGTCTGCTGGAATCACACTTATAAAAAACTGAATCATTTTATGGTAGCAATTGATCTGAAAAATCCCAAGTTTGAAAAGTCACCAATATAAATACCAAATTGTACGCGTAGGCATAGCCTGTTGTAAATATCGTATTCATTAACCCATAAGATATATGTAGCGAAAAGACGCAAAGAATTTCTTTGCGTCTTTGGCGTGAGATTTATAAGTGGACATTCTCACCGTTATACTTCTCCATTTACTTAAAATTGCTCCCGCCAGCACCAGCTTAAAAGTGTACCACCAGCTACCAGCTTCACTACTTCCAGTAGCCAATAACTACCGTGTAGTAAATTCATTGTCGATGGAATAGCAGCAGCAGCTTCAAATAGGTTGAGTTGAACTCCTATAGCGCACATCTGCGGAGTTAAGAAATAGGTATCAAGGACAGCTATAGTGAGCAGCAGCACAGATAAAACAATACTACCAATACTCCAGTGATATCGGGTTTTGCTCAAAGCTAGTGCCCCAGTCAGGACTACAGCAGCTGATAATAATTCCATCCGATTGAAGTTCCAAAAAATCGTATAGCCTGCTGTCGTAAAACCAGCTTGACTCATCATCCCAGAAAGATAAAGGCTAGGCATAATTACCCAATCTAAAACTAGACTAGCACTGAGCCAAAAGCCCAAGGTCAATACGATCGCGGTTTGCCAAATTGGTCGTTTGAATTCTAGGTTAGAAATAGCAGTCATAAAATAATTGCGTGTGTTGTATTTCTTTAGTTTCTAACTTCACCAGCAGTTTGACAACTAATATCAACTAACCTTTACAAAGCGATCGCTCTTATATTCTGAAGTCAATACCAAGATTTTTTAAACTAAGTTAAGAAATCTTAAGTTTTTATAAAAAGTAATTTAAATAGATTTTGTCTGCTTAGAAATATTCAATTTTTTTCTATCGAAATTAACTTGTCAAGCAATATCGGATGTTGAAGCAGACACTTCAGTTATTTTGTACCTCATCTACTTGAAAACTGCTGTATGAAAATTCTTATTTGATTAGCTTCCTGTTGGCTGATAGAGTAACCCAGAATATTCATCCATGAATTATCTCTGGCCCGATGATAATCCTACCATCACCAACAATAGTATTTTGGAACAAGGCATTGTTAATGTAACCGAAATCACTAAGGTAAGACCCTTTGAGGTTGGCATTTTCAAATCTGGCGCCAACTATGTCAGCATCAGTCACATTAGCACCCTCCAAATTAGTACCAATTAAACTAGCCAGCCTCAATTTGGCATAACTGAGATTAGCCCCACTTAAATTAGCATCACTCAAATTAGCTGCCAATAGATTAGCTCGACTTAAGTTAGCCCCACTCAGATTAGCTCCACTCAAGTCAGCCTCTTGCAAATTCATCCCACTAAAGTCTCTTTCTCCAGCAGCATAGCGTTTGAGTAATTCTTTAGCATCCATAACTAACCTAGATTATGCACATTTAAAATAGCAAGCTTCATCAAAACTTAAAAAATTAAGACACAAATAACTTAAATATTTTTTTGCTGTATGAAATAATCTAAACTTGTTGATTTTGTTTTATTAACCTTATCTTAATTCTAGACCCTTGTAAATTAAGTGTTTGACATTTACCTTCTTAACCAGACTATCGCTCAAGTTCAAAATAATACTCTTTGCTGCCCAAGCAATACTGAAATATGTTTAGTAAATATAAATATCTGGGCTGATGGCTAAATGTATGCCTATCAGTCAAACGCCCCATTTGTCCTTACGAGTAATCTTTACACGTTAGAAATACTCAACTTTTTATATTGTAAAGTCACTAAGCGATCGCACTCGCAAATTCCCTCTTTTGACAGCTATCTAGCACAAAAATAACGTTGTCAATTTTCAACGCAGATATGATATAAAAACAGCGTGTGTTCCATGATTTCTTAGACTACACCAGTTGCGATCGCATCTATTGGCAATATTTTGCTATCTATGTGAATTAGTGTACTGTTGAGTTCATCCGGTAAATCGCGATCTTTTACCCGTGAACCATGCACGCAAAAGTGAAACATTAGACTTCTTGCAGAAGTGGGTAAAAGGATAAGGTATGGAATTTTCCCTTACCCTTTCCCCAACACCTTGTAAAAGTAACTTTTGCAAGATGTTTATTGTATGTACGTGCATCTAGAATCGACAAAGCGACGGATTTCGGGCAACGCAACGCATAATTAAATTCACCAGATATCTCTTAGATATAGCTACTGCATAAAATATCTTGTTGTATAAAGTATCTATCTTTAGACATATATTTTTGCAGATACTTGGTTATTCAGTACACCTCGTATGGTGGATTGACTTAAATATATTTACAAATGTTATGATTTATATTATTGTAATGTTATGATTTGTGTTGGACTTTCAGTAACCTACTAGTAAAATATTTGCTGGTTTAGCCTGAAAAGCGTTAATTTAGGACTAACAAAGCAATTTAAGCAAACTTAGAAACCTCTAACATACACAACTGTTCCTTAAAAAACTTAACTTTTTGTTACCAATAACTCAGATATTTAAATTATGAATTTTCAGGGGTTGCTGAAGTATGTATATTAAATACTGAGCAGTAAATTGACGAATAAAGGAGGTATCGTACTGATATTATGAACAGAATGCAGTTAGTCATCTTTGTTTTGAGCCATTTTATGGTTTGAGACTAATGCAAAAAACAGCGAGATGAGGATTAATCATGCCTGTAATATCAAATGTCAGCCTGGAGATAGACAATGATAAAACAGTATCAGTAGTTTACTTAGGTATGAGTTTTGCAAGGTCTAACGATCGGAAAGTTGCTAGAGACAAATATAGTGGAGTTAATAAAAATTCAGATAAACTTCCTAAAAGTCCACTGTTATTCTGAAGCAAAGAGAGTGTAGCGAGTTTAGTAATATAAGGTTTGAGATTAATGCTCACAAACAGCGAACTAACGATTAATCAGGGTTCTAATCTGAAATTGAAGCTGGGAGATAAACGATACAATCAGTTATCTCGGTTAGAATTTTTGCGGAATCGTACAGTTGGAAAGCCACTATATTTAGATATAGTGAAATCAATCTGAATTGATTCAGATGAGTTTCCCAAAATAAAAGTCAATAATCCACAGAAGAAGCAGGCAAATATTATTCCAATATATTGCTAGTGTATCTACTTGACTTGTTTGAGGTTATGCCGAATTAAAGGTTAACCCATCTACAGAATTTACTCAAATGAATGGTGTTGTTTAAAAACATTGCCAGTCAGTAATAAGCGTTAGCTTTTGATTGAAAGCTAATTTTGTCCTGTCTTTTATCTGAAAGGATAAAAAGCATGGTTGCTTGCTGGCATACATTAGGGTAAATCGCAATTATTACCGAAATCTCACAACTTTTTAATTGGAATAAGGGCAACAAAATGAATAAGGTTCAAGCATCATTTGAAGCTACTGAAGCTGCGTTTCACGTGCAAGGTTACGAAAAAATCGATTTTAGTCTTGTCTATGTGAACGGTGCATTTGATATTGAAAACAGAGAAATTGCAGATAGCTACGCAAAATTTGGTCGCTGTCTGACTGTAATTGATGCCAATGTTCATGAACTTTATGGCGATCAGATCAGGTCATATTTTAGACACTATGACATTGAACTGACAGTATTTCCAATCATCATTACAGAGCCAGCTAAAACCCTGGCAACTTTTGAGAAAATTATTGACGCTTTTTCGGATTTTGGCTTAGTTCGTAAAGAACCAGTCTTAGTTGTCGGTGGTGGTCTAGTTACTGATGTGGTTGGATTTGCTTGTGCTGCTTACCGTCGCAAGAGCAACTATATCCGCATTCCTACCACGTTGATTGGTTTAATCGATGCAGGTGTAGCGATTAAGGTAGCAGTTAATCATCGTAAAGAAAAAAATCGCTTGGGAGCATATCATGCACCTTTAAAAGTGATCCTCGATTTCTCATTTTTGAAAACCCTGCCAACGGCTCAAGTTCGTAATGGGATGGCAGAGTTGGTGAAAATTGCGGTAGTTTCTAACTCTGAAGTCTTTGAACTGCTATACGAATATGGCGAAGAACTGCTTTCCACTCACTTTGGACACGTGAATGCGACACCGGAAATTAAAGAGATTGCTCATAAAGTCAACTACGAGGCAATCAAAACTATGTTGGAGTTAGAAACTCCTAACTTGCATGAAATAGACCTCGATCGCGTCATTGCCTACGGTCACACTTGGAGTCCTACCTTGGAATTAGCACCTCAGATACCTCTATATCATGGTCATGCGGTCAATATAGATATGGCTTTGTCTGCAACCATTGCAGCACAACGGGGCTATATCACCACAGGAGAGCGCGATCGCATTCTAGACTTGATGAGTCGTATCGGTTTATCACTCGATCATCCTCTACTAGATGGGGATTTACTCTGGGATGCTACCCAATCTATAAGCTTGACACGAGATGGCAAAATACGTGCAGCTATGCCTTGTCCGATTGGTGAGTGCTTCTTTGCCAACGATCTAACTCGTGAAGAACTTGATGCTGCCCTAGCTGAACACAAACGTCTTTGTGCTAAATACCCTCGTGGCGGAAAAGGTGTTGACGCATACATTGAAAATCAAGAAGCCAAGCTAGTAGGGGTGTGAAAATATGACGAGTGTTTTAGGACGAGAAACAGCTAGACCGATAACGCCACACAGCATCTTAGTAGCCCAGCTACAGCAAACCCTCAAATTGGCGGAAGAGAACAACATTCCCGTAGAGATATTAGATTCTTTACGGCAGGGTGTTCAATTAGCGGCGGGTTTAGATCCCTACTTGGATGATTACACCACGCCCGAATCGAGCGCATTGACGACATTAGCGCAAAAAACTAGTAAAGAAGACTGGAGCAAACGCTTCAGCGATGGGGAAACAGTGCGTCAACTAGAGCAGGAAATGCTCTCAGGACATCTGGAAGGACAGACATTGAAAATGTTTGTTCATATCACCAAAGCAAAGCGCATTCTAGAAGTAGGAATGTTCACAGGGTATTCAGCTTTAGCAATGGCAGAAGCATTACCAAGTGATGGGCAACTTATCGGTTGCGAAGTAGATCCTTATGTTGCTGAATTTGCTCAAGCTTGCTTTAGTGAGTCTCTCCACGGTGACAAAATTGTTGTGGAAGTAGCACCTGCTCTAGAGACACTCCACAAGCTGGCTGCCAGAAATGAAGTATTCGATCTGATTTTCATTGATGCGGATAAAAAAGAGTATGTAGATTACTTCCAGACCATTTTGGATAGTAACTTACTGACTCCCGACGGGTTCATTTGTGTGGATAACACTTTGTTGCAGGGACAAGTTTACCTACCATCAGAACAGCGTACTGCCAACGGTGAAGCGATCGCTCAGTTCAACCGTGTTGTCGCTGCCGATCCTCGTGTAGAGCAAGTTCTGTTACCCATCCGAGATGGTATAACCCTGATTAGACGCGTTGTGTAATCGACACATGAGCAGAGAAGTCTGAGTCAAGGCTCAGACTTCAAAGGGATGAAGAAGATAAGAAGGAATAATTTCCGCTTGCTTCCTCATCTCTTCTCAAGCAATTTTTGCAATCGTAGTTGTTATATAAAAATACAACGGTACTTAGGAAAATGAATCATGCCAGTACTTCGTATCCTTCATTTAGTTGGATCTGCATACAATCATTTTTATTGTGAGTTGTCACGCAATTACGCCCAAAGCTGTCTGGTAGCTACGGCAAATCCATCGCTCTATGACTTTCTGATTGCATACATCACACTTGATGGCCAATGGCGATTTCCTTCCTCTCTCAGTCCAGAAGATATTGCTGTCGCTAAACCGATGCCTCTATCAGATGCCATACAGTTTATAACAGCGCAAAACATTGACCTGATGTTGCCACAAATGTTTTGTCTCCCTGGAATGACTGACTACCGGGCATTATTCGACTTGCTAAAGATCCCTTATATAGGCAATACTCCAGATGTGATGGCAATCACGGCCCACAAAGCCAGAACCAAAGCAATTGTCGCAGCAGCAGGGGTGAAAGTGCCTTCTGGAGAATTGCTTCGCCAAGGAGACGTTCCGACAATTACACCTCCAGTAGTCATCAAACCCGCAAATGCCGACAACTCTTTAGGAGTGTCCTTAGTCAAAGAAAAGAGTGAGTATGACGCTGCCTTGAAGAAAGCATTTGAATTTGCTTCGGAGGTAATTGTAGAAACATTCATTGAAGCCGGTCGAGAAGTCAGATGCGGCGCTATTGTCAAAGATGGGGAGCTAATCGGTTTACCCCTTGAAGAGTATCAGATAGACCCGCAAACTAGACCCATCCGCAGCTATACTGACAAATTCAAAATACCAATCGAGGGCGACTTGGCTTCAACTGCTAAAAATTATGTTCCAGGTTGGATTGTAGATATTAATGACCCGATAACCCAAAAGGTTCAGCAAGAAGTTAAGAAGTGTCATTTGGCTTTGGGCTGTCGCCATTATAGTTTATTTGACTTCCGGATCGACCCACAGGGACAACCTTGGTTCTTAGAAGCCGGGTTGTTTTGTATTTTTGACCACAACGCGGTGATTGCCTGTACGGCGAACGCAGCGGGAATTCCTTTAAATGAGTTATTTATGACGGCAATCAATGAAGCGTTGAGCGCGATCTAATGTCTAGCAAATCACCTTTTTAGCTTTCTTCTGACTTGGAATAGCAGAAGGTCTTCACTAGCGACAAGTAATAGAACTCGAATGTAGATTATTTGAGTCAACCAAGCATATATGATGTCACAATTACAACTATGAGGGAGAAGATTTTTGCAATATTCCAAAACTTGGGTACTCTTGCATTACTGGCGATCGCATTTCCCTTTAACTGCACCGTCGTACTAGCATTGCTACTGTGGAATTTTTTCAGCCGAGCGAATGCTAATCTTGTGGTTTTGAACGAGAATCCTAAAAATATCTTGATCGGTGGCGGTAAAATGACCAAAACCCTTCAGCTTGCGCGATCGTTTCACGCTGCTGGGCATCGAGTCATTTTATTCGATCTCAACAAATACTGGTTCAGTGGTTATCGATTTTCTAACTCTGTGGCTGGCTTTTACACAGTTCCTGACTCACACGAAGACAAAGACGGCTATACTCAAGCCGTGCGTGCGATCGCCAAAAAGGAAAACATAGACTTTTTTGTGCCGGTAGGCATTTTTGCTGCCAGCTACTTTGACTCGGAGCGCAAGCCAGTGTTATCAGGCTATTGTGAGAATTTCCACTTCGATGCTGATACAATGAGTATGCTCGATAACAAGTTTAGCTTTGCAGAAATTGCCCGCTCACTCTCGCTATCTGTCGCAAAAACCTTTTTAATTACAGATTCCGAACAAGTTCTTAAATTCGACTTTACCAACGAAAAGCGCAAGTACATTCTCAAAAGTATTGTCTATGACTCTGTTTTACGCTTGGATCTAACTAAGCTACCAATGGATTCTCCCGAAAAAATGGCGCTTCATGTCAAAAGCAAGCCAATTAGTAAAGATAAGCCTTGGGTATTGCAAGAGTTTATTCCTGGAACAGAATACTGTACTCACAGCACAGTGAGAAATGGTGAATTAACGGTACACTGCTGCTGCAAATCATCTGCTTTTCAAGTCAATTACGAAAACGTCGATCGCCCAGAAATTAAAGAGTGGGTGAGTCATTTTGTCAAAGAACTACAACTGACTGGACAAATTTCTTTTGACTTCATCCAGGCGGAAGATGGAACGGTTTATGCGATCGAGTGCAACGCCCGTACTCACTCTGCAATTACAATGTATTATAACCATCCAGGTTTAGCGGCTGCCTATCTTAGTAAAGAGCCTCCCGCTGAACCTCTGCAACCTCTGAGTAATAGTAAGCCTATTTATTGGCTTTATCACGAACTTTGGCGACTTAATGAAATTAGATCGTTAAAGCAGTTGCAAAAGTGGTTTAAAAATATTTGGCGAGGAAAGGATGCAATCTTTGAAGTAAACGACCCACTACCGTTCTTAATGGTACATCACTGGTACATTCCTTTACTATTACTCGATAGTTTGCGCTCCTTAAGAACTTGGGTGAGGATTGATTTTTGCATCGGGAAACTCATACAGTTTGGAGAAGACGTAAAATATAAAACCTCTATCTCTGCAACCCCTGAGTGATAATAAGCCTATTTATTGGCTTGCTCACGAACTTTGGAGATTTAATGAATTAAATCCTTAAAAAGGAAGCAAGGGCAGGATCGCATCTCCTTGTCTCTTTAACCTCTTCCTATGCACCAGCCACTGATTCCACTATCATGTCAAAATTCTAACTATGAGAAAGCATATTTTTGTAGTGTTCCAAAACTTGGGCACTCTTGTATTACTAGCGATCGCATTTCCCTTAAACTGCATCGTTGTCTTAACATCGCTACTATGGAACTTTGTTAAGCAACCATTCGGTAAGTCAATTGTTGTCAACCCCAATTCCAAAAATATCTTGATTGCTGGCGCGAGAATGACTAAAACCCTTCAGCTAGCGCGTTCATTTCATGCTGCTGGGCATCGGGTTATTATAATTGACATTGAGAAATTCTGGTCAAGTGGTAATAAATATTCTAACTCTGTTGCAGGCTTTTATACCGTTCCCGATCCAAGCAAAGACTTAGAAGGCTACGTTGAAAGCCTACACGCGATCGCCAAAACAGAAAAGATCGACTTTTTCATCCCGGTAGCGATTTTTTCCGTCATTCACTACGATCGAGGCCAGCCACCATTACCAGACTGTGTAGAGTTTTTCCACTTCGATGCTGATGTCACGGAAATCCTGGATGATAAGTTTGCCTTTGCTGAAACAGCGCGATCGTTCGGTTTATCTGTCCCCAAATCCTTCAAAATTACCGATCCCGCACAAGTCCTCAATTTCGACTTTTCTCAGGAGAAGCGCAAATACATTCTTAAAAGCATCCCCTACGATCAAATACGTCGCTTGAATCTCACCAAGCTACCTTGCGATACCAAATCAGAAACAGCGGCATTTGTCAATAGCTTGCCGATCAGTGAGAAAAACCCCTGGATTATGCAGGAATTTATCCCTGGAAAGGAATACTGCACTCACACTACCGCGCGAGATGGAGAGTCAAGAATGTACTGCTGCTGTGAGTCATCCGCCTTTCAAGTCAACTACGAAAACGTCGATCGGCTAGAAATTATGCAATGGGCGAGTCATTTTACCAAAAAACTGGGAAAAACCGGGCAACTTTCCTTTGACTTCATCGAGGCAGAAGACGGAACTGTTTACGCGATTGAGTGTAACCCCCGGACTCACTCCGCTATTACTATGTTTTACAATCATCCAGGAGTAGCGGATGCCTATCTTGGTAAAGAACCTCTGGCTGAATCTTTGCAGCCTCTTGCTGATAGTAAGCCAACCTATTGGCTGTACCACGAAGTTTGGCGGCTAAATGAGATTAGATCGTTTAAGCAACTACAAACTTGGGTAAGAAACATCAGACGGGGGAAAGAAGCAATTTTTGAGGTGAGCGATCCCTTACCCTTCCTGATGGTACATCACTGGCAGATTCCCTTACTCATTCTCGACAACTTACGAAGACTCAAAGGTTGGATAAGAATAGATTTTAATATGGGCGAGCTTATAGAGTGATACCAATCCGCATTCTAAAGCGTAATATTTGACATTCAAATTGCATATTGGATATGTAAAACAGATTTCTCAAAATTTTACCCTAACTACCCAAATCTTTTTTAACAATCAGTGGGACAAGTGATGCTAATCGGAATACACTAGATACAATAAATACTTCGGTTATGCCAAAAGACCCAGCAAATTGAGTGATGAAGCCACCGATAGTTGCTCCGAAAGCACCACTTGCTCCAGCAACAGCTGCGGCGATCGCTTAACTATTTGATCTAACGTTTGTAAACCAAGAAACCCGCGATCGCATCCAAAAGTGCTTCAGGCTCATCTGCGCGGATCAAATGACTGCTATTCTCAAAAATTCTCAAATCTGCATTAGGAATTGCCTGAGCAATTTCTTCAGAAAATTCTGGGGCGCAAATCCAGTCATGCCGACCTGCAATAACTAAAGTAGGTGCGGTAATTTTGTGTAACTGGTCAAGAATATTGTAGTTGCGGAGGAAACCGCCAAAAGCAACATTAATCGCATCAACTGAGAGAATATTTCGCTGCCAAGCAATGCCTGATGTGGTGGGATTATATCTTAGCGAATACATTGATCCCAACACTTGAAAATACTGTCTTAGCTGTTCTTCATTTTCAAAGTTTCCATCCCAAAGTCGTTGAGCGCTTGTTTTTTGTTCTTCAGTTCCCTTCGATGCGAGGATTTCCTTAGCCCGTTCTAAAAAGCCACTATGGGCTGCCGTGGCAATCACAATCAGATGAGAGACATTCTGAGGATAGCGGACTGCATAAGTCAGAGCCACCATACCACCGTAAGAACCGCCAATCACAACGATTTTGTCCAGACCAAGGTGTTGGCGCAACGCTTCCATATCTTCAACATTATTGTCTAGAGTATAGGTTTCTTTAGGCCCACGTGCAGACCTTCCTTGACCGCGATGGTCAAAATAGACTAGTTGAAGTTTTTGGCTTAAAGTCGAGAAGGTTGGTTTGAAGGAAGTATGATCCGCACCAGGTCCCCCGTGAATTAGAAAGGCGACAGGTTTAGAGCAGATGCTCGCGCCATCCACTACTAATGCAGAACCTTCCACATCAAAGAAAATCTCTGTATCTCTTATTTTCGCTCGCATTTTCGGGATTGTATAAAATTACGTGATTTACGCCTAATTATGAATGAGGTTAGCGCAGCAAGACGTAGCCCATTATGAATTAGTAATTATTTGGTTAGGAATAAGAATTAAATAACATACAATTTATGTCCCTGGTTTACCTCACCCTCAATCCCTCTCCTTATAAAAGAGAGGGAAGGTAGAGACAGGATGAAGTTTTGCATCTTATTTAATCCACGTTCCTTAGCTATCTCTCAAGCATTTTTTCTTAATCAATTCATAATTTACCAATCTAGCGATCTAGTAACCAAAAAAACTGGTAAAACATCACAGATTACCACTTGTAACTGACTGTTACCAACAACTGCGCCGTTTTCGACTACTACCAAGTTAAATGCAGAAATAATTTTCTCTGTTGGAAGTGTATTTGGTGGGGATAGAGCGCTAGATTCCGATCGCTGGAGAAGAATTTCCTGTGGGTACAGCTAGAGAGGCTGCAAGAGCTAACGAGTATACAGCATCGGGTGGACGAAGGCTTCAGGACAACGCAATTTTCAGCGCGAGAACCGCTATATTTGCACAAGCTCCCTTAATAGCACTTGGAGCAAATACCAACTTTACAGGTACTAAATCAGAAAAATGTATAGACAACTACAATACTTGCTACCAACTAGGTGGTAAATTTTACGACTGATAAAGAGATAAAAAGCGATGAACTTAACACCCAGTGAGTTAGAACGCTATCACCGCCAAATGATGCTTCCCAATTTTGGAGAAGCAGGACAAAAGCGCTTGAAGTCTGCAACGGTTTTGGTTACAGGTGTAGGGGGATTAGGCGGTACATCAGCACTTTATTTGGCAGTAGCAGGTGTTGGGCGGCTAATTCTAGTTCGGGGTGGTGACTTACGGCTAGATGATCTGAATCGTCAGGTTCTGATGACAAATGATTGGGTTGGTAAGCCAAGAGTATTCAAAGCCAGAGAAACTCTGCAAGCTATTAATCCTGATATTCGGGTGGAAGCAGTTCATGATTACGTTACAAAGGAGAATGTAGACTCTTTAGTGCAATCTGCTGATATAGCTGTTGATTGCGCCCACAATTTCACAGAGCGGAACTTGCTCAATGAGGCTTGCGTGCGCTGGCAAAAACCAATGGTGGAAGCTGCAATGGACGGAATGGAAGCTTACCTGACGACGATTATTCCTGGTGTCACTCCTTGTCTATCATGCTTGTTCCCAGAAAAGCCAGATTGGAATCAGCGTGGGTTCTCGGTTATCGGTGCTGTTTCTGGGACACTAGCTTGTCTTAGTGCATTAGAGGTAATAAAGTTGATTACTAAGTTTAGCCAACCCTTATTATCACAACTGCTGACAATCGACTTGATGCGAATGGAATTTGCCAAACGACATTCTTATCGCGATCCTTCATGTCTGGTGTGTGGTAGCAGTTCTTGCTCGGAAAATTCGTAAATAGTTGGATAATCGTAGCGATCGCTCTATGAGCAGATCGCCACAACTTATCTACTCATATCGAGCTATTCTGTAGCAATTATGACATCTGACGCTTTAATCACAGCGATCGCTTGTTTTCCCTCTTGAAGTTGGAGATGCTCTACCGACTCCTTGGTAATAATTGCAGTTACTTCCACCCCAGGCACAATTTCTAATATCACCTCAGAGTTGACTGCTCCTGGGTGAATTTTCTTAATAGTTCCTTTTAAGGAATTACGAGCGCTAACTTCCATATTTTGATTCTCCCAACTTATAAGATAATTCTGAACTGATTAATACTAACAACTATGAGATTGTTGGATTCTCCTCATTTAGTGAGATATCTTCAGCCTTACAGAAGAACTTAGATATCATACTGGTATTACAAGATCAACTCTTCGTTGTAGGCATCTTTAATCAGACGGGTTTTTAGAAATATTTTGGTTTCAAAGGAGAAGGAGGAGCAGATAATATGACAATATTTCTTACATTAGTAACATAACGACCTCCAGCTTTGTCACCTGGAACTACTAAACGAGCAAATCCTTCGTCTGTTAAAGGCACGACTTTACCATCATTACCTTTTTTTGCAAATGCAACTAGCACTGTTTTCCCTTCAAAGTTAGGTTGAATTTCACCAATAGCTACGACTGCACCATAGCAATCTGTGGCATCAACTAGAACATATTGCCTCAGAAAAGAGTTTTTAGAATTCACCCCAGAATTCCCAGGTTTTAGACCACCTCCGGCTTTCGGATTATTAATCAATTCCCATAGAGGAACTCCATAGTATGTTTCTGTTCGTGGCCCTGAGCCAGTTTGAAAGCTCACAGTGACTTCAGTAACTAATGCTGGATTTTGTTTTTTTAAAGCATCTTGTAAATTTCGCAGTTTTTGCAAGTTATAAGTGGCTGGATTATTGAGTTCTCCACCCAAGCGAAAACTTTGCGAAGAACCTCCAAGACACTTATTTTTATCCCAGACAGAAGGTGTTTTTTCTTCTTTTTCTGAGGGAAGACTACTTCTTGAGTCAGCTAAAGTAGGCTGCCATAAAACCAGTATCGATAGCATTAAAGACGCAATGGGTATCGTGCGGGTAAAACGCATAAAACATTTCTCCGTTTACTATTGAATATTGAAAAAACTAGATTGTTTTGCTCAAAGCTGTTTGCTTACCAAAAATTAGTATCGTTATCGCCAAAATTGAGCAATTTGACAATAGATTCTGTTAGATAAAAATAAAAACGGTTCTATCGTTAAACTTTTAACTCCTTACCAAACGCTACTAAATAGCTAGTTTTTAATATGATTTATTAAAAACTAATAAATCCTAACGCCAAAGTTAGCCACAAACCTCTTGTTAGATTTGCGTTTTTCCAAATGGATAAGTATATCTGTGTAATCTAATGAAGATAATACCAACTTATTGAGTAAAATACCAACTAATATAGTAATCAAACACGAACAAAATTAATTTTTATTTCTTTTTAAAATAGTTAAGCTTAATATTGTATAGAAACTAAGCTGTCGTTATTTACCTTATAAATAGGTAACTATCAAGTTAATAAACTCTTTATAAGTGAGACTCACCTGTAAATTGGAAAACTGTTCTAGTTATGGGGAAGGGTTGTAGTTGTCCCGACACTATAGTTTAAGCAAAACCATACAGCCACTAGACTATTCCGTGTATACAACCAATAGACCAAATAAATGCTACAATTCTTAGTGCAGTGAATAGAGCGATAGATGGCTATATCGCTCTATTTCATCAACTGCTTAAGAGCTTCGCAAAACGCCCACTTACTTCTGTTTTAAGTCTTGCCTAAGCCCTGTTCTTTCTGGCTCAACTCCTGCGTTTTAACAACTGCAATCTTAAGTATCAAACTAAGTTAAAAATGCCTACTGTGCCATTGTCATTTTGACTGCAATATCGCATGGTTTACCAAAGTACGGTGAACTTGTCACTAAAATATTTGGTTCTTCAGTACTTACTATGCTAAATTATTAGCTGCGAAGGTTAAAAAGTATAAAGAATTGCATAAAATATTTAGTAAAACTTTTGACATAATTGACTTAGGACGCAGATTCATTATTAACTGTAAGTACTAGAAAAGTATTTTTTGTCTATTTACAGTTATGAACAGGAAACAAAATATTAAAATACTAACAGAGCTTCTAGATTTAAAAGATGTGAAAGTTATATCACATCGCCTTCATGTCGGGATAGGAATGATTTTACAAATAGAATCAATAAAATCATACAGTACTTGTCCTCGCTGTGGTACAAAAAGCCATAGATTACATCAAAATCATCGATACATTGTTAAAGATTTACCTTTCGGTGAGAAACCAGTATTTTTAGAAATAAATAGAAGACAATTCAAATGCGAAGAATGTAAAAAACCCTTTAGTGAGAATTTAGATTTCGTGAGCCAGAAAAGAACTTATACAAAACGGCTGGCACACAAGATAATACAAGAGGTAGTAGAAAACGATATCCACAGTGTAGCTGATCAAGGGATAGTGACAACAGAAGAAATAGAAAGAATGTTAAAAGACGCTTCGCTTGAATTATCTGATGACAAACCTTCTCTGATAAAAAGACTTGGAATCGATGAGATAGCTCTGGTTAAGGGCAAGGGTAATTACTGCGCCGTACTAATAGATTTAGATACATCTAAGCTAGTAACTATTTTAAATGGGCGCACGCAAGAAGTAGTGAAGGAAACCCTTTTAGAATGGGGATATGAGGTCTTAGAACAAATTGAGGAAGTGAGTATAGATTTGTGGGTTGGTTATAAAAACGTTGTCACAGAATTAATGCCCAATGCTCAAGTAGTAGCAGATAGATTTCATGTAATGACACAGATTAATAAAGAATTAGATACACAGAGAAAACGAGAGAAACGGAGTCTAGAAGAATTAATTAAAAAAGCGCAATTATCAGCACAAAAAGCTGAATATGAAAAACTTTTATCGGGATTAAAAAATAGTAAGTACGTTTTACTTAAAAATGAGTCAGACTTAAATGAAGAGCAAATAAATAAACTTTCTGAAGTCAAGAATGTATCTCCTGTCTTAAAAGAAATGCATGAATTAAAAGAAAAATTTAGAAAGATTTTTAATAAGACAGATAATTGGTATCCGGGAGTTTTTAAACTCGGTATGTGGTTATCGAAAGCTAAAAAATATTTTCCCAAGAGTAACAATACTATTATCCGTTGGTTTGATGAGATAATTGCTTACTTTGATAATGGGACAAGTAGTGGTGCTGTGGAAGGTATTAATAACAAGATCAAGTTGATTAAACGTTCCGGTTATGGATTTAGAAACTTTGACAATTTCCGAGTTAGATGCTTATTGAATTGGCATTTTAACTATTAGTTAAGCATACTATGTACTGAAGAACCAAATATTTACACCAGTACTAGCATAATCCTTTATATTTTCAGAGGTAATACCACCAGCAGCTGCTAGTTTTAAGTTTGGATACTGCTGCTTCAATTTCAAAACTAGAGGCTCAAGGTCTAGTAGGGGAATTTTATCAAACTGAATTAAATCTACACCTGCTTGAGCAGCCATCCAAGCATCTTTTGGTGTATCTACTTCAACGCAAATATGTTGTTCTGGAAACTGTCGTCGCAGTTCATTCATGCGCTCAATTAACCCACCTATACCTCCCAGGAATATCAGGTGTTGGTTAAAGATCAGAACTGTTTCAGATAATCCTAAGCGATGAAAAAATCCTCCGCCAGCTAGAACTGCTTTGATGGAAAGCGCTCTAGTACCTGGAAAACATTTACGAGTAGTCACAATAGAAACAGATTGATTTACTGTTTTAGCAGTATCTACTAATACTCTTGTACGCGAAGCAATACCGGAGGCGTATTCCATCAAATTTAAAGCAACTCTCCAGCCACTGTGCAAAGCTTGAGCAGTGCCACTAGCTTGAAGAATTAATTGCTTTTCTTGGCAGACTGTACCACTTTCGACTTGATAATGAACTTCGGCACCACAATATTTTAATACTCTGGCTGCTTCTTCAGTAGCGCAAATGGTCATCGGATGACGGGTAGAAAACTCGATTTCACCAGGTTGCTTGCCAATGCCAAGTCCGTAGGTTGTCAAATCTAGGTAAGGAACATCTTCCTGAATTAACCTAGCGATCGCCTCATCTGAGAAGAAAACACTCATTTTAGTTTTATGATCGGCTGACAAATAAATAGCTCAATCAAGATTCCCACTAAACCTAATCTCATTCAGTTGTAGGAATTGTAATAATTACTACTGTTGTCCCAAATAGTTGGTAACAAAATAACTTTGTTAAGAAAGAATATATACCTCAGTCGCCAAAATTCGTTAAATGCTGAAATTGGAAGCTATTGACTTATAATATCAAGCTTGAATTTAGCAATCATACGGATAGTGTAAATTACAAACATAATCCAAAGAAGATTGAGAATGCTAAATTTAGATGCCATTGATCGTACAACAATGCAATCAGTTCCATACAGTTTTGACGAAAAACCAGAATCTGTCTTTCAAGATATTGCACCACTGGGCCAGTTTTCGGCTGTGATTGTGCGCTCAGATAATTCCTGGCACATGGTAACTCCAGTAGCATCGACTGCACTACAGTGCCGATTGGCTCTCAGGATTGCTTTTTTTCACAATCTCGATCCAGGTGCTTAGTCCGTAGTAAAAATCCAATTTCTACACAAAAGGCGATCGCCTCTATTTTCTGGAAACAAGTAGTTAACTAACAATACAAAAGGCAGTTAGCAGAGTATAGAGTATTCTGAAGGCGGCACCCGGATTTGAACCGGGGGTGGAGGTTTTGCAGACCTCTGCCTTACCACTTGGCTATGCCGCCACAGCAAGATTCCTTGAACTACTTTAATGTTCCTAAGATGTCTTAGTAGGCATTTTGTAGTCATAGGACGCTAGTTTAACCATGATAGCATAGGATTCTGAGGTAGAGATAGTGGGTTAACTGGATGTTTCTGGTAGTTTTTAAGCGATCGCTAAGTTATAAGTTTTGATTCCTCACTTGTTACACCTTGACTTCATTGGCAAAACTACCCCAACGGAGAAAGTGAAATGGGCCGGCGATAGAACCCCACAGACGTTCATCGGTGTCTAAATCCCTTCCCCTGTCGAGGCTGAAAAATTCTTGAGCGTCAATCTCAAATTCGTTATCCAGATAAGTATTTTTGCCGTCACGAACCACTATGCAGCCTTTACCAGGTTCAACTCTGCCTTTGAAGCTCTTACCTGTCCACTCTACAATCATGTTGCAGCCTGACATTTTTTCCAGTTGGTCAACAGACAACTCTTTGAGGCGTTCGGGTTCACGAGATGCACCGTAAAATTTTTGTTCTTCTTTAACGGTGTAGTGTTCAATAGCAATGTGGTTTTCTGCCGGAATCAACTTCATTACCCGCATCCGGTAGGGTTGATTAAGCATAAAATCATAAGCTTGTTCGAGAAATAAACTTACCCCTGAGAACAATTCTAAGGGAAGGGGACGGATACACACACGGATATGGGCATAAAAAGGCGGATTTTCAAAAGCTTGTTCTTGATTGCTAAAGTCAGCTGCCATCCAGCGGGCTAAGGTGGCGATATCAGTTGAATGAGTCATTACAAAACGATCGACTAGTTGCTTAAATATGATCTAGGATTATTTTGACACTCCCCTGACTCAAAAATCCTGGTTGCGATCGCAATTTTTAAATTATATCTACGATGGCTGCTTTGACTGGAGAAAATTAAACTGCTTCAGTACAAGTTAAACTGCTGACATCTTGTACTTAACAACTAGAACTCGTTAGGCATTTATTTTGGCAAAATCTTCACTTACTGTATCCTGAAGCCACATAGCTCTCAGCCTGGATTTCTCACGCATAGTGTAGGCTTCAGGGGAAGAGGAGTGTGGGGAGTGTGGGGAGTGTGGGGGGTAAGGCTTCTTCCCCATCCTCCCACACCTCCCACACCCCTTGGATTTCTCACAAGAAGTGAGAAATCCAGGTCAGGCAGGCTTTTCTTGTCAAGCTGGAGAAAAGCTGGAGAATAGTTAGTCAATAATAGGCATGGGGATAATTAGCAATTATCTCATGCAAATCACTCAAGGCAAAGTAAAGTACTCATGCTCAGGCACTTAATTGCGATCGCTACTGCCACTATACTCTTTAGCAATTCTTTAACGCTGGCAAAGAGTAAACCGCCGAAACCACCCGAACCCGATCAATTTCCTCCTAGCCCTCTAGAGATTACCACACCCGATCCACTGTCACCGCGATCGCCCAAGGATAAACAGCCGTTAACTCCCCAAGAACGGCAAAAGTTAGAACCAGCGTTAGATGCGTTAAATCAAGAAGCTGCGGCGAAACTGCAAGCAGGCGAACAGATTGCGGCGTTTGAAATTTGGAACCGAGAACTGCGTTTGCGGCGCTTTTTAGGTTCATTAGCAGAGGTGCAAGCATTATCACGAGTTGGCGCGATCGCTTGGAAGCTAAACGACGGACAAGAAGTACAATATATTACGGAAAGATTGCAAACGATTCAAAAACAGGCGCAATCTCAGCAAAAAACTGCCCCAATTGATTTAGAATTGTGGCGATCGCTAGGTGAAGCTTATAAAAATGTGCGATCGTCTAAACTGGCTATAGAAGCTTACAACCAAGTTTTGCTACTAGTGCGACAACAAAAAGATCAAGTAGCGGTATTAGAAACCCTCAAAACACTTGGAGAACTGCATTTGAGTTGGTTTGATTATCGCAAAGCTGCGCCAATCTACGAGGAATTGTTGAGTTTCGCTACATCTCTTGGCGATCGTGTAAACGAGGTAACATATCTGCAACAACTGGCTTATATTTACGAGCAGACAAGCCAACCACAGCAGTCATTGAATGTACTTAACAAACTAGCAGAAATTTATCTCAATGAAAATAAGCTTACGGAAATACCAGAATTAAAGCTAGCGATCGCTTCAGATTACGAATCTCTAGCTAAGAAAGATCCTAACTTACTGCTAGAAGCTTTTAATAATTATCAAGAAGCTTATACCACTGCTTGGCAATTAAAGGAGTACGTTCGGGCTGGTGATGCTTTGCAGAAGTTAATTGCGCTGTATCGTTCCCAAGGACAAACACAGGAGGCTTTGCAGGCTAGCGAAATTCTGGTGCAGATACAGGCGCAAGCCGCCAATTTTTACGGAATGATGCAAGCTTATGACCAAATTGGGCAATTGTATCTAGAACGCAAAGAATTTCCTCAAGCATTAACAGCTTTTCAACAAGGGTTAAAACTGGCGCAACAACTCAAACATCAAGAAGCATACTTTACTGGGCAAATTGCCAAACTATCGAAAGCAAACTAACTGAAATTTCTGCGATCGCTTAACATAAAAATACCCGTCACGCCTAACCACAAGGTGAAAAGCTATGTCAGAAACTACCCTAGCTACACCAGATATTCAACTTCCACCTACCCAAGCAGAATTACCATACGATGACGGTATCCCAATGGAAAGCCCACGACACAAAGCCCAGATGGATTTGCTGATAGATGCTTTGATACCTTGGTTGGAAGAACGAGAGGATGGGTTTATCGGCGGTAATATGTTTGTTTACTACAGTCTGGCCCAAGTGCGAAACAAAGACTTTAAAGGGCCAGACTTTTTTGCTGTGTTGGGAGTCCCGAAAGGAGAACGTCGCAGTTGGGTGGTTTGGGAAGAGGAGAAAGCACCAGATGTAGTCATTGAGTTGCTTTCTGACAGCACAGCCCAAGCAGACAAAAATCAGAAAAAGCTAATTTATCAAAATCAAATGCGTGTGCCAGAATATTTCTGGTTTGACCCTTTTAACCCTAATGATTGGGCTGGTTTTTCTAATGAGAAAGGAGCTTATCAACCTATTGCATTCAATGCTCAAAATCAGTTAGTCAGTCAATCTTTAGGGTTAGCATTGCAGTTGTGGCAGGGAAGTTATAAAGGTATTGATGCTACTTGGTTACGCTGGGCAAATTTGACAGGAGAATTGCTGCCAACTCCTGAAGAAAAGGAACGCCAAAGGGCAGACAAGGCAGAATCGCAGTTATTACAAACTGCACGCAACTTACTTGAGTCTGGGATGACAGTAGAACAGGTAGCTAGGTTAACAGGTTTGAATGTATCTGAGATAGAAACGTAGAACTCAGAAGATATAGCATTTGTGTTGATGAGAGAAAAGCGCCTGACGACAAGCCAAAGAAGCGTCTACGCATTTAATCAGGGACTTGTACAATGTGAGCGATTGCATTTCCCAAACGAGTAAAGTGATTTGGATTCAGGGTTAACAGAGTGTCTACCTCTGCTTTTAAAGCAGCTTGAGCAATTAAAGCATCAAAAATACCGCCACCTGGAAGATTTAAGGTTGCCATTTGAGCGATTGCAGCCTGATAGTCATTGAAAAGCAGTGGAACTCCCTCTAAATACTGTGACATATCTACAATAATCATCTCAGCTTGTTGGGGACTAATACGCGGCTGAATAGGTAAGCGTGTGATGACAGAATATGTTTCAGCTAAACTGTGAGTTGAGATAAACCCTTGGATTTGCCCAGATTTTGCAGCTTTAATCTTGGAAAAGCAAACAGAATGTTGCGGGTGATTGACAATGAATGCAGGAACTAAGACAGAAGTATCAAACAAGACTTTCATTAAGTTATTTGATCCTGAATGCGTTCTTCTCTCAACTCATCTATAAAAACATTAACATCAAAGGTTTCTGGTAATTCTGCCTCTACAACTAAAATCCCTTCTTTTCGATAAATATTTGGTTGGTTAAGAGGCAGTACATTGGTCATCTCAGAGTTTTGTTGAGTATGTTCTTCAGTAACTTGTTGACTCAGCGTGTCAATTTTTTCTGCAATAGCTTGCAAAACAAACTGTTCAGCCGAAATTCCCTGACTGCTTGCCCATTTTTCAATCTTTTGTTGGATTTGGGGAGGAAAGTTCATAGACGTAAATACAATTAATACTCCAATTGTAAAAGGCGATGTCTACGACGGGCTACGCTTACGCATTTGTGTTGATGAGAGAAAAGCGTAGGCGCAGCCCGTCGTAGACATCGCTCCACCAAAATAATCATACAAGCGATCGCTAATCAATATTATTGCTGTTCTAAAATCTTTTCTATATCTTGCCCTGCATAGAGAATCCGCACAACTTCAATGCTTTCATCTCGCTCAAAGTAAAAAATTAGATATTTTTTAAATCCTTTAACAGCCCATTTACGTAAACCTTGTAAACGAAGATTATCTAGGGGATAAGGGCTACCCATTCCAGGCATTCTTGCTAACTGTGCAAAAGTTTCTCTTATAGAGTCAAAAAATAAAAGAGCCGTGTCGGGGTTTTCTTGGGCAATGTAAGCAAAATACTCATCAATATCTAAACTGGCTTTGGGTGTAATGACTATCCGCTTTGTCATTATTTCTCTTGGTGGATCTGGTTGAGCAAATGTGTGCGTTTTTGCTGCCACCATTCATCATTAACTTCTATTGTTTCTCCACTTTCAAGTCCTGCAATTAAAAGTTCTTCTATATGTTCTTGCATCTTGCGTTTTTGGTCTTGAGCGATCAATTTTTGTAGATATTCGCTAACTGAACCGTAGCCACCTTCAGCTACTTGTTCTTCAATAAAGGCTTTCATCGACTCAGGCAAGGAAATATTAATGTTACTCATAACCTTGGCAGCGAGGTTAAACTATTTTTTCCATGTTATCAAGATTGTTAGGCGTTGTCTTTGCGGAAACGTTTAGCGATCGCACCTTGGTTGATGAGAAAATAGCGATGCCTTCTCTTTCAGAGACGCTACCGCGAACGGCAACGTCTTCTCTACGAGACGCTACGCGAACGACGATCGCTCAAAACTACTAGATTGCAAACTCTATCGCCTAGACTCACTCTTTTAATTACGAATTAATTTTTTAGCCAATCGCCACAACAGAGAAAACGGTAAAATTAATATCGCCTTTAACGTTTGCACAAACTGACCTAACCAAAGTTTCCAGATAGCACGGGGAGTAGACTGGCGTTGCAGGTTTGCTAGATTTTCTCGAATTGTCGCTGTATTGGGATGATTAACTCCTAGAACTCGTTGACACATTGCCAAAGCATCACTCAAGAGTGGTTTGGCATCCCTGTATCGCCCAAGGCTGTCGTAGAGTCCTGCTAAATTGTTCAAGCTAGTAACCACATTGGGATGATCGCCAGCAAACAGGCGCTTTCTCATTTCTAAAGCATCACTGTAGAGTGGTTCGGCATCGCTGTACCGCCCAAGGCTTTTGTAGAGTAAAGCTAAATTGTTCAAGCTAGTAGCCACATTGGGATGATCGCCAGTAAACAGGCGCTTTGTCATTGCCAAAGCATCAATGTAAAGTGGTTTGGCATCGCTGTACCGTCTAAGATTAGAGTAGAGTCCTGCTAAATTATTGAAGCTAGTAGCCACATCTGGATGGTCGCCAGCAAACAGGCGCTTTGTCATTGCCAAAGCATCAATGTAGAGTGGTTCAGCATCGCTGTACCGTTCAAGGCTATCGTAGAGTCCAGCTAAATTGTTCAAGCTATTAGCTACATGGGGATGGTCGCCAGCAAACAGGCGCTTTCTCATTGCCAAAGCATCACTGTAGAGTGGTTCGGCATCGCTGTACTGCCCAAGGCTCTCGTAGAGTAAAGCTAAATTGTTCAAGCTAGTAGCTACATGGGGATGGTCGCCAGCAAACAAGCGCTTTCTCATTGCCAAAGCATCACTGTAAAGTGGTTTGGCATCGCTGTACTGCCCAAGCTTAGAGAAGAGTAAAGCTAAATTGTTCAAGCTACTAGCCACATCTTGATGGTCGCCAGCAAACAAGCGCTTTGTCATTGCCAAAGCATCAATGTAGAGTGGTTTGGCATCGCTGTACCGTCCAAGGCTCTCGTACAGGAAAGCTAAATCGTTCAAGCTATTAGCTAAATGGGGATGGTCGCCAGCAAACAGGCGCTTTCTCATTGCCAAAGCATCACTGTAAAGTGGTTTGGCATCGCTGTACCGTCCAAGGCTAGAGTAGAGTAAAGCTAAATTGTTCAAGCTAGTAGCCACATTGGGATGGTCGCCAGCAAACAGAGCTTTGCAAACATTTACGCAATCTTCAAACCAAGGTTCTGCTAATTTATATAATCCTTGTCCATTATAAAATCTTCCTATTCCCACAAATATCCACAGTACTTGATCGTTGGGCACTGATGCTGTGAAAAATGTCTGTGCTTCTGTGGCTTCCTTTATCTCTGCAATTAAACGTTTTCCTATATCTTCAAGATGAAGAATAACATCTTTGAGGAATTCAATATCTTTAGAAGTAGGTGAATCAGGAAGGATTTGGGCTTTAGCTATCATCGCATTGGCAAAGGTTGTTTCTAAAACTGATTTGGTTTCGCCAGCCTCAGCTAACTCCTCTTGCAAAAACCACCGCACTAAGGCATGAATTTTATAATATCCTTCTCTTTCTTCTACCAGTTGCAGTAAGTTGCGCCCGTAGAGTTGCTTTTTAGCTGCGTTTAATTCATCTTCTGACCAAGTTAGCTGTCTTTCTTCCTGATTTTCTGCTTCCCCTCCACCTGTCGCCACCCAAATAACCAAATTCCAAAGAATCAGCGCAGGAGAAAATAAACTCAAAAATCTTCCTAGTTGTTGCGCCAGTGGGTCGAGTTCTGACCAAGTTAAAGCAAAGGCGGCTTTGACTCCCAGTTGAGTTGAGTTGAGAGTTTCCCGGTCTTGTAAAGCTGCTTCTGCTAATTTACGTTCTTGCAATCGCCTAAACATGATATCTAAGGATATTTCCGGGTCGCGTACCAAATAACCTCCAACTAACTCTATCCCCAAAGGCAAATATTCCAGACATTCACATATATTTGTTGCGCTTTGTGGTTGGTTTTCGACTCGCTTATCTTTTTCCCCCAACAGTCGTTTTAACAGTTCTAAGGCTTTGCCTGGTTCTTTTTGGGGCGAGAGAACATCTAAAGGAATCTCTTGAATAAAATTTGGGTCTAAATGCCGCAGTCGAGTAGTAATTAAGACTCGGAAGCGATTATCGTTGGGAACGACTTCGCGGAGGTTGTCTAAATCAGTTACATCATCGAAGACGATTAAAATCGGCAAGGGAGAGTCGGGATATTTAGACCAACACCAGGCGACTTGTTCTTTAAGGCTTAAAAGTCTGCCTCCTAATTCTTGGGGAATCTCCAAACCAAACTGCAACCGGAAAAACTCTAAAACTTCGGCGGCGAGATTAGTTTCTCTGTCGTTAAACCAGGCAATTCCCCCATAATCTTGTTCATATCGTCTGGCGTATTGGGTAGCTAATTCAGTTTTGCCCACGCCACCCATTCCGGCTATTGCTACATAGTCTTTGCGCTGCAAGTCTTCATGTAGCGTTGTCAGTTCTGTTTCTCGCCCGACGAAATTAACGGAACCGCGATAAGGGATAGATTTTGTGGGAGTTAACTGTTTTTGCCCCTCAATAATTTGAGTGCCAATGTTAACTTGAGCGCCAGGGGAAGCAAAAGCACCAATTTTTTCGGCAAACTTCCCGGAGTCTTCAGGCATACATAGTTAAATCTCAATACGGTTTAGTTAAGGGCTAATTGTACAAAATTGTGGGTTTTTGAGACGCGATATTGTGGGTTTTCGAGACGCGATAAATCGCCGTCTCTACAAGTGTTTTGGTCTTATCTGAACTGTATTGAGTTAAATCTTACTCCCCTTCCCTTGTAGGGAAGGGGTTGGGGGTTAGGTCACACGATAACTAATAACTTTTGCTGATAATTTAAAAAGACATATTTTCAATATTTCCTGTCCCACCTGGCATTACTACCTGACCAATCTTATCTGCTAATTTTTCCAGGTTAGGCATAGCCAGAATTTCAGCCAATTTAGAATTTGGTTCTGCTTTAGCTGCTGCTGCCAATTCCTGCATAGCTTGAGCTACTTCAGGATTAGCTTTAGCAGCCGATTGCACCTCTAGTACAGCCTTGCCATAATCAAGTGGTTGTTCTGGTGCTTTCTCGATCGCAGCTACAGTATGGGGAGACTGTTTTTTGAGGGTGATGAGAAACTTACCAGTCTTATCCAATAAAGTTTCTGTTACCTTTTCGGTTGTTTTTTCTAAGGCTTTAGTGGCTATTACAGAACCGATTGCGATCGCCGCAGTTTCAAGTATCATAATGCTGCCTTGACTATGTGTATCCTATTTACTTATTAACACACCGCTTTTGTTCTAAATTCCGCAGCTAAGTTAAAAAACCCAGATTTTACTCAGCGTTACGGATTTTGCATAGTTCAGCATTACTTTCTCAACTAATTGCGTGTGATATCTAGGCTTTTTGGAATTGAAACCAGTTGCCGTTACTAACATCGCCACTAACATCGCGCTTTAAGTTACTAAAATCATCAGTTTAGTTACTAACACTACGATTTTTGTTACAAACATGATTATTTTCGTTACAATATTACGAGTTTGTTACTAAAATAACGAGTTTAGTTACCACCGCTACGATTTTTGTTACAAACATCATAATTTTCGTTACAATGTTACGAGTTTAGTTACCACCACTACGATTTTCGTTACAAACATCATAATCTTAGTGGATATTACTTAAGCTATAGTTACATTAAACACCAAATTTGTGGATTTTACTCAACCAAAATTAAGCTTTAGTAAGGCAAGCTAGTTCTAGAACACAATAAAAAGAACATAATTATGCCTCGTCAAAAGCGTACATATCGCGCTCTAGAAAAAGCTGAATTGAGAATGTATGGACTTAAAGCAATTGATCCGAGTATGGATTTTGGCGATGCTCGCAGCTTGCAAAATATCACACAAATAATTCAGCAGTACCGTAGCAAAATAGAAGCTTATAATACTACTCTGGCTGTGATTGACTCTTACAAAAATGAGATGAAAGAGTTGGAAACAACTTTGAGCGACTTGACAGAAAAAATGCTCTTGGGAGTTGCCTTTAAGTACGGCAAAGACAGCCATGAATATGAGATGGCGGGTGGTGTTCGCAAAAGCGATCGCGTCCGCAGAAGCTTAGTTAGCCGTTTAAAAACTGGTACAGAACAAGTATCTACTAATAACACCCAAACCGTATAGTCTCATTACTCAAGTTATTACAAAAGTCTTCGTCTTACAGCACTTTTCAACTAAATTCAGCAACGTTAAAATTTTACTTAGTTTGAAAGATATTTTGTACCATTTTTTTGTCTGAATTTGCCGCCGCCTTATCTAACTCTGCAATCTCACCAGCGTCTAATTGCCAACCCAACGCCCCAAGATTCTCTCTCGCTTGTTCGACGCTCTTTGCTCCAGGGATGGGAATAGTTCCTTTACAGATGCACCAATTAATTGCTACCTGTGACATAGTTTTGTTTCTGAACTGTGCCACCTCTCGCAAACATTCCAAAAGAGATTTGCCAGCAGAAGCCGCTTCGCCTCTACGCATTCCTGATAATATTTGCTTAAATAACAGACCTCGAATGCCTTTAGGCAAAGGGCCTTGCTCAGAGTATTTTCCTGTCAATAGTCCCAAAGCGAGAGGGCTGTAGGCAATCAATTTAATGTCTAACTCATCACAAAGGTCTTTGAGCTTGAGTTGGGTGACAGGATATGTAGACAACAGAGAGTATTGAACTTGCAGAGTTGTAATCGGAACGCCTCGTTCGGCGAATTTTTTCTGCACTCGCATCAGCCGTTTCGGCCCATAATTGGATAATCCCACTCCCTTGACCAGTCTTTGCTCATACAAATCGGCAAGACCATCTAAAAGTCCTTCCTCTTGCCAAGGAGCATAGTTTGCTGTTGACCAATGCATCTGTACCAAATCGACATTTTTTCCCAGGCGTTGGGCAGATGATTGACAAGCCCTTACCATTGATTGACGTGTCCATCTCCACGGGTAAGCAGCAAGCTTAGTTGCAATACAAATATTTTCTTTGCCTGAACCTAGATATTCTCGGTTGAATCGTCCTAGAAGTAACTCACTCCGGCCATTCAATCTCCCCGTTCCGTAAGAATCGCCTGTATCAAATAAAGTTACACCGTTGCTGACACAAAGGTTAAAGACGGCCTGCAACTGCTCATCCATACTTTCGTCATATCCCCAAAGCAGTTGGTTGCCCCAGGCCCAAGTGCCGCAGCCCATGCTTGGGAGAGAGAGTTTTTGGAGAGTCTGCATCTTTGCTATTTGTAGATTGCCTTATTAATTATCAGGCATATATAGCAGTCCAAAATCATTCGTGAAAATTTGAGATAGTTATAACCACCCTGTAGTCTTGATTCATTAATTTCAACTTGACAGGCTACTATTAGGGAACATGGTCGGATTTGCCAAGAGCCAAGCTTTTTCAGTCCAGGCGTTATTAAATAACCCCACCTCTGACACGTTTAATTCAAATGAATGGGGTGGTGATTCTAGCAACAAGGGCGAACCTTTATCATGGGCCTCAACTAAGTTAACTATCCAGGGAAGAAAGTCTAAGATTTCTTTTGGTAATACAGTTAACTCGAAATCCCACAACAAATTCAGACCTCGGCAGACTTGTCCTTTTCTGGTTACTGTGACTCTACCAGCACTCTTGTTAATAGCCACTCGCAGAATGAATGGGCGGAATGGGACAAATTCATCGGGTGCTGTATAAGCGTATACATTTATATAGTTTAGTCTCTGCCTACGATCCATCCAAGATGCGATCGGTGAATTACTACTATAAGATGTACCAGTTATAAGTACTGGCATACTCATCGCAGCAGCAAAGTTAGTGTAAAACTTATGCCTTAGTTCGTTAACGATATGTTTAGCTTCTGGGTTCATGGTTGCTACACTTATTACAAAAACGATACCTGCGGTAAGCTACCCTAACGCATGGCTTCATAAGAATTATTTCCTAAAACCTCCTGCATCACTTCTCTACGAGAGGCTGCGCCAACGACTACGCTCAGTGACCACCTGCTCTCTGACTTGAAAGTGCTGAGTGCTGTTAGCGGATAGCTAAGGTTTAGCCCGTGCTGAGTGCTGAGTCAAAATACAAGTCCCAAAACGCAAAAAAGGCAGACTCCTTGTCTGCCCTTAAGACCTGAGAGTTAAATTTTTGGTTTTAGACCTTAATAGCGGCCACCACCACCGCCACCGCCACCATAGCCTCCTCGTCTACCACCAGAGGACCCGCCATCTGTCTTGGGCTTGGCTTTATTAACTTTTAAGCTTCGACCCATCCATTCAGCATTATCAAGGGCATCAATCGCTGCTTGTTCTTGTTCGTCTGATTCCAATTCCACAAAGCCGAAACCTCTCATCCGACCTGTTTCTCGGTCGATAGGCAATTGAACGTTTTTTACAGTTCCATATTCTGCAAAGACTTGGCGGAGGTCATCTTCTTTAACCTCATAAGATAGATTGCCGACGTAAATTGACATAGAATGTCTCCAGAATCAGGGGATGTAGAGATTTAGATCCGGAGAGGTCTGTAATACAAGTATACATAAAAACAAACTGTACAGCCGAATTTCATCTTCCACGCATACTTTAACATAAATTGAGAAGTTATGTTCTTAAGCAGCAGTATACTTAATATACTCAAATAGTTGGCAAAACTTGTTTAAAATCAACCTACCAGCGATCGCATGAAATTTGCAGCGATCAAAAAGTTTCCATAACTGAACTTATTTATCTTCAAAGAATATTAATTGGTAATTTTTAGATTTTGTTCAATCAAAATTTCGAGAGAGAACAAACCAATAAAACCAGTGCGATCGCTTGTAACGTAAAATTAATTTCCATCCAGCATTTGCTAACACCTTGACGCCCATGTTTTGCGACTACCTCATCCAAATTCTGACTGCCCGTGTATATGATGTTGCCCAGGAAACACCACTGGAGTATGCTCCAAATTTGTCTGCGCGGCTGAATAATCAACTCCTGTTGAAACGTGAGGATATGCAGTCAGTATTTTCCTTTAAACTGCGGGGTGCTTATAACAAGATGGTGCAACTGCCGCCAGATATATTGGCGCAGGGTGTAATTGCCGCGTCTGCGGGGAACCATGCTCAGGGAGTCGCTCTGGCAGCCAATCGCTTGGGAACTAAAGCGATTATCGTCATGCCAGTAACCACACCCCAAGTCAAGGTGGATGCGGTGAGAATGAGGGGCGGAGCAGTGGTGTTACATGGAAACACTTATGATGATGCTTATAGCTATGCCCGTGAATTAGAAGTAGAAAAAGGATTGACTTTTATTCATCCCTTTGACGATCCCCATGTAATTGCTGGACAGGGAACAATCGGGATGGAAATTTTACGGCAACATCAGCAACCCATCCATGCAATTTTTGTGGCAATTGGAGGGGGCGGATTAATTTCTGGGATTGGGGCTTATGTGAAACGGTTGCGTCCCGAAATCAAGATTATTGGTGTTGAACCAGTAGATGCTGATGCCATGTCTCAATCACTCAAAGCCGGACATCGGGTGCGCTTGTCCCAAGTGGGGTTATTTGCTGATGGCGTAGCGGTGCGGGAAGTAGGTGAAGAAACCTTCCGTTTATGTCAGCAGTATGTAGATGAAATTATTTTGGTGGATACAGACGATACTTGCGCTGCAATTAAAGATGTGTTTGAAGATACGCGATCCATTTTAGAACCAGCCGGTGCATTAGCGATCGCAGCTGCCAAAGCCTACGCCGAACGAGAACAAATCGAGGGACAAACCTTAATTGCTGTCGCCTGTGGTGCAAACATGAATTTCGATCGCCTCCGCTTTGTAGCAGAACGCGCAGAGTTCGGCGAACGCCGCGAAGCAATCTTTGCAGTCACAATTCCAGAGCAACGGGGAAGTATTCGCCAGTTTTGTGAATGTATTGGCAACCGTAATCTGACGGAGTTTAATTATCGTATTGCCGATGAAAAAACAGCCCATATTTTTGTCGGCGTGCAAATTCAAAATCGTGCTGATGCTGTCAAGATGGTAGAAACCTTTGAAGCTCATGGATTTGAAACCCTTGATTTAACGGACGACGAACTAACTAAACTACATCTGCGGCACATGGTGGGTGGACACTCTCCGCTAGCTAACAATGAATTACTCTACCGTTTTGAGTTTCCCGAACGTCCCGGCGCATTGATGAAGTTTGTTACTTCCATGAGTCCCGACTGGAATATTAGTCTTTTTCACTACCGCAACAATGGCGCAGACTACGGACGAATCGTTGTTGGTATCCAGGTTCCCCCCCACGAGATGGAAGATTGGCAAGCCTTTCTCGATCGCCTGGGCTATCGCTATTGGGATGAGAATAAGAATCCGGCGTACAAGCTGTTTTTGGGATAGGGGAGTGGAGAAGAAGCAGGGGGGCAGGGGGGCAGNGCAGAGGGGCAGGGAGGGGGAGAATAATAATAATTACCTCTTTCCCCTCTGCTCCCTGCTCCCTGCCCCTCTGCCTCTTCCCCATGCCAATTTAACGAGAACTCCCCTTCAATATCAGATTTGAGTCCCAAGTATAGAAGCCGATTTGATTAGGAACCCTAGCGAATCTACCTGTGCGATAGCCTCTAGATAGTTCATTCAGCACTTTATTTTTGATCTCTCTAGTTTGCTGAGAATCTAGTTCTCCATAAATTCCGGCGATGACTTCAGCAACGCTGAAAACTTTACCTGGATTTTCTTCCAACAGAGAAGTGAGGGCGTCAATTAAGAATTGACCCTCAAAGGCTTTGAGCATCGGTACTGTTTTTGTCGGGGGAACGAAAGGCTTCTTGTTTTTGTTCTTGATATTTCTAGAAGCACCATTACGATTACTTGGGGCTACCAAACTTAAATCCAGAGTATAACAACCTGGCTCATCGGGAATAGTTACCCAGTAATTCCTTTCTCTGCCTTGGGTGAGGGAAGATTGCACTCTACCTTTAACTACTTTGAATAGATTGGAATCTAACTCTCCATAAAGCGATCGCACGATAAAATCGATATGACAAACAGTACCTATCTGTTCTTGCAATAGCTGTTTTATGGCTTCCATTCGCGAGATAGTGTGCTGATACTGAGGTAGCATCGGAATTTCCACTACCTTCGTTGAACTATCGTTGTTCTCTAGGGCGATCTTTGGATCTGTTGATGTCGTTTGAGATTGACTCTCTTTTGTATCAACAGCAGCAGAAAAAGAATTATTTATCTCAAATCGCTCTGAGTCTTTTTGTACCGACTCTAAAGATTCCACCAAGTTGATTTCGCTGATGTCATCAAGGGGTGATAAAAACCGCAGAGAACTTTCCCCAGAAAGATTTGAGGTTTCATCAGTTGCCGTTAATCTTGATATCTGCTTGTTGGTATCAGAAAAAGACCAGTTAGACAACAACGCTTCTACATGATCCAGCTGCGATCGCGCCTGCACAAAGAGGCGTTCGTACTCTTCTGTCAGGCGAGCATAATAGTCTCGTAATTCCAACAGTGGTGAGAGAAAGGTTCCCGGAGGCGGTTCTAATTGTCCATTTTGAGTCATAGGGCTTTAATCAATTTAAATCGATGTCACTTTTATAAGACATTGCTCTGGGTTTTGCCTTGTGAGATGCTGGCTGGGATTTCTTAGGCGCTTGGGGAGGGCGACATCTCTCACAATATAAAGGTCGAGGGCCGAAAGTCTCGCGTTTTGTCAGATCGTTACACTCTTTACAGACAAACTGGAAAACACGAGTATGAATCTGTCTTTTGTGCGCCCTGACAGTATATTCCCTAACATCAATGAATTTACTTGCCATAATCAGGAATTGTGAATTGCCGACGTTATCAATGTCCTATCAATATAGCTATTCAAGCAAATCAAACCGCATCAGTGTGTGTTTATGTAGAAGTTTTATTCAAATCAGTGAATTTGACATCTAGACATAAAGTGCAGATGAGCAACTTGAGAGTTAGCCTTTGACTATTCTCCCAGCATATAATTGGTGATGAGCAAACACTACTACCATTCTTTAAGCGTAGGCGATTTACATTGCCCCGCTCATAAAAGTTGGTAGGAGAAAGTGCAGGATGATTTACTTCCACTACTATTGATTGATTGGCAAATCAAGCGATCGCCAGTGTCTCTAATAGCCCATCATAAAATTACCGCACTCCTAGCCCCTCTTCCTCATGCTAAATGGGTAATGCTTAATGGAGCCATTTCTGTCTAAAAAACAACCGCCTCCTAAAACAGGAGGCGGCGATCGTTGTTAATCGAAGTATGATTCCAATAAGTTTGATCCCTCTACTAGTAGTATGTCAAGTCAACTTCACGGGGTCAATAAGTTCGTAGTCAGAACTTTAGTCCTTTGTTAAGCGCTCAAGCACTTATTACTAACCCATGAATTTCAACTTGACAGACTACTGCTGACTGGGAGCAGCAGGTTGTGATTGAGGTTGTTGGCGTAAACGACGCAAAGAGTCCCGCAATTTATTCTGGCTAGCGTTATCTCTTCGCCGCCGCCGATTTGTGGTTGCTTGTGGCTTTTGTGATGAATCGGTAGTCGTTTGCTCGCGCCGGATGCGGCGTAGGGACTCTCTTGCAGTTCCTTGAGTACGAGTTGTTCTAGCTTCAGATGATGAGTTTCTCGCAGGACTTTCTGCTCTTTGAGGTTCCAACCGTCTACTCAATCCAGATATTGCTGGTCTTGATGCGGGTGTCAACTCTCTGCGCCTACGTCTTGGAGTTTCCTGTGTGGAGTTAGCAGCCGTTGTCTGTTGGGTTCTCTCTCTCTCTTGTGCTTGTCTTTGGGTTTTCCGTTCTTGAACTTGGCGATATCGCCGTGAACCTTGTAGAGCAAATTCAGTGGCTATAGATACCCCTTGTCTACCACCTTCTGCGGGTTTTAATTTCCATTCACGCGCTTGTCTCTTGGTTTCTTCATCCAAGTCGCGGTTTCCACTAGAGCGAGCAATCCGCACATTAGTAACATTGCCTTCTGCATCAGTATCTACAGCTACTTCTACTCTGCCTTCAACTCCTCGCCGTCTTGCGGCTTCTGGATACTTGGCATTACATTCACGGCAAGCTGCACGACCATTACCATTACCTGAACTGTTAATTTTTGGAGGTGTTGGCGCTGTTGCTACTGTCGGACGGTTTCCTACTCCGCTACCAATTCCACTGCCAGTACCACTGCCAGTGCCACTACCAATGCCGCTACCAATTCCACTGCCAGTGCCACTACCAATGCCGCTACCAGTGCCACTACCAGTGCCAGTGCCAGTACCACTGCCAATCCCACCGCCAGTGCCACTACCAGTACCTCCACCAGTGCCAATACCGCTACTTGTACCTACAGCAATACCACTACCTGAGCCTAAACCAACACCAGATCCCCCGCCACCGCCACCGCCACCCGCTGAACTTGCTTTGGAATCTTCAGACGCAGCTGATTGTGGAATGGGTGCAGATTTCACAGGTACTTCTGGTACCGATCGTGGAATAGGTGCAGATTTCACAGCAACTTCTGGCTTGATAGCAATTGCTTTTGGCGGCGTATTTATCGGCTGTGGCTTCTGAGGCACTGCTGTAATCTGTTCAAATTTTTCTACTGGTGGAGTTTCTATAGGTTGTTTTTGGACAACTTCTGGTTCTTTTTTTATTTCTTCTGGAATCTCTGCAATTGGTTTCTCTGGTTCCGCAGTCGGAGCATCCACGATCGCGACCTCTATAGGTTCTTCTTCTCCTGTGGGCACTCTTGTCAAATAATTACTTACGCCAGAAGACAGTACGCCGATATGCAGCGCCAGTGAACCTATTAGACTGTAAGTCAGAAAAGACTTGAGAGCCTCAACTTCTTTGGAACGTTGCTCGACAGTAATGCCGGAAAAGCTCATAGCTATTGCTACCTATTCTCACTAATTAAGCTATCTTAGAATGCAAGGTTACAAATATCAAGTAAACAATTCAAATTATTTGCGATCGCGTTACAGAACCCCGAACTAGCACGAACATCTTTTTGAACCACCAGTATCATGGCTTTTGGACAAAATTAATTTTTATTGCAATTAAATTAAATTAATTTATGTAAAACAAACGAACTAGTAAATAAAAATCATGAGCCTTTCATTTGAAAAAATTCTCATTATATTTTATATTTTGTTGAGAATAAGTTTCAGCTTTTCTCTAGATTCTGGTAGTCTAATTTTGTATTGTGGATGACGTTATAGAGGCACTACATGGGAATTCAAAATTTGTTTGCAGCAGGCGGTGTGGTCATGTGGCCCCTGTTGGCGTTTTCAGTATTGGGTGTGGCACTGATCGTTGAGCGGATCAGGTTTTGGGTAAGAATCAATCAGCGTCAAAGCCGTGTAGTGCGAGATGTTTTGAATCTCTACCGTCTTGATAATGTTGTCGGTGCAATGGATAAACTTCAGAAAAACGCAGATTTGCCACTCGCTCGGATTTTTCTGGCGGCTTTAGAATTAGAAGAGCCAAATCCAGAGGAATTCCGTTTGGCCTTAGAAAGTGAATCGCAAGCTGAGATACCTGTACTCAAACGTTTCCAAAACCTTTTCGAGACAATCATTAGTCTTGCCCCACTGTTAGGTCTTCTCGGCACAGTATTAGGATTGATAGCCTCCTTTGCTTCCCTAAATCTTGGTGATGTGGGAGGTAGTAAAACGACAAATGTTACGGCTGGGATTAGTGAAGCCCTGGTATCAACTGCATCAGGATTGATCGTTGCTATATTCATACTCTTGTTTGCCAATACCTTCCGGGGATTGTACCAACGGCAAATTGCACTAATTCAGGAGTATGGTGGACAGCTAGAATTACTTTACCGCCGTCGCTATGAACGAGGAGAAAAAACGTATGCGTCTACCAGATGAACCAGAACTTCCGCTACAGATCAACATCGTGCCGATGATTGACGTGATTTTTGCAATTTTGACATTTTTCATTATGTCAACTCTGTTTTTAACGCGTTCAGAAGGTTTGCCAGTAAATTTACCGAAGGCTGCCACCGCTAAACAACAGCAAGTTCCCACTAAAATTACCATTACGGTAGATGAAAAAGAACAGGTAAGCCTGAACCGTAAACCAATTGCAGTTGATGATTTAACAGCACAAGTGCGAACCTTAGTTGGTTCTAACCCAGAAGTATTAGTGATTATTAATGCTGATGAAAAAGTTGATTATGGTCGGGTGGTGGCGGTGATGGATCGGGTACGTCAGGTTCCGGGAGCTAAATTAGCGATCGCTACCCAAAGAGAATAAATAGATATATTGGGCATCAGAAGTTCAGAGAGTCAGGAAAATTCTATATTCTGACTCCTAACTCCTTCTTGTCTAATAGACATCCCCAGCAATTTATTATGCGTTGGCCAAAATCCTTGTTATACACAATTCATTAATTTTGCCTACCTGATTTTCACCAGATGTTTAATTCTAACGGCAGTAACTTTTATTAATGTAGGTTTTGTCAAGGTTAAATTTCAGCCGAATGGTTCCATTCTAGTATCTACAATCACGACATAATCCAAACTGACTTGATAAATTGCTAATTACACGAACAAAATAGGCATAGCAAATTTATACAAGCAGGTAGATTATCTGATGACTATTCCAGAGTCAATTAAAAAATTCATTACATGGATACAAGGTTTTGACCATCGTGTTTTACAAAATGAAGATGATGTAAAAGAAAAGTTTATTTTGCCCATGTTTCGCTATCTCTGCTATCCAGAGAGATGTCATCGTGAATGCTCTTTGAAAACATATCAATCAGAAATCTACGCCAAAAATCCAGAAATTGCTCAGATTTATTTTGCAACAGATGATGTTAAAAAACACAATACAAATACATCACTGATTTTTGTAGAAGCTATAGAACCGCAAAAAACTAAGTTAACTGAGGCTATTGAGCAAGCTAGATTTTATAGTAATCATTTTAATACACTATTTTTTATTGTCACCAATGGATGTGAAATCAAGGTTTTTCAGCGTCTACATTACAATCGAGAAGAATTAGTATTTGATTTAAACATAGATAGCTTAAAAAATAACGATATTGCCTCAAATTTTTATAACAAACTCAACTTTGATGTAGTTAAAAATATCGATAAAAACACAGCCAGTATTTTGACATATACTAAATTTAACTTAATAGAAAACTTAATTTTACGCAATCCAGATTTACAGTATTTTTTAGAAAAATGTGATTTTGAGCCTTCTATAACGCTAGAAGGCTACCACTTAGTTGTTGTTAAACCAAAAGTAGCGATCGCCTGTAATTTACCCAAAGCTTTTGGAGAAGGTAATTGTCAAATAGAATTCAGTAGTATTCTTTTTAAAGGTTTAAAAATTCACTTAAATCATCAAGATATTTTAGGTCAATTAATGACAGGATTACATACCCAGCCAGATTGGGGTTGTCGTAGTTTTTTGAAAGCACTAGATAAAGATAATTTTACAGTAAATTTAGGTCAAATAACAGTCATTTTATCAAAATTAGAAGCAACAGACTTGTGTTTGTGTGTTGATGAAATTTGTCAGAAATATCAAAATTTAATAATTGAATTTGAGAATGCTCTAGAAACATGGGATTTTAAATTTGTAAAGTTCTCAGAAGTTCGCGGTTTTATACTATTTTCTGTAAGACAAGAGTTATGGGAGTTGATGCAGCAGTTTGCTAAGGAATTTGATTATAATAAAGGTAAGTCAGAATGGCATCTATTTCATAGAGAAAATATATCAATTCGAGTCAGTCGAGGAATTCGCGACCATACATTTATCTTCCCCAAATTTGACAGAGATTTATCTTTATTACCTAGCAATCAAGTTAACATACTCTACGAAATAAATGATATCAATTTACAATCTATTGAAGTAGCTCAATTTGGCTTGTGGCAGCAAGATATTGGAGTACGAGGAACTTGGACAGCTAGATATACCAAACAGTGGTTATTAGATAAATATATTCTTAAGGTTATTAATTACTATTCAGAAACTTCTCAATTATCTGAAGCTGAATTGCTAGCAAAAATAACAAATGACAAAAGGGAACGTGCGCTGATTAAAGAAATTGATAATATTAGAGATTTAGTACCTTATCTTCGTGACATACAATCTTGGCTACATATTTATGTGGAAAATATTGCAGCTTCGCTATTGAAACCATATTACCAAGCCTATACAAATTTAGTGCGTAACACAGATTCTTCCATAACAGGCATAGACTATATTTTCGGAAATTTGCGGCGAGTTGAGTGGAAAAATACGCCAGAAGAAAATTATAGCAATTCCACAGACTGGAAAAACTTGACTTTTAAATATGCTATAGATTGCTTAGATCGGCAAGTAGTAAAAATCAATAATAGTGAATACGAGAATAGTTTCAAGGCAGATTTAATCACTCGGATATTTATTTGGATTATAGAAAATGGTAGAATATCTTTTTCACAAGCTCAGTTAAGTGCTGCTAAACAAGCTTTAATCCCACTTTGGGAACAAAGTCGTTTTGAAATGCGCTATATCTATCCTAATGAATAAAATTACATAATTTGCTGTAAATCCAACGCAAATCCAGGAAGTATATTTTCTCCAGATAAACTAGCAGGATTGTCTAATATTTCTACATCTTTACCTGGACGATAAATTTCTACTCGCTTATTTTTCCGATCAATTAACCAGCCTAATTGAGTGCCATTTTCGATATACTCCTGCATTTTCTCTTGCAATTCTTTCAAGGAATCAGTACGAGAACGCAACTCTACTACAAAATCAGGACAAATTGGGGCAAATTTTTCTTGTTGTTCTGGGGTTAAAGCATTCCATCGCTCAATTTTCACCCAAGAAACATCAGGAGAACGTTCTGCACCATTAGGTAGGGTGAAACCAGTTGAAGAGTCAAAACCTTTGCCTAATTTAGTTTGTTTATTCCAGATTCCTAATTCAACAACCATATCAAAGTTACGGTTGCCAGTATCACTACCTGTAGGTGGCATAATTAATAATTCCCCTGATGCTGTGCGCTCAAATCGATAATCGCGGTTTTTCTGACACATCTGGAAAAATTGATCATCACTTAAGTCGATTTTCAGTTTGAGGATTGAAGGTAAGGCAACTGTAGTAGCGTTCATAGACTTATCACGACATCTTACTTTCTGGTTTAGTGGTGTGGTAAATTTTATTTCGTTCTCAGTGCTTCTTAATCAAGAAAGCTACATAATCTGCTGTAAATTTAATACAAATCCAGGAAGTACATTTTCTCCAGATAAACTAGCAGGATTGTCTAATATTTCTACATCTTTACCTGGACGATAAATTTCCACTCGCTTGTTTTTCCGGTCAATTAACCAGCCTAATTGAGTGCCATTTTCGATATACTCCTGCATTTTCTCTTGCAATTCTTTCAAGGAATCAGTACGAGAACGCAACTCTACGACAAAATCAGGACAAATCGGGGCAAATTTTTCTTGTTGTTCTGGGGTTAAAGCATTCCATCGCTCAAGCTTCACCCAAGAAGCATCAGGAGAACGTTCTGCACCATTAGGTAGGGTGAAGCCAGTTGAAGAGTCAAAAACTTCGCCTAAATTAGTCTCAGAGTTCCAAATATCTAATTGAGTGGTGATCTTAACATTACGTCTGCCAGTGTCACTACCTGTAGGTGGCATAATTAATATTTCCCCTGATGGTGTGCGCTCAAATCTATAATTACTATTTTTCTGACACATTTGGAAAAATTGCTCATCAGTCAAGTCAATTTTCAATTTGAGTGTAGAAGGGAAACTGGTTGTCGTAGCGTTCATAGGCTATTCTGAGCATCTTACTTTCTAGTGTAGTGCTGTGTGGGGTGCGATCGCTGCCAGGAGATAATGGAGTGCGATCGCACTTTACACAACTTGCAACAAAACGTAAGGTACGAACACACACATGTGTAGTATAAGTGATACGATTACATAAATAATTATTGGCAAAAAGTCAATTTTCAGATATTGTATTCAGAAATCAGGGAGGAGTTCTATATATGCTAAGGATATCTTATGAGTAGGACAATTAACTTCCAAACTATTTCTTGGTTTTGGGATCTCTATAATAGAAAACTTCTTGAACTTGATCCACCTTATCAAAGACGTAGTGTTTGGAATCAAGATTATAAAGATTTTTTTATTGATACTGTACTTAATGGCTATCCTGCACCTGCAATATTTATATATTAGGAAATTACTCCTGAAGGAGTATCTAAGGTTAGCATAGTTGATGGAAAACAAAGATTATCTACTTTGTTTGAGTTTGCAAGCAATGAATTTCCTGTTTAAGAAAAAGCTACAATTGAAAGATTTCGCGGTCAATATTAAGAAATATTTTGCCTTTAACAACTTAGTTTTTAGCAAAAGCGATCGCAATGCAAAGAACTTCTGGTTAAATTTTATTAATGCTCTATAAGCTTAATACTTTAGAGGGTAGAAAAATCTAGATGCTTTGGTTATCTCAATGGCTAGTGTTAGGAACTATATTTGTTAGCTTAACTTTTAGCACACCTTTAGTTCCCAGTCAGTCTATGAACCAACAAAATATGCAGATATTAATAGAAAAAGCTAAAGATGCATGGGTTGCTCAAGATGTCGATGCCCTTGCACAATTGTTTACAGTTGACGGGGAACTAATCGTGCCTGGTCAATGCTGGCGGGGGCAAGAAAGAATTCGAGAAGGACTTGCCAATTTTAAACAAGAGTATTCAGATGTCAAAATAGACATCCGGCGGATTATCATTGGAGAAAATCAGGCAGCAGTAGAATGGTACTACGAAGATACAGAAAAAGCGACAGGTCGTCGTAATAAAGCTGATGACGTAATTGTTGTAGATTTTAAAGATAGTCAAATTAGTCGTTGGCGTGAATATTTTGACACACAAACGCCAACTAACAGATAGTTACATTAGCTGTGAAACTGCAATAGCCTTAATTTATTTTGAATCAAGGATATTCGAGTATCAAAACTAACTTGTAACGTAAAAAACACAAGACGTTTACCACCTCAGACCGCTCTGATGAAGAATTTAACCTTCCTTAAGTGATAGTAAAGTGGAGGAAGCGATAAAAACTCCACACCGTCAAGGATTTTTATTGATTTACACTGTTCAAACATCTGCGATCGCTCTCCTTCGATGTCTGATATTGGGCCACAGCGGCATAACACCCATACAGTACTCTCTGTTTTCATAAACTAGAATAGCTGACAGTTGGGTGAAAAACTCTCTCTCTCAAGTATAAACACTACCTAGTCAAGAGATATAGCTATATTGTTTATACAAACTTGTCTAAAGTAAGATTTTAATTCTTTATAACTTTAGCTGGTCATTTGACGCCGTTGGGACTGTAGTTGGTTAAACTGCTTTTGTTGTGGTGTTAATTGGTTGTAATCACTTGAAGATTGCATATCCCATTGTAATTCTGCTAGTAACAGTAAACTAACGGTCATAATTAGCCCCGTTGAGAGAAACTGCATGACACCGCAGTACGGTAAAACTAAAATTCCTAGCAAATGAATAAACCCCATCAAAATAAATGTGCGCGAACGCATTCCTACCCCAGTGCAAAGGTAGCCGATGGCACTTAATCCTAACCACAGTGGACACAAACGGATCAACACCTCTCCCCATCCCAAAAAAATGCTCAAATCGGTCAAGATTAAACCCATTAAGATTAAAATCGCCCAGCTATAAACAACCCAGCGTAGCTGTTCTACAGTTGCCCAAAACCAAGTTAAACTTACCATGCCAGCTGCACCCAATAAGGTAAGCACTGACCACAAAATCGCTTGGCTACTCCAGCTAATGGGTAGAAACTGAGCGGTTACGAAAATTCCAGATGAAATTAGTCCCCAGAGAATAAATGCTTGATCGACGCGAGTATAAAACTTTGAAAAGAGAGTGAAATTTCCAAATTGGTAGTTGAGACAGACTAGACCTTGAATATCTTGAAAATCTAGCTCTTGCTGTTTGTCACGCAGGAGAGGTTCAGAGGAATTGAAAAAAGTCATTGATAATCTATTACTCTTGGTAGATGAATAAATTATTACTCTATCCAAAGATATATTGTTATTTAAATATAAACAAGTAAAGAATAGTTGAGATGCTCTTGAGCAAGAAAGGTTCTGGAAGTCAATACTACTTATTCTGACTTCGTATACTCTGAGACATTATAAACTCCGCACTTACCTTAAAACTATTTAACAATCTTTTAAAAGATCCCTGATGAATCGGTTGTTTTCAATAGCGATCGCAACATTAAGATACCAAGTAAGGCGCTATCAGTTTCTTTTGCTTAACCTGGATTTCTCACTTGTGAGAAATCCAAGGGGTGTGGGAGGATGGGGAAGAAGTCTTACCCCCCACACTCCCCACACTCCCCACACTCCTCTTCCCCCTCTACTTACACTATGCGTGAGAAATCCGGGTTAAGCGTGGCGATGTCTACGACGGGCTACGCCTCATCCACGCTTAAGCAGCAACTAATCTAGCCCTCTATTTACGTACTAGGTTCAGCAGTTCTTTAGGAGAAGCCAACAAGTCAATCGCTACAAAGAAGATTTTGCCTTGGGGATCTAGCAAAAAGCGCCATGCAATATTCATGCCCACACTAGCACCGAACCAAGGGGTTTGGACTTTGCCTGTAACTTTAACTTGGGTATAGCCATCTTCTACAGGCTCAGATACGCCGCGCTCTGGGAGCATCTTCAATCCCTGGCATTCTTCACGCATATAAGCGCGAATTGCGTCTTGACCAACAATTGGTCTTTCAAAGGGAGGTTGCAAAGCACCTTCGGAACGAAACAGAGAAACCGCAGCATCAAAGTCATTGGCATTCATATTGTTGATATAGCCAAGTACCGTAGGATTGTTGATGCCCTCAATGGTGACTTTAGTCCGAAATGCTGGTGCAGTGGGAGGAGCTACCGGCTCTGAGACTTTTTTGTAACTACCAGGAGCATTCGGATCGAATCCCATGCTAATTACGGTATTACGTAGGATGGTAATTTGTTGACCTGAATCTGCATTGCGGATGGCTTGTAACACATCGGCAGCTTTAGGAGAAAGCTTGTAACCTGGTGGGATTGGAGCAACGATTCCCTGAGCCATCCATTCTCCTAACTGATACCAAAAGCCCAACTTGATATTCACGGTGAAGGATGCATAAGAACGGCACAGAGGAGTGTCAGCACGGTTAGCCAAATCGTACATGACTTGCGTTTGAGCCTCAAAAGGCATCTGCTTAATTTGTTCGAGTAAGCCTTGTGCAAGGATCATGTTGGCTGCCCCAGGAGCTGCAACTGTAATACTTCTACCCATCTCGGTATAAGCAAACCAAAGTAATGCTAGTTGATCTTCAGCATTGAGCTTAGAGAATGATTCGACGACGGTTGGAACAACGTCAGCAACTAGGGTGCCGGGAAAAATACTTTGAGCCGACTGGATGGTAAAAGACATAGCAGAAATTCCAAAAAGAAAATTACAGTTCTACCGAATGTGAAAAATCAAATGTGCAAAGACCGAGGAGAAATGCGTTCAATTGTTAATAAAGGCACTCAGTAGTTTTGGCATCACTAGAAAGCCTGTTGTAGACATAGATAGCTCTAATAAAGGCATAGTGATGCTGTTGCCGTTGAGTTTAGATACTTGGCAAAGCACATTGCAGCCTCAACTGCATAGTTATTTAGAAAGCCTTGATTAACGGTGGTTTAACGCATTGATGCTGTTTTTGTATCTTTATGTAAAGAAACATAACAAGTTCGTTACAAATAAGCAATACCTTCTCAGTTATATATTGATAATTTATGCTTATACAAAAAATAAGTTTTGCTGATGTTCAATTTAATGCAATTGGTACTTTTGTGTGGATCAAATTTCCATAATCCTTAGCTGTACCTATTCGCTATCAAACATCACGAGCGTCACAGGTACTGTCAATATGGTTCGGTTAAGATTTTTTGATGAAAATTCTAGATCGCTAAAGATGCGATAAATCATCACAAAGCGATAAATCGCCGTCTCTACAATAATCAGTCTTTCGTCCTGACGGCGATTCATCGCGTCTCTTGCCTGAACCGAACTGTATTGAGCCGACTGTAGACACGCCTAGTTCTTGTACAAATCCGAAATACCCTACTCACTTGGTACGGTTCCCACTACCTTTATTTATATGTCAAGTAGTTGCACAAAATATTTACAATAGTTAATATTCGTTTACAGAGAGCAAAAACAAAGAGTCAAAAATGGCAAGTAAAGGCTTTACCATTAACGAACGCAGCAAACTCAACAGATTTGCGATTGAACCCAAGGTTTATGTTGATGAAACTCCGCAGATAGGATTCACCAAATATGCCGAAAAACTCAATGGGCGTTTGGCAATGATTGCTTTTGTTTCACTCATAGCTGTAGAAGTTATCACTGGAAACGGTTTGATTGGATGGCTAACCAGCCTTTAAAGAAGACACTTTGAGATTTCTTAATTTTCTTTACTTGACGAATAAAGCAATTTAGAGGCAAACTTACTTATGAAAACTGATTTTGATTATCCCAAAAAGGATTTGATTGGACCCGTTGTTTTTAGACCTGCTTTCAACAACTTTGAGATTATCAATGCAAATCAAGCCTGGTCATTGTTTTTTACTGTCGGTCAAGATGACAAAGGACTGGGACAAGAAATTGAGTTTGGCAGACTTTTCACTAACCTTTTAATTGCCATTGGAGTAACTGGAATTATTTGGGCGATTTACTTCAGCCAATTAGGATGAGTAAGTTTGTTCATTTCTAGTGTGTAGTAACTTCAGTAGAGGTCTTGGATTTGGATACCAGGACTTCTTTTAAATTTTCAATTAAGTTTAAAAAACTCTGTTTAGCTTTGGAAAAAGTTTGATGTTGATTGGATTTATAAAGCTTCCCAATTTGTCACGGTATTGTGGATACGTGGGCTTAGAAGTAGCACAAATTGTTTCCAAACATCTTGCTGTTCAAAATAAAACCTATGTAATTCAAAATAGAAGGGTATTGATACATCAACTTTTAAAGTCTGGTCTGGATGCTCATACCGCAGATCGAACTGTTACTGTACTTATATCAAGCCCGATTTTACAATTAAGCAACAAAAACCAGTGTGCAATTAATTGTATGCGAAAGGAACTATACAAAAAGTAAAAGGGATTGGGGTTAGGGGAGAGGTGACAGGTTACAGAGAATAATCTGTACCCTCTAACCTTTACCCTATTCCCTTCTTCAGTCACTACTTCAACGCAAACAACGAATCGCCTCTAATAGACCTCTAGCTTTATTCAGCGTCTCTTCGTATTCTTTTTCTGGCTCAGAATCAGCTACTAAGCCTGCACCAGCCTGTACGCTGACAGTACGATCGTGTACTACCATTGTGCGAATTGCGATCGCAGTATTTAATTGTCCTTCAAAATCGTAATACCCATACACACCAGAATAAACACCCCGACGACTAGACTCTAACTCGTGGATAATTTCCATTGCCCTAATCTTGGGTGCGCCGCTTACCGTACCTGCTGGGAAGCTAGCTTTCAGTAAATCCCATGCTGTTTTACCAACTGCTAATTTACCCACAACATTGCTAACAATGTGCATTACATGGGAGTAGCGCTCAACCACCATTAACTCATCAACTTTGACGCTACCACTCTGACAAACACGCCCCAAATCATTCCGCCCTAAATCCACAAGCATCACGTGTTCGGCAATTTCTTTGGGGTCTTGGAGTAAATCTTGAGCAAAGGCTGCATCTTCCTGAGTAGTTTTACCTCGCGGACGCGTCCCAGCAATTGGGCGTACTGTCGCTATTACTCCACCATCAGAATCGGTTTCGGCTTTCACCATCACTTCAGGACTGGAACCGATAATTTGCCAATCTTGGAAGTTAAAGTAAGCCATGTAAGGCGAAGGATTTATCTGACGTAGCGACCGATAAAGGGCAAAAGGGTCGCCTGTGTATGTTGTTGATAGTCGCTGGGAAATTACTACTTGAAAAATATCACCTGCTTTAATGTAATCTTTCGCCTTCTCAACGCTGGCACAAAAATCAGGACGGGTAAAATTACTCTTATACTCCTCTGCGCCTCGGTCACTGAGCGTAGCCGAAGTGCTGCTCTCCTGCTCCCCTGCTCTCCTGCTCCCTGGCGGATTCCATTCCAATCGAGTTTTTTCCGGCGATAGGGGTAGAGATAGCTTTTCGAGCATTTGGGTGACGCGATCGCCAGCTTGTTGATATGCTGCTTTCAAATCTACATTCGGGTCGCGTAAATCAGCATAAGCGATCGCCCAAATTTTCCGCTTCACCTGGTCAAAAATCAACAGGTGGTCTACCTGCATCCACAACCCATCAGGGATATTTCGCTCATCTGGTGGATAAATTGGCACACGCGGCTCAATCCACTGGATCAATTCATAGCCCCAAAACCCAAACAAACCGCCAATTCCTGGCGGTAGCTGTGGTAATTTTACTGGCTTATAAGGTGCTAAACATTCGGCTAAAGCTGTAAAAGGGTCGCCAGCAAAAACCACCTGCGAACCATCGCGGTTTTTCTGAGTAGTGCGATCGCCCCTTGCTTCCAAAACCCACACCGGATCGCAGCCCACTAAACTATAGCGTCCCAGCTTTTCCCCACCTTCGATGGATTCCAACAAAAAGCTATAAGGCTGACCCGCACAGACTTTATACCAAGCAGATACGGGCGTATCTAAATCTGCCACCCATTCTTGATATACCGGGACGAAGTTGCCTTGTAGAGCTAGTTGAGAAAATTCGGAGAAATCGGGGAATACCATAAATTGCTTAGGGATGGGGCATGGGGCATTGGGCATGGGGNCTCCCCGCCTGCGGGGAGGGGAGAATTTGACGTAAGTCAAAGGCGGGGTGGGGTTCTTTTTTTGATTTATGCAAGAAGTCTAATGACTAATGACAAAGGACTAATACCTATTTACTCTTGACTTTTGTCCGCTTTTCCTCTTGGCTATTCTGAACAATCGGGATGGTGAAGTGAAACTGGCTACCCTGGTCTTTACCAGTTGACTCTGCCCAAATTTGCCCACCCCAGCCATTAACAATTTGACGGCAAATTGCTAAACCAAGTCCAGTGCCGCCAGTAGTGCGGCGCAGCGCTCCTTCTTCTTGATAGAAGCGGTCAAAAACTACTTCTAAACGATTTGGTTCAATGCCGCGTCCAGTGTCAGCTACAGTCACCTCTACCATTTGACGGCTGTTGTAAATCGCTTTAATCGTGATTTCTCCTTGGGGCGGCGTAAATTTCAAAGCATTGTCCATGAGTTTTGCCAGTACCTCGACTAGCCAATCACCATCTGCTCTGACTAAAGGTAGGTTTTCGGCAATTTGAGTCTTGATTTGGGGCGGCTTTTCCATTGAGGAACGCGTGCGATTTCGGCTGAGTGCTAAATCCACACATTCTTGTAAGGTGAGGGATTCTGGATGCCATTCCACCCGGCCGCTTTCCAAGTTGGAAAGTGTGAGAAAATCTTGTACCAGTTTTCGCATCCGCTCTGAGTCGGAAAGAGCGGTGTTGAGCATCACCTGCTGCAACTCCAAAGGCATATCCGGCTCGGTAGCGAGACTTTCCAGGCACACTTGAATTGTGGATAGGGGAGTACGCAGTTCGTGTCCAGTTATGGCTATGAGGTTGCTGCGAGTGCGGTCTAGGGCTTCTAGCTGCTGGTTAAGTTCTTCTAGGTTAGCGTAAGCCTCCGCTTGGATGAGAGCTGCTCCTACTTGGGTAGCGATCGCTTTTACCAAATCCAATTCCCCAGGTTGGCACTCGTGCGGTGGCATTCGGCAGTAATGTAACTCCACAATCCCCAATAATCGCCCCTGATAGAATACTGGTTCCATCAGCCAAGAACGAATGGCAAACTTTTTGGCGATCGTGGAAAGTCCTGGCGATTTGGTAACGCGGGGGTCACTCAGCGTATCGCTCACACAAACACCTTCGCCTTGTTCTACGATGTCCCGAAATAGGGAATTTTTCTCTAACTCCCAGGTTTGACCGCAAACAGATAAAACACCAGGCGTCAAAAACTCGTGTTCAATTATGGCTTGGCTATCTGTGGCTTGAGCGCGGTAAATTAAACAGCGACAAGCTTCTAGGTGTTGCCCTAATTCTTGTGCCGCCACTTGGAGAACTTCGTGAGGATCTAGCGATCGCCGAATAGCAGTACTAATTGAGTTGACTAATCGTTCTTTTCGTGCCTGGGCAGCAATAGAACGGTAAGCTTTGTGCAATTTGTACTGACTAGCTTGCAAATAAGTTACTAAGCGCTGCACAAAGGGATCTGTATCAATATCACAGGCATACTCGTTTACCTGTTCGGCTCCAGAGTAGTTTCGCGGCTCCCCGATGCCAAACCTCTGACGTGCCTCTTGAATTTTATTTGTCAGTTCTGGTCTGTAAACCAAAACCCTATCTAACAGTAATTCGGCGGCTTTCAGGCTAGCTCCTCTTTCCGATGTCCAAATTCCCTCAAATCTTCGAGCTGTGTCTATATCCAGATTAGGGCTTAGTTCCGGTAGTTGGTTGTTTTTGGCAAGAGAACCAAGGTTTTCTCGGCAAACCAGACAAGTAGCATAATTGTCAGCAATCACTACCAAATGCCACTCCTGACTTAAACCATCCGTTGGCTCAAAAGCCACTTTTTCGTAGTGTTCCGAACTGTTGGTGAAATCCGTCTCTGGAGCAGATAATACGTATATTTGATTACTTCGCAAAGCAAGTCGCTGGTAGCGATGAGCTTCTTGGCGGTAAAATCTCTCTCGCTGAAAACTAGCAATTACAAGGGGTTTCGCTAAAGTCGCAGCCAAAACTTGATCTTCCATCGCGTGGGAGAGCGCCGTTAATGAAGCCTTAAAATATAGCTGGGGCCGCAAGTAGGGTAGGGACTTTAGCAGATCACTCAGCACAGAAGTCGAAATGCTCATGAATTATTGTTAAACGCTCAACCTCGATCAGATCCACGTCACAGCTGCATTGTACAAATTCCAAGGGACTCTCAAGTTAAATAGACAGCTGCAATATGTAAAGAACGCTAAAAAGCGCTTTTCGCCAAAGCAGTCGCAACACTTCGTTACCAACTAGGAGGGGTACATACAACTTAATTGGTTGATTGACAACCTACTACGCCCAATATACATTCTTGACCAACTTTGCTATGTGCCTGCATAGGCAAAATCTTTCAGGAGTAGATACTAAAATACTAATTATTGTATGGTTTTAACTACTGTGTTAACTAATAATCACGAATCATTGATTGCATAGTCCACGACTAAGACAGGGAATAGGCAGTGAGGATTAGTATATGGCGGTTCTCGCTTGAGTAGAGGTATAAGAACCCCCTCACTGCAAACAAGGAGGGGACTATGATGTAATTTATATGATTAGAAAACGCTATAGTTCAATTACTTGAAAAGGGCTGTAAAAGCAGGGTGAGATAACTGACCGGACTTCCGCACCTTTTGTCTCTCTATGATACGATACGCTACTATTTTTTTGCACTGTGTATCTTGACACAAATCTTACTTTTTTCGACCTAAATAAATTTAGCTGCTCTGTCCCAAAGCAAGAAGGTATTTCTTCTTTACCCCTCTGCCCCTCTGCCTCTTGGGTAAGAGACTTCTACTCAAAAATAGACCCATACACGGAACTTTGACTAATGACACCGGATACACTCATGACCCCGGAAAAAATTTTCCTGGATGGAAAAACTTTTATTCCTGCCGAACAATTACCGATCCCGGAATGGCCTTGTGTTGTGGCTGAAAGATCGCAACCGACACTGACGGTTAAAGATGATGATTTATTTTTTGTGACAGATACTATCGGGAATATTTCTGGCTGTTCCCTCAACGATGGCAATCCCAGTATGGGACTGTTTTGTTGTGATACGAGATTTCTGAATCGCTTGGAGTTACAAATTGAAGGGCGATCGCCTGTACTCCTCAGTAGTACTGCTGAGAAAGGTTTTTCACTCTCAGTTTTGTGTACTACCCCCAAAATCGACGATCGCCTGAAAGCCGAGACTATCGGAATTCGCCGAGAAATCGTGCTGAATGGGGCACTATTTGAAGAAATAGAAGTATCTAACTACAGCACAACCACTGTCAATTTTGAACTAAGTATCAGTTTTGATGCGGATTTTGTAGATTTATTTGAAGTCCGGGGCTATGACAGAGAAAAACGAGGTCGGCTTTTACGTCTAGTAGAACCGACGACTGAGGAAGGAACATTTTCTCACGTCGATGGTGTTGCACCAATACCTAAAGAGCCATCTACCTCTAGGGAAGAATCCTTAACACTCGCCTATCAAGGTCTGGATGGCTCGGTGATGGAATCTCGGATTCTATTCCAGTATCGCCAACCAGACAATTTCAAGGGTTACACTGCGGTTTGGCAGCTTGAGTTGGCTTCTCACGAAACTCAAAAGCTGGGCTACCGAGTGAATATGTTGAGAAACAACCAGTCCAGTTCTACTGTGAGCGCCGCCACTACCTTAGGACAGGCAAAAGCTGCTGAATTGATGGAGGAGCAAAACTGGGTACAACAAATTACCCGCATTAGCTCGGATAAGAGTACCTTCAATCGAGTGATTGAGCAGGCTGAACAAGATATGTATTTGTTGCGCCAATCTTTTGGTAAGCATAAGACTGTTTCCGCTGGAGTGCCTTGGTTTTCGACATTATTTGGGCGAGATTCGTTGATTACAGCTTCCCAAACCCTGATGTTAAACTCGCAAATCGCCAAGGAAACTCTGATATTACTGGCGACATACCAAGGTAAAATTGACGACGAATGGCGCGAAGAAGAACCGGGTAAGATTTTGCACGAGTTACGTTTGGGAGAAATGGCTCGTTGTCAAGAAATTCCCCATACACCTTACTACGGTACTGTTGATGCCACTCCCTTGTGGCTGATGCTCTATGCCGAACATTATGCTTGGACTCACGATGGAGAACTCCTAGAGCAACTTTGGCCCAATGCTCTAGCGGCAATGGATTGGATCGATCGCAATATCAAACAAACTAGTTACCTCAGCTACTTCCGTACATCGAAACGCGGTCTTGCTAACCAAGGTTGGAAAGACTCTGGCGACTGTATCGTAGACCGCAAGGGAGAATTAGCCAACGGCCCAATTGCCCTTTGTGAGGTACAAGCTTACGTCTATGCTGCAAAAATGCGCCTAGCAGAAATAGCTAGGATGAAGAAGCGGCTAGATTTGGCAGATCGTTGGCAAGAAGAGGCGAGAAATCTTAAGGTTCGGTTTAATCAAGATTTTTGGGTAGAAGATCAAGATTTCTGCGCTCTGGCTTTGGATGGAGAAGGCAAGCCAGTAGACAGTATTACCTCAAATCCTGGTCATTGTCTGCATTTGGGACTCTTCACAGACGAAAAAGCTCATAGTGTAGCAGAACGGTTGCGGGCACCAGATATGTTTAATGGTTGGGGCATTCGGACTCTAAGTAGTTTGTCACCCGCTTATAATCCGATGGGTTATCACATTGGTTCGGTTTGGCCCCATGATAATGCTCTGATTGCAATGGGATTGCGATCGCTCGGTCTTATCGATCAAGCCTTAGAAATATTCCAAGGTTTATTTGACATGACTGAGCAACAACCCTATCAACGTCCTCCAGAACTTTTCTGCGGCTACGAACGGAACGGTGATAATGCCCCTGTGCAGTATCCGGTTGCTTGCACTCCCCAAGCTTGGGCTACGGGTAGTGTTTTCCAACTACTGCAAATGATGGTCAACTTGGTGCCTGATGCTCAAAATAATTGCTTGCGAATAATCGACCCCGCTTTGCCAGAATCGATTAATCGCCTGTCATTTCATAATTTGCGAGTCGGCCCCACCATCCTCGATTTGGAATTTGAGCGTTCTGGGACTACGACTGCTTGTCGCGTTGCGAAAAAACGGGGCAATTTACGGGTAGTTATCGAAGCTTAGAAAGCTAGTAGGGAGTAGGGAATTAATTTACTACTCCCTTTTTTCTGATTGGTGCGTAGGCATAGCCCGTTGTAGACATCGCGCACTGCCATCCACTGCAACAATCCAGTGTTATACCAATTCACTAAAATTATGAAACAGATGTAAACCCTAAAAGGCAAGTATCTCTAAGTTTTTTAATTGCGAATTGCGTTAGCGTAGCGGGGCGAAGCCCATTGCGAATTGTGAATTGGTATTAGCCTGCTTCATCGCCAGTGTGCAGAGTTCTTAAAAGCTGCTCTATAAGCTCGATCAATTCATATACATAATTTTGCGTAATTTGTGTAGTTTTGAAGCCATGAGCAATAGAATTACGTAATGGGAGTGCATTCATTAGTAACTGATACTCGGATTTTGAAATTACACCTTCAGTTACTAATTTATTTACTAAGTAGCGTGGATCAAATTTTTTTAAACTTAGCTCTTCCTTTTGGGCAATAAGTCTCAAAGTTGCTTCTACCAAAGACCAAGAATATAGGATAGCTGATTCTGGATGTTGCATTGTAAGTTGCTTTGCTACTTGCAACTGTGATTCTATTTCATGTTCTTGAAGAGAAGTCTCTGCTTTCAGAGAATACGTTGTATCCTCTGGGTTGGTCATTACTAATTCAAATCTCCAATCAGGATGTTTTTCTACCGCTTGAGCTAAATTACCTAAATATTGATTAGAAGAAGAGTTAAGTGAGGAGCGTGACTTAACTTCAATAACTACATTTTCTTTTCCCCTACGTACTATCATGTCAGGGCGATAGTGATTAAGGAAGTCAGGCAAGTCTTCTGGATTTGGATGAAAAAAAACTTCGTAACCTTTTTCACGATACTCCTGTGCTAGTTTCAGCAATCGCTCTCTTTCTAAGTTTGCGGTTGGAGTTTCCATCAAATAATTACCTCCTGGTTAGGAGCATCAATTACGACAATATATAAGAACTCATTGCCACGAGCAAAACCTTCCGCCAATGTCGAGGTCATGTTTTCTATTCTAAAGTTACTTGACAAATTCCTCTTTCTAACTAAGAGATCGCTTACTTGATTATCATCGACGTAGGCTAATCCTTTAATTGCATCTTGAATAGGCTTCACTATATTGTCTACATCCATTTTATCGGAATCATAGAAATAGGTTATCTGGAGCATAACCAACCCAGTAGCTGTTTTTTGTTGCGAAGACCAGTATTTTTTAGCCTCTTGTAGCACTGTCTTTTTCCAATCTTCAAGCCGATTGCCCTTACCACGCTTACGAGTCTGTTGTGATACTGGTGGGCCATCTACTATGAACTCAAATCTGGTCAATGCATTTTTAAATAATAGATCACAGGTTATTCTATGCTAGTAACCTCGAACACAAGCAGATAATTCCCGCTATTCATGACAGAGGAATGCTACCGTTACTAACTGTTGCTGCGTCGCTCAGTAACTTCGCTGAGTGCTTCACGAATTATCTCATCACTCACACCATGCCGTTTCAGACTTGCAATCAATGTTGAAACAGCATCACCCTCAAGTCGCTCAATATCTGCTCTAAGTCCTTGTCCGATGTAAGCACGAACTAATGGCTGATAACCAAAAAACCCTAATAATGGTGCTACTCGCTTCAAATCTTCAATCACATCTTCGGGAATGCGAATTGTGATTGTCGTCATTGGACGATTTTTATCGAGTCGCTTTTTTAAAACTTCAGCTTTCATAGTATTCACGTTCCTTGCGCGTCGCTTTCCGAGCCGAGATGATCCGAATCATGTCGTTTTCACGCTCAATGTAGACGACGTATAAAAGATTCCATCGTCTGTCCAAGCCAATCACAGCATCTCGCTCCTCATCATTTCGGCTTGCATCAATCACCACCAGAAACGGATCGAAGAAAGCTTCTACGGCTTGCTGAAATGTTATGCCGTCATGATTGCTAGGATTAATCCAAGCTTTCTCCTCGTTCCAAACGAAGGTGACACCATTAAGCACGAAAAACACATCCATACCTCATAGTCTAGGCAAGATGTATTTACGTTGTCAATACGTTTTCTTGTAAAAACTCACAGTTACAATTCAGGACTGAATCTTGATGCGTGCCAGAACCTTGCAATGCTCACCTGTTTTTTGGCTTCGTCAACCCGATAAATAATGCGATACGGCTTTAGGATTAACTGGCGAATGTTCGGCTCATCAAATTCTGAAACCTTTTGCCCCTTAAATGGAAATTGGCTTAGTTCTTTCGTTTTTGCTAATAAGCGCTTACCAAGCTCTCTGGCAGCTTCAGGATTATCTTGAGCAATGTACCGAATGATAGTCTCTAAATCTCCAACTGCTTTTGGCGAGAGAATTACTTGGTAGTCCATGTATCCATTATCTGCTCAACCTGCTCAATTGGAATCCCCTGCCCTTGGTCAATCTGGTCAAACCCTTCCCGTATAGCTGCAATAAACTCAATTTTCTGAACAATTTCTCTTAGGGTTACATCCTGGGGTAAATGTTTTACCAACTCAATAACGGCTTCTTTGTCACTCATAGCAACTTAAACCTGCGCCAAGTGGACAACACAATGTTAACTTACCAGCCTAGCGATGCGATCGCCTCAAATTTCAGGATGGGAATAAATTTCTACTAAAAAAATTAAGGATGTAAAAACAACAATCATTTACACCCAAACTGCTAACAGACGCGATTAATCGCGTCTCTACTTTTATGCTTCTTCGGAATTATCTCTTTTATGTCCTGGGGATGCTTCGTAAAGTGCATCGAGATGTTGACGCGCATCTTCAACGTTAATTGAACGCATTACCAAAAGTGGCTCTTTAATTAAGTTTCCAGCGCTATCTAATAACTCTGGATGGGGTACAAATTGTCTCTTTGATGAATAATAACCATAGTTGCCTTGGTTATTCATTGGCGAGGAATTCGTCGGGTAAGTTCGCTCCCGATCGAAACTGAACATAATCAGGTTACGGATTAAGTTGCCAACAGCTATAAATGCAAGGATTGTAAAAGCAAGAATGTAAAGCAGATGTAACATTGGATTTTCCTCCAGAACAGGAATTTTTTAAACTTTATTTTGTAACGCTTTGTTTCGCCGATACTGTGACTCACAGTTAAGACGAGTATTCTACGCACTCTTCATGCGCCTACATTTATATGGAGCTATTTGTCAACCGTTATTCCACTTACGGTAGCATAGGATACATTATTTTGTTAATCCAGATAATGTTAAGAAATTGTTAAGAATTTTCTACTATCTTTTTAACGACTGATTTACCATCTTGCGTAGACGCTTCCTTAGTAAGTCTTAAGACATCGTTAAGTTGTCAGCCGAAATTTAGCGCTTAGACTTCACGTCCTTGACGAAAGCGCATTGCGACATTCCAGCATTCTGTTACTAATTCATGCCAAGGCATTAACGTTGCCATATCAATCCCGACTTGTTTATCAGTTGCATTAAATAGCATCTTCGCCGTATTTAGTTCATCCTGCGCTTGCTTAACCCGCAAGAGCAAGTCAGATTGCTCTTGGTGACTCATAAATGATAGTTCCTCAGTTTCGAGTAAATGGCGCGATCGCGTAAACCAATGCTGAAAATCTTCTAGCAGCGGATCTAAAACCGTTTTGAACAACTCAGTCCCTGGTAAATTTGAGTCTGACATAAATGAGAGGCATATTTCAAACTTGCTTACTAATATTAACGTTATTTACGTTTCTTAATACTTTTTTGGTTTCTCTCATAATTTATTGATGTAAAAATTTGTAACAAAGGGCACAAAATTTATTATATAGTCTTGATATCTGGTTTGTACAGTGCCTTTGGAGAGGTAACTATAGGTATAAATGACATCGAGTTGCAATTCATAAGCTAATTTAGCGATCGCGAGCAATCCTGAATTTGACACTCAGGTAAGAAATCAAAAATTTATCTTTATCTTTGGATTGAAGAAGAATTCAGGAGTCAAAATTCAGGACTCATAATCAAAATAGTAGGGGATTCAAACCCGCCACCTAGAAACACCATAAAAGAAAACATATTTAGCGGAGTCTTAAACCCCTTTATTCATTACGCCAGTACTTCGACAAACTCAGTAACCATCGGATTCCAATTCATTCTGAATTCTTTCTTGATAGCTTAACTGGCAAAAACCAAAGTCGTTATAGTTGAATAAGCCTACAGATTCAGATAAATCAACTTTTGTAATCACTTCGCCAACGGTTCAGCAGCCAATGTCGCCAAATTCATCCAATCAGTCACAACAGTCAGAACAAGTTGAAAAAATTTATTTACCGCGTACCAGCGAATCGGAGAACTTAAAAAAGATTCGCCACACTGCTTCCCATGTAATGGCAATGGCAGTACAAAAGCTGTTTCCCAAGGCACAAGTTACAATCGGTCCTTGGATTGAAAACGGTTTTTACTACGACTTCGACAATCCAGAACCATTTAGCGAAAATGATCTCAAAGCCATCAAAAAAGAGATGGCGAAGATTATTAATCGCAAACTGGCAGTAATTCGGGAAGAAGTCAGCCGCGAAGAAGCCGAACGCCGGATTCAGGAAATTAAGGAACCTTATAAGCTAGAAATTCTGGCAGATATCAAAAACGAACCAATCACGATTTACCACCTGGGGAATGAATGGTGGGATTTGTGTGCAGGGCCTCATCTGGAAAATACCAGTGAATTAAACCCGAAAGCAATTGAACTAGAAAGCGTTGCTGGCGCTTATTGGCGTGGGGATGAAACTAAAGCCCAATTACAACGCATCTATGCCACCGCCTGGGAAAGCCCAGAACAACTCGCTGAATATAAACGACGTAAAGAAGAAGCGCTACGGCGAGATCACCGGAAACTAGGTAAGGAACTGGGATTATTTATATTTTCTGATCTAGTAGGGCCGGGTTTACCTTTGTGGACACCCAAAGGTACTTTGTTACGGAGTACTTTAGAAGACTTCCTGAAACAAGAACAGGTAAAACGGGGTTATTTATCTGTAGTAACGCCTCACATTGCCAGAGTAGATTTATTTAAAACCTCTGGACATTGGCAGAAATATAAAGAAGATATGTTCCCCTTGATGGCAGATGATCAGGAATCGGCTGCACAGGAACAAGGCTTTGTTATGAAGCCAATGAATTGCCCTTTCCATATCCAAATATATAAGAGTGAGTTGCGCTCTTATCGAGAACTACCGATGCGACTGGCGGAATTTGGTACTGTTTACCGCTACGAACAATCAGGGGAATTGGGCGGTTTAACACGGGTGCGCGGTTTTACTGTGGATGATTCTCACCTGTTCGTTACCCCAGAACAGCTAGATAGCGAATTCCTCAGTGTGGTGGATTTGATTTTGTCGGTGTTCAATAAGCTGCAACTGAAGAACTTTAAAGCTAGACTCAGTTTCCGCGATCCTGCTAGTGATAAGTACATCGGTTCAGATGAAGTTTGGGACAAAGCCGAAGGTGCGATTCGCCGGGCAGTTGAAACCTTGGGGATGGAACACTTTGAAGGTATTGGAGAAGCAGCTTTTTATGGGCCAAAACTTGACTTTATCTTTAGTGATGCCCTAGAACGGGAGTGGCAATTAGGAACTGTGCAGGTAGATTACAATTTGCCAGAACGCTTTGAGTTGGAATACGTCGCCGAAGATGGGGTTCGCAAACGTCCAGTGATGATTCACCGTGCGCCTTTTGGTTCGCTGGAAAGGTTAATTGGGATCTTAATTGAAGAATATGCAGGCGATTTCCCTTTGTGGTTAGCGCCAGTGCAAGCTAGATTATTACCCGTTGGTGATACACAGCTAGACTTTGCTAAAGATGTGGTGGCGAAAATGAGAGGGTTGGGCATCCGTGCAGAAGTTGATACCAGTGGCGATCGCTTGGGTAAACAAATTCGCAATGCAGAGAAAGAAAAAATACCAGTAATGGCAGTGGTGGGAGCTAAGGAAGTGGAAACTAACACCTTGAGTATCCGTACCCGCGCCTCTGGAGAATTGGGAGTTATCCCTGTCGATGAGGTGGTAGATAAAATGAAGGATGCGATCGCTAAGTTCGAGAATTTCTAAAATCTAACCGCAGACGCACACCAATTATGATTAGTGTGCGTCTTGCCTAGTAGGGTATTGAGGCTTACTGAATCGATGGTCTAGGTGTTGGGAAAGGAGCGATGTCTACGACGAGCTTCTCTACGAGACGCTACGCGAACGCTTACGTAACGTATTTAAATCAAAAACTTAATTAGATCCAGAAATTAAATATGCGTTATCCAGAACTCTTGTAGAGACGTAGCAGTACTACGTCTCTACATTTTTTTCACTCATATTTCTATTAATGGAGTTCAAAGATTTATTTTAATTTTGACTTTTAACGGGCTGTGGAAAGTTAGAAAGTATCACAGACGACAAAACTTTTCTCAATCACCGCACCCAAGAAAACTTTTCGAGTTATTCAACACTGTTAGGATTGATTTAAAGACTTGTGGAATCTGCTCTTCCTAAACAGACTGGACTTGCATAAATTACTGTCAATAATTTTTGACTCACATCATGAACCGCTTTACCTCTATTTTGCTCGCCGGCTTGATAGCATCTGCTTCAGCTTTGGCTATTTCTCCAAAAGCTGATGCTAATACACCAGCATCTTATCCTGCTGAGTTAGATAGCTACATCTCTCAACGCAATGATGATGGTAACTACGAACTTCATAGTCGTCACCATAGAAATGATGACTATGACCGCCAGAACGACCTTCGGAACATTCGTGACGATAATAACCGTCGCTATGAACGCGATAACAATCGCCGTTATGACCGCGATAACAATCGCCGCGATAACAATCGTCGCTATGACCGCGATAACAATCGCCGTTATGACCGCGATAATAACCGTCGTTATGAACGCGATAATAATCGCCGCTATGAACGCGATAATAACCGTCGTTATGAACGCGATAATAATCGCCGCTATGAACGCGATAATAACCTTCGCAACATTTATGACAATAACCGTCGCTATGAGCGCGATCGCGGCTGGGGTCGTGGTTAATTCCTTTGCCTATTTATTAAGCTTAGTTCCAGGTGAACTGAGCATTGATTCTACTTGGCGGTAGGACAAACACAATCTCTTTTTCCACTCATTACAATATCTGACTTTTCACTCTTATCTAGAAAACCTCGCTTCCATTCCCTAGTAATGAAATTTGCTCAGGGTTGAGGTTTAGCGTTAGCTTTTCTACACGACGTGAAAAGTCAGATTTTTATTAAATCAAGAATTTACCCTCAGCCTAGTGGTCTGTCAAATTCATTTTGACGGTTAGAGAGACGCGATAAATCGCCGTCTCTACAGGGAATTTATCCATCAATTATTTATTGACAGACTACTAGAAGTCTCTTTCTTCATTACGAACTTGTACTGAGCGTAGCCTTGGCGCAGCCTCTCGTAGAGAAGTATTACGAATTACGATCCTGTCTGCAACAATTGCACGAAAGTATCACTCATATCAAGTCCGGGTAATTAGTTGTGATTCCCATAGTCATTGCACCCCACCCCCAGCCCCTCCCCGCCGGCGGGGAGGGGAGACAAAGCATAGCTTTGGCGGGGTGGGGTTCTTAGGGTTTAGTAAGTAATCAAGCGGACATGATATCACAGTATGGTTTTTGGTATAAGCGGCGTATTGAATTAATTTTTTCTAACAGAAGACGGTAAAACTACTGTGTCAAAGACTCATTAATGGAGCTAAAAGNGCTCATTAATGGAGTTCAAAGACTCATTAATGGAGCTAAAAGACTCATTAATGGAGCTAAAAGGCTCATTAATGGAGTTCAAAGACTCATTAATGGAGCTAAAAGACTCATTAATGGAGTTCAAAGGCTCATTAATGGAGTTCAAAGGCTCATTAATGGAGCTAAAAGACTCATTAATGGAGTTCAAAGACTCATTAATGGAGTTCAAAGGCTCATTTTAATTAAATCAAAAATTTTCCCTCACACTATAAGTCTCTTTCTCAATTACGAATTACGAATTAATATCACGCTCTTGGCCGCAACAATTGCACGAAGGTATCACTCACAGTATGGTCTTTGGTATCGGCGGCGTATTGAACTAATTTTTCTTTCAATTCTGTGGCAGCATCTAAGGGGAGTAAGGTTGCTAGCAAAAAGTAGACACCACGAAAACGGGGGTCATCCATGTGGTCAATGAGCCGATTTTTAGCTTCCTGACTCTCGCCGAGAAAGTTTTGCACCAAAAAGAAATCCATAATCTTATCGTGGCGGAAGTACCATTCTCTCTTGGCTTCGCCTTTTTCGTCTTGCCACTGACGGCTAACAACCATTTTATACTTATCGTCTTCCAATGACTGTAATACCTGGTAAAACTCATCCACAGGTAACGCTTGCTCATCTTTCAGCCGCATTTGATAGACAGCATCGGAGAATTTTTTCAATGGAAATTCCTGGTTCCATTCTTGCAAATATTCTGCTGCCATCAATTGATATTGATGTTGTTGCAAGTGAAACAAATCGGGGTATTCGCCTTGGGATAGCATCAGGGCTACCACAGTTAAATCCATTGGATTAGAGAGAACCTTCTCAATCGCGCTTAATTCTTGTGGTGATTGCTGATTACTGAGGGCTTTGGTTAAAAAACTAGCAGTGGCTTGCTCATAATCAGTACCTTGAACTTTGGCATTTTTGGGCAGTCGTGGCTGACGGGAAATCAGAAATTGCTGAATTTGTGGTTCCTCAAGGGGGAGCAATTTATATATTTTGGCTGTTGAGGGTGGTGTCCACTCTAGGGGTTGGGTGGTCATGATGATGTTACCCCGGAAATAGCTTTCGGCAAACTGACAGATTTTTGCCCTGGTGTCGGCCGTAACTTCATTGAGTCCGTCAATGCAAATATCTAATGCGCCACTGTAAATTAAATTCTTGAGAAAATCAGCATCTTGTGCTTGTCCGTGTAGCTTGGCTTGAATTGCCTCAATTACCCCTTTGTAACACTTCTGGGCTGGTAGATAAACCACAAGCCGCCCAGAAGTTTTTACCAAATAGCGCAGATACATTGACTTACCCAAGCCGGAATCACCTTCCAAAATGACTTGTCCTTTGATGTTAGGTAGCACTTGGGTAATTGGTACGGGTTCATCTACACCGGGAACTTTCACTTTAGAATTTGGGAAGTAAGCTTCGGGGTTAAAACTATCTAACCCGGCATCGGCTAGTAGGGAAGGCTTGAAGGGTTCAAATAACTTTTCGCGGAAAAAGGGAACCCAGGTGAGAATTAAGCCGACGTAGCCGACTCCGAGAATACGCCTCACCCAAGGATTCCAGAAGAAGATGGCTTGAACTTGGGGAAACTTGGGATAAGCGAAGATGAGGGCAAGCCAAAAGGCAGCATGAATCAAAATAGTAGTTCTGGCATTGAGAAACCACTGCCAAGTTTTGAGGTTAACTATTACTGATTGCAGTGAATCAGCTTCGTTGTAGCCGGCTTTTTTGAGGTTGTTGTAGTGAGTTTCTAAGATAACAATATCTTGTGGTTGCCAAGAGACTTTTCTGGCAACTACAGCAATTTGCTTTGCTAAGTCTTCCCGTAATCGTGCTAAACCTTGGCTAGGTTCCCAGACTTGGGCAAATATTTTAAGAGTTTTATCACCGCGATCGTGGCTTAATGAAACAGGAATTGTTTTAGTGTCAGGAAAACCCAGCCATGTAAGCAGTGTTTTGACTTCATTAGTGCCGCCACCCAGAAAATATGTCAAAAATCGCCACTGTTCAAATTCTGATTGACCTACATAATAGACTCTATCCAGAATTGCTACAACATTATTCAGGTTGAGTTGTTCTATCTTACCCAATGCTTCTGCTGCATCTTTACGAAAATTTTTATCAACGGTTTCATCCTTGAAGAAGTCGAGAATATCTTTGACATAGGGTTTGGCAGCCTCCCCAATATTTCCCAATGCCACGGCTGCACCAGAACGAATATCAGCATCAATGGTTTTATCTTTGAGGATATCAGCAATATCTTTAACATAGAGTTTGCTAGTGTCTTCCACCCCCAGATTTGCCAATGCTTCTGCTGCACCGGAACGGATTCTGGAGTCATTCATATAGGTAATAGTGCTAGAAGTTTTATCCTTGAAGAAGTCAAAGATGTCTTTGACGTAGGGTTTGGCAACCTCCCCCAAATTTACTAATGCTACTGCTGCACGGGAACGAACATCAGCATCAATGGTTTTATCGTTGAAAAAGTCGAAGATGTCTTTAACGTAGGGTTTGGCAACCTCCCCCAGATTTCCCAATGCCGATGCTGCACTGGAACGAACATCTTTGTCAACGGATTTATCCTTGAGGATGTCAGCGATATCTTTGACGTAGGGCTTGGCAACCTCCCCCAGATTTCCCAATGCCGATGCTGCACTGGAACGAACATCTTTGTCAACGGATTTATCCTTGAGGATGTCAGCGATATCTTTGACGTAGGGTTTGGCAGCCTCCCCCAAATTTCCCAATGCCGATGCTGCACTGGAACGAACATTTGAGTCAACGTATTTATCCTTGAGGATGTCAGCGATGTCTTTGACGTAGGGTTTGGCAGCCTCCCCCAGATTTCCCAATGCCGATGCTGCACTGGAACGAACATTTGAGTCAACGTATTTATCCTTGAGGAACTCAGCGATGTCTTTGACGTAAGGTTTGGCATCCTCCCCCAAATTTCCCAATGGCCATGTTGCACCGGAACGAAACAATGCCCATGCTGCACTGTAACGAACATCTTTGTCAACGGTTTTATCCTTGAAGAAGTCAGCGATGTCTTTGACGTAGGGTTTGGCAGCCTCCCCCAGATTTTCCAATGCCCATGCTGCACTGTAACGAACATAGGGGTCAACGGTTTTATCCTTGAGGATGTCAACGATGTCTCTGACGTAGGGTTTGGCAGCCTCCCCTATATTTCCCAATGCCCATGCTGCACTGGAACGAACATTTGAGTCAACGGTTTTATCCTTGAGGATGTCAGCGATGTCTCTGACGTAGGGTTTGGCAGCCTCCCCTAGATTTCCCAATGCCCATGCTGCACTGGAACGAACACTTGAGTCAACAGTTTTATCCTTGAGGATTTTGGCAGCTTTCTGAGCAATATCCTCTGGTTTCTCAATCACCGCTTTCAAATTTTTTAGATCGTATTCATTGAATTTTTCAAAAGCGAGTTTTTTTACTCCGTCATGTCCATCATCAAGGGCAGCAACAATACCGTTAATCTGCCACGCTTCTGGCTTCGACTTAGGCTGTTCTTTCGCATTCACCCAAGGCAGGGAGAGGAAGAGAGTCAACAGCAGGATAAAGGGAAAAAGGAAAAAAGGCGATCGCTTTTTAATTATGTGCAGATACATTTGTATAATTCGTAATTTCTTTAGTAATAAAGGCTGTTTCTGCCCCTTCTTTAGTAGGGAAAGAGAAGGGAGTTAGGTTTTTACTAGTAAATCAGGAACCGCTACAGTTATCTTTTTACCGTCTGATAACTCAACCTAGCCAGAAATGAAATATTAATGTAATTATTACAGGAATTTAAAAAGATACGCTCAGAGTATAGTACCGAGCTTCCTTAAGCGATGGTGCGACGCCGATAGCGTAGCGGTAGCGAGTCCGCGAGCGTCATAGCCCGTCGTAGACATCGCCTACTCAAACCACTGCACGAGATAATAACAATACCTCGTTCAATTGTTAGCGATCGCAAATGTCTTTTGATAACCTTTGCAAACTACTGTCCGAAAAACATCCTGCTACCTTTGCCAGTTGGGTATTAGGAACACCGCAAACTTCCGTCACAGTCCTCAAAACTGAATTGAGCATTGAACCTATTCGCGCTGATTATGTCACATTCTTACAATTAGAAGGACGCATTCTCCATCTGGAATTTCAAACCAAACTAGAATCTACGCCACCCCTACCCTTGCGGATGCTAGATTATTGGGTACGCTTGTATCGTTTGTATCGCCTACCAATAACGCAAGTTGTCGTATTACTGCTTCCCCCTGCACCGGGAACAGTAATTGAAACTGTCTTCTGTGTCGAAACTACCCGTCATGAATATCGCGTGATTCGCTTATGGGAAGAAAATCCTGAACCATTCCTCAATGATCCCGCTTTGTTACCGTTAGCACCATTGGCCGCAACCACGCAACCCCAAGCTTTGTTGCAACAAGTTGTGGTCAAAGTTAATCAACTTGAGCCAAGACAACGACCAGAAATTTCCGCGTATACCCAAATCTTAGCGGGGTTAAAATACAATCAAGACTTGATTCGACAATTATTTCGGGAGGGTATGATGCGCGAGTCAGTGATTTATCAAGAAATTCTCGCTGAAGGTGAACAACGCGGCGAACAACGCGGACGGGAAGAAGGACGAAAGGCAGAAGGACAATTGCTGATTCTCCGTCAGCTTACTCGACGGGTGGGAGAATTACCCCAAGAGATGCTAGACCGCATTGAAACTCTCTCTTTAGAACAATTAGAAAATCTCGGTGAAGCATTATTGGATTTCCAGGCGATCGCGGATTTAGAAACCTGGTTTGGTACATTAGACGTAGGAGTGAAAATAACGTAGGTACAATTTATGAATTATGCCTACCAAGGATTTCGGGCAACGCATAATTAATTTCACTCCTATGTCTATTAGATGAATTTTTCCATTTGAGCCAATGTCTGATGGCGCTAGGGGAAAAAATAGTTTCAGAAGAACGAAAGCGAGTTGAGCTTGTCAAATCGCCACATTAAAGTTCAATTAACTTGAAGCCCCAAGGTTTGAGAGCCGCTAAAGCTATTTCTTCACTTACACCCTCATAAGCCTCCCATTCCAATGGGTGTTCTTTGGGATGCCCGTCGCCGACATTACCTGCAACTTTAATTATTGGACAGTTGGCGATGCGATCGCGCTCTAATCCTCTGGGAACTGCTAGTTCGATTTTGTGCCCGATAAACTTCGCGGTACTATCATTAGCTACAGATTCACGGATTAAACAAATATCACCAGCAGTCCCCCAAGTTGTTTGGTAAATGTGGAGGAATGATATATAAGTTGCAGGTTTGATGGATCTTTTTAGAACGTGCATTATCTGTAATCCTTACACTATGAGTCAAAAATCATAAATCATATAAGTATTTTCTATCACGTTCGTAGGGAAGAATGTTCTTAAATCACATTTTGCACCTAGCCCAGGCGATTAGAAACCGCCTGGTGGAAGATGTAAAGCTCAAAAGACGATAATCGCCCACATACTAACTCCCAAAGCGATCGCTGCTAGGTGTTGCCAAAGCAGCGATAGTTTCGCTAAACCCTTTGGTGTACCCACTGATTGCTTGGCAATTTTTTGCGTTAATAACATAGTCATCAACACTGAGAAAATTATCGTTGTACCTTGCAAAAAGGCAATCACAGCCGGATGAGCAACTAATATTGGCAATTGTTCACCACTCAAACCAAGAGTAGCAAAGGTAACAGGTAAAATCTTCCCGCCTTCGCCTAAGCCCAAACGTAGATAGTGAGCCAAATTACCTCCCAACACTAATGGTAGGTAGCCGTAGGCGAGTTCTACAAAGGATCGAGGCTTACGGTTAAAATTGAACACTTGGATCAAGCCATAAGCGCCAAAGGTAAGAGCTGCTGGAATAATTAACACTAGCAGCGATAATCCCAAGTGCTGCCAAAAATCAGTTAAATCCAGTTGCAGCCCTAACCAAGATTGCAACTCTGGCAAGCGATGGAGATAGATACCACCCAAGAGCAAAAACAATAATGCTACTTCATAAGTGCGGGGTACATGAGTTGTCCACAGTTCAATTCCAGGGGGACGCAAGTTGAACTCAACGGAACGATGGGGACAGGCTTTGAGGCAAGTCATGCACAGTACGCAATCTCGGTTATCTTCTAACTGCGCTGGGTGTGAGTATAAGGGACATCCATTGGTTTCCAGCCCTTCGCCTTTTTGCGGCCCACCTTTATAACACTGATAGGTGGTGCAACTGGCAGAACATATCCCTTGCTGTGCCCGGAGTTCCGTCATTGAGAGTTTTGCAAATAAACCATTCATTCCGCCGATGGGACAGAGATAGCGACACCAAAACCGGCGCTCAAAAAGAGCCGAGAAAATCATCGCTCCAGCAGTAATTAACAGCAGCAAACAAGCACTGAGATAAGCAGTATTTTCCAAATGCCAGAGTTCTTCCCATAAGAAAATTAGGGTAAATAAACCAAACATGAACCATCCACCCCATTGTTCAGCTTGTTCTCTCGGCCAGCGTTTGAGTTTTCGAGGCCACAGCCATAAAGAGAGCTTTTGGGTGATTTCTCCATAAATCATGAAGGGACAAACAGAACACCAGACACGTCCCAAAAAGGGAAAGAGAAATAAGAAGAAAGGCCACCACCAAGCCCAAAATAGATTTAATACGAAATTGCGATCGCGGGTTTGCGGCCCAATGAATAATATTGCCACAATAATCGCAAAAACTGTTGCAGTAAAACCATAATTAATGCGATCGGGCCACCAGTCACTACGTAAAAACCGCCGCAAATTAGGATAGGCATTTAACAGATTGACCCGAAATCGTTTTTTCTTAGTTTCGGCTGGCCAGAAAATTTCTTCTGTTAATTCATTCGCACCCTCAGCTTGCACGATCGCTCTTTCTACCAGATTTTTCAATTCCTTGAGGTTGCCAGGAAAATCATAAGACTGGAGGCGACGCAAAGCTTCTGGGGTAATGTGCGGTTTCGGAACGCCTCTAGAACGAGTGTAAAGACTGGTATAATATTCGACTTGTATCTGAATATCAGCTTTCCGTACCCGTAGCGGTGGTACTTTAATAATGTGACCAACAGAACGTTCAACTGTCGGCTGAGTTTTTTCTGAAACAATCAGAATTCTGGCTTTACTGGGACGAGCTTCGGCTACTGGATCTCCAGAACGACTGACGGGGGTATATGTACCAGTTTTGAGCAACTCCGTCACGGCAGGTAATAATTCTTCGGGCAATTCTTGGATGTTGTTGAGAACTAGAGTACCTTCCCCCAACCATTCCAACAGTCCGGGTTTGCCGCCAGCGCGACCAAATAAATCTGCGCCGCTAGTTTGGAGAATACCACAATTTACTTTAATAATTGGTTCTCGCCGTTTCGGAGAACCAAAGTGGATCAAGGCTGCTATATTGTCTTTTTCTAACCCTGGTTCTCCGAAAATATCCACAGATTTGCGATCGGCAGCCGCTTCTCGAATTTGCTCCCGCAGCCGCACAGCATAGCGACTTGTACCGACAATTCCCCGTTGTGCTTTGGTAACTAAATATGGGCGCAAGGCAATAGAACGTTCTTGCTCATAGCCAAGTGCAGATGTTACCTGAGCTAATTCTTGAGCCAATTGACGCGAAAAAGCCTGAGCAATTTCGGAGTATTGAGTGACTAATTCCCGAAATTTAGCAGCAGGTACAACCCACAAGTGACATTCGGTTACTGTAGTAATTGTGAATGGAGTTGATTCATCCAACAGTAATTCTTTGAGTTCAATCACTGCACCGGGAAGGAATCCACAAGCTAAAGCTGGGTTGCTTTGATTGGTGGTATTGCTTTCGAGTTGACCTTCTACGAGAATATAAAGGGCTTCTGGAGAATTGCCTTCACTAACTAAGTCAGTTTCGGCGGGTACAACTTGTTCTTCAATTACTTGAGCGATCGCATTTAATACTTCAGGTGAGAGAATTCCTAAACTCGTGCGTTCTTGTAGCCATATAACCGTTTCTGGAGATGTCATATTAAGTTCTCCCTGTAGGCTGCTGTATAACAAGAATTATCCCTGAAAGGGTATGTCAAAATATCTATATTCAGTGGTTGTGCATTAATACATAATGTGCAATAGACTTCTTGCATAAATTACAAAATTTGAACCCCACTCCGTCAAAGCTATGCTTTGCCTCCTCTCCCCAAGCTGGTTACAGTGTATATACAAGTCCTTCTCACCCCTCTAACTCCCCCGATTGGGCTACGGTGTACACAAAAGTTTTCTAAAGCTGCCCCACATCTTGACCTGCAATGCCAATGCATCGACCTGTTATGCCAATGCATCGACCTGCAATGCCAATACATCGACGTGTTATGCCAATACATCGACGTGTTATGCCAATGCATCGACCTGTTATGCCAATGCATCGACGTGTTATGCCAATGCATCGACCTGCTATGCCAATGCATCGACCTGCTATGCCAATACATCGACCTGCAAAGATTAGCCCACCCTAAGTTACACAGCAACTCTAAAAGATTTGTGTGTACGCCGTAGCCGATGTTTGGGGAGGGGATTAATACCATTTCACGAAATGCTTGATACAAATGATTTGTCTCTAACTCTTTCCCTCTGCTCCTCGGTAACAGAGCGCAGCCTCTCGTAGAAAAAGTGCTGCTCCTCGGTAACAGAGCGTAGCCGAAGTGCTCATATCATGTCCGCATAATTAGTTATGATTCCCACAGTCATTGCACCCCACCCCCAACCCCCTCCCCGCTTGCGGGGCTACGGTATTTAGAACTAAAAAGTAGGAAAAGTGGGAAAAGTAGGATGTTTTATCTTTCTTGTTGATTTTCTTATTACCCGTTGTTAGCTTGTTATTTAACTAGTATTAGGATTAGTGGATATGAAAAAAGTAAAAACGATAGAAATTAAAGATTTACAACCACAAATTGAGGAACTTGACGATTCAAAATTATTGGGTGTGGTTGGCGGTTCTGAAGCACTAAAGACAATCAATAATATTCGTACTTTAAGGGCGCAAGCTCGTGAAACGACTCTGGATACACTTGAAGAGATACTTGGAAAGTTGGAAATTGTAGTAAATGAACGTCAGGAGCAGAACTAGTTATTCTGCCACTGGACGGTGTTTTAATTTAGGTTTGTATTATTTATGTGCATAAAATGTCGGGAAATATGCCTTTCCCGACACTTTGTCTTTCTAGCGAACGATAACCTTGCCCAAGTAGACTCTACTTCAGTCCACTAAACAAAGAATGGGCAAACAAAGCGGCTTGAGTGCGATCGCGTAAACTCAACCGACTGAGAATATTAGTAACATAATTTTTAACAGTGTTTTCTGAAAGAAACAGCGATTCGGCAATTTCTCGGTTATTGGCTCCACAAGCAATTAACCGCAATACATCTAATTCTCTGGGTGTGAGTTGCGCCAATTCTGGAGGGGGTTGCACAGACTGGACAGGTGCGGTAATCGGCGTGAGTGCTTTCTCAAACAATCCCGGACCGAGTAGGGTTTGTCCCTTGTAGACGGATCGAATTGCCAACATTAATTCATCTGGTTCGGTATCCTTGAGCAAATAGCCCTTTGCACCCAGCCGCATCGCCTGGAAAACATACTCATCATCATCGAAGGTGGTGAGGACGAGAACCTTAATGTCAGGATATTGTTGAGCGATCGCTTTTGTGGTGGCGACTCCATCCATTACGGGCATCCGAATATCCATTAGCACAATATCGGGTTGCAGTGCGGCAATCTGTTCGAGTGCCCGTTGCCCATTTTCTGCCTCTCCAATTACCTGCATCTCTGCATTCGACTCAAGCATACTCTTAAGTCCCTGGCGAATCAGATGCTGATCGTCAACTAATAAAATCCGAATCATAAGCTAAAACACCAACAGCTTTGAGAGTGGCAAGGAAACAGAAATACAGCAACCTGTTCCTAGTTGACTGTGGAGATTTAACTGGCCACCCAGTGCAACCGTCCGTTCTCGCATCCCTTGTAATCCAAACCCGGTTGTATTTTGAGTGGGGTTAAAACCTTTTCCATTATCTTCGATTGACAGATGAATCATCCCAGGGTGAGCCAGAAGTTTAACGGTGACACTCGTCGCCTCGGCGTGTTTGCAAATATTTGTCAGCGATTCTTGCACAATGCGAAATAAAGCCGTGTTTACTTCTGTTGGTAAGGTGTGCGGTAGATCAATTTTACAGGATGGTTCAATACCTGTGGTTTGCTGAAAATCTATCAACAGCTTTTCAATGGATGATTTGAGAGATTGTCCTTGCAAAGGATTTGAACGCAAAACCGAAAGCGATCGCCGAATTTCTAGCAGCGCTTCAGCCCCCAGTTCTTTTGCCTGTTTGAGAAATGTCAATGCTTTATCATTATTTGATTGCCAAAACAACAGAGTATTATTAATCTGAATGGTTTGGGCGGCGAGAGTGTGTCCTAACCCATCATGAATTTCGCGGGCAATTCGGTTGCGTTCTTGCAAGGTTGCCTGATCTTCAATCCGCAGGGCATACTGGCAAAGTTGTTGATTGATGATCTCTAATTGCTGATGGGCAATTTCTAACTGCTCTCGACTTTGGCGCTCTGCAAGCAGGGCATTAATTAACAATAAAGCGAATACTAACGTTAAGCTAAACAATAATATATTACTTAATCGCCAATCCCAGGACATGAGGATCAGCTTATCTGGCAGAAAATTCTCAGGTACAATCGGTCTGGATAAAAGCAGTGTTCCATAAGAAAGCAGAGATAAAATCAAGACAGCCAACTGCCCCGATCGCTTAAATATGAGACAACTCCGCATCACCAGTACCAGACACAGCAAGAAAACGGAGCGAGTCGATAAAGTATGTTGAGTTGCTGGCAGCAAAATTAAACCAAATTCCAGGGCTGTATAAAGTAATTTGGTTTCCGGCTTCACCATTGGTAGCCTCAAACCCATCAAGCTGAAAGTTGCGATCGCCAGAACTCCTAGCGGCAAAGACCAGGACAACTGAAACGGCAGCAGAACTTCCATAAACACTGCCGTGGCTAATAACAGCCACTCTAGGTAAAGCAACAGACGGAAAGATGGGTAGGTCAAGCTAACCATAGAACTGTTCCAACTCAATGGTCTTTGTAACAAAACCATAGGTATTTTCACTATTTTAGAGGGAAATATTGAACTGGGGACTGGGGACTAGGGACTGGGGATTGGGGAGATTTGAATGGGAATTCAGACCCCAATCAAATCTTACTCATAATTTCTTCTCCAGTACCCAGTCCCCAGTACCCATTCCCCAGTACCCATTCCCCAGTACCCATTCCTCCCCTATATAACGAATCTGTCTCTAGTATTGATAGAGCCGTTTCGACTAATTAATTATTTCTAAATTAGGAAAAAAGTCACAATAACTTGAGTACTTTTTTACTGGTCAGGTTAGGAATTCTAGCTCATGTGCAAACTCATTCCAACTTCTAAGATTAGCTGGTGTGAGTAAAGCAGCAACTTTTTTAACATCTTCTAAACAGTCATAAACCGAAATTGAGTCAGAACAGTTCTATTACACACAACAAAAACCAGAGAAGTAAATGATTAAAAAACAGATAATTTTACCAACCCTGCTATTTGCAACTATCCTAATTACAGGAATGACAGGTTGCACCAGTACTAAATCTCCAGATGTGTCTCAAGGTAATGATTCTGGCACAAAGGTAGCTGATACTTCTACCACGAACTCTCCGGCATCGAATACGTCAGAACGCGCTCAAAAGCGCGAAGAAATTCGCAAGCAAGTTGAGGCAGTTCTGACCCCAGATCAGGTAAAGGAATTGTCAACGAAATTACAAAAAGGCGAAAAAATGCGTAAAGCAGTGTTGAGCCTAAATCTTACTGCTGAACAAAAGACTAAAATTCAGGATATTTTTAAGACTGCCTATCCCCACCGCAAAGGAAAATCTCAAGATAATTCCTAGTTGTTTTATCAAAACAGAATTCAGGAGTAATTATCTGTTACTGGGGTATTCAGACCTTCATTGATTGGATTCTGAATTCTGGATTATTCTTCAATAATTAAAGTATGTTTAAACAAAAATTGCTCGTCAAGATAGAACTGGCTGTTATAGCCACAATCTTTGTAGGAACTAGTCTATACACTTCCAAAGCTCTATCTAGGTAAACCACAACCTAGCTCTCAAAAACTGGTGGATGAGGTGTGGCAAATCCTAGATAAAAACTATGTTGATGTCAGCTTTAACCATCAAGATTGGCAAGCAATTCGCCAGCAGTATCTTAGCCGTTCCTATAGTTCCAAGAAAGAGGCTTATGGAGCGATTGAAGAAATGGTGGCGAAATTAGGCGATCGCTACACCGAGTTTTTTGACCCGCAAGAATTTAAAGCCCTAAATAACGATATTTCTGGCAACCTCAGTGGCGTAGGGCTGGAACTGGCACAGAATGAAAAAACTAAAGCCTTAACTGTTGTCGCCCCAATTCAAGGAACCCCTGCTTTTAAAGCGGGCATTTTGCCAGACGATGTAATTGTCCAAATTAACGGTCAAAAAACCCAGGGGATGAAAATTGACGATGCCGTGAAGCGGATTCTCGGCCCGGTGGGAACTAATAGATAATTTCAAGAATGAACAGGAATTGACGCAAGTACAGCAACAATATTCCTTAGCTACACATCTGCATCAACAACAAATTTTACTTGTGATCAATAACATGGAAGAAATCATGGAAAGATTTTCTAGACTTTACAATCGCATCCTAGAGATGAGTCGGTTCATTCTCGCGATTGTCAAGCTGTCATTTCTTCTAGGAGTTTCGCTTGTATTTTTGCTGTTATTTGGCATTATCGATTTGCAAAGGAAATTTCCCGATCTCAGCCTACCTGTAATTGTTTCTTTAGCAATTTGGGTATTGATTGCTCTTTTGGAACTAGTACTTGATACCTGGTTCTTTTATAAAAACCTCTATGGTTCATCAAGTCACTATCTGCACTTTTTCCCGAAAAAAAATACCCCAATTAATAGAATAGGCAGAGGCTAACTCAACATGAGTAACTTAACATCATTACCAGATACTAAAGCTATTAACACAAGCAAAGCATCTCAATTTACAACTGATACAGTACGTGCTTATCTTCAAGAAATTGGACGGATACCTCTGTTAACCCAAGAGCAAGAAGTTTTTTTTGCCCAACAAGTTCAACAGATGATGAAAATACTTGCTGAATCCGAAAAACTGACTGTTGAATTAAATCGTACCCCCACACTGTCAGAATGGTCTAACCAGATGCAGTTAAGCGAACAGGAACTACTTCAAAAGCTAAATCAAGGGAAAAAAGCCAAGCAGAAAATGATGGCGTCCAATCTCCGGCTCGTGGTGTCAATTGCCAAGCAATATCAGAGACGGAATTTAGAACTGATGGACTTAATTCAAGAAGGTACTTTGGGTTTGGAAAGAGGGATTGAGAAATTCAATCCGGCTTTAGGATACAGATTTTCAACCTACGTTTACTGGTGGATTCGTCAAGGAATTACTAGAGCGATCGCCCAACAAGGACGCGCAATTAGATTACCGATTCACATAAATGAGAAGTTAAATAAAATTAAGCGCGTTCAGCGAGAGTTATCTCAAAAACTGGGTCGCGTTCCTACCACTACGGAAATTGCTCATGCACTTTCTTTGGAGCCTAGTCAGATTCGGGAATATCTAACTTTAGCTCGTCAAACTATATCTCTAGATATTCGAGTTGGCTCAGAGAAAGATGTCAAGTTAGAAGATTTAATAGAAGATTACAGATATTCTGAGAATGGCTATACCACTGAGCAATCTCTCAATCAAGAACTTGAAGAATTATTGTCAAGTTTATCTAGACAACAACAAGAAATATTAAATTTACACTTTGGTTTGACAGATGGAAATGAACTTTCTCTAGAACAGATTGGTCAGCGCATGGGTATTAGTCGTGAACGAGTCAGACAGATAGAAAAACAAGCTCTCCACATTCTATATCGGCAGCTAAAAAATAATAAGTAAACGCGGGTAAAAACAAAGTATTAATTAAGATAATGAGATATTTTAAATATGATTAATTAAAAGGTATTTAACAATATTATTTGTTTGATTGGAAATCAACAAAATCATCATTATTTGACAAAGCACATCGAACAAACCGGAAAAAACTAATTATTTATACCAATTTGAAAAATGATTGCGACAGACGGAAAATTAAAACACTTGTCCAATGGATGTTTCACAATCCAAAATCGTTCGACTGAGCGACTTGTGCCGAGCGGAGCCGAGGTAAGCCGAAGTCTAAAATCCAAAATGGTATTAGATGTGCCGCTTCAAATGAAATTGGTATTAGCGGGAGTTGAGGTGATAAAGGATTTCACGGTTTTTAATTAACTAAAATGCATTGGAGGTTCTGATGAACCATGAAATTTCTAACGAGCGTTTGACTGAGAACAGCATAGAACCAGAGCTACCGCGATCGCCAAAAAAGAAAAAGATTCGTTTGGTAATTTTAGGGGTAATATTGCTGGCTGGGCTGGGTATTTTTGGTATTTATGCAGGTGCAGCCAAGTCAGACAAAACTGAAAAATCTGGGCGTAATAAGCAGCAAGTGACACCTGTAACCGTGGCAATGGTGACACAAAAAACGGTTCCGGTGCAATTGCAGGCGATCGGTAATGTGCAATCGGGTTCTACAGTTGCAATTACACCCCAAGCTAGCGGGCGGATTATTGGAGTTTATTTCAAGAAAGGTCAAGAGGTGAAAAAGGGACAACTTTTATTTACTCTAGATGACCGATCGCAAGCTGCTGCAATCCAGCAAGCTCAAGGTACTGTCGCCAAAGACCAAGCCTCGGTACAACAAGCAAGAGATGCATTAACTAGATTGGGTCAGGTAGACCAAGCTAGAGCCGCTTTAGTCAAAGACCAAGCCTTAGTGCGACAAGCGCAAGCGAATTTGGCTAAGGATCAAGCACAAGCAGAATTTGCTCAGGGACAGAGCGATCGCTATGGTGCATTGTATAAGAAAGGCGCGATTAGTTTAGATCAAGCACAGCAATACGTTTCCAATAGCAAATCGGCTACAGCAACCCTTCAGGCAGATCGAGAAGCGATCGCTAATGCTGAAGCAGTTTTGAAAAGCGATCGCATGGCGCTCACTAATGCTGGTGCAGTTATATGGAGACATGGCGGAAAAAGCTGAGTATGCACAGGCATTTCCAGCCAGAGGCTAGAAACGGGGTTTTAAAGGAGTTTCAGCTTAAGTTGACACCAATGGTTGAAGCTGCTCTCTCAGGTAAAGGTTAGAGAATTCTGATAGATTTTACGTCACTGCAACATCAGTACTGTCTGCCTTCTTTGTATCTGTTTGCCCTAGATAAGACTTTTTACGACTAAATAATACAAAGCATTTGAAATTTACTTTCAAAGACCTAACTATTGAGGTCTTTTTCATGCTGTGTTTATTTAAAAAACAGCTTAATTTAGATTCATGGTTCAACAACAGGTTCTGAACGCGGTAAGCGCAAAACTAAACAGCTAAGACTCTATTGAAAATAATAAATAATATTTATTTTCATCAACTTCTAAGCGACTACGTTCCAGTAAATATCGATTTCAAGCGATATTTACATCTGTGCAAACCACAACTTAATCTGAACTTGACCACATCACAATCAACACCTAAAGGACAAAAAATGGCACTTTTCAATCTTGGTACACTCGGTAGCACCCCTGTTGTCAGAGATAACTTCAGTTTAACTACCACAGACCCCACAGATGTCTTTAAATTCCAAATCACCAGTGGCAAAAATATCAACCTGTCTATGACAGACATCAGTGCTGGCGATGATGCCGACATCCGGCTGTTTCGAGACGCTAACAATAACGGTGTATTGGACAGCTTCGACCGAAATGTTGGACTTGTTTCCAATCGCGGAAGCAACCAAGATGAGGCGATTAACTTTAAAACTAGCTCAGGTACTTTTTTTGCGGAAGTATCTCGCTTTGCCTCAGGTAGTTCAGGCAATGTCAGTTACGATTTAGCCTTGTCTGCAACTCAACCTTCTGGAACTTTTCCGATTTCAGCCAGTTTCAGTAACCTTCTACCTAAAGAATTTGTACTTGGTAACTTGTCAGCTGATGTTACTCGTACAGGTAACGTCAATAACCAAAATACTACTGATGTTTACAACTTCTCTTTGGGATTCTTTGAGGGTGTCAACATTAAGTTGGACGGACTGAACGGCGATGCTGACATTAGCCTAATTCGGGACTCTAACAACAATCGCATCGTTGATGCTGGTGAGGAAGTTGCACGCTCTACTAGTGGAGGTACTGGGTCAGAGCTTATTTCCAACACTAACTTATCTGGTGACTACTTCTTGCAAGTCACTCAGTTCTCTACCTCTAACTACACTGTGACTTTCGACCACTTCACCACCCCCTTTGCTTTAGTTTAGGCATCGATAGTGGTGAGTAGTACTTGAAAGTTTTGTACGGCAACGCTTTCAAGGGTATGCAAATGATGTAAGCGGCAAAGAATCCTATCTGAACTTTGCCGCTTTTATTCCATACTTTAGACAAAAAAATTACATCAAACTTAACTAAAGCGGACTGAGCAACGATGCTGATATCCAACTAATTCGATACTTTAATCGCAATCGAGGAAATTGCCCGTTCTATTAAGAGCGGTATTACCTCAGATATTATTTCCAATATTAATAATGCTGGGAAATACTTTCTACAGGTCGAGCAATTCAAAGATAGCACTAACTATACTTTGACTTTTAACTAGTTCACCACCCCCTTTGCTTAAGTTTAGGCATCGGGAGTGGTGATTAGTACTTGAAAGTATTGTACGGCAATGCTTTCAAGGGTATGCAAATGATGCAAACGGCAGAAAGTTATACCTGAACTTACTGCTTCATTGCATAAATTATAGCCGCATCGATCAAATATTTCAACAAAATTGATGTTAAAGATTTTTTAAGCTTCAATCGGGGAAGGGATTTAGGCACAGATGTATGTCTGTGAAGTTCTATCGCCGGTTGATGAAGTGAAGTGTAACAAGTGAGGAGTGAAAACTCATAAATTAGCGATCGCTTAAAGACTACCAGAAACATCCAGTTAATCATAAGAAGCCTCTGAATTACCAGAGGCTTTTTTTGTATCAATGACAACAAGGCTTGTAGTGCTACCATCGCCTTGACACAAGCTTTCGCCTACTTCTTCACACATCTCTTATTTCATCAAACTCATTCTCGATTACGCCAATGGTGAGTCATAAGACTTTTTATGACTAAACAATACAAAACACTTGAAATTTACTTTAACAAACACCTAACTATAGAAGTCTTTTTCATGCTGTGTTTATTGAAAAAACAGTTTAATTTAGATTCATGGATAAACAACAAGTTCTGAACGCGGCAAGCACACAACCAAACAGCTAAGGGTCTATTGAAAATAATAAATAATATTTATTTTCATCAAATTCTCAGCCACTACATTCCAGTAAATATCGATTTCAATCGAAGATTTACATCTGTGCAAACCACAACTTAATCTGAACTTGACCACATCACAATCAACATCTAAAGGACAAAAAAATGGCACTTTTCGATCTTGGTACACTCGGTAGCACTCCTGTTGTTAAGAATAACTTTGATTTAACTACATCTGATACCACGGATGTCTTTCAGTTTAAAACCACCAGTGGCAAAAATATCAACCTGTCTCTCACAGATATCAGCGCGGGTGATGATGCCGATATCCGGCTGTTTAAGGATTCTAATCTTAACGGTGTATTGGATGACTTCGACCGAAAAGTTGGAATTGTTTCCAATCACGGAAGCAACCAAGATGAGGCGATTAACTTTAAAACTAGCCCAGGTACTTTTTTTGCGGAAGTCTCTCGCTTTGCTCCAGGTAGTTCAGGCAATGTCAGTTACAATTTAGCCTTATCTGCGACTGAACCTTCGGGAACTTTTCCGATTTCAGCCAGTTCCAGCAACCTTCTTCCTAAAGAATTTGTACTTGGTGACTTGTCAGGTAATGTCACTCGTACAGGTAACGTCAATAACCAGAACACTACCGATGTTTACAGCTTCTCTTTGGGATTTCGTCAGGGTGTTGATATCAGATTGGAAGGATTAAGCAGCGATGCTGATATCCGGGTGATTCGAGATTCTAACAACAATCGTATCGTCGATGCAGGTGAGGTAATTGCCAGCTCTAATAATGCAGGTATTACTTCAGAACTGATTTCCAACATTAGTGTACGTGGTGACTACTTCTTGCAGGTAACTGAATTCACTGGCGCCACTAACTACAACGTGACTTTTAACCAGTTCTCTGTCCCTGCTTAAGTTTAGGCATTAGCAGTGGTGAGTAGTACTTGAAAGCTTTGTACGGCAATGCTTTCAAGAGTATGCAAATGATGCAAGCGGTACAAATCTATACCTGAACTTTACCGAATGGCACTAAGAAAAGCCCAAAGACTTATTGTATCCTCGTTCCCAGCCTCCAGGCTGGGAAGCAGTTGGGACAAGGGCTGTATCTTAACTTAGTGCCATTCAAACTTTACCGCTTGCATTTCTCAATTTATCTCTGCACGGCTCAAATATTTGCACGAATATGAATAAAACATTACAACTAGGCGATGTCTACGACGGGCGTAGTGGCAGCGTCATCTTACCGCCAGAAATTATCCCCTTTTTAGCAAGTTACAATCTAATCCCGCAATTGTTATCTCAGAGCATTATTGAATTAGCGATCGCACCAATCGCTTGCACACAAGCCGAAACAACTCAGGCTCTACAGCAATTTTATCAGCTTTGGGATTTAAACAGCGAAGAAAAAATCCAAGATTGGTGTTTGCGTTATGGTTTAACTCAAGAAAAATTAGAACTTTTCGCCACCCGCAAGCTGAGAGTCGAAAAGTTCAAGCAAATAACTTGGGGACATCAATTAGAATCTTACTTTCTCAAATACAAAAAACATTTTGATAAAGTCATTTATTCTTTAATTCGGACTGAAAATAGAGGAACTGCTAACGAGCTATTCTTCCGAATTACAGAAGGAGAACAATCATTTTCGGAACTAGCTCGTGAATATTCTCAAGGGCCAGAAGCTGACACAAATGGCATCATCGGCCCAGTAGAACTTGGTACGATCGCTCCCAATTTTGCTCAGTTACTTTGCACAAGTCAAGTAGGTATAGTTCAACCACCCGTACCCTTTGGAGACTCATGGATAATTGTACGCGTGGAAAAGCTTATAACTGCCCAGTTGGACGATTTTATGCGCCAACGATTGCTGCAAGAAAATTTTGAAACTTGGTTTCAACAGCAACTAAATCAACTATTACCAGAAGAAAAAACCTGGATGGGAATCAACACCAAACCAGCACAGATTCAAGAAGCGAAGGCTGCTTAGAAATTATTAAAATCGGGTGCAAGATGATGACAAATACAACCATTGATATTCAAGAATATATTGCCGATCTATTTCCTTTTAATTATCTGCCACCAAATGTTTTAGAAAATTTGCTCGACAAGGTGCAATTTTGTCGTTATCGCATCGGGCAGGTAATAGTAACCAGGGAAGCTATGCCCAATTGGATTAGCATTATTTACCAAGGACAAGCGCGTTTATTAACCTACAATTCCCAAGGACAAAATCCGGCGACACTGAAGTTACTCTCAGCAGGAGAGGTTTTGGGTTGGGTAAGTTATATGCGGGGTATTGCTTGTGAAACTGCGATCGCTTCTACTGAAGTTATCGCTATTAATCTACCTATTGCTGGTTTTCTAACTTTACTCAAGCAGGAAGAGGCTTTTGTCCACGCCTTGCAAAATGAGATTACTCTCTTAGAAGTGCATGAACTGCTCACTGAAGAACTCAGCCGTCGCGCAGATGGTCGCAGGAATTTAGTTAAGCTTGCCCAGGCTGCAACTGAAGTTGCGATTATCCAAACAATTCCTGCACGCAAAGTTTTCCGCCAGCAGTTAGATTCAGAATTTTTGTGGTTAGTCAGCAGTAATCTCGATCCTGAGTTCCCTGTGGGGAGTCGCTTAGAGTTGGATGAACTCAATCCCAAGCTGAAATTTAATACAAATATGCGTCTGGTGGGATTGCCCAAATCAATACTTGGAGAAAATCTCGCTTCTCCTACACCAAAAACACTCTTACCCGCAGAGATTCCCTACGCCTCAGAAATTACTGTCACAGAAGCACCAGCTAAGGGTAAACAAAAGAAGTTTCCTTATATTAAAGGTAGAGGGCCGCTGGATGCAACACTAGCTTGCTTCCAGATGTTGAGCCAATACTTTAACATCTCCTGGCGCAGAGATACATTGCAGCGGGTGTTGACCAAGCAGTACGAACAGAAAGGTATTATATCTCTGCAATTTTGCGCTGCTGCTGCTGAGTTGATGGGGTTGACAACACAGATGGTAAAAGTTCCCGCTACCGCAGTCGGACGCTTGCAATTACCAGTAATGATTTCTTGGCAAGATAGTTTTGCAATTATTTACAAAAATAGCGAGCGAGAGTTACTCATTGCCGTTCCAGAGATGGGATTACTGCGCTACAAACTCCGAGACTTTGCCGAAAACTGGGGGGCTGAAGGAGAGGTTCTGCTGCTGCAAACCACCAAAAATACTCCCAAGGCGCGGTTTAGTTTGAGTTGGTTTGTACCCTCACTGCGGCGCTATCGCAAGGTGTTAATTGAAGTACTAATTGCTTCCATTGTTATTCAACTGTTTGGGCTGGTAAATCCCCTCGCCACACAGGTGATTATTGATAAAGTACTGGTTGGTAACAGTCCTGATACCCTGGAAGTTTTTGGCATCTTTTTGCTGGTAGTAGCAGTCATCGAAGCAATACTCACCAGTATCCGCACTCATTTATTTACAGATACCACTAACCGAATTGACCTCGCCCTTGGTTCTGAGGTGATTAATCACCTGTTGCGTCTGCCATTATCTTACTTTGAACGCCGTCCTGTGGGAGAATTGGCAACGCGAATTCACGAACTGGAAAATATTCGCTCTTTCTTAACTGGTACAGCTTTAACTGTGGTGATGGATGCTGTATTTTCAGTGGTCTACATTTTAGTAATGGCGATTTATAGCCCAGTGTTGACATTAGTTGCTTTGGCAACAGTACCCCTGTTTGGCTTGCTCAACTTGATGGTATCACCTGTGATGCGCCGACAATTGCAAGAAAAAGCTGAGTGCAATGCCGAGACGCAATCTTACCTAGTGGAAGTGATGGGGGGAATGCAGACAGTCAAGGCGCAAAATTTAGAAATGCGATCGCGTTGGCAATGGCAAGAACGCTATGCTCGTTACATCAGCGCTGGTTTCAAAACAGTCTCTACCCAAACTACTGCCGGTTCTGTTAGCAGTTTTCTCAACAAGTTTTCCAGTATGTTAGTGCTGTGGGTGGGAGCTTTTCTCGTCCTCAATCAGCACCTAACCTTGGGACAACTCATCGCTTTCCGCATCCTGGCTGGTTATGTTACTAGTCCCTTATTACGCCTAATGCAACTTTGGCAAAACTTCCAAGAAACCGCTCTATCTCTGCAACGCCTTGCTGATATTTTAGATACTCCCCAAGAAGTAGAAATCGGTAACTGTCAAAATATCCTTATGCCCAGTGTTCAAGGTAGCGTCCACTTTGAAAATCTCAGCTTCAGTTTCTCAGAACACGGGCCATTGCAACTATGCAATATTAACTTAGACTTTCCTGCTGGCTCCTTTGTGGGAATTGTTGGACAAAGTGGTTCTGGTAAAAGCACACTGCTAAAATTATTACCCAGACTTTACGAACCCAAGTCCGGCAAAATCTTGATTGATGGCTATGATATCAGCAAAGTAGAACTTTATTCTTTACGCCGTCAAATTGGTATGGTGTTACAAGATACCTTACTATTCGATGGCACAATCCGCGAAAACATTGCCTTGGGATATCCTGATGCTAGCGATGAAGAAATTATTACCGCCGCCAAGGTAGCGTTTGCCCACGACTTTATTATGTCTCTGCCCAGTGGCTATAACACCCGTGTGGGCGAACGAGGTTCAGGACTGTCTGGGGGACAACGCCAACGAGTAGCGATCGCTCGTACTGTTCTGCAAAATCCGCAATTACTGATTCTGGATGAAGCTACCAGCGCCTTAGATTACAATGCCGAAGCCCAAGTTTGCCGTAACTTGGCAACAGCTTTCCGAGATAAAACAGTGTTTTTCATTACTCACCGCCTCAGCACAATTCGCAATGCCGATGTCATTCTCATGATGGATCGAGGTGCTGTAGTAGAACAGGGTACTCATGAAGAATTGATGGCGCTCAAAGGTTATTACTACTGTCTGTATCAGCAACAGGAAGCGAAAGTTTAGTCATTTGTCATTTGTTAGCAGTAAATACTATTGCTTCAACTTTAAATAATGAAACTTCAAGCTTAAAACTCGATACTTCAGCCTTTGAACTCGGAAGTTGAGCCTTTTTGCTTGAACGTTGAGTCTTTGAACTCGGAAGTTGCACCTTTTTACTTGAACGTTGAGCCTTTGAACTCGGAAGTTGCACCTTTTTACTTGAACGTTGAGCCTTTGAACTCGGAAGTTGCACCTTTTTGCTTGAACGTTGCGGCTTTGAACTCGGAAGTTGCGCCTTTTTGCTTGAACGTTGCGGCTTTGAACTCGGAAGTTGCACCTTTTTACTTGAACATTGAGCTTCTGAACTTGGAACTTTAACCTTAGCACTCCTAATTCAGCACTCAACACTCCCTAATCCCCAGTCCCCAATCCCCAGTCCCCATTCCCCCATTCCCCATTCCCCATTCCCCAATGAATATTCAATATAAATTCGATCAACCAGTACTTTTACAACAAACTCCTACTTGGTCACGAGCGATCGCTTGGACTATTATCGGAGTTAGCACCTTCACAGTAATTTGGGCTTCAGTCTTCCAAATTGATGAATCAATTCATGCTACTGGCAAGTTAGAACCACAGGGTGCAGTCAAAGAAATTCAGGCTCCGATTCATGGTGTTGTCAATGAGATTCTAGTCAAAGATGGTCAGCGAGTCAAAAAAGGTGAAACACTTGTTACCCTAGAAAAAACTTCTTCTGAGGCGGAGTTAACTTCATTAAAACAAAGTCGCGCGGCTCAATTGCTGGCGAAACAGGCGCTAGAGCAAGAAAATGATTTCTATCGCCGTCAGCTTCAAGGGAACATATCACTACAAGAAGTGGCACAGCAAACCGCTCTGTTGAAAATTAAACCAGAACTCGCCTTTTTGACCAAGAGCCGAGCAGCGATTATTGCCGAAAATCAGTTGTACCGGACACAATTAAACGGTGCGACTGCTGGAAATACTCTTACAAGAGAGCAACAGTTACGCTTGCGAAATCGCCAAATAGAATTGGAATCGCGTTTAGCCACAGCTAATTTAGAAACGGGACAGACACAACAGCAATTTTTTCAGACTCAGGCGGAATTAACTAGCGCTAAAGAGTTGCTGACAATTAATCAACAAATTCTCCGCAGGTTTGAACCTCTAGCGCAGCAGGGGGCGATCTCCCAGGTGCAATACTTGAAACAACAGCAGGATGTCAGCAGCAAACAAGCAGAAGTGATTCGATTGAATCGGGAACAGCAACGATTACAATTAGCGATCGCACAGTCAAATGAAAAATTTCGCAATACTGCGGCTGTGTCTCAAGAAGACTTACTAGCCAAAATTACAGATAACGACAAAAACATTGCCGGAATTGACAGCCAATTAACTAAGGTAATTGTAGATAATCAGAAACGCCTCTATGAAATTAATAGTCAGATTGGAGAGATTGATAGTAAATTAACTCAGGCAGAACAAACCCTGAAATATCAGAAAATTACCGCACCCGTAGATGGAACCGTCTTTGAACTCAAAGCCAAAACAGCTGGATTTGTAGTGAATTCTAGCGAACCGCTCCTAAAACTCGTTCCTAGTGATAACTTGGTTGCTAACGTCTACATCACCAACCGCGATATCGGCTTTGTCAAAGAAGGGCAACAAGTGGATGTGAGAATTGATTCCTTTCCCTTCCAAGAGTATGGCGATATCAAAGGCGAACTAATTGAGATTGGCTCTGATGCCTTACCTCCAGACCAAGTTTATAATTTCTGGCGCTTCTCCGCAAAAGTCCGCCTACATGGGCAGAAGTTACTGATTAATCAGCGTCAAATTCCATTGCAATCAGGGATGTCCATTGATGCTAATGTGAAATTACGTCAGCGCACAATTATGAGTATCTTCACTGATTTCTTAGTGCAAAAGACTGAAAGCTTAAAGTCTCTGCGCTGAACAAAATCTTTTTTAACAGCAGTTTTCAAGCGTGAAACCCAGCATCCCATAAGTATGTGCGATCGCCTATTTCTGGAGCGCCTGTTGAAAAGTCTTGATCGCCTCTACGTGATTCACCATATTCATGCAACGTAACAACAAATCCAGATCGATTCCTTTCACCTCTTCACTACTAGAAACCTTTTCATAGTGAAGTGTATTGCCTTCTCCCCGCAGATGATAGACTTCTAACACACCATCTTCCCAAAACCACACTTCTTTGATATTTAACCGCTTGTATGCATCTAGTTTGTTGATGCCGCCACTGGAAAACACCACCTCGATCGCCAGATCGGGTAGCATCCGACCAGGAGCAAGTTTATAAGATTCATCCGCCTCTCGCTTGACAGCGACTGTTTCACTTTCCAGAGTCATTGAGCCAGTTGGAGTAAAGTCGAACCCTGCCATGAGCAGGTAAAGCTCCAATAATGCAGCAATCCTCTTTTTAACGGTTTCGTGGGGTTCTCCAGGCGTTCGTCGTATTTCCAGAATTCCATTCAGAAAAGAGAGCCGATATCCTGGACGGTCTAACAATTGCTCAACTGCTTTGAACTCTCTCCAGGTCATTCCCTCAAACAGAAGAGGTGATTCTTTTTTTGGTGTTGCTATCGTTGCTGGGGTCATTTGAGTCTCCAGTTTGTTTCCAGATTAGAAATAATCAGGTTTGGAGGGCGATGGGGCGATCGTTTCATTATTCTACTTGCATTGAGAGATGCGATCGCGATCGATAGAAATTCCTGCGTTTCTTGGGTTACAGAACCTTTACATCACAATCTTGTCTTCAAGTTTGAAACTTGTTTCGTCGGGACTGCCTTAAAGCGCTTGTTTTATCCTCACATTTCTAACTTCCGGCCAACCATATACCACAAACCCACGGCATAGCGAATGTAATTGAGTTCTGTAAAACCTGCTTTCGCAAACTCGTACTCGAAGTTGAAATGGATAAAGTCATCCAACCACGGTTCTTGAAAAGAAGCGCTCAGGGCGTATTCACCCCGATAGGTGTCAGCGTATAGTACCCAACCACCGGGTTTGGTGATGCGGTACATCTCCTTAAGAATTTTAGGCGTCCACTCTTTAGGTGTCTCGTGAAAGAGTAGTGACGACGTGACAAGATCGAAAGAGTTGTCAGGGTAGCCAGTGTTACGAGCGTCCACCTGCTCGAACGATGCCCGCTCACTCAATCCAGCCTTGTTAAACTTGTGCTGACTAATCACCAGCATATAAGGTGAAACATCAGTAACGCGAAAAGTAGCCTGTGGAAACCGCTGTGCCAGTGCCAACGCTCCACCCGCCGTACCTGCACCAAGCTCTAGCACCGTCTCAATTTGAGCGTCTTGAGGAATTAGTTCAGCCATGTTCTCGCGCAACTGCTGACAACTAACATTGTGGCTCATGGGAATAATCGCATCCATAGCAGCATCCCAGGCTAAACACGACTGAGGGTTGGTATAGGAATCAGTTGACCCATGAATGGGAGCGTGGATATAGTCAGGGTAATATTCATGCTCGGTATGGTAGCCTTTAAGTTCTTCCGCCCAATTAATTGAGGCATATTCCTGCATTACTGAGGGCATTGCTGCGGTAACGCGTTGAATTACCTCAGTTCGATACGCTTGTTTTTTTTCTGCATTCCATCTCGGCATAATCATCTCCTACTTACACTCGTTACTGGTGTTCCTAGATTCCAATCTGGGAACGAGAAATAAACTGCAAATATAATAGAGCAATACTTCGGACAGTTTTTAATTGAGCCACTTCACAAGAAAGCTATCGATCCTTTAGGGTGATGATTAGAACAAACAAGCACCAGAACGATAGCTAAACCACGTCTACCTTGAAAACCATAGTTTTTTGGAATTAGAGTAAAGCTCATAACTCAAGTCACGACAGAATAATACACTCTCCTTAAAACTCTAGGTTTCAAAATGGACGGGGTTTATATGTAAATTGTACAGAGTCTACTATAAAAAATGGACTGTTTGGGCAAACCACAGATGAAGGCGTTGACAAAAGAATATTGTCATCTCTAGTAATGTACCAACGCGCCAAGACAGTTTATCCAATTTGAAAAAAGAATGCAACAAATAGACCATTTGTAGAGACGCGATTCATCGCGTCTTCCCAAGGATATCCAAGGCACAAGGAACCAGACGATCCAGGCGTTGCAGTTTATTTCAAAATCAAAAATAAAAACTATGCTTTGTGTTGCGTAGACACAGAGCGGCTTATCGTCAGACATCGCCCGCTAAAAATAAGAGATAATCTCACAGCAGATGGATTGCACATTAATAAAGCTAACTGTTTAAATTTAAGTAAATAAGGAAAAAACTATGAAAAATTCCGCTAAAGTCTTATTTAAAACAAACTTTATTCTTTTTACAAATGAATATAGAAGAAGCGCTAGTAATTTTAGATACATTTCTTGAACATGGCTTAAGTGATGTTCAGGAAATAGTATTTCGTAAAGCTTGGGAAGGGCAAACTTATCCAGATATCGCCGAAAGCTGTGGTTATGATGCCAATTATATAAAAGATGTTGGTTCCAAATTATGGAAGTTACTTTCACAGGCTTTCGGGGAAGAGGTGACAAAAAGTAATTTTCGGTCAGTATTGAGACGGCGAGCGCAAAATAGCGTTATCTCAGAAAAACTACAACCTGTGCCAGCAGTCTTGAGACAGTCTCAGCCAACAAGCAAAACCAAAGATGGGATATCAGCGTCTTCTTTGGTAATCGAAAAACAAGACGAGAGAAAAACCCCAGTCTCTAATCCCGACTTTTTAGAAAATCCTGGTGGCTCAGTGCCCCTAAATTCCTTTTTTTACATAGAGCGTCCGCCAATTGAAGAACGCACCTATACCGAAATCAATAAACCTGGAAGCCTAATCAGAATCAAAGCCCCCAGCAAAATGGGAAAAACATCCCTAATGCACAGGATTCTTACTCATGCCAAACAGACTGGGGTACACACTGTACAGATTGGTTTGCAGAGGGCAGATAGTCAAGTTTTCACTAGCTTGGAAAAATTCTTACGCTGGTTTTGCGCTAACGTTAGTCGGCAGTTGAACCTAGAAATCAGACTAGATGATTATTGGGATGAGGATATTGGCAGCAAAGTTAGCTGCACATTGTATTTACAGGAGTATGTGCTAGAAAAAATCGACGCTCCGGTAGTCTTAGCTTTGGATGAAGTGAATCGCATTTTCGAGTATCCAGAAATCTCTAGGGATTTTCTGCCGCTACTGCGTTCTTGGTATGAAGATGCTTCCGAATTAGAAATCTGGCAAAAACTCCGACTAATAGTAGTTCATGCCACTGAAGCTTATATCCCGTTAGATATTAATCAATCGCCTTTCAATGTGGGACTGCCGATTAAGTTACCAGAATTTAGTTTAGAGCAGATGCAGGAATTGGCGGTGCGTCATAGACTCGATTGGGCCAAAGGTGAGAAAGGATTGGAAAAATTAGCTCCTCTACGAGCAATGATTGGCGGTCATCCTTATTTAGCTCGTTTGGCTCTTTATAACCTGGGAAATCAAGCAGTAACCCTAGAGCAGCTATTACAAGAGGCTCCGACAATTGCCGGCATTTATAGCAACTATTTACGGCATCATCTAGCCAATCTTCAAGAACATCCAGAACTCGCGATCGCACTCAAACGGGTAGTTACCTCTCCAACAAGTGTACAACTAGAAGCGATCGCTGCCTATAAATTAGAAAGTATGGGTCTGGTAAAACTTGAAGGAAATCAGGCAATGCCTAGCTGTGAATTATATCAGCTATATTTCCGAGAGCAATTAACCTAAACACTATGAATAAATACGAATATCAAATTGGCGGTAGTCTCAAAGTTGATGCTCCTAGCTATGTAGAACGGCAGGCTGACTTTGAACTTTATAATGCTTTAATTCAAGGTGAATTTTGTTATGTCTTTAGTTCCCGACAGATGGGTAAATCTAGCTTGCGGTTACAAACAAGGCATAAATTAGAACAAGCAGGCTACAGTTGTGCTTCTATCGACATGACTCGCATCGGCAACGGCAATATTACTCCTGCTCAATGGTATAAGGGCATAGTGATTGACTTATTGAGAAGCTTTAATCTCTTTAGCAAAGTTAATATAAAAGCCTGGTGGTCGGAGCGGGAAGATTTACCTGCATTACAGCGATTGAGTCAATTTGTCGAAGATATTTTGTTAGTTGAACTAAAAACTGAAAAAATATTTATTTTTATTGATGAAATTGATAGTGTTTTAGGTTTAAATTTCCCGGTGGTCGATTTTTTTACCCTAATTCGCTCATGCTACAATCAACGAGCCGAAAATCCCGAATATAACCGTCTAACTTGGGCGCTGTTCGGAGTTGCAACCCCTTCAGATTTGATTGCCGATCGCAACTGTACCCCATTTAATATCGGTAAATCTATTGAACTGCACGGCTTTAACTTATCGGAAGTTCAGCCATTAGCCGCAGGTTTAGAAAGTAAAGTAGCTAATCCGATGGCAGTTCTCAAAGAAATTTTAGCTTGGACAAATGGTCAGCCATTTCTGACTCAAAAACTCTGTCAGATAGTAGTGCAAGAAAGAAACTCTGGAAGCAAGGATGTTCAAGATCACAGAAGCTTAGAAGTGGATGAGCGTTATAAATTGGATGACCATTTACCGATTATTAATCAACATCTGATAAATTTTTATTACCAATTTCCCTTGTTAATTTTAGAAAAACTAGTGCAAACCCATATTATTGAGAAATGGGAGGCAAAAGACGATCCAGAGCATTTGAAAACAATCCGCGATCGCCTGCTGATAAATGAGCAACGTGCTGGAGGTTTGCTGGGATTGTACCAGCAAATTTTACAAGGTATTCAGGTAGCTAGTGATGATGGAGAAGAACAAATAGAACTGCTGTTATCGGGGTTAGTAACCAAGCAGCAAGGGCAACTAATAGTAAAGAATCGGATTTATGAAGAGGTTTTTAACCAAACTTGGGTAGAAAAACAATTAGCAAAATTACGGCCCTACTCCCAAGCATTTAACGCTTGGGTAGCCTCAGAGCATCGTGATAATTCCCGACTATTACGCGGGACAGCTTTACATGAGGCTTTAGCTTGGTCCCAAGGCAAAAGCTTGAGTGATTTAGATTATCAGTTTTTAGCAGCTAGCCAAGAATGCGATCGGCGAGAAGTTGAGACATGGTTAGAAGCAGAACGAACTAAAGAAGTTAAAGCTAGACTCGTTCAAGAGCAAAAAGCAGCTAGATTTCAAAGATTATTTTTTATAGGTGCGTTCGGTTGGGCATTAATAGTTGTTTTAGGATTAGGTATGGTGACTTTCGAGTATAAAAAGCACTGTTCAGTGACCTCAAAGCAATTACTACATTACCCATGAATGTTGGAGTTTAGACTAGTTATCGGTGCGAAACTGCTGAACAAATCAGATATAAAAATTTGTTAATAATCACTAGTTAGTACATATAATATCATGTCCGCTTGATTGCTTATTAAACCCGAAGAACCCCACCCCGCCAAAGCTGCGCTTTGTCTCCCCTCCCCGCAAGCGGGGAGGGGTTGGGGGTGGGGTGTAATGACTGTGGTTAGTATNGGTTTTCAGGTTTTAGCTAGATTTTTGAATTTATATTAGAAAATAAAGCCTCAAACCTTGATTGGGTGATAGTTTCAGTTTTCTGCTTCGATTATTGCTTAATGAGAGTGATGGAAGAGCGATAACTAGTGATTATTAACTAAGCCAGTTTTAACTATATTATCCCGCTAAAGTTGATAGGATAATTAAAAATCATCCTTAAATTTAATTGATAGTAATAATTTCCAACAAAACCGTGATAACTTATTTTATTTTTGAGAGTCTCTCGGCTAATAATAGTTAAATAATAATCTGGGTTTTTCCCCTCTTTTTGCAAAATGGGGATACTCCCGTTTTATGGCGATATTTTTTGTCATGTTACTATTAAGTCTGAACCTTATATGTTTACCAATAGCTAAGACTGCAAAAAAAGTTATGAGATGGATAATTTTTTATATAATAGTACCAGTAGTAATCTCAGCAATCATAGGATCGCTTTGGGCAATAATTTATTTACTGTATAGCCAAAATATTCAAGTAACTCTCAAGTTATTTTTATACTCATTTTTAGGAGGATTGCTTGGTGGAATAGTTGGTGCTTTTATTGGTCATTTAGTTGGTTCGACGGGATATAAGGAATTTACAGGTGATTTCATTTTTAGCTCTGAAAGCGCCAGTTGGCTTGTTTGGATTTCAATTTTCTGGATTATAGGCATTATTGTAGGAGCAGTTTTAGGAGGATTGATTTTCATCAGATTTTATTCATAATCCGTTCTGGATAAGTACGTGTTTATAGTTCCTAATACTATACATATATAAATGAAAACTCAAAGTGTCATAGCAATCGTAATGATTCCAACAGTAATTTTAGGAATGCTTGGAGCGATTTTGGCAATATTTTATTTCAGATATCCCCAAAATATTCAAGCAAGTTTGGAAGTGTTTTCCTACTTCTTTTGTGCCGGTTTGATTGCTGGAATAGTTGGTCTAATTATTGGTATTTTATTTAAGTCGATACTTTATTAAAGTATCAGATTTGCAACGGACATTATTAGAAGGTTCTTTGAGAGAGTACGCTAGTAGTACTTATTTGTTCATGCCCAAATAGCATTTATAATAAATCCTCTATCTCAGCATATTTCCGCAAGCGTGGTAGACACTGGCGTTGATAGAAACTGCTTAGTGTCGCAATTGACAGCCCAAAGTCTTTAGATAATTCTTTCCAGCTAACTTCCGGGGGTAAACGTTTGAGAATTAATACCTGACAATTTACGTCTGGACGCCCTTTAATGTGAGTACTACGTAGTTCCATATCCGAGTCTGTCTCCACCCATATCTCCAGGTTTTCCAAAATGGGAGGCGCTTGGGGGGTAGCTGGTATATTATCTATCGGGTCAATAGTTTCACCAATCTCACCCGACTTAGACTGACGAACCCCAAAGGAGACTGTTGTGGCTTGTTCCCGGTTTTGGTTGAGATAAAAGTCTTGTAGTCTGCGTTTTAGGTAAGCATCTAGCCAATTAATCACACTACCTTGAGTGGAGTCATAGGTTTGACCTGTCAGACCATCACAAACATTGCGGCAGAAATACAACCAAGTTTGTTGCAGTGCGTCTTGATAGTAGGGAGTATTTTCCTTCCAGAGTTTACCTTGTGTCAAACGAATGACTTGCGTGAGCAACTTCTGACGTTGAGGGCTTCCAGGTGGATGTCTACGGGCTTCGGCAACTAAGGATGCTAGCTGTTCATTTAGATCCTTCTTAACTGAGGTGCTAAACAATAGATGCCTGACTTCCTGTTTTACTGGTAGTGAATGACTCTGAATGTCTAAATCAGTAGTAACATCTTCTACAGTCAAAGAGTTGTTGCTCACCCGATCAGTATTTCCTTGCTCAGATGCCTGAATACAGCGATGAATTGCTTCTTCAGGCGGGATAAAATCTTGGTTTATACTATTTTTTCGCATCTTATTTTCTTTCCTCAAGTTTATTTTTTCCACATACTTTGCTGGCTTGATACACTACAAAGCATCTCTTTGCTTGATTTTTGATGCTGTCACTATCTGTCAGATATCAGAGGTAATAACGCTATAGTTGCAATGGGCAATACCCTTTTGCTCGCCGGCTCAATTCAATCCACACCATCAACTCAGTAGGAGGACATAATTAAATGTAAAATGCAAATCATAATAACCTGTTGCTGTTGGGGTTTTCCCTTTTGCTTCTACTTATTAGACGTTCTTGAGGTTCTGGATTGAAGTTGACTTTGACCATACCTTTAATTTAAGTGAATCATTCACTTTTTGACAGCATGAAAAAGTCATAATTCGTCAGGAATTTTGCCGTCAAAGTTTTATTAATTTATGTAAAAAATGTCGGTAACGTCAGAAAAAATCTCTTTTCCCACCTGTGTTAGCAGTTTTGGATTAGAAGTCTTGACTAAAGGTATCTTCCAGCAATCTCAGACTACATATTCATTTACAGAATTTTTGATACAAAACACTTTAGTGGCTTGCTGAAATAGTGTTAGTTGGAGGTGATATCGCGGACACTAGCACAATGGTACTCCTGTCCGTTTAACTCCAGATAATTGACAGTTATTTCTACGGCTATATCCTGACCATCTTGAGTTCGTTGAGTAGACTCAAAAGTGAGAGAGGCTTTCTGTCTAACTTCCTCCCAGTGCGATCGCCAAGCAACCGTCGAAAAATTTGGATTTATATCGTAAACAGTCATGGTCAGTAATTGTGCGCGGGAGTAGCCAAGATGACGACAGGCGGCTTCATTCACGTAAACAAGCTGGGCATCCGAATTGACAAAAAAGATAGAATCCTTAAATTTATCTAGATAAAACTGACTGAGGCGCAGGGCTGATTCTGCTTTTTGGCGATCGCTAATTTCCTGCTGCAAAAGTATATTTTGCTGGGTCAGTTGTTTTTGCAACCTTCGGATAGTCAAGTTATTTTCTACACGGGCAAAAACCTCTTCTTCACTAAAAGGTTTGGTAATATAATCCACTCCCCCGACAGCAAAAGCTTTAACTTTGTCAAAAACTTCATCCAAGGCGCTAATAAAAATCACCGGAATGTCGCAGGTTTTCTCTGAGGCTTTCAAATGTTGACAGACTTCATAACCATTCATTTCTGGCATCATGATGTCAAGCAAAATTAAATCAGGCGGTGCAGCTTGTGCTGTTTTCAAAGCTGTTTGTCCGTTAATAACTCTCCGAATTTCATAGCCAACCTGAGTTAGCATAGCGGATAAAAGTCTCAGATTGTCGGGTGTATCATCAACAACAAGAATATTTGCTTTTGGTAGCTGAACTTGATGGTTATCCATATTTATTAGAACTAATTTTTTAAAAAAGAATTCAGGAGTCAGAAATCAGAATTCAGAATTTAATTGGAGTCCGACTGGTGAATGAATGGGTTTAAGATCCCCACCAAATCTTTTGGTGCATTCACGACACGAAGATTTAGTGATGTTTAATTAGTGGGTTCTTCAGTACTTACTATGCTAAATTATTAGCTGCGAAGGTTAAAAAGTATAAAGAATTGCATAAAATATTTAGTAAAACTTTTGACATAATTGACTTAGGACGCAGATTCATTATTAACTGTAAGTACTAGAAAAGTATTTTTTGTCTATTTACAGTTATGAACAGGAAACAAAATATTAAAATACTAACAGAGCTTCTAGATTTAAAAGATGTGAAAGTTATATCACATCGCCTTCATGTCGGGATAGGAATGATTTTACAAATAGAATCAATAAAATCATACAGTACTTGTCCTCGCTGTGGTACAAAAAGCCATAGATTACATCAAAATCATCGATACATTGTTAAAGATTTACCTTTCGGTGAGAAACCAGTATTTTTAGAAATAAATAGAAGACAATTCAAATGCGAAGAATGTAAAAAACCCTTTAGTGAGAATTTAGATTTCGTGAGCCAGAAAAGAACTTATACAAAACGGCTGGCACACAAGATAATACAAGAGGTAGTAGAAAACGATATCCACAGTGTAGCTGATCAAGGGATAGTGACAACAGAAGAAATAGAAAGAATGTTAAAAGACGCTTCGCTTGAATTATCTGATGACAAACCTTCTCTGATAAAAAGACTTGGAATCGATGAGATAGCTCTGGTTAAGGGCAAGGGTAATTACTGCGCCGTACTAATAGATTTAGATACATCTAAGCTAGTAACTATTTTAAATGGGCGCACGCAAGAAGTAGTGAAGGAAACCCTTTTAGAATGGGGATATGAGGTCTTAGAACAAATTGAGGAAGTGAGTATAGATTTGTGGGTTGGTTATAAAAACGTTGTCACAGAATTAATGCCCAATGCTCAAGTAGTAGCAGATAGATTTCATGTAATGACACAGATTAATAAAGAATTAGATACACAGAGAAAACGAGAGAAACGGAGTCTAGAAGAATTAATTAAAAAAGCGCAATTATCAGCACAAAAAGCTGAATATGAAAAACTTTTATCGGGATTAAAAAATAGTAAGTACGTTTTACTTAAAAATGAGTCAGACTTAAATGAAGAGCAAATAAATAAACTTTCTGAAGTCAAGAATGTATCTCCTGTCTTAAAAGAAATGCATGAATTAAAAGAAAAATTTAGAAAGATTTTTAATAAGACAGATAATTGGTATCCGGGAGTTTTTAAACTCGGTATGTGGTTATCGAAAGCTAAAAAATATTTTCCCAAGAGTAACAATACTATTATCCGTTGGTTTGATGAGATAATTGCTTACTTTGATAATGGGACAAGTAGTGGTGCTGTGGAAGGTATTAATAACAAGATCAAGTTGATTAAACGTTCCGGTTATGGATTTAGAAACTTTGACAATTTCCGAGTTAGATGCTTATTGAATTGGCATTTTAACTATTAGTTAAGCATACTATGTACTGAAGAACCAATTAGTGGCGGATCTCATATCAAGTCTGGCTAATTAGTTATGATTTCTCCAGTCATTGCACCCCACAAGCCAGATGCGTTTAATAAGTAATCAAGCGGACATCATATCAATCCCCCACTTTCTTATTCTGACTCCTGTTAGCGGAGCGGGGCTAAGCCCATTCTGACTTTTGAATTCTGATTCAAAAATCATTTCTTACAGTTGTGTTAAATCAATAACTTTATCAATACGAAAGTTATTAACCCAATCAGACAGAGTGTTTGTCAAAAGAGCAGATTCTTCAGGAATTTGCTCAAGCAAGCTAAAAATCAGCTTTTCATCGGTACACAGTGCCGCTTGGTGTAGCTGTGCTACCCACTCAGTGGGCATCTGAGCCAGCATCTCTTCTAATGATAAAAGTTTAAGGTCGGAATTTTCGGCAAATTCGTCTTTTTGAAGGGGTTTCTCTGCATATAAATAACGCACCCCTAAATATTTAGACATCATATTCAAGATTACTTCCTCTCGGAACGGCTTACGTACAAAGTCGTTGCAGCCAGCCGATAAAACCACGAAGCGCTCCTCATCAAAAGCACTAGCAGTTAGGGCAATAATCACAGTAGCTTGACCTTTTAAAGTAGCTCTAATTTGTTTAGTAGCTTCATACCCATCCATTATAGGCATCCGCATATCCATCCAAATCAGTTGCGGTTCCCAGGTTTCCCAAAGAGTCACTCCTTCTTGACCATTTTCAGCGTGACGTACCTCGAAGCCAAGGGATATTAGCATCTTGACTAGGAGCTCGCGATTTTCCCATTTATCTTCAACTACTAAGATTCGGTATTTTGGTTGATTAGGCTCTAAACCAATTACTCGTCGTTTTAGCTGTCGAATTGGAGCTTCAGCTACTTCTGCTAGACTAATTTGGAGATCAAAAGAAAAAATCGTTCCTTGACCCAAAGTACTGCTAACAGTAATACTTCCCCCCATTAGATGCACGAATTGTTGGCTAATAGTTAAACCCAAACCTGTTCCTTGCTGAGATTTTCGACCTGTTTCTGTTTGAACAAAGGGCTTAAATAATTTTTCAATTTCGGCAGGTGCAATCCCTGTCCCGGTATCTTCGACTTCAAAATGAAGCCAGAAGAATGAAGGGCGAGAGTTTTTTATTACTTGTGTCCCTTCTTGTTGCTGTAGTTTACTTTCTTCCTTCATTCTAACTCGCAAACTCACGCCACCTTCTTGAGTAAATTTGATAGCATTACCAAGGAGGTTAATCAAAATTTGACGCAATTTACTTTCATCTGTATGCACATATCTAGGAACTTCAGGTCTACGCTCAAACATCAACTGTAAACCTTTGGATTCCGCTTTAATTTGAAACATCTCTTCAAGTGAATCAAGTAGAGTGTACAAGTCAAAGCTATTGTTATTCAGTGTCGTTAAACCCGCCTCAATTTTGGACATTGACAACACATCATTAATCAAGGTAAGCAAATGTTCTCCACTGCGACTGATAATTTCTAAATGTTCCAACTGAGAAGCATTGATAGAAGAATCGCGCATCATTAGCTGAGTAAAGCCAAGGATGCTGTTAAGAGGAGTACGAAGTTCGTGACTCATGTTTGCGAGAAATTCACTTTTGGCACGGTTGGCAGTTTCGGCTTCTTTGGCTTTTAGTTCTAATCTATGGCTGTAATTCTCTAACTGCTCGCCAGAGATTTTTAACTGTCGTGTTAGCCAAGACACTCCAATCAATAGAAATCCCATTGATAAGAATCCCACTAGCATCATTGTTCCTGCTAATCGCCGAGCCGGCGCAAAGGCTTCTTCCTGGTTCATCTCCACCATTAAGGCTAGGTCTTGGTCATTGAGCCAGTGATATACCCCAATTACTAACACTCCAGCATAGTTTGGATAAAGTCCTTGACCACTAATTCCACCCATTGCTGCATCAATACCTTGGCTACTAACTCCTTGAGAAAAGTCCGGTGTTTTATTTTTATCTTTAGAAATAAAAGCGTTTTTAGTTACCAAAGAACCAATCAAATAAGTTTCTCCACTCTTACCTAAGCCTGTACGTTCGCGTACAATTTGATCTATTCTGCCTAAATTTAGATCGGCTAAAAGAACACCTTGACGTACCTTGGCTGCATCACGTAGAGGGGTTGCAAAAGTCACTGATGGCTTACCAGTAATCGGTGAGGCATAAAAGATGGGGGCAAAAGAGTCTCCTGGCTGAATCTGTTCAATATAGGTGATGTTAGCTGAAATTTCATATTGACCTTCACGCTGTTTATTAGTAGATAAAATAATCCGATTGCTCCGGTCAAGAATGGAAATTTCTCCCAGACTTGGCTTGATTGTAGCCATATTTGTGAGATAATCTGAGAGAACTTTATAAGCTTTACGATAATTTGCGTCGGCAACTTTGGAATTTAAAAGGATTTGAAAATTATTTTGTACGTCTGGAAACTGAGTTACTAAGAGAAAGTCTCGTTCTTGGTCTTCAAACCAACGGGTAATTTCTTCCTCTTTCAGAGTTGCAGCAGCACTGAGTCGTTCAAAAGCAGCTTGCTTCAAAGCTTCCCTCGCATTGAGAAAAGCAAATCCTCCTACTACACCTACAGTTACCAAGGATAGGAATAAGAAGGAACTGGCAACTTTAATAGTTAGGTGCTGATTCCAGAAGTTCATATATTTACAACTTGTTTCTTATTCTAAAGATATTTATCTTTTTTATTATTCATGCAGATAGGTTATTCCTTTAGTTAATATAAATAATTATTGATTACCATTGAGCAAAAATTTGTTTGATCTGCTTAATTGCTTCATCAGTTGCTTGCTTTGGAGAAATTTTATCTACAATTATTCGATTAAGAGCTTTTCCCCAGATATTCTCCTCTAACACTACGCTGTATGCCGGGTTTTGGACATAATAAAACAACCGCGTTGAACCTTCCGTCATTGTCTTGACCGCAGTTGAAACGTGTGGGTCAGCTGGGTTTTTCCAAAATGGGTCTTGCCAAAGTGTCTTAATGACAGGTAAATTACAGCCTCCAGCAGCTTTCAGATACTTACCTATCACCTGTGATTGGGTGAGATATGCAAGAAAATCCAAAGCTTTTTTCTGTTGCTGGGAATCGGCGAACAAAACGGCTTGCCGAAGTGTGAGTAGATAACGCATTGGCTTGCCGTTGGGTTTGTTGGGAAATTTTAAAATACCAAGCTTATGGCGATAGGTGTCGGGATCTTGGCGCACAGAGCAAGGAATTGAGAGCGTATTGTTAGGAGTCATTACCACCATACGGTTGAGCAAGCTGCGATTATTATCTGGATTTAACCAATTGAGTGCATCTGGTGGCACATAACCTTGTTGGTAAAATTTGGTATACCAATCTAATACCTGGACAATTTTTTGTCTGACCTTTGGATCGTCGATCAGGAGTTTACCTTCTGAGTCGATAATTTGCACATCGTATGCTTCTAAAATATGCTCAAAAAAGATGTAGGTATCTGAAGCTCCAATAGAGAAAGGAAAACCTAACCCATAAATATTTGGTTTTTGCTGTTTTGCCCGCAGTTCGTTCTGCACTTTTTTCCAAAACTCCCAAAAACCATCCCAATCTTTGGGGATATCTCTTTCACTGCGACCTATTTGCTCTAGTAAGTCTCGCCAGTAAAAAATATGAGCCGTTGCCTGATTGATTGGAACTGCATAGTAACTTCGCTTTTTTGCAGCATTATTATAATAATTAACAGCTTGCAGAGCATATTCAGGATAAAGATTTTTGACTGGCTCAATTACATCCGTTACATCCGCTAGTTTCCCTTCCCAAGCCAGATATGGATTCAACGCTCTCTCAGCGCCGTAACTCATCATGATATCGGGTGGATTACCCGCGTGAATGGCCCTACGCGCCTTCTGCGGTAACTCATCGCCGATATAGAAGGAAAGCTTGACTTGATTACCAGTTTGTTTTTCCCAGTTGCTCACCAACTGCTTGATTGCTTCATCCTCATCGACAGTAAAACCTTTATCCCACCAAATCTTTAAAACTGTGTTGTCAGTACGGGAATGGGTGACTGAAGATTGTTTTAATTGAGAGGTGTTAGTACAAGCAATAATTATCAAGCTGAGTGTCAATATGATGAACACATATCTGCGATAATGGTAATATTGCGGCTGATTATGAAAGCCTTTAGCAATTTGACTAGCTTTTGTTTTAAATATCATCTTTATAAAAGCTTACTGCCATTGGTCAAAAATTTGCTTAATTCGTGCGATCGCTTCATCAGCTGCTTGCTCTGAAGAAATTTTATCTACAACAATTCGATTGAGCGCCTTACCCCAGACATTATCTTTTAAAACCAAGCTATAAGCTGGGTTTTGGACAAAATAAAATGGGCGAGTTTCTCTGTTGAGAAATATATTAATGGCAGCTGAGAGATAGGGATCTTTGGAATTTTTCCAAAAAGGATCTTCCCACGCCGATGTTAAAACTGGTAAATGACGACCTCCAGAAGCCTTGAGATAATTTCCCATCACTTCTGGTTGTATTAAGTATGCAAGAAACTCCTTAGCTAGTTTCTGTTTCTGAGAATCGGCAAATAAAAACGCTTCCTTAACCGTAATTAAGTAGCGCATTGGCAAACCATTGAGTTTATTTGGAAACTCTAAGATACCAAGCTTTTGATAATATGTATCAGGGTTTTGCCGCACAGCAGCAGGAATTGAAAGCGAGTTGTTAGGAGTCATAACCACGCTTTGATTGAGTAAGCTACGATTATTATCTGGATTCAACCAATTTATAGCATCTGGTGGGACGTAGCCTTGCTGATAAAAATTTGTGTACCATTTTAAGCTGTTAATAATACCTTGACGCACTTTCGGATCGTCAAGGAGCAGTTTATCCTTAGAATCTAAAATTTGCACATCGTATGCTTCTAAAATCTGCTCAAATAAGTAGTATGTATCAGCAGAACTAATGCCGAAGGTAAATCCTAAGCCATAAATATTCTGTTTTTTATCTGGTATTTGTTTTGTCCGCAAGTCATCCTGTATTTGTTTCCAAAGCTCCCAAAAATCATCCCAATCTTTTGGTATATCACTTTCTTTACGACCTATTTGCTTTAGCAAATCTCGCCAGTAGAAAATATGAATAGTTGCTTGGCTCATTGGCAGAGCATAATAGCTTCGCTTTTGAGTAACGTTGTTATAAAACTGAACACTTTTGAGGATTTTTTTCGGGTAAAAACTTTTAAGTGGCTCAATTACATCTGATACATCTGCTAGTTTGCCTTCCCAACTTAAACGGGGAATAATTTCTCGATCGGCAGTATAACTGGTAACAATATCAGGTAGGTTGCCAGCCTGAATTTCTCTTTGAATCTTCCGTGTTAGCTCATCTGTGGAATATAAAGAAAGCTTTATTTTGTTGCCAGTTTGTTTTTCCCACTCGCTAACTAGTTGCTTGAGGGCTTCATCTTCTTCCTGAGTAAAACCTTTATCCCACCAAATCCTTAAATCGGTAGTTTCACTGGATAACTTATTAAATGGAGAAGGGGAGGATTGATATGTGTTAGTGCAAGCAACAATTATCAAGCAGAGGATTAATGCTATGAGTGCGTAGCGACGGTTGGTTAGTCTTGGTACTACGCTAAAAGCTTCTTTAGCTCTCTGCTGACTCTTCAAGACTTGAGTAATCTGACTGGCTTTTTTTCTGGACACCACACTTATAGAGCTTATATTTAAACTGAATACATATACTCAATTTAAGGCTTTTTGTTGCTCTCTCAATAATTTACAAGCGATCGCTCTTAAAAGAGATGGGTAACTGCTTGCTCTTGGATAAGACGGAGCGCGTTAGCAACACATCGCCTCGCCATTTACACCGATTGGAATAATTATTGTACCGCGTGGTTTAATAATTCCATTGATAAATCAAATGCGAGGTGCTGAATATAACACCTCGCATTCTGAAGATTTCTATTTGACTGTAGGGTTGAGGATTAAACAACTAGCAAGTTATTTTGACTTAGTGACACTCCACCAGATAGTTGTGCAAATTGTACCTGAGCAAATCCACCCGCACTGCCATCTTGGTCAAAATATAGTGCGCCTGTAGTATTGTTATAGATAAATCGCTGATTGCTCGTTGTTGCAGATGCTCCAAGAGTAAAAGAGCTAGCTGAGAGTAAACCTGATGATAACGCGCCACCAAAACCAGCAGCCGATACCTGAATCAGTTCATTAGTCACGTTGAAGTTATAAATACTATCAACGCCTTCACTGAAACTATTGAAAACAAATGTATCAGTACCCGTTCCTCCATAAAGGTTATCATTACCTTTGCCACCTCTGAAGGTGTTTTTACCAGAAGCGCCAGAGGCTGTGAGAGTATCATTACCATCGCCTCCATCCAGTAGATTATTGCCTGATGAATAGTCAACAATCAAGCGATCGTCATTAGCACCACCATTGAGCGTATTATTCCCAGAGACAGTATAAGCTCCGTAGGAGGAATATAAGGAGGCTGAACCAGCGGCTGTCAGAGTATCATTGCCATCGCCCCCATTCAGTAGGTTATTGCCTGATGAATAGTTGGTAACTAAGTTATCATCACCAGCGCCACCATTGAGGGTATTTTTACCAGAGATAGCATCAAGAGAAAAATTGCCTCGGTAGTCGTCATAGGAGCCAGAGACATCAAGAGAATCATTATCATCACCACCAGAGAGCAAATTATTACCATTTGAATAGTCAGCACTCAAATAATCCTTACCTGCACCGCCGAGAATCGTGTTATTTCCACGTCCCCCAGCGAGGGTATCGTTGCCATTGCTCCCCACAATCAAATCATCGTATTCTGTACCTGAGATATTTAATTGTTCGATATTCTTGTAGCTCACCTGATTCGGGCCTGCTGTAATCGAACCAGCATTAGTAGCAGCATTGAATGTCGAAGTGATTCCCTGGCCGATGGAATAGTTATAGAAGGACAACAAATCGTCACCTTTCCCTCCATCTATGGTATCTTTGCCGCGATCGCCTCCGGTGAGTGTATCATTGCCATTGCCACCTACAATCAAGTCATTGTAGGCTGTACCTGAGATATTTAATCGTTCAATATTCTTGTAGCTAACCTGATTCGTACCTGATGTAATGGAGCCAGTGTTAGTAACAGCATTGAATGTCGTTGTGATTCCCTTACCGTCGCTAGAATTACTGTAATAATAGCCTTCCAATAAATCATCACCTTTTCCGCCATCGATAGTATCATTGCCACTACTACTCCCGTAGAGCGAGATAGTATCGTTGCCATTACTCCCCACAATCAAGTCATTGTAGGCTGTACCAGAGATATGTAATCCTTCGATATTCTTATAGTTAATCAGATCATTGCCCGCCCTAATGGAGCCAGTGTTAGTAGCAGCATTGAATGTTGAAGTGATTCCCCCACTAGGATAGATATACGAAACGCTCAACAAATCGTTACCTGTCCCCCCATCTACTGTTTGAGTCGCTAAGGAAGGTGGAGAAGTATATAGGACGAAAGAGAAGGAATCATTACCATTCTCTCCATTGAAAATGTTATTACCAAACCTACCCTCGGCTTTTTTGTCGTCGTAGTAGCCAGAGGCAAAGAAAGAATCATTACCATCCCCCCCATTGAGGATGTTATCGCCTGTTGAATAGTTAACACTCAATTGATCGTCACCAGCACCACCATTGAGAGTGTTATCACCGGAGGTAAAAGAGGCGGAATAGTCGTATTCGCGAGAGGCGCTAAGAGAATCATTGCCATCTCCTCCATTGAGGATGTTATCGCCTGTTGAATAGTTAGCATCTAATTGATCGTCACCAGCACCACCGTTGAGGGTGTTATTGCCATCTGTCTTAGACGCAGAGAGATTATCATTGCCATCTTCTCCATTGAGAATGTTATCGCCTGTTGAAGAGGTAGCACTGAATTGATCGTTACCAGCACCACCGTTAAGGATGTTATCGCTGGTTGAATAATCAACATTCAAGTAATCGTTACCTTCACCGCCAAAAATCGTATCATTGCCATAATTTAAATCATTGCCACTACTGCCTCCGAAGAGTAAATCGTTGCCATTGCTCCCGACAATAAAATCAGCGTAGGTTGTACCTCTAATTTCTAATTGTTCGATATTGTTGTAGTTAATCCGATTTGTGCCAGACCTAATTGAGCCACTGTTAGTAGCAGCATCAAAACTCGAAGTGATTGCTTTAGTAGCACGGGTGTAATATACAGACAAGTAATCCTGACCTGTTTCTCCATTTACACTTTGAGTCGTTAAGGAATAGGGGGCAGTTTTTGAGGCGGACAAATAGAACGTGTCATTACCAGCGCCTCCATTTAGAGTGTTTCTACCCCGGACTTCATCAGCGTAAAAGGAATCATCGCCGTCTTTGCCTGAAACTGTATTGTTGCCAGCAGAATAGCTAATATCAAGGTAGTCATCCCCTACATCTCCACTGAGGATGTTATTTCCAGAAGAATAGGAAGCATCAAGGGTATCATTTCCCTCATCACCCCGCAGCAGGTTATTACCAGTACCACCACGTAGGGAGTCACTACCCGTACCACCACGGAGAGAGTCGTTATCCGTACCACCAAGGAGAGTATCATTGCCTGCACCACCAATGAGGGTATCATTTCCGGCATCACCGCTTAAAAGGTCGTTGCCATTTTTGCCATCGATGATATCATTACCTACCTTAGCGTTGATTGTATCTGCATCCTGAGTACCCAGTAGAGTATCCTTACCGTTGGTTCCAATGATATTCACCATAACTCTCACCTTCCTGAATTGATATTTTGAGTAACTTCAGCTATTAACTTGTTGTTAATGTTGTTTAAAAACGCACAGAAATCGCCGAGAGTTAACGCTTTCGACATACTTTTATGTCACCCTTGAGGGCTAGCAATTTTCTCGAAGATTTACCCTATTGATAAGCTTGTAAGCAGGACTTATCTAACTGACTTGAAAAAGGCAGGAGGCAGGAGGTTCAAAGTTAAAGTCTTTACCTATTCCCTATTTCCTTTTTCATTCGTTATTTGTATACCAGTAATAATGCTATTTACGACTATCTAAGTCTTAAGCATTGTACATATTTATGAGCGTGTATTTAGGAAAACAGATGGTTTCACGCTTTTTTTATCATTCTTGATCCGCAGATCAACCCAGCCATCACTGAACAAAATGCCGAAAAATTAAGCTTGAATGCTTAAAACCAACACTTCATATTTCTTATCAAAGCGTAGCCCTACTGTCGTAAATATAGAGAATAATTCACTTTCGATAGGGAAAGAATTTTTATGCAATTGTTGTGGACTGTTGCCCGTGGGTGTGTAGCTTAAAAATAAGAAACATCTAAATAACACTTTGATAACCATATCTGAATATTTACTGAGATGTCCACACTTAAAGACATATCTTTGCATACTCTTCACATTATTTGCCGATCGGTATAATGTCAGTACTTATCTTTATGTGTTCTTCATGTCTTGATAACCACTAGTACCGCAAGGCGGAATTAAAAATTAAAAATTAAAAATTAAAAATTAATACAGCGTAAGCATTTCATTGGTTTTGAATGGGTGGTTTATTTACGCCGTGCTGTACTAGTAACTCAGAATGCAGCAGCTAAATAGCAGCTAAACAGTTGTTTGATTTACTCGTGTAGCGTGTCGTCCCCCTAGTAGACAAGCAAGCTGTAAGAGTTTTTTAAATCTGGGGTTATGCTGCGAGGTTCTGACGACCAGTTACAGGAGTTGAAAGCGATGCCTACGGCAACCCGTTCGCGTAGCGTCTCCGACAGGAGAAGCGGGAACGCACTGGAGCATTGGTATGACTATCTCCCAAACAAACATACCCGCGTAGTCCGTCCTAGCGATCGCACAGAAATTACTGAGGACGGTGGATCTGAAACTGGGCTATATTGGTAGGCTTTGAACAAAAATAGATTTTTATAAAAAATAACAGTCGCCAGGGAATGAAAGCGTATTAAATAATGGATTTCTTTGACCATGCCAATCTAAACAAGAATGCAATATCAATATATAGATAAGACCTTAACGTAGTATAAGACTGTAGTGGCATCTCTGCACGCGATCTGTTTGAGATTGTCACGCACAAACCCTGATTATTTCAAGGTTCGTGCGATCGCAAACGAAGAGTCATATCATGTCCGGCTAATTAATTATAATTCCCTTTCTCTATGCAGAAATCCCAAAAACTCATCCCCTCTGCGGTCTTAATGATAAGTCTTTAACCAGACATGATATTCAATGGTGCCCCTACGGGCGTACCTCACGTAAACGAGAACTGCTATAAATAAATGTAAAGAATAAGTTGGCATTGCATAAACTTTGCTTTCTAGCTTGATGAATTAACTAAGAAGCTAAAAAGTTGAAGGTACAAGATTGAAAATATCTTGTTATCTCCTTAATTAGTTGATTCAACAAGAACATAGTTCTTTTACAGGAGAAAAAATGAGTACATTAGAGCAAAGTCTTAGTCAATTTCGAGCTTTACCAAAACCAGAGTCATCTCGATTAATTGACTTTGAAGAAGCAGAAATTCGTCCTGGTATAGTAAGTGGCACTTATATTTTAGTTGTCAGAGGGACGAAACCATACTTGAATTTGGAAGTGAATCTTGTACCACTTGTATACGTCCAGCAACCTGAATATTGGGGAGTTGAGGTCGTTGGCACTTTGCCCGGAATCGGACTACCAGCTACCGCACCTTATACAGTTTCTCTGCCAGTAGACGGTATTCGTGGCAAACAAGGTATTGAAGTTATTGGTGCTAATGGTTCCAAGCAACTGCCTTTTCTAGATGTTAAGCATTCCTAATTCCCGATATGAATATGTGTAGAACCACCATCTTAAAAGCTGTTACAAAAGCTTAAAAATCGCCCGAAAATTTATTTTCAGGCTAAAAGCTCAAGTTGGTTTAAACGGACTAAGAATATTTGATTAGTCCGTTTAAACCAATTCTTGCTATTAGAGGTTGTTTGAAAAGTCTAATTTATATCATGTCCGCATAATTAGTTATGCTAACCACAGTCATTGCACCCCACACGCCAGTCGCTCATGGGGGAAACCCCCAAGACCGCGCTGGCTCCCCTTAATCCCCTCCCCGCTCTTCGGGAGGGGAGACAAAGCGTAGCTTTGGCGGGGGTGGGGTTCTTCAGGTTTAATAAGCAATTAAGCGGACATGATATTACGCAAAGTCTCCAACGCCACTTGCTACAACGCGGGGAACCCGCGCAACGCAGTGGCTCCCCAACCTACAATTTTTTTGCAACACTTTAGCCTAGACAGTCCATTACAAGACTACCGAGATTTTTTCAGAAATCAAATATGATTCCTATAGGTAGAGTTAAAATACTGGAATCTCAATGACAAATTCTGTTCCTTCACCAAGTACAGAATTGCAACTCAAGCTTCCATCATGGGTTTCCTCAACAATTTGACGAGCGATCGCTAATCCTAATCCCGTTCCTTTCCCAACCTCTTTGGTTGTAAATAGGTGGTCGAAGATCCGCAATCTAATTTCCTCTGACATCCCTTGACCATTATCTTTCATACGAATTATTACCGTTTGTTCGTTACTGGATACTTCAGTTTGAATCAGTATTTGCTGACGATCGCCTTGCACTTGGGCAAAAGAACGCCCCTCAATGGATGCATCGAAGACATCAATTGCATTTGCAAGGATGTTCATAAATACTTGATTTAGCTGTCCTAAAAAGCACTCGACAGGAGGTAAATTCCCGTATTCAGTGATGACTTCGATCGCTGGACGTTTTTCGTTAGCTTTGAGGCGATATTTCAAAATTAACAGAGTACTCTCAATCCCTTCATGGAGGTTACAAGCAACTTTTTCGGCTGTATCGGCTCTGGAGAAGGTGCGGAGACTGGTACTAATATCTTTAATTCGTTCTGAAGCCACCTTCATCGAACTTACTAGCTTTGGTAAATCTTCAATCAAGAATTCGAGGTCAATTTTTTCGCCATGCTCAATGACTGCGATCGCCGGAGTGGGATGATGTTGTTTAAACAATTGGATATGGGCGAGTAAGTCTTGAGTATACTCTTCGGCATTGTGGAGGCTACCTTCCAGAAATCCAATGGGATTATTAATTTCATGTGCCACACCTGCAACCAAATTGCCCAAGGTTGCCATTTTTTCGTTTTGCACCATTTGTAATTGAGCTTGCTCAAGTTCTTGCAGCGATCGCTCTAGTTGATGAGCATAATTCTGGTATTCTTGATAAAGGCGGGCATTTTCTAGAGAGATGGCAGCTTGAGCGCATAGCAGTTGGATAACTTCGGTGCGATCGCGAGTAAATGCACCAATTGTTAGCGGATTTTCTAGATATAGCAGCCCAATGATTTTTCCCTGATTTAATATCGGCGTACACAACACACTCTTAGGTTGTTGCTGCATGAAATATGGATCGGCGATAAAATCAGTTTGTGCTGTTGCATCATCCAGAACAACAGTTTTTAAACTGTGTTTGACAAAGTTCATCAGTGTAATGGGAATATCTTCGCTGGTTGACAGTGGTACAGATAATAGGGTGACTCCTTCATCAATAGTGGCTATGGCTTCAACCACTAAATTTTCCTGTTTGAGTACAAGTAATGCAGCTTTTTGTGCCCCAGCATTTTCCATCACTACTTGCAAAAGTGTAGTGAGTAATTGCTCTAATTCAATTTCACTGGATAGAGCTTGTGAGGCTTTTAAGATGGTGGACAAATCGAGGGCTTCCGAAATACTGCTGCTAGAAAGGTTTGTGTGGATGGTTTGATTTGGTAATAATGATGCATCGACAGTTGAACTCAGTTGAAAGTGATTAATTTGCCCTTGTAAGATAGGAATAAGCAGTTGAGGATAGCGTTTTTCTAAGTCTTCAGTTTTAGCTTTAGCGCCCCAACGTGCATAGCAGTAATAAGCTTCTTGCATATAAACTTGGGCGATTTTTTCTTTGTCCCAGTTGAGGTAAAACTTCGCCGCTAGTTCATTACTCAAGGCTTCTTCTTGGATATATGCATGTTCTTTCGCTAGAGTTATGGCGCGATTGTACAATTCCATTGCTTTATTTTTATGCAGCAAAATCCGCTGCCGTTCTGCTTCAACTAAATAAAATTTGTGTTGATGATTCATTGGGGCATGATGCGCCCATTTTTTCAGCTTTTTCTGATGGGATGTGACTTTTTTAAGAATCTGTTTTTGCTCATTAGCCGTTGCTGTTGGATAGAGAATTAGTTGGGTTAACGCCTCATAAAAATAAACTATTGGTACAACTGCTGCCGATGTTACCCCATCTAAATAAGTTATTGCCTGAATTGCTGCCTCAGATGCTCTGGTATAATTTTCAAACAGGTAGCAAAGTATCAATTCATTGGTATAGCTAAAGCTCAATCCAGTGCGATCGCCTGCTTGCTCTTGTAATGAACGGATAGTTTGGGCATCATAAACAGCACCTGATAAGTAACTGGGATCGGTAGATTGTCCTAACAAATTCAAGATGGCTTGACGAAATGAATTAATATAAGTCTGGGGTTTTTCTTGTCTAAAATGGCTGTAGACTTCAGCATAGTCACCCATCTGTTTTTCTAACTCAGCCAATTCTTGCCCTATAAAGTATCCATGAAAACTACAGCTATAGCTAGCCCAAGCCGCATATTCAATATCTCCGGTTTCTAAACCCACTTGATAGGCTTCAATTAACGGTGCAATTGTGTCTTTAAGGGGTTGATGCCAGTGATTAATAAATGTTTGAACAATGAAGAAAGTTCTAGCTTTGAATTCCTTGCTATGGAATTTTTCAAGAACTTGTAATGCTAATTGACCAAATTTATAACCTGTCTCAATATTTCCCAGAATGCCACACTCAATCAATCCATACCAGGCATAGCCAAATGCAGATGCGGCAGCATTGCCGTACTGCATCGATAAATTGACTTCGCTCAAGATTATTGGTGGCAGTAAATCTGGACGAGCAATATAAGCCGTTGAATTCGTACTAGCCAAAATTCGGATTGCTGCTAGTTGTTTATCCCCAGTCATATTAGGTAAATCAATCAAACTTAAAGGAGATTTACCTACAAATCGTAATTTTGTTTGGGCTAGATTGAGTAATGTTTGTATTTTATTTGCTTGATGAGATAGTTTCACACCTAAGAGATTTAGCAGTGCGATCGCAGTCCGAATTGAATCATCAAAACGACTCTGAGCTAAATAAGATTGGATTTGAATCTCAATCGATTTCACCTGATCTATTAAGACTTTAGCATGTTGTTGCACTTGCTCAACAAACCCTTCTACCTCGTCAAACTGGCCCATAAGATAGGCTGCCGAAGCGGCTTCTTCATACAAGGCTAATGTGAGTGAATACTGTTGTTGCCAGCTATCTTTTCTCAATAGCTGAATACCGCAACTGATATATTCTATTGCATTCGTATAAGCAGTAGATAGTTTGGCTTTTTGCCCAGCCAGCAAATTTAACTCTGCTAATTGATCTCGCTCAGACTGTTGAGTTATTAGCTTTACACCAATATTTAACTGATTAACAATCTCAAAAATTCTCTCTTCCTGCTTTTGAATCGGTATTTTGCTTAATAGCAGTTGGCCAATTTGCAGATGGATAGATTGCTTTTTTGACTCTGGGATCAACGCATAAGCTGCTTGTTGAACGCGATCGTGTAAAAATTTATAGTTTACAGTAAGCGCACTTTGTACTAAATCCTGTGTTTCTCGCCCGACATAAAATTTGTAAACTTCACTTTGGGGCAGAATTAATCCCTCTTGTAATGCTTTCCAGAGAAATGTTGCTGTTTCGGTTTCAGAATTTTCAGAAACAATTGCCAATGTTGCCAAATCAAATTGATTACCAATACAAGCCGCTAATTTCAAAACATTCTGCGTTGATTCTGATAATTTTCGCAACTGCAATACCATAAAATCAACTACATCATCTGTCAGGGCTAACGCCTTCATCTGGGCAATATCACACTGCCAACTGCCGCTATTTAAATCAAATTTAATTAGCTGATCTTGATGCAGTGCTTTGAAAAATTGTGTACTAAAAAATGGATTACCTTTGGTTTTCTGATATACTAACTGTGTTAAGATTTCTGTAGTTTCTAGCGAACAGTTTAGAGTATCGGCAACCAATTGATTTAAACTAGCTTCACTCAGCGGTGCTAATGTAATTTTGTTAATAGTAGCATTAGCTTTGGCAATTTCATCTAATGTCAACATCAATGGATGGGCAGCAGAAACTTCATTGTCTCGATAAGCTCCAATTAATAATAAATATCCTGAGTTTGACTCATTCATTAGTAACTGGATCAACTTCATTGATGCTGAATCAGCCCACTGCATATCATCTAAAAATATGACTAGGGGATGTTCTTTGGTAGTGAATACTTGAATAAACCTTTGTAATAATAAATTAAACCGATTCTGGGCTGCATTTGCTGAAAGTTCCGTTGCCGGTGGTTGTTGGCCAATAATTTGTTCTAGTTCGGGAATTACCTCAAGAATGACTTGCCCCTGATCGCCCAGCACTTGTAAAATTTTATTTTTCCAAGTTGACAAATGGACATCACTTTCACTCAGCAATTGTCCCATTAAGTCTCGAAACGCCTGCACAAAAGCAAAAAAGGGAATATTCCGATTAAATTGGTCAAATTTGCCTTTGATGAAGTAGCCCCGCTGCCGGACAATGGGTTTGTGAACCTCGTTAACAATTGCTGTTTTACCAATACCAGAAAAACCAGCCACCAGCATTAATTCCGTCTGATTGTTGGTAACACGTTCAAATGCTTTGAGCAGAGTTTCAACTTCATGCTCGCGACCATAGAGTTTTTCTGGGATAATAAAGCGATCGCACACATCCCGTTGAGCAATTGGGAAACTTGCAATTTTCCCCGTCTCCTTGAGTTGAGCCAAACAATTTTCTAAATCATATTTTAGCCCGAATGCGCTCTGATAGCGGTCTTCAGCATTTTTCGCCATCAGTTTCATCACGATATCACACAGAACTTGAGGAATCTCTTTCCTATTCCCTGTTCCCTGTCCCCTCTCCCCTAAAAGTGGTGGAAGTTTGGCAATATGACAATGCACCAATTCCATCGGATCGTGCGATTGAAATGGTAATTCCCTTGATAGCAGCTCATAAAAAGTTACACCTAAAGAATAAAAATCAGTACGGTAATCAATCCCCCGATTCATTCGTCCGGTTTGCTCTGGAGACAAATAGCCGAGTGTTCCTTCTAATACATTAGGACTCATCAGGATTTGAGTTTCTCGTGGCAGCAGAGATGCAATACTAAAGTCAATTAACTTAACTTCTTTAGTTTCTGGATTAATTAAAACATTGGCGGGTTTAATATCTTTGTGAATAATCCGATGATGAATTAGGATATCTAATGCATCACACAGAGCGATCGCTAAAAGTAAAAATTCTTGTAAAGACACCATATTTGCCGTCTGGTAACAAGCAAAATAATCTTTCAGAGAAATCCCACCAAAATCTTCCATTACCAACGCATAACCATTTTGATACGCCTCCAGACTGTAGGTTTGGACGATCGCAGATGAGTTAAGATTTTTGGCAATTGTGTACTGATTGCGAAACTGCAACAGATCGCTGAAACTGGGATATGAATTTTTTAGCAGTTTAATTACTACAGGTAATGAGTCAGTTTCTCGATACCCTCGATAAACTAGAGTTCTAGAACCATTGTAGATTTCTTCAGTTATGTCGTATCCGGGAATACTGACCATGCTGCTGACCATACTGCTAAACCGTGGTAATTTCTGAATTTATTGTTCCCAAATCAGTAACGCCAGTTTATGTGTGTCTTTTGAGACAAGTCACAGGGGCAAATCATCGCAGTAGATAGAACTGTATTTGATGTCCCAAATTCAAAGCAGAATAGCCGTTCAGAAACGAGAACATCTTCCTAGAAGAAAAAAAAGTTGTTAGAAAAGCCTTAAATAATACTCCACGAAGAAACCAAAGGAAAAAGGTGAGAAAAAACCCACCTCCTCGGAATCGATATGATAGACAAGTAAATAAAAATTAAAAAATATTTATCGAATGGTAGATCAATCATCTGGCTTGTCCAAGGTCAAAGACTCATTAACACAAAAAATCTTCTTGGGTAATGAACCAAATGCGGAGTTAATTGCAATTCTCACCGTTTACTTTGTTCAAGGAATTTTAGGGCTATCGCGTCTAGCCGTTAGCTTTTTCCTCAAAGATGAACTAATGCTGAGTCCAGTCCAGGTGTCGGCGCTATTGGGAATTGTCTTCCTACCTTGGATGATCAAGCCGGTGTTTGGTTTTATCTCTGATGGCTTGCCTATATTTGGCTATCGTCGCCGTCCTTACTTGATTTTATCGGGGATACTGGGAACTGCTTCTTGGATGAGTCTGGCCACAATAGTTAATACTAGCTGGGCAGCTACCTTAGCGATCGCTCTTAGTTCTCTTAGTGTCGCCATGAGTGATGTCATCGTTGACTCGCTAGTTGTAGAACGAGCCAGAGACGAATCGCAAGCAAAAGCGGGTTCACTACAATCTCTCTGCTGGGGTGCTTCTGCGATCGGAGGTTTAATAACAGCCTACTCTAGCGGTCTACTACTCCAATACTTTACTACCCGTACCGTCTTTGGGATTACCGCTTTATTTCCGCTGATCGTTTCAGGGGTGGCTTGGTTAATTGCTGAGTCCCCCGTTAACCAAGATGCTGAAGATAGTAATCAGACCAACCCTTTACCAATCAAACATCAACTGGAGCAGCTACGCCAAGCCATTAGTCAAAAAACAATTTGGCTACCAATGGCATTTATCTTCATCTGGCAAGCTACCCCAAATGCTGAATCAGCCTTTTTCTACTTCTCTACCAACGAACTTCACTTTGAACCAGAATTCTTGGGGCGAGTAAACTTGGTGGGAAGTTTTGCTTCTTTGGCAGGTGTTTGGATTTTTCAACGTTTCCTCAAAAGCATCCCTTTTCGCGTGATTTTTGCTTGGAGTACTGTCCTTTCGTCACTTTTGGGGATGACGATGCTGTTGTTGGTGACTCACACAAACAGGCTATTGGGTATAGATGACCACTGGTTTAGTTTGGGTGATAGCCTGATTCTGACTGTGATGGGGAAAATTGTCTTTATGCAAGTGATGGTTCTAGCAGCAAGGCTTTGTCCTTCTGGAGTAGAAGCAACATTATTTGCCTTGTTAATGTCAGTCTATAATTCAGCCGGAACAGTTTCTCAAGCATTCGGGGCATTAATCACGTATTGGCTGGGGATCACCGCAACAAACTTTGAGTCACTTTGGCTATTGGTGCTAATTACTAATCTCAGCACCCTATTACCCCTACCATTTATCAACTGGCTACCTGCTGCTGAAGAACAAACTGAGACATTCAAAGATGGGGAAGAAGCGTTTTTGCCAGATTTGATGTCTGAATTGGTACTGAGAGAACCAGAGTCGAAAATAGTCGAATAGTGTCAAAAGAAGCAGGGGAGCAGCACTTCGGCTACGCTCAGTGACCGAGGAGCAGGGAGCAAGGGGGAGGGACTGAGACGGAGCTTGTACTCCGCCCCAGTCAAGCGACCACCGAAGGAGGGGGTTGTACCCATGTTCCAATGCAGCTTCACGGCTTCTCTGCGAGACGCTGCGCGAACGGGGCAGGGATTGCTCCCCCTGCTCCCAGCTAAGTGCCCCTCCGCCTCTTCGGTAATAAATCTCACCCGGAGTCGAGGTAGTGTCCTGCCTTCGCGTTGTAGTAAAGCTGCAAAAAAATTCTTTTTAGCTGTTACATTTTCGTCCAAAATAACAAGAAAAAACAAAGTATATGCGTTTGAAAAGTCAAGAAACCCCAGTTACAGAAAAATCCTACACTCGTGCAGACTGGCAAGGAGGATATCAATCTCTTACCCAAGAGTTTGATTATTGGATTGATGATATAGAAGGACAAATCCCCACAGAGTTACAAGGTACGTTGTTTAGAAATGGCCCCGGTTTGCTGGATGTGAATGGGCAGTTTCTTCATCATCCGTTTGATGGGGATGGGATGATTAGCAAAATTACTTTTACCAACGGTCGTGCCCATTTTCGCAACCGCTTTGTCCGCACAACTGGCTATTTAGCAGAGCAAAAGGCGGGAAAAATTCTCTATCGTGGTACTTTTGGTACTCAAAAACCCGGCGGTTGGCTAGCGAATATCTTTGACTTCAAACTCAAAAATATCGCCAATACAAATGTTATCTATTGGGGTGGAAAACTGCTAGCAATGTGGGAAGCGGCTGAACCATATCGCCTCGATCCCTATACTCTTGAAACCTTGGGGAATGAATATTTTAATGGTGCTTTGTCAGCAGGTGAAGCTTTCGCTGCACATCCCCGTTTGGAAAAAAATTGTGAGCAAGATGGGGGCGCACCTTGCCTAGTAAATTTCTCAACTAAACCAGGATTATCTACCACAATTAATATTTTTGAGCTAAACTCAGCAGGTGAAATTGTGAGACAGCAGGCTCATAAGGTTCCAGGTTTCTGTTTCATTCACGATTTTGTGATTACTCCCAATTACTGCATCTTCTTTCAAAATCCTGTCACCTTTAATCCCATACCTTTCGCCTTGGGAATACGTGCGGCGGGAGAATGTATCAAATTTCAGCCAAATAAGCCAACTCAAATTCTAATTATTCCCCGTTTCCCCAAAGAAGAGCAAGAAAAGATAAAAACTCTGGAAACTCAGTCGGGTTTCGTCTTCCACCACGTTAATGCTTTTGAGGTAGGAGAGGAAGTTAGGATTGACTCCATTTGCTACCAAGATTTATTAAAAGTTGAACCTAAAAGTGATTTTCGACAAGTTGATTTTGAAGCGTCTTCACCTGGGCAACTTTGGCGATTTTATCTGAATCTAAAGGATGGGACAGTCCGGCAGGAATTGATTGATAGCCGTTGTTGTGAATTTCCCAGTATACATCCGGCGAATGTGGGAGGTTCTTATCGATATCTATATATAGGTGCGGCTCATGCGGAGACTGGTAATGCTCCCTTACAAGCATTGCTGAAAATTGATTTAGAGTCTGGAGAAAGACAACTTTGGAGTGCTGCACCCCGTGGTTTTGTCGGTGAACCGATTTTTGTCCCGCGCCCAGGTTCTGAAAAGGAAGATGATGGTTGGGTATTAGCTTTGGTTTATGATGCTGCCCATCACCGCTCAGATTTGGTAATTTTAGATGCTAGTGATTTCTCTAAAGGAGCAATTTCGCGGCTACATCTGAAGCATCATATCCCCTATGGTCTACATGGGAGCTTTACTTCTGAGGTTTTTGGGGAAATTTGATCGCTTATTTGGGTGAAACCATTTTTTCGCTGGCAATGATATGCAAATCTATATTTTTGAGCAAGCGTACCAATTTTTGCGTCAAAGATCCTTTGAGGAGCATTTGCCAGCGCGATCGCTGACTTTCTCCAATTACAATTTGGGTGATACGATGTCTCTCGGCGACTTCAGCGATCGCATTAGCTATATTACTGTTGCTAACACGAAGAAAAGTACCTTCAAATTCTTTACAAAGCTTTTCACAAGTGTGGATGTGTAAGCTTTCCTCCTTAGTGAGGAAGCGTTCTGGATCGGCAACAAACAAGGTATAAAGCGGCGCATTCATATAGTTAGCCAATCTCGCACCCCGACGTAACAGCTGCACTGAGTTGGGATAAGTGGAAACACACACCAAAACCCGCTCGTGAATATTACAAAATTGCCCATTGGGAGTAGAAGCGATCGCATTTCCTTCCACGTTGTCTGCTACTTCCCGCAAAGCCAACTCCCGCAAAGCAATCAGGTTACGGCGTTGGAAAAAATTATCGAGGGATTGTTGGATTTTTTCTGGTGCATAAATCTTGCCTTCTAATAACCGTTCTTGCAGTGTTTCCGGTGTGACATCTATTACCACTATTTCATCTGCTTCATCCAGAATCCTGTCAGGAACTCGCTCCCGGACTACCACACCTGTAATTCTGGCTACTAAGTCATTGAGACTTTCCAAATGTTGCACATTCATTGTGGAGTAGACATCAATCCCGGCTGCCAAAACTACTTCTACATCTTCGTAGCGCTTTTCGCGTGGCGAACCAGGGACATTGGTATGGGCAAGTTCATCGATTAAGACTAATTGGGGCGATCGCTTTAAAATAGTATCTGTATCCATATCTGTCAGCGTCAACTCACCGCGAGGATATTTCTTACGGGGTATAATTTCCAGTCCCTCTGCCTTTTCAGCTGTCTCCTTGCGTCCGTGGGTTTCCAAAAGCCCAACGACGACATCAATTCCTTCCTGTTTGAATGCGTGTCCCTCTTCCAGCATTCGGTAGGTTTTGCCTACTCCAGGAGCCATACCAATAAAGATTTTATGCTTACCCCGCCGTCGTGCCGGATAAAGCGAGTAACTTGCAGAATTTAAAGGCACATTTGCAGCTGAACCAGTATTAGTATTATCTGACATTTCTAGCACTCCTATTACATGGCAAAACCATCATTACCAATGCCCAATGCCCAATGCCCATTTACTGATTTGGCTGACGATTAATATCTTGCAAATCAAGAGCATAATTCAATCGGAAAACATTCACTCCCGGTTCGCCAAAAATCCCTAAAAATCTGCCATCAGTATACTGATTAATTAAACGTAAAATCTCATCTTCTTTTACTCCCCGCGCACCAGCAACCCGCGTCAATTGCTGCCGTGCTGCTTTAAAGGAAATATGCGGATCTAAACCAGAACCAGAGGTATAAATTATATCGGCTATGGGTTGAAGATTTTCCTCTCGCAATTTATCTGCCTCTTCTAAAATCCGCTTAAGTAGTTCTGGATTGCTTGCAGCGAGATTGCTAGCACCAGATATGCCAGTTGGCTTGGCTTTTTTGCCTTGGCTATATCTAACAGTGCTGGGACGAGAATGGAAATATCGCTCAGATGTGAACACTTGACCAATCAAAGCGGAACCAATTGGTTCATCATTTTGACCCAGCTTGATGCTGCCGTTAGCTTGATAAGGGAAAAAAACTTGACCCACTACAAGGATTATTAGAGGATAGATGATTGCAGTCAACAACCAAAGCATTAGAGTTATAAAAATTGCTCTGATAGTTTCTCGAATAATAGCCATAAAAAGTTTTCCAATTGCGCCTAAAATTTAATTTTTAATTTTTAATTTTTTTGCCCACCTAACAGGAGGTTATAAGATACTGTTAGCAACAGCATAAACAACAACTGGGGCAGTTACCACATTCAAGCACAGCACATTCAAGCACAGTAAGATCAAAATAGCGAGTGGTAGATGTTGTTTATGCCATTGCGACTAAACAAAGGATATCGTCAAAGCAGTGCTGAATGAAAACGATATTTATTTATATTCTTCTTGTCCCTCCCGTCAACAGGTAAAAGTAAAAATGTTTATTATTTTACTTTGGTCAAGATGCGATCGTTTCCAGCGTCTCTACTTTTGCTATCCTTAAGCCAAGCCCACAAGTGTAATCAGTACATCGATCAATTTAATTGCAATAAACGGCGCAATCACCCCACCTAAGCCGTAAATTAAGATATTGCGTTGGAGTAACTGATTAGCTGTCAGTGGTCTAAACCTCACACCCTTTAATGCCAAGGGAATCAAAGCGGGAATAATCAAAGCATTATAAATCAATGCTGAGAGTACAGCAGATTTAGGGCTAGTCAAATTCATAATATTCAGGCTTTGCAGGTTAGCAGCGACAAATATCACTGGGATAATTGCAAAGTATTTAGCAATATCATTAGCGATGGAAAATGTCGTCAATGCCCCGCGAGTAATCAACAATTGTTTACCAATACCAATGATATCGAGTAGTTTTGTGGGATCGGAGTCCAAATCGAGCATGTTGGCGGCTTCTTTTGCAGCTTGCGTTCCTGTATTCATCGCCACGCCGACGTTAGCTTGGGCTAATGCGGGAGCATCGTTAGTTCCATCTCCCGTCATAGCGACCAGTTTACCTGCTGCTTGTTCCTGCTTAATGATACTGATTTTGTCTTCTGGTGTGGCTTCGGCAATGAAGTCATCAACCCCAGCTTCTTTGGCAATGACAGAAGCGGTAATTCGGTTGTCTCCAGTTAGCATGATGGTACGCACTCCCATCCGTCGCAGTTGCTCAAAGCGATCGCGGATACCAGGTTTAACTATATCTTTGAGATAAATAATCCCATAGATTTCGTTATCTAAGCTAACTGCTAAGGGTGTACCTCCCAGGCGAGAAACTCGTTCGTAGGCAGCATCCAATTCTGGTATATCGTGTCCGTTGCGGGAACGGACAAATCCTTTAATAGCTTCTACTGCTCCCTTTCTGGCTTCATACCCACCAGGTAAATTCGTCCCACTCATCCGGGTTTTGGCGGAAAAAGTAACTCCTTCTGCCTGAGTGGAGTCAAAATCAAACCGTGCGCCCAACTTTTCTGCTAGTCGGACAATGGATTTTCCTTCTGGTGTATTGTCAAAGACACTAGCTGCCCAAGCAACATTAGCAATTTCCGACATTGAATGACCGTTGAGGGGAATAAACTCTTCCGCCAGACGGTTGCCGAGGGTAATTGTACCTGTTTTGTCGAGAAGTAAAGTGTTGATATCGCCACAGGCTTCGACTGCTCGTCCTGATGTGGCAATGACGTTAAATTGGGCAACTCGATCCATACCAGCAATACCGATGGTACTTAGTAAGCCGCCAATGGTAGTAGGAATTAACGCTACTAATAAGGCAATTAAAATTGGGACGCTGACTGGACTGTTGACATAGTAAGCAAGTGCGGGCAAGGTGACTACAACTAACAAAAACACTAAGCTGAGAACTGCCAACAATACCGTGAGGGCAATTTCATTGGGTGTTTTGCTGCGTTCTGCCCCTTCTACTAAAGTAATCATCCGGTCAATAAAGCCTTTGCCTGGGTCTGTAGTAATACGGATAATTAGTTCATCTGAGATAATCCGCGTCCCACCAGTGACGGAACTAGCAACATCGGAGCCTGATTCTTTTAATACTGGTGCAGATTCCCCAGTAATTGCCGATTCATCCACTGAGGCCACACCCATGATTACTTCACCATCGGCGGGGATGATATCGCCAGCAACAACGTAGATGGTATCGCCCTGTTTGAGGCTGGTGGATGAAACTTCACTAAGTGTGCCATCGGCAGCAAGTTTTTTCGCGATCGCCTCTAACTTTGTTAACCGCAAGGCATCGGCTTGGGCTTTACCCCGCCCTTCTGCCACTGCTTCGGCAAAATTGGCAAACCAAACTGTAAAGAATAAAATCCCCGACAACAAGGCGTTGAAAACTTGTGGGTTCTTTTGAAGGGCTGGGCCAAATAGGTTGGGATCGATCGTTAGCAATAGGAGGATGATTGTCCCTACCCAAACTACAAAGATTACTGGATTTTTGATTGCATACTTAGGGTTGAGCTTGACAAAAGCATCTCTAATTGCTCTTAAGTACAGCCACTTATTATTTGCCCTGGTCTTTTTACGTTTTTGGCGGCGATCGCCAGAACGAGAACTTGGGCGTCTAGCTTTGAAGTTAGTTGCCACTGGATTCATAAATAAAGTTAGCAGTGAGAAGTTAGGAGTTAGGAGTTATAGGAACTTCTAATAAAAAAATATCCAACCTGTAGGATGCGTTAGTAACGCATCCTACGAAACCGGATAATTTATAAGATAACGGCAGGAGCCAGGAGGAAATAAGTATGAATGGAAACTTTAGTTCTGAGTAATTACCCAGTTAAAAATAAGATACTGGTACGAGACGCGTAGTGCAAGATATAGCTGAGTGATGTTAGCAGGGCGTTGAGAAATCAACACTGTCCCTGGATTTCTCACAAGTGATAAATCCAAGGGGTGTGGGAGGTGTGGGAGGTGTGGGAGGATGGGGAAGAAGTCTTACCCCCCACACTCCCCACACTCCCCACACTCCTCTTCCCCCTCTGCCTACACTATGCGTGAGAAATCCGGGTGTCCTAACATATCTAACTACAGCTATATAAACCTTTCTTGCTTGAATCTCACACTTTTAAGTCTGGGTTACTCCTTTCTCCTGCCTCCTGAATTATTTTTTGATATTTTCTCAATTTCAAACTTATAACTCATAACTTTTCTAACTGCCAGATGCTAGTTTTAAACCCTCAGCGATGGGGCCTAAAGCCAGAACGGGAAAGAAAGTTAATACTCCCAAAACCAGCGTGACTCCAGCCGTGATCCCAGTAAATACTAGAGAATCAGTTCTCAGGGTTGCAGGGGTTTCTTGTACTGGTTGTTTGCGAGACATCCCGTCAGCTAGCAGCAGGATGGCAATCATCGGAATGTAGCGTCCTCCGATTAGGCTAACTAAAGTACTCAAGTTCCACCACAGGGTGTTATCCCCCAAGCCCTCTAAGCCCGAACCATTATTTGCTGCTGCTGAGGCATATTCATAAACTACTTGAGAAATACCGTGATAGCCAGCGTTGCTAATTCCAGATAGGGAGATGGGATAAGCCAAAGCGATCGCACTGGGAATCAAAACTAGAATTGGGTGAATCAACAGCACTACACTAGCGAGGACGATTTCCCGTTTTTCAACTTTGCGTCCTAAAAACTCTGGAGTACGTCCTGCCATGAGTCCAGTGAGGAACACTGTGAGAATTAAGTAAATAAATAAGTAAGCTGTTCCAGTTCCTTGACCACCCCAGATAACCTGGATAAATAAGTTGAAGAGAGTCGAAAATATTCCTTGCGGCATCAAAGAATCGTGCATCCCGTTCACAGCACCAGACATAGTAGCAGTAGTCATCACTGCCCAAAATGCTGTTTGTGCCCAACCAAATCGAACTTCTTTCCCCTCTAAATTGGGCTGTTCTAATCTAAAGGCAGTATTAACCAGGGGATTACCTTGCAGTTCTCCCACGGCTGTCACTCCCACCAGAACGACAAAAATCACAAACACCATCCAAAAAAGTAGCCAAGCTTGTTTGATATTGTTGGCAAATATACCGTAGGTGTAAATCAAGGCTGCTGGGATAGAAATCATGGCCAGCATTTCTATCAAATTAGAAGCGCCATTGGGATTTTCAAAGGGGTGAGCTGAGTTTACGCCAAAAAAGCCACCGCCGTTCTCGCCCAAAAGTTTGATCATTTCAAAGGATGCCACCGGGCCTCTGGCCAGATATTGCGTCCCGCCTTCTAAGGTTTGCACATCCATAGTTCCAGCTAATGTTTGTGGTACACCTGCTACCAGCAAAGCGATCGCGCCAATAATCGAAATCGGCAGCAATATTCGGGTAATTCCACGGACGAGATCGACGTAAAAGTTTCCCAGTCTTCTACCCGTCAACCCGCGAATAAAGGCAATTCCTACGGCTAAACCGGTGGCTGCGGAGGTGAACATCAAAAAGCCTAAAGCCGCTACCTGGCTAAAATAGCTTAAGGTTGTCTCACCTGCATAGTGTTGTTGGTCGGTATTCGTTACAAATGAAATCGTTGTATGCAGCAATACATCCCACGTGGGCGCACCGAAGCCGTTTGGATTCCAGGGTAAGAGTCTCTGAAAATATATCAGAAAATACACTGAAATAGCCATGACCGTGTTGCAACAGAGTATGGCCCGGATATACTCCCAACCCGTCATGTCATCTTTTCTCCGAACACCCGCAAATACGAACATACTTCGCTCTATGGGGTTCATTAAAAAATCAAGCAGTGTTCTTTCTCCCAAAAAGACACGCGCTATGTATTTTCCGAATAATGGAGTGATTGCTATGACAATACACAGCGTTATGCCAATTTGCAAAAAACCTTGTCCCATATATTTTACGCTAAATTAAATTTAAGTCCTAGCAAGCCAATTTTTAGAAATAACGGATTTTGAGGAATTTACTATTTTCAGTTATCACTATTTTCCCGATACTTGTTCAAGTTTTTGTTAAGAATATTTAATCTTTACTTTTAATTCATCTATTTAAACTAATTAGGATTATTTGTTTATACAATACATTTTCCAAGTTTGCAGAACTTATACACTCAGATTCCCCATTACGTTGCTCCCTGACAACATCGACAACGCCGCTGCCGCCCCCGATACCTGATGGTCACGCACTTCTAAGTATCTCTGGAACTACTCTAAATTCCGATGCCTTGAGATTTCCTGAATTACCCGCAGTGAGATACCAGCGTTACTCATCTGGGTTAAGGCAGTACGCTGAAAGCCTGCGATCGATCTACAGACTATAAGGATTTGACCTTGATTAGTCAGAATTACTTAAGTGAGATTAGCGTAGCTTGCCGCCGTAGGCATCGCTCCTATATATCTCCAATCACTGCATTAGGGGCGATCCTGGCATTTTAGGAAAATTGTACCTTAACCGCAAAGGCAATGGTCGTAAAATTGATTTAGAAATTGATTTGATTTTGCTTGTACCAGGTGGGTTAGAAATTAATTAAAAATTCTCTTTCGTGTTGACAAGTATACAGTTAATTATATCTCTGCAAGAATGGCGATCGCGCTGACGGCAGTATGCTCCAAATATATTTCAGGACTAGGCAGATTTTTAGTAAATCATAAATGACGATATTAAGTCGATTATTGACTATGAAAGAAGCTATAAATGAGCGTGGAAGGACCTATGGGCTAATAGCGATCGCCTTTGCGATCGTGATAATACTGGAATATTTGACACCCCCTGAGTACGTATTTGGCTACCTCTACACAGGGACGATTTTATTAGCAGATTCCCGCTTGAATCGGGGAGCAGTTTTGGGGATCACTCTTGCAGCAACAGGATTAACATTATTGAATTTGTTTGTCCCAGGAGGAGAAATAATTAATTCTCCAACGTTGGCAAATAGGTTAATTGCAGTGTTGGCGTTGATGGTAACAGGTTGGTTAAGCGATCGCAACCATCGCAACGAAGAAGCGATCGCTTATACTCAAGCACAATTACGCTCCCAAGAACAACTAGCTATCATGCGTGAAGATTTTGTTTCTACCCTAACGCATGATTTGAAAACACCCCTATTAGGAGCAATTGAAACGCTGAAATATTTTCAAAATGAGCAATTTGGTGAAATCACACCCATGCAAGCAAAAGTCTTACAAACAATGGCTCGTAGTCATCGGAGTACACTGCAATTAGTCCAAACACTTTTAGATGTATACCGCAATGATGCCGAAGGGCTGAAATTACAGATATCACCAGTTAACTTGGTGACAGTGGCGGAGGAGATAATCGCTACACTGAGTGAACTAGCGAGAACACGTCAGGTTTATATTTCTCTGCACTATGGCGAATCAGATTTTCGGAGCTTTCTCTGGGTAAACGGCGATTCTTTACAACTTGGGCGAGTCTTCAGCAATCTCCTGAGTAATGGCATTAACCATACCCCTCGTGGCGGTAAAGTGGAAGTAGTATTTGAAGGTTATTCTAGCGATCAAGTGGTAAAAATACTCGATACTGGTTCCGGGATTACCGAAAAAGAGTTACCTCACTTATTTGAAAGATTTTATCAAGGAAATAGCGATCGCCACGTCTCCGGTTCTGGGCTAGGACTTTATTTGACCAGGCAAATAATTACTGCTCATGGGGGTACAATTTGGGCAGAGAATCGCTCACCACGCGGCGCACTGTTTGCTTTCCGACTCCCAGCTTGTCCACCACCGGGGAGGTTTCTTGTTGCAACCGCATCCGCAAACCAAGCCGAAACAATTCATCATCTTCAACTAGTAAGATTTTTGTCATTTGTTATTGGTCATTTGTCATTTGTCATTTGTCATTCGTCAGGAATTATTATNATAATAATTCCTGACGAATGACAAATGACAAATGACAAATGACCAATAACAAATGACAAAAATCTTACTAGTTGAAGATGATGAATTGTTTCGGCTTGGTTTGCGGATGCGGTTGCAACAAGAAACCAGTTTGGAGATTGTTGCAGAAGCGGAAGATGGGGAACAAGCTGTAGAATTAGCCAATCACTATCCTCTGGATTTGGTGTTGCTGGATATAGGTTTACCCGGAATTGGCGGGATTGAGGCTTGTCGCCAAATCAAGCAGAAGCACCCAAATTTACCAATTCTCGTCTTAACGTCTCGTTCTGAAAAACCCCTGATTTCGCGGTTAATTGCCGCTGGGGCGCAAGGTTACTGTCTTAAAGGTATTCCGGCTGAATCTTTGATATTAGCAGTGCGATCGGTTGCTGCGGGCGCTTCTTGGTGGGATCAAACGGCAACAACTGAAATTAGAGCCGCTTTTGAGGGCAATTCGATGGCGGTGCAATCCGCAAAAACTGAGGAATCTCTAGAAAATCCTTTAACGAAGCGGGAGCAAGAAATTTTGGCACTAGTAGCAACTGGCAAAAGCAATCAAGAAATTGCTGAAATTCTCTACATTGCCCCTGGTACTGTGCGGGTTCATGTCCATGCTATTTTACAGAAACTAGAAGTACGCGATCGCACTCAAGCCGCAGTCTTAGCCATCCAAAAAGGATTGGTAGCACCAGAATTGTTGATTAATTAGATTTATTGGTCATTTGTCATTTGTCATTTGTCATTGGTCATTGGTCATTTGTCAGGAATTATTATTCTCTCCTACTTCCCTGCTCCCCTGCTTCCCCTGCTCCCCCTGTTCCTCTGCTTCTCTGCTCTCCATCTCCCTAATCCCCAGTCCCAATCCCTTTTCCGATTTTGAAAATTGCGATGAGATATCAGGCTGCTCTATGGGAATTTCGATCGCAAACTCTGCTCCTTTGCCCACAGATGAGTTACAGCTAATATTTCCTCGGTGTTTTTGGACGATAATCTGATAACTAATAGACAATCCTAGCCCACTACCTTTACCTACAGGTTTTGTGGTAAAAAATGGATCAAATAAACGCGATCGCAACGACTCTTCAATACCAAGACCATTATCAGCGATCGCAATTTTGACTAGATTCAAGTCTGTCACCTCTGTCTGAATCCGAATTTGGGGAGTAGGGAGTAGGGAGTAGGGAGTAGAAGATTGATTCGTCACTCCCCATTGCTCCCGATCCCCAGAGTGGGGTCCAAGTTCGCCACTCCCCACTCCCTCTTCTATTGCATCAATAGCATTATTCAACAAATGCATAAATACTTGATTTAGTTCACTCGCATAACAAGTGACTAGGGGTAAGTTACCATAATCTTTGACTACAACAATTGCCGGGCGATCGGCTGCTTCCCTAAGCCGATGTTGTAACATCACTAAAGTATTTTCGATGTCTTCATGGATATTTACCCGTTTCATCTCTGCTTCATCATGCCGAGAAAAATGTTGTAGCGCCAGTACAATTTCCCGAATGCGATCGGAGCCTCTATACATTGCACCTATCAGGTTTTGTAGATCCTTTATAATAAAATTCAAGTCTACATCTTTGGATATTTGCTGAACTTTTGGTGTGGGTTTGGGATATTCCTGCTGATAGACCTCAATTATATTTACTAGGTCTTCCACATATTGACCAGCATATTGGAGATTTCCATAAATAAAACTGATCGGGTTATTAATCTCATGAGCCAGCCCAGCTACTAACTGTCCCAGTGCCACCATCTTTTCGTTCTGAATTTGTTGAACTTGAGAGGCTTTCAAGTTGTCAAGAGCCTGTTGCAGCAAAAAGTTTTTTTCTTGCAGTTTAACTTGGAGCAAGCGTAAATTAATTTGATTTTCAATTCGCAACACCACTTCTGCACCATGAAAAGGTTTTGCAATATAATCTACACCACCAACATCAAATGCCTTTACCTTATCGACAACATCATCCAGGGCGCTAATAAAAATTACTGGGACTTCACTAGTTTTATCGTCAGCTTTTAGTTGTTGACAAACTTGGTAGCCATCCATACCTGGCATATTGATATCCAGCAAAATCACATCGGGCAAAACCATTTGACATGCAGTCAGTGCCATTTTACCGTTTAAGGCTTTGCGAACTTCAAAACCTTGTGCAGTCAACATCGCCGATAAAAGCCGCAAATTATCTGGGGTATCATCGACCACCAAAATATTTCTTTTCTGATGGTTAGTTTGATTAAAATGCATTATTGATCAAAAGTTATGCGTATAATTATTGAGGATAGTAAATCCTTCTTTGAAATCACCTTAAAATTTGTTGACCGATTTCACCGAAATACTTGTATTTATAGTTTAACTCTCACGTGGCTGGAGAGTTTTGCAGATTATCGAAGCTATTAGCCACTTATCACCTTTGGCAACATGATGAATTGTTGTCATGATTGTAGTAAATAGCACTCACAGATTCTCTAGCCAAGGATCGACAACAAAATTTTTTCCAGGTGCTACTTGATAGCTACCATTGAGGTGCTGAGGTGAGCAACTCAACAGCCAGTCGTTGTTCTATGGGTTTAGAAAATAAATATCCTTGAGCGAAATTACAGTTTAAACTTCTCAATTGCGCTAACTGTTCTTGTGTTTCAACACCTTCAGCGATCGCACTCATCCCCATTGAGTTGGCAATGCCAATCATTGCTGGCACTAACCCCATATTCTCTTTGTTATCTTGCATCCGTTTGACGAAAGATTTATCAATTTTGAGTGCATTCAAAGGAAAGCTATGCAGGTAACTTAAAGAGGAATATCCTGTACCAAAGTCATCCATGATCAACTTGATTTTTCGCTGCTTTAGTCGTTCAAGAATTATTTTTATTGCATCGGTATTTTCCATAATTACACTTTCGGTAATTTCTAATTCTAAATATGCCGGATTTATTTGATTTTCATAAATTATTCGGTCAATTTGTTCTACTAAATTCGGCTGTAAAAATAATCTTGCACTCAAATTGACACTCATAGTTAGAGGTTCTGGTGTCACTGGATAATGTTGCCAGATGCTTAATTGATGACAAGCTGATTGTAATACCCAAGTATTGATGGCATTAATTAAACCTGTTTCTTCGGCTACAGGAATAAATTCTATGGGAGAAACCAAACCACGAATCGGATGTTGCCAGCGTACCAAGGCTTCAAATCCAGAAATTCTACCTGTAAGCAGGGAAATAATTGGCTGATAGTAAACGAGGAATTCTCGCCTTTCTACAGCCCTCCGCAGGTCATTTTCTAACTCTAAAAGCTGAATAGCTTCCTGATGCATCGCTGGATTAAAAACGTGATAGTTAGCCCTTCCTTGAGCCTTAGCCCGATACATTGCCGTATCAGCATCTCGCAGCAAATACTCTGGACGATCGTAATCTTTATTGCCCCAAGTAATGCCAATACTGGCATTCATAAATACTTCATATCTTGACAGTTGAAAAGCAAGTGATAACTGTTGCAAAATACTTTCTGCAACTTGGATTGCTATATTGATATCTGTGATATTTTCTAAGAGAATTCCAAATTCGTCCCCGCCCAATCGTGCTAAAGTATCAACAGGTATGATACATGCTTGTAAGCGTTTAGCAATGGCTATCAGCAATTCATCTCCTACCGGATGACCAAGGGAATCATTGACAACTTTGAAGCGATCGCAGTCCAAAAAAAGTACTGCAAACTGATAACTAGAATCTTGCTTCGCCCGATTTAGAGCATTTTCTAGTCGCTGAATAAACAAAACTCGGTTTGATAATCCAGTCAAAGAGTCATGCAGTGCTATATCTAACAGTTGACTTTGCAATTTTTGGCGAGAATGGATTTCTTGCTGGAGTTTTTGGAGAGTTTTTTCTAGCTCTCCAGTCCGTTGTTTTACCCTATGTTCTAGTTCAACATTTAGTTTCAATATTTCTAATCGCGCCGATCTCAATGCCAGTTGATTTTGCACACGTACTAAAACTTCTTGAAACTCAAAAGGTTTGGTGATATAGTCTACACCACCGACTTTAAAGGCTTTAACTTTGTCAAAAACATCATCTAAAGCGCTAATAAAAATTACTGGGATATCGGCTGTTAGATCCCAAGCTTTAAAGGTCTGGCAAATTTCATACCCATCTACTTCTGGCATCATGATATCGAGTAGAATCAAATCAGGTAATAATGTTTGAGTTGCTGTCAGTGCCATTTGCCAGTTTAACGCTTTACGAACGTTATACCCTTCCCTTGTCAATATGGAGGATAAAACCCGGAGGTTATCCGCCATATCATCAACGATCAAAATATCTTTTTTATTAGGGTCTAAATGCTCGTAATTCATTCTAATTTTGTTGTAGTCAATTCCATGATTTTCTCAAACTGATAGTTATTTGCTAAATCCCTGAGAACTTGGAAAACTTGAGCATTATCTGATGGAATTTGCTTGAGTAACTCTAAAATCAGTTCATCGCTACAGCTGGCTGCGGCATAGTGAATCTGTTGGAGCCACTCAGGTGACATTTGTGATAAATGGCCCAGGAGTTCGGCAACACTTACAAAAATCTGTGTAGCTCGATCGACAACTACTGTGTTTGTGGTTTCTACTTGATTGGTATATTTTAAACCCAGATGTTTGCTCAGTTTTTCCAATAATACTTCCTGTTTGAATGGCTTGCGAATAAAATCATCACAGCCAATGGACAAAATTTTCTGGCGTTCTTCTTCAAAGGCGCTAGCAGTTAGGGCAATAATGATTGTATTTGTATTGGAGCGATCCGGCGTTGTTCTAGAGAAGTCGTAAGGGGGAGCCAAGGCTGTTGGCAGTCGCGATCGCAAAGTGGACGCACCAGAAGCATCATTTTCTATAACACCAGTTGTTTCTGCTGCGGAAGACTCTTTGCGTACAACTTTCAGAACCTCACCCTCGACTGAATCGGTTAACTCCTCTGCAAGGTACTGGCTCCCCGATGACACCAGTTGTTTCAATTTTGGGAACCTCCGCGACGTATTGGCTGTTCCATGCCCGATTTCTCTAGCTTTAATAATTCTTGTGGCTTCGTAACCGTCCATGACTGGCATTCGCATATCCATAAAAATCAAGTGTGGTTGCCAAGATTCCCAATTAGCGATCGCTTCACTACCATTTGTAGCTTCATTAACTTCAAAGCCGAGAGATGTGAGAATTTTAACTAGCAATATACGGCTTTCTTTGGAATCGTCAACTACTAGGATGCGGTATACTTTTTCACTAGGAGCTAAAGCTCTAATTTGTGATTTAATTTGGTTGATCGGGATTTCTCTGGGGCAAGTTAGAGCAATCTGAACATCAAAGGCAAATGTACTACCGACACCAGGCATCGTACTGACAGTAATATCACCTCCCATCAGTTGCACGTATTTACGACTAATCGCTAAACCCAGTCCCGTCCCTTGTTGGAATTTTCTGCCAATTTCAGTTTGTTCAAAAGCCTCAAACAGCAAGTCAAGTTCTTGTGGGGCAATACCACAGCCAGTATCTTCTATCTCGAAGAAAAGAAGAGACGGATAAAAAAGATTTTGCTCCCCTTGCTCCCCTGCCCCCCCGCTCC
>NZ_NOLJ01000011.1 GCF_002246015.1 Nostoc sp. 'Peltigera membranacea cyanobiont' 210A
CCCCTAATCCCCAGAGGGGGCCCCGAGTTCCCCGCTTGCGGGGAGGGGCTGGGGTGGGGTGCAATGACTGTGGAAATCATAACTAATTATACGGACATGATATCACTTCACCTTATGAGCTTGGTTGCTGATCGGGAAACATACACTTATCAGAATCACAACCACTAGGGCCAGCCTCTGTCATTTCGCCTAAATCGTAGCGGCTTAGTACTGCACAGAAATCATCTGTTTTGCGCCGCGCTTTCACTTCTTGAGTTAAGCGATCGTAGGTTGATTTATTTATTGGTTCAAATGGCAAACGTGGGAATGATTGCAAATCGTCAAAACGTGCTAAAAGAGCTGCTGAAATATATCCCTCATCATTCTGAATGGTTTCGTAAATGCGCTGTCCTAAAGGCTCGATTTCATCAGAGCGAAGTTCCAAAGTAGCTGATGTGTTGTGAGTCACGTACCAACGTTGAACCTGGAGGACAAAATCAAATTGGGCTAAGACTGAAAACTTAGAAACATCAATTTCATCAGCCCCTGGTAAATCAGCCCAAGTCACAGAAACAGGGATTTCCACTAGCCATTCACTCACCCGTGAATCAAAGGGATCGTTAAGCAAATTGCCGTGTTCATCTTTGTCTGATTGAGAGGGAATGACGTTGTAACCATAGTCAATACAAGCTAAGGCTACTGGGTCATTTTTACCGAAGGTGATTCGACGAATGAATCTTTGAGCTTTGGGAGGATGCCACCCTGAACTAGCATTAGTTAATAAAGCCTTAGTACCACTGGGTTGCACTGTGGTGCAGCGATTTGGGCGCTTGAGATTGTGGCGATCGCAATAATCCCAAACTACCCGATGTACAATATCTCTCCAAGAACTGAGGTATTTCTCTTCCTCACGCTTGAAAGCTAATCCTTGTGGAGTTGCTGGTCTTCCTTCTTCCCACCAGCGCAGCCAATCAACACCAAAAGCATGGACAAAGAAATCAAATAAACCTGTAAAAGAAACTCCCACAATCGGGTCTAATTCACGGCTGTATTGATAGCGTGGTTCCAGGAATTTGTGATTTAAAAGTGTTGCTACAGATAACGCCCCAGCGGTGAAAGCTTCCTCCTGTTCTTTGTAGTTATGTGGGTCAATTTGATTAAGATGAACCTCTGACAAATTGCAGTGGAAATTAGAGCCGATGATTTCCAGATTTGTTACCCTAGAGGCTTTTTATCCCCTAGTTCTACTGCTTGATTATTTGCAGTAGCTCCGCGTACATTTTGCAGATGTGACTTCAAATAATAAAAGTGTTTCGGCTCCGCTCAACACAAGTGTTTTTCACATCCGCCCCCGCACTCTTGGAGAGATTATATTCTAGACACCAATTTCGGATGTAATCTAGTTTCACTCTCTACGCTGTACGGTGTCAAAGACTTTTTAATTCCTTTGATTACCACGGGATTAGCATCTCAGCTTTCCCCGTTTTTGCGAGGTTTTTAACGTGAGGCAAAATCAATTACCACACGGATTTAAAGCGTAACGAGCTAAACGATGTTCTAACTCATTAGCATCAAGATTTGAATAACGTTCTTCTAACCACTGTTTTGCTGTTCCTTGTTCATAGGCTTGTAAAAACTCAACTTTCAGAGCTTGTGTTGGTAGCAAATCTATGTTCGATCGCGCTACAGCTTCACCAGCCCATTGAATCGCTCCCTCTCCGCTGTAATATTGTTTGCGGACAGCACCAACACATTCTTCTAAGGTCGGCTTGCGGTGAAAAACTCTGGTATGATTTGCCATCCTGAGTGCATCACGCTCTGGATCGATTCGCCAGTTGCCATTTTCATCTTGCTGCCATAAGTTATCTTTGGCATCGGCAAACAAACTATCTTCGCTAGAACCTTGCCTCATACCAGCCGATCGCCTAATGTTCCCGGCAACAATTGTTACAGCAGCTTGATCGATTAACAGACAGCATTCAACTGAATTTAATTGCCGCCCTACAGTTTTATTCAAGATGGAAGCACAACGCTGATAAAGTCCGGGCAATTTCACCGGATTTGCAACTCCTCCAAAGCCGTTGAGAGTTTCTCCTGCTTTTCGGACATCGCTGATATCAACTAATACTTCCACTTCTGCTGAAAATTGCTCATCAGTAGAGAGTTCTAATAAGGCTTGATATGATTCAACCCAACCTTCACGGCTATCTCCAACGTGAATAGTGACGTTATTGCCTTCTATATGAGTTTCAGTATATTCACGTCGCTGTTGGACAGGAGTGCTGCCAATTTCACCTTTTACAGTGACATTCAGTTGATTGCGAATCGGAGGCAACTGGTTAATAAATTGTGGTTCTAGGACGGCTCCAGTACCACAGCCCATCATTGCTAGATCCATCATTAAGCCGAAGGCACTCCAGTCTTCGAGATTGGTAGAAGTGCAATTATAAGCCCCGGAAAAGTTCTTTGGCTTGGTTATCCAATCTGTACCACCAACCCATAACCAGCGTCCACTGGGCATAGCTTTCAAGTTGCGCTGCATCTTATCCAGTGTGGCAGCTTCTTCTTGAGTTAGCTTTCCCAATTCGACTAAGCCGAGTATAGTGCGATCGCATACCTCATCCCATGTTTCCCTTAGTCCCGCCTTTGTACGGCGGCTATAGGTTCTAAAAAATACGGGATTAGCAGCCGGTGCAGTTTCTGGAAACCTTGCACTCTGGCGTGTTCTTTCGAGATTCTGAACCATATATTAAGTGTCTTGCGTTCTTCTTGCGTGCGGACAGATTATGACTATACGCCAAGTAGTTTGAGTATTAAAGATTGTCAAATTGTCCACTTTACGCTACCTCTACCCGGCACTAATTACAACATAAATTTATGATGTATAATGTCCTCTACCCTTGGGTAAGAGATAGATACTAAGTTTTAATTAGCACTATCTGTTTTAAGTAAGTTATCTCTATCACCCCATCTTCAGGGTGATGATCGCTACTCAACGCCCCGCTATCGCTAACTGTACTCATGACTCTTCATTAGTTTCCCCCAACTAGCAGTGATAGTTAAATAAGTTGCGGCTGTCAGTCAAATCCAAACAATTCATTCCAGTCTCTTGGGAACTATAAATTTAGTTACAGGAAATTGATTATGAATGATGAATGGGAACCTTTAAATCCTGATGATGATGTTGTGCATTTTCATCAAGAAGCATTTGAAAATTTACCCCGCACTCAAATAGTGTTTCAGTTATTCAAGGAAATCAAAAAAATTTGGGCAGAACACTTTACATCGTCAGGATCAAGAGTATTTGGAGAAGGATTTGAATGTTGTGTTTTAATACCCGGTCAACAATGGCGGACAGGTAAAATTAGAGTACGCCTAGAATTCTGCCCTGATGAAACTGAAATCGAAGATAATCGATTAGATATCAAACACGAAAACTCTCCCCTTGACGACCTTCGGCAGCAACTGAATGAAGGTAAAAACTAATACCCAAGTTGATATACACAGATATAATAGAAAATTATCTGTGTCTGTGTGCGCTGAAAAAATAAAATGGTATGGACTCCCCTACACGCGAAAATCCATCGCACCATCCGATCGCGTCACTTATTTGAGCGCAACCAGCGGCTATTAATCGCTGTTTCCGGCGGACAAGATTCTCTGTGTTTAATAAAATTACTTTTAGATTTACAATCCAAATGGGGATGGTATTTAGGTATTGCTCACTGCGATCATCGCTGGCGTTCTGACTCCGAAGCTAATGCTAACCACGTCGAAAATTTAGCTAAAACTTGGGGTATATCCTTTTATTTAGAAACAGCGAACAAACCGATAAATAGTGAAGCTACTGCACGCGATTGGCGCTATCAAGTTTTAAGTGCGATCGCTCAGGCAAATAATTATCAGTATATAGTGACAGGACACACCGCTAGCGATCGCGCCGAAACTCTCCTCTACAATTTAATTCGCGGTACTGGTGCTGATGGCTTACAAGCCCTGACTTGGCAACGCCCTCTAACTACAGGCATTCTGTTAGTACGTCCACTTTTAGAAATTACTCGCACACAAACAGCGCAATTTTGTGAAGAATTTAAATTACCAATTTGGGAAGATTCCACCAATCAAGATTTGCAATATGCCCGCAACCGCATCCGCCAAGAATTATTACCATATTTGCGAGATAATTTCAACCCCCAAGTAGAATCAGCCCTAGCCCAAACAGCAGAACTTTTACAAGCGGAAGTGGAATATTTGGAAAAAGCTGCCCAGCAGTTGCGGGATGGGGCATTAGGCGTGAGACATGAAAAAGATTCTCTTACTCTTCTTCCCTTACGGTTAAATCGTCGGGTATTACAGAAAGCACCACTGGCGTTGCAACGTCGGGTGATGCGTCAGGTATTGCAGCAAATACTGACTGATGCGCCTAGTTTTGAACACATCGAAAAATTAACGGCTTTAATTATAGCGCCCAACCGATCGCAAACCGACCCATTTCCTGGTGGTGCGATCGCTCAAGTAGAAGGCGACTGGATCTGTTTGAAATAGTTATTTAAAGGCTTTTTGTTATCAGGGAGGATGCACATTATTAGTTTTAGAATCTTAAGAGAATATGCAGAAAACCATGCAGATTGTCAGGAAGCATTAAGCAATTGGTATAAGGTTGCTACTAAAGCGAAATGGTCAAATTTAATTAGACATCTCCAAAAACTATCAAAGCTTTGCTGTGACTAGCTCATAATATCTAAGCGCAAGGTTAGCTAACTAGCTAGTCTATACGATAAAATAAGGCTTTGAGATATTTCTTGATAATAATGAGGCAAAAATATGTAGTTATATGCGTTGATTTTAGCCTGATGGCAAAGGAGCTATTGTTGTTGGCAATATTAACGCTCCAATTCGCAATCTGACTAGTCCACAAATTGTCAAAATTACTTGTTCATACTTTTTAGATTTAATCTAAATCTATCTTGAACAACTCGAAATATTTTGACTGAACGGATTCGGTGTTCAACAAATACTCGTTTGGATGAAAACTCCTTATTTTCTTTTTTCTGGTCAATTGTTAACTTGCTATTTCTCGGTGTTTTAATTGGGGTGTCAATTAAATCTTCTCCTAGATATCCTAAATCCCCCTTAAATTTCTGTTTTGGGTCAAAGTTATCACGGTTTTCTCTAAACAAAATTATGTCGCTTTTTGGACCAGGTTCGCCAGCGATAACATCAACGATATCCCCGGCATGTGGCAAGATAATTATCTGACTTTTAAATGTATGTTTTCTTGCCTTTCCTGAATAATATTTTTCTTGCTCTTTATTGTCTCCAGGTCTTTCCCTCACTTGTTCATAGCTATCTACAATTAATTCATATTCTGTCAGTACCTCTTTAACTACTTCATAGTCAGATTATTTTTTTTTACCTGTTCAATTAAACTAGATGGTAACAATTCTCTCAGTAGTGGCAACCAATAATTAAATGTATCATTTGCTGTGGACTCACTTACTCCAAACTGGATACCCAAAAGTTGAAAAGTTGTCAGATGCCTCAGATATACCAAGGTTAAAATTATTTGTTCTTTGATAGATAACTTTGATTTACGACCTCCACCGCCAGCAATAATTCTAACTTTCTGGGATTCTAACAACGCTTGTTGTTCATTGTGTAATTTTTCCGCATTATAGATTAATTGTTGTAACTGTTCATGCCCCATACCAATTAACCGCTTTGTTTCTTTGGGATTTTCCTCAATGTGATTCAGTATGTCACTCATATTTTTGTGTCGAAAAACTTCTCATGATGTTCTTTTAGCACAGAATATTACTATTTTGGAGATGTCTATTGAAGTACAGCAAATTTTTATTAAAGCTGAAGCTGTTAGTAACTTTACAGTATTCAATATTAAAGGAAATAAATATCGCTTGATTGTTAGTATAGATTATGAAGGACAGTTAATTTATATTAAATATATACTCAACCATGCAGAATATGATAAAGAGAACTGGAAAAATGACCCTTAGTTTTAATCCAGATAAATACAAGGAATTATTAACAGCTTATCTTCCCAAGCTTATAAAAAGTGAAGCTGAAAACGAGCAAGCTTTAGGGATAGTGGAAGATTTAATGCACCGGGAACGCACCCTAGAAGAAGACGAACTTTATCAGTTATTAATTACTTTAATTGAAAAGTTTGAACAAGAATATTATCAGCCAAGCCAGCAAAATAATTCTACGTCTATGTTGCTATTTCTTTTAGAAGAATCTGAGAGAAGTAGAGATGATTTAGTATCAGTTTTAGGGACAGAAAATTTGGTTGATAATATTTTAAATGGACAAGAAAAGATAAATACAGAACAAGCTCGTAAACTGGGAGAGTTTTTTCATGTAGAATCTAGTTTATTTATAGAGTAATAAACTAAACTCGTAGTTCATACTTGGGCTTTAGCCTATAGGACTCCTATTTGATTTTTGAAAAAACTCCGTACATCTGGAGAGTAGCGAAATCAAAGGTAGTGTGTCGGATAAACCACTCAAACATCCACTTTAAATGAGAGAATGAAGGAACCAAAGCACAAAAACGTCGAACCCATGTTTTAGCCTGCAACCAAATATCCTCAATAGGATTTTGTACTGGGCAATTGGGAGCTTTAGCGTTCGCAATGTATTTTCCATTGTTCAGATGACAACCCAAGATTTACCTCGTCCAAAAAACCTCGAACTTCTTTAGAACGGTGGTAACTAGCGCCATCCCAAAAAATTAGTAATTGCTGATCGGGAGAGTCAGCTAGCAGATATTGTAGGTAATCAATAGTATTTTTTGAATTTCCCGCATCATAAGCTTTGAGAACTAATTTTCCTTGCAGATAGTCAATTGCCCCATAGTATGTCTGCTTATCTCGTTCATTAACAACTGGGACTGATATTTCTTGGTCACTTTTTCCCCATACGTAACCATCTTATTTCTCCCCACATTAAATGGCATTCATCAATTAGCAGTACTCTCAACTTTCCTGTTTCGATTTCCACGCTTGTGATGTGCCAGCAATGTCTCAATCTCTTTTTTTTTGCTGCAACAGCATTCTCGTCGGCTTTGGGATTCAGCTTTGTGGTTTTCTTCCAACTGATGTCAGCGGCATCAAATAAGTCGTAGTAACTTTGTTTCGAATCATAAACTACGTCGTACTCAAAAGCTAATTTGTACTCCAGTTCACCCAGTTCCCAGCAGTTCTTGGTTTGCAGCCAACTCAACACTTCTTCTCGCTGTTCAGCACTCAGGTAGCTTTTTCTCACGAGTGTAGTTCAAGCACAGTCCATTAATTCCATCCTGCTCATAGGCTTGTTTCCAGCCTGTTATCGAGCCTAAAGACACATCTAGAATAGCTTGGATTTCTTCGTACAAGTAATCTTGGTAAATCAATTTAACTGCCAAAGCTTTTCTTGCTTCACGGGCATCACGACAAGCTGCTATGAAATCTTGTAACTCAGCGATGGCTACGCCCGCCGCAGGCATCGCAGTTGCCACTCCTCCAGGTAGTATTGCCGATTGTAGATGCTGGTTTATCATTGTCTGCTCTTACACTTGTCAACTCATCCGTATTATCTCGTAGTCTTTTTCAAAAATCAAATAGGATTCCTATAGCTAAAGCCCCAAAACTTATTAAGACGCTAGTAATACTGGCTGAGGCATTAAACTCTGGAGAGTATGACGCAACTGAGCGATCGCTTGGACTTGATAATCACCAGTTTCCTGGAATTGATCCAAAGATTCTGCAATTCCTTGCAGCTTTTGCCGTAATCCATCTAGAGAATCCTGAATTGGTTGTAGCGCTTCTTGATAAAGATTCACTCGACCAGATAATTCAGCAGTTGTTCTTCGTAGGGATAGCAAATTTTCCTCGATCGCTTTCAGTTCTTGGCGCTTTTCATCTAGATCGTGAGTTTGATTGTCAATCATTCCCTGATTTAGCTCAATACCAGAACGAATCTGCTCAATCTCACGTTCCAGCTTTTGGATTTCCTGTGAATATTGTTGTCGCTGGGTTTCAATTTGTAGCAGAATCGGTTCTAAATTAATTTTGTTGTTACTTTCTTCTTCTTCAGTAACAGTATGTCCTTGGCGTCGCAGCATTACAGCTTTGTGTTGCTTGAGAAACTTCTGGTGCTGTAGCATATTGCGGCGTTGTCCCACCAAACTGGAATTTAGCATCTGATAAAGGTCTTTTTCATCAGTTAGTTCTAGTTCCAAATTGATATGGTCATTGTCAGATGCTTGATTTAATTTAGTTTGGAGTTCTTCTATAGCTTCTTGTTTATATTTCAGTTCTTGTTCTTGATCGTGAACAAAGCTAGCATCGATTTCTAACTTATGCTGCAAGTCTTGCACTATCTTTTGTAGTTCTTCTAAAGGCATTTTATCCAAAGCCTCCACATCAGCTTGCCTGCCGAGAACTACATCACCAGATGTTGCCGCTAAAGAGTGAATCTGTTGATATAACTCTTCGGCGTTTCGTAACTGCTCTTTGACGAGCCGAGCATACTCTTGCTTACTGGTAAGGTCTGCTGTATTTATTTGTAATTGGGCTGTTTGCTGAACTAAAGAATTTTGTGCTTCTTGCAATGCATTTTGGCGATCGCTAAAGGTTTGTGACAAACGCTCAACTTCTTCTTGCTGTTGTGCGATCGCAATTTTTTCCTCCTCCAGTTTTTGCCAGTGCGGGGTAAGAGTCGCTTGCTGCTTTTCGACCAATTCAAAGGCTAGATGCAAGTGTTCTCTGACTGTTACCGTCGGAACAACATGACTAGACAAGCGATCGAGTAACTCACTCATTACTCGACTTTGCTCCTCATCCAAAACCGTCCCTTGTTGAAAATCCGCTTGGCGTTCTTCCAGGCGACGCTGCTCACCCCGTAAATGCTCCCAAGCGCCTTCCAACTCTTGGCGGTTGCGCTCAATTTCTCCTTGTAATCGTTCAATTTCCTGGCGGGAGGTGTCAACTTCCTGTTTTTGCTCCTCTAGGTGTTGTACCTCATCTTCCAATTGTTGCAACTGTTCCGAGCGTACCTCCATGTCCATTTCACGGCGATTCAACTCTTGCGCCTGAAATGTTAGTGACTGTTTCCACTGATCGATCTCATCTTCCTTGAGCTTAAATTTCTCCAACTGGCGGGAAAAATTCTGCAAAATGTTGACGAGTGGACGTCCTGCTTCTTGAATCCGCTGCACTTGACGATTCGGATTCAGTTCAGCCAGTACTAAAGCACCATCATTTAATTTGCTTGCGTCCTCAGCGGCAATCACTTCTTCCGACACAGTACTCCAATTCTGGTCAGTTCGCTGACAAGCTAGCAGTTTCAGTTCAGTTTTGGCACCGCCACTGAGTAAACCACCTTTCTGTTTTTGTACTTCTGCTAAATACAGCACACCGTTAGTCCTTTATTGATGCACTTAAAGTTCGTGTTTTGAGATATACCTTAAATAATTCTGTTAACTTGTCTCACTGAACCGAGGTTGAGGAGAACAAGACAGACAAAACTATAGACGCAAGATGTTACGTCTTGATACTTATAGAAGCGATCTGGTCGCGCCTTTATATTTTGTACTGATGACAGTGATGATGACTTCCGTGTTAACACTAGCTTTGTCAAAGTGTATTACGAAAGATGAAGGTTTATAGTTTAATGTATTCCCTAATGACAATCAGAACAAAGTAAAAATCTTTTCAATACTCCATAATCAATACTTAAAGAAGAAGTCATAATTCACGATTCAGAACTCAGCAATACTTAAGGAGTACTTTTTAGCTAAATGCAGGGAAATTTAAATGAAATTGATATTTGCAGTATCCTGCAATTGATTGAATTGGGACAGCGAACAGGGCAACTATGGGTAGAAGCTTATAGCTCTCACCATAACAACAAACTGGGTGGAGATGGAGCAAGCATTTATCGCCCTAAACAACAGTCTTGGTTCGTCTTTTTCGTGAATGGTCAAATTATTTATTGCCAAGAAGGCGAGAGTAGTTTATCCAGAATTAGCGATTATTTACGTCATTATCGAGTTGAGATGCGACTCACTGACAAACAAATTGCCTCCCTAACACCAACCGACGCGCCAGAGTATGCCTATCTTTGGGCACTCTTGGAGCGGAATATCATCAACCCAAAGATAGCTGGTAGTATCATTTACGGTTTGGTGCATGAAACTCTCTTTGATTTGCTGAGTTTACGCCAAGGTAACTTCATTTTCCATCAGGGTGCAGCACTTGCCCCGCAATTAAACACTTATGAAATTGCTCCATTGGTGACAAAAATCACCAAGCAGCTGCAACAGTGGAAGCAACTCTATCCACACATTCAGTCTCCAGAACAATTGCCAGTGCTATCTGACAAAGTTCAGCTACAATCTTCTTTACCAGAAGCAACCGTGAATAAGCTACAACATTGGGCTGATGGTAAAACATCCTTACGACAACTAGCTCGCCATCTCAACCGAGACATTTTGACAGTCGCTAAGGCAATATATCCTTATGTGCAACAAAGTTGGCTACAACTAGTATATTCAGAGACTAATCACCCAGGTACACACACGGGTAGCTGGGAATTGAAAGAAAAACCAATGGGGCGGATAGTATGTATTGACGATGCGATCGCCATCGGTGAGACTATAAATTCCATCTTACAACCACAAGGTTATGAAGCGATCGCTCTCACCAATCCCTTAGAAGCACTGAGTCTGGTTTTTCAACTCAAACCAGATTTAATTTTATGCGACATTGCCATGTCGGAATTAGAGGGGTACGAGGTTTGTGCCATGCTGCGACATTCAACAGCGTTTCGGCTCACACCGATTATCATGCTTACTGGGAAAGATGGGTTTATGGATCGAGTCAAAGCTAGGATGGTCGGGGCAACAGATTATTTGACAAAGCCGTTTACAGATACTGAGTTACTTATGCTCGTAGAAAAATATATCAACAACCAATGAAAATTGGGCATGGGGCATTAATTATTTTTCCCTCATCTCTCTCACCTATGGGGCATATAAAGAGATCAAAGATTTGTTGATCTACTAAAAGATGAGTTAAAAGATGTTATCACAGAGTCAGTTAACTGAGTAAAACGTCAATCTCCGGGAAAATAGTGAAGGCATAAAATTAATTTATACAGTTAATACTTGCGGAGGAATCAGGGAATGTTCCAATTAGGAACGTCTAAATCAGGAGGTAAATAGACAATTATGAGCACAGTTCTGATTGTGGAAGACAGTATAGCGCAAAGGGAGATGATTACAGACCTCCTGAAAGCAACTGGCCTAACAGTTACCCATGCTAGTGATGGATTAGAAGCATTAGAGGCAATTCAAATAGCACCTCCAGATTTAGTGGTATTAGATATTGTCATGCCCCGAATGAACGGCTACGAAGTTTGTCGGCGGTTAAAATCCGATCCAAAAACCCAAAATGTCCCAGTAGTTATGTGTTCTTCTAAAGGCGAAGAATTCGATCGCTATTGGGGCATGAAGCAGGGTGCAGACGCCTACATAGCCAAACCGTTTCAACCAACCGAGTTGGTAGGAACAGTCAAACAACTGCTGCGAGGATAAGGATAAAAACAACATGGTCAGCAAACCGGACTTTTTAAGTGGCAGCGGTCAAGACCACTTTCGACCAGAATTACAAGTAGAAAGTCCTGAAGGTGAGTTACATTTGAGGTTTTACATTCCCTCGCATCAGGAGTTTGCACTACAAGCAACTGGCATCCGAGAGGTAATTGAACTAAGTCCTGATAGAATCACCCCGATTCCTAATGCTTCTCCTTTACTTTTGGGTACTCTAAATTTACGAGGTCGAGTTATTTGGGTGGCCGACTTGGGTCAATTTCTGGGGGAAGCAGGTGCATTAAACACGGATAGAGCTGAAATTTCGGTGATTGCTATTGAAGAGCAAGACACAATAGTGGGTTTAGCAGTAGAGGAAATCGGTGGTATGGACTGGTTGGATGTCCAGAATCTGATGCCACCAACTAGTGTTCCAGATACGATGGCTCCCTTTTTACGTGGAGAGTGGTCATTAGGTGCTAAAAACAATCAGTGTCTACGACTGCTCGATCAAATGGCAATTGTACGAAGTGCTAGGTGGGCAGGATGAAATTGGAGGAGGAAATGACAGCAAGTATTGATAATTACGAGCCAACATATCAACAGGCGATGACCGCCTATGTTCAAAGAAATTATGAGGTTGCGGCCACTTTAGTTGACCAAGTGGTGCAAAATTTACCAGATGACCCCAATACCCATTTGTTGAGGGGTCACATCTACTATGTTTTACAGCACTATGATGTAGCAAAAGAAGAATATCAACAGGTGTTAGGCTTGACTAACGATCGAGAAATTATTGGTTTTGCCAAGAATGGAATTGACAATATCAATCAATATTTAGAGTCATTTAGTGGGCAGATCGATCCATCAGAAAGTCAAGAGGAAATAAACTCTTCAGAGATATCCGATCCACTGGCATATAGCGAATCAGAATTAGAAGATTTAAGCGCTAATCAGGAGTTTGACAGCGAAAACCTTGATTTGAACTTTTTTGGAGAGCATCAAGAAAGTATGAATGGTGTTGAAGATACATCTTCAAAAAGTCCATTCGATCTGCCCACAGAAGATAGTATTGGAACAGAAAAAATCTCAGATTCTTCTATAGCTTTTGGTGATGACCCTTTTGCCATGAATGAAGAATCACAGGAACAGGAGTCAAATAAAAACTGGGAGGAGAACACAGAATTAGAGTTGCCTGCTTTTTGGCAGGAAAGTATCTCAGAAGAGATTTCCGAAGAATCATTAGCAAATAGTCAATTCTCAGATAATGGGATAAATTCTCCTTACGGAAATTCAACTATTGACAATAATAACCCTTCATCTTCTAATTCACAAACTGGTAATAACGAGAATAATTTCCCTGATTTGTTGAGTGAGCCAAAGTCTCCATCTCAGAGTATGGGAAATTTAGAATATAAAAAATCTAGTTTTGGAGACGAAACTTTACTGATTGTTTCAGAAGAACCGAGAAATGATTCGCCAACAACAAATAACTTGGAATACGGCAGTCACGATAACTTGTCTGAAACCGAATCCCATAGTTGGTTAACACCAAAAAAAGTGGAGTCAGAATCAGACTTTCAGCGGAATTTACCTGATAATACATCATCTTTTAATAGTAATTTACCTCAGAAGGAAAAGCAGTTTAAATCAGGCGAATTCATCGGGAAAAATAGCTTCGATGACGATGAAAATTTTGATATGGAAGCATTTGAGTCTGCCTTTGGCTCAGAGAGTTTAAACTCTTATGAAGACTCAAGCAATATACTAAATGGAGAAAATTCTAAGAGCAATATCGAGTTTTTAGATGACTTTGAGGAATTTGACGATTTAGGCAATATTCCAGGGTTTGACCTGATGGAAGGAGATTCTAACTTCGGTAATGCGGCAATGCATTCTGGTTCAGCAGAAACTAGTGATACTGGACGCCCGCAAGTAGGGGAGGCTTTTGCAAGTAATTCAGCCGATCGCGAAGAAGAACTTTTCTCAATGACTGGTTCCCATGAAGCCGTTCCAGTCTTTAGCCAAACAGATATCTCCAAACTAGAACCCAACGTCAGCATTGAGCAAGGATGGTTAGCACCATTAGAAAATGCCTCCATCGAACGAAAACAATGGTTAATCGCTGGAAGTGTGGGCATTGTTTCGGCGCTGGTTGTAGCCACAGTTAGCTTTGTCGCTACCACATTTTCGCCACCCCAACAACGAGAAACAGTCAGAAACACCGGTTGGGCAATGTCACTAGCCGCTGGGATTGCAGGTTTTGCTACCGCAGGCTTCATGGGGAATCTGGCGCTTAAACAAATTCGGCGCACAACTAATGACCTGCAAGCTCAGTTTGAGGCTGTACGTCAAGGAAATCTGAATGCTCAAGCTACAGTATATTCCGAAGATGAATTGGGGCATTTATCCACTGGCTTTAATGAAATGGCGCGGGTAATTTTCACAACCACAAGTGAAGCCCAACGCAAAGCCGATGAACAAGAGGAAGCCAAAGAAAACCTGCAACGTCAGGTGATCCGCCTCTTGGATGATGTGGAAGGAGCTGCGAGAGGTGATTTAACAGTTCAAGCGGAAGTGACAGCTGACGTACTGGGAGCCGTAGCTGACGCCTTTAACCTAACAATTCAAAACCTGCGGGATATTGTCCAACAGGTAAAAGTGGCAGCGAAGGATGTGACAAAAGGTGCAACCAACTCTGAAACTTTTGCTAGAGCCTTATCTGGTGATGCTTTGCGCCAAGCAGAAGAGTTGGCAGTAACGCTGAATTCTGTACAAGTAATGACCGACTCGATTCAGCGGGTAGCAGAAGCGGCGCGGGAAGCTGAAACCGTTGCCCGCGATGCTAGTATGATCGCTCTCAAGGGTGGCGAAGCAGTAGAAAATACCGTAGCAGGGATTTTAGAAATTCGAGAAACCGTTGCCGAAACCACTCGCAAAGTGAAGCGGTTGGCGGAATCTTCCCAAGAAATTTCTAAAATTGTGGCGTTGATTTCTCAGATTGCTTCCAGAACAAACTTGCTGGCACTGAATGCTAGTATTGAGGCGGCAAGGGCGGGAGAAGCTGGACGCGGGTTTGCGATCGTCGCAGATGAAGTGCGTCAGCTAGCAGATAAATCTGCTAAATCGCTCAAGGAAATTGAACAAATTGTGATGCAAATCCAAAGCGAAACAGGCTCTGTAATGACCGCAATGGAAGAAGGCACACAACAAGTAATTAAAGGCACAAAATTGGCAGAAGAAGCCAAGCGATCGCTCGAAAACATTATTCAAGTGGCAAATCGCATCGATATTCTTGTGCGCTCCATTACCAGCGACACTGTGGAACAAACGGAAACCTCCCGCGCCGTCGCTCATGTAATGCAATCAGTAGAACTGACCGCCCAAGAAACTTCCCAAGAAGCACAAAGAGTTTCAGGTGCCCTACAACACTTAGTAGGTGTATCCCGTGACTTAATCGCCTCCGTTGAACGTTTCCGAGTGGAAACTATGGAAACCAGATAAATTGTCATTTGTCCTTTGTCCTTTTTATTTGCCAATGACTAATGACCAATGACCAATGACCAATGACCAATGACTAATGACTCTTGACTAAAAAACTATGCTGCCGGAACAACAACAGCGGATTTTGGGTTACTTTATCGAAGAAGCCAGGGATCACCTGAATACCATTGAGCAGGGCTTGCTGAATTTAGAGGGTACTCTAAACGACCCGGAAATGATCAGTGAGGTCTTCCGGGCGGCTCACTCCATCAAAGGAGGAGCGGCGATGCTTGGATTGACTAGCATCCAGCATACCTCCCACCGTCTGGAAGATTGTTTCAAAATTCTCAAAGATAATCCGGTTCAGATTGACCAAAAGTTAGAGTCTTTATTTCTTGGTGTCTCTGATACCCTAAAATCGCTGTTAGAGCATTTGAGTGGGCCTTATGGTCTTTCTGAAGATGCAGCTAATACTTTGATGTCAGAAACTGAGCCAGTCTTTCAATGGCTGTATCAGCATCTGGAACTACTTGTAGAACAAGCAAAGAGTGGAGTAGTCAACACTTCTGACGCAACAGAACTCACAACCTCTATAGAGAATGTCTCCACACTTACAGAAATTTTCATGCGGCGAGATATTCCCGATCTGGCAGAATACACCCATCAGGAATCTCCAGACTCGGTAGCACCCCAAGAGGCGCTAGACGCTCGCGGACTCGCTAACGCTGCGCTATCGTCAGTCACCGCTAAAGAAAATAATAACTGGAGCGAGTTTCAAGCCCAAGTGCTGCAAACACTGCGGGAAATGTTGCAATTATTTAAGCAAACTACAACACCTTCAACTCGGCAAAACCTCCAGCAATGCTGTCACCAGTTAGTCAAACTTGGTAAAACTTGGAATTTGCCCAAATGGTGTGGTTTGTGTCAAGCAGCAGCCAGTGCGATCGGCAATCCCGAAAATACTTATCTGAGTTTAGCTAAAATTGTCATTACCGAAATAAAACAAGCTCAAGAATTAGTTCTGCAAGGTAGAGAAGCCGAAATTGCAATTAGTCAGCAACTAGAAGCACTTTTAAGCTTTGCAGAAATTGAGTTATTAGAAATTACCCCTGATTTATTTGAAGAACAATCTCCGGTTTTGACAGAATCAGAGTCAATTCTATCTGGTGACACCAAGGCGTTAGCCCAGACAACTGAAGAACATAGCTACGCCAACGTCTCTGATGAACGCCCCTCCCTTCAGTTACAAGGAACACCACTAAATGAAAGTAGAAACACTAGTCTTACTTTCACCACACATGACGAAGCACATCCAATCAGTAACAATCTCGATCCCAATGGGCCAGAGGTAGGAATAGCTGAGTTAAATACCCTTGCCGATTTATTTGACGGTGAGACTCCCGAACTAGATGAAAGCTGGCATCAAGAAGAAACCTTAGATATTGTTACTACCGATGACTTTGGAATTGATTTGAGCAGCACTGAGGCTGAAGACGCTCATAACGATTTATCTGACTTACTCTCCTTTAATGAAGATATAAGCAATGCACTACACCCAACAACCACAGCTACAACAGAAGATTTATCCCTGTTATTTGGCGACCATTTCCTAGAAAAAGATAATTCAGAACCGCAAAATCAACAAATATCTGCTACGCCTTTAGAGTTGAGCGATATTAACGAATTTGATATAAATTTAGACTCATCTTCTTCCGAACTTTTACAAGAATTTATTGATATTTCTAGTGATACAAACCAGACTACTAGCGAGATTGTCCAAAATAGTGTAGTCGAAGATTTCTTGACACTGGAGTTAGATGATGATGAACTATTGCCAACAGGCGAAGTTACTCAACCAGAAACTGAGCCGTTCGCCAGTGTGGAACTATCTACCAACCAACAAAACAATTTTGATAACTTATTCTTAGAAAATAAAAATGCAAATTGGGTAGAAGAAATTACCCCTAGTGACTACATAGAATTACCCCAGCCAACAGACTTGTCTTTGGACAACCTGTTTGCTGAAATGGAAGAACAGCCACAACTATCGACAAGTGAACCAGAAATCAGTGATTTATTTGATACACCTCCAGTAACAGAACCTGAGTTTTCTCAATCAGAAAACGATCTGAGCAACTTCTGGAACCAGGAAACCACAGAGGAAAAGGACGAATTTGATTCCTTAATTGAGCAGAATGTGGAAAGGGCGTTAGATGAAAGTTTGTTTACTGCGGCGGCTGATGACATTTTTGCTGATAATCAGCAATCCATATCTTCTCCTATAGCCAGTTTTGATATAGAAGAAGATTTTGATATTAATTTCCAGCATCAAGAACCGCTAGATTTAATATCATCAGATTCTGGAGATAATTTATTTGATGAATTAACATCAAGTAGCTCAACTATTTCTCCTGTAATCAACGATACCTCCACGCCTGAGACGCTTTTGTTCGCACAGCATCCTGGAGAAGAAATTCTCAGACCGCAACAACCAGAATCTTTAGATTTTGTTCCAGAATTTGCTAATCAGACCCCGGAAATATCTGCTGTTGATCTGGAAGTTAATTTATTAGGCTCTTTCGATGAGAATCCGCAACTGCTGTTTGAAGATGTAGTTACAAATGAATTGACCTATATTCAGATGGAAACCACAGAAAATACTGTGGATGAGCTATCAGAAACTATCAGTTTTGGGGAAACTTCAGATTCAGCGCCACCCGAAGCACAGCCAAGTGAATTGTTCGGTTCTTTCGATGAAAATCCACAACTGCTGTTTGAAGATGTCGCTACAAATGAATTGACCTATATTCAGATGGACACCACAGAGAATACTGTGGATGAACTATCAGAAACTATCAGTTTTGAGGAAAATTCAGATTCAGCATNTATTCCAAGCACAGCTAGATGATTTGTTCGACTCCGAAGATGTCGCTACAAATGAATTGACCTATATTCAGATGGAAACCACAGAGAATACTGTGGATGAACTATCAGAAACTATCAGTTTTGGGGAAAATTCAGATTCAGCATCACCCGAAACACAGCCAAGTGAATTGTTCGGTTCTTTCGATGAGAATCCACAACTGCTGTTTGAAGATGTCGCTACAAATGAATTGACCTATATTCAGATGGACACCACAGAGAATACTGTGGATGAACTATCAGAAACTATCAGTTTTGAGGAAAATTCAGATTCAGCATCATTCCAAGCACAGTTAGATGATTTGTTCGACTCTGAGGATGTCGCTATAAATGAATTGACCTATATTCAGATGGAAACCACAGAGAATACTGTGGATGAACTATCAGAAACTATCAGTTTTGGGGAAAGTTCAGATTCAGCCCAGACAAGCCTAGAAGTTTTAGAAATAGAGGAAAATAATAATTTAGAAACTACCTTTGAATTAACAGAAAACACAGTTGTTGAAAATAATTTATTGTTTACAGAAACCACTGAAATAGTTTCTCAAGAAGATGAATTTGCAGACTTGGCAGCATTATTAGGAGAGGAAGTAGCACCCATCCCCAAAGCTAAGAAGATACCAGAAGTAGATTTTGCTGCCCTGGAAGACTTACTAAGCACAGATAACAACAGCGATGTCTATGACGGGCTACGTCAACGCCAGCCTTTCAACACTCAACCAGTCTCAGCTAAAAATACTATTCCATCACCAGTTATAAAAGATGAATTTGGTGACTTAGAAAAGTTGCTGGCAGAAGCAAATCAAACAATATCCCATTCTACTGTAGTAAAATCGAACACCAGCCAAGCTAACCGTCCCTCTACTCGTCGGGCTGCCAGATTTGAAGAAACGATGAAGGTTCCAGTTAAGCAACTGGACGATATGAGTAATTTAGTTGGGGAGTTGGTGGTAAATCGCAATACCTTAGAGCAGGATCATGAACGACTACGACAGTCATTAGATAACTTGCTGATTCAGGTACAACAACTCTCAGATGTAGGTGCAAGGATGCAGGAGTTGTACGAGCGATCGCTACTGGAAGCGTCTCTGTTAGCTGGACGCAAAAAGAAAGACCCCGGCGGCTTACAAGCTCCTGATTTTAATGCCGATCGGGGTTTTAGCGAACTAGAAATGGATCGTTTTACTCCCTTCCACACACTCTCACAGCAGATGATTGAACGTATTGTACGAGTGCGTGAGTCGGCTAGTGACATTGATTTTGTTACCGAAGAAACCGAACGAGTTGCCAGGCAGTTCCGCCAAGTAACCACCCAGCTACAAGAGGGATTAACTAGAGCGCGAATGGTGCCTTTTGCTCAAACTATCGATCGCTGGCGGCGAGGAGTGCGCGACAACGCCATTAAGTGTGGCAAACAAGTAGAGTTGGTGATCGAAGGTGGCGAGACCTTAATTGACAAGATGATTTTGGATCATCTTACCGATCCGCTGACTCATATGTTGAATAATGCGATCGCTCACGGTATTGAAACGCCAGAAGAGAGGCAAGCTGCTGGTAAACCATCTGTAGGAATCATTACTATCCGTGCCTTCCACCAAGGCAACCAAACGATCATTTCTGTAGGCGATGATGGCGCAGGTATCGATTCCGCCAGGGTTAAGGCTAAGGCGGTGAAAATTGGCATGATTACAGAAGCGCAGGCAAAAGCGATGTCTCGCCTGGAAGTCTACGATCTACTATTCCAGTCTGGTTTTACGATTAAAGACCAAGCCGATGAAATTTCTGGTCGTGGCGTCGGTATGGACGTGGTGCGCTCCGAGATTAGCGAAATTCGGGGAACAGTTAACACCGATTCTGCGATCGGCAAGGGAACCACCTTCACGATTCGTTTACCACTGACTCTGAGTATTTGTAAAGCTCTTTGCTGCGTCTCCGATCGCGCCAGGATCGCCTTCCCGATGGACGGCGTAGAAGATACGCTAGATATTCCAGTCAAAAATATTCAGCACGATGACAATGGGCAATCATTTATTTCCTGGCGCGATACAGTGCTACCATTCCGACCCCTGAAGGAACTTTTAACCTTCAATCGCCAAATCAGTCGCGGTAATGTCTATGGCGGCACCAGAGATGATGATATGGTTTCTGTGGTTGTGGTGCGATCGGCAAATACCATGATTGCTCTACAGATTGACTTGGTGTTAAGCGAACAAGAAATTGTAATTAAGCAATTTGAAGGGCCAGCACCTAAACCCATTGGTGTTGCTGGTGCTACAGTCTTGGGTGATGGTCGGATTATGCCCATTGCTGACGTGCTAGAAATAATTGACATCTTCCAGGGACGGATTTCTACACAAGCTGGTGGCAATTCTTGGCAACAAAAACTCACTCCCCCAGATACCTCTCCCGCGAAGATTGACCCGACAGTGCTGATTGTCGATGACTCAATCACAGTCCGAGAATTGCTATCCCTGACATTTAACAAAGCAGGTTATCGCGTAGAACAAGCGCGTGACGGTCAGGAAGCTTGGGATAAACTCCGCTCCGGTCTGCCTTGCGATATCGTATTTTGCGATATTGAAATGCCCCGTTGCGACGGTCTGGAATTACTCTCTCGCATCCAAAAAGACTCTAACCTTAACCACTTACCGATCGCAATGCTCACCTCGCGGGGTGCAGACAAGCACAGACAAATTGCCGCTCAACTCGGTGCTAGTGGCTACTTTACCAAGCCCTATCTCGAAGAAGCTCTACTTGAAGCTGCGGCGCGGATGCTGAAAGGAGAAAAACTCGTTAACTAAATCAACCAAAAGACTTCGATTTGAGGGAAAAGTGTACACGCTTCTACCTCGATTAAAACTGATACTATTTTTTAGTAGTACAATTGTTCTATAAGCAAAAATAGCACGTATTGCCCCGTCAGAAGCCGGGGCTTTCTTTTTGAGACCAATTAGAGTGTATACCCCAAGTCTTGGGTCTATCTTTGTAGTATGTAAAGAAGCACTTTGACCTAAGACTATGCCTTCTTCTGAAAAATCTCTCACTTACCCAACCAGCCATAAGAGCAATCAAGCTGATAATTACCACGGTACTTTAGTCGCAGATCCTTACCGTTGGTTAGAAGATCCTGACTCCGAAGAAACAAGAACTTGGATTGAGGCACAAAATCAAATTACTTTTGGCTACCTGAGTGAAATTCCTGCTAGGGAAAAAATTAAACAGCGCCTCACCAAACTTTGGGATTATGAAAAATACGGTATTCCTTTTAAAGAAGGCGAACGTTACTTTTATTTCAAAAATGACGGACTGCAAAATCAAAGTGTGCTTTACACCTTGAAAACTCTCGACGACCAACCCCAAGTTTTACTAGATCCCAATAAACTCTCAGAAGATGGCACTGTTGCTCTTTCGGGATTGTCGATTAGCGAGGATGGTAAACTTTTAGCTTATGGTCTATCCTCCTCTGGTTCTGATTGGCAAGAGTGGAAAGTACGCGATGTTGAAACTGGTGAAGACCTCCAAGACCACCTCAAGTGGATTAAATTCTCTGGAGCATCTTGGACACACGATCATCAAGGTTTTTTCTACAGTCGCTACGATGAACCAAATGAAAAAACTCAATTAGAAGATGTCAACTATTATCAAAAGCTCTACTATCATCAACTAGGGAAATCTCAATCAGAAGACGTACTAATTTATCATCGTCCTGACCAAAAAGAATGGGGTTTTAGTGGTGGTGTTACTGAAGATGGACGCTATCTAATAATTTCAATTTGGCTAGGTACTGACTCTAAAAATTTGGTTTTTTCCAAAGATTTAACTAACCCTAATGCGGAAGTCGTAGAACTAATTAATCAATTTGAGGCAGATTATAGCTTTATCGACAATGATGATAGCGTCTTTTATTTTCGCACAGATTTAAATGCACCACGGGGAAGAGTTATTGCGATTGACACGAAAAACCCTGCACCAGTAAATTGGCGAGAAATTATTCCCCAATCTGCGGAAACTTTGGAAAGTGTCGGTATACTTAATAATCAGTTCGTTGCTGATTACCTCAAAGATGCTCACAGCCAAATAAAAATTTTTGACCTCAAAGGTGCGTTTATTCGAGAGGTAGAACTACCCGGACTCGGTTCAGCCGGAGGTTTTGGTGGTAAGCGTTATGATACTGAAACTTTTTATAGTTTTACCAGCTTTACTATACCAGGCACTATTTATCGCTACGACATAGTGACAGGAAAAAGTGAGCTTTTCCGTCAACCACAGGTAGATTTTAATCCTGATGATTACGAGACAAAACAAGTCTTTTATCACAGCAAAGATGGTACTAGAATACCAATGTTTATTACCCACAAAAAGGGCATTAAATTAGATGGAAATAACCCTACTTATCTCTATGCCTATGGCGGTTTTAATGCTTCAATGACACCTAGCTTTTCTGTGAGTTTGTTGGTGTGGATGGAGATGGGTGGTATCTATGTTATGCCCAATATCCGCGGCGGTGGAGAATATGGCGAAGAATGGCATCAAGCAGGAATAAAGGATCAAAAGCAGAATGTATTTGATGACTTTATTGGTGCTGCTGAGTGGTTGATTGCTAACAAGTATACTAAAACTGAGAAACTAGCGATCGCAGGTGGTAGTAACGGCGGTTTATTAGTGGGTGCTTGTATAACGCAACGTCCCGATTTGTTTGGTGCAGCTTTACCGGCAGTCGGCGTTATGGATATGTTGCGATTCCACAAATTTACCATCGGTTGGGCTTGGACTTCCGAATATGGTTCTGCGGATAATCCAGAAGAGTTTCCGGCGCTGTATGCTTATTCGCCATTACACAACATCAAACCAGATACAGCTTACCCAGCAACCTTAATTACCACAGCCGATCATGACGATCGCGTTGTCCCTGCTCATAGTTTCAAATTTGCCGCCGCTTTGCAAGAGGCTCACACTGGTGATGCGCCAACGCTAATTAGAATTGAGACTAAAGCCGGACATGGTGCGGGTAAACCCACGGCTAAAATTATCGAGGAAGCCGCAGATAAATGGGCTTTTTTGGTACGTGCTTTGAATGTTGAAGTTTAGCAACTTTGTAGGGTGGGCATTGCCCACTCTAGGAGGCTAAACTAACTAAAAAGTTTTCCCCGACATCAGTAGTTACAACTTACAAGCGCTGTCATTACCCTTGCAATAGCCGCGCGATCGCTATCCTCTCTAGACTCAAATAATCTTTCTGCTTGGTGCAGATGCGTAACTGCTTCCTTTCGATGTATACATCTATTCAGATAGTACAACGAAATTCCTAAGTCTTGATGAATGTCTGGATCGTTAGGATGATGCTCTAACTGTTGCCGCAAAAGCTCTACTTGATTTTCTAGGTATTGCCAAGAAGATTGCCCAGGTTCTCGGTTTGCCATAATTTTCATATCAAGCGTTGAAGTAGGTGCTTCCGATTTGTTAGCAAAATAGGGGATATCTAAAAACTGTGCAATCGTTTTGGCAATACTTACAGCACTCTCATAGCTACCATCAGACTTTAGATAAAAGCGCCAGTAGATTGATGCCAAAATTAATCTCGGATAAAAAGCCATTCCTCCTTCAGAACCACTGACATCTTCTACTTCAATACCTGAAATAATATGACACGGAAACTCAACAGATTTTGTGTGTAAAATTTCAAATCGATTTTGTCTTTCCCAGAGAATAGAATTTTTGGGTTTATCAAAGGTATAAGTAGTAATTTCTGTATCTTTAATTATTATATATAGACTGATTGCAACCATTACACATCCACTTACTACGGCGATGATTCCAGGATAATCAGCACGCTGGAGTACCAACCCCAATAAACAAAGGAAAAGACCAAATGGAATCAAAGTTATACTAATGAGTAATATACCCCAAAGCGATTTTTGGAAACGCAAAAGGAGCCGATGCTGATTTTGTTCAATAATTTTCATAAATTAATTGAGATAGTAAGGCTGGGTTTCATTCCACTCTCTTATCTGCAATCAGAGGGTGAGTCTCAATATTAATAGATGAGTTAAAATTAAATCATCACTCTAGGCAGATATTAACTATGAGATGGGAAGAAGTTTGCGAACACAAACAATTACAAGATTTACCCTTCAAAATTGAATTAAATAAATGGGGTCAAATCGTTATGAGTCCAGTCAAAATTAAACATTCTTTTTATCAAGGAAGAATCCAACGTTTATTAGAATCTTGCTTGAATACAGGAGAAGTAATGCCAGAATGTGCTATCAACACATCAGACGGTGTGAAAGTTGCTGATGTTGTCTGGTGTTCAGAAGAAAGATTTTCTCAAATTGAAGATGAAGTATCAGCTTCTATTGCACCAGAAATTTGTGTAGAAGTCAAATCAAGTGGTAACACTTTGGAAGAAATGGAATTTAAAAGAAATTTATATTTAGAAGCTCAAGCTTTGGAGGTGTGGTTATGTAATGAACAAGGTCAAATAAAATTCTATAATGAGCAAGGGGAATTAGAGCAATCTTTGTTAGTTCCTAAGTTTCCTAAGCAAATTAAACGGTAATTATAGAGAATATGGGAGAGAGCGTAGTTTACCGCCGTAGGCATCGCCTAAATTACTTATTTTTATAATATATCTTAAAAGTATTGATAATCTTTAATTAAAGATTGAATAAAAATAAACTTTATCTATTTCATAAATAATGCGATATCAACCTTGACAAAGGGTTAAACGATAATGGTGAAGGTAAATAATTGTTTGCCTTCACCCTCAATACGGTTCGTTTAAGGTTTTTTGATGAAAATTCTAGATCGTTAAAGATGCGATAAATCACTGTTTATACAAAGAACTGATTATTGTAGAGACGGCGATTCATCGCGTCTTGTCTTAACCGAACTTGTGTAGTTAAAACGCGACAGCTTGGGCTGTACCAGTCAAATGGATTGTCGTATAAGTTTGTCTTTGCCCCTGGTTGAATTTAGGAATCACAGAAAAGAGATTTGTTGTTGTGATTCCCTTAGTTTCTACTGCGGCTGAGTTGCTTTTTCCAAGGTTTACACGGGGTAAGATCAAAGTAAATATGGTATTGCCAGTATCTACTGTCTTACGGATAGTTACAGTTACTAGTGTACCAATTTCTGTTTCTACACTACGGATCTGCTCAGTACCTTGGAAGTTTAATGTCTGTTGCTTATCTTTATAGGTAAAAAGGGGCTTGCCAATAAAGCTTGTCGTTGAGTAACTAATGCTGACGTTCTTACCTTGAAACTGGTATAAATTTGGTACTACTTCTGAGGCATTAGCTGATAATACAGGTATTGCTGTTAACAGCATACCTAATGTAAACGATCCAATTAAGTTTCTTGTTTGCATATCTAAAAAAGTTTTTGCTAGTTTGACCGAGATACTTACCCGAATGGGATGACAACAGGTATCAAACCAATTTTAAAAGTAGATATTACTACAATCGTGTAAAATGGAACACATTGCAATGCTTGTTAATCTATTTGCAATAATTTCTAATATTCTGTAAAAATTTTATCTGTGACCTGATAACCCTTGGGTAGTTTTAACAAATGTACCCAGATATGGTATAGGCAAAAAGTAGTGCAGCAATAAGTTTAGGTTCTTCAGTACTTACTATGCTAAATTATTAGCTGCGAAGGTTAAAAAGTATAAAGAATTGCATAAAATATTTAGTAAAACTTTTGACATAATTGACTTAGGACGCAGATTCATTATTAACTGTAAGTACTAGAAAAGTATTTTTTGTCTATTTACAGTTATGAACAGGAAACAAAATATTAAAATACTAACAGAGCTTCTAGATTTAAAAGATGTGAAAGTTATATCACATCGCCTTCATGTCGGGATAGGAATGATTTTACAAATAGAATCAATAAAATCATACAGTACTTGTCCTCGCTGTGGTACAAAAAGCCATAGATTACATCAAAATCATCGATACATTGTTAAAGATTTACCTTTCGGTGAGAAACCAGTATTTTTAGAAATAAATAGAAGACAATTCAAATGCGAAGAATGTAAAAAACCCTTTAGTGAGAATTTAGATTTCGTGAGCCAGAAAAGAACTTATACAAAACGGCTGGCACACAAGATAATACAAGAGGTAGTAGAAAACGATATCCACAGTGTAGCTGATCAAGGGATAGTGACAACAGAAGAAATAGAAAGAATGTTAAAAGACGCTTCGCTTGAATTATCTGATGACAAACCTTCTCTGATAAAAAGACTTGGAATCGATGAGATAGCTCTGGTTAAGGGCAAGGGTAATTACTGCGCCGTACTAATAGATTTAGATACATCTAAGCTAGTAACTATTTTAAATGGGCGCACGCAAGAAGTAGTGAAGGAAACCCTTTTAGAATGGGGATATGAGGTCTTAGAACAAATTGAGGAAGTGAGTATAGATTTGTGGGTTGGTTATAAAAACGTTGTCACAGAATTAATGCCCAATGCTCAAGTAGTAGCAGATAGATTTCATGTAATGACACAGATTAATAAAGAATTAGATACACAGAGAAAACGAGAGAAACGGAGTCTAGAAGAATTAATTAAAAAAGCGCAATTATCAGCACAAAAAGCTGAATATGAAAAACTTTTATCGGGATTAAAAAATAGTAAGTACGTTTTACTTAAAAATGAGTCAGACTTAAATGAAGAGCAAATAAATAAACTTTCTGAAGTCAAGAATGTATCTCCTGTCTTAAAAGAAATGCATGAATTAAAAGAAAAATTTAGAAAGATTTTTAATAAGACAGATAATTGGTATCCGGGAGTTTTTAAACTCGGTATGTGGTTATCGAAAGCTAAAAAATATTTTCCCAAGAGTAACAATACTATTATCCGTTGGTTTGATGAGATAATTGCTTACTTTGATAATGGGACAAGTAGTGGTGCTGTGGAAGGTATTAATAACAAGATCAAGTTGATTAAACGTTCCGGTTATGGATTTAGAAACTTTGACAATTTCCGAGTTAGATGCTTATTGAATTGGCATTTTAACTATTAGTTAAGCATACTATGTACTGAAGAACCTAAGTTTATATATCATCTCCTGCCACATTTCTTTTGAGGGGATTTGATTGCATTTTTGTCTTATCCCTCCATAACTAGCAACTTGAGTTAGATTTAGATTTTGAAATACCCTTTGGGGTTTTATTTTAAAATTGGAAATTTTGTATTGCTTATGAAACGGCGACCATACATGATTCTAGGATTTTTCCTCAGCCTTCTTTTAACTATCGTGCCAATGCCTGGCAATTTCACTAATGCTGCAACACCAACAGCCGTTGCACCTGTATCTACTGTCTCATTTACCCAAGGAGTGCAAAAAACGGTATTAGACAACGGCTTAACGGTACTAACCAAAGAAGTTCATACTGCTCCTGTGGTGAGTGTGCAAGTTTGGTATAAAGTTGGCTCACGCAACGAGGTTAAGGGAGAGAATGGTATTTCTCACCAGCTAGAACATTTGATGTTCAAAGGCACAAATGACCGTCCTGTACAGTTTGGACGGTTGTTTAGTGCTTTGGGTAGCCAGTTTAATGCTTTTACTAGTTATGACGAAACAGCTTATTTTGGCACAGTGCAGCGAGACAAATTGGAAGCACTGCTAACACTGGAAGCCGATCGCATGGAAAACTCCTTAATTGGGCCTGAACAACTCACCAGTGAAAAGCGGGTGGTGATCTCCGAGTTACAGGGATACGAAAATTCACCAAGCTATCGTCTGAGTCGGGCAGTGATGAGGGCTGCTTTCCCTAATCGAGCCTATGGCTTATCGGTGGGAGGCACAAAAGCCGATGTAGAGAAATTCACGGTGGAGCAGGTACGGAATTATTACCAAACCTACTACAGCCCAGAAAATGCCACGTTGGTGATTACCGGAGATTTTGCCACAAAACCCGCACTCAAAGTTGTCCAAGAAACTTTTGGTAAGTTATCGCAACGAGCAAAAAAGGACACGGCACTCCCTAATTCCAGGAGAGCAATTGATAATTCCTCGCCATCTTCTTCCATTGCTGACGCTTCCCCGTCTACCCCTGTTGCGAAAAAAGCACCGATTGTCCTCAAGCAACCTGGAAGTACAGCACTATTGCAAGTGGTGTATCCTCTGCCAGATATCAAACATCCTGATGTTCCAGCAATTGATTTGATGGATGCCATTCTTACAGGTGGACGTAGTTCTCGGCTTTATCAGGCTTTGGTGGAATCTGGACTCGCTAGTTCAGTGAGTGGTGGTGCTGCCGAACTCATCGAACCGGGTTGGTATGAAATTGATGCTACAGCGGCTCCCGGTCAAGAGTTGGGGAAAATTGCCCAGGTACTCCAGGAATCTTTAGTAAAATTGCAAGAGCAGCCTGTCACCTCAGAAGAGTTGAAGCGGGCGAAGACGCAACTGCAAGCCTCGTATATTTTGGGTAATCAAGATATTACTAGTCAGGCTAATCAACTGGGATATAATCAAACGATCGCAGGGGATTATCGTTTTATTGAAAGGTATCTGGCTGCGATCGCGAAAGTGACTCCTGCTCAAGTCCAAAAAGCAGCGAAAACTTATCTCAATCCGGCTCAACAAACCATCGGCTTCTTTGAGCCGACTCAACCAGATGGTAAACCAGGGACTTCTAACGCTGGTTCTGGACGCACGGTGGAAAATTTCAGCCCTGGTAAGCCTGTAGATCCAGCAGAACTAGCAAAATATTTGCCACCTGCTACATCAGAGACAGATTCTAATAAACAATCGCTACCAGAAGAGTTTACCTTAAAGAATGGTTTGAAGGTTTTGCTGTTGAGCGCTCGCAATCTTCCCACTATTAACCTGAGTGGACAAATTGACGCTGGTACTGAATTTGACGGCAATCAAAAAGCTGGATTAGCGAATCTAACTGCAAGCAACTTAATGAATGGGACGCAGACTAAAAATGCTCTGACCCTAGCAAAAACCTTAGAAGACCTGGGAGCCGGTTTGAGCTTCAGTGCTAGCCGTGAGGGAGTTAACGTCAGCGGTGAGGGACTTTCTGTAAATCTGCCAATATTGATTCAAACTCTAGCAGATGTGTTAGAAAACGCTACTTTCCCCGCCGATCAGTTAGAACTGAGCCGCCAAAGGGCACTGACAAGTCTGAAAGTCCAGCTAGATGACCCTAGAGGTTTGGGAAGGCAAGTCTTTCAGCAGGCAATTTACCCTGAAAATCATCCATTCCATAGCTTTCCCACAGCCGAGAGTTTAAAGACTATTACTCGTGATGATTTGCTTGCTTTCTACCAGACACACTACCGACCAGATGCCACGACGATCGCTTTAGTTGGAGACTTTGATTCAGTTAAGGTAAAAGCTTTGCTAAATGAAGTATTTGGTAAATGGCAAGCTACAGGTAAGCTACCTGTTCTCAAAATACCAACCGTACCATTTCCGAAAACTTTGACACAACTAAATAAAGTAATTCCCGGTAAAGCTGAGGCTGTCACATACATCGGCTACAACGGCATCTCTCGGAAAGATCCACGTTATTATGCGGCACTAGTGCTAAATCAAATTTTGGGTGGTGATACCTTAGCCAGCCGCCTGGGTACAGAAGTGCGCGATCGCCAAGGTTTAACCTACGGTATATATAGTGCTTTTGCCGCCGGAATCAATCCTGGGCCGTTCTTGATTCAAATGCAAACTGCTCCTGGTGATGCCCAAAAAGCGATCGCCAGTACTCTCGCTCTACTAAAACAGTTACGCGAGCAAGGAGTAACTGAGGCTGAATTCAATACAGCAAAACGCTCAATTACCAATAGCTACCCCGTGGATTTAGCTAATCCCAGTAGTGTATCAAGCATCATTTTGGATAATTCTGTCTTGGGGCTTTCACGGTCAGAAATCCGAGAGTTTCCCCAGCGGATTCAAGCAGTCACTATGGCTAATATGCAACAGGCAATTGAAGATTTAATTAAGCCAGAAAATCTGGTGATTGTCACCGCCGGGCCTGAAGATAGTGTAACCAAGGGTAGCTAATTATTTCAGATAAATAACAATCCTATCTGATTGGTAAAAATCGCAATAACAAGATCCCCGACTTCTCTAAGAAGTCGGGGATCTCATTGTTTACGAATGATTTAGGATGGCTAATATAGCGGTTCTCAGTTGAGTGAGGTACAAGAACCCCACCCCCAACCCCCTCCCCGCTTGCGGGGAGGGGACTATGATGTACCTCATGTGATTAGCAATACCTTCGCCAATTTACGAGGGTGAGTTGATATGTTAACTCGCTTGTCTCTTGGGTTAGGCAAAAACAATAAGTCCTAAAAATTCCTTCAAGGTTTCCCGCAAGCTTTTTTTACGTATTACCTNCACGGGTATTGGGTTTGACCCTCCAAGCTCGTTTGTCAGCTAAACGCCCATGTATCAGTATTTTTGCCATTTTTGCCAAAATTTTTGTAGGCTCTTATTTTGGCAAAGGTATTGATTAGTAAACGCTATATCACCTCCTGCCTCCTGCCTCCTGCCTCCTGCCTCCTGCCTCCTGCCTCGTACCTTCTGCCTCCTGCCTCCTGCCTCCTGCCTCATTCAAATTGAATAAGACACTGGGAAGGACTTTGCATCCTTTGGCTTCACATACACTCGCTGTAGAGGTTCTAACTCTAAATCATTAAAGCGATCGCGTGTTAAATGCGCCATCACTACTTGCCCGTCATCGAAAGTTAATTCCACCTGAATTTCCCAACCTAAATGTACCAATCGGCTCACTGTGGCAGGTGTAGTAGCACCGTTAGCAACCTTTTCAAAAATCACATCTTGTGGACGTAAAAATACTTGTGGGTGTGGCGCATCAAAGCCGCTACTTTTAAAAATCTTCGAGGTACTAGGTAATATGTTTACTGGGCCAATGAAGCTCATTACAAATGCAGTGGCGGGATCATCGTAAATTTCAGATGGTGTCCCTACTTGTTCCACACGTCCTTTATTCATGACCACAACCTCATCAGAAACTTCCATTGCTTCCTCTTGGTCGTGGGTAACGAAAACTGTGGTAACATGAACCTCATCATGGAGGCGGCGTAACCATGCCCGCAAGTCTTTACGAACTTTAGCATCAAGTGCGCCAAAGGGTTCATCTAGAAGTAATACGTCAGGTTCTACTGCCAGTGCCCTTGCTAAAGCTACTCGTTGTCTTTGACCGCCAGAAAGTTGTGATGGATAGCGATCGCCTAATCCAGTCAATTGCACCAATTCGAGTAACTGTTCTACCCGCCCCTTAATTTTCTTTGGTTGTGCCTTACGAATTTCTAAGCCAAAGGCAATATTTTGCTTAACAGTCAGATGCTTGAATAGGGCATAGTGCTGAAATACAAAGCCAATATTTCGTTGTTGCACACTTTGGTATGTAGCGTCCTTACCGGTAAGCAGGATTTTGCCGCTATCTGGCATTTCTAAACCTGAAATTAACCGTAGTAGCGTAGATTTACCCGATCCCGATGGCCCGAGTAATGCAACTAGCGAACCACTCTTAATTTCCAGGCTGACCTGATCAACTGCCTTGAAACTACCAAATTGTTTGGATACGTTCTCAACTACTATGCCCACTGCTGCTGTACCTCTGCAACTAAATCTACAGATCCTTGGTAGGATTACTGTGTCTTACATATACCATACATCGTTATTTATAGATGAACAAGATTTAGCTACCGCAACTGCCGCAATCGAGGAAGCTACAATCAGCGCCACTGCAATCTAGGGAACTGCAATCAGCAGCACCACAATCTAGGGAACCACAATCAGGAATCACGGTAGCCATTTCAGCACAATTGCAGCCCAAATCGGCACAATCAAAACAGTTGGTATTCTCACTACTAATAAACGAGGATTTTTGAGTAACTTTACCAGATGGTTGTCGTTGCTGCGTGTCTGCTTCCTCCTCTATGGATTCTTCTGAGTTTTCGCTATGCATTCGCAAAATTTGGTTGGCTTGCTTGCAAGCTTGAAATCGTTCACGGGAATTAAAAAAAGCTGCTTTTAACCCTTCCTTGGCAACTACCTGCTTGATGTATTGAGAGCAAGATTCGCCGCCATATAGTATTCTGTGGGCACAAGCAAAACCTTTGTGCGGAGAAATATGTTTTTGATATCCAGTAATTGCACCAGTACTAACTTGTCTAGTAAAAGAATCGAATAAGGAAATCTGCATATTCAGGACTGGGGACTGGGTACTGATGATTAGGTAGGCGATATTAATATTCTTCATTCTTCCCAATACCTAATCCCCAATCCCTAATCCCTAATCCCCAATCCCCAACATGGATACTCTCACACTNGTCCCCAGTCCCCAGTCCCCAGTCCCCAGTCCCTCATCCAATTCGTATCGAAACATTAAGGAATATTGCATTTGTGCAGAAACCTGGAGGAAAAGCGCCAAATCACTAGAAAGACCGTGGTAGTATGCTCTCGGTAAATGTGAAGATTGGGAGAAAGACCTTTGACACTACGGGTTGCTGTTATTGGGTCAGGCCCTGCTGGTTCATCTGCCGCTGAAACACTGGCAGCCTCTGGGATTGAAACCTACCTGTTTGAGCGGAAGCTAGACAATGCAAAGCCTTGTGGGGGCGCAATTCCCCTGTGTATGGTGAGTGAATTTGACTTACCACCAGAGATTATCGATCGCCGGGTACGGAAGATGAAAATGATTTCGCCTTCCAATCGCGAGGTTGATATTAATCTGGTAAATGAAGATGAATATATAGGAATGTGCCGCCGGGAAGTGCTGGATGGCTTTTTGCGCGATCGCGCGGCAAAAGTCGGCGCAAATTTAATTAATGCAACTGTTCATAAACTCGATATACCAGGAAACAATACCGATCCCTATACCATTCATTACATTGACCACACAGATGGGATATCACAGGGTATTGCCAAAACTTTGAAGGTGGATCTAATTATTGGGGCCGATGGGGCTAATTCTCGCGTTGCTAAAGAAATGGACGCTGGGGATTACAATTATGCGATCGCCTTCCAAGAGCGAATTCGCTTACCCGAAGACAAAATGGCCTACTATAACGACCTCGCCGAAATGTATGTCGGTGATGACGTTTCTACTGACTTCTACGCTTGGGTTTTCCCCAAACATGACCACGTAGCTGTCGGTACTGGTACGATGCACATCAATAAGGCCAGCATCAAACAGTTACAAGCTGGTATCCGCGCCCGTGCTTCCGAGAAGTTGGCAGGCGGTAAAATCATCAAAGTAGAAGCCCACCCAATTCCCGAACATCCCCGTCCCCGTCGTGTTGTCGGTCGCATCGCCTTGGTGGGAGATGCTGCTGGTTATGTTACCAAGTCCTCTGGTGAAGGTATTTATTTTGCCGCTAAGTCTGGGCGGATGTGTGCCGAAACCATTGTCGAAACATCTAACAGTGGTAGCCGTATTCCTACAGAAGGCGACCTTAAGGTTTACCTGAAGCGTTGGGATAAAAGATACGGACTCACCTACAAGGTGTTGGACATTCTGCAAACCGTGTTCTATCGTTCCGATGCTACCCGTGAGGCGTTTGTGGAAATGTGTGATGATCTCGATGTGCAAAGGCTAACATTCGATAGCTATCTGTATAAGACGGTTGTCCCAGCTAATCCCATCACCCAATTGAAGATTACTGCCAAAACGATTGGTAGCCTAATTCGGGGTAATGCCCTTGCACCTTAATTGAGTGTGGAATTCTGTAAATTGCAACAATTGACACTTCCTGGTTCAATACTGTTCGGTTAATGCAAGAGACGCGATGAATCGCCGTCTCTACAATAATTAATATTTTGTAGAGACGGCGATTTATCGCGTCTTTGTGATGATTTATCGCATCTTTAGCGATCTAAAATTTTCATCAAAAAACCTTAACCAAACCGTATTGCTCCCCGGTCTAAAGACACGGGGATTTTAATTTCACCCTAGCCACTTGCTCAACTAGGCAACCTCCTCTAACTTGTCACGGGTCGCAGGAGGTATATATTAGGATGCTGTATTCTGAACTTCAGCGATAAATTGCTTTTTGAATAAATGCTTAATTTTATTTCCTATTTGTTTTTGGCTCAAGCATCGCCTTCTCCTCCACTTGCACCACAGGAAATCTTTGTTCCCCAACAAACAAGACCTTTAACAGGACATCTTGACGAAGTACCAGTATTTAACAGTAATAATCCAGAAGTAGTTAAGAGTGAAGGAATTCTGCTGTCTACATTTCCTCCTCAAGGCAAAAAAGTGCCCAGCGCACATCTGAACTTTCCATTTCAGGGAAGGTTTGATTTATTTTCTCACCATATTGCTAGAGCGATTGAGACGCCAAATGATTTGCGGACTCTTTATTTGGGAGTGATTGTTTACAATCCCAGCGATCGCCCTGCAACTGTCAATATATTGCAAGCAGCTAGTTATGTAAGTCAACCTGATGCACCTTTTGTCAAGCTTCCCCCCATGCTGTCAAATAATTCGGGAAACATTTATGCTGGGCCGGGCGATCGCGTGATGAATGATCTGCTGCGAGTCAAACGACAAGGATGGCCAGCCCAGTTGGTAATTCCACCAAAACAAAGCCGGATGTTAATGAATCATCCAATTCCAGTGCGGACTTTAACACCGCCATTGAATGGACGTTCTACTTTGTTACGTTTGTATAGCGATCGTCCTGTTTATATGGCGAACCTGGCCATGTTTGCTAAACCCAATCCCGATGGTAGTGAACGAGCGCCCACTTTAGAAGAATGGGATAATTTGTTAGAAAATGGTGATTTTGCAGGGCCCCGTGAACCTGCCCCCAGTCCTCCAGATAAACTTGCAGGGGCAACAGAAATTTACGGACGGGTAGCGGGGGTAGCTGTTGGCTCTCGTTGGCAAGCACAAGTTACCGACTCTAATAGTTCATACCTGACAATTCCCGAATCAGGGCAGGCTTTTTCTTACGGTTTAAGTACCCTTTTAGCAGGCAAAATGGGTACTGGACAAAACCAAACTGCTAAACTCGTAGCGCGTTATCCTGGTACTGCTTACGAAGCTCACGGCAACTACGGCATTGAATACAATATCTCTCTACCATTATTTAATAATACGGATAAGCTGCAAACTATAAATGTACTTTTTCAAACGCCTATTAAAGAAGATGAGTTAAGTAAACCAGGGCTGCGCTTTTTTTCACCATCCGCATCATCTGTCTTTTTCCGAGGCACAGTTCGTATTCGCTACAATGACGATAATGGCTTACCCAGAACCCAATATTGGCATTTAGTTCAACAACGAGGACAGATGGGAGAACCACTTGCACAATTAAAAATATCTCCTGGACAGCGCCGACTGGTAGAAGTGGATTTTCTCTACCCACCTGATGCTACGCCCCCTCAAATGCTGACAATTCAAACTGTAGACCAAACATAAGGCAGTCCCGATGAAACAAGTTTCAAAAGCCTTGAATGAAAGAATAACTAGGGACTGGGGACTGGTATTTTTACCTACTGAGTACTTTCAAGTCAGAGGGCAAGCGTTTCTCAATCTCAGGGAATATACGTCTTTGCTTTAGTGCAATTTCTGATAAAACAGATGTTGTTCTGAGTTTGCTGGGGCAAAATAGAAAACATGACGATTGAATCCAATTCCTCTAATCTACCAACCCCAGAACCAGGCCCCGAAAACGATTCGCAACCAAATGACTTTGACGGTGGTGCAGCTGAGAAGAACCTAAACTCAGAAGCACTAGCGACACAACAAGCACTAGCGGCGATCGCATCTTTAAAATCTCCGCAACATACAACTGCTTTACAACAAGCCCGTTCTGACTTCAAGCAACCCATTGCCAAGCAATTCACAGTTAAGCCGAGGGCATTGCTGATTATTTTAATAGCGATCGCCATCACCCTCGTTGGAGTTATCCTCAATAACTGGATCGTTGGTATTATCGGAACACTGATAACCTTGCTGTTATCCCTGGCGATATTATTGCCTTGGTTCCAAGAAGTTTTAGACGAGTGGTTTTCACCCCAAGAACGTACCCTATTTGTAGCCTTTTTGGGACTAATAGTAGCCATCATCGGCTTGATTAGATTCACAGGTGTAGGCGATCGCTTGCTTGTTTTGGGACGCAAAATTAACTGGGACATTGCTGGAACCCTAGCAGATTGGTTTGGCGCTTTGGGGCAAATTCTCATCGCTATCATTGCCGTTTACGTAGCATGGCGACAATATGTCATTTCCAAAGACTTGACAATTCAGCAAAACCTGCTGACAGTTCAGCAAAACATTATCACCCAGCAACAGACGATTGATTCCTATTTCCAAGGCGTTTCCGACTTAGTATTAGATGAAGAAGGATTATTAGAAGATTGGCCCCAAGAAAGAGCGATCGCGGAAGGACGCACTGCGGCAATTTTAAGTAGTGTCGATGGTAGTGGGAAAGCGAAAATTCTCCGTTTTTTGTCACGTTCCAAGTTGCTCTCACCCCTACAACGCGATGGCCGATTAGGTCGAGCCATTCTTGACGGGAGTGGCGGATATGCAGAAGACCGCCTTGAAGGTGTGCGCGTCATCGATTTAGGCGTAATGCTAGCCGGCGCAGACCTTTCTGGCACTGATTTGCGTTGGACTGATTTGAGCGAAGCTAATCTTGTCCGCGCTAATCTGGTCGGTTGTGACTTAGTAAAAGCTAACCTTTCTCGTACAATTTTATATAATGCTAATCTCAGTGGTGCTGACCTGAACGGGATTCGCCTATTCTACGGTGTACTGGAAAAAGCATCACCCCGCAGTCGGACTGAACGACCAGATTATGAAATCGGCGAACACACTGGCGCTGTGGTGGAAAATGCCGATTTTACGAATGTGCAGCGGATGTCTGAGTCTGCGCGTTGCTACTGTTGCACTTGGGGTGGCGAAAAAACCAGAGGTACTATTCCTGGTGGTTGTGAAGGCATTCCCAATAAGTTGGGAAGATAACTATAAGACTAGATAAAAAATTAGTTAGCCGCATTAAAAATCTGCTGTGCAGTTAAATTTAATTGGGGAAAGATAGGTGATGAAATCGCGGTGTTACCTTGAAACGCTGTCATTTGATATTCACCATCAACTAATTCACATACAAAAATAGTGGGTTGTTTGGGATTGCCGATGAACTTTCTTGCACCCAATGCAGCATAATCAGCAATCCAATATTCGGGAATGCCCATTTCTTCTCTTCGAGACGCTACGCGAGCATAATCCCTAAGTTTATTGTAGTAATCATCTCGCCAGTTGGTTGAAACAACTTCAATAACTATTGGAACCGATGCTGCTTGGCTTACTGTTGACTGTTTTTTAAAAAGCGGTTCATTGTCGAGATTATCAAGATTTAGCAGCAACACATCAGGCGAATAAGCGGATTCGGCAGAAGGAGTTTTGACCAATGCAGTTTTGGGGATTCCATAGGGTAAATTAAGACGATCAAACTCTACGGTTAATTTCCGCGACAAAAACGCAATAACTTTCTCATGTTCTCCGGTTGGAGGTGGCATTTCAATAATTACTCCTTTGTGCAACTCATAGCGTTTTCCATCGTTGGGATACCATTCGATAAATTCATTGAAGGTGAGTAATTTGGGCAACGCTTGAGTCATAATCTTACCTCCATATATGTTTTACTTTATCATGCAATAAATGTTGATTAGGATTACAAATATATTAAATGGCTTTATGTAAATTCTTGGGGGTTGCCTAAATTCAATCAACGACTGTCCAAATTCAATCAACGACTGCCCGAATTCAATATAGGAACTTAGTACACGTCACCCTAAAAAAGGATCGAAATTTAATTTTTTGTAGGTTGGGTTGAGGAAGGAAACCCAACAAGCGCGGAAACGTTGGGTTTCGCTCCGCTTAACCCAACCTACAGTTAGTATTTCTAATTCCCCAATCTCAAACTCTAGCGACCCGCAACAAATATCTGTTCTGCGGTCAAATTCAGGTGTGGAAATGTTTGGGAGATGAGGCGTTCTGTTCCCCTAAACTGTTGTCCTTGATAAGTTCCATTGATTAACTGATAAATCGTGATTACAGGTTGCTTGGATAAACCGATGTAGCGTTTGCCTCCTAGCCCTAGATAATCTGCGATCCAATACTCCCCAATACCTAAAGCTTCGTAGTCTTCCACTTTCCGGGCATAGTCATTCTGCCAATTGGTACTCACAACCTCCACGACCAATTTAACAGATTTGCCTAGTGTAATCACTGGCTCAGTTTTCCATAATGGCTCATTCGCCAAACCCATCTGATCAAGAATCACAATATCGGGTCTAAAGGCTGAATTTTGACCTAATGGTTTAATCAGGCATTTCATGGGAATAAACCAAGGCAAGTTGAGCAGATCAATTGCGACGTTGAGCTTACGATTAATTAACCCAGCTACCTGTTCATCAAGTCCACTGGGTTCCAAGTCGATTAGTTCTCCATCAATTAACTCGTAGCGTACATCATCCAGATAGCCAGCAACGAATGCCTCAGAGCTAAGATTGCTTATATTAATAGTGGCTGAAACCATCAAGATTTGTCCTTCCAGGTTCAGAACTAGAGCAGGTATTGCTGCTCTTAATTATTCTAACTAGCTGTTTTATCTAGGTTCCAGTAATTCACACCTTCAGGAAGGGTGAGGATTTCAACGCCGTCTTCAGTTACAGCTAAGGTATGCTCGCATTGAGCAGAAAGCTTGCGATCGCGCGTTACCGCAGTCCATTTATCGCTGAGAACTTCGACTTCGTAAGTACCTTCGTTAATCATTGGCTCAATAGTAAAAACCATCCCCGGTCTCAGGCGCTTGCCTTTACCGCGAGTACCATAATGGGGAACATCCGGCGCAGTATGGAAAATATTACTGATACCGTGTCCAACAAAATCTCGCACTACAGAAAAGCCTTGCCCTTCAGCATACTCTTGAATGGCTGCACCAATATCGCCAATGCGTGCCCCAGGTTTAACTTCAGCAATACCCAGACGCAGACACTCTTCTGTCACCTCTACCAGCTTTCTCGTTTTTGGAGAAGGAGTACCAACAAAGAATGTCTTGGATGTATCGCCGTGATAACCTTCAACAATGGGCGTGACATCAATATTAATGATGTCACCTTCATTAAGAATTTGCTTGGCATTGGGAATGCCGTGACAAATTACCTCATTTACACTGGTGCAAATCGATTTAGGATAACCCTTATAGCCAAGAGGTGCGCTTTTTGCTCCATGCGCTTGCGTCCAACGTTCGGCTTCATCATTTAGTTCGAGAGTGCTAACCCCTGGTTTCACAAAGGGTTCTAGATGCTGGAGGAGTTTAGCTGCTAAACGCCCAGCTTGACGCATTTTCTCTATTTCTCGTTGGGATAAAATAACAATTAGTTCAGTTTTCATTAACTTTTATCTAAAGTATCTTTCATAAACATAGTTAACCCAGTCTGTGCAGCTCTTTGTGCAGTATCAGCAACCTTGAGGGTATACAAGCTCTCCTCTGGGGTAACGTACAAAGGAGTCCCGTCAAAAAGATGGTCTAACACCATACTCGTATCTTTGGCGAACAAACCCCGGCGAGGCCCAACCTCTATAGGTGTTGTTTCCCCTGGCTGGACGAATATTCCGGTGTCGCCATCAAAAATTAAACCACCTTTTTCACCGTGAACTTCAAACTTGCGTTCTGATTGCCAAATACTTTCGCCTTTGCCATAAACTACTTGGGCTAGAAGTCCACTGTTAAAGGACAGTTCACTAGTGCAGAAACAAGTTCGGTAGTATTCCGGTTCTATTTCCCAATATCGCTGGTGACAGTTAACAGTAAATACTGTACCAAATAAATCGATGAGGCGATGTAGGCGAGACAGGGCACCAATTAAGGGAAAGCCAAAAAACTCGTGGTTATAAGTCCATTTGCGGGGTGCAGGATTCTGGGGATTGATGGTGCTGTAGCGAACATAAAACACTTCACCAACTTTGTCTAAGTTTTGCTTCAAAGCTTGATGCAAACCACCCAAAAGTTCCAGATGTTCAACGTGTAGGAGTTTTTGTTGTGCTTTGGCTAAGGCAATTAGTTCCTCAGCTTCAAATACATCCAACGAAAGAGGATACTCTACAATTACATGTTTGCCGTTGGTAAGTGCTGCACGAGCGATCGCACCATGATCTCGATTAATAGTTGATATCGCTACTAGGTCTATATCTTCACGCTCTACTAGCTCTTGCCAAGTATTCAAGACTTCAATTTGGTACTCTCTAGCAAAGGTTTCGGTTTTTTCTCTTGTATGACCAACAACTGCGACTATGTGCGATCGCTCATCATGGAACAATGCCTCAGCCCGAAACTTTGCTGCATACCCAGTACCTACCAAACCTACACGCACTTTTGCTTTTTCCAAAGCTGCTTCTGAATTATACATGATCCTCATTAGTTCTGTTCTCGATCTTCCCACGCTTCTAGTGGTGAGATTCTCTCTTCATGGGGTTCACCAGTCTAGACTCTACAACATTCGTCCTACCCCCTCAAGGGCAAGTAAGACTTTATTTGCAGCTAGATAGAATTACGTGTACTTAAAAAGGAAGACTTCAAAAGAAAAGCCCCTTTTTTACCCATAATGTTAGAAATTTGTCAATACAATGAACTAAAAAATGGCAAAAGAAAAATTACATCTCTACTGTACTGTTATGTTTCTTTCATTTATAACGGGCGCGTTTAATTCAGATTAGAAAATGAAACAGCCCTACTTTTTAAAGGAGTTGGGGAATCTCTTCTACGTAAGTCCTACAAAATCTCGGTAACATTAACCTTACTCATGTTTCCTTCTAGGGTATATAAGTTTTTCTAATCACAACCTGACTAGGGTAGAAAATAATATAAAGAAAACTTATCGGGATTAAGTAACTAAATTTCATTACTAATCGGGTTCAATTTCCAGTTACATCGTTTAATTTTTCTCGTAGTATCAGAATTGAAGCAAATTTAAACCAGCGGCTAATTCCACAGAACAGCCGTGACCTTTGCCTTAAGATAACTTATACTGCCGTTTACAAAAGAGAGGATTACTCAATGCCAACTTATAAAGTGACACTACTCAACGAAGCCGAAGGTCTGAACCAAACACTTGACGTTGATGATGATGTCTATATTCTAGATGCTGCCGAAGAAGCTGGTCTTGACTTGCCCTACTCTTGTCGCGCTGGTGCTTGCTCGACCTGTGCAGGTAAAATCACCAAGGGTACTGTCGATCAGGGCGATCAGTCATTCTTAGATGATGAACAAATAGAAAAGGGATATGTACTGACTTGTGTTGCTTATCCAACCTCTGACGTAACAATCGAAACTCACAAAGAAGAAGACCTTTACTAAGAGTTAAGCAACTCAAACATGAACCTCTTGCAAGAGTTACTAATGTCGACAAAATAGAAGCAAAATATCTAGAGTTAACACCCTTGCAATGCAATTCCGTGTGTACCTCTGAAGGCGACTTTGACAAAAAGTCTAATTTTATGTTGGGCAGGAACACAGTAAATCTTGTGTTCCTGCTTAATTTTTTAAGTATGGAGTTTCCTATCTATTCTATAATTTGGGCCTTTTCTTAACTCCCGACTCCCAGCTCACAGATACAACTTGAATGCCAATAGCTCAAAGCTTAATCTCTTTGTTGAGAATTTGAATCTGAGTACCAGGATAATAAAATTGGAGAATTTTTGGACTTGACCAACCTAGTTTCGCTAAATTCTGAGCGCCAGTTTGACTCAAGCCGACTCCATGTCCTAATCCACCACCAACAAAAGCGTATCCCCAGAGTTCCGATTTGCCTTTGTTCAGAGGTTCGATGTAAAAAAGCGTACTTGTAGGGGCTGCAAAAGCACTGCGAACTTCGTCTTTGTGCAAAATAAAGGTGCTGCGATCGGTTTTAACTGCAAGTTCAAGGATACGTCCACTCTGGCTTCGCTCCACTACTGCCATAGCCTGAATTGTTTTAAATTTGGCATGGGGACTGTTTTTCACCTGTAAAAATTTCTGCAAGTCCTTGATAATATCCTTTAAAGGGGTTTCCTTATGCCAACGAAACATATCCCACTTGCTTTCATTAAATCCTTGTTGCGTATTAATAAATTTCTGGAAATTCTTTTCATCTGCTAAACTCTGCTTAGACAAGTCCCAAAAATTATTCGGAGCATCCAGTACAGGGCGCAGATAGGGACGATCGTCGCCATTCCAGACATCGCTAAAGGAAGCAGTGACGCCACCAGTGGTAGAAGAATACAGGGCGTCTACGAGTTCATTTTTATAAGTTAGTATTTTACCCCTAGTTGAGGCGATCGCTTGGTCTGTTTTGGCAGCTGCTCCCTTCAACCCATAATAAACTTGGCAGTGAGTATCAGCACACAACTGATAGTTATCTGCGGCAAACCTACGTAAATTTCTCAAGGCATAAGTCCGAGCGAGAATTGCCTGAGCTTCTAGCGCCGCTTTTGGTGCATCTGTTCCTATTTCGTAAGGTACAACCCCACGCAAATAAGTTTCTAAAGGTACTTGGTTAACGAGAGTGTATGTGCCATAAGCGTTTGGCTGCAAATTCATTCGACCGGCATAAAGACGAGCAAACTCTTGTTTTTCGCTTTTATTTACCCGAATCAAGTTTTTATCAGTGCTAATTTCCAAGTCATTGGGGCTATAGCGATTACCATCCACCACCCAACTCACTCGCGGCACTTTTTTCAAGACTTTAGTATCAAGATATACTTTTTCTTGTGTAGAAGCTTGGATGTTTTGTAATAACAAGCGTCGCAGTAAAGGAGTACTGTAAACATCTCGTTTTGCCCAAACCTGCCAACGTTCTGGCTGGGCTATTTCTACTTCCATTCCCTGAGAACGCCATTTATTAGCACTGTCTTCCGCAGTTTCAAAAGTGCGGTATGTGCCCAAAACTACTACTTCTTCGACTGCTGGCTGGGGTAAAGCTTGCATGACTGTTTCTAGCTTTACAGGATTCTTAGTAAACAGGATTTGCTGCTTATTGCCCGCTTGAAATTTTAACCTTAAGCGATCGCCTTTTATGGGTTCCAGTTGCAGCTTGGCTGTGGCTTCGGCGCCAAATCGCTGCACAATTCCAATTTTCAGTTCTATATCCTGGATGTTGCTCTCAGGCCCTGATGCAGCAGTCAGTCCCAATAGACAAAATGTTGTCAGCACAGTGTGGGGAAAACGCCAAAACGAAAATTTCATGGCTACCTGATAGCGTTCGCGTAGCGTCTCCAAGAGTTGCGATCGTGAGTAATCTCTCGTAGAGAGGGTCTTCTGCCCCTTAATGAGTCGTTGGAGCTGATTTTCCAATTGCTTTGTAGCGCGGTTTTTTTGTCGCATGAATGCTCCAATGATACCATTACCAATTTTGCCCTAAATACTAGTTGCAAAACGAAGTCATAATGACTATGATTTATTTAGAGACAAAAAACAGAACTAGTTGGATAAACTCTTTATGGTTAAAGTCCAAGAAATTCCATTAAATCAGATAAAACGGCCATTGCCCCGTACAAACGATCCAAATAAAGTCCAAGCCTTAATGGAATCGATTGCGGCGATTGGGCAGCAAGAACCTATTGATGTTCTAGAAGTAGATGGACAATATTATGGCTTTTCTGGTTGCCATCGGTATGAAGCTTGCCAGCGTTTAGGCAAAGAAACCGTTTTAGCAAGAGTCCGTAAAGCACCCCGTAGCGTTTTGAAGATGCACTTAGCATAGACAATGGGGAGTGGGGACTAGGAATCAAGGGCTTAATTTTCTTGCCAATCCCCAATGCCCCATTCCGAATTTCCAATCCCCAATTACATATAACCTAATTAGGAGAAAATTATGTCATCAAAAGTAACAGTCAAAAATGTAAATATCGGCATTGACGAGGCGAGTAGGGCTAAAATTGCCGACGGTTTATCTCACCTGTTGGCTGACACTTATACACTGTATCTGAAAACTCATAACTTTCATTGGAATGTAACGGGGCCGATGTTTCAAACATTGCATTTGATGTTTGAGACCCAGTATACAGAATTAGCGTTAGCAGTTGATTTAATAGCCGAGAGAATTAGAGCACTTGGCTATCCTGCACCAGGAACCTACAGCGAATACGCCAAACTGAGTTCGATTCCAGAAACTCCTGGAGTTCCTAAAGCTGTGGAAATGATCAGCTTGTTAGTGGAAGGACAAGAAGCCGTAGTCAGAACTGCACGATCTATTTTTCCCGTGATAGAGGAAGTTAACGACGAACCTACCGCCGATTTATTGACTCAACGGATGCAAGTACACGAAAAGACAGCTTGGATGTTGAGAAGTTTACTGGAAGAATAGGAATTAGGGACTGGGGACTAGGGGCTGGGGACTGGGGACTAGGGACTGGGTACTAACAAATAAAGACTTAATTTTTTTGCCAGCCAGTCACCAATCCCCAGTCACCAATCCCCAGTCACCAATCCCCAATCCCCAATCCCCAGTCCCCAATCTCCAATCCCCAATCTCCAATGCCCCATACTCAAAAGTTGCAAGATTTAATGCAGCAGCTAAGTATTTCTAGTTTTAAAGGGCTGAGTCGCGCTGCTGGCGTCTCAGAGCGTCAAATTTTGCGATTACGCCAGGGAAAGCTAGAGCAGATGCGGGTAGATGTACTGCTCAAGCTGTCGTCAGTGCTACAGATGCCATTGAATGAATTGATCGCAACTTTTTCAACCGTAGAGTTATTACAAGAGAAAACAGCGCCAACTCAGGAATTGTTACAAGAAATTACAAATTTAAGAAAAGAGTACGATCGCTCTCAACTTCAATTAGAACAACAGCGAGAAATATTACTGCAAGAACTCCAGCAGTCTAGCTTGCAACTGCTGGAGTCTTTATTATTGCAATGGCCAACAGCAGCAAAGACAGCGCAGGAGAATCCCCAGCTAGCAGCTGTCAAAATAGTACCGTTGGTGCAGAAACCCCTGGAAAAGCTTTTACTGGCGTGGGGAGTGGAAGCGATCGCACCTGTGGGAGCAGAATTACCTTACGATCCCCAACTGCACCAATTGCTGGAGGGAACTGCACAACCTGGAGAAACAGTCAAAGTACGCTACACTGGCTACCTTCAAGGTGAGAAGCTGCTTCACAGAGCCAAAGTGAGTCCTGTTTGAGAGAGTGAGGAGTTGGGAGTAACAAATTCACAATTCTTTACTTTTTGTCTTGTCTGTCGAGAAATGACAGATATTGGGAATACTAAAATAGCAGAGGCGATCGCCTTCAGAAAACTTCTTTTAAAGCCTTAGTGTCGGTTCTAGCTTGCTTGGCGCTGTTGAAACCTAATTTTTTGGCTCTAGAGCGGTAGTCCAGAGGTAAATTATTTCAATTATGTAAGTAATTGGACATAAATAAATATAGATCCTAGTTACCATCATAAGTACTCAGGGAGGAAAAGCTACTGCTAGACTCGGTTTAGCTATGTGTAGGCGTAGCCCGCCGTAAGCATTGCTGCAAGTAGTTGAATTATGAATTGTTTAATGGTAATTATTATCATGAGATTTATTAGAGAATCTCAGTTTTGCAAAAATTTTTGGTAAATAATCTGAAAAGCAATAACTTCAGCTTCTATGTAAGTATATATCTAAATCCATGAGATACAAGTGAGTCGGCGTTAAAAAATTAACATACATGACAAAACATCAAATCAACGAACCGCTTATAAATTCGTCATTACAACATTTTTACAAAACTAAATATACCAGTTGTTTATCATGCCAACGGACTTAGCTTGTTTATTTATAATTGGTCTATTTCTAGTAAGAAAACTATACTGAATTAAGCTAATGATTTGTTTTGATTACAAAAAAAATAGATTCAAAATTTTATAATTAATCTTTATCTATCCTGATTAATTATTAATAGTTACTCAATAGATAATTTTAAATTTTATTTTACAAGCATTTTTAAATGTTCTATAATGGCGAAATCAGAGAATTATTTACACAAATCAGAGTGACATAATGATGAGAGAACAAGTAAAAGTTATTAAGCTTAGTGGTAATTTGAACGCCACAACTTCACAAGACTTTCGCCAAAATATCACTGATATTCTAGAAGTTGGTGCAAAAATTGTCTTAGTTGATTTTAAAGATGTAACCTTTATGGATAGTTCGGGTTTGGGAGCTTTAGTATTAGCTTTTAAAACCTTGCGTGCAGCCGATACTAAGCTTGTTCTCTGCTCAATTAATGAGCAAGTCAGGATATTATTTGAACTGACTAATATGGATAAAGTATTTGAAATCTTTCCTAGTCAAGATGCCTTTAATCAGGTTTTAGTCTCTAATACGTAATTAATCAAACTTCATTTGCAAAATAGATAAATCATCATCAAAAGCATCTTTGGAGTTCAGAGCGATTAAATAACTTAGTACGCGATCGAGTTGGTTATCAACAGGATCTTGTAGGCTAACTAGGAGTTGAATAAAAGCATCCAAACTCCAAAGTGTGCCGTCTGATTTAGTTATTTCATAAGCGCCATCACTAAAAATATAAAGGGTAGTGGATTTTTCAATATTGCAAAATCCATCAAGATATTTTGCCTCTGGAAACATGCCAACTGGCATACCAGGGGTTTTTAATAGTTGAACTTCAGATTTTCTTGGAGATGTGCCGGTTACTAAAACTGCTGGTGGATGACCTGCGCTAGCATAAATTAGCTGGCGATTGATTCGATTGTAAACTCCGTACCAAATCGTAAAGTATTTATCATTTTGATAATTCATCTGAAAAGTGTCATTTAAAGCCTTTAATACATCACTAGGTTGATAGTAATCAAGACCTTTGAGCGCACGAGAACGCAGTAGATTCAGCACTGAAACAGAGGGAAGAGTAGCTTTGAGTCCATGTCCGGCGGTATCGAGTAAATAAATTGCCAGATAGTCATCATCGAGCCAATAGTAATCGAAACAGTCACCGCCGAGTTGTCGCGAGGGAATGAATCGGAAATTTATATTGAAGGGTTCGGTCATGGAAAAAGGTAGCAGCGATCGCACATATTCTGCTGCTTCTGACATTTCTGATTCTAGAAGCAACTTTTGAGCCTGCAAATCTCTACTCAACTGATGCAGGCGTAATCCTGCTCTTACTCGTGCTTGTAATTCATTATGCTCAATAGGTTTAGATATAAAATCATCAGCACCAGCATCTAGACCTTTGACGCAATCAGCAACGGAATCTAAGGATGTTAATAAAATAAAGAATGTGGTGAAAAATTTGGGGTCTGTCTTAATGCGGTGGCAAACTTCCAGACCAGTCAACCCCGGCATAATCCAATCACAAATAATTAGTGCTGGATTATAAGCTAGTGCCTTTTCTATTCCTTCCTCGCCGCTACTGGCAGTAACTACTTCATAACCCTGTTTTTCTAACATCCTTTTCAGGAGTGTTTTTATTGAATGGTCATCATCAATTATTAGTATTTGAAACATATAAATTTTTTGAAAACACTCATTAATAATTTTTTGTCAAAATAGAAAATAAAAATATGATATGAGCTAGTAGTATCAATACAGAAATGCTGCTATAGCGCTTATCGTACCCTGCGGGTACTCCTTATCCCTTGGCGTTAGCCTCTCCCTTTGGGAGAAGGGGAGACGCTAGCGCGAACAGAGAACTCGTAAAGTAGCCGCTCGCGTCTATGTATGCAATAGACTTTGACTACTCTCTCTTTTTAAGAGAGAGTACCCTACGTTGTAGCCACAGGCGTAAGGAGTTGAGGGTTTGGTCTTTATTAGACTCAAATGAGAAGCACTATAACTCATTTCTATTTACTCATGGAATTTACGACTGTTTAACAGTCATAAAATATTATGGCGCTCCTAAAGGATTTAGCCATAAAAGAATGTTACTTTTTAACTGGTTTAAGTCGCGGTATGCTTCTTGCTTGAACCATTGTCCTAAAGCATCAAAGGGGGTAAAAGATGTTCCCGTTTGCCATTTAATATCTTGACCTAAAGGTGTTGTATGATTTCCTGGTAAAGTTTGCGCTGTCACCATCTCATCAAAACGTTCTTGTAAGATTTTGGTTAAAGCTGCCGATTGATCGATGGTGTCATTACTAAATTTTATTAATAAATTGCGCCGGATATTGTAAGATTCTTGGACAAGTTTGTTAGTTTCCAACGGCGAAGGGGTAAACTCGATTTTAAAAGTAGAATTGAATTGTTCTACTAGAGGGATAGCTTCTTTCGCGGCGTAGTTGTTGAAGGATATTAAAATATTGCCTGCACGTTCTACTTTAAAAAGGCTACCAATCAGCAAGTGGAGTTTACAGCCCATACTGTGTCCAACGCCGTAGATGGGAAAGTAAAGCTTGCGTAATGCCCCAGAATCATGCAATCGTTCGAGGGTGCGGTCAAAGTTTAACAGCACGGATTTTGCGATCGCAGTATGATCCAATGTATTGACGAAAGGCGTAGCAATTACAACATAGCCTTTACTTGCCAGTTGTTCGAGTAACCAGCGATAAGTGATGTGCGGTGCAGTGGCGACAAATGCACCTCCTAAAAAATGAACGATACCTATGGGATTTCGGGGAATGATTACCCAGTTTCCTCTAATTTCTTTCCAGTCCATGCGGATAAGCGATCGCTTTACGATTATTCTTTATGTTAGACCGAGGATTGCAACCGTGGGAAAGATTATGGAAAAAAGCCATTGAGAATATTGACTAGTACCGCAAGGCGGAATTAAAAATTAAAAATTAATACAGTATAAGCGTTTCGTTGATTTGGAATGGTTGGTTTATTTCCGCCGTGTTGTACTAGTAGATTGGATTAGTAGATTGGATTAGTAGATTGGAAGCCAACTTACCCAGCAACCTCTATGGATTTATCAGCAGCATCTACGCTTTCTCTAACTCTTACTGAGTACCGAGCGAATTTACGAGTGCTTTCTACATTCCCATTACAAAACTTAATTACGAATTATCTTAACGTTGAGTCTGTAATCTTTTCATTTCGTATTGCACATCTAATGCAATTTGTAATGCTTCATTGAGTAACCTTCCATGCTCAGTAGCCTCCTCTGTTACTTGCATAGCTGTTAAAGTTGCTAAATTGTTGACGAATAGTTCTGTATTACTCAGGATAAAATTCTTATTCTCTCTCAAAATCCTTTCTGTCTTTAAAGCGCGAACTAAATCAGCTTTGGTGAGTTTAAGTGCTTCAATTACATCCTCTCTTTCCTTTATAATCACTTCTGGATTACCAGCTTCTTCTATTTGGTCATTGATATCTATAACTCTAATAACAGTATTATATCTATTAACCTCATTTAATAGGATTTGCAGAGATTTTGTCATATTAGCTTTAACAAGCTTACTTCTAGTTTTCCAGATAAAATATAAGATGCTTTGCGTCAAACCACCAAGCCACAGACCTAAGACAATTAATAATATCCAAGATGGAATTGTTATCCACGTAACAAAAATTTTAATAATTATATCAAATAAAATATAGACAAAAACAAATGTAGAAAATCCAATAAAAACTACAGTTGCTCCTTCAGAGCTTTTAAGTTTTTGTATATATATATTGGCTAATCTCTTGAGAGGATTTGTAATGATTAAAAGTTCCCCGTTGACAGGTAAATTAGTCAGCTTTTGCAGATCGTTCTGACTAATTTCCAAGCCCTGTAAATCATCCCGCACAGCTTTTAAACCCTTGCCAGAATAGTTATTTAATCTAATATAGCAATCAAATTTCTAGAATGCTGGCATTTTGTCTAAACTTTTTCGTGCAAGTTAATACTTATAAGCAATGTCAAGATTTTTGTACAATAGGATACTATTTTGCCAAGATAACTATTTACAGCAGAATTCAGAATATAGAATGAGCTACGCCCGGCGGCGATAACAGGAGTAAAACACTCTTTATACCTGGGTAGGAGACTTAGGTTGTGTACCTCACCAACTTGAAATCTGCTGTCTACTATAGCAATCCTAAATCATTCGTGAGAAACAAGATTCTCGACTTATTTAATAAATCGGGGATCTACGGGTTGCAATTCTCACAAAATAAATCGGATTGCTATGTAATAGTCAGGATAAAAAACAAATTAATTGCCTGTAAATAGATCGCAAGGCAACAGGTTCTTGTTCTGGAAAACGGTCATTTAATAATGGAAAAGTCCGTTTTTGCGGACTTTATTTTTTGAGTTATAAATAATCATGTCTCAGTCGTTACATTAACTTCGCTTTGGAGAAGGTTGTTTCTGCTTTGAAACACTAGGCTGAGGGTTTAAAAATGGTGGGATAGGGCAGTCTAGCGTCATGGCGATCGCTCTGAGTAAGTCTGCTTCTGAAGGAGTAACTTTGTTATCTAATAGTACCGTGTGGGCGCAAGCATCAACAATAGTCTGTTTGAGTTTAGGAGTAGCAAGACGCAGACGCTCAATACTTTTTTTGAGTTCAGTAAAATTACAGTTTAGTGGTTTTTCTGGTTTTTCTTGCTCCCCAGCTTTGGGGAGTCGAAAAACTCCAGAACGAAAAGCATAGGCGATGTCTTCAGTGGACGCATCCGGTTGGGAGTGTCCGACACGGGCAATTACGGACAATATTAATAGACTATCTGGCCAAATCTGTTCGATGGAGGTGAATTCTACCGTTGTAGTAGATGCAGGATTTATACTAGGTTGAAGACGATGCCACAGTATTAACTGCAACACAAAATGCCACAGCGATAAACTTCCGGTGGCTACAACTAAACCGTGGATGCATTTGCACACCCTTTGGCATTCTTTGGCAGAGTTTTGGCGCAATATAGGCACTGCCAAATCTACAAGTGGCAAGCGAATTCTGGGATCTAACTGGCTAATTTCCCTACTTAGTTGCAAGGTTTTCTCTACCAAATCAGCAGGTTGTACCTCTCGTAACCAAGCAATCTGACGTTCTTGAATTTGGAGATTTTCCGTATCTAACGCTAGCGCCAAAGCGATCGCCATTGCACTTTGTTGCTCACGCGCACCCAAACGCAAAGATTCTGGTAACTGTGATAACAGCGCTTGAGCATGGGCAAAATGCTCTGGTGTAACGCTTCCAACTTGGTTTACAACCTGTGATGGCGTGGCGTTAGAACCACCAGCAAAGCCCATTGTTAGAGATTCCTGGGAAGGGGAAGGGGAACGCATCTGATTGCGAGATGGCATTGCTGCTAAATTACTGACGTTCAAACCCCCAACGCGGCGGATACGTTCTGCTAAGGGTGGGTGGGTAGAAAACATATTTTCCCAGAAAGAGGGGTTGAGGGCATTGCCAAAAAACATGTGGCTAGAGGCTTCTGCACCCGGCGATATTAAGCGTGAATCCATCTGTTGGAGTTTTTGAAAGACTCCGGTAAGTCCGTTGGGGTTGCGAGTGAACTGTACGGCTGAAGCATCAGCGAGAAATTCGCGTTGGCGAGAGACGGCGGCTTTAATCAAGCGTCCGCAAAGTAATCCGATACCGCCAATTGCCATTAGTGCCAAACCAAACGCCCAGATAGGTAAACCCTTGTCTTCCTTTCCTAAGCGGAAGCTACCGCGAAGGCGCAACAGCAATTCCCCAGTTAAGTAAATGAACAAAATTCCATGCAGTAGTCCCACTAAACGCAAATTCAGCCGCATATCTCCATTGAGAATATGACTGAATTCGTGGCCGATGACTCCTTGTAGTTCATCCCGGCTCAGGTGTTCCAAAGTTCCACGGGTAACTCCAATTACAGCATCATTGGGCGTAAATCCGGCAGCAAAGGCATTAATGCCGGTTTCTCTGTCGAGGAGATAAACTTGGGGGACAGAAATACCAGAAGCGATCGCCATTTCCTCGACAATATTTAATAGTTGTCGCCCTTGTTCGTCGGCCATTTCTGGTAGCAGGAGTCTTCCTCCTAACTCTTGGGCAATTACGCTTCCGCCCTCCCGGAGACAGGCAATTTTGTACAGACTTCCGATTGCGATCGCAATTATTGTAATCCCAGCCACGTAAAGAAATATCCCTGGATGCCACCAAACACGGGGAGCCATGCGAAACAGAAATAAAGTGACAATATAAATTGCCATAATCATGACTGCGATCGACAGGGAAAATAACCCAATTAATTGTTGCGTATTTTGGCGTGCCCGATCCTGATGTTCAAAGAAATTCATAGATTTCTAAAAAGACACGCGTGGAGCATTTCTGATTTCTGGAGTAGCTTCGGGGAGCAATTCTGCAACAGTAAAGTTAAATGTATTTGCCACCAGGTTGCTGGGGAAAGATTCGCTCTTGGTGTTGTAAAGTGTCACCGCGTCATTAAAAGCCTGACGGGCAAAAGCAATCCGGTTTTCAGTGGAAGATAATTCTTCCATAACCTGAGTCATGGCGCGATCGGCTTTCAATTCTGGATAAGATTCTGAAAGTACCATCAACCGACTTAACGCACCCGTCAGTGCCCCTTCAGCATTGCCCAACTGTTGCATCGCTTGGGGATCTCCAGGATTTTGAGCGGCACGACTGCTAGCATTAATTGCAGAGTTTCGGGCGGCAATAACTGCTTCTAAGGTTTCTCGCTCATGTTTCATATACCCTTTGGCTGTTTCCACCAAGTTGGGAATTAAGTCATAGCGGCGCTGTAATTGAACATCGATTTGAGAGTAAGCATTTTTGTAACGGTTGCGATACTTAACTAAATCGTTGTAGCTATTAATGATAATTACAGCAACAATGGCGACTAAAGCAACAGCAAATATTAAAAGCCCCATATTTTTAGATTATTTCCATCAGGTACTTACTTTTTTGCAGATTTACCAATCACGGTAATCTTCATATCCAGCAGAATTTATGTGGATATAAAGATGAGTCTACTTGTCGCAAGTTGGCTTCGTCGTCTGTAAAATTAGTTACGCAAGTTTACTGATGTAGGATTTTTTAAATAACCGCAGAGGCGCAGAGAACGCAGAGTGAAATAAATTAAAGTTTGTAGTAAGGACTTTAGTCCTGATAATCCTTGCTCTGAACGATAAATCGCTCACTCAAACTAAAAGTTTATTTTATTGTATTTAATTATGTCTACCTACTTATCATCTCTCTTTTCTCTGTGTACTCTGCGCCTCTGCGGTTGATTAAAAATTCTAGCCAGATATGTCACCCATGAATATGCATAAATAGGGAATAACCACTGGCAGCAAAAATAAAAAGGATGGCGGCAGGAAAAATTACTACATCCCTGACAATAAATAAAATCCAATCTTTTCTTAGTTCTTGTTTAAACTTGAGTTCTCGCAGTTTTTGCTCAACTTCTAAGTCTTCTGGTGACTGCAAGTTGGCAGGTGACAAAATTAGCGGATTATCGCCTTTGCTGGCAATTCTTTTTGATAAATCTGTTATATCTGTCATGCTGTTGAGATACTGATATTACTTAGTCTCTCATAAAAAAGAGCCAGAGAGTTAGTTCTCTGGCTCAAAGCTGGAGACAAAAGAATCATCAAATAAAGGCTAACTTGGGTAAGAACCTAAATTCTTCCCAGGTTATGCAGCCCTAAAATAGTGCCCACACCTAAGATATGGCCAAAGGCAGCACTTGCTAAAAAGGCTGGTAAACCAAAATTACCAAGGAAATTACCTGAGGGTAGTTTTGGTTCTGCGTTGGGATACCTGATGCTAGATTTGCCAAAGGCAATGGCAACGATATTAGCAATAATCATAATCAGTCCAACTGTAGGACTCCATTGCAGAGGTGTGGTTGCAGCAGCGAGTAAGGTTGAAGTCAACACCTAGATTTGCTCCTGAAATTTATTAATGGTTGAAAACATAATCTGAAACTTTCCGAAGCAAATTCAAGAAATTACCCGATTTTGCATCAATATTTAACAGTTATTCTTACTACTTAATAAAATATGAGTTCAACGCAGCGATCTGAATGTGGTAGCTAGTTTTAATTTAAATATCCGAAACAAGCAAAATTCTAGTCTTTATTTATACTTAAATAACAGTGATTATGATGAAATTATTTCAATGCATCTATAGCAATTTGTGCAGGAGTTACGAATAAAAAGATCCTGACTTTTTGAAGGATATAGCTGAAGTAAGAAATTTAAGGAGCGGATTCACCTTTTGGTAGATTTAGACAGAATCATCAAAACTGTATATTTGGATGGGATAACACATAATTTGCCGCAAAACCTCATGCTAAATCAGTAATTTCAAGATTGACAGATGAAATTTTGATTGAATTCTAGTTAATTTGTTCCTTAAGTTCCTCAAAAGCCATGACATCCCCTGAGCCTCAAACTGATTTTGGAGAAAAAGCTCCACAAACGTCATTTGAGCCACCTTCTGGAAAACGGCGGTGGCTTTGGTTGAGTTTAGCCGCACTCTTATTGTTAGGGGGCGGAGCAACTCTAGTCTGGCGTTTACTCACTCCACAAAATTCAGCACCTTCAAATACTAACGCTCAACCTCAAGGGGTAAGAGTCAAAATATCAACAGTACAAAGCGGCATAATTGAGGAAAGTTCAGATTTTATTGCTAGTCTAAAATCCCTGCGCTCAGTCACACTCCAACCGAGGATTCAGGGTCAAGTTACCCAGATACTTGTCAAATCGGGAGATCCTGTCGTCGAAGGAGCTGCAATTCTCCAAGTAGATCCTACACGACCAGCAGGTATCAGTGGAAGCAATACTGTGCCTCAAGCATTTTTAGTGCAACTGGCAAATGCCCGCGCCACACTCAAATCTTTAGAAGCAGAACGACCATCCTACGTTGCGAATCTGCAATTGTACCAGCAGAACTACGAAAAGTTTGTCAGCCTAGCTGAACAAGGAGCCGTGTCTCGACAGACTAGCAATCAGTTTGCTAATCGGCTGGCCAATGCTAAGACTAGTCTGGATGCAATTGATTCCAGAATTCAAGCACAACGAGCCACCATCTTGCAGGCTGAAAAATCCTTGCAGCAATCTAATGTAAATACTCAAACACAACAGCCCCAGTCTGACAAAATTACCGCTCCTTTTAGTGGCACAGTTGGCAATATCCCTGTGAAAGTGGGTGATTTAGTTAATACTTCTACACCATTAGTTAATATCACACAAAATCGACCTTTAGAAGTGAATATCTCTGTACCACTACAGCAAGGGCCTCAATTGCGTAAGGGTATGCCAGTAGAGGTGATGAACACACAAGGTCAAAAGCTTGGTAGAAGTAGGATATTTTTTATTGCACCCAATGCCAGCAATGAAACACAAACGATACTGATTAAAGCACTTTTTGACAACACTAACGGTCAGCTACGTGCAGATCAATTAGTCAGAGCGAGAGTGTTCTGGAATCAGCGCCCCGGAGTTTTAATTCCCACAACAGCAATGACTCGTGTAGGCGGGGACACTTTTGTTTATGTAGTTGAAACAGAGATATCTCCCCAAGGTGTATCCCAACAAGTAGCTCGGCAAAGACGAGTGAAGCTAGGCGAGATTAAAGGTAACAATTACCAAGTTATTGAAGGATTACAGCCAGAAGATAAAGTTATTATTTCAGGGTTGCTCAATCTCAGGGATGGTGTTGCGATCGTTCCAGAATTTTAATTAAGGGGAGTAGAGAGGAGGAGCAGGGGAGAAGTCTCAATCTTGTCTCCTACCAATCTTCACCCCAGAGCGTTAACTATAGCGATCGCTCTTTGTTGGAGAACTTGTAAAGTAGTCTCTAGGTGTCTATCTATGCAATACACTCTGAACTCACTTCCATTCTTTTCTCCTAAAAAGAAAGCATTGGTGAAATTTTAAGATATAACTCGTTTTGTCAATAGTGATTACGCTGTAAATTATCTATAATATCGAGTATCTAATTAAGCTTTATACTAAATTTTATGGCAAGGATGAACGATGCTTTTAAATATGCGTAGGCGTAGCTAGTCTTGTCTATGAAACGCTATGCGAAGGCATCACAGGCTAGAAATTTACGTTTATAACCTCGATTTTGACTAAATTTAATCACCACTACTTATTGGTGACAGGTTAATGACCTTAACCTGTCACCAATGAGTAAAAGTAAGCAATTACTTGATTACGTAACAGAGGTAAACAATTATGTCAGTGAAAATCATCCAATCTAAGTGCGGTTTAGTTTTAACTTGTTTAGTTGGACAGATAATGTTGTTGGCTGCGCCAGTACAAGCTGGAGTGGAGGGCAAAAGCTACGATGTCAATGTTAATTCGAGTCAGGGAGATAATTTTACTGCTTGTTTTGAATTTAACGCCGATGGTAGGAGCCTTCGCTTTGTTGGACTAGATGCTACTTATAGCCGTACAAATCTAGGTCGGGATCAGAGAAATTGGCAAGCAGTAACAAGTCCAAATTCAGAAGAAAGTATCGCACTTAGCGGTCAAGTAAGAGGAGACTTTGTTCCAGATCGGAGGATAAGTGGTAATGCTATCAATTCCCAAGGCACTACTTATACATTTAATGGAACACTCTTATCTGAGCCAACATGTCCGATTGAGATTGAATCCGAGATAGGTCTAGAAAATCCCTTCTTCAAATAATTTAATCTACGCAGATATGATAAACCAGATGAGCTTTTGGTTAACGAAGACAGACAATTTCTAAAAGATGTTGGGCACGTATCCTCACCTTTTGCAAAGTATTTTCATTTCTCCCGCCTGAGAGTTACTTGAATTCGCTGGCGGGATTTTGGCTGGATTGAAGTCGGCAGTTTGAGCAGCGATCGCTAAATTTAACCTTAGTACAGTACCTTTAACAATAGATAATCACTTTAGTTAACCAAAATTAAACTCGATTAATCTATGGCATCTTTAACAGGGAAAGTTGCAATTATCACTGGTGCATCGCGGGGAATTGGACGAGCGATCGCACTAAAATTAGCTGGTAACGGTGCATCTATTGTCGTTAACTATGCGGGGAATGCAGGCAAAGCACAAGAAGTTGTTGCAGAAATTGAAAAGTTGGGAGTAGAAGCGATCGCTATCCAAGCTGATATTAGCAAAGTAGCCGACATCCAACGGTTATTTGAGCAAACACTTGAACGCTTTGGCAAACTCGATATTTTGGTCAATAATGCCGGAATCGCCTTCTATAAACCAATTTCTCAGGTGACAGAAGAAGATTTCGACGCGATTTTTGCCATTAACGTCAAAGGCACTTATTTTACTTGCCAGCAAGCGGCGCAACACATGGCAGAAGGGGGACGGATTATCAACTTTTCCTCATCTACTACAGTGATGATGCTGCCAACTTATAGTGCTTATGTAGGAACTAAGGGTGCTGTTGAACAAATCACGCGGGTACTAGCTAAAGAATTGGGTGCAAAAGCGATCGCAGTTAATGTTATTTCTCCTGGCCCCACCGATACAGAACTATTCCGAGAAGGCAAAACACAAGAACAGATAGATCGTTTAGCCCAAATGGCTGCTTTTGGCAAACTGGGAGATGTGCAAGAAATCGCCGATGTAGTAGCGTTTCTCGCTAGCGACGAAGCTAGGTGGATCACTGGGCAAAACATTCGTGTCAACGGTGGAATCGCGTGATCAAAAGCAACTTTAGTATACATTATCTGTACGGGAACTTACTTAGAAGAGCAAGTGGCAGGATGGCGGTTGATAACTAATGCAGTACACGAACAAGGGGGCAGAATTTTTTTGCAACTCATGTCCGCATAATTAGTTATGATTTCCACAGTCATTGCACCCCACCCCCAACCCCTCCCCGCTCTTCGGGAGGCAGGGTGGATTAATTGTGGAGAGAGAAAAAGTTTTCTGACTCGACCGTTGGACTCATAGGTATTCTGGAAGAGAAGTCAAAGTGCTCAAATAGCGCATCAAAAATCATTTGAAGTTGGTTAGCCATCAGCCTTAACGCTTCAGGAAGAGTCCGACAATGTAACTGACGAGCGAGGGAAACTAAAAACTGTCTGACCATCGCCCAATTAGCTGGTGAAAAACCGCCAGTATGAATACAGTTATCTTCATTTAAAGTTACATCCTTGACCCAATGAAGTTGATTTTCGATTGACCAATGGCCACGAATAAGGAGAGCGAATTTTGAGGCTGAACAATTTAAGCTACTCAAATAAAAGTGTCGTTCATGATAATCAACAATCTGACGACGACTTTTCTTTCCTTGAGGTCGAGTTCCATGTCTGTTAACCTCAACTAAACTTTTAGCGGCAACCCAATCAGGTAATGACTCAGATGGAATTGGATAGACTTTGACTTGACGAGTGGTCTTTCGTCCATGCAAATTTTCATAATGGTGATTGGTATCGATAGCGATTGAGGATTCAGCTAGCTCAGTAGCTACTTTCAGCAGATTTGGCTGGTTTCCTTTAATAGTAATAATGTAGTCATTTTCTCCCTCAATAATTAACTCAACAGTTTTTTTTGGCAATGTAGCGCATCTGCTGTAATCACGACATGATACCCAGAAAGTGTTTTAATTAGCTCTTCTACCACACTAATCTCACTATGAGCGTGATTCTCCATAGCTTGATGTCTGACTACCCATCCTTGCTGATGACTATAAACTGAAACGATACTCACAAAGTTTTGATAAGATTTATTTCCCCCTGTGACAGTACTTTTAATACATTTACCATCGATGGCAAATAATTCTTTGTGATTAATTGGCAAACTATTTTCTGCCCAGACGTTAAACAGTTCAGCTAATATCTGAAAATCAATAGACATCATGATATTTCTAAATGTTGATGCTGACGGAAATTGAATATCTGGAGATAAATCTAATAATTTGATTAGGGATAATCGATGATTTTTAGTGAACTCAGCTAAAGGTTTATATCCCCAATATCCTGTGCAACTACCTAACAAAACTATAGTTAGTATTATCCAAAGTCTATGTCTAATCCCTCTGGCATGTCGATAATCGGGAACCCCTTGAATTGCTTCGATTAAATTCATTCCCAACTTTCCTCTGGTTTTGGTCTTTTTCTCAAGGAATCATTCTTCCATGTTATATTTTCTCTCTCGACAATTAATCCACCCTGCTCCCCGCTCTTCGGGAGGGGAGCTAAAGCGCAGCTTTGGCGGGCTGGGGTTCCGAGTATTATGTTTAATTGCCCGGACATCATATCACTCCACATACCCATAGGTAAAGTATCGTTGGAAACTCCCCGCGCTTTAGAAACCCCAGAAATTTCCGAGATTGTCGAGCAATTCCGCGAATCCTGACTTACCAAAACGTTTAGAACTTACAGCAGATTGCGAGTTGGTGAGGTACAAAATTACCCCACCCTAACCCTCCCCGATATATTGGGGAGGGAACTAGATTTGCTGTTTCCCCCCAATATATCGGGGGGATTAAGGGGGGTAATTTACTTGTAGCCCCAAGCAATGGAAGGTTGTACTTCATTTACTTGCAAAGTGCTGTAACGCACATTTAAACGCTCCAGATCCAAAAACATTTTATGCCCCTGACGCCACAGGATACACCGACTAGCCATTTTTAGAACTTCAGACAACTTAAATTAATCACAGTCATCTCTAAATCAAAAATATAGTTTTTCATCTGCAAAACTTTTCGGTTTTATAATTGTCCAAGTAAGATAGGACAGCCATTCTATCTTACAAATAAAACGGATTTCTAAATCTGGGCTGAAAAAATTTGTATAAACAATTTATAACTTATACAAATAACGGCTTGGCTATGCGGTTGTAGAGTCTGTGTTTTCGTACTCAATATCAATTCACTGTCATTCCAAAATTATGGATTTGTCCAACTTTACTACACTTCAAAACTTAGAAGCTGCCTTCGGTGGTGAATCGATGGCAAATCGTAAATATCTGTTTTTCGCTGAGGTGGCGCGTCAACTTGGGTTTACAGACTTAGCGAAACTTTTTAAAGAAACAGCAGATCAAGAAACTGAACATGCTTTTGCACATTTTAAGTTACTACATCCAGAGCTTGTGGTAGAAGATGCAGCTGCTTTAACTGATGAACAAAAACGGGAAATTGTATCTCGCTGTTTATCTTTGGCAATTGAAGGCGAGACTTATGAATATACCACAATGTATCCAGAGTTTGCCGCAGATGCACAACGCGATGCCTACGGCGGGCAGAGCCAACGCGATAATCCGGCAGCTGAAGAATTTCTCAAACAAGTTCAAGAATCTACCGATCATGCCAACACATTTCGGGAAGCTGCACACCGTTTTGGCTTGTTAAAATTCATCGAAAATTATCACGCCGATCGCTACACTGAAGCCTTAGAAGTATTAAACGGTGGACAAACAGCAACCAGAGTTGCTGGTGAAGATCCTAAAACTCAGAAATGGATTTGTAGACAATGCAGCATGATTTACGATCCCGTTGCTGGCGATCCTGATTCGGGAATTGCACCTGGTACACCTTTTGAAGAAATTCCTGAAGACTGGGAATGTCCGATTTGCGGTGCTAGCAAAAAAACCTTTAAACCATTTGAGGAAAAAGTTGCAGCTTAAGACGACAATCAATTAGGCACTTTTTTAGCAAATAAACGCGAAGCGTCTCTTGGGATGCTTTGCGTTCATAATTATTTATACACAGGGTTTGATCGTGCATTTACCAGAAGATAATAGCCAATCTGAACGAAAGAAACCAGTTTATCTAGAGCTAAATTTTCAGATTATTTGTGCAGTTGTACTAATTGCTGTTATTGGAGTTTCTAGCGTGACTCCGGCTTTTCCTAAGTTAGCTAAAGATTTAAATATTAACCCGAAAAATTTGGGTTTGTTGATTACAGCATTTACATTACCATCTCTTATTTTAGGGCCAATTATTGGTATTCTTGCCGATAGATTGGGCAGAAAGAGAATTATCGTTCCTTCACTATTTATATTTGGCATAGCTGGTACTGCTTGCGCCTTCGCCCGCGATTTTAATTTATTATTATGGTTGCGTTTGCTGCAAGGAATTGGTGCTGCTTCTTTGCTTTCTTTGAGTATCACCTTAATCGGCGATTTATACACAGGAGACAGACGGACTACGGCAATGGGTTACAATGCCAGTATCAGCAGTGTCGGCACATCAAGTTATCCAATAATTGGTGGTGCATTAGCTACAATGGGCTGGTATTATCCCTTTATGTTGCCGATATTAGCGATTCCTCTTGGGTTGTTGGTGTTGTTTGCACTTAAGAATCCCGAACCAAAAGGCGAGCGTAACCTCAAAGAGTATTTGAGCAATGCCATGAAAGTTCTGAAAAATCGCCAGCTATTTGGAATTTTTATTGCCAGTGCTGCTAACTTTGTTTTTCTTTATGGTGCTTATGTCACATATTTACCACAACTGATTAACGATACCTTTAAAGCGCCACCCACAATTATTGGATTGCTCCTTTCTAGTGTTTCCGTGGCAATTACGATTACATCTTCCCAGTTAGGTAGATTAGCGAGAAGATTTCCCGCCACAAGTTTAATTAGTGCATCTTATGTTTTCTATGCATTAGCAATGTTAATAGTTCCCTTTGTGTCAAATATCTGGTTACTATTAATTCCAAGTACAATTTTTGGGATTGGACTTGGTATTGGTTTTCCTAGCAGCCAAACACTTTTAGCAGATTTAGCACCAAGAGAATATTTGGCGACGATTATATCGGTAAACGGGACATTCTATGGATTAGGACAAACATTAGGCCCGTTATTGATGGGCTATGCCTTTGGTTTTGGCGGAATTAGTAGTGTGTTTTATGCCGCGGCTGGTTTTGCAGTTTTGATATTTTTTGTGTTTAGGTATTGCACTTGTAGGTAATTCGTAATTCGCTTAGGAAGTGAGAGTCTTCTCAATGCGACGATCGGGGATTAGCCAGATGACTGCGACTAAAGCGTATAATGCACAGGCAAACCATGAGTTCATTAAGGCAAGTGGAATTGCCACAGCATAGACAACTACTGATAATTTTCCTTTGAAGTCTTCACCAACTGCGATCGCTAGAGTCGAATCCTTGCCGTGGTGAGAAATCAGGGTGCGAGTAAGAATGAAGTAAGCGATCGCAGCCAACAACAACACCGCACCATAAAGGGCAACTGGCATAGCGGCAAAGTGATTCTCGCCCATCCAACCAGTGACGAAGGGGATTAGCGACAACCAAAACAGCAGATGCAAATTGGCCCAAAGGATACGCCCATTAACCTGTCGGACTGCTTGTAGTAGGTGATGGTGATTGTTCCAGTAGATGCCGATATAAATAAAACTCAACACATAGCTCAGAAATACCGGGATTAATGGACGTAGCGCAGCTAAATCGAACCCATGCGGTACTTTGATTTCCAGCACCATGATGGTGATGATGATGGCAATCACCCCATCGCTGAATGCTTCTAATCTCCCTTTTCCCATGTACGCATTCCTTTTCTATTTACTTGAAAGTAAGTTGTGACACTCTGTACTTTATCGTACCAAGTAGCCGCCATTGATAAAGATTGTCTGCGTTGGCGTAGCCCGTCGTACTCCTTTGGAGAAGCAAGCTACACAAAGCGTCTCGTAGAGAAGGCATCGCAAAATCAAAATCTTTAATTCTCACTTGCCAATTTCCGCCGTAATTCCCGAATAGCAGCGCTAGTATTGCGCTCGTAGGCAATTTTAAAACACTCTGTAACTACTTCTGACACATTGATGTTAGGGAAATAACGGCTACTGGTTTCAACAGTGTAGCGTAGACGCGTTCGCGGAGCGTCTCGCAGAGAAGCGGCTTGTCGGTAGACATCGCCCTGCAATCTGTAAATTACAAGCTGGTTCTTCCTAAACAACCAAACTTCTGATACTTGATAAGGTAGGTAGTCATTTACATCGGTGTAGCTGGTGATGTCTATCTCCACCACTAAATCAGGTGATGGATCGACACCCCAATTAATCCGATCTTTACCTGCAATCGCTTCCCAGTTTTCAATATAAAAACAGTAGTCTGGTTCTATACCACTTTCCTGTGGTAGTTCCATTGTGATGGGGGTAAATGCCTCGTATTCTCGTCCCAGATGATCGAGCAAAACTTTTACTACATCTGCAATTACACTTACTTTACGCCCATGTTCTGGTAATGGTGCCATCAAGAGAATTTCTCCATCTCGATATTTGATACGAGGAGAGGAGCGATCGCCTAGTTGTTCATTGAGTGCTTGATAATCTTGCCAACTTCCAGGTAGGCGTACTACCGCACCTGGGGGCAAATGGATTGCATCGGGTGTGACAACAGCAAACATACAACTGAACCTCCACCTCAACTGTAATGCTTTAAATATCAATTGCTGCGGCTGAAAAATACAGCAGCGATAACAATCAAACCTAAAAGTGCTATAGGAACCCAGAGATTAGGGACATCCGATAAACTCATAAATGACTTCCAAATAAGTAGGGTATATGAGGCAGATGGCAATAGACAGTTGCTACTTTATAAATCAACTTTTAGGTAAGTAGCTAGACGTAAATAAATTAAAGTTTGTAGTAAGGACTTTAGTCCTCATAATCCTTGCTTTGAGCGATGAATCGCTGACTCCGAAATAGGATTTGACTTTATGTTGAATTATACCTAGCTACTTAAGTCTTCTTTTCACTTCCTCAGCCAAATTTTCTAGTAGTACTTCTACTTGCTCGCCTGTTTTCAAATCTTTGAGCGATGACTTTTGCGCTGCTGCTTCTTCAGAACCAATAATTACGCAAAATTGAATTCCTTGTTTGTCTGCTAATTGAAATTGTTTACCCAAGGGACGCTTATCAAAGTTAGTTATCACATTAATTCCCGCCTGACGCAGATGTTGAGAAACTTTTAAATAAGTAGGCATTAAATCTTCTTGCATATTCACTACCATCACTTGGGCTGGTGTAGCAGCTAAGGTATTTAGAATACCAGCTTTTAATAAACGACTAATTAAACGAGTTAAGCCAATAGAAATGCCGACACCAGGCATCTTTTCGCCCAAAAATACTCCGACTAATTCTTCATATCTCCCGCCAGAACAAATACTACCTAAAGCTTCATGTCCTAATAGAGTTGTTTCGTAAACAGTGCCAGTATAGTAATCAAGACCACGGGCAATGGATAAATCAATACAGAAACGGTTTTCGGCAACACCGAGATTACGCACCCCAGCAATTACCGTTTCTAATTCGGTAACTCCTAAACTCAATTGCTCGGTTTCTGGCAGATTTTGGGCGAGATGCTTGAGCTTATCTAAGACTTCATCAACGGAACCGTCAATTTTAATAAACTCAATAATTTTTTGTGACTGTTCGGCTGCAATTCCTTCTTTTTCTAAATCTTGTTTTACTTTACTTTCACCAATCTTTTCTAGAGTATCAACAATACCAATACAAGATTTAATTTGATTTTCGGCAATTCCCAATGATTTAAAGAAACCAGTAAGAACTTTTCGGTTATTGATGCGAATTAGAAAATCACCAATATTAATTGCTTCAAATATCTCAGTGATAATTGCAGGCATCTGAGCATCATAGAGCAAGCTGAGTTCACGACGCGCAACTACATCAATATCACATTGACGGAACTGACGAAAACGCCCATCTTTCGCCCGTTCTCCCCGAAAAACTACATCGGTTTGATAACGGGCAAAGGGAAAGGTTAATTCATTCAGGTGACGGGCAATATACGCTGCTAATGGAACTGTTTGATCAAACTTTAAAGCTCTTGCTTCCGAACCTGTTTCGCCCGATTTATCTCTCTCGGCTTGTCGATTTGGTGGCAATATAGGATCGATTCCATAAATGATATTATCGCCTTGATTCCCTTTAGCTTGCAGTACTTCTAAACGTTCTACAGCAGGTGTTTCGATGGGCGTAAATCCATAGCTTTCAAAAACTCTACGGATGATATCTAGCAAATATAATTCTAGACGCTTTTCGCTAGGAAGAAATTCTGGAAACCCGCTAGGGGTAGAAAAGTTTATTTTGTCACCTTTGGCCATGCGTGTACCTTACTAAGTTGAGATTGGAGATGAAAGCTTAACGACTGGAAGCCGTGGCTACACAAACAAAGTCCGCCTGCGCGGACTAGAGAATAACGAGATTTATCTTTGAGGGGAGAAATTACTATCTTACCCGTTCTTCTTGAATTAGGGTGCGTTGAAAGATTTGATTGTTTTTAAACCAATGCCAAGTGCGGGCACGATTGTTATTGTCAGGACTAATGTAAATCATTTCATATAAGCTCATTTCTGGGTTTGTCTTATAACTAAACCACAAAATAACAATCGAATCATCGGCTTCCCAGGCTTTTCCGTCTATGCGATCGGTGTTAAACCAAAGTTTATTATCTTTATAGATTCCTGGAAATTCATATTCTTCTCGTTTACCATCAGACCATTTGTAGCGATTGATTTGGTAGTAGGGATGAGGGCCATTTTCTGGAAATTGACAAGTTAAGTGAGATTCATACTTGTCAAGAATTTTTCCTGTTGTATCAATTAATGTATAAGTTCCTACCCAATCTCCTTCATGACGGGCAAGCACGGGCATTCCTTCTCGAATATTTGACATTGTAATTCCCCTCTCAACAACCTTAGGTAAAAACAACTGTTTGAGCTGGTAAGCAGTGCTTACTCTACAAAAACTGCTGAATGTTAGCATTAACATTGTAAGTCGATACAATGGTATTGTGAGCCGAGACAATTGCATTGTGAGCCAATGCATTACACTGCTCTTAAAAACATTACCTTCTGTTTGTTGAGCGTAGTCGAAACCCTGTCTCCTCCCTCTTGACTCCTTCAAACTTCATTATTAAACCACCAAGGGTCATTAGTAGCGTTAGTTTTGATCAAAATAGCTTTTTTTCGCATGAACCGTTTCAGCGCCGCCGCACCCATACGTGAACCTCCCAAACCAGAGAATTTAAAGGCGTTTTTCTCTCCTTCGTGCATGATGGCGGTGAGTCCAGCATCGTTGATACTAATAGCACCTGCATCTATTTGGTGGGCAACTTCTAAGGCTTCTGTTTGCGAGGCAAATACAGCAGCACTTAATCCATAGATTGAGTCATTGGCTAAAGACACCGCTTCCTCAACTGTGGAAAAAGGCATTATTGGCATAATGGGGCCAAAAGTCTCTTCGGTCATCACTTTCATGGAATGATTGACCTGGGTAAGCACTGTGGGACGACACCACCAACCCCCACCTAAATCCTCTATTACACCACCGCAGTGAATTACTGCTCCTTTTTCCACTGCATCTAGGAGATGATCGCTAATAATGGCTGCTTGTTTTTCGGCGATGATGGGGCCAATTTCTCCACTTTCGACTGTGGGGTAGGCTAGCTCAAGGCGATGTGCTTTGGCTACTAATTGATGGTAAAACTTTTCAAATATCGATTCTGCAACGTAAATTCGCTCAATTGAGAGGCATGACTGTCCGGTGTTGACAACGGAACCCCACAATATCGCTGAGGTTGCTAATTCTAAATTGGCTGATTCTAAAACGATCGCAGGATCTTTTCCTCCTAATTCCAAAAAAGCTGGAATAAACTGTTTTGCAGCCGCTTGTGCAACTTTTCTCCCCGTGGCTACACTGCCTGTAAAGCATACTAAATCTACATTTTCAATCAAAACAGATCCAGTTTCGCCTGCTCCTTCCACAAAAGTTAAAACATCGCGCAATTCGGGAACGGCGTTGAGTGCTGTTTTGAGTGGTGCTACGAAGCGGGGAGCGATTTCACTGGGTTTGACAATGACAGCACAACCCGCCAATAATGCCGGGATGGTATCAATGGTAGACAGTAACAGCGGAAAATTCCACGGGCTAATTACCCCGACTAGAGGATAAGGAACGGATGTTTGTTGTAAAGCAATAAATGGAATGGCTGTATTTTTTGCCGATTCTTGCAGCAATTCCGGTGCTAGCCGACACCAGCGATCGATGCTGGAGAGGAAAGAGTCTATTTCTAATACCGAGGTTGACAATCTTCCTGTATCATTTACCAAAGCTTCTGTAAGGCGATCGCGTTCAGATAATATCGCCTGTTTCCACTGCTGTAAGGCTTCAATTCTCCCCTCTAAGCCCAATTTCTGCCAGCGAACTTGTGCCCGGCGCGTGCGCTTACATTGCTGTACCACCAACCTTGGAGGTGGCGGGATAATTACGTAGTCAAATTTGCCAGTTCGGGGATTGCGGACTTCTATTGTTTTTGTCATTTGTCATTGGTCATTAGTCATTTGTCAAGAGTTATCTATTCTTTATTTCCCCATGCTCCATGCTTAATGCCCCATTCCCAAATTCAAATTATGCCCAATTGGGTTAAACGCTCAATGGTGGCTTGCTGTGTTTGCAGGAAATGTTTGCGGTCTACTTCTCCTTCCAGCATAGTATTAGCGGGGTAAAAGTGTGATTGGCGATAACTTTCGGCGTATAGTTCAAAGCGTTGGCGGGAAAGTAAATTATTTAACCCCGGTCGGCGGCGATCGCGGCGTAATGCTGCTAAATCAATCTCTGCAAATGCTGCCATGCTCTCGCCTGTACCTGTTTCTGCTAATACGATTCCGCGATGGTCAATGATTTTAGAGCCACCATCAGCTGAAGCAATGGGGATGGCAATATTAGCGATGCCTGCGGTATTAGCTGAAACTACATAAGCCAGATTTTCCACGGCACGAGTGATTTTTGCCGCGTCTTTGGGCGTGAGGTTTTTGTTGTATACTTCCGAAGTGGAATGGACAAAAATCTCTGCTCCTCGCATCGCCAAGCACCGCGCTACTTCTGGATACAAAATTTCTTCTGATGCTAAAGCAGCCAAATTACCGATCGCAGTTTTGGCAACGGGGAAAACTCCTTCTAAGCCATAGCAGTCAAGATATTTATCCCAAACATCATGGGGGGTGGGAGCAAATAAGGAATTTAGCCGCCGATACCGCAAGATGATTGAGCCAGAAGGGTCAAGAATAAAGCAGGTTTGAAAGTACAATCCGGGAAAGTTGGGGTCAACTTCGTAGGCGTTACCTGCTAAAAAGATTTTATGCTTTTGGGCAATTTTACCCAGCACCTCATACTCAGCACCAGCCATTTCTATACAGGCTTTTTCTGCCCACCCTGATAGAGTATCTCCCATTGGGAAACCAGTCAGGAAATATTCTGGCAGTACAATTAAACGACAATCAAAGCCAATGAAAGCGATACTGGCAGCAATTTGTTGAGCTAGGCGGTTGATGGAGTTTTGCATGAGCGATCGCGCTTCGTGACGATTGCTAGTTTGATTGACTGCATGACAGGTAACTTGCAGTGCCAAAGCGCGGAATGATTCTAAATTAGTGGGCATAGGGTATGGGACTAAGGACAAATGACCAATGACAAATGACTAATTTAGAGAATGCGATCGCCACCCCAAAGCGATCGCACAAGTTTCTCTGTCAATTCCGAGCCAAACATCTGTGCGGCAAATTTATTACCTGGATCGCGTTCAGCACTGATACGGCGGAGCGCCAAATCACGAGCAGCTAAAGCCGTGCGTGCATTTTCTGGCACAGGTTCAGCGCCATCTACCCAAGTTAACCAGCGATCGAGTGTTTCGTGTGCAAGTGTGCGAGTTAGTTCGAGAGTTTCAAAAGTAGGTGCGCCTGTGTAGCAAAGACTAACGGGCGATTGAAATAAGCGAATATACGCACTTTTGCTAGTAAATACCTTGAGCCGCGAATCTTGCTGTAACTTTAAGAATGTTTCATTAACTGGCTCATAGTAGCGATCTAGAGATGCCAAATCGGTTATAAGCTCAGTTCGGGCAATGTAATCTATATAAAAGAAAATATTTGGAAGTGTGCCAAACTCGAAGGCCAAATGAGGAACCTGAATATGGGACTTCAACCAAGTGGTGAGGCGCATAGTCCCAAAGTTTGATTTTTCCGGGTTTCCCAACCACGAATGCACTAGCCAGTCAATTTCTTCCCCAGAAAAAGCGGTTAGCGAACCCTTCATATTGCCATCAAGACTGCTGTATTGCTGTAAATTTTCTACAGAAGGGTCTGGATGTAACTGAAAACGAGCCTCTAATTTTTGGCGGAGTTCCTTTGTAATCTCCCACAACTGCTCAAATACAGCTTTATTATCTAAATCAGTTGGTTGCTGAGTCATGGTTTGAGTTTGCAGTTTTTCTATAAACTTCATATTTAGTTTGACACTTTCCGGTATCTAATTCGTTACTTGTATCGAGCAACGCATTCGAGGTACATCATAGTCCCCTCCTTGCTTGCGGGGAGGGGGTTGGGGGTGGGGTTCTTGTACCTCACTCAACTGAGAACTGCTATAGAAGCTTTTGCCCTTAGCACAAGCTTCAGTGATAATACTGTAACTTTATGTAAAATTTTTTTTATATACTTAATTATAAAAATAAAAATAAATTTGTTGAGAATTATAGACAAATTAGAAGAAAAACAAATATTAATAAGTTAGTTGTTTGATTATAAATATACAGAATATGGCTTTTGATTTAGATAAAGCTTTTCAAATAGATATCGCTCAAATGAATTTGAAAAAAGCACATTCATTAGTATTTAGCGTACATGGTGAACCGAAAATTCCTTTTGTCATTTGGTTACTGGAGAATCCTAATAGCATAATAGCATTACCTGGAAAAATTAGTCTGCTCCATCATGATTATATTCACATACTTTTAGATAGAGGGATTTCTTCTCAAGATGAAGCCTTTGTCATAGGATTTACAATGGGTAATGACTTAAAGACTAATCAACTACATTTATTCATCTATCAATTCTTTGCTAAATTTATCTATCCAGTTCCTTATAATTTTTCAAAGTTAGACTTAATAAGTTTTAAGTTAGGATTTATTTATGGCAGAAATATTAAAATTAAACAAATAAATGAAATTAACTTTGAAATTTACCAAAATGAAACTATAGGATTTTTGAGAAATTTTTTCGGTATCAATACTGATAAGTCTAAACTGATGCCAGAGTATTAATAGCGACAATACCGAATTAAAACATATCTAAAAAATAGTATCAAAATGCACCTACTTTATAAACTGAGATTTGCTTCCTCTCAACTAATAACTGTAACAGTACTGCTTACTCTGCTCTTATTCATTCCTCAAGTTTGGCTCAACTTGCAAGCATATTATAACTTCAATAGCATTACTAAAAATGAATTTAAACTTCAAAGATTAAGTGATGAAATTATTTATCTTGATGAAGTACTAACTATGTCAGCCCGCATGAACGCTGCTACAGGAAACACTATTTGGGAACAACGATATCGCCAATTTGAACCTAAGCTTGATATTGCTATTCAAGAATCGATTAAACTAGCTCCTAAAGCATATAAAAATGAGGATGCTAAGAAAATTGATGCTGCAAATCAGCATCTGGTGACAATGGAATATCAATCTTTTGATTTAGTTAATAAGAATCAAAAACAGACAGCACAACAACTACTTTTTAGCCGCGGATATGAAACTCAGAAGCAAATTTATGCTGATGGGGTGATGAAAAGAAAGTCTAATATCTCACTACAATTACAGCAGAGGATTGATGAATATTATCAACGAATATTATGGGCAATTTCGGAGTCTATTATAAGTTTAGCCATGCTGATTCCAGCATGGCTTTTAGTATTGCATTTATTACAGCAATACTTAAAAGCTAAAAAATTTGCTCAAGCGGCTTTAGAAGAAACGAATTATCGATTGGAAATGCAAGTTACGGAGAGAACGGCAAAATTAAAACATAAAAATGTTCAGCTACAAAATACACTGCAAGAATTGCAACACACTCAAGTACAACTTATTCAAACTGAAAAAATGTCTTCATTAGGTCAGCTAGTTGCTGGTGTTGCTCATGAAATCAATAATCCAGTTAATTTTATTTATGGTAATCTGATACATATTAGAGAATATAGTCAGCAATTACTAACTTTAATTAAACTGTATCAGCAACACTGTTCTAGTGAGAAATCAGAAATAACTACTCTAATTAATGAGATAGATTTAGAGTTTATTGTTGATGATATGCCAAAAATCTTATCATCAATGGCAGTTGGTACTGAACGAATTCGCGAAATTGTACTAACTTTGCGTAACTTCTCACGCCTTGATGAAGCAGAAATGAAATTTGTTGATATTCATGAAGGAATTAATAGCACCCTATTAATTTTACAGTATCGTTTCAAAGAAAATCAGAAACAGCAGGAAATTGCAATTATTAAAGATTATGGGAATTTGCCTCTTGTTGAATGTTATGCAGGAGGGTTAAATCAGGTCTTTATGAATATCCTCAGTAACGCTATTGATGCTTTACATCAACGGGAAGTAGAGTGTTTAAAAGGAGATATTGAAAGGCAGCTTAATTCTATTATTATCCATACTCAAGTTAAAAATGAAGAATGCGTAATTATTAGTATAAAAGATAATGGTTTAGGAATAACTGAAGAAGATCAAACCAGATTATTTGACCCTTTCTTTACTACTAAACCTATAGGTAAAGGTACTGGCTTAGGATTATCTATTAGTTACGAGATTATCGTGGAAAAACATCAAGGAAAAATTCAGTGTATTTCTGTACCTGGTAAGGGTACAGAGTTTATCATTGAGATTCCTATCAAGCAGACACGTTCAATAGTTACCCATTGACAGAGAGCCATCTTTGCTATTTCAATTATTACTAATAGAAAATCCTCGACGCGTAGGTTTAATATTAGCTAACTCCACCTGAAAACTTACTTTGTCCATCATTTCCCCGCTTTTCGCTTCCAAAGTCCACTTACCAGGACGTAAATTCCAAAATAAAGAATTAGCTGAGTTTGTATCTAACTTTTCGCCATTTAACCACCACTCCACTGGTGCAGATTTATTTCCCGCTAGTTTAAATTCGAGTTTTTGCTTTGCTTCTTCACCAGGATAAACTAAAAATAAATCGCCATGATGCGGAGATAAAATTCTCAAATTGGTAGAAGTAAAATTTGACTGCTGTTGTTTTGCTAACCATTCATCATACTCTGGTGGCAAATTGAATTGATTGTCACGTTCGTAATTACTTTTATCTTCAGGATAGAAATATTCTTGCACCACTGAGGTACAGTCTGGGGTGGGTCGTAACCCAGAAATTGCACAGACAGGTAATTGCACTAAACCTTCTGGAGGTGGAAAACCTGCTGGTTCTTGATGTTCGTGCAGATGTAACATAATTCGATTCCATAAGGGTGCTGCGCCTGTCACACCTGAAACCTGTCGCATCGGTTCACCGTTGAAATTCCCTACCCAAGTAGCGACGGTGTAATCTGTGGTGAAGCCAACAGTCCAAGTGTCACGAAAATTGGAAGAAGTGCCAGTTTTAACAGCAACAGGAAAAGGTAAATTTAACACCGAGTCTACACCAAATGCTGTTGCACGAGCATAGCTATCACTGAGTATATTGGTGATTAATTGCCATATTGTCGGATTTTGGACTTCGACTTCTCTCCGAGACGCTACGCGAACGCTCAGTCGAACGATTTGAGATTTGGGACTTCGACTTTGCTCAGTCGAACGATTTTGGATTGGGGAATTGGAAAATGTGCTGACTATTGGGGTAGCATCTCCTTGTCGTGCGATGGTTAAGTATGCACGGGCTAATTCCCAAAGACTGACTTCGCCACTACCTAGAGTCAAACCTAAACCATAATGTTCTGGAGTTTGATTGAGGTGTTCAAACCCCAGTTGATGGAGTCGTTCTAAAAAAGTTTCCACACCAACTTTTTCTAACACCTTTATTGCAGGTACATTTAAAGAATTTGCTAAAGCGATTCGCACCCGCACCGGGCCAAGAAACCGTTCGGTGTAATCTGTGGGGCTGTAAAGTTTCGCACCGGGAATTGCATAATGAGCGGGTACATCTGCCAAAATACTGTTTGGGCGAATTAAACCTTTTTCTAAAGCTAGTTCATAGACAAAAGGCTTAAGGGTAGAACCTGGTTGACGTAGTGCTTGCACTCCATCATTGCGTCCCAGTTTGGCTTCATTAAAATAATCAGGTGAACCGACATAAGCCAAAACTTCACCAGTGTGGTTATCAATCACTAACGCAGCAGCATCATGGACATTGTTAGCGGCTAGGGAAGAAATTACCTGCTGTACCTGTGCTTCCACAAACTGCTGCAAAGGGCGATTTATAGTCGTGCGGATGGGGGAATTTTGTTCTGTTTGCGTTTTATCAAACTGATTGGCTAACCAAAATAAAAAGTGTGGTGCAGCGATAATTCCCCCTTGGCGAGACTGAAACACAACTTTTTCAGTATGTGTTCGGGTTGCGTTCGTCGCAGACGTTGGCGCAGCCATCGCACCACTAATATACTTTTCCTGTATCATCCGATTAAGGACGTATTTTTGCCGTTGCTTCAGCCGTTCCCAATGTTCGTAAGGATTAAAGTATGTGGGATTATTGGGAATAGCAGCTAACAAACTAGCTTGAGCAAGATTCAATTCACTAGCTGGAATGGAAAAATAAGTCCGCGCAGCTGCTTCCACACCATATATATTCCCGCCCATTGGTAGCCGATTAATATATGCAGAGAGAATTTCATCTTTGTTCATCCCTGCTGTTAACCGCCAAGATAGCCAAATCTCACTCAGTTTACCAGAGAAGCTGCGGGGCACTGGATCTAACATCCGCGCCAACTGCATAGTAATTGTGGAAGCACCGGAAACAATTCGTTTCGCGTGGATGGCTTCTTTGCTGGCGCGGATAACAGCTTTCATATCCAACGCCCCATGATGATAAAAGCTGCCATCTTCGGCGGCTAAAATGGCATGGATAAAATGGGGCGAAACCTGATTTAGCGGTACTACTGATGTATGTTCTTGGTCGCGGGTGAGCAATGTTCCTAATGGTAAACCATTGCGATCGCTAAATTGCATAGCCAAATGATTTTGGGCAATATCTGCGGCCCGAATGGGCGCAAAATAAGGGAGTAAGCGTACCAGCAGACAGATTAGCAGCACAGCTATGATAACTTTACTAGTGCGCTTAAGTTTGAGTAGCGATCGTAAAATTAGTTTCATCAGGGAATCCCCTGTCCAAGAATACCTACCTTAATCTTGACGCAGCGATTACATCTACATCAGTAAATATTTCAAATCCTTAATAATTAATTTTTACTAACTCAGCAGATGTAAATTAATGTTTGCGAAATTTAAATACTTCTTTATAGTTAAGAATTGTAGTTATTTTTGGAACAATAACACTAGATTAGTTATCTATGTAAATAAACATACGTTACATCCGCAGTTTGTGTAAAAACAACTAGTTATCTTACGTCCTTTATTAGCCTTGGCATTTCCGACTCCATCAGGGAATGAAAGTTTTTATTTGCTATAGTGCGTGAATTTTTTATTTTTAATTACTAGAAAAATGATTATCAGAGTTTTACTGCGTTTCCAGCATAAAATAACCTATCGCCTTCTTAGGGTTATTGGCAGTAGCCTGCGGCAAGCCGTTCGCGTAGCGTCTCGTAGAGAAGCGTCTACGTTAAAAAAAATTAGACGTTTTTCAAGGCGGAAGAGAACAATACAGTTTCTTCTTCTTTTTACATTTATATTAGGGATGGCAGGGTGTAATTTTTTTGGTATCAACTCAAGTAAAGAACAACTTCCAGCAGTTTCCTCACTCACACCACCAAAATTACCAGGCTGGATTGAACAAATAAGTCCCATTGGAGATGCAAAACCCCTCAATCAAATCCGCATCCGTTTTAAAGAGGCTTTAATCCCAGTTGAAAGTCTTGATAGTCCAGAACAGCAAAAAATATTACAAAAATTTGCCCTTTGGCCGCCTTTACCCGGTCAATTTCGCTTTTTAACACCGCGTATGGTGGGATTTCAAGCTGAGAAGGCATTACCAATAGCGACACGATTTCAAGTCACTCTAAAAGCAGGTTTAGCTGATTTAAAAAATCATCGCCTAGACAAAGATTTGCCTTGGACTTTTAATACCGAATCTATCAACCTGACTAATTTACCCGGTGTCAACCCCATTGAAAAGGCTGATATCGAGCCAATTGATTTACAACAAAAGTTACAGTTTACTTCCAATGTAGAATTGGATTTAGCTTCTGTACAAGAACATTTACAGTTAATTCCCGAAGGTAAAAATAAAGGTATAGGTTTTAAAGTCGAATTAAACAAAGAAGAAAAACCATTAAAAAATGAAGAAGACCCTTTAGAAAAGTTTGACCCTTCAGCACGCAATTGGATTTATAATCTCATCCCACAGCAAAATCTGGAAAAAGCAACTAGTTATCGGCTAGTATTTTCTCCCGGAATCCTTCCTGCTTATGGCAATCTAGCTACAGCGAAAGAATTTGCCAGTAAATTAGCAACTTATTCGCCTTTGGCATTTCAGAAAATTAACTTTTACGGACAGCCGGATTCAGGCGGAACATTTGGACGATTTGTTAAAGGCAGTCCGCAGCTAGAATTTAATAACGTTTTATTAGCCGATTCAGCTAAAGAAAACATTACTATTAATCCAGCACCAAAAGAAATTTCGAGAATTTTGGAAGTTAATGATGAAGATAAAATTGTCGGTATCAATCCTTATGCGCTAGAACCTGCTAAGACTTATACAATTACTATCGGCGAAAATCTCAAAGATAAGTTTGGGCAAACTTTGGGTAAACCCGTCACCCTTAAATATGATACTGGAGATTTAGCTGGTGATATTTGGGTACCATCAGATTTGAATATTTTCCCCACAAGTAAAGATTTACAGCTAAATATTAGTACGGGTAATCTGCCAGAATCTAAATATAAAGCCGCTTATCGAGTAGTTCAACCAATAGATTTAGTTTATTTTAATAATAGTAGTGATTTATTACCACAACCTTCTGATTGGCAAAGCTTTAAGGTATCGGGTAAGAAAAATCAATCAGTTGATGTTGCTGTTCCTTTGCGAGAAAAAATTAGTGCTGCTACGGGGATGTTAGCTTATGGAGTTCAAGCCCGCACTAATAAATATCAGGATAATGGTAAGGAACTGTGGCGCGAACCTACGACTTATGGCTTAGTTGAATTGACTAATTTGGGCGTATTTACTCAGTGGTTTCCTGAGTCAGGGTTAATTCGTGTCAATCATCTTACAGATGGTTCGCCAGTTAAAGCGGCTGCTGTTGAAATTTATCAATCAAAATTACAAGCAAAATCTCGCCCCGAACCTTTACCTTGTGCAACAGGTAAAACTGATGACAATGGAATTTTTAGAATTGCTCGTGAAGGATTACAGAAATGTTATTCTGGGAATGAAAGCTCTAGTAAATCACCACAGTTATTAGTAATTGCCCGTGAGAATCAAGATTGGGCATTTGCTAGAACTGAAGAATATAGCGGTGTTTATGGCTACGGTATTGATGCGGGTTGGCAAGATAAGAAGCCAGAATCACGCGGGGTAATTTTCTCGGATAGACAGTTATATCAACCAGGCGAAAAGGCTTGGTTAACTGGTTTTGCAGACTATTTACAAAATGGTGTAATTCAGCAGGATAAAAATGCTGCTTACCAATTAACTTTGGTAAATCCCGATGGACAAAAAACTAGCTTAGGTACGCAAACTACAAATGAATTTGGCAGTTTTTCTCTGGAACTGCCAATTAAAACTACTCAGCGCTTAGGCTACTATACAATCCAAGCGAAAGGTAAAAATGGACAAGAAATTTCTGGAGAATTTCGGGTAGCTGAGTTTAAGCCACCCAATTTTAAAGTCGAACTCAACTTAGATAAAGAATTTGCTCTCATTGACGAGAAAGTTAATATTAATGCTACAAGCAATTATTTGTTTGGCGCACCTGTAGAAGGTGGAGAAGCAAAATATTTTATCACTCGCCAGCAGGCTGATTTTGTTCCTAAAGGTTGGGAAGGATTTACTTTTGGTAGGCAATGGTTATGGCCGGAGGAAACGCCTACTATATCTACTGATGTATTGCAAACTAATGCCCAACTAGATGCTAATGGTAAAAGTAGTCAAACTGTAAATGTGGCTAATGATTTACCATATCCGATGACTTACCAAGTAGATGTGCAAGTTGCAGATGTTTCTAATTTGTCTGTAGCGAATTCTAAAACATTTACAGCTTTACCGAGTAATCGCCTCATCGGATTAAAAAGTAATTTTATTGCTGATGCTGGTAAGCCTTTCCCGATTGAAGTGATTGTTACTGACCCTACAGGAAAACCAATCACAGGTCAACGGGTGCACCTGGAATTACAACAGATTAAATATAGCAGCGTCACGCAGTTGGTGGAAGGTAGCCGAACTCCAAAAAATCAAATTGAATATAAAACAGTGGGACAAGCAGAAATTACATCTGCAAGTAATCCGCAATCAGTAAGTTTAACAGCACCGGAATCCGCTTCATATCGGATTAGAGTTAATTTTAGCGATGCAAAAAGCGAATCAAGTGCTACAGATTTGCAAATTTGGGCAACTGGAGAAAATCCGGTATTTTGGGGTTCTAGACAAGAAGATGTCTTAGAAGTTAAACTAGATAAAAAAGAGTTCAAAGCAGGCGAAACCGCTACTGTATTAATTCAATCTCCCTATCCAGATGCAGAATTGTACTTTGCTGTGATTAAAGATAAACCTCTTTATCAGCAGATTATTAAAGTTCAGGGAGGCGCACCACAAATTCAGTTTCAAGTTACACCAGAAATGCTGCCAAATGCAGCCATTGAAGCTGTCTTAGTAAGACAAGGTAAACCCATTAACCAAGTGGAAGCGGGAAGTTTAGATAACTTGGTGAAGATTGGTTTTACTCCTTTTAAAGTTAATTTAGAAGATAAGTATTTAAAACTGCAAGTTAAACCAGTGCAAGCATCATTAGAACCTGGCGCAGAAGAAACGGTACAACTAGAACTGAAGGACAATCAAGGAAACCCCACCAAAGGACAGTTTACAGTCATGGTGGTAAACGAGGCAGTGTTACAACTTTCTGGTTATCGTCCGCCAGATTTGGTAGATACAGTTTATGCAGAACAGCCAATTTCCACGCGCTTTAGCGATAATCGACCAGATGTCATATTACAACCACAAAATATAGCTAAACCCAAAGGTTGGGGTTATGGCGGTGGTTTCTCAACTGGTGCAGCCAATACTCGCGCCCGCACCGACTTTCAAGCCTTAGCTTACTACAACGGTTCTGTTCTCACCGATGCAAATGGTAATGCACAGATAACCTTTAAACTCCCGGATGACTTAACTACATGGCGAGTGATGGCTGTGGCCACCGATGGAAATCTGCGTTTCGGGAATGGGGAGGCGACCTTTATCAGCACCAAGCCACTGCTAACTAATGCCATCTTGCCACAGTTTGCCCGTCCAGGCGATCGCATCCTCGCTGGTTTATCTGTAACTAATAACACTGGGAATACAGGAAATCTCTCAATTAATGGCGAACTTAGCGGTAATGTGAAGTTTACTGACAAAAACCCCACAGCGACTTCTTTGCAAACCAAAGCCGAATCTGCAACTCATGCTTATCGCTTTCCCATGCTGGCGGATAGTGTGGGAACTGGTAAAGTTCGCTTTACGACTCAGCTAAATGGTACAGCCGCAGATGCTTTTGAAGTACCTTTGGAAATTAAGCCAATTGAAATTACAGAACAAGTCGTTGAATCTGGTGTTACTGACAAACAGGTGAAGATTCCTTTGAATGTTGATAAAAATACCTTCCCTGATGCGGGGGGTTTAGATATTCAGTTGGCGAGTACTTTGATTCCAGAAATTAAAGCACCAGCAAAACAAGTTTTAGAAGATGATGATTTACCATTTACAGAACCGGCGGCGAGTCAGTTAATAATTGCGGCAAATTTGCAAACTCTTGCCCAAAAATATGGTCAGACCTTTGCAGAATTTAATCCTAGCCAACAAGCGAGTCAAGCAATTGAAAAATTACAAAAACTCCAAATAGCCGATGGTGGTTTTGCTGCTTTCCCTGGACAAGAAAAATCCGACCCTTGGGTTTCTTCCTATACGGGTGAATCTTTGGCTAAAGCTAGTCAGGTGTTCCCTAATTTAGTCGATTCTGCAATGGTATCTCGCCTGAAAGCCTATTTACAAAAAGTTCTAGCAAACCCCGGAGAATACGACTTTTGTAAACAACTACTCTGTAAAAGGCAGCTACAACTTAATGCTTTAATCTCTTTAGCAGACTTGGGAGACAAACGCAATACTTTCCTCGCAGATATTTATGAACAGCGCAATAACTTTGATGTAGCAACTCAAATTAAACTAGCAGGATACTTATCTCAATTCCCAGAATGGCAAGATGAATCTCAGCAATTAGTGAATAAGCTGCAACAGAATATTTATGAAACTGGTCGCACAGCAGTTGTGAGTTTACCAACTAGTTGGGGATGGATGAGTTCATCTACCACGACGCAAGCGCAAGCTTTACGATTATTTATTGCCAAACAAAGTAAACCCGAAGTTATAGATAAGTTATTCCAAAGTCTTTTGGCATTGCGACGAGATGGTACATGGCAAACTAACTATAATAATGCCCAAGCTTTAACAGCTTTGGTAGATTATAGTCAACTGCAAGCCACACCACCTAATTTTGTTGCCACAGTGGAATTAGCTGGTAATAAGTTAGGAGAAAATCAGTTTAATGGCTACCAAAATTCCAGCTTACAGCTAAATGTGCCGATGAATAAATTACCTCGTGGGCGTAATGATTTAACGCTGCAAAAATCAGGTAATGGCACTTTGCACTATCTGGTTGCTTACAATTATCGCTTGCAAGGAAATCAAGCAGGCAGATTTAACGGACTACGCATAACACGAGAAATTAGTCAAGTAAATAAAGAGAAAGTTTTGCAAAAAACAGGTCTTTATGCTTTCGATAAACCCTTGACTTTAGCCTCTGGACAGGTGTTTGATATTGGTTTAGAAATCATCGCCGATCGTTCTGTGGATCATCTGGTGATAAAAGATCCGTTACCATCAGGTTTTGAGGCAGTGGATGCAAGTTTTCAAACTACCACAGCTGCATTACAAGCAAAAGCCGATAGCTGGGAACTTGGTTTTAAGAATGTGTACCGCGATCGCATTATCGCCTACGCCGACCACCTGGAACCAGGAGTTTATAGCCTCCATTACTTAGTCCGTTCTGTTACTCCTGGTACATTTTCTTGGCCTGGTGCAGAAGTTCACTTGCAATATACGCCAGAAGAATTTGGGCGTACTGCTGAGTCTACATTGGTGATTGAGGATAAGTCGTGACAACTGGGTTCTATAACCAATGCGATCGCATTTTCACCTCAGCCAACAAATAATAACAACCAAAATCTGTATATGTACTAATATGCAAAGGGAGCTATTTCTCCTTTATTAAGCAGAATTATTACCAAATTTCACCATGATGAATAACTGGTTTGATACAGCTCGATTGGGGATGTTTATTCATTGGGGACATAGTTCCCAACAAGGATGTGAGTTATCTTGGCCGTTAGTTGGGGGTGTATTCAGCCTACCTTTTTGCAAAGATATTCCAGTTGAGAAATATCACTACACAGCGAATACTTTCAATCCACAGCAATACAATCCTCAAGAATGGGCAGATTTAGCAAAAAGTCTAGGAATGAAATATGCCATATTAACAGCCAAACATCATAATGGTTTTGCCCTATTCCATACGCAAGAATCAAACTTTTCAATTGCATCTGCACCTTATAAAAAAGATATTGTACGTGAATATATCGAAGCGATGCGCTCTGTAGGATTGCGTATTGGTCTTTATTTTTCGCTTAGTGACTGGCATCATCCAGATTATCCAGCTTTTACAGAAACAGATAAACCTTATCGCTTTGACCGGCTACCTCAACCTACAGCAGAACAGTGGGAGCGATATATCCAATTTATGTTCAATCAGATACGAGAATTATTGACTAACTATGGTCAAATTGACATCATTTGGTTTGACGGAAGTTGGGAACGCACTCCAGAGCAATGGCAGGCTCAAGAATTAGCAAAAATGATTCGTGATTTACAACCTAATATTCTCATCAACGATCGTCTTCCGAATTGTGGAGATTTTGAGACTCCTGAGCAGTTTATTCCTCCTCACCCACCCGATCGTACTTGGGAAACTTGTCTGACTATTAACGAGAGTTGGGGATATAATTCAGATGATTGCAACTTCAAATCGTCTCGTCAATTGATTCACACTCTTTGCGAAGTAGCAGGCAAAGGGGGCAACCTCTTGCTTAATGTTAGTCCAATGGGTAATGGACAAATCCCTCCTGAGCAGTCAGAGCGCCTCAAAGATATAGCAGATTGGATGGGGAGCCACTCTGAAAGTATACTTGATACAACCCCAGGATTAGAACCGTGGCAATTTTATGGCCCCTCAACTCGTAAGGGCAATCGCATTTATTTACACCTATTAATGAAACCTTACGAAACAATATCAGTTAGGGGTATACCAATCAAACAAGTAAAATCGGTGTTTGTTCTTGCTGACGGCACAGCACTAACCTACACAAGTCGCTGTGCAATTATTGATTCTATCCTCAATTCTAATCCGTTAGGAGAATTAACAATTGATGTGCCTGAATCAGTAATTAATCCATACGTTACAGTGATTTGTATTGATATTGATTCTTGAGTAATTAATGTAAATTCATTAACAGTGCAGCGATCGCTCCAATTCTTAGAGCTAAAGAGAGCGATAGCGACGTAGGAGCGTCACAGCCCATTAAAGTAGCTTAAAGTAGAGATCGCATACAAAAAAGCCCAGTCATTTCTAACTGGGCTTTTAGCTATCTCAATCAATTATTGGAGGTGAGTAGTTTCGCACTTATGAAGCAGGTTGTTCTAGATTAACCTTGACAACTTTGTTCTTTTCTTGCTCGGACTTGGGCAGTGTCAAATTCAAGATCCCGTCTTTATAATCTGCGGTAACATTGGTATTTTGAACCCTAGCAGATAGAGGAATTACACGTTGGAACTTGCCGTAGTAAAATTCACTCTTGGTAATACCCTTGTCTTGGGTTTTAGTTTCAGACTTGCGCTCACCGCTAATGTGAACAGCGTCTTGGGTGACTTGAATATCTAAGTCTTTAGCTTCCAGTCCTGGCAGTTCTAGCTTGAGATGAATCGCATCATCAGTTTCGTGCAACTCAGCAGCCGGAACTCTGACAAAGCCTTTTTCAAGCCGTGCAGATGGTACTCTGGTATCTCCAAATAAGCCGTTGATGTGACGTTCTAAAGCGTTCAATTCTTGCCAGGGGTTGTAACGAACTAGTACCATAACTCTTTCTCGGAAAAATTCAGCTATTGTTTAATCGTTTTTGCACTTGATTTTGTGCTGTATGTATTCATAATAAGTATGGTTCAAACTCCTGTAAATTCGGTAATCATCACCTAATTAAATGATGATTACCGCACTTAATTAGACCTAAAAAAAGATTACGGTTTACTCTAATTTCTCTGTTCGGTAAACCAGAATAATAACTTTGAGAATTTGTAAAATCCTTACGCAGCAAGGAATTAGGTTTTGGCTGCATAATTTAAATCTGTCAAATAATTATGCCTTTGATATTCAATCCGCACTTGCTTAACGTCAAGCTCAGATTCTAAAAATACGAGTTTTTCTACTTGCTGTAATCCCACATTTTCAAACTGTGCTAATTCTGAGTCTGATAATGGCCAAGGTGGGCCAGAGGGTTCAACTTCTGTATCTCGAACACGAGTAATCAGCAAAAGTATGCCACTAGGAGCAACAAAGGAGGTAACTGAAGAAATAACCCCAGAACGCACATTCAACGGCAAAGCTTGAATATTACGACATTCAAAAACAAAATCAAAAGCTTGATGCCATTGTGAGGGAATTGCTAACAAATCTGCGACTACATAGTTGACAGTCGAATCTGGAAATCGCTCTTGACACCAAGCGATCGCTGTCGGTGAAATATCAAAGGCAGTTACTTCAAATCCCAGATGAGCTAAAGCTTCGGCATCATCTCCCAAGCCGCAACCAATGACTAGCGCCTTTTGCTCAGAAGCGAACGGTTGATGATTCTTCAACCAATCTTGTAGATAAGGGTGAGGAGTTAACTTTGCCCAAGGAATTTTTGCTGTATCACCTTTAGCTTCGGTATATAACACTTCAAACCATGCCGATGGTTCTGAGTTTTGTACAGCTTCGGTAGCTAATTTTTTAACATAAAATCGTAAATCTTCAGGTTGCTGTTCAAACATAAAAACTCACATTACTAACAATTGTGCAAAACTTCCGAATCCCCTAAATATTGTAAAGAAGAACAGTTTTATTTTCCTAATTGATGGCAAGCCCTTTACTGTATAAGCATTAACAGCATTTCACAGTTGGCAGTTGTTTTTAATAAACTCTAACAAAAATAAAGCCAATCAGCCGGGTATAAAATACTTTTTTGCCTTCTGGTGGTAACATTAGTGATTGTCTGTAAAAAGACATTTATTTAATTGATTGATGGGTTAAACAGAGAGTAAGTTAGTCAAAAGGTCATTAATGCTGGCTTTGTTTATACTCGCTATCAATAAGTGCTAATACCCACGAAGTAAAGGCAAATTTCTGCTGATCACAAAGTCAGGGATTCTACTGTTATGGCAAAACTCACCCTTCCGAAGCTGGAACGTCACCTTTTTGCGGCGGCTGATATTTTGCGCGGGAAGATGGACGCTTCTGAATATAAGGAATTTATTTTTGGAATGCTGTTTTTAAAGCGGGCTGCTGATGTGTTTGATGTCCGCTATCAGCAAATTGTCAAGAATTTTATGGATAAAGGGCTGAGTGAGGAAGCTGCTAAGGAAAGGGCGGAAAATGATAACCGCTATATTGCAACTGATGCAGAAGCCTATACGTTATTTGTACCGATAGAATCTCGTTGGAGTACCATAGTTAACACCTTTCATCAACAGATAGGCAACAAACTTAATATTGCCCTACACAAACTTGCTGATGCTAATCCGGCAGTGTTACGGGATGTTTTTGAGCATATTGATTTTAATAAGCAGGTGGGTGGCAAGAGTACGTTAAGCGATTTGCAATTACGCCAAATGATAGAACATTTTGACAAGCGATCGCTACGTAATGAAGATTTAGAATTTCCCGATTTGTTGGGTGCAGCCTATGAGTATTTAATTTATTTCTTTGCGGACTCTGCTGGTAAAAAAGGCGGTGAATTTTATACTCCCCGTGGGGTGGTAAAGTTAATGGTGCGAATTGTCAACCCCCAAGAAAGGATGGAGGTTTATGACCCCTGCGTAGGTTCGGGGGGAATGTTAATTTTGTCGAAGCAGCAGAAGAACACGGTGGAAACTCCCGCAATTTGAGGCTTTACGGCCAAGACAATAACGGGGGAGTTTGGGCTATCTGCAAGATGAATTTATTACTGCATGGCATCCCCAACGCTGTGCTTCATAACGACGATACCTTGATGGTGCCGATTAAAGACGCGGGAAACTTAAAGCATTATGACCGAATATTGAGTAATCCGCCATTTTCGCAAAACTACAGCCTGGGTAATAAAGATAACCAGATGGAGTTTAAAGAACGATTCCGCGTTTTTTGCCCTACGAGTGGAAAAGCTGATTTAATGTTCGCCCAGCATATCCTAGCGGTGTTAAAGCAAGATGGGATTATGGCGACAGTTATGCCGCATGGGGTACTGTTTCGCGGTGGAGAAGAGAAGAAAATCCGCCAGTTATTTATTCAAGAAGATAATTTAGAGGCGGTGATTGGCTTACCACCACAATTATTTTATGGTACTGGGATTCCGGCGTGTATTTTGGTGATGCGTCCCAAAGGTGCCAAACCAGCAGCAACTCAAGGTAAGGTGTTATTTATCAACGCTGATGCAGAATTTCAGGCTGGACGCGCTCAAAATTCTTTGCGTCCTGAACATATAGAAAAAATTGTTTCAGCTTATGAAGATTTTACAACTAATGCCGATTATCCGGGGATTCCTGGTTATGCGGCGGTGGTGACTCAACAACAATTAGCTGACTATGAATATAACTGCAATATTCGCCGCTATGCTGATAATACCCCACCGCCAGAACCTCAAGATGTGCGATCGCACATCTTGGGTGGTGTACCAAAGTCTGAGGTGGATGCAAAGCAGGAATTGTTTGCTAGTCACGGTTTTGACCCGATGACTTTGTTGCAAGCAAGGGTTGATTAATTCGTAATTCGTAATTCGTAATTTGTAATTACTCTATGGGATGAGTCCCCAAGTTTAAAAATATGGATGTATAACAAGGCGATGTATTGGCATAACAAGGCGATGCATTGGCATAACAAGGCGATGCATTGGCATAACAAGGCAATGTATTGGCATAACGAGGCGATGTATTGGCATAACAAGGCGATGTATTGGCATAACGAGGCGATGTATTGGCATAACGAGGCGATGTATTGGCATAACGAGGCGATGTATTGGCATAACGAGGCGATGTATTGGCATAACACTAACGTATTATTCGCGGTTTTTGGTGCGTTACGCTAACGCGGTAACACACCCTACTGGCGTGACAAGGCTAAAATGTTGCAAAAAAATGTAGGTTGGGTGGAGGCTTTGCGTAACCCAACATCCTGATATATGTTGGGTTGCGCTCCGCTCCACCCAACTTACGCCTAATGCATTATTTTAGTCTTGCCACGCTACTACTAGCGTGTCAAGACTAAAATAATGCAATAAATTTTCTTGTGGGGCGGGCATCTTGCCCGCCAAGAAGGACGGGCTAGAAGCCCATCCCACAAGAGTTTGCTAATGCACAAATTTAGCCTTGACACGCTACTACAACTACTTAGGAAACCAATAAAACCTAACCCCCAGCCCCTTCCCTACAAGGGAAGGGGAGTAAGATTCAAAGCCTCTCTCCTCTTAGGAGAGAGGTTTGGAGAGAGGTCAAAATTAATTACGAATTAATAAACATGGAAGAATATTTAGATTTTCAGCCAACGTTAACCGAACGCGCCCAAATTAAGCAGCGCATTGAAACAGATGCCGGGATTGTACAACAGGAGGAGAAACTGCGGCAAGTTACTCTCAATTGGTGGCAAGAACATCAACAGCGTTTAATTGATTTGCCTAAAAATAAGCAGTTGATGAAGCTGCGGGCAGAATTTTTACAGACATTTGAAGCGGCGGTGCGTCCCATTGGTTTGTTAGATAGGTTTAAGACTATGGGAGTTATTGCTAGTTGGTGGGAAGATGCTTATGAGGTTTCTGCGGATTTGAAACGTTTAGCGAATTTGGGTTTTAAAGGTTTGATTGATTCTTGGGTGGATACAATTCGGGATGCTTTGGAAGATACGGAAAGTAAGCAATCTGGTAATAAGTTTGACGCTTTGAGTCACAAAATTGTCCCGGCGCTGGTTCCCCAGTATTTGCAACAGTTGGAAGATGCTGAGGCGGATGTGGCGACGTTGGAACAGGAGAAGGAAGCTTTTGAACAAGGGGAGGAAGGGGAAGCGTCGGAAGATGGGGAAGCTGTTAATTTTGTCAAGCAATTAGAAGAACAACTGAAAGATTTGAAATATGCAATTAAGGATGGTCAAAAACGGCTGAAGGAATTGCTGGGAACTGACCGCAAGAAGGGGTCGATTAAGTATGAGAATAAGCAGGGAAATGATACCACTGATTTAGAAGAGGAATTGGCTAATCTGCAATCAATGGTGATTCCAAAAGAGCAGGAAATTGCCGAGATTGAGGTGCAATTGCAACCTTATAAGGAGATTTTGGAAAGGTTGAAGGAAGCACGTAAGGGTGTGCGGGAGTTGAAAGGGTTGCTTGTTAAAGAGTTGGAAGCAGCGAGTGCAGGTTTAAGTGAGGAGAAAGCGCAGGGGTTAGTGTTGGATTTGTTTAAGGCGGATTTGTTGATGCAGTTGGAGAGATATGTCAGTGAACACCGTCAGATGGTGATTGCTGCGGTTGAGAATTGGTGGGATAAGTATCGGGTGACGTTGGCGGAAATTGAGAAGGAGGAGGAGGAGGTTAATCTAAGGTTGAGTGAGTTGTTGAAGGGGTTGGGTTATGTCTGAAGCCCTCGTTAAGTCGGAGACTTTCAATAATACACCTATCGGAAATTTTCCATTAGATTGGGATATTGTAGCTATTGGTGATATTGCTACTTATGTGGGTAGTGGAATAACTCCTAAAGGCGGAAGTAATATTTATAAGAAAGAAGGAATTTTATTTATCCGAAGTCAGAACGTTACTTTTGAGGGCTTATTGCTAGATGATGTAGCCCACATTGATGAAAGAATTCACAAAATCATGAAACGCAGTGAGGTTTTTGCCCATGATGTTCTTTTGAATATCACAGGCGCATCAATAGGCCGTTGCTGTCCACTTCCAGAAGGACTTGGAAAAGTTAATGTTAATCAACATGTTTGTGCTATTCGTTTACCAAATTCTAACAGCGAGAATGCAATATTTTTATCATCTGTGCTTGCATCTTATATTGGTGAATCTCAAATTAACAAACTTAATGCAGGTGGAAATCGTGAAGGATTAAATTATCAACAGCTTCGTGCTTTTTTGATTCCCTTACCTCCAACAAAAGAACGTGCTGACATCGCTAAAATATTAGACACAGTTGATAAAGCGATCGCACTCACCGACACTCACATCACAAAACTTAAAAAAGCTAAAGCCGGACTGCTGCACGACCTCCTCACACGCGGTATTGACGATCATGGCGAACTGAGAGATTATACACGTAACCCTGAATTGTTTAAGCGATCGCTCTTGGGGATAATCCCGAAAGATTGGGATGTAGAACCACTTCACAAACATACACTTTCTAGTGCATTCGGGCCACGATTTTCATCTAGTCTCTACGCAGATGATGGCAACGTTGCAACCCTCCGAACAACCGACATGGATGAAGAGGGAAATCTCGATTTATCTACTATGCCACTTGCTCATCTCAATCTTGAGCTTTTCAATTTACATATTCTTGAAGTAGGTGATTTATTAATTTCCCGCAGTGGGACATGTGGAATAACAGCAGTATTTCCAGGATTTAATATCCCAGTATTGCCAGGAGCTTTCTTGATTCGCTTTCGACTTAAAGAAAGTGTGAAAGCAGAGTTTATCAGAAGGTACTTTAATTATGAATTGGGTAGGGCAAGAGTGCTTAATGAAGCTGAGGGCGGTGTCCAAAAAAATCTTAGAGGCAGCACATTACTTAAGCTGTTAATTCCGATTCCACCTAAACAAGAACAGGATGCAATTATTCACCAATTGCGATGTTATGAATCTAGGATTATTACGAGAAAAATTTGTCTAGATAAACTCAAACTTTTAAAAAAAGGCTTAATGTCAGACCTATTAACCGGACGAGTGCGCGTCAAAATTTAACCAACAAAGGATAAAACTGAGAAGAATATAAAACAATACAGTTCAGTTAAGCATTTATTTCTTCTCTCTGTGTTCTCTGCGTCTCTGCGGTTCGTTAAAAAAAATTGGCTTTGACCAAAGAGTTAAGACTTAACTAAACCGTATTCAAATATAAAATACAAAAAAACCGGCAAAAAAGGCAATGATTGCAACACCCAATAAATACCAGATGACTCCTGACGAATATCTCCAATGGGAAGCGACACAGGAGATTAAACACGAGTATATAAATGGCGAAGTTTACGCCATGACAGGCGGGACAATTCCCCATAATGCTATAGCTGTTAACCTCATCGCCGCACTTAGACCCCATGTAAGAGGAAGTTCTTGCAGGGTTTTAGGTTCTGACGCCAAAGTGGGAATTACAGAAAAAGGTTCCTTCTTCTATCCTGATGTACTCGTAACCTGCAACGCCCAAGATAGACAAGCGATTCAAGTCATTCGATTCCCTAAATTAATTGTTGAAGTTCTTTCTCCCGGAACTGAAGCCTACGACCGAGGTGCTAAATTTGCCCAATATCGCCGCCTAGAGAGCTTACAGGAATACGTACTAATTAATTCCGAAAGCATTGGTGTAGAAATATTCCGCATCAACGAACGCAGCAAATGGGAACTAACTTCTTATACCAACGGCGACGAAATTGAGTTAGTTTGTATTGAGTTTAAATTTCCTATCGCACTGCTGTACGAAGATGTAGAACTTCCGCCACAGGAGGCGCAAAATGACGGGACTTGAATACACGCATACAGAACTACCCACAATCGAACAACTCCAAAAAATGCGACAACTTCCCGGCGGTTTAGGCTGGGAATACATCGAAGCAAACCATTTAGCAGCAACCCCCGAACAACGGGACAATTACCACGAAGTTCTCCTAATTCCCCGACTCCAGCGCCAACTGCGAGAAATCAACCCCGACGCCAACGGACAACCCTGGCTAGACGAACGCCGCATCAACCAAGCCATCAACCAACTGCAAAACCTCGGCCCCGGTAAGCTGATGGAGAAAAACGAAACCCTGACAAAACTCCTCCTCACAGGCGTAAAAGTCGAAGGACTCACAGGTAAACAAATTACCATCAACCTGATAGACTTCGACCACCCGGAACGTAACGACTTTCTCGCCATCAGCCAATTCCGCATCGACCCACCGGGAGTAAAAGGCCCCAAAGGTCACTACCGCCCCGATATAATTTTGTTTGTCAACGGTATCCCCCTCGTCGTCATCGAATGCAAAGCCCCAGGTGCAGATATGCTCAAATCTGGGATTCAAGACTTGCTAACTTACTCCAACCAACGCCACAGCCAGCAACCCGAAGGAATTGAGCGCTTATTTCACTACAATCAATTGATGATTTCCTGCACCTCCGGGCGGGCTGTGGTGGGTACGGTGGGGAGTCAACCTAAGCATTATCTGGAATGGAAAGACACCAGCCCGTTTGATTCCAACTTCATCGCCCAGGTTTGTAGTCAGAATTTTAGTGTTGATTTGAGCGCTGAAGCACCCACTACAAACGAGGATTTAATTGATATATCGGGACTTAACCGCCGCCAGCAACTCATCGCCGGAATGCTTCACCCCGCGAATTTGCTGGACATCCTGCGCCACTACATTCTGTTCACAACCAAACACAACCGTCGGATCAAAATAGTCCCGCGTTACCAACAATTCCGAGGCGTATCCAAAGCCGTTGAACGCTTGCTACACGGTAAAACTAAAACAGAACACGGGAGCCAAGACCAGCGCGGCGGTATTATCTGGCACTACCAAGGCTCTGGTAAAAGCTTGGATATGGTGTTTATCCTCCGCAAACTGCGGACAATTCCCCAACTTCAACAGTTTAAAGCGGTCATCGTTACCGATCGCACAGATTTAGAAGACCAACTATCAGAAACAGCAACCCTTTCCGGTCAAACTTTGCAAGTCGCCCAAAACATCAAAGATTTAGCGAAGAAACTGCGACAAACAGGGCCGGGTATTGTTTTTGGGATGGTTCAGAAATTTAACAAAATTAATGAACCGAAAGAATACGCTGATATTGATGAACTAAACAATGCTCTCAATTCATCCGCAGACATTTTACTATTAATCGATGAAGCACACCGCTCTCATAATAAAACTCTCCACGCATATTTATCAGCAGCTTTACCCAACTGCGCCAAAATTGGTTTTACAGGAACTCCCATCATCTCGGCGCAGAAAAAGAAAACCGCCGAAATCTTTGCCAATGACGAAAATCCTTATATTGATATCTACAGTATTCGGGATTCCCAAAAAGATAATGTCACCGTTCCCATTTTCTACGAAGGACTGGAAACAATGGGAGCAGTCAAAGGAGCCACGACTCTAGACCAACTTTTTGAGGTACTATTTCAAGATTCTACCGCAGAAGAACGGGCTGCGATTAAATCCAAATACGCCGGAAAAAGGAACGTTCTCAACGCTAAAGAATTGATGAGAGCCAAGGCTAGACATATCTTACGGCACTATGTTACGCGCATCATGCCGGATAAATTTAAAGCTCAGGTAGCAGCTAGCGATCGCCAAGCTTGTGTTTTGTACCAAGAATATCTTACCGCAGCTAAAACCGAACTGATTCAAGAATTAGAATCAAAAGCCGTTATTTTGCAAAGTCTGACATTAGAATCCGCACCAGCCGAATACCGCACCTTGGTACAAGCTTATTCTTACCTAGATACCATCAAGCGCCTGGAATTTGCGGCGATTATCTCCGCCAACAGCAAACAAGACCCCCAAGCCTGGAAACAATGGACGGATGAAAACAACCACACTACTTACAAAAACCGCTTCTGGAAAAACTTAGATGAAGACGGTTTAGCTTTTTTAATTGTGAATAATAAATTGCTGGTAGGCTTCGACGCACCTTTAGAACAAGTGCTATATGTAGACCGCAGCTTAGTAGAACATGATTTATTACAAGCGATCGCTCGTACTAATCGCACCGCCGAAGGTAAAGACTACGGTTTAATTGTAGACTATTATGGTATCGACATCGCCGCCGCTATGAGTGTCTACGATCAAGAAGATGTCGATGGTGCTTGGTTTGATATCCAAGAAGAATTACCCAAATTAGACGAAACCCACCGCCTGGTAATGAACTTTTGGCAAGAACGCAACTTAAATATTGACGATGACAAAGAAGCTTGTGTAAATATCCTAAATCATGACGAGCGGTCGCGTGCAGAATTTTATCAACTACTGCGGGAATTTCTGCAAGCAATGGATGCCTTTTTACCTCGTCCCCAAGCTTTGCGCTACCTCAAAGATGCCAAAAAATTGGGAGAATTAAAGAAATTAGTTGATGATATTTTCCGAGATGAACGCCCAGAAGACGCTAAAGAAAAAGTTCAAGCGCTGATAGACGAACATATCCAATCTCAGGGTATTAACCTGAAAGTTCCACCAGTAAATATTTTAGACTTGGACTTTGAGCAACGGGTACAACAAAGACATTCCATACAAACTCGCGCGGCGGAAATGGAACACGCCATCCGCTATCACATCCGCACCCATCTAGACGATGACCCAGTTTATTACCGCAACCTCAGCGATAAACTAGAAGAAATTTTACAACGTTTTGGTGACAATTGGGATGCGATCGCTACAGAATTTTTAACCTTAGCCCAAAAAGTCCGAGCCGAACAAACCGAAGTCAGCGAAAATCAACCATCAGCCCGAATTCGTCCTTTCTTCAATCTTCTCATCGATACGCTGCAATCACCAGCACCCGAAATTTCCACCCAACTACAAAACTTTACCACTGAACTGGTAGATTTTATCTACAATCAAAGTCATCTAATCGGCTTCTGGAACGACTTGGTAGCTAGAGATAATCTCCGCAAACAAATCTGGTTAAAATTAGAAGATTTAAATCTCTTCCCAGATAGTAAACTAGATGACTTAGCAGACCAAATCACCCAATTAGCCGAACGACATGATGCAAATCGAGGGCGATGAAAACCATTAATGTTGGAGAACTCTCTTTTGAACTGCGCGAAAGTCCCCGTCGTCGCACAGTTGAAATTACTATCGAACGCGACGGTAAACTAGTCTTGACAACACCACCTCAAGTCCCTCTAGAAAAACTAGGGGAAATTATTGAACAACGCCGCTTCTGGATTTACAGCAAACTGCTAAAAAAATCAGCGATAAAACAGCCAACTGCACAAAAAACTTATTTACCTGGCGAAGGCTTTCACTATTTAGGACGCAGCTATCGCTTGAAATTAGTAGACACCGCAAACAACCCACTTAGACTTTACCAAGGACGCTTTGAACTTTTGCGATCTGCTGAAAGCAGCAGCGCCTCGCTATCGCATCAACAGCAAGGTCGAGATTTATTTATTCAGTGGTATCGCGTACATATTCAAGAGCATTTAGAATCAATTATTACATCCATCGCCAACAGAATCGGCAAAGAACCGACTTCTATACAAGTGCGCGAACTCGGTAATCGTTGGGGTTCATGTAATCCCAAAGGTGATATTTATTTCCATTGGCGGGTTGCTTTGCTTCCTAGTTCCATGATACAATATATAGTCGTTCATGAAATGGTTCACTTAATTCAACCCAACCACAATAGAGATTTCTGGGACAGGGTAGAGCGAATCTTACCTGACTGTGTGGATAGAAAAGAGTGGTTAGCAAAAAACGGCGCAACTTTCAGTTTATAAAAATGGAGAATAGGAGACTCGAACCCCTGACCTCTGCGGTGCGATCGCAGCACTCTACCAACTGAGCTAATTCCCCTTAATCGGTGCTAAGTCAAGAGTAATATCACTCATTAACTCAATACATTATCACCATAGATTATTCTAACATTCAGTTACCGATTGCTGAGGCTGTTTTTGAGAATAAACCTTCTGTACGCGTTCGAGTTCCAAATCACTGAGATAATCAACAGTCCAGTTACAGCAGCGCTGAAGCATGTGGAATGGGTATGTATTCGCTACCCCAACAACTTGCATCTGCGATCGCTTCGCCGCTTCGATACCTGCTGGAGTATCTTCAATTGCCAGACACTCTTGTGGTTGGAGATTCAATTCGGGATATTCTTTATTCAAGCGTTTTACTGCCAGTAAATAACCATCGGGTTCTGGTTTACTGGTGGTGATGTCATCACCCGCGACGATAATTTTAAAATGTTCGGCTAGTTTAGCGCGATTCAGTACCAATTCTATTTCTTTGCGAATCGCGCCACTAACTAATCCTAGTTTCAGATTCCGCGATCGCACCTGAAATATTAAGTCTTCTACACCTGGATATAAAGGCAGTTTCTTTATTTTTTCTAGTTCCACCGTATAAGCTTGGGCTTTGCGGTACAGCAACTGAGTTAAATAGTTTTCATTGCCTACTCTACCACGATTAGCGAGTAGTTGCCCAAAACAAGCGCGATCGCTGCGTCCTAAAGAAGCTTGACGCTCACTCACCTTTTGGGGTTGGAGATTTTCTTCAATGAGAATCTCATCGATCAGTTGCAGGTGGATTGGCTCATCGTTAATGATGACACCATTAAAATCAAAGAGAACTGCCTTTAAACTCATGCCCTTATGCCAAACGCTGGAGAACCAATTCCCTCCAAATCATTATTATCTACTGATGTGGGAGTATACTGACGGACATTTTCGGTTGCTATTGGTTTAATGCCGCTAGTTACCTGATTTATCCACCATACATCCTGCGATCGCACTGCTTCAAATCCGGCTGCACCCATATTCGCTTCTGTACTACTAGCAGCATACTCACGAATATATGGCTCCTCAAAAACGTCATTGAGCCATTCTAACTGACGCAGAGTCTTCTGATTCCCATCTAGAATTAATACTTGTCCTCCAGTTACCAGCAACCGGAAGCTTTCTCGTAAAATTGCTAGAGACACTGCATCTGGTGTTTCGTGGAATAGCAAAGAAGCTGTTACTAAGTCAAATGTTGCATCCCTCAAACCAGTTTTTTCAGCATTTCCGTGTCGCCAAAGGATCTCCAAGCCAGTATTTCTAGCTTTATCTTCCGCCCTTACCAACATATAAGGTGATAAGTCCAAACCAATAACTTCCGCTTCGGGGAAAGCCTGTTTTAACATTAATGTAGTGGAACCAGTGCCGCAGCCTAAATCGAGTATGCGTCGTGGTTTCACCTGGACAGCATCAACTAAAGCTTGACGGACAATACCTTCATTAGGCGGTAGAACGTATTGAGTAATCGGATCGTAAGTAACTGCTGCATCGGAATTGAGATATCCGCCAGCAATCCCGTGAAAGTTTTGATTACTGTAGTACGACGGAATTATGACATCATCTCGCCGATAGCGATCGCTCTCTTTTTCCCAATCAATACTATCAGCGTAACGCCGTAACCCATCTTCATCAATCAAAAGACGCACTACAGGGGATAAAAAACGTTCCCAGATTGTATCTTGACGGACTGCCATATTGTGTCAGAACTTTAAGGAGCTATTTAAACAAAGTGATTTTCTTTACAAATTTTAATACATCTGGGAAGTATCTGCTTTCTGTCTGTGGTGATAGGTTGACGCCTGTAATCCAATTTGCTACATTTGTATTACAATGTGTAACTCCTAAAAGTAGTTCTTCAGCTTCACGAAAATTGAGGGAGCCAGATGAAAGACAATACAACATTTAAATTGCTACAACTAACTAGGTAATGGGTTATAAGTCATACCGATAATTAACAGTGCCCAATACCCAATCCAAACTCTAAAATTTAAAATCCAAAATAGAAACGATTATGCCCTACGAAAAGTTAGAAATTACCACACCAGCACCCGTTTTATCTTGGGCAAATCACTCTTTGAGCCCAGAAGAAACCAGGATGGCTAAGAATGTGGCATCATTACCATTTGTATTTAAGCACGTGGCATTAATGCCAGATGTTCACTTAGGAAAAGGTGCTTTAGTGGGTTCTGTAATTGCAACCAAAGAGGCAATTATCCCAGCGGCTGTCGGTGTGGATATTGGTTGCGGAATGAGCGCTATCAAAACAGCATTTACCGCCGAACAACTAGAAGGTAAACTGAAGAAAATACGCTTGGATATTGAAGCAGCAATTCCAACTGGATTTAACGAAAATAAAGACGTTGAAAAATCCGTCAGTAATTGGCAACACTGGGATAATTTTAAAGACTTGCATCGCGGTGTGCAAGACCTACAAAGTAAAGCAATGAAACAGATGGGTTCTCTCGGTGGAGGAAATCACTTTATTGAAGTGTGCCTCGATACAGAGAATCAAGTTTGGCTGATGCTGCATTCTGGTTCGCGTAACATTGGCAATAAACTCGCCCAGTGTCATATTCACACAGCCAGAGAATTAGCAAAAATGGCAGGTAATAAATTGCCTGACCCAGATTTGGCTCACTTTGTCGCTGGTACACCAGAATTCCAAGCATATTGGCATGATTTACAATGGTCACAAAACTATGCGCGTGTCAACCGCGATGTAATGATGGCGCGTTTTAAGCACATAGTTGAGAAGCATCTGGCAGGTGGGAAGGCAACTAAACCTTTATTGCAGGTTAATTGTCATCACAATTACGCCGAAAAAGAAGTGCATTTTGACGAGGATGTATACGTCACTCGTAAGGGTGCAGTCCGCGCCCAGACTGAAGATTATGGGATTATTCCTGGTTCGATGGGGGCGAAATCTTTTATCGTTAAGGGTAAAGGTAATGCTCATAGTTTTTGTTCTTGTTCTCATGGTGCAGGACGTTTGATGTCTAGAAATAAGGCAAAAAATGTCTACACGCTTGATGATTTGATAGAGCAAACAAATGGCGTAGAATGCCGCAAAGATGAGGGTGTCTTAGATGAAATTCCTGGTGCTTATAAGCCGATAGAACAAGTTATGGCAAATCAAGCGGATTTGGTTGAGGTTGTAGCAACGCTCAAGCAAGTTCTTTGTGTTAAGGGATAAATTTGTCAGGTGGGTAATGCCCACCTTTTTTATTTTTTTAAAGGCTGAGGTATGCTGAGATAAGCGCAGAGGTACGCTGAGGAAGAAATGATTGTTTTAAGTGAATCGACTGAACAAATAGAGCCATCTGCCAGCGCTAGTGAAAATAAATTAATCACTGAGGTTGCCCAATTATTCATCAAGACTGGATGTAGAGATTGTTAGGCGGTATTACTTGCATCCAAAAAAAAGTATAAGTGGATGATAAATTACTAGTGTTTATAGAAAGTTAAAAATATTCACCATTTTTATCTTTATTAAAGTCTTATATTCTTTTGGTTTTGGAGAATTATTTGTTTATACGGCAATCTAGAGCAAATGGCAGAATTAAAAGCAGAGTATCGTCAAAAAATTGAAGCAGAAGCAACCGAGCAATGAGCTAGGTACGAAAATCTGACTTTTTTTGTAACTGGTATAAAGGTTTAGAGCAAACTCTAATTTTCTATTGTATTTAGCCAATTCATCAAATCAGCTTCACTGACAAAATCTAGTAATACTTCACCCAAGTCCTCTAACTGAGCCAAGGACAACTCTTGCAAGCGAGATTGTAACTGAGAATTAATTGAACCAAGCCGACGAGTTAATAGACGTATCACTAGCCTTAGTTCTGATTGTCTTCCTTGTTCAATACCTTGTTCAATACCTTGTTCAATACCTTGTTCAATACCTTGTTCAATACCTTGTTCAATGCCTCTTTGTCTACCTTCTTGAAGTCCTTCTTCAAGAATTTCTTGATAAATCGCAGATTCTCTCATATCTTCTCTCCTCAAAAACTGACGAATTAGTTCTGGCTCGAATACCAACCCTGCTAGAAGTTGGGTACATACCGAGATACTCTGCTTGGTGGCTTCTTCTTCAATCATACTCACTTGAACTGCCACCTGTTGAAGTAAGTTTTGAGGAGAATCTGTTCGCGCCAAAGTTGCCAGAGGTAATAAACCAGGAGATAACAATAAAGGTTCTGGATCTTGTTCCCAAATTCGGATGATGCGATAACGGTGGGTAGTATTGCGGGCAGTAAATTGATCTACAAAGACAGCTTCTGAAGTTGTGGGTTTAAGAAAAATCACTACCTGCTCGATATCACAATTGTATTGTCGATATAGCCGCACCCAATAATCCAACATCCGCAGTGGCAAGGGTGGAGTGGATGCTGGTAAGGTTTGAAACTCTAAATGCAGTATTTGATTGGCAGTTTGCAAAAAGGTTACTGAGTCGGCACGGATTGGTTCTTGATTTAATTCTGTTTTGAGAATCTGGATATCCGTTGCTTCAGATGCGAGTAAGTAGCGGATAAAATCTTCTGGATACTGCTCAACCAGATATTTTAGGGTGTTGTCGTATGTCACTCGTGATAAATAGCTAGGCGTAAATCAATTAAAGTTTGTAGTATTGAAGCGTAAGTATTGTTTGTTGTTAGCGCTACTCTACGAAAAACTGCTGTTCGCTGATAGCGCTAACATTTAAATTTGGTGTCTTTTCAAAATTACAGTGTCAAAGATTGAGGATTCGTCTCAATCAATTTTGCTAAATCTTGCAAGAACGCCGCAGCATGGGCACCATAAATAATCCGGTGGTCAGAAGTAATATTGACTTGCATTTGTTGACGCACGCCAAATAAACCGTCGGGTGTTGCTACTACTTGCGGACGAGATGCCCCGATCGCTAAAATTGAACCTTGTCCAGGCGGTAAAATTGCATCAAATTTATCTACGCCAAACATCCCCAAATTGGACAAGGTAAAAGTACCACTGTTGTATTCTTGGGGTTGTAGTTGTTTTGCCCTAGCACGTTCTACCAAAGACTTCCAAGTACGCGATAGAGAATATATATCCACTGCGTCTGCATTTTGCAGCACAGGTGTAATCAATCCCCCGTCATCCATCGCTACTGCTACGGAAATGTTGATATCAGAATGATAAACAATACCCTGGTCTGAGTAACTAGCATTTAACAATGGGTGTTTTTGCAATGTCACTGCTACAGCTTTCGCCAATAGCGCTGTCATTGTCACGCCTTTGGATTTAATTTGTTTATAAAGTTTGTCTAATCCATCGGTGGTAATTGTATAACCCACACGGAAGACGGGCACGGATATAGTAGCTACCATGTTCCGCACTACGGCATTTTGGAAGGTAGTTAAAGGTACAGTTTGACCAGGAACAGCCGCTGCCACGGGTGCAGGTGCTGGTGTGCGAGGTGCTGGGGGTGCAACTGGGGCGCTGGTTGGTACGGGTGCTGGTGGAGCAACTGGGGCAGGTGCAGGTTGCTTGCCTTTATTAGACAATGCTTCTACATCTTCGGCGACAATACGACCGTGGGGGCCACTACCTTGGAGTGTAGTTAAATCAACTTTGAGTTCTTTGGCTAACTTGCGGGCACGGGGTGAAGCTACCAGCCTTCCTTCTTTGTGGTTAGACCCGTTTTGAGACGCTAAGGCAGGTGTTGCGGCTGAGGCTGTGGCGGCAACTGGTTCTGGGGAAGAGGTAGGAGTAGCAGCCGCGCCAGAGGAATTGGCAAGAGATTTCGCCTGTTCAATTTCAGCTTCCGTTTCAGCGATGAAGGCGATCGCAGATCCTACTGGGGCAGTTTCACCAGCTTCAACTATGATATGGGCAAGAAATCCCTCATAAAAGGTTTCTACATCCATATCTGCCTTATCTGACTCTACAACCACCACTGTTTCGCCTTTTTCCACTTTGTCCCCAGGCGATTTCACCCAGGAGACGATTTTGCCTTCCGTCATGGTGGAACTCAGCGCCGGCATAAATACTTCGTGAATGCTCATAGGGTGGTTTGGAAATCAATGGTTTATGGACTTTAACAGTTTTTGTCAGATCGAATTGTATCTTGATGGGAGAGTTTTAGACTGTTTATATTTTAGGTTGGGCATTGGGCATAGTAGTTCCAAGTTCCGAGTTCCGTTAGCGGATAGCTAAGGTTTAGCCCGTGCTGAGTAAAGAAGTAAGATTCCCTACTCAGCACTCCTGAAGGGCATTGGCTATTCACTAATGACTCTAGGAACCTAAATATAGCTTAGAAGTCTATAGTACAGAGCTATCCTCAATGGTTAGCTAATATCTCGATCTTGTTAGTCATTGACTTGCAAAAACCACCATGAGTTTCTCACAGATTAAATGGGATTGCTATTTAATATTCCTCATAACCACTACTTAAGATACAAGAGCTTCTCACGGATAGAGGATATAGGATGTAGTTCAATCTAGAATTCAAAATTGGTAATAAACCTATTTGAAATTCCTGTTTACTTTTATGTCGGCAAAGCTGAAATTCTTTTTGATTGTGATATTAAGTATCTCTGCTACGGCTGGTACTGGAGTTTATATTATCCAGCACCAGCAATCTGCACCGATTGTTGAGACTAGTGATGAGCAAACCCAGCAGATGGGAGCAATACATCAGTCTCAGGAAGTTGCAGCATTCTCAGAGCGTTCCGATTATCAAACTATACCTTTAGAAAAACTTAACTCATCTCTCCAAGGCAGTAATCCTACTACCCTTGCCCTGAATGCCTTTGAGGAGATAGCAGTGGGAGGATCGCGAAAGATAGAGGTAGTTTATCCCCAACCAAATCAGGCGTTAGTGACGATTACGCAAATCAAGCGGGGTAATAATTCAGTTGGGACGGTTAAATATCGAGCGGAGATGACAACCTTTGGGCGATCGCTTTTTATTAGCTCACCTCCAGTGTGGCAAATCGTTTGGGCTGGCTCCCAGGTGGAATGTTGGGCTGGGAGCCGTCACACTAAGTTAAATCACATCTGTCATTAGTCATTGGTCATTGCTAGCAAAACAAATGACTAATGACAAATGACAAATTTAAATGTCGCCGCGAATTTCTTCTACAACGCCATCGCGCAGAACGATTTCGACTTGCATTTTGCTAATCAGGTTATCACCAATTTCCACCCGGAAAAAGCCTTCCATTTGGAATTGGTTGACTTCCTGATCTTGTTGGAGAAACTGCACTTGCTGGAGGTTTTGCAGCAACTGATTTTTCTGCTCTAAAAATTCGCTCTTCTTTTGATTGACTTGGAGTTGGATATTGTCAATTTGTTGGAGAGTCTGAGGCCCAGGTGGTTGCAGACTCTGCTTTTGAATTGCTGCGATCGCTCTTTGTCCTTCAACGTCTAGCTGTTGCAGTTGCTGATCGAGTTGATTGATCTGGGTTTGCAGCTGCTGTTGTACTTCCTCTTTCCAGAGAGGAGTCACAATGACTTTAACGTTAACGACGCGTTTCAGAAGCAAATTAGATTTGGAGACATCCATAAATATTTCACGTTCACTCTTTACGGTTAGCAGGTGGAATGATCAGGCAAACATGCCGTCAATAATATCGCGATAGCGTTCCGTGACGACATGTCGGCGAACTTTTAGTGTTTGTGTCATCAAGCCATTTTCGATGGAAAACGGTTCCAGGATGAGTTTAAACGTTCCGATGCGGTCATCCGGTCGATAGCCTGGACGATTTTGGACTTCCCGATTCAATTCTTGGCGAAATAAATCCTGGATCATTCTACTCTCCAAGTCAATTTTTTGACTATCTGAGGAAGTCACCTGATTGTTGGGCGTATCCAGCGTTAGATTCTGACTTGCTGCCCATTTTTCTAAGGCTTCGACATTGGGGACAATTAAGGCTCCCAGGCTGCGCCGATCTTGGCCGATGAGCATAATTTGATCGATGTATGGCGATCGCAAACACGCATCTTCGATCGGCTGTGGCTCGATGTTTTCCCCGTTAGTCAATACAATCGTATCCTTCGCCCTGCCAGTCAGCACTAAGTCATCTTGTGGTGTCAGCCAACCCAAATCGCCGCTATCAAACCAACCTTCCGCGTCAATTGCTTTTGCTGTCGCTTCGGGATTTTGGTAATAGCCTTGCATAATCTGCGGACCCCTCAACAATACTAAGCCTCGCTTCTCTATTGGTAAAGGCGCTTTTGTCTCAGGATCGACGATTTTAGCTTCTGTAGCCGGGAGTGGTAGCCCTGATGCGCCAATCAAATTCCGCCAAGGACGCCGTACATGGGTGACAGGAGAAGTTTCTGTCAAGCCATAGCCTTGCAAAATCTGCACGCCAATAATTTCAAAGAAATTATCTATGTGTCTGGGAAGCGCACCACCACCGCTAATCATCTGCTTAACTTGTCCTCCTGTAGCTTCCCGAACTTTGGCGTAAACCAGTCGTTCTCCCAAGGCATGGAGGGGTAATAAAGCCGATGCTTGGATCTTAGCTGCTAATCGTTCGACGGCTGAAGCATGAAGATTATTTAAATCCAATCCCTGAGCAGTTCGCTGCGCTTTGATATATTTGTCGCTAATGCCCAATAAAAATTTAATTAGGCGTTGCTTGTTGGCTGGTTGTTCGCGGAACTGCTTTTGCACTCCTTCATAAATCGATTCCCACAGGCGGGGTACACCGACCATGTAATTGGGTTTAAATTGTCTCAAATCCCCTTTTACAAAGCGCAAGTTGGTATAAACTTGGGTACAACCTTGAGATAGTAGGTAATATTCAACAGTTCGTTCATAGCTGTGCCACGAAGGCAGGATACTGAGAACGATATCGCCGACATTTGGTTGCAATATTGTCCCAAAACTGATCACTTGGTGCATCAAGTTGTTATAAGACAGCATTACACCCTTGGGTTTACCCGTAGTACCAGAGGTATAAATTAGAGTTGCTAGAGCGTCACGATTTTGCTTGACTGGCACAAAATTATGACTTTTCCCGATTTCGAGCAACTGTGAAAAGTTGAGTACCTTTAGGGTTTCGTCTGTTGGTGGTGCTTCATCGGAAAGTAAGATTACCACTTGAATTGGTAAATCTTTGAGGCGATCTTGGAGTTTTTTAAGTGTTTTTAAATCTTCAACGACGATCGCTGTACTGCCGCTATTAGTGATAATAAACAGCAGTTCTTCTTTTTCGGCTTGGGAACTACGCACCGCATCAACGCCTCCAGCAGTCATTATGCCTTGATCGGCAATAAACCAGCGAGGACTATTGTCAGCAATTAGGGAAATGCGATCGCCTACCTTTATTCCCAACCCTTGTAACCCAGCAGCAAATAGTTGCATTTGCTCTGCCAACTGGGTATAAGTAATCGCTACCTCTGGTTTAGCGTGAGGATTGCGGAGAGCGACAACATCACCAAATCGTTGAGCTGCCAAAGGCCAAATTTCTGGTAACGATTCCACATTTGTGTAATCTACCAACCGCTTTAATGCTTGCCGTTCTCGCTCGTTAATGTTAGATAAAAAAGAAGACGCGGTTTGGGTTGTTGACATAACACCTTACTTAAAGATTTTAAACTGATTATTTTCCAGCTTATTTTGTTATTCCGCTACAATAACCATCCTTATTATCCACATACCCTTCTGTGTACGATAATTCCAGGAATTCCACGTTTATATTTACAAAAATTTATGTTAAAGTTAATTTACATAGAGTGCAAGCAATGATTGTGTTTGCATCTAAAAACAGCAATCGCCTATGTTTCACAGGAGATGATTACCTATGAATTTTATCGACGGCATAATGCTAACGTTGCTCAATATTGCTGCTTGCATAGCGTTACCGAAGATTTTAGCTATTCTTTTGGCTGATAAAACCAAACTTACTGAAACATTGGCGAATGGTTCCAAATTACAAGCAGCTAAAATTGAACTTACAAGTTTTCCTTATTGTACAGCTTACCAATTGACAGGTAGCCAATACTGTAAATTCAGTCCTGATTTTTGTGCCAACTGTTCTCCGAATTGATGGACTGTTTGTCAGAAAAATTCCTCGGTACTTCCGAAAACCAGCAATTCAATTAATTCTTCAACACATATTCATTCTCGTTTCGACAGCTTGAAATCCCCGACTTTTTCAATAAGTCGGGGATATTTTTGTTCGTAACTCCTGCAAGGATTCCTAAACTTCGTCCATATTCATAGTTAAACTTGTCTCTATAGTAGCTCTTTAGGAAACTCGCAGCAATCTGCTTCAGCATCAAACACTAGCCGGACATGGCATGAGTCGATAACCATAAGGCGCGCATCGATCGAAGGTATTAGGATTTTCAGGGTTTACATAACGTTCCTACGAGAAAATTTAATTAAATTTACATTGCGTAATATAGGTTCTATTATTCTTGCCTACTTAGTTAGATTCAAGCAATTTTCCAGCTTAGTCAGTATAATTACTAATTGAACTAAAGCTACATATATAACTAATATAACAATTATTAAATCTATTACATGACAGTCAAGCAGCCTGTAATGCCCAAGCAGCGGGAAGTTGGTCAGTTTATTTAGAAACTTCACAAACTTCTAGTAGGCTATCAAGTCAACGATGCTGGATAAATCAGTTTGTAGTCAAGACCTTAGTCCTGTGTTAATCACTTAAGTGTTTACTACGTAGCAGGCAAAGTTAGCTTAATGGATTACTAGTGGTCTGTCCCATTAATTTTGCGGGGCTGCGAGATCCCCGACTTCTTGAAGAAGTCGGGGATCTGAACACCACGAACCTCTGAAAACTTTTGGGACAGAACACTAGTAAGCTGTCAATCAATAAACAATCGGTAGGAAGAGTCTTGGCAGAAGCTTAATGAAATGGGAGAAAAAAGTAAAGAATTGCTAGAGAAGTATTTAACGAGTTAACCATTAAATGAAAATAAAATTACAAAATTTTCGGCAAACTCTTTTGATGGTCAACACATTAAACTATTAGTTCCAAATAACCGGTTTCACTATGAATCAGAAACAGATAGCAGAGTTTTCTCTCAAAGATGGCACGAAGTTTTTAGCTGAAGTTGATGAGCCAGAAAATAGCAATGCTCTTGTGCGTGTTGCTAGACCAGACACAGGGCAAATGGTAGTTGAAGCTAAAAAGAAATTTGAAGATGTATTAGATCAAATACAACCTGTCGCTTCAGCAATTATTACCAAACTGAGTCAGCTTAATACACCTGCCAATGAGGTAGAGGTTAAGTTTGGTATTAAATTAAATGCGGCGGCGGGTGCAATTTTTACCTCTGTAAGTGGTGAAGCTAACTACGAAATTACCTTGAAATGGAAGCAAGACAAGGCATAGTATGGTAGCGAATACAGATAATTATATTCAAACTTTTAGGTCAGCGATCGCGCGGATTTTTCATGCCAATGGTGCGGTAGTTGGTGTAGGTTTTTTAGTCTCTGGGCGAACTCGAAATTACATTCTGACTTGCGCTCACGTTGTTACTTCAGCCCTATCTTTAGCAGAAGATATAGTTGAAGCTCCTAATAATGATATTTATTTAGATTTCCCCCTAATTGCATCAGGACAACAACTAAAAGCTAAAGTTGTTTTTTGGCAACCCGTTGTCAGTAATGCATCAACCTCTGAGCCTGAAGATATTGCCGGGTTGCAAATCGAAGAGCAGTTGCCTAAAGAAACCCAAGCTATCCAACTAATAAGAGCTAACAATATTTGGCAGCATCCTTTCCGCATATTCGGTTTTCCTAACGGACATAATGATGGCGTTTGGGCCACAGGCGTGTTGCGAGATGGACAAGGAAAGGGATGGGTGCAACTGGAAGATAGTAAGGTAACTGGCTACAGAATAGAACCGGGTTTTAGTGGTGCGCCGATATGGGATGAAACCCTTGTAGGAGTGGTTGGGATGGCAGTAGCGGCAGAGAAGCGGCGAGAAGATATCAAAACTGCTTTCATGATTCCTGCGGATGTATTGATTGAAGCATGGAATGAAATCGGCTTGTCTATTTCATCCCATGCACATATCCAGAATATTCCTAGTAGAGTTCAACAACTCAAAATCAAAACTTTGCAACAACACTTTGACGTTCTTAGTAGTGATTATGAGGTGGCTTACAATCAACTCAACTATACACTTAGTGCGAGCGATCGCAATATCATCCAACGCCAAATTGATAGTATCTTACAAGAACTAGAGCGAGTAGAAAGCCAACTTAATACCATAAACTATTAATTTAATACTTAAATAAAATGAACATCTCTGTAGATTTACGAAAGAACTATCTAGAACAGTTAATAGCCAATTTAAAAAGTGAGGTTGAAAGTCTCAGCAAGCAAATGGCTTGGACGAGCAATGATGTAGATAAAAATAAATTGCAAAGGCAAGTTGATGATAAATTCGAGGAAATGTATAAAATCGAATCAGAGTTAAATCAGCTAAATCAACAATCTTTAGTGCAAGTTGAATCTGATAATATTCCATTCACTAATCGCGATGCTGCAATTAATGAAATTACAGCAATTAATTCTCCTCCTTATCGTCTGGTGACAGCACCTGAAGGTTATGGAAAAACAGAATTTCTCAAACAGATCCTGGGACGGTTTCAAGAATTGCAATGGTGTTGTGCTTACGCTCCCATCTCTGGTTATGAAACTATTGAAGACTTAGAAAAACGGTTAGCAAATTCTCTGCAACTTACGCTCCCTGAAGGACATGATTTAAATTGGGGAGAACGTTTAGGTTCACTATTGCATAGAAATTGGGCTAAATGGCAATCACAGGGCAAAAAAGGTATTGTGCTGCTAATCGATCTGGATGGCTGTGCCCCACAAAAGCAACGTTTAAATGAACTTTTTAATGACTTTAAGGAATTTGCCTGGAGAATTGAAAAATGTTTGAAAGAATTACAGTTCTTTAAAGATAATTCGCGGAGACTTCGAGTTGTAATTGCAGCTCGTTGTTTGATCGATCTCCCATTAGATCGGACTTTTCCTAAACTAATACTCTCTCCTTTTAACTGGGAAGTAATTCAGGATACAGCAACAAAATATCTTAAGCCTATAGAGATGACTTCTGAAAGTCTTGCTTTACTAGCAGGACACTTACTGTATTTAACTGGTGGACATCCAGGGGGAATTGCTGAAGCACTAAAAGTTTATCGAGATGGTTGTTACACAGTTAGTTGGCTTTTAAACAGTTATGGCAACCAATTATGGGAAAAAAACCTCAAAAAGTGTAGAGATCAGATTAAAGAAAGCTTGACAAAAGAAAATAATTATTTATACGAATCTATTGAAAAATTGAGCATATTTCCTATACTCAATGGAACTTGGATATTAAAGGAAGCTGTTCGGAGATTTAAGTTACCTTTCAGTGATGATAGTTTTAAATTAAATGCTGAACTGACAAAAACATCTATTTTTACTCGTGATAAAACGATTATTAAAGATGGGATGACACGACGGCTGTTAGTTATTGGTCTGCTCCGAGAAACCTCGCCTGATAATTTTCAAGAGCTTTGTAGTGAAGCGGCTCAAATTTGCTGGGAATATATTCACGAACTGAAATCAAAGAATAATTCTGCTGTTGCGGGTACTTGGTCTATGCAGTATTTTTTTCAAAGTCTTCAGAAACACGCTGGATTTATCAATTTTGGTCCTAATAGTCTGGCTTATCGACAAGAACTTCGTAATGATTTCTTTGACAAAACTGTTGAGGAAACTTTGGGAATATTCCGCAATACAGATCGAGAGCAATTCCATGAATTTATTTATACACTTAAATCTGAAGTAGAAAATGACTGGGAATTTCAATTTGTTGTCAATTATTATCTACACAATGATGAATATAATGACGCACCCTACCGATATTTAATTCAAAAGCTTGATGAAGCCATTCAAAATAACTAACAATTAAATAGGAGTCTATTATGTCTGAACTAAATAAATTAGAGTTTGTTGGTCGTGCAGAACATCTAAATCGAATTATTTCCCTTGTTCAGGATTCTAATAAACTGCGTGTAGTTTTAGTAGAGGGTAGAGGCGGAATTGGCAAAACTTGGTTACTTCATGCATTAAAATCCCGTCTAAACCAAGTTCAAATTGGAACAAGTGAAATTATTGATTGCGATATCCCTGTTTTTAATGATGCAGAAGATTTATACACTCAAATTGCCAAACAATTATACGATTCTACATATAAAGAATGGTTGCTGCGGTTACGACAACTGCGAGAAGATGAAAACCGCCTCAGTCAAATTGCATACGAACAAGAACGTAGACAAATTGAAAAGTTCTTAGTCGATGAAATTAATCGAAAATCCAGCCAACAGAGATTGGTATTTCTAATTGATACGGTTGAGAAGTTAGGACAAGCAGATGTCAGAGAGCAAGTTTGGAAGTGTATTGGCGATTTATGCCATCAACTAGAGAATGCGGTATTTATTTTAGCAGGCCGTCCTACCATTGCTCATCAAATTCTAGAAAAATCATTCAAAGAAGAAGAATTAACTTATTTGGAATTAAATGAATTTACCCATGAAGATGTACAAACATACATTCGTTGCAAGGAGGAGCAGCTTCACTTTACTCTCGGACAAGAATTGGTTAAAAAGATCATAGTTCTTTCTGGTGGTAGCCCGATCATGATTGAATTTGGAGTAGAGTATGCTTATCGGGAAGTCATACCAGATTGGTTAGAGAGTGAAGATATAGAAACTATTCCCAGCAGGTTAAAAAAAACTGGTGGATTTGAAGCTGAGATGGTTCGACATATTACGCAGCTTCGGACATCAATGGATCGGTTAACTCTGTTGCTTTCACGTATCTACCCATTAGATAGCTTTGATATTGCTAATTTATTAGAACTATCTACAGAAGATGCTCAAAGATTATTTATTGATGCACAAAGCTACTTTTTTATCAAACCAGTAATCGGTGGTTCTCAAATATCATTACATGATATTGTCCGAGACTTAGTTGAGAAATATGTATGGGCTGATATTGACCCCGATTTGGAATGGAGAAAACGAGATAGTCGGATTGCTGCCAAATATTTCGAGCAAAAAGATTATGATTTAGGCCCACAAAAAAGGATATTGGAGGTTCAACGTTATTCTGATGATTCTCATGAAGTTGCTAATATTGAGTTTCTGATTGAAGAAGTTAAACAACTGCGAGAATTTAATACTACGCGATGGCTCTGGAATGCTTTATATGCCGATCCGATCATCGGCTTTGAAACTTGGCACGAAGTTACTGATAGGATACGCCGCCAATCGAAAAAATTTGGCTTTGTAAATCAATTATTGGCAATTGCCAAACAGTTTGAAACAGAAATAAATCCCGATCAAAAATTTAAATTGATTATTTTTGAATCAAAGATTGTTCATGCTCTTAAAGATAAGAGTACAAAAGAAAATGAACTAGTAAAGCTGGAAGGAATGCTATCCGCTCAATCTTCTAATTCTTCTCATCAAGCGGATATTTACAATGTCTTGGGAATGCTAAATACCAAGTTACACCTTTATGAAGAAGCTTTAAAATATCAGCAAGAGTGTTTATCCCTAGTTCAAGGCAAAAAGCTATCACATGCTATTCCTGCTGTGGCTAACTTAGTTGGTTATCTGCATCGACAACTCAACAACTTTCAGGAAGCTGAGAAATATTACAAACTAGGTTGGGAGGCTGCTATGGAAATTGATACTCCTGACAAAGGCTTAACTCAAGTTATGGCTAGCATTCAGAATAATTTGGGATTTTTGTACGGACAACAAAAAGATTATGTAAAGGCTGAACAATGTTTTAAGGCTGCTATTGATATGTGGTCGAGTGTTGAGAGTGAACGCGAAATAGCCAACGCCGAAATTGCCTCTGCTACTATTTTGGTAGATAATGGTAATTATGTTAAAGCTCAACAGCTACTTGAACGAGCGTTAAGCCGTTGTGACAATGAAGAAAACGATAATCAAATATTGTGTAGGGCATATTTTCAGTTAGGCTTAAATCAGTGGTTTAGTGCTGAGGTAGTAAATGAAGCTGTTTGGGATGTGACACAGGTGCAGTGGGATCTCAATGTGCTAAGTCTTGCTCAAAATGCTTTAGAAAAAAGCCTGAAACTGGCAGAGAAATATGGACTTGAAGAGGAATTACCTGGAATTTTGCACCAAATTGCTAGTGTCTATTGGCATCTTGGGTTTCAAACAGGCGATCGCACCCTACAAGACCAAGCTTTAAAACTCAACGATCGCTCTTATCAGACTAGTTTAGAGTACAATGACATGCGGTATGCCATCGATAGCCTGGTAGGTAAAGCAGAGTTTGATTATTATGCAAAAGCCTACGAGCATATTTCCGATTATGCACAAGAACTTAGCGATCGCTTCCAATCATATCAAAATATCCATACACTATACTTTGGCCGCATGTTACGCATAGAAGGTGATGTTGCATTTCAACAAGCTAACTACAATTTTGCTTTTAGTAAATATGCTCAAGGAATACCCCAAATCTTTCAACATGGAGGTTTCGGCCCGTATTCGATCAAACATGAGCTAAATCTGCTCCAAAAGAAAATTGAACGGTTGCCTATAGAACTTTCTAAAACTCTGATTCAACAACTAAAATCTCAGTGGAAAGATCATAAAGCTCTTAATGAATGGTGCGATCAACAAATGTTTTTGACTAGAATACGTGCTACAAAACAGCCATCTTCTCATGCTTAGTAAAAAAATTGATCGACCCCAAATTTTAGTTTCTCTTAATTCTACTTATGTACCAACTGGGCAATGCGACTGTGATGGCGGGGATTGTGCCTGTGACTTATCCCCTTTAACAGAATTAACCTCAGATTTTCGATTATCTCTGGGGATGTCAGAGACAGAGTTTGTGAGAGTTCCTAACTCGCAGATGATGAATTTAGATGATACTTATTCTATCTGTTTTGGTACTTATCATCAAGTAGCAGTTTTGAATCAATCAGCGATATATTTACTCGAACAATTTACAAATCCTCATAAATTAGATGATATTGCAATAGAGCATTCTGAGATTGACCCAATAAATTTACAGGCAGCTATTCAGGAATTATATCAAGCACGTTTAATTGCACCCAATAATTATTCATCATTTAACTTAAATGAAATACCAGAAACTTTAACAGCATGGTTGCATATCACCGATCGCTGTAATTTAAGATGTGACTATTGCTATCTTCCACACGAAGCAAAAGATATGTCAATCGATATAGGTAAAGCAGCTATTGAATCTACATTTCGCTCTGCAACCTTAAATAATTACCGCCGCGTCAAACTGAAATATGCAGGAGGAGAGGCATTACTCTGCTCTCCTTTAATTAAGGATCTCCATTTGTACGCTCAATCCCTTAGCAAAGAAACAGACATTATATTAGATGGAGTGGTTCTCAGTAATGGAACATTGATTACGCCTGAAATTATTGAGATGTTACAAATATTGAATCTGCGTCTAATGATTTCACTAGATGGATTATCAAATTTCCATGATATTCAACGTTCTTATGCAAGCGGAAAGGGATCGTTTCAAGATGTCGAGCGAGGTATTAAGATTGCCTTGAAAAATGGTATTATTCCAGATATTTCCATTACAGTTAGTGGGCGGAATGCAGAAGGATTGCCCGATCTTCTAGAATGGATATTGGAATATAATCTGCCCTTTAGTTTAAATTTCTATCGAGAAAACGAACTGTCAGCTTCTTATGAAGACTTGCAACTAGAAGAATCTCGGTTAATTGAGGGAATGTTGGCAGCATTCAAAGTTATCGAATTGAAATTACCTAATCGAAGTTTACTAGGTTCATTAATCGATCGTGCTAATTTAGCATCTCCTCATAAACGAACTTGTGGAGTTGGGCAAAGCTATCTCGTATTTGATTACAAAGGGCAAATTGCTAAATGCCAGATGCAGCTACATAAAACTATATCTGCCTCTAAAACTCAAGATCCTTTAACTCTTGTGCGACAAGATAAAGCAGGTATTCAGAATTTGTCAGTTGAAGAAAAAGAAGGCTGTCGTACTTGTGAGTGGAAATATTGGTGTACAGGTGGTTGTTCTCTGGCAACATTTAAAGCTACAGGTCGTTACGATATTCAATCTCCAAATTGCAATATTTACAAAGCTCTCTATCCTGAAGCTCTCAGATTAGAAGGGTTACGATTAATCAAATATAGTTCCCCAACTAAGTCATAACTAATTATACGCACGTCATATAATTTTAATTTTTCAAATTTTGGTAGATATACAGCGAAGAAATTGTATTTAAATCTACTTCTTTAGGCTCATATTCATCCGCATTAGTATTTTTAAACAGGACTGTAAATGCACCAGCGCCTAACCTATCTTGAGGAAATATCCGATAACAAGGCATCGTAGTTAAATGCGATTGATATTTGGTTAAATTACTAATTTCTATTGCTTCAAACTGCGGAAAGCGTTCCAGAAACCATTCACAAACTTGCTCATTTTCTTCGGGCGAATATGTGCAAGTCATATAAGCAAGATAGCCTTGTGGTGAAACAATTTTAGCGGAGTTAGCTATAATACGCTTTTGCCGATTTGCACTCTTGTTAATAGCAGTTGGGTGAAAACATCCGGGTGCTTTTTCACCTTTAGCAAGTAAAGATTGTCCAGTACACGGAGCATCTACTACGACTAGATTGCTAGAGCCGGGAAACATTTCGGCAAATATGCTCGAATCTCGATTAACCACCGCGCTAGGGCTAACCTGGCAACGCTTCAAATTAGAAATTAGCATTCCCAGACGTTTGCCAATTACTTCATTACTGATGAGTAATTCAGGTTTTAAAGCTCTCCAAGCGAAGATACTTTTACCTCCCGGTGCGGCACACATATCAAAAACTAAACGCACTGGCTCAGGAATAGCTAACAAAGTAGTAGCTGCAAACACCGAAGAAAAATCTAAACAATAGAAATATCCTTTTTCATGCAAGGGATGCTTACCAGGTTTTTCTCCCAGAGATAAACGGTCTATAAATTGTGGTTGCCAAGCTGTTGGTGTTTCCACTGCCAAAGGCACAATATCTGGCTTTTCTTGACACCAAAGAATACTAGGTGAAAAAGGCTGAGGATTCATTAAAGCCTCAATAAACTTTTCTTGCTCATCTGGATTAGCGAACAAACGCCGCGAGACTTTAAGTAATAAATTAGAAGGTTTTTCCATGTAGATGATGAGTTATTAATTCCGAATTACAAATTACGAATTACGAATTAGTACGTTGTATCTAAATCAAAATCAAACTGTTACACAAGAACAATGTAACTAAGGCTTTTGGCTTCATACTCAAAATATAATGACCGCCATTGGGAACGCAATGGCCAAGCTACCCCACTGCACCGGAGAAGGTCATGTTTTTAGATAGTTTTCAGGACAAATTACGCAAACAAGCACAATTATGGAGGGATGAAGGATTAATTAGTTCTTCGCAGTATGAGCAGATAGCAGAACGTTATCAATTTAAAAACCTGGAAGCTGCTGCACGCGATCGCAATAAAGCGATCGCGATCGCTATCGGTAGCATACTTTTATGCTTAGGCATAATTACCTTTGTATCAGGAAACTGGCAGGGAGGATCGCGAGAAGTCAAAATTATTCTGATGATGAGTTTGTTTTTTGCGATCGCCATCACTGGATTTTACACTTGGAAACCGCCTGAAGGGAAGAAACCAGAACGAAGCAAACGCTTACTAGGAGAGGGGTTGCTAATTTTAAGCGCCTTCATCTTCGGTGCAAATTTACTGCTGATGGCCCAGATGTTTAATATCATCGGTTCTGCTTCCCAACTGTTTCTCGCTTGGGGATTCGGTGTTGTGGTCATGGCCTTCAGTTTGTCCTTAAATTCTTTAGGAATTCTGTCAATTGTCCTCGTGGAAATCGGCTACTGGACTGGACTAGAAGACTTATGGTACGCTTCAGGTGAGTTAACTTGGTCGCGGCTAGTAGTGCAACATCTGCCTCTGTTGGCATGGCTGGTATTTGTACCCTTAGCCTACTTCTGTCGATCGCGTTGGATTTTTGGTCTAGCAGCCTTTGTTTTTGCTAGTTCCTTACAAGCTAACCTTAATCCTCTGCCACTGCTAAATTATGCTGATATAGCCCCTTGGGTGGCATCTTTTGCTTTTACACTGCCACCTGCATTATTCTGGAGTTATGATGATTTACTGTTTCCAACCATAAATTACAGATTGTTTCAATCTCTAGCCCGTAATTTAGCGTTGTTAAGCTTTGGCGTTGTCTTTTACGTTTTGTCTTTTCGTTGGGTCTGGGAATCTCCAGATTATAGTTATAATCAGCCAACGAATTTGACAAACTTATTCGAGTCTCTGCCGATTATCGATTTGGGGATTCTCAGCGGCTTGGCGGTTTTACAATGGTTGTTTCTACTGCGCCAAAGAAATAACCCTCCGCGCCGCGAAGTGATTTTCACAACTGCTGTCATTAGTACATTTCTTGTCTTTATTGCAATCGTACCTTTTTGGCATCAAACTATCAGCCGGATTGATGAACTTGGCATTTTTATTTTCAATGTACTTCTTGCAACATTAGCCTGGGGACTAATTCAAGAAGGATTGAAATTAAGCAACAGAAGTTCCTTTTGGGGCGGTATGCTGTTAGTAACACTGCAAATTATCAGTCGCGTGCAGGAGTACGACACCGACTTACTTTTTAAGTCGCTAGTCTATGTCTTGTGCGGTTCTGCTTTAATTAGCGCTGGACTCTGGTTTGAACGCCGCCTACCCGGTGGTAGCTCTACAAGTAAAAAGTAGGGCAAAAGATGAAAGAATTCAGGAGTCAGAATTCAGGAAAAGTTCACTAAATCTAAAATTGAATGATTCCTAACTCCTAACTCTTAACTCTTAACTAAAAATCTCTGTGCGTCAAAATTTTTAAAGTTTCTCTGCGTCAGTCCTAATCTCGTTACTTTTAACCTCCTCAAGACCTCTGCTTTGTAGGACTACGCTCATGACTAATACTTCTTCTGAATCTAAGAATAAACCCTTGTCTCCTGAAGCCGAATTTTCCAATAAGGTGACTTTTCGGGATTACTTGATTGCTACTGAACAAAAATCGAATAAGCCCTTGCCTTTTTGGCGGTTACTAGCTCCCCTGGCGCTGCAAACAGGGCTAATTATGGCAGTACCAGCCCAAGCAGTTTATACAGACGTAACAGGTAAGACGGTGATTTTGCAAACCGTACCTGTAGACCCTAACAATGCGATCGAAGGTAACACCTTAGCGTTAGATTACAACATCTCCCGTACCTCAAATTTGAGCAGACTACCTGGCTGGCAAACATTAGTCAGCAAAGGTCGTGGAAGTGGCAGAAGATTGCCTGAAGGAACCAATATTTACGTGACTTTACAAGAGCAATTATCCACCGGTCGCGGTGTTCCTAGAGCTTGGAGACCGTTACGAGTAAGTAGCGATCGCCCCAATACTCTTAGAGCTAACCAAGTAGCCTTAAAAGGTGTTTATCAGGATGGTTCCGTTAACTACGGTTTGGAAACATATTACATCCCAGAAAACCAACGGCAGCAGATTCGGAACGATTTACAAGCCCAACGCGCCCGCAGAGGACAAGTACCACCCATTGTGGTCAAGGCGAAAGTAGATCCACAAGGAAAGGCTGTGCCACTTAGTATGTGGGTGCGTGATCGCAACTACCGATTTTAAACTGTTAGGCAAATAAACAGTGCATATTTCCACGCCAGTTTTGTCTTTGAAATTCTGAGCGCCGACTTCCGACGCTCAGAATTTTCTGTTTGTCAAAACAATTGTTGTTTTAGATTCAAGTACAATCATTGATGCAAATAAAGAAAAATCTATTTTACAAATTGAACGCGAACCTGTTTTAGCAACTGGTAGATTTTATGGGTTGGTAAAAAGAGTTAAGCCGATTGAATCTAAATATAAAACTAGTTTATTTCCAGAACCAAAGCAGTATAACGATTATTTTTTGGTAAAGCGTAAGTAAGGATGACGAAGAGATCAAATGACCAATTGATTGATTTCTAGGGAAATGATGGGATTGTGCATTTTTAGTTACATATTGTATCGTATTCAATCAATTCATTCAGGAAATCAAACGATCGCCTGTCACGATGATAGCAAAAGCCAGATTTGTTAATTAGACTCAATCAATGAGATCAAGAATACTGACAAGACTAATGGAGTCAAAAATACCAACAAGTAGGTAGTTGAAATAAAGTAAAGACATTTTGGTTCTTGCATTGCTTTTATGAAAAGTGAAACCAAATTGACGCTGATTAAAATTATTCACACGTTGATATGGATATTCTTCAACTTTGTGATTTTCTATATGCTTTATGCTGCGATTGCAAATAAACTCGATCTCTGGCTCTGGATTGGTTATGGATTTGTATTTCTAGAAGGGCTAACCCTATTAACCTTTAAATTACACTGCCCATTAAATCTGCTTGCACGAAAATATTCCAATTCCCAAAAGGAGAATTTTGATATTTATCTTCCAAGTTGGTTAGCCAAATATACTAAGTCAATCTATACATCTATTTTCATAATTATTTTTATCATCACAATCTATCAAATTCTGAATTAAAAATACTTGAGGCAATGATGACTAAACAAATTTCTCTCAATACGCTATGGAATTCAGCGACATCTAAGGATCGTGTATTTCATTCAGACGAATTCGCTCATTTGCCAGAAGCAGCAAGACGATATCTCGAACACGCGATCGCTCCTGGAACTGCGATCGCATCTGCGGTTCGATTGCAGATGCACGGCGAAATCAAATTGAAAAGTTGGATTCCATTCAAAGCAGAGCAAGTCATTTGCTGGGAGCATGGATTGATTTGGAGCGCTACGGCATGGATGAATGGTTTGCCAATTGTGGGATCGGATCGAATTATAGACGGTGTAGGTGCAATGCAATGGAAACTTTTAGGAATTTTCCCGGTGATGATAGCTTCAGGTTCCGATATTACGCGGTCTGCGGTTGGTCGTCTTCAGTCTGAGTCAATCTGTTTGCCATCTGTGTTTTGTGGGGATCATGTGTCATGGACAACAACAGATTCATCGCATCTTCATTCTAGTTTTGTAGTACAAGGTGAGAGAGCCGAACTAGATTTCACCATCGATCAAACGGGTCGGCTCAAGACCTTTAAGCTGCCGCGCTGGAATAACCTTGATGGCTCTGAGTTTCATTATATGGACTTTGGTGGAATTATGGAGGAAGAACGCACATTCTCTGGCTACACTATTCCGACTCGTCTGCGAATTGGATGGTACTTTGGCACTGAGCAGTTTGAGTCAGAGGGCGAATTCTTCCGAGCCACAATTGATGATGCAATTTATCGGTAGACCGATCAAACATCAAAAAGTCTGTTACCACTAGCGGAGCCTGACCTATGCAGGAATTTCTGATTCCTGTTTGGCTGGGCGCGACACTGGGCTATTGGGGATTACGCGGACAAACTGATCTTCCCAAGTTAATTGTACTTGCCTTTACAACAGGCACTTTAATGGTGGCGATCGTTGAAGAAATTCTTCCCGAAGCGCATCAAACTCAAGATACAAACTTATTTACCTTAACGTTTATCGGGAGTTTTGCATTTTCAATGTTGTTCTCATTTTATCTTGAATGGCCAAGTAACTCTGTATAGAATCCACCTGATGAAAAAAGCATCTTTATTAACACAACCATTGTTTTTATTAGGAATATCTTTATTTATTTATATAATGGCACTTAGCTTGCCAGCACTAACTTTTGAGATAGTCGAACACAAGACAATACACACAGGTTCGATTTATATCATGAAGGGGGTTGAAGCTACTATTGGGGGAGTACTTGGATTGTTATTTCTTCAAGCGCCGGCTATTGGCTGGTTGGCTAATCCACTTTATTGGTATTCCTGTAAATTTTTTGTACAGAAGAAATACAAGTTCTCAATAGCTTCTGCTTTTAGTTCAATTATTGTAGGCTTTACAGGCACAATCTCAACATATTGGTTTGCGTTACCTAATGGTAGTAGTCCTAATAGTCAGCTTTTATTAATCAAGTTACTTCCTGGTTTCTGGTTATGGCTTGCGGCTCCTGCCTTTGTGATGATTATTGCTAGTGGCTTTGCTTATACAAAACACAAGAATCGCCTTGAAAGAAAAAGTGTGAAGCTTCCCTAGACTTGGTGAGAGCAATTGTTAGCATGATCGAATTGGAACTTATCTCTAACTGAAAATGCACCCACCGCAGAATAACCTGCGATTCTCCTAGATCGCCGCTACGCGAACAAGAGGTAACTGATGCCAACTACAACAGACTTTAAAGACTACTATGCCATTTTGGGAGTGAGTAAAACCGCAACCCCAGAAGAAATCAAACGGGTTTATCGCAAGCTTGCCCGCAAATATCATCCTGACCTCAATCCTGGAGACAAAGACGCAGAAACAAAGTTCAAAGAACTGAACGAAGCGAATGAAGTACTCTCTGATCCACAGAAGCGGCAGAAGTACGATCGCTTTGGTCAGCACTGGAATCATCCTGGTTACACTGAAGCGCCGCCACCCAGTTCCACTAATGTTGGTACAACCGACTTCGATCAGTACGGCGACTTTGATTCGTTTATTAACGATCTGCTGGGTCGATCGAGACGTAAAACCTCTACTGGTGGCTTTGATGATTTTAATGGGGGATTTCATTCTCAAGCTCCCGCACCGGATACCGAAGCTGCGTAGGCGTAGCCCGCCGCAGGCATCGCACTCACATTTTCCGAAGCATTTCACGGTGTCCAAAAGCGGCTGCAACTCGACAACGAAACGATCAATGTCCGCATTCCCGCAGGTGCAAAACCAGGCAGTAGAATTCGGCTCAAGGGTAAAGGTCGTCCTAGTCCGTTCTCTCAACAGCGCGGCGATTTATATTTAACTATCGAGGTGTTAACCCATCCCTTCTATCGATTTGAGGGCGATAACCTCCTTTGTGACATTCCAATTCGCCCCGATGAAGCGGTTTTAGGGGCAGAAATCAGCGTCCCTACCCCCGATGGTAGCGTGATGATGAAAATTCCTAAAGGGGTGCGATCGGGGCAATCGCTGAGACTGCGCGGTAAAGGCTGGACATTGCCAAAAGGGGGACGAGGTGACTTATTTGCCAAACTTCAGATTGTCACGCCACAAGACCTGAGTGCGATCGAGCAAGAATACTACGAAAAAATCCAGGCAAACACTAGTTTTAACCCACGTACCCAGTTAGAGGAGATAAAATTATGACCTTCAGCCTTTCTAAAACCGTGGTTTCCCTCGAAGGTGAGCAACTCTACAGCTTTGAATATGCTGCATTGATCACTAAGACTTCGATTACCCTGGTGAAGTTTTATGTTGAGTTAGGCGTAATCGAACCCATCGGTGATTTGCTGCATTCCCGCGAGATTGCGCGGATTGCTCAGATTCAACGTTTGCGTCGAGATTTGGGGCTAAACTTAGTCGGAGCGGCAATGGTGCTAGATATGACAACTGAAATTGCCCAATTACGGGCACAGTTAAAGGTGTATCAGTCTCATTCATCAAACTTGTTATGAGCTATCTGGGGTAAGGCCATTCACCTCATAAAGGTACTTATGAATCACTTCAGATACCTAAAATGAAAGGTAGAAAATAATGAATCCACAGTCCACATTTTGGAGCTTATCCACGGATCAGGTGCTTCAGCAGATGCACTCTACAACCGCAGGGTTAAGCCGTCAAGATGCAAAACAACGCCTAAGCGAGTTTGGCGCAAACAGCCTCAAACAAAAACACAAATCGAGCGCATGGATGCTGTTGCTCAATCAGTTCAAGAGTCCGATTATCTTGATTCTGATTTTTGCGGCGGTGCTATCGATTTTTCTCAAAGATGCGGCAGATGCCATAATCATTTTGACGATTGTCCTCATCAGTGGGCTATTAGGATTTTGGCAAGAGCAAGGAGCCTCGAATGCCGTCGAAAAATTATTGGCATTAGTGCAAGTTAAAGCAACTGTTTTGAGAGATGGTCAATCTCAAGAAATCCCCAATGAGGAAGTGGTAAGGGGTGACATTGTGTTGCTGAGTGCAGGTAAAAATATTCCGGGCGACTGTCTAGTTTTAGAGTCAAAAGACCTATCGGTGGATGAAGCCGCACTCACAGGAGAAACCTATCCGGTTGACAAGCTAAGTGGCGTATTGCCGGCTGAAACTGGACTGAGCCAACGCACCAATTCCCTCTATCTGGGAACTAATGTTATTAGTGGAACCGCAAAAGCAGTAGTCGTTCATACTGGGAAAGAAACTGAATTCGGCAAAGTATCGGAACGCCTAAAACTCAGACCGAGCGAAACCGAATTTGAAAGGGGACTGAGCAAGTTTGGCTACTTTCTCATGGAAGTAACGCTAATTTTGGTAGTTCTAATTTTTGTCGCTAACGTCTACCTCCATCGCCCAGTACTGGAATCCTTTCTATTTTCTCTGGCGCTGGCAGTCGGTTTGACTCCTCAACTACTACCTGCGATTGTAAGCGTTAACCTGGCTCGTGGTGCCAAGAAAATGGCGAAAAAGCAGGTGATCGTGAAGCGCTTGCCTGCCATTGAAAACTTTGGCAGCATGAACGTGTTTTGCACCGATAAAACGGGTACGCTGACGGAAGGAGAGGTGAAAATTCACTCTGCGGTTGATGTGGAGGGGAAAGAAAGCGATCACGTTCTACTTTACGCTTATTTGAATGCTGCATCTGAGTCGGGTTATGTCAATCCCATCGATGCAGCAATTCGTGAATACAAAACATTCGATATTTCTGCCTATCAAAAGCTAGATGAAGTGCCTTATGACTTTAACCGCAAACGTCTAAGCATCTTATTCAAACAAGAAAGTACGCATCTGATTATTACCAAAGGCGCACTGAAAAATATTCTGGATGTTTGCTCAACTGTTGAGACTGGTGAGGGGAAAGCGATCGCTATTGCAGATCAGCGACAAAAACTCCACCAACAGGCTGACGACTTGGGCAGTAAAGGATTTAGAGCCTTGGGTGTGGCTTATCGTGATTTTAATCAAGATTCCTTCAGCAAAGACGATGAAACAAACATGACATTTCTCGGCTACCTTGCTCTTTTCGATCCGCCCAAAGCTGGTATCGCTGACACCCTCAAAGAGTTGCAACTGCTGGGAATTACCCCAAAGATGATTACCGGAGATAGCAAGGCAGTTGCAATGAGTATCATTCAGCAAGTAGGACTGCCCGAACCAAAGGCGTTGACAGGCTCCGAACTAGAGAAGCTCAGTGATGAAGCCTTGATGCATCAAGTACAAGATACAAATGTCTTTGCCGAGGTAGAGCCAAACCAAAAAGAGCGGATCATTATCGCCCTCAAAAAAGCGGGGAATGTAGTTGGATATCTGGGAGATGGCATTAACGATGCCTCTGCCCTTCATGCTGCCGATGTTGGCATCTCCGTTGAAAGTGCAGTCGATGTCGCTAAGGAAGCTGCTGATATTGTGTTGATGGCAAAGGATTTGAATGTCCTCATCGAAGGCGTAAAGGAAGGACGGGTGACATTTGCCAACACTTTAAAGTATGTATTTATGGCAACTAGCGCCAATTTTGGCAATATGTTTAGTATGGCGGGAATTTCTCTGTTTCTGCCCTTTTTGCCGCTGCTACCCAGTCAGATTTTGCTGACGAACTTACTCACCGATTTCCCAGAATTGACGATCGCCACAGATCGGGTAGATAAGGAATTAGTCAACAAACCTCGCCGGATGGATATCAAGTTTATCCGCAATTTCATGATCGTGTTTGGTTTATTGAGTTCAGTATTTGATTATCTCACCTTTGGAGCACTGCTATTGCTGTTGCACGCTCAACCAAAACAGTTTAGAACAGGCTGGTTTCTGGAGTCTGTAATCTCTGCGTCGCTGGTTGTGCTGGTCGTTCGTACCCGCCAATCCATTTTCAACACTAAGCCAGGAAAATACTTGTTAATGGCAACACTGGCGACTATTGGAGTGACAATAATCATTCCCTGGACACCGTTAGCAACCCTACTCGGATTTCAACCGTTGCCGTTGAATTATGTGCTGGTTCTGGGAGCGATCGTGTTGTTCTACGTGACTGCGGCTGAGAATGTAAAACGAGTGTTTTACAGCCACGTCAAATTTTAATCTCGGTAGACTAAGAGAAAATCAAGGGTTTTTAACCCACGGAGGTGGGTTTTGTTTGTGTAGCCGCGACTTCTAGTCGCCCGGTGAGTAGTAAATTAGACTTTTCAAACAACCTCTAAAACCCTTAAGCAATGGTAATTACGTTAGCGTTCACGAAGTGTCTCGTAGAGAAGCGGGGCGTAGCCCATTACGAATTACGCCAAGGGCTTGTACAAAAAAGCTATTCATCTTCGTCTCCTGATGGTCGTTCGCTCTCGCTTTGTTTGCTGTTCCACTCCAAAACAATACGCTCTAGCATTTCATCCTGCGTACAGTTATTTACAACAGCGTATTCCTTAATTAACTCTGTTACTTTCAGACTAATGTGGCGTATATCTAGTGGGTTATTTCTTGCCGTTTTCATGATCTTTTACCAGAATATTTAAGCAGTTTTGCTGTTTCTGTTACTAACTGCTTCACCAAAGGCTTTTGGATATACAGACGCAAGAGCCTTCAGTATTGCCAGTAAAAGCGATCGCTGGAATTTCTTTTTCTTTTGAAGACATAAATGTTCGGAATTTTCGTATTAGCCTAGCTCCTGTACTATGATTTGGTGTTGTTTGATTTTGTGAATTAGTTGATTAACTACGACACAAAACTTAATTCAAGATGATTTTTGTAATCCAAACCTCTTTCAGGAATTAACCAAAAGAATTATTGCCATTCCCTATCCTCAAGTTCTTTTATCGGCAACAATAAGGTGGCTTCAATTTCTTGCCTAATAGCAGCTGTCACTTCACAATTGCTATGCAGGCAATCAAGTAGTAACTGATTAGCATCATAGTAGCGTTGCAACACTTGCTCTTGCTCAGGGTTAAACTGCCACTGGTGGTTAATATTGCGATAATTAATCACCGTCTTGTTTACCTGTTCAGCCCAAGCTGAATAGTTCGTTTGCGACCATAGCTCAAACCGTTGTTGACTTTGACCAGATTTTGGCAACTGGTCAGAGAGTTGTTGCAGGGATTTATGGAGTCCAACATCCAGAACAATACCCAGAATGTTGCTCATAGCATCTCCGCAGGCGTGGATGTGGGCAAAGCTTTGGCTCCCATCAATTGCACACTCTATCAGCAGGTCATCTAATGCCGCATCCAGAAACATCCCCTGGTCGAGGCTACTGGCTAGGGCAAAGTGAGAAGCTATGTGAGGAGTCCGACTCAAAGCGAGGTAAAATGCTCTCACTGTCGCATCTTTTGACTGGGTAGGAATACTGCGAGATTTTTGACTAGCCCAGGTCAAAAACTCTTGTAAATAAGCATCTTGGGCAACGAGTGTATCAATCTGTTGCTTCATCAACAGTACTAGAGAGTCTGCACTCTTGAGCATGGTAGCGGTTAACAAGAAAATTTCGCGCCAGTGGGGGTCGGTGATATGACTGACTAGACCGAATAGCGCTTGCCCAAATGCCTCTAAGTTATGGCTGGCAACGATTTTCCTCGCTGTGAAGTATTCTTGAAATGCTAGATAGGAAAAGGAAAAAATTCCCCGCGCCCGTTCTGCCAGTAGCCCATGTTGAGCCTCGATTGACTTCAGCGCTGCTTCGCTTTCTATTTGCAATTCTTCTGCATCCATTGGCAGGTTGCTTAGATTGTCAATATAATCACCAATGTATTGCTCAACGATGCGTTGCTCAAAAAAGTACTGACCCTGCTCAAATGTCGCGGCTGCAATCTGACTGAATAACTTGAGTTTTTGTGATAATAAAAACCCTCGGTAAACGTCATCCCGTTCAATGCCTCTGGCTTCATCCCATTTGCCTAATAGAAGGTCTAAACCTTCTTTATAAAAGTCAGTCCGCTTAGTCGGAAATTTTCCTTTACCGTGAAACACCCAACAGGCAAGATGCAAAAATAGGGGTGTGACGACGAGTTGGCGAAATTGCCAATTTTCATCTAATTCCAACTTTTGAATAAACTGAACGGACTGCGCCTGACCATCTTTTTGGCTGGTCTTGCTAAAAACCATAAACCATTTTTGAGCGAAGGCTCGGATTTGTTCTAAGGTAAATGGGGCAATTTCAACATCGGTAAAGCCTCGGAGTCTGAGTTTTTGAGCTGCTGTTCGACAGGTCGCCACGAACCGATTTTTGTGATACTTCTCTGAAAACCTCCGAATTTCGTTCAAGATAGCATTGCTTTGTTGATTAAGAACTTCATCCATGCCATCAAGCAAGAGCAATACTCTGCCTGCATTCAGCAAGGTTTCGATGACTGAGGGATCGGAAATTCCAGATGTGAGAAACTCCTGGCGAATGTATTTTAATAGGCTGAACTCCTTGGTAATCTTAGATTCTTGGGCAAAGTTTCTCAGTGTGATGAATATTGGCACTTGATTTGCCGCAAATGCGTTTTGGTTACACCCAATGGCAAGATGTTGCAAAAAGGTTGTTTTACCTACTCCTGGTTTACCTAGTACCCTAATTTTGGAGTAAGTTTCAACTGCCTGTGTACCAGGTATCTGTTTCTCGTCAACTTCACCTAAGCCAAAACGGTCGAATTCTTTGCGATCGAGGTTTTGCAGATCGGTGATTTCTAAGTACTGAAGGCTGGCAATCTCCTCCAAAATATTCACATCTATATATATGTCATCGATCGCAACGGGACGGCTGATATCCAATAACTGCAAAATACCACACTGGTCTTGAATTTTGTCGAAGCGTTGCGATCGCACGAATGGCACTAACTTATCAATATCCAGCACAGGAGGCTGGGCATATTCTTCTCGTTCCAAAAATTCTGCTGGAGGATTAGTCGCAATCTCCCGCCAATTCAGTGACAACACTGAACAAATTTCAATAAAGGTATGACGCTCAACTGGACGACCACTGAAAAACCGCCAAATTGGTTGTCTAGTCTTGAGGTTGACTTCTGCTGCTAGATAGTCTTGTGTCCAACCCTTGCGAGCAAACGCTCTTTTAGCCTCTTGAATCCCAGTGAGTGATGCTTCAAGCGATCGCTTGACCATAGGAAAAAAACTTTTAAATCAAGAACTCAAACTTTTATTAATATTTTTCAGTATAGAGTTTTTTTTGTGGTATTAAATCTCTCTTTGGTTAAGGTTATACACAATTAAGAAAAAATACTCTAGCTCTAGTGAGATCCTGTTACATTTATTAATTTTTGTAATAAATCAAACATTATCAACTTATTTTATACATTTGTAAATATCTATCAATTATCGTCCGAAAGCGATCGCTCATAAGAGTAACTAGCTATATCTGCGAAACAGGCTTCAAGAACTAAATATTTTCTCTTCTGCTTTCTCCTGAAAAATCGTCAGATCACATCACATTTTGCACTCTTGCACTGGAAGTCACGGCTACACAGGCAAAACCCGCACTTCTCAACGTTCGCGCAGCGTGTCGTAGACAGACGCTGCGCGTAGCTTGTTTCCCCGGAGGGGTACGACATGGTTCGACTCCGCTCACCAGCCGCTCAGTGACCACCAGCGCGGGTTGAAAACCTTGATTTTGCATTAGTCCGCGTAGGCGGACTTTGTTTGTATAGCCGCGATTTCTAATCGCCAGGGCTAGGTGCAAGATATGAGTCAGAACAACAAAAGGAATTTAAGGACAGAGAATGGCGTAGGCGCAGCCCGCCGTAGGCATCGCTTTGTTGGTTAATTCAAATTAATCTGCCTATGTTTTTTCTGCATCGTTAATCAACTTATACAATTCAACTATCCATCAAACTCTTGTAAATACTCGATTTCAAACGTCTGGTTGTTACAGTCTTCACAAGAAGAGCAATTAGAAATATTTGGAAATGTTTTTAATAACAGACTGCACAGTTAACCAAATGAATCTAGGCTCGAAAGTAAACATCTTATCAAAGAATACTTATGTCGCATACGTTGATTAATTTAACATTGCCAATAGTCATTCAAGAAATTGAAAATGTCTTAGATGAGTACCCTGAACATCCTTATCAATTAGCTTTTTCGATTTATGAATTGCGCCAAAAGTTAATTGCCCATATTCTAAGTCATGTCCCTAACCGCTATGTAGTCGAAGGGGTACAGGAATTATCCAGCACCCCCAAAAGCCGCTACTCTTTACCTGTACAAGAGCAGATACAAATAGAAACAGTGGTTCACGGTAGTATTCTGCATATCCTGCGCGAAAACGCTGATTGGCTAAGTCGCCAGATCCTAACTCTGTCTCTTGTTGGGTCAGTTCTGCTCCCTAGTCTAATTTAATAACTTCATACTTTTGGGCAACAATACAGTAGAGAATATATTTTGCGCTAGGGTCAATATTTGCTTTGACGTTAGCGCAAAGTATGTACTGTACTCTGCCGTTTACTATGAGTAAAAATCCCACTAGATAAAAGGTTTCAGAATAATTTTTCTGTGCCTGAATTATCCTGAAGTGTACTAGTGGTTTGTCCCATTAATTTTGCGGGGCTGCGAGATCCCCGACAACTTCTGCGAAGTCGGGGATCTGAACACCACGAACCTCTGAAAACTTTTGGGACAGAACACTAGTTTTTACGACAGGTGCGATATTTGATGTGATAAACCAAACCTCGGTGTGCAAGATCGAAGGAGTCAACAGTAGCCATCCCTTGACCTTTGGCAGTCATCGCAGTATTCACCCGCATATTTACACTGTCACCACAGCCCGACCAGACATCAGCTACCGTCGCCAAGCTATCTCGAACATTATAGTCAGTTTCGCCACCAAAAGTCCGAGAAAAAACTGGGCCGCGGGTACCAGCAAAAAAGTACTCTGCTCTTAGTGTCCCAGTGGTTCCGGGAGCAATATAACCTCGATAATCAGCATCATAAAGGGAAAGTTGAAAGCCTTGGGGTAATTTGATCGGAATACTCAAATTACAGCTTTTTCGCCTTTCTGCGGGGACATTTCCTATGGCTGCAAACTTGTCAAATAAAATGGTTAGCTCTTGACCATCGGGACTAACGCTCACACTGGCGGATTCATTGGGACAACCGCTACCACCATAACTTGCACCTAAAATTTCAACTTTGGCATCAGCAAAGGCGGGGCTAACTGAAGCAGTAATTAATGTAACGGCAGCAAGAAATACTTTTACAAATTTCATAATTTTTTGATTGCGAATCTACTAACCAGATTTACTGTGACATTCTGCTGTTAGAAATCAAGGTTGAATTGCGTCTGAGTTGTATAAGTTGTACTGAAAGCCTTCAAATCGTTACAAAAATCTCAAATTTAGTTGCTTAAAATATGATTTAGAGAGTACTATAGATATCTGAAGGTGGCAGCTATTATGCTCTCCAACTCACTAATTAAAATGGAAAGCTTAAAAGCACTCTATCGCTACAATATCCTTGCTACTCTATTCTTATTCTGTTAGCTACCCAAACTCGAATTACTGAAAAATCAGGGGAGTGCAAAACAGTATGGTAATCAAACATCAAGAAAAAATTATTACCCTTTGGATCGTTTTCTTGTTGGGACTTCTCTTTCACAGCCAATTGGGATTAATGCCTCTTTTTCACGGTCTTAGTGTGGCTGACTCCCACGCACAAAGCATAGCAGAAGTTGCCCCGATTATGTGGTTAATGTTGGGCTTTTTTGTGTTCCCGATGGCTGCGATCGTTGCTACTCTGTTTACTGATTCGAGTCGCTACCGAAGCATTCACTTTGGTTTAACCGTATTATATACCGTACTAAATTTTTGCCATCTTGTTGCAGATTCGGTGGTGCAACCGATCGCTTGGTATCAGGTTGTGCTTATGCTGATTTTGTTCATCATCGGTCTGTTACTCAACCTTGTTTCCTTCCAGTGGATGAAACTTCGGCTGGTTAAGAGGACTCCAAAGAAGAAATTATCCCAAAAAGAACAAGAGACAGAATTTATTCAAGAATAATGATATATGGGTAGAGGCATACAGATGTATACTTATACTACAGCAAATTTATATGTTGTAAATATTTTTTAAATTGGATTACACCATACGAGATACAAATGCTCAAAAGTTATTAAATAAAGGTTAAAAATTAAATATCTTAGTAAAACTTGTACAACTTATACACAAATCAAACGCTTGGTTAAACATGATTTCTAACATTACAGTGTCATACTAACCTTTATCAACAAATAAATTGACAAAGTTTAGTGAAATATATGCTAAATAAAGCTTTATTAACGAGTCCTCGCAAATTGAGTATATCTACAACAATCAGTCAATCGATGATGAGTAAGCATTTTTGCCCTAACTGTTCAGACATCTTACTCCGTCATGCGCGTTTGGGAGAACTTTACTGGCGCTGTAGTTACTGCTATCAGGAAATGCCCATTTAGAAAACGGGGGTGGTAGACTAACGTGCCATCAGCACTACCACTAACCTAAAAAATCATAAATAGGTTAATTAATAGTTAACGTTCAACTAAGCTTATGTCATTATTTATGATTTAAATTAAAATATTTATAACCATCTATTTTTTAGACATAACACTAATTTTGCAGCACAATTTATTTAACTTTTAATACTAGAGTCAAAATTCCCACTATTCTGCCTCGATTTATTATTTATGCAACGCCTTTTGAACACCTGCAAGCATAACTATAGCGGTTCTCGGCCCAAGTGATGTACAAGAACCCCTCCCCCAACCCCCTCCCCGCAAGCGAAGAGGGGCTAAGATGTACCTCATGTGATTAGGAAACGCTATAGCAACTTGGGTTAATACTTATGAATGAGTCTGCTAATAAAATTATTGCCTGAACAACGCCCAAGCCAAAAACCTCTCAGTGTAATACAACGCTAATTGATTGCTCACACCGTTGAAAACAGCATCAAAAGCGTGTTCTGCCCAAGGAATTTCTAGAAAAACCGCAGTGTTACCAGAGTCATGTAAACGTTCGTACATCTGTCTGCCAAATCGCGCTTGCACCAAATGGTCACGACTGCCGTAAATTAATAAAGTTGGCGGTAAAGGGTGCGTTAGGTAATTTATCGGTGAAGCAATTTCATACCGATTAGGCAATTCTTCTAAAGAACCACCAAGAAATGCTTTTAAAACAGCGCGAGAATTTATCGGATCGGGATTTGGTGGTGTTTTGTATCCTTCAGTTAAGTTAACAGGCCCGTAATAGTTCACTACAGCACGAATGGGTGGTGCATCGGGTTGATAAGCCGCTAGCATTGCTAGATGTGCCCCAGCAGAACGTCCTAAAAGTACCATACGTTCTGAATCGGCTTCATATTCAGCTGCATGTTTGCGAATAAAATTTAGGGCTGTACGCACATCATCTAACTGAGAGGGAAACTGATATTGAGGTGCGTGTCGATAGTCGATCGCAAATACCGTATATCCATGATTAGCAATATATTGATTAAACTCGGAATTGGCATGAGTATTGCCATATTGCCAAGCTCCACCATAAATTACTACCACTGCTGGATATTTCCCTACCTTTGGGGGTTGGTAAACTTCCATTTTTAAAGGCACTCCTTTAGGAGAAGCAAAGAGAATATCTTTTTGATGACGCGTTTTCCCTAATGGAATACCCCAGAAGAAATTAACTAAGTCAAAGGGATGGGTTTGCATTTTAGCCCTTACTTGAACGGGAATTTGCTCTAGATAATTTGTTCCCAGCCCTTGTTTCATAGCTTTAGCCATCTGCATTTGAGTTGGTGAAATATTCACTAGCACCCATCCACAAATTAGCAATCCGATTAAACTGAAAATGCAAACTAAACGTTGTAGTTGACGGCGACGGATATAGAATAAAGACAGCAATAAAAAGATAAAATTTAATAATAATAACCAAGGACTCACTTCTGGCGCTCCTACCGCTAGTGTGAGTAAAAACATATTTGGAGCAGGAAGAAGAATCCAAGCACTAAGAAATAGACTTGCAAAACTGAGTAATAATGCAAGCGATGATAAAAATATTTTGGGTTTAACAAACATAGCTTAAAATGCGGTAATAATTACTTCAAAGAAGTACAATTTATCCGCTAATACTAAGGTTGGCAATAGTTATACAGCATAATTCAGAATTCAGGAGTCAGAAGTATAGATGATTGGTCTTTCAAGACGCGATAAATCGCGTCTCTACGTCTGGGTTTTGGGTTGATATTAACTGTATTTATTTATACCTATTTGGAGACTTAGCTTGTGTACTTTACTAACTTGAAATCTGCTGTATATTATGAATTCTGTTGACAGCATAAGTTATTGCTGTTGTATCTGTTTTTGTACCCACAGACGAAAAGCTTTGAGCGTTGCATTTCTACCTGCTGTTGTACTTTGCTCTAGATATTGGGGAATTACTTCAGTTAATGAGAATAGAGGAAAATTTTGACTTTGTTGAGATTCTACATAATGTCCATCTTGCAAAACATTAATTTGGAGCTTTCCTCGCTCAAAACGCCAAAGTTCAGGCACTTTTAGCGCTTCATAAATATTAGGATGAGTGCGAGAAGTAATATCAATTTCTAGAGCTAAATCTGGAGGAGGATCTACTGCTAAATCTAGCCGCTTCTTGCCGCGAATCTTGGATTCATTTTTTATATAGAAACACTGATCGGGTTCTATACCTTGAGCCATTGCTTGGTTTTTGAAAGTGGTAGAACCAAGGCATCTAAACTCAATGTCTAATTCTTCCAAAAGAGCTTTGACTAAATCGCTAATAATTTCTTTATCGTCTTCATGTTCTGGCAGTGGTGCCATAATCTCCAGTATTCCTCTATCATAAGCAATTCGTGCTGCTCGGTGTTCCCCTAAATCCTCTAGAATTGTTTCCAATTCCTGCCAGGTTACATCTCGTAGTAGCACTCTTTGTCCTGGTGGAACATGGATGCGCTTTAATTCCAACAACATCATCTTCGCTCCCAGTAGCTAAAACCTAAATTTAGCTTACTCTAGTTCAATAATTCGCTGCGACAATTTTTGCTGCTTCATCGCTAGATTTTCAGATACAGCGCAGCCTGTCGTTAGACATCGCTTGCTTGAAGAAGCCCTTTATAGAAGTGTATGCTGGAGCGATCGCTCCAAAAAAGATTACTAGAATAAAAAAAACCTCTGGAGTTCCCAGAGGTTTTGGTTCCTGATTTAGTTTCTACTTGTTACTCCAATTTTTCCTCAATCATTTCCCGATAATCAAGAAAATTATTTGAACAACAAGATCCCCGACTGTCTAAGAAGTCGGGGATATGAGCCTTGCGATTTTATTTGGATATTGAGTGTCTACCTATCTACGCTATTAATTCTTCACCTGTGGCTGCGAACCAGGAATCGTTACATCTATTGGTGTCACCTGTTTAGTTAACTGTGTCAATGGCGGTTGAATGGCGGTTTGATTCCCCACTACTAGAGTCACAATCTTTTCTGGTTTGAGGTATTCTCGTGCTACCCGTTGGACATCGGCTGCTGTGGTGGCGGCGACGGCTTTTTGATAGCGAAAGAGAAAATCAGCAGGATAGCCGTAATATTCGTATCGCATCAACCGTGATAAGGTTTGGCTGGGGTCTTGAAAGTTGAACACAAAGGAGTTGAGTGTAGACTCTTTGGCAAAAGCAAGTTCTTTTGCAGTAACTCTTTGAGTTTGGGTGCGCTTGATTTCAGCTTGTAAGGCTTTGACAAACTGGACGGTAGCATCCGATCGCGTTTCTCCACCAGCGATAAATATGCCAGGATAGTCGTAGCGGGGACTCCACTGGCCGTATACAGAGTAAGCTAAACCTTGACGCGATCGCAATTCATTAAATAAGCGTCCACCAAATCCATTTAACACCCCATTTAATACATCCAGCGCGGCATAATCGGGACTGTCGAAACGTCCGCCTAAATGCCCGATAAGCACACTACTTTGCGTTAGTTGGGGCTGATTGACAAAAAATACTCCACCTGTGTTAGCTGGCAAAACCTTTGGTAATGTGGGTTTAGCAATACCTGGGTTACGCTGCCAATTGCCAAACTTAGCTTGAATGAGCGATCGCATTTTCTTACTATCAAAATCGCCCACAATCCCCAAAATCATATTATTGGGGTGGAAATATTGCTGATAAAACTTGAGCAAATCCTCACGCTCAACCTTATCCACCGTTGCATACTCGATTGTGCGAGCATAAGGGCTATCTTTCCCGTAGATCAATTTCTTAAATTCCCGACTAGCAATCCCATCTGGATTGTCATTACGACGGGCAATGCCACCCTTGGCTTGAGTTTTCGCCAAGTCTAACTTTTCTTGAGCAAATACAGGCGATCGCAGCACCTCAGCAAACAGCCCAAACACTGTTTCTAAATCTTCACTGAGGGCGTCAAAGCTAGCACTACCAGAAGCTTCACCAATACCAACTTCCACAGATGCTGCCCGTTGTTCCAATATTTCGTTGAGTTCATCAGACGAATGGTTCTTAGTTCCTCCAGTTCGCATTACCCCGCCTGTAAAACCAGCCAACCCAACTTTCTCCATTGGTTCCAAGCGATTCCCTGTCCGTACAAACGCTGTACCATTCACCAACGGTAACTCATGATCTTCCATCAAATACACAACCAAGCCATTTTGCAGCACAAACCGCTCATACTTGGGTAACTTAATCTCAGGTAGCGGTGGTAGCTGCAATTCTGTGTAATGTTTCGCCTCAGCCGTCGCCGCCAGAGAAAAATTACAAGTTAAAAGTAAACACGCAAAAACAGCAACCAAAGCATAAATCAACCCCTTCCCATTTTTGATTTTCAACGCCATCCGCCTTTTATCCTTCACCTTAAACCTCTGCATATCTCTCTTCCTTCGCGCCCTTTGCGCCCTTTGCGGTTCGTTTCTCTTAAGCTTCTTTCGACAACAACTTCCCAATCGTGCGATTTTTCGGCGTAAAAGTCTCCTTTGCCACCCGTTGAATATCAGCCGTCGTCACCGCCGAAATGTCATCCAACTGCTTAAACAAATTCCGCCAAGAGCCAGTTTTCACCTCATATTCCAACAATTGTTGAGCCATGCCCATATTGGAATCAAGAGTGCGTAACAAACCCGCCCGTGCTTGAGTTTTCACCCGTTGCAAATCAGCCGCCGCTACAGGCTCAGTTTTTAATTTGTCAATTTCTTGACGCAAAGCCACCGCCAACTCATCAACTGTATGACCAGGAGATGTGAGAGCATAGAAAAAGATCAAGTTTGGGTATTTATCTCCAGGAAATCCACTGTAACCTTGAGCACTTAGCGCCAAACGCTGCTTTTCTACCAAAGACTTATATAGCCGCGACGTGCGCCCATCACTTAATAAACTGCCAATGATTTCATAGACGGCATTATCTGGATGAGTAATCGCCGGACGATGATAACCTTCTAAATACCAGGGTTGAGAAGGTAGTTGTAAAGTAACTTCCCGTGTTTGCTGTTGTGACGGTTCCACCGGGATTTGTTCAACAGCTTTGGTTTTGGCTTGAAAACGGCCAAAATAAGTTTGCGCTAGTTTTTTCACCTGAGTGGGATTGACATCTCCGACAATAGCAATGGTCAAATTACTTGGTACGTAGTGAGTATCAAAAAACTTTTGGACATCTTCTGGTGTCAGATTGCGGATATCTTGGTCATAACCAATTACCGGACGCCTGTAGGGATGGGCTTTGTAAGCAGTATCGATAAACTTTTCCACCATCAATCCAATGGGTGAATTCTCTATCCGCATCCGTCGTTCTTCTAAAATGACATCTTTCTCTTTATAAAACTCACGACGAATTACCGGATCGAGAAATCGCTCCGACTCCAACGACATCCAAAGTTCTAGCTTATTGGCAGGAAAGCTATAAAAATAACGAGTGGCTTCAGTAGAAGTATTGGCATTTAAACCCACACCTCCCGATTGTTCGACAATTTGCCCCAATTCATTTTGCTTGACTAGTTTGCCGGCTTGCGATTCCACTTGCTCAAACTGAGTTTGTAACCGAACAACTTCAGCTTTTTTGCCATCGGCTTTCGCTGTTTTAATTTGAGCATTCAATTGCTCTAAGGTATCTAGTAGCGGTTTTTCTTTTTTGTAGTCTTGTGTACCAATGCGCGTTGTGCCTTTAAACGCCAAATGTTCCAAAAAGTGAGCTACACCAGTTTTGCCATCTGGCTCATCCACACCACCAACATTTGCATAAGTAAGAAAAGAAACTACGGGCGCTTGATGCCGTTCCAAAACAATGAATTTCAAACCATTGTCGAGGCGAAACTCCGTTAACTGCTTGATGACTCGATCTAGATAAGGTTGAATTGAACTTTGAACTGGCGGGGTTTGAGCTTTAATTTCTTGAGGAGGAGGTGCTGTCTGAGTTTGAGCTAGAGCAACTTCTGGCAGCAATCCCCACGAGAAGATAATTAAAGTCAAGAAAATGACAAATAACTGCCGCAATATGACAGATACTCGATCTGACCAATCCAAAATCCCCAATCTAAAATCTAAAATTGACCGACTATTCTGGTTCATAAGCGAAAATTAAGATAAAGTTACATTACCTAAATAACAGGATACTTAGCAAAAGAGCGTTAATCTTGTATTAAGCTTTCAGTAGCTCCTAGTACTTGACATTAGATAATAATGCTACAAGTCCTGTTACGGATATCTAACCATAACTGTTATGCGAGTTTTTAATTCTTCCCCACCTTCAGAGGCTCAGACGCGCACCCGAATTTTAGAGGCAGCACAACGGTTGTTTGCTTCTAAGGGATTTGACGGTACTACCACCCGTGACTTAGCACAAGCGGCAAGTGTAGCTGAAGGCACTCTATTTCGTCATTTTCCGAATAAAAAAGCAATTTTGGTGGAAGTAGCCACAAGTGGCTGGGTAGAGATTCTCACAGATTTGCTCACAGAATTAAGTGAAATGGGCAGCTATAAAGCTGTCGCTCAGGTGATGCGCCGTCGGATGTGGAATTTCCAAAAAAATGCCGATTTGATGCGCGTCTGTTTTATGGAGGTGCAATTTCACCCCGATTTGCGCGATCGCATTCAATTAGAAGTCATTACCAAAATGACAGATGTCGGCGAAGCATTCTTTCAAACAGCGATGGATAAAGGTATTTATCGTCAAGGAGACGCGAAGCTAGTTGCGAAAGTTTTCTTAGGAATGTTTGCGATCGCAGGTTTTTCCAACAACACCCTCATCGAACCTGACGCTTCTCCCCAACAAATGCAGGAAATGGCCGAAGGACTCGCTGATATCTTTCTTAATGGTGTCTTGGTTAAAGAGTGAGGAGTTATGAGTTATGAATTATGAATTATGAATTTTAACTCTTAACTCCTAACTCCTAACTCCTAACTAATGATTGCTTTAGCTTGCTGACTCCACTGTTGTACTAGCTCAATTGCTGGACACAAATCTCGGCGCTGCATTGTTGCTACCTGCAAGCGCATAATTTGTTGGTGCAATCTGTGAGTGGGAGTTTGAGCTAACTGGACTACAGAAACAATACCTGCATGAAGCAATAAACCACAATATTGTGTCCCGACACTGGGAATACGTGCCAAGTCAGCTAAAGCCATCCATTTATTTACATACTGAAGATGAATCTGTAGTTTATTTGCTAACGCTAGTCTTGACTCTAGAGTTTTCCCTTGTTTGACTAAAGCTACTGTGCTAATAATCCCACAATTTTGGAGTTGAGATTGTTCTTCGTGGCTCAGTCCAGGTAATTCCTCAATTGGCCAATCACGAGATTGGATAGTAGTTCTACTATCTTTGTGTTTAGCAGACATTTTTGAAATAAAAATATAGGCTTGTTTAAATATTGTGACAGTTGTTTATTCGCAAAATTACGCTCTTACAGTTTAGTGTTTGTATTGACGTGCAATTTTAAGCCAACTTTCTGCAATGCCATTGCATCGACTGACAATGCGATTTTTCGCCTGACAAACATTAGATATCTTGCAAAACTCCCTAACAGCCCCTAATATTATGTCCGGGTAAGTGACCATAATAACCGGAACCCCACCCCGCAAAAGCTCCGCTCTAGCTCCCCTCCCCGCTTGCGGGGAGGGGTTGGGGGTGGGGTTCTTTTATTATGGGTGATTTGGCAGACATGATATAACCAAACGCATTGACAGCTATTTTAGGCAGGTAATGCCGATCATATCGGGATAGTCAATGTAATCCTGCCAGAACTCGGAGTCAAATTTCTCTATGCCTTTGGGAGAGACTATTGGATGGTGCCAGCGGATCTCTTTAAAACCAGCACTCATCAAGGCCCATTCATAAGTCGCTTTGCTGAGGTAGTAGTTATCAATACTAATAGACTCACCGTCATCAGGAATGCTCAATGTTAAGGTTATGGGCGTACCTTCCTTGAGCGACTGGGCACATCTCCTAACAATGCCATATTTCTGATGTTTATCATAAAACTCTGGAAGCAGTTCTAAATTATTATTCAAACTGACGAATCGACCACCAGGTTTAAGATGAATTGCTATGGCCTGACACATTTTAAGTAGTTGCTCTTTAGTTGAAGCGTAATTGAGCAAGTAGGAGGCTACCACAAGATCGAAGCTGCCAATAGAAGCAATTTCCATGACATCACCGATGATATATTCAATTTCAAGTGGAACAGAGGCTTCTTCAAGTCTTGCCAATTTGATCATTTCTGAGGAAATATCCACACCAACCAAACGTGCAGCGCCATTCTGTTTGAGCAATCGTGTGAAAAATCCTTCTCCACAAGCTAGATCGAGGATTGATTTTCCGGCAACATCTCCGATCAAATTTAAGTATGTATATGCCTCACCATACAAGCGATAAGGCAATTTGTTAAGTTTTTGAAACTGGAGAGCGATGTTATCATACTCGGCTGCCATTTTTTCACCTCGCTTGCAAGTTTTTTATTAAAGGATGTCTGAAAAGTTAAATTCTATGCTTGCTACCTCAACATCAACCTTACTCGCAGCGACATTTACCTATGCAGTAAATAACTCACCTCGCAGCACTGTTACCGCTTGTCCAGCGAGAAAGACGCGATCGCCTCCGTCATAATACACCTTCACTACTCCACCGCGACTTGATGCCTGATAAGCTAAAAACTGATCTTTGTGCAAGCGATCGCGCCAGAACCAAGCAAGACAGCAATGAGCCGCTCCCGTAACTGGGTCTTCATTAATACCTAATCCTGGTGCAAAGAAGCGAGAGACGAAATCATATTGAGAATCAGAGTCAGTGAGGCTGGTGACAATGACATCAGAAATCGGTAAGGTTTTTAGCAGTTGAAAATTAGGCTGTATTTGCCGCACCAATTCTTCAGATTCCAATTCCACTAGATAACCTAGTGAATTCTGCAAGACAGATTTGTAGGGTACACCCAAAGCTTGCTTGAGTTCTGGAGGTGCGATCGCTGCTTGTGAGTAATTTACTGGAAAATCTAACTCAATCCACTCACCTTGCAGCTTCGCAATCAGCACTCCACTTTTGGTATAAAAACGTGCAACTTCATCAGGTGACAAATGTCCCTCTGACCAAAGTACATGGGCACTAGCTAAAGTTGCGTGACCACAAAGCGGCACTTCCACCGTAGGCGTAAACCAACGCAGATTAAAGCCATCATCCTGTCTGACTAGAAAAGCTGTTTCAGATAAATTCATCTCCTGCGCCAAGTTTTGCATCCAATGCTCATCTTGGAGAGTAGGCAAAACACAGACAGCAGCCGGATTACCTGCGAAAGGTGTATTGGTAAAAGCATCAACCTGAGTAATGATTTGTCCCATTAGAGTCGCTTTGAAAGTTAGACAACAATATATTTATCAGTAGCAAAGTGTAGGAGCGCGGCCATTGGTGTCAACTTAAGCTGAAAACTATATCGGACAGGCGTTTTGCTAATCCCTCACGCCCTCATCCCCTAACCCCTTCTCCCAAGGGAGAAGGGGAATTGAATATCTATCTCCCCTCTCCCTTGGGGAGAGGGGCCGGGGGTGAGGGCAAAACGTTGTCACCAAGCGGGTTTAGCGTTAAGTTGACACCAATGGCTGTGCCCCTACTTGTTTAATGAGAACCACTATATACAGTACCTTATAAATTAGAAATACAATCTCCAAAAACTAGAATCAATGTTAAAGCAAACCGAAAACGTGAGGATAAAAATCTTCAGAAGCATCTTTGCTGCTGTCAACTTAGCGCTAATTTCTGGAGGATTAGTTAGTTGTGTTGTTGAAGCCCCACAGCCACTTGCACCAATTGAGCAACAAAAACCAGAGTTACAACCTAACCAGAACGACAAAGATGACGACCACAAAGATGGCGATCGCAAAGATGGCGATCGCAAAGATGGCGATCGCAAAAATGATCAAAAAGATGACGATAAAGACGATAACGACTAAATAAAGGCAAAACTATCACCTTTTTCCTTTTGTTTGAGTTTACATTTATGCTTATCCCACAAACTTCTACTTCCATCGTCGAGACTTTACGCCACCGACGGCAACAACTAGCTAACCTGATTGATTTTCCAGCAATTCTGTGGTCAGGTAGCAATAATTCGCGCAACTTTCCGGCAAATTCCTTTCCATTTCGTGCTAACAGTCATTTCCTTTATTTCGCCGGACTGCCATTACCAAAGGCGGCAATTCGTCTAGAAGCAGGCAAACTAGAACTATTCATCGATGATCCGTCACCCAGCAGCGCCCTTTGGCATGGAGAAATGCCAACGCGCGAAGTAATAGCCGAGAAGATTGGGGCGGATGTCGCCCGACCAATGGCAGAATTAGAGTCTTGGCTAGAAGATGCCGCTACACTTGCCGTTCAAGATGCAGCTACTTGGACGCAGCAATCGCAGCTATTAAATAGATGGGTTTTACCACAAAGTCCTCCCCAAGGAATTGACTTGGAGTTAGCGAAGGCGATCGTTTCACTCCGCCTCACCCACGATGATAGTGCATTAACCGAGTTGCGAAAAGCTGCGGCACTAACTGTCAAAGCTCACAAAGCGGGGATGGCAGCAACACCCCAAGCCAAACTAGAAGCAGAAGTTCGGGCAGCAATGGAAGGGGTGATTATTGCCCACAATATGACCACCTCTTACAACAGTATTGTCACTGTTCACGGTGAAGTTTTGCATAACGAGCATTATCACCATAGTTTGCAACCAGGTGATTTACTGCTTGCCGATGTTGGCGCTGAGACTGAGACTGGTTGGGCAGGTGATGTAACTCGCACGTGGCCAGTTTCAGGGAAGTTTTCATCTACCCAAAGAGATATTTATAATGTCGTTTTGGCAGCCCATGATGCTTGCATTGCCAAAATCCAGCCTGGTGTAGAATATGGGGATATTCACCTGCAAGCGGCTACAGCGATCGCTGAAGGTTTAGTAGATTTAGGCATTTTACAAGGAAATCCCCAAGATTTAGTAGAAATCGATGCTCATGCGCTGTTTTTCCCTCATGGTATCGGTCATCTACTGGGTTTAGATGTGCATGATATGGAAGATTTGGGCGATTTAGCAGGGTATGAAGAGGGACGTGAAAGGAGCGATCGCTTTGGCTTAAGCTATCTCCGTTTAAATCGTCCCCTGCGTCCAGGAATGTTAGTCACAATTGAACCTGGTTTTTATCAAGTACCAGCAATTTTAAATGATGTTAATGTTCGTTCCAAATATCAGAATGTCGTGAATTGGCAGCGTTTATCTGAATTCGCCGATGTTCGAGGAATTCGCATTGAAGATGATGTTTTAGTTACTACAGAAGGCAGCGAAGTTTTAACAGCTGCATTGCCGAATGATGCTAATAGTGTAGAAAATCTAGTTAATGGCTGAGTTTACGCTAAATTTTACCCCACCCTAACCCTCCCCTTGCAAAGGGGAGGGAACTGGATTTCTTGTTTCCCCCATTTCCAAGGGGGGATTAAGGGGGGTAATTAAGTTTCATCACTCCCCTAAACCCAGGTGATTTTGTAACGCTTGGCGCATCACTTCTACAGGTAAAGTTTCCAGATGCAACCAGATTTTTAATGCTGCTACCCCTTGTTGAACTAGCATTTCTAATCCATCGATCGCAATTGCGCCTTGTTTTTCTGCCTGCTGGAGAAATTGCGTTGGTTTAGGAATATATATTAAATCATAAGCGATCGCACCCGTTGGTAAATTTGCGATTTCTTCTACACTCAAAGGCGATTCATCGACTTTGGGATACATCCCAATCGGAGTTGTGTTTACCAGCAGATTTGCTTGGGGAATGAGCTTTGGTAATTCCTCCCATTGATGAACCTGGAATTTATCAGCTAGGGATGAATTGCTCCAACTATTGCGGAATTCTTGTAATCTCTGCATATTGCGCCCAACAACATGAATTTGGGCAAAACCTAGCTGAATACAACCTGCTACAACAGCTCTTGCTGCACCACCATTACCTAAAATTACCGCTACTTTCTGACTCCAATCTTGTTTATATGTTGTCTGCAAAGGAGCGATAAATCCTTCTATATCTGTATTTGTGCCTACCCATTGGTTATTTTGGCGGCTAACGGTATTTACTGCACCAATAGTTTGAGCCAAGGGGGTAATTTCTGAGAGTAGGGGGATGATTGCCTGTTTGTGAGGTATTGTCACACTAAAGCCGACAACCCCAACAGCAGCAAAACCTGCGATCGCCACCTCTAAATTCTGTGGTTCAATCGGAAAAGGCAGATAAATATAATCTAATCCTAATTGTGCGATCGCAGCATTATGCATCACTGGTGACAGTGAATGTTCTACAGGATGTCCAATGACTCCTAGTAGTTTAGTTTTACCTGTAATTTTAGTCATTAGTCATTAGTCATTAGGCATTGGTTATTAATTCATCTCCCTCATGTCCCTCACTCTCCAGTAGCCTACAATTATTAAAAGACTACTTAACACTTCTTTAAATCATGCAGGCAACTACAGCCCCCTCTACAACTCCAATTCCTGGTAAATATTGGCAGTGGCGCGGGCACAACGTTTACTATGTGCGTGCGGGAGAGAAGCAAGCGGAACGTCCGCCCTTGCTTTTGGTACATGGATTTGGTGCTTCCACAGACCACTGGCGCAAGAATATCACAGGATTGTGTCAAGATTTTGAAGTATTTGCGATCGACCTTTTGGGATTTGGGCGATCGGCGAAACCAAAATTGCAGTACAGTGGCGACTTGTGGCGCGATCAACTCCATGATTTTATCAGCGAAGTGATTGGTCAAAAAGCAGTATTAGCAGGTAACTCCCTTGGTGGCTATGCTTGCTTGTGTGTTGCAGCACAACGTCCTGACAGTGCGGCTGGATTAGTACTGCTCAATAGTGCCGGGCCTTTTAGCGAAAGCCAAGCGACATCTGAACCTGAAGCTTTGCAAAGCGAAATTCAGCCACCCAAACAACCCTCTTCTTTAGAGAAATTACTGGGTGACTCGGTTAAGTGGATGTTTCAACAACCTTTAGCTCAGTTTCTGTTATTTCAATACGTGCGACAACGTTGGGTAATTCGCCAAACTTTAGAAAAGGTATATCTTGATAAAAGTGCAATTACAGACCAATTAGTAGAAGAAATTTCTCGCCCTGCTTTTGATCCGGGTGCGTTGGATGTATTTGTTTCAGTTTTTAGCAGTCCTCAAGGGGAAAAAGTTGATGTACTACTAAAGCAATTAACTTGTTCTCTGTTGATGTTATGGGGAGAAGCCGATCCGTGGATGAATGCTAGAGAACGTTCTCTAAAGTTTCGTCAATATTGTCCTCAACTTACAGAACATTTTTTAACAGCAGGTCATTGTCCCCATGATGAAGTACCCGATGGAGTAAATCAACTTTTACGCGATTGGGTTTTGTCTAAGTAAGTGAGCATGAATAATTAAAAGTTTGTAGTAAGCGGCTCCAGCCCTTACTACAAATAAGCTTATTTAAAAACGTAGGATTTAATTTCTTGCTCTATTTGGTCACTAATAATTTCAGTTCCCATACCGATTTTATCGAGATTAACCCTCACAAAATTTGTTTTATCTTCTTTTGTAAATTTTTTATTATTATCCGAGTCTTTAAGAATTTTTAGAAAAATTGCATTTTGACCTGGAACAACAACCCAACTGATAATTCGAGTATTATTTGGGGTAATTTGCTGGAGGTTCTTACCTGATAAATCAGAAAGATAGCCAATAGTAGCATCAACGCTATTAAGTTTTTTATCTATATTTGTGTCTTGGTCAATGATTTTATATAACCAAACTCTTGTAGTTGGCTTGTTTGCCGCTTTTACCTCCAATAAATCGAAGGAGGTAATAATGGCTTTTTTATTTAATAAAAGATGAGCTTCACTACCTTGCTTTTGATAAAAGATGATATTATACAATTGATTATTTCTTCCATTTTCATAAGAACGTGAAAGGTTTAAATCAACTCCTTTATCTTCATTCTGCTCTGCAAGACTAACAGGAATCATTAGATAATCTGATTGTTCTTTAATAATTAAATCGCCATAGATAAGATTTTGTTGTGGCTTCGGTTTCTCTGTTGCTTTTGCCTGTTCTGCATTTCTACTAACAGAAGACTTACAGGAAAAAGAAAGAGCAGCTACAATCATAGCTGTAGTAATCTTATTTAAAAAGCGATAATTTTTCATCAAATTCTCCTAGCAGGATATGTTGCTGTCCTATTTTATTCCCTGCTGGAAAATTAGCTAGAGTCCAGTACGCTTCAATACAGTTCAGTTAAGACTAAAAATTATACTGATGTAGGTTGGATTGAGGAACGTAGCTTGCTTCCCGTACCACTTCTCTACGAGACGCTACGCGAACGTGGAAGCAAGCTACGCATAGCGTCTCTAAAGGAGAAGGGTAAACCAACATTATCGAGACTTTGTTGAGTTTATCTGTCGCTCAACCCAACAAAGCCCCATTAGTAATCCCTGCCGTACCGAGAAAATCATATTACAATAAAATACCAAAAACCTGGTCGAGGTTGACCAGGTTTTATCGAGTTTACAGATTTCAAATTTTAAACTAATTAACTAGCTGAAAGTTAATAACTAGGGTGGACTGAAAAACTAACAAACTCAGCATTCTTGCGTTTTTCCGCTTTAGGATTTGGCTTTGCCTTTTACATTAGGCTTTTTGCCACTTCTATCACATTTGATATGCTGAAATTTGCTTGGGCTGATGACAAGGGGACACTAAGTCATTGACCCTTTTTGTTTGGTTTTATCTTCTTTGGTGTCCTACTATTTAAACTATCACTTAAATTGTGAGTTGCAGCCCTTGGTTTACTAAAGTTGACGTTTTGTTAGATTTTGCAATATCAAGCTAGAAATTTGATCCCTAGCTCTCTTTTTAAGAAAGTTGAAGGCATCTTGGAGAGGTAAGCATAGCTAACGAACTAAATTGTCACGAATTCCACATAATCTGATTGTCATCCAGATGGTCAGTAACAATACGTCCAATGGCATCAATTTCTGCCAATTCGGCGGTAGAAAGCTTGATTTGGGCGGCTAATGCATTGTCTCGTGCTTGTTCGGGATAACGCCCTCCGGCGATGTCTGACGACAAGCCGCTATGACGCGTCTACGCATTTGTTTGGGGTTGAGCAATTAACCAGGCTAAAGCTAACTGAGCAAGGGTACAATCATGAAGAAGGGCTATAGGACGCAGTTTTTCTAGCGCTTCACCATAAACTTCAGCAGTATCAATTGTCGTGATCCCAGCTTCATAAGCGGCTCAGATGGTTTTAATCGAGTCAGCATCTTCAATTCCCACCCACATTCTTTTACCAGCTTGCCAAGTTCCCATCAGAATGGGTGTGATTTTGACTTCACTTGTACCCAGCGTTCGCTTTTCCATAACTGCTTCCTAATTCATTACCTTGGACAGGTTCATACTTTATCAGTCTTAGCTTCAAATTAAATCAGAGTTACAGTAGATGCCGATGGAATTGACTACAACTTTTCATGCTCTCAAAGAATGGGCAGTTGCCATAAATGCCTTGGAAAATGGCAAAACAATTATGTTGCTCCGCAAAGGCGGTATCCATGAACGAAATGGACATTTCCAAGTTGCCCACAAGCAAATTCTGCTTTACCCTACTTATGAACATCAACAAGCTTTCATGCTGAAAGCTGAATACGCCAATAATGTCTACCCAGTAACATCAGGCTGGCATCCTGAAACTGTTCGCATTGGCAGTTGGGCTGAAATTACAGATATTTTGCCAGTGAGTGACGAGTCTATTGTCAACACCTTACTTCCTTTCCATATTTGGAACGAGCATTTTATTAGCGATCGCCTCAAATGGAAAGCACGTCAACCCCTTTATATTCTCCTCCTGCGGACATATAAACTATCGCAAGAGCAAGAAATTCCCTATTACGCCAAATACGCTGGCTGCAAGTCATGGATTGATTTAGATCGATCGATTCACTTGGAGACAGCGCAACCAGTTTTATCTAACTTTGCATACAGCCAACTAGTAGAGACAATTCGCCAGATTGTCGGCGATAAGTTGTATGCTCCATCCTTCTAATAACCGAAATTGCTGGCCAGATACCCGACTTCTTCAAGAAATCGGGTATCTAAATCTAGCTTAAGTAAGTGCTATTCCAGCCTACAGTTAATTTTATTTATACTCTAATATCAGGTTTGGTTAAGGAACGAAAGCTAACATTTCTGCGGCTACAATTTTTTGTAACCCAAGCATATTACTTTATAACTAATACCAATTCAATTAATGATTGCAACACATCCTTGGGTAAAGACGCGATGAATCGCGTCTCTACAGATGGTCTATTTGTCGCATTCTTTTTTCAAATTGGTATAACTTCTAAAACCTGCGCTTATATGTGTAAGCAGAAAAACAAATAGTCTGATTGCAAGCCTTAGTCAAAACAGTAGTTATTGTTACACACGATCGCAAAAAACGCGGATAACATGGGAAAAATCTCACCTAATAAACAAGGTGAGGCAAAGCTGTTTATCTTTATGTCCCTTTAACAGCTGTCTTCCAGGCTATGAGTTGTTAAGCAATTATCCTGTAGTGGATAGAACTTAATTACATTTTGTCTAAAGTATTAGGCAAAAATTATCCCCAAGGGTGATAATTAGCTTGACAAAGATCAGCTATTATGCATCATTAGCTAAAAGCAAAGGAGTTTGCAATGCTTCGACAAATGTGCTGGTTGTCTAAGTCTGGTGGCGACGGAGAGAAAATTTTGTATTTGCAGACAGAACCCAATCAACCCTGGCGTCCTTACACAGCTTTTGGACATTTTGCAGTCCCAGATTATCAAATACCAGGTGGTTCTAAAGGTTGGGCAACTTATCAAAAACTTTTGAAAGCAGGTTGGACACTAGTACCTAGCGCACGGGCAAACGAGTTTGGTAGCAACAGCTACGCAGAGTCAACAATTCAAAATCAATAGTTATTAGTCATTTGTCATTAGTCATTTGTCATTAGTTATTTTTTGCGTCTTTGCCTCTCCCTCACAAACCTCTGGGGGAACCTTCACCGCGAGGATCGGCGGCTCCTTCTAAAGTTCCATCAGATGTAACAGCGATCGCGTTACCATTACCCCAAGGAGTAGTTTCCTTAATTTTGTGCCCCCGCCGTCGTAAGTCTTGCAAAGTCAGAGCATCTAAGCCCCAGGATTCAACGCGTAACTCATCTGGCAGCCATTGATGATGTATGCGTGGAACAGAAACAGCCGCACCAACATCCATGTTGTATTCCAGCACATTCAGGATTACTTGCAAAACCTGGGTGATGATGGTGCTACCACCAGGCGCGCCTGCTGCCATCCGAAAATGACCATTTTCTGTGACAATTGTGGGAGTCATACTGGATAGGGGAGTTTTACGGGGTGCAATACTGTTGGCATCGTTACCAACTAAACCAAAAGCATTAGGCACTCCTGGCGCAGCGGCAAAATCATCCATCTCATTGTTGAGAATAATTCCAGTTGCCGGTGTCACCACACCAGCACCAAAACTGAGATTAATGGTGAAAGTCAGACTGACGGCGTTGTGTTCTTCATCCACAACATTCAGATGAGTGGTTTGGAGAGATTCATGCGGAAGACAAGGGGATGAGGGAAGACGCAGACATTTTGAATTTAAATCTCCTGGCTTGACTTCGGTGGAGGGTCGAGCCATTTGCATATTAATTTCTTGACGGCGTTTTTTGGCGTAAGCTGGACTGAGCAGTTCTTGTACAGGGACTTTGACAAAATCAGGATCGCCTAAATATTTTGAGCGATCGCTGTAAGCAATCTTCATTGCCTCTACCATTAAATGTATTGCGTCTGGATGATGCCATCCCAAAGATTTCAGATCAGTGTCACCGATAATATTTAAAATCTGCAATAGGTGAACGCCTCCTGATGATGGTGGTGGCATTGAGCAAATTTTAGCTTTGCGGAAGTTGCCACAAACGGGAGTGCGCCAGATTGGTTTGTAGGCTTTCAGGTCTTCGAGAGTAATTAAACCACCATTTTTTACCATATCAGAAGCGATCGCACGAGCAATACTTCCGGTGTAAAAACTTTGGGGATTTTCGGTAATTGCTGTTAAAGTGCGTGCCAGATCGCGCTGCACCAGTTTTTCCCTTGGTTGATAAAATTCACCATTGCGAGTGAAAATTTCTCGCGCGGCGGGATTCTTGAGAATTGCTTCCTGGCGCTGGTTGAGCCTCTGGGTTAGCACATTGCCAAGAATAAAGCCATCTTTAGCGAGTGCGATCGCAGGTTTCATTACCTCTTGCCAAGAAAGCTTACCATAGCGACGATGCACTTCATAAAGTCCTGCTACCGTTCCTGGTGTCGCTACTGCCAAATAACCATTAATACTTGCATTCGGACGCACCTTTCCTGCTGCATCCAAATACATATTTTTTGTAGCTTTCAAGGGTGCGCGTTCGCGGAAATCTAAGGCTTTCATATCGCCAGTTTTCTCAGAGTGCATCAGCAAAAATCCGCCGCCGCCGATTCCTGCTGAAAAAGGCTCAACTACAGAAAGTGCAAAGGTTGTGGCTACAGCTGCATCCACTGCATTACCCCCTTTGCGTAACATCAAAATTCCCGCTTCACTTGCTAGGGGATGGGCTGAAACCACCATTCCCTTCTTGCTGCGTAGGGGTAAAGTTAAGGCGGCTGATGCTACTTGGCTGTAAAGCAAGACGGTGAAAGAAAAGATTACGCTCGCAACTCGCTTGGGTTTAGCAACAGCAAGCTTTTTTATACCATTCCTCATAAAATCTTATACATATTTAGCATCTCGGTGTACTTAATTTATCAGATTTTGATTACCATTGTTTGCCTAGCTTGCCGTCGTAGGCATCGTTCTCGTACCCCCCACTACGAACTTACTTATATCAATTCTGTATGAAGATGCACATAACAAGACCCTCCCTGTAGTCCCCCCTTACTAAGGCTACCGTGTATACACAAGTCAAATTACCCCCCTTAATCCCCCCCTTGGAAAGGTGGGAAAAAAGAAATCTAGTTCCCTCCCCTTTATAAGGGGAGGGTTAGGGTGGGGTAAAGCCTATCCTTAATTACGAATTATTTAATCCCTTCGATTTGCGAAACTCCTGGACAACATCTTTAACATCACGTAATTCCCCTTCAACTAAATAGTTTAACTGTCGCATTTCATCTGCCGAAATCTTTCCAGCCAGGGAAGCGATCGCTGTTCTTAATTCGGGATATTTTTTTAATATTTCTTGTCGGACAATTGGCACAGTCTCGTAAGGTGGAAAATAATGTTTATCATCTTTGAGTACAACTAAACCCAAGCGAGAAATTTGCCCGTCAGTGGAATTACCCGCCACCATATCCACTTGTTTTTGAATCAAAGCACGATATATTAAACCCAAGTCCATAATTTGCGGAGATTTAACAAAACGTAAATCGTAAGTTTTCGCTAATCCGGGAAAACCATCTTCTCTTTCTAAAAATTCGTAACCGAAACCGCCACGCCACTGTGGTGTATATTGAGTAGCTTGGGAGAGAGTTTGAATATTGTAGCGTCTGGCATCTTCACCCCGGACAATCATCGCAAAAGTGTTTTCAAAACCCAAGCTGGGCATCACTTCCAAATTGAACTGCTGGGAGTATGCTTGTTTTAACTTCTCATAAACTTCTTTCGGATCGTTAACTGCTTTTTGCTTCAAAATTGCAGTAAAAGATGTGCCTGTGTACTCAATATAAGCATCGATTTTGCCAGCAGTAATAGCACTATGACAAACAAAAGAACCACCTAAACGGGGACGACGAGCTACTTTTAAATTAGTTGTCGCTTCAATTTGCTGTGCTAACAGTTCACCTAAAATATCTTGTTCGGTAAAATCTTTGGAGGCAACAATAATATTACCACCGTTATTACTATTTAAATTCGGTGTACAGCCAACAATTACCAATAACAAGGCAAAACTTATAAAGCAAAGCGTGAAAAATCTTTTCATTAACTTTTAATTTTTAATTTATTCTCCATCCAGCCAATTGCAAAGTCAGCTAATAATGCAATTACTGCCGCCGGAACTGCACCAGCTAAAATTAACTGATCGTTTACTACTGATATACCGCGAAAAATAAATACTCCCAAACCACCAGCCCCAATTGCGGCGGCAATAGTTGCAATACCAATGGCGATTACTGTTGCAACTCGCACACCTGCCAAAATTACTCCCATTGCCAAGGGAATCTCAACTTGTAATAACAATTGTCTATCTGTCATTCCCATACCTCTCCCAGCTTCCCGAATTGCTGGATCGACGCTAGTAATACCTGTGTAAGTGTTACGAATTATCGGCAGTAAGGAATATACAGTCAGGGCAACAATTGCTGGTACTGCACCAATTCCGCCAATTATCGGAACAGGAATAAGTAAACCAAAGAGTGCCAAGCTGGGTATAGTTTGGAGAATATTTGCTATGCCGAGAATTGGTTGGCGGAGATAGGTTTTACGTGTAATTAAAATACCTAATGGAATGCCTACAAGGATGGCAATTCCGATAGCGATGCCTACTAAAAATAGATGTTCGAGTGTATGCTGAAGAATTTCTGGGGCATACTTAACCAAGAAGAAATTTTTCATAAAGTATCTTGCAGGGAACGCAGACATTGCAGAAATGCGAGGCTTTCTGGATGTTGCGATCGCATAAATTCATCTCTCGTCCCCAATACTACCAATTCTCCGCTATACATTAAACCAATTCTCGATGCCAAAACTAAGGCTTCTTGAATATCGTGGGTGACAAACACAACAGTTTTACCTAACTCTTGCTGCAAATGCCGAAACTCTTGTTGCAGTTCGAGGCGCGTAATTGGATCGAGTGCGCCAAAGGGTTCATCCATCAACAACACTGGCGGATCTGCTGCTAAAGCCCTGGCTACACCGACTCTTTGCCTTTGTCCTCCTGAAAGTTCGTGCGGATAACGTGTGGCAAATTGTGCTGGTTCTAAGCCTACCAGTTGCAACAACTCATAAACCCGCATTTTAATTTGTTTTGGTTGCCACCCTTCTAAAGAAGGGACTAAACCCACATTGCGTTCAACTGTAAAATGGGGAAATAAACCAATTTCTTGAATGACGTAACCAATTTTTCGCCGCAGTTTAATTTCATCCCATTGAGTTGTGGGAATGCCATCAAATAAAACTTCGCCTTGTGTAGGTGTAAATAGGCGATTAATTAACTTCATTGTTGTGGTTTTGCCGCTACCACTGCGCCCAAGTAATACCAGTGCTTCTCCTTGGTGAATAGTGAAGTTGAGATTTGACACCAATGGGCGATGATTGCGGCTAAAAGTGACATCGCGGAATTCGATGGCGGTTTGGTTATTTTGCGGCATGAGTGGCTTTTGGGGGACGCTAGCTATTGTATTATGTGCTGATTTTGCTAGTGTGCTAACGCCCATTTGCTTTTCCTAAAATTAGTCTGAGTGGCGATTTTCTCCAAAGTAGGGAGTACCTAAAGCTTTCGGGGGTGTAGATTTCCCCAACTTACCTACTAATGCTAATAAAGCGATCGCATAAGGTAGCATTACTAAAAATTGGTAAGGAATATTTGCCCCTAATGCCTGAATTCGTAGTTGTAAAGCTTCTGTAGCCCCAAACAGCAAACAAGCCAAAGCACTACCTACAGGATGCCATCTACCAAAAATTAATGCTGCGATCGCAATAAATCCTTTACCAGCACTCATCCCCTCGGCAAAAAATCTTACCTGTACGAGAGTTAAATAAGCACCTCCTAAACTCGCAAGACAGCCACTAATTACCACTGCGATATAACGGACAAGTTGTACCGAAATTCCAGCCGTGTCAGCAGCTTTCGGAGATTCACCCACTGCCCGCAATGTCAGCCCAAAGCTAGTTTTAAATAAAATGTATGTAGTTAAAATAACTAAGATAAATAATAAATATACCAAAAAATCTTGCTGAAATAGTAGCGGCCCGATCAGGGGAATATTGGCTAAACCAGGAATCATAATTGTCCCAATTCCAGGCAACTGCTGCGTACTACTGCCACTAAACACTAACCGCGCTAAAAACGATGTTAATCCAGCTGCGACAAGATTAATTGCTAGCCCAGATACCAATTGATCGACACGCAAAGTTACACACAAAACAGCATGGAGTAGTCCGACTAATCCCCCTGCAATTAAGGATGCAAAGATACCAAGCCAGGGATTACCAGTGTAGAAAGTAGCCACAGCACTAGTAAACGCACCTGTAAGTAACATTCCTTCTAAGGCGATATTTAACACCCCCGAACGTTCCGAGTACAATCCTCCAAGGGCTGCAAATGCTAAGGGGACGGCTAAACGTAAGGTAGCTATTAAGTAATCGGAGAAGAAGTTGAGATTATTCATGGAGTTATTTTTAAACGCAAAGGTTCGCGGAGGGAAGCGCAAAGTATCGCAGAGTTTTCTTTGTGTTCCTCTGCGTTAAACCTTTGCGTCCCTTTGCGTTTTTACTCTTATCTCTCTTTCGACTGCAAAACTGATAGCGATAAATAACACCATAAACCCTTGAATCGCGTAAACTACTGTTACCGGCACACCTGCACTACGCTGCATCACATTTGCACCACTGCGAAGGGCTGCAAAAAATAAAGAAGTCAAGACTACACCGACAACACTACCACGACTTAAAAAAGCGATCGCAATGGCATCAAATCCATAACCTGGGGAAACTTGTTCAAATAGCCGATATTTCAACCCCATCACCTCACAACTCCCAGCTAACCCAGCTAAACCACCCGCAGCAGCCATCACCAGCATAATGGTACGTTCAACAGATATGTGGGCATAACGGGCGGCAATCGGGTTAAATCCTACTGCCGTAATTTGATAACCTAGTGGCGATCGCACTAACAATACCCATAAAATACCTGCGGCAATTAAACCGAATAAAATCCCAGCATGGGCGAGGCTTTGCGGTAAGATAATCGGCAAGCGGGATGTTTTAGCAATTAATGGCGAATAAGGACTAGGCGCACCTGTTGCCATTAATGGATTTTGGACGAGGTAGCTAACTAAATTCACGGCGATATAGTTGAGCAACAATGTAGTAATTACCTCATTCACTCCGCGTATGGCTTTGAGATAACCAGGAATCCAACCCCAAATTGCACCAAAGAAAAATCCTGCCAAAAGTGCTAAGGGGATATGAATCACCGCAGGTAATCCTTGCACATATAACCCAATTAAAGTACTTCCCAACGCACCTAGATAAATTTGTCCTTCTCCACCGATATTAAATTGCCCAGCCCGCAACGCTACTAATACGCCTAAACTAGCGAACAATAGCGGTGTCATTTTGGTGAGGGTGTTACCAAATCCAAAGTAGGTAGAGAGAGATTCTTGAAATAGGATGCCGTATGCGGTGATGGGATTTGCCCCAGCAATTAACATGAGGATAGCACCGACGATGAGGGCGGAGGCGATGGCGATTAACGGTGATAGTATGGGCAGCAATCTAGGATGAATTCGATTAATTAGTGTCAGCACGAGCCTAACCAAATAGAACGCTTGCACTGAGACATAACGGGGAACATAGAAAATTGCATTTTGAAACTTTCCTAAAGCGATCGCCTTTTCTGCATTTCTCAATGTTATATATAGCTTGCCATCTCCTAAAATTAATTTAAGTCAACTTTATGTGTTAGTGTTTCCAGCTTGAAAAATCTGCTCGGCGGTTAAATTCAATTCCGGGAAAGTAGGTGAGATAATGCGATCGCTCCCACGGAACTGTCTGACTTGGTATTCGCCCTCAACTAGTGAATAAATCGATATTGTAGGCTCTTTGGAATTGCCAATGAACGATTTGCCTGCAAGAGCTAGGTAATCTACAATCCAATACTCTAGAATACCAACTTCTTCATACATACCACGCTTAGTGTAATAGTCAGTACGCCAATTGGTACTAACTACCTCAATCACCAAAGGAATTGATGCAGCCTGAGTAACAGTAGATTCCTTTTTCCACAAAGGTTCATTTACCAGATTGGAGCGATTGATTATTAATACATCTGGAGAATAACCGGATTCATTTTCAGGTGGTTTTACGAGTGCTGTTTTTGGTATGAAGTAAGGAAGTTTAAGCCGATCGTATTCGATTGGAATTTTTGTAGCTAAAAATCCTGTGATCTCTTCATGATCGCCTAATGGTTGTGTCATTTCTACAATTACTCCATCATGCAGTTCATATCGCCCCCCGTCAGGTTTCCACTGTACAAATTCTTCAAAGGTTACTAGCTTGGTTTTAGGTAAAGCTTGAGTCATAGAGTCACCTTTATGAATTTTTTCTGTTTTTATTGTTAATTGTCTACTGATTTAGATTTTCGTTTACTAAATTTATCAAGAAAATCCCCCAGCCATCAACAAACCAATTTCTTCTATCTTCGCCGTAGCTGCATCTAAAATAGCCACAAACTCACCTCTGTAGATTACAGCAATGCGATCGCTCATTGCCATCACTTCTTCTAACTCAGTAGAAATATACAAAATTGCGGCACCGCGATCGCGTTCTGTTAAGATTCGAGACTGGACGGCTATTGTCGCCCCTACATCTAACCCCCTAGTAGGTTGCATGGCGATAATTAAAGCTGGTGTTTGCGCCAGTTCTCGCGCTAACACCACTTTTTGTTGATTTCCTCCCGAAAGCTGACTTACCAAGATATCTTTCCCTGATGCTCGAATGTCAAACTCTTGCATTGCAGCTTGGGCACGATTAGCGATCGCTTCTGGTTGTAACAAAAAATGGCGACAAAATGGCAGATATTTAAAAGCTTTTAAAATCAAATTTTGGGCGATGCTAAATTGCAACACCAATCCCATTGTCTGCCTATCTTCTGGGATGTAGCCCACTGAGGAATGCTTGGGCGTAAACTCAATTTTACCCTGCTTAATAGTCCGCACAAGAGCGATGTCTGCGACGGGCTTTGCCAACGCATCAGCTAATTCTCGCTGTCCATTGCCATCGACACCAGCAATTCCTAAAATTTCTCCCGCCCGCAGTTCAAAAGATACATTATTTACAGCCGGAATATTTCTTTCATCAACAACTTGTAAATTTTGCACCGACAGAATGATTTCTCCTGGTAATGTCGGACTTTTATTTAACTGTAAAGCTACTTCTCGTCCTACCATCAATGTTGCTAACTGCTGAGGTGTCGCCGCTTCAGTTGAAGTTGTTGCTACTACCTTTCCCTGGCGCAAAACTGTGACTGAATCACAGAGATTCATTACCTCTTCTAATTTATGACTGATAAAAATGATTGTGTTACCTGCGGCTGCCAATTGGCGCAAGATAGCAATTAATGATTTTACTTCTGGCGGTGTCAAAACTGCTGTAGGTTCATCAAGAATCAACAACTTTGCTCGACGGTAGAGAACTTTGAGAATTTCTACCCGTTGTTGTGCCCCAACAGATAAATTTTCAACTTTGGCAGTGGGGTCAATTTCTAATCCATAAGCTTGGGATAATGCGGCGATTTCTTGCTGTTTATCTTCTAAATTTAGCCGCCAAGTTTTCTCTATTCCTAAGATGATATTTTCTGTGACAGTCAATTGAGGTACAAGCATGAAGTGTTGGTAAATCATGCCAATGCCTAATTTAATTGCCTCATTTGGTGAGGTGATTTTTATTGGTTGTTCTTGGAGATAAATCTCACCAGCATCAGGTTGATAGAGTCCACTAATAATATTCATTAAAGTACTCTTACCCGCGCCATTTTCGCCTAGTATTGCATGAATGCTTCCAGATGCAACAGAGAGATTGATATTGTCGTTAGCGATAAAAGACCCAAAGCGTTTGGTAATATTGTTTAAGCGTAAATAGTCCATGTTCACTAAACCGATAGCTCGTAGTGAGGACTTTAGTATACCTCTTGCAAAAGTCCCTAACACCACACCCCCAACCCCTTCCGTTGGTAAGGCTAAGGTGTACACACAAGTCAGATCCAGTTTTACCCTAATACGCTGAGGATAAGAAAGCCCCCATTGTAGAGACGCGATTCATCGCGTCTAAAATACTGGCGCATTAGACAGACGCGATAAATCGTCACGCATTAGACAGACAGACGCGATAAATCGCCGTCTCTACAAAGACAATTATTCCTGTTTTTTAATCTAGTCTGCTAAACCTATGTTGTTGCTTTCTTCACGCAGCGCGTATCCTTACCAGCCTCTTTACAGTCTTCAAACACGATTTTTTTACTAACAATTTCTTGGTTTGCATTCAATACCTTTTGCTTTACTGCCTCCGGTATGATTGCCCCAAATTTTCCTAAAAATAAGATATCTGTTCTTTCTAGCCCGATTGTATATATTTGTCCTTTAATTTGTTTTTGTTTAGCTAATTCTCCTATATAAGCTATGGCTAAATCTAAGCGTTTGACAGCACTGCTTAAAACAGCTTTTGGTGCAACGTCTAATTGATCCTTGGTATTACCAAAAGCATATACTCCTTTTTCACCTGCTGTTTGTAAGACTGCGGCTGAAGCATTATCTAACCATTGATAGATGACATCAGCCCCAGAAGAAATTAATGCCAGAGTCGCTTCCTTGGCTTTGGCAACATCATTCCAATCACCTGTAAAAGTAGAGGTAATTTGGATATTTGGTTTAACAGACTTTGCTCCTAATTCAAATCCCCGCAGTTCTCCCTCGGTAGCGGGAAACTTCTCTCCGGCAATATAAGCTAATTTATTAGATTTAGTAATAGAAGCACCGATAATGCCACACAAATAACTAGCTTGTAGGTGATCTATTCGTAAAGAAGCAATATTCTCAGCCTTGAGATTACCATTTACTCCGACAAAAAATGTGTTGGGGAACTGTGAAGCGACTTGTTCAATTGCAGCATCAAATTGTCCGCCATGCGCGAAGATGAGATTGTAACCTTTACGAGCAAAATCTGTTAATACTTCTGTTTGATCTGCTTGTGCTACTTTTTCGACATAAGCGGTTTCTGCACCTAGCTTTTGTTTTGCTAGATTAATTCCTTCATAACCAGATTGATTCCAGCCTTTATCGGTAATCATTCCAGGGAGAGCGATCGCTATTTTAAACCCTTCAGTACTACCCGTTGTTGTCGCTGTTGGTGTCGTCTGATTACTGCAAGCTTGTAGCAGTAAGCTAGTACCAAACCCTGCTGAACCGAGCAAGATAAATTCACGCCGACTAAAGTTTGTTGTCATACCTCGCCTTCAGATAGCTATTTGAGTTATTTCAACACTCTAAAGTCGTAGGTGGTATTTTGAAAACAATTTCTCTTGAATTTCTTAAAGACGCGATAAATCGCCGTCTCTACAATAATCAGTCTTTTGTCAAAACGGCGATTCATCGCGTCTCTTGCCTTATCCTGCATTTTATGCAGTTTTAGCATTTTCATCAGATGCTTGTTCTGCAACATTTTTCAAGCGACTCGATCTGATTTTGCGGATGCGATCGCAGTTTATAGAAGGGCGATCGCGATCACCATATCGTTTGAACAAGATATTGTGTAATTTTCTGATCAATTGTCACAATTGGCAAATTCTCTACTTGGCTTTGAGCAATCAAAATCCGATCAAATGGATCTCGGTGGATATTTGGTAAACTAGCAACTTGCAAAACATGGCTCATTTGAATAGGTAAACTTTCAAAGCGATTGATTGCCAGACGAGTTGGAATATATTGTTCTACAGGTTCAGGTAAAGTCAGTTTCCCTAATTTATTTTTGATGACAATTTCCCATGCACTTACCACGCTCAAAAATAGGATGTTACCTGAATCAGCAATTAAGTTACGAGCATTGGCAGATAATTGAGGATCATTTGTTACCCACCAAATGAATGCATGGGTATCTAGTAAAGCTCTCATTACTAAACGAGGTTAGAATTTTCAAAATCACTCAAGATTTCTTCTGGTAAAGGCTCGTTGAAATCTGGTGCAATAAACACTTTACCTTTATCTAAGCCTGGAATGCGAGGAGAACTGATATTCGTAAAGGCGACTAGACGTGCAACTGGAATCCCCTGTTCAGCAATCACGACTTCTTCACCGAGCAATACCTGACTCAGAAGTTCACTAAATTTGGCAGTTGCTTGAGCAACGTTGACAGTAATAGTCATCTGCCTTGGTAATTAATTCCTAATATTCTTTACGATAACACTAGATGAGTGGGCGATGCCTACGGGGGTAAACTACGCAGATCGCAGTTTAGACAAATCCAATTGCTGCGCTGCACCACACAAGCGTGGAATACAACCCAAAGACTTTGGGCTTGACAAAATATAACTGTTAAAATCAGCATAATGGTGTCAAAATGCGAATAAAACACACCCAACAGGAGAAAAATGCCAGCCATTGTTAAACTACAACTCTCCTTAGAAACTTTAGCAAAAGCAATATCTTCTCTTGATTTAATAGAAAAACGTCAACTTCAAGAGCTAATTGAGCAACAAATTTTTGAAGCCGAAGAAGCTTTGTATGAAGACGACGCAGAAACACTGGCAGAAATTGAAGCAGCTCGCGCTGAGTATAAAGATGGTGAGTCCGTGACTATAGATGAATATCTTGCTAACCGCTCAGAGCAGAGATAATGAGTTATGCGATCGCTATTTGCCCATAAGATCAATCTACACATCTAATACACTACTCATCAACAAGTCTAAGTGCAGACTCCAAAACTTGTGTACTGACTCTAAAACCAACCTGAATCAGTTGTTCAAAAATCGGTTTAGCGGCTTCTAGCTTACCTTCCCGTTTCGCAAGCAGAATAACACCGAGAGTTCCTCGCACCGGAATCTCTAAAGCAAGTGCTGCGGTTTTTGCGGCGCGATCGTCTAGAATTGCTTCATAGCCAGGATTGTTATATATCCAGGTGAGAACGTGACTTTCTCCTAAACCAAGACCCCATGCAGCAATTACTGGATCGACTTGTTGTACATCTTGAATATAAATAGTTCCTTCATTCAAAATCCAGAGTTTTGCAGGGTCATTATCTGGTGCAATGCAGATTTCTTGAACAACACCGCTAGGAATGACAACCTCATCACAGAGTTCTGAGAGCAAATGAACTTGGTTAATCTTAGTCAGCACAATCAATGGAGAAGCATTCACAACCCATTGTCTAGTCACGCGCTAACTCCTGGGCTAATTCTTCAGGAGTTACTTGAAAAGGTGAGACATTATAGCGATCGAGTGCTTCTAAAAATTGCTGACGGCTAACTCCGGCAATTTCAGCAGCCTTAGATTGGGAAAGCGTACCAACTTCATACCATTTAACAGCAGCCGCTAAACGCATCTCTTGAACAAATGTTTCTGGATTAGTGCGGAGTGCTGAAAAAACATCATTTGGAAGTTGAATATTAATTTGTATGGTCATAAATTCAGTATTATTTATGGAGAGCTAATAGCGCGATCAACAATAACAATCAAATACTACCATTACTAATAAAGACGAGAACAAAGCCAAAGATAACCCCTGGCGATCGCTCATCGACAGTCTAGACAATTTCTGTGATGATTTCATGACTAATTGCGATCGCTCACTCATCGACACCAGAGATAGTTTGTAAATGCGATACCTGCTTGATGGTTGAGTAGCTGTGAATAGCGATCGCACTTTGCTTAAAACTATAGATCCTGCATCCCCTTATACCACTTGATCAAAATCAGGCTACAGATGCAGGTTAAATCTAACTCTCTTAAATTACGAATTACGAATTTGTACTGAGCGTAGCCGTTGGCGCAGCCTCTCGTAGAGAAGTATTACAAATTATTTCCACCATTGCGCCACATCTACAATAGCGCGGGCAACTTCTGCCGTTGCTGCTTCACCACCTAATGCAAATATAACTGGAAATAATGCCTTGATATCTTGCAGCAAATTAGGGCGAGTACGAAGAGAGACTTGATGAAGTGTATCTCGCCAAAGGGGCAAAAGTTCGGCAATTGGCATTTGCGACAAACCAGAAGCTAAGGCACTCAAGGCATTGGCACGATAATTCTCAGACTGAATCGCCCTGGCAGCAGCAAGGGCTTCTGGCAATAACTCTGGTGGCAGTTTCTCAGCTAAGGCACTCAAGGCTTTGGCACGAGAATTCTCAGACTGAATCGCCCTGGCAGCAGCAAGGGCTTCTGGCAAAACCTCTGGTAGTTTGTCAGCTAAGGCACTCAAGGCTTTGGCACGAGAATTCTCAGACTGAATCGCCCTGGCAGCAGTAAGGGCTTCTGGCAATAACTCTGGTGGCAGTTTCTCAGCTAAGGCACTCAAGGCATAGGCACGAGAATCCTCAGACTGAATCGCCCTGGCAGCAGCAAGGGCTTCTGGCAATAACTCTGGTGGCAGTTTCTCAGCTAAGGCACTCAAGGCATAGGCACGAGAATTCTCAGACTGAATCGCCCTGGCAGCAGCAAGGGCTTCTGGCAAAACTTCTGGCAGTTTCTCAGCTAACGCACTCAAGGCATAGGCACGAGAATTCTCATCCTGAATCGCCCTGGCAGCAGCAAGAGCTTCTGGCAAAACCTCTGGCAGTTTCTCAGCTAAGGCACTCAAGGCATAGGTACGAGAATTCTCATCCTGAATCGCCCTGGCAGCAGCAAGGGCTTCTGGCAAAACCTCTGGTAGTTTGTCAGCTAAGGCACTCAAGGCATTGGCACGATAATTCTCATCCTGAATCGCCCTGGCAGCAGCAAGGGCTTCTGGCAATAACTCTGGTGGCAGTTTCTCAGCTAAGGCACTCAAGGCATAGGCACGAGAATCCTCAGACTGAATCGCCCTGGCAGCAGCAAGGGCTTCTGGCAAAACTTCTGGCAGTTTCTCAGCTAAGGCACTCAAGGCATAGGTACGAGAATTCTCATCCTGAATCGCCCTGGCAGCAGCAAGGGCTTCTGGCAAAACCTCTGGTAGTTTGTCAGCTAAGGCACTCAAGGCATTGGCACGATAATTCTCATCCTGAATCGCCCTGGCAGCAGCAAGGGCTTCTGGCAATAACTCTGGTGGCAGTTTCTCAGCTAAGGCACTCAAGGCATAGGCACGAGAATCCTCAGACTGAATCGCCCTGGCAGCAGCAAGGGCTTCTGGCAAAACTTCTGGCAGTTTCTCAGCTAAGGCACTCAAGGCATAGGTACGAGAATTCTCATCCTGAATCGCCCTGGCAGCAGCAAGGGCTTCTGGCAAAACCTCTGGTAGTTTGTCAGCTAAGGCACTCAAGGCATTGGCACGATTTGACTCAGACTGAATCGCCCTGGCAGCAGCAAGGGCTTCTGGCAAAACCTCTGGTAGTTTGTCAGCTAAGGCACTCAAGGCATTGGCACGATTTGACTCAGACTGAATCGCCCTGGCAGCAGTAAGGGCTTCTGGCAATAACTCTGGTAGTTTGTCAGCTAAGGCACTCAAGGCATTGGCACGATTTGACTCAGACTGAATCGTCCTGGCAGCAGCAAGGGCTTCTGGCAATAACTCTGGCGGTAGTTTGTCAGCTAAGGCACTCAAGGCATTAGCACGATTTGACTCAGACTGAATCGCCCTGGCAGCAGCAAGGGCTTCTGGCAATAACTCTGGTAGTTTGTCAGCTAAGGCACTCAAGGCTTTGGCACGATAATCTTCATGCTGAATCGCCCTGACAGCAGCAAGGGCTTCTGGCAATAACTCTGGTGGCAGTTTGTCAGCTAAGGCACTCAAGACATTGGCACGATAATTCTCATCCTGAATCGCCCTGGCAGCAGCAAGGGCTTCTGGCAATAACTCTGGTAGTTTGTCAGCTAAGGCACTCAAGGCTTTGGCACGATAATCCTCATGCTGAATCGCCCTGGCAGCAGCAAGGGCTTCTGGCAATAACTCTGGCGGTAGTTTGTCAGCTAAGGTACTCAAGGCATTGGCACGATAATACTCATGCTGAATCGCCCTGGCAGCAGCAAAGGCTTCTGGCAATAACTCTGGCGGTAGTTTGTCAGCTAAGGTACTCAAGGCATTGGCACGATAATACTCATGCTGAATCGCCCTTGCTGCTGCCAGGGCTTCTGGCAATAACTCTGGTAGTTTGTCAGCTAAGGCACTCAAGGCTTTGGCACGATAATCCTCATGCTGAATCGCCCTGGCAGCAGCAAGGGCTTCTGGCAATAACTCTGGTAGTTTGTCAGCTAAGGCACTCAAGGCATTGGCACGATAATACTCATCCTGAATCGCCCTGGCAGCAGCAAGGGCTTCTGGCAATAACTCTGGCGGTAGTTTGTCAGCTAAGGCACTCAAGGCATTGGCACGATAATACTCATCCTGAATCGCCCTGGCAGCAGCAAGGGCTTTTGGCAATAACTCTGACGGTAGTTTGTCAGCTAAGGCACTCAAGGCTTTGGCACGATAATCCTCATGCTGAATCGCCCTGGCAGCAGCAAGGGCTTTTTGTAATGCTAATTCTTGAAGATTTGGTGGCAAATAATTAACTAGTTCTGTCAGCGAGTCGATTTTCTCTTGTGGTTCTGGTTTTTGCAGGGCATAAGCTAGTCCTTGTTCGGGAGTCCACATCTTGTTTTTGACCAACGCTACCAGCAGATTTGCTGGTAGATTAGCTGCCAAACTATTCATCGATGCAGTAATCAAAGCATAGCGGCACTGCAAGCTTAGTGTTGATTCAGTCCGATTCGCTTCTGCTAGTTCCCAGGCACGAGAAATATCTGTGATGTAACCGCCAGTTTGTGCCAATTGTTCTCGCACTTCATACCAGCCATTGCTTCCAGTTGCAGACTCTTCCTGCAATAACTGGTGAATCTCTTCTAACTGTCCAGCCTTTTCCAAATGCCAAACTAAATACTGATGAATGTAAGCATCATCGAGTAAAGTATGCCATAAACCATTCTGGGTTTTCTGCCGATACTTCTTTAAAAAAGCAGCGTGAACATCAGCAAGGTTTAAACCCAACCCAGCCAAATCTCCTGGGCGCTTTGGCTCAGAGGGAGCAGTTAACAAATTACAAGCTAAATCGTGGAATAAGTCATGTAAGCGATAGGTAGGCATACCATCAGCAAGCGGTACTCCTGTTAATAGCAATGCTTTATTCCGTAAATATTGCAACATCTTGGCAGCATCACGCTTATCCATTTCCCACAGCGTTGCTGCCATCATCTTATTAATGTTGACATCCTCCGGCAATACCCCTAACCAAGAGAAATGCTGCTGCTTTTCTGGTGGCATTCTCTTGACACTCAAATTTAATGATGCCGTTAAACTCAGGCGTTTTAAACTAGCCTCATCAGTAATTTCTTCGGCTTCCGGTCGGTCAAAACTTGTTAATCTGGCTACTTCTTGCTGAATATCCGCCAACAGTTCATTCCAAGTTGTACCACAGGCAACTTCGGCGGCTGCAAGTTCCAATGCTAGGGGAAGATAACCAACACCTTTGGCTAAATTTTCTGCTGAGTGACGTTCTATGCCTGTAATCCCGCGTCTTAATTTCTTCGTCAGCAATTCCATTGCCTGGTCTGGTTTCATTATATCCAGACTGTAGGTGTTGGCTGCTAAGGCATCGGCAATGTGACCTTCACGAGTAGTTACTAAAACTTGACAACGCGCACCACCAAAATTAAACGCTTGTGCATCTTCGGTATTCCAAGCATCATCCACCACCAGCAACACAGCCTTGTCATAAAGCAGAGTCCGCAAATGCGAGGAAGTTGCTTCTACACTTGTAGGTTTAAAGCTATAGTCTCCTAATGCTTGCACCCAGCCACTAAGTAAAGCAAGCACATTGGGTTGTTGACCTAATGTTGCCCAAAGAATGCCATCACAAAAACGAGATTGTATTTCTGCATTATGGGCTAAAGCCGCAGCTAAAGTAGATTTGCCCACCGAACCCAAACCGTGAATCGCAGTAATTACTAAAGTGCGACTATCAGACGATGAACCATTTAAAAGACGAGTCTTTAAATCATCGCTATACTCTGGGCGTTCTACAAAGTATGTGGGTAAAGGTGGCGCTTGAAATATACTTGTGTGACCTAACCCCCTAACCCCCTTCCCTACAAGGGAATGGGGAAAATTCAAAGCCTCTCTCCCTGTGGGGGAGAGGTTTGGAGAGGGGTTATTTAATTTCGATTTCTCTGGTCTACTACTTTCCCAAGCCTCATCAAACCGTTTTAAGTTCCTTTCCCTATCTCTTGACCATAGCTTGAGTGTAAAGTGCCATTCCTCAACACCCTTGGTTTGCAGACGGTTATCTTCCAGAATCTTCAAAAAATCCTTGAGCAAATTCAGCGCTTCTCGAATTTGCGCTTTAGTTAACTTGCCAGGATATTTATCTTTTTGCGTCAGCAACTCCAACACGACTAACGTAGTCTGCACAGTCAGCTTGGGGTTAACGCTGTCTGCTTCTTTCCAGTCGGACTCAATTTTAAAGTTACCATCCTCAAATTCCCAATCGACAAAACAAAGCAACGCCTCTAGCAGACGCTTGACTCGCTTTTGAATTACAGGGCCTTTAGTAGATTCTCGTGGCATTACATCCAAAAAATTGAGTAAGAAGTTTGGGGCTACCCCAGATTGAAACTACCACCCCAAACTCATGTAATCCAGATTCTAAGGCATTTTCAGCGACATTGGGGTATTTGCTTAGGGACACAACCCCAAAGAGAACCTATATCTATCAACTCTTTGGGACATAACCAAATGCAAGTCCGTCAAATTCTCGGTAAAACCATTGCTTTGTTGCTGGCAATGCAACTATTCTTAATTGGCTTCCAAACTAAAAGCCGAATCGACCAAGGTAACTCATCCATTGAGGCGTTGATTTGGATGACTCAACAATATATTTCAGTGCTGGTTAAAATTCGCAGCTTGCAGGATAAAAAGGAGAAAAATGATTCTCCAAAGCTCAAAAGTAAAAGATGAAATGGTAGGGTGTGTTAAGCAGAGGCGATGCCGACGGCTGTCAACTACGCAGTTTATCAGAGATAGTAGCGTGTTGTGGAAGTGCGATCGCCTAAAATAGGATTTCGATTGATTTTGTCTCCCCTGACATTATCTCCTGACACAACACCTGCCACTGCAAAAATCGCTTCACCATTGAGTTTAGTAGTGGTAGAAAACTGATGCTTTTCCAGTTCGGCACAGTGTCTAAGTTAATCTTGAAGGTTTGTAGTAAGCACTTTAGTGCTTAAAATAATCAGGACTAAAATCCTTACTGCAAACTTGCTTATCCATCAATTTCAACTTGACGTACTACTAGCACACTTGCCAACAAATACTCAGTCTATGTATTTGGCTCTTAAGGCTTGGCAACACTAGTGACATCCTTGTTAAGAACCCCTAAAGCTGTTGACAATTTCGGTTTATTTGGTGCAGAGGCTTTCAGTCCTGCCTCAATCTCATCGGCTTTATCTTCAATTTCTTTGTAGGTAGTGGGAGATTTAGCTTTAACTCCATCCTCAACCTTTGACCAAAAATCTTCAAATTTATCAAATTCCCCTTTAGCTTTGGTAAAATCTCCCGCCTCAACTGCGACTTTAGTATTGGTAACAACACCTTGTAGACCTTGAAATTCGGTTGTTTTAGCGGGAGTTGCTGCTGCACCAGGGCTAGTTGTCGCAGCAGGAGTGGCTGCTGTATCAGAGATAGAACTCCCAGCAGGTGGTGTCTGTGCAGTAGGTTCGTCACCCTTATTGCATCCAACCAAAGTCATTAGGCTGATTGCAGCAACTATCAGTACTGGATTAAAACGATTCATTCTAAACTCCTCATCAAAACTCGTTTGTGTAGATTAGTACCGCAAGGCGGAAATCAAAATTCAAAAGTCACTCATGCTTTAATTTTGGGCTTTATAGCGGTAATGAAATAGTAGGTTTATTTCCGCCAACTTGTACTAGCGTTCATATTTTACGCTGACTATGAACAAAAATATTACCTAATATTTTTGTCATTCAAATATTAATGCTATCAAGGTAAAAAACTTGGAAAGAACCAATATTTTCTCTTTCCGAGTTTTTTACTTGCTGTGCTTTAACTTAAGCACGGAGTCTATCAAGACTACTCACACCAATTACTGACTTCGAGTCTTGTCTGAAAAGACTCGATTTTTCTCATCTCATTTGCATTTCAGGTGATATTGAGCCTACATTGTATTGGGAAAAAGTTTCTACTGACAGGAAAAATACCATGAAACGTTCATTTCGTAAGTATCATCGTATCCTTGGCATCATCTTATCTGTGCCACTGATGTTAACCGTGCTGACTGGGATATTAACAACCTTTGTCCGCGAGTGGTCTATGAGTATAGGAGTTCCAGCTAGCTTCCTCTTAAGTATCCATACAGGCGAAATCTTTCATCTGCAAGGAATCTACCCAATTTTGAATGGATTAGGACTTCTGGGATTGTTGGTGACAGGATTAAATATGTCTGGTTTATTTGGTAAAAAAACTCGGCAAAACCCTAATAATTAAACTAAGAAGCTAATGGCAAACGTACCTGAAAGCAGCTACCAACAACGATTTCACTGGTGACGCTAATATTTCCTCCATGAGTTCTAGCGATCTCTCTTGCTCAGTTGTCAAGTGCGTTTTTTATCCTTATCTTCTTTAATTTGTCAAGTTCATATCATACCAAATTAGATGAGCTTACCCTGCCACCCCACTAGTACCGCAAAGCGGAATTAAAAATTAAAAATGAATACAGTGTAAGCATTTCATTGATTTTGAATGAGTGGTTTATTTACGCCGTGGCTTACTAGCTGGTAATTTCAAGACTCCATCTCTGCCAATTCTAACCAGCGTTCAGTTGCCACATCGATCGCGTGCTTGAGCTTTTCTACATGATCATACAATTTCTGCACTTGGCTATAATTACCCGGTGAAACATTCGCTAGTGTTTTCTCGGTTTCCGCCTTCTCAGCCTCTAACTCGGCAATTTTACCTTCCAACTGCTCAAATTCTTTTTTCTCCCAATTGGATAACCTCCGCCGCTTGGTATTCTCTACATCCTTGGGTGAAGCCGCACCATTTTGGGTTTCAACATTTTTAGGCTTCTCCTTAGCGTTCGCAGCCTGTAGCTGTGCCTCTTCAGCCTTCTTATAGTCCAGATAAATCGAGTAATTACCTGGATATTGCCGCAGATTACCGCCTTCCTCAAAGGAAAATACTGTGTCTATGGTGCGATCAAGAAAGTAGCGATCGTGAGAAACTACGATTACACACCCGGCAAAATCTTCTAAATAATCCTCTAATACTGCCAAGGTCTGAACATCTAAATCGTTTGTCGGTTCATCTAAAATTAAGACATTGGGCGCACCCATCAAAACCCGCAACAGAAATAAACGGCGTTTTTCCCCACCCGAAAGTTTACTAATTGGGGCATACTGCTGATTACCAGGAAACAAAAACCGCTCCAACATTTGCGAAGCACTAATTTGAGTTCCATCGGTAATTTTGATAAATTCACCTTCTTCTTTGATGTAGTCAATCACGCGCTGACTTTCGTTTAAAGCTGTGAGCAATTCTTCCGAATGCTGGTCAAAATAACCGATGTGAATTGTAGTACCAATTTCTGCAATGCCGGAATCTGGCTTAACCCGTCCAGTAATGATATCCATTAAAGTGGATTTACCAGCACCATTAGCGCCAATAATGCCGATGCGGTCTTCTGGACTAAATTCGTAGGTGAAATTATTAATCAGAGTGCGTCCATTGTATGCCTTAGAAACGTTATCTAATTCAATAACTTTTTTACCAATGCGACGACCAACTGTCGAAATATCAACTTTACCCTGAACTTGTTTAAATTCAGTATCCCGCAGAGCGTGAGCGCGGTCAATTCTAGCTTTTTGCTTGGTACTTCTGGCTTTCGGCCCTTTTTTGAGCCATTCTAACTCACGCCGCAACAAGCCTTGGTGTTTGCGTTGACTACTTACAGCAGATTCTTCAGCTAAAGCTTTCTTTTCGAGGTAATATGAATAGTTACCTGTATAAGTGTAAATGTCGCCTCGGTCGATTTCCACGATCCGATTGGTAACGCGATCTAGAAAGTAGCGATCGTGAGTAATCAAAAACAATGCGCCGCGATAGCGATTTAAATAACTTTGTAACCACTCTACAGAAAGAGCATCAAGATGGTTTGTCGGTTCATCCATGAGCAAAGCATCTGGTTCTGATAGCAAAGCTGATGCTAAAGCAATGCGCTTGCGATAGCCTCCAGATAAAGTACTTATCTTGGCATCAAAGTCAGAAATTCCTAATTTTGTGAGGATGATTTTGGCATTAGTTTCTAGTTCCCAAGCACCACTCGTATCCATCCGTTGCATCACCACAGAAAGGCGAGACATCAGTTGACTATCATCTGGATAGTGAACCAATTTATCAGAAAGTTCTTCATACTCGCGTACTAAAGCTGTATGTTCGCCACTGTCAGCGAAAACTTGCTCTAAAACTGTGTGATTTTCATCTAAATCTGGCTGCTGCGGTAAGTAGATGATTTTAGAACCGGAGTTAATTAAAATTTGACCGCTATCAATGGATTCTAACCCGGCGATCATTTTTAATAAGGTTGATTTCCCAGAACCGTTAGTACCAATTAATCCAACTTTATCCGTAGCATCAAGGCTAAAGCTCGCATCTTTTAAAATTTCCTTGATACCAAAGTCTTTTTTTACTGATTGTAGTGTAATAATACTCATAAGATTGAAGTCATTAATTATTTTTCATTAGTGAGTAGGTAAGACAAATACCTTACCTACATTGCCGAATTTTATACAAATAAGTCCAAGGGAAGGTGTCCATACATTTCGTTGATTCCATCTTCGTCATAAGACTGGCAAGATACTAGTACACCACGATGATGTCCATCATAGGAATCAAGATAACACAAGCCATTTTTACCATTTAATTTGATATAAACTGGACCTTCGGGTGTCAGTAAATTATTTGGTGGTTCATAACCCAAAGCCAAAGAATAGGTCTTCATCGCCAATATTCCTTCTTCTGCTGTATCAGCACAAATTCCTAAAATTTGGTAATCAGTAAGCTTGGCGAGCAAAATTAAGGCATTACGAATTACTACTTTTTCTGATGAGTTGAGTATAGGGGCAATGTCTAGACAGTTGAATTTGTTCAGTAATTTTTTCGCTTCTTCGGCGGTGAGATTCTGAGGATTGGGGGTTGACATAAACTTCGACTATTATCTGGTTGGTTTTTCTGTGGTGTTTGAGTTGGGACTAGTACCGCAAGGCGGAAGTCAAAAGTCACTCATGCTTTAATTTCGGGCTTTCTGGCTGTAATGAAATAGTAGGTTTATTTACACCAACCTGTACTAGCCCAACTTATCCCATTTTGGATTTTAGATTTTGAATTGGAAATAGTCCAATATATTGTAAAATTTGTCTGAGGTCAGAGCAAATTCCATAATCTTAGACCTTGTTATCTCATGCCCACTTCCCTTTTACGGTTGATTTTGGACATTCCCAAGGTTGAATATAAAGGGTACGCCATTTTTGGAGTCATTACCCATAACCAGGACTTTGGGCATCTGAGCGCCGCCAGTCTTCCAAGCTTCAATGGCTTCTTTTTGCAGAACTAACTGTCCTCCTTGGGCTTTGAGTGTCTCTGCTAAGAGTCTTTGAGCTTCTGCCCTACCTTTGGCTCGATTAATATCTGCTTGTGCTTCTTGTTCAGCTTCCCGTGCTACGTAAACGGCTCTTTGTGCCCGTTGTTCAGCAATTTGCTTTTCTTCGACTGCTCTGGCAAATTCTGGCGAGAATGCTAAATCAACGACGCTAGTATCTAATACAATTATCCCATATTTGTCTAAGCGATCGCCTAAAGCTTGATCGAAGTCTTCTTTCAATTCACTTCGTTTGGTAATCGCTTCTTCTACTGTTCTTCTGGCTGCGGCAATTTTAAATGCTTCTTGTGTTTGAGGGGCAATGATTTTTGATACAATATTTTCTAATGTTCCTTGTTTTCTTCTAACTTCAACTACCTTTACCGGATCGAGGCGAAAGTTAATCGCAAATCTCGCAGATAAATTTTGCAAATCTTTAGTGGAACTCTCCGCTGGTACTTCAAATTTTTGCACTGTTAAATCATACACATCTATCACAGTGATAAAAGGCGGTTTCACGTGAATACCTTCCAATAAAGCGCCATCTCTCGCTTTACCCAAGATGCTGATTACTCCTGCTTGTCCTGGGTTAATAATGATAAAGGAATTTAACCCAATAATCACTAGTATTGCTAACACAATTCCGAAAACTGTGGTTTGCCAATTACCAAATTGCTGATTTTTCAAATTCCTCTCTCCAATATTTAGTTAGTCATTGGTCATTTGTCATTTGTCATTTGTCATTGGTCATTTGTCATTTGTCATTTGTCATTAGTTATTCTCCCCCTGCTCCCAGTCCCCAGNCCCCAGTCCCCAATCCCCAGTCCCCAATTTAAGTTTCTCATTAGTCTGTCTGAATCAATCTTCAGACTCAGGACTTAGGACTCAAGACTTTGTTCCGTGGTAATATCAGTGACACGAAACCGCAAAAAGCCGTGGCTACTGTATTAAAATCTCATCGGGCATCAAGAAGGCGTAAACATTCAGCGCATCCTCTCCAGCGTTTGCTTGAGTATGGACACCAGTATCGTAAACAAATTTGGCTGGCGACTACTTATTCTACCCTCAATAAATTTTTCGACTTAGCACCACCCGGCTTAATTGGCGTGGCGGTGGATGTGGTAGTCAAGCAACAGGATTCCATAATTGCACAGTTAGGGGTACGGGATGTCTTTCAACAATTTTTGATTATTTCCTTCCTGACTGTGGTCATTTGGATACTAGAATCGGTTTTTGAGTACGCCTATGCTCGACTTTGGCGGAATTTGGCTCAGAATATTCAGCATGACTTGCGTTTGGATGCATACAAACATTTGCAAGAGTTGGAATTGGCTTATTTTGAAGAACGCAGCACTGGCGGTTTAATGTCTATCCTCAGTGATGATATTAACCAATTAGAGCGGTTTTTGGATGGGGGAGCGAATGATATCATCCAAGTTTCTGCAACTGTTCTAATTATTGGCGCTGCTTTCTTTATTTTGGCTCCTAGTGTAGCGTGGATGGCTTTGTCACCGATGCCATTTATCCTCTGGGGTTCTTTTGCCTACCAACGATTACTTGCACCTCGCTACGCCGAAGTACGAGAAAAGGTAGGTTTCCTGAATTCGCGGTTGTCAAACAATATCAGCGGAATTACTACTATTAAAAGTTTCACATCTGAAGCTTATGAAGCCTCTCGTTTGGAATTAGATAGTGACGCTTATCGCCGCAGTAATTCTAAGGCAATTACTCTTTCTGCTGCTTTTGTCCCGCTAATTCGGATGCTGATTTTGGTGGGGTTCACGGCATTACTTTTGTATGGCGGGATGGCTGCGGTTTCGGGAGCAATGTCTGTAGGTACTTACAGCGTATTAGTTTTTTTAATTCAGCGATTGCTGTGGCCTTTAACTAGATTAGGCGAAACATTTGACCAATATCAAAGGGCAATGGCTTCTACTAATCGAGTCATGAATTTATTAGATACTCCTATCGCCATTCATACAGGTGACGTAGCGTTACCTGTGGATGAAGTGCGCGGGGAAGTGCAATTTAACAATGTTTATTTTGCCTATAAAGATAGATTTCCAGTAATTAAAAATCTGTCTTTGGATATTCCGGCGGGGAAAACTATTGCAATTGTCGGTTCTACCGGTTCTGGTAAAAGCACTTTAGTCAAACTCTTGTTGCGGTTGTATGAGGTGCAAGCTGGAAGTATTACTCTCGATGGTATTGATTTGCAAAGTTTGAATTTGCAAGATTTACGGCGCTGCATCGGTTTGGTGAGTCAGGATGTCTTTCTATTTCATGGCACTGTAGCGGAGAATATTGCCTATGGCAGCTTTGAGACTAGAGAGCAAGAAATCATCACGGCAGCGAAGATAGCCGAGGCGCACGAATTTATTATTGAATTGCCCGAAGGTTATGAGACAATTGTGGGGGAAAGAGGACAAAAGTTATCTGGTGGACAAAGACAACGGATTGCGATCGCCCGTGCAGTCTTAAAGAATCCCCCCATTCTGATTTTAGATGAAGCGACCTCGGCAGTGGATAATGAGACAGAAGCGGCAATCCAGCGATCGCTAGAACGGATTACAGTAGATAGAACTACAATTGCGATCGCTCATCGTCTTTCCACTATCCGCAATGCCGATTGCATTTATGTCATGGAACATGGGAAATTAGTAGAGTCGGGAACCCATGAGCAATTGCTGGAGAAAGACGGTATTTATTCCGGGCTCTGGCGTGTACAGTCAGGTTTAAGATAAGTTTCGCCTATTGTCTGTGTCTTCATTACGAATTATTTATGTTTTTTGGTAATAGTCAACCAGAATCAGGTGATACTAAGTGGCGTCGCCAGTTGGATAAGTTTGTCAAAGCAAATCAGCAAGAGTTGGCGGCGCTGTTTTGGGGATTGTGGTTAGCAAATGGTGACAGTCAGGGTACTGTTGGTATTGATTTGCAGCCAACGCCGCATTTTGTTTATTGTCCGAAAGAACAGATAGAAAATTTAAATATTAAGGTTGAAAATCGGCTTCAAGAAATTTTGGGGATTGTTGAGAATCATCAGCCGGATGTAGAAGTTGTGATGATTGGGATTGGGAAGGGGGAAATTAAGTTAATTCAGTTTGCACCGGAACCAGCACCACCGATTTGTTTTGAGGAAGTTGGGAAGGATGTGGATGGGTTATTGGATGTGTTGGAAGAGAGGATGAGGGGGGAGATTGTTTTTTAACGCAAAGGGACGCGGAGGGAAGCGCAGAGGAACGCGGAGGAGGAGAAGAACTCTGCGCTTGTTGTTTAGTTGATTGCTTTGTGGAAATCTGGGTAAGTTAGATTTTCGGCACAATACCAGATGATGTTAAACATAGCTTCGTAGCGATAAGAACTGTTTTTGTAGAACTGTTCACTCAGATAGTCTTTTAGGGTTATGACTACTTGTGATAAATGTTCTCTTTGGAGGATTTTCGTCAAGCTTTCTGCTATATCCAATAAACAGGATTCATAAGATAGTTGATGTGTGGGTTTAAGGCTGAATTCGTTTTCGTAGTCATCATATTCCTGAAAATTCTCAATGTCCTGAACAAGAAGAAGGACAGCTTGTTTTAGCCTCTCTTTAACTAATTTATTGCCTAGATCGAGTTGTTCTAGATTTTGAATAGCATCTACTAAACTTTGAGATGCTTGCAAACGCATGAATCTATTTTGACTACTTTCACGTATTTGGAATAAAGTAGCGATCGCCTTTGGATTACCTGAATCAATTTTCACTAAACCTTCGGCTGCATACAAACGTTCCCATTCATCCTCAGAGGCTTGATGCTCAGTAGTTTCAAGTATCTGGAATAACATTTTAATAGCCACCTTATTACCTGTAGCGATCGCAGTTTTATATTCTGGATCGATTTTCAGTAAATACGTTGCAACGCGATTTATAAGAGATGCACTTACAGAAGTTTCGAGGATATAGGCTAAACTCTTGAGTGCGACTGCATTACCTGGATCGATTTGCCATAAAGCCTGAGCTGCATCAAAGCAGATTTTATCACCTTGGTTGATTTGCAAGAATTTTATCAGGGAGGCGATCGCAGTTTGATCGCCCACAGCAATTTTTCCCAAACCTGCGATCGCATAACAACAATTGTCCTTATTTAGTGTCGTCTCCATAAGGTGAATTAATGCGGCGATCGCAATTGAATTACCCACAGCAATTTTTCCCAAATCCATGATTGCGAAAAAATTTATTTCTTCGCTCAATGTTGTCTCTATGGTTTGGACTAACGAGGCGATCGCAGTTTCATCACCAACTGGTATTTCCCCAGGATTTTGACTAATCTGGCAGAATGTTTGTGTATTTTCAACAACTGGTGTTAACAAAGTTAAAGCAGCGATCGCACTTTTATTACCCGGATCGAGTGTTCCTAATTTCTCGGCTGCAACGCGGAGAATTGAACGACTTTCTGTAGTATGAACCAAATGCACAAAAGCAGCAATTACCCGTTTTCTATCGGTTAATTCCAGCGTTTTTCTAGCTGTCTTCACCAATGGTTTTGGTAATATCTGCCAATCTCGCTTATCTTGCCGAAAATAGGCATAACTCCATTTGAGCAGTTGTTCTACAATTGCATCACCCAAACTACATTCTGGGAACTGGGATAAAGCCTCAGCCGCCAAAAAATAGGCGCGATACCGATAAAAATCGCCGCAACCGTCATCAAAATCTATTAAAGCTTGGATAAAATCTTCTTTCTGCTGCTTATCTACATCCTTTTGGCTGAACCAGTGGAGAATCTCTGCTTTCCACTCCGGCTCAAAGATGCGGTAAGTGCCTTGATTTAAATTGCTGCGATCGTGGTTAAAGAAATACTGCCAATCATGCATTGCCTCCTACCCACTGCGAGATGTGGGACGAAAGGGACTTAAATGAATCTTGCTACATCAGATGGCTTGCTGTCAAGTCTGGATGCAATAAGGATCTGTAAAGTTTTCCCTCTTATGACTCAAAAAAAGCAGCAGGCGAAATATGAAAAAACTCTGCAAGTTTGCGAATATGGTTAACTGTTAGCTTCCTCTGTCCACTCAAAACTTCAGATACAATAGACTCGGTTTTAAAGATAGGAATTAAGTCTTTCTGTCGCAAACCAAATTCGGCAATCATTGCTTGAAGTAATTCTACGCCATGAATATCAGGTATAGAATGATGTTTTTGTTCATACTCATAAACCAGAGTACCTAAAACATTGAGATAGTCTTGTTCATCTGGTGTTAATTCACCTTTATCAATCAAGGAATCAATGACTTCTTGCGTAGCCACTAATTCTTCCTCGGAAGTTACAGGACGAGGAGGAAATGATTTGAGTAATTCAATATACGTTTTAGTAACAGGTGTTCCAGGGGTCATTTTGCCACATATTTGATTGTTTCAATCCCTAATAGGGATTTTGATTAATTGGAACTCAAACACTTATGCTCATATTACTATCCAAATATCTCAGAGCTTCAATCCCTAATAGGGGATTTTAATTAATTATAACTTAGGAATTATGTTCATATTACTATCTATATATTTGAGGCTTCAAGGTCTAAAAATGATTTGTAAAATTGTTATCCTAAAATAATAGTTAGCATCAAGCGAACCAAAGATCATTTTTCCACTCATCTTTGTCATATTCGGCATGTGTCAAGATATGGCGAATAAAGACTTTTTGGCATTTGTAATCTACTAAAGTAATAAGTCGATAATTATTACCACTTATGTTAAAAACTGTGAAATTACCGACTTGATCGGCTGAGGGAAAAGCCTGGTGTAACTCTACCAAATTCTGCCACTCTGCTACAGATGTCAGTTTGTACCATAACCGCAGGCTGGTTTGTGCATTAGAGTGCTTTTCCCAGAACTCAACAAGTCTTGCACGACTGATAATGTGCATAAATTTTTAGTACATAGTATTTTTTCATGTGAGTGTTTCTTGACCGGGTACGAGATTATCTTAGCAAATTGCGAAGTTAGGATGGGCATTTTAATACCCACCCTAATTGCCTAAACTAGCGCTGGTGTATTTGCACGCTTAACTTGATGTGTAGCAACCATCCGCATTCCGGCTGGTGCAGCTAAAGTTAACCCACGGCGCACAGGACGCACGGGACGTTTATTCACTAGCGAAACTTGAAATTCTGACAAAACAGTTGCCAAGACAATTTTCATTTCATACTGGGCAAATGCCATCCCAATACAGCGACGATTACCGCCGCCAAAGGGTAAATATTCATAAGGTGAATATTGTCTTTCTAAAAACCGTTCTGGTTTGAACTGCTTGGATTGTGGGTAGACTTCTTCCCGATGATGCGCTAAATAAATACTGGGGACTATTAACGTTCCTTCTCGCAGTTCGTAACCCATAATTGTAATTGGGGTCTTCACTATCCGCGGGAAAGCAGTCATGACAATTGGGTAAATTCGTAGTGTCTCTTGGCAAACTGCTGTCAAATAGGGCAATTTACCTACACTACTCAAATCGTGGTTAACTCCAATGGTGTTGAGTTCCTTTAGCAACTTCTCACGCACCTCTGGTAAACGATCAATCCAGTAAAAAGCCCATGTCAATGCTGAAGCGGTAGTTTCATGTCCCGCAACTAGCAGCGTCATTAACTCGTCGTGTAATTCTTCATCTGACATCCCTTGACCATCGTCGTAACGAGCCGCCATCATCAAACTTAGGATATCTTGGCGATCTCGATCGAGTTCAGCCCGGCGTTCTCGAAGTAAAGCATAAATCAGTCGATCGATTTTTTGCCGTTGTTGCAGAACCCAACCCCACGGACTCCACGCACCGAAATCTTTTTGCATGAACTGGAAAAAGAAGGCGCTAGACATTACAGGCGAAGTGATGAAGTCTAGTAAGTCACTTAGCGATCGCCTCAGTTCCTCAAACAGTTCTCCATCATTCAAACCAAATACAACCCGGAGAATAACACGCAAGGTAATTTCTTGCATCGACTCACGGATCTTAAAAGGCTTACCAATTTGCCATTCATTAGTCACCTGTCGGGTTATTTCCCGAATTTCCTCGCCGTAAGCCCGCATCCTTTCGCCATGAAAGGGAGGAGCCAATAGTTGCCGTTGCCTCTGGTGGCGATCGCCATCCGCTAACATAAAGGAGCGATCGCCAAGTAAAAATCTTAGTCCTGTGTTCCCCCTCCCAACCTCAAAATGGCTGGAATCAGCAGTAAAAATCTGCTCAAGTGCTTGGGGTTGACTAAAATACACAAGATGGTTATCAGAGCTACTACTCCTGATCGTAAAAGTGTCACCGTAGATTTGGGCAAAATCATCCACATATTTCACTGGCTGAGTAATAAACTTGATCATCCTTAGCCAGCGCGGCATTTGAGGCCCATCAGGTAGATTGTAAGTAGTTGTCATAGAATTTTGTGGAGTTGATGGCTTCTGAATTTTATTGTTACGACTTTTCATGTTACTTAGGGTTACAGAAAGCGGTATATTCATGATTGGGGACTAGGGACTGGAAACTGGGAACTGAAAAAGAAGACAAAGAGGATAATAATGACTCTTGTACAGACGCGATTAATCGCCTCTCTACTCCTAACTCAGCACTCAGCACGGGCTAAACGCCCCGCTCCCGCTAACAGTACTCAGCACGGGCTAAACGCCCCGCTACCGCTAACAAAAGGCAGCATCGGAAGTAAGCAGTGCCAAAAATCATCGCTATTCTCAACGGTAAAGGAGGAGTCGGTAAAACGACTACCGCAGTCAATCTGGCTGCAAACTTTGCGAAGAAAAAAAAGGTGCTGCTGATTGATGCAGATATTCAAGGTTCTGCCAGTTGGTGGTTTGGGCGCAGTCAGCAGGGAATGGGATTTGATTTATCTCAAGAAACCGATCCTGCACTTTTAGGTGATTTAGCAAAGATAACAGGTTACGATTTAGTAGTGGTGGATACACCTCCCGCCCTGCGCTCTGAAGCATTAGTGGCGGTAGTTGCGAACGCAGATTATCTAGTTTTGCCAACACCCCCATCTGCAATGGATTTAGCAATCCTCGTAGAAACAGTCAAGGAAGCCGTCATCCCCTTGGGAACCCCCCATCGGGTATTGCTCACCAAAGTCGATACGCGCAGTCTGGGGGAAGCACAAGAAGCAAAAAACACTCTGACTCGCTTAGGTATTCCTACTTGTAATACCTTCATCCGTGCCTATAAAGCTCATGAACGAGCAGCACTAGAAGGTGTAGCGATTACTCAATGGCGGGGAGGAAACGCACGGGAGGCGGAATTAGACTACCGCCGTGCAGCTGATGAATTACAGCGTGATTGGAGAAAATAATAATGGCTAGGAAACAAAGTCTCTCTGACTTACTACAAGAAGAGGCGCAAAAATTTACACCCCCAGAAGGTGAATCTGCGATCGAAGTTACAGCAGAAAAAATTGTCGAAGAACAAGCTTCAGATGATGAGGAATCGTTAGGAGAACCACTTGAGCCAACTTCTACTAAGCGCAGTCCTACTAAAGCTGATTTAGAAGCAACTGTCAAAGAGTTGACAAGTAATCTAGAAACAAGCCACAAAAAAGAAGCATCTCTTGGACAAGAAATTACTGATTTGCAATCAAAATTATCTAAACAAAAAACATTTTCATCAGAACAAAAATCATTACTAGAACAGCTAGCAAAAGAACTTGATGAGACCAAAAAAACAGCGCTGCAACTTGCAGAAGCAAATTCCCTGCTTATAGAAGAAATTAATTCTTTCAAAAAAGAAGCAGAACAAAAAGTAGAACAAAAAGCAGAAGAGAAATCTAAACTTGTTGTCAAAGAAAATAGCGCGATCAAACCAGTAAAAGACCACTACAATCCACTTAACTACAAAAAATCACATCGGTCATCGGAAACACTCGCTCAAAATCAACCTCAAAATCAACCAAATGAGTATCCCGATAGTTCTAATGAGATGTGGTTACTTGACTAGCGTCAGTTAATATTGGCTTCCCTTCGCTACCAGAACCGAACAGTATTGGGAGAAGGGAAGCCAATTCAAAGTCCCTCTCCCAAGCTTGGGAGAGGGATTTAGGGTGAGGGCTTTTTATTTATGCAAGAAGTCTAATGGGTTGACCACAAAAGTCTAAAATATGCTGCGCGGTGATTTGTGGTTGTTCCAAGTGTGGGAGATGACCACAATCTTGAATCCACGTGAGAGTACTGTGTGGAATTGCCCTTTTAAATCTTATAGCATCCTTAGTACCCAAAATTTTATCAGAATCGCCCCACAAAATTAGCGTTTGTTGCACAATTTTTGATATGGCTGTGAATCTAAAAGCACTGTAACCACCACTTTTAGTGAAAGAAATCAGAGCTTGATTCCAACTCGGCATTTGTAGATGTAATGCGCCACAACATAACGCATCGATAGAGGCAAGAGTTTGATTTTTATATCCAATGCGAGAAACGCGATCGCGCACCTTCATATTACTCAAAAACCGAGTTGCTAAATAATCTAATGGGGAAAACATGAATTTACTCAATGGCGAACCACCTGCTAACCCCGCACTGTCAATTAACACCAGCTTTTTGACTGCTTCTGGATAAGCCAACGTAAAATCAATCGCCGTCGCACCGCCCATCGAAGCGCCCACTAAAATTACAGGTTGGTTAATTAGGCTTTTCCAGAAATAATAAAGATGGGTTTTAATCGCAGTTGGGCTATAGGCAATTCCTGAAAGTCTATCTGTAAAGCCAAAACCCAATAAATCCACTGCCCAAGTTTCATTATCTTCAGAAAGCAGTGGCAAAAGCCGTCGAAATTCTAATACAGAACTGTCAAAGCCGTGAATTAATAAAATCGGAGTTCCACCACACCCTTGCTTGACAAATGTTGTGGTAACTGCTTGATTAGTTAAAGGAGTAGCGATCGCAGTTGTTTGAATACTCCGAGCTAGTGCGATCGAAGTAGGTTCTGTGAGTTGCTCAACTGCCGTAGGAAGAAAATTCGGAAACATAAATTTCAGTTTATCGTACTAGCTTGCTTCCACGCATAACTGATTTTGTTAAACAATAAAGTTACACAACCTAAGATGCTGAAGTATTATTTGTAATTTATATATAAAACATAAGTCAGGTAATATCAAAATATTCTAACTCCCAACAGACGCGATTAATCGCTTACAGGACAGACACAATTAATCGCCTCTCCACTCTCCAAAAAAAATATGGCATCAAAGAAAGTTTTCCAAAATGTAAAAATGGGGACTAAAGCCACGTACAATTAAAATCGCTTATCCCTTAATCCAGGAGCTAATGCCATGCCAATGGCGGTTGGCGTAATTGAAACTTTAGGTTTTCCGAGTGTCTTAGCAGCAGCAGATGCAATGGTCAAAGCTGCCGCAGTCACAATTGTGTATTATGGTCAAGCGGAAAGTGCCCGCTTGTTAGTCGCCGTCCGGGGACACGTTTCTGAAGTAAATAGAGCTGTTGAAGCCGGAATCGTAGCTGGAGAGGAAGTAAAAGTTGGTACAGTAATTACCTACTACATCGTTCCTAATCCCCCAGAAAATGTGGAAACCATATTACCAATCCATTTCACTGAGGAATCAGAACCTTTCCGTATGTTCTAAGCAATTTTGCTATCAAAATCTGTAGCGAAGCTTCGTACAATTAACTTGTAGCCCCCAGTTTATTCATACAGGAGATTAATAATGTCATTACAGGCAGTTGGAGCACTTGAAACTAAAGGTTTTCCTGCGGTGCTAGCAGCAGCAGATGCTATGGTAAAAGCTGGTCGAGTTACCCTCGTTGGTTATATCAGAGTAGGTAGCGCTCGCTTTACAGTTAATATTCGTGGCGATGTTTCTGAAGTAAAAGCCGCTATGGCTGCTGGTGTTGAAGCCGCAGAAAATGTTTATGGCGGTACACTTGAATCCTGGGTAATTATTGCTCGTCCCCATGAAAACGTTGAAGCTGTTCTGCCAATTGGTTACACAGAACAAGTCCAAGGGTATCGAGAGTCTGTAGAAAATCCCATTGTTAGAGCAAACAATCGATAGATTTAACCTCCTGCGGGGGAATTCAAAACAAAAAATTCCCATAGATGAATTTAAAGAGAAGTTTATTGTCAGGCTTCTGACTATTAAAACTTTAGAGAAATGCATTTCTGCTGTTTTTAGATTTGGCATAAGTTGAATTTGGAAGCAGAGGAAAAGTAACAGTCAGAGTCAATAGTCAAAACCAATATTGACTGTTGACTGTTCATTTTTAGGAATATAAAACTTTTAAGAATAACTTAACCAATATGAAAGGTGTAGTTGTGACTGAAGCTAGTTTAAAAAAGATAAATTTGCCTATTAATTCCTACTATTTAGAATAGCGTAGGCGTAGCCCGCACAACTCTTGGAGACGCTTGCTTCCACAAAGTGACGTGACCATCATAGACATTGCCACATAAGATACTGAGACTAATTCCACACTATGGCGATAGTATTTATCTAAGATTTTGTACAACGACTTAACAAACAATCTCTTAAAACTCTAATTGTCGTATATATACTTATTGAAGAAGAATTCAGAAGTCAGAATGGGCTTACGCCCCGCTGCGCTAACAGGAGTCAAAATCAAGACGCTCTCTACGAGACGCTAAAAGCGTAGCTTGCTTCTCTGAAAGAGTACGCGGACTCGCTTGCCGTTAGCGCTATCCGCTTTTTCGGTCAGAAAACATTGCTGAATTCTGACTCCTGACTCCTGAATTCTGTTCGATAAAATCATAAAAGATCGCAAAAATTGACTGAACACGATTCAGTTAAAGCCCAATCCTCCTTGAAAAGCAAAAAATTAAGCCAATTTATCAAAGGGATTACGGAATCTCCAGGGCAAAATCTCATTAACACTAAGGATATTGAGATTCAACTAAATATTCTTACTACGTAAAGTTTGTACAGAGTTGAAACTTATACTGGTGGAATAACGTCCAACTTTGAGTTAAATTAGATTCGTTCCTCGGCTCTGTTACAAAATGTCAGATTTACCCGATCCATTTTGTGAAAGGTGTATCCTCCCCAGTTTAAGCAGATTTCTGTTCTCCACTAAAACACATAACTTTACAAAAAGTTTAAATGGGCAGAATAACCCAAATGCTTGATATATGTTGGTTTTGGACTTTTTAAAATAAAAGCAAAACATCAATATAGAAATTTCTGCATAATTCTAATGAATTCAGACGTAATAAAAGTAGAATCACTGAGCTATTTTCATGAAATTCATGAAATTCGTGAAATCTGGGGCAGCTGCCAGTTAAACAATTAGGTGGGACGAATGGGGGTTGTAATGCAAACTTCAAAATTGAGTTTCGAGGAATGCAATCTCACTATGACAACGGATGTGGAAAAACTGGCTCTAGATTGGCAAAAGCGCTTGGCTGTCGAATGTCCAGACCAAAATGAAGCCGCAAGGCAAAGCATTATTCTCTGGCTGTTGGGATCTGACTCAAAACGGTTCGATCTGTATAATCCTAAAGAACTCGATATCGCCAAGCAAGCGATGGAATATCGCTGGAGGATTTTACGTCAACGCTACTTGGGGCTGGGGCGAGAACGTGCTTATCGCAACTTGATAACCCGATTGGGAAGTTTAGTAACATTACGGAATAAGATTCAGACTTGGGTTTCCCTCAGCCGCGATCGCCAGCGCAGTGTGATGGATGTGTTACAAGAAGTACTCCAAGAATTACTCCAAAACGACAGCCAGATGCAACAGCAAATGGCTGATATTGCCAAATATACAACCGATAGAAGATTGGGAGATGGTTTGTTATTTGCCAGTTTAGAAGAATATTGTTTGCGGCCAGTACGGAATCAACCCCTATTAGCTTACCGATTTGTGAATTATTTGCGTCGCACCCAGCGCGGTGGTTTAACCCAAGTGCCAGGGCGTGATTTGGTTCGACTAGTCTCAGAAGAAGTTCTCACAGACGACAGTGACAATCGAGTTAACTTAGTCGATAGTCAGGCGATCGCAGAATATCAAGAAGCACAACAACTAGAGGAACAACAAGGGCTACGCCAGTCAGTACAAAAAGAATTTGAAGATTATTTACAAGAAAATCTGGGAACAGATGCAGTGGAATGGCTACGACTCTATCTGCAAGGTAAGTCCCAGGAAGACATCGCCCAGAAACTGAATAAGCAGACTAAAGAGGTATATCGACTACGAGAAAAAATTAGTTATCATGCTGTGCGTGTTTTTGCCCTCAAAGGTAAACCAGAACTCGTGGAAAGTTGGCTCTCAATTTCCTTGCAAGAACATAACTTGGGGTTAACACAAAACCAATGGCAGCAACTTGATGAAAAATTGACTCCTCTGGGGCGGCAGATTTTAGCTTTGCGGAAAGCGGGTAACTCAATAGAAGCCATAGCCGAACAGTTAAAACTCAAAACCCATCAAGTGCTAGGCGAATGGACGAAAGTCTATCTGACAGCCCAAGCTTTAAGAACCCAGGATTAGCTGGGAGCAACGCGATTTTGTGAGGTGCTGAAACCTTGGACGTATATAGCTTGTTTCAGGATGCGATCGCAACTAAAAAACCAGGTTTTGTTGAGAATATAGGGGCGTAATTGAGAACCAAACCCCGATCTCACTTTTTCGCGTTGCTCCCGGATTAGCTTGTAGTGGGAAATGGAGCATGGGGGAGTGGGGAGCAGCACTTCTCTACGAGACGCTGCGCGGAGCTTGCCGTAGGCAAGTGGTACGGCTACGCTATGTAACCCAGAAGCAGAGGAGACAAGGGGACAAGGGAATAAACAAAACTCAGCACTCTTTTGCCCAATACCCAATCTTCAGTATTATCCCCAGTCCATAATCTAAAATTCATCTTCTACTTACATTTACTTAAGTATATATAATTTAAATTTTAACAATTTAACAAAGTATCTTTATTAACTACCTATTGAATTAGAGGCAAAATATAAGTAAATACCAACGAATCAAATCTATGTTGTCTTCAAAGGGCGAACTAAATGATACCGCAGCAAATGGACAGCAAATGCTAACTGCCGCTCAAACTAGGTGGGAGCAAGGAGGCGATCGCGAACAAATGTTCCACCTAATCGATCATCTTTTGTCCTTTGAAGCTTGCCTCTACCACCAAATTTTGCCCTTTGGATTAGAAGACAAAAACCTCTTGTTAGGCATGGTTTATCCACAAGAGAGCGAAGCCCTAGATTACGTTGGTCGCATTTTGTCTTCTATCAATTGCACAATGGTGATTGAGGCGATCGCAGCCGATGCCCACCGCAGAATACTATCAGCCTACCTCAACCATAAGAATACATCTCAGCTAGATGCCCAACAAGTGCATCAGCCAACAGTGGACTTTCCCGCAACGAATAGCCCAGCTACGATTGCTGACATACCTAGTCCTTCCTTAGATGCCGACTCGGAATCAAATCAACAACCAGTATTGATGGTGTTTCAGACACAAAAGCGTCAAAATTCTGGACAGCGGGTAGACTTGCCTCCTATCCCAGAGTTAGACCAATCATCTCAAACTACGACGTTATTGACCCCTATTCCCAGAACTCAACCGGGAGAGGATTCTGAAGCCATATCATCAAACAATTTACCTATTTTTCCCACACAAGCTTCCGAACTACTGAGTCCGATTGAGTTGCTAACAACACTGCCACCAAAAAAATTACTAGAAGAATTACTAGGGCGAATCTTGGCTGGAGGAATTGGTCGGCTGTACTTAGAAAGACAAGCTTACGAAGGCAGAATACTGTGGAGTGACAATGGAGTTTTGCAGTCTGTATTAGACAAACTGCCGCTCTCAGTTTTTCAAGGAGTATTGAATGAATTAAAGCGGTTTGCTTCCCTGCCTGTAACCACGATTGCAGAACCAAAACAAGTAGAAAAGGAATACGTATATCAAAAAAATCGCTTATTATTACGCTTGCGAGTCATGCCGGGAATGTACGGTGAAGAGGGAACACTCCAAGTATTGCGGGGAGCAGCATTAAAATTCTATCAACAACAGCAATTAACGCGTCTAAGCGGTGATGCTTTAGGAATTTCTCAGCAACTAAGTATAAAGTTACATGAACTACAAGAACGACTTTTACTGAATCCTAGCCTTGATTCTCAGCAATTAGAGGCTTTAGTTACCCTGAATCAATTAGTGAAAAATTTAGACCAACAGATCAAAATACTGGCACTAGATAGCAATTTACCAACAAAGAGTAAATCATCGGTCAGTAAGTGAAAACGCTGATTTCGTTAGCATACATAATTGTTATGTTGTAATGGAATCCTAGACTGATAAAGCTTAGAGATTCATCTCCAAATAAATACAAATTTTGCGATCGTCTTCTGAGTAAGATTACGGTTAAAAAAACTTACTTATAGTAGCAAAGTTAGTTTCCCCTCTTAAATCCTATTGTTGCAAATATTTCATGTTAACTGAGGTTTTTAGTGAACTTTTCCCCTTAATGAGTACAGCCAATCCACAAACTTTGGAATGGCTACTCAACGTTGCAATTGAACATGAATACCCCTCTGGGCGAGCCGTTGTGATGGAAGATGCCTGGGGTAACGCCGTTTACTTCGTGGTTTCTGGTTGGGTCAAAGTCCGGCGTACCGTCGGGGAAGATTCAGTAGCTTTAGCAATTTTTGGTCGTGGCGATTTTTTTGGAGAAATGGCAATTTTGGATGAATCTCCACGCTCAACCGATGTCATTGCCCTTTCACCCGTGAAGTTGCTTAGTGTCTCCAGAGAGCGGTTTATTCAAATATTGTTTAAAGACCCGCAGTTACATCACCGAATGTTGCAACTGATGGTGCGGCGATTGCGGCAAATTAACGTGCGCTTGCAAATGCGGTCTTCACCACCAGCAGTTAAACTCGCTCATACTCTAGTGACTTTAGGTGAAAGCTATGGTCAGGAATCAGACTTAGGAAGAGAAATTTTTAACATTCCCTTTAAAGATTTAGCAGAGGTGACAGAAATCGGTGTTGAAGAAACCACCAAAATCATGGAAAAGCTGCATGAAAAAGGGTGGATCAAAATTGATAGTGCCAACAACATCACTTATCTTGTGAACTTCAAACAGTTGATGAACTTGGCTGGCAAAGTGTGATTGTTTTATTTATTCAGCAATACAAATTTTGATATTAAGTAAGTCAACCGAAGCTTCTTGTCGGTTGACTTGCTTATTAGAGGTGTAGGTACTTCACGAAATTAGCCCAATGGATGACACCATTCCACCCCTGACAAAAAACGTCACACAGGCACAATTAGTAGCAGCAGAACCTAGTACTGACCCTGAACTGTTGCGCGAATTAGCATTATCTACTGACCAACAAACTCGTCAGTCCGTTGCAGGCAATCCCAACACTCCAGTTGATGTCCTGTTGCGTTTGGGAGCAGAATTTCCGTCCGAATTGCTAGATAACCCCGTGTTTCCATTACTGCTTTTGGAAAATCTCAATCTAGTTGCAGAAATTCCTTTAAGTACTTTGCGAAGCATTCTCAGACAGAAAAATGTTCCAGTATATATTTTGGAACAAGTCGCAGATCAAGCGGACTTGGAAGTACAACTGGCGCTAGTTAAAAACGTCCAAACTCCCAAAGGCGTGTTAAATCGATTAACTCAAAGCCGACATTCTCAAGTTGTGGAATCTGCTCGTTTACACATCAATCTGGCTGGAGAATTAACAGAGAAATACGAACAAAGAATTAAAGAGGTGATTAAAGGAATAATTCCTTCTGCTCGCCAAGCTGGTACTGGTTATTTAGCAGTTCTAGCTCAGATTTGCCCTGTTCCAGAATTTATGGTTGAACATTGGGTGCAGGACTCAAGCTATAAAGACTTTTTTTGTAGAGCGATCGCTGATTCTCCGGCTACCTTTCCCAATGTTCTCAAACACCTAGCCAACCATACTGATGATTACATATGGTATAGCATAGCCCAAAATCCCAATACTCCCACAGAGACTCTACGAAAATCGTTCACTGAAAAGCAAGCTCCAACTGCTCTTGCTCGTAATTTAAATACACCTAGTGATGTTTTGGAGAGTTTGAGTACAAATCAAGACCAAATAGTTCGTATTAGGGTTGCTGAAAATCCCAATACACCCCTAAATGTGGTGAAAGGACTGGCAAAAGATACAGATATACACGTTGCTAATGCTGCGGCTAGGGTAATAGGAGAACAACAAGGGGAATATACTGCCGAAGCGGTTAGGAAGAATCCTAAAACTCCTCCTTATGTGTTGGAAAAGTTAGCACAAAAAGACCCCAGAAGTGTCTGTAAACACCCAAATACACCGCCAGAACTGCTCTTAGAATTTTCCAAAAGCGTTGATGAACGACTGCGTGAATCTGTTGCTGAAAACCCCAATGCATCAGTCAGTATTTTAGAAGAGTTAGCTCAGGATGACTCTTCTGAAGTTCGTCGTCAGGTTAGTATAAATCTTAATACACCAATAAGTCTTCTGTTTAAGCAATTAGCTAGAGACGCATCTGTAAGTAGAGCGATCGCCTATCGAATGTCAAGTGAAAAATATGGTAAATACCCTGAGGTAGAGAGTATCTTAGATATCCTAGCAGAAGAAAGTACCAGTCCCCTAGAAACCATTTTGCAGCGATTAGCACAGGATGGAGGAGAAGCCGCTCGTCTTTTTCTCGCTCGGCGCTTTGATTTGCCTGCTAATTTTCTAGCACAGTTTGCTGAATCAACTAAAGTTAAGGTGTGTGAGGCTGTAGCGCAAAACCTCAACACCCCTATAAGCAGCTTGGAAAAACTAGCTCAATCACCAGACCCAAAAGTTCGTGAAGCAGTAGCCCAAAACCCGAATACGCCAATCAGCACCCTGGAAAAATTAGCCAGAGATGAAGACGGTAACGTTCGGATGAATGTTGCTTCAAAAATTAACTTGTCCGCTGAGACTTTAGAAGAACTAGCGGTTGAGAAATCATTTAATCTAGTGCGTCGAAACGCCATGCTCAACCCCAGTTTACCGAAAGAAGCAGTGGAACGTATTCTTTGCGGCGAATATGCAACGGAGTATTTGAAACTGAATCCTGATTTTTTATCTCGTCATCCTGATAGCCTTGCTGTGACGCTCAATCATTATGCCAAGTCCCAATTTCCCTTAGTTAGCTTTATTGCCTTAAATCAACCCCAGATTTCCCAGGAATTACTACAAGAAAAAAGCCTTTCTATCTCCTGGTTGGAACGGCTAGCCGTAGCTCAAAATCCCCAAGCTACTCAACAAATCCTCATTCAACTGGCACAAGACAGCAATCAGCTAGTTCGGGCAGCAGCAAAAAATAGATTGCAGAATCTCTCCCAATCTTAAAACTCATACCATCAATTTTAAATTTTAGACTGGGAATTCCTTCTAGTTTTCTAAATACCCTCTTATCTTTGCGTCTTTGCGCCTTTGCGAGAGAGGTTGTTTGAAAAGTCCTCTTGTCGGTAGCAAAACGTTCTAGATCCCCCTAAATCCCCCTTAAAAAGGGGGACTTTGATTCCGGTTCCCCCCTTTTTAAGGGGGGCTAGGGGGGATCTATAAGTACTTAAAATCACAACCAACCACTTTTAAAACAACCTCTAAGACTGAATTTATCCTCTTTTAAATTCGCAATCAAAAATTCATAATTATGCTTCCAAAAAAACATACTTTAACATCATTCCGAGAAATTGGCGGCGCTGGGGGATTACTAGCAGCTTATCAACTTGGAGAACGTGATTTCACTCAGGTTAACCTCGAAAATGCTGACCTTAGTCAAGCCAACTTAACAGGAATTAATCTAGAAAAAGCTAACCTAAAAAATGCAAATCTTTCCAAGACGAATCTGAGCGAAGCCAATTTGATAGAAGCAGACTTACGTGGTGCAAACCTGACTCAAACCAACTTAAGATGCGCTCATCTTAATGGTAGTGATTTACGCCATGCAGTCATCAAAGAAGTTGATTTATATCGAGCTAATCTTAGTTGGGCAAATCTCAGCGAACAAGACTTGAGAGGAGCCAATCTAGCAAGAGTTGATTTGCAAGGCGCTGATTTGAGTGCAGCTAATCTAAGTGATGCCAATCTCAACGAAGCAAAGCTGGATGCAGCTAACTTGAAACGTGCAATTTTGGTAGGAGCTAATCTTTGTTATGCTTATATGCCTCGTGTCCAACTAGTGCAAGCCGACCTCCAAAAAGCTGAATTAGTAAGTGCCGATTTAACAGCAGCTAATTTAGAACAATGTGTTTTAGATCGGGCTAATCTAACGGGAGTTAGACTACGAAAAGCGCAACTACAACAAGCCAGCCTGCAAAAAGTTTATTTGCAGGGAGGTAATTTACAAGCAGCAAACCTGACAAATGCTAACTTGCAGAAGGCTGACCTAACTAAGACTGAACTAGAAGGGGCAATCTTAACACGATCTGACCTAAGAGGAGCAGAAATAACTCAGGCAAAGCAGGCTAACTTGGAATTAGCAATTTTGGGCGAACTGATAAAGTAATTGAACACTCTCTACATTTAGAGCTAAAAGTATGGGAGTCATCTTTTGCCTTTAGTCCTGATAGTGAGATGCTGGCATATACTTGGAATGAAAAAATTATCTTGGTTAATTCCAACACTGGCCAGCAAATTAATCAAATAGATTTGCAATCAGAACCAGTTGTTTCAGTCGTTTTCAGTGCAGATGGACAAAATCTCTACGAAAGTTTTTATGTTAACGAATTGAAAATATGGAACCCGTTAACGGGGGAGTTAATTCAAAATCTCAAAAACCACTCCGCCAATTATACGGCTATTGTATTTGATGGCAATGCCGAAGGTCTAGGTATGATGGGTACAGGAGAACCCTTTGAGTTAATTAACGTTGGTCATGAGACAAGGACATTAAAGGGTTATTCTAGCGGTATCCTCACTCAAGCACACAGCCCAGATGGGAAATTCACTGCCCGAAGTGCCCCAGATTTAGACGGTCAGATAGAACTGCTAGACAGACAAACTGGTAAACAAATTTGCCTGCTCACCGGACACGAAGCAGCAGTGCAATCTTTGGCTTTTAGCCCTGATAGTCAGACCTTAGCCAGCAAAAGCGCTGAAGATTTTAAGCTGTGGCAAGTTACAGAGAGAAAGGAAACATATAGTTGTTTGCGATCGCAACGCAGGTACTACCCAACTATTGCTTTTACTCAAGGGAATAATCAATCAAATCCAGTTTTAATCAGCAGCGATTTCTATGGTGAATTTGAAGATAGACAGGCTACACCCGCTAACAACGACGAAGAGAAATGGAACTCTAGAAGCTCCGGTTGGTCTTGTGGCTCTCGTGTTACCCTGAGCGCAGATGGAAAAGTACTGGCAAGACGCTATGAGGAGCAACCAGTACAACTGTGGAATTTACAAACTGGCGAGGAATTGGGTGTTGTAAATTTAGGTACTGAATATGACAATCCATTAGCACTCAGTTCGACTGGAGATATTTTGGCGGCTGGGTATCGGGGAAAAATTGCACTGTGGGATGTAAAAACAAACACGATGATTTACACTTTTACAGATCGCTCTGACTGGATGAAGCAAATTGTCTTTAGCCCAGATGATCAAATTCTTGCCAGTGGAGGTTATGACCATACAATAAAACTGTGGAATTTGCAGACAAATTGTGAGATTAAAACGCTACAAGAGTATTCTTGCATTCAGGCTCTAGTATTCAGTCCCCTAGAGCCAATCTTAGCTAGTGTCAGTAGAGACAGTACCCTCAGACTCTGGGACTTGGAGACAATGGAAGAAATCCACTGTTTCAAAACCGATCAAGAAGAAGTAATCAATTTAAAATTTAGTCCAGACGGAAAGTTGTTAGCCAGTAGTAACAAAAACAGCATTCGATTGTGGAAATTAAAGCGAACATCGCAATTATAGGCACTTTTCAAACCGACAATAACCGCACTGCTTCCCCAAAAGGAAACTCCTCTAAAGTCAAACCACCAGGAGTTACCACCCACAACACAGGTAATTCCGGTAGTTTATCAGGGAAAGTACCATAACCATCTGTTAAATAAATACAAACGCCTTGAGTTTGCCCATCCCAACTTTCTGCAACTTTCTCAAAAAACGGTACAAATGATGTGCCACCACCACCTTGAGGTTTTGGCAGAGTCAAATCGAGATTGAGTTTGTAGGGCCCGTAAGCTTCGGCATCAACGTAATAAAGCTCACATTTTAAATGAGGATAAGCACTCAAAATTCCCTGCACCTCGCCTAAAAACATCCACAATTGCTGATTATCAATAGAACCGCTAGTATCTACAGCTACATATACCTCTACATTTTCTGCTTGCAGAGTTTCCAAATACAGTTTCCGCCCAATAAAGCGGCGGTCAAAGCCTGCAAAGTCAGTAGGAGTCTGTACCAGATAACGCCAAAGGTAACTACGCCAATTAATTTGAGCAGTGGTTAATGCTCCGAGTTCCCGTTCTATCCCGGCTGGCAGTAAGCCTTGATTAACTGTACGAGCAATAACAGCAGCTTGTTGCAAAGCATTGCGCCAGTGTGCTTCTAAAGCTGCTTTTCTTGCTTCTGACAGACTATCGCTGTTTGTGTAAGAAGTTTCAGCAGTCGGATGGGCAAAGTCGTTAGGGTGTGCTGTCTTTCCTGTTTCCTGAGCGTCTCCTGCCTGATTTCTGCTGTCATTGTTAGTCACATCTGAAGAGGATGAGGCATCAAAAGGGGCTTCATTGAGTAGATCGGGATGCAGTAGTTTTACGGAATCATTAGTATTCTTTAACAGTAATTCATAAATTTCTTCTACACTGAGATGCTCCAGTTTAGGTTCTCGCAATCTTCCCGGAGGCAGTTCAAATACACCCTGTTGGCTAATAATGCCATTAACTACAATATCTGCGGCAATATTCCACAGTTCCGCTTCCCGCACACCCCGGCGCGGCACATGCAGAAGTGCAGCGTGTAAAACTTCGTGCAGTAGCAGTCCATCCTGTTGAGTGGTGGGTAAAGAAAGCAAATACTCTGGATTAAAAAAGATATCTTTGCCGTCAGTGGCAGCAGTTGGTAATTGCTGTGAAGGAACGAAGCGAGCAAACAATGCCAGAGTAGCGAAAAATGGCGACTTCATCCGCAAACGCAGCACAGAAGCACTGATAATCCGAGAGCTATTTTCATTATTCATCTGTTCTGTCTCGTTTACAAACCCATTAGCTGTTGAAAATCTTTCATAAACTGCTGCAATTTTGCGTCTTTCTGGACTAATTGCGCCAAAACACCCAGATGTCCTTTACTCCGCATGACTCGAAATAAATCGACTGCAAATAACTGCACCCATTCGGCTGTTGCAACTTGACTTAGCCACATAAAAGCGTTGTAGGCTTGGTTTGCGTCAGCAGCCCGCACTGTTAAACCAACTGCTGTGGCATACTTAGTACTTGGTTCTTGAGGCCAGGGAATGCGATCGCCTTTACCTGCCAAAATAGGTGTCAGATTCGGTAGTGTTTTGTAAAGCTGAATAAAAGCATGAAACTCAGTCGCTGTAGAAACCCCCACCGCCGGAGTAATATCTAATTCTGCGTGGTGTAGCGCACTTGCCATTTCCCAAGAACGAGGTGAAGGCCAAGCGGGTTGCTGGGGATCGATTTTGTGCAACAATGTGGGGCGAAAGGAAAGAAAGGCTATTATTTGCTCGTGTACGCCTGCTTCTAAGGCATAAGCTTTGAAGCTGTTAAAATCAGCTTGTGCCTCCAGATGTAAAAACCTATTTGCTAAAGGTGCAGGCATATCAAAGACAGCTGCACGGTCTTCTTTACGGTTGCCAGCAGCCCAGACAAACCAACCTGATGGTACAACGTAAGAGCCGACTTTTCGATCTAAAATCAACTGTTGAGCGACTCCCTGCATTGCTGGCGGTGCCATATTTAGTTCATCTAAAAACAGGATGCCTTTACCGCCACGAGGCAGGAATTCTGGCGGATACCACTTTGAAATACCATCTTCGGCAACGGGTAAACCGCGCAAGTCGGTGGGCGCGAGTTGACTGAGGCGGACATCCACAAAGTCGATATCATACTCTTGAGCTATCTGTCCGACAATGCTTGATTTGCCAATGCCAGGAGGCCCCCAAATCATCGTACTAATTTGCAAGTTTTTACGGATAAGGTTGTCTAAATATGCTTTTAGATCGGAAGGTGTCATGGATTTTCGATTTTCGATAAACGCTCAGTAGATGGAACTTCGGCTTCTGTTGAGAAGTCAAGGATACGGGTATTATATTTGAGCATCTACAGTTTGTACCTGAAAACTATATTTTCAAAATGGGTTTTCCAATCGGAGAATCTGCGCCATCCAGCTTACTTTTGACTTGGCCTTACTAGTGCGGTTTTTTGGTGCGTTGGCGTAGCCCGTCGTAGACATCGCAGCTATTAAACATCGCTGAAATACTCAAATTGCGTGTAGCATTTATGTACTATAACTTTAGTTATGGAAAATAAATAAAGTGTAATCTTTATTTGAGAGTAAGCGGATTTATCTGTAAGGTCTTAACTACGAATTACTGTCTTTTCTATGAGATGCTCCGCGATCGCAGTGGGGCCTAGCTTATTAACAATTACCTCAGCAAACAAGATGACTGAAGCAACAGCAACTCGTCCCAATACCTACGTTGAGGAAACTAGGTCAACGATTCATTACCTAGTGGCAATGTCCCAACCAGAAACCCATCTGTTTGAAGTGACTTTACGCCTTGTGGATTATTCCTCACCGATTCTCGATTTAAAATTGCCCGTTTGGACACCAGGTTCCTATTTAGTCCGAGAATACGCCAAGAATTTACAGGATTTTGAGGCTTTTGCAGAGGATAAACCTTTAGCTTGGCGGAAGATCGGTAAAAATCACTGGCAGGTAGACAAAATAGGTGTTTCGGAATTAACTGTACGTTACCGCATTTTTGCGAATGAGCTATCGGTACGAACCAATCACTTAGATACCACTCACGGTTATTTTAACGGTGCGGCAATATTTTTTAGAATACCAGGTTGGGATAAGCAACCCATTCGCGTCACTATCGTACCACCACACCCGGAATGGCAGGTAACTACTGCCTTACCTCCCGTTGGTGAGGAAACAAATACTTTCTTGGCTGGCGATTTTGATACTCTGGTGGATACTCCCTTTGAGATTGGTAGCCACCAATTGTATAAATTTGAGGTCTTAGGAAAACCTCATGAATTGGCAATCTGGGGACAAGGTAATTACCAAGCCCAGCAAATGATTGCTGATATCCAAAAAATTATCCAAGTAGAAGCGCAGATGTTTGGCGGTTTGCCATATCAACGATATGTGTTTCTGCTACATTTATTTAGCCAAGCTTTTGGCGGCTTGGAGCATAAAGACTCTTGCTCTTTAATTTACCAGCGTTTTGGGTTTCGCGCTCAGGAAAAATACGATCGCTTTCTGCAATTAGTTGCACACGAGTTCTTTCACTTATGGAATGTCAAGCGAATTCGCCCAAAAGCATTAGAGGTTTTTGATTACGACCAAGAAAATTACACACCATCATTATGGTTTTGTGAAGGTACTACTAGTTACTACGACTTGTTAATTCCTTTGCGGGCGGGAATTTATGATGTGAAGTCGTATTTGAATAACTTGGGTAAGGAAATTACCAGATATGAAATAACACCGGGGCGCAAGGTACAACCCGTTTCCGAGTCGAGTTTTGATGCCTGGATAAAACTCTATCGCCCGGATGCCAATAGCGGTAATTCCCAAATTTCCTACTATTTAAAAGGAGAAATGGTATCGTTGTTGCTGGATTTGCTGATTCGCTCTACTCACAACAATCAGCGCTCCCTCGATGACGTAATGCTGAAAATGTGGCAGCAATTTGGGCAAGATGAAATTGGCTATACCCCAGAACAGTTGCAGGAAGTTATCGAATCTGTTGCCGGAATCGATTTGACTGATTTTTTTAAACGCTACATTGATAGTACTGATGATTTGCCTTTCAATCAGTATTTAGAACCCTTTGGCTTGCAGTTGGTAGCCGATCAGCAGGAAGAACCTTACCTGGGTGTGAGAATAAATACAGAAAATGGGCGGGAGATCGTTAAGTTTGTGGAGACTGGTTCACCTGCACAAGTAAGGGGAATTGATGCAGGTGATGAGTTGTTAGCAATTGATGGGATTAAGGTAACGGCGGGTGGCTTAAGCGATCGCCTGAAAGATTACCAACCCAACGATACCATCCAAATCGCAGTTTTCCACCAAGACGAACTCCGTACCTATTCCATCACTCTCGCGTCACCACGCCCCACTCGATATCAGGTAAAGCCTGTTGATTATCCTAACTCTACACAGCAGCAAAACTTTGCTGGATGGCTGGGGGCTGCGATCGTAACTGTTTGATAAAGGGATTGGGGATTGGGCACAAGAGGCAGAGGGGATAAAACTTACTACAACTCCTTTGCTCCCCTGCTCCCCTGCTCCCCTGCTCCTTCCCCACTTCTAAGCCGTTCTCACCGCCCCAGAGTAAATCAAACCCCGTTGTAGATCCAGCGTTATAATCGCCCCATCGCGAATCACCTGCGTTGCCTGCTTCACACCAACAATCACTGGTACACCGAGACGCAAGCCAATTACTGCCGCGTGACTTGTGAGACTTTCTTCTTCGGTAATAATCCCGGCAGCTTTCCGAATTGCCTCAACAAAATCGGCACTAGTGCGGGATGCAACCAAAATATCTCCGGGATTAAAGTTACTCACATCCATACCAGTATTAGCCACGCGTGCGCGACCACTTACTGAACCTTGTCCCAGTCCAATTCCGTGACCTAGTACTGCCGTCACCACCTCTACCTTAATCAAATCTGTAGAGCCAGAAATCCCCTGGAGTGTACCAGCCGTCATCACTACTAAATCACCCTGAGACAGTAACTTAAGCTCCTGAGCCACGTTAATCGCAGCCTGAAATGTCTGACCAGTGGAAGGTAATCCTAGCACCAACAACGGTTTGACTCCCCACACCATCTGTAGCTGCCGCGCCACATTTACATGGGGTGTCACTGCCAAAATTGGTGTATGAGGACGAAACTTAGAGACATTGCGAGCTGTTGCCCCCGTTTGCGTTAGGGTCATAATTGCCGCTGCACCTAGTTGTTCGGCAATTTGACCGACAGCTTGACTAATCGCATTGGGAATGGAGCGTCGGGCATCTCTCGTAGAACGTAGGTTTAGGTGTTGGGCTTCTTCCTGCTCCATACGTTCGGCAATTCGCGCCATCGTCGCCACTGCTTCTACAGGGAAGCTACCCACGGCGGTTTCGTTGGAGAGCATCACCGCGTCTGTGCCGTCTAAAATCGCATTTGCCACATCCGATACTTCAGCGCGGGTAGGACGAGGATTGCTCACCATGCTATCTAACATCTGAGTAGCAGTGATGATCGGAATCCCCAAGCGATTTGCTGTTGCAATTAACCGCTTTTGGAGTACCGGAACATCTTCCGCTGGCAATTCCACCCCTAAGTCCCCTCTGGCAACCATCACGCCATCACACAAAGCCAGAATTGCCTCCATTTGTTCAATGGCTTCGTGCTTTTCAATTTTGGCAACCACTGGCACTTGCTTGCCTGTACTAGAAATTAGTTCTTTAATTTCGATCATGTCCTGGGGATTGCGGACAAAGGAAAGTGCCACCCAATCGACACCCTGATCTAGACCAAACATCAGATCCTCTCGGTCTTTGTCGGTCATTGCCTTAATTGACAGGTAAACGCCAGGAAAGTTTACGCCTTTATTGTTAGAAAGTTTACCAGGCACGGTGATCCGACAATGCAAATCACCTTTGTCCCGATTAATTTCCTCCACCAGCATTTCTACTCGTCCATCATCGAGGAGAATTTTTGCCCCAACTGGGACTTCTTCGGCTAAATAATCGTAGGTGACACAACTAATTTCTTGCGTGCCTACTATTGGACGATTTGTCAAGGTGAAGCGATCGCCTTTTGCCAAAACTATAGACCCGTTGTCAAACTTCCCCAAGCGAATTTTTGGGCCCTGCAAGTCTTGGAGAATAGCCACTGGCTGATTTAATTCAAAAGCGGTTTGCCGAATTAAGCGAATACTACGCTGATGGTCGGCATGAGTTCCGTGGGAGAAGTTTAGCCGCAGCGTCGTGGCTCCCGCTTCAATAATCGCCTTGAGCATTTCAGGACTGCTAGTGGCGGGGCCAATAGTAGCGACAATTTTTGTCCGGCGCAGAGAATCTCGTAATTGCATAGGGGCTGAAGTTAGGGAGCTATCTGGGAAGTCATCGTAACTTAAGTGGCATCTCCTTTTCAGTCACTGCTATATCAATAAGATATAAGCAGTTAGATGAGGGTTTATGGGAGAATGGGGCTGTGGGATAGACTAGATATAGTACATCAATCTTGTATCCATCCTCCCCACGAAGGAGTTTGTTCCATAAACTTTCTGCCGATTGTCATACCCCACTTATCAGTAAAGACTAGGCTTCGTCTGGAATCATAGCGTTATTCATCTGCTGATATGCAAAGCTGTGGATAAATATTGCTATACAAAAATTTGCAAAACTTTATCATTCAATAATATTTATCGTATATTCGTAATGTCTGCTCAAAAAGGAGTCAATCTTAAAGATGATCGCATCGGAGGTACAAAAGCCACTGACAATCCCACCCAAGGAATTTTTAGCGCCTCCTGGTGATTTCAATCCGACGCTGCTGCTGTTTTCTGTAGCTGTATCCATGCTGGTGTTATCCAACTTTGGTTACTGGCTTTGGGAATGGCCGCACTGGCTATGCTTTTGCGTTAATACTATTGCCTTGCATTGTGCTGGAACCGTAATTCATGATGCCTGTCACCAATCTGCCCATCGCAACCGGGTGATGAATGCAATGTTAGGGCATGGCAGTGCGTTGATGCTAGCTTTTGCTTTTCCAGTCTTTACGCGAGTGCATTTACAGCATCATGGTCATGTCAATCATCCTAAAGACGACCCAGATCATTATGTCTCTACGGGTGGGCCTCTGTGGCTGATTGCAGTGCGGTTTTTGTACCACGAGGTGTTTTTCTTTCAACGGCGACTGTGGCGTAAGTATGAGCTATTAGAATGGTTCATCAGCCGCTTAATTGTCGGTGTAATTGTTTATATATCAGTGCAGTACCACTTTTTGGGTTATATTCTGAATTTTTGGTTTTTACCGGCTTTTGTGGTAGGGATAGCACTGGGATTATTTTTTGACTATTTACCCCATCGTCCTTTTGCCGAGCGCGATCGCTGGAAAAATGCTCGCGTTTATCCTAACCCGATTCTCAATATCTTGATTATGGGACAGAATTACCACTTAATTCATCATTTATGGCCTTCTATTCCTTGGTATAATTACCAGCCTGCATATTATGTGATGAAGCCCCTGTTAGATGAAAAAGGATGTTATCAAACTTCAGGATTGTTGCAGAAAAAGGACTTTTTTGAGTTCGTTTACGACATCTTTTTAGGAATTAGATTTCATCATCAAAAAGAATAGAGTTGTTGTATGAAGCTCGTGTCAACAATCTGCTATTTCAACTGTTGCTAAGACACTGCGAACACTGGGTATAAATGGAAGCAAATCAGGTAGGCGATTACTAGATGCCACCAGAACAACGACCGCAACTCCAGCCTGTTGCAAGTTTTGCTGATATCGACTTAGCACAACTGTATCCAATTAAATCCTCTAGGTTATTTAAGTAAGCCCAGAGTTTTACGGTCTTGTCATAACTAGTAGAAGGGATGGTCTCTTTTTTAACCAACATTACCCGCAGATAACACTTGTTCAACTGTAAGCGCAATTTCTGGGAAAGTTACAGACACAATTTGCTGACTCCCGCTAAACTCTTTTTCCTCGTACAATCCTTCTGACAACAATAAAATCGTAATTTTTGACTCTATTGGATCTACAATCCAATATTCAGGAATCTCTAACGCTGCATATTCAGAACGTTTATATCGATAATCGCGTTTTACTGAATCAGGACTGACAACTTCCACTACTAATATCGGCGCAGACTGACAAACAGCAGACTCATCAAGGAATTCCATTACCTGTTCAGTCCTTACAACATAAACATCAGGCAATCTTGACTTCCGCCATCCCGTTCTTACCCCTGCCTCTCTAAAACATAGCCAAGGTAAACTCAAGCGATTGATTTCTGCCTTAAAGTTATCCTGAATAAAGTCAGAAATTAGTAAATGTCTAAAAGTTGGTGGATTCATGCGTTCTAGTTTCCCATCCACCAGTTCATAACGGCTATCAGTACCATCGTTATAAGCGAGATATTCTTCAAAAGAGTATAGACGCTCTGTAGTTGTCTGTGTCATCGCGCAACTTTTAAATAAAGGTTTTCTTGAGGTAGTACTCAAAAAATCATGAGGAAGTGTACATTGGCTTGTAGTAGCGTTTAAACGTGTAGGCAAATAAAAAAACTGTATAATTTTATCCCCGACAAAGCACGATTCTATCGTTAGCTACTCAACACTTTGGAAAAAATAAAGTTGTACATACAATTTAATCATAGTACCATCCCAAAAAAATCCCAAAATTCTACTGCGGCACAATTTTATGCGATCGCATTTGCTAAAAATCAAAAGAGTGATTTATGTCTAACTGATTCTTTGTAAATATCGTAAAGCCATTTTTGAATACGTTCAAGATGAAAACTAAACCTTACCTGACGTACCCATTGATCATAGTCATCAACAGAAGCAAACTCTTCTTGATTGAGATTTTCTACTCTTGGAAGAGCTAGCCCATGAACATGAAAAGACCTGGGTTGGAATATCGGGAGTGATTCAATATTTAATAACTCACCCTGATCGTAAACTCTTGGGTAGCCTTGAGAGTAAAAATGCTTTACAGTTTCAGCGAAATTGCTCATATTAAACCTTTGGACTGGGATTGATTAGATATAGTTTGCCCCACAATCAACCTCAAAGTACTGCTTCACCACAAGATCAGGAGCGTTACTAATGTGGTAACTTAACTTATGCTGTTTTTGACATATATTTATTAATCTGAGTATTTTACACTTTTGACTTCATTGCTGGCTGTGATGCTTGTAATGACTGGGGTAAACTCCAGTCGGAACGCAAACTAGCCGCGTTGCGTAAATAGATATGATGAATTGAGGCGGAGGCTGGTAGATAGGCGTGGATTAAGAACCGAATGCAGCGCTGTAAGCTACCTTCGACGTGCATTTGCTGCACATACAACATGGCCACATTATCCCAACCAGGACGCGCTCTGGCGATCGCATCTGGAAAAATAGCATCGAAATCGCGTGTCACTGAAAAAGTCACACTAATGATGTCCGTCGGCTGGAATTGATTCTCACCAAAAAAAATAGAGTTGTTGCAAAAGCGATGCCTACGGCGGGCTACGCCAACGCCTCCAAAACGGTAGCGATGCCCCATACCCAATGCCCATAATTGAAAATCCTGCCAAACGATATGAAGGGTTCAAACTCAGGGATGATGAGTAATTAGCAATTAAATTGACAAAATCACACTATAAAGAGTGATATTAAGCGATAGATAGCGCTTGTAAAGGACTAACGGGCATGATTAAATCTTGGATGGTGATTGGGGGCGTGGCTTTCTTGGTTGCTTTAGCTGCGAACGTGATTACGCCTAGCGATCGCCAATGGTTCAAGCGTTTACAACGACCAAGATGGCTAACTTTTGAGGGCGCAATTCCCGTTATTTGGACTGTAATATTTATTTGCGGTGCTTGGTCAGCTTATATTGTCTGGGAAAAAGACCCAGGAAGCACCTCAACCTGGTTAATCATGGGTTTATATCTGCTATTAGAAATTGTTACCATTGCCTATACGCCTGTAATGTTTAAGCTTCGCAGTCTAAAAGTGGGCACAATTCTTGGTGGCACAGGTTTGATCGTTTGTGCTTTATTAATACTTGCAGTCTTAGGTTTTTCTGGTTGGGCAGCACTATTACTGGTTCCTTATTTGCTCTGGAGTCCCATTGGTACTTATACCACTTGGCAGATGATCCGTCTCAATCCTCAAGATGCCTAAGAATCGCACCAGAGAATGATTAAACATATAGCTTAAATTGTCAAACTTGCAGTGTATGACTTGACAAAATACACAAAACTTGAGTGCATTATGATTCCATCTTGGATAATAATTGGGGCTGTAACTTTCTTCGTCGCCCTTGGTAGTTTCTTGATCACGCCGCGTGATATTAAATGGTTTGCAAAGTTAAGTCGCCCTCGCTGGCTAGTTTTTGAGCCACTGATTCCGGTGATCTGGACTGTGATTTTTATTTGCGGTGCAGCTTCAGCTTATATTGTCTGGGAAAAAAATCCCGGAGGCATCATTACTTGGCTACTAATGGCTTTGTATCTTTTGGTGGAAATTATCACCGTCGCATACATACCTATAATGCTCAGGTTTCGCAGTCTCAAAGCTGGGGAAATTCTTGGGCTGATAGGTTTGATTTCAGGTGTTGTCCTGGCAATCTGCGTTTTACCGATTTCTTTAATGGCGGCGCTGTTACTCCTTCCCTATCTAGTTTGGACTCCCATTGGTACTTACACTACCGACGAGTTAAAAGAACTGAATCCTCAAGATGCATAACGCATCTATACAAGTCGCCCATAACGTGCTGTGACAGGATTGGCTGGATTAGATTGATTATTCAGCCAAGCCCACATTTGATCGCCAACAGAAAAATGCCACCATTCTCTAGGATTGCGTTGAAAACCTGCTTTTAACATTACATCTCGCAATAATTGACGATGAGCATGATACTTTTGCGTTTCTGAGCGATCGCTATTTGCATAATAATCTGGATGCGATCGCTCTGACATTTCATCAATTGGCGAACCCATATTCACTATCTGCCCTGCATCATCTACCAGCGTTACATCTACTGCTGCACCAGTACTATGAGGAGGCGGAGTTTTTTCATCCAAACTTGGTGCAGCCCAAATTGCATAAACCGCTTCCCAAATGTCTTGGCGTTGGTTTGGGGATAATTCCACCTTAGTCAGTCCCCTATCCTGCACTGCTTGGGCGAAGCTGTAATCTACCATAAACTGCTGGACTGCGATCGGGCGATAAGCATCAAAAATTTGGATATGCCAGTTAGGATGCAGAACATCAAGATAATTTTGCGCTTGGATCAAATTTTCGATGACGCTTTGACGGAGATAATAGGGGGAGCGATCGCTATAAGGCGCACCTAATTTTTCATAAGGATGAGGAGATTCCACCGCAAACAATTCTAAAGGAATTGCTATAAGCGGTTCACCACACTCAAAAATCGGAATTTGATGATAAGGTCTCATCTAGTCAGCTACACAGGACTTACGGATTTTAACGCAAACATAGCATTCTGCGTAACGAGTCTCTTCTTTTTCTGTGTCCTTTGCGCCTCTGCGTGCAATACCAATTTTTCTCAATCCTGAACAGTAAACCAAAAACTTTTTTTCTAAAGGGTAAACGCTAATAATTTGCTACGTATACAAAGTTATATAGCCTTTCCTAATCACATAAAGTACATCATAGTCCCCTCTCGAAGAACCTACGGTTTACACACAAGTACTTTTGTCCAGAACACAAGTACTTTCATTCAGAACACAAGGGCTTTCGTTCAGAACACAAGGACTTTCATTCAGAACACAAGGACTTTCGTTCAGAACACGAGGACTTTCGTTCAGAATACGAGGACTTTCGTTCAGAACACGAGGACTTTCGTTCAGAATACGAGGACTTTCGTTCAGAATACGAGGACTTTCGTTCAGAATACGAGGACTTTCGTTCAGAACACGAGGACTTTCGTCCAGAACACGAGAACTTTCGTTCAGAACACAAGTCTTTTTTGAGTCTTTGAGGGAATGAAACAGCTTTCGTTTTCGAGAGGAGTTGGGGGTGGGGTTATTGTACCTAACTCAACTGAGAACCGCTATATAAAATACTTAGGCTGTAATTACTGCTTATAAAGTTCTGAAACCTTTCAAAAATGAAATGAGCAAAGTGACGTATAGCATATTATTAATTCTTGCCAGATTTAAATTAATCTCGCCCGAAAAATGTAACAATACCATATACCTTTCTCTCATTCTTTAGGAAGATCCTTGCACGAAAAATTAACAGAAAAAAAGAAAGTATGGCAGATAAAACCAAAATTATTTCCTTTGAACTTTCGGACGGCAAAATAATTAAAGTAGAGGTTACGCCTATAGGAGAACAACCTGTTTCTGCTGAAACCAGGGTCTTTAAACAAGCCACAGAAATTATTAAATCTATTGCTGAAGATGTCGCAGGTTCATTAAAAGATATTAGCCAGACAGTCAAACCAGATAAATTTAGTGTCAAACTAGGTTTACAAATTGGAGTTGAGTCAGGACAACTAACCGCTTTAATTGTGAAAGGAACAGGCACAGCTAACCTGGAAATTACGATGGAATGGGGTAAATAACAGTTGATTGTCTTACAGTTGTGGTAATCTTTTTACAAAGATGCTAGGTGAGAGCAATTAATGGGTAACGAAGACGATTTACAACGCTGTACAGTGCGTTTAAATGTTGCCAGTAGTCAGGGAACAGGTTTTTTTGTTGCACCGAATTGGATTCTCACCTGCGCCCATGTAGTCGAATCTGCAAAAGATAACCCTGTACAAGTATTCTGGAAAGCAGGAAACCAGAATTACACCGCTAAAGTTACGCAATTATGCAAATATCCCCTTGATTTAGCCCTTTTACAACTGGATGAAGATTGTTTGGATCATCCCTGTGTTGAATTGGATGACACAGAACCCAATACCAACGATGACTTATATATTTTCGGTTATCCCAAGAATAGCGAAGTTGATTATTCGCAGGGGGATTCAGCAAGCTTTAAATATGAAGGAATAAGTTTTAAACAGGATATTATTCTCTATAAGTTAAAGCAAGGGCAAGTTATCTCAGGCTTTAGTGGATCGCCTTTGTTAAATTTACTAACAGGTAAAGTTTGTGGAATTGTACATCTTTCCCGTGATGAGAGTAACGATTTAGGTGGGCGGGCAGTTTCGGCTCAAGTTATTGTGCAACAGTTTCCCGAAATTGCCTCACTTAATACACAATTTCATCAGCTAAAGCCCAAAGGTGATAATCCATTTGAATATGGTTCTCCTGTTCCTCCACAACGTTTTTACGGACGGAGAAGAGAGATTTTAGAGATTAAAAACCGCATTGGCGCGATTAGCCCTCAATGTGTCAATTTGATAGGATTGCGGCGCAATGGAAAAACCTCTCTATTGCGATATATCAGAGAAAGAATCAGCGAATTTTGTTCACCAGAACAAAAGCCTTTAGTTGTTGCCTTAGATTTAACGAGTGGGAATTTTCATACTCCAAAGGGGATTATTGAAGGCTTAAGGCGAGGGATTCACAAACTAACAGGGAATTTTCCTTGGTTAAAGGAAGATAATGAAGATGGCTTTGCAGTAGAAGATGGCTTACAGGTGTTAGTAGATGAAGGGTATCGTTTAATTATTTTATTGGATGAGTTTGAAGCCATTGCTAGTAAAAAAGATAGATTGGAATTGTTTCAGGATTGGGGAGGAGATTGGCGTTCTAAGGCTTGTGCGGGTTTATTAACAATGGTAATTGCCAGCAAACGCCCTCTTAATGAAGTTTACAAAACTTTGGGTATGGATTCTCCCTTTGACAATATTTTCAGTATGACTATTTTAGGGGCATTAGAGGACGAAGCTTGGCAAAGCATCATCCAGAAAGGACATAAAGAATTTCTGCTTAATTCTGCGGTATTACAATGGGTGGATGAGTTAGCAGGAGGGTTGCCTTATTATGTGCAGATGGCGGGCGCGATGTTGTGGCAAAATAAGAATCAAGAAATAGCTAAAAATGAGTTTAATTTTCAAGCAAAGCCTCGTTTTGAAGAACTTTGGAAAGATTTAACCAAAGGTGAACGTTTAGCATTACGTTATGAGTTGGGAGAGAGTAATTTACCTATTGCTGATCTGGCAATTATAGATAGGCTTCAGCGTCATGGTTTACTACGGAAGAATGGGGGTTTATTTAGCAGTGTGTTTGCAGAGTTTGTAAAAGGTCAAAGATAAAGTAATAAGCCAAAAAATCAGATATTAAATATAAAAAATGTTGCTGTTTTTGCGAGAAACTTGGGAACTATTTTGGTGGGCAATGTTTTGTCCTTCAAGACTTCAGCAACGAATGAATGAATGGTTTCCTCAAGAAGAAAAAGATGGGCACATACCAGACACAAGTTTTTGGGATATTTTATATTTCGGAAACTTACGATTTACTAGTCAGTATCTATTACTATTATTTATTTATAATATCCCTCTAATTTTAAGACTGATTGAGCGTAATCAATTATTAGATTGGTTACAGTTACCTTGTGTAATGTTAATTGCTTATACGACAGGAGTTTTATTTTTACCTTTAGGGCTGGTTATCTCCTTCTTGTGGTTAATAGTTGTATTAAATAAGCCTGATAGCTGGTTAAAGGGCTTAATAGAAGCTACTAAAATTTTACCTCCTTTACTTCAAATAACGATAGGTCTTGCAGTTTTGGTAGTATGTTTATCATTAACTGTTTGGTTAGTGTTGCAACGGTTAGAAAAAAAACATCTTTCCCTTACTCATAATGTAATGGTGATAGGGGGAACAATCAGTGTGATGTTAGGTGCATGGTTAGCAACTGAAAACTGGTGGTTTCTGTTGTTAACCAGTGGGATGACAGGCTTTGCCTTATTTTTCTTAAAAGAAAATATTACGGATAGTGATGATGCGTTTGAAGTGGTGTTCAAAGTGGCGGCAGTCGTGGCGGCAGTCGTGGCGGCAGTCGTGGCAGTAGTCGTGGCGGCAGTCGTGGCGGGAGTCGTGGCGCGAGCCGTGGCGGCAGTCGTGGCGCGAGTCGTGGCGGCAGTCGTGGCGGTAGTCGTGGCGGGAGTCGTGGCGGTAGTCGTGGCGGCAGTCGTGGCGCGAGTCGTGGCGCGAGTCGTGGCGGGAGTCGTGGCGCGAGCCGTGGCGGCAGTCGTGGCGGGAGTCGTGGCGGGAGTCGTGGCGGGAGTCGTGGCGGGAGTCGTGGCGGCAGTCGTGGCGGCAGTCGTGGCGGCAGTCGTGGCGGGAGTTGCTACTTTACCGCTTACTTGGTTTTCGGTTGTTGCAAGTTTAATCGCTTTTGCTCTTGCACCAGCAAAAGACAACAGAGTTTTTATCACCACTACAGTGATTTTAATAGCTCTTTCTGCCCAAAATTTAGGATGGCTTTCAGCATTAATTATCCCTGTAACCTTAGTCAGCTATTACAGAATATTTCCTGATTATAGCTTTAGTTTTAACTTAATCATCTCTTTAAGTGGTTATTATACATTTCCTGATTATTTACTAAAACTTTTAAGATTTTCAGATTCAACAATTAGGCAGTTACGTCCTCAAACAACAAAAATACTTTTTAAATTACCTCCTTACACTAGCGAACTCCTGTGGATACCTTTACCTAATCATACTCAACTTCTTGTTTCTGAATTTCGTCAAAGACCTCAACAAGCCTTAACAATCTTTCAATACACCCAAACTTTTTCCTTACCAGGATTTCAAACAACCCTGCAAAATGCCTTACCACAAATTGTCGCCGACCAACTCAAGCAAATTCAAAGTATTCCAGAACTAATCTTTACTGCCAACTCCGACCATCCCATATTACCCTTCCTGATTTCCCCCTTCTATCACCTCGATTCTGACAGCAACACCCCTACTCCAGAAACACCTTTACCAAAGGTTAAACCTGAACTTTCTATCCTTCTTCCTCGCTTGCAAACTATTATTCAAGATATTCAATCTGCACTTGAAAATCAAAATATACCCCTACGAGAACGAGGATTAGAACAAATCAATAACAAGCTTGTTCGATTACAATCCCAATTACCCTCTCTGGGACTTAAAAACGAAGTCATCAAACGCTGGACACCTGTACTGGAACATTGGCAAAAGGTTATTGAACTGGAACAAACTGAACAACGTAAACTCTCTCAAGGCGAACTAATCAACCCGTTCCAATATGGAAATCCGGTGCGACTTGACCAAAAAAACTTGTTTAAAGGTCGTCAGAGATTTGCCAATGAAATTGTCCGTCGAGTTTTAGACCGTGACCGACCTACCCTTGTGCTGCATGGCCCCCGTCGCTGTGGTAAAACTTCCTTTTTGTATAACTTTCCCCGCCTGCTTCCCAGTGATATCCTCCCCGTATTTGTGGATATGCAAAGTTCCGCCATTACCACCAACGAATCTGACTTTTGCTTTGGCTTAGTCCGTGCAATTCATAAAGACTGCAAAAGTCAAGGCGTTCAATTACCAAATATTCCTAAACGCACCGATTTTCAAGCAAGTCCCTATACCACCTTAGAAGATTGGTTGGATGAAGCACCTGCCAAAATTGGCGAACGGCGCATCCTTCTCAACCTTGATGAATTTGAAAAAATCGGTACTGCCATCCAAAACGGACAGATAACTTTACGTTTATTTGACCAACTACGCCACTTAATTCAACATTATGAACAACTCGGTTTTCTCTTTTCTGGGGTGCAAACTTTAGAGGAATTAGGCCCAAATTGGAGTAACTATTTTATCAGCGTTGTCCCGATAGAAATGCTTTATCTTGAACCTAACGAAGCCGAGGATTTACTGCTTAATCCAGATCCAGATTTTACACTGCGTTACGCTCCAGATATTGTAAAAGAAGTATTAAAGATTACCAATTGTCACCCTTACTGCCTACAATTATTGGGCGCATCAATGGTGAATCAAGCTAACTTTAACCATACTGATTTTCTTACTGCTGAACTCTTGCAAGCTTCTATTAATGACGCATTTGTTTCCGGTCAAGCTTATTTTACAAATATTTGGACAGAATTTACAGGAACTACACCAGAAGAAATGGTAATTGGTCAAGAATTATTATTACAAGTTGCCAAGACAGATATTTTATTACCTATAACTACTGAAATTGCTGAAAAGGTATTAACCCGCTTGTTGCGTTATCATATTTTACAAAAAATCAATGGAGGATATGATTTTGAAATTCCTCTGCTAAAACAATGGGTGAGAGAGCGTGCAGTAAGAAGCTAATTATTTTATGAATATGCTCTAATAGATTTCAAATTTTATCATTAACGCTTTGTTTTATTTAAATGTTTAATCAAAACCAAACGCCTCTATTAGATGCCTTAAAAGCCAATGCAGCAAGACCTCATGCGCCTTTTTACACCCCAGGACATAAACAAGGTGAGGGAATTTCTCAACCCTTGGCTGATTTACTTGGCAAAGCTGTCTTTCGCGCTGATTTAACCGAATTAGCAGATTTAGATAATCTCTTTGCACCCCAAGGCGTTATTCAAGAAGCACAACAACTAGCGGCTGAGGCGTTTGGTGCTTCGCAAACATGGTTCCTTGTCAATGGTTCTACCTGTGGGATTGAAGCGGCAATTCTGGCTACCTGTGGCACAGGTGATAAAATCATTCTGCCTCGCAATGTACATTCATCTGCGATCGCAGGTTTAATTCTCTCCGGTACAATACCAATTTTTCTCCATCCTGAATACGATCCAGTTTTAGATATTGCCCACAGCATTACGCCTAATGCTGTAGAATCTGCACTGCAACAACATCCAGACGCTAAAGCAGTTTTGACAGTTTACCCCACATATTATGGTGTTTGCGGAGATTTGAGTGCGATCGCCAATATTACACATCAATATAATATCCCTCTACTCGTAGATGAGGCACACGGCGCACACTTTGCCTTTGATCCAGAATTACCCACTCCAGCTTTAGCCGCAGGTGCAGATTTAACTGTACAATCGATCCACAAGGTACTCGGTGCGATGACACAGGCATCGATGCTGCACGTCCGAGGTAATAGGATAGATTGCGATCGCATCAGTAAAGCTTTGCAACTCCTACAATCTACCAGTCCTAGTTATTTACTTTTAGCTTCTTTAGATGCAGCGCGTCAGCAAATGGCACTCAACGGAAAAATGCTGATGTCTCGCACTTTGCAACTTGCTGAAGAAGCTAGAACGAGAATCAGTGAAATTCCTGGATTATCAGTTTTGGAAATGCCTCAGTTGGCGGGATCTCCCGGCTTTGTAGCTTTAGACAAAACGCGACTAACTGTCACTGTTTCTGGTTTAGGTTTAACAGGATTTGAAGCAGATGAAATTCTTGATGAAAAATTTGCCGTTACTGCTGAATTTGCCTCACTGCAACATCTCACCTTTATCATTAGTTTGGGCAACACCCTAGCCGATATTGAACAATTAGTGCAAGGTTTCACAACTCTTGCCAAAGAATATCGACGAAGCAACTTGACTGTTAAAAACCAGGTTTGGCTAAATCTAGACAGAACACTAGATTATGCTTTACAACTTTCTCCCCGTGAAGCTTTTTTTGCTGTCAGTGAAATACTACCTTTGACACAAACCAATAAACGCATCTGTGCTGAAATCGTTTGTCCCTATCCTCCTGGAATTCCTGTGTTAATGCCGGGAGAAGTCATCACCAAATCAGTCCTTGAATACCTACAACAAATCCAGGCTATGGGGGGATTTATCAGCGGTTGCAATGATATTAGCGTCAAAAGTTTGAAAGTTGTGAAATAACTTTATAACTCCTGAATTCTTCATAAAAGTCTAATTGATGAAGTCAATAGTAAATGTGCGATTTTTAAAATGAGTTAGGGAAAAATATACAGTATTTATACCAATGTGAAACTTCAATAAAAATAGCTAGTAGACTAGTGCAATCTTTGATTTATACCCATAGGATCATCTTGATGATTCCTAAACTATAAGATGAAATCAAAAACCTATTATATTTGGGGGCAAGTAGCAGCTCCGATTGTATTCACTTTAGCGCTGGGTTTCTCAGCAAGAGCGAATGCAGTTGAGTTAGGCGCTGCCTCTAATTACAATGTATTTGTTTTGGGAGATATCTCTCAAAAATATACAGATATCGAAGGAAAAGTTGCTGCTGGCGGTAACATAAATTTCGTCGGCGGACTTGGAAGCAGACTTTCTGGTAATAGCGGCAACGTAGTAGTCGCTGGACAGAATTTAACTTTAAGCAACGGTCAAGTCTACCACGGTAATGCTGTCTATGGAGGCAGCGCCAATGTATCCAGCAATGTAGGATTTCCCCAAGGAACTCTCGGCCAGGGTAATCCCATCGACTTCAATGAAGCAGGGAAACAACTTCGAGGGTTATCCGAATATTTGGCAACCTTGACTCCTACTGGTAACACAACAGTTCAACCTTGGGGTGCTATTAACCTTAGTGGCAGTGGTACTGCTTTCAATGTTTTTAATCTTGCAGGCTCATCTGTCTCCAAGACAAACTATTTTGAAATAAAGGGGGACGCAAATTCAACTATCGTTGTCAATATCAGCGGTAAGGATGTATCACTGCAAAACTTTGGGTTTAATATCATTGGCGCAGATAAACAAAAAGTAATCTACAACTTCTATGAAGCGACAAACCTAACTGCCAGTGGAATTGGCATCCAAGGTAGTATTCTTGCGCCTTTGGCTAATTTCAATTTCAATAACGGTCAAGTTAACGGCAATGTAGTGGTAGCTTCTTTGACAGGAAATGGCGAGTCTCACAACTATCTATTTAATGGCGATCTGCCAGATGTCCCAATAAGGTACTACAATCCGCCTAAGCGTCCCACTCGTATTCGGGTTCCAGAGCCTGCAAATCTTCCAGCTTTAGGATTAATTGCTGTAGTATTTGGTTTGTTTCGCTACAAACGCAATCGAGCAACTTGTTTAGAATAATTAAAAATTTTTGGCAGCATAGCGCATGACGCGAATTTGTTTACAGATTTTCGCTCATGCGCTATTTCCTTGCTCTCTACCTTCTACAATAAAGATAGACTTTATTGAGATTTGTATAGTTGGGGATCGGCTGTCATGGCTCCCGCCGTTTTCATTCAAAATTTGCAAAAGCGCTACGGTACAGTGGTTGCCGTCCAAGATGTTTCCTTTCAGGTAGAACCAGGAGAAATTTTTGGTTTGCTTGGCCCCAACGGTGCTGGGAAAACTACTACCTTGCGTGCTTTGTGTACGCTGACCACACCGGATGCTGGCAAAATTGAAGTATCTGGCATCTCTGTGTTAGATAATCCCAGAGTTGCAAGACAACGACTAGGCTATGTAGCTCAGGAAGTCGCTATAGATAAGGTGTTGACTGGAAAAGAACTGCTGCAATTGCAAGCAGCACTTTATCACCTTCCAGGTGCAGTAGCCAAACAGCGTATTGAGACAGTATTAGATTTACTGGGTTTGCAAGAATACGCTAATAAAAAGACAGGAACCTACTCAGGCGGTTTACGCAAGCGCCTAGACTTGGCTGCTGGATTGCTCCATGCACCGGATGTTTTAGTGTTGGATGAGCCAACTGTAGGACTTGACATAGAAACCCGTTTTGTGGTGTGGGATTTTTTAAGAAAATTACGCGCCTCTGGGACGACGGTAGTAATTACCAGCCATTACTTAGAAGAAATTGACGCTTTAGCCGATCGCGTGGCAATTATAGATCGCGGCGTTGTAATTGCCAGTGGTACACCTTCGCAATTGAAAGATCAAGTAGGGGGCGATCGCATCACCTTGCGAATCCGCGAGTTTTCCCCCATTGAGGAAGCTGAAAAAGCTAAAAACCTCCTGAAACCTTTACCCTTTGTCCAAGAAGTCATCATCAACAGCGCTCAAGGTAATTCGCTCAACTTGGTAGTGACACCTCAGAATGATGTTCTCATTAACATACAGCAAGCGCTGAATACCGCTGGCTTGCCCATATTTGGCATCGCCCAATCTCGCCCCAGCCTCGATGACGTTTATCTCGCTGCCACAGGACGCACCTTATTGGATGCAGAACTCGCAGCCGTCGCCACCCGCGATCCCAAAGCTGAAAAGAAGCAGAATATGAGATAGGGAATGGGGAGCAGGGGAGCAGGGGAGCAGGGGAGCAGTAGCAGTAAGTCTTTCCCCTCCGCCCCTCTACCTCTTGTGCCCAATCTAAAATCCAAAATCCAAAATCCAAAATTGCTATGAGTGTTACTCCTAAATCTGATATCAATTGGCAGCCATTAGCATCGCCACAAGCAGATGCTAATACTGCACCTAACTTTTTCGGTGAATTGGTACAAGAGACGTTGGCTTTAACTCGTCGCTTGTTTATTCAGTTGCAACGCCGTCCCTCATCTTTAATTGCTGGAATTATTCAGCCAGTAATGTGGTTAGTGCTATTTGGTGCTTTGTTCCAAAATGCTCCCAAGGGTATATTTGGCAATACAACAAATTACGGCCAATTTTTGGCTGCTGGCATCATTGTGTTTACAGCCTTTGCTGGGGCGCTGAATGCTGGTTTACCTGTAATGTTTGACCGCGAGTTCGGCTTTTTGAATCGTTTGCTGGTAGCACCGTTAGCATCGCGGTTTTCCATTGTCTTTGCCTCAGCCATTTTCATCATCAGCCAAAGTTTATTGCAAGCTGCCGTAATTGTAGCAGCAGCGGCATTTTTGGGGGCTGGACTTCCAGATTTAGCGGGTTTAAGTGCGATCGCTCTAATTGTTTTACTCTTAGCTTTGGGTGTAACAGCAATCTCCCTCGGTTTAGCTTTCGCTCTACCCGGACACATTGAATTGATTGCAGTGATTTTTGTCACTAACCTACCGTTATTGTTTGCGAGTACTGCTTTAGCACCTCTATCCTTCATGCCTCAGTGGTTACAGGTTGTAGCTACCCTGAATCCTCTTAGCTATGCGATCGAACCAATTCGCTATCTCTATTTCCACAGTAATTGGGAACTAGGTAGTGTAGTGATGCAGGCTCCTTGGGGCAATGTTACGTTTGGGGGAGCATTGCTGGTGTTGTTTGGCTTTGCCCTAGTCGCCTTAGTAAGTATTCAACCCCAACTGCGGCGGACTCTGGCTTAAAAAGATAGAATAGATAAATTTTAGGTAGGGTCAAAACCCATGAAAAAACCATTTTTACAAATTACTAGACTCTTTGTAGCTATAGCAGCAGGAATTAGCTTTGCTTCCTTGCTCACGGCTCAACCAAGTTCCGCTCAAGTCAGCAGCCCAGCGGATGCTTTCCCCAGCAATAGTACAACAGACCAAAATACCGATCCTTTCGCCCGTTCCAATTCAGACAATTTCAATATGTTCGATCTGATTCATCGGGCAAATTTCGGGAATCTCAACTGGGATTCTAACCAACAGAACGAAGAACTAAACTCAGCAGCAGCAGCCTTTAAAGCAAGGCAACAAAAACTAATTCAAGGTCAACAACAGCAACCAACCCTCAGTTTGCCAACGGTTACACAACCATCAGTTACGCCGCCATTGGTGACACCACAATCAGGTAACTGAATTCAAATAAAGAACCCCAAGCCTCTAGAGGCTTGGGGCTAAGACCATTTAAAAAATCCTGAATTATCAGATCAGCCCAAGTGCAGCTAAAACATCGCTAGCATGGGTGGTGGTATTTACAGCACTGTCAACATGGGTAATTTTACCGCTGGGGTCAATTACGTAGGTTACGCGCTTGGCATAACCGCCGCCATCCACATCGAAAGCTTTGATTAGGGATTTGTCGCTGTCAGTCAGTAGAGGAAAATTCAAATTATATTTTTGGGTGAATGCTTGATGGGAGACTTCATCATCTGCACTGACTCCCAAGATGACAATATCTTTACCTTGATATTGAGACTGGGCATCCCGAAAACTACAGGCTTGCTTGGTGCAGCCTGGCGTGTCATCTTTGGGGTAAAAATACAAAACAACCGTCTTTCCGGCAAAATCAGATAACGAGACTGTGTTGCCGTTTGTATCTTTGGCGGTAAATGCAGGTGCATCCGTACCAACTGCTAGAGGCATAATTAACCTTTCCTGTTTCAGATTGTTGATGCACTTGAAATTTTACATTAATTTATAATGTTTAAATATAATTACTAAAAAATAGGATAAATATACTTTAGGTAACTAATTTTGGTTTAATGGGGTATTTAGTATAAGAAAAAATAGATTATTAAATTAATCTTTATTAGAAGAAAAAATTATACCCATACACGATGCCTGCTGTTGATTCCCAAAACCCAAATATTTTTGTCTATACTCAAAGCACAGTAGAAAGAGCCGAGCGATCGCTAGTGTGTTCGCCTTTTAATGTATCTTTATTTGAAGTGATGGGCCACCAGAGTGTATCAGTAACTGCGATCGCTCTGGAAAATGGACTCAAGCAGGGCTATACTAAGCGCCCTTTATCAGAATTAGCCTGTGATGACGCTTTGGGCTGGTTGATTCAAGTAGGTGTATTGCGCCGAGAAGTCGATGGTCAGGGAATTACAGATAGTTTTCGTCTCACTCCCTTGGGACGCCAGTTAGTGGAACAGTACCAGGGTAAAAATTGGCGTACTCCTTCATGGCGCGATCGTTTCTATGATGCAGTGATTCGTTGGTTACGGATACCTTTTTAGAATAAAAAATCCCAGAGTTAGGATTAGAGAATCAAAGGGAACAATATACACGGAAACATCACATCTATTCATGAAGTCTTTACCATAACCATCCAACTATAATTTGTGATGGTTATAGTGGGCATTGGGCACAAAAGCCAGAGGTGCAAAGGGGCAGAGAGGCAGAGGGGAAAAACTTACTGCAACCTCGGTCACTGAGCGTAGCCGAAGTGCTGCTCCCCTGTTGTTCGCTCCTAAAAATTAACCTGTATTTTGAAAAACTAAGTGATAAGCAACTATGAAATCAATTATGGTAGTGGGGACAACATCCCATGCAGGGAAATCACTTTTAACTACAGCTATTTGTCGCATTCTGTCGCGGCGTGGTTGGCGAGTGGCTCCCTTTAAAGGTCAAAATATGGCTTTAAATGCTTATGTCACTGCCAGTGGTGGAGAAATTGGCTACGCTCAAGCAGTGCAAGCTTGGGCTGCCGGAGTCGTACCTTGGGTAGAAATGAACCCAATTTTACTCAAACCCCAAGGGGATATGACTTCCCAAGTAATTATTAAAGGTAGGTCTGTTGGTAAAGTGAGTGCCTCAGATTACTATGAGCAATATTTTGAACTGGGGTGGCGGACAATTGAAGAATCGCTACAGCATTTAGGAACAGAATTTGACTTAGTGGTTTGCGAAGGTGCCGGTAGTCCTGCGGAAATTAACCTCAAACACCGCGACTTAACTAATATGCGGGTGGCAAAATATTTAAATGCGCCAACGATGTTAGTAGTTGATATTGACCGGGGTGGTGCTTTTGCCCATGTAGTAGGCACCCTAGAGTTATTGGAACCAGATGAACGCGCCTTAATTAAAGGTATAGTAATTAATAAGTTTCGAGGGCAGCGATCGCTCTTAGATCCGGGGATAAAATGGTTAGAAGAACGCACAGGCATCCCCGTTATCGGTGTTATACCCTACTTGCAAGAAATGTTTCCAGCAGAAGATTCTCTTGACCTGCTAGAACGTCAATCATCGTCGAATAAAGCCCAAACTGACCTCAACATTGCCGTCATCCGCTTACCAAGAATTGCCAATTTCACCGACTTTGACCCACTGGAATCAGAAAGTACAGTTTCAGTTAAATACTTAAGTCCTAAGCAAGATTTGGGACATCCTGATGCAGTAATTATCCCAGGTACAAAGACCACAATTGCTGACTTGCTACTGTTGCAAAAAAGCGGTATGGCAGAAGCAATCCAAAACTACGCTGCTTCTGGGGGAACAGTTTTAGGTATCTGCGGTGGCTATCAAATGCTCGGTCAAATCATCGCCGATCCAGAAGGGATAGAGGGACAAGCTGGCAGATTCCAAGGGTTAAATCTTTTACCAATTAGAACTGTCATTACAGGACAAAAAATCGCCCGCCAGCGCCAAGTTAGCTCAAATTATCCACAACAAGGCTTGCCAGTCAATGGCTTTGAAATCCACCAAGGGCGATCGCGCATCGAACAGCAAGGCATAGATCCTCAATCCTACCATGCCCTATTTGACGATATTAATTTAGGGTTAGTAGATAGTTGTCAATCAGTGTGGGGTAGTTACCTCCACGGGCTTTTTGACAATGGCCCTTGGCGACGCGCTTGGTTAAATCGCCTCCGTCAACAGCGCGGTTTAAAATCTTTGCCCACCGGTGTTGCTAACTATCGCGAACAGCGAGAGCAGATTTTGGACTCTCTAGCTACTGAAGTTGAAAGCCATTTAGACTTAAGTCTGTTTTTGTCTTAAGCTAAAATTCCTTGAAATGTCATTAGTCATTTGCAAAGGACAAAGGACAACTGACAAATGACAACTCTATTAAATGCATAACATTGATGATTGTTCGTGTCCGCTTTTTACCAGATGATGTCACAGTAGATGCCGAAGTGGGAGAAGCCCTCTTAGATGTAGCAGACCGGGCTGGGGTGTTTATTCCCACCGGTTGTCTCATGGGGTCTTGTCACGCTTGCACCGTCGAATTAGAGGATGGAGAGATCATCCGCGCTTGTATCACCGGAATACCGCCACGCGAGGAATTGACGATTAATTTGTTTAGCGACCCTACTTGGTAATGCCACCCCTCTTATTGAATAAGGATTGGTATGCTACGTGGGTATTATATTGTGTTATTGTGAATAAAAGAACTTATGAGTTACGTAACGCATAATATCTATCATTGTTAATGTATGTCTCCGTCAGAAAAATATCCAAAGTTTAAAGATAAAAGGACGGAGCGGTTTGCTTTAGGTGAGAGGGTAAAAGAGTTTCAGGCTTTTACAGATCAAGCATACAAACGACTTGATATATTAGACGCCGCTACTAACAAAGAATCTCTGATGAAACTACCGAGCAACCATTTTGAGTCTTTGGAGGGTGATCGAAAAGGTCAATACAGCATTCGGATAAATAAGCAATGGCGAATTTGTTTCAATTGGCCAGACGAAGAATCTAAACCTTTCAACATCGAAATTACAGACTATCATTCTTAAAGAATAACAACATGGCACGGCCACCTATCCATCCTGGAAAAATTCTTGCTGATGAGCTTCATGAATTGCAGATGAGCGCAAGCGAATTAGCACGTATCCTTCATGTACCAACAAACCGTATTACTGAAATAATTAATGGTGAACGGGCAATTACTGCTGACACAGCATTACGATTAGGCCAATGGTTTGGTACTGGTGCCGAGTTGTGGATGAATTTACAAAAGAATTATGAGCTTAGACTAGCTGAAGAAAAAATGGGTGAAGAAATTCAGGCAACTATTTCTCCTCGGATATTACCTGAGTACAAACAAGTCAATGCATAAACAAAACCTAATCAATGATTAGATTTTTTGGATAGACAGCAAGAAAGTTTGACCCATTGTTTCTTACTGTGGCGATCGCATTTTTTCAGAAAATTAATGCCAAAGAAAATCCGGGAACTGAAGCAAATGCTTTCCCAAGTATGTTTTACAGAAGTCCCAGAAAAAGGAAGTCATACTAACTGGGTGCATCCCCTCTATAGTGGATGGAAAAATCACGATTTCAGGCAAAGACAGAGCAGATGCTAAACGCTACCAAGAGAAGGAAGTAAAACAGGCAATTGAGGAAATAGAAGGAAAAAAAGAAGATGAGTAAGCTTAAGTACCAAATGGTTATTCAGTGGTCTGAGGAAGATGATTGCTTCTTAGTAGGATTCCCTGATTTTCCAGGACAACGCTGGCGGACTCATGGGGATACTTATGAGTTGGCTGTGGTAAATGGAATTGAAGCCTTAGAGTCTCTAATTATTGCTTACGAAGCTACGGGTGATTCACTTCCAGAACCAACAGTAAATAGGGTGCGTTAACGCACTTTACTAGGTGGTAACTAATGTTGCACAATTTGTGCGATCGCGGATTATTTTAGTTAGTTTAAATAGTATTTTCACGTATTATTACTGGTTTTTTACATTTAGAGAATTTTTATAGTTAAGGACTAGGAATCGTATCGTCATAACAGGCAATAGTTAATATGTCAAATCAAATAGTTGCAAAGATTACAGGTAGATTTGCCAAAATTATTTTATATATTATTACGGTTATTTTGTATATAAAAAATTTGTCTAGTTTAGTGAATAAGAAGCTTGCTGTAAAAGAAGATTTTCGCTTAAGTCAAAAAGGAATAGATTGGCTGGAGGAATGGAATACTGAAGCAGAAATAGCTAGCAGTATTTCTCAAATCGCTCAAAAAGTTGTTGAAATATTAGTCAATGTCCCAGGTATGGCTCAAGCCCACAGCAGAGATTTCAGGAGAGCAACACCTATTTTTACTCTTAAAGATGGTACTGTCATTAAAATTTTTATTAATCCAGCTAACGTAAAGCATATTTTTTTAGCTGACAACAACAACAAAATGCTTTTTGGTGGTTATGTAGGTTGGATTCACACAAAAGGATTGAATCAAGCTATAGAAAAGATAAAGCACTCTCTAACTTCTACTTCGTAATAAAGACACGCGATTAAAAAATCCATATTTTTCCATCAGACAATAAGAAACTTTTATACCTTGTTTCTTACTGCCTGGTTTTGCTATCTATATCAATTAGCTTTAACATTCAGCGCGTATTCTTTAAACCTTTCCAAATCAGCTTGAATCGTTGATTCAACTATCCGCCCCAAAAACAAGTTATCCATAATTTTGCCAAGAATGCCGGGGATAGCGTAGGAAATGGTCATTTTGACAATGCTACTATCGTGGCGATCGTAAAAGCGAATCGCTCCCTGATTTGGCAAACCATCAACCGATTCCCATTGGATAATTTGCTTGGGAATAACTTTGAGAATTCGGGATTGCCAATTAAATTCTAGACTGCCAGTTTTTAATTTCCAAAGAGATATATCTGGATTATCTGGCGGAATTTTCACCGAATCAATCCACTTCATCCACCGGGGCATTTGCTCTAAATCAGACCAGAGGCTCCATACTAAATCTATAGGAGCCTCTACTTCTACCTGCACAGTATGCTCTAACCAGTCTGGCATTTCTCTTTTTCCTTCTCTACGAGATGCTTTGCGACGCGCTCTTTGCGGTAGTCTGCGGTATCTATGTTATTTCTTTAAACTCTCCAAAATCACTTTTGCCGCACGTCGTCCAGAAATAGTAGCACCTTCCATGCTGTCGATGTAATCTTGCTGAGTATAACTGCCTGCAAGGAAGAAATTATCTACTGGTGTTTTTTGGTTGGGACGGTACGCATCCATCCCTGGCGCTTCTCGATAGAGAGACTGAGCAAGCTTTACAACACTATACCAAGTCATATTTAGCTCCCGCGACGAGGGAAACAGTTCATGCACTTGCTTGAGAACATGTTGTGCGATCGCTTCATTAGTTTGTGCAATAAACGGATCTCCTGGTGTCAGCACTAACTGTAATAACGACCCCTGTCCTGGGCGATAATAATCAGCAGGGCTAGTCAACGCTAAATCAGCAAAACAAGAAAAGTCAGCATCGGCTGTGTAAAGTAAATTATCGATTCCAGCCGCATGGTTTAGCTGTTTACGTTGCTCTCCATCGTTCAGTTCTGTCACCCAACCATCAAAGCGTAACTGGACTGTAGCCACTGGCACTGCATCCAGTTTGTAAATATTGTCAAATTCTGACCACTTACGCCACTCCTGGGGTAGGATGCGTTGAATTCCTGGAACATCACAGGCAAAAACGTAAGCATCAGCAGCGATCGTTTCTACTGCATCACCTTGGGCAACTACAATACCAGTGACACGGGTTTGTTCAGCTGACTCTGTAAACTGAATTTCCCGAACTTGTCGGCGCGTGTAAACTTTGGTGCCTCTAGCTTCCAAATATTCCAGAATCGGCTTGTGTAAATATTCAGATGGAGAACCTTCCAGCATTCGCAAAACTGAAGCTTCAGTTCTAACTGCAAATAGCTGGAATATGGTTAACATACAACGGGCAGACATATTTTCGCAATCAATAAATCCCAATGCGTAGGCGATGGGATTCCATAAGCGCTTAATGCTGCCATTACTCCCACCATGACTGCGGAACCAATCGGCAAAGCTAACTTTATCTAAATTGCGGATAGTTTTCATCGCTCCATTAAAGTCTACCAACCCGCGAACTATCGGACTAGTACCCAAAGCGATCGCATTTTGCAATTTATCCTGCAACGATAGTTGGGAAGTTGTGAAAAATGCCTTTAACCCATTGAAAGGCGCACCTGTAATAAAACGAAAATCTAAAGCACCAGTGCGCCCACCTTTATTAATAAAAGTGTGGGTATGTTCCTTGAGGCGTAAGTTTTCTAACACCCCCACTTTTTTCATCAAATCAAATAGTTGGTAGTAGCACCCGAAAAATACATGCAACCCCATTTCTAGATGGTTGCCATCTCCATCAACCCAACTGCCAACTTTACCACCGACAAACGGACGAGACTCAAAAATCTCTATTTCACAACCAGCATCAGCTAAATCTACTGCGGTTGCTAGCCCAGCCAGTCCCGCACCTACGATTGCAACACGCATTCCGTTGTTCCTTTTCAGTTTCTTTACAGATTGTAACTGGGTTGGTGTCGGAATTTGCTACTTAATATCAACTCCAGCAGCATATTAAGGCTTGCCAATATCGATACTAAAACTTCTTTGATTACTTTTTTTAGTCCCGGTAAATGACCAGACGCGATAAAAACGCGTCTGTATCATCTAGACAAACTTTTGTCCATAGCGACGGACTCTCAAAAGTATCAGAGATATTTTTTTGTTGGCAAAGCAGTTTTCTGGATAAGTTTTGAAAGTCACTTCTTAGTTATTTACATCTTTGCCGTCGTCGGAGATGGGCAAACTTCTAATCAGTTCACGAATCACGTCAGTTGCAGGTCTACCTGTTTGTTGGCAATATTTTTCTAGTTTTTCCGCTTCCTGCGTTGCGAGATTAACTGTTATGCGTTTAACGGCCCATTTTTTATTTGTCATTGCTATCATGCTATCTGCTGTATATTTAGATGGTCGAAAGAGTCTAAATTAAAGAGGGAACCGATAAGGTTATCAGAGTTTGTCTCAGGAAACAAGTAATACCATTAATATTAAAAATGTTTGTTTTGTCAAAGGATTGATCATTTTCTAAAAAAATCAAAATACTACACTTTATTTGTTACTATTGTGACAGCATAAATAGCACATAGTTGCTTTTGAAGATAATAACCCTACTAACAGCATGAGTAAAGCCTGACAATGAAATTTTATAAAGGATTTCGAGACACCTACTATTGACTCAATCAAGATTTCCAAAGTTATTCTCTGTTGAAAGCATTTGACCTTCTCTCTTAACTAAGTTCACCAAACCTGCTTGGAGAGAGCATCTGCTAGAACCCCAAAAAATAAAGCTTCAGAATCATTATCATGCTGAAATCCTGGCTTACAGGCGGGTTAGAGTGGTGTGTATGGAGCGTGAATAGTCACTCTTGTTAGTAGGCAAATAAGCGACAAACACTTATCTGTAACCATACTGCAACTAAGAAGTTAAGAGCTACTTGAACAGTTATGAATTTTGGCTTACCTCGATCAAGCTGATTGCTTTTCAGTGCCAATACAAGTGCCAATACAAGTGCCAATATAGTAGCCAGGAAAAGGGGACAATGCTCAGTCTACTGAGTGTAAAATGCCAAATATATTGGTAAATTTTGACAGCAATATCTGTAATTTCACACAGATAAATTAATCCAGAATCTATGTGATGTTACTTGACTGTTGTCGATAATAATATTTTAGTTTTGTTTCATACTTTTACAATAAATTATCGTCAGAATGCAATGAAATTTTGCATATTTTTTATCTTCATTTTAGCGATTTAGCTTGCCTTAAAATCAGCAATTTTTTGCGATTTTTAGTCTTCATCTATCTGGAGGTTATATAAATCATTTTTAGCCAAGCAGGGCGCTAGAAGTTTGACATAAAATCTTTTCCTCATCTCTAAGCCAAGAGATAAATTACTGCCAATAAAATTTTTATTACAACTATTTTTTATCTGGTAAGTATACCTATAAAAAGAATCGTATATTTTAATTTTTTCGGCAGTGTGTTTATTATAGCTATTATTTACGGACTTTAAATAATCTTCATTTAGACACTAACTAAGCTATTTTTCATCCTTTATAAAAAAATTACAAAGAAAAATATATGCATTTGAACTTTTGCTTAATGATATTGATACATAACAGGATGCTAAACTCAAAAACTTGTTAAAAAAAAGATTCCAATCTCTAAGTGCATCAGTTAGGTTTGATTCAAGCAGTCTTTATAGATAAATTTTTAATTTTCTGTAGTTATTTATACTGAGTAATATTTATATAAAATGACTAGAAAACGATGAAAATACAGATACTTCATGAAATTCAGGTAAAGTTACCTTCTCATGATTGGTCGCTTATTAGTATTGACACATACATGAATATTCATTAGAAAGTGCCGCGCTCTGATAGCTAGGCGGATGACGAAGACTGAGTGGAACCGGAAACGCTCTGCTTCGGACTAAAAGACTGCCTATAAGGTATGGGGTATATATAAAAGTGAAAATCCTGAGTACTTTTTACTTCACTGAAACAGTCAAATAATGCGCCCTTACTTCAATCTTCCCGTTTCACTATGGGGTAAGACAGTACTCAGCACCGCAGAATTAATTACTCCGTTGGTAAAGAGAAGAGGGGTAAACGTTAAAAGGCAAAGCCTTTCCCCTTTTCCCCTATCAAATTACAGTTTCAGTCAATATGCCAATCAAATACATATCAACTTAATTTCTCATATCGATAATTTGAGATTGAGGATTGCGGCAATTCATGCAATTACTCAAATTTCAGTTGGGGCATAAGTTGGAGAGTGCCAATACCTAAATCTTTAGGTGAAAGCGATCGCCCTTCAAACAAAGCCATCATATCTCGTAACTGAGGATTGCCACGGGAGGCTCCCGTTAGTCCTTTGGCAATGATTAAGCCACAGTAGCCCTGAGTATTTTTACACCGCTGATTCCATTTTTTTCGGGCTTCGACATGAATCGGATCTTCATCTAAAAATTCACCGAATAGGAACAATTCGCCATTTTGAGTTTGCAATAAACCCAGGTCGTAGCGATCGCCATCAAAAGGATTGGCACCTGGATTAAAGCAAATTGCTCTCAGTCCGCCTGCTGCTTCAATTCTTTCAATTACAGTCTTCGCCTTAGGCCGGGAGGTTTGAATCAGAATCACCGGCAAACCGTCACCCACTTGTTTGATTTCACTAGCTTGGTGGTAGCTGACCCCCTTTCGCAGAGAATCCAACATTTCCCAGGACACTACACCTAAGCTGAGGAAGGAATCTTCTGGTATCAAGTCATCTCGCAATGATTGAAAATCAAGGTTGTCAATCTCCTCGTCATCAATATCAAAGCCTGCCATTTCCTCTAATTCTGCTGCTAACTGCGGCATGGTAGAGACTGTCACAGGGACTGATTTAGTTGATTCTTCCGACTGCGGTAGAGAAATGCGATAGCGACGGCCCAGAGTAGGGAAGATATCCTCATGAAGTTGGCGACGGTGATCGCGAATAAAGCGGCTCAGGCTTTCTATCGCAACCAAGATTACCAATGCCTCTTCGTCATACAAAACAGACCGTAGTCCTTCTAAGGGGTGGATATTACCAAAAGTAGGGTCAATTTCTGATAATGGCAGATCCGCCAAATCATTTTCTTCATCGTCATCTTCATCGGTTTCGTCAACGCTCTCAAAAGTGAGAAATAAGCAATCTTGCTTGAGGAACGCTTCTTCTAGATGCTCTGTTGATTCTTCATCCGTTAAAACTGCGGCGCGAAACTGTTTTAAAGATTCTTCTGAGCGATAAAACAAAATCCCATACTCCATTCCCAGCATTCCCATAACTGAGGCGTAGAGTGTGCCAACATCCCACTTATTAATCTCGATTGACAAAATTTGCTGTTCTTCCAAAAATTCCCAAGGTGCTGCTTGCCAAATTGCAAATGCTTTCTCTCGCAAGATTTGTGCATACTGTGGGGGTAAGTCGGGGGTTTGACTATCGAGGATGTCGGCGAATCCACGAAATAGTTCGTCAATTAAAGGCAGTTCTGGTGCATAGTCAATGGCGATATCCAAATCTTGCAGCACTCCCCGCAGGTAAAATTGGATCTCGCGGTCTTTAACTACAATTCTTTGGGGTCTAGCAGGTCTTGCCGGACTTTGGGGATGCTCCATTGCTTGCATTAAGGTACGAACTATTGCTTCTGGGCCGGTATCTGAAGCTACCACGTCCATTCCTCGAACAACACCTTGGGAGAAATCTACCCAAAGAATGCACTCTCCCTTTGCCTCTGAGTCTGAGAACTGGTTTGGTGATGACAACGGACGGCGATCGCCCTCCCATACAGAAGGAATTTGAGTTAATTTCTTCAACCGACGACTGGTAGAGCGATTAAAACTTGTCATAGAGATCAAAAGAAGCAATTTGGAAGTAAACTTTGGGGGCTAGCTAGCCTCGGATTAAATTTTTATGGCTGCACCTGAAGGGTGGTTGCTTCTGTTGCTGCCGTAGGGCTTGAATTTTAAGAATACCGAATGTATAAACACACTGAGTCTCTCAATTCTAGAATAGAAATCTTTGGCTACTTTTGACGGAGTGTTTACAATTTGGCATCTAGCAACATCTAAGCCGCTAGAATGAATACAAAAACACTTAACGAGCAACCCAGAAGCATTAACAAGCCGATACAGGGTAACGCTTATACTAATTAAGGAGTTGAAAAGCAGATGACACAAGCAATTCAGGCTCAACAACGCGGAATTCTGTTGAGCGAAGCCGCATTGCACCAGGTAAAATCCCTCCGGGACAAGCAAGGCACAGACTTCTGCTTACGGGTAGGAGTACGTCAGGGTGGCTGTTCTGGGATGTCTTACATGATGGATTTTGAAGATACCAGCAAGATCACCCCTGATGATGAAGTTTTTGACTATGATGGCTTCAAAATTGTCAGCGATCGCAAGAGTTTATTATATCTCTACGGTTTAATGCTCGATTACAGCGATGCCATGATTGGCGGTGGTTTCCAGTTTACTAACCCCAATGCTAATCAAACTTGTGGTTGCGGTAAGTCATTTGGGGTGTAATATTGTCAGTTGTCATTTGTCCCTGGTTATTGGACGAAAGACAAATGACAATTGACCCTTCGGGTTCGCCAGTTGCTCATGAGGGAAACCCCCTTGGCGCTAGCCTCTCCCTTTGGGAGAAGACCGCACTGACTCACCAATGACTCATGACTCATGATTAATTTACTATGACTCAAACAGTTGAATCCCTGTTTGATACAGGCTTAGAACGCTATAAAGCAGGAGAATCAGTAGAATCTTTAATCCCTGTGTTTAAAGAAGTGTGCGATCGCGCTCCTAAAACTAGTGCTGCTTGGGTTTGTTTAACGTGGTTGTATCTACTCGATAACAAACCCAATTTGGCTTACAAAGCTGGACAGAAGGCAGTCAAGTTAAATCCACAAGATCCCCAGGCTAGAATCAATCTCGCCTTAGCAATGCTGGAAACAAAGCAAAAAGGTTTGCGGGAACATATTGACATAGCACAGCAGTTGATTTTTGTCAACGAAGAATGGAGTGATGAAATAAAAAGTAGTATTGAGGACGGTTTAAGTAGAAAACCAGATTGGCAGAGTTTAACAAAAGTCAAAAATTGGCTGTTTGAAAAGTAGAGGATGGGGACTGGGGACTGAGGACTAGGAGGACAAGAGGGACAAGAGGGAATTTATTGAAGTAAGTCTCTAGGTTGTCTCTTCCCAATCCCCAATCCCCAATCCCCAATCCCCAATCCCCAATCCCCAATCCCCAATCCAATCATGAAAGATAAATTATTAAATTGGCTAAACATGGTTTTAGTCGCGGATGTTTTTTTGGTTTTGTTTGGCTTTGGCTGGTTAGCGATCGCTGCGATCGGTGATGCCGCCGGAGTAAACCTGGGTTTGGATTTGTGGCATCAACTGTGGCAACCCTTGTTTAACCCCGCAATTGGCATTCTCATGGGCGGTGCCATTCTCAGCGGTATTATCAGTTGGGTTTCCAAAAAATTTCTTTCTAGTCAATAGACTGGGGACTGGGAATTAGGGACTGGGGACTGGGTAATGAAAAAGAAGCAGATTAGCAGGGGTAAAATTTCTCTCCTCTGCGCCTCTGCCTGTTTTACCCAATCCCCAGTCCCCAGTCCCCAGTCCCCAGTCCCCAGTCCCTTTTAATTAAGAATTTGTGTTAATGCGGGTTGCAAATTAGGATATTTGTACTCAAAACCTGTTTGCACGGTGCGTTTTGGGATAACTTGCTGACCTTCTAAAACTACTATCGCCCCGTCTCCTAAAAGGGCTTCGATCGCAAAAGCAGGAACAGGCAACCAAGAAGGACGATTCATCACTTGTCCTAAAGTTTGGCTTAAATCTGCCATCCGAACTGGATTAGGGGCAGTGGCATTGTATACACCTTCTATTTCCGGTTTAGTTAAAGCTTGCAAAATCAGGTTAACTAAATCGTCTACGTGAATCCATGAGAACCACTGCCGACCACTGCCAATAGGCCCACCAGCGAAGAGTTTGAAAGGTGGAATCATTTTACCTAAAGCGCCACCATTGCCCAAAACAATCCCAAAACGCAAAATTACTAGTCGCACACCAGCATCTTTTACTTTTCTCGCTTCAGCTTCCCACGCTTGGCAGACTTGGGCAAGAAAATCGTTACCAGATTGACTGGTTTCATCAAAGGTAGCCGTTTCACTGGTGCCGTAGTAGCCAATAGCTGAAGCGTTAATTAACACAGATGGTTTGGAGTTAGCATTGGCTATTGCTTCAACTATTTTTTGTGTACCTAACTTCCGGCTATTGAGGATTTCTTGTTTCCGTTCTGGTGTCCAGCGCCCTTCACCAATAGGTTCTCCTGCCAAATTAACTACGCCATCACAACCAGCGATGACACTTTGCCAAGAACCAGATGCATTTGGTGTGTAGGCAACAATTTCTACACTAGGGAAAGCCTCAGAGGGAAAAACCTTTTGAGCAAAAGTGGTGTTCCGAGTTAATACAACTATTGTATGACCTTCCCCCTGTAATCGTTGTACCAAACGACTACCGACAAATCCTGTTGCCCCAGTAATTGCGACTTTCATTTTCTACCTCAGCCAAACCTTTATTGTAAAGTTTTTGATCAAACTTTCAGCTTACCAAAGAAGTCAGAGGAGCAGGGGGCAGGGGGCAGGGGGCAGAGGAGATATGTTTTAGAATGCAATGTTAGTGTCACTATACTTTAATGAGTCTTTGATACTCATTAATGAGGCTTTGAACTCCTTTAATGAGGTTTTGATACTCATTAATGAGGCTTTGAACTCCTTTAATGAGGTTTTGATACTCATTAATGAGTCTTTGAACTCCTTTAATGAGTCTTTGAACTCCTTTAATGAGTCTTTGATACTCATTAATGAGGCTTTGAACTCCTTTAATGAGTCTTTGATACTCATTAATGAGGCTTTGATACTTGCAGACGTAGCTTGGAACTTTTCCCCCTACTCCTCTGCCCCCTGCCTCCTGCCTCCTGCCCCCTGCCTCTTCATTGACTGTATATCTGGTAATACCTGCTCTCAAAAACTTTGATTTTTTAATGACTTTATATTTAGATACTTCGGTATTATAGGATGGACGGAGTGTTGCAAGGCTTGGGGCTATTATGGCTCGCTATACCTGTTCATTTATTGTTTCTGTTCCTAGTGACCATCTGTTGCCGTTACTTGTAGAACTTCTACAGGACTGTCAGTTGGATATTCAATATCACACAGCCGAATATATTATCGGTCGTGAAGTTCCTGGAAATGTTCCTTTTCCTAAATTAATAACGGTAGAAGTACTGATTGACAAATCAAAATCTACTGAAACAGAAACCCGGATGAGTATTGTGATTAAAAATGAAGAACTACCACTTCACTTAGATAATTACTGTCGACAAATGTTTGAGTTAATCAAGCAATCTATTGAAAGTAGCCGCCATTGGCATTTGATTGAAAGTATTGCAGGATAGCTTTGGCGATTGAATTCATACTCCCACGGCTTTAAGCCGTGGAAGTGTCAGACTGTGATTGGTAGTTATAATTCAATATCCTACTCCTCTAAATCCTCGGCCATACCGGGGTTTATTAGTGTAATATCATACTCACTCGAATCCGTTTGTCCTAAACGCTGAGTGTTTCTTAAAAGGTAATAAATGGCACGTACTTGAGGCCCAAAAACGATCTCGTCTTCATTTCTGAGATCGTGGGCTGGTATCTTGCGTCCATTAATCATCAAACCGTTGGAACTAGGCTTACCTTTGGCATCGCCATCTACAATCCGGTAATAGTAGCTATGACTATTATGCTCTCGTGGCAATCTCACTAATGTGGCATGGCGGCGGGAGACAAACTGCGACATTAAACGGATATTACATTCGCGGTCTCTACCAATAGAGTAGACGGGGTGCTCCAGAGAAAATTCTTTGCGACCTTGATCGTCTTCAATAATCAGTAGATGGTTTTCATTGGTTTCGGCTGCCATTGACAAATCGGTGGAACTGTAATTGATTAAGATTTGTTTAGTATCGTATCTTGCCATTTTCGCGCACCATCAGTCTGTGGTGCTAATCTAAATAAGCTTTAAAATTGCATAATACCTTGAAAGAGTAGAACATGGCCGTTCTACTCCAGTAGCTATGATAGCTTTGCTAAGTGTTTTAATCTGACGATTGACTCCTGAATTCTGTTTTGATAACCAATATTTGTGGTGGCAAATTGGACGTGTAAAGGAGTATTCTACAGGCGATGAGCGAATCGCCGTAATAATATTGAGTTGGTGACGACGCTAACAGAGCTAAAAGCCATTAATGCAGCAGCACCAGATGGGTTAAGTACAAAACCCAGACTAGGGAATAAAACACCTGCTGCTAAAGGAATGCCAAGTGTATTATATGCAAAAGCCCAGAATAAATTTTGGCGGATTTTGTTGAAGGTGGCGCGACTAAGCTGAATAGATTCGACGACATCGTTTAGGCGATCGCGCATTAAAATAATTTCAGCAGTTTCCATCGCCACATCTGTCCCGGAGTGTAAAGCAATTCCTACATCAGCTTGGGATAAAGCTGGAGCATCGTTGATTCCATCTCCTACCATTGCGACTACCGAGTGCTGAGTGCTGAGTCGGGAGTTAGGAGTTTTCTTTGCCCCCTTGTCTCCTTGTCCCCTTGTCCCTTCTAACTGGAGAGACTGTATTGCCGCCGCTTTTTTAGCTGGGGGAACACCTGCAATTACATCAGCGCTATCTAATCCTAATTGTTTGGCTATGGCGCTAGCTGCTTCTAGGCGATCGCCACTGAGCAACATTACCCGTAAGCCCATCTGACGCAACTTATCTACAGTGGATCTAGCATCCGATCTGAGGGTATCAGAAACACCAATTAGTCCGGCTAAAGTTCCGCCAATTGCTACACAAACGACTGTTTTACCATCTGTTGCTAAATCCTGTGCTACCTGTTTTGCGGTTTCGTTAATGGCAATGCCGTGCCAACTCAACCATTCCCAGTTACCCAACAATACAACTGTGTCTTCTACCACAGCAGATACCCCTAGTCCTGGTTCCGTGTGAAAGTCTACAGCCTCTGGAATAGATAACTGTTGCCGCTGTGCTTCTTGCTGAATCGCTTTTGCTAGGGGATGGTGAGTACCGCTTTCTACGGCTGCTGCTAGTTGAATTAAGTAGTGGGATTCACTATTCCCCACTCCCCACTTCCTACTGCCCATTTCTGAAATTAACAGACAATCTGTGACGATGGGATTACCTGTGGTGAGAGTGCCAGTTTTATCAAATACTACGGTGTTTAACTGGTGTACTCTTTCTAAAACATCGCCACCTTTGATTAACAAACCTCGTTCTGCACCCATAGCAGTTCCAACCAGAATGGCTGTTGGTGTGGCAAGTCCCAAAGCACAGGGACAGGCGACTACCATAACTGCGATCGCTAGTTTTAAACTAATTAATAAAGGGGAATGGGGAGTCGAGAGTGGGGAGTGCTGGGCTTCATGTGTAGCGTGGCTCATCATTTCCATGCCACCAGACATGGTGATATCAGTCCAAATGTGAGTACCGAAAAAGTACCAAAATCCAAATGTTAAGACAGATGCTGTTAGCACCCCGTAGGTAAAGTAACCAGCTACTGTATCCGCTAATTTTTGTACTGGGGCTTTCCGAGTTTGGGCGGCTTCTACTAGGGCGACAATTTGAGCTAGAGTTGTATCACTTCCAATCCGGGTTGCCTGAATAGCGATCGCTCCTGACTGGTTTAGCGTCCCCCCTGTCACCATATCTCCTGGTTTCTTGATTACTGGCACTGCTTCCCCAGTTAGCATGGACTCATCGACCGTTGTTTGACCAACCACCACTTCACCATCAACGGGGATTTTATCGCCTGGTAGCACTTGTAAGCATTCACCGATACGCACCTGTTCAGCAGGAATCTCAACACTAGAAGAACCCATTCCGGCTTTCTCTGGGTTGGCAATCAATCGCGCTAAGAGTGGCTGGAGTGCTAGTAATTTCCTAAATGCAGCAGCCGCGCGACCTCTAGCTTGTTGCTCTAATGTCCTTCCTAAGAGAATAAAGCCTAGCATCATTACTGGCTCGTCAAAAAAGCACTCCCAACCTAATTGGGGAAAAAGCAACGCTACTAAACTAGCAATGTAAGCTGTCAGCGTTCCCAATCCCACTAGGGTGTTCATGTTAGGCGCATTTCGCCGCCAGCCCAGCCAGCCATCTACTAAAATCGGGCGACCGGGAATTAACAGCGCTACTGTCGCCAGTCCACAGTGAAACCAGATGTTATTTAGCACTGGCAGCACTGAGCTACCAAGATTACCAAAATGTCCACTTCCCGACAATATCAGCAACACAGCTGCGATCGCCAACTGCCATAGAGAAGAACGCATTTCTCGGCGTTGTCGTTCTGCTGGATCTGGTAAGGTCGATATTTCGCCCGCTATGCCATTAGCTTTTCGGGGTTGAGTCGGGAATCCAACGGCTGTTAATCGCTGTGCCAGTGCATCTGCATCTATTGCACCAACTTCTGACTCTACAACTGCTACCTCTGTGGCCAGGTTCACACAGGCACTCTTGACTCCTGGATGTTGGGTCAGCTGTCGCTCTACTGCGTTCACACACCCAGCACACTTCATACCCCCAACATCTAGAATAATCTTCTCTAGGATTGGGTCAAGTTCTAGGGCTGGCTTAGTTTTCGGGACAAGTTGCATGGCTTGTGTTTAGATTCGCTACAGAAATTCAACGCCTGACTAAAAGCGTCTCTAATTCGAGCGTAGGCTAAATATGGAACTATGACTCAATGTCAACCATATTAAAATTCTTAATTTATCGTACTTTGTTGGGCATGAACGACTATCGCTGTACTTAATTCAAGGTTCCAAGTTCCCAGATTTATCTGTAGAGTTTTTAATTTTGAATTTTAAATTTTAAATTTTTAATTCCCCTACTGGGGGTTGACAGTTCCAACGTCGATAAGTAAACTACCTACGCTCACCGCTTGTGGGAGTGTAGGCTTTTAGTAGCCCTGAACTGTCTGTGTGCAAAGTACAGCACAAACAGTTCGAGCCTCTGGGTGAGTTTACGAGAGTCACCCCAATAGCAGCAATAATTTTTGCTCCGTTGAAATCAGCGTCACCACTCCAAGAGCAAGTCTCATTAGTACATTTGAAACGCTTGTCAGAACGCAGTCCAATATGTAGGCATTGATGACAGGTAAGACTAGTCCAAGCTGGAGGAACAGCAATTACTTCTATTCCAAATTGAACACCTTTGTATTCCAAAAAAGAACGCAATTGATAAAAAGACCAAGAGTTTGAACGTCTGCGTTCTGTCTTATTTCTTGGCTTTTGATTAGTTCTTTCACGAATACCTGTTAAGTCTTCAATTGCTACTATCGCATTGTTTTTTAATGCGTCCTGAATTATGGATTTGCTAATGTTGTGGTTTAGCCATTGTTGAAATTTTCTCTCCTTACCCGACAGCCGTTTCAAAATCTGCCTTGCCCTGCGGCGAGTAGACCTTGTGCCTTTCGTGGCAATATGCTGGAGAGAAGCTCTCACCCTAGAAAACTTGTCTCTAACATCGTTAATTTGTTTCCCATCCCACTTATTACCATTGCTAGTTACAGCAACGTTTCTGCGCCCAAAATCAACACCAATTACATTATTCGACTTCATTGGTGTCGGGGCTTCATCCTTAATTTGAATGTGGATGTAATAGTTGCCGTCACGATGCTTACATAACTGTGCTGATGTTGGTTTTCTACCTTTAAGCTTCCCTTTTTGATAATTACCAGCATCGATTTTAATATGCTCTCTACCATTCATTAAAGTTAAGCTTACAGTCCAGTCTTTCTCTCTGAATGAGAAAATCCTGGCATCATAATCAGCCGATGTCGGCTTAAACGCTTTAACTGGTTTGTCTTTTTGTTTGGCAGTTTTGCGATTAGCTCCAACTCTGGCACAAGCGCGAACAGCTAAGTTTGCACTCAATCCAAACAAAGTACGAATCTCGTTATAGACCATGTTTTGAATAGTGGTCTTGCTGGTTATCTGAGGTTTAACTTTCTGGTTGGCGTAGTTACACGCATCAGCAAAAAACTTCAGTACCAGTTCGATTTCAAGAGCCTGTTTTTGAGTGGGGTTGAGTTTGCAAACCAGCGTCAATACTTGTTCCATGATTTCGACCTAATCACAGATGAGTATAATACATCAAAACAGTCGTGTTGTAACAGAGACTTATTTGTTAAAAACTCAACTGTCTTCACTCTTTCAATAACCTGCGGTTGTTATTATTCGGAAGACGTTTCGTTTTTAACCCGCAATTCTTCAAGGGCACTGACCTTATCAGGTTCAGTGTGAGCCTCCTTGCGGGAATAGGTGACATAAATAATCGCTGCCACCTGTATTGGCGCGATCGCAATCAGGTTTTTTAAGAAATAGTTGATTTCTAAATGAGACATAACACTGAAATATCCTAAGCCTAACAAGAAGAACATTGCCCAGTTAAGCTGTTTAGTTTTGAAAATAAGCATATCAATAAAAATAAATATAAAAGGTAAAAGTGCTATATAACTTCTGCTAAGGGTGAAGCGGAAGGGAAAAAGGATCTTTCTTTGGGTTGCTGCCCTTTATCCCTGCGCTTTTGCTGCAATCCTAAGCTTGGAAGTGGGTATCATTCTCTGCTTCCAGTAAGAAAGCTATTCTTGCACTAGAACCAGCCTTGCTTATTCACAAAATAGGTATTTACAAATCCTTCAGGGGATTTATTTAAGTAGATCATGCCTTCAATTAGACCTACAAGTTGCATAACTAACAAAGCAACGCCGTAGGTAAAAGAACCCCCAACGACAGAAATCACTAACATGATAAAGCCTTCCGAAGCGTATCCTAGAATAAACTTATGAACCCCAAACGCTCCCAGGATAATGCCACAGTAACCAGATAGAAGTTGTTTGGTAGGGTGACTGGGGTTGAGATTTGCCATATAAGTGCTGCTCCTTGATAAGTGAGTATAAAAATAAAGTCTTTATTGTAATGGAAGCAAATACATTTACTTGCTTAATAAATAGATTTTTAATTTTTTCAGTCTGAGTAAGTCTCAAGATGAATAATTAAAATCAGCGTGCTTTTATTCCAGAGGAGACGCCAAGATGTCTTGCAGTTTAGGCCGAACTGGCGTTCCTTGATGACTTTTGCTGGATTTGACGATCGCAAACCCTGGTGCAGCAGTTTTGCAGATTTTTAGCTCAGGCGTTTATCTTGAGCAGAATAAATCTTAAATAATCAGCAAAAGCTGCTACATACACCACTTTTTACAAGTCCATCAGTATTATTTCCGGATTCTTTTGCGATGCTTCCAGCGAATGTGAAACGCCATCGCACCAATGGCAAGACAATGACGTGGCTAGTGTGAATCTAGAAGCGCAAAAGGCATCTTCCATATCTTTCTAACCGCTTTTTAGTTACCGATCCCCACTTCCATGAGCGCAAACCGGAATTGCATTCCAATTTATGACAGCTAAAAATGGTTCAAGAAGACAATTAACATCTCGAAAGATGGCTAAAATCTACCTGAATGAGAATGTTAATAGCATTCTTTAATTTGCTTTTGCCATTATCGTAATTGGGTTTTCAGCTAGTATTTATGCTTATAACCAATTATCACTAGTAAATCGTCTCTACCTATGCAGATAAAATCAGATATTTTTGTTTTTGGCAACAGTAACATACCTGTATTAAGTGCTACCCAGAATGAATAAACTTAATAGCGTACCACTATTCCAAAGGCTGTGGAGGAGCATAGGAGCGAGAAGATTGCGCGATCGCGTGTAGACTACTCCCAACACAATGCCCAATGCGGTCAGGGGGAGAATTTCCGATAAGCTGAGGTGAGCGATCGCAAACAACAAACTACTGATCAGAATCGATCCCCACACGGGTAAGTAACGAGTTAGAGAAGGTAACAAAAAACCGCGAAATAGGATTTCTTCAAAAAATGGAGCGGCGATCGCCGCTGTGGAGAAAAATATACCAAGTGCGATACTATCTTGGCTTTCCAGGGCTAGTTGCAACAGAGGATTACTCCCACCCTGTCCTTGCCATAGCTGCTGATTAATTAAAGATACCACCACAACTACAGGTAAAGCCGTGCAATAGCCTCCCAGTCCCCACAAAAACCAGTTATCTTGAAAACGGAAGCGAAACCAGAATTCTGGTAGTGGAAAAAAGCGCTTGAGAGAGAAATACAGCACTAACAGCGCACCTAATGCCACCAAGAAGTAACTAACCAACACAGAAAATGCCTGAAGTCGTACATCTACAATGGGACGCGGGATGGGTAGCAGTGATATCACCAAAGGTACAAAAATTTGCCCCATGAAGAAAAAGCCGATGATAAAAACCTGCAAAACCGTTTCACCACCCCAAGGCGTTGACCAAGGGATATCAGCATTTTGAGCTAATAACGAGGCTTTTCCTTTCAACAAGCGTTGAGCAAATAATAAAATCAGCAATATTAAACCAATTAAAGCTGCCAAGGTGGGAATAGTGCCAATAACTGCCAATTTCACCACTGCTTGAGCAGAAGATTCTTGTTGTGCGGCTTTTACTGCTAATAACGCATCTTGTCGTTGCTGGAGTTGGTATAACTTAACCAAAGCAGTAGAGCGAAACCAACCTTCTAAATTCTTTTGAATTGGTTCTTGAGCATTTGGGAGGATACGAGGAGGATTGCTCCACAGTCCAGTCAATACAGCAGCGGTTTCCCCAAACCCTGGATTAATATCTGAGCGTTGTTGTAATTCGCTCCAAGTCTTGAAGGCTGTATCCGTCTGTCCTTGCTGTGCTTGTAAAATTCCCAAGCGCAGGTCTAATTCAGCCAGTAATTTTTGTAATTGCTTAAAAGACTGTTGTAACTGTTGCTGTCCCTGTTTAGGGGTTTTAATAGTGGGAGGAGCGTCTGGTAGAGGTTTCGGAGGCGTGGGAGTTATTTCAGCTTGAGAGCGTAATTGTGCAAGTTTGTTGTTAACTTTGTCTAAATTAGCTTGAACTGATTGACGCGCCTCCTGATACTGCTTTGTAGCGCTTTCTAGGGGTTGCTCACCAAGTATTGCTTCCTGAATCGCCTGGAGTTTGTCATCACCGCTATCTTCTGATTGCCAAGCTTGAGCTTGTAAAGCAATATTTGTTTGGTATAGTTCCAAACGACTTTGAAATTGAGGTTCTTGCCAACTGCCGAATAAAGCCGAAACTGCCAACAGAACTGCTATCGGCGTCATCACAAAAAATAAAACCAACCGCTTGAGTGTCATCTATCCCCCTTTAACTGACCAGTGGAGAGCGCGTCCCCCTTGGGAATTATCGCAATAAAAAGTCAGAGGTGGATAGATATCATCAATATTAAAAGTTTGCGATGAATGTACAATACCTGCGCTTTTTGCAAGCCTATGCACCCACGATGTTAAATTACAGTGGTGTTCTCCTACATTGAGGAAGCTGATAATCTTTGTTTTGAGAGATGAATAACTCACTACGAACTAGGATTTTATTTATGTTTAATTATGCCTACTTACTGAGTCTCAGTAGTCTAACTTAGAGGAATTCAGGATCGAGAAGTTGTTCCATAGTGAAAGGACACTCAAGGGGAAAAGTTTCTATTGACTTTTGAGTCTCATTTGCAGCATTTCGACGAGCGCGGCGATAATATTTCTGTATCCACTCCCAGTCTTCTAGAAGGCGCTGCAAACTGGGAGTATCTTCTAAGCAATCTTGAATTTGGTTTCGGCAGTTTGAGATTGTGTTAACCCAACTTTTAGTTTTTCGTTTTGGTTGATATTGACATTTGAGTAAGTGCATTAAAAGCACCTGTAAATAACTTCCAAGTTCTTTTTGTTCGCTCCGACCCAAAGCCTCTAGTTCCTCTACCAAATGTTCAACATCTAACTCAGCCCAGCGTCCTTTCTTCAGGCACTCAGCTTGTTGCTGCGTCCACACCAGAAAGTCCTGATTGTAGAGTGTCGTTTTACTCATCAACAGTTACCCCTTTGTTTTCAGCAACATTTTGCCTATTTTTGCTCAATGTTGATCCACGAATAATCTCACAAAAGTAATCTAGCAATTACTCCTCTTATTAGCATCGTCATTTTGCAAGTTGTGTTGGGCACAGAAACCGCTGATATCTGGGTTGAAGATAAATTCCTTTTTGAGTTTAGGTTCACCATGTACTTGATTAGGCGTGTACCCTAAATTATCGATCCAAGTTACAAATTCTATTACGTATGGCTGATTTGCTGTCGATTTGTGTCCTTGGTTTTTATGAACAAGTGGAGTGAGCCAAGCAGGTAAATGAACAGCTTTATCACCGAAGTAGTAGAAGTGCCGTGACATCAAAACATTTATACCGCCTAAATCTGTTTCTTGATTACTGATGTCATGAACACTTGGTCGCAATACTGGTTGTTCTCCTTGGCTGTAATCATAGATGCAATCACCAATACGATACTCAAATATTTCGCTGTTCCACTTTGGAATTTTGTGAGGACTATGAACTCGGCAAAACTCGTCGTATTTTTGCAATGTCATTTTGTCCGTTACCTGCATTCCATATACAATGCAATCGGTAATATTCCCAATTGGTGACTGTGTAGAACCAAGTCCTACAACCCAATCTCCAATGTTTGCGGCTCGTCGGATAACAGGCTTGCAAATTGCGAGAGTGCAAAGTTCCCAGAATGGGTTAGGAGCTGCGCCATCATCATAACGTAGGCAGTAAGAGAAGAGTCTCATCAGTACAAAATCACTAGAGCATCTAACTACTACACTATGGCGCACACTGCGGTTCGATACGCTTATTTATGTATTTTTTGTTACCAAAAATTCAAAAATAATGAAGAGTGAAGAATCAAAATTTTAATCCTTCACTCTACCTCATTCTATATTTCTAAGATTCTCTTCCCGATGCCCAGGTATCACGCCATTTGACAGTACCTTCTTTCGCAATCACCCAGCGGCGATTTACGAGATTTTCGCGTAGAGGCGATCGCCCTTCCCGCCACATGGCATATTTATAAGCAATTAGCTTACCAGCACTTTCATCAAAGGGAATCTCGGCAAACCAAGTATTGGTGTTGATGTACTCTAGGGGATAGGCTTTGCTGATATCCCAGTTACCTAACTCTGGGCAATCTCCTGTCACCACAATGATTTCACCAGGTTTAGTCTCTACGCCATTGAGTTGGACGCGGACAATTGTTTGTGCTTTTATCCGTTCGCCAACGTGGCTGAAAACAATCACTCCCCGTTCTTCTAGTACTAGGTCATAAATCTTGCCATCTTTCACCTCATACTTGTTGCGAGTCACCACGCAGGTATGTTCGCCATCGGGCAATTCTGTTTCTACTTCTGGGAGAGTAACTTCTCCTCCCCGGTTTAAAGCTACAAAACACAGCGAGTCACGATAGCGGCGTACATAACAGTAAACATCTGGTGTTAAGTATTTTTGCCAGTGACTACCCATTGATACGGCTGGATTCAGTCGTCGTAAGCCAGACAGCAGCCTGATGCAACGATAAATCTCACTCTCAGTATCCCAATTTTCCATCATTGGGCGGTTATATGGGTCGTTACCGCCATCAGTGTCGTTATGCAGATACTGTTCTGTGCCGTAATATATGCAGGGAATGCCGCGACAGGTCATAATTAAGACGATCGCAACCTTCAACATCGCTGGATCGGGGTTCAGCGATTGGAAACGGGACATATCATGGTTATCGATGAATGTAACTAACTCTGTTGCCCCGTTGTAGCAATGATCTTGGTCAAAAATATATTGAATTGTTTGGAATCCCATTTCTGAACCTTGCCCTAGTGCGGCTCGAATTGCCACGCACAACCCAAAGTCTAGAAGTGTCATGCCTGAATGGTTAACAAATTCCACTGAGCGATCGTCAGTTGGATTACTATAAATCCATTCACCAAAAATAAATACATCTGGTTTGTGATTGGTCATCTCGCCAGTGAATTCTTGCCAAAACCAGATTGGCATATGCTTGACAGTATCCACCCGCAGTGCATCCACACCCCGGTCTAGCCATTGTTTAATTGCTGACTTGATATACTCCCGATATTCCGTATTGTTTTCATTAAAGGTTGCTAGACCAGATAGTTCACAGTTTTGTACTTGCCAATCATCTTCCCAGTTTTGCACTTCGCCATAGTGGTGATACCAATGATTGACATCATCATTAAAATCAGCAATTTTGACACCATCATCATACAATTCACCTTTACTACCGCTAGTATCAGGTGTGCTATGGTTGCAGACAATATCCAGCACTAGCTTCATATTGCGCTTGTGCATTTCTGTAATTAACCGATCAAAGGTGGTATTTTTTTCTTCTTGAGTGGCGTTTAAAGAAGGGTTATCTCCGTCAGCAATATATCGAGGATTAAGCCGTTTAAAGTCTTTTGTCCAATAGCCATGTATTGCTGCATTGCCAACAAATAACTCTTCAACCTGCTCGAACAGTGGAGTTAGCCAAAGAGCTGTAACTCCCATATTTTTGAGATAATCTAATTTATCGATGACACCTTGCAAGTCGCCACCCCAGTACTTACCCCAATCTTGTCTAGTTGGATCGTACAGTTCTGAGTTTGCACCTTCGCTGTTATCTGGATCGCCATCATAAAAGCGATCAACTACGAGAAAATAAATTGTTTCCTGACGAAATTCAATATCTCTGGTGTAAAGGAACTCTAGAGCAATCTCAATATCTAACTGCGGTTCTTGTATAAGAGCTTCTACATTTTCCTTTGCAGGATCTACTTTATATTGATCTGGTGAAAACTGGGATGGTGGGGTTTGTACCATAAAAAACTCAAAATTTCATCTAATTCACACTTGCAGAACCAACAGTACAACGTTTCGAGTATTGTGTGTCACTACAAACTTCGGTATTGTGACATCCTGCCTACGGTGTAGGTATCTATCGCGAGCTAGTTTATAATTCTATCGGTAGATATAATTCATCTGCTAGAGGATAAAAATAAAGGAATATAGCAGTTGCTGGGTTACAAAAATTTACAATATTTAATTAAATTGACTTGCGGTAAATATTGAGCCTAGCTCGTGTTTAAGTGTATATTCGACAACAGATTTTAGAAAACCTCAACGCCTGGGAAATTAGTTGTCAATAAAGTTTTGTTACACCCGATCGATACTGAGTAAACCACGTATAAGCCAACTTTTTCTCTAGAAGATTCGCTCCATTGGTAAACTGACCATTGTCACTTTCAATCTGTTATTACTATCAAGGAATTAATTTAGGTAGCAATTATGACCAAATATGACAAGGTTTTTAACTCACCAAAGACATCAGAGGAATCACTAAGTCCAGAGGAAGCGGTGGCGGCGATCGCAACTGTGACTGCGATCGCTGATTCATTTATTGAAGAGGTAGATGCAGAAAGTTTAGCGGGTATCCTCTGGGAATTCGAGGTTTTCGAGGAATACTCAGAAGATGAAATTGCAGAAATAGTTGATAGACTCATCTCCATTGCCGAAGAAGAGGGAATTGGCCCCCTGTTTAATGCCGCCAAAGTATCTCTCTCAGATGAATTAGTGCTAGATGGTTTTGCTGCTGGGGTAATAGTGCTTTTAGACGATGACCTCGCCATCCCCAAACCAAAACAAGCCTACCTGAAAAAGCTACAAGCAGCTTTAGAACTTGAGGATGAAGAAGCAGAGGAAATCATCAAGGAGGTAATTGCAGCCTTTAAAGAAGCAGAAGATGAAGAATATGAAGACGACGATGATGATGAAACAGTGGTCATTGAAGATTTTAGCGAACAGACCTATCAATCCCCTTTAGGTAATTTTAGCGTGCCAATTCCGGTTGAGCCGCAGCAGGGCGGTAGAATTCAAAGCCAGGAAGGAGTAGTTGGCTTTTCTGATGACATCGGTACTTTACTGAGAATCGATTATTATCCTTTCCCCCTAGAACAGTTAGAGGAATTGGAGTCTGTTGGACAAGAAGAATATTTACAAACAATTTTAGTAGATAAGTATGTACCTCAAGCGATTTTCGCCAATGTACCAGATGCTTCTGTGGAATATACCGAATATCTGGAAAATACTTTGCGAGGTGCTTACTACGTGTTAATTGATATGCCCAAAGGTTCCACAATTTCTAAGCAAGAAAATAATGGAACTGCAATCAGATTAGATGCTTACCGGGGTTTGCTCACGTTTATCAGTGGGGAATTTTTGTATATAGTTAGTAGTCAGCACAGTTTTATTGACGGTGAAACTCCCGATTCTCTTGAAGAAGAGGCTGAAGACATCAAAGAAAGTATTTTAGAGTTTGTTGAGACTATAGAGTTCGCTTAGTACAGTATTTCATTCATTTGTAGCGAAGTAAATTTGGCAGGATTCTGCGATACCAATGCATCGGCTTGCATTAGATACAGCAGAATTCAAAATTCAGGAGTCAGAATTCAGGAGTCAGAATTCAGGAGTCAGAATGGGCTACGCCCCGCTGCGCTAACAGAAGTAAAACAGGCTTTGTACCTGGTTTTGAGACTTAGTTTGTGTACTTCACTTTCCTTGAAATCCGCTGTATGTGCTGAAAAAGAATGTAGAGACGTAGTACTGCTACGTCTCTACAAGGGTTCAGGATAACGCATATTTAATTTCACCAGAGTATATTCGCCCTGGCTTCGCTCATGTGAGGTACATTTGGAAAGGGCAATGTCTGACGACAAGTTCGGAGAAGACAAGAAGTCTCCGGCTCTGCACTGGGTGTCTACGCTTATAATTTTTCATGACAATAACCCTGCTGAACAATCGCTATCAAGTTATCCAGGTAATCGGCGCTGGTGGGTTTGGCGAAACCTTTCTAGCAGAAGATGTCCACATGCCTTCTCGCCGTCGCTGTGTAATCAAGCAACTAAAACCGATAACCAATAATGACCCGCAAACCTACCAACTTATCCAACAAAGGTTTGAACGGGAAGCCGCAACCTTGGAGTATTTGGGTGAAAGTAGCCACCAAATTCCCAAACTCTACGCCTACTTTTCTGAGAATGGACAATTTTATCTCGTCCAAGAATGGATTCACGGCCAAACCCTGACAAAAATTGTCGAAGCCAAAGGATTTGAGAGTGAAACTGCTGTTCGGCAAATTCTCTTGAGTCTGCTTTCAGTTTTAGATTATGTTCACAGTAAAGGCATTATTCACCGAGATATCAAGCCAGATAACATTATTCTGCGTTCTATTGATAACGAGCCAGTTTTGATTGATTTTGGTGCAGTCAAAGAAACAATTCGTTCAGTGGTGAATTCTCCAGGATACCCCACGCGATCGCTTGTTATTGGTACGCCTGGATATATGCCTAGCGAACAAGCCGTTGGCCGCCCAGTTTACGCCACTGATATCTACAGTTTAGGTTTAACGGCAATTTATCTGCTGACTGGTAAACACCCGCAAGAACTAGTAACCGATCTAAAAACTGGGGAAATACTTTGGCAACAGCACGTCCCTAACGTCTCTTCCCAATTGGCGGCAGTACTCAATCAGGCAATTAAGCCTCATGCTGGCGATCGCTACAGCACTGCTAGTAAAATGCTATACGCCCTGCAATCTGCTAGTAATATACCTACTGAGTTAGCTGCAAATACTTCCACAGTCATTTTTTCTCCCAATGCATCGGCTCGACAAACTCAGCCACTATATTCTCTGCAAAACAATTCTGCGATTCCAGGGTCTTCCACTCCTGGAAACTGGCAAAAATCTGCTGTGATTGTTGGCAGTTTGCTCATAGGCGGCTTGATTGGTGCAGTAGCAATTCCTAGCATCATTCGTCAGCAACAACCAGAAACAACCATTGGCACAACTTCCACGCCATCGCCAGAATCTTTTCCGACTTCTGAATCAACTGAACCGCCCGTTTCCTCGCAAACTTCTCCAGTTCCAGTTATCCCTAGCTCTTCACCACGACAGCGACCAACCTCGAATCCCCCAGTTGTACCTATACCACAGCCAGAAAAAGAGCCTATAACTTCAGAGACTCCAGCGCCCGTAGCAACATCCACGCCACAGCCAGAACCAGAAAATGAAGCAAGTGCAGTTCCCACACCAGAAGCGCGTTCTACACCACAAAACAAGCCGCGCAGTAAATTAGCTGCCACTGCCAGCAGACAAAGCGTTCCCGCATTCCCTACAGGTACAACAAGAAACATCGTAGAAGCTACCCTCGGCAAACCAAATCAAGATTTAAGAGGCGCATGGGGCAATACTCGTGCTGTCGTTTACAAACTTGTGCCAAACAAAATTGACCTTGGCTACTTATTCGATCGTAATTCTAAAACGCTGCGTCAAACTGAAGTATCTTTTGCTCAATCGGTAGATCCAGAAGTAATGGAGACTACCTTGAATGGAATGTTAGCAGGGCAAGCCACTGAAGAAATTAAGCAGGGACTCAAACAGGTACAACAGCGCCAATCGGATAATTTTAGTTTTAATAATGGCTCAGTCAAAGGCCAAATTATTCGCCAAGAATGTGATTTTATTTACATTAGCATTTGGGATGCAGATTTACATAATTTTGTAAATCCATCTACAGCCAAACAGTGTTAACTTTCTGGCAAACACCATTCTCAAAAGTTAGATTTTTGTATCCTACAAGACAGACTCAGGATTCAACATAGTGATTTAAAAACTGATTTTATTCGGCTACAATTAAGATAATTTCAGTCTTCCCAAACACAAAAACCCAATTTTTAGAATTAGTGCATTTGTTTTCTAGATTTTGCAACTAAATCCATAAAAATCTGTGTTTCCCATTCCCCATCTTTATTTTCAATTCTTAATCTTCATAAAGTTATAAATACGATTATTAAGTTTTTAATAATACTTATCTCAGCTTCTACATTCATGTCGTAAAGTTCGATTGGAATTGTGTAATCTGAAGACAGCAAAGCTAAATTATTCAATTGAGGTCTGATGACTCCTACAATCATGCGTCAGCTTTGGTCAGTGGTTGAAACCGCTCAAGCCAAGCTCCTTTTACAACTGGATGATGCTACCTTGGTGCAGTGGTTAGTGAAACAAACCGAAACGCAAGTGTTGTTAGATTCTAACGAAACTGATTTTCTTAGCCACTACATTCAATCTCGACTAGCCCTTATACGCGATCTTGCCCATGAACGCCAGTGTTCATGATGCCTACGGCGGGCTACGCCAACGCAAAATCAAGATAAATAGATTGATCGTCAAGCGTTATGACTGTTGACTATTAACTTTTTGGGACAAATAACCTTCCACTAAGCAGTCAGAGCCTACTACACGCCAACGAACACGTTCTAAAGACAACGCCTCAGTCATGGTAGTAAAACCTAAATCGCCCACTGGTGTGGGAGCAATACTACCACCAATGATTTTTGGGGCAATAAATGCTAAAACTTTTTGCACTGCTCCTTGAGCGATCGCACTAGCAGCTAAAGTACCACCACACTCCCACAGCACGCTACAAAAACCTCGTTCATATAAGTACGCCATTGCCTCATCCGGCGTAAGTGATGCTAATTCCACCACCTCCACACCCTGTTTGAGCAACAGTTCTTGAAAATCGGGGTTAGCACCCTTCTGTGTCAACACCAAAGTTGGAGCATCCGCAGTTTGCCATAGATGGGCACTTGCGGGTAAGTTGAGATGGCGACTCATCACCACCCGCAGGGGATTATGTGCCCCCACCTGATGGCTGGTTAAGTAAGGATTATCTTGTCGGACTGTATTACCGCCGACAATTATGGCATCACAAGCCGCCCGCACTAGATGTACTTCGCTGCGGGCTTCTTGACTTGTCACCCAAGCGCTATGACCAGAGGTAGTAGCAATTTTGCCGTCTAAAGTCATGGCATATTTTAAAATTCCCAAAGGTCGCTTATGGAGAATGCGATGCACAAAAGCTTCATTTAGCTGACGGCAGGCTTCCTCTTCTACTCCAACTAATACTTCGATTCCCGCTGCCCGTAAACGGGCGATGCCACCTCCAGCCACCAGTGGATTGGGATCAACCATACCCACCACTACTTTTGCCACCCCTGCTTCGATCAATCCTTCCGAACAAGGGGGAGTACGTCCGTAGTGATTGCAAGGTTCGAGGCTGACATAGATTGTTGCACCACGAGAGCGATTCTCCTGAGGAGAGGCTGCGCCAACGCCTGCTGCTTTTAAGGCAAACACTTCCGCATGAGGCTCACCTGCGCGAGGATGAAATCCTTCGCCGACAATCTCGCCATCCTTGACAATCACCGCTCCCACTAACGGATTTGGCGAAGTCCGCCCTAAAGCGCGACGGGCAAGTTCTAAACACCGCAGCATCATGCGAGAGTCAAAGTCAGTTCCTACCTTTTGCTTCGGTGGTGAATTCGAGCCAGCTGCTGACTCCACTATTGGTGTATTTTCCTGAGTGTAATTTGGTAAGGATGCATCTGCTTGAGCGACCACTGGGGAATTATCCATAATTTTAGGCAACACTGTAAATATTCTGCACGCGATCGCGCAGCCTCTCCACAAGAGAATCGCGCTTTGCTCCTGATAATTAAACAGTAATATCTAGGCGCTATTATTGGCTGTCTCAACTTACATGAGTCTGTAATATTCACACTTACAGTTCACTGTAGCTTGAATCCATATTGCCAGAGGTTGCCCAAATTCCATAAAGATTTAGGTTACAGGGTACAAAAGATAATTTTCTTTACTGTCACCTGTAACCTATCCCCTTCCTAACTCTTGTACAAATGCGATTAATCGCATCATTACTCCTAACTCTTGTACAGACGCGATTAATCGCGTCTCTAACTTTACTATTGCTCCAACAATTTCATCCGTTGCCACCAAAGATTCAGGGGATAATAGACCACAGGTGCCCACAGACTACTCAGAATGGCAGAGGCAAGAGCGACGCGCTGATAATATGTCCAAATATCTGTCACCTTGCGCTCATTACCGAGCAAAGTTAATTGCAACCCAAAGATAGTTTCTGCCAAAACTGCCAAAACAAAGACAATTACAGCAATTGAAATAAAATCTTCTTCGATAAAACGCTGTTTCTGGAGCAGACCAGTTAAAGCCCCCACTATACCTAAACTGATGGCATGAGTCGGGCTAGGTGATGTCATCGAATCTTGAAGTAGCCCCAGAACTATACCTGCCAATGCTCCGGCAAACACCGTGCGCTTCACACTCCAAGCTACCACCCAAATTAATAGCCAGTTAGGGCCAATTCCCAACAATTCCATACCTGGGAATCGGGTTGGTAATAAAAGTAAACATAATAGTACAGAACTAGCCGTCACTATCCAGCCCAACAACTGACGTATACCGGGATGCCAACGAGCAAGCGGCTGGATTCGGAATTTCGATGTTCGCTCTGACGATTTTGGCTTTTTCTGCCTGCTACCACCAAATGCAGGAATCTTCATTTTTCTATGGATTTTTTCAAAGAATTTACTTAGACTTTTGCGGCACTTGATTTGCCGACTCTTGGTTTTCTGGCTTGGGATAAACAGCTACCCAATCGAGAGAGCGGATTGGCGGAAAAAGCTCAATTTTTGCTACTGATGCCGGGAGTTTCTTTAAATCCAGCGACTTAATTCGTCCTACTGCCAAACCGGAGGGAAATTTCTGACTGTAAGTAGATGTGGAAACTAAATCTCCTACTTTCACATTTGGAACTTTTTCATAAAACTCCAATACAGCTTCAGCAGAAGAATCTCCTCGCAAAACGCCTTTAGCTGCTGTGCGGCTAATCGATACACCCACTTGACTCTTGAGGTCACTGATTAACAACACGCGGCTAGTATTGGGAGTTACACTCTCCACCAGACCCACCAATCCGCCTTCTGCCTTGACTACGAAGCCTTCCTGAATCCCTGCATTCGCACCGCGATTCAGCGTAACTTGTTGCCACCACTGGTCAGCACTACGTCCTACCACCCGTGCTGGAATTGGTCGTGATGCCAATGGCTCTTTTTCCACATAGCCTAATAAATCTTGTAGCTTTGTCTTTTGACTTTCCAAATCTACTATACGGGTTTGCAATTCCATCATCCGGGCATCTCTGAGACGCTCTTCTGGAGTTGGCCCTGACTGCAACATCTCTAATGGACGGATAATTGCTTGGTATGTCTCAAGCACTAGTTCACCTTGAGTCTGTCGCAATATCCAAGCACTACCAAGTACTAAAGCTAACAACCCAATTTGCAACCCTTTACGATCCCACCAACGCCGTATTGTCACCATATATACCTGTATATACTTATATAAATTAAGTTCTACTTGGATTCTATTTATATAGAACCCAAATAGAACTCAAATAGAACTCAATTCTGATATTTTTTTGCTACATATTGCGAGAGCTTTCGGTAACAACTCGTTCCAACTGTTTAAAGTTTTCTAACACACGACCTGTTCCCAGTACAACACAGCACAAAGGATCGGCAGCAATGTGAGTAATAATCCCTGTTTCATGGCTAATTAGGGTATCTATGCCTTTGAGCAAAGCACCACCACCAGCTAACATAATACCTCTGTCAATAATGTCTGCTGCCAGTTCTGGAGGTGTGCGTTCCAGTGTCCGCTTCACAGCTTCTATAATTACTGATAGTGGTTCCAACATGCTTTCCCGGATTTCTGGGGCTTTGATTGTGACAGTTCGCGGTAAACCAGAAAGCAGGTGTAAGCCTCGGACTTCCATCATGGCGTCATTATCATCATTAGTCGGATAGGCAGAACCAAGCCGAATCTTGATTTCCTCGGCAGTACGTTCACCAATGACTAAGTTATGAACTTTCTTAATATACTGAACGATCGCATCAGTCAGTTCATCTCCAGCAATCCGTACTGATTCGCTGATTACCGTACCTTGAAGACTCAGCACTGCAACTTCTGTTGTCCCACCACCAATATCGATGATCATGTTGCCTGTAGCTTCGGCAACAGGTAGTCCTGCACCAATCGCCGCAGCTACAGGCTCATCGATTAAATAAACTTTTCTGGCTCCTGCTTGGTGAGCTGCATCCATCACCGCTCGTCTTTCTACTCCTGTGACACCACTGGGAATACCAATGACAATCCGAGGTAAAATCAAAGACCTACCTTCATTTACACGCTGAATAAAGCTTTTCAGCATCAGTTCGGCGATCTCAAAGTCAGCGATTACACCATCCCGCAAAGGACGGAGAGCAATCACATTTCCCGGTGTCCGACCGAGCATTTTTTTGGCTTCTTCTCCTACTGCTAGCGCAACCTTTTCGTTGACATCGATAGCAACTACAGAAGGTTCTTGTAGTACAATACCTTTACCAGATACATAAACTAGGGTGTTTGCGGTACCGAGGTCGATACCCATATCCCATGAAGTGCGAAAGTTCCTAAAAATACCCACGCGTCTGTAAGCCCCCTATGTGCGATACTTTTTGACTACAACGGTAATAGTTAATTGTGCCGGATTCGATAAAGTTATTATCCTGAGTTGAGTCAACTAGACTATATTTTTATATGATTCCCAGGAATATTTAGTATGTCTCAAGCTCCGTACTTTTTAATATTCTCTGGTTAGATTAGTATATCCGTATATTTTTATGTGTTTCTCCAAATAGTGTGTATAAATTTTCAAGTCAATTATATTGTTAACTGTTTAACACATTATTTTCAAGTCTTTCACAATTCGCTATGATGAAAGTCGAAATTGTTAAGTACGTTTGTACTGAAAGGTAACGCACATGAGTATTAATATTGTCACTCTTGTTGGTCGTGTAGGTGGCGACCCTGATATAAAATATTTTGAATCTGGTAGTGTGAAGTGTAGATTGACACTTGCTGTAAAAAGGCGATCGCGCAACAGCGATGAACCTGACTGGTTCACGCTGGAATTATGGGATAAAACGGCTGAAGTAGCAGGTAATTATGTCCGTAAGGGCAGCTTAATTGGCATCAAAGGTTCCTTAAAGTTTGACACATGGAGCGATCGCCAAACAGGAGCAAACCGCTCATCACCAATTATTAGAGTAGATCAACTAGATTTATTAGGCTCTAAGCGAGATGGAGAAGGCGGTACAGGAGATATGTCTTCAGAGCATTTTTAATTGGGCATTGATTATTAGTCCTTTGCCTTTACAAAGGACAAAGCGCAAAGTCTGAGCGCCGGCTTCCGGCGCTCAGAACTTTGTAAGAGAGGACTAATGACAAATGACTAATAACTAATTTGCAGCGTCACCGATGCTTCTACTTGCTGTTCACCACCAACAATCGGGGTGGAAGCATCAGCTGATTTTGCAGCCTCAGCCCGCAAAAACATTGGTGGTGGTGGAGGCGCACTGGCATTATTAACTTGAATGCTGACTATTTCTTTGGATTTAAAACCCAAGGCACTGAAAACGGCATCAGCTTGCTGCCGTGCGTCTTGAGTAGCTTCTTTTAATGCTTGCTTTTGAGCCGCTGCGATCGCTTCATCTTTCGCAACAAAAGTAATGCCGTTAATTTGTGTTGCACCAGCTTTGACTGCATCATCCAATAATGTTCCAGCTTGCTCAACAGGAATACTAAAACTCACAGTGTTAGTGGCAGCATAGCCTGTAATCCGCTGTACATTATTGGTGTAGCTGTAAACCGGATTGAGACGGACACCAGTAGTTTGTAATTTTTCAACATTTTTGCTCTTGAGAAACGCAACCACCGCAGATGACCTCTGAGCGGCTTCTTGCTGTACCTCCTGGGCTGTTTTCCCTTGAATCTCCACTCCTAAACTGACTTGTGCCAGAGTTGTCGGAATTGTTTCCACTCCGCGACCACTGACACTAAGGGTTCGCCACAATTTATCTTTTTCTTGTGCGAATGCAGGTAGTACAAAAGTTGCACATACAAGCATTGCTAAAGGCAGTATTTTCCACAGGTTTCCAGATGGAAACTGAGAACCAGATAAAGCGGCTCTAGTCATCATATTTGCACTCCTCAAAGTATCCACAGATGTTTTGAATAAAGGTATGTAGCAATCTTCTGGTGGTCGTTGAGAGACAACAGCCACCATCAGTTTTTCACAACTCAAGTGCGATCGCTAGATACGATTTGTATGTTCTTACTTTGACACTGCGATCGTCAAAAGCTGAAATGGTTACATTTTTTGAAACTAAAAAAATTACACTAGTACAGCGCGGCGGAAATAAACAGACCATATTGGTGGGAGAATAAATAATCAGGATAAAAGCCGTTTGGTAGGGACAGATGGAGGAATCAAGGTGTGGCTAGATTAGCTCCTAAAATATTAAATTTAAGTGATGAAGAGCGTGAGCAACTGCAAAAGTTGATAAACAGGCACAACACGCCGCAACAGATAGCAATACGAGCCAAAATAATTCTCATGGCATCTGAGGGTCAAAACCATCGACAAATAGCCCGAAATTTAGATATTAATAGGCAGATGGCTCGTTTATGGCGAAACCGATGGTTAGAAACCGAGGGTCAAGAATTATCGGTTTTTCAAAAATTACAAGATCAAGAGCGTGTTGGCACACCAGTAAAATTTAGTATGGAACAAGTAATCGAATTATTTGCATTGGCCTGTTCTCCACCTGAAGATTACGGACGGTCAATAAGTCATTGGACAGCGAGAGAACTAGCGAACGAAATTATGAAACAAGGTATTATTGAAAGCATATCTGTTCGCCATATTGGAAGATTGCTTGAAGAAGCAGAACTTAAACCCCACCAGAGTCGCTACTGGTTAACCCCCCCCTGTGGACGAAGAATTTGATGCCAAAGTGGAAGATATAACTGGTTTATATATCAGCGCCATTGAGCGTCATATAAAGGGGGAGCGCACAATATCCATTGATGAAATGACAGGTATTCAAGCCACTGAACGGTTAGAAAAGGATTTGCCAATGCGACCAGGCAAAGTCGAAAGAAGAGAATTTGAGTACATCCGTCACGGTACACAAAGCTTAATTGCCAGTTTCGATGTTGCTACTGGTCAAATTGTCCAGCCGACTTGTTCAGATACAAGAACAGAAGTTGATTTTACCCTTCATGTTCGCCGAACAATTGAAACTGACCCAGATGCCAAAAAATGGCATCTGATTATGGATTGTCTGAACACTCATCAGTCTGAATCCCTGGTTCGTTTAGTTGCACAAATGGAAGGTTTGGATATTGATCTGGGTATTAAGGGAGAAAGTGGCATCCTCAAATCAATGAAATCCCGCATGACTTTTTTGCGTGACCCAGCACACCGAATTGTGTTGCATTACACTCCTAAACATTCTTCATGGCTCAATCAAATTGAGATTTGGTTCAGTATTTTGGTTCGCAAGTTACTCAGAAGAGCCAGTTTCGTCAGTCAGGATGATTTGAAAAATCGAATCCTCAAGTTTATCGACTACTTTAACCAAACAATGGCTAAACCTTTTAAGTGGACATATAAGGGCAAAGTTTTGGCTATTTAATGGTCTGCTTATTTCCGCCGCGCTGTACTAGTACTTTCTCAAGCTAGTTTTAATGGTTTGTAGTAAGCACTTTAGTGCTTATAAATTAAAGACTGAAGTCCTTACTGCGGACTTGGCACAAATTAATTTAAAGAAGTTGCCAATAGCATTTCTATAGGATGTTTTTCAGAAACGCGTCAGAATCAAAGAGAAGGATTTTCAGAGAACCTAATGCATTTGTTAGATCCAATCAACTTCTCTTTTCCTCTGCTGGCCAGCGCAACACAAGCCGCAGACAGTTCAATGGTAGTCGAAGCAGTGCTACTAAGCTTAGTAGTCGTTTATCTCGCCAGTAAAGTTGGTGGAGAGTTATCAAACCAAGTGGGTTTGCCGCCTGTCTTAGGCGAACTCGTTGGCGGTGTGGTAGTTGGCATCTCTGTTTTCCATCTTTTAGTGTTTCCAGAAGGCGGCACAGACAGTTCTAACTCTTTGATCGTGTCCTTCCTTCAAACCACCGCTGGTTTAACGCCTGAAGCCGCTCCAGCGGTGTTTGCAGCCCAGTCCGAGGTCATTTCCGTTCTGGCAGAATTGGGTGTGATTATTCTGCTGTTTGAAATCGGCTTGGAGTCGAATTTAAAAGATTTAATGGCAGTTGGTATCCAAGCCACTGTTGTCGCAATAGTGGGGGTAGTAGTACCCTTTGCAGCTGGGACTGTGGGACTGATGACTCTGTTTGGTATTAGCGCTATACCTGCAATTTTTGCAGGGGCGGCTTTGACTGCTACTAGTATTGGTATTACTTCCAAAGTGCTGTCAGAACTGGGGCGACTCAATTCTAAAGAAGGGCAGATTATTTTGGGTGCTGCTGTAATTGATGACGTACTAGGAATCATCGTTTTAGCGGTAGTTGCCAGTTTAGCTAAAGACGGCGTGGTGGATGTCAGCAAAGTCATTTATTTGATTATCAGCGCCACTGGTTTTATTTTGGGAGCAATCCTACTAGGCAATGTTTTCAATAAGTCCTTTGTAGCGATCGCCGATCAACTCAAAACACGTGGTGGACTAGTAATCCCAGCATTCATCTTCGCTTTTGCGATGGCATACCTTGCTGCCGTCATCCACTTAGAAGCAATTCTGGGAGCTTTTGCAGCTGGTTTAGTTCTAGAAGAGACAGATAAGCGTAAAGAACTGCAAAGGCAAGTCTGTCCCATTGCCGATATGTTAGTGCCAATTTTCTTTGTGACTGTTGGCGCAAAAACTGATTTGGGAGTGTTAAACCCAGCGATTCCCGACAATCGGGAAGGTCTAATTATGGCAACTTTCCTGATCGTAGTAGCCATTCTCGGTAAAGTAATCACAGGTTTAAGCGTGTTTGGTCAACCGGAAATCAACCGTTTAGCGATCGGTGTGGGGATGATTCCTAGAGGCGAGGTTGGGCTAGTATTTGCTGGTGTCGGCGCTGCCAGTGGCGCTCTCTCGAAACCATTAGGAGCAGCAATTATCATGATGGTTATCTTGACAACCTTTTTAGCTCCTCCATTGTTACGATTTGTGTTTCCAGATCCAAAAACTGTGGACGGAAGCTCAGAGCAACTAATTTTAGACGGTTCCTCTGGGACTTCGTTGGTAATTGAACCACCTCAGTCGAGGGTGCCAGCATCAAATGACAGCAGCAATTTGGGAGTAACTCCAGATTCTGGCGATCGTTAATTATTGGGAATGGGGCACTGGGCACTTGTACTGAGCAAAGTCGAAGTATTGGGAATGGACAAGAGACAAGGGAGAGGGGGGAGACGAGGGAGAGACTTGTTCAATAATTCCCCCTTGTCCCCCTTGTCCCCCCTGCTCCCCTGCCCCTCTGCCCCTCTGCCCCAATTGTGCAGTGGAAACTTCTATCCTCAAATCTCCGTCCCGTGTGATTGTAGAATAATCATTTGTTTATAATTTCTACCAGCCTTCAGAATGTTACTTAATTTCTAGTTTCCCTCGGCTTGTGAGCCTTTATCTGAATATTTTCCAGATAATAGGGAGTAACACCCATAAATCTTGCTAGATCGTTTGACAGTAATGGGAATTATTTACTCAGTGCATCGATGGCAACAAAGAACAAACACTTATCAGTAAACAGCTATCAATTATCAGTTTTCTAGCTTTATTGGGAGTCAAAGTTCTCCACCTGTAAAGGTGGAAGGTTTCGCATGGGGATTTAAACTTAATTTGAAACCCGATAAATGATTTAACTGTGTCTAAATATCGGCTTAAAAATCAAACAAGGGATTCAGAGGTCAAGTTTAGGTGGTGATGGTGTGATGATGATTTACCAATGAGTTGAGATATTGACGGCTCCCATGAATGTGAATTAGGAGAAAGGACTGTGAAATTACACTGGTTACTACCCAGCACTATTGGAACTATCTTCATGCTATCGTCGCCAGCAATGGCCGCGAGACTTGAATCTTGGCGCTTTGATGCCAATCAAAACAGGCTGGAAATTAATACTGTGGGAGCAGTTCAACCCCAAGCACAACTAATTTTCAACCCAACTCGGCTGGTAATTGATTTGCCGGGAACTACATTTGGTCGTCCGCAGTTAACCCAACAGGTGGGTGGTGGAATTCGCTCAATCCGTGTTGGACAGTTTGATGTAGATACAACACGCATAGTTGTCGAACTTACTCCTGGTTACAGTTTAGACCCCAAACGAGTGCAATTTGTTGGTACAACTGGCGATCGCTGGACGGTGCAATTACCGAAGCCAGAAGTCGAAAAAGTCGCTTCATCTCCTAGAAGTGCTTACAGTGTAGTTACCCCAGACTCCGAACGTCAATCTAATATTTCAAGGGTTGCCACTACTACACGAGGGGCAACTCAAATTGAAAACTTACAAGTGACAGGTGATGGGTTGTTTATTCGCACCAGTGGTGGTAATCCTCCGACTCAGGTAATTCGCAGCCGCGATCGCGCTACCATCTTCGTAGATATCTCTGGTGCATCTTTATCACCACGTCTGACGCAGCAGAGTAATATACGCGTTAACAAACATGGTATTAGCCGCGTCGAATTCACCTCATTGCAAACCCAACCTCCTGGTGTCCGCCTAACTTTGCGGGTAGATAAAAATAGCCCAGATTGGCGAGCAACTAATAGTAACGATGGTAGTTTGATAGTTCTACCTAGTCGGATTGTCAGATTGCCTGGAAGTAATAATTCGGACAATCAGTCAGAAGCCGTTTCCTTTCCCAATAGACCATCTACCAACAACTCGCCAGCAACAATTGAGTCTGTGCAACTTGCTGATAATGGCAAACAACTGCTAATTAGAGGCAACCAACCTTTATCTGCTACGGGAATCTGGGATAGATCCTTAGGTATTTTCCGCGTCACAATTACCAATGCTAAGTTAGCTCCGAGAGTTATAGGGCCTACTTTTGCTCCCAATAGCCCCATTCTTCGGGTACGTCTGCAACCTCAAGCATCCAATACAGTGGTTGTTTTAGTTCAACCAGCAGGAGGAGTGCAACTTGGGCAACCCCAGCAAATCGGCGACCAGCTTTTGGCTTTACCAATACAAGGTTCTCGGCGAATTGTCTCCCTCCCCGGAAGACCACCCTTTGCTTTACCTGGGTTACCACCACCAAACCGCGGGCCATTCCCTGACCCAAACAATCCAAATCCTCAACCCATAACACAACCACAGCGCCGAGTTACCAATGGGCGAGTTGTAGTTATTATTGACCCCGGACATGGGGGTAAAGATTCAGGAGCAGTGGGGATTGGGGGGGCACGCGAAAAGGATGTTATTTTACCTATTGGTAAGAGACTTGCTGAGATTTTGCAGCGAAACGGCGTACAGGTTATTATGACGCGGGATTCTGACTATTTTGTTACCCTTCCGGGACGCGTGCAATTAGCAGAACGAGCGAATGCTGATGTGTTTGTTAGCATTCACGCTAATTCAGCAGGTGCGAGTCGTCCAGATGTTAATGGCTTAGAAACGTATTATTACGACAGTGGTTTGGGTCTAGCTCGCATAGTCCATAACAGTATTCTCCAAAGCCTGAATATCCGAGACAGGGGAGTGCGGCGAGCCAGATTTTATGTCCTTAGAAAAAGTTCTATGCCCTCCATTCTCGTGGAAACGGGTTATATGACTGGTCGGCAGGATATGTCTAGGCTCAGAACTTCAGCTTACCAAAATCAAATGGCAGAAGCGATCGCTCGTGGCGTTCTTCAGTATCTAAAGAGAAGATAAGTAATTTAGTCTAAATTTCTAAATTGTTGAGTAAGTACATCTAATCTTTACCATTTTTATCCAATTTAGTAGTAAAACAATTTAAGTATTCTTGCGGCGGAATAAGAGTAGCTTCTTTGTTATTGTCATCTGATACTTTGCAAGTCAACAAATTTTGGATTTTAGACTGTCCTGCGGAACGGCGTAGCTTGCTTCCCCGGAGGGTACGGCTACGCTCAGTCGAACAATTTTGGATTTTGGATTTGTATCACCTACAACAGGTGTTAGTGTAGCAAGACCCTAATCTGGCAGAAAACTAAAATCGGGAATCTAAAATCTAAAATTGGCAGTCAAACTTATATAGGCTAATGGCATGGCAAAACCAGAGGAGCGTGCTATATTTTACGCCATTAGCTGTGTCTTAATAACAGCGCCAAACTCAAGTGTGCGCGGTGACGGTGTGAGGATTAGCCAATATGTTGAGATGTTGACGGCTCCCATAAATGTGAATCAGGAGAAAAGACTGTGAAATTACGCTGGTTACTATCCAGTACTATTGGAACCATCTTCATGCTATCGTCGCCGGCAATGGCCGCGAGACTTGAATCTTGGCGTTTTGATGCCAATCAAAACAAGCTGGAAATTAATACTCAAGGGGATGTTCAACCCCAAGCACAATTAATTTTTAACCCGACTCGTCTAGTTATTGATTTACCAGGAACCACATTTGGCCGCCCGCAGCTAACCCAACAAGTGGGCGGTGCAATTCGTTCTATTCGTGTTGGGCAGTTTGACGAACAAACAACGCGTATAGTTGTTGAACTGACTCCTGGTTATAGTTTAGACCCTAAACGAGTGCAATTTGTGGGTACAACTGGCGATCGCTGGATAGTGCAATTACCTACGCCAGAAGCCGACAATGTACCGACAAGAAACACTGAGGGGCAACCAGAACAAGCTATAGCCACTGATACTTCACCCAGAACATCTACACAAACATTCCCCCCAAGGAATATTTACAATGTGGTGACAGCAGGTTCTGTAAATCCACTGAACAAAAGACCACTGAACAACAGAATGGTTGTCGCCAAAGTTACTCAAATTGAGAACTTACAAGTCACTGGTGATGGTTTTTTTGTCCGTACCAATGGTGGTAATCCTCAGATTCAGGTAAATCGTAGCAACGATCAGAAGGCAATTAACATCGACATTGCTGGCGCAACTCTATCACCAAGTTTAGAGCAGCGAGATTTGTCAATTAATCGCTATGGTGTTAGCCGTATCCAGTTCACCCAGCTGCAAACCAGCCCATCTGTTGTTCGCCTGACTTTACAAGTAGATGAAAATAGTCCAAATTGGCGAGCAACCACTAGCAGTGTTGGTGGTTTTGTGGTTCTACCCAGTCGTGGAGTCGCCCAACTGCCTGGAAGTAACAGTCCACGTCCCATAGCACCAAGTAACACACCTGCTAACATTCAGTCTGTGCAACTGGCTAATAATGGTACACAATTGCTGATTCGAGCCGACCAAACTTTATCTGCTACAGGAGGCTGGGATAGAACCTCTGGTCTGTTCCGCATCACTATTAACAATGCTAAGTTAGCTCCTAAAGTCACAGGCCCGACTTTTAATCCTAATAGCCCGATTTTGCGGGTACGCCTGCAACCACAAGAATCCAACACTGTCACCGTCTTGGTTCAACCAGCCGCTGGAGTACAAATTGGGGAACTCAACCAGGTTGGCGACCAGCTTTTAGCTTTAGAATTACGACGCTCTAGTAGCAGCATCACACCGCCCATTGCTTTACCTCCTCTGCCATTACCAGACCAAGGACAATTACCAAATTCCATAGATAATCCCCGTCCAATCTCCCAGCCACGACCACGCCCCTCAGCTCCCAGAGGGAAATTGCTAGTAGTTATTGACCCAGGACATGGTGGAAAAGACTCAGGTGCCCCTGGTTTGGGGGGACTTTTAGAAAAGGATGTAATTCTGCCTATTGGGAAAAGGGTAGGAGCAATTTTAGAGCAAAATGGTGTACAAGCGGTACTAACGCGGGATGCCGACTTTTTCGTAGAACTTCAGGGACGGGTAGATATTGCCAAGCGAGTTAATGCGACTTTGTTTGTCAGCATTCACGCTAATTCCGTGGATAATCGCCCTGATGTCAATGGCTTAGAAGTTTATTATTACGAGAGCGGTTATGGTCTGGCTGAAGTCGTTCGTAAAACCATTCTCCAGGACATCGGCACTATTAAAGACCGGGGAACCCGCAAAGCCAGATTCTATGTTCTTAGGAAAAGCTCCATGCCTTCGATTTTGGTAGAAACAGGTTATATGAGTGGTTATGAGGATAATCCCAGATTGGGAACACGAGAATATCAAAATCGGATGGCAGAAGCGATCGCTCGTGGCATCCTAAAATACTTACAGCAGAGGTAATATAGTACAAATTACTAATTAAAGAGGTGGTATTTAAACTTCTTTGACACACAGAATTTAGTGGTCAATTTGGAGATTGTCTGCTAAATTCTGTATTTTAAATCCCAAAACCTAAATATATATCTGCCTGTGTATTCATCTTCCATTTTTGAAGGGAATCTTGACGATTTTTCCGAGCGAGAACCCCAACGTGCCCCAATTGGCATCTTTGATAGTGGTGTGGGTGGGCTAACAGTACTGCGACAACTATATCGACAACTCCCCAATGAATCAATTGTTTACTTTGGGGATACAGCTAGACTTCCTTACGGAATTCGTTCACAAGCAGAAATTTTACGATTTACACGTGAAATTATTACCTGGCTACAACAGCAGCAGGTAAAAATGGTAATTATGGCTTGCAACACCAGTTCCGCTTTAGCTCTAGAAACCGTGCGTCAAGAATTCAACATACCCATTTTGGGAGTAATCCTACCGGGTGCAAAAGCCGCGGTGCTACAAGGAAAGCGGATTGGTGTAATTGCCACTCCAGCTACAGCTAAAAGTAATGCTTATAAGCACGCTATTCTTGAAATTGCTCCCGATGTCCAAGTCTGGCAAGTTGGATGTCCAGAGTTTGTGCCACTGATTGAGCAAAACCGCATTCACGATCCTTACACTGCGGAAGTCGCACGAGGCTACCTAGAGCCTTTATTAGAGCAGGAAATTGACACCCTAGTTCACGGCTGTACCCATTATCCCCACCTTACACCAGTACTGCGATCGCTCCTCCCCTCTCAAGTCCAGTTGGTCGATCCAGCTGTTCATGTTGTGGCAGCTTGCGCCCAAGAACTAGACTTACTAGGCTTAAGAAATACTCATCTACCATTGCCAACTCGCTTCGCCGTCAGCGGTTGTCCGCAACAGTTTTCCCAGTCAGGAGTTCAGTGGCTAGGCTATACCCCAATGGTTGAAGAGGTTTCCTTCACTGATATAGCTATTTCCCAACTCCAATAAAACTAATTAGTCCCTAGTCCATCGTCCTCAGTCATTTATCGAAACAAATGACGAAGGACGAAGGACAAATGACTATTGACTATTAACTGATATCTCCTGTTTGTGTTTTCCTTCAGTAGATGAAGGGAAACTTGTAGGAACAGTCTTTGTACCGGTTCGCTTCGCCAGTGCTAATAACAGGTAGACTGTAAACAAATATCCAGAGGCTAAAATAAAAATCATCATAGGTATACTTCCGTAAATCATTGTTCTACTAGCACCCTTCTAAACGAATATAAAATTCCATAAAATTAGTAGAACCTCAGCCAAGCAAGTGCATTCTTGATGGCTGTAGTTTCCTATGGTAAAATTACCTATAGAGACAAAATCTTCTACGGACAAAGAATTTATGAGCTAATGCGACTTCTTGCAGACCATAGATCCCACAGCAGTTAGCTTGCCGTTTAGCAATCTAAAACTACGATTCTCAGCGGTCTACCCGATCTGCTTTATTTTTGCTCAAACTGCTGTGAAAAGAGCAATGCTTGCGCTCTACGTGCGCTGAGTACGTGTAGCGAGTTCCCATAGGGATATCACACAGCTCCAAACCAGGAGTTTTGCCTATCGTAGGAAAAATTAAAGAATTTATTCCCTTAATCTAACCGACGAATATTTATTTTAGACTCACAACACCAACTCAGTAAAATCAACTAGTAGCTGACTTAACTTTTGGGTGTGAATATCTTACAAAATTTAAAATTCCTATATTTTAGCGTAACACAACGACCCTGAATTTTGAGCTTATTCGGCTGCTAAATTTCAAATTTTTTGAAGAGCTACACCTCAATCTGGAGAAATTTAGCCTTGCCTCTTAGCGACGAATTTAAAACGCTGGAATTTTGTCAATAAGTAATATTGCTTAAATTATCTTTGTAACTGTGGCAAGAAAGGTGAGATGAGAAACTACTTAACACAATTTAATTTGGAATTTATCCCGTGTACTGAGAATTCATCTTTTAAGTTAGTTTAAAGTTTGAGTAGCCACAAAATAAGCACAATTACTTATTGACAAAAACCTCCGCAACCTTAATTATCACCCATAGACTCATAAAAATGGGATTACCTTATGAAAACTTTGCGCTGGCACAGGGTTATCTTAAAATGAGTATAGGATATGTAAACTTTCGTAACCTAAGTCAGAGTCCGCCCATACATGACCCCAGCCACCTCCCTGTTTACCCCTGTGGAAGCAGACCTGCGACTACTAGCAGATAACCTAAAACAGCTAGTTGGAAATCGCCACCCCATTCTGTTTGCAGCAGCCGAACATTTATTCGGAGCTGGGGGAAAGCGTATCAGACCAGCAATTGTCCTGCTAATATCGCGGGCAACAATGTTAGAACAAGACATTACATCGCGTCATCGCCGCCTTGCTGAGATTACAGAAATGATTCACACAGCAAGCTTGGTACATGACGATGTGGTAGATGAATCAGACGTGCGGCGAGGCGTTCCTACCGTTCATAGTTTGTTCGGGAACCGCATTGCCATCTTAGCAGGAGATTTTCTCTTTGCCCAATCGTCCTGGTATTTAGCAAACTTGGACAATTTGGAGGTAGTGAAACTGCTCTCAGAAGTCATTATGGATCTGGCTACTGGGGAGATTCAGCAGGGACTAAATCGTTTTGATGCTGGTATCTCTATTGAAACTTACATTGAGAAGAGTTACTACAAAACAGCTTCCTTAATCGCCAACAGTTCTAAAGCTGCTGGGTTACTCAGTGAAGTCTCGCGAGAAACTGTTGAGCATCTGTATAGCTACGGTCGTCATTTTGGTATAGCATTTCAAATTGTTGATGACATTTTAGATTTCACCAGTACAACGGATACCTTGGGTAAACCAGCGGGGTCGGATCTTAAAAGTGGTAATCTAACTGCACCCGTTTTATTTGCTTTGGCGGAAAAACCATCTTTAGAAGTGCTGATTGAACGAGAGTTTGCTCAAGAAGGAGATTTAGAGCAAGCACTAGCACTGATTCAAGATAGTCAAGGTATACAGCAGGCGCGAGAGTTAGCTGCTCACCATGCTAAGTTGGCAATTGAACATCTTGCAGTTCTCCCATCCTCAGAATCCCACCAGGCATTGATTAACATCGCTGAGTACACACTGAGTCGCCTCTATTAAATCAGTTATCAGAGTTCTCAGGTAGAAAGTGGGGATTTAGATGTAGGTGTGTTGTGGCTTCCGTAACGTACCGAAAACCTGAAGTGTTGTGTTAACGCTTTAATGCACTAAAGCAGTTTTATGTTTAATTCAATCCACTTATTTAACAGGTAGAAAGTGGGGTTTTCATTTGGAGGTTCTTATTAGAGATTTCCAAAAAATAAATTACTACTACTTCTGGGGTGGATAGTGTTCGACTGAGCGCTTACTCTAAATACTTGCCCGCTTTTGGCTACTGGCCACCTCACAATAAAGAATGGGATTATTTTTTGATGTGAAAGTTCTTAAGTATAAAACTCTGCTTCACTAGGAAACTAAAACTTAAAAACGGAAAAATGTTCACTGATAACTATTTTTTAATCAATTTTAGGTTTCACCGAAAGTTGAGTCACTCGTATGGTGGAACGGAAAGAAAAAATTTCTTTTTTTACTGATTTAGAAAACTTTTTTAAAGAAATTTGAGATTTAAAATTTTGGATGTGGGATTGTATCTAAAAAATCCCACATCCAAATTTTTTCTATGCAATATCAGGGGGGATCTGTTTAGGCGATCGCTGTTGTCGTAACTGTTTCTGTATAAGTTTTTCTAGTTCAGTTCGCCGAACTTCGACGGTATGAGTGGTCTTACCCGGCGTCTCCAAAAAAACGATACTATCTACGGGTTCTAATGCCATCATTTGGAACAAAATATGGGTGACAGGAGTAATTTTAGCTAGCATTTGAGGGTCAAGCCCAGCAGGGGAAATTAGAGAGACATCCTGTATGGTAGGGAAAGCGTAAATCACACGCTTTTCCAATCCTGGATTAGCACGATTGCTCAACGTAGTTAAAACCCAGCTTGCCTCCGAATTTTGGAGAATATAGTACTGGGAGTAACGTAATTTTTGAGCGATCGCTCTAAGGGCAGGAGCAATTGCTGCAACAAGATGTGGTGTCATACCATCGCGGGGTGCATTGTCAATCAGCAATTGAATTTGTGCTTCTAAATCCATAATGACTTGTATACGACTCTTGGGTAACGGCAATAACATCTATCAAGTGTGAACAATCCCATCAGAATTGGGAATAATAAAATCAGCCATATCCTCAATATAGGATTGGCCTGCGTTTAGCTTATACGTAAAACCAAACCAGCCAATACCCACAGTCGTACAGGTTGTATTTAAGTAAGTTAGGGTCTTTTGAAAACCGAGACTATGAATTCAGCCGCAACCGCAACTATTCCATCTGCAACTATTCTGGGAGAAAATTCTACAGGCGTGGAGGCGATCTTTCAACTCCTGTCCAAGGAGTTTCAGCAGTCAACTAAAGCTTCGGAACAGAATTGCCACGATGTAGCAAGACGTATTACCACCGAAGTCTACCGGATTTGTCATGAGAGTAAACGTATCCAAGCTTCTGGATCTGTAGAAAGCTCGGCGATGACCCTGGCTCGGCATCGGCTGCAACAGTGTCTCAGGTACTATCAGTTGGGTTCAAATCGGGGCAGGGTCGAATTACACAGTACTTTGAGTGCAATTATTTATCGATATATTAATCCTCCTCAGAAGCAATTGAGCTATCAAGGGCGGCTGACAATAATTGAAGATTTCCTTCAGAGTTTTTATCTAGAGGCGCTGAACGCTTTCCGGCGAGAAAATCAACTCGGTGCTACTTATCGCCCTCAGACGCTTCTAGAATTGTCCGAGTATATGGCATTTACCGAGCGCTACGGCAAGCGACGCATTCCTTTACCAGGTCGTCAGCAACAGCTAATTATCCTGCGCGCGCAAACTTTTTCCCAACAGCAGCCCCCAGAAACCAGTGTAGATATAGAACAAGCCGCAGAAGGTAGCAATAATGAAGGTGACGGTTCTTGGGAAGAACCAGCAATTCACCAATTGCGCTCCACAATGGCAACACAAGCCGAACCCGAACCCGAAGAAGACACCTTGCGTTCCGTTGTGGTTACGGAATTAATGAATTATCTCGAACAACGGCAACAATCTGACTGCGCTGATTATTTTTCTCTCCGCCTCCAAGATTTATCAGCACAGGAAATTGAATCGGTTTTAGGTTTAACTCCTCGTCAGAGAGATTATTTGCAGCAGCGCTTTAAGTATCATTTGATTCGGTTTGCCCTGTTGCACCGTTGGGAATTAGTTCACGAGTGGCTGGAAGCTTCTCTGCACACAAATTTGGGTTTAACTCCCCAGCAATGGCAAGTATACACAGCACAGCTGGACAATAAGCAACGGTCTTTATTAGAGTTGAAGCAACAAGGACAAGCTGATGAAAAAATAGCAAAAACTTTAGGGCTGTCAATGGCACAACTGCAAAAACGATGGTTTAAAATTCTTGAGCAAGCTTGGGAAATTCGTAACTCATTAGTTTCCGGATCAGGTGCATCTACTCATGAATAGTGACTCAGAATCCTTACAACACCGGTGTCTCGATTGGTTGTTGACAGATGATGTCAAAAATAACGAGCAATCGGTAGAATGTGAGGAAAATGACGGGGTAAAAAATCTTCTCAAGGAAGCCACTGCTTCAAAAAGCAGTGAGCCAAAATTGGGAGGAACGCCCCAGACCTTTCAACTGGGAGAAATTCCTACTGTGCAAGATCGTTTTCAAGCTGTCCTTAAGAATCGGTTACAAATCCAAGCCCAAGAGCACCCACCGTTGTTTCCTTGGGAAACACAATTAATCGACTATCCTGATTTTGTTGATGAGCCGTCAATGACACTCGTTCCTAGCTGGGGATGGATGGTACAACAATCGAAGTTGACCTTGCCGACTCGCTTACCGGAAAGAGTTTTCCAGCAATTGCTAGAACAATGTCAGGCTTTAGTGACATCTTCAGTGCCATTGGGGGCAAAATTAGTTCAAGTGGTGGAGAGCTTTTTTCCCAATGAGTCTCAAGCATTAAATGATATAGCTGGATTGGTGCTAAGAAGCACCTATCGGTCTGCAAGTACTCTGGAGACAATGCCCGCTATTCAGAGCGATTACTCAGATTTACAACCGCGTCAACAGATGGCTTTGTCGTTGCTAGCAGCTAAACAACTGCTGGAAAATCTGACTCTACCAGTTTCAGCAACCAGTCCGGTGGTAGAAAGACAATGGCTAACCAGTGTTGGTGCTTTGAACATCAGAGTAGAATACCAGTCTCTAGGTAAACTTACGAAGTTGCTTGTGCAAGCTGAGTTACCTGTTAAAGGAACTTTGACGCTGCGGGGAAGTGGCACTTTAGCAATGACAACATCTTCGACTTCGGGATACTTAAATGTAGAGTTAGGCTGCGAGCAACTTAACCCAACTTATACCCTGGAAGTTGAATTTCCAGAAATAGACGAACAGTCGTTGTTGTTTGTGATTAATCCCACGATTTAGGTTAAATTGCCACCGCTAGCACACTATGTCAATCAACGCCGATATATATTAAGAGGATTTTCCTGGTTTTGAAGCTTATCCTATTTTTCAATAAACGGTCATTAGGGTGTCTACGAGAAGCAGTTATTACAAAGACACAGGGACACGGGAATATGGGGACATGGGGATATTGAGAAAGTATTTGATTATTTCTCGATTTACTGCGTCACCCATTTCTCGTGTATTTCCATCTCTAGCCCTTAGATATCATTTTTTTAACACAGTGCTAGGGTAGCAAATTACCTCCCCTGCATTGTGTTTGTTGCATCTACATCATTGCTTCTACTAGACTCAAATGTTTAACTTATCCAGGATGAATCGGTTTTGGCGTATCCCTGTAGGTAATTTCTGGCGGCAAAATCCGCAGGGGTCGCCTTTGATTGAAGTGGAAGATTCAATTTTATTGCGGGTGCTGGTGCTAGCGTTGGTTATTTTGGGAATTGTGGCAACGGATATTGCCGCTGAGACTTCATTCAGTTTTTGGGCGTTACCCCTAAGTGTTGTGGGTGCAATTTGGAGTTATTATCGTCGCCGCGATCGCAATATCGCAATTAAATTCTGTATCGCCATTGGAATGTTAGTAGCACTGGGTGCTTTCTTTGGGCGATTAGTAGGAGAGTTGAATGATACGCGGTTGGGTTTGGCAGAGTTATTAATTCAACTCCAGGTGTTGCATAGCTTTGATACACCCCGCCGGAAAAATTTGGGCTATTCGATTGTGATCGGACTGATTTTATTGGGTGTAGCAGCAACCCTAAGTCAGACTTTAGCATTTGCACCTGTGTTGCTGTTATTTTTAGCGATCGCTCTGCCAACTTTAGTACTAGACTACCGCTCACGCTTGGGTTTGCAGCCATTAAAAACTCAAAAGGAAAAATTCAATCAGAAGAATTCCTCAAGTCTTAATTTTAAATTTTTAATTCTAACTTTTTTACTAATTGTCGGTCTGGGGCTGGCAATTTTTGCTGTTTTACCCAGATTTCCGGGCTATCAATTACGGAATTTTCCTGTAAGTTCTGCTATTCAAGTAAAAAGTAATTTCACAGGTCGTAGTATCATTAATCCCGGTTATGTCCGCCAAGGTAAAGGTGATAATCAAGGCAGTGGTAGCGGTGGTACAGGACAAAATAAAACTGGTCAACCAGGTAAAGTAGATAATAATTTTTATTACGGTTTTAATAGCCAAATGAATCAAAACCTGCGGGGCGAGATGAAACCCAAGGTTGTCATGCGGGTGCGATCGCAAGCTGAGGGTTTTTGGCGAGTATTAGGATTTGACCACTATACAGGAAAGGGATGGGAAGTTTCCCGTAATGAAGATGTTACAACTGTTAGGCGATCGCCTTGGTCTTACCAAATTTTTCTTTCCCCATCTGTACTCACTGGTAAAACCCAAGAGGTAGTACAAACTTATACAGTGGTGTCGGATTTGCCTAACCTGATTCCGGCGATGACTTATCCCAAGGAAGTTTACTTTCCAGCACCAGTGATCGCTGTTGATAAAGAAGACGGATTGCGATCGCCTGTAGAATTATCAGAAGGTTTTACCTACACAGTAATTTCCGAAGTGCCATACCGCGATCGCACTTTGTTAGGTGAAGCTTCTACTAAATATCCTCAACAAATTAAAAAGCATTATCTGCAAATTCCTCCCGAAATTGCCGAAAAAGTCCGGCAACGTACCGAAGAAATCCTCGCTAACTACAATCAAGAAAAAGTCGCAAAGTCTGCTAAAAGCCTGGATTCACCCTACGAAAAAGCTCTCTATTTAGCTCAATATTTAAAGCAACGTTACTCTGTTCCTCAAAATCCCTTAGACCTACCTTATTTGAGTGAAAAAGAAGACTTGGTAGAAACTTTTTTGTTTAAGCAAAAGGGAGGCTATCCAGACCACTTTTCAACAGTTCTCACGGTGATGCTACGTTCCATTGGCATTCCAGCGCGGTTGGTAGCAGGGTTTAGTTCAGGAGAATTTAATCCATTTACAGGACTGTACGTTGTCCGTAATACTGACGCTTATGCGATGACAGAAGTGTATTTTCCTAAATATGGTTGGTTTGCCTTTGACCCTATTCCCAATCATCCTCTGATTCCCCCATCTATTGAAGACACTCAGACTTTTAGTGTGTTGCGCCAATTGTGGCATTGGGTTGCTGGCTGGCTACCTTCTCCGGTGACAGGTTTGTTGAATAATGTATTTGAGACAATATTTAAGTGGGTGATTAGAGCGATCGCTTGGTTTTTAGCTTTATTCTCTCAAGGTTGGTTTGGCGTATTAACTGGCTTAATCTTGTCAACTACAGCAGCTTTCTTCGCTTGGCTGGGTTGGGGTCAGTGGCGAGAGTGGCGCAACCGTCGATGGTTAAAGAAATTGCCAGCAATGGAAAGCCTTTATCAACAAATGCTGCAATGGACAACCCAAAAAGGTTTAGGTAAACATCCAGCACAAACGCCTTTAGAGTATGCCAGAGTCTCATACCAGCATCATGCTCTAGCAACTGCTGAGGTAATAGATGAAATTTGTCAAGCTTATGTTGGTTGGCGTTATGGTGATAATCCGCCTAACTTGCAGCGATTGCGCCAAAGATGGCAAGGTTTGAAAAAAGCTGCTAAGTAACTCATCAATGAGTCCTGTACAAAGGTTATCCATTTGGCAAGCTTTTTGATAAATTGCGACGAATAGCACTTTTCACAATTCCTGAAATATAAATTGCTCCTTCAGAGCGTCTGATTGGCTCGTGGTTCTCATTCTCCGATGCTAAAACTACTTCTCCTTTTTCCCTGCTATAACGTTTAACTAAAGTCTCATCATCCACAGAAACTATAACAATCTCTTGCTCCTTAGGCTTTTGATATAGAGGATTAATTAATTCAACAATTAACCAATCACCAGGATATATACCAATACCTATCATTGAGTCTCCCATTACAGGTAAGATGACCGTTTTATTTGATTCATTGATCAGTTCCTCACAGAGATCAATTTCTTCATAATCGATGTTCATTGAATCTCCTCCAACACTGGATGTGCTGTGTGTGCCTGCTGATACTGCATAGTCATACTTCCTGACTTTGCGAAACTCTGCCGAACGTAGAGCATCTATCAATTCTTTTCCTCTTATTCCCTTTTCCCAGAGGTACTCTATTACCACAATCAAGTCATTACTGATTGATGAAGGAACACCAATCTCTGCAAGTGGCTCCCCAAATTTATATTTACGACCTGAACCTTTTCTGGAACCGCCTCTAGACATAAGCAATCATCCTTTGTGCAAGTTTTCGCAATTTCTCATATTTCCCTAGTAAAAACCTTACTAATTGTGTTTGTCTTGCAAAACTTTTGCAGGGTGTTCTTGATTAGCTGAACTGCTAAATTGTAGATGAGCAATACCTAAGGCAAGTATGATATGCAACAATGCAATGAGAGCTTTTTCAGAGAAAATAACACTCAGCCCAGTGTTATAATTTGTTTCCTTACTCTGATTAGGATCGCTTTTCATAATATGCCTGTAATAAAATCTACAAATACAAAAATAGTACAAACGAACTAAGTTTGCATAGTAGGTTTTGAAAAAAGTCTGGAAATCAAACTTCTATATTCCCATTTTTCTTGATATTTATAACTCTCAAAAAACTCCTACCCCAAGAAATTGAATTCATTAGATGAATTCTCTCAAGAGTTTTTTGTATAAGAAACTCTGGACTTTCTGCGCTTTCTCAAGTACAAGCAAGAATCAGAAAAAAAGATGCACTTCCCCTACAGTTCCACTCTCGGATGAGGTCGCTTAATTCCTGACGAGCAATTACATCCAGTCCAATTGTGGGTTCGTCGAGGAATAGTACTTTAGGTGTATGGAGTAAACGGGCTGTGCAAGATGTCGTCTTTAGTATGCCTGCATGATAAAACCTATTTTGCTAAGTGTATATCTTCAAAAATCTAGCAATAGCTAGATGCTGAAATTCTCTCAAAAGCTATAATCTACATCTGTTGCACCGAGAGATTAACTTGTGGATGTCATATTAGAACGATCGCACGAATTAAAACAAGCCTTAGTTGATTTTGTCCTTGATGCTGAAGGCGAACTGGCACAAGCGCTGGAAACCTATGCAGCAGAACAGTTGCGCCGTGGAAGTGGTGATAATACACAGCAGGATTTAACCATCGATAGCTTTTTGACAGCCGGGAAAGTCGGTGATAAGTCTCCATTAGAGTTGTTTATCGAAAGCCATCCAGATTTAGCAGAAAGCGATCGCAGTCTGATAAATAGTTGGCATCATACTTTTATTGGCTTATTTGCCATCACTAATCTTTTACCTGATGGCTTTGAATTGACGAACTGGTTGACAGATAAACGCTACATCGTCAAGCCAAACAATACTCAAACATTACAGGCAATATCTCGGTTGAAAGTCGGAGAAATCTTGCTAACTCGCATTTCTCCCGTTACCGATAGCTACTGGATGTTTTCTGGCCCCTACACAATAATGGGTAAATTAGGTAAACCAAAACTTGCCGTAGCAATTGGTAATTTCAAAGAAAACTATAAAAGTAATCTTTACAGCGATGCTCCAGACTTGCTAGAAGAAGCTTGGCAGTCAGTAGAAAAATATCATCAGCAGTTTGTGGACTTTTTTGGTACTGATGAAATCACACTATCTGGATACCAGCTTAATAAAAAGATAGCGGAATTTCAAGAAGTAATTACTGAGAAAACTTTTGCAGCCGCAGGAATTGATACTTCTAAATCTCTTGCTGAAGTGGCAGAAGCAGCTGGCATTGGCGACGAGGAAATAGAAGCCGCAGCACAAGAATTTGGTGCTGATTCCAACGTAGTCTCTGAAATGTTTAACAGCAAAAGCAGCAAGAGCAAAATGGTGATGCCAAAGGTTGATTTGCCTGCTGAACTCAAGAAAGCAGAACAGGTAACGGCTCTTTCTCATCCCCGTTGGGGACAAATGTTTTTACCAACATATAGTAAGGTACAAGCAATCTTATCGGCAGAGGACTGGCAAAGTGTTCAAGGAGCAGAAAAACTCGTTCACTACTACCTCGAAGATAAAAGTATTAATGCTTTTATTTGGCATCGATTAGCGCAACAGCATCCAACTCAATTAGAAAATGTGTTGCAAACATTTTTGCAACGTCCAGATTTTAGGCTTGAAAGTGACTTGGATACACTTTTGCAAGAATTCCACAAACCTATCGAGCCAGAGTTGCCAGACATTGCCAGTGTACCCATACATTTGCATAACTTATTTCAGGAAGCTTTAGGAGAAGTTAACAAATCTAAGCCCAAGGGTAAGGGACAACAAAAGCCAGCAAAGGGTTTTCAACGAGGTTAGTAAATATATCCAATATATAATCCTACTCACTTAGGGTTATATGGTTTCATTTTTAAAATGGTTTTTAGGAGTGTATAGCTAGCTGTGCGCTCCCACAGAGTATTGTGTGAAATCACGATCAAAAACGAGAGAGATCGAGCTAGCTAGTTATATTTAAAAATCGGTAGATAAAAGGTGAACAATCTCATCTACAATTTCTTCTGGACTCTCAAGCTTGACTAGAAATCGGTTAAAACCAGCATTCAAAGCCTTATACCCTGAGACTTCCCGTGTATAAGAAGTGACAGCGATCGCAGGCAACTGTCTTAAAAATTGGCGAGAATGCACTCGAATTTGCTCAATTAACCAATTTCCATCATGTTCGGGCAACTTCATGTTGCACACCAGAATATCGGGATGAAGCGATTCAACTGAGGCAAGAGCTTCTTCTGCATCGGTTAAAGCCATAACCTCTGCACCAGCTGCTTCCAAAATGAAGATGAGCAAATCTGCAATATCTGGCTCATCCTCTACCAGTAAAATCAAGATTCCAACAAGCGGCTGGAGCGAATTTAATTCAGTTTCTTGATTCATTTTTTGATCGGTTGCCATACCGTCCCTTTATTGCCTGCTATAGTCTGCTATTTCTATTGCAATGTATGGAGCGGAATAAGTATTCACCCTAAATATAGAAACTTGGGGTGAAAAGTTCTAGAATAGGCTTTAATTATTTTTTGGTAACAGGTAATTAGAAAAAAGCCCTTACCCATTACCCGTGAATCATTACCGAGGTTCAGCCTGAGTTGAAACTGTTAATACTTGCGGTGGTGTAGCATCTGGCGGATAGAGAAAGTCTACTTCTACCAAAGAGCGATCGCCTGGTTTCATCTTTAATAAAACTAAGGGTTCTCCTGGTTGACCTCTCTTTTGCACTAAATGCACAAACTGAGTTTGTGGCTGATTTTGGTCATTTTTGTAACGTACCCGCACTGTGCCTCGGAAGAATACTTGAGGAGGGGGTGTACTCAAAAAGCGTAGCCCTGGTTTGACTAACTGATCCTCCTTGAGTGGTGTTTGTATCGACACACTAACAGTTTGAGGACTTTGAGTATTGTTGTATAGCGGCAACTTGAGATTATATTGAATTCCATAATTGCCATGAGCGCGATATGCGGTGTCAGGATAGCGCACTAGCATAGGCGCACTTTGAATTTGACCAGTTCCTAATGTACCGCCATGCAGGGTACTCAGAGCGTAGGAAAACACTTGACCAGGCTGGGGAATAGTTAGATAGCTAGCTTTAGGCTTATCTACTAATAAGGCTGTCCATCGCGAACCACCAACCACTCCCGCAACACGCCCATAAATTCTTGGTTTCCCAGTTTCCTCTAAGGGAGTGGGAGTTTTATCTCGTGGCCCAGCTAGATCACCATTATCTAGTAAATTCTGCCACTCTTCTAAAGTAGGCGATCGCTCACTGCCATCAGGATTCTCCCGTGCAAACATCGCTAGGCTAGCTGCATAGACAGTACCATCACTTTGCAGTCGCATGAACGTAGACCGACCATTTAGGGGTGGTGTCAATCCCTGCACAGGAATTGGTAAATTTAGTAACATCCGACTTTGCTTTGGTGGAATCTCAATTTGTGCAGGGAAAATCTCTTGTCGCACTCCCCGAAGCACATCAGACATGACGCGATCGCCTGGCCCGGCAAAAACTTTACCTAAAAGGTTTTGGCTAAAGGATGGTAACTGAATAAATGGTGCATCCGGTTGACTTAAATAACTCGCCGCCTGCCAAATATTTACTTTCACTGGTTCCGAACTAGGGTTATGCAAAATTATTCCTAGATAGAGCGATGTCTCCGACGGGCTACGCCTACGCAAATTCTCTGGTGGTTCAGCTTTTGCAACGTGATGAGCAAAAATATCAAATCGTCCCCGAAAAGGAAAATTCAGATGCGCTGTTGGCACTTTTTTCCCATCTGGTGGAAAAGTCGAGAGTAAAATTCCTTCTTTCAAAACCAATTCTGGACTATTGCTATTAAAGGTTGGCACTGTATCCAATTGACCTGGTAAAGGACGCACTTCTTGAGGTTGCACGACTTCTTCAGGTGGTAGCGTAGCAGGAGTTGATTGGGCAATTGGGAAAATTAGTAACAATGGCAACATATACTTAGATATTTCTTTCACCATACAGACATTAACAACTTGATGAGAGTGCCAGTTTGTTAATAATTAATACAAAATCGCCAAGAATCCCCATCAAATTTTCTTGATTGAGAAGCGGAACGTGGACAAAAATACAACGTGCTGTGAGTTGACTTTGGCTTAAGTAGTCCAACACTGAATAGTAAAGACCCTCGCAAACAAATTTCCCACAGTCGTGGCTAATCTGAATTTTTGCTGCTCCCACCACTAATTTTTCTAAATCAACTTCTGTCTGTAAAATACTTTCTCCACAGCTAGCAACTGCTTCCACACTTAATTGTGTACGGCTTGCAGCCATGCCACAACAGATGATGTAATCAGGTTGGATTGCCTTGATTTTTTCCATTACCTGAGTACTGGCAAGTTGCACATCTACGGGTAATTGGCGTAAAAAAGTTAAGTCATGTGGTATCAACTCAAGTTTGGTAACTTCAAGTAATAAATCATCAGAAGAATTTGACTGTTGATCTTTTAGCCAAGTGTCAAAAGAAGTTAATAGAATTCTTTTCTTCATAACAAATATTATTTAGAATAGAAAAACCCTCCATAATAAATTTACAAGGAGCAGGTAAATGCCAGTAATTGCGGTCGTAGATTATGAGATGGGAAATTTGCACTCAGTTTGCAAAGGCTTGGAAAAAGCTGGGGCAACTCCTAATGTTACTTATTCTCCAAAGGAATTAGAGCAGGCAGATGCTATAGTCCTACCGGGAGTGGGAGCATTTGATCCAGCAGTGCAACACCTGCGATCGCGTGGTTTAGAACAACCTATTAAAGAAGCGATCGCATCTGGTAAACCTTTTTTGGGAATTTGTTTAGGATTGCAAATTCTCTTTGAATCAAGTGCAGAAGGTACTCAACCAGGGCTAGGAATTATCAAAGGAAAAGTGCGGCGGTTTCGTCCCGAACCTGACATCACTATTCCTCACATGGGCTGGAATCAGCTGGAAGTTACTCAACCAAAAAGTATTTTGTGGGAGCATTTACCGTCCGATCCTTGGGTGTATTTTGTCCATTCCTACTATGTTGACCCAATAGACCCGCTAATCCGTGCAGCAACTATCACTCACGGTACTCAAACCGTCACAGCTGCGATCGCTCATGAAAACCTCATGGCAGTACAATTTCACCCCGAAAAATCCTCTAATATCGGATTGCAAATCCTGTCTAATTTCGTTGCTCAAGTCCGCGAAAAAATTCCTGCCTAATATTCTTTTTGTCATTTGTTCTTTGTCTTTTGTCTAAAACTAATGACCAATGACTAATGACTAAATGACCAATGACTAATAACCAATGAGCCTGAGAATTTACGGTAATCGCCAGCTAAAAACTTTACCAGGGAAAGAAACTAGACCCACTAGTGCGCGAGTAAGAGAGGCAGTCTTTAATATTTGGCAAGGAGAAATTGCAGGTTGTTGCTGGCTAGATTTGTGCGCCGGTACTGGTTCAATGGGCGCAGAGGCTTTGTGTAGAGGAGCCAGCCTAGTAGTGGGAATTGAACAATCGAGCCGAGCCTGTGCCACCATCCAACAAAATTGGCAGCAGTTAACTAATGCCGACCAAGAATTTCGGGTATTGCGAGGAGATATTACCCAGCAGTTAAAGACTTTATCAGGTAAACAGTTTGATAGAATCTACTTCGATCCACCTTATGCCAGTGGATTGTACCAGCCAGTATTAGAAGCGATCGCTCACCATCAACTTTTAGCTCCTAGCGGCGAAATCGCAGTTGAACACGCCTCACAAGGTTGGACACCGCCAGAGATTCCCGCTTGGGAAATTTGCCGCCAGAAAGTTTACGGCAACACATCACTTACTTTCTATAGAATTATGGAATGAAAAGAGTGGGGAGTAGGGCAGAAAATTGCTTCTTTGTCCTCCTTGTCCCCCTTCTCTCATCCCACTCAGGACTCAGCGCTCACAACTGGGCACTCTATCTTTACTCTCTCATCCGCCCAACTGATTGGGGCGCTTGTATTGCTTATATGCAGCGTAAAAAAGTCCAGCGAGAGTGACGAAAACTAGACCAAGGACAATACCTGATAGCAGGGGTTCAACCACTGTAAATCTCCTCTTTGTAATTATTAAATATTCGTTGCCTGTTTTTGATTTTACCAAATTTCGTATGAATCCTGCGCCCTACAGCCTTTTGGAGGGCGACTGCCCACAAAAAAATAGTCTTCTGTGCTTGCAGACACAATCAAGAACTTTTAAGCTATGTGTAGGAAATGAAAACTTTTTAGCACACCTAGACTTTCACAGCAAACCTTTTGGATAACCAGATTACCAAACCTGAAATTTTGATTCAGCGGATCGTTTTATTAACGCTGGCTATACTGCTAGGAGTCCCTTTGGGCTTTTTTGGTGTTCAGTTGGTTCAAGCCTCCGATCCATATGTCAAGAGTGTTCTATCCCTAACAGGAAACCCAGTTCAAGGACACGCGATATTTCAAATTAACTGTGCTGGTTGTCATGGCTTGGAAGCAGACGGGCGAGTGGGGCCCAGTTTGCAAGCTGTTTCAAAGCACAAGTCTCGGTATGGGCTGATTCACCAAGTGATTAGTGGCGAAACACCGCCAATGCCAAAATTCCAACCTAGTGCTCAAGAAATGGCGGATCTTTTGAACTATTTAGAGTCGTTATAGACCTAAGAATTTTTGGTTGTAGGATACATACAATACCCTTATGTAAAAAGGCAGAATAGGATGTGTGCCTTGTTACACCTCTGATAAATGTAAAGAGATCCCTAGATACTCGATAGCGATCGCACAGTGTCTCGTAGAGACGCTTTAGCAACGTAGGAGCGTTGCCCTTGGCACATCACGCCTGCTCTACTTGAGAAAATTCCAAACACTTAAGTGCGAGACGCTGCGCGTAGCTTGCTTCCCCGTAAGAGTACGCGTACTAACGTCCTTCACGTCTCCCCTTATCTACCAAACGGTCTTTTGAGGTTGGGAGAAGAATCACGACACTAATACCACTGTGCCTCTATACATAATAATAGAAACCTCAAAATAGCCTAGCTCCGATAAACTTCGTCTTCTAAACTCGTAGTGGCGAGAACTATATTTTGTCTTTATCTTTACATCCACTAGTATTTGCGTAGAATCTTTGATAAAAACTCATATAAACTGTATATTTTTAAGTATGTTAGCAAGTAACTATTTAATTATTGCGAAAGTGAGGTTAGTATACCTAACTCTGTAGAATTAAGGTAAAAGCTCCTAGTAAATGGGCTACGGTATAGCTTCTTTAACAGACTAAATATTCTTGAGATGCCCGAAAGCTAATGACCGAAACGATCCAAATCGGTAATCGTACAATCACAGCTAGTGAACTGATTTCCTTACTGGCAAGTTACCAAATGCTGCCACAGTTGCAGCGAGAATTGATCATTGATGAGGCAATAGAGCAAAACTTGCGCTCCGCCAAGATTGCAATAGACTGTACACCAGAGGAAGTAGCCCAAGCTAAACAGCAGTTTTACGCCGAAAAACAGTTCAAAAATGAAGAAGATATCCAGGCTTGGATGGCACATCAAGGGCTGAATCCAGATCAACTAGAAGTTATCACCACTCGTAAGCTGAAAATTGAAAAATTCAAGCAAGCCACTTGGGGTAATAAACTGGAATCTTACTTTTTTCAGTCCAAGGCAAAACTGGACAAAGTAATTTATTCCCTACTACGAACCCAGGATGTGGGAATTGCCCAAGAACTATACTTCAGGATTCAGGCAAAAGAAAACTCTTTTGCTGATTTAGCACGGGAATACTCACTCGGACCGGAAGCCCAAACTGGTGGCTTGGTAGGCCCGATTGAATTGAATGCACTACATCCGATAATGGTGCAAATGCTCTCTAGCACTCAACCAAGTCAGATATTGCCCCCTACCCGTATCGCTGAATGGTTTGTAATTTTGCGTTTAGAAAAATTTATTCCAGCACAACTGGATGAATTTATGAAAGTGCGCTTGCTGAATGAACTTTTTGAAACTTGGCTACAAGAACAGCAAAAGCAAATCATGTCTCCACTACAAGCGGAGGGGGATACGTGACAATACTATCTTTGGCAACTTCGTATTATTAATCCCTCTTCTGTCACTTTCCGCGAGGGCGATCGCTAGAAGCCTCATGAGGCAACCAATACAAGCTACACTATTACAAAAAAATCCGTCTTGTATTTGTTATTAGAAAATAATCGCGCGTAGGCGTAGCCCGTCGTAGACATCGCCTGCTATACAAAAGCTCTAGAATTCAGAAATGGCAAAAGTTTTCGGAGAGTGAGAGAAGAGGGAATACATTACCCAACAACCATAACAAAAAGCCCCAGGCTGTGGAGCGTGGGGCTTTTGGTATTGTATGAATTAAAAAACCTGGCATCGAGCTATTTTTGCGTAGGGCTACCCCTAAACTATCGTTGCCGCAGCAGCGTTT
>NZ_NOLJ01000012.1 GCF_002246015.1 Nostoc sp. 'Peltigera membranacea cyanobiont' 210A
CGCCGATCAAATTAACCTTATTCACATTCTCCTCCTTTTGTCAACTATCTACATGTTGCATTGTTCCATAATCCTTTTCCTGACTTACTTACAGCAATGTTAAGAAACATGTGACTAATGCATAGCCTTATAAAGGGGGGAAAAAGAAATAAATCTAGTTCCCTCCCCTTTATAAGGGGAGGGTTAGGGTGGGGTAAAATCCAGGTTTGATCGCATTTGCTATTTCGGGGTTCGCATTTGCTATTTCGGGGTTCGCATTTGTTACTTCGGGGTTCGCATTTGCTATTTCGGGGTTCGCATTTGCTATTTCGGGGTTCGCATTTGCTATTTCGGGGTTCGCATTTGTTACTTCGGCGTGTCCATAACGCACCCCTGACTTTTCACGGTATCTGAAAAACCTCTCTCTAAATCTCTCTCCTAAACGGAGAGAGACTTTGAATTTTCCCCCTTAGAGTGTCGGGATTAGGAGAGAGGAATGGAAGTGAGGTCAAAGTGTATTGCATCCGAACAAGAAGCGCTATATTATGCGTTAAGTAGGTGGGTGGAATCAAAGGTAAGATGAACCCATGCGGATGTTGGGTTTCGTGCCTCAACCTATTTAATTAGTCCCGCCTACTTATCCAGAAACTTGGTGAGGTACACAAGCTAAGTCTGTTACCCAGGTATAAAGCGTGTTTTACTCCTGTTAGCGCAGCGGGGCGTAGCCCATTCTGAATTCTGCTGTATGAATTACTTCCGTCGTTTTGGCATAGGACGCATTGCTTCACGTCCCAAGAGAAACATCCCTGTGATACCTAAACAGACAAACCAAATATATTGATACCAATATTGCCGAATCTGTACAACTGTACTGGTTTTTGGATGCAATGTGTTTAAGTATAACAACAGCACCAATATCATGAGCGCCCCAAAACCAACAAGGCTCAAACCAACAAGAATTCGTGCGGGACGCAGTTCAAAATCACTAATAGTATTTAGGTCAATTTCTGCCAGTTCTTTAAAGGAGTCATCCGCCAAAGATGAGGTTGCTTGGAATCTATTGCTCAGTTTTGGTGGCAAAATCGGCGACAGTTTCGCTACAGTTGGGCGACGAAGTAAAGCCTCAGTATCTCGCAGCAGTTCCAGCGGCTTACGGGTAGTAGTTGGTTGAGCAAACTCTATGTTGTCTGTAGGAGTTGAGGCATTAACTTTGCTTTCAAAATCCATAGTATACTTCGGGAAAACCAGGATATACATAGCCTAGCGAATCAAAAGACAAATGCGTGAAAATAATTCGTAATTTGTAATTACATTGATTTCTGGTAAGAAATATATTCTTTACTCAAAGTAAGTGAATTTTGGCATTGGATAATTACAAATTACTCGTCCATCTCTTTTAATGTAGCTAATGCCGATGGAGATAAACGACTGAGATAGCGGAATATCCAGTATTTAAAGATAGTGTTTAAAATCACAGGAAATGTAGCAATAAAGAAAAAGATTACATTTCTACTGGCTGGTAGACCTAAATGTTCTGCCAATCCTGCAAGAAGGACTTCCCACCCATCTGGTGAGTGAAATCCTACAAATATATCTGTAAGCAGAATAATTAAAAAAGCCTTGGCACTATCGCTGAGACCAGAGACAATGGTATCCATAAAAGACTTCAGAATCACAATTTCTCTTTTGCTCATAGCGATAACTATACCAAAAGAAAAGAGTGAGATTAAATCAGCAAAAGCATTACTAATACTACTATTACTCTTTCTGCTAAATTCTTCAGAGATTTCAATTGCTTTAGTTTTGATTTTTTCTTGTGTTAGCTCTGAAGAAAGTGGTGGTGCTTGATTAAGAAAATATTCAAATCTCAGTCCTTCTTGAAAATTATGTAATTGATGGAGAGCTTCTTTTTCCATGTCAGAATTGATAAATATTTTAGTCGCATTATCTCCTCTAACCCTTTCTAGTATTGGAGTTACTATAAATTCTTTAGATAAATATTGAGTTAAAAGCGGTACAATAATGAGAGCTATCAAAAATCGCAGGGCAATTATTGTTCTACCTTTAGAAATGCGATAATTTCTGAGAAACTCTTCTTCTGTCTGCGGTGCAAAATCTGCCTGGATTTTATTAATTCTTCTACCAATAGAAATCTTAGGTAGTCCAGATTTTAGAATTGGAGCTTGAACTTGAGTATCATTTATGTTAGATGAATTTAGCTGTTTTTTTATTTCGTTATCATTGATTTTTAAAGGCTGATAAGTTGGCACTAATGGAGTATTGTTAATTAGTCCATCTTTGATAGCATATTTCTCTACTACTTCATCAATAACCTTCAATTTTTCTAATAAAACAGAATTAGAGATATTGACAATTCCGCGACTAAGCTGGAATTCTGCAAGCCTGATCTTAATAATAGTTAGGTTCTTATTAAGATATACTTGCCAGTAAGCCATTACATTTTCAGTATACTTTACTGATTGTAAAGATATTTTTTTGTTATCAAAATGTTCGTTCTCAATGTTTTTAATTCTCTGAGCTGCTTCGTAAGCTTCTAAAAGTGCCCTTTCTGGTGTATTTGAAAACCAACGGTTCAGCGATCGCAAATATTTTTGGAATGTTCTGGTAAGTGAGTTTTTCATTACATATATGACTTTTAGATGATGTGTATTATAGTTATATAATCATAAAAAATGGATAATAACAGCTAAATAATTAGTCCAATCCAGATTCAGGTAATACTCCCTGATGCGATATCTAGGACGGGCTACGTCTACGCTAGCAATTTTATATTACCTGTAAAATCAGATGGATTAGCATAAATTGACACTGGTTATTTATATTGACAGTTTATCCATTACACTGTCATTATTGACACTATGTCTCAGTGTTTATGCTCGATAGAATAGCCTTGATTATAACATTTCACAATTGAGGCAAATTTTCCACTATGCAGAGTCTATCACTGTTAAAGGGAATAGGAAGTAAAGATGTTGCTTTATCATCTCCCTTATCCCTCTATTCACTACTCCTCACTCCCAAGTTTTAAATTATGAGTTTGAGTCTATGTATGATTGTGAAAAACGAAGCAGCAACACTGCCTAAATGCCTGAGCAGTGTGAGAAAAGTAGTGGATGAAATGATAGTCTTGGATACAGGCTCAATCGATCGCACTCCCAATATTGCCCAACAACTCGGTGCAAAAGTCCATCATTTTAAATGGTGTAATGACTTCAGTGCTGCCCGCAATGCAGCTCTCAAATATGTCACTGGTGATTGGATTTTGGTATTAGATGCTGATGAAACTTTGACTCCTGCAATTGTACCGCAGTTGCGAGAGGCGATCGCAAGAGACGAATATCTGCTCATCAACCTCGTCCGTCAGGAAGTCGGTGCAGAACAATCTCCCTATTCTCTGGTTTCTAGGCTATTCCGCAATCATCCAGATATTCGTTTTGACCGTCCTTACCACGCCTTGGTAGATGATAGTGTGTCAGAAATTTTAACCAAAGAACCCCACTGGCAAATAGGTTATTTACCTGGGGTTGCCCTTGTACACACAGGATATCAAAAAAGTGCGATCGCTCAAAATAACAAATATGCCAAAGCCGCTACAGCGATGTCAGGGTTTCTCGCAGCTCATCCCAACGATCCCTATGTTTGCAGTAAATTAGGGGCGTTGTATGTGCAAACTGGGAAAATTTCTCAAGGTATGGATTTGCTAAGACGAGGAATCACCGTTGCTGAAGACAACTACGATATTTTATATGAACTCCACTATCATTTAGGCATTGCCTACAGTCGGTTGCAAAAATCCCCACAGGCGATTTCTCACTATCAAGCTGCCATCAAATTGCCAATTTATCCCATGCTCAAACTAGGAGCATACAACAATTTGGGTAACTTACTCAAAGCAGCAGGAGATTTCAACGGTGCGAAAACTGCTTATGCCACAGCTTTGAAAATTGATCCTAGTTTTGTTTTTGGGCATTATAATTTGGCGATGACATTTAAGGCTTTGGGTTTATTTGCAGATGCGATCGTATATTATCAACATGCGATCGCGTTAAATCCCAACTATGCCGAAGCATATCAAAATTTGGGGGTAGTGCTGCTCAAAATTGGCAATCATCAAGATAGTTTAGCAGCTTTTAAAAAAGCGATCGCCCTTCACGAAAGGTATAATCCCGAAGAGGCGAAGAGACTACGCCAGGGATTGCAGGAGATGCAGTTGATGTAGAGGTGAGGGCGCATGGGAAGAGGCAGAGGAGCAGAGGGGAAAAACTTACTGCAACTTCTCCTCGGTTACAGAGCGACTTGCCCTGACTTTTGCCGAGCATCTCGACTTACTTCGACTACGCCCTTCTCTACGAGAGGCTGCGCCAACGGCTACGCCCAGGACAAGCTCAGGACAAGCTCAGGACAAGTCGCTCGATGGAACCGGAGCTGAGGTAGCGAAGTCGTACCCCTCGCTACGCGTAGCGTCCCGTAGGGAAGGGAGCCGACGAAGCGCTCATAGGTGTAAACTTAACGCTAAACCCGCTTGGTGACAACGTTTTGCCCTCACCCCCAGCCCCTCTCCCTTGGGGAGAGGGGAGCTAGACTAGACATTCAATTCCCCTTCTCCCTTGGGAGAAGGGGTTAGGGGATGAGGGCGTGAGGGATTTGCAAAACGCTTGTCTGATATAGTTTTCGGCTTAAGTTTACACCAATGCGAAGTGCTGCTCCCCTACTCCCCTAGTTCTCCTCGATTTTTACCTAATCTAAAAATATCAACCCAAAAGTTGAAATCAAAACTTTTGACGGTATCAAACCTTTCAATATTTTATGAATGAAGAAATAAAGTTATTTCGTATATTTTGTTCATATTCGGTGATGTTGGCAGCATAATTGCCTTCGACGGGCATAATTCTTTAAAGAATACGACAACGTAGATGCAATAAGTATTTGAGGAAGTAATATCTATGCTTAAAACCCATCTTATCCACACCGAAGCTGATTATCGTGCTGCACTTGATGAAATCGAAAGATTGTTTGATGCAGAACTCAATACACCAGAGTTTGACCGCTTGGAAGTTTTAACTACGCTTGTGAAAGCATACGAGCAAAGGCATTACCCAACCGAAGCACGAGATCCTATCGAAGCAATCTTATATTATCTTGAATCCCGTGAGTTCTCTTTAGATGACATAGAGCCAATGAAACAAGCGATGTTTTACTAAAAATCTCTGGAACTTGAGCTTCGGAACTCGGAACTTGAGGTTTAAAAATGAACTCCACCAGTTCTGAGTCGAAAAGGTGGAGTTAAAAAGTTGGAGAGTTGATAAATTCTCCTCACAAATGACAACCAACTAAATACGCGACTTGACAAATTTCTCTAATCTATCCATTCCCTTTTCAATCGTCGCCATATCTGTGGCGTAGGAAAGGCGAATGTTGTCATCAGCGCCAAAAGCAATTCCGGGAATGACTGCAACTTGATGTTCTTCCAACAAAGCGTCACAAAATTCTAGAGATTTTAGACCAGTTTTGCTGATATCAGGGAACAGATAAAAAGCGCCATCTGGTTTTGCGGTACTCAAACCGGGAATGGCGTTGAGTCTGTCTAGCATTACCTGTCGGCGTTTGGCGAAAGCTTGGCGCATTTCTTCGACACAATCTTGAGAACTTTGTAGCGCCGCGATCGCACCATATTGAGCAAAGGTACACACGTTAGATGTACTATGCCCTTGGATGGTACTGGCTGCTTTAATTATTTCCACAGGCCCCGCTAAATAACCAAGTCTCCACCCAGTCATGGAATAAGCTTTCGCAAACCCATTACTAATCAAAGTACGGTCAAAAATTTCCTTCCCAAGAGAACCGATGCTGATATGTTCTGCACCGTCGTAGAGAATCTTTTCGTAAATCTCATCAGAGACAACAAAGATATCTGCATCAACTACTACCTCCGCCAGTGCTTTGATTTCATCTGGCGTGTAAACCATCCCTGTAGGATTAGATGGAGAGTTGAGGATAAATAGCTTTGTCTTCGGCGTGATTGCTTTACGGAGTTGTTCGGGAGTAATTTTATAACCCGTCGTTGCATCTGTGGGCACAATTACCGAGACTCCACCGACCAAAGTCACCATTTCGGGATAACTTAACCAGTAGGGTGCAGGAATAATTACCTCATCACCTGGATCGATTAGCGCCACGATTAAGTTGTAAAGAGAATGCTTACCGCCATTAGTGACGATGACATTCTCAGACTTGTAATCAAGACCGTTATCAATTTTAAGCTTATGGGCGATCGCTTCCCTTAACTTTGGTTCTCCGGCTGCTGCACCATATTTGGTTTTGCCTTCTTCCAAAGCTTTGACTGCTGCGGCTTTAATATGCGCCGGGGTATCAAAATCTGGTTCTCCAGCGCTAAAACTACAAACATCTATTCCTTCCGCCTTCAGTGCCTTAGCCTTGGCTGCGATCGCTAAGGTTAATGAAGGTGTTACCTGACTTACTCTTGCTGCCAGCTTCATTCTTACTATTTTTGGCAAATCTTTCACTTATCTAAGGATATCCCAGAATCCCTACCAAGATTTGCTTTTTCTGAATTCATTGATAATCGGGGATGGGGGATATGAGGAAGCAGGGGGAGCAAAAGGAGAATAACTAATGACAAATGACTCCGCGAAGCAGTTTGATTATTGACTCTTAAGAATGTATCGTATATAACTTTATTTTTAGTGGAAACTAACTGTTTTTATGCAGATTAAGAAACTTTTAATTGCATCTTCTCTGCTAATTACTAGTCTTTTTATACCTAATGCTGCCATTGCTCAAAATAGCGGTACTCCGGGTAAATTTGATTTTTATGTACTGACACTCTCGTGGTCGCCGGATTATTGTGCAAAAAATGGTACTCGTGACCCGCAGCAGTGCGGTTCTGGAAGAAAACTCGGTTTTGTACTACATGGTTTGTGGCCGCAGTACCAAACTGGTTATCCTGCTAATTGTTCCACGCAAAAATTACCGTCGGAAGTAAAGCGACGGTTTCCCAATTTGTATCCTAGTAATAAACTTTACGATCATGAATGGGAAAAACATGGTACTTGTTCGGGGAAAACTCCTGCGGAATACTTGGGATTGAGTAAAAAATTAAAAGATGCGATCGCTATTCCCGCAGCTTACAATCGCCCTAATAAACCCGTGCGTACCACAATTACAAATTTTAAAAATTCATTTGTGAGTGCGAATAATAAAATTACTGCTGATGGCGTAGCACCTTTTTGTTCTGGTTCGGGAAGATTTTTACAAGAAGTCTTCTTTTGTTATTCCAAAAACGGTGAACCTGGTATTTGTAGCGCCGAGATTTTGAAGCGATCGCAAAAAAGTTGTGGTCAGCCAGATTTCTTACTAAGAAACGTTAGATAACAATGGGGATTGGGCATGGGGCATTGGTTATTTCCCCAGTCCCCAGTCCCCAATCCCCAGTNTTATTCGCACTCACAAATGAATTTTTAAAATTTGTAATTGTGGTACGCACGGGTTTATTAGGGCGATTGTAAGCTGCGGGAATAGCGATCGCATCTTTTAATTTTTTACTCAATCCCCAGCCCCTAAGCTATCGTCACATCTGGTGATAAGTAAACATCCTGAATGGTATGAAATAGCTTCACACCTTCCTCAAAGGGACGTTGGAAGGTCTTTCGCCCAGAAATTAATCCTGAACCACCAGCGCGTTTGTTGATTACTGCGGTGCGTACTGCTTCGGCGAAATCATTTTTACCAGTCGCGCCACCAGAATTAATCAACCCCACACGCCCAGAGTAACAATTCAGTACTTGGTAACGAGTTAAATCAATTGGGTGATCGGTTGTCAGTTCTGTGTAAACCCGCTCATCGGTTTTACCGTAACTTTTACCAGTGGCTTTGGCAACTGCACCGTAACCATTGTTATTTTCGGGTAACTTTTGTTTAATGATGTCGGCTTCAATGGTTACACCCAAATGATTCGCTTGTCCGGTGAGGTCAGCCGCAAGGTGGTAATCTTTATCTTGTTTAAAAGCGTTATTCCGCAGATAACACCAAAGAATTGTTGCCAAACCCAGTTCATGGGCGCGTTTAAAAGCTTTGCTGATTTCCTGAATCTGTCTGGTAGAATTCTCGGAACCAAAGTAAATTGTCGCACCTACGGCAGCCGCCCCTAAATTCCAAGCTTGTTCTACATCTGCAAACAATACTTGGTCAAATTGGTTAGGGAAAGTCAGTAATTCGTTGTGATTGATTTTGGCAATAAAGGGAATTTTGTGGGCATATTTGCGCGAAACTATACCTAATGTTCCCAAAGTGGTAGCAACAGCATTGCAACCTGCGGCGATCGCTAGCTTGATAATATTTTCTGGATCGAAGTAAATCGGGTTGGGCGCAAAAGACGCGCCGGCTGAGTGTTCAATCCCTTGGTCTACTGGTAAAATCGAGAGATAACCTGTGTTTGCCAGACGACCAGTAGAATAAAGTAACTGGAGATTACGCAATACTTGAGGATTGCGATCGCTGTTGAGCCAGATTCGATCTACAAAGTCTGGCCCCGGCAAATGTATTAAATCACGAGAAACTTTTGCTTTGTGGGTAAGCAGGTCTTCAGCCTCTTTACCTAGCAATGACTCAATAGAATTAGCCTCTTTGAGCGTTGTAGTCATAGTATTATCCTCAAAATTTGAGCAAATGACCTTGCCTTTAAGATAGCATTTCTAATATTGCTAACTTGGTTGTACGGAGATTAGTGATATGTCTTCTTTCTGAAGATATAGCAATCTTATTGTATAAGTGAAAATCAAAAGGCTCAGATTCCCTACTTACTTTTAATAAGTCAGGAATCTTGTTGTGAATGATTAAGTAGGGCTATACTACCGGAAGTATTCAATCAAATTTCGGAATTGATGTTTTCAAATCAGTTATCAACTTCAAAGAGTACAATCATACTATCTTGGCATCGTAGCTGAAAATTGAAAACCCATCTTCCCCCAATTGTGGTAATAATTGTGAACAGAAGAAATACAATTCTATGAGTAAGTTTCAAATCGATATCGACTTTAGCAGTATAGATTTAGCTTCCCTTGAGACAGAAGAAGATTTTCAAAGAGAGGCAAAAATGTTACTCCCAAAGGCACTGGTCAAACTAGGTGAAAGTGTGGGTGAAAAGACTTGGGAAGAATTACAGGAAAAGCTGCAAGGAAATGGAGGTAAACTCAAATCTTCTCCCAGCGAGAAACGTAGGTTTATTCAAGAAACCGGAAGAACTTATCAACGAAATGCTAGTAACAGAGAAAAACAAGAACTAGAAGACTATATAGTAGAGCAATTACGCCAACACAAGTAGTATTTGGCATAAGTTAATTTAACGGACATGATTCAAATAAACCAGCGGCGAATCAACTCCACCTGGAAGCGATAGCCGTCGTGAACTTCCTCAATTAACTCACGTTGTAACAGCAAGTTGAGTGTAATATCAGCATGAGGAAACTGTTGCAATAGAATTTGGCGGCTAACTATAGCCCCTTCCCCTTGAGCGGCGATAAAACGTAGAATAGCTTGTCCAGTAGCGTCTACTTGGTTGTTTTGAATGTCAGCAAAGAAAAAGCCGCCACTTTGCAAAGCTTCAGGTATCGCGGCTTCCACATCCTCGAAAGTTGCCAATCGCCGGATAGAGGGGTCTTGTTCGTTTTTAAGGACAATAATTTCCGCACAGAGTAGTTGTACTAAGAATGGGTGACAACGGGTGAGTTGTAGCACTCGCTCAACGGCATTAGGTTCATAGCGGAGAGTAAAATCTTTGACGGGACGTTCAATTAATTGTCGTGCTTCCACTTCTTTGAGGTAGGAAATATGCACAACTTGGACATTAATTAGATAACTAGCCCAGCGCTGATATTCTTCGATAGTATGAGAGCCAGCGAGTAAAACCTTGAAGCGGGGACGATGTTGGATAAGGTGACGCAGCATTCCCAAAACATCCTGTTCATCAAAGCGACCTTTGGCAATGGCGTTGTCTAGCACCTCGAATTCATCCAGGGCTAGTAAAGCGGTATTTTGTTCTAAAGCCTGTTCTACTTTATCTAGCCATTCATCGAAATAGGTGAAGGGGTCAGATTGTAACACTTCGCGGGGTAGGGACGGTAGAGTTAAACCTTGCTTTTTCGCTGACTTCTCCATATCTCTAGCCAGGTTGTAGAGAAAACCTGCATGGTTGTTAGCTGATGAAGGTGCGCCTTGCAAGTCTACAAACATGGGGATGATGTTACTAGGTAGTAATTTTCCGATGTTATTGAGGAGGGAAGTTTTACCCATACGTCGCTGACCATATAGTAGCAGAGGTGGACGACGGCGATCTAAAAGTAACTGCTCAATGCGTAAGCCGATATCATCACGCCCCGTGAAAATTTCTTGCTCCCGTGTGAGAGGTACGCCGATAATGTAAGGCAAATCGATTTCTTGGCTCAGTTCAGTAATTTTAGCCAGTTCATATATATGGTTAGTGACTATCTCACGCCAATTTTTGATAATGGGACGGAAACGAACTGTATATTTATCAGTGTTACGAGTGAAGTCCTGCAACTGTAGATTTAATTTGTCTGCAACATCTCTGAGGAGTAAGCGCTGGTTATAAGCACTTGCTTGATTCAGGGCAGCGTCTACATTCTTGCTGATACCGCTAAAGATTTCTAGTAGAGGGCTAACTTCACTCTGTAGTTTGTCAGTTGCTAAACTGTGATGAGCTTCACGGATAGCTTTCACATCTGTACAGGCTTGTAAATTGCGTGCATCTAGTTCAATTTGTGCAGCTTGAGCTGCCCAGCGCTGGGGGCTGGTACTGAGATATTCTAAAGCAGCTTTGCCTTCAACTGGGTTATTTTCGATTACAAATAGGAGATGCTCATTCAAACCAGGCAGATGTAAAAGCTGCCACTCATCCCAGAAGGCAGAGTGAAAGCGCAATAAGTAAGGGCTTTTACCATTACGCCTTTTATCTAATCTATAGAGCAGATAATTCCAGAGAATGACAAATCCAAAGGATAAAACAGGTCGCCATGAATTAATAGTAACTCCCACACCTACCGCCACACCTACCGCCACACCTACCGCCAAGCTTAACGCCACACCTACCGCCACGCCTACCGCCACACCTACCGCCACGCCTACCGCCAAGCTTAACGCCACGCCTACCGCCAAGCTTAACGCCACGCCTTCCGCCACGCCTTCCGTGACGCCTCCTACCACGCCTACCGCCACGCCTACCGCCACACCTCCCGCCACACCTCCCACCACACCTCCCACCACGCCTACCGCCACACCGAATGCCATGCCGAACGCCACGCCTCCTACCACGCCTCCCGCCACATCTCCCGCCACATCAGCCGCCACGCCGAAGGCTACACCTACTACCACGCCAAACACCAGCAAGAGAATTATATTTATGATTGGTTTACCCAATGCCCACAGCACCAAGCCCAATAGTAAGTTAGCCAGGATAGGTAAGATTAAGTATCCCTGAATGAGCAGCCACCACAGAGCAAGGTTTCGCCATCGCCCCTGTCTCAACAAGATAATCAGCGGGGAGTGGGTGTCTAAAGCAGGGTCAATGCGCTTAAGGTGGTTACGCCAAGCTGAAGGACGGAAGATAAGCCAGAAAAGCAATTGCAGACTACCGAGGATTAAGTTGGGGTGCTGCTGGGGTGCATCGGTGTAGGCGTTGGGCGGTAGTTGTGGTGAGGTCAACGTTTCTGCACTCCTATTTAATGCTCGGCTTTACTGAATCAGGATGTTAAAGAGTTTCACGTAAAAGCGCAAAGACCCAAAGAACAATTCATAGGTTAATTCGGCAACGCCAACTTTTCTTTCACTTTTTGAGAGTTTGCACCCTAGGATATGCCAGAATTTTGGCATCAACAGTTAGTAACGGACAGCCGTAAATTCTGGCAGTGGCTACAATGATTTGGTCAGATGGATCTCGGTGAAAACCAGTGAGTTTGGTTGATTCAACGATAATTGGAATTGTCAGTTCGAGTAGCTGCACTCGTGGATAAGCTGAAGCTACTGCTATCCACTCGTCAACTGAAATTGAAAAAGCAAGTTTGCGATTCTCAACCAGTTTGGCGACTTCCCAACAAGAAATAATGCTGACTCCTAGTCCTTGAGATTGATATTCTTCAATGCAATCTCTATATTTCTGGTTTAGTCGTTCATTATTATCTACCCACCAAATCCAAATATGGGTATCTAAAATTATCATTGCAAGACTTCCCAATCCTCTATAGGTACAGCAGGCTCAAAAGGATCATCATAGTGAATAACCGTTCCCCGTAAAGGATAAGGATTAGATTCTGAAGGTTGGGGAAAACGTTCTAAAACAATGATTTCTACTGCTTCACCTGCTTGAAACGGTAAATCCTCAAGAATCAAGGTTCCGTTTTTAGTTAACTTTGTTTCAATTCGGTGTGCTTTCATAGTTACTCCGCTAGTTATGAATCTAATAAATGAGTAAATGATTTCATTTGTCGTAATCCTTCCTCACGCCAATTATCATCATTCTCTCCTTCTTCTAAGTTAAATAATCTTTCTCTACACAGAATTTGTAACAACAGTGGCCAGCAGTGACTTTCTGTCAAAATCCACTCCACATCTTCGTCAGTGAAGGGAATGGGCGAACTTGCTATCAATTTTCGCGCTTCTGTCTCAGCCAATGCCCCCAGATATGCGGTGTAGCCGAAAATATTGAAAAAGGGTGAACTGTGTCCTGTGTTATGCGCCATTTCAATCGGTGATTCGGGGGTAGCCAAAACAAATGCTAGATTCCCCCCTGTGTGATTAGTCGCCAAAGACCGCAAACATTCCCAAAAGCCATCATCTAATTCTGAACAGCGTTGCAAGCCAACACTAATCTCATCCAATAAGATGACCGTAGGAGAATGCAAATTATCGCTGACTACATCCATGAAACGATCTAAATTGCAAGGTGTCGGCACTTGCATCTTCAGTGATTCTAGGATGTACTTTAGCAGTCCTTCTCGGCTTTGCATTCGTGCGTCTTGCAAGTCTACGAAAATCCAACAGTAATTTTCTGGATGCGGTAGCCAGTCAGATTTTTGCTCAGGACGCAGCTGTTCTGCTGGGGTGGTGGTGATATTTTTTAGGTAGTGCAGCAGGGATGTTTTGCCACTGCGCTTTTTTCCGATAATGGCGGAGTTTTGTAGAGGATGGCGTTTGAGTAAGTTGAAGAGGCGTTTTAATTCTTTCTCTCGTCCAAAAAAGTAACGCGGTTGGGTTATGGGTGCGCCAGTGATGAAGGGTGATGCTTCCCCGTTAGTTGGCTGAGGTTTCGGTGGTTGAGTTTCTGGTTCTTTGTATGCAATGTCTTGCCACTCTAACCCCAGTTTTTTGCTAAGTTCTACAAAATTTAGATAGTCAACAGATTTACCAGTGAGAAAGTTTTTGACTGTGGAGAGAGAAAACCCTGTGTCAGTAGCCAAGGACTGCTGGCTAGGATAGCCGTTACGCCCAAGTGCTGACTTTACTTTTTCACTATACTCTGGGGCTACTCGGAGCGATCGCGCCATCATTCCTCATCGAGAAACTGCTGTGAGTATATCAGCTTTTCATACTCGCTAAATAACAAAGCTGTTTAGCTATAACGTCTTACACTCTAGGAATTATAGTCATCCTGAACTTAACCGATAATCAACTCACAACTCGTCTAATCGGTGACTATTTCTCAACTCCGTTCTCAGCCAGCACCAAGTTGTAATGGGAATGTAAGAGATTAGGGGCTTTAAAAATGAAACGAGAATTGGGAATTCTGCAAATTACCTTATCACTTTGCGGAATGATTATATTTGGTACAGTAACCTACGCCGCTATTAATATGGTGAATGGTCAATACCGAGTTGAAATAGCGCTCAATACTAAGGGACTCATTATTAAGTCAGATATTGACAAAAGACAATGCAAAGCAGTAGAAGATATTGCCCAAAAGCAGGAAATCACAAATTTAGACCAGAAAACAATTAATTAGGAGTAAAAATCAGTGATGAGCTAGAATTAATAACTTTTAACTCATTGTGAATGAACCTCTGAGCTTTGTCGATGAACCTCTGAGCTTGGTGAATGAGTCTTTGATACTCGTGAATGAACCTTTGAGCTTCGTGGTTTTTTTTTACGAACCGCATTCGCGCAGCGTCTCGTTAGAGAAGGACGCAAAGGACGCAAAGAAAGAGGAAAAATATATCTATAAATGAAGTGAAGTAAAGCGGTACGTTAGTCCTTGGTGTAACGCACCCTACCAAAACACTAAAGGAGTAGAAATTAATAAGGAGTTGGGAATAAATAACTCCTAACTCCTAACTCCTAACTCTTGTACAGACGCCGATTAATCGCGTCTCTACTTTTTACAACGCACAAGTCAACTCGCCGGCTTTTTGACTAAAGCGGTGATTCTCCCGATAGTCTACGGGACAATCTATCACCGCAGGTACATCTTGAGCGAGGGCTTCTTTCAAAGTAGGAATCAAATCTAAAGCCGATTCAACTCGATAGCCTTTTAAACCCATGCTTTCGGCGAATTTAACAAAATCAGGATTGCTAAAATGCACAAAGGATGAGTTTCCTTTACCAAATTGATTTTCTTGCTTCCACTCAATTAATCCATAGCCACCATCATTGAAAATTATGGTGACAAAGGGCGTACCGACACGCAAGGCTGTTTCTAATTCTTGAGAATTCATCATAAAGCCACCATCACCTGTTACAGCCACGACTTTGCGCTTGGGATGAACCAGTTTTGCTGCTAAAGCGCCAGGAATGGCAATACCCATAGCCGCGAAGCCGTTGGAAATTATGCAAGTATTGGGACTATGGCAATGATAATGACGGGCCATCCACATTTTATGTGCGCCAACATCAGAGATGACGATATCATCTGGGCCCATCACTTGGCGTAAGTCATAAATTAACTTTTGCGGCTTAATGGGAAATCCGTCATCATGGGCATACTGTTCGTAATCAGCGCGAATCTCCGATCTTAAGCTAATAGCAAAGGGATCTGGTTTGCCTTGTCTGTCTGCTAATTTTAAGATTTCATAGAGGGAATCTGAAATATCTCCCACTACTTCGGCGTTGGGAATATAACTACTATCAATCTCTGCTGGACTTACCCCAATATGCACAATAGGAATTTCACCATTTCGATTCCATTTCTTGGGGGAAAACTCAATCAAATCATAGCCGATCGCAATTACTAAATCTGTGTTATCAAAGCCACAGGTAATAAAATCTCTTTGCTGTAATCCCACTGACCACAACGCTAATTGATGTGTGTAGGGAATAACGCCTTTACCCATGAAGGTATTGGCAACAGGTATATTCAGCAAGGTGGCAAATTGCGTGACTGCATCACTCGCATGAGCGCGAATTGCCCCATTTCCGACTAAAATTAATGGGTTAACTGCTTGGCAAATTGCGGCTGCTGCTGCCCGAATGCTAGCAAAAGATGCATAAGTTTTTTCGCTATTATCCTTACGCAAAGGTTTGCCTTCGACGGGCATGGCAGCAATATTTTCTGGCAAATCGATGTGAACTGCGCCAGGTTTTTCGGATTGCGATCGCTTAAATGCTTTCCGCACTACTTCGGGTGTAATACTCGGTCGCACAATCTGCTTATTCCACTTGGTAACAGGTGCAAACATTGCCACCAAATCTAAATATTGGTGGGATTCAATGTGCATTCTATCTGTTCCCACTTGACCGGTAATCGCTACTAAGGGCGCACCATCGAGGTTAGCATCTGCTACCCCAGTCATCAAATTAGTTGCCCCAGGGCCAAGAGTAGAAAGACACACTCCAGCTTTTCCGGTTAAGCGTCCATAGACATCGGCCATGAATGCTGCACCCTGTTCATGACGAGTCGTAATAAATTTAATCGAAGAATGTTTTAACGCTTCCAAAACGTGAAGGTTTTCTTCACCAGGTAGTCCAAAAATATATTGCACTCCTTCATTTTCTAGGCACTGCACCAATAATTCTGCTGTATTCATTTTATTTTCCGACAACTCTATTAACGAATAAGACTTTTGTTCTTTGTCATTAGTCATTTGTCCTTTGACCAATGACCAATGACTAATACTTCGACTACGCTCAGTACAAGTGACCAATGACTAATGACCAATGACTAATCATTTAATCCACACGGTTTTAACATTTACAAACTCATGTATACCTTGGATACTCAATTCTCTGCCATATCCAGAACGCTTGATGCCACCAAAGGGCAACCGAGGATCGGATTTGACCATACTGTTGATAAACACTGCACCAGCTTCGATTTCCTCAACCAAGCGATCGCTCTCTTGTTTATTGGTTGTCCAAGCACTTGCACCTAAGCCAAAGGGTGAGTCATTAGCAAGTTTGATGGCAGCATCGATATCTGGAACCCGGAATAACAAGGCTACTGGACCAAAGAATTCTTCTTTTGCAATTGTTGTGTCGGTGGGGATATCTATGATAATCGTTGGCGGATAAAAGTTTCCAGGACGATCTGATAAAGGATGTCCACCGATGATGACTTTACCACCACTGCTAATAGCACCTTGCACTTGTTGATCTAAATCCTGGAGAATACCAGGTGTTGCCAGTGGCCCTAAATCGGTATCTGGTTGCATAGGATCGCCTACTTTCAGCGCCTCAAATTTTTCTAAAAGCAATTTTTCAAATTTGTCTGCGATCGCATCTGCGACAATAAAACGTTTCGCTGCAATACATGATTGCCCGTTATTTAACATCCGCGCTGTAGTTGCTGTGACAACTGCTGTCTCTAAGTCAGCACTTTCTAACACAATAAACGGGTCACTTCCTCCTAATTCCAAAACTGTTTTTTTAATTTGTTTGCCGGCGGCGACGGCGAGGGATGCACCTGCTGGTTCGCTTCCGGTCAAGGTAGCAGCTTTTACGCGGTCATCAGCCATTAAATCGGCAACTTTGGCAGCGCCTATTAATAGAGTTTGAAAAGCACCTTCAGGAAAACCTGCCCGTCGGATAATATCTTCAATTGCCAAGGCGCACTGCGGCACATTGGAAGCGTGTTTGAGTAAGCCGACATTTCCCGCCATGAGTGCCGGTGCAGCAAAGCGGAACACTTGCCAGAAAGGGAAATTCCACGGCATCACCGCAAGAATTGCACCTATTGGTTGATAACGTACAAAACTCTGGCTGGCATCAGTTTTTACACTGACATCAGCTAAGAAACCAGGGGCGTGTTCGGCATAGTAGCGACAGACAACGGCGCATTTTTCGACTTCTGCGATCGCAGCTTTAAATGGTTTACCCATTTCTAGAGTCATTAACTTAGCAAATTCTGCTTTATCTTGCTCTAAAATGTCGGCAGCTTTTTGCAGGCAGTGCGATCGTTCAGAGAAACTTGTCTGACGATACTGTTCAAAAGTCCGATCGGCTAAATCGAGTTTAGCGGCAATTTCTGCATCATTGAGCGCCTCAAAGGTTTTGAGCGTCTCCCCAGTGGCGGGATTAATGGTGGCGATCGCCATTACCTGACCTCCCGTTAAAAAATAGCTTCGGTAGGCTTCCTAGTGTTACACAGATCAATTCTGGAAGCTACCACCCAAATTCTAGTCTTTTAACCCAGAATTGGTTGCTTAATATTACAATTTTGAAATTATTTTGAAACAAAATATACAAGTAAACTATGTATTTATCATGATAAATTAGCATTTGTTAATTATTTAGTTAGCTGTTAATTGTTTTTCTAATACCCAATACCTAAAGATTCATGATTGGAGCAATGATTGTTGGCACTGGCTGCAATTTTGTCTGATAAACCTTAACTAATCGCTCAATACCTTTGAAACGATAATCTCCCATTTCTTGGAAGTCTGAGGGTTCTGAAAGCATTTTATGGGTGACTTCACTAATCACACATTCACTAGGGGGACAAACTGCTTCCATCCGAGCAGCAAGATTAATCGTTGCGCCTAATGCCGTATAATCTACCCTTTGGGAACTACCGACATCTCCCACCACAGCTTTACCGCTATTAATCGCAATACGTAATTGCAGGGGTTCGTGCCAAAAACCATTGGCATTAAGATGTTCCAAACGAGTGAGCATTCCCTTGGCAGCAGTAACAGCGCGATCGGCATGATCTGCTTGCGGTTCTGGAGCGCCAAAAAATGCCATAATGCAATCGCCAATATATTTATCTAAAGTGCCGCCGCAACCAAACACTTCTTTTAGCATTTCTTCAAATAAATTATTTAATAGTTGAGCGATCGCAGTTGGTGTTAACCTTTCAGAAATTGCCGTAAAGCCAACTAAATCCGCGAACAAAATACTGATTTCGCTCTCGGCGGGAGCTAAACGACCACCCGGTAATCCGCCTACAGATATCAACTGTTGTACAACTGCTGGAGAATGATAACGTTCTAGTCGGTGACGAATCATCTCTTCAGTTTTGAGTTTCTCTACTAATAGCCAACGCTGCACGCTAGAAGCGACAAGGTTTGCCAAAGCTGAAAAAAAGCTCAATTCTTCCTCACCTTCATTTGCCCAATGGTAAGAAGAAAAATTGGCATCGGCATACAATACGCCCACAACTTTATTTTCATCCCATAAAGGCACTGCCATCGCGCTACGAATGCCTTTGACCAAAATACTCTGTTCGCTAGCAAACCGTTCATCCTGATGAGTATCACCGGTTTGAATGACTACTTTTTCATCAAATACTTTTTGACAAATACTACGACTAATCCAACTACCATCAGAAGGGAGATTTTTCTGTTGAGAAATATTTCTAGTGGCAGCATTCATTAATTCTAACTGGCCGCAACCATTGACATCAATTAATAATGCCAAGCGATCGATACTATCAAGATAACGAAAAACTACTTGCTGCACCTGCGAAAAAATCTCTTCTATAGATGCGGCTGCACAAAGATTTTTCGCTATGTCCACTAAGTCTTTGAGACGGGCAATGGTTTTGTCCTTATTGCTGATGTTGCCATCCTTACTATCAGCTGCAATCCATTGCTGTTGTAATTGTTCGACATTGTGAAGGATTGTTCTTTGCTCATTAATCTCCGAAATTCCGGGATACTCAGGTGTCGGTTGAGAAACACGGGTTGTGAGCAGCACAACCAAGCTGACATTGCCCAGCCAAACGATATCGCCGTGATGTAACTCTTGGGGATAGTTAACCAGATATTTATTGACTTGCGTCCCGTTTTTGCTGCCCAGATCCTCAATAGTCCACACACCATCAGCCGTTTTTACCAGGCGAGCATGGTTGCGGGATACTCCACCAAAAGGTAAGTACAAATTACATTCCGGCAAACGACCAATTGTAAATACATCTTGGTCAACTGCGATCGTGGTCTCGGTATCTCCCTCTTGTAGGCGTAGCGTCAGTTCAGTCATGAGTGTGATAGATCCATCGAAGCTAGAGGTCAAGCAACTCTAAGGTAAGTTATACCCTACAGGTTAACCTTCACCTTTTGTTTATGACACTGTTAACTGCATTCCGACAACTGTATGTGACAGATATTACATTGAATGTTTTCCAGAATCCGTGAAAAATCAATCTATTGAACAGCTAACGAATGTTAGCGATCGCGTTTAGCAGAACGGCGCGATGCCGATGAACGAGCGCCAGGTTTCTCGCCATTAGTGGCAGGTGGCGCTGCTTTACGTTTAGCCGATGTCTGTGGTAACGGTTTAGGAGTACGAGCCGGACGCTTCTCACTTCCGGGCTTGGCTCTGTGTTGCCGTACATTTGCAATTGGTTCGGGGTTGATATCGGGGTTGGGCGCAAAACCAGCAACCACTTCCTTCGGCAAGCGTTGCTCAATCAGTTTTTCGATATCTGTCAATAGATGCTGTTCATCAATGCACACTAGCGATACAGCTTCACCTGATGCGCCAGCGCGACCGGTGCGACCAATACGATGAACATAATCTTCGGGTACATTGGGCAAATCAAAGTTAACAACATGGGGCAGTTCGCTGATGTCAAGACCCCTAGCAGCAATGTCTGTCGCCACCAATACTTGTAAGGTGCCATTTTTGAACTTGGCCAGAGCGTTAGTACGCACCGGCTGGCTTTTATTACCGTGGATTGCCAATGCTTGAATGCGGTCTTCGCCCAACTGCTTCACTAAACGGTCAGCGCCATACTTGGTGCGAGTGAATACTAGTACTTGATACCAATTATCTCGCCGAATCAGATGAGCAAGTAATTGGCGTTTCTTGTCACGGTCTACTTGGTAAACTTTCTGGGCGATCGTGTCGGCGGTAACGTTGCGGCGTGCTACCTCAATCATTGTTGGGTTATTGAGTAGTCCGGCGGCCAGTGCCTTAATTTTGTCTGAGAAAGTGGCAAAGAATAGCAAATTCTGCCGCTGTTTGGGCAGGAGTGAGAGGATGCGGCGGATATCATTAATAAAACCCATGTCCAGCATCCGATCGGCTTCATCCAGCACCAAAACCTCAATCTGTGATAAATTCAGCGTACCCTGCTGTACGTGGTCTAGGAGTCGCCCTGGAGTCGCGACCAAAATATCCACTCGACTCCTCAAACGCTGTTTTTGCAGATTAATACTGACTCCGCCAAACATCACCATCGAGTTGAGATTTAAGTACTTGCCGTACTCGCGCACGCTTTCTTCCACTTGGGCAGCGAGTTCGCGAGTCGGGGTGAGAATCAACGCCCGGATTGGTGGGTATCCATTAGGCGTACCTTTGCTCTTGTTAGACGACAACCGATGCAAAAGCGGTAATGTAAAACTAGCGGTCTTTCCAGTGCCAGTTTGTGCCCCAGCTAATAAATCTTTACCCGACAAGACAGCAGGAATGGACTGCATCTGGATTGGCGTGGGTTCCGTGTACCCTCGTTCGGTAACAGCACGGATAATTTCATTGGACAAGCCGAGATCGGAAAAAGACATAAGACTCCAAAAATAACATCGGCCTGTCGCCAATCATGGCGTCAGTCTTAGGCGGACGGATAAAAATCATTGAAAAGCTGGATGGGCAGTAGCGCAAAGACTGAGAGCGAGTGCCGCAGTCCCTCATTCTATCAGATTGCCGTCTATTGTGTTGTTAAAGTTGCTCTGATTCAGTGTTGTGTTAAATTAGCATTACCTGCTTGTAAAGCAAAGTATTGAACAAATGGGAGAAATTCATTATCGCAATCCAAAAGCAACTGATTAATTCACAAATCAAATCACCTAGCGTCTTCTTGATTGACCATGAGAATAATAATCGTGGTCTGATCGACACCAATGAGGCGTTACAGCTAGCCGAAAGCTTAGAGCTTGACTTAGTTGTAGTTTCTCAAGGTAAAGACGCTCCAATCGCCAAGATTCTCAACTATGGCAAGCTACAATATCAAAAGAAAAAACGTCAGAGCCAGAGTGCTAGACCCACGGTAAAAGAAGTTCGATTCGGTCTAAACGTGGGTATGGCTGATTACAATTTACGTATCGAACAAGCAGGTCAATGGTTGAGTAAAGGCGATTCTGTCAAGTTTGCCATTCGTTTACGAGGCCGAGAACATCAATATCGTGACAAAGCAGGAGAACTGCTAGACCGAATTGCAAACGATCTCAGTCAAGTAGGTAAAATCCAGTCGCTGGATAAACGCGCTCTAGTTGTTCAAGTTATTCCTGCTTAGTTATCTGGCGATCGCTAGAGGATGTATTGGTGGCAGCTTGTAAGGAACGAAAAAAGCCGGACACAGTACTGTAGCTTCTATGGAAAAAACAGTCAACTGTTATTCAAGGTGAATTTGACTTTCCGACCAAACAAGCGCCACGCGCCGGGATATAACCAATCAATCGGCGCATTTTGCGATCAGGTGTGTCAAGGCATCAATCAAGCGATCGCTTTCCATTGGTACAATGTCCTGTCCATGCATCACATTTTGAGTAATATGAAAATGCACTAATGCTCCTAAGAGAATTCTCGCTGTCGCCTCTGGATCGGGTATCTTTAATTCTGGAGCCGCCAAGTAGTGGGTGAGAGTTTCGGCTACTGGCTTAATCATCACCCGAACACAAATTTGAGCTAACTCAGGAAAACGCCCAGATTCCCCGATTAGTACTCGCATAAATGCACTATGTTCTTTGTCGTTAAGCATTTGATCTAATGCTTTGGTTACTACCTGGCGCACTATAGTGGCTGGTTCTCCCTCAATCGGTTCTGTGCCAAAAATGGAGCTATTCTTTTTACTTGTCAGTTGCTCTAACAGTACTTTAAATAGTCCTTCTTTATCTTGAAAGTGGCTGTAGACTGTCGCTTTAGAAACACCTGCTGCTACTGCTACCCGATCCATGCTCGTACCAGCATAGCCATTTTGGAGAAACTCTTGCATTGCACCTTGCAGAATTTGCTCTACTTTATCAACAGAATTATCTCGATCAACTTCGTCAGTTTTGATGCGTACCATTTATTAATTATCCTTTCTTCTCAACAATATTAATAGATGCTGCAAAATGCTTTAGTACAAAATGGCGAAAATAAATATACCCTTTGATAAAGCCCCAAAGCCTCTATTATCAGCTTTCCTCTCCTCTACTTTTTTGTCGTAGATAATCAATCCCAATAGGGAATAGCATTCCGCAGCATAAGGGATTTCCAGTTAAAAAAATATCCCGTCTAGGGACGCAATACCTGTGCCCATACAAATCTAGAAATGATTGGGGATAATTTATTTTTTGCAAGTCCCTAATGCCAAGCAAATCGAGTGACAAGTTTAGTTGTGTCCTATTGACTAAACTAGTCCGTTTAGTTTAGCATAAATTGAACTGGACAGTTTAGTACAGGTTGCTACTGGTGGTAAGGGGGAATAGGATGAGGGAAAACAGGAATTCAGAGGGTTTAGGGTCTTCTCAGAATCTTTTGCGATCGCCACTTCTACTTGCAATACTTACATCTCTAGCAATAGGTGGAATCAGTGTTTATACGTTGATGAAGCTTCAGGCTACAGCTAATGAAAAGCAAACAGCACCAGTAGCAGTTCAGCCAGTGGTAAAAACAGTAACAGCATTAGGGCGGTTGGAACCAAAGGGAGAAATAATAAAACTGTCAGCGCCTTCTTCTAATGAAGGAAATCGGGTAGAGCAACTATTGGTGAAAGAAGGCGATCGCGTCAAAGCTGGGCAGGTAGTTGCGATTATGGACAACCGCGATCGCCTACAAGCTACTTTGAGTGAAGCCCAAAAACAAGTTCAAGTTGCCAAATCCCGCCTTAACCAAGTAAAAGCTGGAGCCAAACAGGGAGAAATTGGGGCGCGTCAAGCAACCGTGAATCGTGTGCAAGTAGAACTACAAGGAAACATTAAAACTCAGCAAGCCACAATTAATCGTCTAGAAGCAGAATTGCAAGGGCAACAACGGAGCTTGCAAGCAACAGTGGCTCGCGTAGCAGCCGAGAGACGTAATGCTCAAGCTGAGGTGCAGCGCTACGAGACTTTATATAAAGCAGGAGCAATTTCTAGTCAGGAAGTTGATAGCAGACGTTTAAGTGCCGAAACTTCCACGCAAGCGTTAATTGAAAGCCAAGCCACTCAGACAAGAACTGTCGCAACCCTACAACAGCAGATTAACGAAGCAAAAGCTAACCAGGATCAAACCCTCGCCAGCTTGCAACAGCAGATTAACGAAGCAAAAGCTAACCTGAATCAAACTGCTGAAGTCCGTCCCACAGATATAGCAAATGCACAAGCAGAGGTGGACAGCGCTCAAGCCACCGTGGAGAAAATTAGAGCAGAACTGGCACAGGCTTATGTTGTGGCTCCAAAAGCTGGTCGAATTTTGGAGATTAATACACGAGCCGGAGAAACTGTTGGCGATGAAGGAATTGTGGCTCTAGGTCAAACCGACCAGATGTATGCAGTAGTAGAAGTCTACCAAAGTGATATCAAGAAAGTGCGTCCGGGACAAGAGGTGCTGGTAAGCAGTGATTCCCTCCGCAATGAATTAGAGGGAAGAGTGGATTGGATTGGTATGCAGGTAAAGCGGCAAAATCTGATTAACGCCGATCCCTCTAGCAATATTGATGCCAGAGTAGTGGAAGTGCATGTGCAACTGAATAAACTATCTAGCCAAAATGCTTCTAGCTTAACTAATTTGCAAGTCAAGGCGGTAATTGAACTGTGATTGGATTTATCCAGCAACTGCGGCGGCGAACGCCTTTAGGATGGCTGCAACTGAGTCATGAAAAAGGCCGTCTTTTGGTAGCATTGTCAGGCATTGCCTTTGCCGATGTTCTGATGTTCATGCAGCTAGGATTTCAGACTGCCCTGTTTGAAAGTAACACAATCTTGCATCGCAGTATGCAGGCTGATATGTTTGTCATCAGTCCCCAAGCACGTAACCTAGCAAATATGTCTAGCTTTACGCGGCGGCGGCTGTATCAAGCAATGGATGTACCCGGTGTAAAGTCGGCAGAAGGAATGTATGTCAACATTGTTGATTGGAAAAATCCCCAAACACAACAGAAGACGACAATATTAGTTATGGGGTTCAATCCCGATCGGCAAGTGTTTAACTTAGCAGATGTAAATCGCCAGATAGATGCTGTTAAGCTACCAGATACCGTTTTGTTCGATCGCGCCTCTAGGGGAGATTATAATGATGCGATCGCTAAAATTGACCAAGGTAAAACTGTCACAACCGAAATAGAACGCCGGACAATTACGATTAGCGGCTTATTTTCAGTCGGGGCTTCCTTCATCGCCGATGGTACTTTAATCACCAACGACCAGAACTTTCTGCGACTATTTCCTAGACGAGAAGCCAGCGGTGTCAGTCTCGGTTTGGTGCAACTACAACCAGGCTACGACCCAAAGCAGATGAAAGCAGCTTTAGAAGCTTATTTAGATGATGATGTCAAAGTTTTAACCAGAGCAGAATTTATCGAATTTGAAATAAATTACTGGAAAACAAATACAGCCATCGGATTTATTTTCAGCCTGGGTGTAGCAATGGGATTTATGGTGGGCGTGATTATCGTCTATCAAGTTCTTTCTACAGATGTGAATTCTCATATCAAAGAATACGCCACTTTCAAAGCAATGGGGTATAACAATCTTTATTTATTAGGTGTGGTGTTTGAAGAGGCGATTATTTTAGCTATCTTGGGCTTTATCCCAGGAGCGATCGCACCTTTAGGACTTTATCATTTAACTCGTAATGCCACCAATTTACCACTTTATATGACCGTAGCGCGGGCTTTGACGGTATTAACACTGACTATGATTATGTGTGTAATTTCTGGTGCGATCGCCACCCGTAAATTACAATCCGCTGACCCCGCAGATATGTTTTAGAAAATGGGGACTGGGGACTGGGGACTGGGGATTGGGGACTGGGGATTGGGAAATCCCTAATCGCCAATCTAAAATATAAAATCTAAAATCTAAAATTAGTATGCCTTCTGTAATCTCTATTAAAAATCTCGACCACTATTTTGGTCATGGCCAACTCCGCAAGCAAGTTCTCTTTGATATCAACCTGGATATTAACGCCGGCGAAATTATTATTATGACAGGGCCTTCTGGTTCTGGTAAGACTACACTTCTCACCTTAGCAGGCGGCTTGCGTTCTGCCCAATCCGGCAGTTTGCAGATATTGGAACAAGAATTGTGTGGCGCTAGCAAAGCACAACTTACCCAGGTGCGACGCAGTAACGGTTATATTTTCCAAGCACATAACTTGCATGGTAGCCTAACAGCACTCCAAAACGTCAGAATGGGCTTGGAAGTGCATAATAATATTTCACCGGCAGAAATGAAAACCCGGTCAGCCCAAATATTAGAGGAGGTAGGATTGGGAGAGCGCTTGAATTATTATCCTGATGATTTATCTGGGGGACAAAAACAAAGAGTTGCGATCGCTCGTGCTTTAGTCGGTCGTCCTAAAATTGTTTTAGCGGATGAACCCACCGCCGCCCTTGACAGTAAATCGGGACGAGATGTGGTCAACCTCATGCAAAAATTATCTAAGGAACAAGATTGTACCATTCTTTTGGTTACTCATGACAACCGCATTCTAGATATTGCCGATCGCATCGTCTACATGGAAGATGGCAAGCTAGTAAATGACCGTGCTGTTGTTGCAGCATCTTAAGCAAATTCTTTTTGAGCAATTCTCACAAATCAAATTTGTGAAGTAAAGAGATTTTGGAACTGCGAATCAGACTTTTTAGACATTAGGTTTTTGCTACTCTTTCTAAGGATTGTATTCAAATTCGCCTTGCGATCGCACCCCTATCCAATCACCTGCTGGGGTTTGTCCGACTTCGTAGGTGTAGTCAACATCCCAAAAACTGATACTGTAACAAGTGCGATGAGCTAAACACTGGTTCATAAACTGGCTGAGTTTACGGCTATTGTAGCCATCATCAGCATATTCAACTGTTCGTTTCTCCAAAAAAACCATAGTTGCTGCTTGCAGTGCAAGTTCAATGGCTGTCGTTTTGGTTTTGGCGATCGCACCGACAATTTGATGTTCGTACGTGTAGTTGTATCCGCCGTGGTAGTAGCCGTAGTTGGTAATTGGGGTGAGATTATTAAGCAGAATTTGAACTTCAGTTATCATTTGAGGTGCTTCGCTTGGTGATTCTTCGGAGACAATTTGTGTTGTGGGTTGATTGCGATCGCGGTAATTATCGCTTACTTGATCGGGGACAGTGGGGGCAAGGCAAAACCAGTGGCGATCGCTAGTTTCACCAACCACAATCGACACAGAAAAATATGGATGTTCCCACTCAAAGTATTGATGTGCTGCTTTGGGAACAGATAAATTATATGCTTGAATATTTTGCAGATTATTTTTAACTAACTGCTGAAGTTGTTGATAGTAGCCAAGGCGTTCATTAGCAATACTTTCGTTCCAACTGTTGTCCTCGCGTTTAGAACGCGGCGGGGCGTATTCACCATATTCTTGTTGATTAGTAGGAGTTCCCCATTCTTCAATATTTTGCCAATGTTTAAAAGTAAGTTCTATATCTGTGAGGTTGACAAAGCCTTCGGAAATCATTAAACTCCAAATGTTAAATTCACCTTGGGTTGCAGTTTCCCAAACAAAGGAACTTGAGCAGAGTAGTTCTAATGTAGCAAGAAGTTGTTCTGTTTCGAGTTTCATTTTTGATATTAATAAATCTAGGGATTGTAAACAAATTCACTTTTTAGATATAGTCCAACCCAATCTCCAGGGTTACTTTGACCTATTATGTATATATGCTCCTGAGTAAAAAAACTGAATCTATACATAATTACTTCAGGAAATATCTGGTTAAAAAAATTATTAACTTGCTCATATTTTGCAAAAACTTCTTCAAGCTTATAACCTTCATAGTACTCTCCTAAGTAGTTTTTGTCAGGATAAAAACTATGAAATTGTTTTAGTTCTAGAATTCCAGACTTTTGGAAAGCCTGTTCAAATGCTAGTTCTTTAGATACAGCAACACCATAAACAATTTGATGATCGTAGTGATAGTAATAACCACCACCCAAATCACCTTCTAAAGAAATTATGCCTAGTTCTGAGGTTATTGCTTCAATTTGTGAAATTAAGTTTAGTGTATTTTCTCCGTATAGTTGACTAGAGGTTGATTGAGATAGAGGAGAACGATAAATTAGCTCTTGTGGAATTGTTGTTTGTTTATAAACAGTTGGACAAATACAAATCCAAGTTCCGTCTCCTGTTCTACCAATTACTAAACCTGGTAAAATAACACCTCTACTACAAGAATAAGGCATCGAGCTAAAAGAGTCTAAATCTTGTAAAAAAGATTCTAAATCTTGTAAATTTATGTGTAAAAGTTGTAATAAATATTCAAATTTATTTTTCCTGAGATTTTCCTCTTCAACACCTAAATAAAAGTCATAAAACGATTTAGCATATTCCATTTTTTGCCAACTTCTGATTCGCTTATCTACATCTGTAAGCTGTAGCCAACCATTAGCCAAACAGAGATTGATAACATTAAATTCTCCTTGCTCAGATACGTCCCAAACAAATGGAACAATAGTACCATCTTCATGACCTGGTAAATCAACAGCTAAGTAAGGATCAACAAGAACTTGTAGAGTTCCAAAAATGCGTTCTGTTTCAGTGTGCATAGTATATTAGGTGCAATTTAATTACAGTTATGTGATTGATAAATTTGCGATTATTATCATAACGATGCTTGTAGTAAAGCAGATTGAAATGGTTGCAACAGAATACCAATAATTTTATCAACATCATTGATGTAGTATTCAACTATATCAATGTATGCTGTTACTCCTTCCAACATTAAAAATCGCCAGTTGGTTCCACTAGTCACAACTCCATAGATTGTCTTAACTTCTTGTTGAGTATTTTGATTGAATAATTGGGCAGCTATCATAGTGGCAATACATTGTCCTAAACCACCTTTGATATTTTCATTTTTCGCCTCAATAATTGTAATTACAGGCGATTTAATGTAAAACTATTCTTCAGAACCACAGAGAATAAAATCACAAAATCCATTCAATCCTTTACTACTATCTACATCAAAATCTGTTCCAGAAAACAGTGAAATTTGATAATTTAACTGTCGTCTAACTTCCGTAAGAACTGGCATAATTAGTAATTCTGAACGGGCTTTTTCCGTGTTGATGGCAGTTGCTAGTTGAGTATATTCTTCTAAGAGCGTTGTTAAGGTAGCGGAAGGTTGAATAGGCGACACATCTTTGAAGAGATTGCGCTTTTCATCAATTACAAGTTGAAACGTTTCTCGAACTTTGGCAAGTGTGAAATCACTGTATGCCATCTGCAACATCCTCAATTATTCACAAGTTATACCAATTATCTAAAATCCAGCAACAAATTCAAACTCTGAAACCCACACTAAATCTCTGACTTTTCACGGTATCTGGAAAACCTCTCTCTAAATCTCTCTCCTAAAAGGAGAGAGACTTTGAATTTTCCCCCTTCCCTGGTAGGGAAGGGGGTTAGGGGGTTAGGTTTTTCGTGGCTTTTCCACATAACGTGAAAAGTCAGACTAAATCTGACGGATATTAATTACGAATTACGAATTACGAATTACGAATTACGAATTAGTATTAACTCTAGCGGCTGCGCGGACAATCCGGTTGCTATCTTCAGCAAGTTGCTGGCGTAAAACGCTTGGAGTCCCAGAATTATCAGCAACGGCGTAGCGTTCCAGCCAGGATGCAGACTGCGCCCCTTGAGTCAGCACTTCATGGGGAGTTAGCGGGTGGAGGAGTGTCACTAACCGCACAAAGGCATTTTCTGAACTCGCGTATTCTGCAAGTATGCTGACTAAATCATCAGTGCTGGGGTTGTAGAGGCGGTTGAGTCCGCGCAAGGTAGGACTAGTTTGGCGGGTGGTGGGTTGTACAATCAAATCGCGGAGGCTTTCGCGGATGGGTGCAGGGGTGTTGGGATTTTGAGCAACTGCGCGGCAGACTTCGACTTTTTCATCGTTTGCCAGTTGTGTCAGCACAGTTGCAGGAAGATGGGAATTAGAGGCGGTAGCTGTACGAACGGATGCGTCCTGATCTCGTGCCAATTGTTCTAAAATATTTACTGGCGAGTTGGTATTAGCAGCAACCTTGACACGAACATCTTTATCTGAATCCCTCGCTAATATTTCGAGAATATTCACAGGAGTATTCGAGTAAGCAGCAGTTACTTGACGCACACTAACTTCTGTATGATTAGCAAGTTGTAGCCAAAGCTCAGGAGTCATGTTGAGATGATTAACAATCGCACTGCAAACTTTGGGATTGGGATTTTCAGCAAGTCTGTTTAGAAATTTGGCAGTCAGGCTTTGATTACCTGCTAGGGTAATTAACACTAAATCATTTGATACAGCCATTAGTCGTTCTACAATTGCTTGCGGAAGATTTGGTTGAGCAGCTACTCTCTGATAAACCTGTTGTAGGTTACTTTGCATCAAAGGTTCTAATAGGTTGGGAGGAATCTCACGCCGATCGCAAATTGCTAAACTGATTTGTTCGTAGTCTTGGCTCTTTGGATCTGTAACCGTCAGTAGCAGTCGTTCCAGGAGTTGAGGCGGAGTATCAGCACGTCGAGCGATCGCCCACAGAACAGGGCCATAATCATCATTAAGTAATGGTTCCAAAGCAGAAATCGGGGTATTGGGATGACCCGCCACCAACGAGCGAATCCATGATGTTTCGCGGCTGGCTAATTGCACCAATACACTTGCAGGCATCTGTGAACCTGTGGCAGGTCTGAGCAGATCATCCAATGCTTTATACCGAGAACTGTAGTCCATTTTTAGAGTTTGTTCGACAGCTTTTGCTAAAGCATTACCAGGTGTATTGGTATTCCAAATACTGACAATTCCTTTCTCTACTCCCAAAAATTCTAAAACGTCCATAGGAGTATTGGGATTACGAGTCAAAGCTCTCCAAACCTCTGATTTCTGGTCATTCGCAAGCATCTTCAATAATTCCACAGGAGTGTCAAGATTAGCTGCAACCTGCGCTCTAACTTGTGCTGATTCATCATTGGCTAACCGTTCCAGTACTTGCACTGGAGTTTTTTTATGCGATCGCTTCCGGGCTAAACCACTACGAACCTTGAGACTTGAATCTTGTGTCAACTCCAATAAGCTGCTAAGTGGTAAATTAGAATTTTCTGAAACTACAGAACGAACTGTTTCATCTGTGTCTTTTGCTAGTTGCTGTAATACTTGAATTGGAGTTTTATTACTACGTGCAGCGATCAATTTAGCTTTTTGATCTCCCTTTTCCAAAACCTGCGCCAAAGCATAAGAACTATCGGGACGCTGTGCCATTAATTGGTGAGCAATTGTAATTTCTTGAGTTTTTTCTTTACTTAATAGCAACCGATAACATCCCAAAATCATTTGCTTGTATTCTTTTGCTATCAGCATTTGTGGATGTTTAGCAATCTTAACTCGCATTGACTCTAATGAATCATCTGCCAAAACTTCGAGAATTTCTCCTGATATGTTCGACTGATTTATTACCAAATTAACGTAGTAGTAAAAATTTTTATCACTGCGATCGCGTACCAGTTGCTCTATAATGCTTAGTGGTAAATTTTTCCTTTGAGTAATAATTGTATGTTTGTGTTTGGGATAGAGTTTTAATAATACTTGCTCTGAAGTGTTGGGATGTTTTGCTAAAGCGATGGAAATTTCATTTTGAGTTTCTTTATCGACATAGTTTGCAAGCAAATTGAGTGCTTCTGTTGGAGTAAAAGGATTTTGAGAAATAGCTAACTGAATTTTGTACACCGCATTACCAGCCAACTGCATCAGCGTCTCTGCTGTCGCTGAGGGATTTTGCGCCACAGCCAACCGCACCCACGCCCAACGACTCTGCCCCAGTATCGCTAATTGTTCGCTATCGGTATTCCAGTCAGATGCAACGGCATACTGTCCTTCCACGAGTTCAATTAATGGTGGTGGACAACTGGGATTAAACTTCACCGCCAACCGGACTGGTAATTCTAAATCACCCGCCAACTGTTCCAACACTGCTGACGGCGTTTCTGGCGACTCTGCTACCTGTAACCTTGGTTCTAAAGTTGGTTCCTGTGACAGTCGTTGTAATAATTGCAACCGATAACGCAAGGGCATTTGGGGATTTCGCAACCCTTGAATTAGTGGCTCGGCTGGAACCCATTGGCTGAAAAAGCAAGGAGGTACAGTCCCGATTTTGAGTAGTTCTACCGCCAATCGGTCGTTTTGCCCTAGCTGACGCTGTTGCAGGATTTCATCAACTGCTTGCTGCCACCCGTCTGTTATTTCTCCTGCCAAATTTACGTGTAAACTTGCTGCTTCTGCTACCTGTGCATCAGGACTATTAACTAGAATCTCTAAAAGACTTCGCGGTGTCTGGTGGAAACTAGCAACAGCTAATTGCAATGCTACCGACTGTTGCAATAACTCCTCTGGTGCTGACAAAAATCTTTGCAAATCCGATCCGCTAACTGGCTGAAGAGGTTGCATGGCTGTACAACTCAAGACATAGTACATTTATACTATAAAAGGAATACGTCAAAACTATTGTGAAAGTTTTGTATCCCTATCTTTATAATTACCAATAGCAAACAGACTTAATACAGTAATCCTATTTGATTTGTGAGAATTGCAAGCTACAGGTGTCCCAATGCGGTTTGGTTAATGTTTCGTTTTAACCTTTGAATGGGATTATAGCGGTTCTTGTCCCTTATGAGGTACAAAAACCCCACCCCGCAAGTGAGGAGTGGAATATGATGTACCTAATACGATTGCTAAACGCTATAATCATCAAAATTTGATATAAATTTCCACCGATCGCAATTACACCAAATATTTTTTGTTATTTACTTAATTTGATTATGATTGTTGGCGCTGTTACAACCCGGAATTTTAAAACCGTTTACTATACCTGAGTACTTTCATAAAACAAAAGTAGTTTGCTAAAAACATAAACCTATAATTTGGTAGAGATATTCGTTGTTATCCTAGCCAGCTAAATCACTTTATCTAAGTAAAATCTCAACAATTTCCAAATTATTTTATGGACTTTTAAGTGATAAATCGACAATCACTGAGTCAAGAAGTAGGAATTAGCAAATAAGTACGGAGAAAAGCCTAATCTGTTCTTTTTTCTGCGCCACTAGTTAAGAGGTAATCTATGGTGCGAAACTCAAAACTAGGGTACAGAATGTTCCCTAAGTCTATTCTGCGTCCATCCGTTGCTATAGGTATAACTATATCTTTATTGGTTGGCGGGATAAGTTTTTATATAGTAAAACGTGGGCAAAATTATGCCAATCAAGAGGCACAAGTACCAACAACACAATTGCCACAGTTAAAAACTGTAACAGCTTTAGGGCGACTCGAACCACAGGGAAAGGTAATTAAACTCTCTGCTGCGGTGTCTGCGGAAGGAAGTCGGGTAGAAAAGTTGTTGGTGAAGGAAGGGGATAGGGTAAAAGCAGGACAAGCGATCGCAATTTTGAACAGCCGCGATCGCCTCCAAGCAGCTTTAAAAGAGGCGCAGGAACAGGTAAAAGTAGCCCAGGCAAACCTAAACCGCACCCAAGCAGGTGCTAAACGTGGTGAAATTGCCGCCCAAAAAGCTGCGATCGCTCGTCTAGAAGCCGAACGCCAAGGTGATATTAATGCCCAAGCCGCGACAATTGAGCGATTCCAAGCCGAAGTGCGTAACGCCCAAACAGAAGACGAACGCTATCAGCAACTATATCAACAAGGCGCAATTTCCGCTTCTCAACGGGATAGCAAGCGTTTAAACTTGGAAACCGCCCAAAAAAGCTTGCAAGAAGCCCAGGCACAGTTAAATCGTACTCAATCAACTAGCCAACAACAGGTCAAAGAAGCTACAGCAACACTCGATGAAATCGCTGAAGTGCGCGGAGTGGATGTGGAAGCAGCTAAAGCAGAAGTCAATCGTGCCGTAGCAGCCATGAATCTGGCAAAAGTCAATCTTGAACAAGCAGAGGTGCGATCGCCCCAAAATGGACAGGTATTTGAGATCCATGCCCATCCTGGAGAATTAGTATCAAATGATGGCATTGCAGATATTGGACAAACCAGCCAGATGTATGTCATCGCCGAAGTCTACGAAAGTGATATCGGCAAAGTGCATTCAGGGCAGCAAGTGCGAATCTTTGGTGATAACCTCCCGATTGAATTGCAGGGAATCGTAGATCGCAAAGGCTTGCAAGTGCGACGACAGAATGTCATTAACACAGATCCCGTCAGCAATATCGACAACAGAGTGGTAGAAGTCCACATCCGACTAGATGAAACTTCCAGTCAAAAAGCCGCCAACTTAACCAATATGCAAGTTAAGGCAGTAATTGAATTGTGAAATTTGTCATTAGTCATTAGTCATTTGTCATTGGTTATTAATTCTTCTTCGTTACTCCCTTACTCCCTCATCCCCCAACTCCCCACTTCTTATGATGGGATTGATCAAACAACTGCAACGGCGAACCCCTCTAGGATGGCTACAACTGAATCATGAAAAAAGCCGTCTTTTAGTGGCATTATCAGGCATTGCCTTTGCGGATCTTCTGATGTTCATGCAGCTAGGTTTTCAGACTGCGCTATATGACAGTAACACCAGACTACATCGCAGTTTGCAAGCAGACATTGTTTTAACCAGTCCCCAAGCCCGTAACTTGCCAAGCTTGTCTACATTTTCTCGGCGGCGACTTTACCAAGCAATGGATATACCAGGGGTTAAGTCAGCAGAACCAATGTATTTCAACAACACAATCTGGAAGAATCCCCAAACACATCGTGAGACAGGGGTGTTAGTTATCGGCTTTAACCCAGACAAGCCAGCCTTTGATTTACCAGATGTTAACCAGCAATTGCAAGCGATCAAAATGCCGGATACGGTGTTGTTCGATCGTGGTGCAAGAGGAGATTATCAAAAAGCGATCGCTCAAATTGACCAAGGTAAAACCCTGACTGCCGAAATAGAAAGGCGCACAATTACCATTAGTGGCTTATTCCAAGTTGGGGCTTCCTTTGGCTTTGATGGCAACCTGATTACCAGCGATCAAAACTTTTTGCGGCTATTTTCTGGGCGACAGTCCAGCAGTGTCAGTCTAGGTTTGATTCTTCTGAAACCAGGCTATGAACCGAAAAAAGTAGCAGCAATGCTCAAAGCCTACCTCAGAGATGATGTCAGAGTATTAACCCACGCCGAATTTATTGAATTTGAGAATAACTTTTGGAGAACAAATTCCCCAATTGGGTTTATTTTCAGCCTAGGTGTATCGATGGGGTTTGTGGTAGGCGTGATCATCGTCTATCAAGTTCTCTCTAACGATGTTAATGCCCATGTTCGAGAATATGCCACCTTCAAAGCAATGGGATATCGCAATTACTACCTGCTAGGTGTGGTGCTTGAAGAATCGTTGATATTAGCAGCACTGGGCTTCTTCCCCGGATTGGGAGTGTCCTTAGTGCTTTATCAACTGACTCGCAGTGCTACAAATTTGCCCATGTACATGACTGCGATTCGGGCATTGCAGGTATTAGTACTGACCATCATTATGTGTACAATTTCCGGTGCGATCGCCACCCGCAAACTCCAAGCCACCGATCCCGCTGATATGTTTTAAAAATTGTCATTTGTCATTGGTCATTTGTCCTTTGCAAATGACCAATGACCATCATTGTGAGTAATCAAGCTATGTATGACTAGTCAACCCGTCATCTCTATTAAAAATCTCGACCACCACTTTGGTCACGGCTCACTCCGCAAGCAAGTTTTATGTAATATCAACTTAGAGATTAACGCTGGTGAAATTATTATCATGACTGGGCCCTCTGGTTCTGGAAAGACTACCTTACTGACCTTAGTGGGTGGGTTGCGTTCTGCTCAATCTGGTAATTTGCAGGTGTTGGGACGAGAACTTTGTGGTGCTAGTGCTGAAGAACTAGTGCAAGCACGACGCCATAACGGTTATATTTTCCAAGGAGATAACTTGCATGGTAGTTTAACGGCACTCCAAAACGTCAAAATGGCTTTAGAATTGCACAAACATCTTGGGTTAAAAAAAATGCGAGCTAGGTCAGCCCAAATGTTAGAGCAAGTAGGATTAGGAAATCATTTGCATTATTACCCTAATAAACTGTCTGGAGGACAAAAACAAAGAGTAGCGATCGCTCGTGCGTTAGTCAGTCATCCTCAAATAATCCTTGCGGATGAACCCACCGCCGCCCTTGACAGTCAATCGGGACGAGATGTAGTCAATCTCATGCAAAAACTAGCAAAAGAACAAGGCTGTACAATCTTGATGGTTACTCATGACAACCGCATCCTAGACATTGCAGATCGCATTGTTCAAATGGAAGATGGCAAAATCAAGTCAAAAGTAATACTATCAGCCTAAAGTTAATTAGCGTATTCCCTGATTCAGAGTTGATTTATAAGGTAAATCTGAAGTGCGGCGTGCCAGACTCACATTTTTCCCTTAATATCATAGTTTTTTGGCGACTAAACCGCTATTCTCAGTAAATTTTAAAATATTTCCGAATGGTATATATATAATTTAATTTATCTTCACTGACTTACTTACCTAGTTTAAGTAATTTCCCCATACCGATTTCAACCTAACAATGTGATATTAGTGTCCAGTTGAAAAAGTGTCCAGTTGATTCCAAGATTTCCTTCAAGTATTATTTATGTAATCACAGTTAAATTTTATGCTCATTGCCAATGTCATACGCCTTGGTTATTAGAGTCAAGACCAATTTCCTAAAATTACAGATAAAATGATTCGCCCTTGCAATCCATAAATACCTGGAGAATTTCCGAAAATTTATGGTTGTCAACAACATCGGCTTCAAACAGGAAACACTAGCGATAATAAGCTAATCTATTTTCCAATACAAGCAAGGGTTTTTTTATAGTTCTATGATTATTGAGAATAGCGCTAGTAGTTCAAACAAAAAGTTGCTCGGTTTTGATGTCAAAACTTTGACAGCTAATTACCGTGCAATAAATGTATTAAAGGGAATATTTGCTGTTCTCCCGATCGCCTTGGCATTACCTGTAGATGCTTTGCAAGTAAAGGTGATTCCAACTAATCCTAAATTAGGGGATACACTCTCTGTGCAGATTAATCTAGATAATCCAGAGAATGGTACAAAACCAACAGTAGCCAGTGGCAAGAATACATACCCAGCCTTTGAAATTGCGCCCAATCAATATCGGGCTTTTGTTCCCACAACTCCATTAGAAAAAGCTGGAACTAGAACACTTCGGGTTGCAGGGGATGGTCAAGTGCAAAACTTGGCAGTGAATGTGCTTAATCGCAAATTCCCCGTACAACGTATTACTTTGCCACCTGGCAAAGCCGGAGTGGATGCCACAGAGTATGAACTTAAGCGTGTGGCAGCTTTGAAGGCGCTACAAACACCAGAAAAGTATTGGAATGGAGTATTCCTGAAGCCAAATGCAGGGCGGATGAGTACAAACTATGGTGTACGTCGCTACTATAATGGTACATTTGCAAAGGACTACTATCATCGTGGTCTTGACTACGCTGGTGCTGCCGGTTCACCAGTAATTGCCCCAGCCTCTGGGCGAGTTGCTTTGGTAGGTAGGGTATCCCAAGGGTTTCGGATACACGGTAACGTCGTTGGCATTGACCACGGTCAAGGAGTAATCAGTATTTTCATGCACCTGAGTCGTATTAACGTTAAAGAAGGTGATTTGGTGAAAGCTGGTCAATTAATTGGTGCAGTAGGTTCAACTGGTGCTGCCACAGGGCCACATTTACACTGGGGTCTATATGTCAACGGACAATCTGTCGATCCAACACCTTGGCGAACTAAGGTCGTTAACTAGTAGAGGCAGAATTGATCCTGTCTTTGCATAATTTGTGTATTTTTTGCTGAGAATTAGGCAAAATAAATTGGATTGATACCGTCCCTACCTTGCTTGGCCAACATAAATGATGATAAGCGTTATGAGTATCGAAAAAATTGTAGAACAAGCTCTCCAGGATGGTTATTTGACACCAGCAATGGAAGCAGAAGTCGGTAGAATTTGTGATAACGCCTCGGAACTCTCAATTGAAGAGTATATGGCGTTGGATCGGTTGATGGGTGCGCTATTGACTGGTGAGGTAGTGGCGGTACCTCGCAAACAATTCATTAATGTTATGGAAGAATTGGTGCTGACAGAAGCGATCGCACGAGTCGCAGAAATTGAAGCCACCAGCGAAAGTTCTTTAGATGTTGGGGATATTGCCGCTTACGCTCTCAACCGGCTACCACCTTTGTATGCTACTACAGAAGAGGGTGCTAACTTCCAGCGCCAAACGGCTCAGGCACAACTGCAAGACTTAATTTCTCAACAAATAAGTGAGGCGATTAACCGTTACCTCGATCGACCCGATTTCTTCCCAGAACGGCAAGCCTTGGGTAAAAATACTGGTAACGAGGTTGTACGCCAAGTCAGTGCTTTACTCCAAACATACGCGCCTAACTTTGAGCAAAAATTATAATTTTCAGAGTTACTTAGTCATTGGTCATTTGTTTTAGACAAAGGACTAATGACTCTTAACTAATTAATCACGTACTAACACTGTTGTCCCTAAACTCACTTGCTCATATAACAATCGGACATCAGAATTACGCATTCTTAAGCAGCCGTGGGATACAGCCGTTCCTACCAGATCAACATCCGGCGTGCCATGAAAGCCAATTTCATTCCGTCCATCTGACCAAAAACCAATCCATCTATCTCCCAAGGGACTATCCGTACCAGCCTCAAATACTTTGCCAGTAATTGGGTGACGCCAGATTGGATAATGTCGCATATGGATCACCTGGAAAGAACCTGTGGGTGTTTCCCAACCTTTCTTGCCGACAGCAATCGGGTAGCTGGCGATCACCTCTTCTCCTGCATATACATAAGTACGGCGATCGCTTAAATCAACCACTACTTGCGTCTTGGCATTTGCCAGCCTACTAGATGGTACTTGTTGGGCTGAAGCCTTAGACCACAAACCTTTTGGCCAACTATCTGCAACTGGTTTTTGTCTTTCTACTTGCGCTACCAACTGCGTTTTAGTTGGTAGGTCGCTGGCTTTAGCTACATTATTCTTAATAATTTGGGGCTTAGTTTGAGGCTTAATGGTAGCAGGCTTGAGTTTAGAAGCCCTACGAATAGTTGCTTTCGCTAGATTCTTCTTAATTATTTGCGATTTAATGGTAGAAGACTTGAGTGTAGAAGCCCTACGAGTAGTTGTTTTAGCTAGATTCTTCTTAATTATTTTTGATTTAGTTTTAGGTTTAAAAGCAGAGGACTTTGGTGTAAATGTCCTCTGGGCAGTGGAGCCTTGGGTAACTTCCTCAGGTGGCACAGATCCACCCAGCGCAACTTCCCCCAAACTCACTTGGGAAAGATTCTTGTAGACTCCCTCTCGTTGGCTTCCCTTAAGATTGGTTCGGGTAGAATCTCGCCGCATCGAAGTAGATGCAGACTTCTCATACTGCCGTTCCGCCGTACTAATGCGCCAATGGACAGCTAAGGATAAAAATGCTGTGCCAAAACAAAGCAGCATTACCATACGCCCTACAGATTCGTTTCTTACCATTGCCATCGCCTATTGTTTATCCCTGACATATCCAGCCGAGTAATTGGATGAGTTCATCATCCGATCATCAAAAATTTATCAATACTTATCATTTCCGCTGTAAATCTGCCAACACCTCTGGGCAAACTAAGACTATGCAAATTGTCCCAGCGGCAAAATTCCAAGTGAGCAACCTCATTCCTCAAAAGTTCTGAGGGTCGTAAGCCTCTCCTCGGACTTTTTAGTGGAACTCTTGAAATGTAGCAATCAATCATTAATGGTGTAAGTGGATGAAAAACCATGCTTGAAAAACTATTGCTAGCGGTCACAATTACATTTTCCCTCAATTTCTTTTTTCAAGTTCGCGTACCAGAGCAACATAACTCTAGTGCTGCTTTCGGCCCACAACCAGAACAATCAGCAACTATTCTGGTAACGAAATCAAAAAATTAAATCATCATCTTAGCAACCACAGCAAGCTAACTTCCAGAAATTATTACCCGAATTTTAAAGGTATCAAGAAGTTAGAATTACAAAATTTTATCTTCATTTTTATAGCTAAATTTAATTATCTCGATCAAGCGTATATACCCAGTTGTTAAAAGTACTCAAATGTGCATTGTATCGTGCCTTTGTTCGTTGATGGGTCTTAGGCAACTATGGGAGCAGTATAAGGAAAAGTGGCTCTGCTTATTGCTATAAATGTATCCAAAATTGTATGCTTCAGTGTTCCAGTCATAAATCCGTCACCTGAGCATGGAACTTCTACCCCATTAGCAGGTCTAATAGATAGGGATGATTTAGAGCCAGTACGATCTATGAGTCAATCGATTACTGTATCCTGGTCAACGGTTGATGCAAAGTATCCAGAAGCATCAGTGCAAGTTGACAAACTCCCTAACCACGATTTAATTTTGCGCTGTCAAGCCGGACTGCGACCAGATCGTGCTGCTTTTGCGGAACTATTACGCCGCTATCAAAGTCAAGTCGATCGAGTTCTATACCACCTAGCTCCAGATTGGCCTGACAGAGCCGATTTGGCTCAAGAAGTTTGGATTCGAGTGTATCGGAATATTAACCGATTACAAGAGCCTGCTAAATTTCGGGGCTGGTTAAGCCGCATTGCCACCAACTTGTTTTACGACGAGTTACGGAAACGTAAGCGGGTTATGAGTCCTTTGTCACTCGATGCTCCCCGTTCCTTAGAGGACGGCGAGATGGATTGGGAAATCGCTGGCGATACCCCAGGACCTGAGGAAGAACTGACAACTAGAGAATTTTACGAGCAATTGCGGGAAGCGATCGCGGATTTACCAGAAGTTTTTCGTACTACCATTGTCCTCAGAGAAATCGAAGGCATGGCTTATGAAGAAATTGCCGAAATCACTGGAGTTTCTCTAGGAACTGTGAAGTCAAGAATAGCCAGAGCTAGATCGAGACTGCAAGCCCACTTGCAGAATTATCTAGACTCCTAATTTTCTTAATTTACAGTATCTTGCCTCTGCTCAATGGCAGAATTTAAGCATAGATTAAGAATTACTAGAAAGACATAGATTGTTTCTGCCTTTAGGAGGAAAATTGGCTAATTTTCCCGAAATTCCCGCCCAGTTTACCCGTGAATGAATTGGTAATAATGTTAAGATGACTACTGATTCTCAGTTTTACGACCGTTCTCCTTTGCAACTTCCTCAAGATTTGTCAGATGGAATGGCCAAGCATACCAACGAATCAACGGGTCTTATGGATATGGTGAAGCGCGATCGCTTCGAGTTATTGAGTGCTTACCTCGATGGTGAAGTCACAGCCACCGAACGCAGGCAAGTAGAAGAATGGCTGGCAAATGATGCCTCGGTTCAGTGTTTGTATGCCCGACTGTTAAAACTGCGCCAAGGCTTGCGGACTCTCCCAGTGCCAGCAGCCCAACAGTCGCCAGAAGAGACAGTTCAGCAAGTATTGTCACGTTTGCGCCGCCGCTCCCGTTTAAACTGGATGGTGGGGAGTGCAGCCGTTGCTGCTTGTGCGATCGGTGCAATCGGTGCAATATCTGGCTTAGTAGGTGGTGGTTCGATGGTGCAACAACTAGCACAACGACCACAAAGAGAACCGATACAAACGTCCTCAGCGTCTATAGTTCCCCCTTCGCCGCTGATGGTGGGGCTAAATAACCCGGTAATTGAAATTCCGAAAGCAGCAGTAGCCTCTCCAGAAAATTCAATTTATCAGGTACAGCCGCAAGGACACGACCCCAAACAGGACATAAACTAATCGCAAAGTTAACAGTTTACAGTTGATAACTGGACTTTGGGGTTATACCACAGCCGCTCCACCAGCCCCCAGGTTGGAGGAAGCCGCCTAATTGAGCAACTTGCTCTAAAGTCATTAAATAAACCCAAGCCCAACCCAGAGAGAGCGACTGTGGCTCATAAACCTCGATAATTTGTCGATTATAGAGGTTTTCTGGCGTTTGTCTATTGGGCTGGTAATCTTCCAGCACATCTAGCTCATTTAAAATCTTTGGGTGGGAAAAAGAAAGTAAATATCCGTAAACTTGGCTATCCCCTAGCGTCATCGCTGGGTAGCCCATTGGCAGAGCAAATAATTTGCCTTGTACAAGAGCTATTTTGACATCAACGACTTTGCCAGCACAGTATCTTTTATAGTTAGCTTCACCTGGTTTGAGCGTGCCGTAGACAAAAACCCGCACCAAATCAGAAAGTTTTATATTTGATTCAACCATTTAAGGGATTTCCAAAAAATAAATTATCCCAAATTATTTGTAGATTTGTAGGGGCGCAAGGACTTGTGCCCCTACGTACCCTGCGGGACGCTTATGCGAACGCGGAACGTCCCGCAGGGATAAGATGTTTTTTTAATTGAAAGTCCCTAAACCTTCATCAAATTAATTCTTGCGATATCTGAAAGTGTCGCAGTTTGAGCATAATCAGACTGCTCCTCAACCGCACTGATATATATAAATCTGTGAATAGTTGACCTACAATATTTAGATTAACCTGCTATGTTGACATAGGTAGGTTGACATAGTAAGTAGACGTAGACCCAGTAGGAGAATTTTGGTGGATTCCCGATATAACCCAGCAGAAATTGAGGAAAAATGGCAAAAAACATGGGTAGAACTTGGCTTAGATAAGACACCGACAGTTAGCAACAAGCCAAAATTCTACGCTCTTTCCATGTTCCCTTATCCATCGGGCAGCCTACACATGGGTCACGTCCGTAATTATACGATTACCGATGTAATTGCCCGCCTCAAGCGAATGCAAGGGTATCGGGTAATACACCCAATGGGTTGGGATGCCTTTGGCTTACCAGCAGAAAACGCTGCCATTGACCGTGGTGTACCGCCAGCAAAGTGGACTTATCAGAATATGGCTCAGATGCGGCAACAATTGCAGCGTCTTGGTTTATCCATTGATTGGGAATGCGAACTTGCTACCTGTTCACCAGATTATTACAAGTGGACGCAATGGATTTTCTTGCAGTTTTTGCAAGCAGGGTTAGCTTATCAAAAAGAAGCAGCTGTAAACTGGGACCCGATCGATCAAACTGTACTGGCAAATGAGCAAGTTGATAACGAAGGACGTTCTTGGCGCAGTGGGGTAATAGTTGAGCGCAAATTATTACGCCAGTGGTTTTTCAAGATTACCGACTACGCCGAAGAATTGCTCAATGACTTACATAAATTGACAGGTTGGCCGGAACGCGTCAAGTCGATGCAGGCAAACTGGATTGGCAAATCTACAGGCGCTTACTTAGAATTTCCCATCATTGGGATAGATGAAAAAATTGGCGTGTACACCACACGTCCAGATACCGTTTATGGTGTTAGCTACCTAGTGTTAGCACCAGAACATCCCTTAACAAAGCGCGTCACCACAAAAGAACAACAAGCAGCGGTAGAAGCCTTTATTAAAGAGGTTTCCCATCAAAGTGAGTTGGAACGTACCTCTGAAGATAAACCGAAGCGGGGTATCCCCACAGGTGGTAAGGCAATTAACCCATTTACAGGGGAAGAAGTGCCGATTTGGATTGCTGACTATGTACTGTATGAGTATGGTACTGGAGCAGTTATGGGTGTACCAGCACACGATGTCCGGGATTTTAAGTTTGCCAAAAATTACGATTTGCCAGTTGATTTTGTCATTGTTTCCCCAGATGATGTTGAAGGTTTTGACTTAACCCCAACATCAGACATTGATGAAGTCACACAACTCATCCAAATTGAATATAACCAGGCATACACTGAACCAGGAATTTTAATTAATTCTGGGGCTTTTACTGGTATGACCTCCACAGATGCTAAACAAGCAATAATTGAATACGCCGAACAACAAGGTTTTGGTAAAGTGCGGGTGCAATATCGCTTGCGGGATTGGTTGATTTCGCGGCAACGTTACTGGGGCGCACCGATACCTGTAATTCACTGTCCTAACTGTGGGATAGTACCAGTTCCCGATCGAGATTTGCCGGTACAGTTACCAGAAGAGGTGGAATTTACTGGACGTGGCGGTTCACCTTTGACTCAGTTAGACAGTTGGGTAAATGTACCTTGTCCAACTTGTGGCACTCCAGCGAAGCGGGAAACCGACACGATGGATACTTTTATTGATTCCTCGTGGTATTACTTGCGCTTCCCTGACGCTAAGAATGAACACCAAGTTTTCGATTCTAGTAAAATAAACGACTGGATGCCAGTTGACCAGTATGTGGGTGGGATTGAACACGCGATTTTACATTTGTTGTATTCGCGGTTCTTTACTAAGGTTCTGCGGGACAGAGGCTTGTTAAATTTTGATGAACCTTTTCAACGCCTGTTAACTCAAGGTATGGTGCAGGGTTTAACTTACCTAAATCCTAAGAAGGGTGGTAAAGATAAATGGATTCCTTCTAATCTGGTAAATTCAGCCGACCCGCGCGACCCTCAGACAGGTGAACCGTTGCAACGTCTCTATGCCACCATGTCTAAATCAAAGGGCAACGGTGTAGCGCCAGAAGATGTAATTTCCAAATATGGTGTAGATACAGCGCGGATGTTCATTTTGTTCAAAGCGCCGCCAGAAAAAGATTTGGAATGGGATGAAGCCGATGTGGAAGGACAATTCCGCTTTTTAAATCGGGTTTGGCGTTTGGTGACAGATTATATTGCTGCTGGGGTATCCCGTAAAAAAGCCCAATCTGATTTAACTAAGGCAGAAAAGGAATTGCGGCGGGCAATTCACACGGCGATTCAAGCGGTGACAGAAGACGTGGAAGACGAATATCAATTCAACACAGCTATTTCAGAATTGATGAAGTTGAGTAATGCCTTAACTGATGCCGACGGCAAAAGTTCACCAATTTACGCAGAAGGTATTCGGACTTTGGTGGTTTTACTAGCACCATTTGCACCACATATTGCTGATGAATTGTGGCATTTATTGGGTGAAAGTGATTCAGTTCATACTCAAACTTGGCCATCATTTGACCCGGCTGCTTTGGTAGCTGATGAAATCACTTTAGTGATTCAAGTTATGGGTAAAACTCGCGGCTCGATTCAAGTACCAGCACAAGCAGATAAAGCAGCGTTGGAAAAATATGCCCGTGAATCAGAAATTGCCCAGCGTTACATCGAAGGCAAAGAGATTAAAAAGGTAATTGTGGTGCCTGGAAAGTTGGTGAATTTTGTAGTTAGCTAAGTACAGCTTTGCGTAAAATCGTGGCGAATTGAGGTTGAAATTTAAATGCAGATGCGCTTCTCTACGAGACGCTACGCGAACGTCTTCCCGCAGGGAATTCGCTACGAATTAATGAAATGTTGTACTTAGCAATTGATAAAATTGTGAATTTAGCCTGACAAAACATCAGAGGATTTACATCCGTGACACTCAAAGAGTTAGAACAACAACTGCTTGCCCTCAGTCCTGGTGAAAAATTGCAGGCTATACAGTTACTTGCTCAAAGTCTCGGCAACAATTGGCAAGGAATTGAAAAAACTCCTAGAGTCTGTGGTGGAGAGGCTCGCATCGCTAAAACTCGTATTCCTGTTTGGGTACTTGTGGAAGCTCGTAGTCTTGGATATAGTGATGCTGACCTTTTGACGAGCTATCCAACTATCACAGCTACAGATTTAGCTAATGCTTGGGTATATGCAGAAGCTCATCCCGATGAAATCGAATTGGCAATTGAGCGTAATGAGGTAGCCTAATCGATGGCACGGTTTTACGCAGATGAGCAGTTTCCCTTTCCAGTTGTGGAATTATTACGCGCTTTGGGGCATGATGTTTTGACAGTTCAAGAAGCAGAAAATGCAGACCAAGGTATACCTGATGAGGAAGTGCTAGCATTTGCCATAAGTCAAGAACGCTCAATATTAACTATCAACAGAGTTGATTTTATCCGTTTGCATCGTCGTGATTCTAACCACTTCGGTATTTTTGTTTGCACGAATAATCGTAATTGGGAACAATTTGCAGCACGGATAGATGAGGCTGTAGCAACAGAAGAACCTTTGCAAGGAAAACTAATTCGTGTGGTACGTCCAGTAACTTAAAAAGGTTTTGACGGGACGCACAAATTTTAAAGTCGTCAAGTATATGTTGTCACAATTTTTATAGCAGTAGTTTATTCCTCTGATAGATGTGTATTTAAACACAGATGTATAGCTATTCAGAGAGTAGGACTGTTTTATTTATACACAAAAAAGCGCTTGAGAGTTTTGCTCACTCAAGCGCTTTTCCGTAAAAGCTTATACCAACTCACTTGTTTGATGCAACATTTGAAATCTGCAACACTCCCTGAGGAGGGAGTATTACGCGGATAACTTGTGACAAACATCTGGTGAAATGGTATCACTCCTTGCACTAACTAAGAATATCTCTTTTACAAGAATACCGGGGATCTAGTGAGTGACAGTTTATGAACTGAACACTAGTTAAAAACGACTCACCGTGAATAGTAATTAAGGAGACTAAGCACGATTGTAGCAATTTTGTAAGTATAGTATAAAAACTTATAGTTTATTAGTATAGGCGTAGTCTGCTGTCGGCATCGCTTACCACTAAGTGCAGTATCAAAAAGTGCAGCAATTAGTAGCATAGATATCTCAACTTCTGCGTCAAATTAGTCACTATCAAATAAACCAGAAAAGGCTTGGATATTGGCATCGAAGCGATTTTGACTCAAATAAATCATAGATGAAGGTATTTTTTAGACAATGGAAACCCAAGAACAAATCTTTGACCCAAATAGATTGAAAAGTTTGGGTTGGGTATCTTCTATCTCTTAGCAAACGGTGACATCCAAGTCTTCCGTATAGTGTAGGGGGTTACTTCTTTCGTGGAAGCAAAACACAGCTTTTTCACCGAGAATTACCGCGATGTTCAAAACGATTTCGCATTTTTCTATAAAAACAACTGAGGCGGATTATGGGTAGATTTAATAATTTATCCTACCTATGCCTAATTTTAGATAGATGTTTCATCCTTGGCTAAAATAGCTGTTCGCCTACGATCAGACACCTTAACCTAGCGTCTAGGTGTGTGGTAAGATTGCCTGGAACAGAGGTTTGATCTGAGTTAGAGTCTGGTATAAATTGCAAAGGTCAAGCTTACCGATTAACTCCCATGATACTTTTCCTATGAATTTGGAAAATATACAACAAGGCTGGTGACGATCTGAGTGTAATTTGTAGATGAATATCTAGGATTTGCTATCAGACTTAACCAACTTCCCACAATTTTGACTTTTATTTGACTTTTAGGATAGACACATGAACGATAAGCTGATGCTGATGATTCCAGGCCCTACACCGGTGCCAGAAGCTGCCTTACTGGCATTAGCCAAGCATCCAATTGGACACCGTACTAGTGAATTTAGCAACATATTGGCAGAGGTGACGGAAAACCTCAAGTGGCTGCACCAAACTCAAAGTGATGTGCTGACGCTGAATGTGAGTGGTACGGGTGCTGTAGAAGCGGGAATAATTAATTTTCTCTCTCCAGGCGATCGCATTTTAGTTGGCTCTAATGGTAAATTTGGTGAACGTTGGGTAGAAGTTGGCCAAGCCTACGGTTTGAATGTAGAAGAAGTTAAGGTGGAATGGGGAAAACCCTTAGACCCCGCAGTATTTGCTGAAAAACTCCAAGCAGATACCCAAAAGCAAATTAAAGCCGTAATCATTACTCACAGCGAAACCTCGACGGGTGTGTTGAATGACCTAGAAACTATCAACCGCCACGTTAAAGAACACGGTGAAGCTTTGATTATCGTTGATGCCGTCACAAGCTTGGGTGCATTCAATCTACCCGTGGATGCTTGGGGTTTGGATATCGTCGCCTCCGGTTCCCAAAAAGGTTATATGATTCCGCCGGGATTGGGTTTTGTCTCTGTCAGTCCCAAAGCTTGGGAGGCTTACAAAACTGCGAAGCTACCGAAATATTATTTGGACTTAGGCAAATATCGCAAAGCCACAGCCAAAAATACAACTCCATTCACTCCGCCTGTGAACTTGATCGTAGCGTTACACACCACGTTACGAATCATGAAAGAAGAAGGCTTAGAATCAATATTTGCTCGACACGAACGGCTGAAGAATGCTACCCGCGCCGCCATTAAAGGGTTAAATTTACCCCTGCTTGCAGCAGATAATTCCGCTAGTCCGGCGATTACAGCTGTAGCACCGCAGGGAATTGAACCGGATAAGATTCGGTCATTGATGAAAAAACGCTTTGATATTGCCCTCGCTGGTGGTCAAGACCATTTGAGTAATAAAATTTTCCGTATTGGTCACTTGGGTTTTGTAAGCGATCGCGATATACTTAGCTGCATTGCATCTTTAGAAGTTACCCTCACAGAACTTGGCTACGAAGACTTTACCCCTGGTTCTGGTATAGCAGCAGCAGTTAAAGTGTTTAGTCAGTCCTGAGTACTAAATCAAAAGAGCGAGTTAAATTAGCAACTCGCTCTTTTAATTTGTATGTAGAGTAGAAACCTTTGCATAAGTGTAGAGTTGAAGTGACATACCTCAATTCTCCTAAATGACACCAAGTTGCCCTAGATAGTATTATTTGCTTTGAAGAAAGTCGCACTGTATCTTTGACACCAAACAAGACTAACTTTGGCAACTTAGTATCATCCCAAATTGGTATAAATAGTATTGTTTGAGATTTTGCTAATAGGTATTTGGTAGAAACTTTTTATCCAAAGTCTAAAATCTACAATCCAAAATCGGTATAGTCTACGCCGTCTCCAGCCAATCATAAATTTGTTCTAATTGCTCTAGAGTAATTAACCCATATTGCCAAAGAATCATTGTCAAAGGGCCTGGGTCTTGCTCCCTATGCCGAAGTGCCACTGCTAGTGATGCTGTGGAAATTGCCAAATCTTCTTGCAAAAAATGAATCAGTCGAGAATATTTTGATGGTGACATTTGTATTTCACCTCCTTGTGCAGAATGTATTGTCATATATCACACCATTACTCGGTAGACAGTAGCCAGTATTTCATCTGTCACTGTGCCGTTATCGGCTATACACCCCAGCACAGTTTTGTTAATCTGCCTTCAACAGAGCCTTCCTATAGATAGTCTGAGAAATAAAAAATCTCATACAAATCATCAGCTAGCTTATTAAGCAGTATTTTTACCTAATTAAATTGGCTTCATCTTATTTACCTTTGTATTTTATTTAATTACACAGGTAGTAATAAAGATTCCATAGCTTATACTCTCTTATTGGCGACTATTTACACTTACGCCCAAGGGAATATTTTTGAGACTAAACCTGAAGACTGCGATTTCAGGTTTGATACAGTAGAATTTTACATTATTACCACAGTTTTTAAATAGTAGCGTTACAAGTGCTGTTTGACCACACACAGTGACATTTTTTACAGAAAAAACATATATTTCGACCGTATAGGTTCTCAACCGAGTAATTACCCAAATTTCTATCCCCGCAAAGCACCAGAGTTTCAAAACTCAATTTTGAGAATATCGCCCACTTTCAACTTCAATTCGGCAGCTCTTCCAGAACGAAGTTCAATCACCTTATCAATTGGTGTATTGGGGCCATAAGTAGGACAAGGCTCACTTGCACAAGGAGGTGCAGCAACCTGAATATATTTCACTACACCTTTATGTAGAAATACCATATCCAGGGGTACCGGTACATTCTTCATCCAGAAACTGACTGGTTGTGCTGAAGGGAACCCAAACAGCATCCCTCGGTCATCTGGTAAAGCCGGTCGATACATCAACCCCATCGCTTGCTGTTGTGGCGTTTGCGCTACCTCTAATTGAATCGTTGTACCATTGGGCACAATGGCTTTAGCAGAAATTGGTAGTTTTTGACCTAAACTTTCTGGTGCTGGAGTTTTAGAACCAGAGGTGGGGCTAGGAGATTTAGCAGTTGTTGGCACAGAACAACCCATCAGAAAAATACTCAGCACTATCGAGAGCAAACTTAGCCGACGAGTCATATAGCTTTTCGATTTTGTAATTTAGACTTCAATTTTACAGTGTTGTAGCCAGAAAAACCCCTTGGCTGGAAGGCAGTAGCACCCAAATTTACATTCCCAATCCGAAACTGGGAATGAGGCAAGGAGATAGGCAAACTCCCGCTATAGTATACTAGGATTCTCTTAAAACGTACCCTACGCCTCGCACTGTTTGAATGAGGCGCTTTTGACCTTCATCTTCGATTTTTAACCGCAAGTAACGGATGTACACTTCAATTACATTCGACTCACCCAGAAAGTCGTAACCCCAAACATTTTCTAGAATTTGTTCGCGGGTTAACACCTCACGGGGATGTTCCATTAAGAATTTTAATAGTTCAAATTCCTTCATTGTCAAGTCAATTGGTCGTCCGTTGTGTATGGCACGACGAGTTGCTATGTCTAAAATTAAATCCCCAAAGCGTAATTGCTCTGTGGTGTCCACATCGGGTTTTAAGTAGAGGCGAATCAATTTCAAAAAGTCTTCTGAACGGTAAGGTTTGAGGATGTAATCATCCGCTCCAGCTTCTAGACAAGCTACACGATCGTCAACTGTATCCCTTGCCATTAAAATTAATACAGGCGATCGCATACCAGTGCTTCTCAGATTTTTGCACAATGAGAGTCCTGATTCTCCTGCTAACATCCGGTCTAAGACAATTAAAGCAGGCTGGCGATCGCGACAGTGTTGTAAACCACTAGCTGCATCGTGAGCCACAATTGATTCATAACCGGCTTCTTGCAAATCGCAAGAAAGCTGATTTGCAAGGCTCTCATCGGTTTCAATCACCAAAACACAGGGACTTTGAGCAACTGTCATAACAATTTGGGATATTGGATTTGGGATTGTAAAGATATTCCAGAGAAAATCTTTACATCAGTTATAAAGTGCAATTACGAGCTTTTAGTGATGTAGCAATTCTGATTTGACACGCTGCTAAGGATGTTTTAGCACGTTCAGGTGTCAGCTATCGAATTCTCGGATGCAATCTTAATAACTAGAGGATTGGGTATTGGGTACTAGGTACTAGGGATTGGGTATTGGAAGTAAGGGAGAGACGATAGGTGACAGAGAATAATCTTTACCCTGTAGCCTGTTTCCCAGCCCCAATCCCTCGGTCTCCAGTCCCCAGTCCCCAGTCCCTACGGCAATTCTACCGAAGTTGGTTTAGCGATATGTGGTAAACCCCAACCTAATTTTTCTCGCAAAATTCGGAAAAACTCAGGCGGTTGTAGGCGAATAAATCGGGCACTATATTGCGATCGCTCCATATATACTCTATCTTCTGGTAATATATAGCACCCTCCATTCCCATCTACTACCATTACCAGCCGAGGAATATTGACTGGGTAGATATTGACCGATTCAGTATCTGGAAATACCAATGCTCTAGAAGCTAGGGAATGGGGACAAATGGGAACTAGCTGTAAAACAGGTACGCCAGGAGTCACCACTGGGCCACCAGCACTCAATGAGTAAGCTGTAGAACCAGTAGGCGTAGAAACAATCACACCATCTGCGGCAATATCTACTGGCGCATGATGCCCTATGGCAATTTCAAAATGGCACATAGAGGTCAAAGGTTCCCGGTGTAGCACCATTTCATTCAGGCATAGGGCTTCCCATAGCACTGAATCATCCCGAAACACTTTGACATTGAGCATTGCTCGTTCTTCAATTTCATACTCACCTGCCATCGCCTGTTCTAGTGCTTGGGGCAATTGATTCAGGAAAGTTTCCGTCAAAAATCCCATGTGGCCGGTATTCACTGTTAGCAGTGGAATACCACAAGGGGCTACTTGACGAGACGCTGCTAGAACAGTGCCGTCTCCCCCTAATACCACTGCAAACTCCATATCTGAGTCAAAACCAGGGGGTGTCAGACCGTCAATGGGGGTGTGGCAAACAGGACTCTCCGGGTTAGGATAGCCCAGTATCCCACCAATACTCGATGTGATACATACATTCCAACCGGCTGCGGTTAGCTTGTCTTTCAACTCAATAGCGACACGGCCCGCTATCGGTTTAACGTCATTGTAGATAATGCCTGCTTTCGGCACACTCAAATATCCAAGTTTAGGCGATGCTCTGTATTATGTAATCGTTACACATTTTTGGTCATGTAGTCATTAATCTAGAGTCAAATATCCCGAGTCTAGAGTTTTACGACTAATGTCTGTTTTGTAATGACTATTGACTGTTGGCTTTTGAAGATTGTTTAAAAGGAGTTTTTTTAGGTTTCTGCTTTTTATTTTTATTTTTTTGGTAGTCTACTTCTTTGAGTTTCTTCATGATTCGGCTGAAGTACTCTTGGAGATAACTTTCTAGGGTTGTGGTTTGTTGCGGATCTAAACCAAACACTGTGTATACTTCATCCATTGAAGCATTTAACTGTTTACCACTAGCCAATACTTCTGTAAACGCCAGCCTGTCTGCTACGTTCCATCCCCACTGAAAGAATCGCATTATGCCCCGTACAGCACGCAGTAAGCTTATTGGCATCCGCGTTACTCTGGCATCTTTTCCAGATAAGCGTTCGCACAGGTTGATAATTTCTTCTGCACTCCATGCACGAGTACCGACTACAGGAAAAGCTTGGTTTTCCGTTTCTGGTACACTCAATGCTCGGATTGCAAACTTAGCAATGTCCTGAGTGTCCATATAAGCGATGGGAGAAGAATTACCTGTTACCCAAACTGGCTGTCCTTCTAAAATGGGAATCCCATATTGACTGATTAAACCTTGCATAAACCCAGCTAGCCGCAAGATGGTATAATTCAAGCCTGACTCAGCCAAGAATAGTTCTGTACACCGCTTAATTTCCATGAGCGGCACTTCTGGGTATTTATCAGCATCTAAAATCGAAAAGAAAATAAAACGCTCCACACCCGCTGCTTTTGCCGCTTGAATCAATGCTACTTTGCCTTCCCAGTCAACTTGTTTGATACTCAATGAATCTGTAGGGCGAGAGGTTGAGGCATCAATAACTTGGGTTACACCAACTAAAGCTTCCGCTAGGGTATCGGGGTAACGTAAATTTCCGGGGACGAGTTCTGCACCCCATTCTTTAAGAAAAGCTGCTTTTTTACTGCTGCGGACAAGACAGCGTACTTTATATCCCTCATCGATAGCACGACGAGCCACTTGTCTTCCTAAGGTGCCAGTGGCACCGACGATTAATAATGTCATGAGGGTTGTAATAAATTTTAATGTTTTATGAAAAGAATGTTATCAGAATAACCTATGCAAACAAAAGTTTACATCTTTTCTCAGAAAATCAATTTATGTGGATGTACTCATGGGAAAATAGCTGTCCGATTAACGGACAAGCTTTTTTCTCATTTCAATGAAAAAGGGAGTGGGGAGAATAGTATAGCGGTTCTCGGTTGAGTGGAGGTAGAAGAACCCCACCCCCAACCCCCTTCCCGCCAGCGAGGAGGGGACTATGATGTACCTAATATGATTAGGAAAGGCTATAACTCTTAACTCTTAATTCCTAACTCAGCACTCAATTATTCTTCTGTGCCTTGAATTTTCAGTAACAACGCGCCTAAGCCCCAGCCTACGAAGATTAAACCGAAAGACAATAGAGCTGCATTCAAGATTTCGCCGCCCATTAGTGTGATTCTCCTTATGCAAATTGGTGTGTAAACTAGGCCTACTAGAAGCTTTTCAACAGTTGCTAGGATTAGACCTGTGTAAACAATTTTAAACTAGTTTAGCAGGTAATCCCTACTGGCTTGGGGGCAATCCCCACTGTTGCCAAAAGCAGAGATGGGTAAATTGAAAAAATTTGATGATAATAATTATGAAGAGATTTTATGTATCAAAATAATCAAGGTGGTTTAATAAATTTTGTGAAAGAGAATCGTCCGCGTTTGGCGCTGACGCTCGGAGATCCGGCGGGGATTGGGCCGGAGGTGATTTTGAAAGCTTTAGCCGATCCAGAAATTCGTCAAAAATATGACGTTACAGTAGTGGGTAACGGAGATTTGCTGGCACAGATTTATCACAAACTGAATTTAACTGAGAATTTAGTAGCTTTGGCAAATCCAGATGAGTTGTCAATCAGTGATGTGCAGTTGGATGGAAAAATTAAAGATCAAATTATTTCAGGAATAGGTAATGCAGCCAGTGGTGCGGCTAGTTTTGCGTATATGGAATATGCGATCGCTCAAACACTGGCTGGTAAATTTGATGGTATTGTCACAGGGCCGATCGCTAAATCTGCTTGGAAAACCGCAGGATATAATTATCCAGGGCAAACAGAACTTTTGGCGCAGAAGTCAGGTGTTGACCGTTTTGGGATGTTATTTGTAGCGCGATCGCCTCATACTGGTTGGACACTCCGCGCTTTACTTGCAACTACACATATTCCCCTACGTCAAGTAGCCGATGTATTGACACCGCAGTTGTTGACACAAAAACTGGATTTGCTAGTGGAGTGTTTAGAGAAAGATTTTGGTATATATAGAGGGAGAATTGCGATCGCCGGGTTAAATCCCCACAGTGGCGAACAGGGACAACTTGGACATGAAGAACAAGATTGGTTAATTCCCTGGTTAGAGCAAGAGCGGCAAAACCGACCACAATTGCAGTTAGATGGGCCGATACCGCCAGATACAATGTGGGTTAAACCTGGTCAAGCTTGGTATGGAAATTCTTTAGTACAAAATCCCGCTGATGCCTACTTGGCACTTTACCACGACCAAGGCTTAATTCCTGTGAAGCTGATGGCATTTGATCGGGCAGTTAATACTTCTATAGGTCTTCCTTTCGTTCGCACTTCACCCGATCACGGAACAGCGTTTGATATTGCGGGTAAAGGAATCGCTGATGCTACGAGTATGAAAGCAGCAATACATTTAGCGGCTGAGTTGGTTAATCATATCATGTCCGCCAAATTACCCATAAAAGAACCCCACCCCCAACCCCTCCCCGCCGGCGGGGAGGGGAGCTAAAGCGCAGCTTTTGCGGGGTGGGGTTCCGGGTATTATGCTTAATTGCCCGGACATCAAATCAAAGATTGGCGGTGGGTTGTGGTTAAAAGTTCTTTGTTGCAATATTTACTAGGAGTAATGCTTACTTGAATTTTGAAATTATCGGAGACATCACCAATATTGAAATAATTGCTGTTGGTAACTCCATTCGTGAACTCGAACGCTTGCGTAAAACTTATGGTTCAGGACGGTGGCGGAAACTTAAAGGCTTTGCAACCATTAGCTTAGACGACGGAAGTATTTATGAAGCTGAGTTACACTGGTATGAAGCCCACGGAATTGGTAAGAAAGAAATCAAAATAAAACGCTTTCTATAGGAGTCGTTATGCAGTCAGCGAACACAGAAACTCAATATGTTGTTTGCATTAACAACAAAGGTTATCCTGCTTCTTTAGAAATTCGGAAAATTTACCAGACTGTTCCTGATTCTGATGCTGTTAAGCACCAAATGATTAGAGTTATTGATGAATCAGGTGAAGACTATTTATATCCTAGCAATTATTTCGTATTGATTGAATTACCAAAAGCAGTTACAGAAGCTTTTTCTCTGGCTAGTTAAAATTTAATTATTCGTTTCAACGACTCTAAAATCTATTTCAAAGAATGGTTGTATTTCATCACCAAAGCTGCCTTGAATCATATTGTGCCAGCTATTCCTGTTTCATTAATCCGAAATATAAACACCGGAGCATTTAGGTAGCACTGGCGAGATTTATTTATAGCAGCTAATTCATCTTGATCAATGAAATAATCTCCACTCTCAGGCTCAACAGCCATATACCAGTTGTAGTGACTTTTGATTAACTCTGGCTGAACTCGGTCAAAAATAACTTTAGAGCGTTGGTAAAATGCCTCTTGTTCAGCTTTCTATTGAGCTTTTTTTTCTTCTGACCACCGAATATCAGGGAATATTCTTCCCTGACGAACTGTGCGAGTAGGCTTTGGATCAGTCATTGTTATTTTCTAATCTATTTTGAGATTTTATAACTAAATCATCGAAGCTATTTACTAGCTTCAAGTAAAGGCAATTTAACCAGTCATCCCCTCGTTGGGTGGCTGGGATTTCTTTTTTTGTGCCCTTCGTGTTGTAGCGAAAATTGAACCGGCTAACGCCTGGGAGGTGTGAGGAAATCTAGTTTTTTACTCGTTGAGTGGATAGGACTTCCTTTTTTTTGTTCATTTTGGGTTGAAGAGTTTTTGATTTTTAGGAGTTGATTATGAATTTTGATAATATTGAAGACTTTGGTTGCGATATTAAAAGTCTTCATGACTTGTGCAATCATCAATTTGGCATGAAGTCAATGCCTTCTAGTGAGATTGCTTCTGGTCGAACTCACAAATGGTTTAGATCAGAGGTAATACTAGTACACCCTGCGGTAATTAACAAAGGACATTGGGATGAGAGGGTTAATCGACTTGGCGATCGCATTTTTCCAGGATGGAATTGTGCCTTACTCTGCCATTATCGTCCATGTGGTGGCATGAAACCACACCCTGAACACTCTGTTTTTGAACCTCTGGTAGCATTAGTCAATATTGGACGTGCTACTTTCCGCATTGATAATCAGGAATATCACCTTGAAGATGGTCAGGTTATCCACTTTAATTCTAATAATACCCATGAACTACTTCCGGTTGTATCTGATCGCTGGTCTTTGTCTTTTCGCCCGATTAAGCCACAGTATCTACGGTTCTAAACTTATGTAATCCTTTTCCTGTAAGGATTATGGGGCTGTTCTTCTATCGCTGATGTCACTCTATATTGGACAATGACGAACCCTACAAAATCGCGCATCTAATAACTTTAACTTGAGAATACCTTCCGATTCGTTTGGCACTAATTGAAATTCCAGCAACTCGGAACACATTTTCATGCGCCAAGCATACTGCTGAAAATAATGTTCGTCTGCTTTGGCGTAATACTGCAAGACTTTATCAGTATTCGCTCTGTGCTTATCCCAAATTTTACCAATAGGTGAAACTTCTGATAAGCTCAGTAAATTTTGATTTTGTTGGAATTTATCTTTAGACGATATATTAAAAGCAATAAAGTTACTGTCTGAGGCTAGAGCAGACACGAAATTACCAAATCAGTTTGTATCAACGCCCCAAAATTAACGCAACTTATACAAACAAGCCTCAGTAAAAGTATTTAGGTAAGTTAGATGTCATGATAATTTATGATTATTATCCCATCAATGAAATGTGCTTTTTTTCTCCATTAATAAACAATGGTGCAAATACTCATTAACTACGAATTACGAATTAGTAATATCATCAGGCGCTTCAAACTTATAACCATAGCCCCGCACAGTTTTAATAAACTCCGGTATGCTGGGGTCGACTTCCATCTTTTTGCGAAGTTGACCAATATGCACATCAACCACCCGGCCATCTCCTACGTAATCGCAACCCCAGATTTTTTGGATTAGCTGTGGACGACTCCAAGCCTGATTAGGATGACTTGCCAAAAAATGTAAGATATTAAATTCCAGCGCTGTTAAGGCAAGAGTTTTATCGTTAAGTGTTACCTCGCGGCCCTCTGGATTAATTACTAGCTGCTTGAAAACGATACGTTGTGTTGGGGAGGGATTGATGTAGCGTATCCGCCTCAAAAGAGCTTCTACTCTAACTTCAACTTCTGCAAGACTAAATGGTTTAGTCATGAAATCATCAGCACCTGCGCTTAAGATTTTAATTTTATCAGCCTCGTCAGTCCTACTAGTGAGTATCAACACTAAAACATTAGTACGACTCTGCATTTCTTGGCAAAGGCTATAACCAGTAACATCCGGCAAATTCCAATCCAGAATTACTAAAGCTGGGTTGAATTGCTCAAACAACGATAAGGCAGTCTTACCATCTGCTGCGGACTCTATTTGATATTTCCGACTTAAAAAACGATAGACGAGATTTCGCACGCCGAAGTCGTCATCGACGATCAGAATTTTGGGAGTAGTAGCAGTAACCATAACCATAATGCTGTCTATTGTAGATTGGGCGATTTGCTGTTGTGCCAGCTTTACTTTACGTGTTTTTGTTGAGTACCATCGCTACTGTAGTACTTGTGTACATTTGATTTTCCATGAAGCCGATCGCAACCTCAGCCATCATCATGCCGATAAAATTTATAATTATGGCATGATTTTTGCATAATTTTGAATTTGTATTGTATAATGTTAAATTTTTACATTTGGAATAAGTGTAATTAAAAACCATCTCCGTAATCGCAAATAGTCAAAAGACACATCCAGAAGCGACGGCAATTGCTACAACTTTAAAAGAGATAACGCACTCCCTGATTAATTAGGTCTCTACAAAGGCTCACAAACTAACTTATCAGCCAATCTAGATTCTCAACTCCTACTTACTCGACTGTACTATAACCAATAGGTATGTTCTCTTGAAGAAGGTCTACGAAAATCTACCCTGGTGCATTTACATATAGCTGCCCTCTTAAGCATATACTATACTACAAGTTTCAACCTGAGCTATGACAAGCCAAGGACTGAAAGCATCGCCAGAAGGTATATAGGGCGTCAAAACCAGCTTTAACAGACAAAAGCAATGGCAAAAAGAATTGTTCTAGCAATATAATATGATGTCAATAAATTGCTGGGAGCTTGTTTAAATAGTACTGCTGATAGCAGAATTCAGAAGTAAAACACCCTTTATATTTGGGTAACAGATTTAGCTTGTGTACCTCACAAACTTCTAATTTGTTGTATATAAATCTATAAGTTTGGCAGGAGATTGAGGAGAGATTATTATTAGCGATCGCTGAGATTTAAAAGGTATAAATTACTATATTTATCACTAAATGTTTTTCATTTCAAACTAATGTTTTATTGATTCATGAAGAATTACGTAAAACCTAAAATATCTAAATGACTAAAATATATATCAAAAATATTTTATTTAAATATATTGGATTATATTTAAATAAATATTGTCTCTCAGTACTATAAAATGGCATTATTTACAATTGATTAATTGGTTGATTTTCTGGAAAATACTCAGTCTATCTGAGGAGAGAGTTTAAGAATACTCATACCAGAGAAAGATCAATTAAATATCTTCAGTTGGCTAAATTACTATTAATATCGTCAGCAAGGAAAAATTATGGTCAATAATTTAGTAGGCGGCATCATTCCCCCACAACCACCAATAGAAGCACAAACTGATGCTCATGTCCTGAAGAGTCGTTTGGAATGGGGTGAACCAGCTTTCACAATTCTGGATGTGCGCGATCGCTCGACCTACAATGAAGGTCACATTATGGGAGCAATGCCAATGCCAGCAGATGAATTGGTAGAACGTGCAGTAGCTTCTTTAGATAAGAGCCGTGACATTTACCTTTACGGTACCAACGAACAAGACACTGCCCAAGCCGCACAACAACTGCGTTCTAATGGATTTGAGCATGTCTCCCAACTCAAAGGTGGTCTTGCCGCATGGAAAGCGATCGGTGGCCCAACAGAAGGGATTGTTGAATCAAAAACTCCCCCAGGTGCAGATGACTACAATGTTGTAGATCGGCTAAAAAACCACCAAGAAAATCTGCAAAAGGGCGGTACTAGCGCCACAGAATCCATTAAACAGGGAGCAAGTAACCTTAAGGAAGGCATTCAAGAAGGAGCCAGTAACCTTAAACAAGGCATTCAAGAGCAAGCAAGTAACCTCAAGGAAGGCATTAAAGAGGGAGCAAGTAACCTCAAGGAAGCTGCTAGTGAATCTAAAACTCCTACAGACAGCAATGATTCCAATGTTGGCTCTTAGGCAAAAATGCAGCAGAATTCAGAATTCAGGAGCGGAGCCGGAGACGCTCCGCCTCTGGTCAGAATCCAGAAGTAAAACAGGCTTTATACATACCTGGCTTTGAGACGAATCGTTGCTTACTTCACTAATTTTAAATCTGCTGTAACTTAGAATGAGGGTTTGTAGTAAGCACTTTAGTGCTTGGAAAATAACGACTTTAGTCCTTACTACGAACTTGCTTATCTATCAATTTCAACTTGACATATAACTAGTCGGGATTGACGAGCGATAAAAATTTCTTGTCACTATTCCCCATTCTCTATTCGATTAGTGTTCAAATAGATCCTTGAATTGCAACAAATCTAAGGAAACTATTGTTGGTAGAAACTCAAAACATTCTTGAGCAATTTGCCAACGTTCTTCTCGTTTGAGCATTTGTATTAACTTCTGCTGCACACTAAGTAAGTAGCGCACATCATTGGCAGCATAACTTAGTTGAGCTTCAGATAAACTAACAGCGTTACCCCAATCAGAACTTTGAGAGCTTTTATCTAGTTCCACTTGTTCTAACTCTTGTACAACGTCTTTGAGTCCGTGGCGATTTGTGTAAGTACGGGCTAATTTACTAGCAATTTTGGTACAAAAAATCGGCCCTACCTGAATCCCCAGATTGGCTCGCAAAGTGGCCAAGTCAAATCGAGCAAAGTGAAACACTTTCACAACATTCACTGCTTCCAAAAGTTTTTTTAAGTTGGGGGCGTCAGTTTGCCCTTTGGCTATGCGGATTGCAGTCACTTTCCCTTCAGGATTGCACAGCTGGACGAGACACAAGCGATCGCGCAGTGGCAACAATCCCATCGTTTCTGTATCAACTGCGATCGCTGTAGATTCTAAATACTGGCTAAGGGTTGCGTCACTGAGGTCGCGATCGCTCACCTGAAAATCTGGTAATGTCATCAATTGTTCAAAAATAATAGCAGTGTCCAGCAGAAAAAAGTCTTGTCAGACACTACATTATTATTGAGCAAAAAAATCAGAAATTAAATCTACCTAGTGCGAAAAAACATTTGTGTCAGGTAGACTTCGCCTTGATTATTAGTCGCAACACCAATTCCAGTCAGGTTGTAATTTCCTTTAAGGTTCTTTAAGTGTCCAGGACTTTTAATCCAGCCAGTAACAGCTTCCTCTACGGGGTTGCTATATCCCCGGTTAAAAGCAACATTTTCCGCTGCACTGTTGTAGCGAATCGGGATAGCTTTGACTCGCCCTTCAAATCCCTGATGACTAAATGGGGTTTTGCCTTTAGCCATATTTTGACTATGAATTCTGGCCTGTCGAGTTAAATTTGTATTTAAAGTCAACTTTGGCAGCCCTTTAGAAACCCGATATCGATTAATTTGGTCAAATACTGATTTTTCTAACTCAGTAGTTTTAAAAGTAGGAGTCGATATTGCAACCTGACTAGAAAAAAGCGACAACAGCTTATTACGGGTGGATGTATTTGTAGAAGTATGATTTGGTATCGGAGCAGTCGTTAATCCACTAGCAAGGACAAGCGCACTTAAAGCGATGCCAAAAGCAGTTTGTCGGAACATGGAGAATTGCGTAATGTGTAGAGATATAAGACTTCTACTCTACCTTATTGTTCCAAGGATATATACCACAATACTATTAAGTAATGATGAATTTCGGCAATTTGGCTACATCCTTGACAAGTAACACAAACAATCATTTTCAATTGTCAGTACTTCAATAGGTCAGCTTCATCAAAATCACGGTTAATTTTGCTAATAATTTCAGATTTTCATAAATTATCAAGCAAAAGGTTTAGTAACAGGTTAAAGTCTGGGAAATTTGAGAAAAAACCTAAACTTTACCAAATCTAACGCTGTGTGCAATTTTTACTCAAACCTAATCTCCTTGCCTAATAATAAGGAATGGGTAGAATTCAAGGCCTATTCTCTCTTTGCAGGAGAGAGGAATGGAAGTGAGGTCAGACTATTAAGTTGCACATCGCGTCAAACCTATCAGCGAATGAACATTTGTGTGAAGTAGATTGCGCCTTGACTGTTTTTGGCGACACCAATCCCCGTCAAATTATAATTACCTCTAATATTGGCAAGATGCCCTGGACTTTTGAGCCAACCTTGCACAGCGACTGTAGCAGGATCGCTATGTCCCTGGTTGTAAGCGACATTTTCAGCACCTGAACTGTAAGAAACACCGGTTGCATTAAGACGTTGTGAAAATCCATTATGTCCAAAGGGAACAGTACCATTAGCCATGTTCTTACTGTGAAGCCTAACTTGATTATCGATGGCAGAATTACGAGTCAGTGCTGGTAGCCCTTGAGAAGCTCTGTAGTTATTGATTTGGTTAAAAATCGACTGTTCTAGAGCAGCAGTGTCCATGCTATTTGCTGCAACTTGATTAGTGTTATTCGATACATTTGAAGGTGCTGACGTACAAGCTGGATTTGTTACAGAAGTAGCGATCGCTGCACTACTGAGAGCAAGAGTGCCTAAAATAACGTTGTAAACTATTTGCTTGATCATTTGTTGGTAGTAAACTTTTAGACAATGTAACCAACTAATATCAATGTGACAAATTGCTTATAGGTCTAAATAGCTCTATTTGTAGGCTTTTTTGCTCAAAAACTACTAGTAGACGTTTAAATTCACGATTTAACGCAAAAATGTTACTATTTAACCAATAGTTGTCTTCTACCATTAGTATGATTCTTCTTATCTCCGATTCTGCATTTAGACTACCACATAGTGTAATTACTAGATTTTTTGTAATTTATGAGTTTCAGATTATGCTTAATTATCTTCATTAATTCAGCTATTTTACTGTACTTAAGTATTTTAAATAGCTTTTTTATGTCAAAAAAACAGTAAAAACCGATTGTGACAGTTCAAGATACGGAATGTCGGATAAAAATGGCTGGATTGATTCAGCAAAATTTCTACGTAATTTAAACTAGCTTTGTTTGAGGGTTTCTAACTCTTCCTGTACCACGCGCAACACCCGTGCAATATATTCTGTACGCCACTGTTCCCGTTCCTTGGTTACTTTTACATCCGGCTCGTAAGCTTCAATCTCACTAGCCGATAAAATACCTTTCACCTCTAGCAACCGTTCAATGGTGTCTAGCCGCTCATGCAGCACGGATACCTCACCAGTCAAAGCCATGACGATCGCTAACAATTTATCAGTTTGCGGATTTTCTAAGTAAACAGGTCGTTTACCCTTGGCTATTTTTGTCATCCTAATACCAATTCTCCAAAAATAAGACTAGACATACAAAACGAGGAAAGCCAGATAAAATCTGACTTTCTCAATTACGAATTACGTTAGCGTAGCAGGCCATAGCCCATTACGAATTACGAAACTTTCTCTGCTTACTTAGTTGCAACAACCACAAACCAAGTGCCTTGGGTGGCTGAGTTACGATTTGGAAATATACCATTAGTTTCTTTTGCTTTCCATGCCCCATTCGGGACAAATTTCTCGAATGTCTTATCTGCTGAAAAACCAGCCTCAGTAACTAGCGGCATCAAATCTAAATCGCGTACAGCACTCCAGAAAGGTTCGTTGTTGTTAACGGTTTCCCCATCAGACATAAACTGTGTATAAAGATCCATGTGATGATACAGGGGTGCTTCTAGATGAATCATCATGCCACCAGGAGCCAGTAGACGATAAGACTCTTGCATAACTTTACGCACAGATGACGGGGGGATTTCATGCAGCAAAATGTGAGAAACCACTAAGTCAAATGATTCATCGGGGAAGTTAGTATGTTCAGCATTTTGCTGAGAGAAGTGTACCCGTTTTCCTAAGGCTTCGGCTCTTGCATGAGCATAACGCAGTATAGATGCGCCTATATCTATAGCATGGACTTCCGCATCTGGGAAACCATCTACATAGGGTAATGTGCTATTGCCAATAGAACATCCCATATCGAGGATTTTTCTCGGTTGAAAGTTGGGAAACTCTGCTAAAAGGTAGTTTTGGACTATAGATAGCCCCATATCATCATTGAGCGGCCCCAACCAACCGAGTCCATAAACGTAAGCGCCACGATCGTAGGTTGCACCGGCTGCAACATCATCAGCAGTGAATTCACTGTGATATCCTCCTGGCATACAGTGAATGTCTACAGCCTTTTGATAAGTAGGTATTTGAAAATTTGGATCGAGGGTTAAAGTACCCAGTTCACCACCCTTATCTTTGGCACGCTCTATCAACTCTGGCAGTTGTCTGTCAACGTTGGCATTGACAGCATCCCATAACATTTCCTGATTGATGCGCTTCAGGGCAGTAGTCCAGCGATAATAGGGTTCGTGCTGCATTACTTCCCGAATTTCGTAACGATTCTGGGGAGGACGCTGATGTTCTTGTTCAAACTTTGGCTTGGCTAGTTTTTCATAAATTTCTTTATTACCAGGAATGATATTCCTGAAAACGTGCATTTTCAGACTTTGCACAAAGTTTTGGCGTGCCAACTCGTCGTGAGTGGGTTGCGGTAACATTGGGTGTTGAAATTGTCGATTCATTATTGTTTTTTCCCAAATATTTTATGTAGATTTACCCTGGATACAATAACTTGACTACCGTTTGTACATCTTTGTCACCACGTCCAGAGCAGTTAATTACAATCCGAGGACTGCCGGTTAGCTGGGGACAGAGGGTTTCGAGATAAGCGATCGCATGGGCTGTTTCCAATGCCGGGATAATCCCTTCCAATTTCGATAATTGCTGAAATGCCGCCAAAGCCTCTGCATCCGTCACACTATAGTATTCAGCGCGACCAGTATCTTTTAAATAGCTATGTTCTGGCCCCACACCGGGATAATCTAACCCCGCACTAATTGAGTGTGCCTCAATGATTTGCCCATCTTCATCTTGCAGTAGGTAGCTCATAGCTCCGTGCAATACACCAATTCGCCCTTTTGTCAAGGTAGCTGCGTGTTTTTCGGTATTGACACCTTCCCCAGCTGCCTCAATTCCAATGAAGCGTATAGAAGATTCATTCATAAACTCATAGAATAGTCCCATCGCATTGGAACCACCGCCGACACAAGCCAAGAGAATATCAGGTAATCCACCCCACTTTTCCATTGCTTGGGCGCGGGTTTCTTCGCCGATTACTGCATGGAAATCACGTACCATCATCGGGTAAGGATGAGGCCCTGCTACCGAACCCAGGATGTAGTGAGTTGTTTCCACATTTGTCACCCAATCGCGGATGGCTTCAGATGTAGCATCCTTCAAAGTTCCGGTTCCCGCCTCCACTGGACGCACTTCTGCCCCCATCAGCCGCATTCTAAAAACGTTCAAAGCTTGGCGTTCCATGTCCTGAACACCCATGTAAATTATGCATTCCAGCCCAAAACGAGCGCACACTGTGGCTGTAGCAACTCCATGTTGTCCGGCACCCGTTTCAGCAATAATCCGCTGCTTACCCATGCGTTTCGCCAACAATACCTGACCAAGGGCATTATTGATTTTGTGAGCGCCAGTGTGATTTAAATCTTCACGTTTCAAGTAAATTTGTGGCCCGGTGCGATCGGGTCGGGCATAATGAGCAGTCAGGCGTTCAGCAAGATACAATGGTGTCGCACGTCCTACATAGTCTCGTAACAACTGCTGTAATTCTGCTTGAAAACCAGGGTCATTGCGGTATTGCTGATAAGCTGTTTCTAATTCAGCCAAGGCAGGCATGAGCGTTTCAGGTACATACTTACCGCCAAAGCGTCCGAAGCGACCTAGCGTATCTGGAACCTGAGCAGTTGAATTTGGAGATAGGGGAGTGGTAGTCACAGGCTGTTTTTGATGACGGGAATGACTTAATTATTATAGAAAAGTCTGAAGCATATCTGGGGAATGGGGAATTGGGAATGGGAGAATAATAGTCCTAAAAACTTAGCTTGGTGAGGCTTTTGTTATTCTCGTGCAGAAGATGAGAATGAGAGTAATGGCATTGTCAGCGGAAATGATAGACTTCGTGCAAAAGTCCCTAACACCCCACCCCCAGCCCCTCCACGCTTGCGGGGAGGGGAGCGTTTGCTTTACTCAAATGCGGGGTGGGGTTCTTTATTTTTTATTTATGCAAGAGGTGTAATGGCATTGTCAGTAGAAACAATGCAATACGGTTCGGTTAAGGTTTTTTGATGAAAATTCTAGATCGCAAAGATGCGATAAATCATCACAAAGACGCGATAAATCGCCGTCTCTACAATAATCAGTCGTTTTGTCTTGACGGCGATTCATCGCGTCTCTTGCCTTAACCGAACCGTATTGAGTACGCTGTAGTTTTCTTCCCGCGTCGGGAATGGGATTAGGTTTCGCCCTCTTCTTTTCCAGATGACGCGAGAAGTCAGGAAGAAATTAACCCAAAGCAGACTTTAATTCACTTTCTGCTTGTGCCAACGCATCTGGTAATTTACTTGCATCGCGTCCGCCGGCTTGGGCTAAGTTCGGTCTTCCACCGCCACCGCCGCCGCAGATTTTAGCGATCGCACCTACAAATTTACCAGCTTGCAAACCTTTTTTGTTCACTTCTGAACTAAAAGCTGCAACTATACTCACTTTTCCTTCTTCAGGAACAGAACCCAGTACCACTGCACCGTTACCGATTTTTTGCAATAAGCGTTCGGCTGCGGTTTTTAATGATTCTGGATCGACATCTTCTAATTGGGCGACAATAATTTTATGGTCGCCTACGCTTTCTGCTGTTTGTAGCAAGCTGTCAGATTTAGCGATCGCTAACTGTACCTTTAAGGTTTCTAATTCCTTCTGGCTATTTCTCAGTTCGCTTTGCAGACTTGTAATTCTGTCTGGTAATTCTTCGGGTTTAACTTTAAAGCGATCGCTCAAATCTTTAACTACTTTATCCCGCAGATTCAGATAATCTAGGATTGCTGGCCCCGAAACGGCTTCAATCCGCCGCACTCCAGAAGCTACGCCAGCTTCCGAGATAATCTTGAACACGCCAATTTCAGCAGTGTTACTTACGTGAGTTCCACCGCATAGTTCCATTGATACGCTGGGGAAGTCAATCACGCGCACTTCCTCGCCGTATTTTTCCCCGAACATGGCAACAGCACCCCTAGCTTTCGCCTCTGCTAAAGGTAATACTTCCACCTTTGCTGCATGGGCTTCAGCAATCCAACTGTTTACCTGTTCTTCAACTTGTTGGACTTCCTCTGCTGTCAACGCGCGGGGACAGTTGAAGTCGAAGCGCAACCTATCAAAGGAAACCAGAGAACCAGCTTGAGATATGCCCTCATCAACAATTTTCTTCAATGCCGCTTGCAATAGGTGCGTTGCGGTATGGTTAGCTTGGGCGCGACGGCGACAAGCCGGATCAATTTGGGCTGTAACATTATCGCCTACGCGCAGTGTACCGCGTTCGATGCGTCCGAAGTGAACAAAGAAATCAGATTCTTTTTTAACGTCTTCTACCCGAACAACAATACCATCACCAGAGATATAACCGCGATCGCCGATTTGTCCCCCAGATTCAGCATAAAATGGCGTTTTGTCAAGGACAATTTGCACCTGTGTCCCCGCTTCTGCTTCCTCTTGGCAAACACCTTCTACTAATATCGCTTCGACTTTCGCAGTTGCAGCAGGTTGGGTATAGCCGATAAATTCGGTGACTTGGATGTGTTCTGCTAGTTTGTCGAGGGAACCTTGTACAGTTAAATCGATGGTTTCATGTGCTGCTTTGGCACGTTCCACCTGCTTTTGCATTTCGGCATCAAATCCCGCGTCATCGACTGTTAGATTATTTTCCTCGGCAACTTCTTGAGTCAGTTCGAGGGGAAATCCGTATGTATCGTAAAGAGTAAATGCACTTTCACCGCTAATTTGAGTTTCCCCTCGCTGTTTCACCTCTTGGATGATTTCTTCTAGAAGTTTTTCGCCTCTATCCAGAGTTCTGAGGAAATTCGATTCTTCACGTTGCAACTCAGCTTTAATTGCTGCTTCTCGTTGGCGCACATTAGGGTAAGCTGATTCCGAAAGAGCGATCGCAGTTTCAGCAACTTGGGTAGTAAATTCGCCAGAAATCCCAATTAACCGCCCATGACGCACCACCCGCCGAATTAACCGCCGCAGCACATAACCCCGTCCCACATTGGAAGCGCGAATTTCATCAGCAATCATGTGGATAACAGCCCGAATATGATCGCCAATGACTTTTAAGGAAGTTTTAGTTTTTTCATCACTGCTGTGGTAATCAACACCAGCAATTTGCCCTGCTGTTTGGATAATTGGAAAAATCAGGTCAGTTTCGTAGTTATTGGGTACTTTTTGGAGAATTTGCGCCATTCTATCCAAACCCATGCCGGTGTCGATGTTCTTGTTTTGCAGTGGCGTTAAATTCCCGGAAGCATCCCGGTTATATTGCATGAAGACGAGGTTGTAAAACTCAATGAACCGGGAATCGTCTTCTAAATCTATATTTTCATCACCGCGTTCTGGGTGGAAGTCGTAATAAATTTCGGAACAAGGGCCACAAGGGCCAGTCGGGCCAGATACCCAAAAGTTATCATCTTCACCCAAGCGTTTAATTCTTGCTACCGGCACACCGATTTGATCGCGCCAAATTGCAAAAGCTTCATCATCATCTTCAAAAACGCTGACGACGAGATTTTGGGGGGAAAAGCCAAAGACTTGTGTAGAGATTTCCCAACCCCAAGCGATCGCTTGTTCTTTAAAATAATCACCAAAGCTGAAATTACCCAGCATCTCAAAAAACGTGTGATGCCGTTTGGTGCGTCCGACATTTTCGATGTCGTTGGTGCGGATACACTTTTGCGAAGTCGTAGCCCGCTTAAATTCTGGCGTGCGCTGCCCTAAGAATATTGGCTTAAATGGTAGCATCCCCGCGATCGTCAGCAGCACGGTTGGGTCTTCTGGCACGAGGGAGGCACTTGGAAGAATTTGGTGTTCCCGTTGGGCAAAGAAGTCGAGAAATATGTTGCGAATTTCGTTACCGCTTAGGTAGTGGGGATTTGAAGACATAGGTGTTTTTAACTTTAGGCTTGGGCGCAGCGGCACTGGGTAAGTGTATTTTCATCAATAGCTTTATATATTCTTGCATTTTGTTTCATATTACTGCCAGCGAATTGTGCCAGTCGGTAAGCAAAATGCAGAGATTAGGACGCTTTTATACCGTTATCTAGCTCTAGTGGGATGCATAATTGGGTTTTAATGGTTAAGATTAATCCTTAAGAAATAATTTAATTTTTCCATTCGGAGGTAACAAATGGCACTAAAACTGAAGGTATCAAATATTGCTTGTGAGGGATGTGCAGATACAATTACTGAGTCTATCCACGTTATGGAACCTGATGCCAAAGTGGATATTGATGTTAACGCTAAAACTGTCATAGTGGAATCCGCAGCTTCAGAGGAGTCAATCAAACAGGTGATTGTTGCTGCTGGTTACACTGTTGAAGGTTACTGAATCAGTTCTAACTTGTCACAGAAGTTTAGATTTTAATATCTCAGGCGACACTAACAAAATTTTTTATTTTTTCTGCCCTTCTACGCGCGGAATGTAACTAATTTCCCCACATCCCCACATTAGGGGCAGATATTTAACATAAAGTTTTTTATTTAGCTTTTTTTTCTGGATTTATGATGTTGCAGCAAACAAAAAATATATGAATGAATTAACTAAATAAATAAACAAACAAACAGTTATAAAGCGTAGGCAGAAACCTTTTATTTCCCCTGCCAAAACGTTGTTAAACAAAGATTCATAACTCACTTAAATTATGAATCTTTCACCCTATAACTTTGCTCTATAAATGTAGGCAATATTGGTGAAAAAAAGCTACTAACCATAGTTGAAAGGAGTTTTGCTGTCTATTTGATTTGCATTATTTTTTGAAATTTCACTCCTACCTTGATACTCGATCAAAACCTGATTTCCAAATAAAAAGGCTGAGGTGTTCTATCGGAAATAATATTTTTAATTCAACCATGCAATTTGAGCTTTTGTAATTTGATGAAAAAACTTTATATTTTCTTTATTTTTCTACTTGAAAAGAAATTTAACTGCCTAATCCGACGGTTATTACGAACTATTTATTTGGGTAATTTCATCAGAAAAATAGCACTTAAGAAACTACAGTAATCATTTTTATACATCTATATAATATTCAGTATTTTTACTGTTTTAAAAACAAAGTGTAAAGAAGACATTAGTTGTCAGAAGCAGATATTTCAGAAAATGTAGTAGTAAATTTAAAGCCGTAAAAGGAGATTAACCTTAGAAAAATAGTGAAAGTTTGGTGTTTTGAAAAATATATATCAAAAAATTAACTTAGCCTAGAACATCATATTTAGTATTAGGCAAAAGCATTAAGTTACTCAATCTAATTCTTTAAAATTTAAATAGGATAAAAAATAAAGCAATGAATATTTCTATTCTGGTCTTTGGAAAAAATAACTTTATCGCCACACTTCCAGATCAGATCCGTTATGCGACTGCTTTTAGTGTAGAAATTATAGACAATCTGAATCAGGCAGTATCGCAGATTCAAACAACAGCCCCCGATATAATACTTGTGCAAGCTAGCCTGGATGGCAGCATGGAACTGTGCGCTTGGTTGAAAGACCAGACAAAACTATCGTGGATATACTGTATTCTGTTTGAGGATCGTTCCCAACAGCTAACTGATAAAAATAAAGGTTGGCATAGAGAATTAGAGATGAGTGCTGCGGCATTAAAGCAAGGAGCCGATGCATATATTTGGCATCTTATTGAAGGAAAAACAGATTATAGCTTGGCAGAGTTGATTGCCAATCATGGACTAATACTTGCTCAATTGACAGTTGGCTTGCGGAAAGCACAAAAATACCGAGATTTGATTCGCGCAAATGATATGTTATCTGCGATCGCCTTAGCAGATTCGTTGACAGAATTAAATAATCGTCGTGCTTTAGAATGGGACTTGCCCAGACAAATTCAAAGAGCCAGGGCCCAAAAAACTTCCCTGAGTTTGATTATTCTGGATGTAGATCATTTTAAGAAAGTTAACGATACTCACGGGCATTTAGTAGGCGATCGCATCTTGCAAATATTATGTCAACGTTTGCGTCATAATCTACGTTGTCAAGATACAGCATTCCGCTATGGTGGCGAAGAATTTGTAATTCTTCTAGCTAACACTACCGATGAGGAAGCACTATTAGTAGCCCGTCGTCTCAATCGCGTAGTCAGCGACGAACCATTTGCACTCAACAATAAACTGACAATTAATATCACCATTAGTTTGGGTACAGCTTCTCTACAAGCTGAGGATGATGAGAAAGGAGAGAGTCTGCTATATCGTGCCGATCAATGTCTGTTACAGGCTAAAACTTCTGGGCGTAATCGGGTGATTAACTCGAACTACCTATCTCATCATGGCTCACATTTGAAAGCTGTTTCTTCGTAAAAGTGAGGAGAGTTTAATCAGACATTGAATCATGAACGGCTCAGATTAACAATTTATTTGGATACTAATCTTACTTTCAAAAGTGCGATCGCCTGAATTAAAGTCTTTATTCATACATTGTATCCTACATAAATATATTGATAATTAGTTAGACAGTTCATAGGTTTGGGAATACTGAAAATTAGGGTAATGGATTGCTGCAATCCGTTGATTTAGCTATACTTCCAGCCTTTCCCCTAAAGCACAGTCTTTCCAGGATTTTAGATATTATGACAACTGTTCAAGTTACATACGCAGGTCTAGAGATAGAAACGCCCCATTGATTTTAGGACACATGAATTTCTTTTTAGCGTTTGATGTGTGCTTCTATCGTTCTGAATTAGCGTTTGAAATTAGCCCTAAAATAGCCTGATGGAAATAGTGAAACCCAACATTATATTAGGTTAATGGTGGGTTTCACAGAATTTAGCTACCTTGATTAGGTGGTATTTGCTCAGGTGGCGTTTCCGCTGGGGGAGCGAGTACCGCATCCGGCGCAATTTCTTCTACGGGAATCGGTTGCTTCTCCTCAATTTCAAAATCTGGTTGCGCTGCTTCCACCAACTCAGGAGATGGGGGATGTGGGGGAATCGCTTCTGGTACAATCTCAGTTTTTGCTTCGGTGTCGGTAGTAACTGTCTCCTCTGCTGGTGGTTCTGGTATGACAATAGTTTTGTCAATAATCTCAACAGCAGGTTTCTCTGATATTACAGAGATAATATCTTCAGGTTTGGGGGTTGTGGGTGTCTTTTTGCTCACAGTCTGCCGCACCTTGTCTTTCGCGCCACCGAAAGTGCTACCAAGACCTTTTTGCAACTGGCCCAGCCGTTCCTGAAGGGATAACTTATTCACCTGTTCTTGAATGCCAGTTTTTACCGTCTCAGCACTGGGTACTTGGGTTTGTTGTGCCTGTGGAGTCAATTGCCGACGCAATGATAGAGTTTGCCAGCCAAACCAGACTAAAAGAGCAACACTAGCCACATGACCGAGCAACAAACCCCCAGTAATGCGTGGTGCAAACACCCATAAAACTAAAGCGTAGAACAATCCTACGCCACTCCAGATAAAGTCATTCTTGCGGTGGATTTCTGGGAAAAAGAAAGCTGCTATGTAAATGGCTAAACTACCAAGACCCACTACCAAAGCTAGGACAAATGCCAGCATTATTTGGTTACTCCTTACTGCGTCCTTTGATTATTTCAATTTTGCAAATTTTGCTAGTCAATTGTTGATTTAGATACAATTTAAAATCAATTATCCCTGTTACTTGTGGATTTTTGTCATTTATATCAAGTCTTAAGGTCTTCTTTAGGAGAGAAGGGAAAATATCGGACTACCCTTAAAGTAAAAGGATCTGCAAGAGTTAGCCAGAAATTTTTTATGACACTACAAAGCTTTGGTGTGATTGGATTAGCCGTTATGGGTGAGAACATCGCTCTCAACGTGGAGCGCAATGGCTTCCCAATTGCAGTTTACAACCGCTCCCGCGAAAAAACGGATGCGTTTATGGCGCAGCGTGCTACAGGAAGGAACGTCAAAGCCGCCTTTACTCTAGAAGAATTCGTTGCCTTATTGGAACGTCCCCGCAAAATTCTAGTAATGGTGCAAGCTGGTAAGCCAGTGGATGCGGTGATTGCTCAACTCAAACCCTTGTTAGACGAAGGCGATATCATTATCGACGGTGGCAACTCTTGGTTTGAAGATACAGAACGACGCACTCAGGAATTAGAACCCGCAGGGCTTCGGTATCTTGGTATGGGTGTCAGTGGCGGTGAAGAAGGAGCGCTAAATGGCCCATCTCTGATGCCTGGAGGTACAACAAGCTCTTACGAGTTTCTATCACCAATTTTCAACAAAATTGCTGCCCAAGTCGATGATGGCCCTTGTGTAACCTACATTGGCCCTGGTGGTTCTGGCCACTATGTCAAAATGGTACACAACGGTATTGAGTACGGCGATATGCAGCTAATTGCTGAAGCCTACGACTTGCTGAAAAATGTCGCTGGATTAAACCCCAGTCAGCTACATGACGTGTTTGCTGAATGGAACACCACCGATGAACTCGATTCATTTTTGATTGAGATTACGAAGAATATCTTCCCATATATTGACCCAGAAACAAATAAACCCCTGGTGGATTTGATTGTTGACGCAGCCGGTCAAAAGGGAACTGGACGCTGGACTGTACAAACTGCGTTGGAATTGGGAGTTGCTATTCCCACAATTACAGCAGCAGTTAATGCCCGGATTATCTCTTCTATTAAAGAGGAGCGGGTTGCAGCATCTAAAGTCCTTACAGGCCCTAGTGGCAAGTATGATGGGCAAACCAAGGACTTTATCAATAAAGTACGCGATGCTCTCTATTGCTCAAAAATCTGTTCTTATGCTCAAGGGATGGCGTTGCTATCCACAGCTTCAAAAACATATAACTGGAATTTGGATCTGGGCGAAATGGCGCGGATTTGGAAAGGTGGTTGTATTATTCGCGCTCGCTTTTTGAATAAGATTAAGAAGGCTTTTAGCGAAAATCCAGCTTTGCCTAACCTGCTGTTAGCTCCCGAATTTAAGCAGACAATTCTTGACAGACAGACTGCTTGGCGGGAAGTGATTGCGACAGCTGCAACAGTTGGAATTCCAGTACCCGCATTTAGCGCATCCTTGGATTATTTTGACAGCTATCGCCGCGATCGCTTGCCTCAAAATCTGACTCAAGCACAACGCGACTACTTCGGCGCACATACCTACCTGCGTCTTGATAAGCCTGGAAGTTTCCACACTGAATGGGTACCTATTGCTGAAGCTGGGAAGTAAGCTTTTGTACCTCTAAAGTCTCAATTTATTTTATTTGCAGGTGACTCTAGATATTAGAGTCACTTTTTTGTGAAAACTACCAAAGACATTTAGTAGCCCATTTTAACTATAAAAGGTGAATAAAAACGGAGATTAGAAATTCCCTACAAAAATTAAAAACCTTATCAAATATAGGTTTTATGAAATACGATTGGATGTCAAAAATGAGCGGACGGACAGTAATTAGGCGATTAAGAAACGTGCGAATCAAGAGCGATTTAGCAAGTAATCATTAGTTAAATATTTGGAATCAATTTGATGTTCCCGTGGAAGATAAATTGCAACCGGAATTCCTATATTATGCAAAGAACGACACATTAGCGGTCCTACTTCCTCCCAATTTAAGTTGCCTAAACCACAACCCAAAGCTGGCATTGCTAAAGACTGAATACCAATTTCATGACAATTGTTTCTAACCCAGTCTAAGCCACCTTCAATGTCCTCTAAACGAGAGTTGTCTCGCCATTGTCTTTTAGTAGCAAACGACAAGAACCACTTTACAGCATTGGAGGTCACAAGAGGAAAGCTAAGATCAGCTAGTTCTTGGTCTAAAGAAGCTTCACGTTTATAGAGATAGGGTTTTGTAGCAGTAAGCTGTTTATTCCGGCAAGCATCTTGATAAACTACATATACGTCAGGAAACTGATATTTTGCTCGTGATGCTAATCCTTTGCCCATTATGCCTTGAAGATTAACACTAATCGTCAAAGTTTGCATATTTGAAAAAAACATATCCCCATCAATCAAGGAAATATTAGTCCCAATACGGCTGGCAGATATGGGTTGGAAAAACATATTTTGTTCAGGAACAACAGGTATTTTAGCTGAACCGATAATTGTTTCGACTCGCTCTTTAGCCTTATAATCTGCTACAAAAATTGAATGAACAAGTTCTGGGCTGATTTGCTTAGGAACCAAGCACTCAGCCATTATTTTTCGTTTAGAACCATCAAGATCATTCCACCACTCATTTTGAATAATTTTCCATTGTTTCTGAAGTATTTCTCTTCCTTCCTTAATAGCAAAAAACTGAGTTGGATCATTGGCAGCATTTCCATCTGTAATTAGTCCTCCTGCTGCTGCAAGTACATCGGGTTTGACTCCAATAACAGCAATATCTCTTTTGTCTTTTTCATGAACCACCCGATACATCATTGGGTTACGTGGCTGAAAGTATAAGTTAGCGTACTCCCACAAACTACTCTTTGCAGGTGTAAACTTGTCTTTACGTTTGCTAACAATTCCACTATCGTAGATTGGTGTATATGAAACTCCTAACTCCTCAACTTTTTTGTGGGATAATATACCTCTTTGAAGTATCGAGGGCAGATTTTCAATATGTGTGATGTAATAGAGGCTTTTAATATCTGGCTTTCTCATTGATTTGGTGTGTTATTTTTCCCAAGATATTTGGCTTTTAATTCTTCTAATTCTTCATCTATTTTGCTTTTACTAGTAGGCTGAGATGTAGGATTTGGTGGTTGTGTTTTATTTGGTTGAGGTTTGCTGTTACCCATAAATTGGGTTTTCATTTCTTCTAATTCCCGCTCCAGTTGACTAGGAGATTTCGATACAAAATTGGGTGGAGAATTTGGTGGGGCTTGAGGGATAGGTTTTGGCGGTATCGCTGACATAGCTGCTACTTTCGGCTGTTGATTGAAGTCTTTGAGAACTTCATCTACTGTTTGATAACGTCGAATTGGAATACTTTCTAGCATCTTGTTGAGAATGCGACTCAACTCATTACTGACGGGAGTTTGCAAGTATTGCTGCCATACCCAAGTATCGTTGTTAGTATCATAAGAATCGAAGGGCGATCGCACTGTTAATAAATTAATACAAGTCGCCCCCAAACTATAAATATCGCTGGCAAAAATAGCCCTACCTCTCATTTGTTCAGGGGCTACATATTCTGGACTACCAATACTAGTACCAGTTTTATTTAAGGCAGCGCCAGTGGCAGATTTAGCAGCACCAAAATCCACTAATACTAGTTTGCGATCGCTCTGGCGTAAAATAATATTTTCTGGCTTAATATCGCGGTGAATTACGTGTCTAGCATGGCAAAATTGCAATACTGATAATAAATCGTTTAATAGTTGCCAGATTTCTATTTCACTAAAAGCACCTCTATGTGCTAATTCCTGGGCTAAGTTTTGCCCGTCGATAAATTCTTGTACAAGATACTGCCGAGCTTCTTGGGTAAAATATGCCAGTAATTCGGGAATTTGGGGATGTTTACCCAATTCATCTAACTGCACCGCTTCTTGGTTAAATAACTCTACGGCTTTTGCCAGCGTGTTAGTGCCTTGGGATTGGGGATAAAATTGCTTAATTACGCAGCGTGGTTTTGAGGGTTTATCCTCATCCACAGCTAAGAAGGTTTTGCCAAAACCACCTTGTCCGATTGGTTTGATAGCACGGTAACGTTCTTTGAGGAGTAATTTGGAACCACAAGTCACGCAAAAATTGACATGATTGGGATTTTCCGGCTTGGGACAATGGGGATTAAGGCAGTAGCTCATACAGGCGATCGCTCTTATATCTCTTTATTTTACTGGCGTTAAGGGTGGAGACTTTTGCGAATCCGTTAAAATATGAGCGATCTCTACGACGGGCTATTCGGCGTCGCACTACTAACTAGTACAATAAGCTTGTTTTGAGGGTTTGTACTAAGCACAAAGCGTGCTTAGAAGATAAGGACTAAATTCCTTACTACAAACTTTTGAGCAGAAATAAAAAGGTACAGAGAAAGTAAATTTATTTATGGGGTTTCCCCCCTGCTCCCTGCTCCCTGCCCCTTTTCCTCTTTCTGACTTCCGCCTTGCGGTACTACCCCATACCTTCCATCACTGGGTGGAAGTAGAAGGCGAACCCCAATACTGTATAAGCAGCTAATAATAAAGTGCCTTCCAGCCAATTGGACTTACCATCGGAACTAATACTGTTGGCAATCAACACTGACACAACCACAGCTACTAATTCAAAGGGTTTGAAATCTAAATCCATTGGTTTACCTAATATCCGCCCTGCTATCACCAACACGGGTGCGACAAATAGGGCAATCTGCATACTCGATCCCACAGCTACCGAAAGGGAAAGATCCATCTTATTTTTCATTGCCACGGTGACTGCTGTAGCGTGTTCAGCCGCGTTACCGACGATGGGAACCAATATCACCCCTGTAAACAGCGCCGTCAAACCTAGCTGAGATGTGGCCACTTCTAGGGAATCTACTAGCATTTCTGACTCAATTGCCACTAGTAAGGTACATACTAGCAGCACGCCAACCCACAACATCATATTTGGTTTTGCGTGAGGGGTTTCTTCTTCTTCTGTCTCCGCTACACCCACATCATACAAATAGGAGTGGGTTTTCATCGAAAATAGCAGCGTTAGGGCATAAACCAAGATTAATACGACGGCAACAGCAATAGAAAGATTTTGCACTGTTTCTTCGTTAATTCCTTGAGAAGTGTAATTCATCGCCGTTGGCATCAAAATGGCAATCACCGCCAAATTCATCGAAGCAGCATTCACCCGCGCCACAATTGGCTGAAATGTCTGTTCTTTGTAGCGCAGTCCTCCCAAAAGCATGGAAAAACCCATTACCAGTAGCAAATTGCTAATAATCGATCCCGTGATACTAGCTTTGACTACATCGATTAACCCAGCGTTCAGGGCTACTAGGGCGATGATTAGTTCTGTAGCATTGCCGAAAGTGGCGTTTAACAAGCCCCCCAATGATGGCCCGACTACGACAGCAATTTCTTCTGTCGCTGTACCCATCCAAGCTGCTAAAGGCAGAATTGCTAATCCAGCTGTAATGAAAACTGTCAATTCTCCCCATTCCAGAAAGTGGGCTGCTACAGAAACCGGGATAAATAGTAGTAAAGCGAAAAGAATAATGTTTTTGGTTGACATTTGTTGTCTTAAGTTGAGGGTATCATTCACAGCGAGCAATCCTAAGTTTCAAATTTGGAGTGTTGAATTAACAATTAACTTTCACTCAGCACTCCGATATGGTACTCTCAACCGCCTGTAGAACCATTCAGAGATTGTACTTGTTTTCCATTCAACGCTGCGGATGTTTTGTAACGCAAAATTGCGATATAATGAGTTGTTGTAATCTTTTGTTGCAAAAGTATGAATTTGAGCCAAAATATTACATCAAAAATGGGGTTTAATGTATTAAAAGACAATTAAAATTTTGATTGGCGCTAAAGAAGAAAAAACCCCTAACTAAGGCTTTGTTCAATGGCTAATTATTTTAAGCCTTCAGGGAAAGGGCTGTGCGATAACGCAGATTTCCCACTACAATAAAACTGCTTTGTCAAAAATTTGGTTGGGTTTCATAGTTGTTGTTTATACCGGATTTTGTGTGAAAACTATTGTAGAAAGGTTTACGCACAATGTTTTTGGTGCAACTGCAAGTTTTTTGTTTTGGATTAAATATACATGACTTCTGCTGCTGAAATGCCAGCTAGCTCTGGCTCAACGTTAACATTACATTCAGATCCCAATAACACCAAAGAAACCGATCCCCTAAGAAAGGCTAATGGTGTTTATGTGACGGTGCATGGTCATTTTTACCAGCCACCAAGGGAAAACCCTTATCTGGACGCAATTGAACGCCAACCGAGCGCTGCACCTTTCCATGATTGGAATGAGCGGATTCATTGGGAATGCTATCGTCCAAACGCCTTTGCCAGAGTCTTAAATGACCAAGGTGAAGTGGTGGGGATCGTCAATAATTACGAATATTTCAGTTTTAATATTGGCCCAACGCTGATGTCGTGGCTAGAACGCTACGATGTGGAAGTTTATCAGCGAATATTAGAGGCAGATGCCAAAAGTAGCGATCGCTTGCATGGTCACGGTAATGCGATCGCGCAAGTATACAATCACATCATCATGCCTCTGGCGAATGAGCGCGACAAATGTACCCAAATTCGCTGGGGTAAAGAAGACTTCCGCTCCCGCTTTGGCCGCGATCCCGAAGGAATGTGGCTAGCAGAAACGGCTGTAGACTACGCCACCCTAGAGGCTCTTGTTGCTGAGGGTATTCGCTTCATTGTCCTGGCACCGTCTCAAGCACTGCGTTGCCGTCCCCTGCCTACTCCAGATCGTCCCCATCCTGAATGGATCGAAGTCGGCGGTAGTCAGATTGATTCCACGCGTCCCTACCGTTGTTATTTGCAGCCCACACTAGACACTTCATCTTCACCTCTAAGTGCGGTTGCCACTAGCCCCAACGATAGTAATACAGAAGAATTACCCTACATTGATATCTTCTTCTACGATGGCCCGATATCGCGGGATATGGGTTTTAGTGATGTCGTTTATAATTCCAGTCACTTTGCCGGCCGGATTGGTTCGGCAGTACGTGGGGATCATCGTCTGGCACAGCTAATCTCTGTGGCGACGGATGGGGAAACCTTTGGACACCACAAAAAGGGAACAGAGAAAACTTTAGCCTACGCCTTTACCAAAGAGTTTCCTCAACAGGGTTGGACGGTGACGAACTTCGCCCACTACTTGAGCTTAAATTCTCCCAGTTGGGAAGTGGAATTAAAGTCAGTCACAGCCTGGAGTTGCGCCCACGGTGTCGGTAGATGGGAAGATGACTGTGGTTGTGGTGGGGAAGGCTCAGTTTGGCATCAGAAATGGCGTCGTCCACTGCGGGATGCCCTAAATTGGCTGCGGGATAAACTAACTGAGGTGTATGAAGAACATGGTAGACAGTTATTTCGCGATCCTTGGCTAGCGCGAGATGAATATATCCAAGTAATGCGCGATCGCTCTGCTGGCAATGTCAACCGTTTCCTCTCCCGTCATCAAACCCACAAACTAACCGCAGCCGAACAAGTAGACGCTCTACGCCTATTGGAAATGCAACGTCACGCGTTGTTAATGTTCACTAGTTGCGGTTGGTTTTTTGAAGAAATTTCCCGTCCAGAGGGGACGCAAATTCTGCGCTATGCCGCCCGTGCTTTGGAATTGGCAGGGGATGTAGCAGGTGTGCAGTTGGAAAAGGGCTTTGTCAAACGTCTTGGTTTAGCCCCCAGTAATGTGGATCAGTTCAAACACGGTGCGGAAATTTATCGGCAACTCGTGTTAACTGCCCAACTTGGCTTTAAGCAAGTTGCAGCCCATTACGCTATTACTTCCCTGTTTAGTAATCAGAAACCAGCAGAGACACACAATTCCCTACCGAGAAAAGATGCTGCTGACAAACAGTCTCAGCGTTACCACAAAAAGGTTTATTGCTATGCTGCCAATGAGCTAGATTACCAAATGCAACGGATGGGATCGCTAACTCTGGCTATAGGAAATTTAAAGCTAGTATCAGAGATTACTTGGGAAAGTGAGCATTTGGTATTTGCGGTTCTGCATTTAGGAGGCTGGGATTTTCATTGCGGCATTCAACAATTTACCGGGCGGCGTAACTACAGCCAATTAAAAGAAAAGCTGTTTGGGGCGCTAAAACAAGCTAGTGCGGCTCATACGATCTTGGCGATGACACAGCTATTTGGAGAAGAAGCTTTCAGCTTACAGAATCTATTTGCTGAAGAACGTCATCGGATTATGGGGCTGCTGAGTCAGGAAACACTGACACGTTTAGGACAGTTGTATACCCAAGCCTACCGTGATAATTATGGTGTGCTGATGGCGTTTCATCGTGATGAAATCGCAGTACCGCAAGAATTGCAGGTAGCAGCAGATATTGCTTTAGGGCATCGCTGTCTGATGACATTGCGATCGCTTGAGCAAGAGATTGCCGATCCCCAAAAGAGTTGGAATCACATCTTAGAATTGGAGGCGATCGCGACTGAAGCAAAACATCTGCGTTGTCGGCTGAATATTCCCGACGGGAAGCAAATGTTAGAACAGTTAATTGCGCGATCGCTTTGGCAATTGTTGAACGATGCCAATGGTAGTTTTAATGCAGATATCCAACTATTGGAGCGATTGATTGATGTCGGGGATCAACTAAATATTGATATTTCCCTACAGCGATCGCAGGAACTATATTTTAGTTGTCTGCAAAGTCAGATAGCACCAGTGTGTATTACTAGCGTTGGGAATGAAGGAGATAATCAGTGTCTTCAGTTGCTCAAGTTAGGTAAAAAATTAGCTGTTGATGTTAGTTCAATCTCCAATCAGTTGGGATAGATATATAGCGTTTTCTAATCACATGAGGTACATCATAGTCCCCTCCTCGCTTGCGGGGAGGGGGTTAGGGGTGGGGTTCTTGTACCTGACTCAACTGAGAACCGCTATATCACACAAAGAAAAGGGGATAATTATCCTCTTTGCTTTTTACAGTCAATTTCAAGTTCGTGAAGTACACAACGATTCGTCTTAAGTCCAGGTAATGCACCCTGTTTTACTACTGTTAGCGCAGCGGGGCGCAGCCCATTCTGACTTCTGAATTGTGACTTCTAAATTCTGAATCTGCTGTAACTTTCTTTACCTAACGTGAGAGCGATCGCAATGGTAGGGATAAAGCCACTCACACTTAAACAGTCCACGGGTATGTTTTTCAAAAAATGTTCCTGCATGGCGTCCAGGTGATATATCAATCCCAGCTTTAGTTTTAATCTCATATAACCAGGGGAAGGTTACTACTAACATAGCTGTGATAGCGAAGAAGTAGATAATTGTAGTTTTAATGTTGGGAAATCTTCGGGAATTGCTATTGTGATTTTGAGACATAGAAATGAAGAGAAACTAATAGCCGATACCATCGTAACCTAAAGCTGAAAATATCGCCGGAAACGTGGATCAATGTTGTCTGTTTTCTGCTGATTACAGGTAAAACAGAGAGTTTGGAGATTACTGATATCATTTTGACCCCCACGAGCGAGGGGAATAATATGATCGATACTGAGGTTAGTTTCTACATTAGTTTTACCGCAACTTCGGCATTGATATTGGTCGCGTTGAAAAACATATTTTTTGACTTCCGGCGGGATACGAATGCGGGGAGTTTTGCTCATTTGTTTTCTAGTTACTCAGAAATTCTTCTAAACTAGGTACATCTAACCAACTTGATTTTTGATGCGATTCATGAGATAAATCCATCAACAACTGAGAATAAATTCCTTCGCGTAGTGATGGTGTAATTTCCTGATTTCGGTCAATTCCTTGCACCCATTGGTCTACTACGCGGATAAATGCCGAAATGCGCCCATCAGCATAATTGTTGGGAAAAATTAACCGATTCGGTATTTCTATTTCTGTTAAAGGTTTACCTGGCTGGGAACCCCAAACACGAAAACCATGTATATAATCTTTTTGATTTTCACTGCCCACTATTAATGTACCGCGATCGCCATATACTTCTACCCAATGCGTTCTTGCTGCATGAACAACCGCACTGATAGAAAGTTGGCAAGGTGTACCATTGGCTAATTCCAGCGTTAATATACAATTGTCATCTGTATTCACTGCCTTAGATTCCCCACTAATCGGGTCAATTCGTGTAGGAATAGCAGTAGTTAAATGAGCGTTTAATCTACGCACTGGCCCAAATAGCCAGTGAATATAATCGAAGGCGTGAGAACCCAAAGATCCCAACGCACCGCCTCCTTTATCTTTATCAGAATACCAATTCCAAGGGCGTGAAGTATCAGCACGAGAAGAACCTAACCAATCAATTTTAATTAAGCGTAACTCACCCACATAGTCTTCTGACAATAATTCTGCAAACAATTGCCATGCTGGTACAAACCGAAATTCAAAATCTACAGTTGCAATAACGCTTTTTGCTTTAGCTAACTGATAAAGTTCTTTCGCCTCAACTGCATTTAAAGTTGTCGGTTTTTCTAGTAATAAATGTTTTCCCGCTTGGAGTACAGTCTTTGCCATTTCATAGTGCAAAAAGGGCGGTGTAGAGATGCTGACTGCTTGCACTTCTGGTAAGGCCACAATATCTGTAAGTGAGTCGGAAGCCTGGGGGATATTATGGGATTCTGCTATGGCTTTGGCTTTATTAATATCTCGGTGATAAACAGCAACTACCTCAGTGCGAGGATGTGCTTGGAATCCAGGGATGTGGACTTTTTGACCAAATCCAGTGCCTGCGATCGCAATTCCAATCATATCATTTTTGCTCCCATTAATTACTTAGCTAAACCCTAATAATTCCACCTCAAAAAAGCAATAGCTTTTTATGTAGGACTTACGCAATAACTCTCTGAAACTCTTATTCCTTTGTGTCCTTTGCGTCCTTTGTGGTTCGTTTTATCATGATTTTGCGTAAGTCCTATTATGTACAAGTGGATTTATCAGATAATTCTCTATTGTAATCATCTTAAGACTTACGCAAACAATAGCCGAAAAGAATGATTTTATGGTAAAAGCAATAAAGCAATTTTGTTGAGGAGGCAGAAGGCAGGTGGTAACAGAGCGTAGTCGTTGGCGTGGTAACAGAGCGTAGTCGTACCCCTTGCCTACGGCACGCTGCGCGAACGGGGAAGCAAGCTACGCGGAGCGTCTCGTAGAGAAGTGGGGCAGTGTTTCGGCTACGCTCAACAACCAGGCAGAAGGGAAACCCGATAAATAAATTTAGGGGATTCAATAGGGACGTAGTATTTCTTGCACTGTGCGTCTCGAAATACATATTTTTTTTTCATAAATAAATTTAGGGGCTTTAAACCCTTTTGGCAGAGGGCAAAAATTATATTTTCTTCCTTCTGTCCTCTGCCTTTCTTGGTAAATTTGCAAGATAAAATCTCAATGACATCGATAACGCAAATCCGATGTTTGAGAGCATAATTTTTTAGTTGTATGATTTATTCTTCTAATAGTTTTTGATCTAATTCAAATTTATTAGCTTGGGCTAATCCGTTAGATACTTCTTCGATTACTAGCTGAATGTCAGCCAAAACTAGATTATTACTTGTCGAGTAATATCTTGATTTGGCCAATCTTTTTAATTCCGGTGAATCTTGTACAGAGTCCAGAATATAAGAAACACCGTTCAAAAATGTCACAAGTTCTGAAATACTCATAATCAAGCACTCTCCAGTAGTGTATATTTATGATTCAAAATCTCACTTACTCGCAAAGGCAAATAATGTAACTTTAGATATTGAATTTCTTCTAAATATTTGATATTAGACTCCAAAATTCGTTTACCGTTCAAAGGGTCGTCATCCGATACATAAGCTTTCAAGGCAGCAATATAATCAGCACCAAATGCTAAATAACGAACAAGAGTTTTTGCTGATATCTTTAATTTCCCAGCAATAATTGTTCGGGTATATTCAGGCTCATCAAGTGAATCGTTAGCGGTTCTGTCTTGGTCAGTGGCTAACATTGTCTCTATTAGTAGTAGGTCAAACTGTGGACAAGACAAGGAACGGACAACAAAGCGACAGTCTTAGACACGTCTAAGACGCGTTCAAGTAGCTACAAGACAAGTTACTATCCTCTGTCTAGTCTTGTAGCGTATACCTGTCTGGTCAGATGTTGTATACTTGTCTACTTCTATAATATACCAGTGTTATATAGGTTTAACACTAACGCTATATGTATTAAAAAATATTAAAAAGCTTGTACAAGTAACTTATATCACCAGTATAACATAAATGTACCAGTATCAAACAAGTGTAATATAGAAGTAAAAAATGGCTAAATTAAATGTCGGATCAATAGATTTATCAGATTTTGATAAAGATTGGTTTTTGGTAGTCTCAAAGCTAATGGAGCGATCTGTAAGGGCTAATTTAGCCTCAATAACTTCATTCTATATGAGAAGAAATATCGGAGCGTTTAAAGAGCTACTAGCCTACAAAGCTAAAAAACACGGAATTTCAGAAGATGAATGCTTTGAAATACTACTCAATAACGGTGAATTCCCTCCCCCAATTGCTAGCTTTTTAGAAGAACCTCCAAAAATAAATGAAGAGTAAGTGGGGATAAATATGGGGATGATTGGGGACGACTTACACTAATTGGGGATGTGTTGGGGAAAAGTATTTATACTTAGCCAAGACTTACACAACTGGCGCACTGAGATCGCCCTATGATAGTACCTAAGTATTACTTTGTCTTCGTTCTGAAAGCTTTGTATTGGGAATATAAATGGCATGAGTGGAGCAGTAAGTAGTCAGACAGAATTAATTACACAATGTCATTGCGGGAGCGTACCCCTATGGGGATCTTGCTACGCGGTAGCGTTTCCAAGAGTTGCAAAATAAAGCAATCGCAATGACTGTAAATATTTTTGTCTGACCACTTATTGAAATATTTATGAGAAAACAAGTATCTTATAAATATCTGGCTGTATTAAATAAAACTTATTCACGGTAATTAGATTTACTATATTTAATTACTGCCAATGCTTGCTAAGTAGCCAAATCAATATTTGATTTACGAAAAAATTCAGTACAACTCAAAGAGGCTTCTTGACTGTCGCTTATTGCCTATAGCCTCTTGCTCTTGCCTCCTATGAAAATAAGTATGGCTACGCCACGCTGCGCGAACAGAAATAAAATCGGATTGCTATATAGGAATCCGGTTTGATTCCTGAATTTACTTGCGTGGGCAGGGAACAGGAAATAGGGAATAGGGAACAGGAAAGAAGGCATAGATCCGTACTGAGTCTTGTTCAAAAATCAAATAGGAGTCCTATATTTCCCAGACTATGCCTTTTCCTGGCAGTATCAACAAAATAACTGCTTTTGTCTCCTCCTGCTGTTTCATACCCCACTCCTCACTCCCGTTCGACTACGCTCACGGCAAGCCTACTCTACATTCTCCATCTAATTCGTGGTCTAAACACCTGAGAACTGCTGTAACATTGCAACATTCTTCATCAACATTGTGATGTTTCTCATCAACATTGCAATATTCTTCATCAAGATTGCAATGTTCTTCATAAACATTGCAATATTCCTCATCAACATTGCAACGTTCCTCATTAACATTGCAATATTCCTCATCAACATTGCAATGTTTCTCATCAAGATTAAAGCAATTGCAAAGAAAAACAGGTAAAAACTGAAAATTAAGAGAAATTACTCAGATTCGTTAAGATTTTTTTGACAAATATAATTATCACTAATTTTACTGAACCAAAAAACAGCTTTAGTAAGCCAAAGTAGCTTTAGAAACCTCTCTAAGGAATATTATTGATGTCTCGTAAAAAACGTACATCCCGTGTTCTCGAAAAAGCTGAGTTGAGATCCGCTGGACTAAAAGCAATTGATTCAAATATGAGTTTTGGTGATGATTGCGATTTGCAAAACTTGAGTCAAGCAATTGAACTGCTAAGAACCATGCTTGATGGTTATAACACTGCGTTAACTGTAATTGATTCTTCTAAAACTAAAATTGATGCGATGGAAAAAACTCTCAGTAATCTTACAGACAAGATGGTAAGAGGGGTTGCTTTTAAATATGGCAAAGATAGCAGTGAATATGAAATGGCGGGTGGGGTTCGCGATAGTGAACGGATTCGCAAAAGCAGATTGAGTCGCTTGAAAGCTGCTGCTGGAGAAGCATCAGATAAAAATCCTAAAACTACCTAATACAGCCCGGATAAAAGCATAAAACACAGGTAAAACAATGTTCTTACAAGGGATGTAGGGAACGAACAAAGGCACTTGGCTGATTAAAATTATTTTTTATATTACTGCAATTGTTTATGGTAAAGCATAACCTATTGCAATTTTTTATATTTACTAATGCTCTTTGATAAACAATAATTATATACAGCTACTATCATGCATGATCATGCATATTGGATCGGGCATTTTGTAGTCATAACTAATATTTTCCAGTACTGAGAGTCTTGCTACGTAGTGTTTTCAAGCATTTTACTTGTCTAAATACTGATTAGAGTTTATAGTGATACGGTGTTTTCCGTTCCTTGTCTTGGCAGATTCATAACATGATTTATTCTGGCAAATTACAAAAGTATTTTGCGGGCATTTCTTTGTCTGTAATTTTAGTAGGTGACTTAGTTCTCACACAAAAAACTGCTCCAGTTTTAGCTGAAACCATAAATACATCGATCGGTGAAGCTGTGACATTCAGTTGCAATGATAGTGAAGCGACAATCGCAGCTAAAAATGGCCCCAAAGTAGTTAATGGAACAGCAAGAATTTACATTGGTTATCAGCAATTCTCAAATAACAAAAACCCTGTAACTATCCGCTTTAATAATGGGATAAAAGCATGGTGTCGTGATGATTACGAGACAACAGGCGACGATGGTACAGGTTACGGATTGTATTGGAATGGAAGTGATGTTTTATATGGCATTTACTCTTCTACAGGCAGTCAGACAGGTAATGATTTTCGCCGTTTTGCCAGTGGTCGGTGGTTGCCTAGCTATGGTTATGGAGGCGGGCCACAAGCCGCAGTTATAGCCCGGATTAATCCAGCTAATGGCCAGGTTGATTATGCCACATTTTTCTCTTCTAAAAAGTCAGATAATGGACAAACTAACTCTTTACTTGTCAATTATCTATCATGGAATGGCGCAAATTTAACTGTGAAAGCTCAGTCTTGGTGGACTCCTCGTGGTACTAATACAAATTCCATGAATTGCTCTGGTTCATCACCTTATCAATACACAGCCGCATTTACAAGCGATTTAAGAACGATGACCTCAGCTTCAGCCAATACTTGTAGGTAAAAGGGAAAAATTCAGCTTTCAAATTAAGGAAACATATTGTTTCCAGTTGTTTAAGAATTAACAAAAAATTTGGCAATCTAATTCGCAGTCTTAGATACCCGACTTCTCCAAGAGGTTGGGGTTTTCGTTGTTCACAAATGATTTAGGATTAACTTTGTCTTGACGGCGATTTATCACGTCTCTTGCCTTAAGCGAACAGCATTGGCGTTGCTATAGCTAAAACACCATCTCTTTAGCAGCTAATACCAATTTAATTAATGATTGCAACAACATATCCTTGGGTAAAGACGCGATGAATCGCGTCTCTACAAATGGTCTATTTGTTGCATTCTTTTTTCAAATTGGTATAATTACCCAGAAATGGTATGAGCTAATAGAAAATAAAGCTTTTTAAACCCGCGTGGGCGGGTTTAGTCTGTTTAGATGCAGTTTCTAAGCGTCGATTTAACTTCCGATTTTTAACTCCCGGATTCTGCTGCATCTGCCCCTAATTGTTTCCATTTGGACGCTGAATAATTGTCTCCACCACCCGCCGCTTGGCTTTAGGATCGATACCTACTAAGCGCACATATTCACCGCTATATTCTGCCAGAGTTGATTCCAAATTTGAGATGGCATCAGACTCGGCATCGATGTGGCTATGAACACAAGTTTGCCAAGAACCTGTGCGGAAGCGGCGCTCATCTACGTGTTCAATACTAATTTTGTAACCTTGAGATAATAACTGTCTAATTTGAGCTTGTGTGTCTAGTGTCAAATGGGCACTTGATGCTTCCTGTTTCTGGAATTGATTAGTTTTTACTTCTTTGGTTGCGCCATTTGACGGCTGACTAATTGGTGTTACCACAGCAGGTGGTGCGGATTGAGAATTTCTACCTCGATTGAGTCGATTGTAATCATCAACCAAATGGGAACTTTCCACCCGTTTTTGTTCGCCAACCAGGAAGTTACCAGACTCGATTAAGTGAGACAGCCTGAAATCTGGCTTTTTAAACTCAGGTGGCCCTTGAGTGCTGTTAACCACATTCAAGGATATCTGCTCAAAACCTACTTTATGGATGTAGTTGCGGATTTGTTCGTCATAAATGCGCGATCGCAAAGCGCTAAAAAAGTCAATAGACTGATTGACAAAAGTATCAACTAGCTGTTCAACTTCTTTTTGTGACAATCCATCTGGTTCAAAAATCCCCTTGACAATTCCTACCTTATCGTCTCTATCTGGTTCCCAGTAGAATTTCTCCATCCGTCCATCCCGAATTAACGGTGCATAGAGAGTAGAAAAATCATTACCTGTGACAATAATCGGCACACGATGTAAAGGTGTGGAATCATAGCTTCCCGGCAACTGCACATCTGTGGGATTATCAGCAATATTCATCAGTGTGGCATTCACCAACTGCGTGTTTACAGTATATTGAGTGCCTTCATCAAAGCGTCCAGCACCGGCATCTAAATCGTTAATCATCAGTACACACATTTTGCCGCGTACTTTGATCAGTTCAGCTGTTTCCCGATAGCGCAACCGAATCAACCGCGCTGGATCTCCCGCATCTGGACTTTCTAATTCGCCGCCAGATACGTGAGTTACTTCGATACCCATTTTCTCGAAGACTAATTGACATTGAAATGTTTTACCTTCTCCTTTGCGTCCATGAATACCCAGGATCACGGGAACTCGTACGCCAGGAAGCTTCAGGAAATTTTTGGTAATGTGGACAGCAAGTTTGTCCAAAAAGCGGGGAGCGATGTAGTAACCCATGAGTTTATACGATGAAAAATTAACACTTCTAAGGTTAATGTTAATTTTTTTTTGGGGATAGCGATCGCTTTTCTTTCAGACAAGCTTGTGCTTGTTAATTTGTTGGGTTGATTGTCTGCTGCCACAGTTGAACGCGCGCCCAAGCATGGAAGGAGTGAAAACTGCTGTTATTTGGTAGTGCCAAAAATTTGATTACAATATCAAATGACTTTGATGAGCCATTTGTATAATTCCAGGATTACTTACATTAGCCTATTTTTGAGAACAGAGCGTGTTTTCAAACACGCTCTAGTATTGTATATCGCTACAGTTAATGGAAATCGTTTGTATCTACTACGTCTGATTAGCAAAAATTTCTTTTAAAGCAGATAACGCCTCTTCTGTTAATATATCTGGGTTGTTAGAATCGTTAATCACTTTAATACCGCGCTTTTCAAGAGCAGCAATAATTTCAGGGGTTAGTCGTGAAACAGGAGGCGTTACGCCACCGTATACACTTTTCAATTCTTCATCATCTGTTACTTCTTCAATAAACATAACTGGAGCTAGATTTAAAGCGACGTTATCTTTAATTTTGTTTTTAGTCATAAATCACCTCAATTACGCCTTTATAACTAATCATTGAATATGTACTTAATGTATCACCTAGAAAAAGGAGAAATCAAGGTTTTATACAAAACATCCTAGTTTTATGACTAATTTTGCTACTTTTTTGATTAATCCAATTAGACAAGGGCTGAGGACGCGATCGCACTTCCTGGCAGCTTGCCAGTTGGAAAATGTTTAGCCCACTGCTGACGATGGCTTTTGGTGTGACAGCAGAATCGATTGTAAAAAACTTGAGAGTGTAGTCTCAACGTTACAATTGGCCCAATACTTTATTTGCACTGGTTGTGGTTTAACATCACTTTTGATTTAATTTTACTTCTGTAATGCTGATGGATACTTATAATATGGGAATTAAAATTTAACTATGGAAACACAACCGATACAAGTAATTGGAGGTGGACTAGCTGGGACAGAAGCAGCTTGGCAAATAGCGCAAGCTGGAGTGCCAGTAATTCTGCATGAAATGCGTCCAAAGCGATTTAGTCCGGCTCATCATACAGAACATTTAGCAGAATTAGTGTGTAGTAATTCCTTTGGGGCAATGGCAAGCGATCGCGCGGCGGGATTATTGCACGAAGAGTTACGCCAACTCGGTTCGATTGTCATCTCGAAAGCTGATGAACACGCCGTTCCGGCTGGTGGGGCGCTAGCTGTAGACAGGGGACAATTTGGCCAAGATTTAACTGAAACTTTAGCGAGTCATCCTTTAGTTGAATTTCGCCGGGGTGAAGTGTCTGCAATTCCTGAAGGGATTGTGGTTTTAGCAACCGGGCCTTTAACTAGTCCCGATCTAGCAGAAGATTTGCAACGCTTTACAGGGATGGAATACCTCAGCTTTTTTGATGCAGCGAGTCCGATTATCGTGGGAGAATCGATTAATCGTGACATTGCTTTTATGGCATCACGTTATGACAAAGGTGAAGCCGCTTATCTCAACTGCCCAATGAATAAAGAGCAGTACTTGCACTTTCGGGAAGAACTCTGTAAAGCTGAACAAACAGAACTCAAGGGTTTTGAACGAGAAACGGCGAAATTTTTTGAAGCTTGCTTACCCATAGAAGAACTAGCCCAGCGCGGAGAAGATACCATGCGCTACGGCCCCCTGAAGCCAGTGGGATTGTCAGATACTCGCACAGGGGAACGTCCTTATGCTGTGGTGCAGTTACGACAAGAAGATAAAGCTGGTCAGCTGTGGAACATGGTAGGATTTCAAACAAATCTGCGTTGGGGTGAGCAAAAGCGAATCTTTCAATTAATTCCCAGTTTGGAAAAAGCAGAGTTTGTCAGGCTGGGAGTAATGCACCGCAACACTTTTATTAATGCTCCCCAGTTAATGCATCCTACCTTGCAATTTAAAGAGCGTCCGACATTATTAGCCGCAGGACAATTGATTGGTACTGAAGGTTATACTGCTGCGGCTGCGGGTGGTTGCTTGGCGGGAATTAATGCAGCGCGATTAGCTTTGGGTAAAGAAGCTTTGGTTTTACCACCAACAACAATGATGGGTGCATTATTAGAATTTATTAGTTCCGCTTCGCCGAAGCATTTCCAACCAATGCCGCCTAACTTTGGGATTTTTCCCGATTTAGGAATGAAAATAAAAAGTAAACCAGAGCGTTATGGACGTTACCGCGATCGCTCTTTAACTGATTTGGCAAACTGGAAAGCTAATCATAATTAATGGGAATGGGGCATTGAGATTTCCCCATTACCCCTTATCCCCAGAGGGGGCCCCACCTTCTCCACTCCCTATCTATACCTTCAGTACCCAGGCTTCACGATTCTCAGAGCTAACAAAAGACGCTGGTACGATTTCAAGATTTACTCCAAGTGCTTTGAAAGTGGCACGAATAGCCGCAGCATGGGCAGCCTCAGTAGAACCGATACTTGCCCCGACAGTAATCAATTTTGGAGTTTTCAACTTAGCAATTTCCTGGGTATAGGCGATCGCCGCATCAGTCTCCAAAGCTAAAGCCAGCTTGGCAATATTCACATCGCTATCCAAGTTCCCCTCACCCCTTTTGATGTAAGATGAAAGATCATAGCTAGACTTTGTTTTTACTGGAGTTCCCTCCAAACTGGTGATCGTAGCTGCTAAAGCATCTCGATGCTTTTTATGATCAGCTTGGTTGCGGAGCGCCAAAGCTAAGACAGCTTTACCAACTTCAGTATTAGTTAGTTTGCCAGCAGCAGCACCATAAGCCCAAATTGCCTGATGTTCGTAATAAAGAGCATTATTCAGAATTTTTACATCGTTTCGCCCAGCAATTGTTGTCCGAGCATCAACTTTTTGGGCAATGAGCGGCAAACCTAACACAGTCGCTATGCCACCAACTGCTCCACTCACTATTACCCCACGGCGGGAGGATTTTTTGCTGAAAGGGTTTTGATAGTCCATAAGTTAGTGTCTCCTAAAGAAATTACGGTTTTTTTGATGCGGATATGAAAATGAGGGAATAGCCAGGGCATGAATAACCTTGGCTGCAAGTATTACCTTTGGAAAAAGAATAATTTTGCCCAACGAATAGTTCTAATGTGTCTTGACTAGATGTTCACTTTCCAAGTCAATGACTGCTCATTTGTAACTTATTTTGGTAATGGTGTCAGCAATTACACTAAATATGGATAAATACTATTTTTGTATTTTTAACGAAACGCAATATAGTCAGGCATTTAGTCAGATTATTCGCTTTTCTTTGAATAGCGAACAAAAGTAACTTTGTATTATTTATGATCGTTTAATTTACTTATATTAATAGTGACTAATCCGTGTATGCCTAGCGCTGTAATTACACCTCCCAGCAATCCCCAGGTACCATCGGCAAATACGTTGATGCGATGAATGTAGGTGCGATGATAGGCATACTCTAACTGTCTATCATTTACTTTTCCAACCTCTACCAGTTTTTCCACATACTTTTCAGCTTTAATCAGTGCTGCATAATCGAGATTAAACCAATACAACGATACTCCCACCACAGCCAAACCTGGCAAAACCAAGGTAATTAAGAGAATTGCTATACGTGCGTTCATACACCTCACCCGCTGACATACCTGCTCAATGCTGACATAGCTGGAATCCTTGTGTTACAACTTGGCATACCAATTTAATAATGTGTTGGCATGGGTGAACTAGATTTTGGGAATAATCCTCATAGTGTTTGAAAGTATCGTTTTGATTAGGTTCGCACTATGAGAGGGCGATTTCTAGAAAAAAAGCAGATTTATTGCTGTTTATCTATTGCATTTTGCTGTATTTTGTGGATTTGTTTGGCATTAATTCCAGCCGATGCAACGTCTACAGGGTCTATTGATACTCTGCGACAACAGCAGCAACAAATGAACCAGCAGCGTCAGGGTGTAGTTGGAGAGCGCGATCGCTTAAATAATCTCCAACAAGAGGCGCAAAAACACCTCACTGGTTTAAAGCAAAATCTGCAAACGACAGATAGCTATCTTCTAGAGAGCGAATCACGATTACAACTTGCTACCCAATACCTCCAGCAGTTAGAAACTGATTTAGATGTGGCAGAACGTTCATATCAGGAGCGGCAAATCGCAACAGTAGCACGATTGCGTTATCTTCAGCGATCGCCTGCTTTTGCGGGATGGGCAGTTTTGCTCGAAAGTGAAAATATCAGCGACTTTTTCAGCCGTCGTCATCAGTTGAAGTTAGTGTTTCAAGCAGATCAGAAAATTTTGGTAAAACTCAACACCCAAGCAAACTCAATTGATAAACAAAAAACGGAAGTAGAACAGCAAAAAAACGAAATCGGCTTAATTCGCGAACAACTATTAGCACAAAAAGCCGATTATCAAACCCAGGCACAATCACAATCAGAATTGATTCAACGCCTGAATAGCGATCGCTTTGCCTTAGAAGCCGCGCAAAATCAGCTAGAAAGAGAATCTAAAAATCTGGAAGTCTTGATTCAACAAAAGGTAGCAGAAGCCCAAGCAAAAACCAACAGCCGAACAGGTATCATCATTCGGGGAACTGGTGTAATGGCATATCCTAGCGATGCTTCTACTAGCAGTCCCTTCGGCTGGCGGGTACACCCAATTCTTGGCTATCGTCGCTTTCATGCCGGGTTAGATTTTGCCGCCAGCTATGGTAGTAAAATACGAGCTGCGGATTCGGGAAGAGTCATTTTTGCTGGGTGGTATGGTGGCTATGGCAGAGCGGTAATTATCGATCACGGTAATGGCATGACTACACTCTACGGTCATACCAGCGAGTTGTATGTTTCTGAGGGACAAGCAGTTGAACGCGGACAAGCGATCGCTGCTGTCGGTTCTACAGGTTTCTCAACTGGCCCTCACCTCCACTTTGAAGTTCGTCGGAATGGTACGCCTGTAGACCCAGCTAATTATCTTTAAAGCTGCGAATCTTATCACAGACGTGCTATAATATGGAAGATTAAGGGCGCGTAGCTCAGTGGATAGAGCAACAGATTCCGGTTCTGTGGGTCGGGGGTTCAAATCCCTCCGCGCTCGTTACCTTTAGAAGACTAACCACAAAATCGAGAGGTCATTTTCTCTCAGTTTTCTCTCACGGGATAAAACCAATCTACCCTATCAGACAGAATTGCAACGGATAGATGGAATACATAAAAATTATAGGTTAGACTTGGTAATATAATTTTTGCTTATAATTAATTTATAAAACCTGTCTCTGATAATTCCTAAGAACTTGCTAGAAAATATTTAATATAATTTATACCAAACTGGACTTTTTTTAAATTTTGTGGGTCAGGTTGATTTTATAGTGGTGCTGTCTCTGCGTTAGAGTGCTATCACCTATATTTATAGGTATGTACTTTAGTGTGCAAAAAGTTGCATACCTTAGATACTTGAGTATATTTTCATCGAACTTTTTATGCTTGCTAGGGAATCTAAAGGAAACGGGACTCCTAATTAATAAGAAGGCATAACTGTTAGAAAATGTCTAATTTCTACTTTCCATGCGTTATTTAACGACTGCAACTGGGAAAAATAAGATATAAGACATTTACTACCTAGAAAGAAGGTGTTATGGCACAACCAAAACCTAATATACTGCAACTTGCTAAACAAGGCAATCCAAAAGCTATTGCGACTATAATAAACAGACAACTAGAGCCTAAAGGTATCATTGCTCAAGTTGATTTAAAAGATAACTGCTTACAAATTCTTATAGAAGCAATTCAATTGCCGCCACAACACATTATAGTTGAATACTTCCGTAAGTCTTTCACAAACTTGGGTGCTACTGCAATCAAAAGTATTAAAGTTTATGGAAAACGACCGGGAGAAGTATTTTTTGATTGGCATGAATTGTTTGATTTAGTAGAAGCACCAGGACAAGAACTATTTAAAATGGCTAAGTCTGGTGATATTCAATCAATAACTATTGTGATAAATCAGTGCTTAAAAAAGCAAGGCATTATAGCAAAAGTAAATTTAAAAGATAGTTGCTTGCGAGTAATGCTGGAAGCACAAGAAGCTATAAATCAAGAATTAATAGTCCCAATACTAATTAATCAATTGGAAAACTTAACCATCGAATCTATTAATAAATTAATAGTATATAGCAAACAAACTAATGAAGATTTTCCAGTATGGCATCAAGAAATTAACTATAATTTACTAACTAATAACTCAGAAAAAATAGTAGAATCTTTAGCTTTAGTCTCAATTAACGAGACTGAAGCTAAAGATATCATAAACGTAAGCCTCAGTCAAATTGAAAATATAGATTCTGTCAAGTTATCAAACTATCTATATTATGAATTTCTACAAAATAGAATATATGAACCTCTATCAGTTAGGTTCAAAGCTGAAGAAGAAGAAAATAAAATTCATGGGATAGTGAATGCGTTTAATATTTCTACTCTACAAGAAGATATCAAGCTGTCCATAAGGCAAATAGAAAAGCAAATTGTAAGAACATTAGAAGATAAGTTTTGTATCACTTTAGATATAAACCAAGTAGAAAGAATATTTTATGATATTTCAAATTATAGGTTTTCTAATCTAAAAAATGCAATTAAACAGATGGAAACAGCTATACAGGAAGTTTTAAATTTTAATTTTCCTGAAGAAATAAACGAGTTAAAAGCCTTCTTTAAAGGAGCCGTAGAAGGAGCCGTAGATGGTCTTACAGGAAGAATTAAATTTACAGAAGTAATTGTAGGGGGCGTAATTGGTAATCTTATTATACCAGGATTAGGGGGTGTAATTGGTGGTGCTGTTGGAGGGTGGTTTGCTGGTAATAAGGAACAAAAGAGAATGGAGGAAATTATTAACAAATATGATATAGCAAAAACAAAACTAAATGAGGAATTCAAAATTCTATTCCAAAATTGTTATGAGGATATTTCTAAGTTAATTAATAGTTTATATAAAATAAATCTTATTAAATATCAATATTTTATACAAGCAGAAGAACTTAATAGACAAGGAATAGAGAGTAAAAATATTAAAAATCTTATAGAAGCTATTCATTGTTACGATAAAGCTGTCAGCTTAAATCCCCATTATTACGGAGCTTGGTGCAATAAAGGTTGGGCTTTAGTGTTATTAGGTAAGTATGAAGAAGCAATTCATGCCTTTGATGAATCTCTTAAAATTAATAGTGAACTTATTATGCCTTTGGAAAGTAAAATAATGCTTCTAGGATATCGTCTAGAACAACATGAGACTGTACTTTTACTATGTAATAATGCTATTTCTAAAGGTTATAACACTTTTAATATCTTGTCTGCAAAAAGCTTTTCTCTTTATAAATTAGAAAGATACCAAGAAGCAATTGAAATTTGTGATATAGCTATATCAATCTATTCTTCTAGTCTTGAAATATATCAGTTTTTTATACAGAAAGCTACCTGTATGATATGGATGGAAGATTCAGAACTTGCTCTAGAAAATCTAAAAGAAGCTATAACATTAAATCCAGAAAAGTCCCAAGAAATAATAAAAGTTAGTCCGAGCTTTGAGAACCTAAAAAATGATGGAAGATTTATAGCATTCATGGAATCATCTGTGGGTGTAGATTATAGTAATTTGAAGAAACTATTAGCAGAAAATAAATGGAAAGAAGCTGATATAGAAACAGCAAAACTCATGTGTTTGGCAGTTACTAATCATGATAAAAGACTTAATATAATCGTGAAGGATGCTAGAGCATATACAGAGTTGAATAACGAACGAATTGTTAAAATACCAGCTATAGATTTAAATACAATTGATAAGCTTTGGCTAAATTGCAGTAAAGGAAAATTTGGATTCTCTGTACAAAAGGAAATTTATCAAAATTTAGGTGGAACTAAAGAATTTAATGGTGAAATACGAGATAAATTTGGAGTATCAGTAGGATGGAGAACCCGTAATAATAATGGTAACTACTTCTGGCGTAATTCAGATGATTGTCATTATTATATTGGCATTGACATTGCACTAAGAGGACATCTTCCTAGTTGTCTGTGGGCAGGTATTAATGATGTCTGGTTTGAAAATAGAAGAGACAGATTGATTACTTTTTTTTACCATTTGGAAGCTTGTGGTATTGGCAATATTTCAAAACAGTAATTATTCTCTAGGTTTCTCAACTTACTCAACACACCTTATGAGCAAAATTGTTCATAACTGTAGTAATCGCCAAAAATCGAATCGAGCTGCTATGGATAATAACTATATGCTGACTATTCTTGCTGCTTGCTTATCCCAATATGATGATATCTCTAAACCCGCTTGTCAATAGCGTTTGAGATGCGCTTACCCTGATTCTTGACTTGGTTTTTTTCTAATATGTGTTCATCATACCAAGCTAAAAACTCTGTCTCACTGCTAAACTTCCCTAATGCTTCACTAACTTGTTTAGCTTTTCTGAGTGCGTTAGCTATCCCATCCATCGTAAAAGCACAGTTACACGCTTTAGCAACACGCTTATCACCGAGTTTGAATTGTAGGAGGATATAAGTACCACTAGCTTTACTGTCTTTTTTGAGTCCTATTCCTTTAGGTGTTTGGTTTTGCGCTTCCTTAAAGAAGTCTAGCAAACGTTCATAACCTATGAGATGATTGGCTATATCGCTTGGTGTGACTTGCTTCTGATTTTCTCTCATCTTTCTCTCAACTTGCCTAGTGAAGTCAGAGAAAACTGAGAAAATGCTAGTTATATCGTTCTTAACCAGATTCCGGTTCTGTGGGTCGGGGGTTCAAATCCCTCCGCGCTCGTTACCTTTACAAGACTAACCACAAAATCGAGAGGTTATTTTGTCTCATGGGATAAACTTAATTTACCCTATGAGAAGAATGGCAACGGATAGTCTGGAATACAAAAATTAGTGTACGTATCTGGTGATTGATATAACACTATACTAGAGATTTTTTTTCTCATTCAGTCTCTCACCCGAATGGTACTAAAAAAAGCCCAAAGGCTTGTGTTGTCTTGTTCCCAGCGTGGAGGCTAAGAATGTATTTAAAGTAGGCTTCTGCCTCTTGTCAAGAAGATCGGAGGCGGCAGCCCTTCCAGAATGGGTTCCCAGCCTAGAGGCTTGTTCCAGTCAGACTATACTAGAGATTTTGTTTTCTCATTCAGTCTCTCACCCCTATTACCTACCCCAAAATTGTTTTAAAAAATCAAATAATGGGGCATTTGTTGGAGGGAATTCTTAAAGTAGAAGTAGAGGCTAAATCTTCCCTATTAGCAGGACATGGGTTTGATGCAACTAGGATTTTTGTGGAGCGCAATTAATTATGACTGCTTTAACCTTACAATTACCTTCTAATCTGCAATTTACTGATGAGGAATTTGCACAGATTGTAGCCGTGAATAAAGAATTACGACTAGAGTTAACTGCTGAAGGGGAATTAATTATCATGTCACCGACTGGGGGAGAAACGGGAAACCGTAATTTCGATTTATTAGGTCAAATATGGTTTTGGAACAATCAAAATAAATTGGGAAAAGCTTTTGATTCTTCTACTGGTTTTAAATTGCCAAATGGGGCAACTCGTTCACCTGATGCTTCTTGGATAAGGATAGAAAGATGGGATGCTCTTACTCCAGAACAAAGAAAGAAATTTCTCCCTTTGTGTCCTGATTTTGCAGTGGAATTAGTTTCTGAAACTGATGATGTGGAAGATACTAAAGCCAAAATGGAGGAATATTTAGCAAATGGCTTACAACTGGGTTGGTTAATTAATCCTAAAGATAAACAAGTAATAATTTATCGTCCAAATCTTGCACCAAAAGTTTTACAATCTCCCACAAGTTTATCGGGTGAAGATGTTCTCCCTGGTTTTGTTTTAAATTTACAGCAGATTTTTGCATAGATGACTGATTATCTTGATTTTATTTCTACAATCACTAAACATTATTAAATTTGCTTAAACCATCGACACTCCCTTTAAACATCAAAAGCCCTGCTGAGGTGGGATACTGGAACTATACTTACAATTTAATCGCGATCGCACTTCTTCACCAACAAAATCAAATAACTCAAAGCTTATATGGTTTTTCAGTACACTAACGCATTTGTCACCATAGCATCGGTTAATTTTGAGATGTTAGTGAATTTCTATACCAAATTGCTGGAGCAAAAGCCAGTTACTTTGGTTCCGAACGTCTATGCTGAGTTTAATTTAGTTAGTATGCGATTAGGTATTTTTAAACCAAAAAACACAAACGAATCGGAATTTGAAGCGATTGCGAAAAGTAAGATAAGTTTGTGTTTAGAAGTAAGTAACTTAGAAGATGCGATCGCTTACCTAACTACTTTGGGCTATCCTCCACCAGGAGACATTTCCATTGCTTCCCACGGCAGAGAAATATATGCTTATGACCCTGATGGCAATCGTCTGATTTTACATCAAGCCATAGTGAATGATAATTGATAAGTGATAATAATTTATTTGGTAATTAACTATGGCTATAACTCAAAACTATAGATTAAACCTGATTCAATGGTATCCAGGTCACATTGCAAAAGCTGAAAGGAAGCTCAAAGAACAACTGAAGCGCGTAGATGTGGTGTTTGAGGTACGAGATGCTCGGATTCCCTTAGCGACTCACCATCCCCAAATAGGTGAGTGGGTAGAAGGTAAGGCACGGGTGTTGATACTTAACCGAGTAGATATGATTACGCCACAAATGCGATCGCTATGGATCGATTGGTTTAAACGTCAAGGAGAAGTCCCTTATTTTACCAACGCTCAACATGGTAAAGGTATAGCAGAAGTAGCGCGGGCAGCGCAAGCCGCTGGGATAGAAGTTAATCAAAGAAGAAGCGATCGCGGGATGTTACCCCGTCCAGTGCGGGCTGTGGTGATTGGTTTTCCCAATGTCGGTAAATCAGCTTTAATTAACCGCCTGTTGGGAAAGCGAGTCGTGGAAAGTGCAGCCCGTCCTGGGGTAACTCGCCAACTACGCTGGGTGCGAATTTCCGAACATTTAGAATTGCTAGATGCTCCTGGTGTCATCCCTCTAAGATTAGAAGACCAAGATGCAGCCTTGAAATTAGCTATTTGTGATGATATCGGTGAAGCATCTTACGATAACCAGCTAGTAGCAGCAGCCTTAGTGGATTTACTCAACTATTTAGAAGCTGTAGCAGGAGATTTATTACCAAAAAAACCATTACAGTCTCGCTACCAACTCGATTCAACATCAGACACCGGAGATACCTATTTACACGCCTTAGCAGAACATCGTTACAAAGGTGATGTAGAGCGAGCAGCAAGGCAACTTTTAACAGATTTTCGCAAGGGGTTGTTGGGTGAAATGAGTTTGGAATTGCCACCTAATTAGATTACAAGCATTTTCAGCCGTTTGTGAGTAGCAGGTGAGTAGTATTCAAAAGTCTGGGCACTCAGCTTTGGTGACATCTGGGTGGCAATAGTACTTCAAAACTGTTTGAACAGTGTCACCGATCCAGTAGGCCACCTTTTCCGGTGATGCTCCAGAAGCGATCGCCCAAGTGGCGAAAGTGTGCCGAGTGCTATAAGCCTTTAAGTAGGGAATTATGCCCCGATCTGCTAACTCTATTACCACACCGCTATAGCGGTATCCCCCGGCATCGTGTGCCCTCCAGCATTTATCTAAAATGTTTGAGTTCAGCCTTTCCCCAGTAGTGCTTTTAAAAATCAGTTCTTTTGGATCTGGGGAATCTGGTTTAACCTCTGCAAGCAAGGATTGCAGTTTTGAGCCGTGCTTGCAGGAGAACACACGCCGTTTATTGTTTTTGGTTCCCTTGAGGACACGAACACGAGAGGCGTAGGCTTTTGTAATAGAGATTCGGGTGCATTCGCAGCTCACATCACCCCAGGTCAAAGCAAACGCTTCTCCATGTCGGCATCCAGTCCAGAATAAAAATTTAATCAGAACACTGTAGTGTGAAAATTTTGAGTGGGATTCAAAAGCAGAGATGATTAGATCCCTTTCTTCTAGGGTGTAAGCTTTTTTGTTATTTTCGTCGCTGGAGCTTTTGGGACTTGGTAACTGGATCTTTTCAAAAGGGTTGGAATTAATTAAGCATGAGTCAATAGCCCATCTACAGCACCTAGAAAAAGCCAGAAGTGTCTTATAGGCAGTATGGTAGCTATATTTAGCTAGCAGCCAATCTCTGATTGCTGGAGCATCTTCGATTGGTTCATTTGATAGCTCGACGACAATTTTAGTTATTTGCTTATAATCACTTTCTAGCGTTGAAGGCTCTAAATGTTGAGATTGGAAAGTTAAGAATTTATCCCATAACTTATCTAAAGGTTCTTTCTCTACTGGAACTACAATGTTTTGGTAATCTCCAAATTTATATGATTTCAACGTGAAATCAAAACGTCCTAATGCGATATCTCGCTGAATTTCTTCCCAGCGAGAATCTACAATTATTCTATTTTTAGGCAAATTTTTAAGCCCAGTAGATAGATAAAATTGCTTGCTGTGACCATTAACCCTAAAGCGAATATTTAATTTTTGCGTCTTAGGATCGACGGTTACAGCCATCTAATCGACCTTCCCGTATCTTGGATATACAGTTCGGACAATTCCTGTTCAAAACCGACAAAATGCCAAAAGTAAAGTAGAGGGTAGTCTTCGAGTGGGCGTTCTCCTTCTGGGTAGTCTTCATCGGAAAATTCAGTTGACAGCTTGCCGTAAATTTTTTGGTAGCCGTGTATCGGAACTGGTGGCTCAAATCCCTTGAAATGACGATACAGGTAGCGTCCGTTGTTGTCAAAATTGTAGGGGGTAGCGAAAGTGACTGATGCATCTAGGTTCAAGCGTTTAACAACTATCAGCCCGCCGTCTATCAGAGATTTGTAAGGAAGTTTGATTGCTTCCCACCATCCCCCCTCATAGAATCCATGCCGAACGCTTTCAACCCAGTGGTTGTAACGTTCAGTATCTTCGATATCCTCTTCTTTACAAGAATCGTGTTCTGCATAACTTGGCATCTCCACCAGAAATCCATTATTTTCTCGCCATTCAGGATCAATGACAAAGCAGCAATAAGGTAATGGCCACGGTTTAGCCAAGTTGAAGCACAAGGTGCGGCGGATGCGACGATCGCACTCGAAATCGCTACAAATTAAACCAATTGGGCATTCACTCATTTTTGTTCTAAGCCCGAAAGGTGTCTAAGTTTAAATCTGCGTGAACCTCAATAGAATGTTCTGCTTCATCTGCATCATAGCTATGCTCAATTTCGCGGATTTTTAAGTTCCATACGGAATCACCATCGTGATCTTCTAATATTCCAAAGGCTTTAGGTATTCCTGTTTTCCCTGTAATATCAAATCTGTCGCCTTCTCGTGGCAGTGCCTGTAAGAGAACATTTTTGATGGTGTGTGGGTATTGTTCAATCTCTTCGGGCGGGAATATTTTTAACCTGACTTTGATCATTTTTTCTTTGAAAATCCAAAATTTTAGAGGTTGAAAATTTGGTCTACAGTTGCCAGAAAGCTTATTAAATAAAAACTTCAGCCGTCTACAGCCGAATTTTTGGGGCTAAAAAATTGTAGATGGTGTAGACGCACTATTGATTGGTTGTCGGCGATATGGTGAGCGATCGCACTTCCACCCAAGTACTGCTCATTTAATCGATAATTTACCTGTAAAGCTTTGCCTACAGCCTGTAGACGGACTGTAGGCAAGCTGTAGACATTACTTTGACCACCTCCAGCCCAAGCGATCGCCATTTCCTTCCACTTCCCCCAATCCCCTATCAGCCATAGAAACGAAGAAAATCCGTATTTCGTCTGGCTGCATATTGTCGAATAACCGCGTAGCTCGACTGAGATGAGCAGCTTTTAAAACTTCACCTGGGTGCTGTTGACCCCAGTCAAGGATAAATTGCTCAAACTCATTCATGGGTTTAGCTTGCTCTTGCACCTCCTCATTTCCCCCGCCGGAGGTTTCCGGCTGCTCCCTGCTCCCTGCTCCCCAACTGCTCAGGTCAAGTTCACAAGGGCAGTCATCGACCATAAACCTTTTTTTACCACCAGCTTTCAACCACTGCTCTAGTTGAGGATCTTTAAGTTTAGTCCTGGCGTAGTCGCGCCCAAACTGCCCCAAACGCACCAAACAAAAGCAGCTGTAAAGGGTGTCTTTGTCACCTTCTAACCCGAAATTCTCCGCCGTATCGTTTTGAGCTAGCGCACAAATGAACTGTTTATATCGCCTGCCCCGTTTGGCGTGGCGTTTTATCCACGGTCTAGAGTTGCCGCACTCGTCCACCAAAATCGGGAATTCCTCAGCGATCATGAACCGTTCCCGACCGGCGATCACGTTGTCCCCTCCTTCACCCCTAAGCTGAACTAGGTCTTCGAGAATTTCTAAGTCTTTACCCATTGCGGTGTCGATGGCTTTGAAATTCCCCTTCCTGCCAATGACATCGGCTTGATCTAGCCATGACCAATCATCCGGTTTAGCGTCGCTGTCATAGACAACGACACGACCACCGATTTTGGAGGATAGGTACTGGGTAAAAGTTGACTTCCCGTCGCCAGTGCCACCAATCAACGCAACGTGTTTTTGCTTCTTTTGGATGTACTCAACTGGGTCTGTAATCAGGTTCTCTGGTTTCCAGTTCACATCGATGCTGCCAACAGTAACAGCCAATTGTGCTGTTGGCTGAGTGTTGTTCCTTGCCCACGCCTGGAAATTGACCCGTGATGCTCGGTCGATATCACCGAGTGATTCTTGCAGGAGTTTGGCTGTTTGGCGATGTCTGCGACCTACTTCTAAAGTGCCAACTGAGGCCGCTAGTATCCACGGCTTAGACTCTGGCTTTTGGCTTGCCCCCAGGAACAACAAGCCACAGCTGACAGCCAGACTACCCCAGAATGACCACTTGGCGCAGGCGTACATTTGCAAGTGCTGGTGTAGCTGGGAGGGGTGCAAGTCGCTGCTCATATCCCTAGCAATATCCCCACAGCGACTAACCCAACACGGAGCAGGAGAATATCCTTGACCTCTGGCACGGCTTGCCGCAAGTAAAGGGTGAAAATTCCAGCGATCGCTAACACCCCCAACACCCCCAGGCGGATAAAACCAGGTATGGGTACACTTACCCAGCAGCTGCTTAACAAGGCGGGAATCGCCACTGTAGAAGCAAGGGTATAAGCTAAGTCTGGCAGATTGTCTGGGAGGGCGATCGCGTCCGCCCACCCCTTTTTAAATTCCTCCAGTTTGTTGGAATGGGGAATGGAGATTGGGGAATAGTGACCGCGATCGCTCGGAACCTCAACTACTATTTTTTGCTCATCTCCCATACTGCACCTCGATTTTGAGGTAGAAAGGGCGGTTGCTCTCCTGTTTACAGAGGGCGGCGATCGCAATTACTAGAGATGCTATGGTGCAAAAAAGAATGATTGCTTGATTCACTGCTGCTCCTTCTCACGTATGGCTTTCCAGGTTTCAGGGTAAGTTTTCTTGCTCAGTCGCCAAATCTCTGCTTGTGTTTCTGGCGACTGATTCTTTAATTCTTGGGAAATAGCTTTAGCCCCTTCTATCCAAGGATTGGGAGTTTCACTATTCGCCATCTGCTTTCTCCTTCTTTTCGATCTGGGCATTCAGGTCAACCATTGCCTGGTAAGCGTCGCCCAGCGTTGCATCTGATTCATACCCTTTGGAATCTATCTCTTGGTACTCAGGATGAATGTATACTTCGGAAATTTTCAGTGAGACTTCAGCAACTAGGTCGCTAAGTTTTTTGTTAGTCATTGCTTTTCCCCCAGTCGCTGTACTGCCCATAGCCGCTAGTTTCGGTAAGGCGGTCATTGATTCGGTTGACAACTTCGTTATCGCTAACGGGTAGCGGCTTCCCTTGGAGATAAGCGGCTGAGATTTCAGCGCACTCCTGGGCAGATGCACCATTGCCTAGTAGCTGCCCCTCTGGGAAGCCGACATGATGAATTTCGTTGCTGGGATTTGGTCGTTGAGTCATATAATTTGGATGATGTTTAGTTTTTGCTGCGGTGGAGACTACATCGCGTTGGTGGGCGATCGCAATCCTGGTAGATGGGCGATCGCCTTTAAAAATCGGTTTTGATTGCAGTGGTTGAGTTGAAATTGGTTACTAGCCATATTTGCCAAGTCTTTCGCCTTTGGGGGCTGACCTCGATCGGCTGACGGGTATCAAGACAAACCCCGCGTCCGTCGTTGAGTTTCACGTAAAGGCTTTTGCCGCTTTTAGTTCGAGAGAACAGTTGACCTGGGGACAAGGTATCGAAGCCGACTTGAGTCTTTCCGACTACGTAATCAGCTTGATGGACTTCAAAACCCTCGGCTAGTGGATCTACCTCCATCTCTTTCCACTGTCTCTGTCTTCTGGCTCTAGGTTCAGCATTGTTGGCGGATTTGCCGTTAGTAATGGCTAGATCTGTTATCTGTTGGTCGGTCATAGTGGGTCACAAGTCCTTAATAGTTAATCGATAGTGCGTCACTAATTGGTGATGTGTGGCTCGATAGTGCGTTAATGGTCGCTCAACAAAGTGGGTTAATTTTGGTCGTCAATCGCTTGCTGCACAAGCAGTTGGGCGTTTTCTTCGTCCAGCGCTGCGGTGTTTTTCTCCATAATTAAGGCGAGTGTGATTCGTCCTATCAAGTCGAGTAGCTCGTCATCGTTAAGCTGATAGCACAGGGTAACGATCCGTTCAGGGATGTCCTCAAAGCCAATTTCTTCATACTGGTGGGCAACAGTGGTGTTTTCCCGCACTGCCAGGGAAATTAGGCAGATTAAGCCGGTAGCCTGGGTGCGGTTAAGGTCTCCGATGTGGGTGATGATTTCTGTTACAGTCATTTCGTCCACTCTTTCAATGTTTATTTATTTGTCGATCGAGTCGAATTTAGGATTATCCAGGGCATATCGCTCTGGATTTTTAATGGGAACCGCTAACCCTGCGATCGCTACGACTTACGGGTAAAGACAGTTGCAAAAGAAACATTCAGCATGGATGGAAGCTACGTGTTCTGCTAACCCAGCGACGCTACGACTTACGGGTAAAGACAGTTGCAAAAGAAACATTCAGCATGGATGGAAGCTACGTGTTGTAAGTTTTTGGTTGTCCTTTGTAAGTTGTCGGTTGTCCGTTCCCCCTAGCAGGTCTTTCATTGCCTCATTGGCTACAGGCTGCTATCTCTGTCGGTTTGAATCTAGGAAGCGGAAATTCGCAGGACAATATTTCAGGGAGTATGCCCTGACTAGCCTTGTATCGGTCTACTTTAGGTTTCTTCCTTTTACTTAGGCCGTAGCTTCAGCAGGAGCAGCTAAATTTTGAGGCAGTGCGTCAAACGATACGCCAACGCTCTGACAAAAAAGTTGCCATTGGTTTCTAGTCATTGAGGGTTCCATCCCTTCGTTTTCCCATCTTCGGAGAGTGGAAACAGCGATACCAAGGTAGACAGCGAGTTGCTCCTGTGACAATCCTGCATTTTCTCTAAGCGCTTTTAACACTGATTTAGGTGGCAGTTGTTGCTTTTTTTGTTCTACAGTCATAATATCATAACAGGCGCTCAAATCAAGCGGTCTTTAAAACCTGTTGAGAAAAGCGCCAATTCCATAAACAACATGAGCGGTCAATATCGCCGCTCATTTTCTAGAATCTCACAACAAATCAGAGACGGCGATGCCTATATTTCAGCGACCGCTTACTACAGTGAGGTTTGGCTCATTCAATCGTGCCAATTAGTAAAACGAGTAAAAAATACTATGACCGGACAAATAAGCAAAATTAACAAAGATGCGGGTATCCTCCGATGCTTTCGTCTGGAGAATACCCGCATGGTGGATTGAGAACCAACTCAATTCACTATGGAAATTCTACTCACGATTGCTTTATTTGTTGCATTCTTCTGGCTGCTTAGACAAGAGAAGGCTTTAGGGAAATATGCACAATCTACAATACTGTTTACACAGGCTGTAGACCAATACCAGGAAGCGGTAGAAGGCTACCAGGAAGCTATAGCCAAATACCAGCAAGCTATAGAGCTTTATGAACAAGACTTAGCAGGGTGCGAATTGCTACTCAAAGAACACGGCATAGATAAATCAAAGCCCAAGGGTGAACCTATTCGACAACTAGTACCCCCACCTCCACCACAATTTACATTGCCAGACCTGAAAACAACGAAAAGACAGGCTAGCAAGCCAAAAGGAGTATCCAAGAATAGTCCAATGTACAAAGAATTTCTTAATTTACTCAATGGCAACGAAGAAACTGCTAATCGGTTAATTACACGTCAGCAGCAATTAAACCCAGACAGATTAGATAACTGGATTTTAGAAAAAGTTATTGGCGATTTAAAACGTGATCGGCGTGCTTGATTAACCAAAGCGATCGCACTTCTTACTTCTGCTGCGATCGCTGAATGCTGAATACCGAATGACGAATGACTAAAAAATACAAAATCTCAGCAAAGGACGTTGACACAAGGATTCTAGCCATTACTGCGCTAGACAAATTAATCGACTACATCCGCACTGTTGACGCAGGCTTAAGCTATTCCACATTTAAGTTGCAATAGTAATATTACCCTTATTCTTAATTTTTCTTCCCCATTTAATAATTAATTCTCCTTGATTTAACAGCTTATCAAGTAAATTTTTTAGTTCATCGACTGATTTAAATAACCTGTGGGCTACATATTCTTTAGCTGAATGCCATACCAATTCTACTAAATTCATATCTGGGCTATATGCCGGCAGAAAATATAGTTGAATGTTTGGCAACTCTTTCTCAATTGCCTCTATAATTACTTTCTTTTTATGGTAACTAGCGTTATCCAGAATAATTAAAATTACTGGGCCATTCTCGGAAAAATTAGATTCTAGATTTCCTGCTAAAACCCATTCTTTTTTCACAAATTCATTTAATTTTTTTAACTGCGCATAAAAAATTTCACCATTCCCTTTCTCAATGAAATAACACATTCTCTTGCTGTCGTGATATCTTACTCCTCCCATTATATTTACACGCCCGCGACTCCTCTGACCTGTTACTTTTTTACTCGAACCTTTTTTGCTCCAATTTTTACGTCTAATTACCCTGAGACTAAAACCACTCTCATCCCAAAACCAGACTTGTAACCTTTCAGGGCAAGACTTTGAAGCTTCTAGATATCCAAGCAGTTTTTCTTTAAAGACCTCTCTTTTTATCGGATCTTGCTTATCCTCTAGACTGTATTTTGCCCAAAGGTAAGCATACTTTTTTTGCTTTAATATTCTCCTGACTTGTTCTCCGCTTAACTTAATATCAGTTCTTTTGTCTAAATATGTAGCTAATCTTGCTGTTGTCCATCGTCCAAATTCATAGCCTAATTCACTTGGTTCTTTGTCAATAACTTCCATTAATAATTCAATATATTCATTTGTTGCTTTCTGGTAATTTCCTTTTCTCCTGCCATCTTTTAGACTTTCTAAATTGTCTGGATCACCATGAACACACCAATATGCTACACTTCTACATGAACAGCCTAAAAATTCACTTATCTCCTGATAAGTTTTTCCATCATTCATCAGAAGTAACATCAATATTCTCTGTATAAATTGAGAGCGATCGCTATCTTTTAAAGCTTTTTGTAAATTGTCTTTTTGAGATTGAGCTAGAAACCCTTTAGCAGGCATGATAACGCTATAGACACGGATATATCTATTTTACCATTTATGCAATTTAAATGTGGAACAGCTTAACACCAGATGAAGCCACATTCCTAGCAGCAATTACATTGCATAGCTTGCCAGAGCTATTCCAAGAGAACCCCTTGCTAGTAAATCGGTTCAGAGAAGCGGCGGCACATATCAAGGGCAAAAAACGGAATCCCCAAAGCCCAACTCTTAACTAATGACCAATGACTAACACCCAACCGACTACCAAAAGGAAAGATCCAACCCAACAGAGAATTGAGAAATTAGAACGCACAGTCAACGCTTTGCACCATCACCTGTTGTCCACCCTGGAGCTAACTTATATTTTGTCCACCGAGCTAGCATCAGCCAAAGGACGCGTCCCCTCGGAGGATGGCACGTGTACCAGAATCCTTGCTGAATACAACATCATCAGTTCTCTCCACCCAATTAAATGACCGAGAAACCAACATACCCAAACTTTGACAACCTAATAACCCAGACAGACGCTCAAATGCAGCGATTGGGCTGGACAAAAGCTCAAGGTCGAGAGCATTTGGAGAAACATTACGGAGTGCGATCGCGCCTCCTGCTGACCGAGGACGAATTAGATAACTTTCTCCTTTACCTGCAACTAACCGATACCCCAGTAACTAATGACCAATGAGCGACGAAATCAGAGTAACTATCTACCAGCCAAAGCGAATTCCTAATGTTTACCGCCCACCGATGGGCTTCCCCCTGAACTGGAAGGACGAAACATCAGGAGAATTGCCCCATGCAGTTTTCAGATTTTTTGGATCTCACCAACTCTCCCCCGAAGAAATCAGCTTAATCGCCGAATATTGCCAGCATTACATCAACGCCCCTTGCTGGGATGCCACCGGCGGATTTCCTGCCGAGCTAGCATCGCTGCGACAATCAGCTAATTCAATTTCTAGCGTTAGCGGGATTAACCAGTGGATTGATGGCTGCCTTCAAATTGCGATCGACCCGTTTTAATTCTCGAAAAAAAAATTCACCAACTTAGAAGTTGATGAATCAAAACCAAAATAAACAATAAAAAATGAACAAATACTTAATAAGATTAAGCGGTCAAATAACCGTTACTTTCTCACATTCTACCACATTAAATAATTCAAAGCTAGCTAATCGGGGGACAGAACGATGGTAGTAGTTCCCTATACATACACTGAAGAACCAAACTTTAAACCTGATAATAACAGGCTTCCACCATGCAACATTGAAGCAGAAGAAGGGATATTAGGTGGAATACTTCTTGACCCGAATGCAATCTATAGAATCAAAGATAGATTAAAGCCAGAACACTTTTTTATCGGCGCACACAAGGATATTTACCAAGCCTGCCTAAGACTTTGCAAGAGAGGGCAGCCAACAGACTTGTTGCACGTTACTAGCTGGCTATCAGACCATGAATTGCTAGCAAGAATTGGTGGCAGAAATAAGCTAGCTAGCCTTTTCGATAGAACTGTTAGTGCAGTCAACATTGATAGTTTAGCGTTTTTAGTTATTGAAAATGCTTGGCGTAGAAAAGCAATAATAGATGCTAATGAACTCGAACAATTGGCTTACGATACCCAGACAGAATGGGCAGATGTTTCTGTAGCATTTGAAAATAAAATTAAAGACCTTTTCTCAGCACCAGTAGCGCCAACAAAAGAAGAAAATCAACTCTGGCACTACAACCAGCTAATTAGTGAACTAGAAAACATCTACCTCAAAACCTCTAATCCTGGTCTGAAACTATACAAGCTTCAAGAATTAGCTAATGCTAGTCCTGGCAGAAGAGTTAAAGACCTCGAAGACCTCTACATGAAATCGCTGTGTGCCACAGTTGAGTCACGAAAAACCTTAGATGAACTTGAGGAGGAAGTAGGCACACAGGGAAGAAAGTGGCTTTTGGGCGGAATACTTCCACAGGCAACCACAGCACTAGTAATCGCCGATGGTGGCGTTGGTAAAACCAAATTTCTTTATGATTTACTGCACTGCATAGCCGAGGGTAAAAACTGGAATGGATTTCCTGCCACCGCCGACAGCCGCCGCGTTCTTATCTACCAGGGAGATGAATCCAAACACGATATGCTCCAGGCGCTCAACAAGCGCGGCTTTAAACCAGGAACCCAAGTTCGTAACAAAACAGGAGTCAGATTTGGCTGGAACACAGACGCCATGCCGACTCTGTACGAAGATGCCGCCGAATTTAAACCTGCGATCGTGATGATTGACTCCTTGACCTTTGTTAATCGCTACTCCCTTTACGACGAAAACAGAACAGAATATTCCCGCCCCGTCCTGGAGCTAAACAAGTTCGCGGCAGAAACAGGGATAACCGTAGTCATTGTTCACCACACCAACAAAAACGGAGGGTCTAGGGGGACGACAGCAGTTAGAAATGCTGTCTCAGAAGTTATCAAACTGGAGAAAGACCCCAACCCCAGCGCCAACCCCCAAGAGAAAATTCTCACGATCGAGAAATCGCGATCGCGCCGCTTCCCCACAAGCTATCGCCTGTTCTTCAACGAAGAAGACTTTAGCTTCTCCCTGTTAGAGGAAGTGGGACAAGAATTAGGTTCGCCGGACAATTCCACTAAAGACCGGATCATCAAATTTTTGCAGGAACACGCCAACAAGAAATTTGAAGCTGAAGAAGTAGCTCACTATATCAGCACTACCTCTGGTAACGCACGGCGGTGTTTATCGCAATTAGCCAGAGATGGACTAGTAAACCTTGACGAGAGAAGCCTTAGTGGTACGAAGAAGCTGTATTACATCGCTCGTGATACCGAAAATTGTAGTACAGAAAAATCGTTACCAAGCGTAACAATAACATCGTCTACGCGGATCACCTCTGAAAATGACTCAAATGCTTATCAGGCTGAGTCGAACAGTGAAATCAATGATGTGTATAAAAACGATGGATCACCTGTGATCACCTCTATGATCACCTCGGCGGATCACCTTACCAACCACAATACCAACCATTCTACAGAAAGCGTTTCAACTCAAAACTTGCCAGAGAATTTGGAAGGTGATCATCTAAGTACATCAGAAATTGCAATTTTATCAAATCCCGAATCAGAAGAAAAAATCGATGTTCAGACAGATCACCTGATCACCTTCGCCGCAAACGCAGAGGCAGTAAGCAATCCAGAAGGTGATCCGGTAAGGCGATCGCAAGGTGATCACGAGGTGATCCGAGGTGAACGCGATCGCCTCGATGACAACAGTGGTGTACTACATCAGCAAAAACTATCAGAACTGGGTTTTAAACTTAAAGACACAATCCGTATTACTGCTTGCTCCGGCAGACCAGAACTGATTGGGCGAGAAGAAACCATTGCACGAATGTCTGATAAATCCATTAGGACTAAATCTGGATTATTTTTTGCGATCGGTGAATTCGAGAAATGCTCTCCATCAAAAAACACCCGTAGCTTTACCAGCTTCCAGAGCGGTGATATCTGCCACTGCTCTCTTCACAACAAGAAAGCCAAAATCCAGGAAATAATTGTCACCAAAGGAGAGGCTAAAGTAATTCTTGCTGGCGATATAGATGTAATTTGCGTGAAGCTATCCGACCTCACAGTATTAACTTGGCAGCCGATGTTAACTCAACCTGCTATGTATGGCGGAGAGTTGGTCATGGTAGTGGGGTACGATTCCGGGAAAAGACAATATCAAATAGAAACCAGTGCCAATCGAACCTACTACGTCAAACCCAGTAAACTAAGCAAACCTGACAAAGCCTGACATTATAATCTGGCAGAGAGCGATCGCAGACAATGGAACAATCAGTTTTTCAGATCATGTATCAGGCATTGGTAGAAATTGCCGCCGCCGACAATTTCTTTGATGAGAGTAAGAAATTGAGCCAGATTGCTAAACAGGCTCTACAAAATATTGCGAAGGCTGACGCTCAGACAAAGTAAAACGCGATCGCTTTGTGAGTGAACGTAGAGGATTGCGATCGCGGATAATACTGAACTCTTGGCAAACTTTTCATCAAATTCGCCCTAGTTTAAAGATTTGAATAAATTATTTTCCTATCAAAATCAGTACAGCTACTCAGGCTGTTAGAAATCTTTTTGGGGGTATGACTTCCGGTTTAACCCTGCTCAATGGTTAAACCGGTATATTTTAAATGAAGAAAAACAGTAATCTTTCTAGAATTCAGGCATAGCAATATGTTTGTTGCGTGAAGATGTTCCGAAATTACATAAAAGTGGAACATTTACGATTTTTTTATTAAGGCATACAACGGATTTATTCACTTCATAAATAAATCCGTTTCTATGGTGAAGGCAACTTTAGTAGAAGTTCTTGGACAAGGCGCAACTCAAACCGCCACAACATTGACAATTCTTAAGGCGGATTTACCCCGTTTAACACCATCCGCAAACAATACTCCTGAAAGCTTGTTGATAGGAATTTTGCTAAAAGCTCAGTCAAACTTGACTCAAGAAAGCTTTGACTCAAATCTCGACCAAAGTTTAACAATTTTGAAGGGTTACTCATCCTCTGTTACGCGGGGGACGCAAAATGTGGATTACAGAACCAAGCAACTTGTAGTTTCTATGTCCGCGCTGGACACCGACACGGAAGTCGATCCTGATAATTACTAATGCCAAGACAATCAGGAACCTGGGCTATTACTGTTGTTTATTCCCCTGCGGTATTCTCGCCTGATAGCACAAATCTTGTGGGCTACAGCGACGATAATCCTTATTTTGCTCTTAATAACAATCAATGGAGCATATTAAGCGCCGCTGACGGGAGGGTGATGTACCCAAATTGGGTTGGGGCAAATGTAACTCCTTCTTTCAGTTTAAAAAATTTTACTCCAGTAGCAACACCCCATGATTGCATCAATGGGGCTTGCATTATGGCTTCTGTTTATTCCACTCCAGGTATTTATACCACGCTTGAAGAATGCGAAGTCGCTTGTGGAATTGGATGCAGCGGTAAATGTATTTCTAATAGCGATTGGGCGCAAATTCAAGGATTATCAAATCAATTAAAGAATAGAAGCTGCAACTAAATATATGAGTACCTCCAGCATAATTGGAAGTATGCAATCAGCCTTGAATTGTGCTGGTAAATGTGATTGCTGTGATAAATTACAGCAGCAAATAAATGCTATCAATGCTCGACTTTCAAGTGTTAAAAATATTGATGAAAATGCTCTGAAAACATCAATAAAAGCTTCACTACAACCAGATTTATTTACTGCTGTAGCTGCTGCTGGTGTAGTGATTACCAACAAATTACAACCACAGGTGGAAGCCATTAGAAAAACGGCATCCGACGCTTTTCTGGAAGCAGTGGAGAACACGAAAAAACAAAAATTACTAGAGATTGAACAAAGAGGAGTAAGTGAAACCGCTACCAGGGCGGAGAGGAATGCTGCCGAATATGCTCGACAGATGAGGCTAGCCCAACAGGAATTGACAGCAGCAAAAGGGGAGCAAGCACGATTAAATCGTGTGAATAAATCCCTTGAGCTAGCTGACACAGAACTTAGGGAGTTAAACACAAAAAATACCCGCGAAGCCGAACGACTGGCGACCATAGAGCGCAAGAATGCGGGGAAGTTCAAAGCTTTAGAGGACACCGCTATTGCTGCCAAGAGAGAGGCGGAACTAGCGAAGGGCTTATCTAATCAAGCTATTAGTAAATCAGCGGAAGCTGTAACTGAATCCATAACCGCAAGCACCAAAGCTGCCACTGCTGGTAGGGACGCACTGAATCTATCAACAGAGATATCTGGTTTACGAGGAGTAGTGAATGGTTTCGGCGCGAAACTAAACGCTTTTGGACGCGCTGTTGCAACACTTGAAAAAGCCGTGGGTGATGCGCTAGTGACAGCTGCGGAAGCGGTCGGTATCTCCAAAGGAGCACTAGCCGCTACCGGAAGACTTGCGGGACAAGTGCTACAGATTTTCAATGTCATCGGTACAATTTTCACGATTCTTGATGGCATGGCAACAAGGATCGTGCTTGGTGAGCGCATTGATGCTGTAGAAAACGCTGTAGTGGCATTAGGTAGCGACCTGTCCCGTGTTCTCGGTAAGTTGTTGGGATTTCAAAACCGTATCGGTGCTAATGAAGCTCTCACAGCACAAGTGAAAAATATTGCCCTTGATGCCAAAGGTATAGGCGAAGCGGCTAAATTGCAAGCAGGAGCAGCGCAGGTGACATCTGCTAGGGCGCAAGGCATTGCAGAAAGTGCTTTAGGTAATGCCAAACAAGCCCAACTGACATCTGATGGTGCAGTTCGGAATGCCGCGATCGCAAACGAGAACGCTACGACAGCTTACAAGCAAGGTGTCAAGGCGGAAGGTATCGGGCAGCAAGCTGCAAAACTCGGTGGTCAAGCGCTTGAAAAAGCGGGTCAAGCGCTGGCACTAGCAACAACAGCAATTGCAACAGTTCAGTTAGTCAGGAGCTTGCAAGGACTGAGGGGGCTAAAGGGCGACAAAGGAGATAAAGGCGATAGAGGATTCCAAGGAGCGCCCGGTATTCTAGGGCGTGATGGGATTACGACTGTTGTCCAGCTACCAGGCAGAGACGGAAAGGACGGCAAAAACGGCAGAGACGGTAAAAGCGGGTTCCCAGGCAGAGACGGAAAGGACGGGAAGGACATGGGGCAAGCAGAAGTATTTGAATTGAAAGCGTTTATCGCAACACAACATCAACAAACGCAGGGTGTCTTAGGTAATGCAATCGCAGGTATTAAAGCATCAGTAAATACTGGTTTTGCTACCGTGGTAAATGCTTCAAGCGCTGTCGTAAATGGCGCAAATTTAGCACTATTGAACGTCGTTAACGCGAAACTAGGAACACAAGTAACGGGTGGCATTGGTGGATTAATTACGAAAATTGCTGAAAATTCGTACATCGATAAGGCGCTTGCTGTACTAACCTTCGCAACTACATTGCACAATGCTTTGATGTTGACGAACAATCTTGCTCAAACGCTTGGAAGCATTATCAATACTGTGTTGGGATTAGTCCTACCAAAGGGTTTAGATGGAAATCCGATTGAGATTGGAGCGGTAATTGGAAAAACAACAACGGGAGCATCCCAATTTTGCAAAAAGAGGGTGAGAAGACCAGTTTATTCGCGACTATGACTCGCGAATAAATGGGGGCTGTACATCAACACAAGAATTCGAGAGAATTATTTGTGTTCAATCTCAAGATCAAGGCCAATGACCCCAGAAGATAAAAAACAGTTGGATGCACACGTAAAAGCCATCGCCAAGATTCTGTATAAAAACACGCCACCCTCAAAAATCGAAACCTTTGAAGGAATCGAAACAGCCGTTCGAGATCAGGTACTGGAACACGTCAGCCCGAAAATCGCTTTTTTTTTATTGGAGAAAAAACGGGAACGACCAGAGGACGCAGCCGAACCATAAGAAGTTGTGTCGGGAAAATAATCATCACAAGACTTCAAGCATTGCGTTTGGGAATAGAACCATATAGGCGATTTAGCCCACTGCTAGAAAAGTGCTGTTTATTACTGGCAGCAAACGTTTCATTCCAAGATGCAGAAAAAGACTTAAAGGTGATGACCGGGATAGAAGTAGGTCATAGCACCTATCATCGTCAAGTCCAGAAGGTGGATACATCCCCTCCAAACGTCAAACAGAAATTAACAGAAGTGTGTTTGGATGGGGGAAAAGTACGGTTACGCTCTCAAGAGAAAGGAAAACCTGCGTACTGGAAAGAGTATAAAACAGGCAGATTGCAGGGGATATATTACGGAGCATTCTTTCAAGATAATCTCGGACTTACTAATTGGGTCAACAGTCAAAACATCGGTAAAACACTTTACTGCTTAGGAGATGGACATGACGGGATATGGAATCTATTTGCAGAAATAGCCGATTCGGATATTCGGCAAGAAATTTTAGACTGGTATCATTTGAAAGAAAACCTGTATAAAATACGAGCCACTAAAAAATTTCTGGTGGACATTGAAGCTGAACTTTGGCACGGACAAGTAGAACCAGCAATCACCAAACTCAAAAAATGCAAATATGTGGGAGCAACCCAGTTCATCAACTATCTATGTAAACACCGACATCGGTTGATAAATTATATGTACTTCCAAGCAGAACAATTAAGCTCCATTGGTTCTGGAGCAGTGGAGTCAGCCGTCAAACAAATAGATAAGCGACTACAAATAGTAGGAGCTTGCTGGAAGTATGAAAATTTACCACAGATGCTGTCTTTACGTTGTGCCTACTTAAATGGCTTCCTAGCGCCCAGCTTTGGATAAGTAAATAAATCGCACAAACTCTCTTTCTCTTGTACTTCGCGAGTTACAATCGCGAATAGTTTTGTGTGCCTGTGTATGCCAAAACCAAGAGCCAACGATGCGGAACTTGATAAAATCGCTCGATTTGAGCGGATTAAGAAAGCGATTACAGTTTTAGAAAAACAACAAGCTATTATATTAAGGCAGGGGGCGCTTGCTCCACAAGGAGCTTGGGTAGCGCGTTACCAAGTCCGCCAAAATCTGAAGAAGTATTGGTACTATAAATTACAAGCCTCTACTCCTTGCTTACCTCAAGCCACATCTTCAAAACTGAGTAAATACAAGCATTTAGGCAAAGCTGGTACTACTGAACATATTGATGCTGTTATGTCTGTTTTTAGACGTTCTATTTGGGAAGAGATACAGAGAATAATTGATACTCTTGATGATTGCCTTCTAGATATTAGTTCTGGGTCTGAGCAAGAGGAGGAAGACCCACAAGATTAAGTCCCTATATTATTCGCGATGAAACCTCGCGAATAATGTTTCTTTCTTTATTTTTACACATTTGGGATGCTCCCACAACAACAGCATTGATTCAAGATGCTATTGGAGTTGATAATTACACCAAGTTAAGCCAAGAATGGGCGATGGCTAACAGAATATATCAAGCCTCAGCCAATGTTTTCAACGCAATAACGAACGCAGTAAGTACTCTGGTAAATGCGCTAGAAGTTATTGGAAGTCATGTCGCTAAAATTGGCAATGCACTTAAGACGTGGCTTGTATTGGGACAGAAAGCTTACGAGTGGTTCCACCCTAATCCAAATTTTCACAACAAGTATTTTACCTTTCTAAACAATGCTGAAACAGGAGCTAATACCATACAAGCAGTGGTGCAGGTTCCAGTAAGTATTGTTGAAGCGAAAAATCAAATTGATACTTCTAACGCTGAATTTAAATCAGCTATTCAAGGCGACAAAAACAGCGACAATACGCCAAAAGAAAGCGGTATAAAAACCGAAGAGAATAAGGATAAAAAAGCAGAGGTTGACCTGAGTAAAGCTAACTCTCAGCCATTTAGCTTTGATTTCTCTGATTTATTTGACGGAGAAGACTAGTAATGTCTATTCCAGATAATGCAGCAGAACATCTCCAACAAACTTATAGAACTGAATTTAATCGACGGGTAGATAGATTTTTTAGGGATGTTGAAGGCAATGGTGATTTATCATCGCCGCGTGGATCGCTAAAATTGGCGTGCAGGATTGCTGATGACGACAACGACGCAATAATGAATATGCGTCACAACTTATTTTTTAATGTAATCGGCTATAGCAGGAAAAATTTAGCTGTAGTTTATGGCTCAAAATTTGATACCGCTCCCCCAGTTGCTGGGCATCCCCAGCTATTTTTATATTTCTCGCAAGACGGAGCGGCCCAGCCATCGGATGAACCATTGATTGAACATGAAAAAAGTTGCAGGTTAATGAATTTTTCATGCACTAGTGAAGGCGTGAAACCTACTATCACCAAGGCTGACATGACCGCAATTGCGAATGAAATTAAAACTTTATTTTTAGATAATAAAAAAGGAATTACTTATACTACCGGGAATAAATCAGCAAGCTACACTGACCCAGATAACGGTTTTGCTAAAGGAAATTATTTGTTGGTAAATTCTAAGGCTGACGCGGTGAATATATACACAAAAATGTGTAACGCAATTGATGTACCTTTCAAGGGTGAATCGCACATAGTTTTAAACGATCCAGATAAAGCGAGTACAACCACAGCGACGGCTGGGAAGACAACTATTCTAGGCAAGCAGCGCAACAACAGGCGATACAGGCCAATAGCTATACTCCGATTTCGATACGCTTACATCTCACTGGGAAATCTAATCCCCCCTGTGTTTTTAATTGATACCACGTTCAGAAACCAGTCATTAGTTAGCTTTTTGTAGCCGATGGCTGAGAAATACCAACGAAACCTATTAGGTTTCTGGGTAGGGAAAGGAGGGAAAATATCACTTATGGTTGGTATAAAAGTAAACCTAAGTAAGTGAATTTATGAGCTTCCGCGACTTACGCCGATACGAATCTCAAAAGGCAGCATACGATGCCTATAAGGCTTGGCAAGCACTCACGCCAGACTTGAAGCAGGCTGCATTTGCCGCCATAACAGATGAGACAAAGCGAGCCAAGCCAGAACGGATTCTTGGATACTTATCTCCTTTCAATCAGCTTGGGGCAACTCTTAAGCATATAAAAATGCCCGTCCTGAAGAAAGCCCAGGAAGGGCAAGGATCTGCGGTAGGAAATGCTTTAGCGACCGCTCTTGATGCTTTTTATACAGATGATACTGAAGTTGTTCCAGTGGGAGGAGCAATTGATTACAAGCGGTTTAAAGCGGCAAAATTGTCATTCACTCTGCGAAGTTCTTTTACCAAGAAAAATAGCCGAATCACAAAGCGGGCATATCTCAAGCCCGATGTAGATACCTACTCTGCACCTTTTGGGCAGTCTGTTGGCGGACAAGATTATGCAGCAGCTTTGGTGATTCTCGTTCCCCTGGCTAATACCTGGACGGAAGCGGCAACCGCACCAGCTAAACGCTCATACAAATTTACGCCAGAAGGTGCATAAAGATGAGCCAGATAGCGCAAAGAACCAGCATTATCTGGACTCCACAAGATGATATCGACTTACTTGCTGTTTCACTTGATGCTGCTGACGATGCTGATTTTTTGGGCATGATTAACATTAATCAGGCTGCTAGAGACTGGCTTGACAACAAAATATCGCTAAGTGACTATTGCGATATTTTGCAGATGAACGGCATTTCCGATCCTTTTGAACTCGTGGATGATTTTTGCGAACATACTGAGTTAATCATGAGGATGGGACTATAGATGGGCAGGATATTAGAGTTACAGAATGGGGATAATTTCTCTCTTCAATACACTAACTCTGTGCCTGCCACTTCTATAGAGATGGTGAATGGTAAAAACATTTATGCCAAGTTGACTGAAATAATAATTCCTGTGGTTTTTAGTAAGTCTATTATTTTAATCAACGTTTCTACAAGCATTCCAGTCGGTAAGATTTGGCGTTATGCCGGACGCTGTAGGCAAATTTTTCCTACAGCTTTAGGCGATTCATTTGTGGATGAAAAAACATTGTTTCTTGGTAAAAGAAACTTGATATTTTTCTCAGATTTTTCGTCTGATTATACTATTACTTACCTGCCGCCATCATGGTTTTACGAGGTGAGCATAGTGATTTACCAGTACGACGGTCTTGATACTAATAATGATCTGGCACGAATTGAATCTAAAATTGATGCTCTTTAAATTAAATGATTACTACAAGGTCGGAAATAGCTGTTACTTCTTCTACTAGTCCCAGAATGGAATTCACACTTCAAGACACAGGCGTATTTATAGGAGTTATTGGTAGCTTGGTGATGCTCTCCGGTGTAGCAATATCCATCATTAGTAAGATAAATAAAATCTCATTTACAGTTGATGGGATACAGGATGCTCTTAAGCTTCACGCTACCAATGCCGAAAAAATTAAGGATTTGGACAAACGACTTGACATACACCTACAAGATTATGTCAACTACAAAGATGCAAATCTCCTTTCGCACAACGGCTTGGGCAATCTGATCGAGCACAAATGGGAGAGATCCGAAGAAGAATTCGACGCAATCAAGGGAAGCATTAAAGAGCTTCAAGGATTTCTCCACCGAAATAATGATTTCAAGATCCGGGAATAATCCTCTGGGGATTCAGGGTAACTGAAACTTTTTGTAGCAAGCTGGACAGATTAAATCTTTGCCCAAAAGCTTGAGGTCGGAGTACTTGCCACACTTAAAGCAAGTGCCTTCTAAATGGATTGTTCCAATCTTAAGTTTTGCTTTCATTCAAGGTCTGGGGATTCACTCTAGTAATTTCGGATGCAGGCTATACCAGTCTCGAAAATACGGGTATCCCCTGATGCAAGCATCAATGGAACCCGTAGATGGTGGAATGAGTTGCTCTATCAACTCAAGTCACTATGGAAATTTTAATCATTATTCAAGTAGCGTTTTTCTGTTTATTGGTGCTACTGGCAATCATCCACATACTGCAACTGATATACATTGAGTGGCGCAAACCTGATACAGAAAGCCCACGCCAACCATCTGGCAAAGTTTCTCAATCATACCGTAACGACCCCAAAAACAGAGCATTGCAAGGTGACTTACTTGTATTGCTTAAAGGTGATGTAGCCACAGCGAAGCGTCTTTTGCTACAGCAGAGGCGACGCAACCCCGGTCAAGCAGACAACTGGTATTTAGAAAAAGTAATTTACGACCTGGAACGCGATCGGCATTGAACAAAATCTCCATTTTGTCACTTGGGCGGTCAATAAGGGTAATCCTCATACTCTTCATCGCCTCTTTTTTCTAGTTGGCAAGTTTCAAGTATTTCTGCATCACACAAATTGCAGCAAGCTCCGGCATGATTCCAAGAGGAAGTAAGCTTAAATTCAAATCCGGGGTCTAATTCCCCGTCCTCAATTTCTTGGTCACACCAAGGGCACTCAATCTTCATAATTCCTAGAACGTCACTTTTTATTAAGCAGAAATTTGGCTAAGGAACATTGAGCCAAACAACTAGGGGGGAAATGGATGTTAACTGTTCCTTTCCGCTTTGAAAGCGATACTTCACTATTGCAATCGGTACAGGTGTATTTCTCTGCCATTACGTTATTCCGTTTTTGTCACTTCAAGCCCAATTCCCTCAATCCCTCGTTGAGTTCTGCCTCAAATTTATCCCTAAACTCTTGGGGCATCTCTTCCCAGAGCGGAACGGTCTTCCCTGATTTTTGCAAAACTTCCACAACCGACTGATAGCATTTTTCAGCCAAATTTTGTATAGTCATGATTCCCTTTTTCTCACATTTTAAACTTCCAGTGGATGCACTAGAGACTCCACTGGACAGTGAGCGTTTTTATTTAAATTAGTCAAAGCTTCAATGCTGTTTATCCTTGACAGACAAGGCTTTTAGAGTAGAGCGTTTGCTCGGTTTAGTCAAGAATTAGTCAAGGGCAGGTTTGGAAGCCTGCAAAGGTGGGTGACCTGAGATTCAGGGTAACTGAAACTTTTACGGGGACTCTAGACAATTATGATTCGGTTTGTATGAAAATTTTAGAACCAAAGCAAACTCTTCCTTGGCTGACAAGAATTTCAGATAGAGCATTGAGAGAGGCACATACCCAAGAGCGGCGTAAACAATTCCGTGACACATTAGAACGGATTAGACGGCTTTCTCGCCGATAGACTCACTGGGGATTCACTCTAGTAAATAACGGTAGGTTGCCTTGACTATTTGGGCTAGCGCATAAGCTGTTTCCGACTCAAGACGTTTATCGCCCAACAGCAAAATCATGACTTCTTCCTCAATATCTAGTCTCTCCTGCGGTTGGTGATCCGTAACGAATAAATCACCTGGCGGCACTTGTAGCCAGTCGCAGAGAACTATAAACGTCTCCATGTCTGGCATACTCCCATTCTCTACCCTTGATAGGGTAGCTGCGCTGATGCTAATTTCTGCGGATATTTCGCGCAGTCCTTTAGTCGCGCGTTTGCGGCGAATTAGTCCTGCTAGCCGCTCGGTGTCTAAATAAGTATTCACAAATAAATGAGTAGCATTTGAGTAGCACGATCGCTGCTTGCGATCGCTAAAAATGTGGTTAAAGATGGTGAGTCTGAGTAGCGATTGAGTAGTATGATTGACAGCCAAGGCTGAAACTACTGTGTTTACAGGGGAGAAGCACATTAGTTTGGAATTGCCACCCAATTAAATCTAAATTCAAATAGTAAAAATTGAGAAACCTATTTGATTTTTAACAGGACTTACGCAACTATCACAAGCAATGGCGCGGCTATACCGTCCTGCGCCCCAAACAACTAGGCGATAAACATGGTAACGTCTTGACTTTTAATTGCGGAGCTAAATAATTTGACAACAATCTATGCTTGATTTGATAAATTGTTTGACTAGTTTTATCAGCTAAATCTTTGAGCTTAAACTAGACTAAAATTAATTGATTTATTGGAGTAGCACATAGTTACTGAAAAATTCGATCGCACTAGATATCAGAGCCACTTGAAACGACCTAATACTACACAAATAACAGCGACTAACGGTTTATGAAAAATGGATATTTGCCAATAAAAGTACTCGTGGCTTAAGCATTACGGCATTATTTTCTGGGATGAGCGGTACCAATAAAACTATGTCCGCAGAAGTTATTGCCACTCACCAACTAAATTAATACTTCTTTGCTGTTGCTTCATGCCTTTCTTTGTCAGATCGAAAACTCTTTGACGGAGTTCTGATACTACTTTGGTAAATCATCAAAAAGCGATCGCCATTTTTACATGGAGGTGTTTTGCATTCCTATTTTTTACCTCCAGTGCCCCATACTTAATGCAATTTTTCTAACGTTTGTTAACCAAGATATGGTAATGGGAATTATAACACTAATATAAAGTAAATTTTCGTGAAAATTTATGAGCGCAAAAGTTGATGGAACTTTAAGGATTGCTGGCTACCAAATCATCGAGAAACTTTATTCAGGTTCTCGTACTCAAGTGTATCGGGCAATTCGAGAATGCAATCGTCTACCAGTTGTCATCAAGCTCTTAAAACGAGAATTCCCAACTTTTACTGAATTAGTACAGTTTCGCAACCAATATGCGATCGCTAAAAACCTAAATATTCCCGGCATTATCAAACCCTACAGCCTGGAAGCCCATCACAATGGCTATGCCCTAGTCATGGAAGACTTTGGTGGTGGTGTTTCCCTGCGGCAATTTACTCAAGGAAAAACACTGACATTAGAGCAATTTTTACCCATTGCTCTGCAACTACTAGAAATTTTACACCAGTTACATCAACAGCGCGTCATTCACAAAGACATCAAGCCAGCCAACATCTTGATTCACCCTGACACGAACCAAATCAAGCTGATTGACTTTAGTATTGCCTCGCTCTTACCACGAGAAACCCAGGAATTTCAGAGCCTCAATGGACTAGAGGGAACGCTAGCCTATCTGTCGCCAGAGCAAACCGGGCGGATGAACAGAAGCATTGACTACCGCAGTGACTTCTATTCTTTAGGTGTGACTTTCTTTGAATTACTGAGTGGAAAATTGCCCTTTGAATCCCATGAACCAATGGAGTTGGTGCATTGCCACATTGCGAAACTTCCACCCTGCCTGTGTGATTTCAACCCCAAATTGCCCTTGATGCTGGGCGAAATTATCCGCAAACTGATGGCAAAGAACGCCGAAGACCGCTATCAAAGTGCGCTAGGACTTAAACATGACCTTGTTACCTGCTTAGAACAGTGGCGAGAAACAGGCAAACACACCTGGTTTGATTTAGGACAACGCGATATCAGCGATCGCTTTCTCATACCCGAAAAACTCTACGGGCGGGAATTGGAAGTAAAGACACTATTAGAAGCATTTGGTTATGTGGCCAATGGTGGCTCTCAACTGATGCTAGTGGCAGGTTTTTCTGGTATTGGCAAAACCGCAGTCGTCAATGAAGTGCATAAACCGATTGTGCGCTGGAACGCCTACTTCATCAAGGGCAAATACGACCAGTTCAACCGCAACATTCCTCTGTCTGCTTTTGTACAAGCCTTTCGTGACCTAATGGGACAGTTGCTTAGTCAAAGCGATACTCAGCTAAAGCAATGGCAGAAAAAGATTTTAGCGGCAGTTGGAGAGAACGGACAACTTCTGATCGAGGTAATTCCTGAACTGGAGCAGCTGATCGGCAAACAGCCTGCGTTCGCTGAACTATCAGGCGGTGCGGCACAGAACCGTTTCAATCTGCTGTTCCAAAAGTTCATTCAGGTGTTCGCGACAAGAGAGCATCCGTTGGTGATGTTTCTCGATGATTTGCAGTGGGCAGATTCGGCATCGCTGAATTTGCTGAAATTGTTAATGTCTCAAAGCGATTGCGGCTATCTATTCATTATTGGTGCATACCGGGATAACGAGGTGTTTGCGGCTCATCCACTCATGTTAACGGTAGATGAAATTGAAAAGGCATCCTCCTGCGTCAACACCTTGAGTCTAGATCCCTTAAGTCAAGCAGATGTCAACCATCTAATCGCCGATTCGCTCAGTTGTGCAACTGAAAAAGCATTACCGTTAACAGAGTTAGTTTATCAAAAAGCCAAAGGCAATCCCTTTTTCACAACTCAGTTTTTGAAAGCGCTACATGAGGATGGGCTGATTACCTTTAATTGGGAGGCAGGTTTTTGGCAGTGTGATGTAGCACAAGTGCGTAGACACGTAGCGGCTTGTCGTCAGACATCGCTTGCTCTCACTGATGATGTGGTGGAATTTATGGCACAACAACTTCAAAAATTGCCCGACATCACTCAAAATGTTCTGAAACTGGCAGCCTGTATCGGCAATCAGTTCGATTTGGCGACGTTAGCGATCGTTTATGAAAAGTCGCAGACAGAAACCGCTTCAGACTTGTGGAAAGCATTGCAAGAAGGATTTATCATTCCTACCAATGAAATTTACAAGTTTTATCAGGATTCCTCATTGGTGATTGGTCATTTGCAAATGACAAGTGACAAAGCGCAAAGTCTGAGCGGAGGAAACCTCCGATCAGAACTTTGTAAGAAAGGACAAATGACGGTTTACAAATTCTTGCACGATCGCGTCCAGCAAGCTGCTTATTTCCTGATTCCAGACGCACAAAAACAGATCGCTTACCTAAAAATTGGGCAATTATTACTGACTCATACGCCTGTTGCCAAACAAGACGAAAAATTATTTGAAATCGTTAACCAACTTAATATCGGCAAATCCCTAATTGTCGATTTATCTGAGCAAATAGAACTCGCCCAACTCAATCTGAAAGCTGGACAAAAAGCCAGAGCCGCAACTGCCTATACAGCCGCATTTGAGTATTTCACTACAGGCATCGCCTTGTTAGCTGAGAATATGTGGCAAACGCAGTATGAGTTAACCTTAGCCCTCTACGAAGCTGCCACTGAAGCCGCTTACTTGAGCGGCAACTTTGAGCAGATGACACAATTGGCGGCAATGATTACAGAACACTCTAGAAACTTGTTGGATACGATTAAGGTCTATGAAGTTCAAATTCAAGCAGCTCAAGCCCAACATCAATTTATAGAAGCAGTAGAGATTGCCCTCAAGAGTGTGGAGCGTTTAGGAAACAGCCTTCCAAAGCAACCCAGTCAATCAGATATTGCCAAAGCATTCGAGACGACTAAATCCATTTTGGCTGGAAGGCAACCGCTGGATTTAATCAATTTGCCCCAAATGACAGATCCTAACAAGTTAGCAGTTGTACGGATTCTTGCCACTGTCACTTCTGCTGCTTTTGTTGTAACTCCAGCGCTGCTACCGTTTATTGTCCTCGAACAGGTCAATTTATCCGTTCAATATGGCAATAGCTCATTTTCGGCAATAGGTTATGCCTACTATGGAATGATACTTTGTGGGATGACAGGAGAGATTGACTTTGGGTATGAGTTTGCACAACTAGCACACTTGTTGCTGGAACATTTCAATGCCAAAGAACTGAAATCCAGAGTCTATGTCGGAATTTACTGTTGCGTGTGGCATTGGAAAGAGCCGCTCAAGAACTCCTTACCATTTCTCCGGGAAGGCTACGAAGTTGGATTGGAAATGGGAGATTTAGAATCGGCTGCTATTTGCGGATTCATTTACATCTCATACTGTTGGTTTCTGGGCAAAGAATTAAGCGATCTTAGCCGAGATAGTGCTGCCTTTCGAGATCAGCTCAAGCAGCTCAACCAAGAAGGTCTTACGAGTCATCTGACCGTTTTTCAGCAACCAATTTTGAATATGCTTGGCGATTCTGCTGAACCTTGGCAGCTGACTGGAAATGCCTTTAATCGAGAGGAAATTGTGCCAGCCCTCCAGCGATCGGGCGATCAGACTGCGCTGTATTATTTCTATGCCAACCAACTTGGTCTGTGTTATATGTTTGGCAAGTTTGAGTTGGCGATAGAAGCCGCGATCGCTGCTGAAAATTATATAGGTGGTGCTACAGGTTTATTCATAGTTGCGCTCTGCTACACCTATGATTCTTTAGCCAATCTGGCAATCTATTCTCAGGTTTGTGAGGCACAACAGCAACACATTCTGCAACGGGTGGCTAAAAATCAGGAAAAAATGAAAAAGTGGGCTGATCGTGCTCCAGAAAATTACCTGCACAAATTTTATTTAGTTGAAGCCGACCGATACCGAGTGTTAGGGCAGAAATCAGAGGCAATAGATTTGTACGATCGCGCCATAACTCTTGCTAAAGAACACGGTTACACCCAAGAAGAAGCACTTGCCAATGAACTGGCAGCTAAATTCTACCTCAATTGGCGCAAAGAGCAGATTGCTCAGTCATATATGACCCAAGCCTACTATGGCTATGCTCATTGGGGCGCTAAAGCTAAAGTCGCCGAATTGGAACGACGCTATCCCCAACTCCTCGCCCCGATCTTAGAGCAAACCCGTTCTCCCCTCTCAACTAACGACACTATCTTCATATTGGGGAGTCTCACCTCCACCAGTTCCACCATTTCCGATAATAGCAGCGTCTCTGTTGCTTTAGATTTAGCTACCATTCTCAAAGCTTCCCAAACCCTTTCTGGGGAAATCGAACTCGAAAAGCTGCTTTCAGCTTTGCTGCATATTGTCATTGAAAATGCTGGAGCCGATAAATGTGTATTCATGCTTTTGGAGTCAGATCGGTTGCTAGTTCAGGCATTAGCACACCTTTCCCTGAGCGGTGTACAGAATCAGGCTGCCGTCGATTTTTACTCAATGTTGCTCAACCCACAGCCTGTTGAAGACTCAATTGATGTGCCAGTTGGCTTAATTAATAATGTCAAACGCAACTTACAACCAGTAGTAATTACTGATGCCACGGTGCATCCGCAACTACTCAATGACCCGTATATTCAGCAACAGCAGCCCAAGAGTATCTTGTGCAGCCCAGTTTTGCATCAGGGTAAATTGCTGGGCGTATTGTACCTAGAAAATAATTTGGCAACCGGAGCCTTTACAAGCGATCGCGTCGAACTGCTGAACTTACTTTGTACCCAAGCTGCAATTTCTTTGGAAAATGCTCGAATTTACCAAAATTCTCAGAACGATGCCCAACAACTGGCACAATCTCTAGCAAAATTGCAGGCTAGTGAAATCCGCTTCCAAAATTTAGCAAATAATATTCCTGGGATGGTGTACCAATTCCGTTTGGAGGTAGATGGTTCAACTTCAACACCCTACGTTAGTTCTGGCTGTTTCGACTTGTATGAGTTAGAGCCAAAGTTGGTGATGTCAGGGACGCATAGCCTTTACGATCTAAATCATCCTGACGATCGCCAATTTATTGCCCAAGCGATCGCCTACTCTGCCCAAACTCTGACGCCATTTGAGGTAGAATGTCGCATTATCTTGCCTTCAGAAACTGTGAAATGGGTTCGATCTACTGCTCGCCCAGAGCGACAAGCCGATGGCTCAATCCTATGGGATGGGGTGATGATTGATATTAGCAATGGCAAACAGGCTGAAGAATCTCTAGCCAAAGAACGAGAGTTTTTGAATGCCATCATTCACAATATTACTGATGGAATTGTTGTTTGTGATGCTAGTGGCAAATTGACTTTATTTAACAAAGCAACTCGTGACTTTCATGGCTTACCAGTAGAATCATTACCAGCAGAACAGTGGACAGAACATTTCGATCTCTATCAACCAGATGGGCAAACACCTCTATCAACTACAGAAATTCCTTTGTTTCGCGCCTTGCAAGGGGAAATAGTCGAAAACGCTGAAATGGTAATTGCACCGAAGCATGGTTCTAAGAGAATTTTGTTAGCTAGCGGGCAAGCGATCTTTGATTCTTCGGGTAACAAACTCGGTGCAGTCGTTGTCATGCGAGATATTAGCGATCGCAAACAAGCTGAACTTGCCTTGCACCAAAAATCACTTGATTTGCAACAAGCATTGAACGATTTACAAAACGCCCAATTACAAATTGTTCAAAGCGAAAAAATGTCAGCACTGGGCAACTTAGTTGCTGGTGTGGCTCACGAAATGAATAATCCCCTTGGTTTTATTGCTGCCAGTCTCAAGCAAGCTAAACCCACTGTTGCTGATATTGTTGAACACTTAAAGCTTTATCAAGAAAGTTTCCCCCACAAAAATGATGAAATTAAAAACCATGCTGAAGAAATTGACTTGGATTATAGCTTAGAAGACTTGCCTAAGATAATTGATGCCATGTCTATGGCGTGCGACAGACTAAAAAATATCAGCACCAGTTTACGAACTTTCTCGCGTGCCGATAAAGATTATAAAGTCCCGTTTAATATTCACCAAGGCATCGATAGCACGATTTTAATTTTGAAACATCGTCTCAAGGCTAACGAGCAACGTCCAGCAATTGAAGTGATAACTGAATACAGTACTTTGCCTCAAATTGAGTGTTTCCCTGGACAATTAAATCAAGTATTTATGAATATCTTAGCAAATGCTATTGATGCCTTGGAAGAATCGAATCTTAGCCGAACTTTTAACGAAATTAAAGCAAATCCGAACTGCATTAAAATTACCACTACAGTAGCAACTAATTTAGTTAAAATTACAATCGCTGATAATGGTAAAGGTATCGAGGAAGAGGTAAAACAAAAAATATTCGACCATTTATTTACAACGAAAGCTGTTGGTAAAGGCACAGGATTAGGACTTGCGATCGCTCGTCAAATCATTGTCGAAAAACATAGCGGAGCGATCGCAGTGAATTCTCAACCTGGCGACGGAACTGAATTTGTGATTCAGCTACCTTTTTCGGCTTGAAGAAGAAGTCAAAATTCAGTTGGTCACTGAGTTTACGGTGAGCATCTCGACTACTTCGACTGCGCTCAGAGTACAAGTCCGCTCGATGGAACCGCAGTCGAAGTGATCACCTAAATTCTGCTTCGATAACTTATAAACCTATAATTTATCATATCCGTGCCTTTTTCCACTCGTTGAACTCACGTTTTACTAGGTTGCCAATGCTGCATTTATGGAAAAACAGCAACCCTTCTCCCTCAAGCAGATTTCTTCAGAGGATTGGGAAAATACGCCGCAGGATGTGAAGTCTCTGGTAGAATCACTGCTAGCAAGTGCGGCTTTATTAGAAAGCCAAAGCCGTCTCATTCAATTTCTAGATGCCACCCCCATTGCGATCGCTGTCCACGACTCAACAGGGCAACTTGTTTACATAAATCATCTGGCACAGGCATTGCTAGACACCGATCGCCCATTAGAACTGAGTCCAGACCAACTCTCAGAAGTCTTTCAAGTTTACCGTGAGGGCACTCAGGCTCTTTATCCCTTGGAAGCGTTACCAAGTAATCGGTCTCTGGCTGGGGAAACGATTTGGGTTGACGATCTAGAAATTCATCGTGGCGATCGAGTGATTCCTCTGGAAGTTTGGGCGACTCCGATTTTTGGCGATCGGGGTGAGGTGACGTATGCGATTGTGGCGTTTCAAGATATTAGCGATCGCAAACGCCAGCATTTAGAACAGCAGATCGTCGAAAATACCCTGGTGAAAAGTGAACGCCGCTACCGCCAGGTGATCGAGGTACAAACAGACTTGATTCTGCGATCGCTACCGGACACCACCATTACTTTTGCGAACGATTCTCTTTGCCTTGCTCTCGGTCAATCCTTAGAGAATGTGATTGGATGGCGATGGAGTAGCTTTGTACCGCCAGAGGATTTAGACGAGTTGTCTCGCAAAATTGCAGCTCTCACCCCAAAAAACCCAATCTTTGAAAACATCAATCAAGACTACCGCTCCAACAACCAGATTGGCTGGACACAGTGGATTAACTTGGGGATTTTTGATGAGCATGGACAGTTGACCGAAATTCAATCGGTGGGGCGAGACATCACCGCATTACAGGAGCAAATTCAACGTGAACAAGCTCTAAATCGAGTTTTCCAGTCCATCCGCAACTCCCTTGATTTAGACACGATTTTTGCCACCGCGACAGCAGAAACGGCGAAACTTTTGAAAACCCTAGATTGCTTTGTGGTGCAATATCTGCCAGAACAGGGCATTTGGAAACATATTGCGGAATTTCGCCACAATCCAGACGCACCAACAGTCATTGGCTTTGAGATTCCCGATGTGGGTAATCCCTTTGCGGCTCAACTCAAGCAGTTGCAAATTGTGCGGGTGGAAAATACAACCAACCTAGATAATCAGATTAACTACGAAGTCGCCCAAATCATACCCGGCGCTTGGTTACTCATTCCCCTAGTAATTGAAGACACCCTGTGGGGGAGTTTCACAATTATATCGCCCCAACAACCGTTTACCTGGAGCGATAACCAGATCAAACTGGCCCAGTCCGTCGCCGACCAACTGGAGATCGCGATTCACCAGGCCAATCTTTACCAAAAAATACAACTGGAACTAACGGAACGCCGTCGGGTGGAGATGGCTCTGAGAGAAAGCGAAGCCCGCTATCGCTTGTTAGCCGAAAATACCAACGATCTCGTGTGCCTTCACGAGTTGAATGGTCGATACCTCTACGTTAGCCCGTCTTGTGAGTTCCTCTTGGGCTATAGGCACGACGAAATGCTCAGAGAAGATATCCATACCTTCATCCATCCCGACGATCGCGATCGCGTTTACCAAGAAATTCGGACAGCGGTATTCCGCAAAAAACTCACACCCATCACCTACCGAATGCTTCAGAAGCGTGGCAACTATGTCTGGTTTGAGACCCTCACTAAGCCCATTCTGGATGCGACGGGTGAAATTGTTCAACTGCAAACCACCTCCCGCGATGTAACAGAACGCATCCAGGTGCAAAATCAGTTGAAACATGATGCCCTACACGATGGGCTAACGGGGTTGCCCAATCGCCATTTCTTCATGAAACGGTTGGAATTAGCTATTCAACGAGCCTACCGTCTCGAAAATTATCATTTTGCCGTTTTATTTCTCGATCTCGATCGATTCAAAGTCGTCAATGATAGCCTGGGACATTTGGTAGGAGATCAATTACTCATTGCCATTGCTGAAAAACTCCAAGCCACCCTCCGTAAAATGGATCTCGCCGCTCGTTTGGGTGGCGATGAGTTTGTGATCCTACTTGAAGAAATTAAGGATATTCAGGAAGCAGTTCGGATCACAGAACGGATTTTTGCAGAGTTGCAAACACCCATGATGATTGAAGGACGTGAAGTATATACGACCTCTAGCGTTGGTATTGTCTGGGGTACAAAAGACTACGTTCAAGCCTCCCACTTGTTGCGAGATGCTGATATTGCGATGTATCGAGCAAAAAACAAGGGCAAAGCCCGGTATGAAATTTTTGATACTGAGATGCACACTCAAGCTTTGAATCGACTACATTTAGAAAACGATCTGCGCCGAGCAATCAAGTGTCAGGAATTTGTCCTTCACTATCAACCGATTGTTGCTCTAGACACTAGACATCTTGTTGGTTTTGAAGCACTGATTCGCTGGCAACACCCTACCCAAGGGTTGAAATTTCCCGGAGAATTCATCCCTATAGCTGAGGAAATAGGACTGATTACGCTTTTGGACTATTGGGCAATTCGTACAGCCTGTTATCAGATGGCAGCTTGGCAAACTTCTTTCCCGGAACTTTCTGCAATGAGAGTGAGTGTCAATCTCTCGGCGCAAGATATAAAGCAGTCCGATCTGTTAGAAGAAGTCGATCGGGTTCTGACTCAAACCCAATTGAATGGTCGTTACCTGACGTTAGAAATTACCGAAAGTATGTTGATTGAAGACATTGAGTCTACGATTAGTGTACTGAGCCAGTTGAAAGAGCGAGGAATTCAAATTAGCATTGACGATTTTGGCACAGGATATTCATCGTTAAACTATCTTCACCGTTTACCTGTGGATAGTCTGAAGGTCGATCGCTCTTTTGTAAATCAAATTCAATCAGGCAAAAAAAATCATCAGATTGTCGAAACTATAGTGGCGCTGAGTAACCATTTAGAACTCGATGCGATCGCTGAAGGCATAGAAACTCAAGAACAACTGGAACACCTACAACACCTTGGCTACAAATTCGGTCAAGGGTATCTATTCTCGAAACCCATGAGCCACAACACAGCAGAAGCACTTTTAGCAAGTAAAAGCTTGTATAACCTTTGGTCTTAAGGGGAAGGGGAAAGGGGAAACAAAAAACGTACTGAATCCTGAGTCAGAAGAGTACTCAGTAATTTCGCACTTGGTAAATGCCCCACCCCTTCTGGGTTGTTTTTCAACTCAGCACTCAGCACTCATCACTCAGCACTCATCACTCATCACTCATCATGCCTTCCCCGCCAACACCCGCTTTTGGAGCAAAAGTTCCAGTGCTGCTTGATATTGCAGATCCGCTTCAGTACCAATCTGTTCGCGGTTAATGGCTGGTTGTGAAATCACTTTATCTGGCTTAATGCCTAGTTTGTTAATATCCCGGTGTTGAGGAGTTTCATACTTAGCAATTGTGACTGCCAAACCCGAACCATCTGATAGCTCAAATAAAGATTGAATTAAGCCCTTGCCAAAGGTGGTTTCGCCTACCAGTTGAGCGCGACCATTATCTTGGAGTGCGCCGGCAAGAATTTCACTCGCACTGGCTGTTCCTTGATTTACCAAAATCACCAGAGGATCGTTCGTTAGGGATGCCCCAGAGGCTTCAAAACTCCCCTGAATGCCTTGTCGGTTGACAGTGTAGACAATAGTGCCGGAGTCTAACCACAGACGGGCAATTTCAATTCCTGATTGCAATAGCCCCCCAGGATTATTTCGTAAATCTAGAATGTAGGCAGCAGCGCCTTTTTTTTCTAGACTAGAAATAGCGTGTGCCAATTCAGTTGAAGCGTTGGCATTAAATTGTGTAAGACCTAGATAGCCAATGGGTGTACCTTCAGCAGAAACACGCAAATCTGAAACCACAGGGTTAAGAGCAATGCGATCGCGTGTCAATCTAATTTCCGTTTCTGCCTCTCCGTCCCGTTCGATGAGGAGAGTCACAAGGCTGCCACTAGGCCCGCGCATTCTGGTAGCAGCTTCATCAAGGGTGAGATTTTCTGTGGAAACGCCTTCAATTTTGAGAATGCGATCGCGTGGCCGAATCCCCGCTTTATCTGCCGGTGAGCCGGCGATGGGAGCCACTACTTCTAACTTCCCATTCTCAGAATTCAAGGCAATTTGCAATCCTACCCCAGTCAGTTCCCCAGAAGTATTGACCTGCAAGCTACGGTACTGTTCTGGATCTAAAAAGCGGGTAAAAGGATCGTCGAGGCTCTTGAGCATCTTCCCAATTGCCTCATAACTGGCATTTGAGTCTGCTAGTGGCTTCTCCAGAACCTTTTGCCGCACAGCCGCCCAGTTTTGATGATTAAAGGTCTCATCTAGATAAGTACGATTAACAATTCGCCAAACTTCCGAAACCAGCTTTTGTTCGCCGGTCAAAGCCACTGCCGGCTGAGTGAGCGTACCCAACGCCAAGCAAAACGCCATTAACAATGAAAATCCAACCCGAAAGACTTGTTTATTCATGAACCCCATTATCAATTCCACCTCAACCCAAATTGCTTAGATAATGCCCACTTCCTCTGTTGTTGATGAAATCTATCTCTCGATTATGTTACTTTTTTTATAGAAGTGGTGCATTTTTCTCATCAAGTTGTTCAGTCAACTGATGCATCGTATCCACTCACCAAAGGATAAAATCTACTTTGTGTCCACCATTTTGTGTGTAGGGGCGTAAAGAGATCGCAATATATTCCATCTTTACAGAGTGTAAAGTTTCTGAAGTCTCTTAGCACGCCAAAAGCCCAAAAGCAAACAAAAAAACTCCCCTTTACTAAAATCCCAAAATTACTACTTGGGAGAGAAGTCTGAGCGAAGGCTTCTGCCGATTCAGAACTTCGGGATTTATCAACCGCAACCGACTTTTAGGAACTTGAGATTGTATGGCCAACGTTTCCGACTGGTTTGAGGAACGCCTGGAGATTCAGGCACTCGCTGAAGACGTCACTAGCAAGTACGTCCCTCCTCACGTCAACATCTTTTATTGCCTGGGTGGAATTACCCTGGTTTGCTTTCTCATCCAGTTTGCCACTGGATTTGCCATGACGTTCTACTACAGGCCAACAGTCACTGAAGCTTTCTCCTCAGTGGAATACATCATGAATGAAGTCAACTTCGGTTGGCTAATTCGCTCCATCCATCGCTGGTCTGCCAGCATGATGGTATTGATGATGATTTTGCACACCTTCCGAGTTTATCTGACTGGTGGTTTCAAAAAGCCCCGTGAACTGACCTGGATAAGTGGTGTGATCCTCGCTGTGATTACAGTTTCCTTTGGAGTCACTGGCTATTCTCTACCTTGGGATCAAGTTGGCTACTGGGCTGTGAAAATCGTTAGCGGCGTACCAGAAGCAATTCCCGTGGTTGGAGTTCTGATTTCCGACCTGCTGCGCGGCGGTTCTAGTGTTGGTCAAGCAACACTAACTCGTTATTACAGCGCACACACATTTGTACTGCCTTGGTTGATTGCAGTATTCATGCTGTTTCACTTCTTGATGATCCGCAAGCAAGGCATTTCCGGGCCTTTGTAATCTCAGCTATTAGCGAAAGGCAACATTTGTTAGTTTTCAGATCGAGTTGTTTGTTTTAAACTTATGAAACACAAGAAATGAATTGCACATAAGTTCCAAAAAACAAATACTTGTATCTGAAGCCTCAAGCTATAGAAAACTTCAGGCGGATGACTGTAGATATAGAAACGCTGTTTCCCGCCTGTTGGTTGCCTAGTAGCTGATAGCTTTCACAAATGCTTTAATTTAACTTAAGCAGGAGAGCACATTTCAAAATGTCAACACAAAAAAAACCTGACCTGAGCGATCCTCAGTTAAGAGCCAAACTCGCTAAAGGCATGGGTCACAACTACTATGGTGAACCCGCTTGGCCTAATGACTTACTTTACGTCTTTCCAATTGTGATCATGGGTTCCTTCGCTGCGATTGTGGCTCTAGCCGTGCTAGATCCCGCAATGACCGGTGAACCAGCAAATCCTTTCGCCACACCATTGGAAATTTTGCCAGAGTGGTACTTGTATCCAGTCTTCCAAATTTTGCGATCGCTTCCTAACAAACTTTTAGGAGTGTTAGCAATGGGTTCCGTACCAGTAGGTCTAATCCTCGTTCCCTTTATTGAGAACGTGAATAAGTTCCAAAACCCCTTCCGCCGTCCAGTCGCAACCACAGTATTCCTCGTTGGTACCCTTGTCACCTTGTGGCTGGGTATTGGTGCTGCTTTGCCATTGGATAAATCTTTGACCTTGGGACTATTCTAAATTAGTCACCAGAAAGTGCTTTGACGCCTGTGAGTTTCAAGAGCAGATGCAGATGTGCTTTTGAAAACAATCAACAGGCGTCAATTTTAACAGGAAAGAATTCCGAAGTCAGAAGCCAGAATGGGCTAAACCTTAGCTATCCGTTAACAGAATTAAATTGTGAACGAAAAAGCGGATAACGCCACCCAAAGCAAGTCCGTGTATCTTACAGTAAAGCAAGTTATGCATAGCGTCTTATAGATAGTGTCTGCATAAATGGGTTTAAGTTCCCCACTAAATATGCTTTTTTTAGTGGTCAACAAGATAGTGTTGGATCTGTAGCAAAATCCCGCAGTGTATCCCTCACTGATTTCCTTCTGTTAGCGGATAGCTAGGGTTTAGCCCATTCTGAATTCTTCTTCAATAGTTCAGATTGGATCTGGGATTTGCAGTTTTGGATGGAAAAGCTATTCCAAAATCTCAAATCATCAAAAGTCAACAAATACAAACATTTCTTACTTACTTAACGTAAGTTGCTAGTTACAACCCTCAGAATGCCAAAATCATTCATGTTTTGTATTTTGGTACATAGAATATGTCAATTTAGATTTTTTTATGTCAGAGAAATTTTGCGAACAGCGCAGAATTTAATAACTAGCAACTTGGGTTTACTTATATTCAACTCACAGTTAATGCTTAGTATAGTGCAGCAAGACCATCTGACGGTTAAGAGCGAACTCAGGCTCTTAAACCAGGTGCAAGAATGGTTTGAGCAATTTTGTCTGCAACACTTGTCTCAACTTGGCTGGTCAAAAACCCAACTCGATCGCCTCAATTTAGCATTAGCAGAAGGCTTTACCAACGCTGTTCGTCATGCTCATCATGCTTTACCGCCAGAAACAACCATTGAGATTAACGTTTATCTGTGGATTGACCGACTAGAGATTAGAATTTGGGATTATGGAAAACCTTTCAATCCTGATGCGATCGCAGAGCCAGTCCCAGGTACTCTGCAAGTAGGTGGCTATGGATGGTTTCTCCTCCGGCGGTTGGCTGACAAGGTTGTATACGAACGTGGTGCGGATGGTAGAAATTGCCTGCTCATTGTCAAGTACTCTGTAGAAGCACAAAAGTAACAGTGAAATAGTCAAGGCTAAAGGAAGAAAAGAATAATTCTGATGTCAATTTTGACTTGTGAACGGAGTGGAGTGTAGGGAAGGAGTATCGACAAAAAACGAGGGCTTTTCTTCTCTACAATACTCTCTTGCTAGCTCGCCCGTACTTAGGAGTTAAACAAATAAAACTTCTCATATAGTCGTCACCAAGCTAACGAAGATTTTGCTCAAACTTGAGCTACACACTTTCAACCAAAAGCAGTTTTGCTGAAGGATATAATTATTTGATTGATAGAACTATACTCTTTTTCAGTATTATTTAAATTGGATAAATATATTTTTTACGTGAAATTGCTTATTTATTATGATTTTTTTGTAAATTCTTAAGTAAGAATTTTGTATAAAAAAATTAGTGAATATAGTAAAAATAGCATTCGAGCTACACTAGCTCCCTTGTTAAGATTTGTCAGCAGTGTTGAGAGTCTTAATGTTTGTTCTCCAACAAGTGCCATTTCGTGCTTAAAGAGATAGACAGAATAGGGGACAAAATATGACTAAGACAGCCCTAATTACAGGAATTACTGGTCAAGATGGCTACTATCTCAGCCATTTGCTCCTCAACCGTGGTTATCGAGTTGTCGGATTAGTACCCCCACATCGACAACCTAATTTGACAAAACTGGGAATACTGGCAAATCAGGTAGAAATTTTTACGGTTGACTTGAGAGATAGTGCGGCACTGTTGACCGCTGTTGAACAATTGCGTCCCCAAGAGATTTACAATTTGGCGGCTCCCAGTTTTGTACCCGACTCCTGGAACGACCCATTGGGAACTCTGGATTTAATAACTGGTACAGCTACTAGGCTCTTGGAAGCAATACGAAAAGTTGGTTTGTCTACCAGATTTTATCAAGCCAGCAGTTCAGAAATGTTTGGCGATGTATTCCTCTCGCCTCAAGATGAGGAAACCGCTTTTCGTCCAAAAAATCCTTATGCTGCGGCTAAAATGCACGCCCACTGGACGATGGTGCATCATAGACAGCGCTATGGACTATTTGCCTGTAGCGGAATTTTATATAATCACGAGTCTCCCCTACGCGCACCTCAGTTTGTCACACGCAAAGTTTCTTTGGCGGCTGCATCAATTAAATTGGGTTTAACTGACACCTTAGAAATGGGTAATCTGGATGCCAAACGTGATTGGGGCTTTGCAGGTGATTACGTAGAGGCTATGTGGCTAATGTTGCAAATTGACGAGCCAGAAGAATATGTGATTGGCACTGGTAAACTACACAGTGTGAGAGATTTAGTTGCCACAGCCTTTGAGTCTGTCGGCTTGGATTGGAAGCAGCATGTAGTTTTAAATACTAGCTTGTTGCGACAAGATGAGCATTTTCAACTAGTAGCTAACCCCAGCAAAGCTAAAAGAAACCTCGGCTGGGAACCCCAAGTAAGCTTTGAGGAACTTTTAGAAAAAATGGTAAAAACAGATTTAGAGCGGTTACAAAGCGGTGCAATCGTGCCCTTACCGCGAGTATAAATAATCTAAGATGCACATCACTACAGTGACAAAAAACTTGAATTTAGGTGATAAAGTTAACAAAACAACTAACCATGTCTTCGTGTTTTTAGAAATTTTTGCTCACGAAGGTGGTATTCAATCGTATATAAAAGATATTTTTCGCGCCTATCTGGGATTGAGCCAAGACTACAAGGCAGAAGTCTTTTTGCTGCGAGATAGTGCTGATAGCTTAAATCCCTTTGAAGACGAGAACTTAAAATTTCATTACTTTAAAAATCAGTCTCCTTATTTGGGGAGATTGCAAATGGCAGCAGCTTTGCTGAAGTGTCTGTTGCAAAGCCGTCCGCAGCAGGTTTTCTGCGGTCATATTAACTTAGCAGTATTAATCCAAACTCTTTGCCAGCCCTTGGGGATTCCTTATACCGTGCTAACTTACGGCAAAGAAGTCTGGGAACCGTTGAAAAATCAAGAACGTCGCGCCCTAATATCAGCAGAGAGAATTTGGACAATTAGTCGCTACAGCCGCGATCGCGCTTGTGTTGCCAATAGTCTAAACCCAAAAATGGTACAAATGATGCCTTGTGCCATTGATGCGGATAAATTTACTCCTGGTTCCAAACAACCAGAATTAATCCAGAAGTATGGCTTAACTGGTGCGAAAGTGTTGATGACAGTAGCACGGTTATGGTCAGGAGATATTTATAAGGGTGTAGATGTCACCATTCGGGCAATACCACAAATCGCTCAAGTTTTTCCAGAAGTGAAATATTTGGTAATTGGTCGCGGCGATGACCAACCGCGATTGGCACAGCTAGCAAAAGATTTAGGTGTGAGCGATCGCGTCGTGTTTGCTGGTTTCGTTGCCACAGAAGAATTAATGGAACATTATCGCCTTGCTGACGCCTATATTATGCCTTCGCAAGAAGGCTTTGGCATAGTTTATCTAGAAGCAATGGCTTGTGGAGTGCCGGTGTTATCCGGTGACGACGATGGTTCCGCTGACCCCTTGCAGGATGGTAAACTGGGATGGCGAGTCCCACACCGCAGTCCTGATGCTGTAGCAGCAGCTTGTATAGAAATGCTTCAAGGGGATGACCAGCGATGTGATGGAGAGTGGCTACGACAACAGGCGATCGCTCTATTTGGCATCAATGCCTTCCAACAGCACTTACAAAAAATGCTGCTATCCTCACTAATAAAATCCATTTGAGTCCAAATAACAAATGATCAATGACTCATAACTAATGACTAAAATCGCTATCCTAGAAGGAGAGCAGGACAAAATTTATTAAAAATGAGCTTTAAGTCATTTCAATTGAATCTTTTAAATCTCCGCCCTTGGCTCATCCTGCTGGCAGTTATTTGGTTGCTGGCATCAGTGGGCTTGGGTTGGTTAGTTAATTCATTGCTAATTATTTTCGGGTTGCTGTTGTTGGCACCTATTGCGGCTTTTTTTGGCTTTCGTTGGTGGCTGCAACGCAACTTGGTTGCCGATCAATGTCCCGTCTGTGGATATGAATTTACAGGTTTAAATAACAGTCAGTTGCAATGTCCTAACTGTCAGGAATTACTGTTAGTACAAAATAGTCATTTTCAGCGCTTCACACCAGAAGGCACAATTGATGTCACTGCTGTCGAAGTTCCAGCCAAATCACTGGAAGAATAGTCAAGGATCGTTAGTCATTAGCAAAGCATAAATGACTAATGACTATTTATTTTTTTGCGAGATTGAGAGGGTGTAAGTATACTGTTGCGGGGATAGTTCGCCCACATACAGCGAGTATTTTCCTGCCTGCCAATAACCAGAAAGTTCTGACTTACCTCCAGAGTAACTATCTGCTAATACACAAAAGCGCCCTCCAGGCCCGTCGATTAAAAGTGTTGGCTTGCCTTTACTTTCTACTGTTAATCGCAAATAAGGTAGTGACTCTGTAACTTGGATAACTTGATTAGGTTCAGTGGTAATATTGCCACAATTACTCTTGACAGTTCCTCCAGATTTTCCATTCAAAATCAATGGTTCGGGTTGGGAATTTCGATTAATTTGGATTGTTGGTGTCTGTGCCAAATTAGCCTCAGTGAAAACCAAACTCATCGCCAAAGCTGTGGGAATAATTGCAAGTAGCCTAAGAGTCTTCATTTTAATTAATGCTCCAGATTTTTTTAGAGCAATATTGTTATACAGTCTGATTTATTTATATAGACGACAGCAATCCCTCTTGGTTCCAAAAAGTACTGTATAAAGTAATACTAGCTAGTTAAAGATTATTTGTGAAGATTTCATAGGTGTATGTAGAGACATTGCATTTTCCGTTAGGGAAAGAGAAAGGGTTTGAATTACCTTTACTCCAAGCCCAGTAACCTTTCGCCAGACAAAAAGAGAGATTGTTGGATTTATCCAAAAAGTATCGTGTCTCTACAATTGATGTCTGTAAGGTCTTGCACGTAGAGACATTAGCTAAAATCACTAAGACAACCACCAAAAATAGAATTTGGTTGGTCTATTGTTGAATAAGTATGCTAATGAGGTAGAAAAGATTGATGAATCCTCAACCAGAAGAAGACTTACAGCGTCGCCTCGATAAGCTAGAGGCAGAGATTAATTCCCCGCCTGGGGTGGTTTCACAAGAACAAAAACAAACGCCTCAGTCTGTTTTTGCCAGCTTAAACTTGCAACTAAAGCGATTTCAGATTTGGTTCAACAGCTTATCTGGTGTGAAAAAGCTGGTAGTTTCGGGTGTGACGGTACTAGTAGGCTTGGCGATACTGCAAGCAGTGTTTAAACTAGTTGCATCTGTAATCAGTCTGGCACTTTTGGCAGTGTTAGTGTATGTTGGATACAAATTTTTTGTGTCTGGTAGCTTTCAACGTAAGCAATAAGTTGATATGCATTTACTTTGCACTCTGCCGGGAGTTATGAGAGTCAGGAGCCGGAATAAAAACGGCTTCTGACTTACACAGAATTTCCAAAAAGGTGAAGTACAGAAGTGAAGTGTCAAAACTAGGTATAAAGCCTGTTTTACTTCTGAATCCTGTTAGCGCAGCGGGGCGCAGCCCATTCTGACTCCTGAATTCTGCTGTATTACTCCTAAATCCTATTGCAATATGCTTTTCTTTTTGCTGACGAGCTTAGTCTATTTTAATTGTGCCGATCGCGGCGTAGAAATAATATCAAAGGAAATTATACGATGACCTCACCAATTGTCAGGAGAACTAGTAATCAATCTGGTCAGTCAAAAAAATCGGAAAGAGCTAATTCGCTGCTGCTAGCAAGTCGGCGTTTTGCTGCTTGGGCGGCTGAAATTACACTAGTGGTTACTAGTGGGTTGATTCCCTTCGGCATTGGTGTCTACGCCAATTCTAGAAGCGATCTAAATCGAGTGCCGCTTAACCCCGTACTGGTAGTCACAGAAAGAGCGATCGCCAGACCCCTAGCTCTACCTGTAAGCTATGGCATCCGTAACGTTGCATGGCCGACTAATATTTTGTGGACAATCGCCCTGTTAGCGCCTGTAACTCTCTCGTGGTGGCAATTGTATTTATTAGCTAAGACTGGTAGCACAATTCCGAAACGTTGGTTAAAAGTGCGGGTTGTCAACGAGCAAGGGAAGCCGCCCGGATTGGGTGCAGTTGTAATTAGAGAAGGAGTTGGGCGTTGGACAGTACCCATTTCCATCGCCTATCTGCTGTGGCGTTACAGCTTTGCTTTTCCTAATTTAGGATTATTTACATTTTTGTCTTTATTAATGATTGTGGGTGAAGGGATTGGCTTACCATCGCGTCGGGGGCGTCGCGCACTACACGATCAACTCGCAGGTACTTATACAATTGATGCAGTCTTAGCTAGCAACAAACAAGCTCAGTCTGCTGACGGTAACGATCAAGCAGAAGAAAAGCAGGAGGGTGAAGAATTTGCGGCAGTCGAAACCAGCCAATCGCATAATTTGTGGCGGCGAATACAGCAAAATCCCAATCTGACTTTGTTTGGGGTAGGGCTGACGAGTATGACTGCTGTGCTGGCAACTTTAATCGGCACTCAAGTTTATATCCAAATTCAACAATCCCAGCGAGCAACCAAGCAAATCAACAGCCAACAATTCCTCGAACTTGTCAAACCATTGAGTCCCAACTCTGGGGCGACTAATGAGCAACGCCAAACTGCAATTCTGGCTATGGGTGGTCTTAATGACCCACAATCAATTAAATTTTTGGCGGATTTATTAGTTAGCGAAACTAACCCCAGCCTTCTGGATACAATTCAACAAGCTTTGACAACTGTCGGCCCCCAAGCCATCCCAGAACTCAAAAATAAGAATCAGTTTTTGGTCAGCGAACTGGAATCTGTGGGTAGCACTGCAACCAAAGAGCGGGAATTAAGGCAAGGGCGACTACAAAGAAACCAGCGGACAATCAACAAGATTCTCTCTGTTTATAGCGGTAAAAAAATTGAGGGTGTTGACCTTAGTAGCACCCAATTAGGTCAAAGCGGTACTCCAGGAAGTTCCTTCTTCAACTTGGTACTGGACAATCTTGATTTATCAGGAGTTAAGTTTAAATCTGCCAATCTTAACCAAGCCAGCTTTAAGGGTAGCCGCTTCCGGGGTGTGGGTGAAGATGGACGTTGGGATACCTACGACGATGTAATGGCTGATTTAAGCCAAGCTCAGTTGCAGCAAGCCAATCTTACTGATGCTAACCTCAGTCGCGTCTTGATGAACCGGATCGATTTGAGTCGTGCCACTCTTAACAGAGCCAACTTATCCAACGCGCGTCTATATGATGCTAAACTCAACAGCACCCAACTAGTAGGAGCCGATCTGCGAAACGCAGTTTTGGAAAAAGCTAGCTTGACTGGGGCAGATTTAGGCGATGCTAAATTAAATGAAGCCAATTTATACGCTGCGCGTTTAGGTCGCGCCACTGCGATCGGAACGCAATTATCCTTTGCCAATTTAACTAACACTGATTGGCAAGGGGCAGATTTATCAGGAGCCTATTTGGATCATGCTAATCTCAGCAATGCTAACCTCAGCGCCACTCGTCTAGCTGGTGCTGTTTTACGCTCTGCCCAAATGGAAAACGTTAACTTGCAAAATGCCGATCTGAGCCTTGCAGATTTACGCGGGGCAAATGTCGCTGGAGCAGATTTTAAGGGGGCAATTCTCGCTCCTAGCAAACAAGATCCAGCAGATCAATTTGTCCAAACCCCAGATTTAGGCTCAGTATCTGCCGTAGTCCAAGGGGTTGATTTTTCTCAAGCCAAAAATTTAGATGCCAAGCAATTAGCATACATTTGTACTCAAGGAGGCATTCATCCCCGTTGCCCGTAGAATGGGGACTGGGGACTGGGGACTGGGGACTGGGAGATGAGGAAGCAGGGGAGCAGGGAGAGAATAACCGATACCCAATTCCCCATACCCAATGACAAATGACAAATGACAAATGACAAAATGGTGTGAGGAGTTGGTTATGAAGTATATTCCATCTTTGGTTTCAGTTTTGGGGGCTGGTTTGGTCTTGAGTCTGGCGAGTACGAAACCAGCACAAGCTCAAGTAGCTTATGGCAGTTATATTGGTATTGGCCCCACTGTTGGTATTACCGATGGTATCCAATTTGGGGGGGTGATAGCGGGACGGTACAAGCTTTTGGAAGCACCAATTTCACTGCGCGCTCAAGTGTTAATTGGTAATAATACGGCTGTTGTACCAACGGTTTCTTACGATTTCCCCCTCAACTGGCAAGCTGATGCCTACTTGGGCGCTGGATTAGTGTTGGCTGGTGGTGGTGGTTCTTCTCCTGTGGGCGACAAAATTAGTTTTGCTTTACAACCAGGCATTGATTATATGATCCCAAATAGCAATACTGTCCTTTTTGGCAATGCTATTATTGCTTTTGATGCCTATCGAGATAGCAGTGGTACAGCTATCTCCGTACAAGGTGGTGTTGGTTTGAGATTTTAAGGGGTATGCTATCCCTAAGAAGCGTTAAACTTCATTGCAAATTAAGAAGTTAGTCCAAACAACGTGATAGTTTTTGGTCATGAAGAGAGACAGCACAGGATTAACACAGGAGAACACAGTGGCAATGGAATCAAATTTATTAACAGATGCAGGCGCAGATGAAGTGAATCAAGATTTCAGTGAATATGTCGCCAATTTGCAACTTCACATGACTCTGCAAGCTCGTAATCTTGTTCCAACGCTGAAGCAAACACTGGTAGATAGTCGCCACCAATTACTCCATCAAACCCAAGCCCACTTTGAAAAGCTAGTTTCTCGGCAAGGGCTATAAAATATATACAAATTTTAATCAAAATTCAAATAAAATAAGGGCAGATGTTGTTGGGTCAATGCCAATGGTGTTCTCACAAGGTCTGCTTTTTCTGCTTTTTAAGTATTAAGTTACTAAAATCACACTTTTGGCACAATAGTAGAGAGCAGAAACTAGTTAAGATTATTGCAAGCAGTTTATTCCTTTCAAGAGCAATTAGTAAAGGCTAAATGGCGGCTCGAATAAAAATGACTTCATTACTTCCCAGAAACCTCAGCGTTGTTATCCGACCAGTCCAATACCGGGATCTGGACGGAATTGAGCGCATAACTCAAGAGTCATTCGCAGCCCTCACTCCTCAGGGAGCAGGTTTTGCCATCAGCCAGATGCAAAGGCTGCGTCGCTGGTATGGATTACTCAAATTTTTAAGTTGGTTTCCTAACCCGCTACAGTATCGCCTCTGTGCTTTTGTCGCAGAGCAAGGGCGGATACTTTTAGGAATGATTCAAGTCTCACCCTTTAACCGCACACGTAGCACTTGGCGGATCGATCAAGTGCTACTAGAGCGTGGTGTCGATAAACAAGGAATTGGTTCGCAACTTTTGCGTCATTGCTTTGAGTCGATTTTAGAAGCTCGCACTTGGCTACTAGAAGTTAATATCAATGACATAGAGGCGCTGGCACTATATCGGCAAAATGGATTCCAGCGTCTAGCAGAAATGACATACTGGGAAATTGGGCCAGAATTATTGGCTGAATTGGCACAAGCAGAGCCAGACTTGCCCAACCTCTTGCCAGTGAGCAATGCTGATGCCCAGTTACTGTATCAATTAGATACGGCATCGATGCCACCTCTGGTACGTCAGGTTTTTGACCGCAATACCCGCGACTTTAAAACCAGTTTATTTGGCGCTTTAACTGATGCAGTCAAGCAATGGCTGACTAAAACAGAAGTAGTCAGTGGTTACGTATTTGAACCGCAACGCAAAGCTGCGATCGGCTATTTTCAGGTACAACTCGATCGCAAGGGTGAAGTTCCCCATGCCGCAACGCTGACAGTTCATCCTGCTTACACCTGGCTTTATCCAGAACTACTATCCCAACTGGCTCGTATTGCCCAAGATTTTCCCCAGCAAGGGTTACAACTAGCCTCCTCAGATTATCAGGCAGAGCGAGAAGAATATTTGGAGCGAATTGGAGCAAAACGTATAGAACATACATTAGTGATGTCTCGCTCTGTGTGGCACAAGCTACGGGAGTCTAAATTTGTCTCCTTAGAAGGAATCCAGTGGACTGATATGCTGCAAGGTTTACAACCGACTCGTAAACCTATACCAGGTGGGATGTCATGGATACAACCAGGAAAGTTGCCATCCTCAGATAAACCTCTGCAAAGCTTGTCAGAACCGATTAACTTTTCGGTAAAAAACCCTAGCATCGAAACATCGCCGATTTCTGAATCAGCAGATGGACAGCAGGAGAATTAGTGTGATATCCCAAGGGCAAGCAAAACCGTTTATTTCAGCGTTGGGACTAGATTTTGGTCGCAAGCGGATTGGTGTGGCTGGGTGCGATCGCACGGGTTTAATTGCTACGGGTATCACCACAATTGAGCGTGCATCTTTTGAGCAGGATGTCGAGCAAATCCGACAAATAGTTAATGAACGTGAAGTGCAAGTTCTAGTTATGGGCTTACCTTATTCAATGGATGGCTCACTAGGATTTCAGGCTCGTCAAGTTCAGAAATTTACTAAAAGACTTGCTAAAGCACTAAACTTGCCTGTGGAATATATGGATGAGCGATTAACTTCATTTCAAGCAGAGCAACTGCTGATAGCTGAAAACCGCTCCCCATCACGCCATAAAGGTTTGATTGACCGCAAGGCAGCAGCTTTAATTTTGCAACAATGGCTGGATATTAAGCGTGTCAACTCGCGCAGTTCAGTTGCAGCTATTGAATATTGATACCTTTTAACATGATATTCTGAAAACGATTAGCCAGCAGTTGTATCTACGTATAAAGCTATTTGTTTGACATAATAATATGTCATTAACTATAGTTAAGCGATTTTCAAACTTGCTGGTATTTATTAAATTTCTACATTTCGGCTATGTTTTCCTCTCCATTTCCTGAAGAAAATGATAACGCTCATGCGGGTTCCATCACTTTAACCGATGACAAAGGGCGATCGCTCGACTGTTATGTAGAGCATTCCCTGGAGGTAGATGGACAAGAATACGTTTTGCTTCTTCCTGTAGACTCACCTGTAGAAATTTTTTCTTGGGAAGGTGACGGTGAGGAAGAAGAAGCGGTTCTGGTAGAAGATGACACCATCATTGAGCAAATTTTTGCTAATGCCCAAGCTGTACTATCTGAGCAGAACTTGATACTGAAAAACACAGCCTATGCTCTGACAGTTGCAGGTGATCTACCCCCAGTGGAAGAATCAGAACTCTTCACCTTAGAAATCGAAGACGAAGAAGCAGATTTAGAGCCTGAGCAATTACAGCTACTTGCTAGCTTTTATGAGGAAGATCAGGAGTATGCAATTTATACACCCCTAGATCCTCTGTTGTTTTTTGCACGGATAACAAAAACAGGTGAACCTGAATTGCTTTCTCCAGAGGAGTTCCGCAAAGTGCAACCTCTGTTAGAAGAACATCTTTTTAATGAAGTGGAATAAAATTAAAAATTCAAAATGAAAATATTACATTTTGAATTTTTAATCGGGAATTTTCATTGTAATCAAAATCTACCTAAACCTTTTACCATGTCCCATTAAATGTGGAAGCTATGAAACATTGATAAGAAATTGGGACAACTAGTATTGTTTAAGATTCTGGAATAAGTGGTTTGGTCGTGATTTTCAATTCCATTATCTAAATCTAAAATTGGTATGAGGTGCTGAAATTGGCTTATAGCGATTTTACATTAAGTAAATTTGAAAAAGTCGTTCAGCATCCGCATTGATGAAGAAACTGATTTATGTGCTGACATAGCACCTTTACAGGCAAGTGATAAACTCAAAAATTCTTTAGAAGAAACTACAGAACTGGCTTTAGCAATTAATACTGAAAAAGCTCGATCAGAAATGATTATCACTCCGATATTGTTGGAGGTAAGACGCAGAGCTAATTATCCAATTAGTTTGTTTTCGGGAACAGATTTTAATGTAGATGCAGAAAAAGGTCTGAATGGATACTGTGACTTTATCATCAGTCGTTCTAAAGAGCAGCTAACAATTAATGTGCCAGTGGTGGTGATTATTGAAGCCAAAAATGAAAATATTAAAGGTGGATTAGGTCAATGTGCAGCTGCAATGTTGGCAGCACAATTGTTTAATCAACAAGAAGGAAATGAAATTAGTAAAATTTATGGTGCGGTAACAACAGGCGACATTTGGAAGTTTTTGAAGTTAAAAGAAAACGATATATTTATTGATTTGAGTAATTATTACATCAAAGAGATAGATAAGATTTTAGGAATTTTATCTCAAAATGTTCAGGGAGACATTCCAGGATGGAGTTCGACTAATTAAACTATATTGGGTTATGCTCATTTGTCTTACCTATCTACATTTGACTGTTGACTATGGTCTGGAACAATCTTTTACAGCCTGACTTGATTTTAGAGGGTTCAGTGTTGAACCTAACACCAGATATTATCCAAAAATACGGGCTTAAAGGGCTGGTATTGGATGTAGATGAAACTTTAGTACCCTTTACAGTCGGGATAGCTTCCCCAGAACTACGAGAGTGGGTAGAGCAAATCCGTACCTGTACTGCACTGTGCTTGGTGAGTAACAACCTCAGTGAAGCACGAATTGGTGGAATTGCGCGATCGCTCAACTTACCTTACTACTTAGGTGCAGCCAAGCCTTCCCGACGCAAAATTAGAGCAGCACTGAGGGGAATGGATCTACCAGTGCATCAAGTGGGAATGGTAGGCGATCGCTTGTTTACCGATGTTTTAGCAGGTAATCGTCTGGGAATGTTTACCATTTTAGTTGAACCAATAGTCCATGCAGACGCAGCCCTCCGTTCTCATCCCATCCGCAACTTTGAAGTTTGGATATCTGAAATTTTGGGAGCCTCTATTACCCCCAAGAAAACCAAGATTCACAAAAGTTGAGAAATCGTCAGGAAAGTAAATCTAAAGAAATGGTTAAGGAATCTTACTGGAACCAAAAAATCGGGGATCATAAGTATTAATAACATGGGATCAGCCAAAAAAGATCCTAACTCATACTAAGTAAATATACTTCCGTAAAGCGTCAACCTTCACTATAGAGGGATTGGCGCTTTACAATTTCTTTAGTCATTTGTCCTTTGTCATTTGTCCGTTGTCATTCGTCAGTTACTAATGACTAATGATTAATAGACCTCTTGCAAAAGTCTCCTAACACCCCACCCCCAGCCCCTCCCCGCAGGCGGGGAGGGGAGACTTTGACGTAAGTAAAAGGCGGGGTGGGGTTCTTTTTTTGATTTATGCAAGAAGTCTAATGACTAAAACAATTGTTGTCAAAATCGGTACTTCCAGCCTAACTCAACCTGAAACGGGACAATTAGCACTTTCTACCATCGCTACTTTGGCGGAAACACTCTGCAATTTAAGACGCCAAGGACATCGGGTGATTTTGGTTTCCTCTGGCGCTGTAGGAGTAGGTTGTGCGCGTTTGGGCTTAACTGAAAGGCCCAAGGCGATCGCACTGAAACAGGCTGTAGCAGCAGTTGGACAAGGCAGGTTAATTCGGATATATGATGATTTATTTACTACTCTGCAACAGGCAATCGCCCAAGTATTACTGACTCGTAGCGACTTGGTACAGCGCAGCCGCTATCTCAACGTATACAACACTTTTCAGGAATTACTGAGACTGGGAGTGATCCCCATAATAAATGAAAATGATACCGTAGCAATAGACGAACTAAAATTTGGCGACAATGACACCCTTTCGGCATTGGTTGCCAGTTTAGTAGAAGCAGATTGGCTATTTTTGCTCACTGATGTTGATCGGCTGTACTCAGCTGATCCGCGTTCCGTACCAGATGCCCGACCGATCGCTTTAGTTAGTAGCATTAAAGAATTAGCTCAATTACAGATCCAAACAAGTTCCCTAGGTTCCCAGTGGGGTACTGGTGGGATGGCGACAAAAATTTCGGCTGCGAGGATTGCCATTACGGCGGGAGTACGTACCGTAATTACTCAAGGGCGATTTCCCCGGAATATCGAAAAAATTATCCAAGGCGAACTGATTGGGACGCATTTTGAACCGCAACCAGAACCAACTTCGGCGCGTAAACGTTGGATAGCTTACGGACTTGTACCTGCGGGGAAATTGTATTTAGATGAAGGTGCGATCGCGGCAATTTCTCTAGCAGGAAAATCCTTATTAGCAGCTGGAATTAAAGTAGTAGAAGGAGAGTTTGACACACAGGATGCCGTGCAATTGTGTGACACCAACGGTAACGAAATTGCCAGAGGACTTGTAAATTACAACAGCAATGAACTGCAAAAGATTCGCGGCTGTCATTCACGACAAATTTCCACAATTTTAGGTTATGCCGGTGCAGAAACCGTTATTCATCGGGATAATTTGGTTTTGACTTAAAATGGAAATGAGATAAATTTTGTGACTACTAACTGAGAGAGTAAAAATTTATGACTCAAACGTTAGAAAATGCTGTTAACTTACCTGAAGAACAACGCTTCTTTCGACATGGGTTAAGTTGGGAACAGTTTAAAGCGATTCAAGCTAGCTTTGAAAATGTACCAGGAGTGCGCTTATTTTATTGTGATGGAGTCTTAGAAATAGTGACTATTGGTAAGCCTCATGAGGCGATTAAGTGTTTAATTGCTGCACTGCTGATTACTTATTTTGAAGTCAAGGGTATTGAATTTTTCCCCAGTGGGAGTTTTAGCCAGATTGTTCCCAAGATATTAGAATATCAAGCTGACTTATCTTATTGCTTTGTAACCGACAAATCTATACCAGACCTCTGTATTGAAGTAGTCATTACTAGCGGTAGTCCCATAAAGTTACAGAAGTACAAATTAATGGGAGTCCCGGAAGTTTGGTTTTGGGAAGATGGCACAATTGAAGTCTACTGCTTACGAGAACAAGAATATGAGAAAGTTGTTAAAAGTGAGCTATTAGCAGAATTAGATTTATCCCTGCTCAATCGTTGTGTTTTGTTATCGTCTCCCTTGGAAGCGATTAGGGAGTTTCGCCAAGATATTCAACAGTAATAATGAAACGATTAGTGATTTTTAAATTTCGTCACATTCTTAACCAGTTTTTCACAAGTGAGCTTGTTTCGTGAAGACTCCATAAACTATTCTTACCGTGCGGTAGTATAAGTATGTTTATAATTTAACTTTGCTAATCAATACACATCCGCATCTGCCAACTATATGGATCTGAGTAATATACCGAAACCTATTTGGTACGCCCTGACTGGATTTCTCTTGTTGACTATCGGCTATGGGGCTGCAACTCACGTTCCAGGGCTGAATACCTCAGATAAAGAAAGCGCTGAAAATAAGCCTTCTACAGTACTAAACTCAAGTAGTCTAAAAGTTAGCGTTTTTGATGAAGCGACTCAAGTTCCTATAGTTGGTGCAAAAGTAATAATGGAATCTGAAGGTGGGTCTGATACAGATACAACTGATAATTTAGGCGCTTTCAGAGTTCAAATACCAACTACAGACTACGTTAAAGTTCGCATATATAAAAATTATTGTGAGCCTTATAAGCAAGACTTAAATTTGAAAAGTAACCCAGATAGACCTAAACCTATTTTCTTGAAATGCACAGTACCTCAAAAGAAATCTACGTCTCCGAGTTAACTTTTTCAGTATCCTTAAATGTTATCATTGCGCCAGCATTTTCAGCGTATTAAAGAAATAGTTGACTGGAGTTGGACACTAGCCATATTGTGTATGGTCGGTTATATAACTCTGGGACAACTAGCTCAATTATACTGGGCTATGGTAGTGTTTGGAGGATTAGCAGGTAGTTTTGGTTTATTTTATGATTTTTCATGTGAGAAACTAGGGGATTTAAATGCTATTGAGGATACATACAAACTTCAAAAGGTAATTGCGACCTCAGCTTTGGCTCAAGATTTACTTGGGAAATTCGTTCACAGAAACTCTGAAATTACAAATCAGCTTCCTGCGTTTGATTATGTACTTGTCAAGCCTCATCTGAGAAACGGTCATTGGGTGACGGAACATTACAGGCGGAAACCAAAAAGGTAATCCATTGCTTCATATTGCTTACTATATGTATTACCGATAAGAGTTCGCCTCGCCTAATAGCTTTTAGTTAAAGAATCTAATAAGTAACCCAAAAAAGCTACAGAAAAGCGATGGCCTTTTTACCTTTCAAGCCATCCTCATTTCTGCTAAAGCCACAGCCCCCCACAAAGGCGCATCATCGCCCAACCTTGCCGATACAATTTCAAAATCCACTTCCGGCAAAGCCCTCTCCCGCGCCACCTGACGCACCACCCGCCAAAAATCTTCCTCCGCTTTTGTCACACCGCCTCCCAACACAAAGCGCAAGCAGTATTGAGTCAGGATCTTAATTCGGACACTTTATCCTTAAAGGCTTTGGTATAGCCAAACTCCGATCCCAAAATTTGGATTTTATTAAATCAACGTTCCTTACCACTCCCATCGACCGATATCAGGTGCCGAACCGGAGTAAGGAAGTCCGACATCAGTTCCTCTATCCACCACAAGACTGCGTGACGAAGCCGGCTTGTAGTAAGAGTTCCAACGATCGCCCGTGCCTGTAAATCTTGGATCTCCCTGGATGTTTGTCGCATTAACCGCGAATTGGATCTGCCAAGTTGGCTTTGCTGGGTTCGTATTTCTGCGGAGATTATTAGTGAAAGCAATGTTCTTACCTCCTTGCACATCGTCTCCTTGAGAGTTCAAGAACACATTATTTTTGATCGATATCCTGTCTGCGGAGTTGATTTGTAGGCTATTCCCTAATCTATCGAACACGTTGTTGTGAATCTTGATGTTGGAAGCTGGATCGGGAATGAAGACGGCAGCACTGTTCCCGAAACCAAATTGAACTTTACGAGCAACATTTGCGAAAATATTATTGTGGATGTTGATATCGTGATTTTCTATAGTTCCGCCCCATGCTTTCCCTCCCCAAATCGCAATACCGAAGCCTTTATCCTGAAAATAGGAGTTGGATATCTCGACTCCGCTCAAAGCAACTTCGATTGACTCCTTAACACTCTGTCCGTCAATATCTTTTATTCGTAAGTTTCGTATCTTGAGATTGCTTGGGTGTGTAGCTGTCGGCTGGTATTCATTCATTATTGAATGATTGACCATCGATAACCACGTATTACAGTTAACATTGTAGATTTCGTTTCCATAACTCAAATTCCAAAGTTCAATGGAAGCATCCTCGCTCCACTGGGAATCAACTTCTGGAACCTGGATGTCGCAATCGTGAATCTTCACGTTACGTATATGACCTACATGCATGAACTTTATGCCGTATCCTTTATTTTCTCGGATAGTAATGTTGTAGATGTCAGCGCCATCTAGCCCTCCAAGTCTCAAGTTCCCGGTAGATGCTCCCGATACTCCATCCGCTGCGGAGTTGATAAACGTGCAATCATGTATCGTTGTGTTCTTCATCCACTTTCCCTCTGGAAGCGGGACGTACCACCACATGTTGCCACGGGTAAAAACTGCACCGCTGTGCTGGAAGTTTTTGAACGTGACATTATGCGTAGTCACGTTGTTACGATTTTCTACCCAGATGCCGGCTTTGATGGTTTTGCCGTTCCCATCTATGGTGAAGCCGCCTAACGTCTGATTACCGTCTGTCGCTTCAATCATCTCGGAAGGAGAGCCGTACCGAGGGTTCGAGCCGGAGTAGCTAGGCGAGACAAGCTGAATAATACTTCCATGATGCCAAAGACTCCAGTCACTGCTGCCAGTATTTACTCCTGGAGCAGGAATAGCACCATTGCTAGTGATAGTCACGCTTGATTCACCTGCTCCCTCGATATTTACTCCCGGTGGAAGTACCGTCGCTTCCGTTTCCCTGTAGACGCCTGGGTTCAAATAAATCGTGTAGTTTTGATTCGGTTGAACTTGTTTTGCTGCATACGCCAACGTCCTCAATGGTTTGCCTAGCGATCCATCGCCTCCGGTATCGCTTCCCGTGGGAGATACGTAGACGTACAAGCTCCTGGTAGATTCGGCAGCCACAATTTTCTGCGTAGTTACTAAATGGGTTGTGACTACAGCTACTAAAACAATAGTAGCTAAAGCTGTGTAGGAAAGAAGGGAGCGTAGAGTCTTTATCATTACTCAAAGGAGGGGAGGGAAAGGCGATAGATGGACGGAAGGGAGCGTAGAAATGAGAATAGAATGTTTTCTACCGTAAGAAATACTACGGCGGCGAAATCTTCCTCGTCTCTGGAAGCAGGGAAAAGGGCTACTTGAAAATTTTTGTCTAGTACCTATTGATAGATAAGCTTTAAAAAACTTACCATTCCATCTTTCACCTGAGTATTAAGATTTATTCGCCTAAATTTACATCCTCTACCCAGTTCTGTTTGCACTTATGCATTCCACACGTCACTCATTTACAAATTCGGGATTGTCATAGAAGCGATCGCCACTCCGCCCCATAAAGGCGCATCATCCCCCAGAACCGCCGGCACAATTTCAAAATCAACTTCTGGCAAAGCCGTCTCCCGCGCCACCTGACGCACCAACCGCCAAAAATCCTCCCCCGCCTTCGTCACCCCGCCTCCCAACACAAAGCGCTGCGGATTCATCAAATTCGCCACATTGCCAATACCCACACCTAGCGCCCAAGCAGCCTTGTGTAAAACTTCCTTCGCCAAATCATCACCAGCTGACGCCGCCTCACTTACCAACTGTCCCGTCAGCAACGTTAAATTATTCCCCACCAAACCTCTCAAAATCTCTCCATCTCTGAGTCCTCCGCGCCTCTGCGGTTCGTTCTCCAAAATTTCCCTAGCATTTTGCGCCATATAAGGCCCCGAAGCCAAACGTTCCACACATCCCCGCTTCCCACACAAACAAACTGGCCCAGCCGGATCTACAACGATATGTCCAATTTCGCCAGCCATCCCACCAGCACCCCGCCAAGGCTGGCCGTTGAGTATCCAACCACCACCCACGCCAGTACTGACAGTAATATAAAACAGGCTATCGTATCCCTGTCCCGCACCAAAGCGATGTTCTCCCAAAGCAGCAATATTCGCGTCATTATCTACATCAACAGGAACGCCAAACTCCTCTTCCAACAAAGCTTTGAGAGGAATATTTTCCCATCCAGCCACATGATGAGATAGTCGCACCGTTCCCGTGGAAGCGTCAACTGGGCCGCCAAAGCTAATACCGATCGCAGCAGGTTTTGTGTCTTGCAACAGAGAGTAAATGAGCGATCGCATTATTTCCAAGTCAGTGCTAGCATCTGCACCTACTGGCGAGAGACAACGTTCATAACGCAACCACTTTCTCGAACCGATATTGACTGTTGCTGCTGCCAGCTTTGTTCCACCAAAATCGAGAGCTAAAATTAATGTCATTCACTCACCTTTTATTACACCATCACACAACGTAGTTTCTTTCTGAAGAAAGATGTTTGTACTCAAGATACATTTAACACTAGAAAAACTACACTATTATTTAGCAACTTATGACTACTGAGCAACCCGATCCACTTATCGATTTCTCTCACGCCAAAGAACCTCCTCGCTCTCTTGATATTGATAAAGCTCAAGAGGCAGATCCCATTGAACCAGAAGAAGTTAGTGGACAGAGTAAGCAAAATCCCACTCCTGATGATTTGAATCGCGAAGATGAAGACCCCAGAATCGGGGGTAGTCAAATAATTAGTGGGAATATTTCAGCTGGGTAAATAGTTATTCACCTTTTTGTGAGTTGAGTACTCCATCAATAAACTGTTGCAATCGTTCATAATGTGAACCTTTCCAATAAATGCGATCGCAGTCTTGACAACGTTGGAATTGATCGATCTGCGATTGCACCTTTTCTGGCACTTGTTCAATAATGGATTGCTTATCCACAGATTCTAATAATCCATTGCAACGCAAACACCGTTTAAATGGTGAGATTAATTCAAACAAGTCGAAGCGTTGTAGTACTTCTAGGATTTGTTGTTGAGGGTTAGTGTTTCTAACATAATACCCATAGGCTACCAAACTACGCATCAATAGACCTTTATCACGAGTCAAGAGAATCCGCGCTTGACTAGATGATATTTGGGCTAATTTATCGTCCTCGTAGTCATTGCGGTATAAAGTATCAAAACCTAAAAGTCGTAAAGATGTCGCAAGCTTCCCCAAATGAATATCTAAAACAAAACGGATAATACTGAGCGGTTTTGGCAGAACAGAAACGCTTGGTATAATAACATTCCTAGCTGAAATTGGATAAACATTGATAGTGTCTCCATCGGAAACTATGTAAGAAAAATTTACATATTCACCATTAACGTTTATAGAATCCACCTCTGGATGAGGGACACCCAAAGATTCAATCATGTCCTTAATTGAGGCTTTTTCCCCAAACACATGAGAGATTCTCACCTGTTTGTGATGCCGTGGTAAAAAATGATTCAATTCTGCATGAAAGTAGAAATATGCGATCGCCATAGCTACAGATATTTGGACTAGTAAGTGCGCCTTTACTAGCAATAATTTGTCACAATTGCAAAACTTTATCTATTATATTGAAACTATCAATGCTTGTTGTAGTAAGATATCTCAACGATGAAATGCTTGTTCACCTTGATTTAAGCAATGTTCTAGAGGCAACAAACTGTAAAGAAGTCATAAAGATTCTTAAATACTTGCATTTCTTATTGACTTCAGTTACAGTCAAAGCAGATGCCTATCATCAAACCCTGACATGAACTTCAGGAAGTTAAACTAGGTAAAACGCTAAATACCAAATTTGTTAATGTTGATATCAGTGACGCTGCTAATAATTAGTCACTAATTTTGATTATTAACTTATGGCACATGGAATCCGGGGCAATAAAGCATTTGCCTCCAATTTGATTGTTTTTATTTTTCTCTACTTATTGAGAATTATTTTCAATATGTATAGATCGATAGACACATTAAAAGCAGATAGTGTGGAGGAAGTCTTAAAACAGTGTTGGCTTACCAAAGCTTTCTATGCTGATTAAATATTTCCGCATCTATCTTTAGGAATACATTTCTCAGAAGGTGGCACAAAATTATATTTTTATGTGTAAAAACAGGATATGTAACTAGCTATGTAGATAATTTCGGCAAAACTTTAAATAACTAGGTTGCTGCTAGGAATATTTTTGATTGTAGTGTCAGCTACATCGATATTGTCAGCAAGTTAATCGTCGGTAACTCTCCAAGTTGCTTTGCGTCTATATAGCAGGTTTAATATATTTGATTTTGCCAAAGGAACCAAGTTCAGAAAAACTTAATTTCCGCAAATGAAAATTTATGAAATACCAAATAACAATAAAACTAGATACAAAATTAACGCCACTGATACGGAAAAATCTATCTTGACACTGTTTATCTTTATTGGGGAGAATTTATTAACCGGAAAGACCTCGATCAATAATGATGTTATAAAGTGGCTACCTAGTTTTAACTGGGAAATGAATATTGTTCTTTTTTATCTCCTTTAGCCAAGGATATTGTAGCTAAGAACACAATTGTATTTTGTAATACCTTTTGTCCATAAAATACGCTAATGAGTACAGCGAGATGAATACTTTTTTTTGTTCTGATGATTCACGGCAAGTAGGAGAAGATGTTATTGGTAGTGCCACCAATTATCAAACTTATATTTTAGTTGAGTGTCCTTTACCTTGGACATCAGAAGCCTTTAACTCCAAATGGGTACCCCAAAATTTGAGGATTTTGGTAGAAGAAGTGAAGCGTGCTAAACTCCCGATTAGATTTTTATTAATTGCTAATGATGTATCACACAAGGTAAATCATACTACGCTTTTGATTTATCAAAAAGAAGAGGGGCTAAGTAATGGATACCATAAGCAAGAGTTTAAGCTAGCAAATATTGAGCAAGTAGCAGGAGTTGTCCAAAAATGGATATGGGGTATCGATTCTAATTTGGAAGTAGAAACTAGTACAACTAGAGATATTTTAGTTTGTACCCACGGTAGCCATGATAAGTGTTGTGCAAGATATGGCGCTCCTTTTTACTTCCATGTGACAGCGAGTAATGCTGATTTGTGCTTAGAGAATGTGCGAATTTGGAAATCATCGCACTTTGGTGGACATCGGTTTGCACCAACAGTTATAGACTTGCCAGAGGGAAGATATTACGGTCGTCTCGATCGAGATTCATTTAGATCGATTTTGACTCGTACTGGTGATATTCAATGTTTACATCAAGTCTATCGAGGCTGGGGAATTCTACCTGCTGCACTTCAGGTTTTGGAAAGAGAGTTAATTCTTTATAAAGGGTGGGATTGGTTTAATTACAAAGTTGCAGGCAAAATTTTAGAGCAAAGTTTAGACAATAGTACTATCTTGGCTGAAATGAGTTTTGAACAACCTTGTGGTTCTCTCTATACTTATCAGGCTAAACTTGTCAAAGATGAAACCAAGACTCAACAACTCAAGAGTTCATGCAATGCTACACGAGAGTTAGTAGTTACTAAATATGCTGTTGGTAGTCTTTGGATTGCCTCTAGTAAGGTAATTAGTTATAGTACATAGAAATGGAAAATTTTTAAACGCAGAGGGACGCATTAGCGAAGCGGTAGCGACGTTAGGAGCGTCAGCGTCTGTCTGCGACACGCTGCGCGAACGCAGAGAAGCGCAGAGGAACGCAGAGTATTACTAGGTTGAGTTCGCTACGAATTAATTAAATACTGTATTTAGTATAATGCTGCACAAATTCGTAATAAAATATCTGCGCCCCTGTGCGTTTAAATTCCAAATATTGAATCAAGATTAAGCCATATTTAAGACTTTTCGTAACAGTACTTGGTCTTCTAATTTGGCTTTTAAACGACCATTTTCAATATCTCGAATCCAGCTTTGGCTTTTACCCGTAAGTTTTGCCAACTCTCTTTGGGAGAGATTCAAATTTTTTCGCGCTTGCAAAATCTGTTCGCCTAGTAAATCGTTTGTAGCTTTGGGCTTCCTTTTGGCTTTGGCAGTTCTTGTTTTCTTTTTTTCCGATTCTGAGATTTGCTGTTCCCATTCTGGTGGGAGTTCAAAAGCTAAAATCCGCGCATTCATTAGCAGATTCCACTTACCACGGGGGCCTGTATCTGTGAGGCGAGTTTCAGCACTACCGTCATTAGTCCAAAATTCTAATGCTTCATCTGGATCTTCGGGAAGATCGATTAACTTTGCCCACAAAGGTTGAATTTCTGGTGGGTAAGTAACTGGATCGAAAAGCGGTTTCATTCCATAGTGATTGAGAATTTCTAAATCGCTTTCAAAAGTTCGCAGCAGACGTTTGCGTTCTTCTCGTTGTCTGGATGCAAGGGCGACTTTTTCTTCACCGTAAGCAATACGCAGCAAGGTAGGAATGGTGATGCGTTGTTCTTTGCCCATTTTGGTTTTAAACAGCAACCACAGCATTAGTCGAACTGCGCCTTCATGTTGCTGCCAAATGCTCATGACTGTGGTTAACAGTGTTTTGGGGAGACTGCCGTATTGATAGAATGCGGTTCGCTCTTTACATGCTTGTTTGTTTAAGAAATATTGTGCCCATAAGCCCGCTTTGACTTTAAAAGTTAGCCCAATCAGATATTTGCATCCGAGATTGTCTTCTTGGAAGTGGTGCTGAATATCTACTAAGTGCCATAAGCGGCTGCCAACAAGAGAAAATCCATTAATTCGACCTTGCTGGGGCCAGTCAATGGAGATAATTAGGGAGCAAGCTTGCTGGACAATATTTTTCATTAAAGCTAGCTTGGCAGCTTTGCTTAAATCTTTGCGTTTCTCCATCCCCAAATATTTCTCGATTTGTCGCTCATCGATCGCAAATTCTTGCTCCCAAGGTTGCTCTAAGGCTGTAGCATAAGCTGCAAAAATTAGATGTATGCAAGCGGCTCTGATGTCAAGCCCCTCAATTGCTGCTATATCTGTGGCCTTGTCGTTCACTTTGAAGGGATCTTGGATATGAAATGCGATCGCACCTCGTCCTTGATTGACTTGTCGGCTGTAACTGATGTAGCCTTCTTCATCGGTTTCCCAATGTAGGGATGTGCGCTGCGCTAATACATTACAAGCTTCCCAAATTGCGATCGCTGAAGCAAATGGATTATTCTTACCATTAGAAAACAAGTCTAAGCTGCTAGCATCTCTTGGTTCAACTTTGCATCTTCCCTTTTTAGACTGCCAAGGAATGGGAGAATTAGTTGGACAAGCTATTACACATTGCGGTTCTGAATAATAGCCCTCACAATTATTACAAAGACCAGGATCAATCCAGTATTCATTGTCCTCTATTCTGATTGCACCCGTAGGACATTGGGGGCGGCAGTTGTCACATCCAACGCAACTGTTGTTAGGAATTGTATAAGGCATTTGGCTCTTTTCCCACTCTAATCGTTGAGATGTCTGTTTCAGGTCTCCCCTGGATGAGTCCTGTTTATTCATGACTCGCTACCACATTATCTTTATGGCGAGAATAATTTTTTCTCACCACATTCACTTCCCACATCCATATTTGACTTTGTATCCAATTGGAAGCTATTTAAGGCTTTAAAACCAGACCTAATAAAACTTCTTATTAACTATACATTTCATGAAAAAAATGATTAATTTGTTCGTGTCGAGCTTAGAAAAAAATCTTAACATTTATTTAATTACATATTTAATGAACAATTTAGCTTTGACCATAAAACCTTATCCAAAGTCTTTTTAGGAAAAAATAAGCCTCTGAGAATTGGACTTCATCTGATTTGTTAACAATTTTAATATTTAATGCATGACAATATTCTGCCATAAAGTTTACAGTTCCTTCATAAATTAATTCTGTTTATTCCGGTCAAGTAATAATATTCCTTTTGTCACCATTTATCTAAATATTTGAATCAAAATAACTTGAAAATTGTTGCTTTCTAAACTACATATTGCAGATATCAAAATGTAACTGATGAACATATAGTCTGGTATGTATGTATACTGTTTATATGAAATTATTTGCTTAAATCTGAAAATATTTGCAAAAGAATATCATTACTCTTATAGATATAGTTGCATTTGCTGGAAATAATAGTTAAATCGGCAGTTCTAAACCACATTAGGTTTCAAATCCTCAATTTCTGATTTATAGCGCTTCTCGTTCGGATGCAATACACTTTGACCTCACTTCCATTCCTCTCTCCTAAAAGGAGAGAGGCTTTGAATTTTACTCCCCAACGCTAGTAGGGAAGAGGCTGAGGGTTAAGTCTGTATTCTATGCAACTGAGAACCGCTATATACTCTGCATCTGAAGGCTGATCGTGAGGTGCTGCCTCCAGTCAGATATTGAGTCAGAGACTCGATGAAGGCATTTATATGCAGAACATGGGAACGAGGAATAAGAAAGATTTATAATAATTATTGGCAATGATTTTCATCTATAAATTGAAAGAAAAACAATTTAAGATTGTGTTCAAAGTCATCGAAATTTGATGAGATAAAAGTAAGTTTTGAATACAAAAGAATAAAAGATTAGGATAGTATGATGATTAATGCACAAACAGATTGACAGGCAAAATTGCCGAGGATTTATTCATGGCACAACTAACAGGTTTGACATTTGGCGGTAAGGCTTGGACACCAAAATTCGCTCAGGAAATTGACAAAGATAAATGTATCGGCTGTGGCAGATGCGTTAAAGTCTGCGGGTACAATGTGCTTGGATTAAAGGCACTCAATGAAGAAGGCGAATTTGTGGAAGATGAAGATGATGAAGAAATTGAACGGAAAGTAATGGCAGTTACTTCTCCAGAGAATTGTATTGGTTGTGAAGCTTGTTCACGGATTTGCCCCAAGAATTGCTATACCCATGCTGTATTAAACAATTAAGGTTTTTGGAGTTAATCAAAATTGTTGTTCATTCAAGGAGGCACTGTTTGTAATCAGCGCAAATGCGCTAGGCAAGGTAACTTGAGGGGAATACTAAATATTTACCGGAACTAATAAAAAGTTCGCAGTAAACAAATCCGTAAATCGTAAATTGTTCGTTATTAACAAATTTAAACTTGCTGCTAATATAGCCTAATCAATATTAGGACTAACAGTGCCCCTTGGAACAACAAGCTTTTTGGAAAGCAGGGGGCTAACTTTGTGATATGAGTTGAAATATAATTTGTAATTTTGTGGGGGAAAGATATGGAAAAAATCTGGAAGTTTCCCCCTTTTTTAATGGCTGCACGTTAGAAAGTTAATAAGTGAAAAGGAAATGGGGAATGGGGAAAGAACAAGGGAATAGGGTACAGGTTACAGGGAATAGATGAATTCCTATTACCTGTAACCTGTAACCTCTCCCCTAAAACCTAAACTCAGAAAACAACACCTCTAAAGACGGTTTACAAAGCAGGTAGCATGTATGCAACAAGTTCCTGTTTCACTATGGACTCTGGTTGCTGGGATAGTAGTTACAGCAATCAGCATTTGGATCGGTCACAACCACACTCTCATGCCGGTGCAGGCATCGTTACAAGCGCCTTTGGTAGACAGTTTTTTTAACGTCATGTTTACCATTGCGATCGCACTCTTCTTGGTGGTAGAAGGAACAATTGTAGTTTTTTTGGTGAAGTTTCGTCACCGTCGCGGTGATGATACCGATGGTTTGCCAATAGAAGGCAACGTTCCCTTAGAAATCTTTTGGACAGCAATTCCCACGGTGATTGTCCTCGGTTTGGGCATCTACAGCGTAGATGTTTTTAACCAAATGGGCGGTTTTGAGCCTGCGGGTCATCCTCATTCAGCTGCTCATGTTGCTCATCAGCCGGGAACTGCTCTTGCAGCTACACTTAGCGATGCTTCTGAAGCAACAACAGCCCCGACAATTGCCCCAACAATTGGCATCGGCGCGTCTCCTCAAACCCTTAACAAACCAGCCGATTTAGTTGTTGATGTCAAAGGGATACAGTACGCCTGGATATTTAATTACCCCGATAGTGGCATTACCTCTGGGGAATTGCACATACCCGTTGGTGCTGATGTGCAACTCAACCTTTCAGCAGACGATGTAATTCATTCATTCTGGGTGCCAAACTTTAGGTTGAAACAAGATGCACTACCCGGTATCCCTACCGAACTGCGATTTGTTGCCACCAAACCAGGTACATATCCCGTAGTTTGTGCTGAGTTGTGCGGTGGTTATCACGGTTCAATGCGGACACAGGTAATTGTCCACACACCAGAAGAATATGATAGCTGGCGGACAGAAAACCAGATTGCTCAACAGCAAAATCTAAATCAAGTCGTTGCAATTAATCCCGCCGACTTATCAACCTCAGAGTTTCTCGCGCCCCACACCCATGATATGGGAATTGGTGCAGCAACTTTAGAGTCAGTAGTCATGAGTCATTAGTCAAACGATTTTGGATTTTAGATTTGCGATTTTAGATTGGTTTCGCTACGCCACTGGGGGATAAATCAAAAAATTCTTTTAATCCAAAATCCAAAATCTAAAATCTAAAATTGCCGGTCAAGAGTCACATTTAATTACTTTGAACATTTGACCCTGGACTTTGCATAAGGGTAAAAAATATGACGCAGGTAGAATTTCCACGGAATACTCCACCAGAAGAAAATAAACCGGAAATGGTGATTGGCCACACCTCTCATCCGAAGGCGTGGAAATGGCAGGACTATTTTACATTTAATGTTGACCACAAGGTTATTGGTATTCAATACCTGGTGACGGCGTTTGTGTTCTATCTCATCGGCGGACTGATGGCTGTTGCTCTCCGTGCCGAATTAGCAACACCAGATGCAGACTTACTCGACCCCAATCTGTATAACGCTTTCATGACCAATCACGGGACGATTATGATCTTCCTGTGGATTGTCCCTAGCGCCATTGGGGGATTTGGTAACTATTTGGTGCCCTTGATGGTTGGTGCCAGGGATATGGCGTTTCCAAAGCTAAACGCGATCGCCTTTTGGTTAAACCCACCAGCAGGTGCGCTCATTTTAGGTAGTTTCATCTTTGGCGGTTCCCAATCTGGTTGGACAGCTTACCCACCTTTGAGTTTGGTGACAGCACCAATCGCTCAAACTATGTGGATATTAGCGATCGTTTTGGTGGGAACTTCCTCAATTTTGGGTTCGCTGAACTTTGTGATCACCATTTTGATGATGAAGGTTCCTAGCATGAAATGGGATCAAGTGCCCTTGTTTTGCTGGGCAATCTTGGCTACCTCACTGCTAGCACTTCTCTCCACACCTGTATTAGCAGCCGGTTTAGTTCTGTTGTTGTTTGACCTCAACTTTGGCACCTCCTTCTTTAAACCAGATGCAGGCGGTAACGTTGTAATTTATCAACACTTGTTCTGGTTTTATTCTCACCCGGCAGTATATTTAATGATTCTGCCCATCTTCGGCATCATGTCGGAGGTAATTCCAGTACACGCCCGCAAGCCAATCTTTGGTTATAAAGCGATCGCTTATTCTAGTGTCGCCATCTGCGTTGTCGGTTTGTTCGTCTGGGTACACCATATGTTTACCAGCGGCACACCCGGTTGGATGCGGATGTTCTTCACTATCTCCACTCTCATAGTTGCAGTTCCCACTGGCGTGAAGATTTTTGCCTGGGTTGCTACCCTTTGGGGTGGTAAAATCCGCTTCACCACGGCGATGCTTTTCGCCATTGGCTTGTTATCCATGTTTGTCATGGGCGGCTTAAGCGGTGTGACGATGGGAACAGCCCCCTTTGATGTTCACGTCCACGACACATATTATGTTGTCGGACATTTCCACTACGTTCTGTTTGGCGGTTCCGTGTTTGGCATTTACGCCGGCATTTATCACTGGTTCCCCAAAATGACCGGACGAATGCTGAATGAAAACTGGGGACGGGTTCATTTCGCCCTTACCTTCATCGGCACTAATCTTACTTTCTTACCCATGCATGAGTTGGGTTTGAAAGGAATGCCCCGACGAGTGGCAATGTATGACCCCCAATTTATCGACCTCAATCAGATTTGTACCTTTGGTTCATTTGTTTTGGCATTATCGGTAATTCCCTTTGCCATCAACATGATCTACAGTTGGCTGAAGGGGCCTTTGGCTGGTGATAATCCTTGGCAAGCTTTGACTTTAGAATGGACAACTAGCTCGCCACCCGCAATTGAAAACTGGGAAGTGTTGCCGGTTGTGACTCATGGCCCTTATGACTACGGTCAGGAGCATAGAACTGAATTACAGTCATCTGCAACACCAGAAGCTAGTGCTTAGTTTGTAGAGTGAGTGATGCGATCGCTCTCAAGGTGATTGCAAGTTTTATTCATTTGAGTTCAGAACTCGAAAGGCCGAGTTCAGAACTCGAAAGGCCGAGCTTAGAACTCAAAAGGCCGAGTTCAGAACTCGAAAGGCCGAGCTTGAAACTCGAAAGGCCGAGTTCAGAACTCGAAAGGCCGAGCTTAGAACTCGAAAGGCCGAGCTTGGAACTTGAAAGGCCGAGTTCAGAACTCAAAACTCCGAGCTTGGAACTTGAAACTCCGAGCTTGGAACTCAAAACTTGAGCTTCAGAACTCGAAACTCGGAATTTTGAGAATTCCTGAACAAGTTAAGAGTTGGGTTAAATAAGGATTTTGGATGAAGAATGAAAATTTTGCCGCTTCAGACTTCATTCTTCATTCAAGCTTCCACAACAGACACAGTGGATAATATTGTCAAAAAATCTATGACTATAGCTACAACGACAAGCGAAGATCGCAGTGCAGGACACGAAGAACATCCAGATTTAAGAGTTTGGGGACTTTTGACATTCCTCGCCTCTGAATCCCTGATGTTTGGAGGATTTTTTGCCACCTATTTATTTTTCCGAGGTACTACAGCGGTTTGGCCTCCAGAAGGAAGTGAAGTAGAACTACTTGTGCCGACAATTAACACCATTATTCTGGTGTCTAGTAGTTTCGTGATTCACTTCGGTGATACGGCGATTAAAAAGAATAACCTCAAGGGAATGCAATTGTGGTATGCAATTACTGCACTCATGGGGGCAATTTTCTTAGGTGGTCAGGTTTATGAGTATTCAACATTAGGATACGGACTGACTACCAACGTCTTCGCCAACTGCTTTTATATCATGACCGGGTTCCACGGTTTGCACGTTTTTGTGGGACTGTTATTGATATTACGTGCATTGTGGCGATCGCGTCTTCCCGGTGAATATTCTGCAACCAATCATACTTTCATCGAAATGACAGAAATTTACTGGCACTTCGTAGACATTATTTGGATTGTATTATTCACCTTGGTGTACATTCTGACTTTGTTTTAACAAAAGTTAGGAGTGAGGAGCCAGAAGTGAAGAGTTAATAATTTATAACTTCTAACTCGTAATTCACAACTTCTAACTCATAACTCCTAACTCCTAACTCCTAACTCGTAACTCATAACTCTCCAGGACTTTATTATGCAAGCTAATACAAACCAATTCTCATGGTTCCAGGTTCCAGAAGACATTAAAAACTTATTAGTTTTAGCTGCACAAAACTGGGAAAATACATCAGAATCAGAAAAATATATTCAACAAGCTTTAGCACAAACTGGTGAAAATACAGATGTCTTGGTAGCAGCATATAGATTTTTCTATTATAAAAATAATTATTCTCTTGCACTACAAACAACAGCCAAATTATTAGATAAAATTAAAGAACTAGAAAATTTTCCTGATGACTGGGAGCAACTTAAGCCGATACTAGTCAGTCGCAAAGAAGAACCACAAATTCGATTGTACTTAAATGCTTATGCTGCTTCTGGATTAGTACTAGCAAATTTAGGAGAAATTGAGGAAGCAAAAAAAATCAGCACCAAAGTCAAAGAAATAGACGAAAAGCATGATTTTGGTGCCGGAATTCTCCTGGATATTTTGACACGTCCAGCAGAAGAAGATGATTAATTAGTCAATGCACTTCTCGACAAGAAAGAGTGGGGGTGCGTAGAGACGCGATTAATCGCGTCTGTAAAACAACCAATGCCCAATGAATGCCCTTTTTGTGAAAAATCATGAACAATTGGTTATCTACCAGATCGTATTCCTCTTACTCCCTATTAGGAGCAGCTACTGATAGTAACTCTATCTTTCCTCCTATCATTATACCTACTAAACTTCCTGTAGGTAATATTCCTAATGTCTCTCCGATCCTGATCGTCCAATCTTCTCCGTTATCAATTTAAAAGTTATGAAAGGTAGGGATTGGCTGCTAACGGGGGACGGTCAGTATCAAGCTTGTAAATCTGTAAGAGCCTGGGATTTATTGAGAGAAAATTATCGCCTTTATCGGTTTTTAACTGAGGTGGAAGATGTTCTCAATAGCGGGGATGATGAAGTCAGTTGTCTACCAGAAATTCGGATGCTCGTAAGGCGCTTGATAGTAAATTCCTACTGGGTACGAAGTCAACAGTTAGAGCCTTCACCCAAAACGGGAACCTCTGTTTTACTCCTATACGATGAATTGGGTTTTCCCTTGACTGTGCAAACAGTAACATTTGCACCGGGAACCCGATCAAACATTCATAATCATGGGACATGGGGAATAGTCGCGGTGTTAAAAGGTCAGGAAAAAAATACTTTTTGGCGACGCACTAATAGCCCCGAATTTCAGGACAAAATTGAAGCAACGGGAGAGGTAACTCTATCCCCAGGAGACATTATTAGCTTTACTCCCGATGCAATTCACTGTGTAGAAGCAGTGGGTGATGAACCAACTGTGACTTTTAATATCTACGGTGAAACCGATCCGAATCAGAGATTTGAGTTTGACCCGATTAAGTATAGTGCTAAAAACTTTTAGCATCACGCAGTAGGGTCATCACAGGCGTGCATTGGTGTCAACTTAACCCTAAACCCTCTTGGTGACAACGTTTTGCCCTCACCCCCAGCCCCTCTCCCCAAGAGAGAGGGGAGCTAGACATTTAATTCCCCTTCTCCCAAGGGAGAAGGGGTTAGGGGATGAGGGCGTGAGGGATTTGCAAAACACCTGTCTGATATAGTTTTCGCCTTAATTTGACACCAATGCACAGCCGTGCGCCCTTACAAACGAATCGTATTCTACTAAGAGGTAGTTAAATGGCAAGAGTAATTTTCTATAGCAAACCAGGCTGTAAAGGTGGTACTAAGCAAAAAGTTTTGCTAACAGCTGCCGGTCATGAAGTGATACCACAGAACCTGCTAACAGAACCTTGGACAGTTGAACGGTTGCGCTCATTTTTTGGCGATCGCCCCGTAGCCGAATGGTTTAATCCTTCCGCCCCAAAAGTAAAATCTGGTGAGGTGGTTCCTGAAAAAGTGGATGAACAAACTGCTTTGGCGCTGATGCTGAAAGAGCCACTGTTAATTCGCCGTCCTTTGTTAGAAGTAGGCGAACAGCGTGAGGTAGGATTTGATGTCCAAAAGATTGATACTTGGATTGGCTTACAAGCTGTGGATGAATCTTTGCAAGAAATCAGCGACAAGCTTTTGAAGCAAGATTTGCAAAACTGTTCCCACGGTCATGGTCATCATCACCATAATCATTAGGCTGGTTGTAACCATCATGGTGAACAACATCAAAAGCAAGCCAGCTTAAGTTATTAGACTTCTTCTATGAATCAAAAGCCCTCTCCCAAGCTTGGGAGAGGGCTTTTGAAATAGGCTCTAGTCTTTAGCTAACTTGTTGTTGGATGTGTAGTAAACCTTACTACCAGTATCAGGTACAAAATGGCAGCTGACGCATGAACGCCATAATGACTTCCAAATAGGTTCTTCCGATTTGTGGAAATACTCACCCATCACTGGTTTTATTGCCTCAGTTGCCTTCAACAAATTGTAGTGAGGGATGTTAAGGAATATATGGTGAGCAACATGAGTACCAATATCGTGATGGATATGATTAACCAAACCATAATCACGGTCAATACTAGAAATTGCACCTTTTAAAAAAGTCCAATCTTCTCCACGATACCAGGGAAGCTCTGGCTCAGTGTGGTGCAAAAATGTCACCAAATCTAGCCAAACTATGAACACAAGATAGGGCACAGCATAATATTTCAGTAACCACATCCAACCCCATTGGTAGGTGAGGAAACCGAGCAAGCCTACCATGCCAATCAAAAGTACAGTACTAGTGAGGACATCCCATTTTTCCGATGGTTTGAAAAGCGAACTGCTGGGCATAAAGTGGGAGCCTTCTTTATTAGGAGAACGCTTAAACAGATACACAGGATAAGCCAAGAGAAAAACATAATACCTGCCGATCTTTTGGGCTAAAGGCATCTCCTTATATTGTGATTCTGTCACAGGATACCAGCTTTCATCGTTATCGATATTGCCAGTATTTTTGTGATGGGTTCTATGACTGATCCGCCAACCATGATAAGGAACAAGTATTGGTGTGTGAGAAAGATGTCCAATCAAATCATTGAGCCATTTATGCTTAGAAAAAGATTGGTGTCCGCAGTCATGCCCGACTACAAACAAAGCCCAAAACATCGTTCCTTGCATTAGCCAGAAAATCGGGAAGAAAAGCCAAGAATCCAGGTAATTAGCTACTGCATAAAGCAGACCGATAATTAGGATGTCACGAAAAAAGTAAAAAAGTGATTTTGTTACATTGGGCTGAAAGCATTCAGCTGGGATTGCAGCTTTTAAATCTTGAAGAGTGAAAGGTAATTTAGTGGAATCCTCAGACGTTTCGCAGCCAGGAGGATTGTTGAACGTGATGGTATCTAATTGCACTGGATTCTTTTGTTGGATATAAATCGGAACTTTATTTGAGACAAGATAATCTCACCTCTAGGATGCCCACGAAACTAGCGATCGCTAACACCAAAGAAGATAATTTTTGGCAATTTACCTAACAATTTTTAGTTAGTAAAAAGTCGCCAAATTCTATTTAAACACAGCATGATAAACGCTCTCGTTGAGTTCAAGAGCGTGAGTATAGTCAGAGTGCTATTTATTGCTCTGTATAATGTTCGTCGAAAGTCTTATAGCCAACATCAGTTGTGTATAGTTGACATTGGTCTGTAATCTGCTTCATTAAAGGCCAAGAAAACTGACACTCATCATGTAGATAAGGCTCCCAATTTTCTTTGATGCTGCTGTAAGCTAGGCGCAAATTATAAGAAGGAATCGCAGTGGAAATATGATGAGGGACATGAACATTGATATCGTGGCACAAGACTTCTACCCAACGTGGATAATCACAATGAATAGTTCCAGATAGCTGCGCTAGAGCTTCGTTCCATTTGTTCGCTGTCGCAAAAGGAACATCTGCGGCAGTGTGGTGAACAATAGTAAAAGTACTCATCCAAAAATGGTAAATCATCCAGGGTACTAGCCAAAATTTGACAAATCCCCAGATACCAGTTGTGGCGATAAGAGTCGGGAAAGCGATCGCTGCAAACACAACTACTACAGCCACAGACAGCTTAATACTCGATTGGTCTTTTGTTTTGAAGTTCCGCCAATCAAAATGCACCACAGCCCAATGTCCAATGGAACCTACCCACCAGAAGCGTTTACGCATGAACAGTTCAAAAGCAGACTGTCGGGTTTTATCCCAATTTTCAAACACTTCTGGTCTAATGGGATGCCAAGCGTTGTCCTCATCCAGCTTGTTGGTATGAGTATGGTGATAATTATGCTTAATGCGCCAACTATGAAAGGGGTAAATTAACGGCATCATGAAAAAATGCCCTACCAAATCATTTACCCAACGACGTTTGGCAAAAGACCTATGTCCACAATCATGGCCAATTACAAAAAAACCTGTTAAAGCAGTGCCCGTAAAAATCCAAGCTAGGGGTAAGAGAAACCAAGGAGTGATAATCAGGCTGTAATAGCCCAAGGCGACTGCCAAGACACTCAGCAGGACTTGTGTCCAAGCTTTGCGACGGTTCTGCTGAAAACATTCCCTTGGCAGGGTTTTGACAATATCTTTGAGCCGGAAGTCGGAATTACTAGGCTCGTCACTTAGTTTCTGGCTATTAATTATTGATGTAGTCATGGACACCTAAAAAACAACAAACTCCTCCACCAAGTCACCAAAAAGTAACTTGCCGTAAAAATTCTTCACATTAGCGCTTCGGATTATAGCAACCTAACCGACACAAGCGCACCCGTAAGTAAATAGCTTTTTGAAAAGTTAGGAGTTAGGAGCGATCGATTTAAAAGCGTTACACATCCTAACTCCTGTACAGACGCGATTAATGAGCCAGCGCGTTGCGGAGGTTCCCCCCGTTGTAGCGACTGGCGTCGCGTCTCTTCTAACTAACTTTTGTTGGGGCCAACTTCACATTAGTAGCCAGACCAACTGCTTGTAGCAATTGTACTGTCATCCAGGTTAAATCGATTTCCCACCATTCCAGCCCATGACGAGCTGAGTATTGAAAAGCATGATGGTTATTATGCCAGCCTTCACCGAAAACTAGTACAGCTACCCACCAGCAATTAGTCGATCTATCACCAGAATCATAGCTCCGATAGCCAAATTTATGAGTCGCGCTGTTCACCAACCAAGTGCAGTGGTAAACCCAGACAATGCGAACAAAAATTCCCCAGACAACAAATGACCAGCCACCCAGAAGCAAAAGCAATACACCTAGAGCAACCTGGATCAAAATGAAATATTTTTCTAAAAACTGATAAACTGGGTCTTCGGCAATGTCTTTGGTGAAACGAGGAACATCAGCGTGAGCGGGACAGTAGTGAATCAGCCAATCCATGTGGCTCCACCAGAAGCCTTTATTAGAATCATGGGGATCGGCATCAGTATCAGAGTTTAAATGATGAATGCGATGCGTCCCGATCCACTCAATTGGGCCTCCTTGACACGAGAGTGTGCCGAAGAAAACCAAGATATACTCTAGCCACTTGGGAGTTTGAAAACTGCGGTGGGTGACAAGGCGGTGAAATCCTAGAGTAACTCCTAAGCCACCTGTTACCCAGTACAGCAAGAAACCTACACCAACTGCCGTCCAGCTAAAGTTACCAGGAACAAAGGCAAATAAAGCGCCAATGTGCAGTCCAATGAAAAACAGGGTATTAACCCAGTTAACTTGAGGTTTGGTTGAAGTAGCAATTGTCATGCAGTAACCTGAATTTGAATTTTCCAGCCTAGTCTGCGCGATCTTAAAATCCGCATATCTATAATCTTAATTTTTTTTGAACGAGGAACTGATGAACAGCTTAGAACAGCTGCGGCAAGCAGAACAGGCACTATTAGAAATTTTTTCTGGAATTGACACTCAGGTCAAGCATAATCTAAAACGAGTGCTGGATGCTTTTCGTAATCACCGTGTAGGGGCACACCACTTTGCTGGTGTAAGTGGCTATGGACATGATGATTTAGGACGAGAAACTTTAGATAAAGTTTTTGCCGAAGTTATGGGTGCTGAAGCTGCGGCTGTACGAGTGCAGTTCGTTTCGGGAACTCATGCGATCGCTTGTGCTTTGTTTGGTGTTCTCCGTCCTGGAGATGAGATGTTAGCAGTGGTCGGTTCTCCCTACGATACGCTTGAAGAAGTCATTGGTTTACGAGGTCAAGGTCAAGGCTCCCTTATTGAGTTTGGCATAAATTACCGTCAGCTAGAGCTAACCCCAGAAGGAATAGTGGATTGGCAAGCTTTAAGCCATGCAGTGGATGACAAAACTCGTTTAGTGTTAATTCAGCGATCTTGTGGCTATTCTTGGCGACCTAGTTTATCAATTGCCGATATTGAAAAAATCGTCCACTTAGTCAAACAGCAAAACCCGAACACCGTTTGCTTTGTGGATAACTGCTACGGCGAATTTATTGAAACAAAGGAACCTACAGGCGTAGGTGCTGATTTAATGGCGGGGTCATTGATTAAAAATCCTGGTGGAACCATTGTTAGCGCTGGTGGTTATGTCGCTGGTCGCGCCGACTTAGTGGAAGCATCCGCCTGTCGCCTCACGGCTCCCGGTATCGGGAGTTACGGCGGTGCTACTTTTGACCAAAATCGCCTGCTGTTCCAAGGCTTATTTCTAGCGCCGCAGATGGTAGGAGAGGCGATGAAAGGAACTTATCTTACTGGTTATGTATTTGATAAACTTGGTTATCCAGTAAATCCCGCTCCCCTAGCTCCTCGTGGGGATGTAATTCAGGCAATTAAACTCGGTTCTGCCGAAAAGCTAATTGCTTTCTGTAAAGCCATACAACAGCATTCTCCAATTGGTTCCTACTTAGACCCTGTTCCAGATGATATGCCGGGGTATGAGAGCCAGGTGGTGATGGCTGGGGGGACGTTTATTGAAGGGAGTACTTTGGAATTATCAGCAGATGGGCCTTTGCGTGAACCGTATGTGGTTTATTGTCAGGGTGGGACTCATTGGACTCATGTAGCGATCGCACTCGAAGCTGCGATCGATGCAGTTGGCAGTATCCATAGACAGAAAAAGGGAGAGTAATGAGCGATCGCCATAATCCTACTACTGCTACACGCCTGAATGTTTACACCCAAGGCCAAGGATTCCCAATTTTGGGCTTACACGGTCATCCTGGTACTGGTCGTAGTCTTTCTGTCTTTACCAATCATTTATCAAAACGCTACAAAACTTTTGCCCCTGATTTACGTGGATACGGTAAAAGCCGCTGTAACGGCAATTTTGAGATGAATGACCATTTGACTGATTTAGAAGCGCTGCTAGACCGTTTGCAGATTGAAAAGTGCTTAGTATTAGGATGGTCACTGGGCGGCATCCTGGCAATGGAGATGGCATTACGTTTGCCAGAGCGCGTTACTGGGCTGATTTTGGTGGCAACAGCTGCAAAACCCCGTGGCAGTCATCCTCCTATAACTTGGCAGGATAATTTATATACTGGCATTGCCGCGCTATTGAACTATATAAAACCGAGTTGGCAATGGAATATTGAAACTTTTGGTAAGCGATCGCTTTTCCGCTACTTAATCCAACAACATACATCTATTACTTACAATTACATCGCCAAGGAAGCAGTACCAGCTTATTTGCAAACTTCTCCTGCTGCTACTCGCGCTCTCTATAGTGCAATTCAATCAGGATACAATCGGGTTTTAGATTTGCAACAAATACAATGTCCCAGTTTAGTACTTGCTGGTGAACAAGACCGCCACATTACATCTGATTCCAGCTTACAAACTGCTCAACACCTCAAAAATTCTCAGTGGCAGTGCTATCCCAACACTGCCCATCTTTTTCCGTGGGAAGTTCCCCAGCAGGTGCTAAATGATATTGACCATTGGCTCGAAGTTCATCCGCAGGTAATTGGTAGTCAATAGTCTAAATATTTAATATTAAAAAAAATATTTAAAAAAATTTTGACTATTGACGAAGAAGAAAAGGAAAGGGAAGATGTGGTGACGCAATGAATGAAAAAGACGCAATAACTCCTGATGAAAAGTGCTGAGTGCTGAGTTTCGGGTGCTGAGTGAAAAGACCACCCCACTTGCGGGTGGGGTATCAACCTTTTCTCTATAAGAAGATTCCGCCCACAAGGGGCGGGGCTTTTACCGTAGTGCGGAAGTACTGAGTACTTCTTAAATTTACTCAGCACTCAGCACGGGCTAAACGCCCCGCTACCGCTAACAGCACTCAGTATTGAGTTGGTAAAAGGATTTTCTGTGTCTTTATGTCTTTGCATCAGAGCATCCTTTTCATTCTCTGGCCTAACTTAAATTTGACCGCCAAAGGCAGGCTGTACTTTGCGGTCAAATCTTTCCCCCAAGTCGTCAGCAATTGTTAAGTTACTAGGTTTGCAGCGCTTGACATTCACAATAATTCCCTGCGCTCCTTCGATCTCCAAATCTTCTATGTATCCTTTGCTTGCTAATTTTGCATCAGAAGAACTTAGAAATGGCCCGAAGTAATACGTGCAACGGGGATTTTGCGTCACAATCTCTACCCACCAAGCCAAGCCGATGTAGTCGAATGTGTTAATTAACACTTCCTTGAGGTTATGCCAAATGGTTTTCATGGTTTTCGCCGATTTATAAACGTCTACAGGGTGTTAAACGATATGTTGCTTTATTATCTTTTACATTTCTTTATACTCTGTTACTGTTATTTTTTCAAAGAGAATTTTTGCAATTTATCTAAGTGCAGCGTATTTAGCGATCGCTGGCGATAAATCTCATAAAGCGCCATACCCGCTGCTACAGAAGCATTCAGGCTGGGTGTCTTACCCTGTAGAGGAATCGATACTAAAAAATCACAAGAGCGTTGAGTTAACATACCCAGACCTTCACCTTCTGAGCCGATTACCAAAACGATTGGGCCTGTGAAATTGACTGTATGCACAGGTTCGCTGCCACTTGCAGCAGTACCGTAAATCCAAAAGCCAGCTTCTTTTAATTCTTCTAAGGAGCGGCTCAGGTTGACAACTCTAGCTACAGCAAAATTTTCTAAAGCGCCTGCTGCCACTTTCATAACGGTGGAAGTGATCCCAGATGCCCTTCTTTGAGGAATCACCAATCCTTGAGCGCCTATTGCTTCGGCAGTGCGAATTATTGCTCCCAAGTTGTGGGGATCGGTAATTCCGTCAGCCACGACAATTACAGCATCGGTTACAGATTTGCACTGCTCAATTAGATCGGGCAATTCGATGTAAGCGTAGGGAGCAATTTGTGCTGCCACACCTTGGTGATTAGCGCCGTTGGTGAGATAGTCTAAACGCTTGGGTTCAACTTCATCAATAACTGTGCCATTTTCCTTTGCTTGCAAGAGAAAATGGTGAAAGCTGGGATCGTACCGCAGACGGGTAGTAATCCAGAGACGGTTGAGATTGCGCTGATTTTGCAATGCACTCAATACTGGATGACGACCGTAGATGAGATCGTTATCTTCTTCTGTCGGCTGTGTAGATACAGACGGCTGGGAGAAGTTGCTATTTCGTTGTCGCGAGTTCCCATAGCTGGCGTTGCTATCTATTTTCCTGGGATTGCGATTCGGATTAACAACAGAGATGGTGTTGCCATCTACTTTTCTGGGATTGCGAGTCGGATTCTCAACAGAGATGGGGTTGCTATCTACTTTCCTGGGATTGCGAGTCGGATTCTCAACAGATATGGGGTTGCTATCTATTTTTCTCGGATTGCGAGTTGGATTCGCAACAGAGATGGGGTTGCTATCTACTTTCCTGGGATTGCGAGCCGGATTAGTAACAACACGTTTACCTTTAATTTTTACGGGTTGTCCACGATTTGGTTCGCTAGAAGTCTTGACTTTTCTGGGTTTATCCTGCATTGGAGTTATGAATATAGCGTATGGTTGATCGTTCCGATTACCTCAATTTTTTGAACCTAATCTAGTGTTGTGGCTACTGCGAAATTGAGTTTTCACTCTTTTTCTAGATGAAGTATTTGCAACAGTTCGGTTAGACGTTGGTAATCGGTGATATATAAGTAGCCTATTAAAGTTTCTAGACTAGTTGCCTGTTGATAAATTTCGGGATTAAGTCGCTTAGGGCGTCCTGTTGCGGCGTTTCTACCCCGTCGGACAATTTCTAATTCGTTATCCCTGAGATGAGGAATTAGCGATCGCAAATGTAGCGCTTGTGTTTCTGCTCTTACCTGCTCCACTACCAGACGATGGTAAATTCCTGACCGCTGCAATGGCAGCAGATAGAACATTCTAACATACAACTCATAAATTGCATCCCCCAAATATGCTAAAGCACTAGGAGAAATTTGTTGCACTTGTGAGAGGGAAATCTGTTGGAATGGCCCTGTGGTTGCCAAGAGTGCTTCAGTCCAAGACAAGCTCTGTTTGAGAGTTTCATCTTGTCCATCTAATAGCTCTTCCTCCTGTGACTTCACAAATAAATCATTCCTTGACGGGCTACATTTGGCAGGCATTCTTCGCAAAGACTGATTTTTCCGAAGTATGCCATGATAGTATACTTAGCATAATCAATACTATCAAACTTACTTCCTAATTTCATCTTTTTGATTGAGAGTTGGCATTTTAAATCACCCTGATGTCAACATCTATAAACCAAATTTCGCCTACTTATTGTGGTCTGCGCCTAAGACAGGGTAAAATTTTGACATCAAATTCACTTTTTCACTTGGTAGCATTGCCATGCTTACTGAGTAAACGACAACTTTTAACTATACAGCATCGAGTCAAGTCTATCTATAAACAAATCTGCTGGCTTTGTATTTCTTACAAATATCTCAGACTTGATTATTTATCCAATATTCTAGCCAACGATTACACACCCAAGAGTTGGGTGTTTATATCTTTAGTTATTACTCAACTTTAAACATAATAGCTCAACTGGCTTTATGCCTCTCCCACAAGGAGAGAGGTTTTATGCCAGAAGTTTTAAAAATTAAGCTATCCGATATTGAATCTGGATAGCTAAATTTAACTCTCAGATCGAGCAATCAAGACTACTTGACGTTTTCTAGAGCGTCTTCAACTGATTTTTGCAGGGAGAGAAACTTCTCTAGGCGAACAAGCTTGACCGTTTGAGTTACGCGGGCATTTGTAACAATTTGCAAAGTGCCATCGGCAGTTTGAGCCTGCTTGGCTAGCTGCACCAGAGCACCCAAGCCAGAGCTATCAACAAAATCAATTTGTGAGAGATCCAAAATAATGTGCTTAGGACCCTCGTCTATCTTGCTGCCAAGTGTCTTGCGAAATGTCGGCTCAGAAAAAGCATCTAACAAACCTGTGAGGCGGAATAGCTGACAGTTATCCCGGACTTCACGAGTGCCCCTCAGGCTAACGGTTAGATTCAGTGGCTCAGCAATAATTCCCTCCTCATGAGTTAAAGTGAACGCTCAAGTATAGATGGTTTTTGAGCAAGTTGTCTACAATCTGTTGGGATTGGGTACTGGGGATTGGGTACTGGGGATTGGGTACTGGGGATTGGGTACTGGGGATTGGAAAATAGTATTCTTAATCTTATTTCCTAGTCCCTAGTCCCTAGTCCCTAGTCCCTAGTCCCTAGTCCCTAGTCCCTAGTCCCTAGTCCCTAGTCCCTATTTTTACCTCACCTCTGCCACGGCTTGACGTGCTGTTCGCATGGATTGAACAAATTGCTCAAACAAGTAATCAGCATCGTGTGGGCCAGGACTAGCTTCTGGATGATACTGTACGGAGAACACAGGTAGAGATTTGTGCCGTACCCCGGCAATGGTGCGATCGTTTAAGTTTAGGTGGCTAATTTCCACAACTGCTGTAGGTAAGGAATCTGGGTCAATAGCAAAACTATGGTTTTGGCTAGTAATTTCTACCCGTTGTTGTAAACCGGCAGGCTGATTCAAACCACGATGACCAAATTTAAGTTTATAAGTTTCTGCCCCTAGTGCATGACCTAAAATTTGGTGTCCCATACAAATACCAAAGATGGGTTTTTCACTTAACAGGAGTGCTTTGGCAGTTGCAATCCCTTCAGTGACGGCAGCTGGGTCGCCAGGCCCATTAGAAAGAAACACACCATCTGGATTGTAGTTGAGGATTTCCTCTGGTGGTGTATCAGCGGGTACAACAATTACCCGACAACCATAACTTACTAATCGACGTAAAATATTGCGTTTAACGCCAAAGTCAAGGGCAACAACGGTAAAGGCTTCCCCAAGATTTTCCCCAGCCTCAGAGTTAAATTCCCAAGCTGGAATTGTGGGATCAGACCATTCATAAGCCGTTGGGGTGGTGACTTCACGAACCAGATTCAATCCTGCCATATTGGGGGCTGCTAGTACCTGCTCTAACAATTCCGCTTCATCGAGAATGGTTGTAGAAATGCCACCGTTCATCGCTCCGAACATCCGAATTTTGCGTGTGAGGGCGCGGGTATCGATGCCGTAGATCCCTGGTATTTGGTTTTGTTTGAGGTAGTCAGGTAAAGTTTGTGTCGATCGCCAGTTACTTGGACGCTGACAAATATTGCGGGCGATCGCACCCCGCACTTGGGGCCCATCTGATTCTTCATCTTCCAGATTGACGCCAGTATTCCCCAATTCAGGATAGGTAAAAATGACAATTTGACCGCGGTAACTAGGGTCAGTCAAGACTTCTTGATAGCCGGTCATGCCAGTGTTGAACACCACTTCTCCGATCGCGGTTCCCGTCGCACCGAAAGACCAACCGCGATAAGTGGTTCCATCTGCTAAGACAAGTAAAGCTGGTATTGCTGCGTCAGTCAGGGGCATAGGTGATAGCATTGGGGATTGGGCATGGGGCATTGAAAAGAGGCAGAGGGGCGGGGTGCGGGGGGCAGAGGGGAAAACTCTTCTCCCTGCTCCCTGCTCCCTGCTCCCTATTCCCCACTCCCTATTCCTTAATACTGCGATTGTTAATTATCCCATGAGTTGAGCAATTGGGAGTTTTTAAGATAGTTAATTAAAATTAAAAGGGAATTGAAGTAGCGGGAGTGGATTTGGCAAAGCTTGGGCAGTTAAAATTAATTATGCTTCAGTCTTTTTTATCCCGTGCAACCCTAATTTTTGTATCAAGCGCTCTAGCGGTTTTGTGTGTTGCCTGTAGTGAAGACAAACAAAACACTGCGATTGTTGGCAATGAGCAACAAACACCAGTTGGGGATCTTGCATCAAGAAAGCCTACCGTTGAACCAGTAAGACCAGCAGCTAGCCCAGAAGCGCAGCCGCTAGATCCGTTTGAAAGTGAACCAAGTCTTTTTGAGATCGGACGAGACAAAGCTGTTGGCGCTTGGAGTATCAGCCAATCGGCTCAATCTCCAGATGATTGGAAATTGGTGGCGAGTCAGTATCAGGAGGCGATCGCGCTGATGCAAAAAATACGGCGAAAAAGCCCAGAATTTGCGATCGCTCAAACCAAAATTAAGGAATATCGCCGCCAGGTTAAATATGCCCAACAGCAAGCTAATCCTCGCCCTGTTGCAGTTAGAGAACCTCATAAAATAGTCGTTGTTGTTCCTCAAAGAGAAACCACACCAAAATTCACTTTACCTCCACGAGAAACAAAACCGTTATCACCAGAGCCAGGTTTGCCGTCATCAGCAGTGGTAATTCCCGATGAAGCAGTATTTACAGCGCCGATCAAAAGGCGAATTGGTGGTACGCCAATTGTGGAAGTCACCTTTAATGGTCAACAACAATTTGAGATGATTGTGGATACGGGAGCAAGTGGCACTGTCATCACCCAAGAGATGGCTAATGCTTTGGGAATCGTGACAGTGGGAAAAGCGAAGGCAAACACCGCGAGTTCCAGAGCGGTAGAATTTCCTGTGGGCTATGTTAATTCGATGGCACTTGGCGGGGTAATAGTGAATAAAATACCAGTTGCGATCGCAGGTGCGGAACTAGATACTGGACTTCTAGGACATGACTTTTTTGGCAACTACGATGTCACCATTAAGCGTAATGTGGTAGAGTTTCGTCCGCAATTGCGATCGCAAATCAATTCCCCAGAAACTCCACTAACTCCTCCAACTTCGTCCAAGCAGCCCCACTTTGTAGGATATCCTTAGCAATTTTAATGCCTTGGGCGTGATCTAGGAGTGCGATGGCGTACCCGCCCGCCGCAGGCATCGTACCCGCTACTTGCAGCGCCAACGAAGCATTCAAAGCTACTGCGTCCTGTTGCGCCTGAGTTCCCTTACCTTGGAGTACAGCCTTGAGAATCTCCGCATTCTCTTGGACATCCCCACCCCGAAGCATACCAATGGTAGCAGGCGTTAGATCCAAATCTAGGGGATTAATAGTAGTTAACTGCACTTCTCCGTCTGATAACACCGCCAAATCAGTTTCATCTCCTAACCCAGCCTCATCAAGTTTTTCTCGCCCATGCAGTACAATCGCCTTTTCCTTGCCCAAATTCTGTAAAGCTTCGGCAACAGTTGCCAAAAGTTTAGGAGTAAATAAGCCCACCACTTGCCCAGTTGGACGCAAGGGGTTTACTAACGGCCCGAGCAAATTAAAAATTGTTCGCACTTTCAAAGTCCGCCGTAATGACGCAACCGCCTTCAGTGCTGGATGCCAACCAGGGGCAAACAAGAAAGTGATCCCGACTTCTTGTAGTGCTGCTTGTACTTTTTCACTAGAGGCATTTAAGTTTACACCCAAGGCTTCCAATACATCTGCACTTCCTGTGAGACTTGATGCTGAACGATTGCCGTGTTTAGCAACGGGTATACCAGATGCAGCGGCAACAAAAGCAACCGCTGTAGAAATATTAAAGGTTGATGACCCATCTCCACCAGTGCCACAGGTATCTATTACAGTGCTAAGTGTTGATTTCTGAGGGCTGAGTGGGGAACATTGAGATTGTAATACTTCAGCCATACCAGTCAACTCGTCGGCAGAAATGCCTCTAAAGTTCAGTGCTGTTAATATAGCCCCTGATAACTCTGGGGGAACCGCTTCACTGAGCCAACCTTGCATTAATTCAGCAGATTGAGTGCGAGACAATGATTGTCCATCTATTAATTGTTGCAGCAGGAGATACCAGCTAGCAGAGGATTCTTGAGCAGGGATTGGGGAAGTTATCATAGCTAAGGTTTGTATGTTGTAGCTATATTGAGAGCTATGGGGTTATCCTACCGGAAAATTGGAAGCTATCAAAGTTAGGTTTAAATCTCAAGGCTTAATTGCAAAGCTGGATTAGCAAGATTCTGAACTTGCGATTTTTTTTCCAAATCAAGTTTAACTTCGTAGTTAGTAATGAATAACTCTTTTCCTTTAGCTGCACCACTTTGCTTATAGTTATTCATCCCATACTGTAATTCCCACTCTGAGATATTAGCCCATTGAAAGTTGTCTCGAATTTGCGTTGAGTTGTCGTAGGTAATTAGCCAGCGATGATGACATTGTTGTAAAAGGTTAGCAAATCTCTGATGTTCAAAAGAAGTATGCAAGTCACCATCTTTACCGTATAGTTTTGATTTTGTAGCGCTAAAGTATGGTGGATCTAAAAATAAAAATACATCTTCTCCTTCTGATTTTAATAGGTGGCTGTAATCTAAATTAGTAATTTGGACATTTTCTGATAAGATGTTTTCTAACTTTTCTAGCCGTTCTATTGAAGAATCAGTAAATCTTTTATGGAAAGCTTGTTCAGAAAAACCGCCTGATTCTACAGTTCCTGAGAAAGTAATTCTATTGAGTACGAAAAAGCGAACTGCTCTTTCTAAATCAGATAAATTATTGGCATCTACACTAGTTAATTCTATAAAGAGTAATTTACCATCTCTATGTTTAACTTTAATATGTCGAATTTCTTTAACTAATTGAGTTATATCAGACTGGGCAACCTTCCAGAATAAGAAGAGTTCGCGGTTTAAATCGTTAATCCAAATTTTGATATGAGGAAACTTTTGTCTTAAATAAATAAATACAGAACCACCACCTACAAAAGGTTCTCGAAATTCCGAAAAGCTCTCTGGCAAGTATTCAACTATTTGATTTATTGCTTTCGACTTACCACCAGGATAACGGAGAGGGCTTTTGATCATAATTAGAAATCGTCACACTTGTGGTAATATAAACATTCAATTTATTTGCTAAAAATTATTTGTGTATGCTCTAACTAAATCAGCATCAATACTTTCGTTGTCTGCTCCTGTAGCGTAAGGCAGGTTAATGGTTCCAGCATGACTTTGAAAGCGTTTGCGAACTGCTTCTTTTTGTGTTTCAGTTTGCAAATTTTCACGTTTTAGAGAACCATATTGCTGTTCTATAGAAGTAGCTACCAATTCTGCAAGAGATACGCCTGCAACCTCAGCTTGTTGCTGCAATGCGGCGTAAAGTTCATCACTTAATTCCAAGCTTAAAATCTGACTCACCGCACAACACCTCAGCTATAATACGTAACCATGAATGTCACACCAGTTTAGTTTATTGATAACACATGACCTTTTAATCCTAACCCATGATTGTCTGAATTAAGCTCTACGACCAGGATATTCAAAAGGGCTTTTGCTTATAACTAAAAATTATAAGGTCTAAAAATTACGGGATACTTCTATTTTAAGCCTCTGATTGTTTCGGGCTTCTAAAGCTAATTTTTTGATAATTATTTTTTGATTCGTATTAAAATTTTTAATATTAACTTCTAAAAAGTATTCTAATTCTTCTGGTGATGCATCTGGAAAAACAATAGAACCAACAACATTGTTACCTGTAAGCTTAAGTTTTGTAAAAAATAATACTTTTTGACCGTTCAGTATTAAAGAATCTAAATTAGAAAATAAAATTAGCTTGAATAAACCATCTTGAATATCAGGGAGCTTTGGCAAAGATGCTGTTGAAGTATTTTTTGACTCTTGTATAATATATATGTTGTTCTCGAATATTATCTCATCAGGAGTCAAATAGTAAATTCCGCCAAGATAGTTTTCAATACTAAAAGTTGCTTTTAATCCATCCACTAAATATTCTAGCTTATGAGAAGTCAGCGCTTCTCTCTTACTAGCACTCTGAGAACCTTTAAGAGAAATATTTTTAAATTCTTCAAACTCTTCTCTGATTTTATGTAAATATTTATCTAATCCTTCTCGTGAGTGAATTATTACTCCAGTTTGATTAAAAATAGAATCATAAGAATCCAGGGCTTTTTCAAAAGTTTGTGTAAATCTTTCTTCAAATAGATTCTTGTTCCAATGGAGTGCGCTTTGACGATATGCTAAGATTTCACTGATTTGAAATTTAACAAAATCATTAGCAAATTTCTGATTACTCAATTTATTCTTATTAGTTTGCCCCTTTTTGGTACTTTTATTTGCTGTTTCGTAACAGACATCTCCAAAATAGTAATATTCTGTGCTAAAAGAACATCATGAGAAGTTTTTCGACACAAAAATATGAGTGACATACTGAATCACATTGAGGAAAATCCCAAAGAAACAAAGCGGTTAATTGGTATGGGGCATGAACAGTTACAACAATTAATCTATAATGCGGAAAAATTACACAATGAACAACAAGCGTTGTTAGAATCCCAGAAAGTTAGAATTATTGCTGGCGGTGGAGGTCGTAAATCAAAGTTATCTATCAAAGAACAAATAATTTTAACCTTGGTATATCTGAGGCATCTGACAACTTTTCAACTTTTGGGTATCCAGTTTGGAGTAAGTGAGTCCACAGCAAATGATACATTTAATTATTGGTTGCCACTACTGAGAGAATTGTTACCATCTAGTTTAATTGAACAGGTAAAAAAAAAGAATCTGACTATGAAGTAGTTAAAGAGGTACTGACAGAATATGAATTAATTGTAGATAGCTATGAACAAGTGAGGGAAAGACCTGGAGACAATAAAGAGCAAGAAAAATATTATTCAGGAAAGGCAAGAAAACATACATTTAAAAGTCAGATAATTATCTTGCCACATGCCGGGGATATCGTTGATGTTATCGCTGGCGAACCTGGTCCAAAAAGCGACATAATTTTGTTTAGAGAAAACCGTGATAACTTTGACCCAAAACAGAAATTTAAGGGGGATTTAGGATATCTAGGAGAAGATTTAATTGACACCCCAATTAAAACACCGAGAAATAGCAAGTTAACAATTGACCAGAAAAAAGAAAATAAGGAGTTTTCATCCAAACGAGTATTTGTTGAACACCGAATCCGTTCAGTCAAAATATTTCGAGTTGTTCAAGATAGATTTAGATTAAATCCTAAAAAGTATGCTGAGGTAATTTTGACAATTTGTGGACTAGTCAGATTGCGAATTGGAGCGTTAATATTGCCAACAACAATAGCTCCTTTGCCATCAGGCTAAAATCAACGCATATAACTACATATTTTTGCCTCATTATTATCAAGAAATATCTCAAAGCCTTATTTTATCNTATAGACTAGCTAGTTAGCTAACCTTGCGCTTAGATATTATGAGCTAGTCACAGCAAAGCTTTGATAGTTTTTGGAGATGTCTAATAAGCAAGTACTATATAGATATTAAGCAAATTCATCCAAGAAATTGTAGAGTATTGGATTTTATCTATATCGCCATCTTTGCCCTCATCTTTAATCACTGGGATAATAGTTATAACTTTCGATGAGTTATATGTATTATAAATTCTGGCAAATGGATAACTTCTGGTTCTCTTAGGTGATACCCATTTTGAATAAGCAATTTCAGTTATAGGTGACTTTATTAATCCATAACTCTTTTCTTTATTGACATCAAATACATCTAAACTAATCCTACTTAAATTCTCATCTAAGTGAGTTTTGTAGGTTACACCCTTGATAAATCCTGTAAAATGCAGAATTTCTGCCATTTATTCAAACTTTTCTTAATATTTGTCTTTGCCAGAGTTTAGCTCAACTTTGGCTATTAAAGCATAAAAATAACTAAGCAAGAGTTAAATAAACCTACCATCATAAAACTACGTACCCGTAATATATCTTTTTGAATTTTATATCGAGCTTATGTTGCATTTTCGTAAAAACCTGTTACATTACTTTACAGGCAGTAATAACTGTTAGAACATAAAAGCTTGGAGTATTATTTATGGCAGACGTTAAGAAGACTACGCCTTCGGTTCCAGAAGATCCTAATGCTTTGCGCTGGGGCTTCACTCCTCAGAGCGAAAACTGGAACGGTCGTTTTGCAATGATTGGTTTTTTATCTGCTGTTGCACTTGAAGTGTTTTCTGGTCAAGGGATTTTACACTTCTGGGGCATCCTTTAAATTTAAACGTTTTTACTTTCATTAGATGATCAGGCAAGGCAGCGATTCGTAAAATCGTCTGCCTTTCCTTTAGCTAAGAATTCTGTTACCGTGATGAGCGAAATATTACACGACCTGGAGATTCTTCTTGATTAATTCGCGCATAGACTCGAAGACAAGTTAAGACTTCGCCAGGAATACCACCACAATCTAGTTGTAAGTCATCCTTGGATAAAGCACAGATATCTGCATAAAGTCCCGATAATTGGCGGATTCGCACTTCATTACCTGCATTGATCGCTTCATCAGCGAATTTCTTCAGGATGCGCCGTGATTCATGTTGTAGCTTTCCCCACCAAGAATAGCGTTCAGCCGGTGGTACAAATACTAGGGAATGTATCGCTTCGTCCATGTCAATCCAAGCACGGAGAATTGACAGGGGATCAGTATTTTTGTCAGCTTTTTGGGTGCGTTGGAAGCGATCGCTTAAAGCATCAATATATTGATCGCGCTGTTCTGCTTTGGAGTGTAAGGAGACGACATCGAAGCTAAAAACACTCTTTAAAGCGTGATGTAAATCTGGGTCTATTTCGATAAAATTCATATATAAAAATAGGAATGCTGCTGGTAAATCGGATGCATTCCCTTGGATAATTTGAGAATTTGAAAGTGCTTGTTGATACAAGTTCAATCCCTGAGTTTGAACAGTACCACTAAGTCCGGGGTAAATAATTTCATCGCGGATAAAGGGAAGCTGAAAGAGATTAGAATTATCTGCGATCGCACCAACTTCTTGAGCTAAATCCAAGGTGCGCTGTTGCCAAGATGCAGCTAAATCCTCTGGGACTCGCAACAGTTTGCGTTGAATCTCATTCCACAAATCTGAGTCTGTTTGGCTTTGCAGTTGGGAATTACCCAAATAATAGCTAAGTTCTGAGTCAGAATTAAAAGCTTCTCGAAGGTGATTTAGTTTTAACTCATCTTGTATATCTTCCCAACCAGTATTTTGCTGTGGCGGTTCAGGTTGTAAGAGGTTACGAAGTTCTTGCAGCACCTCATCACATATTTTAGATCCTGGATCTAGTGGTAATTCTGTGCGAGCCTGATTCAGAGTAGCCTCTAGTCCATATAGACTAAACCGCAGTAACCGGGCTAACTCTGAGTTTTTTATCTCTAATAATTGACGCAAGTCCTGCATAAATATCACCTCCAAATATACTTGGCAAACCTCTGCGCCCCTACCCTACGGGAAGGCGAAGCGCCTATGCGTTTACTCCGCGCCCCTTTGCGTTTAAAAATATTAATTTTTTTCAACGCAGAGGAACGCAAAGGTTAGCGCAGAGTAACACAGAGGTTTAATGTATGCCGCAAAAGGGATCGCGTTCTTTATCAACTTCATTAGGTTGCAATTCTAATTCAGCACGATAAACACATCCTTCTTCTTTCAAGCATTCCTGATTTTGTGATGTCCAGTAAGGTACTTCACCAGCGTGCATCCTTAGAATACCTCGATCGTCGAGAGTTACACGATATTGGCAAGGGTAATCTGTGGTTATATCTGGTTTACTGAGTGCGCCAATTCGTATCCATTTTTTACTGTTGGTTTCGGCATCTGTTTGATAAACATAGAAGGTATGCTGTCCAGTTTGTGGGAATGGAGGTAAGGGATTACTAATTAACCCAATTCCCGGTTGCGTCACTCCATCGCGCAAATAATGAAATTTGTGAAACGTTTTACTACCATCATTTCCGACTTCAAATACAAGATGATAGGCATCTGGTTGATCGACAGTTGCTGACTCAATCACATTGACGGCAATATCACCATCATTCAAGTCTTTATTGAAGCGTTCTACAGCAATATTCCAATTCAATTTACCATCAGCAAATAGCGCTGAAGTTTCTGAAACTACCGATTCTAAATCAATTCCAGAAATGTCAATCAAATAATGGGGATTTCCCTGACAAAGCAATACGTTAAATTCGAGGGTTTGGTCAATCTCAAACTGGACTTTGATTTTTTTCAGAAACTCTGCTTCTGGCATTTCCAGTTGATTCATGAGGTTTTTGCCGTCAAAGCTTCCCCATAGTCGTAAATCTCCCTCTTCGTAATCTTGACGGTAGATAATATTAGTTAATTGTATGCCTTGCCAATGAGTACGAACTTTGGCGACACTTTCCCAAGGTGCGAGTTGATAGAGTTCTTGTCCAGCTTTGAATATAGTTAGTAAATCATTGCTTTGGGTTTTGCGTTTGAAGTTGCAGGGCAAATAATAAAATAGGTTTTTAACATCAATTTCTAGTTGGTTGGCTCCCTTACGCAACAAGCTTTTAGACTCTTCTGGATCGAATCTCAATCTTCGCAATTTCTCGGCATAACAAGCACCGGCGGAGGTGGCTAGCTTGGTAAATTCCAATACAAAGGTAATCCGTTCTGGATTCCAGACAAAATATGGAGACTTACTAAATTCTTGGTAGATTTGGCGCTGCACTATGTCTAAATTACAAGTTTTTCCAGACAAAATTAACCAATCAACTTTTTGGGAATTCCAAGAATCTTTGCTAATATCATCGGGACGCAAACGACTTTCCATTAATCCTTTGGCAATTCCGATCGCTTCTTTAATTCCAGATGCGGCGGCTCGTTCAAATTGCTGGTTATCTAGGGTGACGCAGATATTATTTGGATCTTTGACTTGCAATTTAACGGCGCTTTGGGTGAGCAATTCGGAAATTTGCTGCTCAGAAAGTGTGAAGGTTAATAGAGAATTCTCTGCTGGTGGCTTTTGCCCAAGTTTAAGTTTAGCTGCTTCTGCATGATCCCAGAGGATATAAAAGGATTGCAGACGTTGAGGTGCTTGTTGCCAACGGGTGGGCAATACTTTCTCGGCAGTGTCAAGAGCATCTTTGTAAGAAATATCGCCTTCAGGATTCTCTCTATCTAGACATTTTAAAAGACTGCCAGTTTTGAATTTGCCTTGTTCTAAGAAGCGCTCGTTTAACTCAGAGTTAATTAAGTCTTCTAACTTTTCGTTTTCTATGTCACCTGTTGAGACTGCTGTCAATAAAAAGTCTGCGATCGCAACTTTTAATAATCTAAAAATTCGCAGTGTAATTAACTCACCGCCTAGCTGTAAATGACCAGATGAACCTAATAGTTTGGGAGTAAGTTTATAATAACGTCCTCCTAAACCACGATCTTCATAATCAGCAAAAGCTGGGGTTTTATCTTCTAAAGTCAGTTCAATTAAAGCTAAATCTGTAGTTCCCCCGCCGATATCCAAGACGAGAACATTTTGTGACCATTTGTTTCCGACTTGGCGACAACGGGTTTTGAATGACTCGATCCCAATGTTGAGATTACCACCAAATTCTCGCCATAAAAAGAATATCGCCACAGAAACGGCTTCATCATAAGCAGTTTGCACATCATCGATTCCCAACTGCTCAACCAGTTCTCTAACTTCTTTACGAACAACTGGTGGTGCGACAGTGGGATAAGTGACAACTGCTGTTAAAAAGTCTCCCTCAGAAAATCTGCGTCGTGCGTGTTGGCGATAGTCTTCAGTTAACTCGATTAAATGCGCCCAAGCAGATTGGATTAGTTGGTTAGCGGTAATTGTTTCTTCTTCGCCATCCAAAATAACTGAAAACGATCGCTCCTGACCAAAATAGCGTTTGGGTGAATGGTGAAATCTGCTGATAATTTCCTTTAAAGAACCGCTTGTACCTTGAGCGATCGCTTTTTTTCGGTTATCTCTAGCTTCCCTACCCATCCGCAGTTTTAAATCCCCTAAGTGTGAAATTTCGGACTCGCTGGGAATTTCCGTATCGCGGCGATCGATATCCAGCACAACTGGGATCAGATTTTGCGACTCTAGGGTAGGGACGCGAAACACCTCATGATAGATTTGGTAAAGTTTTTTGCTGACAGCCCGGCGGAATCTCTCGCTGTTTCCTAAAGAAAGTTCAATTTGGCGAATTGCTTCCAAAAATCGCTCTTTATTATCACTTTCAAAAACTTCACTCAATCGGCTGGGTTCTATCTCCAAATTTTTGCTAATTTCTGTGATAAACTTTGCCCAATCATCAGCGCTGACATCCGGTAAAGCCACTGAGGCGGGAGAACTCAGCCATTGCGATAAGCGATCGCGCAACCGCATTTCTTGTTCTTTGGGTAAAATTTCTGCGATCGGTACTTCAATTGGATCGAAAAGTGTGACTGTCGAATTCGACGTACCAAAATCTAAAGCAAACCATCCTGGAAATCTTTTTTGTTGTTTCTCGCTTGGTTCGCGATCGGTATAGTTGTTCAATTTAAAAGGGTTCATTATAGTATCAAATGATTCTGTTGAGCGATCGCTTTTTTATCTAGGGCGATGCCTACGCTTTTTCATATAAAAGCGTAGGCATCGCTATGAAAATGCCACCAGTTACTAAGTTGATGTTGAAGATTCTTGCTCACTTGCAAGTCTTATTTCTTCGACTTGTTCGATAGTTAAATTAAGTATCCTCGCAACCTCTTCTATCGAAATACCATAAGCTAAACACCGAGGTATAAGTTCACGTTTTACTTCTTCTCGTCCTTGTTGTAGTCCTTTTTCTCGTATTTCTTCTAGTGCTTGTTTTATTCCTTCTTGTCGCCCTTCTTCTTTAGCTTCTCGATAAACCCTAGTTTCTTGTAACGTAATTTCAAACATAGCCTTTACCTCTTCACGACTTAAGTTGGTAAATTTATAACCAGTAATTGTTGTGATTACTCAGCTGCAAGTCTTACTTGTTCGATGGTTAAATTAAGTGATTGGGCAACCTCTTCCATCGACATACCAAGAGCTAAGAACTGAGGGACAACTTCAAGTTTTGCTTGTTCTCGCCCTATTTTCACTCCTTGTTCTCGCCCTATTTCTACTCCTTGTTGTAGTCCTTCTTGTTTAGCTTCTTGATAAACCCTAGTTTCTTCTAACTTAACTCCTAACATAGCCTCTACCTCTTCACGACTTAAGTTTGCGAATTTATAAACTGCAATTGTTGTGATTACATCTATTATCTCCTCCTTAGCCAAGACAGTTATCTGTTCTTGTTGCACTCGCTCAATTAAACGTTTCGCTTCCTGAACCATTTGAGTCTCTGAGGCAATAGTCAACTGCATCAAACTGATACCTACTTTTTGCTCATCAGGACTACCTAACTCATCTAAATAAATCCGTTTTACTTGAGAACTGTTCAGTAATGATCTGTGAATAGTGGTTTTTTCTGGTTCCAAGCTGCGAGATTGTAAAATAATTACCCCATACCAGTCATCGTAAAGCGACGGGTTGCGATACATATACAGCATGGATTCTGAGAAAAAGCGATGGTATAGTAACTCATCCTTTTGGAATTGTACCTCAGCAAAAAAGATCGTTTGAGATGTTGCATCAGGTGGAGGTAAAAATACCCCATCAATCCGAAATGTTGGTTCTTTAACTTCTACTGATTCAAAGCGATAGCTAGCAGCTTCTGCTGGTGGTTGTTCTACTAACTCGAAAAACAATCCTGGGACACGCTTGAAAATTGTATAAAAAATCGCATCACGTCTCACAAATATATCCTCATATCTCTACGCGATCGCGTCATCTCAAATCCAAATCGTCTGAGGGAGAAACAGCCGCCATTTCAGAAATAATCTGCAACCAAGTAGGAATTTGAATCTCAGATGGCAATTCCCCAGCCGCCAAATATCTTAGTAAACTTTCTTTTTTGGAAAGGTTTTGCAGACTAGGAATAATTTGATCCAAAATACCTTCTAGTTCGGAATTAATTTGCTGATTAACTTCGCTAACATACTGCACAAGATGGAGGCTGGCGCTAGCAGTAATTTCATCTCGCAGTCGCAGTACTAAAAGTTGGTGATTGCTCGATCTGGGTAGGCCTTGGCTTTTCTCTGGTGCCCAATCAAAGATTTGACCAACGTTGTGTTTATCGTCTTGACGTGCTAAAGGAAAGATAATTTCAGGTGCAACAGTTTTATCTTTGCTAGTAATTTCCGAGATGATTGCCTCTTTCCATTCGTTAGGGTCGCATCCTAGTAATAATTTATAAAAGAGATCGGCATCTTCAAAACCAAATTTTTCTTCGATTTCTTGTTCCATTTCTGGATGGAAAAATGCCTGCAATTGTTCGCGTTCTGAGGCTACATGAATTGATAATTGGTTCAACAAATCTACCACGGCTTGCTGGATGCGATCGCGGGCAAAATCTTCTACTTCTTTAACGGTTTTCTCAAATACTGGATAAAAATCATCGCTCTTAGTTGGAAGGGAAGTATTTACACGGTTTCCCCGATCGAATAATTTCCCAGCTGCACCCTTAGATTCTGCCAGAACGATCGCTCCATTATTGGCTTTGTTGAAGAGTAAAGTCCACTGGTTCCAATTAAGAATTCTAAAGGTGAGTTCATCTTTTACTACATCGCTGACAACAACACCGCGTCGATCTTTAAGTGGTTCTTTCCCAATATCTTTTTGAAAATTTCTGTAAATTTTATCTAAGCTTTCGACCACAAAACGCAATTCTATAAAAGCCGGACTATCGCCTGTGGGGATGCCTTGCTCGTGAATTTCATCTATGATGTCTTTCAAGTGATCTTGTTGCTGACTCACCACATCAGCAGCTCTTTTAGTATCTTCATGCAGTTGCTTCAGACCATGAGTAGCTACGTGGGTTTCAATCAATTCCCGCAGCTTACTAAGTCCGCCATCTTGACTAAAGTAACCTAGCTGTCTGCCTAAATAGCTACGGGTATTAGATTCTATCAGCCGTTCACTTAATAGCTCCCATTTCTGTTGTAGCCGTTTAGACCTGTCTAGGTAATCAGGATAGTCTAGGTTAGCTAAAAACTCTGGTGAGCCTGCTTTGACTTTACTAGAACGTTTTGCTAATTCAGCCAATCCCAACAGTGGCGACAGTAAAACGATGCGGTCTTTTTGGGTTGTAAATGCTGCTGCACCGTCAATGGTAGTTTGCAGAACTTTGAGTTTTTGGAGAACCGTTTCCTCTTCTAAATGGTTATCTTCAATCAGATGGTCAAGTTCTCTTTCGCCACCCTCGCTGTCTAGAGGTAGTTGATCGAAGCGACCCACACCGACGAGAATTAAATCTTTCAGGTCTTGTCCCGGTCGCTGCTGCTGCATCATGGTGAAGATTTTATTGGCGCGATCGCTTCCAGGAGATTTACCATTTAGCAATACCAAAATTGTCTGTACTTCTGCCAATTCCCGCAATGACAAGAAGGTATCCCTAGCCCCCGAATTAGCAGCCCCCAATCCCGGAAAGTCGATGAGAATAAATTTAGCTGCGTCTGCAAAATCCCAAATTTCCCGTGAGATTTTCACATCGATATCTACGCGGCGGATTAGTGGAAAGCTATTTTGCAATAACTTTGTTGGTAGCCTCTGGGGTGGACTCGGTAATCTGATGTGCGCTGGGGGTAGATCCTCAAATTTCAGAGTTTGGATTGCCATTGGCTGCTCGACTAGCTGTAGCCCCTCGCGGGCGGTGATAGCATCAATTTGGTAGTGCCCACCACACATAACTTCCCCATAAGCTTGATAAGCCCGCAGGAATAATACTAACTCCCGGAGTAAATAACGCAGTTCTAAATTGTTACTGCTATTCCATGCTTCTTCACACCAGCCAATAATATCTGTGCCAGAGTTGAGTTTCGATACTGGTATTGGAGGAAGCCCTGCTGCTGTTGTTCGTTTATTGGCTTCCCCTAGCATGAAGCGTAGACACTCATGTACTCCTTCATGCGAAAGATATTCTACCGTAAAATTACTTAATTGCGTCGTTGCAAAATCGTCTTGCGGGATAATATGTATGGCGGTAACATTACCTGTAGTGGGGTTTTCACTGACTGGCAAAGCATCTGCATATCCAATTAGACTGCCTAAAAGTAAGGTTTTTCCACTACTAAATTCCCCCATTACACCAATTTTGACAGGCGAAGTTGCCAGGTCTACAGTTTTCTGGGCAGCTGAACGCAAACGAAGAAGACAGTCATCAAGACTAGCTGGAACCCAATCTTCTTGTTTAGAAGGGTACTGGGGCACAGAATCTATCTTTCGGAGGATGAATTCGCCGTACTCCTTAAAACGGCCCAGTTTATCTGGTTCCATAAAGTAGTTTCCGCCTAACATTAATTTCTGTGAGCTTTATAACATATAAAATGCGATTACCAGGCATTGTTACAACCAGTTGATATCACATTTAGCATTTCTCTCATTTGATTTGTGATTTTGCTATAGCAATCCTAAATCATTCGTGAGATTTGTTCTCTTTTTATTGGCATACTTTTCTACAAGATGCTGCGCGTACCCCACGAGGAAGCAAGCTACATGTAGTGTCTCGTAGAGAGACGGTTCGTCATCACCTAGATCGATCGTCACTCAGATAGGATTGCTATATAAGGCATTTTGACTAGTCAAGACAATTTTAAAAAATTGGGTTTTGTTGAGAACAATAAAAAACAATACATTCATCATTATCCCAAATTACAAATAAATAGGGTTGGTTTTTATACCCCTAATTTAATCTAATCTACTGATACAGATGTAGATTTCAAAGTTTTTATACTCCCTTATTTTAAGCAAGATATATCCATCAGCCAGATTTTAATTCATGCTGAATTCTTCTTGATAAAAAATCAATATTTATTTTGGATGAAATTCTTGATTATTGTGAATTTCTTATAAAGATGTAAATGCCTTGCAGAAAATCATATAGTTTTCGTAAAGCTAAATCAGGTTTTTGAGGAATGCAATTACATAGCTAAGATGAATTTCTCAGTGACTTCAAAAAGAAACAAAGTCAAACAAGATCTCTGACATATATATAGTTTAAATTTCACACAAAGTGCTGAAGTTAATCTTAATGATAACTTCAGCATTTTTTCAATTTATTTACAGTAAAAGAGGAATTGCTGCATATATAAAAATAAATAAAGTATTAAGATCGGTAGCAGGTTGGCATAAACAAGATTATATCCATGTATTAAGAAATTGTATTTTCAGCATATTACCTTAATAATTTAGGCAGAGCAGGCAGGCAAAAGTGTTTTCTAAAAAGGTGCAGAGCTACGTTAAACAAATCATAGTTGAAGAAGAAATACAACAGGATGAAAAAGTATTCTGCCAGCAGGCAGATATTGCTCCTCTGATGATTTGGATGTCTGGATATAATGCACTTTACTGTTACTTCAATTCTAATTGGCTGAAATTTACTGGAACACATCTCACAAAAGCCGCGTCTGCATCTGCGCTAGAAGAGGAAATAGGCAATATTTGGACTGGCAGCGTCCATCCAGAAGATAGACAGCGATGCGAAGATATATACCTGAGAGCATTTGCGACGTATGAATCCTTCCAGAGGCAATATCGTCTGCGTAGTGCTAGTGGCGAATATCGCTGGATTTTAGATACAGCCGCGCCACGATTTGCGGCAGATGGTAGCTTTGTTGGTTACATCGGTTATTGTATCGATCTAACAGGAGTGCCGATAGGGATCAGCCAACCTTCCCTAACAGAAAGCTACTCGCTATCGACAAATTCTTCTCGTCGCCTACGTAAAATTACAGATAGAGAACGGGCGACAGAATTAGCAAAAGCATTAGAGCAACTGCAAACTGAAATTCGCAAACGCCAAGCAGTTGAAGCACAGTTACGCCAAAAAACATCAGAATTTGCCGCGATTTTGCAAGTACTTCCTGATTCCTACTTTCGTCTTGATGCTGATGGAAGTATTCTGGATTACAAGCAAGGGTTGATGGAGAGTCTGTATATTCCACCAGAAGATTGTCAGGGTAAGAGTTTGCGCGAATGCTTACCGACTGCTGTAGGCGATCGCTTCCATCAAGCAATAACTCAAGTACTGGAAACTCAATATGAAGTCAGTTTTGAATATACCTTACCGTTACCGGAAAAAAATAATAATTTTGAAGCTAGATTATTACCATTACCAGACCGACAAATTATAGTTCTTATCCGCGACACCAGCAACAACATCCAAGCAGCCTTAATAGAAAGTGATGCCAAGTTCCGCAGCATTGTAGAAAATGCCAACAACGTTATTTTTGCGCTGACACTTGAAGGGATATTTTCTTACGTTTCTCCTAACTGGACTGAGATTTTTGGGCATGAGGTTGCAGAGGTTGAAGGCAAATCCTTTATTCCCTTTATACATCCTGACGATGTGCATATCTGTGTCGATTATTTTCAAAGAATTTTGACAACAGGCGAAAAACAAAAAGCAATTGAATATCGAGTCCAATACAAAAATGGTAGTTGGCGATGGCATACAAGCAACTCATCTGCGATTAAAGATGCTAATGGCAATGTTTTGTACTTTGTTGGTATTTGCTATGACACCACCGACCGTAAAGAAGCAGAAGTAGCTCTAGCAGAACGAGCGCGTTTAGCAAATTTTCGTGCCGATGTAGACGCAGCATTGACTCAGAGTGACAGTTTACAGAATATGATGCGCCGCTGCACTGACGCCTTAGTTGAACATCTTGATGCAGCCTTTGCTCGCATCTGGACGCTAAACGAACAAGACAACGTATTGGAGTTGCAAGTCAGTTCTGGGATGTACACCCATGTCAATGGGCCCCATAAATGTGTGCCAATCGGTCAATTCAAAATTGGTTTGATTGCCGAAGAAGGCAAACCCCACTTAACTAACTCTGTGCAGACAGATCCCCGCATTGCTAACAAAGAGTGGGCACAGCGAGAGGGTATGGTCGCCTTTGCTGGCTATCCCTTGATTGTTGAAGATGAAACTGTAGGGGTGATAGCCATGTTTGCCCGCCAAACAGTTACAGAATCAACTTTCAAAGCATTGGAATTTGCCGCTCAAGAGATTGCCATTGGCATCAAGCGCAAACAAGTAGAAATTGCACTCAGAGAAAGCGCCCAGCGAGAAGCACTACTGAATCGTCTTTCTAGTCAAATTCGAGCTTCTTTGGATCTCAATCACATTGTGGAAACCGCAGTACAGGAGATTCATAACTTATTCGAGATCGATCGCTGCGTCTTCTTTTGGTATCGGCAAGATGCTGATGTACCATACTGGGAAAAAGTCTATGAGGTGAAAAATTCCTTTTTACCCTGTCTGCTTAACGACCAAGAAGCAACTCATGCCGAAATCAAATTAATCGCAGCCAAAACCTTGAACGGAGAAATCATCCGCATTGATGATACTGAGACTGTGGGCGATTCCATAGCACAGCAATTTTTGCAGGATTTTGGTTTTACTGCCTTTATGGCGCTGCCTGTACACACTCAATCTGGTGAAATTGGTGCATTTAGCTGTGGTTATTGTAGTGGCTTTCGCCCTTGGCTAAACAACGAAGTAGAATTACTACAAGCAGTTACAGTTCAACTAGCGATCGCTATTGACCAAGCTAAACTTTACACCCAAAGTCGCATCACTGCCCAAACTGCCCAAGACAAAGCCCAGCAACTAGAAGCAGCACTGCTAGAACTTCAACAAACTCAAGCGCAACTGATTCAAACTGAAAAAATGTCCAGTTTAGGACAATTGGTTGCAGGTATTGCCCACGAAATCAATAATCCCGTCAATTTCATCTACGGCAATATTAGCCACGCCAGTGAATATACTAAGGATTTGCTGCACTTAGTAGAACTTTATCAACAGAGTTACTACCCACCAACACCAGAGATTGATCGACAAATAAATAACATTGATTTAGACTTTCTCCGGCAAGATTTACCCAAAATCTTGGAGTCTATGAAAATGGGAGCCGAACGCATTCGGCAGATTGTCCTATCTTTACGCAATTTTTCTCGTCTTGATGAAGACGGTACAAAAGCAGTAGATATTCATCAAGGTATGGATAGCACCTTGCTGTTGTTGCAAAATCGCCTAAAAGCCAAACCAGGACATCCCGAAATCCAAGTAATCCGAGACTACGGCAACCTACCACCAGTAGTGTGTCACGCTGGACAGATGAATCAGGTGTTTATGAATCTGTTGACAAATGCGATCGATGTTTTAGAAGAGTCATTTGTCACTTGTACTGAGCGTAGTCGTTGGCGCAGCCTCTCGGAGAGAAGTATTTGTCATACCCTGCGGGAAGACAAAGCGCCTATGTCATTAGTAAACAACACTGAACAAAGGACAAATGAACGGCAGTTGCTTCTCCTGTCCGAGACGCTGCGCGAACAAGCCGGGAAACCCGTCCAACGCAATGCCTCCCAAGGAGAAATGACTTTTCCGCAGATTCGCATTCGCAGCCTCATTCAAGAAGACCATGTAATCATTAGAATTGCTGACAATGGCCCAGGCATGACTAAGGAAGTACGCAAACGCATATTTGACCCCTTCTTCACTACAAAACCTGTGGGTAAGGGCACAGGTATGGGATTATCAATTAGCTACCAAATTATAGTCCAAAAACACGGTGGAAAAATCCAGTGTATTTCAGCACCAGGAGAAGGTGCCGAGTTTGTTGTGATGATTCCACTAAAGCAAGAACCCTCAACGTAGATATCACACAATAGAGATATGAGTGAAAAAATGTAGAACCGTAGCACTGCTACATCTCTACAGGGGTTCTGGATAATATCATGTCCGCTTGATTGCTTATTAAACCCGAAGAACCCCACCCCCGCCAAAGCTACGCTTTCTCTCCCCTCCCCGCTCTTCGGGAGGGGATTAAGGGGAGCCAGCGCGGTCTTCTCTACGAGACGCTGCGCGATGGGGGTTTCCCCCATGAGCGACTGGCGTGTGGGGTGCAATAACTGTAGTTAGCATAACTAATTATGCGGACATGATATAACGCATATTTAATTTCTGGAGATATCTAACCTTAATCTAAGCTTAATCAAAAATTAACCTAATAGTTGTTAACTAAGATCAACTCACTTTTTGCTGCAACATTTGAACCCCCTCAATAACCTAAAATTTACAGGAATTGGGGGGATTATCTCTTTTAGTATAAGGAATTAGGTTTTCAAAACGTTGCAATGGTAGTACTATCTTTGCGTAGGCATAGCCCAACCCAGGCGATGTACACAACGAACTGAACCTACGCACCTTATAAAAAAATCCCTGAGTACAAATCAGATAGAAGGCTGGGATGATACAACCCCAAAGTCAAAATAGTATCACCTACACACGCGTTATCCACCTAAGTCATGTAATTGACATAGATATTCCTCAATGGTCTGGAGATCCCACAGTAGAATTTGAGACTGTGGCTGAACTAAATAATGATGGTTATTACCTGCGGCGTTTCTCCTTGGGGGAACATAGCGCTACCCATATCAATGCTCCTAACAGTTTTCATAGTTCTGCTTTGGGAATTGACCAATACCCAGCCCAGTCTTTGGTTATACCAGCGGTGGTCATAAATATTTGCCAAGCCACAGCGGATAATTCTGATTATGCCCTGACTATTGCTGATGTTTTGGCTTGGGAAGAAGAACACGGTGAAATTTCTCCTGGCTGCGTAGTTTTACTGAATACTGGTTGGCAAAAAAAGTGGTTGGATAAAAGTGCATTCCTCAATCATGATGCTCAAGGGATTCCACACTTTCCCGGATTTGGAAGCGATGCCACTCAATTTTTACTCGATGAACGGCAAATCGCTGGGGTAGGAATTGATACTCATGGTGTAGACCCCGGACAGGATAACAGTTTTACGATTAACCGCCTAGTTTTAGAACAACCGCGCATTGTATTAGAGAATCTGACAAATTTGGATCAACTGCCACCTAAAGGTACTACTCTAGCGATCGCACCTCTAAGATTACGTGGTGGTTCTGGTTCTCCTGTTGGAGTATTGGCGTTAGTGCCTTAACTTTTATATCGATATTTACTTATCGCGCCAATTTCCTAAACTTGAGGATAACCTAGAAAGCAAGCAAACTTAATACACAAGTTTCAGTGGATCATCGGAGATTTTCAAAATGACAACTCCGCTATCTTGCCGCAATTATATAGATGGCCAATGGTTGAGTGCTGGAGAGGAAGCAACCCTAGAAAGTCGCAACCCTGCCGACAAAACCGAAGTGGTGGCCACATTTCCCCGTTCCCAAGTTCAGGATGTAAATACAGCAGTAGCCGCCGCCCGTAAAGCCTACCGTAGTTGGCGCACAGTCCCAGCCCCAGCGAGGGCAGAATACATCTTTCGCGTTGGGGAAATATTACTTCAGCATAAAGAAGAACTTGCCCAGTTAATCAGTCGGGAAATGGGTAAACCTTTGACAGAAGCCAGGGGAGATGTGCAAGAAGGTATTGACTGCGCCTTTTACAGTGCTGGCGAAGGACGGCGACTATTTGGGCAAACGACACCCTCGGAAATGTCCAATAAATTCGCCATGACTGTGCGGATGCCCATCGGAGTCTGCGCCTTAATTACTCCCTGGAATTTCCCGGTGGCAATTCCTTGCTGGAAAGCTATGCCAGCCTTGGTGTGTGGCAATACAGTTATTCTCAAACCTGCCGAAGATACTTCCGCCTGTGCCACTAAATTGATTGAAATTTTTCAACAAGCAGGTTTACCACCAGGAGTAATTAACTTGGTGCATGGTTTGGGAGAAGAGGCGGGGAAAGCTTTAGTTGAGCATCCCAATGTAGATTTGGTATCGTTTACTGGTTCTTCAGAAACGGGTGCTTTTGTCGGCGCTACTTGTGGACGCACTCACAAGCGTGTCTGTTTGGAAATGGGTGGTAAAAACGCTCAAGTGGTAATGGAAGATGCCGATTTAGAACTTGCTCTCGATGGTGCAGTGTGGGGAGCATTTGGGACAACTGGGCAACGGTGTACGGCTACCAGTCGCTTGATTTTGCATCGTGATATCAAGGAAAAATTTACCGCTATGCTTTATGAGCGTACCAGTAAGTTACGCTTGGGTGCTGGCAGTGACTATGATACAGATATTGGCCCAATAGTCAATGAAAAGCAACTCCAACAGGTGAGGAAATATTTGGATATCGCTCGTGACGAAGGAGCAAAGGTTTTAATTGGTGGGGAAATTGCTAGTGAAGGCTCATTGAAAAACGGTTACTTTTTTCAACCAACTATTTTGGATGATGTAACTTCTGATATGCGAGTTGCTCGTGAAGAGATATTTGGGCCAGTAGTGGCATTAATTGAGGTTAGCTCCTTTGAGGATGCGATCGCAATTCTCAACGATAGCAATTATGGTCTTTCTTCTTCAGTTTACACCCGCGATATCAACCGGGCTTTTACTGCCATGCGCGACATCGAAGCAGGTATCACCTATATTAACGGCCCCACTATTGGCGCAGAGGTACACTTGCCCTTTGGTGGTGTGAAACAAACCGGTAACGGACACCGCGAAGCTGGAACTACTGCTTTGGATGTTTTCACAGAATGGAAAAGTGTCTACGTTGACTTCTCTGGAAGTTTGCAACGCGCTCAGATAGATAACCGCAGTTAATTCTCAATCACAGTTAACAAAACTTAGAAGGTAATAGGTTTTATCTGACTTGTGCAGGTATAAAACTCAGATAATGAACTACCTCTAGCTGTGCGAAAGTTTGAGCTAGGGGTAGTTCATAGTAAATTTGGGTCAATTCCTTGTTGTTGTAATCTGGCTAAAAGTTCTTGAAGCTGCTGCTGAGTTTGTTCTAGCTGTTGTTGCTGTTGTGCGTTTACCTCTTCTGGAGTTTGGTATCTGTTACCATCTTGGTCATACCAAAACAGCCATTCTCGTGTTCTTCCTTGATAAGTACCCTGTTCTCGTCCAATCCCTAAACCAATTTCTGGCATCCAAATTTTATCGCCGATTTGTAAAATATACTTACCTTCAACTAAGCGATAAACTTCTAAACGTTGACGCTTACGACGTAGCCGCGTTGGTGCATAAATGACGTAATATAAAATGCCTAATTGGGCATAATCTATTTTCTTTTGTTCATATTCACCATTGTAGGTTTGAGAAACCACTTCTAAAGCTAAAATGGGCGTAATCCCTTCTTCTTCCCAGAAAACGTAACTAGAACGTCCGTTTTCTCCAACAAAACGTTCAACACCTAAACTCAAAAACCCATCGGGGACTATAGCTGGTTGTAATGGTGTATAGTAAATTCCCATGTTGATACCGAAAAACCAGTCATCACGGGTTTGCCAAATCGAGGCTAAGATGGCTAACAATAAATTAGGAATTAATATTTGTAGTTCGTTATCCACAGGGGTATCATCAGAATCTGGTAATTCCGCCGATGAAGGTAGGCAGTCTAAGGGATTGTAGTTATACATAATACTTGGTGGTTGACAGTTATCAGTTAACACCATTTTTTCAGACTAGATGCAGAATTCCCGGAAGTGACTTCAGGGTTCTGCGATCGCTTAATTATAAAAACTTACTGCGAGCAAAGCAATCTTTGAAAAGAGCGATCGCTCTTTGATACCATTTTTTCAGATTAGATGCTCTAATAAGCCGCTTTCAGCCACGCTAGTACAGCAGAGCGTAAATAAGCCAACTATTTGGAATACCTGAAACGTTTTCACAATCTCCTAGACATTGCTTGCAGAAGTTTGGGAGAATCTAGAGGATATTCAGTCGCTAGCTTGAAATACCTATGACTAGTAAGGAAGAATTAAGAAGTGTTGCCTCAGAAATTCCATTATTTAATAATATTGAGCAAAAAGAAAGATTTTTGTTTGTGATCGGGGCGTTATTTTCGAGAGTTATTAGTTTGAAAAAAGCCGCAAAAATCATGGAAATTGAGCCTGATGTATTTCTTCAACTATTAGATTTAATGGGACTGGAATTTTCCTACTTGACTGAACAAGATATCGCTATAGAAAAGGATTGGTAGGGTGTGTGAAGGTTGTTTTTAACTCTTCTCCCTGTTAACGTAATAATTCCCAGAGAAAATAATCTTTAAACTGTCGCAAACTCAGTATATTTCCGCACTTCTGGAGGCTGAAAAGCCAAGACAATATCAATTGGAGGAACATTTAAACGCATTAACTCGGTTGCCATTCCTTCTTCAGTCAAATCTTCTTCAATGTAAATTTTTTCATTTTTAATGCGAATATATACAGAAATTCCTTTAACTCTTTTTCCTTGTTTCCAACCAATATTGAACCACAAATATTGACTTCTCTCATCATCAAACATTAACACTTCATCCACATCAAAAACAGAAACTTGTGAAGATATTCTTTGATACTCTGTTAAGATTTGCTTGATCAGATTTTGATATTGAGTTAACTTATCCATTTGACAATCTCCTGTTTATTCATATCAACAACTAATAGTGAGACTTGATACTTTTCCAAAATAAATTTAATTGCAACTTTTTGAAAGAAATCTTCATAAATTATTTCACCTATTGCCAAATATAATTGCTTTTCAGGATATTCCAGAGAAAGGAAAGCTTTATAAATGAGATACTGACCTAATGCAGTTTCCAAATCACGCATAGGAGAGCGACTCAGAAAACTTTTAATTTCAATAACAATTTGTTTTCCTTCTCTACTCGCGGCAATGGTTTTTTCACCAGCAAGGTCAGCAAACAGTTTAACTTCTTCATATTTAATCGGATAAGGATCGGCTGTAATTATCCAACCATCTTTAATTAAGGCATTTTTAACCGCATCATGGTATACATCTTTTGCTGGCATTTTCTCCCTGATATATAGACAAAGTAGCTATTGGGGTAGTTAATATAATTGTACTAAGGGCGGTTATGTTTGCGATAATTCATTCTTTGGAAGTCACTTAGCTATGAATTTCAGAGTTAAGCGATCGCTCTTGAACACCATTTTTTCAGACTAGATGCAGGGTTCGTCTTTGTTTGGTGCGATCGCTTAATTATAAAAACTTACTGCGAGCAAAGCAATCTTTGAGCGTTGCTCGCTATGACAAATAAATCTTTTTGTTTTGCCCATAGAGGCAAAGAAGACTGCAAAACAACTACTTTTAGTCGAATAATGATGTACAAAAAGTTTGCAAAAAGTTGAATCGCGGGATTGGGTAGAAGTAAAAACGCAACCCAAAGTATTCACTTAACCAATTTTGGTGGTAAACCGAGCTTGGCACGGAAATCCTCGTCGTATATTGCCTCCTCCCAACTTTTAGCAGATTTAACTTGCTCAGGAGTAAGGTTTCTGGCATAGCTGAGGTCGGCACTGCTAAGGTCGGCACTGCTGAGGTTGGCACTGCTGAGGTCGGCACTGCTGAGGTTGGTACTATTGAGGTTGGTACCATTGAGATTGGCATCAATGAGGTAGGCACTGCTGAGGTTAGCACTGCTGAGGTTGGCACTGCTGAGGTTAGTACCACTGAGGTAGGCACTGCTGAGGTTAGCACTGCTGAGGTTAGTACCACTGAGGTTGGCAGTGCTGAGGTTGGCAGTGCTGAGGTAGGCACTGCTGAGGTTGGCACTCTTGAGGTTGGCACTGCTGAGGTTGGCACTGCTGAGGTTGGCACTGCTGAGGTCGGCACTGCTGAGGTTGGTACTATTGAGGTTGGTACCATTGAGGTTGGCACTCTTGAGGTTGGCACTCTTGAGGTTGGCACTGCTGAGGTCGGCACCCCTGAGCTTGGCACTGGTGAGTTCTGCACCCCTGAGGTTGGCACTGCTGAGGTTGGCACTGGTGAGTTCTGCACCCCTGAGGTTGGCACTGGTGAGTTCTGCACCGCTGAGGTCAGCACGACTGAGGTCAGCACCCCTGAGGTCGGCACGACTGAGGTCAGCACCCCTGAGGTTGGCATCGCTGAGGTTGACACCGCTGAAAATGACACCTCTGAAGTTGGCATTGCTGAGGTCGGTACGGCTGAGGTTGGCACTGCTGAGGTCGGCGTTGCTGAAATCTTTTTTAGCTAGACTCTCACCAGCTAAGAGTAGTTTTTCAAGTGCTTGAATTCTTGCCTGACTATACTCCTTTCCTCTAGCAGCATCAACAGTTTGCCAAAGTTGGTTTATCCTAATCGATTTCTCAATAACTATGCCCACATATACCGATAAACCCAGCGGGATAATTAGGAAAAAAACAATTGACCGAAAGCGATTATTCCATCTTTGTCTGACACTTGCTTGAATAAACTCAATAGCTAAGTCCGATAATCTCAAGTTCTCAGTTTGTTGCTGCTGAAAATCTACTACCTCTCTTAAACGCTTCCCCTGAAAGAGATAATCCTTTACCCATCTCCTATCTCGCCATTCAATAGCTGCCGCTTCAATTTTCCGCTTTTGTCGCAGTATATCCCGACTTTCCTCAATCCATTTGCGTAATAGCAACCAATGGCGAATCAGTGCTTCATGTGCCACATCTACCACAGCAATTTGATTAGATAAGGTACTGGTGACAACTAGCTTCTCATCAGCTAACCGTTGAATTATTCTATTAATCACAAATTCTGGATGCTGTGAAGTAACTAAATCTCGTTGCACAACCTGTCTGCGGGTATCTTCTGTTCCTTCTCCCAACCGTGTCAATTCTAAAAAAATCCGCTTTGTTGCTTGCTGTTCCTCAAGTGATAATGACTCATAAACTTCTGTAGCGCGTGTTTGCAGGGTTCCCCTGACTCCACCTAGTTTGCTATAGGTAGTCAAGGTTAACCGTTCTTCAGTTCTTTGCTGCCATAGTTCTGTCAGCGTGTACTGCAATAACGGTAAACTACCCGGTGAATTTTCTACATCTGCAATCATTTGAGAAACTAATTCCGGTTCTACTGCTAAGTTAACTTGTTCAGCAGGTTTGAGAATTGCTGTTTCTAATTCCTCCCGATTCATCGGTATTACTGTTACTAAATGCTCTTGAATCTTCTTAGCTAGTCCGCCATACTCTTGTTCCATACATTTACCAAAAAAATCAGCCCGCATTGTGATTATTAAGCAGAGTTTATTGTCATCCCGTTGCAAAGCACCTAGCACACATTCAAAAAATTGCTGTCGTTTTGTAATGTCTTGACATTGAGTAAAAGCTTCCTCAAACTGGTCTATCACTAGCATTACGCGCTGAGTTTGTGCAGCAGTAATCAACTGTCCGAAACCAACTGCGCCTTTTGCAATTAATTCTTCTGCTTTCGCCAATTGTGATGCACGTTCAATATCTGATAATTCTGATTCTAGAAATGCCAGTGCTAAATTTTGTAAGGGATTAATGCCTGGTCGAAATATTTTTAACTGCCAAGTATCGCTATCTGATAACCTGCGTCCTAACTGTAATTGATAAAGTAAACCTGCTCTGACAACACTAGATTTACCACTTCCTGATGCTCCCAACACAGCCAGGAAATTACCCGATCGCACTTTTTCTAATAATTCGTCGGTTAATGCTGTTCTGCCATAAAATAATTTAGCATCTGCTTCTGTGCAATCAAAATAAGACAACCCTTTGTAAGGACAAATAGCTGATACCTGTACTGTGGAGTCAACAACAGAGGAATTCCATTTGCGGGTGAGATTAATTGCTTCACCAGAGTTGGCAAAAATTGGACGCTGGGGGAACGGGTGATGTTCTTGATTTAGCAAGTCTACTAAAGTGTAGTTACTCACCCAACGGTCTTGTTTTGGTTCTAAACCTTTCAGCAGTGCGGCGGTGAGAACGCTGTGTTGGCTGTTAATCTCTTCAAAAGCAACTTCAAAATCACGAGAAGCCGCAATAAAACACCTGTCTCTACCTTTACCCCGATCGCCTGGATCTGCTTCTGCAAAATTTAGCACTTCTCCGCTATAGCAGCAATCCAAAATCACAATTTGTTGTCTTACTTCACTTTCTTGCAGCAGTCGCCGCAGCCATTGCAAAGATAATCCCCAATTACCTGCATCAGGGTTGACTTCACTTGTCGCTAAAAAGCCTTCCTGAATTCCTAGATTTTTGCGCAACCCATGACCGGAAAAATACAATAGCGCTGTATCTGGCGGTTTCCCATCTGGCTTAAATAATTGGACGATCGCTCTTTCTAACTGAGTTAAACTAACTTTAGTTTGCTTACCAATGCGAATCGTCTCATTTTCCTTGTCTTTGACTGCTGGTAGCCGCGTTACCCGAAATTCACCATATTGTTGTAAGATTTGAGCGATTGCTTCACCATCGGCAGCTGGTGCGTTGAGACTCTTTAAGCGGTCATACGTATTAATTCCCACCACCAAAGCGTCTCGACTCATCCTGCAAAGCCCTATGATAGTTGTGCCGAATTATTTCCAGCTTCTACAAGAAATTTACCGCATTTTCCGTAAAATTTTGTAGATAAGCACAGTTGGGCTACCCTAGACGCAATTCTTTTAGGCGAGATTTATCCCATGACTCAACTCACACCTATTCAGTTAGAAGATGGCACGATTATTTACATTGAAGCCACAAATAACGTAGATGCACCACCAGTCAGCATCGAAGTTTCTCCAGAGGGAGAAGAAGAAGCACTAATTGATAAGGGATGGAATGCTGATGCTGCACAAAAACAGATAGTGCAAAATTTCCAAGCAATTGAAGGTACAATTCGGGCTTACACTGTTTATTCACTCAATGCTTTTAAGAAAATCCCTGTTGCTAATATTGATAAAGTCACTTTAGAATTTGGCATCAAAGTTGGCGGTGAAGCAGGTATACCTTACGTGACTAAAGGCACGGCTGAAAGTAATCTTAAGATAACGGTAGAGTGTTCGTTTCCTGACCAACCGGAAAAGAAAACTCAGCAATCATGAGTGAGAGTATTGACGCAGCCAAAATTTCGATTATTATTCCGGCTATTAATGAAGCGGGGAATATTAAAAAAGCCATTGCTACTACTCAAGCCAATCTAAATATAGAAGTCATTGTAGTCGATGGTGGCTCAAGTGATGATACTGTAGCGATCGCTCAGTCTTTAAATGTCAAAGTTATCTCATCATCTCCCGGTCGTGCTGTGCAAATGAACGCGGGTGCTGTAGCGGCTAGCGGCGAGATTCTGCTATTTCTTCATGCAGATACTCGTTTACCTGCTGGGTTTGATGAGATGATTCGCACAGCGCTACAACAACCTGGGACTGTAGCTGGTGCTTTTAAGTTGCGGATTGATGCCTCACTTTTAAGTTTACGATGGGTAGAGTGGGGGGTAAATGTGCGATCGCATTTTTACCAAATGCCCTATGGCGACCAAGCAATTTTTTTAACAAAGCAAGTATTTCAGCAAATAGGCAGTTTTCCCGAATTGCCTATCATGGAAGACTTTGAACTCATGCGTCGTTTAAAACGCATCGGACGCGTTGTAATTATTCCTACACCAGTTGTCACCTCAGCCCGTAGATGGTTGCAAAAGGGAGTATTGAAAACTACGCTACTTAATCAAATAGTAATTATTGCTTATTTGCTCGGCGTTTCACCTGAGCGAATTTGCAGCTGGTATCGCCGAGAAAAATTTAAGAGGCTTTAAGCTGTTTCTCATGTGGGTAGTATATCTTAGGGGCATTAGATTTGAGGTATAAATTTTAAAGTTGAGCCTCAGAAGGTCAACATTGAGCCTCAGAAGGTCAACATTGAGCCTCAGAAGGTCAACATTGAGCCTCAGAAGGTCAACATTGAGCCTCAGAAGGTCAACATTGAGCCTCAGAAGGTCAACATCGAGCCTCAGAAGGTCAACATCGAGCTTCAGAAGGTCAACATCGAGCTTCAAAAGGTCAACATCGAGCCTCTGAGGGTGAAACTTATAAAAATGAACAAGCGTTTATTCAATTTCAAACTCAAACTACTACTGCTAAGTTGCCTGATTATCACTCTAATAATTGCTGCTAAACAGTTAAACTTTCAGGGACTTTTACAGACCTTAGTCATTTGGGTTCACAGTCTTGGTGCTTTCGGGCCTATCGCCTACATAGTTATTTTCAACTTAGCAACATTACTATTTATACCGGGTTCTCTTCTAACCCTCAAAGGTGGTTGTCTGTTTGGTGTATTTTGGGGATCAATATATGTGCTAATTGCTGCAACAATCGGAGCAACCTTGGCTTTTCTCATTGGACGCTACCTGTCGCGGGATTGGGTTTCTCGACAAATGGAAAAACATCTTAAATTTAAAGCGATTGATTTAGCAGTTGCTAAAGAAGGATGGAAAATTGTTTTGCTAACTCGTCTTTCACCCGTCTTTCCCTTCAATTTATTAAATTATGCTTTTGGGATAACACAGGTTTCTCTCAAAGACTATATATTAGGTTCCTTCGGCATTATTCCCGGTACTGTGATGTACGTTTATATTGGTTCTTTAGCTGGTAATCTTGCCATGATTAACACCTCTCATCAACCAATTACTCCAGAGACTCAGGTTTGGCAATGGATAATGCGAGTGGTTGGGTTGATTGCTACCGTTGCTGTAACTGCATATATCACAAAAATTGCTCAGAAAGCATTAGCTCAAAGTGTGGCAATAGAAGAAATCACAACTCATGAAAAAACTAACAATCATTCAGATATTTAGAGCCTCTCTGCGAGACGCTACGCGAACGACTCCGCTCGGCTTTAACACTGAGCGAAGCCGAAGTGTTAAAAGTATTGATGCCACAAGCTTGCAGAAGTTTTTTAGCCTCAGTCTATTAATATTACTAATATTGGCAAGTAGTTTCTCATTAAACACAGACCCGGCTTTGGCACAAGAATCGGCAAATCCAAATTATTTTAATCCCCAAGCAATTTTACGCGAAGCCTTGCAGTGGATTGATAGCCTGGGTGCGATGGGAGCCATAGCTTTTATTGCCCTTTATATTGTCGCTACCGTTGCTTTTTTCCCAGGTTCTATTCTCACCTTGGGAGCAGGTGTAATTTTTGGTGCAGTTTGGGGTTCTCTCTACGTGTTTATCGGTGCAACCCTTGGCGCTACTGCTGCTTTCCTTGTGGGACGTTATTTAGCAAGAAACTGGGTTGCTGGTAAAATCGCAGATAACAAAAAATTTGCCGCCATTGACCAAGCGGTAGGTAAAGAAGGATTAAAAATTGTCCTGTTAACGCGACTATCCCCGATATTTCCTTTCAATTTGCTTAACTATGCCTTTGGCATCACTGGAGTTTCACTTCAAGATTACTTCATCGGCTCTCTAGGCATGATTCCCGGAACCATTTTGTACGTTTATATTGGTTCCCTTGCAGGTAATCTGGCGATGATTGGGACTGAGGCTCAACCTACCAACCCGACTTTACAATGGGCAATTCGCATTTTGGGTTTATTTGCGACAGTCGCCGTTACAGTTTATGTAACCCGGATTGCGCGGAAAGCTTTAGAAGAGGAATTGTAAGGGTGGACAGATGCCCTCGCTATCTTTGGCAATCTTCGTATATTACAAAATAAATTGCGGAAAATGGGATAACAATTGAACAAAGGAAAATAATATGACAACTGAAAATAGTAAACCAAATGATGAAGTCCAAATTCGCACGATAATCGAGGAGCGCGTCAAAGCAGTAGGCAACAAGGACATCAACGCGCTTTTGTCCAATCACGCGCCGGATATTCTGTCCTTCGATATCATCAATCCACTGCAATATATCGGAGCAGATACGGTTAAAGAACGCGCCCAGAAGTGGGTTTCTTCGTTTAAAGGCTCAATCGGCTATGAGATTCTAGACCTGAGCATCACGACGGGCGAAACGGTAGCTTTCTGCCATTACCTCTATCGTGTGAGCGGAACACTGACAGACGGAGGGAAAGTCGAAATGTGGGTGCGGGCGACTGTTTGCTTGCGTGAGATTGACGGCAAGTGGATGATTGTGCATGAGCATCAATCAGTGCCTTTCGACCCGGAGACAGGCAAAGCGTCGCTTAATCTCAAGCCGTAGGACTTCGTGAATCATAAGATACGCTCGCATTGTCCGTTAATTTTTATCGGGCTTGGTTGCGGTTTCGCGCTGCGTCAATTCAATCGTTCGGCAGTTATTGCCCGAATTGGATGCGCCGACAAATAATTAATTTTGTCCAAAGTCTAATTCATTAAACAAGCATAAAAATAAAAGACTGAGCCGCCTAAATTAATCGGGATTCTTAATTTTAAAAGAGGTTTTGCCAATGACCAATTCAGATTTAGAGAGAGTTACAGTTCGCCCAATAGACGAGTATAACCAAAAGTTGGTATCTTACGTCCATCCGCCAAATTGGGTTAATCCTCAACCTGCCGATGTTTACGACTTGGTAGTAATTGGTGCTGGTACGGCAGGATTAGTAGTGGCTGCGGGTGCGGCGGGTCTGGATTTGGGTTTAAAGGTGGCGATAATTGAAAAGCATCTCATGGGTGGAGATTGCTTAAATGTTGGTTGCGTACCATCTAAAACTATTATTCGCTCTGCCCGCGTCATTGGCGAAATCTGGGATGCTAAAGACTTGGGAGTTAATATTCCCCAACGCAATATTGATGTTGATTTTCCCAAAGTCATGGCCAGAATGCGGCGGATAAGAGCTGATATCAGCCCTAACGACTCGGCGGAACGGTTTCAAAACTTGGGTGTTGATGTCTTTTTGGGTAGCGGTCGATTTGCGAGTAAAAATACCGTGGAAGTTGGCGATAAAACCCTCAAGTTTAAAAAAGCTGTGATTGCAACTGGCGCAAGAGCTGCACAACTGCCGATTCCAGGAATTGAACAGGCGGGTTATCTAACTAATGAGACAGTGTTTTCGCTGATTCAACGACCGGAACGTTTGGCGGTGATTGGTGGCGGCCCCATTGGTTGCGAATTGGCGCAAGCTTTCCGACGGTTGGGTTGTGAGGTGGTACTTTTCCATAGCGGTTCTCACATCCTTAATAAAGAAGATGCTGAGGGCGCTGAAATTCTCCAAAAGGTTTTGATTAAAGAAGGAATTCGCCTAGTACTCGATTCCAAATTGGAAGAAGTGGTAACTGTCACCGAAGGGAAACGCCTTTACTTCTCCACCAATGGTCATCGAGATTCGGTGACAGTCGATGAAATTTTAGTTGGTGCGGGGCGATCGCCAAATGTCGAAAATCTAAATTTAGAAGCTGTGGGTGTAGAATATGACAAGCACCAAGGCGTGAAGGTAAATGATTACCTCCAGACGACCAATCCCAAAATTTATGCAGCTGGCGATATCTGCATGAACTGGAAGTTTACCCATGCTGCTGATGCCGCGGCGCGGATTGTAATTAAAAATACCCTGTTTTCTCCCTTTGGCTTGGGACGCTCGAAACTCAGTAGTTTGGTGATGCCTTGGGTAACTTATACTGACCCAGAAATTGCTCACGTAGGGTTATACGAACACGAGGCGGAAAAATTGGGTATTGAAGTGACGACCATCAACATACCTTTTAATAGTGTAGACCGAGCGATCGCAGATGGTGAAGAGTTAGGATTTCTCAAAATCCACCATAAAAAGGGGTCTGATGAAATTATCGGTGCAACTATTGTCGCCAGTCACGCGGGTGAGATGATCTCAGAAGTGACTACGGCAATGGTGAATAAGATTGGTTTGAGCAAGTTAAGCAGTGTAATTCATCCTTATCCCACTCAAGCCGAAGCGATTAAAAAAGCCGCTGATGCTTATCGCCGAACACTTTTAACATCAAATACCAAAAAATTGTTGGGATTTCTGACAAAGTTATCTTGAGCAAAATCAGTGAACAGTTATCCGACTGTTCACTGATAACTGATACAGCAGTTTTCAACTAGATGAAGTATAAAGTACAGGAGTCAAAATCAGACATCAAGAGTTTACTTCCTACCTCCTGCCTTCTGCCTCCTGCCTTCTGCCTCCTGCCTCCTGCCTCCTACCTCCTGCCTCCTGCCTTCTACCTCCTGCCTTCTGCCTCCTGCCTCCTGCCTCCTGCCTCCTTCAAGTCATCTCTAAACAGGTCGGAAGCGATCGATCTCGCCTCCGGTCAAGTTTGCGTAATACAGATTACCATCAGGGCCAGTGGTGATTTGTGTAGGCAGTCCTAGATTAGGCCTGTCTGCTGGGGAAGCAAACCGCTTAACGGAGGTAACTTTACCTTGACTATCTAATATCAAAGCATCGATAGTTCCTTGACTGAAATCACCAATGAATAAGGCACCTTGATAGATTGAAGGGAAAGTATTACCTGTGTAAAAGTCACCCACCAGGATCGAATTAGAACCAGAATGCTTGTAAGTGTACAGTGGTTCTGTAACAGATGAGCCACTATTATAGAAGGCTTTTGCTGCATCTAAATTAGCGTAGACTGGTTGTTTCAGACTGACGACATTACCATTTGCATCAAGTCCACCTTCATAGAATGGCCAGCCAAAGTTAGCTCCTGGTTTTCCGATATTGACCTCTTCGTAAGTACCGAAGCCAACATCACCAATTACAGGGGTATTGGTCTTTTTATCAATTGTGAAACGGAAGGGGTTACGCAGACCTAAGTCATAAACTTTGGAAATATTGCTATTGGCGTCACCGTTGTAGAAAGGATTGCTTGATAAGCCTTGACCAGTAATCGGGTCAATCCGCAGAATCTTGCCGGATAGATTATTCTTATCCTGGACGCGAATTGCTCTGGGGTCTACTCCATTGTAGGAAGTACCATCTCCTAAGCTCACAAACAGAGAACCATCAGTACCAAAACGCACAGAACCAACTGAGTGAGATTCACTATCATTGGCTATAAAATTCTGGATATTTTGGACTTTATCGAGATTATTGAGATAATCCTGCAAGCTGGTAAACGGCTTACCAGTATCTTTGTTGAGAATTCCTGATGGTGCATAGCCAAGTGAGACATTTGTACTATTTCCATCTGGCTTGATAATATTCGCCCAAGTGCCATTTGTACCGAGTAGCACAACTTCGCTGCCAGCGATCGCAGTAGTGTAATTAGTGTTGGGGTCGGCTTTAAAGCGACTTAGCCGTGCAGTCCGATTCCCATTCTGATCGGGATCGTCCAATGTACTATTGGGATTGTTCTTAGAATTGCTTGTATTAGTTTCTGGTGGATCGTAGGTATACAACAGGTAAACATAGTTGTTGCCGTTGGGATTTTTGCCAAAATCTGGATGTACGGCAATGCCTAACAGACCGCGATCGCGCGTATCATTTACCTGTCCGCGAATATCAGTAAATGGTGTAGATAATAAGGTACCGTTTTTCATGACTCGCACTACCCCATTCTTCTGGGCAATGAACATACTGTTACCATCAGGTGCCCATTCAAAAGCTGTAGGTTGATTCAAACCAGAAGCTACCGTATCTAAAGCAAAGTTACCAGAGTCATTATCAATAATACTGATACTTGTCTGTTGATTAGTTAGCTGCACTCCAACTGGGTTACTGAACTTCAAAGCAAATGTTTCATTTGATTCCCCAACGTTGTCATTAAGAATGGGGATAACAATGGTGTTGCTGGTTTGTCCAACTGCAAAACTCAAGCTTCCAGATACAGCCTGGTAGTCAGATCCAGCTTTAGCAGTCCCATCTTGGGTTATGTAGTTGACGCTAGCAGCCGCCGAAGCATTGCCCCGTGTAACTGTCACCTTAGCAGTACCGTCACCCTCACTAACTACTGGCTGACTGAAATCGAGGCCGGAGCGATCGTTGTCTTGAATCGTAATTGCGAGAGTTCTTTGAACTCCGAGTGTTGCCCCCTCTGCCTGATCGATGACAAAATTAAAGGTTTCATCTGCTTCTATCGAGGAATCATCATTGATCGGAATGGATACCTGCGTGCTGCTTTGTCCCGCCGCAAAAGTAAGTATTCCAGCACTTTCAACGCCTTCATTCCCATAGTCAATTCCTTTTGTAGCAGTATTACCTATAGTTGCATACTTGATTGAAGATGTACTACTTAAATCTCCAGTTCTAAGTATTTTAACGGTAACACTATCACTGCCTTCGTTCACAGTCATCGAAGACGATCCCAAGGTGATAGTGGTCTCAAGAAATGGTGAATAAAGTTGAGACTGAGGAATGATTTCTTTCACCTGAGAGGCGCTTGACCAACGCAGTTGAGAAACAGCATTGTTTTTATTTTCGTAGTACTCAAGTTTAATATCGTATTTCTGACCTGCAACCAATGCGATCGAGCCACTGGATTCGGTGGCAGATTGATCGATAAACTGATTGATGATTTGTTGACCATTCACCCACAGTCGCACACCATCATCAGCAGTGGTGTAGAACTTGTAACTTTCGCTGTACTTGGCTTCTACCTGACCTGTCCACCGCGCTGAGAAGCTATCTGCATCAATCGACGGAGCGGGAGAATCAGCGCCCCAGTTAAAGTTCACCGTCGGATTTGTAGTAGTTACCTTCAGGTTAGTGAAGTCGATGTTGTCGTAGTACTCTGCTTTGAGTCCATTGCCACTACTAGGTGTGCTGACATTACTATACAGTTGGGACTGAGGAATGATTTCCTTCGCCTGAGAGGTGCTTGACCAACGCAGTTGAGAAACGGCATTGTTTTTATTTTCGTAGTACTCAAGTTTAATATCGTACTTCTGACCTGCAACTAGTGCGATCGAGCCACTGGATTCGGTGGCAGGTTGATCGATAAACTGATTGATGATTTGTTGACCATTCACCCACAGTCGCACACCATCATCAGCAGTGGTGTAGAACTTGTAAGTTTCGCTGTACTTGGCTTCTACCTGACCTGTCCACCGCGCTGAGAAGCTATCTGCATCAATCGACGCAGCGGGGGAACCAGCGCGCCAGTTAAAGTTCACCGTCGCATCTATGCGAGTTTGCTTGAGGCTGGTGAAGTCGATGTTGTCGTAATACTCTGCCTTGAGTCCATCTCCTTGAGAGATGAGGCTAGACCGAGCAGAAATGCTGGTTTGCCCTTGGTCAATGCTTTCTAGAGATGATTTAGTCGTAATTACTGGGCTTACAGATGTTGATAAGTTTTGATTTGATGCCATAATTAACGTTTCAGGATTAGTTTTAGATTGAATATTTCAACCAAGAATGCATCATAAAGCTTGATATAAATATATTGATCGGCTAATCATTGATTGGCTTATAAATATATCTTTATTAATTACTAATTATGAATAATTACTTGAAGAACATATTAGTCTTTATTTGCTTTCAAAAAATTACTGAGTTTTTGAGACCTTCTAAATTTCAATGATGTGCAGATGCATATTTCAGTAAGGCAAGCAATGCTCAAGAAAGCAAATACATGCGTAATTAGTCAAATGTAATAGCTTTACATAGATTACTTAAGTATTCTTTTACTTCTACATATTTGACAATAGATGCGGTGTTATGTCTATCTTGTTTATGGAACTTTGTTTAAATATTCACATTAATATATTCTTTTTTAAAGGAATATAAAAGTTTTGATGATGTTTAAGTAAAAATTGTTAAAGTACCGGATAATTTAATGTATTTTATCTACAGATTTATTAACTATATAAAAATTAGATAAAGAAAACTTTTAATATTTAAAGATTTAAAAAACTAATATTTATCCATACTTCATCTTGACTATTAATTTATCGAACATAATTCAGGAGTCAGGAGTCAGAATTCAGTTGGGTATTCTGTATGACTGGCGGATAGCACAGCGTCAACGAGACGCTGTGATATCGCTGAACGCAAAGAATTGTCAGCGTCCGAAACCCTACTCTTTCGTTAATTTACAAAAGTTTTCAATTTACTCAAAGTGAGAAAAATTACAAGTTTGACCTTGCACATCCCACTTTCCCCTAGACTAGGGGCAGCAACCTTGTTCAAACTGGCTGAGGAAAGTGGACTTTGACTGAGACAAACAATGTAAACTCTACCACCCAGAATCTCTCACGCAGGGAATTGCGAGATTTAGTGCGGACTCAGCTGCAAATGCTCCTAGAGGCAGGAGACTTGCAGGGAGCAAAATCTATTCTCGTGCCCGTGCAGCCTGCGGATATCGCCGAGGCGATTGAGGGTTTGCCAGAAGCGATGCACGCTTTGGCTTTTCGCTTGCTTTCTAAGGATGAAGCTATAGAAGTTTATGAATATCTCGACTACAGTGTTCAAGAACGGTTAATTGAAGAACTTAAAAGCCAGGAAGTCTGCGATATTGTCGATCAAATGTCGCCGGATGACCGAGCTAGGTTATTTGATGAATTACCGGCAAAAGTCGTTAATCGCTTGCTAGAACAACTGAGTCCAGCAGAACGTCAAGCTACAGCCCAACTATTGGGTTATGAAGCTGATACAGCTGGGCGAATTATGACGCTAGAGTTGATCTCGCTGAAAGAAAACTTTACAGTATCTCAAGCTCTAGAGCGAATTCGCAACTTAGCTAATGCTAGTGAGATGATTTATTATCTTTATGTCATGGATGCGGCAAGGCGCTTGACGGGAATTGTATCGTTGCGGGAATTAGTAACGTCTCAGCCTGAGCAAATTATTGGCGAAATTATGACCCGTGATGTGGTGTTTGTCTACACTGATACAGACCAGGAAGAAGTTGCAAGATTAATCCAAAGATATGATTTTTTGGCTGTGCCTGTGGTAGATCGAGAACAGCTTCTAGTAGGTATTGTTACGGTAGATGATGTAATTGATATTCTGCAACAAGAAACCACCGAGGATATCTATGCCTTGGGTGGTGGTGTGCAGTCGGGGGGCGACAATTATTTTCAAATGAATTTGCTAGAAATTGCTCGGAAGCGAGTTGTCTGGTTATTGGTCTTACTTATAACTAATACCGTTACAGGGACAATTATTAAGTCGCAAGAGGATCTTTTAGCAAAAGTGGTGACACTGACGGCCTTTATCCCCTTGTTGACTGGTACTGGGGGTAATGTAGGCGCTCAATCTTCCACAGTGGTGATTCGCGGGATGAATACCGATGAAATCCGATCGCTTGGTGCATTGCAGGTAATCGGCCGGGAAGCGATCGCTGGGGCATTATTGGGAGGAATGTTAGGTACGATCGCTACTGTCTGGGCTTATTTTTTGCAAGGACGAATAGAAGTAGCGATCGCTGTAGGCACTAGTTTGGTAGCTATCTCTATTTTAGCTTCGATCTCTGGTTCATCACTGCCATTTCTATTTCGCTATCTTCGTTTAGATCCGGCATTAATGTCAGCACCATTTATTACCACAGCAGTTGATGTCGTAGGTGTTTTGATTTATTTCAATTTAGCGCGGGTAATTTTAAAGTTATGAAAAAAGTCATTAGTCATTAGTCACTTGTACTGAGCGTAGTCGTTGGCGGAGCCTCTCGTAGAGAAGTATTAGTCATTAGTGAATAACACACTACAAATGACATAGACGCGCCAGGGGCTACTCTTCGAGAACGCCAAAGGCGAACCCGCAGGGTAGGACAAACGACAAATGACTAACTTAACTTTTACAATTCTGATTCCGTATCTGGAGCAACAATTTCGCCAGTACCCAATTGCAGTATCATATCCTGGTCAGTAATCAATCCGCTAAGTTCCTTCACTTGTAAATTCATGTCTTCACAAGCTTGTCTAAGTTCTCTGGCAAATTTGTTGAGGTCTTGACCATAGCCACATTGATAAGCAGCAGTTTCAATTCCTTGCTGGGCATTTGCTCTAGCACAATCTACTAGTTCTCTGCCATTCAATGGTGTAGGAGATGCCATAAACGTAGTTATTATTTCTTAAATGTACGCTGTTAGACAGGCTATCAATATTTCGACATTAAATCATCCCTCCAATGGATGACCATGAGGTAGAGTTAAGAGTTATAAGTTTAGAGTTAAAAGTTAAAAGTTAAGGGTTATAAGTTTAGAGTTAGGACTTAAAAGTTGTAAGTTTAAAATATATTGTTTATAACTCTTAATTCCTAACTCCTTACTCATAACTCCTAACTCTTAACTCTTAACTATTCTACTTACCCATTGACAACATCTCCACCATTGACATGTAACACTTGTCCAGAAACATAAGAACCATCATCCGAAGCTAAATATACGTAGCTAGGAGCAACTTCTTCTGGTTGTCCGGCTCGTTCCATTGGTACTTGTTTCCCAAAAGTTTCAACTTTCTCTTCAGGAAAAGTTGAGGGAATTAAAGGTGTCCAAATTGGCCCTGGTGCGACAGCATTAACGCGAATTCCTTTGGATACCAAATTTTTTGATAAGGAGCGAGTAAAAGCAACGATCGCGCCTTTTGTAGAGGAGTAATCTAGTAGTTGTGGACTACCTTTATAAGCTGTTACTGATGTGGTGTTGATGATAGAACTGCCTGCTTGCAAATGCTTGAGTGCAGCTTTAGTCATAAAAAACATCGAGAAGATATTAGTGCGGAAAGTTCGCTCTAGTTGTTCTTCGGTGATTTCTTCAATACTTTCTTTTGGATGTTGTTCAGCAGCGTTGTTGACGAGAATATCGAGTTTGCCAAACTCACCAACTGTTTGCTGTATGGCTTGCTGACAAAAACTTTCATTGCCAATATCACCTGCAATGGTTACTGCACGACGCCCTTGTTTTTCTACCAAATGTTTTGTTTCTTTGGCATCATCGTGTTCGTTAAGGTAAAGAATAGCCACATCTGCACCTTCTTTTGCAAATGCGATCGCAACAGCACGACCAATCCCACTATCTGCACCCGTAATCAATGCTACTTTATCTTGTAACTTCCCACTACCCCGATACTGAGCATCATCAGCTTTGGGTTTTGGTGTCATTTCTGATTCAACACCTGGAGTTTCTTGTTGCTGCGGCGGTTGCAATTTTTGCTCTTTTTTCTCTTTTGGTTCTTTTGATTTAGCCATCTGTTTTACCTTGGTGAATATTGAATGGGGCATTGAGAAAGGGGCATTGGGAATTAGTTACACTCCATCTTTCTCCTATTCCCTATCTCATAACTAAACCTTGGATCGAAAATTCAACCCAAGGTTTATTTTTTGCTTTGACTCTCACTAGCCATTTGCAATTTTAGGCACTTATATCCTGGATGTTTGCCAAACTTACTTATTCCAGCAACTCTACGCAACTTACATTAGTTATCCTCACGCCTGACCATGAAAATAAGTACACAACTCTAATGTGATGAAGAATTTATCTTTTTCATCTGTTTTAAAGTTAACTATTATATTGCTGTACTTTATCGCCCTCTAGAGGTAAAGTAAGCAGCAATTAGCTCAACCTTAAGAGGGAAAAGAATTAAAGAAGTCGGCGATTTGCGGGTTGCTATAGTTTGATCGATCCTTGCGGACTTCCAGAAATTTTTTACAAAAATACCTGAATCTTGACACAGCGACTATACATCGTCCAAAAGGGTGCGTGGTGCGCTACATTGAGATCATTAGAGGGCATGGGTTATGGCAACATTAAATATTTCCGAGTTAGAACAGGTTGAAAAGTTTCGCCACTTACAATTAACCCTGCGCGATCGCTGGAAAACGAGCGAACTATTTGACAATAGCGAAGCGGATATTTTAATTATTCCCTCCTTGAGTCTTGACCAGCGCGAACTCCAAAAGATCGAAGGCTGCGAACATTATGAAGAAAGATTACTATTTTCTTTAATTCGGTTGCGGAATCCCCAAACTCGGCTGATTTATGTAACATCAGTACCGCTGCATCCAAGTATCATTGATTATTATTTGCAACTGTTGCCAGGAATTCCCTTTTCTCATGCTCGCAATCGCTTGCTGTTACTTTCTACTTACGATTCCTCCCTTAAGCCTCTGAGCCAAAAGATTTTAGAACGCCCCCGTCTGCTAGAGCGGATTCAGCAATCTTTGAGGCTAGACAAATCATTTATGATCTGCTACAACTCTTCGCACTGGGAAGGCGAATTGTCTTTAAAATTAGGTGTACCACTATATGCTGCTGCACCAGATTTACAGATTTGGGGGACAAAAAGTGGTAGTCGGCAAATTTTCAAGGAAAGCGGAGTACCACATCCAGATGGCAGCGAAAAAGTTTGGAACCCCACAGATTTGGCTTCCGCTACCGTTGATTTGTGGGAACGCCAACCAACATTAAAACGGGTAGTAGTAAAACTCAACGAGGGCATTTCTGGCGAGGGGAATGCATTGTTGGATCTCAGACCGATTGCGAATTTAGCACCAAACACTGGTACTCATGCCGAAAGGATAGCCGTAATTAGCGATCGCCTTTCAACGATGCGCTTTCAAGCAAAACTTGAGACATGGGATAATTTTTCGGGAAGAATCCCGGAATTAGGGGCAATTACCGAAGCATTTGTGGAAGGGGAAATTAAGCGATCGCCCAGCGTTCAAGGACGGATCACACCCCAAGGCGAAGTGGAAATCCTTTCAACTCACGACCAAATTCTCGGAGGCCCAGACGGTCAGATTTATCTTGGTTGCAGCTTTCCTGCTGATGAAAGATATCGGTTGCAATTACAGCAATTGGGACTTCAAGTTGGCAGAAAGCTAGCAGATAAAGGCACTTTAGAACGGTTTGGTGTAGATTTTATCGCCGTTGACAAGGGTAATGGAGACTGGGATATTCAGGCGATCGAAATTAACCTACGTAAAGGCGGTACAACTCATCCATTCATGACCCTGAAATTATTAACGAACGGTCGCTATGACCTTTCCACGGGTTTATTTTATAGTCAACAAGGTCGTCCAAAATACTACGTTGCCACTGATAATCTCCAAAAAGAGCGCTATCAGGGATTATTACCTAATGATTTAATGGATATCATCGCTCACCACAGATTGCAGTTTGACAGTGGTACAGAAACGGGTACAGTGTTTCATCTTATGGGTTGCCTTTCGCAGTTTGGCAAGGTGGGATTAACCAGCATCGGTGATTCACCGCAACAAGCGCAAGATATTTATAACAAAGTTGTCAAAGTTCTGGATGAAGAAACCCGCAGCGAAAATCGTGATTTCTCGGCGTTTTCAGATTATTCCTTTCCCGTAGTTTGGGATGAATTATAGGGGCACAGCAATGCTGATTGGTGTACCCCTATGAGTAGTACGCCAATTCGCCCAAGTCGGGAGACGCGATGAATCGCCGTCTCTACAAAAGACTGATATTGTAGAGACGGCGATTTATCGCGTCTTTATGATGATTTATCAGCTATGATTTTCACAATCATTGCACCCCACCCCCAGCCCCTCCCCGCCTGCGGGGAGGGGAGACAAAGCGTAGCTTTGGCGGGGTGGGGTTCTTGAGGTTTAATAAGTAACCAAGCGGACATGATATCACTTATGATTACCGCATCTGTGCAAAAATCCCAAAAGCCTCTTTAGCTGATTAGTTCTAAATGCGCTGATCGCTATTAGGTAAATTTTGCTGGTTGCTTGGCTGTTTACCAGATTGAAATTGAGTATATATATAGGTTACTACTGCTAAAGTCACCCCAATAGCCAACACCACCCCTACGATTCGCAAGAAATTGGGGGTAATTCTCGTAGTTAGCTGCTCACTTAGCCTTGGTTGGTAAATAGTGTCATCCGTTCGCGCTTGTGGTCTGCGTTGATTAGACGCAGGTCGTGGCTGATATAAAGTCACATCTGGTTGCACTGGTGGTCTAGTTTGATTAGATACTGGTCGCGGCTGAAACAACGTCTTATCTGGTGACACTTGTTGCCCACCTTGATTAGATCCTGGTCGCGGTTGAAACAACGTCTTATCTGGTGGCACTTGTTGACCGCCTTGATTAGATCCTGGTCGCGGTTGAAACAACGTCTTATCTGGTGGTACTTGTTGCCCGCCTTGATTAGATCCTGGTCGTGGTTGATATAACGTCACATCAGGTTTGCTGGCGTTCGGATTATTCACAGGACTCTGTGGATTTTGTTCAACTGGGTTAAATGGTCTAGGAACGGTTTCGTGATTTGAGCCTTGATTGAAAGCAGATGGAGGACGAATAACAGTATCGTCGTTTGATTGTCTGGGAACAGTTTCGTGATTTGAGCCTTGATTGAAAGCAGATGGAGGACGAATAACAGTATCGTCGTTTGATTGTCTAGGAACAGTTTCGTGATTTGAACCCTGATTGAAAGCAGATGGAGGACGCAGAATCGTGTCGTCGTTTGATTGTCTGGGAACAGTTTCGTGATTTGAGCCTTGATTAGAAGAAGGTTGCGATCGCCCAGTCATTTGTTCGGGTACGCTAGATTCTGTGGCAAATTTGGCAGCAGCTTGTAAAGCCTGATTCAGTTCTTCTACCGTTGCAAATCGGTTGGCTGGGTTCTTGTGGAGGCATTTCATCACCACGGCTTCTAATTGTACGGGTAAATGCTCACACCCTGGTTGCTCGCGCAGTGGTTTTGGTGGCTCATAAGCATGAGCTAATACCCAAGAAGCCTCACTAACATGACTACCCTTAATGCTGATTCCAAAGGGGTCGGCTGCACTCAGCATTTCATAAAGGATAATCCCTAAGCTGTAAATATCACCTCTAGCATCCAGGTTTTGATCGCTTTGGATTTGTTCAGGAGGTGCGTAACGAAATGTACCGATAAATGTACTAGTTATATTTGTAATATTGGAATTTTCTGAAGATTCACTACGAATCTTGGCAACACCAAAATCCAAAATCTTCACCCACTCTCCCAAATCTGTCGGCATCAAAAATATATTATCTGGCTTTAGGTCGCGGTGAACTACCTGAATATGTTCAGTGGTTTTGCCGCCATCTCTTTGGAGAGTAACTCCTTGATGAGCAAGCTGTAGACCTTTACAAACTTGCGCCATAATCTTCACCGTCCGCTCAACAGACAGCCGCTTTTCGCGCAGCAGTAATTGCCTGAGCGTTTGCCCCCGCAAATATTCCATAACGTAAAATGGAAAACCTTCCGGGGTTACACCACAGTCACTAATCTTAACAATGTGGTCGCTTTGCAAAGCAGCACAAACTGCCACCTCCCGCTCAAAACGCTTTCTCATTTCGAGTGATGCCACTAGCGTATCTTTGAGCAACTTCAACGCTACCTGTTGACCAACACGGGTGTCCGTTGCTAGGAAGACTTCTCCCATGCCACCCCCGCCTAACCGTCTGTCTAAACGGTATCGCTGGTTATCACCTACGAAGCGACCATTCCAAGAATTTGAAGAAGGTGGGGATTTCATCTGGGGCAACCCATCCTAGTTACTTTAAAATGTTAACTTTAGTCAGAGATAGTACTAGTATTACAAATATGATTGCTTCATAACTTAGATGAATATTAGTAATATATGCTACTAGCAGTTATCTAATTATACTCAGCTTAACATATTAGTAACTTAAAGTAATGTGATAATTTTGATAAAATGTTTAAACTTTAGACCTAATAGCAGTTGAAATTTGTTCCTGATATTAAGTTAGCGCAAGTTCGACGAGAATCGTCTGCTTCAGTAGTGCTGAGTGACTAAGAGAGTGAAACGGTAGAGCGCAAACTACGCACCTAGCAAGTCAAACTTTACAGACAAGTAATTGAATTTAACACTCTTCTTAAATTACACTGCTAATTTTGACTAGCAAATCAGGAGGCTAAGATGGAAAGCAACACCACAACATGGTGGATATATGCATTATTGTCAGCTGGCTTTGCAGCATTGACAACTATCTTTGCCAAAATTGGGATAGAAAATGTGAATGCTAATTTAGCAACAGCAATCCGAACTGTTGTCATCTTAGTAGTTGCTTGGGGGATTGTATTTTTTCAAGGAAACGTAGTTAATATCTTAGCTATATCCCAAAAAACCATGATTTTCTTATTATTATCTGGATTATCTACAGGATTATCATGGATTTTTTACTTCCAAGCCTTACAAGTAGGAAAAGCTTCACTTGTCGCACCAATTGATAAATCAAGCTTGGTATTAGTTTTATTGTTTTCAGTTATTTTCTTGGGAGAAACATTAAGCTGGAAGATCATTTTAGGAACTGGGTTAGTAGTCATAGGGACTTTAGTTTTAATTATTTAAAGTCTTAATTAATAGTTGACAACGCGCTTTTGTCTGGCGTGCTGATAGTCTTTGCTACAGAATACTTAAAGTTTTGCAAAATATATTCTATTAATGTTCTCTGGCGTACATGATTAATATGTGCTATTGCCATGAGGAATCAGGATGAGTAATGTGCTCTCTATAGCCGCAGTGACAGCAGTACTAAAAGTCTTGCTGGAAAATGGTTTAGTCAGCGATCCGATCGCTGCTAGTGTTGGTGATGTGATTGTAACTGCCCTACCGCCCGATCGAATTTCAGTTGAAGCTGACGAGCGTGCCCAAATCAACCTCTTTCTCTATCAAGTGACGCAGAATCGCAATGTCGATTGGGTATCTCAAGAATTTCGGAGCAGGCACTCACGGATTAATGGAAACCCACGCTCTCCAACTCCACCACTAGCTCTTGACCTGCACTACTTACTAACAGCCTACGGAGCCAAGGATTTTCAGGCAGAGCTTTTACTCGGCTATGCAATGCATTTATTACACAAAACACCAGCTATCACATCCGATATTATTGAAAATACTTTGATCAATGCATCTACAACCAATACTTCAAGTGCTTTTTCGCAAGCTGTAGCAAGTGTGTCTGTATCCGCTTTAGCTGAACAAATTGGGCAGATCAAATTGACTCCAGAGTTTTTTAACATGGAAGAAACTTCTAAGTTATGGTCTGCTTTACAAACACACTATCGACCTTCAGCTACCTATCTGGCATCAATGGTATTGATTGAAAGTACCAATGACAAGTCTGAAAGTTTTTACATGATGCCCTTATCTCAACCGAATATAGAGCAAGTTATAGCTCCGGCCAAGACTGAACAAATGATTGTTACAGGTACAACATTAGTAATTCGTGGTAAACGGTTACGCGGTGAAATCACACGAGTTCGTTTTGGTAATACGGAGACATTACTAGTACCTCAAGAAGTAAAAGAAACGCAAATCAGTTTATTAGTCCCGCCAGATTTATACGCAAGCGTACAGGGTGTGCAAGTTGTACATCTAACAATGGGTAATGCAGGGCAAACGAATCATCTAGTTGAATCAAACGTGGCGGCTTTTGTCTTACATCCAACAATTACAGCATTCGTCACTCAAGTAGAAAATAGCGGTGAGAATTTACGCGCAGCAGAAATTACCGTTAAATTCCAGCCAAAAGTAGGTAAGGCACAGCGGGTAGTTTTGCTACTCAATGAGGTATCAGGTGATAATCCGGTAGCTTACTCTTTCTTGGCTGCACCACCTACCCAAGACACTGATGCGATCGCGATTCCGGTCAAAAATGTCAAACCAGGAACTTATATTGTTCGGGCGCGGGTGGATGGCGCCGAAAGTCCACTGCAAAAGAATCAGTTAGGGGAATATGATTCGCCACAGGTGACAATTTTATGAATGCTACGACAATTAATCACAATTGGGATGAGGCAAACTACCGCTACCTATCAGCAGCCCTAGCCGTGGTGCGTGGTATTTTAGAAAATCACACGGCAAAAGAGCAAAATCAACCTGAAGAGAACAACCAAGAGCATTTACAGCAGGAGTTACAGGAAGCTACTGCTGCTATGCCTGCACCATCGGCATTAGAGAGAGTCTGCAAAATGTTTCGCCTCTCATCCTTTGAACGCGATTTGTTGCTGTTGTGTGCAGGTATGGAATTAAATGGAGATTTTGCCAAATTGTGTGCTATAGTTCACGATGAATCACAACGAGCTTACCCAACTTTGGGTTTAGCTTTGGCAGCTTTACCTAATGTCCACTGGGATGCGATCGCTCCAAATGCTCCCTTACGTCATTGGCGGTTAATTCAAATTGGTGATGGTCATTCCCTAACTCTTAGTCCCTTGAGAATTGACGAGCGGATTTTACATTATCTCACGGGTATTCAATATCTTGACGAACGGCTAGCTGGTATCATTGAGCCATTACAAGAGGTTAGCGATTTAGTACCTTCGCATCAAGATTTAGCAGAGCGAATCGCAGCAGTTTGGTCACAAGCTTACAAGGTTAATAGCTTGCCAATTATCCAGTTATCTAGTGGTGAAACTGCCAGTAAACGTGACATTGCCGCCACAATTTGTCAACTTCAGGGTTTAAGCTTGTGGGTAATACCTGCACAAGTCATTCCTTTAGCACCTGGCGAGTTGGATAATCTCATCCGCCTGTGGACTCGCGAGACGATTTTAAGTAAGAGTGCCTTACTGATAGACTGCAACGAACTGGATACTAATGATACAGCGCGGCTAAATGCGATCGCTCGTTTCATCGAACGCACAAAGGGCTTTTTAATAGTCACAAGTCGGGAACGCATCGGCTTATCACAACGCCTAGTAGTTAATTTTGACGTACATCAACCAACTAGCAAAGAACAAGGTGCAGTTTGGCAAGATGCATTAGGGGCGAGTGCATCGCAAATGAATGGGCAAGTCAAAACCCTAGTGGATCAGTTTAACCTCAGTGCTGCAACCATTCGCGCTGCTTGTGCAGAAGCCGCAGGACAATTAGCACAAACACCAGAAACCGATATCACTAGCATTTTATGGGATGCCTGCCGCGTGCAAGCACGTCCGCGCTTAGATGAACTTGCCCAACGGATTGAGCCATCCGGTGATTGGGATGACTTAGTATTGCCAGAAGCGCAGAAACAAGTTCTGCGGGAAATTGCGGCTCATGTGCGCCAACGTAGTACTGTATATAACAATTGGGGTTTTGGGGGCAAGAGTGCTAGGGGATTGGGAATCAGCGCTCTATTTGCAGGTAGTAGCGGCACTGGTAAAACCTTGGGGGCAGAAGTTCTGGCCCAGAAATTGCGCCTCGACCTCTATCGGATTGACCTATCATCGGTAGTTAGCAAATATATTGGTGAGACAGAGAAGAATTTGCGCCGGGTATTTGATGCCGCAGAACAAGGTGGAGTGATTTTGTTATTTGATGAAGCCGACGCTTTATTTGGTAAACGGAGTGAAGTTAAAGATGCGCGCGATCGCTATGCCAATATTGAAGTTAGCTACTTATTGCAACGCATGGAAAGTTACCCAGGTTTAGCAGTCTTGACTACGAACTTGAAGAGTGCAATTGATACAGCCTTTCTGCGACGGATTCGCTTTGTAGTGCAGTTTCCCTTCCCTGATACAACCCAACGAGCCGAGATTTGGCGACGCGTCTTTCCAGCCGAAACCCCAACCGCAGACTTAGATGCTTTGCAACTAGCACGGCTCAATGTGGCTGGGGGTAATATCCGTAATATTGCTTTAAATGCAGCTTTCCTGGCTGCCGATGCTGGGGAAGCAGTGCAGATGAAACACGTATTGCGGGCGGCTCAAACAGAATACAGTAAGTTAGAGAAACCCTTGACTGATGCGGAAGTTGGAGGATGGATGTGATTTTACAATCTTGAAATGGATGTTACTGATTTTCAAAATTTAGGATTGAATGCGTCCCTGTTGGCGAATTCTCAACTAACAATGGTCTCACCAGTCGTGATCGTCGTTGAGGACACTTCCATCCTCCAAAACAAGACCTCTGACGGTAGTACCAGTCCAGTCAACATTACTCACATGCTTGGCTCCACTCATATTGGTGTTACCCAGTTGAGTTTGGCTGATAGAAGCGGATCGCAATTCAGCACCACTCATGTCAGTATCCATGAACTTAACAACATCCAAACAAGCTTTAGTCAAATTGGCTCCACTCAAATTAGCACGAATTAATTTGCACTGGCCCAAGTGGGCACTAGTCAGATTGGCGTTACTCAAATTGGCATCAGTAAGATCAGCACCAGCCAAGATAGTATCAGTCAAGTTGGCTCCACTCAAATTGATTCCACTCAAGTCAATATTAATAAAAACATCTTCCATTGGTTCGGAGCCGCTGATATTAACACCCCTGAGATTGAGACCGCTAAAATCTCTTTCCCCAGCAGCATATCTTCTTCTCAATTCTTCTCCATCCATTATTTACCTCCCATATTAATCAACACATTTAAGCGGATAAAGGCTATCAAGGAATTACTAAAATTCATCAATTGAGTGAGACTCTAATGAAAAAACCAAAAGGGAAGAAATTGACGAAAGAACAGAATAAATATAATCGAGAACTTAATTGATTAAGAATTGTTGTTGAACACGTTAATCGTCGTTTGAAAATATAGCAAACAAAATTACTCTGGTAATTCACCAAATCTTTCCCGATAGCGAGCAAGCATGGACTCCATTTGAGCAAGTTGTTGCTCGGCTTGTTCGCGTTGCTGTTCGGCTTGTTGACGCTGTTGCTGTTCTTGGCGTGCTACTTCTTCAGGCGTGGGTGTCAGTTGTCCATCGGGAGTGAAAAACCGCAACTTCGATTCATAAACTCCCAAATATAACTGCAATTGCTGACTCCATAACCAACCTGCTTCATTTGCTTGCAGTTCTTGATAACGGCCATCTAATAAATGAAATCCTTTAAATTCTAAACTTACCGGGTCAAACCAAAAATAATCAGGAGTCCGCCAAATATCTTGATAGATTTCCTTTTTCAACCCTCTATCAGTAGCAGCGGTTTTGTCAGAAAGAATCTCTACAATCACATTTGGGTATTTGCCATCTTCTTCCCAAACTACCCAGCTTTTGCGTATTTTGCGTTGGGTATTTAAAACTACAAAGAAGTCGGGGCCTCTAAATTGCTCAGACTTGCGTTGACGCGGACTGTAATAAATCGTCATGTTACCGCAAGCGTAGAAATCTTGACGCTCCTGCCACAACCATTCCAAACACTGAATCAATAGCAGTATTTGCCGCAAGTGAAGTTCTGTTTCCAAAGGTGGTTCATCACTGTATAAATCACCAGGAGGAAATATAACATCTTCTGGTGTGTCTTCTAAAATTATTCCTAAATCTTGAGCAGAAGACATAATAATTTCTAGTTTGACAAGATAAATCTAACTTAACCCAATTCATTCACCTGCAAAAGCGATCGCCCCAGTTTTTCATCCCAGCTTTCTAGAATTACAAGTCTCGCTCACACAGAGCCACTGCCGACAAAGAATAATTTATACTTAAGTCGATAGCGATCGCCACCCAACAAATTGTATAATTTGATTCAAAAATATGCTTGAGGATGTGAGATGAGCAATCGCATATTTGGGTCTAAGAAAGCAGATATATCCACTTCAAATCCGTCGCTGCTCTCAGCAACAATTCCAACGCTGGCAAATCCAGTGCGCGGCTTTGACATCGCAAATAAAGCTCCAATCCAAGCATCCTCTGAGGTATCAACCGACCTGCAAGCTGCACAATCTGCTGGCGAACAATCCTGGGAATCACAAGCTATCAAAAAAAAGCCTGTTCACGACATTAGTAGCATAGCGTTGCGTCGTCCACAAGCAAAACTGACGGTTGGAGAACCAGGAGACCAGTATGAGCAGGAAGCCGATAGGGTGGCTAATCAAGTCATGTCAATGCCTAATACTGCAATGCAACCGCAAATGACACCAGAAGAACAGACTCAAGAGGAAGAAGTGCAAACTAAACCTCTCGATGTTTACTTTGGGCAAAGGAAATCGCCAGGGAATAATCAGTTGACCCATGTATTACAACAGAAAGATGGGATATTGCAGAGAGATGTGTTGCAGAGAGCGCCAAAAAACCCAGTAGTTACAGAACTTTCGACAAAACTGCCACTGACGGAAGCCAATGCAAGATTAATTGATGCTTGTCATAATTTAGGTAGTATCTATGTGGATTTATCTGTAGTAAATACTGATTTAATCAGTACAAAATTAAGAATTTTCTCCATAAATTATGATATGGCTTACAGCAATTACTCAAGAGTAATTGGTCAAGGAAGAGCAGAAGCACAAAATCAAACTCTTTGGAGAGGAATATTTTTAGGAATAGGAACGGGTGTTTTAGCAGGTCTTGCCGCCGCCTATATTGCTCCTTCTACCGCAGGTGCATGGTTTGCTCTCACTCTAGCGGATGCAGGTACAGCAGCTGGTTCTTCATTTTTACAAGCAGCTGCATCTTCCACAATAGCTCTTGCTTTATCAGATGCCATAACAACGCGAGGCAGTGATTTACAACCTGGTGGTCTTTCACCTGATATGCTGCGAAGTAATATTTGGCAACACGTTGCATCAATGTATCGTGGTGCATTGCAAACCAATAAAGTATTAGCAAACTTACATAAAAATACCGTTATTCTTGAGCGATTAATTGCAGAAATCAGGGTACAAATTGCTGGTGGTGCATCGTCATATTCGCCAGCAGATATACTAACAGCAACTAATGCTATGAACGATCGCATTAATGGAATGGCAAGTGTCTTTAGCGAGTTGAGACAAAAAGCAACTGCGATGAGTGCCTTTGGTAATTCTATTTTGGCTTACGATCCTACTAAGCCCGGAGTCGATCAAATAGAAAAAGATATTTGGATTATGTGGATGGGAACTTTAAGTAATGATGACTCTGACATTCTTGATTTAGATAATATTGAGGATCATTTGAAAAGTATCGGGATTTTAGGTAATGGTGGTTTATTAGGTGTAGATTTTGGAGACTATACCTCGGAAGATGATGAGCTAGCGGCTTTAGCAGCAGCTCGTCCTCGGGCTGCAACCATAAGAGGAAAGTACGATCAAACCGCTTCTCAATGGACTGCACCAAGTCCTTGAGTCAACTTTTAATTATTTACTTTGATTTGTTTGCAGAGCCGTCTACTAAATCAAAGATTTTTACATCCTTTCCAATCTACGATTGGTGACACAGATTTGAGTAGCACACTTTAAAACTTTTTCAACTTGTTTCGGTGCTTTGATTTCAGTAAATAGCTGAATTGCCCGATCAAAATTTATTTGACTTTCATCAGGTTTTGACATCCTTTGATTAGTTAAACCCAATTGAAAATAAGCTTCAGCTAGGTCACACTTTGCACCTATTTTATCAAGAAGTTCGATTGCTTCTGTATGATTAGCGAGAGCTAATGCAAAATCTGTTTGTTGTCGATAGATTTCTGCTAAACCATTGAGTGTTTTTGCTTTTACCTGCATATAATGACTTTCTTCAGCAAAAGTCAAAGCTTGGTGGAATATCTGATTTGCCTGACAAAATTCGCCTAAATTGACGTATGTTTCACCTAAAATTTGCATGAAATATACAAATCTTCCAGTCTGTTCTACCAGTTTTTCCTTCGTAATATTTTGATAAGCTACATCTGCTAATTGATATGAAGGATCGCGCAAACCTAAATAAGAATACACCAAAGCTAAACAGACTGAAGCTTTCTCTGCCCAGCGATGATGCTCGGTATTTTGAGCCAGATAAATTACTTGCTGAAATAGCTTTGCGGCTGACTCTAGTTCCCACAAATCTATCTTGTAAAGACCAATACTTAATAAAGAATCTACCTCTAGCATCCTCAGATAGTAAACTGGATGTTTATTTTCTGACTGAGGTACAAGTGATTTGAGTGCTTGAGTTGCCAGAGTAATAGTTTTTTCTTGACAAGCGATCGCTTGACTAATTTTACCTGTTATCCAATATAAATCGCCCAGTATATTATAAAGTTCGCTGAGATTTTGGTCATTTTCTAGATTGTGAACAACTCGATCAATTGCCGCAAGTATCGGTTGAATTAAACCCATCCGATACAATGTACTACCAAGAGGTAAAAACTGCTGCCATTGATTATTTCGGCTTTTTAAAATGACCTTGCCTGCTAACTCAAATTCATGAATCTCTATATAATGATAATATGCTTCTAAAGCTTGCAAAGCATCTTTAAAGGTTTCAATTTGTTTAACACTAGTTGTCCAAAACTCTGCGGCTTTGTGGTTGGCAATTTCCCATTCATCGCTGGGACGTAAACGTGCGATCGCTTCTTTCCGAATCACCGGATGCAGCCAATATTCACCTTTCTCACACTCCACCAAAGACCGATTTCTCAGAGAGGCGATGATTTGGCGATGCTGATCGGGTGGAACATCCCAAAGTAAACAAAATAACCCTTGAGATGAGATGCTGGGTATGTCTTGGTAACGATAACATCCCAAACGGCAAAGTAAGCGATATGCTTGGGGATCGAGGGCTTGCAGACGATTGATTTGACTAACGGCTAAATTTTTTAAGTCCGTTGCTGCTAACGGATCGGCATGATTTTCTTGCCAATAAAGAACCATGTCACCGCCAAAATCTTCCTGAATCGAACCGCAGAGAATTCCCATTGCTTTAGCATTACCGCCATAAGTGCGATGCATGATTTGCAAGGTTGGCGAATCGATGGCTAATCCCCGGTTGCTAAAAAACTGTTGCCATGCGCTTTCATCTAAGCCAGGAAGCCGATAGTGATTCACATTTAGTCCAGGTTCACAAAGGCGATCGCGACTAGTAATCAAGGTAACAGATTGCACCCTAGCATCAGCCAAAACCCGTAATAGTTCTACATAGTTGCGGTGAGAAGCAATCAATCCACCTTGTTGATCTAATGCAGGTTCCAAATTATCAATTAACACCCCAATTCGCCGATTGTGGAGTTGGCGCTTGAGTCTTCCCAATGTAACCCCAAATTCTACCCCAGGTTCTTGATCAAAATCTTGTTTGAGCCATTCCTCAACTACCCTTTCCGCAGGGGTGATATTCTGCGTTTCCTTCGCCATCAGCAGTTCTAAAACCAAGTCAAACCCCTGATGGAGATATTGCTGCGCTAGAGTAGTTTTACCTAAACCTCCCTCACCTTGGATGACAATCACTTTTGATCCTTGATTTACCAAAGTATTCAGGTGAGCGATCGCTGGTGTTCGTCCAATAAAATTGGTATCCTCTAATTTTGGGGTGGGGTGTGGCGATCGCGAATAATCAATCAAACTGGATATCGCAGTAGTTTTTCTCAAAACTCGCTCCAAAGCAGCGCGACAATTACTTTTGGTTATCTTTTCTCGCAATACCTTAGAAAGCAGCTTCCATAACTGAGAACCAGCATCCTTGGCGTGTCCTTCCGTACAACCGTAAGAATGAGCGATATCCAAGTATTTTCTACCCAACCAAACTTGCACAAGAATCACTTTTTGCAAATCGCTCAACCGTTCCCCAGTCTGAGGGGGAATTATGGCGTCTAACCATGCTAATGCTGCTTCAGCGTCCATTGTGTAACGACAAGGATAGTTCAGATTTTAGGGACAACTATAAATTACTCTACAGTTATATTGCTAGAGTTTTCGGATAAGATTCTGTAAATCCGACTTTTTTCCCGACTTTTGCAAACTTTATTCAAAATTCAGCAGCAAGTTATTGAAAGGATTGCTGTTATTACAACTTTTCTTGCATTAGCTATATTTATGACGGGCTTTTCTACGAGACGCTACGCGAACGCTTACGCACAATGGCTTCGGAATTAGCAGCTAAGTACAGCTTTGCGTAAATTCATAGGGAATTGAGGGTTGAAATTTAAACGCAAAGGGGCGCAAAGGTAAGCGCAGAGGTACGCAGAGTATTCGCTACGAATTAATGAAATGTTGTACTAAGTGAGTTTCTCCTTTGAAACAGCCGATAAATTTACTTTGCTTGAGTTTCGCTAAAGGATCTGTTTTTTGTTGCTGAAGTTGTTGATAGCGCAGTTCAATCGAAGACTTAATTGCCTCTACTGTATCTTGGTCAGCCTCCTGTTGAATGTAAGCAAGCTTTTGAGCATATTCTTCATCTAGCTGAATATCAAAATTCTTCATCGCCACTAACTTAGAACGTTTATCTAAAGTATATCGTCCGCGTCGAATCGTCTAGAATAAAACTCATTAGGTAAAATTAGCACCATCATTACTTATGGTGAAATCAGACCCCCGTCAATTGCCTAGTAGTGCTGAACTTCCTTGTTCAGACGATACTCCTGTGGATAACGAAGACCAAAACTTTATTCCTAACCTGCTTCTGTTCTTGCTGCAATATATTTGGGCAAACCGTAATGACTGGTTTTTCAGTGTGGATATGGGCGTTTACCATACCACAGGGGTTAGTCCACTTGTGCCGATTGTGCCAGACGGATTTTTGAGTTTAGGTGTAGAACGCCGCAAGGAAGCTAAATCTCGTAAAAGCTATGTTGTTTGGGAAGAAAACAACATTGTGCCTATCCTGGCTTTAGAAATTGTCTCCTTAACTCCGGGTGGAGAATACGACAAAAAATTAGACACTTATGCCAAGTTAGGGGTATTGTACTACATTATTTATAATCCAGAGTATTGGCAAAGAGACTGTCACCAACCTTTTGAAGTTTATCGCTTAGTAGATGGTAGCTATCAATTGCAAATTGGTGAACCCTTTTGGATGCCAGAAATTGGTTTGGGAATTGGTAGAGGGCAATACGTATCTGGTAATATCCAGCGTCAGGTTTTGTATTGGTATAACCAACAAGGAAAGCGCTATCAAACTCCAGAAGAAGTTGAGCAGCAAACTCGCCAGCAGTTAGAATTAGTGCAACAACAACTTGAGCGTTATCGTCAGCAATTTGGAGATTTGTCAGAAGATTGACTTTCGCTTCGCTTAACGTCAACTTCAAACGATTTAATACTTTAAAATTTTTACTACTTTGCCAATAAGATTACTTTTTGGAACAATACCCCAGCAGCGACTGTCATAACTTTTTTCGCGGTTATCACCTAGCATAAAGTACGAATTAGAGGGTATAATGACAGGTTTTGACAGATAAGGCGTATATTCTAATGGACAAATATCAACTAATGTCTTCTGTCCATTGAGAATATAATTTTCTTGTATAGGTTGATTGTTTATATAAATTTTTCCATCCTTGATTTCTATCTTTTCTCCAGGTAAACCAACTACACGTTTAATAAAGGGATCAGTATATTGTTCTTTCTTAAGCTGTTCCGTAGGTGAAAATAATACAAGGTCATATCTTTGTGGAGCTTGGGAATAGTAGCTAGATGTGTCTACTAGTAACTTATCTTTTACTTGTACAGTTGGCAGCATTGCTTCTGAAGGCACCCAGTAAAATTTATATTTGTTGTTGCAGCTCTGTAATAACAGTCCTAACATTGAAATGATAGTTAATAATACACCTGATTTTTTCATCAAATTATGGGTTGAATAAACTTAAAAATCTTAATTTATATTTCCCAATTTAATTACTAATCAAACATCCTCTTAGACAGAAGATAAGACTAATACCCGACTTTTCCAACCCCATCAGATAAAACTGCCGACTTCAGCCGACTGAAAAAACGAAGTGCGATCGCTTAGTTTTGTACGGTGTGTTATGCCGCTATCTTACGCACCCTACCAGATTGAAGCTTATTCCCTCACATCACAAACTAACCTTTTAAATAAAGATAGAGAAATAATAGTTGTGTTTAACAAAGTTTGCGCTTCATTAAAATCAGTATCACCCGTAATAAAAAAATCTGCTCCTGCGGCAATAGCACAAGCTAAAAACTTTGCATCTTTCCTATTTCTGGGGAAATCAACTTCCACATCCACATCAATTAGTGTTGTCACTGAATCAATTAAATAAACCCATCTTTCGTATTGTGCCTCAGTTAATTTTAAACGAGGACGCTTTAAAACTTCCTTATACTCTGCGATAATCTCTGCCGATACAACCCACTCAAAAGCAGAATTAGCAATCACAAATAAAATTACTGCCTCTGGATTTTTATCAGCTATAGCAGCAGAGACTACAATATTAGTATCAATAATAACTTTCATTCTCCCCGTCTATAGGCTTCAATTTCTGCTGCTATTTCTTCATCAGTCAAGGGATTATCTGCGTGTATCGCTTGTATTTCTTTGAATAACTTTTTTAATTCTTCTGCTAAAGTAACCCTTTGATTATCGTCCGTCAAAATAATCACCTCAACTCTCTGTCCTGCTTTAAATGGTAAATCAGATAATACTAACTGCTTTGGATCTGCAATGGTGATATATCTCTTATAAACGTTCATGATTTATCCTGTTACTCAACTTTTATCTACCCTTGTTCTAACAATTTCGCCACATTCTCTGCAATTCTCTCTTTGAACTTTGTAAAGTAGCCCTAGAAAAGCGAGTTTTTAAACCCAAATTTTCTCTAACCAACTTTTTCCCCGACTTTTCCAACTACATCAGATAAAACTGCCGACTTCAGCCGACTGACAAAACAAAGTGCGATCGCTTAGGCTATTGGGCATAGAGATAAAAAATAAGTATAAAAATATGCTTAATACCCTCAGCCCACTTACAGAAGACTTAGCAGGTCAAAGCTATCCCAGTCCTCATTACTTGCAAACACAGCGCCGCATTCATTCCCTCATAGACAGATATATTGCAGTCGAAAAACTACATGATCGTCTGCAAGATTTACCGATACAGTTTGCCAATCCCCAACCGCGTCCCTGGAAACCCATTGACTGGCTGACGATTAACCGCAATCAAATTATCGGCTTGGACGCAGAGGTATTTTTATCTATATTAATAGGTGCAATGGACACAGAAGCGCCCATTCGCGGTTATACCCAAACCAGTCGGCAGTATTTGGAAAAATTGCATCCTCAAATGGCGCGGTTTGTTGGTGGAACAGTCGGTAAAGATGGCGAACTGCTGGAACTTGGTTTGTGGGAAAAGGAAGAACGTCAGCACACACCAGCATTAATCAAAGTCTACACCCAATTAACAGGTGAGAAAATTACCCCCAAACTTCGGACTGTTAGAAGCTATCTCCCCACAAATGACCCCAACGAAGACCTATATCGCCACGGCTTACACCGCATTGCCACAGAATACGGTGCTACCTGTCTTTATATTTGGTTGATTGCTCACACTACTGGCGCACTCCAGGATGTTCTAGAAGAACTAGCACAGGATGAAATCAACCACATGACCAAATTCTGGGGGTTTGGAGTCTGGACTTTCCCTGATACTGGGTTGATGCGAATTGGACGCACACTAATCAAAACGCGATCGCAAAACTATCAGCGCAACAACCTCATGCGTACTCTCCGCCGCATGATGGGTACGCTCAACTGGAATGCTTGGTCATTAACCAACAAAACAACTCTCCTCTTCACCTTCACTTACACAATGCATCGCCTGTGGAGTTGGAACAACACCCTCACACCAGAGTACTTACAAAATTTATTTGAAACTAATTAGTCAAAACAAAGGACAAATGACAAATGACAAATATTTCGGCTCCCTTCCCTACGGGACGCTACGCGAACGACTCCGCTCAGGGCAAGTCGCTCAGTACAAGTGACAAATCAAAATTACCCAGCGATTTAAATCCCCAAAAAATACCCCAACATATCGCCGTCATTATGGATGGTAACGGAAGATGGGCAACCAGCCGAGGATTACCGCGCATCGCCGGACATCGCCAAGGAGCAAAAACACTCAAAGAACTATTGCGTTGCTGCAAAGATTGGGGAATCAAGGCGTTGACAGCCTATGCTTTCTCAACAGAAAATTGGCAGCGTCCTGTTGAAGAAGTAAATTTTCTGATGCATTTGTTTGAGCGGTTACTACATCGCGAGTTGGCTCAGATGCATCGAGAAGGAGTGCGCATCTCCTTTATTGGAGATTTATCGGCTTTACCCAAGTCTCTACAGACAGAAATGGAGCGTTCAATGGCAGAGACGTTGAACAATCAAGCAATCCACTTTACTGTTGCAGTCAACTACGGTAGCCGCAACGAGATTACCAGAGTTTGCCGTCAAGTAGCTCAACTGGTGGAACAGGGCAAACTCAGCGCCCAAGAAGTGAATGAAAGTCTTGTAGAACAACACCTCTACACGGCAGATACTCCAGAACCAGATTTATTGATTCGTACTAGTGGTGAGATGCGATTGAGTAATTTTCTTTTGTGGCAAATGGCGTATACAGAGATGTATTTCACCGATATTCTTTGGCCAGATTTTAATCGAGAAGCATTTTATCAGGCTTTGTTGAGCTACCAAAATCGCGATCGCCGTTTTGGTCAAGTTAAAGCTTCATTATCAGCTTAGTGTACCAAACACCAAACATCGCGTGAAGAAGGCAGGAGGCAGAGGGCAATATTCCTTCTGCCTTTCTTGATACAGCAGTTTGCAGCTAAATGAGGTACAGAACCAAGGAAGGATTCACAAATCAAATTATTCTTCTCCCTCCTGCCTCCTGCCTTCTCCCAAGGGGAGACGCTAAAAGCGATCTGCCTCCTGCCTCAAAACCAGTGACTTTGTACCTCATGCAAAAGAAAACTGCTGTAAAGTAAAAGCACCCACATTACCACGATGGTATATGAGCGCTCACAAATAAAACATTATCGAGGATAATCTATCTGCTATGACAGACCGAAGTAACTATAAGAATAGCAGGCACTGGGTAAATAAACTGCAAGGGTAGTTACAAATGTTTTGTTAAAAATATTACTTACCGTCAATATGATGCTTGATTTAGGCAAAATCCAATCGATTGCGGAATCCCATTCTCCCCAAGAACTCTTCGCTGCCTTGGTTTAGCCGCGTCGTTTTAATGAGTTTGATGGCGAAGAGGTAATTACTGACCTTTCCAACCACAGAAATTTATGGTCAAGCTTTCTCTTCACAAAACCAATCTTTGCACCAGATGAAAACGGTTTAAGCTTTGGTGGTATGGTCGATACCCTACTTGCAATGGCAAACTATCGTCTCATGCCTGAAACCAGCATCATTCATTTCATTGCCTATCCTGCCGATACACTGTACATTCTCACAGAGAACCAAGACACAAAAGTGTCAGAGCTTTTAGACTTAGGCAAAAAATGGCGAGCTGATTCAGTAGAGGTAAGTGATGGCACGAATGAAGATTATGGTTTGCGCCTGAAGCGCCGACTGAGAACTAGATTGGAAGGAGCGCTATGGGTGAAGATGTTCACCAGGATTGTGATGCGGTCGTTGTTTGTTATTGGTGGGATTGAATACTTGAAATATCTCAATCAGAGAAATCGTGGACTACGATATGCTGTTTCTTCCCGATCTTAGCCTACACCCAAATCGAGCAGCGATCGCAGCCTCTTGATTTTTTTTGAGTAAATTATTCTTTGGTAGATATTAAGTCGCGGATGTCGGTTCAATACTATATTCGATATCACAAAATTAGACTTCTGTAATTATTCTTTTGTCAATAGTAATTATAATAACTACCAATATCATTTGTTGTTAATTCTTTCCAAAAATAGTATTTACTATAATTTAACACTTGCGATATAAGCTGAGGTTCTGGTAAGTCAATTCAGAGAAAAATCCTGATATCCAAAATTTAAAGTTAATAAGATTTTTTTATAAATCTACTTTAAGTTGACTTATCAATCCATTTTTAAATCGCAATTAATTTTTCCATTATTTTGTAGGTGTTGGGAGTTATCATGGCAAAATATCTACTAGCTTCTGCTAGTGGGATGGGGTTTTTATGTTTAATTGCCGGGTTATTACCTGTGCAAGCCCTTCCTAATTTAGAAATTGCAGATAAAAACGTAGCTGTTAATGCAGATGACAGCAGCTATCAAAAAAATGATTCTCATCAAAGCGATTTAGCAAATAATATCTCCAGTCAATTGCTGATAGCTAATGATAGTCAAAAAAATTTACCCTCAGTCAATCAACAGCAAAAAAGTCAAGATTTAGGAGTAGATTCTGCTGTTAACTTTTGGCAGCCAACCACAGCACAATCTGCAAGTTCATCTCCATCTTCAGACAAACTTGCACAAGTAACATCCGTATCCCAATTGTCTGATGTACAGCCGACCGATTGGGCTTTTCAGGCACTCCAATCTTTAGTCGAGCGCTATGGTTGTATCGCAGGTTATCCCAATCAAACCTATCGCGGTAATCGGGCGATGACTCGCTATGAATTTGCTGCTGGCTTAAATGCTTGTTTAGAGCGAATCAACGAACTGATTGCGACTGCAACTGGTGATTTGGTCAAAAAAGAAGATTTAGCCACGTTGCAGAAACTACAAGAACAATTTGCGGCGGAATTGGCAACATTGCGAGGTCGAGTAGATGCTGTAGAAGCTCGCACAGCAGAACTAGAAGCAAATCAGTTTTCTACTACGACCAAACTCAATGGTGAGGTAATTATTGCTGGTGTTGGTGCTAGCGGTGGCGCTCCTAATGACAGTGACCCGAACATCATCCTAGTCAATAGAGTGCGATTAAATCTCACCACTAGCTTTACTGGTAAAGATTCATTAATTACTGGATTGCAAGCCTATAACTTTTTGGGTGGAGCCGATGGACAGGGTAGCTTACAACAAAGTTTAGGATTAGCTTCGCCGCTTTTAAGTGCAAGTAGCGCTCGTACCAGTTTTGAGCCGCAATTTCCGGGGTTAAATGTCAATACTTTGTCGGGTGTTGGCGCAAACAGCGTTCAGCTTTACAAATTGCTGTATATTTTTCCCGTTGCTAATAAATTAACCTTGTTTGCGGGAACTGCGGCGGAAACATCAGATGCTTTCCCAGCAATTACGCCTTTTTATGGTGAAGGACAAGAGTCAATATCTCGTTTCGCCGGCTTGAATCCTGTGCTACGGGTTTCTGGTGGAACTTCGGGTACTGGTTTAGCATCGGCGGCGGGATTTATTTTTAATATTTCGCCAAATTTGGATTTAAGAGCTTTATACGGCAGTGTAAATGCCAATTTACCCGAAAAATCTGCTAGTGAGGCAGTACCAGGAGTTTCTACTACACCTTTGGGAGCAGGTTTATTTAGTGGTAGTAGTATTATTGCCACACAGTTAACCTTTAAGCCAAGTCCCGCTCTGGATATTGGTTTAAACTATGCCCACAGTTATCACGAAATCAATATTTTGGCTACAGGATTAGTTAGTAGTGATATCGGTGCTTTAGCAGGGGTTGCAACTGGAACACCGCTCACACTCAACTCTGTTGGTGGTACGGTAACATGGCGATTATCTCCCAAGATAGCCTTATCTGGCTACGGTGCAGCAATATTTGTTGATGCTGCTTCCAATAGCGTGGATGCTTCCACTACCTTTACAAGTTGGATGGCGGGAGTTCACTTCAAAGATTTATTCAAGTCAGGAAACACTGCTGGGATTCTTTTTGGTCAGCCGCTTTTCCGTAGTGATACTGGTGGTTCTGCTCAACTTACGCCCACAGGCGACAATCGGGCGACTCCTTACCATTTAGAAGCCTATTACCGCCTTCAAATTAGCGATAATATCAGCATTACCCCTGGTGCATTTGTTCTCTTTAACCCAGAAGGTAACGGCAACAATGAGACTACGACTGTAGGTGTACTTCGGACTACTTTTACCTTTTAAGAGATTGGGAGTAGGGAGTCAAAGTCCCCCAATTTTTTGGGGGATTTAGAGATTGGGTAACAAAGTTCACAGTCATAACAATATTGCCCTGTCTCACTAGTATCGTGACAAAAAAATCTTTACTCAATGCTGAACCCCACTAAGGTTTGTATTACATTTTGTCAAAACAAATTAGATGCGTTTCCCTTCTCGTAGATATCGCCCTACAGATAACCTAATTATTTCTTTTGCCTGATTTACCAGTTTGATTTGAAAGGTGGTGCTTTTGTATAACCTGCTCAATCTGGCAAGTCACCGCATCTATTCTATGTTTAACCTTATCAAAATCAATGTTTACCCAAATATAGGCTTTATCAGGTCTTTGATGCTTGTGATTCATATATTGTTTTACTTGTCAATATATTTTGTTATATCTATACAATATAGTCTTCTTAATTTCTAAACTACTTTCTCTAGATATATAAGTAAATATGCTTAACATTTACTTAAGGTTTTATGAATCAAAAGCCCTCACCCTACATCCCTCTTCCAAGCTTGGGAAAGGGAGTTTGAAATTAGGTCTATTGAAAGAGACGCGATATTTCGCGCCTCTAAGAACTAAAATCAAAATTCTAAGTATTAGCTTAAACCTTTGTTTGTAGATATTGAACTAACTGCGGTGCTTGCATCACTCCCTCGATCCTATCCACAGGCTTACCCTGCTTAAACAGTACTAAGGTTGGTAGAGAAGCAATTTTATACTCAGTAGCCAAGTCTGTGTATTTTTCTGTGTCGATTTTGACAATCCTTAAGCGATCCTTAAGTTGGGCATTGACTTGCTCTAAAATTGGCACCATCATTTGACAGGGACCACACCAGTCAGCATAAAAATCTACTAATACAGGTACATCAGAAGCAGACAGCATCTCTTCAAAGCTGTTGAATTGCTTTTTAGTTGCCATGTGACACACACCGATTTTCAATTGTTTGTTTCAATAGTAATTCTTAGAAAATAAAATAGGTATAGGTTCATGGGTTTTTGTTGGGAAAAGATTAAATTAGTTAATATAGAACGATTTAGTAGCCCAAAATATTAAATCATTATAATAAAATACGTATTTTTTTTGAGGTTGTGCATCTGCATTAGATATGTATTTAAACCTATCCTGACCAACCAAATAATTATAAAGGCGTTCACGAGAGTGATATCTACGAAGGTTGTAGCTGCAACACTTTCTAGTCTATCCAGCCAGGTGAATATATTGCTTCAAGTTATTCATCTATTCACAAAGAAATAACTATAAATATTTAATTATAGTAAAACGTTAATTCTTGTTATTCGAGTTATATAGCAATCCTATTTGATTTGTGAGAATTGCAATCCACAGATCCCTGACTTTTATCAAGTCAAGGATCTTATTTCTGCGCATTTGATTCAGGATAGCTATATCTAGCTAAATACGACATATAACTTTATCTATTAGCTATCTAATTTGGAGCATGACAGCAAGATTGTCATCCCGCAAGAGTGGGATTTTACTCAGACAATATTCAGATGTTCCCGAAATCACCATAAGATAATTAGCGCGGTATTTCTAAGATTGAGGAACATTAAATGACACTATTACAAGATAAAGTCGCAATTGTCACAGGTGCATCAAGAGGAATTGGCCGAGCGATCGCAATTGAATTAGCCTCACAAGGAGCGATCGCAGTTGTCAATTATGCTAGTTCTAGTGCTGCGGCTGAGGCAGTTGTTACAGAAATTACAGCAGCAGGAGGTCAGGCGATCGCTATCCAAGCAGACGTTTCTAAAAGCGATCAAGTAGACGCACTAGTTAAGACCGTCATGGAAAAGTTCAGCCGTGTGGATATTTTGGTCAACAATGCAGGTATTACCCGCGACAATCTGCTTTTGCGTTTGAAGACAGAGGATTGGCAAGCTGTGATAGACCTTAATCTAACTGGTGTTTTCTTATGTACACGCGCCATCAGTAAAATTATGCTGAAGCAGCGATCGGGGCGGATTATCAACATTACCTCCGTTGCAGGGCTAATGGGCAACCCAGGTCAGTCAAACTACAGCGCCGCCAAAGCGGGTGTAATCGGTTTCACCAAAAGCGTTGCCAAAGAACTCGCTACTCGCGGCATCACCGTTAACGCTGTCGCCCCTGGATTCATCACCACCGACATGACGAGCGATCTCAACAACCCTGAAGATATTCTCAAATACATTCCACTTGGTCGCTTCGGTCAACCCGAAGAAATCGCTGGAATGGTGCGCTTTCTCGCCGCTGACCCCGCCGCCGCCTATGTCACCGGACAAGTTTTTAACGTCGATGGCGGCATGGTAATGGCCTAATTCATCAAATTGTAGAGACGCGATGAATCGCGTCTACAGCAATTTTCGTAGGTGCGTTAGCCCTCGGCGTAACGCACCGATTTTAGTTGTATCTTGATTAATTCAGTTTCTAAATTATAATTAAACGGTAAAAGTTGTTCTCGAAAACGCTTGCATTTATGCGCTTTTCGTGCCGCAAGCAATATATTTTCAAACTCAATAATTTCTCGATAAAGATTACCGTAACGTTTCATAAGATAGTAGTTCTCATAATCCCCGGTTTCTCTAATATTCCATCTCCGTGGACTACGAAAAATCAGGTTTTTAACCCACGGAATGAAGCTTTAAAAAATACCAAAAGACCGCCAAATTGGCCTTTGGACTCCTAACTTCTGGTGTTCGATGGTGGGTGAAGGCGATCGCGCTTAACCCACCCCATAAAGAGCTACTTTAGACGGTTAGAGAGACGCGATAAATCGCCGTCTCTACAGGGGATCTATCCATCAATTATTTATTGACAGACTACTAGCATGAAAACAGACTCCATTTTTTATCGTTTATTTCAAACTTTCCCCAGTGCTTTTTTTGAATTAATTAATCTGCAACCATCAGAAGCAAATGCATATAATTTCGCTTCAGTAGAATTAAAGCAAACAGCATTTCGGATTGATGGAGTCTTTCTTCCTGTTGCTGATACTAGTAGTCAGCCGATTTATTTTGTAGAGGTTCAGTTTCAAAAAGATAATGAATTTTATGCTCGTTTATTTTCAGAAATATTTCTGTATTTACGACTTTACGCACCTACTTCAGATTGGCGAGCAGTAGTTATATTCCCTCGCCGCAGCCTTGAACCAACCCAAGTACAACCGTATCGAGTCTTACTCGAAAGCCAATTGGTAACGAGGCTATATCTAAACGAGCTTGGAGAAGTAACTGAATATTCCTTGGGAGTTGGGATCATCAAATTAGTAGTTGTAAATAAAAAACAAACTCCCTTATTAGTCAAAAGTTTGATTACAAAGACACGTTCGGAATTGAGCGATAAAGCACTTCAAACAAAAGTGCTAGATTTAATAGAAACAATTGTAGTTTACAAACTACCGCGTATCAGTCGTCAGGAGTTGATAAAAATGTTTGGACTCGGTGATTTTGATATCAAAACTACTAGAATTTATGAGGAAGTGCGTGATGATATCATTGAGGAAGTGCGTGATGATATCATTGAAGAAGTCCGTAATGAAGTCAGGCAAGAACAGACTCTAGAGGTAGTAATGCGTCTGCTGCGACGACGCATTGGTAATTTGAGTCCGCAATTGTCAGAGCGTATCAGCCAGTTATCTATCGAACAGCTTGAAAATCTAGCCGAGGCACTGTTGGATTTTTCCATAGAAGGAGATTTAGTTGCTTGGTTGCAAGACAATTTAACTCAAACTTGAATTTTTTGTGGACAGAATAAACCATAGTAGGGCTAGCATTGCAATGCTCACCCTACCAGTAACTAAGGCTGTTGGCGTATCCTTTGCCAGACTGTAAAGCCCAAAAGCAGGATAATGCTACTGGCGGTTGTCAGCATCACACCCAAACTCATACCTTGTATTCTCATCGCCAGCAAGTTGAAAACTAAGGTAATTGACCAAAGGGTAAACGCAGCATTGCGCTGGGAGAGTCCCCAAGCAAGTAAGCGGTGGTGCAGGTGGTCTTTGCCAGGAGTACTGAGAGGGTTATTTCCTGCTAGTAGCCGCCGCACAAATACTTGAGTGGTGTCTAGCACCGGTAACAACAGAAATAAAACCGTAGGAATTAGCGCATAAACTGTGTTTTGTTGCAGTTTTCCTAAAATACTAGTTGCTGCCAGGACATAGCCGAAAAAGTATGCTCCGGCATCACCCATAATAATTCGTGACGGATGGAAATTATGGCGCAAAAATCCTAGTGCAGCACCTCCCAAAGCTGCAAGTACTAAGATTGCCGCAGCACGATTGTTAAATTGAGCTGCAACGCCCAACAAACTCATGGCGGTAATAAAGCTGATTCCTCCTGCCAAGCCATCCATACCATCCATCAAGTTGATGGCGTTGGTAATCCCTACTACCCATAGCACTGTTAGCAACATGGACAGAAGTGAGTCGATGGGAGTGCCAAACAGGACTTTGACACTGATGCCATTAGCTACCAATAATAGTGCCGTGACAATTTGCGCCCACAATCGAACAGAGGGCGGTAAGCCAAACTGATCGTCAATAAAGCCCACAAGGACTAATATCGAACCCCCCAACAGAATAGTGAGCACCTGAGCCAATACGTTTTGGAGTTCGATCGGTCGTAAAAGGCTAGCTAATACCAGCGCGGCAATCACGCCCGCGTAGATAGCCAGCCCCCCGGCATTGGGTAAAGGTTCTCGGTTGAGTCGCCGGGCGTTGGGTTGGTCAGCCCAACCTACCCGCAAGGCGAATTTGCGTACTGTCGGAATTAAACGCCAAGTTACAACCCAAGCTAAAAGGAACGTAAATACTACTGCTAACCAGCCGGTGCCGCCAGGGTCGGCAATACCAAGGGATTTAAGGGAGTTCTCTAGATTCATCTCCCAATTCAAGCATTACTGCCAGTATCTAATATGAGCATCACCTGTATATTAATCAATTTTTTTTATTTCCATTTGTAACTTGAGCGGTGGGAGAGATTAGCACTCTGGCGCTGTGAGTGCTAAATTGTCTAATGGAAGCGCTGGAGAAATGAAACATGGCGAAAATTATTGCATTTGACGAGGAATCTCGGAGAGCTCTAGAAAGGGGTGTTAACGCCCTTGCCGATGCTGTAAAAATCACCTTGGGGCCTAAAGGTCGCAATGTCCTTTTAGAGAAAAAATTTGGCGCACCTCAAATTGTCAACGATGGTATCACTGTTGCCAAGGAAATTGAATTAGAAGATCCTTTGGAAAATACTGGTGCAAGACTCATCCAGGAAGTGGCCTCAAAAACTAAAGATGTCGCTGGAGATGGGACAACCACCGCCACCGTTTTAGCACAAGCCTTAATTCGAGAAGGTTTGAAGAATGTCGCGGCAGGTAGTAACCCTGTTAGCTTGAGACGCGGGATCGACAAAACTATTGAGGCATTGGTACTAGAAATTGCCAAAATAGCCAAGCCAGTAGAAGGAAGTGCGATCGCTCAAGTTGCGACTGTCTCTGCTGGTAACGATGAAGAAGTTGGCCAAATGTTAGCCCAAGCAATGGAAAAAGTCACCAAAGATGGTGTAATTACCGTTGAAGAATCTAAATCCCTCACCACCGAACTAGAAGTAGTTGAGGGGATGCAGATTGACAGGGGTTATATTTCTCCCTACTTCGTCACCAACAACGAACGGCAAATCGTCGAATTTGAAAATGCTCGGATTTTAGTGACAGATAAAAAAATCAGCAGCATCCAAGATTTAGTACCGATTTTGGAAAAAGTTGCCCGTTCTGGTCAGCCCTTGCTAATTATCGCTGAAGATGTCGAAGGTGATGCTTTGGCAACTCTGGTGGTGAACAAAGCGCGGGGTGTACTAGCCGTAGCTGCCATTAAAGCACCTGGATTTGGCGATCGCCGCAAAGCTTTGTTAGAAGATATTGCTATTCTCACCGATGGACAGTTGATTTCGGAAGAAATCGGCTTAAGCTTGGATACCGCTGCTCTAGAAGCGCTGGGAACTGCCCGCAAAATCACTATTGACAAAGAAAGCACCACAATTGTCGCTGGCAGTGTCACCAAGCCAGAAGTACAAAAGCGGATTGGTCAAATTCGCAGACAGTTAGAAGAAACTGATTCTGAATACGATCAAGAAAAACTCCAAGAACGCATCGCCAAGCTCGCTGGCGGCGTGGCAGTGATTAAAGTGGGTGCGGCAACCGAAACCGAACTCAAAGACCGTAAACTGCGGATTGAAGACGCGCTGAACGCTACTAAAGCTGCTGTGGAAGAAGGTATCGTTCCTGGTGGTGGGACAACCCTGATTCACTTAGCTAAGAAGGTACAAGAGATTAAAAAGACCTTACAAAATGACGAAGAAAGAATTGGGGCTGATATTGTCGAACGAGCGCTAGAAGCCCCCTTGCGCCAAATAGCAGACAACGCTGGTGCGGAAGGTTCTGTAATCGTCTCGAAAGTCCGCGAGAGCGACTTCAACATTGGCTACAACGCTGCTACTGGCGAATTTGAAGACTTGATTGCTGCTGGTATTATCGACCCTGCCAAAGTCGTGCGTTCAGCTTTGCAAAACGCTGGTTCCATTGCTGGTTTGGTCTTAACCACCGAAGCGATCGTTGTTGAAAAGCCAGAGAAGAAATCCGCTGCTGCTGCCCCTGATATGGGCGGCATGGGCGGCATGGGTGGCATGGGTGGCATGGGCGGCATGGGTGGCATGGGCGGCATGGGCGGCATGGGTGGCATGGGCGGCATGGGCGGCATGGGTATGTTCTAATTTCTGCTGACCCAGATAAATATTTTTTAAACAGTTTGTCTTGCCAAGGCAAACTGTTTTTTTGTAACATTGCTGATTCAGAGGCAATATGTTATACCAATTCGTAATTCGTCAGATTAAATCTGGGTGATGACCTAATTAGCAATCTAAATAATTGCCTAATTTAGAAATTACCGTCTTTATATTAATTTTTGTAAAATAACGTGTAAGTTATCCTTATGTCCTTTGTTATTTACTAATGACAAATGACAAATGACCAATGACAAATGACTATTAGGTAATATTGCATGGCACGAAAAATACGTCGCCTTCCTAAACTACTCACCAAGCTGTATGAAGACGAGTTCCATCACCAACCAGGGACTATACCTGGAACCATTTTTATTGATGCAGATGCTCCACCACCAATAATTTTTTTGATTGACTATAACCAAACCAATTTCATCCGCGAACAAATAGAAACTCCAGAGGAGTGTGTCTCTTATCTAGAAGCAGAATCGGTTTCTTGGGTAGACGTACAAGGTTTAGGTAGTCAAGACATATTACAACGATTGGGTAACGTTTTTAAGTTACATCCTCTAGTTTTAGAAGATATAGTCAATGTGCCGGAGCGTCCGAAAACAGAGGATTATGAAGACCAATTGCTATTTATTGCCCGGATGGTAGTCCCAAAGGAAAAAACATGTGGTTTTTATAGCGAGCAAGTGAGTTTGATATTAGGAAAAAATTATCTGCTGACAGTGCAAGAGGAACCAGAACATGATTGCTTTGAAGCGGTGCGATCGCGAATTGAAAAAAACAAAGGTACCATCCGTAAACAGGGAACAGATTATTTAGCCTATGCTCTGTTAGATGCAATTATTGATGGCTTTTTCCCCGTACTGGAGCTTTATGGTGAGCGAATCGAAGAGTTAGAGGAAGAAGTAATAGTTAAACCTACTCCCCAAACACTACAAAGTATTTATCAAATTAGACGAGAATTACTACAACTACGTCGTGCTATCTGGCCCCAGAGGGATGCAATTAATTCCTTAATTCGAGATGCTCCCGATTTGATTTGTGAAGAAGTGCGAATCTACCTGCGAGATTGTTATGACCATACAGTGCAAGTGATGGATATGGTAGAAACTTACCGAGAACTATCATCTGGATTAATGGATGTGTACCTTTCGGCAGTGAGTAATAAAATGAATGAAATCATGAAGGTACTAACGATAGTTTCAACAATTTTTATTCCCCTGACTTTTGTGGCCGGAATATATGGTATGAATTTCAATACTGAGAAATCACCATATAATATGCCTGAGTTAAATTGGTATTGGGGTTATCCGCTTTGCTGGGCAGTGATGTTAGCGATCGCATTTAGTTTGCTATTCTTTTTTTGGCGAAGAGGCTGGCTACAAAATTCTGTAGAAATCAAGCGCAATTAAAAATTTTAGATTAACGATGAGTCAAATATATATTCATTAGCACTAGGAGTTAAGATTTTTGAGTTATGAGGAGTAGCGACCAGAATTTAGTAGTTTTGACGATTTATATTATCGGTGTTTCTTATGTTTTCAACCGCATGATTGAATCCATCGATGACCAAGTTAAATTTGAGTTTAAAAAAGGAACCGTTGACGAGCAACTCAAAGAACACAATCTCGACGATAAAATTGGAATTTCCTTTAAACTCAAATCCTCATACCCAATTGACGATTTGAAAGATTTAGGAATTAGCATTGAAAATAAATCAGATAATGTTGCCGTATATGTTGACTGGGATAATAGTTCTTTAGTTGTTGAACATAGTAAGCAATCGCGCCGCGTAATTCGGAAATCACCAGACTTAACCCGCGACTTAGCAGTACCCCAAAGTCCTAGCCTGATTGCTCCCAAGAAAACACTTTCTGAAACAGTGACAGCAGAAGATGTTTTCGAGCGGGATCAAGTAGCTGGAACCTATTTAGCAAAAAAACCACTAATTGATATCAACGGGCTACAAAAAGGGCAAAAAAAGTTGTACAACGACTTTATTAATAGAAAAAAGGAGTTGGATTTTTCTCTGCAACTGGTGCTTAGGATATCTGAAGTGCGTTTAGGTCTAGCCCCAGGTCGTGATTTTCCTCCCATTAGTATTATCAATTGTCCTTTCACGGTCAGGAAGCTACCTTGGACTTACGCTCTACCTTGGAATAAAAAAAAGTAATGCCATGTCAACATACTACGTCAACCAAAGATTACACTGGATCTAAGGAGAGAGTAGGCGCAGGCGGTTGCAGATCAGTCATAGTTACTGGTTTGAGGAAAGTCCGGACTCCCGAAAGACCAAACTTGCTGGATAACGTCCAGTGCGAGCGATCGTGAGGATAGTGCCACAGAAAGATACCGCCAGGACTAGGGACTGGGGACTAGGGGCTGGGGACTGGGAATAATTTTCCTAATCCCCAATCCCAAATCCCAAATCCCCAACTTGGTAAGGGTGCAAAGGTGCGGTAAGAGCGCACCAGCAGTATCGAGAGGTGCTGGCTCGGTAAACCCCGGTTGGGAGCAAGGCGATAGGGACTACGGTTGGTCTTTTACCAGTTCCGCTCAATGAGAGCCGCTTGAGGCGTTTGGTAACAAACGTCCCAGATAGATAACTGCCCTCGCAAGAGAACAGAACCCGGCTTATGTCCTGCTCTCTCCCCTTTAATGGAGTATGAACCTTTAATGGTTTGTACTCTATTATTTTTTGTATGGGTTTTGTGCGATCGCTAATATCATGTCCGCATAAGTTAGTTATGCTCACCACAGTCATTGCACCCCACCCCTTAATCCCCTCCCCGCAAGCGGGGAGGCAGGGTGGTTTCATACAACGAGAGAAAAATAATAATGGTTTGTAGAGGGTGAAGAAAAATGGATAACTAACAAGTATGAATCTCGTCGAACAATTGCAGCAAGTCTCAGACTATAGGCACATCCGGGGACGAAGACATGAATTATGGTTAGTATTGTTACTAATATTGCTGGGAGCAATGACAGGATATTGGGGCTACCGACCACTCGAAGATTTTACCCGTATACACAGGCAGAGCTTGATTGAACTGTTAAACCTAGATGTGACAATCAACTTTCCATCCTATTCAACATTTCGACGAGTACTGAAAACAGTAGATTTTCAACCGTTTACCGACTTATTTAATAATTGGGCATCGGTTTTTGTTCCACCAATACCAGGAGAACGTTTGGCAATAGATGGGTATTGCGCATTCGTTGCACAGTCACAGATTACAGTCAGTCTTACCAAAACTTTATCAGTACAGTATCAGTTTATAGTCATGAACGGGGCATTGTACTCAGGATGCAACCAATGTCCAACAAAAAAATTAGTGAAGTGGCGTAGGCGTAGCCCGTCGTAGACATCGTAAAACAATTAATATCTGAGTTTTGTGGTCAACAAGTCGTTTTTACCCTTGATGCTTTACACTGCCAAAAAAAACTGTATCGCTGATCATCGATAGTGGCAATGATTACCTGATTGGATTAAAAGAAAATCAACCGACACTCTATAAAATGGCTCAAACTCAGTCACAGACACAGGAACCTTTGAGCACTACCACAATAGAAGACGATACTCACGTAGGCGTAGCCCGCCGCAGGCATCGCAAAGTTTTGCGTTGTTGTAAGGTATTCGCGGCTCCAGAAAAATTACAAAGTCAGTGGGCTGGACTTAAAACTTTTGTCCAAGTTGAACGTTCTGGCATCCGTGATGGTCAATCATTTCAAGAGCGTCAGTTCTATATTTGTAGTCAGATCATGTCGGCTAAAGATGCTTTAACCGACACCCAGAAACATTGGGGAATTGAAAACCGACTCCATTGGGTTCGCGATGTGACTTTTTCAGAAGACTTTCCACTGCGAAGAGGTGGTAATGCTCCAGTTAACTGGGCAATCTTACATAATTTTTTCATCACTCTTGCCAGATTTCTTGGTTTTCGCACTATCCCTCAAGCTCAACGTGCTTTAGCCAATCAAATTCAAAAGGTTTTTTCTTTCTTTGTATGAAACCACCCTGC
>NZ_NOLJ01000013.1:0-66484 GCF_002246015.1 Nostoc sp. 'Peltigera membranacea cyanobiont' 210A
AGTTTCGCATTTATCAATTGGGTTTCTCACACTAATTGCATTGATGAATCGAATGCAAGGCGCTATTCCAGACAACTTATATTCTGAGGATTTCTTATTTTCCTCTGGTTAGAGTGATGGAAGAGCGATAAGCTAAAAAACATCTAACTTGCATAATCGAGTTAAGTATAACTCTTGTGGGGTGGGCATCCTGCCTGCCCAGTATATGCAATTTAAATGTGGAGCAGCTTATTAATGGCTCAAACCTGCAATCAAGGTATTTTCAACGAAGAGGCAGGGGAAATGACTCCTGACTCCTGCTGTGAAGCTCCCGCGGAACAGGGGTCTGAGTCCCCCACTTCTATTAAACTTCTATTAAGTGGTTTTCGTTCAGGTGGGGTCGAATCCCCAAGCTTTGAGCACTTACCCCCTCATAATGATTATCATTCTTGGTTAAATATATGCTTTCAATTTTTTTGAGTAATTTATTCCTTGGAAGTCCCTTACTCAACTAATGATTGTAAAGTAGTGGAAAGTTGCCGACGACTTGGAATAAATATAATTACAACACCGCCTGCAACCACGGCAAAGGCAGAAGGAATAAATGGCAACCATAGCCCTTGTTTTAAAAGAGCGATCGCACAAACTCCATATAATATGACAACTGTCACAAAGATAGCGCATCTCTTATCTAAGAGCGATCGCACCCACCAAATAATCAGACTCCCAGCTACAGACCAACCGCATATCCAGAGAATATCGCCCCAGTAAGGCAAAACCCAAAGAATTGGACGTTGGTCTAAAACTGCACTCAAAACTTGGCTAACCATTTGTGCTTGTATAAATACCCCTGATATTTCTTGGTAATCTTGTTGTGCAGTACTGTAGGGAGTTGACCAAGTATCGCTGACTGTATTAGCTGTCACTCCAACGATAACTACCTTATCTTTAAATGATTTACGATCAAATTTATTACTCAATACATCATCAAGGGAAACTCTCTGATAATCTGTATTACGGTAATTGACAAGTATTTGATTTCCGCCTAAATCAACTCCTTGTTGATAGGCACCACTGCGACTAGGTTTTAAGCGTTTAAATACTTTAGAGCCAAACTGTACATAATCTTCATTAAATTTAGGTTTAATATTTTCATAAGATAAGTAACGAGTAATTAATTGCAACGAGAGCGAATAAGGCGTTGTACAAGTCGAAGAAGGCTCTTGTGCCATCATCAAAATTTGCCGACGGACGATACCATCTGGGTCTTTAATTGCATCAGTAAAACCCTGACGTTCTACAGGTACGTCTTTCGGAGGTTTAACACCTTGGAGATCGTATTTACTATCGCGGCTTTTGCAGACAACAACAACGTTCTCTTTATTAAGTTCAGTCGGAAGTTGTATTAGGTTTGATTTGTTTGGGGGATCAGCGAAGTCTCTATAAATATCCAGTCCAACAACTCGCGGTTGATACTTTTGTAATTTGTTGAGCAATTTAGCTAACGTACTATCCGAAATGGATTTCAATCCTTTGGTCATGTCTTGTCGTGATTGAATATCTTTTTCAGTAATTTCGACAATTATCAACCTTGGATCTGGATCTTCCTTGAGTCCCAGCCGTAGCATTCGATCGAAAGTTTGCAATTCGATTTTCTCAAAGACTCCCAAGTATCTCAAACCTACCGTTGAAACAGCCACAAGAAAAGTACTAAGTAGTACATTCCAAAATTTAGATTTTGATGTCGCAATTTTACCTTTTGTCGAAATTTTACCCACAAATTTAGTATTATCAAAATTGCCACGCAGTTCTTGCCACGTAGTCGGAACAGTTGTGGGATTTTGACAGATGACTGGCAACCAACTGGCACAAGGAAATTCATTTTCCAGTCCTTGAAGTCTTTCTCGCGCTTCTCGCACAGCCAAGTAAAATGGTTTGCTATCTGCAAAGGCAGTAAGGAAGTTTTTTAAAAATTCCTGTGCGATTAAATCTGGCACTCCTTCCCTCATTACAATCATTTGGGGAATGTTTAAATCCGCTAAATTTCGTCCTAAACCAATTCCGTCACAAGAGTTGAAAATTGCTAGTTTCAAACCGCGTCTAATTGCTGCCTTTAGTCCATTTTTCAACTGCGAAATTGTTAAGCTTTCTGTTTGATTGATGCAAATTTCCCCAATTTCTCCGTCAGCAAGACTATTGCTATGTCCGGCAAAAAATAGAATATCCCAATCCTGATTCCATAAATACTCATCAAGTGTTTGCCGTGTTGGTTCTATAAGAAAGGTGGTTTTGGCATCTGTTAAACCTTGTAACAAATAGGCGTCTTTTTCAATATCAATACCAACTCTATTGCCTAAAATTGCTAAAATTTTGACTTTACCTGTAGGAGATTTTTGTAATAGCTGAGGAGATTCATACTCATGATTGCTCAAAGCTAATTCCGCTTTCGGGTAATCTTCAAAAAAATTCCATAGATGCCAAGGCAAGCGATGCAGTAGAACTATATTTGTTTCAATAATTACTCTAATTTCATCATGACGACTAAGTAGAGTTCGCAACTGCCGTTCAATATTCTGAAATGACTCAAATTTCAACCAAGCATTGATATTTGCTTGTAGCTGTTGACACACTTCATCGAAGTCATTAACAGAAATATTGGTTATGTCTTGTGAATGTACTTTTATCCGTTGATTGTTACGATCCAGACGTTGATGAACTGCTGCGTAGAGTAACTGCCATCTGCGGTAGAGTTCGCTTAGTTCTGGGGCTGGTGGTAGACTCCCAGTTAATTTCACGGGTACAAATTGGTTCTGACACCAAAGTTGAGCCGTGACAACAGGAAATCCTTGATTTAAATCTCCTCCCAAGAAGCTGAAGACAACTAGCTTACTCATAAGTTAAGTGGACTTTGCCATTCGTGATTAACTAATGACTAATCAACAAAGAGCATTCTACTTATGCAAAAACTCCAAAGGAAAGTGTAGTCATTATAGTACACAAGACAAATTTGGGCTAAACCTATGACCTTCGAGGAAAAACAAAGTTTACAAGCCGCCGCAAAAGAGATTGCATCAATCTTGTATAAAAATACATCACCAGAGGCATTAAAAACTTTTGAAGGTATCGAAAAAATAGTCCGTAGTTTACCGCCGTAGGCAGCGTTCTTTGCTTAAGCATTTCAGCCCTCAAATCGCCTTTTTTTATCGAACAAACTACGGGTATAAGCAAAGGACGGACTACTTATATCTCAGTACGGTTCAGTTAAGGATGCTCCCAATCAACACCAATTTGACACTGCTGGCTCCTAATAACTAAATTATGAAATTTTCTGTTATTTGATAATTATTCAGATCAATCTGGATGCTGAAACATTCTCCTACTTCCCCATCAAAGAGTTTCAACTGCACATAAATATCTTGAACTCTTGCTTGTACTTGTTGAAGTATTTCCCCTCGATCTGAAAGTAAAACTAGCTTGATATTAGCAGGTAGGTTAGGTTGATTACAAGCTGGATGTAGCTGCACGCGAATCCTAACTTGTTGGTTAGCTTCTGGTATTAAGGCAACTAATAAAATAACTTTTTGAGCCTCTATTTCTATTCCCCAGTCAATCAGCTTGGCGCGTTTGATAGCGGTAGCATTTAACCCGGAGGAAGTGCGGAAATTAAAAGCTAGGCTACTGGAGTTTGGCTCAAAAAAAGTCTCTATAGCTTGCCAAGAAGTATCGTAAATCTGCTCCAACCAACGACTGAGATTCACTTGTACTTGTGAAAATTGCGTAGGCGCGGCTTGTCGTAGATATCGCAACCTTTCTTGGTACAAACGCTGTCGCCACTGCTCATTCTCTAGTAGCACTCCCCAAGTTGTAAATGGCACTGCAAGTCTAGGGAATGTTACAGAGGGATTACCTAACCGTTGCACAAGATTTTCTGCTTGAACAGTCGATAATTCTGGTAGTGGAGCGATCGCACCTTTCATCTCCTCTGTTCCACAAAATTGGTAGGTCATCCAAAAAGCATTAAGGTCTTTAATTAAGTGCCGTGCATCTATACAATAAGTCCTATCTACTTGGTCATAGTCTGCTAGTGATTTAAGTTTTTGATGGGTTATGTAGCCCCAAATTCTTACCCACTCACCATCTGGTGTGACTTGCACTGCTAAATAATAGTCTGCTGCCCAACTAGGAATATCTACCCATTCTTGAGGAACTTCTAACTCGCTATCATCAATTGCCTCGCTAGGAATTAAAACGACTCGCTTTTCCTTTAACAAAATTGCTGTGCCATTGACAAATTCCCAAAAAGCAGGAATACCAGGGGAACTGTGCCAGATACTTGCTTCTGGAACATATTCAGCTTTTACCCAATTCAAAAACCCATGAAGGCAAATTTGATTCATGTAAGCACGCCAGCGACTGCTAGGTGTGGCGTACATTTGGCTTTCTTGCCAAGAACGTGTCTGTAATGATGGTGATATTTCTAACAATAGTTCCTGCGGTTCTGTAAAAGCGGAAGTCATTTTTACTACCTCATCCTTCATAATCTCAGCGAGATTCCCCATACTTAACTTTCAACCATTCTTCCAAAGCGATACTCATATCATTAACTAGGTTGGAAGTTACAGAAATATTAAGCGTATCTTGACTCCATTGGATCAATGCTGAAAGCATTGATTCTCTCGCTTTGAGCAGTCGGCGAGAAACAGTAGGCTGACTAATTTGTAGGTGTTCTACAATCTGTGGCTGAGTTAACCCCTGTTGGTAGTAAAGTTTAAGTATTTCCTGAGTTTTTACCTCAAGAGTTTGTAATTTTTTTAACAAAACACCTTCAATCTGAAATTGTTGATTTTGTTGGTTTTGGGCATCCTCTTGGGCTATCATCTCTGCAATTAATGAGTCAGAGGATGGATCTGGCAAATCAAAAGTTGTTGTGGAGTCATCTTTTGATATTGCTAAATTTAAAGAACTAACAGGTGGATACAGATAACCACGCACGTACACAGATGTCTGGGTTAGCCACTGTTCCATTTTCTCTCTCGTGCATTGTGGAGTAGGTTGAGTTAACTGATTTTGGCGATCGCGGTTGTAGAGGTTGACAATAGCTTCCCAAAGTTGAGGTTCTGGTTCTGGTAGTGACTTTGTGCCACCTGGTTGGTTTTGAACATACAGTTCTTTGAAACAAGTCCAGGCGAGTCGATATTGGGCAATTAGAATCGGTGATAATCCAGCTTGAGCAAGAGCTTCTAATAACTGCTTTTTGCTTACTTTGCGTAACAATGCCCAATTTGTACAAATATCAGCTTCTTTGCGTTGGCGTAAAATATCTTTTAGCCGACTGGGAACTGCCATAGTAGCATAGGTTTTTAAGCTAGAGCATTTTTCTAGATTAAAATTTTTGAGAATTGTTTCAATTTCAGCATTCGCCATTTGAAAATAATCTGCTAGGCTATGTTGACTATTTGTAAACTTGGCAATTGTTTTTTTAGCAGCCCAATAATTTGGTTCCTGTAAATAAGCAGATAAATGCATTCTAGCAAGGCTATTAGATTGCTCTCGCCAACACTTGTACCAATGTAACGCCCAAAAATTTTCTGAGTTAGGGACGAATGGTGAAGACTCCAAGCAATTTTGAATATTTCGATGCAGCTTGATATCAATCAGCCATTTGCTGAATCTGTCTCCTTCCAACTCAACGAAGGTTGAGAACATCTCGATAATTTTTTGACGAGGACGCATAAGCAGTTAAAAATTTCAATTGATCCGAACTTAAGCAACTATCAAAGCCGCAGATACTTCTGTGGACAATTGCAAAATACTAATTTTCTAATTTGCAATTCAATAACGTACATATTTTATTCCTTGATGTTTTGTGAAGATAACTCTACTCATATTCTGCTGAATCTAGATAATTTAGTTATTTTAAAGTTAAATTGGCGTAAAAAGCGATTTTAAGCGTTGCATAAATGCGGCATAAATCGAGTCAACACTGGTTGAGAAGGTCTAGCAAGATATTGTCTCTTAACTTTTTGAAAATTACCTTGCCAATTTCCGTGTGTCGAAAAGTGTTTATCGATTAGCGGTTATACGTCCATACGCTCTATTTGAGTTAGAAGTATAGGTATATCATCGACTCCTTCGTTTGTAATTATGGGTTCAGTAGCCATAATTGCGAACACATACCTAATTGAGTCTATTTGGGAATATGCCCTTCGGTACACTTTTGACTATCTACTTTTCCTAAATCCCTAAAAAATGCGCGAACCGGGAATAATTAAAGTTAATTGCTTATTTTTCAGCTTAAAGTATTTTAATTAAATCGATTAAATCAACTTTTTTGAGCTAACCGCACGTGAGTTTAAAAGTGAGAAAAATCAAACTACTGGCTTTGATATTAATTAGTTTGGCAATGGTGTTGTGGTTTAATTTGCGTTTTTCAACACCGTCAATACCCACTATTGCGGCTTCACCACCAAAAACTATCCGCTACTTCGATCGCACTTTGCCCCAAAGCATCGCTCACATCGTGTTAATTCCAGCTAATAGCAAATTTTTGGTGACTCCTGCACTATCACAGAAGGTAGCCACTGTAGAGGAATTTGCGCAAAAGTATCAAGCCGTGGCTATTTTGAATGCAGGATTTTTTGACCCAGCCAACCAAAAAACTACATCTTATGTTGTCCGACAAGGAAAGTTGATAGCCGATCCCAAGGAAAACGAGCGGCTGGTGAACAATCCCAACTTAAAATCTTATTTGGGTCAAATATTCAATCGCGCAGAATTCCGTCGCTACTTATGTGGGCAAACTACCCACTATTCCATTGCCCTACACAGTCAGTCACCACCAGCAGGTTGTCAGTTAGTTGATGCTATAGGTGCTGGGCCACGCCTATTACCGGAACTCACCTTGGAAAAAGAGGGTTTTGTGGACAACGCTAATAAACGAGATGCCCTTGGCAGCAATCAACCCAATGCCAGAACTGCTGTAGGTATCACCCGTGATGGTAGCGTTATTTTAGTTATGGTGGCTCAAAAACCCTTGGCTCCCGCAAACTCTGGAATCTCTTTGCCAGCATTAGCTGACTTGATGAAAACTCTTGGTGCCGATCGAGCGATGAATCTGGATGGGGGAAGTTCGTCTTCGCTTTATTACAATGGGAAAACCTTTTACGGGAAGGTTGATTTGGAGGGAAATTCTATCAAGCGTCCTGTGAAGTCAGTTTTGCTGGTTCAGGAAAAGTAGGGCTGTGGGAATTATACCTACCCACTGGTAGATTTTTGCCATATCCTCAATTCCCGAATCCGAATTGAGTCACAATGGTAATAGGCAATCATTAAAGGTGCTGTTATGCTTCGTCTAACCCAAATTATTCGGAACTTGTTCCTTCGTATTGAAGGCTTGTTTGGTGTTTTATTCCAAAGTATTTCTAATTTTTTCGGAAATTTATTTGGTTTTTTTGGCAAGCTTTTCGGATTCTCTCAGCCTGGTTATTTCTTGGAATCCGATGGGGCGCAAGACGTAAAACAAGCTTCAGCTAAACAGCCAATTGAAACGAATCGGGATAACATTGCTAAAATTGCTGCCACTAACCGCCGTCGTTCTAATGCCAAACTTGACGACTACTACCTAAACATGGCTCGTGATGTGAAAAAGAATTAACAAAAGCCATAAATTAGATTTTTATCTCAGAATTTTATCAATTACTGTTCTCTATGCTAGTGGTATGTCCTATTAGTTATGATGAGTGAATGAGTTTGTAGTAAGGACTTTATTTAGTCCTGGATTTTTAAGTACTGAACTGCTTACTACAAACTGATTATATTTAATGGGACAAGCCACTAGGTAGTGTAAGGTTGCGAAAATCATCCAGCCATAATTAACAGATTTGTATCTGCGTAGGTATCACACCTTTGACAAAAATTTTGTCCAGTTTGAGGCTGGACAATAGCTAGAAATATTTTTGAGATTGAATATTACTTGATTTTTAACTTACCAAGTCAACTAAGGCGTTGCTTTGGAAGCGAACTATAGATGAAACTGAGCAACCGCGATAATTCTCAGAAGTGAATACTGATAGTGTGATATTAGCTTGACCTGGATCTAAAATGCGTTTTACCTTACAGGTTTGCATTTTATTGTTGCAGTAAGCAATAATCCGATCGCCAGCCTTGACTTCCAACGCTTGAATTTTCAATTAATACCAACCTTGCCAGGAATTTGCTTTGTTAAAGGAAAAATATATTGCTATATCTCACTCGTTTGACAATAGCAATGTTCTTTTAGTATAGCACAAAAATTAAGGATATCAATGCTATCAATTTAATCTTGGTAATGTCAAGTTGATTCATACTGCAAATACTAGTGCAGGAGGTAGGAGGCAGAAATTTATCTGTTGCTTTCAACCCTATCTAATTCCAAGCCACCAAATCGTTTGCGCCGTTTATCGGTCGGAGTATTTGTTGAAATTCAGATGTCGGGAAACCTCTCCTTTAAAGAAGTTGGAGCTAAATTTTTTTGATGGAATATTTTTCTCTCAATGTTTTTGTTACAATCATTGAAATTTTTACCTAAAAATACCACTATGGCTTTATATGCTGAATTACATAGACATCTAGGCGGCTCGGTCGTACCACGAGTTTTATGGCGATATTTCGAGCGGCATTCTTCGGAGTTAATTTCCCGCTTTGCTGACTATTCAGATTTTGAAGATTTTTATACCCGCCCACGTAACACTCTAGATGAGTATCTAGAATTACACACCTTGGTAGAAAGCGTGCAAACTGTGGAGACTTTGCCTTACTTTATCTATCGCTTGGTGCGGGGTGCTTACATATTTGAAAATTTGGCTTATCTGGAACTGCGCTACACTCCTTATTTGCGGACACCTGAACATCTGAGTCAATCGGAAAGAATTGACAAGATGGCAGAAATTGTGCGGGTAGTAGGACTTGCCAGCCATCAGCCAGAATATCCGATTGTTACTAGCCAAATTCTCTGTATGCACACGCGCCTACCTTATGAGGTGAACAAGGCGATTGTGGATTTGGCGGCGCAAAATAAACAGTATGTCTGTGCAGTAGATGTAGCCGGAGGTGATAGTTATTACGCCGATCGCTTAGAAGAATGGATTAGCTTATATGATTATGCGCGATCGCTGGGCGTTAACACCACGGGACATCTATATGAAACCACCGCTGGTTGTTACCCAGAACTGCTACCATATCTGATGCGGATTGGTCACGGCATTCAAATTCCCCTACTATATCCAGAGCTACTTAATGATGTGGCTAGACGCGGACAATGTTTGGAGGTTTGCCCGACAACTTACCTACAAACTGGAACTTTGCAGGATATACGTCAACTCAAATTAGTTTTTGATCGTTGTTTTGATGCTGGAGTCGAGATTGCTATATGTACTGATAATGCTGGATTGCATAATGTGCGTCTACCATTTGAGTATGAGAATCTCTTGACTTACAACATCATTAGTTTTGAACAACTACAAGCTTGTCAAGATGCAGCTTTCCGTCATGCTTTTGCTTGGCCTTACAGTCAACCTCCTGCATCACTGTTGAACGGTTTGCTCAAACCTGAACCACCGAAAATTCTGTCCATGAGAGATACTAATTAACGAATCGCCTAAAGATATTCATAAAGTAAGGTGATTTAATGTTAATTAATGTTGCAATTACTAATTTTTTCTGATGCGATAGAAAAAGTTGTAATGCACAATAAATATCTTGCAATAATTAATGTTTTAGAAATTAAACCACAAATAAACACTGATAAATTATCTGTGTTTATTTGTGGTTCTTTTTTTGCGGAGAAAGAATTCTTGCTATCAGTCGTATATAGCTAAATACAGTTCGGTTAGCGCCAAAAAGATTAAACTGTGTAAGTTGGGGAGCCGCTGCGCCCTTGCGGTTTCCCGACTTATTCGCTTTTAGCGTTCCCGCAGGGTAGCAAGTGGCGTTTGAGGAACGAAACCCAACATTTCCTGGGCTTTGTTGGGTTGCGCTTTGCTTAACCCAACCTACAATTTTTCTTAACTGAACTGTATTGGTATATAGCGTGCCCCCAGAAGTTATAAACTATAATTTATGGCATCTACTATTCAAGCTCTACCAACAGAAGTCGTATATCTCATTACAGCTGGAGAGGTAATCGACTCTTTAGCTTCTGTGGTGCGGGAATTGGTAGAAAATTCCCTAGACGCAGGTGCAACGCGAATTGTGGTTTCTCTGTGGCCGCAGCAATGGCGAATTCGTGTGGCAGATAATGGTTGTGGAATGAACCTAGATGATTTGCAACAAGCAGCCACAGCCCACAGCACTAGTAAAATTCGCTCTAGTGCCGATTTGTGGAAAATTAACAGTTTAGGGTTTCGTGGTGAGGCGTTGCACAGTTTAACGACTCTGGCAGATTTGGAAATTTTGAGTCGTCCTCTGGGGGGAAATTTAGGATGGCGAATAATTTATGGCGATGGCGGGAAAGTTGTACAAGTTGAAGCAACTGCGATCGCACCTGGTACAGTAGTTACAGTTTCTCATCTTTTCGGTAATTGCTCATCACGTCGTCAGGGATTGCCCACAACAGCACAGCAAATGAAAGCTGTGCAAGCCACAATTCACCAAATCGCTATGTGTCATCCTCACGTCACCTGGCAGATTTGGCAAAATGACCGTCAATGGTTCACTATTTGTCCTGCTGCCACAACTGGACAACTACTACCGCAGATTTTACCGCAAGTGCGACAAGGTGACTTGCAAGAAATAAAACTCGAAATACCCAACCCTCCCAACTCCTGTACAGACGCGATTAATCGCGTCTCTCCTCAATACTCTTGTACAGACGCGATGAATCGCGTCTCTCCCCACTCAGCACTAAATTTAGTGGTAGGATTACCCGATCGCTGTCATCGCCATCGTCCAGATTGGGTACGTGTAGCCATTAATGGCAGGATGGTTAAGACACCAGAACTAGAGCAAACAATATTATCAGCATTTCACAGAACATTACCGCGCGATCGCTATCCAATTTGTTTCTTACATCTTGCCATTTCCCCAGATCAAATTAACTGGAATCGCAATCCAGCAAAAACAGAAATTTACCTCAACGAAATCATTTATTGGCAAGAGCAAATTACCCAAGCAATTAACCAAGCACTCAGCATCTCTTCTAACAATCTCAAAGAAGCTGTTCACACAACACGAGTTAGTAAATTACTCAAAGCCGCAGAAGCAAAAGGCAGCTACAATTTCAATTCTCAAAATCCTAACGAAAATCCCAAAACTCCTAACTCCTCACTCCCAACTCCTAACTCTTTAAAAGCTGTCGCTCAAGTTAGCAATACTTATATTGTGGTGGAACATTCAGGCGGTATGTGGTTAGTAGAACAGCACATTGCCCATGAGCGAGTTTTGTATGAGCAATTATGCGATGATTGGCAACTCGTACCCGTCGAACCGCCAATAATTCTTTATCAATTATCGCCAGCGCAAGTATTGCAACTGCAACGCATTGGTTTAGACATAGAACCTTTTGGCGAACAACTTTGGGCAGTCCGTAATATCCCCGCACCTTTGCAGCAGCGAGACGACTGTGCAGAAGCAATTTTAGAACTTAGTTGGGGGGGCGATTTACAAACAGCCCAAGTAGCTGTCGCCTGTCGCAGTGCCATTCGTAACGGTACACCGATGAATCAACAAGAAATGCAGACACTTTTAGATAATTGGCAACGCACTCGCAACCCCCGCACCTGTCCCCACGGACGCCCAATTTATCTATCTTTAGAAGAATCAGCTTTAGCTCGGTTTTTCCGGCGGAATTGGGTAATTGGAAAAAGTCATGGAATTTGATAGCCGAGAAACTGAGAAAATAGGGATTCTCTTTCATAAGATAGAAGCGATGCCTTCTTTACGAGAGGCTTCTCTTTCAGAGACGCTAACGCGAACGCCAACGACGAGCTTCTCTACGAGACGCTCCGCGAACGCTAACACAGGAGTTAAGTATAGTGCCGCGTGGAACAAGGAAAAACAGTAAAAAGCAAGCAGAGGAAAACGGTTCTCTTGATTTACCACTTCTACAGTTAGCGAACCAAGCTGATGAGCGTTTGGACATTCCCGCAATGGAACAATGGCTGTGGGACGCTGCTTGTAAGATACGCGGTTCGACGGATGCACCAAAATTCAAGGATTTTATTCTGCCGCTAATTTTCTACAAACGGCTGTCTGATGTGTTTGATGATGAGTATGAAAAGTGCGCCGAGAAATTTGGGGGTGGAGACTTAGCCCGTGCTTTCATTGAAGCAGATCACAAAGATGCAATTAAAAATAACCGTCAGCCGATTGTGCGTTACTATGTCCCCCACGAATACCGTTGGGATGCGATTCGCTTTCATCCTAAAGATGGCTTAGGAGAGTTTATCACAACGGCGATGCGGGAGGTGGCAAAGCGCAATCCTGGGTTATCGGGAACGCTGACGCTGAAGGATTATAACGAGAAGCAAAGCAATCAGCGCGTTTTGGATAATGACCCTTTAAAGGACTTGATTGAAGTCATCAGTCGGCATCGGTTGGGGTTAAAGAATACCAATGCAGATGTTTTGGGGGAAGCCTATGAGTATCTGCTGCGGAAGTTTGCCGAAGGACAGGGGCAAAGTGCGGGGGAGTTTCTGACACCATCAGAAGTGGGTTGGTTGATTGCGGAAATTATTGACCCTGAACCCTACACGAAGATTTATGACCCCACTTGTGGATCGGGAAGGTTGTTAACTAAGCCGCGTCTGGTGTTCAACCGCAAACATCCAGGGGAAGAGAGTAAAGCACCTCGGTTATTTGGGCAAGAGTTGAACCCGACAACTTTTGCGATCGCTAAAATGAATATGTTTTTGCAGGATTTTACTGATACTCAAATTGAGATTGGCGATACATTCAGGCAACCTAAATTTACGGTTGACAAGAAGGTGATGCGCTTTGATTATGTGGTTGCTAATCCGATGTGGAATCAGGACAACTACGGCGCAGATGCTTATGAAGAAGATTCTTTTGAACGGTTTAAGGACGGAATTGCATCGAAATCTTCAGCAGATTGGGGATGGGTGCAGCATATTTGGGCATCGCTGAAAGATAACGGACGGGCGGCAGTTGTTTTGGATACAGGTGCAGTGTCTCGCGGTTCGGGGAGTCAAAACAAAAATCAAGAAAGGGACATTCGCAAGGTATTTGTGGAAAGGGACAGAGTTGAAGGGGTGATTTTACTACCTGAAAACTTGTTTTATAACACGACTGCGCCAGGGGTGGTAATTTTGTTAAATCGGCTGAAACCTCTGAATCGGAAGGGCGAGTTTTTGCTGATTAATGCTGCTGATTATTTTGTGAAGGGCGATCCGAAGAATATTTTGACGCAGGAAGGGATTAAAGCGGTTGATGAGGTTTATCGCAATTGGGAAACGCGAGAGAAGCTGAGTAAGGTCGTTAAGTTAGAAGAATTGAGGGAAGCGGATTATAATCTTAGTCCGTCGCAGTTTGTGGATGTTAGCGATAAAGTTGTGCATCGTTCCATTGAAGATATTTTGACAGATTTGGCGATCGCAAGACAAGAGAGGCAATGGGCGGATAAAGATTTAGACGAGGTGTTAGCAAAGTTGAATTTAAGCGTCAAAGAATGAGTACAGATTTAATGCCTGATGAGTTGCCTGTTGACCCGTTTTGGTTAAGGTTGTGTGCAAAATATAGTGAGGCAGAAATTGCTGAGATTGAGCAGTATTTGACCAAGTGGGATGCATCTACCTATACTAGTGTGGCTCATAGTGTTATAGATCATGCTTTGAGGAAAAATATTGATGCTTTGAAATATTTAAGAAAAGCTCACAACTTTAATAAAAAAGGAGCAATGCGAGTACCTAAAGCCGGATATCGTGGAGATGGTGCAGCAGTTTATCGAAAAGGAAATGAGTATATAATTGTTCGACCAGATTCGTTTGGTATTGAAAAAATTGTCACTTATGGAGTCAATGATGAGTAGGTTAGATGTGGTAACTCAAAAAGCTAATAGAACGAAAAATCAGATTATTCATATTTTAGAACAGTTAACCAGTGATTATCAAACCACAAAATCAGAACGCCAGAAAATCGCCGCAAATTTCCCCGCATCTAATGATGAGTTTTCGCTTTTAGAAGAACTTGAACTATTAACAGTTAATATCAGAGGATATGCTAGTCAAATTCAAGTTAAGGGTGAGATACAAAATCAACAGCAAGCAGTTGAAAATTTAAATCACCTGGGAATTTTTGATATTCCTGCTGTTGCTCAATTTTACTTTGGTAGTAATGGAGAATATCAAAGTATGAAGGCTTATCTTGAGATGTTAGACTATTTACGCTTGCTGATTCTTGAGTATTTAAGTTTTTCTGCAATGAGTAGTAGAGTGTAAATTGCTAAAGTTTCAATCAGCTACAAGTATTTCTCCTTTTTATTTTCATCGAGGATACAGCAATGACTCAAGCAATTGATAAAGAACAAATGATAATTGATGAGGTTAAAAAATTATCTCCTGAGAAGCAGCAGGAGGTATTAAATTTTATTGAATTTTTGCATTTCAAGGAATTACAAAAGCAGGAGACACTTCAGGATACAGAGAAGGAAAAACAAGTTTCCTTTTTAGAAGCTGCTAAGGAGTTTATTGGATGTATTGATGGAGGCCCCGGAGATTTGGCGACTAATAAAAAGTATTTAGAAGGGTTCGGTAGGTAGTGAAGCAAAATATCATTATTGATACTGGCCCACTAGTTGCTTTAATTAATAATCAGGAACGATATCATAGTTGGGCTACTAAAGAAGTCGCTAATCTAGCTTACCCTTTCTTTACTTGCGAAGCAGTTATTAGTGAGACGTGTTTTATATTGCGAGATTTCTATGGCGGTGAGGATACGGTTATGTCTTTGTTAGATACTGGCTTAATTCAAATCTCTTTTCGTCTCAGTGATGAAATAGGAACGGTTAGAGAGTTACTGAAGCGATATCAGAATGTGCCGATGTCTTTAGCTGATGCGTGTTTGGTAAGAATGAGTGAGTTGATTAATGGTAGTAGTGTGTTAACTCTAGATAGTGATTTTCGGGTTTATCGGAAGAATAAAAATGAAATGATGGATTTGATTATTGCTGATGGAATATGAGAGGGGTAGGAATGGGTGAGATGCAAGTGCCGCCTCATTGGAAAGTTGTAAAGTTAGGTGAATATTGCGAAAAGCCGGAGTATGGTTATACAGCCAGTGCAACTGAAAAAGATCATGGGTATAAATTTTTAAGAATTACTGATATTCAGGATGGTACAGTGCAATGGAATAATGAATCGCGCAAGCAGACGGAAATAGGCGAAATTCCTGAAAGCTGGCAAGTTGTGAAGTTGGGTGAGATTTGTAGTATTTCTACAGGTACTACACCATCTACTAACAAACCAGAATATTACATAGGTAATATTCCATTTATCAAGACAGCGCAAATAGTAAATAACAGAATTTGTGAATCTGATACTTGTATAAGTAAGCAAGCAGTACTAGACTATAATCTAAAAATTTATCCTCCTAAAACCGTATTCATGGCAATGTACGGTCAGGGGAAAACCAGAGGACAAGTATCTTTGTTAGAAATCGGTGCTGCAACTACACAAAATACAGCAGCAATTATACCAAATTACAAAATAGATTCAGAATTTCTCTGGCAATATTTAATGAATCAATATGAGAAGTTAAGAGAAGCGGCTCATCAAGGGCAAATTTCACACCTTAATCTTGGTTTGCTTAAACAGTATAAAATTGCCTTCCCTTCTCCTGAAGAACAGATATATATTACAGATATTTTGAAAAACTGCGATCGCAAAATTCAAGCCCTAGAAAAAGAAATCACCCTTATCGACGAACTCTTCCACGCCATGCTAGAACAACTGATGATAGGTAAAATTTCCACCCAACCCTTAACTGAGACTTACGTATGAGCGAAACTTCCGCCGTGCAAAGACCGATGCTGAAATATGCCTATCAAATTGGCTGGGAATACCTAACTTCAAAAGAGGCATTACAACGGCGTGAAGGAAAGGGAGAGGAAAAGCTCAATGAACGCTACTTTGCGGATGTTCTTCGCAGTCAACTAATTAAACTAAATCCTGGGGTTGTCACCTCCAACAACATAAACGAAATTCTTCGCCGTCTGCGAAACATTGAGAACACCATCGAAGGCAACCGCGAAGCTTTAAACTGGTTGCAAGGCAAACAATCTATTTTTGTCGCCCAAGAAGAAAACCGCGACAGAAATATTACCCTCATCGACTTTAATAACCCAGAAAATAACATCTTCCAAGTTACTGATGAATGGTCGCAAAAAGGCCTAAAATTTCCCAACCGCGCTGATATTATTTTTCTAATTAACGGTATTCCCGTCGCCATTGCTGAAACCAAAGGAGAAAAGAAAACTGATGGTTTAGCACTAGGCATTGACCAAATTCGCCGCTACCACAACCAAACCCCAGAATTACTCGCCTTTCCCCAAATTTTTGAAGTCACAGAACTCTGGAATTTCTGGTATGGCTTAACTTGGAATACCAACCGCAAAAATTTGTTTGAATGGAAACTGAACAAACAAAGCGACACAATTAAAGAAGGCGACTATGAAGAGAAAATCAAAACCTTCTTCGACCATCAACGCTTTTTAGAGATTCTTAGATATTACGTTGTTTTCCTCGAACGCGATGACGGCTTAACTAAAGTAGTTTTACGACAACACCAAACCCGTGCAGTCGAAAAAGTCCTGCAACGCATCCAAGACCCGAATAAAAAACGCGGACTAGTTTGGCATACCCAAGGCAGTGGTAAAACCCTCACCATGATTATAATTGCCGCCCAACTCCGCAATATTAGCGGCGATAATACCGTAATCATGATTATTGACCGCAACGAATTAGAAAACCAACTAGACAAAAACCTCAAGGCTTATGGCATCAAAAGTTATGAAGTCGCAACTAGTAAAGCAGACTTAGAAAAACTAATCCAAGATGATTATCGCGGGTTAATCGTCGCCATGATTCACAAATTCGACAAGATGAAGGTAGAAAATAAGCGTTCTACGATTACCGTCTTAGTCGATGAGGCACACCGTAGCACAGGTGGTAATTTCGGCATATATTTGATGGCTGCCCTCCCCAACGCTACATTTATCGGTTTCACAGGTACACCTGTCAGTAAAGCAGCTAAAGGACAAAGTACCTTCCAAACCTTCGGCGAACCTACTGACCCAAAATACAGCCTAGATTCCTATTCAACCGCCGACTCGGTACGAGATGGCACAACCCTGAAGCTAAATTATGCCCTTGCTAAATCAGAGTTTCGCGTTCCCCAAGAAATTTTAGAAAAAGAATTTCTCCAACTTAAAGCCGCAGAAGATATTAACGACATTGAGGAACTGGATGGCATTCTCGATCGCGCAGTTAAATTAAAAGAGTTTCTCAAAAGTGAAGATAGAGTAGATAAAGTAGCTAAATTTGTCGCCGAACACTTCCGCGACTACGTTGAACCAATGGGCTTTAAAGCTTTTATGGTTGGTGTAGATCGGGAAGCTTGTAGACTTTATAAACAAGCCTTAGACAAATATCTCCCTGCTGAATACTCAACAGTCGTCTATTCCCGGACTACAGCCGAAGGACTGCGCGAGTACAATCTGACTGATGCCGAAGAGAAAGAAGTCCGCAAAGCTTTTATTAAAAAATCCGTCGTTTCTGCCAAAATATCCTTACCGGATACAGTAATCGACTTTATCGGATCTCGACCTAAAGATTTTAACTACATTACTAAAACCCTAAGTTTTACAGGTTATTGTTCTGCTGAAGATGCCCAAAATTTAGAAATTCTGTGCGGTGGCGATGCTGATGCTGTGACAAAAATTCGCCAACTTTACGAAGACTACCGCAAAGCATTGCCCAAAATTCTCATCGTCACCGAGAAACTATTGACGGGATTTGATGCACCGATACTTTATTGTATGTATCTCGACAAACCGATGCGCGATCACGTTCTCTTGCAGGGAATCGCCCGTGTGAATCGCCCCTATGAAGACGTAGAAGGTTTAGTTAAACCCTACGGCTTTGTTCTAGATTTTATCGGGATCTTTGGCGACAAACTAGAGCAAGCCCTGGCTTTTGAATCGGGAGAAGTTAACGACATCATCCAAAATGTCGATGTGATCAAAAACCTCCTGCAAACGATGATGGAAAATACTGCACCTGAGTATTTACCGCTAGCTAAGGGATGGGACGACAAAGCAAAAGAACGCGCTGCGGCGCACTTTGCGGATAAAGACTTGCGAGAGAAGTTCTTTCAATTTGTCCGCCAATTACAATCAATTTACGAAATCCTCTCTCCTGACCCTGACTTGCGTCCCTTCATGGAAAATTATCAAGCGATCGTCAGGCTTTACGGAACCATCCGCGCTGCTTATAATACCAGCCCCTACATTGATATTGAACTCACCGCCAAAACCAAAGAACTGGTACGCCGCAACGTCACAATCGGCGAGTTAGAAATGCCAGGGACAATCCACGAACTCAATACCCAACAATTAGAACAATTCCGCCAAAGTAGCACAACGGATACAGTAAAAGTTTTAAACTTGAGTAAGGCACTGTTTAGAGATGTACACGAGCAAAGTCAGCGATCGCCTTTTTTGATTTCCATTGGCGAACGTGCCGAAATTGTCCGCGCCAGCTTTGAAAACCGCCAAATAGAGGCTCACGTTGCTTTAACCCAACTAGATGAAATTGCCAATGAATGCGTAGAAGCAGAGTCAGAACGGCAACGGCTCAAGGTTGATGAAAACACCTTTGCGATTTATACTGTCATCAAGCAAGCGGTTGATCGGCTTGATATCAACCAAGCCGAAACCATCAACGCCATTTATGGCAACTTCCCTGATTACTGGTGGGATGCGCGTCAGGAAATTGATTTAAGAACCGAACTTTACGCTACTATTTATCCGATTACAAGCTCAGTTGAGCAAACTATTGAAGTCACGAACAATCTACTGAAACTCCAACGAGTCGAATCATGATTGCTAACTGCGACAATTTAAAATGGGAAGACGCGCAAGCATTTAAGGACGCTGTGGGAGAATGGAGCGATCGCATTAAAGTCCAAGTCAAACAAATTCAACTCCGTCCGATGAAGCGCAAGTGGGCATCTATTTCTACTACAGGACGCTTAACGCTGAATACTGAACTGCTAGATTTACCAAAAGAATTGGGTGAGTTTGCGATCGTTCACGAACTTGTGCATCTCCTCGTTCCCAACCACGGTAAGCTATTTAAGTGCTTTATGTCTGCTTATTTGCCTGATTGGGAAGAGAGGGAGAAGCGATTACAGGGCTTTGTGGGGTAATGCGGGAAACTGCCTTTAAAGGTCTTATAGCGGTTCTCGGTTAAGTGAGGTACAAGAACCCCACCCCCAACCCCCTCCCCGCTCTTCGAGAGGGGACTATNGATGTACCTTGTATGATTAGGAAACGCTATATATCGTTATGTTTTTGATACGGACAAGAACCTTAAAGTCTTGCAGACTAAGATTATAGATACTAAATTTTAGTTATGAGTATGGCAAAAATATGCTCAAATTACATCTCCTACAGAAGTAGTCCGTTTTGCTCTACGGTATGTCAACCCAATTATGATACCTGCAACAGGAACTATAGAGCTAAGAAATTACGTAAAAATATTACCAGAAATATCGAGTAATTTATCGGTAATAATGGAAGACTATTTTATGCAAATAATTGTAGTCCATCCAGAATATCAACCCTCAAGAGCAATACAGTTCAGATAAGCCAAAAACCCTCATGTAGAGACGCGATAAATCGCGTCTTCAAATACCAATTATCTACACCAATAACCCTTAACTGAACCGTATTGCCCTCAAGAGGAATTATCCATGCTTAATTGAAGAGGTAAGTTTTTAGTAACTAACACTTTCAGATTTTACGCAATAAAAAACCCCACTAACTTATAGAAAGTGGAGCAATTAATGTTACAAGTTTAGGAGTCAATCATCAGTAAAATCGCTATTTGCACTCGACAAGCGAAATTACTCTAAAGCTTTCTTAAGTTCGTCTTTAATATTTTCTACGGTGTGAGTAACTTGGGCATCAGCTTGCTTCGCTTGTCCTTCAGCTTTATCTTGTGGATTACCTGTTATTTCACCCACAACCTCTTGAATTTTTCCTTCAATATTTTTTGCAGTTGCTTCTATTCTCTTTTCAGCGCTCATGGTTTTTATCTCCAGCTTGTAGTTGATTCAGGGAACCCCAAAAATAAATTACTACTACTTGGAAAGTGGGCCGAAAAGCCCGCCCATTTCAGAGGACGGGCAAGACGCTCACCCTACAAGTAATAAAATTATCAACATTTTATTACTTGGAAGTCCCTAAGCTATTACATAATCTAACAGCTGTGTATTGTTTTTTACTTCCATCAACCGAGAGAATATTTTGGTAAATTATATTATCTTAAGATAGATGCCGATCGGGCTAATAGCACACAATGTAAAATATGAACATCTGACAAAGAAGATTTATATATATTAAAAAAACAACTTTTTCCCAAATAAATGAACTATAAGTTAAAGCAAAATTTAAATAAAAGGAAAATAAAGGAGTGCCAACAAAAAGTCAAAAAAATGTCTGGAAGAATGAGATTAATGACATCATTCGAGGTGCTTGTGGAGGTTTTTTATTTGGCATACCCTTGCTGTACACAATGGAGGTTTGGTGGATTGGATCGCTGGCAAAAGCACAATTTATCATGACGGCGATCGCATTAATGTTTATTGTGGTTTACTTGCTCAATTACACAGAAGGCTTTCGGAAACGCAGATATACAGGCCTCGCTCATCAAGCCGTAATGGATACCGTAGAGGCGATCGCGATCGGAATAGCTTGTTCTACCTTTGTGCTATTACTATTGCGAGAATTGACACCAGAAACCTCCCTAAAGGAATCTTTAGGTAAAATCATCTTTGAAAGTGTGCCCTTCGCTCTCGGTGTAGCATTAGCGAATCAGTTTTTGGGAGAAACTGAAAACAACAATGGAAAAGGACAAGGAAGCGATCGCGAAAATAGCACAACTAAGAACAAAGGTGATGAGTTACACGCCACTTTTGTGGATGTGGGTGGAACCCTGATTGGTGCAACCATAATTGCATTTAACATCGCTCCCACAGATGAAATCCCTATGCTTGCAGCCGCAACCTCTCCACCTTGGGAGTTGGCAATGATCGCCGCATCTTTGCTGATTTCTTATGGCATTGTATTTCAGGCAGGTTTTTCTAACCAGCAAAAACGTAAAGACCAAAAGGGAATTTTTCAACGGCCATCAAGCGAAACCATTATGTCCTACCTAGTATCATTGCTAGCAGGCGCTTTTATGCTGTGGTTCTTTCAAAAATTAACTTTTAGCGACCCCTGGACAATGTGGTTAGATCACACATTGATACTGGGTTTACCTGCAACTATTGGTGGTGCAGCCGGAAGGTTAGCAATATGACTAAAACAGAACAACAACCAAAGCGCTCAATAGCTGAGTGGATAACATTCAGCATAGCCTCATTCATCCTAGCAATCATTGTGAGTCTAGTAGGCTACACTTGGCTGAACGAAAAAAATCAACCTCCAATCCTTTCTGTCACTAAAAAACAAACAATTCGAGAAATTAATGGCCAGTTTTATGTTCCTTTTGAAGTTGTGAATAGTGGAGGAGATACAGCTGAGTCAGTTCAGATTATGGCTGAGTTACTGATTAACGACAAAGTTACAGAAACAGGAGAGCAACAGATTGACTTTTTATCTAGTGGGGAAAGCGAAGAAGGCGCATTTATATTCAGCCATAACCCGCGCCAAGGTCAGTTAAATCTACGTGTTGGTAGCTATAAATTGCCATAGGGGACTGACAAATAAAAAAAATACCCCACAATATTGCATAATCTATTTGTTGGAAGTATACCCGAACTCAACCCTCACCACACTTGCTTTCAGAGTGGGAACGCTAAGAGCGAATAAGTCGGGCGTTGCCTGCCTAACGCAGTGCGCTAAGAGTTGAGTTCGGGTGCGCGCGATTGATCGTGTGGGTGAGATATTTCTTTACCTGACGTTGATGTAGCCTCTGTCTCCAACATACTGTTCGCGTTCGTAGAGAAGTTAAAATCTACTGTATGAGTCCTATATTTTATTACTTGCCCATATTTTCGACACGATAGCGCCCGCATTTTTGATAACCTTGAAGAAATTAAATAATTTCAAAAAATAAATAATCGCATTTTTATTCCACCAGAGATATAAAATAGAATTAACTGTTTTGAGGTAGATTTCATCAGAAATTTATAATTTTGATATTTGTATTATGCCAGTATTACGAATGTTAACTACATTTGACATATAAAACTATCAAGAAATATTTTACATCTATTATTGTTGGTACTCCTAACAACAACTTATTGCTGGGTACTAGTAATGACGACCGGATTTGTGCTTGTGGAGGCAATAACAATATCTCCGCCAGTCTGGAATAACCTAATTGATGGTGGAGAAGACAGGCTGATAATGGCCGTAATGAAAAATCTCAGGTGAGTTGGTGCGATCGCAGCAGTTGCTTCAACTCTCTCGATCTAAACAAGGCATTGTTGCATTTTGATGATATTATCTTAAAAAATTAAGGAGAAAACCTTGTGGGAGTTACGATCAATCAATTATTTAAGTTATCTGTAAAATATTTTTCAGCGATCGCAGCCATAATAACGGTTCTCCCATTACCAGTTAAAGCCGCTACATTTTTAGTAACTGAGCGCGCTGGTTTAGGAGGCAACGATAAAGTTAATTGGGAAAGTTTAGGTAAAGTCTTTAATCCGTCCGCTCCTGATTTTTCGGCTTTTTTACCTAACTCTTTTTCAGCAACATCAGAACGTGGTTTAGGCTTGGATATAAATATAACTCCAACTAATAAGCCTCAAATTACTCCACCATTTGTCTTTCAAACTTTACCTTCACCTGGCATTCGGAGTAACTTCGCTCTAGGTGATTTCATTCTCTTCGGAGGTATAGATCCAACAGGTTTTATCCCTCTTCCTCCAGGTACTCCCGATCCTGGAACTAAGGGGAACGGCGGGCCTTTTTCGATTAGTTTTGCCCAGCCAGTTTTTGGCGCTGGAACTCAGATAGCTGTAGACACTAGTAAATTGAAAATTGAAAATTCGATCGCCGCTTTTGATAACGCCAATAACCTATTGGGTACTTTCTCCGTTCCAAATTTTTCGTCCTTAGCATTAGATAATTCGGCGGTATTCTTGGGGATTCGTAGTGATACTCCAAACATCTCACGGCTTGTTTTTAGCAGTTCTGCTCCACAATATGGCTTGGCTATTAATCAGGTAAGTATTCTTGCAACTCCCGAACCAACTTATACCTTAGCGATATTAGCTTTTGGAGTTTCAAGTGCTGTTTTGAAACGACGCAAACATACTTGATACTCCCATAGCATCGAAATAGCTTTCATTTAATAAGTTAGAGATTTCGGACATACTCAAACTTATGTCAGTAGGTAACGTAAGTTCCAGATAATTCTTGTCTTTAACCAAATTCAAGTCAATGTTATACAAAGAATTAGAAAACATCATAGACGCTAAGATACAAAAAGCCATACGGAAGCACGAAATTATAGTTGCTTTAATTAGTAGTATTATTGGCTTGATTTTTATCATGGGTTTGTTCCATGCTATTTTGCTCAACCACACTGAAATTCAAACATTTTGTTTGTACTGATTACTGTTTGTAATCAATAGCTCTTTAGAATCAAGCATACTCTGATGTCCTTAAAACTAATCCAAGTTAGACATCTTTTTTATAAAATGGAATTGTACAGATGGAGAGTAAAAAGAATAACAGGGCTATATTCGTCTTATTTTTGACTGTTTTTATAGACTTGCTCGGCTTCGGAATTATTCTGCCGATACTGCCTTTGTATGCTGAACAATTTGGTGCAAAACCTAATGAAGCGACTTTACTTGTAGCTATTTATTCTTTAATGCAGTTCTTATTTGCACCATTATGGGGCAGATTTAGCGATCGCTACGGTCGCCGTCCGATTTTATTACTGACTTTATTCGGTTCGGTAATTGCATACGCAGGCTTAGGTTTTGCCAACTCCTTATGGATTTTGTTTATTGCTCGTAGTCTTGCCGGGATTATGTCAGGGAATATTGCCACTGCTCAGGCGTACATAGCAGATATTACCACGCCAAGTAATCGAGCTCGTGGCATGGGTGTAATCGGGGCAGCTTTTGGTCTTGGGTTTATTCTCGGCCCAGCGATTGGAGGTCTTCTAATCGGGTCAGATCCGAACAACGCTAACTTTCATCTACCGTCGTTGTTTGCTGCCGGATTATCTTTATTGGCATTTCTTTGTGCTTTGATATTACTTCCAGAATCTCTAAATTCTGAGACTAAAGCCAAAATCCAACTTCATCGCCACCATCAGCAATCCCTAAACTTGCTACAGTTGTCACAGCGATCGCAGTTTTGTGTACTTGTTGGCATCTACTTTTTAGTCACCTTTGCTGTTGCAGCTATGGACTCTACATTAGCTTTATGGTCTAACCAGCAATTAAATTGGGGACCTCAACAAGCTAGTTATCTTTTTGCTTTCATGGGGATTGTCAGCACAATCATTCAAGGAGGACTAATCGGATTTCTCAAGAAAAAATTGGGTGAAATCAAGTTACTTATCTTGGGGATATTAGGATTAGGTTTAGGATTACTGTTAATTGGATTCTCGCAAAGCTTAATTTTATTATTAGTCGCCGCCACACTTGTGGCATGGGGAATTAGTGTCAGCCAACCAATATTGAACAGCTTGATTTCCCAAATGACATCCCCAGAAGAACAAGGACAAATATTAGGAATTGCCAGTTCTTGCTCTGCATTGGCACGCATCGCTGGGCCAACGTGGGCAGGGGTTAGTTTTATGAAATTTGGGAGTTCTGCTCCTTTTTTGAGTGGAACTTTAGTAATGGTAGTAGCTTTGACTCTTAGTTTGCGAGTAACTAAAAGTGCATCTGAACCAAAAACAGAACGTGTAGCCTGAAAAGCTAGGTCTGAATTAAGAATTACGGCGTTGCTGCAAGGGATGATTCTTGTAGGGTGGGCGACACGAGAGCCCTGAAATACAAGGGACGGGCAAGATGCCCATCCCACAAAACTAGCAAAATCATCCCGCAAATATGCAACGCCAAAATTACGAATTACGAATTACGTTAGCGCAGCGTTAGCGAGTCATCGAGCGTCATTACGAATTACGAATTATTATGACAGGTCGCCGAGTATTATTTTTAGGCATCTTTGTAAGCATCCTTCTCACCTACGCAATTTGGCTCGGTGGGAGCATTCCTGCAAGCATCATCAAACTTCCTGACCAAGGATTAAACTGGTACTACTGGAAGCTTCCCCAACCAACATTTTGGAGTCGAGCAACGGCTTGGGGTATGTACCTTGGGCATCAGTTTAGCATCTGGGCGTGTATCTTGTGGGCGCAGCGATGGCTACGCCCGCCGCAGGCATCGCAGTTGAAATACAAATCAGCGTTGCATCCGATAAATTACCTCATGCTTGCTATTAATGGTATATTCATCGCTTTACACTTTCTCCAAACATATATTTGGTATGATGCTCTAGCTCAAGATACTTCAATTTGGGCTTCTCAAGGTGCAGTTGTACTCTTACTAGTCTTCGTACTGATTTTAGAAACACCTCGACGCGGTTTATTTTTTGGCAATTCTGTGCCATTTCATCAACAGTTTTTGCAAATTATCAAGCTGTACCACGGCTATTTTTTCTCCTTCGCCGCTATCTATACCTTCTGGTATCATCCAATGGAAGCGACTTTGGGGCACTTGATTGGTTTTCTCTATATGTTCTTGCTTCTGCTCCAATCTTCCTTGATTTTTAACCGCACCCATGTAAACCGTTGGTGGACATTTACTTTAGAGGCTTCAGTGCTTTTACATAGTGTAATTGTGTCATTAATACTAGGACAAAGCAAGTGGCCCACATTTCTCTTTGGTTTTTTTGGCATTCTGGTACTTACTCAGCTTCACGGACTACCTGTGGGTATCTCGACGAAACGTACTATTTACGGAGCCTTTTTAGTAAGTGTCCTGGCCGTTTATGCACTGACTGAACGCGGCTTGGGCAGAATTTACGAAGTAACCTATATTCCTCTGATTGAGTTTGGATTAGTTGGTGCAATTTACTTAATCTTCCTACTCATCTTATGGACAATTTCTCATTTACCTGTAAAGACGTAACTTCTCAATAGACCTGTCCAAAATATAATTTGGGAACAAAAAACGTATCGGCTCAATAATTTGGGGTAGACAGTGATTCAAACTACCACGACCAACCCAAAGGATGAAGAAAAGATTTTTCACGAATAATTTCAGCCAAGGATGGAACGAATCCAATTTGAGAAATGCGATGCCTACGGCGGGCTACGCCTACGCGTACATATTGAGCCACTTCTTGCTCAGTAATACTTGTAAGTTGACTTTGAATTAATTTTTATTTAGAAACTATTGTTTCTAATAAATTGGCTATTTCCAATAGAGAATCAGGGTTATGATCAACTAGGTATTGGGTTAACTTAAAAGAGTGTGTTGTTTTTGAAAAGACTAATCGCGTTTCACAAAATGTTGAAAATAAATCCTTGAGAAGGTTCGCAGCATCAACTTTGCAAGACCATTCAGTATCTGAAATTTTCTGAATCTTGATATCTTTAGGTAAATACATACCTTCTTGCTTTTTTTTATTGAGCCATTCCTCAACCTCTTCGTTAGTGAGAGGTTGTTCCCGACATTCATCATCTTCATTGATGATATTCACTATTGCATCTGTATGAAGCAGATAATTTTCATACATTCGCCGAGGCAAAAATTTAACTGGTCTTTTGCTTCTTTTCTGCAAATCTAAAAGTTTATTTTCTGATTTCCCTTCGCTATCGAACAAAAATCCAATTGCAGGTGGAAATAAACTTGTTCCTCCACTCAGCTTATCGTAGATATCAAATATTAATTCTGCTCGTTTGCCATCCAAGTCACCAGTATTTTTGACAGCAAGAATACTTGTACCTTCTAAAAGCTTTTTTGCAATATTCTCTAGTATCAATGGGAAACATCGCTCTTCTGTTGGACCTTCCACCCAAAGAATATTATCCGCCCCAAAAACATCAGACAAGCTTACTCCTACTTCAGCCAAAAGAGAACGTTGCTCTTTCGTCTGTTTTGCATCTATTTCTAATCCTTTGGTTTCGCAATCTTCATATTTGAGCATCACTATTTTAGAAGGATTTGCAGCAGAAATGATGGTGGGTAAATGAGTTGCAATAATATATTGATGCTGAATAAAATCTTTTTTTAATATTTCGATAAGTTTTTTTGCTGCTCCTGGATGTAAAAATGATTGTGGTTCATCGATAATAATAGTTCGTGCTTCTTGCGAATTTATCACAACATATAAAATAGCTAAAACTTGACCAATTCCTGTTCCAGAAGCTGATAGTGAAATAGCCAAGTCTTGCCTTTCAGTTTCAGGATCTACATTCCATACCATAATTTCAACTTGTTGGGGTCTGGATTCAACAGTAATTCTTTTTATTTGTGGAAAAATAACTGAAACAAGATTATTAAGCCTTTCAAACCGCTTGGGATTTTTTCCTTGCAAACTATTAAGAACTTCAGCTAAATTAGATGCGTTTGGTTGGAGTTCAGAATTATTTCCAAAAGCACAGCTTCCGACATTGAATCTTTCTGCATGAAATCTATAAATTAGGTTATAGGAAATATTTAATAATTTACCAACAATTGTATCTGTTATCGGTACAGATGTTTGCTGATATAAATCTATAATATCTTCAGAGGTTCGTTTTATATTAATAGATGGGTATCGATTTGCATTAGATTCCGTTAATTGTGGCTCATATAGCCCAAATGTTAGTTCACTATTTTTTACGTCAATTCGCTCATGATAATTTACGCTAAAAAGTGATAGATTAAGTTTTACTAAATTTGATGTTTCTAACCATTTTTTAAATAAATTTATTCCTGCCTGCGGATTTACTAGAGCATGATTTAAGTTTTGACTCTGAGGAGACAAAATTAAAACTGGAAGCAAAAGTCCATTCATCAACGAGTAAAATTCGTGTTGAGTAAAAGTTAAGGTAATATTTGCTTTTGATTTAGGATCAATATATGAAGAATTGCTTGCTAATGTTTTGATACTTCGATGCGGTATATCATGAAAATTAAGCGTGAGTGCTTCGAGTAGTGCCGTTTTTCCTACGTTATTTTGTCCAACAATTATATTAATACCTGGTGTAAATTCCAATAAACCAGAGTTGAAAAAAGATTTATAATTGAAAAGTTGAAATTTGGAAAGGTACATAAATATTAGCTTCAGAGGGTCAAATCAAGTGTTAAAAAAACTTTTTCAAGAAGCGTATAGCGATAATATTTACGTAAGCTTGATGGAACATAGAGGATTTAGGGTTATAGGCAATAATTAGTATAATACTAGCTGACTAGTACCTCTTATGGTTTGACAATCTGCCGTCTTCTCACAAACGACCCTTCTTGAGAATCTCTGCGTGAGAGTCACTGCGGCATGTAAAAATAAGGCGTCGCCATTCTCATAAATAGTTCTTGAATCAGCGATGGAGCAAAAACCCCTCCAGGTGAGGTTTACGATTGCACATAAGACAAAATGGCTCTTTCGTTAACCCACTCCCCTTAACTTGCGATCGCAGCATTAATTTTTGGCAGATGACACCCTTTTGGTAGTACTTTAGCTTGTTTACTGTTTGGGGCTACAGAAGCTTTGCAACTGCGAATTCAGGCATTAGGGGCAAATATACCTTACCAATTTTTAGTAATGCTACCTTATGCGATCGCTTTATTGGCATTAGTGGGTAAATTGGGAAAATCTACACCCCCGAAAGCTTTAGGTACTCCCTACTTTGAAGAAAATCGCCACTTACACAAAAAACGTTCGTTCGACGAATATTTTTGACCACTGATCTAACGGGGGACAAGTGATATCACCTTTCAACCATCTGTCAAAAGTTATCTCAATCACCACTACTAAGAATTTTTTGCTGTTGATAACGCAGTTTAAACTGCTGTTGTTGTATTTTATGATCCACGATTGGGTCAGGATAGCCAACAGCATGACGTTCTAAAGGTGGAATTTTCCCAGTAACTAAATATTCTGTATCTACAGACCGCAATTCTGACACCCATTGCCGAATATATTCCCCTTCTGGATCGAATTTTTGTGTTTGACTGGCTGGGTTAAAAATCCGTACAGGTTTGGGGTCCATACCGCTAGAAGCACTCCATTGCCAACCACCGTTATTAGCAGACAAATCTCCATCAATCAACTTCTGCATAAAGTATTTTTCTCCCAATTGGGGATTAATTAGCAAGTCTTTAGTAAGGAAACTCGCAACAATCATTCGACAACGGTTGTGCATCCAGCCACTTTCATTCATCTGGCGCATTGCTGCATCCACAATGGGGTAGCCTGTTCTCCCCTCACACCAAGCTTGGAAATATTCTTCGTTAGTTTCCCAAGGAAAGTTCTTAAAGGTGTCGCGGAAAGCACCATCAGCTAATTCCGGGAAGTTATACATTGCGTGTTGATAAAACTCCCGCCAAGCTAATTCCTGTTGCCATGTGCGGATATTAACTGCTGTTTCTTCACTACGGCTGTTTTCCATTGCTTCTATGGTGGCTTGCCAAACGGTGCGAATGCCAATTACCCCAAATTTTAAAGCTGCACTCAGTTGTGATGTACCGTCCACTGCGGGGAAATTGCGCTGTTCTTGATATTCAGTAATAGCTTTATTAGTAAATTCATCTAATCGTTCTTGTGCTGCCGCCTCTCCTGGTGAAATAATCAAGTCACCATCCCAGATGAATCCTAAATCTTTTGCTGAAGGTAGTGTCAAGGCTCCTGCAAGTTTGGCAATTTCCTGTTCGGCTTGTGTTAATCCCTCAACATTTTGCAGTGTTTCTACTGGTTGAGCCTTCGGTTTAGCAATCCAATTTTTCCAGAAGGGTGTGTAAACCGTGTAAGGACTGTTACTACCCGTGCGTAACTCCTCTGGAGAGTTGAGGATTTGATCCCAGTTTTGGTTAAGAAACTCAATGCCTTTTTCTTTGAGGGCATTTATAATGGTGCGATCGCGTTCTTGTGAATAAGGTTCTACATCCCAATTCCAAAAAACAGCTTTGGCATTTATTGCTTCGGCTAAGGCTGGTATCGCTTGTACAGGATCGGCGTGGAGTATTAACAACTGGCTACCAACTTGAGCATATCGCTCTTGGAGTTTCTGCAAACAGCCAATCATATAAGTTACTTTCACAGGAGCAACATCATCCCGTTCCAGAATATGCGGATCTAGGCAAAACACGCCCACCACTTTCGGACTCTGCCGTTTTGCCGCAGCCAGTCCCGTATTATCAGAAATGCGTAAATCGCGCCGATGCCAAAACAGAATTAAGTCAGACATTCCATGCTGGATATAGTTCACCCGTACTAGCTTAGATGCTAGTGGTACCAATAAGCATCATTCTGGCGATAAATTTATTCTCTTAATGGGCATTGAGGATTTAACTATAGCGGTTTGCGATCGCGTGGTGTAAGGGGGCACATCTGCGATCCTTACGAATTTACATGAAAATTGCGATCGCAGGATGTCAATAGTAAACCAAACCCCGGTTTGTCAATCGGGAATAGTGGCTTTTTAGATCAAAATTGAGTATACTCTTCTTAACAGTTAATTAGTCTTTTTGTCATGGCTAACCTACTACTTGACGACGGTACGATTGAGAGCGATTTAGGCGAAATAGCTCGTGAACTTGCGCCTCTTGGCATTCAACTCAAACACTATGACCCAGGAACATCGCTACTTTTCCCTAATCTGCTAGACCAGGACGTTTTAACTGAGACCGAGAAACGTTATTGCGTAGAACTCCATAACAGCGTCTTTGAATTTCTTCAGCAAGAAAATGGCGCTCTCTGGTGTGACTTACTAAATGTGCATCCAGGTTCGTTCAATCTTCACCACCTGATCGCAACCTACGGCCGTTACCATACTCATCCTGCGCCTGAACCCGTCTACGTATTGGCAGGAGAAATGATTTATGGCTTTGTGCGGCCTGATGGCAGCCAGGTACAGCTTTTAATTCAGGCACAAGACTGTCTCTACATCCCTGCCGACGTTGAACATTGGTGCGGCCCAACTGCATTGTTGAGTTTCAAAGGGATACGCTATTTTGCAATCGCAGAAGGTTGGATTCCAAATTATACAGGTACTCAAGTAAGTGATTCGATCCAAAAGCCGCGTTAAAGCTCATTGAGCTTGTAGTCATCTGTGATTGTTATTACTTTGATATAACCCTAAAATCAATGCACATTGATAACGTTTGCCGCTATCTTTGAGAACAGTATCCCGATGTGGAATAAAATGCTCAGTACGCCACGGCGTATATATAGCAACCATCAAAATCCCTAAAGAGCTTATTCCATAATACTTTTGACTTTTGATTTTTGACCCTTCGGCTGCGCTCAGGGTCAACTTTTGACTTCGCCTTGCGGCACGAGCTGTTTCAATGATATTTTTTGCGAAACTTAAGTTGAGTCAACTTAGAAAATGCCTTTTGGGTAAGAAGAAAAATTTGTAAACTGCGTTTGAGGTCGCTGGCAGGTTTAAATACTGTTGACAATGGCTGACCATATTTTATAGACAAACGCTCCACAATCGTTACTGCTCGACCAGTTAAGCGTTTGTCACCAAACTCACATTACCCATAGGGGTTGTTCTCTAATATCTTCCTTTGCATCCATATCACTGATACCTCTCAACGATAATACCTGAAATCTTGAAATGATTTTTATATCAGGGAGTGGTTTGCGAATATCATTCGTGAATAACTCCCCCTTTTCCACATCCCGTGAAAAGTCACATTGGCGGTGGGTTGCGACGAATTTGGTCTTCTGGTAGAGTAATCAAATTGAAAGCTTTCCAGTTGGTTGTAACGTATTTGAATTTACCAATACCAAAGTCTTTATTAGTAGTCCAGTTATTCCACCGTGCAGTTAAATTGAACCAGTAATCACCCCCACCACTAAGAACGTAGCGAGCTTTAGAGCGATCGTCAGGTTTGTTAAAATCATCTACCACAAGTCGAGCTTGAACCGTGGTAAACATCCCGATTACATCAATAGGATTAATAGATGCTCGACCAGGTGGCCAAAAGTGGAAGTTGTAACCATTACCTGCTTTGACAGAGATGCTTCCGTCAGACTCATATCTAAGATTGGCTGGTCGATTGATGTCCCCTACGTAATCTTCCCTATAGGCAGCACCATCTACTCTCACAGAACTTTGGAGAATATGCCACTTTTTATCTGTCTTACTCAGATAGTAAGCCTTAATATTTTTTATCTGCACACGGGTATTAGTTGCAGGATTACCTTCGGACGCTTCATATAATTGTCCCCATGCTGTCATTGCTGTAAAAGTACCTGGATCAGCACTACCTACCCGTGGCTCGGTAGCCCAATTATAAGATAAAGGAACTCCATGTGGTATCCCCTCATGAGGTGGTTGCATATCATAAATGATGGTTTCCATAGAGTTGATTGGTTGGGGTGGCCGTGAATCTACTTTGTAGGGAAAACTGCTAGTAATTATCGCAGTAAACATACATAGAAAAAAAAGCCAAGATTTAATTCTTATAAAACTAAATCTAAGCATAATTGCTGTTTTTATCAAGGTTATATACCCAAATGGCGTAAGGTTGCAGTCACTTTGATAACACAGCATTTTTTAAATGGCAATTTGGAATAGTAATTACGCAAATAGCACATTTGATAAAATATAATACACATGTACTATTAAATGGCTTGGTACTCAGCGCTTTTAAGCTAGCCATTCATGGGCGATCGCTTTTGTGACTTTGGGGAGAGAAAAATATGACCAAAAAAAAGAATTGAGCTGCGACTTAATTTATTTATGGAGAATAAAAAATACAAGCCAACATTATTCAAGCCCCCAGATTTATCTGTGGGGTCTTCAATTTTAAATGAACGAATTCCTCGTACCCTTTTGCTTAAGCAAGCTACGCGTAGCGTCTCGCTGAGAATAGACTGAAACTTATCCTGCAAATTTAGCTTCTAAACTTGCTTTTACTTAATTGGCGGTGGGTTACGACGAATTTGGTCTGGTGACAGAGTAATCATATTAAAAGCCTGCCAGTTTCTTGTAACGTACTTAAATTTACCTATACCGAAATCTTCGTTTGTCTTCCAATTGTCCCACTTTACAGTTAAGTTTAACCAGTAATCGCCACCCATACTTAATAAGTAACGAGCCTTAGAGCGATCATCACGTTTTTTAGGATTGTCAACTACAAGCCTGGCTTGAACTGTGGTAAACATCCCACGCACATCATAGGGATTAATTGTGGCTCTGCCAGTTGCAGGCCAAAAGTGGAAGTTGTAACCATTACCAGCTTTGACTGCAACACTACCATCTGATTCATAACGAATATCTGCGGGTTTATTGATATCACCTGCAAAATCTTCTCTATAGGCAGCCCCTTCAACTTTTGCCGAACTTTGGAGAAGATGCCATTTACCGTCCGACTTGCTGAGATAGTAAGCCTTGATATTTTTTATCTGAACGCGGGTATTAGTTGCAGGATTACCTTGATCTGCTTCATATAGTTGCCCCCATGCGATCATCGCTATGAAATTTTTCGGGTTATTGCTACCTACACGAGGTTTAGTTGCCCAATCGTAAGACTTGGGAACACCACGTGGCATCTCCTCATGAGGTGGTTGCATGTCGTAAATGATAGTTGCGATTGAATTAACTGGTTTTGCAGTCCTTGCATCTATTCTGTAAATAAAACAACAGCCAACTACTATGGTAAAAAGGCAGAGCAAGAAGGTTAATTTTTTGATTCGCATATCAGGGTGTATGGTGCAAGAAGTTCCACTAATAATTACGTATAAAATGTAATTATCTATACACGCGTTACCCAGTGAAAGTCATTAGGCAAAAGTTCAATTTTTCAGCCAGATCTCGAACATCAGGCTCTCTCAACAAACTATGGTGATCACAAGCAAGACTATGAACTTCTAAGCCTCCACTTACTAAATCACCCCAGCCTAAGTCAAGGTACTCGGCAAACTTCACATACTGTGACTTACAACGAAAAAGAGTGGTTGTTCCAGGATACACTTGAAGTTGATAATTTTTCTTAGCTTGCAAATTGGTGTCTAAAATCCTAAAGTCGTAACCAGGTTCAGAAAACTCTCTAATCAGTTCATCCTTGTAATTTCCACCCTTAAGATGCGACTGCACCCAGTCTTTTACATACTTGAGCTTCTCTTGAAGTTTAAGTTGCTTAAGGTTCTTGAAATGAAGCTTGAGAAAGTTATTAATTGATAAGCGAGTTAGTTCCAAAGTTGGAGAAATAACATCAAATAAGCCTAAGAAAGCTACCTTCTGATTTTGGACATAAAGTTGCTGCGCCATCTCAAATGCGACAACTCCACCAAAAGAATAACCAGCTAGAAAGTAAGGACCATTGGGCTGAATTGTGCGAATCTCTTGAATGTAATGGTTCGCCATGTCTTCAATAGACGTTAGAAGCTCTTGTTTACCAGTTAGCCCTTGTGCTTGCAGCCCATAAACTGGTTGCTCCCGACCCAAATAATTTGCCAAGTGGTAATAATCTAAAACATTACCGCCAAGTGGATGAATGCAAAATAAAGGTGGTTTGGAGCCTTTTGGTTGAATTGGCACCAGCGAGGAAGTCCAATTTTCTAGTTGTCCTTCTTGACGTAGAACATTAGCTAGTCCCTCGACCGTTAGTGTCTCCAAGAGGATAGCCAAAGGAAGCTTTCTATTCCAAATTCTTTCAATATCAGCAATTAAGCGCACAGCTATTAGCGAATTACCTCCTCTTTCAAAGAAGTTGTCTGTAATGCCAATAGACTCAATACTTAAAACTTTTTGCCAAATTTGCGTCAATTGAAGTTCCAACTCATCTCGGGGAGCTACAAAATTTTCTTTTAAATCTTGCCTAACATCATCGAGTGCTGGTAAAGCGCGACGGTCTATTTTACCAGTCGGCGTGAGGGGAAACGCTGGCAGCATTACGAAGGCAGAAGGAACCATGTATTCAGGTAACTTCTGTTTTAGGTAGTTTCGGAGTTCTCTAGTAAAAGCAGTTTGATTAATCTCATTTGAGAATGTTTGTGGAACGATATAAGCAACCAGCCGCGTATTACCAGATGTATCGTCCTTACCCATGACAACATTTTGCTTAATGCCAGGATAAAGAGCCAGATTTGATTCTATTTCGCCTAACTCAACACGTTTGCCTCTAATTTTTACCTGATAATCAACACGAACTATGTATGCTATGCTGCCATCCGGTAAATAGCGAGCTAAGTCTCCTGTTTTGTAGAGGTGGGTGTCTGGGCGATCGCTAAAGGGATTAGCAATGAATATTTTCTTGGTCAAATCTGGACGTTTGAGATAGCTACGCGTAAGAGCAGTACCACTTATGTACATTTCCCCAATCTCTCCCACAGTTACAGGGCGCAACTCCTCATCTAATATATGAATCTGCGTATTGGCGATCGCTTTGCCAATGGGGACAATTGTTACCTGCTCTTCATCTGAGTCAGGAATTGGATAAACAGCAACAATGCCAGTGGTCTCGGTCTGACCATACATATTTATAAAGCTGACATCCTGCTTAAACTCAAACCGCCATTTTCTCGGAATGTCAGACAGTAATGGTTCACTAGCAGATAGAATTAACCGCAGTTGATTATCTAAAAGATTTTTTCTTTGGTCAGGTTCCAAATTAGCCAGCACATCGGTACAACTGCGCCAGTAAGAAGGCACAAGGTCGACGATAGTAATATGATGTTGCTTGATAAATTCAAACAGTGCCAATGGTTTTTGTAGCTGTTGGGCAGTTGCTATCACAACGGTGGCTCCTTGAGAAAATGGCACCATTAGTTGCCTGACCGATGAGGAAAATGAGAAGGATGCTGTATGGAGATAGATATCTTGACTCTGAAGTTGCAATGCCTTACTCATTGCTTGAACATAGTGATTAATGTTCACATGAGGGATTTCAACTCCTTTAGGCTTACCAGTAGAGCCAGAAGTATAAATTACGTAGGCAAGATTTTCTGGCCTTACCTTACTAACCGGGTTTGCTTGACTTTCTCTGGCGATAGTCTTCCATTCAGTATCCAGACAAACTATCCGTGAATCTAACTCAGGAAGTTCATTGACTAGATGCTTTTGAGTTAGCAGTATTGATACTTGAGTTTCTTTTACGATAAAAGCAATGCGCTCTTTTGGATAGGCAGGATCTAAAGGTACATAAGCTCCACCAGCTTTGAGAATAGCTAACAATGCCACCACAATTTCTAAAGACCGCTCCATACAGATGCCTACAAGGCTTTCTGTCCCCACGCCCATTGCTTGCAGATAGTGCGCTAATTGATTGGCACGGCAGTTCATCTGTTGGTAGGTTAACTGTTTGTCTTCATAAATCACTGCGACAGCGTTTGGTCTTCGCTCCACTTGGGCTTCAAACCACTTATGAAAACAAACAGCTTTGTCGGTATTAAGAGTTTGCCTTAAATCTAGCTGTGTAACTTTACCAATATACGCTTCGGTATTATCTATCTTATGACGTGACATGATTTTTTTTTAGAGGATGTCTGAGAAGTTTCTGATAGGTGATTTTGATCACGCAAGTTGCTTGAGCATTAAACGAATCATTGCAACATAAATAAAAGCCTCTGTCGTTTCAGGTAAAATCTCATAGTCCTTACTGAGTCTGCGACACCAATTGAACCAACCAAAAGTTCTCTCAACTAGCCAACGCTTTGGCAAGACAACAAATCCCTTCTGTTCTTCAGAGCGTGTAACAACGCTCCAGAGCCAGCGATAAACATCCATTACCCAGTGCGTAAAATCCTGACCACGATAGCCACCATCAACCCAAATCCGAATCAATCTACCCATGCGCGAGCGTACTTGATGAAGTTTCGATAGAACCCTTTTTGCTACGTAATTTTAGCCATTTGTGCCATGTCTTAAGCGGTGATGCCATGAGCTGCTCCCTGCAATACTCGAGAATACTGTGCCAGCGATCGCTCAAGCGAAAACTCCTTGGCTCTTTCTCGCAACACTTCCGAGTCCAGTGGTGCATTCAGTGTTGTGATGATTGCTGATGCCAATCCCATCACATCGCCCACATCCACCAGTTCGCCGTACTTACCGTTATCCAAAATCTCTATCGGCCCACACTTACAATCAGTCGCCACAACTGGTGTACCTGTTGCCATTGCCTCAATCAATACACTCGGCAGGCCTTCAAACACTGACGAAAGTACAAAAACAGTAGACTTTGCCATGTAAGCATAGGGATTATTGACAAATCCTGGTAAATATACATCATCATTCAAGCCTAGTTCTTGAATTAGTGCTTCAAGTGTTTTGCGTTCTTCTCCTTCTCCTAAAATTACCAGTCGTGCCGGACGCTGCTGTCGCACCTGAGCAAATGCCCGAATCAAGGTGGGAAAATCCTTCTGTTTGTTTAAGCGTCCTACACCTAAAAGCACGGGCGGTTGACCAGGAGCAAACCAAGGATGGTCGATTTGTTTTTGATCTTTTTGGAACATTTCCGCACTCACCACAGGATTAGGAATCACATGAATTAAATCTTTTGCAACACCAAGTTGCACCAAATCATCCGCAACTCCTTGTGAAACTGGAACCACAGCATCTGCCCAAGGAAAAAACCAGCGGACTAACAAAGGCATTAATTTGATTTTTAATTCGGGGGAAATCTTCGCATCCTCAGAAACTGTGTTTTGTACATTAACTACCAACCGTGTCTTTCTGCTGACTAACTGACGTATCCACAATGCAGCAATGTTGGTATCGTCTAATGTTGAAAGCATCACAGGGGGCTGTTCCCGTTGTAAATAGCACGCTAGGGCAGGCAAACTCTGCCAAAGCCGCTTTCCACCTAAATCGACAATCCGAACTTCCGGCGGCAATTGTGACAGGTAGGGGCCCTCAACTCGCAACATCACTAGATCGACTTGAATTCCCTGCGCTGAAAAAGCGCGTGCCAGATTGAGCATTGCCCTTTCGGCACCACCACCTTGAAGGGTAGGGACAAAGATAGCGAGTCGCTTAAACATTTCTTAGCCTTCTAATTGTTGCCTAGGTTTATTGATAATGAACTAGAGATCTCTTGAAAAAATTGGTTGAGTTAGAACAGTTGAGGTAACAGCTGAATATATTGCCCAAACAAAAGGATCGTTGAGGGTACTTTCTGTAATATTGTAAAGAACAAGATATGCAAAATACATAACAGGAAATAACCCTTCTACTGTTGTGGTTAATCGCAACCAAGCAATTGCTCGTACCCAGTTTTTTATAAAACTAGACATAAAGAATAAAAGACCAACTAATCCTAATTCCAATGTCAAATCTAAGAAGCCATTATGTGCATTTGGTGACGTGAAAAATGTTTCATACCAAACATCTGCTGAATCTCCTTCCATGCCACGCCAAAATCCTTTGTATCCATATCCCAACCATAGATGTTGAGCAATTTTGCTAATCACAACTGACCAAATTCCAGTACGTCCAGTCAATGAAATATCTCTTCCTAGAAAGCTCACAATCGTTTCTACATTTCCTATCAAAAAAGTAGCAATACTGCCAATAACGAGTAAGGCAATGATTAACAATGGTATAGCTATATTATAGCTGTCTCTTAAAAGTTTGAATAAAGATAAAAGAGCCAGTAAAATTAAAAAAATCACTAAAGCACTTTTAGATGTCGAAAGTAGAATTAGTATAGTTGAAAATCCTAAAAATATCCACAATATAGAGCTATATTTATGCTTATCTGATACTGCTATTATAAAAGTCATGGCACTCAACACCATCATTTTAGCGAAGGCGTTTTTTTGAGGAAAAAGTCCTCGCCATGCTCCTGCATGTTCCCCACTTTCGATACCAATAGATGGAAATACTAAGGTAAATATAAAATTCATCACAACTAAAATACCCATTGCCCAGGCTAAGATAAATAGTTGCTCTTTTAATTTATAACGAACAGAAACATTTAAACCAAATAAAATTACTCCAAAAAAGACAATTCCTTTTCTGAAAGTCAATTCTGGTATGGGAGACCAAAGAGATGAAAGAATAATTAATCCTACCAACGCCCATAAAAATTTTCGTTTGCTAGCAAGATAGATAATTTGTTTATAACGAATACAAGTAAGCAGAAGAGTAATCCCCAAAACTATAAGTCGCAGTCCTAGTAGAGGTCCACTATCTGTTACTTCTGGTAACGAACTACTTCCTATAACAGACTGCTTTGTAGATGAAAGATCAGCAAACAAAATAAATGGTTCTGTAAAGTAGATAAATCCAAAAATAAAAAAAATCTTTTCAAAGTTAACTATCTTTTCCTTCATAGTTCTATGGAATATAAATAAAAATAGCTACAGTAACCAAGCAAATATTTAGCCATTTAACAGAACCTGGAGGATAGATTCTCCTACTTTTGCACAATTCAATTGAGCTTTTACATTCTGTCGGGATTGCTGAGACATAGCGGTCAAGGTTGGAACATCATTCAGTAAATCAATAATTTTTTCAGCAAGTAATTCTGGCGTTAATGGCTCCACAACAAGCCCAGTGATGCCGTTATCAACAATTTCTGGCATCCCATCATTCGAGGAAACAATACATGGAACTCCATAATTCATAGCCTCAATAATAAACGATGGAAATGGATCGCATAGTCCGGGAGCTACCACTAGGTCGGTTTGCAGAAACAACTGACGCATTTCTTCTAAAGAACCAATTCGTCCTGGATTGTCCACACCGTCCTGTTGGACAGCCAGCTTTTTACCGATAATGACTAGTCTGGATTCGGGTATAACGTTTTTCACATACTTGAAAGCAGCTAAAACAATTTCACCACCTTTGCGTTCAAAGTCTGCACCGTTGAATAAAATTTGCTTAGTGCCAAAGGGTTTCTCACCTTCATACACAGTATGACGATTAGCAAAGGAACCGACAACGGTAATTTTTTCAGGTTGAATACCGTAGTCTACTATTAGCGATGATTTGACAACATCGCTCATGGCGAAAAGGTGGTAAGCACGCTCATAGGCTAAACGTTCACAGTTTTTCCAGGCTTGAAACTCTTGAGAATTTGCAAATGGGGCCCAAGGCTTCCAATTACGGTGAGCCAAGGACATCGTGTAGTCCAGATACATACCGTAGGGGATGTCAAATCGTTCCCAAAACGGACAATACATACTAAATATATGCAGTACTAAATCTGCCTTGTACTCTAACTGGTAAATCCTATGTTCAAGCCGTTTTGATTTTGTGATAAATGTTTGATTGTTCAGCTTATTCAATAGCCTAGCAACCTTATTCAATAGTGAAAATATTAAAGGTTCGTCACCAGGCAAATATTCTAACTGCTCACATTGTAATGAAAGGGTTTCAAATAAGGGACGATAGCGCCGTAAGAATAGCTCGTCTCCCGTAACAACTATCTTTTGTATGTTCATAAATACTTATACTGCCTTCTATTCCTAATGTTTGCAAGATTTTTGTGAAATTTTAGACTGCAATTTCTGCATCTGATTTGGTAGTAGCTTGACCAATGAATATATTTAATAATTCCTGATAAAACAGTAGTAAAGTGCTTTAGTATAAATTAGTATCCTTTTTGGAACTGGCGTAACTATAAAATACTTGTCTATAATCTCTCTTATGCTGGTATCCCTGATACGCCAATAATTGCTTAAACCGACGGCAAAAAAATTGTCGGTAAATTTAAAAAGAAAAGGAAAGTTTTTTCTGATCCAGTAAGCTGTGAGACAATGAATTTTTGCAACAATTATTGATTGTGTATTTGTCTTGCGGATAAAAGTATTGTGACTATGAACCCGCTGCAAAGCGAGTTTTTTGGCTACAGCTAAACCCTTGGCTAGCGCTAGAGATGTGAACTGTAAATAGCTGTCGTTAAGTACGATTCCTCCAGCCTCTGGCATAGGCAAAATTTGTTGTAGTAGAGACCGAGTAAAGCAAAGCCCAGAGGTGGCAGGAATTGAGAACGGCAATTTTCCCCGGATTCTTCCTCGACGCATATCATTTCTCAAATCGCAGTTATGCACCAAGCCTGAATCTTGATGATCATAGTGACTGTCTATAGGTGTTTTAAGCTCTGCATCAATAAATTGCAGCATATGAAAACACCAACAGCTTTCTTGATGGTTCTTCAAGACATTAACGACCTCAAATACTTTTTCAGGTTTGTAGGCATCATCCGCGTCTAAGAAACAAATAATGTCTCCTCGGCTGGCAGCAAATCCGGCATTGAAGGCTGAGGCTTGCCCTCCATTTTGTTTGAACACAGGAATAATTTTGTCTTTGTAACTGGCAATAACCTCTCGTGAGCAATCAGTAGAGCCATCATCAACCACAATGACTTCGATATGGGGATAAGTTTGCCTTACTGCACTGTTGATCGCATCTGCTAAAAACTGCCCATAGTTATAGTTGTTGATCAGGATACTGACTAGCGGTAATGCGTCCGAAGTGTTAACTGGCATTTGTAGCACTCCTGAAGTTTTTCCAGAATTCAATTAATTTTTGCTGCGTATTCGGTAATAAAACAGCGATGATTACCCCCACTACAACCCACCATCCTAATTGATAGGGGAACAATGCCAGCCCAAAGGCAACTGCTAACAACCCCGCAAAACTGTAGTCAGGACTGCTGATATCACGTACTAGATAAGTATGAATTACGCTATAACTCAAGATTGTAACAACCTCCGCCCAACCATAACCAATCAACCCTAACCGCGAAATTAGAATTAACCCGACAACAAAAAATAGCGCAATGTGAATGATGTGATACAGGGTGATTTCCCAGTTACGTTGCAGGGCATAAAGAGCAGAAGAATGCAGGTTAAATAGAGCATTGGCTAGCAGACTGAGCGCAATGAAAGGATAGACATCCATCACAGGCGACCATTTGGCACCAAATACCAAGGGCAGAAACCAGGGGCCTAGCCAACTGACAATCACCAGAAATGGACCTAATGCCAGCACTTGGAGTACCATGCCTTCTGTAATTGCCTGGGTCATACGATGGCGATCGCCCTGCAAACGAGCCAGCGCTGCAATCGACAGGCGATATGTAGCAGACTTGACGAATCCCAACAATTCCACCATCCGGCTAGCAAGCGCTACGTAAGCTACCGCTTCTGCACCCAGCAACCGTCCTACCAGTAGCGGGTTCACCAAAGAGCGTAGTTGCCACACCCAGAATGAGGCTGAGTATCCGATGCTGTAAGCTAGCATTTGCTTGACTAAATCCGGTTGCCAGCACAGGCGCGGTTGGTATCGGGCAGCCCAGAAGAAAAGCACCAGATGATTCAATTGCTGTACCCACCAGCCTGCAACTAGGCCCCAGGCACCACCTCCTCCAAAAGCGATTGGTAATGCCACCAGAAAGTAGGCAATCTGCCCCACGAATTCAATCCAGGCGACCTGCTTGTAATCTAGCTGTCGCTCTAGCCTTGCCATCGGCACCTGGCTGAGTAATACAACTGGTAGACTCAAAGACAATACCTGAAAAATAGGTTGGAAGCCCTTTAAATTCACCCAGCTTCCCAGCAGTGGCACCCCCAGTTCACTCAGCACAACCCCAATCAGGCTAACCAGCAGCAACAGGGTAAATGCTTGATGGTAGACTGTTATCTTGTCTTCTCCTTCTCGACGCACTAAGTAGACGGTGATACCCAACTGACTAACGTTTTGCAGATAGTAAAAAAGTCCAAATGCCGCGGTGTAAAGACCATACTGTTCTGGACCAATGGTGCGGGTAACAAGGAGCACGCCGGCTAAACTAATGATCATGCCCATCCCTTGGCGAATAGCCAGGTAGACACCTCCACGCAGGACTTGGGATCGTAGGTTCATAATTTTTCAATTAATCCTTGTGGTTCAATCCTGGTGAAGTAGCAGAATTTAGTAAGTCTGGTTCATCCTGCTTGTAATAGGTAAAGCGGTTATATTCGGTTTCTGAGGCAGCACAATTAACAACTATGCCGAGAATGGTTTGTGCAGATTGCTGTAATAATTCCTTGGCGGTATTGGCACTACCAAAATCAAGCACTCCTGGTCGCACAACTAACAATATTCCATCAGTCATCTTACCTAAAGTCAATGCTTCGGCCTCAACAATCAGAGGAGAGCCATCTAGAATGACGAAATCATATTGTTGAGCGGCAGAGGCAACTAATGCCTTCATCGGCTTGGAATCCAGGATTGCTAAAGGATTGGGAGGAATCACACCCGAAGTCAGCACATCCAAATTTTCCATTACTTTGTTGACAGCGTCGGCAAAGTTAATCTGTTTTACAATTACGTTGGTTAATCCAACCGCATTCGTTAAGTTCCAAATGTGATGTTGTTGGGGATGGTGCAGATCAGTATCAATCAGCAAAACGCGACGACCGAGTTGAGCTATTGTAGCTGCCAGATTTGCCGAAATAGTAGACTTACCCTCTTTTGGCACCGAACTTGTTACCACCAAGGTTTTTAGCTCTTTTTCTACATCCAGGAACTTCAAATTTGCTTGCAATAAACGATAAGCAGAACTAACAGGCGATCGCGGAAAATCTCGTACTGGTAAGGTAGGAGTTGACCAGCAAGCATTTTTACTGTGAGGTATTGTATACTTGCCAAAGTGAGGAATCGATCCCAGCCAAGGATGATTAAATAGCTGCCGCGCTTCCTTAATGCTTTTTACCGATCTGTCACTAATTTCCAGCACCATCATAGTGATGAGAGCTGCTAATGTTGCTAACAATCCACCTAGTAACTGCGTCAGCGTTTTTTTCTTTGCTTCAGGACTCTCTGGAACTGAAGCCATTTCAACAATGCTTGCATTACCCATATTCTGCTGTTCTACGACTTGCACTTCTTGGAATTTTTTCAGCAGAGTTTCGTAGCTTGATTGCGCTGCGTCTAAGCGTTGCTGTAAGTCTCGCTGCCCCTGTTCTAGCTTGGGCAAAAGTCTGGAACGCCGTTGGTAGAGTTCTCTGGTATTGGAAAGTACTTTGACTTGACTAGTTAAGCCTAGTCGCTCTACTTCGGTATTAACAAATTTTTGAATCAGTTCTTGTTCAATTGTACCGATCTGTAATTTTCTATTGGATACATTGGAACGGCCTAAAATTTCACTGGTACGTCCCTGCAAGATTGCTTGAAGCGCAGCTTCTTTTTCTTTAAGATTAACAATTATGGGTGACTGCTCTTGATAAACTGATCGCGCAACTGCTAACTGACTCTGGACTTCTTGAAATTCTTTGAGTGCCTGCTGCACGCCAAGGGATTGACTGAGGGAACTTACAGCGATCGCTGCATCACTGCTTAAACCCACTTTATCCTGCAACGACGCTAACCGAGAATTAGCATCGGCAAGTTGTGTTTGGGCTTTCGTAATTTCATTTTCTAATTGTGCGGCACTTGCTACCAAAGCTTTGGATTCTTCTTCTAGATTGGTAATGCCATTTCGTTCTTTGAAATTACGCAACTCTCTATTTGCTCGCTGCACTGTATTTTCGCTTCTGGGCAGTTGTTCAGCAATAACTCTCCGCGCTGCTGCTGCCTGTTTTCGGCTTGTCAAAATATTGTTGTTAATATAGGCTTGCATTAGTTGATTTACTACTGCTGCGGCAGTTTGAGGATTACTCTCATTAAAAGAAAGCTGTAAGACATCAGCCCCGGGAATTTGTTTCACCTCTAATCGACCTTGTAAGGCTTCTGGTTTCAACAGATTGCCGTTTTGCTCCTTTAACTGGAGTTGAGTAATTACTTGTTCCAATAAAGGAGTCGATAGGAGTACTTCTGATTCGGTCTTCATTGGGCTGCTTTGCAAAGTCAAAGGTGAAAATTCTTCCAAGCCAGTGCCTACACCCGTGAGCGAAGCAATTCGGTCTACTTTCAGCAGCAGCTTCCCCTGTGCTCGATAGACTGGTTTTTGCAAAGAAGCAAATAACATCGACAACATCAGCACGAACGAAAAAACACTTATAGTGGGAAACCAGCGACGCTTTAAAATCAGCCAGTATTGCTGCAAGTCGATTTCCAAAGAGTCTAGTGATACCGCTCGAGCCTTAGTTTTCATGCAAAGCCTAAAGAATGTATTACAAAAAATTTTATCTAAATTCGTAACTTTTCACGGGATGTGGAAAAGTTTATTTTAATTGTTTTTCCAAATACTGAATCTTCCATTAAGTATTTTTATTAATTTATGATTATTTTAAGAATCAGCCTGGGGAAAACTACGTATTTTCGTTATAATCACTATCTTCTAGCTTTCTATAATTGATAGCTCCTCTCCTTTTTGAATTCTAGATTTACTAGCTATGCCAGAAATGTCTCCATATAGTTTCAGGTTGTCAGCAGTAATCCGGTTCCAATTGTAATTCATTTGCACATATCTTTGTGCATTGTTAGCCATTACTGCTAGTTGTTGTGGGTGATGAATCGCCCAGTGTAAGGAATTAATACAAGAATCTAAATTTTCAGATTCAAAAAGTATTCCCCGTTCCCCATTAATTAATTGCTGGTGGGGTGGGATATCGCTTGCTAATATCGGTATACCTTCCTGCATAGCCTCTAGCATCGATAGAGGAAGTCCCTCTAAATTAGAAGGAAGGACGAATAATCCTGCTCCTCGGACAATTTCCCAAAGACGAGTGCCTCGGAGTTCATCAGTAAATACTATATCTCGATTATTTGCAACCTTTTCTAATAGGTTTGAGGTAAAGGATTTAGTATCACTAACACCTCCAGTTAGAACAAGTTTCCATCCAGATGGTTTCAGGGCACAGAAGGCGTCGATAAGCAAGTCGGGGCGCTTTTCTGGTACAAGTCTGCCCAAAAATATAATGTAGCGCCCCTGCCGAAGACCTAACTGCGTGCCATAGGTAAAATTGGGGTCTGACTCACCGTAGCTGGCGGGAGCGTTAGGAATATACGCTGTCTCCCGACTGTAAGTTTGCAAAAAGTATGTTTGCAACGCTTCTGATACTACAACTAGTCCGTGGGCAAAACGTACTGCGGTCTTCTCTCCCATTTGAATTAAGTGAGTAGAAAAATTACCCCACTTTGCACGTTGCCAGTCTAATCCGTGACAGGTAACTATTACTTTTGTAGAGTTGTAAACTCTGGGTAAAAAAGTAAATAAAGATGGGCCTAGAGCGTGGAAATGAACAATATCATATTTGTTGCCTGTGGCAGCGATCGCTCCCAATGCTGAAGTGGCAAAAGCATCTACCCCTCTAAAATCCACACTGGGTAGAGATATAACTCGAACGCCCTCATAGTTATAATTTTCAAGCCAAGAACCTTGAGTGTAGGAGGAACGGGCGAATAAATCTACAGAGTGGCCTTGTGCAACTATCCTGGGATAAAGTTCCGCACAATAATGCTCAATTCCACCCTGCTTTGGAGGTAAACCTTTTGCACCGATTACAGCAATTTTCATAGTCAAATTTTATGCTCAAAAAAGGTGTACAACCTAATACTGAATACATCTTTATGTTGTTTTATGGGTTTAGTTGAATATCATTAATTTTCTTCAATCAGTGTTTGTATTTGGTTTAACTGCTAATTCCTACAACTAACTAACAGCCAGAAACTTTCGCTTTTCCCAGCGAGTAAACATGTCGCTGTAAACATCCCTCACAACAGTACGAGCAGCATAAGGCTGTGCAGCGCGCACGCAGGACGCACTTGGATAATTTTCTGGATGTAGGATTACTTGTTGCAAAGCATCTGCTAAACACTCTGGCGATCGCTGTTCACAGACAACTCCATTGTCCGCACTCAGTAATTTTGGGGTTTCACCACATCTAGTGGTAACTATTGGGGTTCCACTGGCAAGTGCCTCCAGAACTACTAAAGGTAGACCTTCGTAAGCACTGCTAAGGACAAAGACATTACTAATACGATGCAACCCCGCTAGTTCTTGTATTGGAACTGCCCCCAGCATTGTTACCCGATTAGACAATCCTAACTGAGCGATTTCTGTACGTAACGCTGCTGCCAATTCTCCATCCCCGGCTATCAGTAAGTGAGTATGTGGTTCATTTAAAGCTGCGATTGCACGTATTAACAAAATCGGATCTTTTTGAGGATGTAGCCGTCCAGCAAACAGGATAAAGCGTGTTTCTGCGTTCAAATTCAAGCTTTTGGCCAGATCCCGTCTCTGTGCTTCTCGCTGTTCCTGACTCAAGGGGTAGAAAATCTCGTTATCAAATGAATTTTTGATATATGCAACACGGTCTTTGATTAGAGGATACCGCTGTTTATACAATTGTGCTGAATCAGTATTACATGAAAAAATTTGGCTAAACTGCCGAACTAGCAAGCTTTCTAATGCAAAATATGCCGCGGGAAATGTCCGCCATAAAATCGCATTCTTATCACCTACCGCTTTGATCTGCGTATGAATATCGTTGTGAATAAAAAGGGTTTTCTCTCCTCGCCATTTCAAGGCTGCTAAACTTGGTTCTAGCCGATGAAAGTGCATAAAGTCTGATTCCAAGCGATGACCGACAAGCGCAGCTGCATACTTAACCGTGGTCGGTACCAGACTTCGGAAGTTATCATTTTCCAGGGTAAAAAGCGGGAAAAAACGAATTTCTCTACCTGCTAATTCTGCTTCCTGCCACTTACCGATTGTTTGAGTGCGATCGCTTCCTGTCCCTACTAGTCGTACCTCAAATTCACTGGGAGCGTATTTAATAAATGTATTTATGAGTGTCTGTATTCCTCCAATGGTAGAGTGCCAAGGATTAAACTGGTAAAAAATAGTCAAAACAGGTTTACGCATGACTTCTATGAATCACCGTATATCTCCCACGGTTTTTGTAACTTTAAACTATGTAAAAATATTGGCTGATTAAGCTTGTATTTTTACGTCCAAATATACTGGGCGTTTTACTAAGTAGTTAAGTATCTTTACCCCTATAGCATCCCTTGAAAGCTCAAAGAACAATACTATCTATAGATACTGTCCTAGGCAAATATATAGTTATCCACCAAGTTATCCGCTTGAGTATTATGACTTAGCTGTATAATAATGCTTGGCTTGCTAAGGGTAAATACTTGGTATCATCAGTTGGAGCTAATATAACTTGTGGCATTAAGCTTAACATTGGCGTTTGACGCCGCTCCTGTAAATTAATAACTTAAAGAACTGGTATAGATTGTTGGCGTAACCTTTAGATAAAGACAGGCTAAGACCCAGAAAGCTAGATTAGTAGCTAAAGCTGGAAATGAGTAAAGTTGTCAAGGCTTGTTGCTTTGCTAGTGATTTGCCAAAGTATCCAGAGATTTCTATATGATTGACCGTTAAAAGTCTTCTAAAGTCGGGAACTGGCTGCGGAATTACAAAGTCTAGATGCGCTTTTGCGATCGCCCAAGTACACTCCCAGTTTTATACTAAGTAAGTCAGCACCAAAAAACTAAACCATGTAAAGATAAACAAATACGGCTCGTTTAAGGGTATTTATGACTTGTGAACAAGATAAAACCCTATTAAACCTGAGTACTAGGGATTTACGACAAAAAGTGGTCAAGATTAGATCAATGCAAACAGCATCCTCTAGGGTGAAATAAAATTATCCACTCAGCTATCCACCTAGTTGTACCTGATTTTTAATATTTACTCCCTACAGAGTAAGTACTTGCCAATATGCTAAAAATAGTAGATTTACGCGATAGAAAGATGACAAAAGTAAATCTTAGGATTTATCTTTATTCTATAAGCAGATCATGCTTCAGACTCTTCTAATGAATGAAATTATATTAACTGAGAATGAAACCCTCAGGCTCCAAGCCCTGCGCCAATATCAGATTTTAGACACTATTTGTGAAAGTGCCTTCGATGATCTCACCCGTTTAGCGGCACAAATTTGTCGTACTCCCATAGCTTTAATCAGCTTCATTGATGAGTCCCGTCAGTGGTTCAAATCGAAAGTCGGATTAGACAGTGAATCAACCTCCCGCGATTTGGCATTCTGTGCCCACGCGATTTTGCAGCCCCATGACATCTTGATTATTTCAGATACACTACTCGATCAGCGTTTTGCTACCAACCCATTAGTAACTTCCGACCCTTATATTCGGTTTTATGCTGGTGCGCCGCTAATAACACCGGAAGGATATGCTTTAGGAACACTCTGTGTGATAGACCATGTACCACGACAGATGAACTCAGAGCAACTGGAAGCATTGCAAGCGTTGAGTCGTCAAGTCATGACTCAAATGGAGTTAAAGCGCAATTTACATAAACTAGAACGTATAACTAGTGATGAAAACAAAAAGATTGAATACCTAATTTCTGCCCTTTCCCACGATCTACGTACTCCTTTGCTAGCTACTCGTGGCACTTTGTACGCGATGCTAGGTGGAGCTTTTGGTTCTGTGAGCGACACTTGGAGAGATGTACTAGAAGATTGCCGCCAAGCTAACGAAGACCTCTTGAAGTTTGTCGAAGCTCTGTTAAATGTATCTCGCTACAAAACCGAAGTTTCTAAAAGCTCGAAGTCCGAAATAATTAACTGGAAAAACATTTTTGCCGAAACCATTCTCCGCAGCAATGCTACTCGGAAACAAAAGTATCCAATCAGATATAAAATTGCTTCTTTACTGCCAATTGTGTACGGTAATGCTTTTGAGATTCAACAAGTTGTGCAGACATTACTTGATAATGCTGTAAAAGTCAATAATCTAGACCAAGAAATTACCCTTGAGGTAGCATTATTTGGAGTTGAGAAAGTAAAAATATCAGTGCGATACAATGGCTTGGGGATTACACCTTTAGACAATAAAAACCTTTTTAACAGCTTTATTCAAGGACGTGGCCGGAATAACATAGATAAGTTAGGTCTTTACTTATGCCTTCAAATTGTAGAGGCTCACAAAGGCACTATCAACGTGGAAAGTACCCTCACCGAGGGTACTACATTCTGGTTTACCTTGCCTGTCACCTTATTCAAAAGCTAAATACCCAAAGCGAGAAAAGATGTATAAATTATTTTAAGTAATTTAAGACATTTGTAAAGATTTTATTTTGATAATTATAGTTATATTTTGCATTTTCCCGTATTAATCTATACTTTCTAAAAATTTCAGCGATAAAGCTACATTAGTTTTATTGGCTTTTATCGCTAAATAAAAGACTTTGGCTTAAATACTGAGTGATTTAAATATAATATTATTTTTTGTAACGTTTTGTGCAAAGATACAAATACACTTTATATCTTGAACTTTATCAATCGGTATGAGCGAGCACTGTTTCTGGATGCTGTTTGGGAAAACAACTTGTATTGCTATATTTGCCCTGGCTATTGTCGTCACATTTACATCCCTTAAGCCTGTTTGTACTGCTAAATCAGACTTTGGTAGATCGCAGACGGGAAGTAAAATTCCTGCACTGTATTTGTATGGAGAAATCGTTGGCATGGGCGAAGGACTTTTTCGTTCTTTCAGCAGAGCAAAAACATGGATAGACATCGCCTTTTTACACCAGCCTATCGGCAATGAGCCTAATGTAATGGAGGCTAGGTGACAGCAATTATAACTAGTCTTTACTGCGACTAAAGGTAGCTAAACATACTACGATAATTCCTAAAAATATGTTTATTTTAGATTTAACTTCATAAATAATCTCTAATAGTAAATTTCACAGTGGGTTAAGTAGGAAATTTTATCTAAAAGACTTTTAATTTGTGTATATTATGTTAAGTTTCGTAAATATACAACTATATTTACTCCGTTATTTAAGTAAGTCGGCACGATTAAACCAAGGTATGTTGAGTTTTGTAAAAATCCTGGAACGATTCATTTATAAACTCTTTACTGACTTTACAGTTGGTTCGACATGTTTCTTTTTTAACGCCGACTTGCTTAATACTTTGAATTGTCAATACTAAAATTATAAAAAATGAAGGATTTTATATGTAATATATGAACAATTAACACTTTTAAATAACAACTTTGATAGCAAGCAGCAAAGCGGTTGCAGTTCGAGAGTCTGGAATTTTTATTAGTATGCTAGGTAACTGTAATTAAGGTGGTGGAGATATTAGATAGTGATAGCTATTAGCTTGATACCTTTCCTAATTCATTCATCTAGAAAAGGTAATTTTTTAACTCCTCTCCATACTAGTATTTCGGTACTAGTCTTGTTTTTATTTGTACAGCAAGTCTTCAACCTTTTCATAGCACACCTAAATCATGAAGCATGTGACCGGGTAACCCATGCTTTATTGGTAGAGCGAGAAGGAGAACGTCTACTCAATGCTGTGATAGATAATGAAGAAAAAGGTTTTTTAGAAAATTCCAGTCGGGGACAAACCAATCCTATAGATTATGGTGAGAAGAAGCCTAACTTCAATCATCTGTACAATCTCGTACAAGACAACCCTGCTCAAATAAAGCAACTCGATAAAATTAGATATATCTATAACCAGTGGCAAAGGGAATTGAAGCAAAAAGCGCTTTCTGGTTCTGTCAGGAACTCTGCTGTGGCAAAAAGCACTTTATTTGATTCCTTGCACAACGAGATTGAGAACCTGATTCAGGGCCAAGAGATGCTTTTGAGGGTTCGCAAAAATCGTGTACGGCGCTTGAATGATATTAATACTGCGATAAACATTTTCAGCACCTTAGTTATTTTGTTAGGAGCGATTTTAAATTTCCAGTTGTTGCATCGGCGAGTCAAGCTTCCATTAAACAAATTGACACAAGTTTGTGAACTTTGGCAAGCGGGACAAATGGAAGTGCAACTCTGCCATTCTTCTATAGATGAGATCGGGCAACTAGCTGGAGTTCTTAACGCGATCGCTGATAAGACTCGTCACCGTCAAGAAAGCATTGAGGGGCGTAACCAACAGCTTGAAGACATGATATCTGCACTTTCCCACGACCTACGCATTCCTTTACTTGCCACTCGTAACACTTTAGACTGTATGAGCAGAGGGGCTTTTGGTTCAGTAAATGACACCTGGAAGGAAGTGTTTGAAGAGTATCATCAAGCTAATGAGGATCTGCTTAAGCTTGTAGAACTCCTCTTAGATATCTCTCGTTATGAAGCACGCAGCGCTTGTTTAGCCTGCGATCGCCTGAATTGGGAAAAGATTTTAATTAAAGTAATTGGTCAGGTAAAAGCAACATCTACACGTGAGTTAGGCTTCGTTTGTAAAATTTCTCAATTGCTGCCAACTGTCTACGGTGATGAATTAGAAATTCAACGGGTTTTACAAAACTTACTTGATAACGCTGTACGGGTAAGTAAGCCCAAAGGGGAAATTCTTCTTGAGATAACGCCTTATGAAGAAGGCCAAGTGAAGATTTCGGTGCGTGATTACGGTTCAGGAATTGCACCCCAAGCTCAGGAAAAGCTGTTCCACCGTTTTATTCAAGGACGAGGGCATCGTGGAAGAAGTGGGCTTGGTTTGTACTTATGTCGTCAAATTATTGAGGCTCACGAAGGAAACATTGGTGTCGAAAGTTCTCTTGGAAAGGGAAGTACTTTCTGGTTTACTCTCCCAAGTGCCATAAATAAACTTGATTGCAACGATGAACAGAATATAACCAGATGTAGTAATAATGATACCTAATATTGACAAAGAGAAAACTGTGCGGGTTCTATTAGTTGACGATCACGCTTTAATCCGCCGAGGAATGAAAGGGCAATTTAGCCTAGAACCTGGTTTTAGTATAGTTGGAGAGGCATTGGATGGTGGACAGGCTGTTGAATTAGCTAGCCAACTCCAGCCAGATGTAGTCTTAATGGATATTGATCTGCCAGTTATGGATGGGATTACAGCCACCCAGCAGATAAAAAGTAGCTGCTTGACAACTCGTGTTCTAGCCTTAAGTGCCTTCGACGACGATATCCAGGTCATGGGGATGCTTGCAGCTGGTGCTGATGGTTACTGTCTTAAAACCATTGAATGGGAACAGCTCATCGCTGTTATTCAATTGATACTTCAAGGTGGTGCTTATTTAGATCCTCTAATCGCTCAAAAAGTTGCTCGGATGCTTAGGTCAAACGCTGTCGCTCCCGATGTTCCTGTATCTCAGGTAATAGCGCAACCTATTCTCAGCAATCGCGAACGCGAGATTCTTAAACTTATTGCACAAGGGCACTCAAACCAGCAGATTGCAAACCAACTTTACCTCTCACTTGGAACCGTTAAGTCTTATGTACGTATGGTTCTCAACAAACTTAGCGTTGACGATCGTGTCCAAGCAGCAGCTTTAGCTGTACGCCAAGGGTTGATTTAAGCTTAGAGGAATTTATTTAAACAGGCAGATAATTCTGTAAAAGTGGTAGCCAGTGGTGAGTTGTCATTCATGAGTTGTTCTGACCACAAAATGCAAGGTTGAAGTAGTTGGTGATGGAGTTTACCACGTATGGGCAGACATAGCACCAATACATCAGGTGCAAACAAAGTGATCTCCTCAAGTGTGGGAATACTGTAATATGGAAAAACTTCTGCATTTTGTTTTAGGCAATGACCGCTGACGCGCTGCACGGTAGTGACATTGCTACCAATAATCATAATTCGGTGTCTTTTCATATAATTTATATACTTAGACTTATCCGTAAATCCGAAATGCTTACCATACATTGGTTTTAGCGATTATAAAGAAAGTGCGATGGCGTAACCGCCCAGCGTAGCTGCCCAGCGTAGCTGATCGTAAACGCTTAATGTACTTAACAATAAGGCTTTGGGCGGAATAAGTCGGGCTAAATCATCAGTTAGGAGCGTAAAGATAGAAAAAAATCTATTTTTTCCCAGACAAGCTCAAGTATTAGCAGATAAAAAACATGAGCATTAAGCTGCAATCTGACAAGTCCACAGACTGCCATTATTACCTGATTATAGTGATGATGAGATAAACAAAATCTCTCACTCGGTACTTGAAATATTTTGACTTAGCATATCATGCATTCAAGATTAATTTTGCATGACAATAATTGTTTATTATCTTATTTCCGTAGTCGTAAAATACCTGATTTTTTTGTTTTTTATCTGATGTAATTAGTAAGCAGTGTTAAAAAATCAAGCTATGTGATAGAGATGTAAATTCAGCGAAAAATATATAAATTAGTCATTTCATAGTTTTTGCAAAATTAAACATACATGGGTTTTATTGTAGCTTACTCACTATATTATGAAATTTAGACTATCTGTACGCTACAGCCAAGCGGATAGTTAACTGGATAATTTTATTCTTCATTAGGATACTGCATAAAAAATAATTTAATTAGCCATCAGATAGTATTTTGTAGTACTACTTTTGTACGAAAGTATACGTGCAATTCGCTAATTATTTACTCAAACTTGTGAATAAAGTTTCAAGTTTTATCAAATCTTTTATGGTACTTAGATATTAAAAAGAGTCTAAGTACCATAAAAGCCTGAAAAATTAAAAATTTCAGTTTTGTTGCAGGCATTGCTGACTTACCAGCAACTGCAATGTCTTGTATTATCGGATTCCCTTTGAAGTGACTCAGATGAATTCAGTATTTGAAATTGATGAGACTTATGATGTCGTCGTAACCATGAAGTATTGACCGCTACCGTCACTGCAAATATCTTAAAGAACAAATTGGCTCGTTACATATTTACTTACTTAACCTATTAGAAAATCTCATTCCAGCTTTTACAAGTTACCGAAATAAACAAATGTGCAGACGATTGAGTTTATGACCTTACCTACTGAAACTGTAATTACTGTGTACCTCTACTTCTGATCGTTTTTATATGCAAGTTCTAGATGATACCCATACTGCTCCTAAAGCTAAACTTCCAGCTCATCCCTCTGTAATTAGTAAAGCCAAGCGAATGATTGACATCTTGGGTGCTGTTATCGGGCTATCGATTACAGTATTCTTAGCAATTCCTATTGCGATCGCTATTAAGTTAGATAGCCCAGGTTCTATATTTTACAGTCAAATTCGCTGTGGTTTGAATGGGCGTCACTTCCGAATTTGGAAATTCCGTTCGATGTCAGTCGGATCTGACCAACTTAAGCATCTAGTTAAGAATGAAGCTCAAAGCGATCAGATATTCAAAAATGAGAATGATCCCCGCATTACCTGTGTAGGAAAGTTTCTCCGCCGCACTAGCTTAGATGAACTTCCTCAGTTTTGGAACGTGCTGCTGGGGGAAATGAGTCTAGTCGGTACCCGCCCTCCCACTCCTAATGAAGTGATACACTACTCAAAGCACCATTGGGAAAGGTTGAATGTCAAGCCGGGTATGACTGGTGAATGGCAGGCTCATGGTCGCTCCAGTATTAAAGACTTTGAAGATATTGTTCACATGGACTTAGACTACCAACGTAAGTGGTCTATCGTTTATGATATGAGTCTCATCTTGAAAACTTTAAAAGCTGTGTCAAATAAGAGCGGTGCTTGCTAACCTAACCGTATTTTTTGCGCTGCGCGTCTCAAAATACATATTTTTTGTTTTGCATAAATAAATTTAGTTGCTCTTAAACCCTGTGGCAGAGGGTAAAAAATATATTTTCTTCCTCCTGCCCTCTGCCTTTCTTCGGTAAAACTAAGACTCCATATAGGTTTTAGCATTAGCGATCGCCCTCCCGGAAAGTGACAGAAGAGGGATAACCACTTTACTCAACTTCTTCGCAATGAATTAACAGCTTTTCCATCGCTTCTGCTAGAGAAATCAATTCTGTCCAAGAAGAACCACTAACTAAACTTTGGGCGTGAGCTAATCGGTTTCGCAACTGTTCAGCAGACTTGAGGAAACGTTCGCCAAACCGTTTTGATTTTAGTCCTAGTTGCTGGAGAAGTTCTGGTTGATTTAAAATCAACTCTCGCTTATCGCAGAATTGCAGATAATCTAACAAATCGGTGGCTTCGTTTCTTTCCTGACTCTCTCGCCATAGTCTTTGAGCAACTTCTAAGCGCTCAGGTTTAAGGACTTTTTGCCAAGAATCTTGAGGATAGTAAATCCGCACCAGCCGCAGCAAATTCATTTCTAGCAGCGTTACTAAGCCAAACAGTAGCATTCGCACGGGTGCTTTCTGCAAATCACCACAGGTAACAATACCACTTACTTGATTGCAATCCAAGACAAACAATCGCGGAGTTTGTTGCAAAATGGGTAGCAACTTGATGAGTGGAGTGGAAATGGCAATTAGTTCTTTGGGATGAAACACCCGTTGATAGTCGCTACATTTACCTTTTTTGCCTGGGATCAAACTAGAGCGTTCTACATAACCGCTAATAATATCTCCCGTCTCAACGCCGATAACATCAAAATTTTGTGCTTGCATCCAATGCAGCACTTCTTTCGCCTCCGCATCAGCTGGCATAGCTTTCAGGGGTTCTGCCACGTATTCAATGGTGATATTGTTCTCAAATAAACTCCGCAGGTCTTGAGAACGTGATTTTAGGTGTTTCATCCCCCGGCTGTGAACTTACGTTAAATAATCCTACGGCACTCACGCGATGTCTGCGACGGGCTACGCCTACGCGAGTGGAATTTTCTGTTAGATTATCCTTGCGTAAGCCTAGCTATCCCAACAAATACCATAGACCAATGTTATACCATCTTAGTTGGTATCATTTTAGTGACGATTTAGACAATTTCAAGTAACAAAATATTTCGCATCTACAAAAAAATAAATATATATGTAGTTAACTATATGAGAATAGTTGATTAGTTTGCGATAAAAATGCCGAAAATACCGACAAAAAAATGTTATTACTAAAACGACGTATCGAATTGACACTTGGTAGAATTTTACCAAGATAACCAAAATTGATAATATTATTATGCCAAGAAAAGAACAAGGATGGGTTACATTTCAAACCTCAGAGGACGAGCGGAAGATTCTAGAGGAGTTCTGCGAACAGTCTCAACGCACTAAGACTGAGATTCTGCGGGAACTCGTGCGTAGTCTCACTCAGCAGTCCTCAATACCAATATCACCAGCAACTCAGCAGGAAAAACAGGAAGATATCTATTACACTCAAAAGCCTGACATAGAAAGTAATATTCAAAAGAAATCACTAAAAGTTAGCTCTCGCAATATTCTTAAAGGTGTGGTTAAACGAGTTGTTTATGGAGCAGTTAATAGTGAGGTTACTTTGGAGATTATTCACAAAGTAGAATTAACTTCGATTATCACCAGAGCTTCCGCAGAAGAGTTGGAATTATCTGAGGGAAAAGAAGCTTATGCAGTTATTAAATCTAACGATATTGTCATTGCTAGAGAATAGAATTAAATATTAAGAGAATAAACTTTCTTTACTTGAGTAAATATATTTGATGCGATCGCTTATGTAATATCATGTCCGGGTAATTAAACCTCATCTGTGTTGAAACCTAGAGTTTTTTAAAAGATATATTTATGTAGGTTGGGTGGAGTGAAACGCAACCCAACATTACCACCTGATTTATGTTGGGTTACGCTATCGCTGCACCCAACCTACATAACTACGGTTCTCAAGGTAGACGAGGTTTAGTTATGATTTCCACAATCATTGCACCCCACCCCCAGCCCCTCCCCGCTCTTCGGGAGGGGAGACAAAGCGTAGCTTTGGCGGGGTGGGCTTCTTGAGGTTTAATAAGTAACCAAGCGGACATGATATAAGAGTTGTTTTACTATAAATGGAATACACGATAAGGTAGCATAGGTGTGCTACCTTACTAAAAACGAATATTAACCTTCTTTAATCGCTGCTTGATAGCGACCTAGTGCGATTAAAGGAAAGTATTGTTGATACAGATGATACTTGAGATAAAAATGGCAAGGGAAGCCAGTACCTGTAAAGTAGGCTTCAAACCAAGTACCATCTGGCTTTTGAGTTGCCACCAGATAGCCAATTCCTCGCTCAATCACCTCAAGAGCTAATTTACCTGTTGCTTCACCTGCTGCTATTAACCCAATTAAAGCCCAAGCAGTTTGAGATGCAGTACTATTTCCTTTGCCTTTGAGACTGGGATCGTCGTAGCTCCGGCAAGTCTCACCCCAACCACCATCTGGATTTTGGCATCCAACTAACCAAGCTGCTCCCCGTTCTATACTGAGTTTATGCCTTTGAGGATCGATTAACGCTAAGGCTGATAAAACGCCACTGGTTCCGTAAATATAATTTACACCCCAACGACCAAACCAACAGCCTTCAGTTTCTTGTTCGCGCAAAAGATAAGTTAGCGATCGCTCCAAATTATCACTATCAATTGACAAATCACAAGCACCCAGCATTTCTAGTACCCTAGCGGTAACATCTGCGGTGTTTGGATCGATCATGGCTTTCAAATCGCCATAGGGAATTGAGTTAAGCCAATCTTGATCGTTGTCCAAATCAAAAGCAGCCCACCCGCCTGGTTTACATTGCATAGATGCAATCCAGTTTAACGCACGAGCGATCGCAGCTTGCTTGATTTTTTCATTAGGGAGTTTTGCCAAATGTAGAGCCATCACCACCACCGCCGAGTCGTCTACATCGGGATAAAAGCGATTGTCAAACTCAAACGCCCAAGCCCCTGGTTTTCCCTGGCGATTTTTGACAGCCCAATCTCCGTAATCTAAAATTTGTTTTTGCAACAACCATTCTCCAGCCTTGACGACAGCTGGATGATCTGGTGCAAAGCCAGATTCTACTAAAGCACGCATTGCCCAAGCCGTATCCCAGACGGGTGAAACACAAGGCTGTACCCGGTAGCTATTCTCGGTTTCAATGGCAAAGTTATCAATTGCTTGCAAACCTCGTTCTACAATGGGATCGTTTCGGTCATAATCCAGACACCGTAAAGCTAGCATTGAATTCAACATCGCCGGAATAATGCCACCCCAGTCGCCTGTAGCTTCTTGGCGCTCTAAAATCCATTTTTCGGCGGCTTTGATGCCTTCTTGACGAAAGGGTACTAAATTAAGGCTTTCTGCCAACTTAAACCCCCGATCGAGGGTAAGGAATAAATCTGTCCAATCGCCAGTTTGGGGTAATTCCCATTGGACTTGATCAACACCTTCAGCGTATAGTTCATCTAGGTTGATAGCTGAGTCGGTGAGAAAAACAGGTTTGCGATCGCAGACAATCAACAGCGGTACTGTGCTGGAACGTGCCCAACTAGACATCTCGTAGATATTGACAGGGAAACCTTTTGGCAACAGCATTATCCAAGGCGGTAGTGAGGGAATACCGCGCCAGTTGTAGCAGCCAATCAAGGCTAGGTGTAACTTGGTAAAAATCCGAGTTTTGCTGATACCACCGCGTTGGAGAATAAAAGCTTGCGCCCGAATCATCGCCGGATCGGTTGCTGGTACGCCTAGCAATCTTAGAGCCATGTAGGCTTCAACCGAGGTGCTAATTTCTCCGCCATCACCGTAGAAAAGTTCCCAGCCGCCATGCTGCCGTTGTTCTTGAAGCAGGTAGGCTGCAACTTTGTGCAAAGGTCTTTTTTGGTCTGTTCCCCAAATCTTATGCAAAAGCACGACTTCGGCAGTGATGGTGACGTTAGATTCCAACTCTGCCCACCAGTAACCTGCCGGATTTTGAATTGAAAGCAGATATTCTTGGCTAGCTGCGATCGCATCTGCGAGATTGACTTTTACCCTATCTTGTGTTTGCATCAAATCCTATTTAACCTCAACACCCAACACTACTTTTGAAGACGGTAATCCGATAAAAAATTTTTCCTATATCAGTAGACATAGTATTGTGTCTGAGTCACTAAAAATTTGCAATAGGTCATTCTTTTTTTTGAATTTTGAATTTTGAATTGGAGCGAAGCGACGGTCATGGATGTAATTGTATTAGGATTGATGCTGTTATCCTTGACAATTTGGTTAGGATTACTGTGTTTTTGGGGACAGTTTTGGCGGACAGACCAGCAATTAGAGGTTACAGAAACTCAGCTAGAATCTTTACCTGTGGTTTGTGCTGTAGTTCCAGCGCGTAACGAAGCTGAGTTAATACCAACTAGTTTGCGATCGCTCCTACTTCAAGATTATCCTGGTTCTTTCAACGTGTTTTTAGTAGACGATCGCAGCACAGATCGGACAGCAAATTTTGCCGAAGGGGTTGCACACGCTGTCGGTAAACCCCAGCAATTGCATATTATCTCTGGCGTTTCACTGCCTCCTGGTTGGTCAGGGAAACTTTGGGCAGTTGAACAGGGTATAAAGAGCGCTAGTAAATTTGCACCCGACTATTTTTTGCTGACCGACGCAGATATCGAACACGATCCTGGTAATCTTCGCCGACTCGTTGCTAAAGCTGTGGAGGAAGATTTAGATATGGTTTCGGTAATGGTGCGACTCAGGTGTGAAAGCTTTTGGGAAAAACTTTTAATTCCAGCTTTCGTCTTTTTCTTCCAAAAACTCTATCCTTTTCGCTGGGTGAATAATCCCAACAATCCCACAGCCGCCGCAGCTGGGGGATCTATTCTGATCGCCCGTGAAGCTTTAGAACGAATCGGCGGTATTCAAGTCATTCGCCAAGCTTTAATTGACGATTGCGCTCTGGCGATGGCGGTTAAGAAGAGCAGGGGAGCAGGGGAGCAGGGGAGGAGGGGAGACAAAGAAAATAACCATGCCCACAATGCTCAACACCTAATCCCCAGCCAAGGGCGTATCTGGCTAGGATTGAGTAGCTTAACTCGGAGTTTGCGCCCTTATGACTCGCTGGCGACGATTTGGGATATGGTTGCTCGTACTGCCTATACCCAATTGAATTATTCTCCATTACTACTATTGGGAACTTTGGTGGGAATGCCTCTGATTTATTTAGCTCCGCCTATATGTGTGATTCTGGGTGCAGTTTGGAGCAATTGGGCGATCGCACTTACAGGTTTATTAGGATGGCTGTTAATGACTTTCGCTTACTACCCAACGATCCGCTTTTATAAATGTTCTCCGTGGTTAGCCTTTAGCTTACCTGCGATCGCTTTTCTCTATACCCTAATGACTCTAGACTCAGCACTACGTCACTGGCAAGGGCGCGGCGGCGCTTGGAAAGGAAGAGTTTATCCCAGTTCGGATAATTTATAGCTAGAATAAAATTGAGATTAGAAAATTCGGTAGTGCTAATCTAAAATTAAAGTAAGCCTAAAGTGGTTGATTAAAAGAACTATGACAACCGCAACACCAACAATTAATCCTGTTACTGTCCCCAAAAAGCTGCCTTTTCTGGAGTCGATTTGTTGGCAGACTGCCGATGTGTATCGGTTTACTTCAGAACAAATGCTGAGTCGCTATGAGCGTGGCTGGCAGTATCACAATTTATTTAACAATCTTGAAGGCGAAGAACTCAATTTTCTTCAGGAACTTGCCAGACACTATAAATCCTGGTTGCAAGTTTGTTTATGACCTTCAGGTTAGAACACCATAATCAAATTCTCACAGTTCTTGAATCCTTAGATTCGGACATACTTAAGAAGGGTTCTGCTTACTTCGGTGGCGGAACCCTTCTTGCATTTGAGTTTGAAGAATATCGTTGGAGTAAGGACGTTGATTTTATCGCTTCTGTTGGTACAAAAGGCTACAAATACCTGCGGGAAGTGGTATTTGAGGGTGGGCATGAAGCATTATTTCGGGATTTAAGTAAAATCCAAGTTGGACGTAGCACAACTGACCAATATGGAATTCGGATGATAGTTTTTGTGGATGATATGCCGATTAAAACGGAAATTATTGCCGAAACTCGTTTTCAACTAGACCCACCAAGATATCTAAAATGGTCACTCGTTCCCTGCTTAAGCTTGAATGACTGTTTTACTTCTAAGCTGCTGTCAAATTCTGATCGTTACGCCGATGACAGCGTTGAGGCAAGAGATTTAATCGATCTAGCAGTTCTCAGGCTGCGATCGCCAATACCTCAAGCATCAATTGAAAAGGCTGAAAAAGCATATCAGGTTATGCGCCCTTTGAAAAGAGCGATCGCACTCTTTCAGGAAAGACCAGATTACAGGGAAAAATCCTTTCTCGGTCTGCAAGTCGATCGATCTCAGATACCCAAAATTATCGATGGTATTGATTTGCTATCTACAGATTTAGGTTTATCTCATACTCCAAGGACTTTTCGAGAACAACATGATATCTTTGCTGATTTAGAAACACAAATTGAAAAACAAGCAGATTCTTAAACAGGCTATGCTCCTAAATCCTTGAGGCTGTTTGTTTAGTACTGGCGGGTTCAACAGGTAATGGTTGAGCAGCTTTCAATACCACATCCAATAACCCTGGAAACAACACCTCTAAATCTTCACGCCGCAGGATGTTAATATGATGTGTCCCTTCTTTGCGTGTCAAGACTATCCCCGACTCCCGCAAAATCTTGAAGTGGTTGGACATCGTAGACTTAGCGATCGCAAAATCAAACTTCGCACAGCATTGTTCCCCCTCAGTCGCCAGCAGCCGCACAATCTCTAGCCGCACCGGATCGCCCAATGCATACAACACGCCCGGTAAAGAAATATTTTTTCTATCTGGATGATAAAGGAATCTCATAGTTGCATTATCTCATCAGGTGGCATATATTTTTATTATTCGATATTATCGAATTATAGAATTAATTAGGAAGGCAATTTATGTCATCCATTACAAACGTCACAGAAGCCACATTCAAGCAAGAAGTCTTGGAAAGTGAAATTCCGGTATTAGTGGACTTTTGGGCACCGTGGTGCGGCCCTTGCCGGATGGTGGGCCCAGTCGTCGATGAAGTTGCTGCTGAATACGAAGGACAGGTGAAATTTGTGAAGTTGAACACAGATCAAAATCCTACTGTCGCTAGCCACTATGGAATTCGCAGCATTCCGACATTGATGGTTTTTAAAGGAGGTCGCCAGGTCGATACTGTCGTAGGGGCGGTTCCAAAAACTACCTTGAATAAGACCTTAGCACAGCATCTTTAATCTAGGTACTATTGTGAGATGCATTTAGTTTACAGTCTTCTCTAGAGGGAGCCAGGAGTCAAAATACATAAGACTCCTGACTTCTGACTCCTGATATCATGTCCGCTAGATTACTTATTAAACCTGAAGAACCCCACCCCGCCAAAGCTATGCTTTGTCTCCCTGCCCCTAATCNGGCAATTTATGTCATCCATTACAAACGTCACAGAAGCCACATTCAAGCAAGAAGTCTTGGAAAGTGAAATTCCGGTATTAGTGGACTTTTGGGTGCAATGACTGTGGAAATCATAACTAATTATACGGACATGATATGACTCCTGAATTCTGAATTCTGTTTCAACTAATGGGGGAAAGAGCGAAATGGACTTGAAATTGCATGGTAAATCCGCACTAGTGAGTGGCTCAACCGCAGGTATTGGTTTGGCGATCGCTTTTGGGCTAGCTCAAGAGGGTGCATCAGTGATTGTCAACGGTCGGTCTGAAGAAAGAGTAGCTCAAGCGATCGCTAAAATTAAGCATTCTACACCCGACGCAAAAGTTTCTGGTGTTGTTGCTGACGCTGGGACTGCATCAGGGGTAGAGAAACTCATTCAAGAGGTTCCTCATGTTGATATACTCATAAACAATGTGGGTATTTATGAGCCAAAAACCTTCTTTGATATTACTGATGAAGACTGGTTAAAGGTATTTGAGGTTAACGTCCTCAGTGGAGTCCGTTTGAGTCGGCAATATCTGCAAAAGCAGTTAGAGCAAAACTGGGGGCGGATAATTTTCATCTCCAGCGAATCTGCCATTCAAATCCCAGTGGAAATGATTCACTACGGCACAACTAAGACGGCGCAGCTAGCCATTGCCAGAGGTCTAGCAGAAATGACTGTGGGGACTGGAGTCACGGTAAACTCCGTCCTTCCAGGGCCAACCCGCTCAGAAGGAGTTGAAGAGTTTATCACCAAACTGGGGCAGGAACGTGGTATTAGTCCAACAGAAGTTGAGGCTGAGTTTTTCCAAAATGTGCGTCCAAGTTCTCTAATCAAACGCTTTGCAACTAATGAAGAAGTAGCAGCGATCGTAGTTTACCTTTCTAGTCCCGTAGCATCAGCAACTAATGGTGCAGCTTTGCGGGTGGATGGTGGCGTTATTCGGTCGATTGTTTAGTATTTGAACCACAACCGCATAGTCTATTTACTTGAAATAGCTGTAATGCGCTGCACGCAAAATTGGGTATGGGGAAAACTCTTTCCTTATTCTCCCGATCTCGCAGATGCGGGGTTCCAAATTTTGAATTTTGAATTGGAGCGAAATAACATGACTACTGATATCAACTTATTCTCTCCTTACCAATTAGGAAATCTGGAATTACCTAACCGGATAGTAATGGCTCCCTTAACCCGAAACCGGGCAGGTGAGGGAAACGTGCCACACCAACTGAATGCTACCTACTACGTCCAACGTGCTTCCGCCGGACTGATTATTTCTGAAGCAACACAGGTAACTCCTGAAGGACAAGGCTATCCCGCGACACCAGGAATTCATTCACCAGAACAGGTGGAAGGATGGAAGTTAGTAACCGATGCCGTACATCAGCACGGCGGCAGAATTTTTCTGCAACTATGGCACGTCGGCAGGATTTCCCATCCTGACTTACAACCAAATGGAATTTTACCTGTAGCACCTTCTGCGATCGCTCCTAAAGATGAAGCTTCAACTTTTGAGGGGCCAAAACCTTTCGTTACTCCCCGTGCTTTAGAAACATCGGAAATACCGCAGATCGTCGAACAGTACCGTCAGGGAGCCGCAAATGCCCTAGCGGCTGGGTTTGATGGCGTGGAAATTCACTCGGCTAATGGTTATTTAATAGATCAGTTTCTCCGGGATGGTACGAATCAACGTACAGACAAATATGGAGGTTCTATTGAGAATCGTGCCCGATTCCTGTTGGAGGTGACAGAGGCGGTAACTAGTGTGTGGGATTCTAACCGAGTTGGGGTACGTTTTTCTCCCAGTGGGACTTTTAACGATATAGGTGACTCCAATCCTCTGGAGACATTCGGTTATGCAGCTCAAGCGTTGAACCAGTTTAATTTGGCATATCTGCATATTTATGAGGCAACAGAGGCAGATATTAGACATGGCGGGATAATAGTACCCACTAGTCATATACGCGATCGCTTTACAGGTACACTGATCGTCAATGGTGGTTATACTCGTGAAAAAGGCGATGCAGTACTGGCAAATAAAGCAGCAGATTTAGTTGCCTTTGGCACATTATTTATATCAAATCCCGATTTACCCCGACGCTTGGCTTTGAATGCACCACTAAATGAACCAAATCAAGCAAGCTTTTACGGTGGTGATGAAAAGGGATATACAGACTATCCATTTTGGTCGCCTGCTAGTGAAGCAGTAGCTAATGCGTAATTCGTAATTCGTAATTGTCCCTTGCGAATAATTTTTGTTTTTGTTTCATGAATAAATAAATTCGCTTGTATGCTAATTACGAATTATTTGGTCATAATCCAACTATCAGGAGAATCTCATGAGTTCCATCATCCAAACCCAACCTTTAGATGTACCCAGTGCGATCGCTCAACGTCGTTCTATCAAAACTTTTAAAACAGACCCCATCACCCCGGAACTGCTTAAGCAATTGGTAGAGTTAACCGTGGCTGCACCCAGCAGCTATAATATCCAGGACTGGCAAATTATTCTTGTGCAAGATGAAGCGCAAAAGGCAGCATTATCAGCAGCATCGTGGAATCAACAGCAAATTGTCCAAGCACCAGTAACCTTCGTCTTTGCCGCCGATCCTAACGCAGGCGAACAAAACTTGACCTCAATTTTAGAGCGGGGACTGGAAACTGGAGCATGGAATGAAGGCACAGTAAACTACTTTAAAACCGCCGTTCCACAATTTCAAGCTGGGCTAGGCGACAAACGACGCGAATATGCGATCAAAGATGCGATCATTGCCGCAACTCATTTGGTGTTAGCAGCAGAAAGTCTGGGATTATCCACTTGTTTTATGAACGGTTGGATTGAGAATCAGGTAAAAGAAGTGATTGGTGCAGGAGATAATCCAGATTTAGCGATCGCTGTTTTAGTTCCGGTTGGCTATGCAGCCGAACCACGCTTAAATCCCGGTCGTTTGCCATTCTCTTCTAACGTCTCTGTGGATAGAATCGGTAATCCTTATGCAGGGTAGTTTTCCCTAAATTGGGAATGGGGAATGGGGAATAGTGAATGAGTCTTTGAAGCTGCTCCCCCTGCTCCCCCTGCTCCCCC
>NZ_NOLJ01000013.1:66557-85043 GCF_002246015.1 Nostoc sp. 'Peltigera membranacea cyanobiont' 210A
GGGAAGCCCCCCAACTATGTCCTTACCCTCCTTCCTAGCGCGTCGTTCGTTCCACTATGGCTGGATCGTAGCTGGTTTAACATTCCTAGCCTTGCTGGTGGCAGCCGGAATCCGCTCTGCTCCTGGAGTTTTTATAGTGCCTCTCGAACAAGAGTTTGGCTGGAGTAGAGCAACTATATCTTTGGCAATCTCCATTAACTTAGTACTCTACGGATTAATTGGCCCTTTTGCTGCCACAGTTATGGAGCGAATCGGCATTCGGCGGATGATGGTATTCTCACTTGCCATCATTGCGCTGGGTGTCGGTTTAACCACTTTAATGTCAGCTTCCTGGCAGCTAGTCTTGCTGTGGGGTGTAGTTGTCGGTAGTGGTAGCGGAGTTATCGCCCTGGTTTTGGGTGCTATTGTCGTCAATCGCTGGTTTTTGGAAAAGCGGGGTCTAGTTCTGGGCATCTTAACCGCTAGTACAGCCACGGGACAACTAGTGTTTCTGCCGATACTAGCCTCAATGGCCGATCGCTTTGGGTGGCGAACTGCGGCTCTCGCTCTGACTGGTGCAGCACTCCTAATTATTCCAGCGATCGCAGTCTTTATGCGCGATCGTCCGGCGGATGTCGGTTTGCGAGCCTTTGGCGACAACAGCGAAACTGTGGAAGTGTTACAGCCCAAAGTCAATTCCATCGCCTCCACTCTTAACGCTCTCTGGCTGGGAATGCGTAATCGAGACTTCTGGCTATTATTTGGTAGCTTTTTTATCTGTGGCGCAAGCACAAACGGGTTAATTGGAACTCATCTAATTCCTGCTTGTATTGACCACGGCATTCCTGAAGTGAAGGCTGCTGGGCTTTTGGCAATCATGGGAATATTCGATTTTTTTGGAACTACTATGTCCGGTTGGCTATCTGACCGTTGGAACAATCGTTACTTATTGTGCTGGTACTACGGACTGCGGGGTTTATCTTTGATTTTCTTGCCCTTCAGTTTTAATTTTTCCTTCTATGGACTTTCCATTTTCGCCGTCTTCTATGGACTTGATTGGATTGCTACCGTACCACCGACAGTCCGTCTTGTTGCCAACATCTTCGGTAAAGAAAATGTCGGCGTGATGTTCGGTTGGATTGTCGCAGGACACCAGCTAGGTGCAGCCACAGCAGCATTCGGAGCCGGAGTGTTGAGAACTTGGACGGGTAGTTATTTACAAGCGTTTATTTTATCAGGCGTTCTCTGTCTGATTGCCGCAGTTTGTGTACTGCAAATTGGTCAAACTCCCACTAAGAGTAATTATCTCGTAGAGAAGAATTCCTAGAGTGTGCGTAAGTCCTCATAACTTGCTTGTTAAGCTTATCCGTGGTTTGATTAAAATACGGCATCTATATAGATTTATCGTAGTTTTTGACTACTCAATACTTGAATTAACTTGTCAGCCACGAAATAAATATAAAACTTTCCATGCCTATCCAAACTATTGGTATTTTAAGTCCGGGTGATATGGGACAAGCGATCGCAGCTGTTCTCAATCAACATGGATTGAAAACTATTGCCGCCCTAAACGATCGCAGCGAACGAACTCGGCAATTAGCAGCCGCAGCCAACATTCAAGATGTGGGTTCCCTTACACAACTGGTAATTGAATCTGATGTGGTGTTGTCAGTTCTAGTCCCCGCAGAGGCTACCCAAGCAGCAAAGCAAGTAGCTGAGGCAATTAGCAATGTGGGTAAATCTATTCTTTACGTTGACTGTAATGCGATCGCACCCCAAAAAGTTATAAATATCGGTCAACTCATTGAATCAGTTGGGGGAACATTCGTAGATGCATCAATTATTGGCCCACCGCCGCGAGTTCCCAATCGCACCCGTATTTACACTTCAGGAAAACAAGCAAATCAACTCCTACAACTGCGAGATCATGGCTTAGATGTGCGGGTGATTGGTGAGGAAATTGGTCAGGCTTCCGGGTTGAAAATGTCTTACGCAGCCCTGACAAAAGGACTTACAGCAATCGGTACAGAATTACTAATTGCAGCCCATCGTTTAGGTTTGGATAAAGAATTATGGGATGAAGTATCTAGTAGTCAAAAAGAACTTGCTAGCATTTTAACCCGTTCCATTCCATCGATGACACCGAAAGCCCATCGTTGGGTAGGAGAAATGGAAGAGATTGCAGAAACCTTTAAAGAGTTAGGTTTAACTGAGCGCATTTTTGACGGAGCAGCCGACGTTTACCGTTTGGTGAAAGACACCTCCTTGGGTAAAGAAACACCAGAAGAGTCTAATCGCGATCGCCCCTTGGATGAAATCATTACAATCCTTTCCAATGAGGCAAGCCCTGACACTTAATTGTAAAAACTGAGAATTTATGACTCAAGAACAATGGACTGCGGTCGATCGTTACTTTAGCGATCTGCTTGTGCCATCAGACCCCGCGCTGGATACAGCCCTCCAAACCAGTGTCGCCGCCGGACTACCGCCGCACAACGTTTCCCCAAACCAGGGCAAACTGCTGCTACTGTTGGCGCAAATCCAAGGAGCGCGAAGCATCTTAGAGATTGGCACACTGGGCGGCTACAGTACGATCTGGCTGGCGCGGGCATTACCCAGCGACGGCCGCCTAATCACGCTGGAGGCTGACCCAAAGCACGCCGAAATTGCCCGTGCCAATATCGCTCACGCTGGTCTGTCCCATATTGTTGACCTCCGCCTGGGAAAAGCGCTCTCTACGCTGCCACAGATTGCCGCCGAAGGTCACGGCCCATTTGACTTAATCTTCATCGACGCAGACAAGCCAAGCAATCCCGAATACTTCGCGTGGGCGCTCAAACTTTCCCGTCGCGGCAGCCTGATTATCGCTGATAATGTTGTGCGTAACGGAGCAGTGATTGATCCTACCAGCAACGATCTTAGCGTCCAGGGGGTGCGTCGTTTCAACGAATTGCTTGCTTCTGAGCCGCGCGTCAGTGCTACGGCAATCCAGACCGTGGGTAGCAAAGGATACGACGGCTTTGCGATCGCGATCGTCATTTAAATAACTTTCATTGGCAGACTGACAACGAAAGTCGCCCCCTGTCCAATTCCTGGACTTTCAGCCGCGACTGTGCCACCGTGTAATTCTACCAAGTGACGGACGATCGCTAACCCTAATCCTAATCCTCCATGCGATCGCGTGCTGGAACTGTCAGCTTGACGAAAGCGTTCAAATACATGGGGTAGGAATTCGGCAGCAATTCCCGCTCCCGTATCACTCACCCGAATTTGCACGCAAGATTCAATGCACTCTAATTGCACATCAACTCTGCCGCCTTTGGGTGTAAACTTGACGGCGTTGGAAAGCAAATTCCACACAACCTGTTGCAAGTGATTGGCAGTTCCCCACGCTCTTACTAAAAACCCATTTTCGACAATTCCCACCAGATTATTCAAAAAATATTTGGAATTTCCTTGCTTATCTATTTCATGGGATTCTGCATCTATTAGTCGGTAGTTAGAACGTATAAAGTTACGCAGGTATGCAATATTATGTGGATCGGAGGCAACAAGAAAGTCTCCTAGTCTGACACCGATAATTTCTTCGGCACGAGAACAGCCATACATCTGCGCCATAACATTGTTGCATTCTGCCAGATAAACATATTGGTAAAAATGTTGAATTTGTTCATCTTCTGGACAATCTAGCGAAATTGGTACTTCCAGTTCGATGCACCAAATACCTTCTGAACTATGCTCTAAAAAAGCGCGGTAGCGTTCTTCGCTTTTGGAAAGGGCAAGTTCTACTTGTTTGTGTTTACTTAAATCAATCACAAAAAAGATAATATTATCTTGGTTATTTTCTAACAAAGCAGAACCTAACAGGATGGGAACGCGGCTACGATCTTTGCGGATGTATTCGTTCTCAAAAGGCTGACACACGCCTTTAGTTGTGAGTTCTGCGTAGGCATAGCCCGCCGTAGGCATCGCACTGTTGTTAGTTTCAATATATTCTGGTGGAATCATGTCGCGCCATCGGACTTGCCCTGCGAGCAAATCCTCCTGCGAATAACCTACCATTTGTAAAAAAGCATCATTAGCCTCTGCGTAGGCGTAGCCCGCCGTAGGCATCGCCCCGTCCATATTGGTTACAATTACCCCAATGATGTTGGACTCTACCAACTTTTTAAACCTTGCTTCACTCACCTGTAGCTTCTGCAAACTCGTTTGAAGATGTTGTTTGGCAGTGCGTAACTCTGAGTTCAGCAAGTTAATAATTGTTGTCACCAGCACAAACAAGCCTAAGCCCAGTATGTTGTCTAGACTCGCAACCAAGAGCGATACTGGTTCTAAAAAAAAGTAGCTGACGGCTAAAGTAGACAAAGCAGTAGCCAGTAATCCTGCTTCCATGCCGCCATACCAGGCACTAACCGCCACGGCAGCAAAAAACAGCAGGAAAATCGTTTGTTTCAGTAGTGGCTGTAGCAATAGTGTTAGTAGCAATACGCTACCAACAGCCAATAGTGCCACAGCATAAGGCGCTAGAAGGGAACGTGTTCCTTTCAATGTGGCTTCTCCTTTATGCAGCTAGCTAAAGGATTATTCCCAAAATCAGCTAGAAAATGCGACGCCGAATAGCCCGTTACAGACATCGCTCAACACCTAATAATGCATCGGAAAAATACATACTAACCGAAAACCAAAAGGATACAAGCCCCTAAATTTATTTATGGAGAAGCAAAAAAATGTATAACGAGTGGCACAGCGCAAGAAATACGAAGTCCGTTTACAAGCCCCTAAATTTATTTATGGGGATCATTAATTTTGAATTTTGTTAGCGCAGCGTTAGCGAATCTGTGAGCGTCATTTTGAATTTTCAATTGGGAGCGTTCGCGCAGCGTCTCGTAGAGAAGCGACTTGACTCCTATTTATTAATTTTTTAAATTAATTCCCTTTAGTATATAAGTCATCATTTCACCTTTACCTTTCACTTGAATTAAACCTCGTTTATCCAATAAGTATTTATCCTTTAAAAGCTGATAACTTGCTTCACAAACCTGGATACTACCTGCAATACCATGTGATTCCATTCTACTAGCTATATTGACTGTATCTCCCCAGAGGTCGTAGGCAAACTTTTTCAGCCCAATCACCCCTGCTACTACTGGCCCTGTACTAATGCCAATACGAATGCTAAAGGATTGGTTATTTTCTTTGTTAAAAGTAGCTATAGCATTTTGCATATCCAAAGCCATGTTAGCTATTGCTGGAGCATGATTATTAGATTGATTTGGCAACCCAGCAACAGCCATATACGCATCGCCAATGGTCTTGATTTTCTCTACCCCATGACGTTCTGCTAATTGGTCAAACAGACAGAATATTGTATTTAATAACTCGACTAATTCTGCCGGTGAGGTGTGAGATGAAAGCTCTGTAAAGCCAACAATATCAGCAAATAGCACCGTAACTTCCAGAAAGTTATCGGCAATAGTTGCCGGCTGTTGTTTTAATTGTTCTGCAATCATCTCTGGCAAAATATTTAGTAGCAGCCGTTCTGATTTGTGCTGCGCTAGTTCCATTGCCTTACGAGCGTAAAATTCTTTTTTTCGTAAGCGTTCGTATAAATAGACAGAGAAAACACAAATTATGCAAGTCCAAAAGAAATATAATCCTTGCTCAATATAAAAGGCTGACGGATTTTTCAAGATGGGGCTATATAAAATATATAAAGTCAAATAGCAAAGTATTGTTCCGAGTTGAGATATTAAATGCATCCACCATTGGACTGGAATGATTGTAGCTTGAGTGAGAAACATCAAAGTCCAAATATTGCTTCTCGGTTCTAGATTATTAAACAGCAAAGCTATATCAATTTGGACAGCACAAGTTACAGACCAGCATAAACTCAAAAAAATTAAATCAGGATAGCGGCGACCGATAGGAGTTTTGCATAAACCCCAACAAATAAGAGTGAATAATTCTACTACAAGCCCAATTTTAAAAGCGTATATCTTGCCTTCTAATTGTGAATTTACCCAAAGAAAAAAAGCAATTAAAGTCAAGCCAGCTATTAATATAATCTGCGCCTGCAATTGCAGCCGTTTCAGCAAAAAGCTCTGTCGCTGTTCTTTGTAGGATTCGGACAGGTTATTGTTGGTTTGCCGATAGGACATTCCGTGACTAATGAGCGCATCTAGTTGGGTTTTGTCGGAGTTAGTTGGATGAATCATGCACTTTTTGCGTTATTAGTAATCAAGGGAGTGATGGAGATGAGGGAGAGGAGGGAAAACAACTCTTTACTCAGCACGGGCTGAACGCCCCGCTACCGCTAACAGCACTTTCAACGCCCAATGCCCAATAATCATGGCTCGTACCCCTACATTAAATTTTGATCGTGGCACATTAATTTTGCATCCACCACCACGCGGCAAAGGTTGGATGGACTATGCTACGTGGGATGATAGAGTTGAAAAATTCCGCATCCCAGCAATTAGATACCGATCGCTAGTGGAAGCACTACAAGCGGAAGATGTGAATTTTATCGATGAGGCGAAGCAATTTTATCCTGTAGATTTGGTTCCTACTCTGGAAATGGAACCCTATCCCCACCAAACTGAGGCGCTAGCGGCTTGGAAACTGGCGGGTAGACAAGGAGTCGTTGTACTTCCCACGGCGGCGGGAAAGACTTATTTGGCGCAAATGGCGATGCAATCAACGCCACGCACGACGCTGATTGTAGTGCCAACTTTGGATTTGATGCATCAGTGGTATGCACATTTAGTAGCGGCTTTCCCCGATGCTGAGGTGGGATTGCTGGGAGGTGGTTCGCGGGATAGAACGGCTATCTTAGTTGCAACTTATGATAGTGCCGCAATTCACGCCGAAACGTTAGGAAATCAATATGCGTTGATTGTTTTTGATGAATGTCATCATTTACCAACAGATTTTAATCGGGTAATTGCTGAATATGCGATCGCACCTTATCGCTTGGGACTCTCTGCGACACCAGAACGTACCGATGGTAAACACGCTGACTTAAATATCCTCATTGGTCAAGAAGTATATCGCAAACGCGCTGAAGATTTGGCAGGGAAGGCGTTAGCAGAGCATGAAATTGTCCAAATTAAGGTAAAGTTATCGCAACTTGAACGGGAAAGATACAATCAACTAATTCAAACCCGCAATGACTTTTTGAAGCAATCGAAAATTTCTTTAGGGAGTTTGCAAGGTTGGCAAATGTTCGTGCAAATGAGCGCGCGATCGCAATCTGGACGTAGGGCAATGTTAGCGCACCGAGAAGCGAAAGATATCGCTTTGGGTACTGATGGGAAGTTGCGAATTTTGATTAATTTATTAGCAGAACATTATCCAGCAAGAATTTTGATTTTTACTGCTGATAATGCAACGGTTTATCGCATTTCTCAAGAGTTGCTAATTCCGGCAATTACTCATCAAACTCCTGTGAAAGAACGGCATGAGATATTAACAAAGTTTCGAGAGGGTAAATATAATACTTTGGTTGCTTCTCATGTGTTGAATGAAGGGGTTGATGTACCTGCGGCTTCTGTGGCGATTATTTTATCGGGAACAGGTTCGGCTAGGGAGTATACTCAGCGCTTGGGGAGGATTTTACGGAAGGGCAATATTGAGAATAAACAGGCGATTTTGTATGAAGTGGTGGCGGAGGATACGAGTGAAGAGGGGACTTCAGCTAGGCGGAGAGGGGAGAGGAGAGCAGGGGGAGCAGGGGAGGCAGGGGAAGCAGGGGGAGAAAAAGAGGGGAAAGGGAAGTTACAGGTTGTGTATGGGAGTGGGAAGGAACGGAGTTTGAAGGCGGCGGAACAGTTAGAAATTAATTATTCAGTCCAAAATCCAAAACTTGTACTGAGCGTTCGCGCAGCGTCTCCCTTAGGAGAAGTCGAAGTATCTAAAATCCAAAATTCAGCAGATGTTACCGACAGACTTACTGATGCATCGCCAAAACGGGGAGGAGATCATCCCGAAGAGACTGAAGATTGATCGAGCAACTTCGGAGTTGGCGACTGAGTTAATTAATTATTTTCAATCAGCAGTAGGGAAGACTCAAGGGGTGCTTGAGCGACAACTGACTGATTTTGAAGGAGATTCTACAGATTATCGGGTGAAGCGAGGGTTAGCTTATATTCTCAAAAGCAGTTTTTGCACTTTTGAGGTGGTTAGTCCTTTGGAACCACAAATGTTAAGAGAACGGGTGTTTTCTTTGGCTGCAAAGTCTGTTTCTAGTCGAGAATCAACACAAGTTACTCTGAGTAAAATTGCTGAGGAGTTAACTCAAGAACTTGAGCGGGAAGTTTTACTAGAACAGGTTCGTAATGGATTATATGCTGATTTATCAGAGAATAAAATTTTGACTGTTTTTGATGCACCAACAGCACCAGATGTGTTAAATCGATATAACTTATCTCAGGTACAGGGTGTATTTTATAAAGCCAGTCAACTGGTGTTAAATGCTCATCGCAATGTTCCGGGAGAATATAAGCTATTATTTCGCTATTTAAAGTTGTTTCAATTGATGGCTTATATTGAGGGTGATGCTGACCACGGGTTTACAATTACGATAGATGGACCGACGAGTTTGTTTAATCCTAGTACGCGATATGGGTTAGCGATCGCTAAACTTATTCCGGCTTTACTTCACGTTACTAAATGGAGTCTTTCGTCGATTCTCCAAACCCGTGACGCTTATACAAATGCCTGGAAAACTGGACGTTTTACTCTCAATTCAGAATGTGGTTTGGTATCCCACTATCCACCAGGAAAGCCCTACGATAGTATGTTAGAAGCATCCTTTGCTGATAAGTGGGATGCTTTAAAAAGTGGTTGGGCGTTAGAGCGAGAAGTTGATTTGATACCGATTCCTGGTAGTGTGATGATTCCCGATTTCCGCTTAGTTCATGCTGATGGCCGCACCTTCTTGTTAGAAATTGTTGGTTATTGGCGACCAGAATATTTACAAAAGAAGTTTTCTCAGGTGCGGCGGGCTGGACGTGATGACTTAATTTTGGCAATTTCCGAGCGACTTAATTTAGAAAAGGCGGGAGTAAAATTAAATGATGTCCCCGCGAGAATTGTTTGGTTTAAAGATAAGTTATTGCCAAAAGCTGTTTTAGCTGTAATGGATTGATTAAGGAGGAATAAGATGAAAAGTATAGAAACAATTGCCACAGTTCCCAAAGATGGTAAGATTACAGCGCAATTACCATTGGATATTCCAGAAGGTGAACATCAACTGGTAATAGTAATTGATGAAAAGCTTTTGACTGAGGAAACAGAGAATAAAGAAAAGAAAGCGCCTCTCAAATTTTCCGCCTATCCTGTAGGATTAGTCTCGGAAAGTTTAACTTTCCGCAGAGAAGACCTTTATGCAAACGACTAATAATCGTGTATTTATCTATACGAATATTTTCGTTTATGCAAATGTGTCCAAACCTTTCTTCCACCAAGCAGTGATGTATTAATCGATTAGAAATAGTAAGTATGAAAAGTATAGAAACAATTGCCACGGTTACAAAAGATGGTAAGATTACAGCGCAATTACCATTGGATATTCCAGAGGGTGAGCATCAGGTAGTAATAGTAATTGATGAAAAGCCTTTGACTGAGGAAGCAGAGAGCAAGGAAAAGCGTCCTCCTCTAAACTTTCCTGTGCATAATTATGGCCCTTGGCCTGAAAACCTTTCTTTAAGACGTGAGGATATGTATGGTGATTGGGGGCGGTAATCCTGTTTTTCTAAATACAAATATCCTGGTGTACGCTAGTCAGATTCAGTCTCTATTTCACCAACCTGCTATAGAGGCTATTCAAGATTTTTATGATGCAGGAGTTGAGTTCTGGATTAGCCGACAAGTATTGCGGGAATATTTGGCTACTCTTACCCGTCCGCAACAATTTGCCAACCCACTACTAATTGCAATAGTAATTCAGGATCTCCGCTATTTCTATAACCGATTCCGGGTGGCTGAAGATAATTCTCAAGTGACAGAAAGGTTACTGGCACTCATGGAGGAAATTTCTAGCGGTGGTAAGCAAGTTCATGATGCAAATATTGTCGCCACGATGCTAGTTTATGGCATTCCTCAGTTACTCACTCACAACACAGGTGATTTTGCAAGATTTTCTGGGTTAATTACTGTCTTGCCATTACAAGGTTAACGCCGTGTGCGACTTTATCTCAAAGCTAACCCCCAACCCCTTCCCTACTAGCATTGGGGAGCAAGAATCAAAGTCTCTCGACCTTTCGGGGAGAGGAATGGAAGCGGGGTTCCAATTTCGGTAATTGTACAATTCCACTGGCTAACCCCAAACGCTTCTGCGTTCCCAATATTCAGCAACTCTTTTTTCCCACTGCTCCCAGTAATCTTTAATAACTGCTGATTCAAACCAGAATACCTCTGCTGGCATTTCTGGAATCGCTATTACTAACAGAGCGTGCTTTAGCTGAATCCCATAATCTCGATAATACTCGTTAGCTGCTCCTATGTATGCCGTAAGTTGCAGTGGATGTTCATATAAATGCTCAATTGAACCTTTGGGTTTGTCTGCTGTTTTCCACTCACAAATACAGGGAATACCTTGATAGCTGGCAATACAATCAACTTTGCCAGAATAATTCAAATCCTGATGAAAAATAGAGCCTTCCACGAGTCTAACTGTGTCAATTTCTTCTAAAACTGGCTTGATACTCTCCCAATAAGGGCGACTCGCTTCGGGACAAACAGGGTTTTGTCCAAGGAGGTAGCGCTCAATTTGCTTGTGTGTTTGGGTTCCCCGACGGCTAGCAGTTGTAGTAATGCGGCTAGCTTCTTCTGTACCAACACGCGCTTTCCAGTTTAATAATCTGTCTCTGTCCGCTTGTGATTTGGTGGCATTAAGTATTGTAGTCACGCTGGGAAAGCGATTTCCGTTGGCATCTACATAATATTGTTTACCATTTTCTCTTTTGGCTGTGGCATTAATACGTGGTAGCAGTTGGGTATCAAATTGCATTATTAATTCGTGCTTCGTAATTTGTAATTAAAAAAGTGGCGATTATAAATTGTAGTTCATCTTGCACACAGGCAAAACTTGCTTTTGCAGGTTTTAAAACTTTAATTTTTATTAGTCCGCGTAGGTAGACTACTCTGCGGTAAGCCGCAAAGCATCTATGTTTGTATAGGCGCGAATTCTATTCGCCAAATCATTGAAAATGGTTTTATTTGGGAAAATAACCATAAATATCTTTCCGGTGTAGTACTCGCTGAAATAAGACTATTTCTCCATCAAAAATAATTCCAATACGATAATCACCAACGCGGATGCGATAAGCATTTTCATAGCCCTGAAGTTTTTTGAAGTTAGTAATTTCTTCAAAGATTAATATTTGTGGTACTTCTTCAAAAGCAAGGGTTTTAATAGTCTCATAGTAAGGTGTACTTTTCAGAGCCTTGAGATCCTTGATAAAGCTGGGTAGATATTGGGTAATCACTCTTGTTCTAGTTGTGCTAATGCTTCATCAATATTTAGAGGTATTTCATGTTTTACTGCTTTCATTGCTAAGATAAGTCCTTCATCCTCAATAGCTTCTAGCAAATGTAGATAGTCATCAAAATCTATGATTACTTTGCGGATATTACCTTCCTTATCAGTAATCAGTTCTTGAGCAAAAGGGTATTTATCAGCTTGCATTTTGGTTGCGATTTTAGTAGTCATACTATGACTTTAGCGTTAATAGATATCGTATGGCTTTAGCAAATGTATTTGTAAGATTTTATTCAAGAGAAAAACGCGAGAAAACCCACTTTCCAAGATTAATGTTAATAATTTTGTATTATTTATTCCTAAACGAGATACATTGAATGTACAATACCTCAGAGCGTAATCTCGTAATTAATGGGTAAAATATGGAGCCTGTAACCCTGACAGCTGCCTGGATCGCAACCTTAGTGATTACGAAAGCTTTTGAAAAAACTGGCGAAATCCTGGGAGAAAAAGCTTTAGAGCAAGGTGGTAACTTATTATCATTGCTCAAGCGTAAAGCACCTACCACAGCGGCAGCTATCGAACTAGCTCAAACACAACCTCTAGATTATGGTCAAGCTTCTCTGATTGAGCAGGTAGAAGAAGCTGCAAAAAAAGACCCTGAAATTGCTCAAGCTGTTGAGGATGTAGCAGATACTGTTAAATCTCAACCCTCTATCATCCAGAATTTTACGAACACAGTTGATAAAAATTATGGCGGGAATGTTGGGAACGTTTCTAATGACAACCGCAATCAAACGTTTAATTTCTGACTACAGTCGCCTGAAGGGGAACAGGTAAAGTTAAATCCCTCTACTGAAACACCGCAAAATTTACCCCTAAGTGGGGTGGTGAAGTTTGTCGGGCGTGAGGCTGAACTGCAAAACCTGCATGAGATGTTGCAGGAAAATAATCAGGTGGTAATTGCCGCTATTGCTGGCATGGGTGGACTGGGTAAAACAGAACTGGCCTTACAATATGCAAAGGCTCACCGTGAAACTTACAAGGGTGGAATTTGCTGGTTACTGGCAAAGGCTGAAGATGTGGGTATTCAAATTGTGCAGTTTGCTAGAACTCACCTTGACTTAAACCCACCAGAGGATTTAACAGAAGATTTTCAAAACAAATTACTCGCACAAGTACAGTACTGCTGGCGGCATTGGCGTGAGGCGGGTGATGTGCTGCTAGTGCTGGATGATGTCGCGGAATACAAAGAAGTTAAGCCCTACTTCCAGTCGCTATCTTCTCGGTTTAAAGTGCTAATGACCACAAGGGAAAAATTACAGCCGCCCATAGTGCGATTAGACTTGGATTTGCTGAAACCATTGGCAGCAATCAACCTATTAAAATCGTTAGTGGGTAAAGAACGACTGCAACGTGAGCCTTGGATTGCTAGAAGACTTTGTAAGCATCTCGGTTATTTGCCTTTGGGTTTGGAATTAGTCGGGAGATATCTGGCTCTTGATGAAGATTTATCTCTAGCAGAAATCTTGCAACAATTGAAAGATGAAGGTTTGACAAATGAAGCGGTAGACGAAGCTCCACAAGAAATGACCGCTAAACTAGGTGTAGCTGCTGCCTTTGAGTTAAGTTGGCGGCGTTTACAGGAAAACGCCCAAGTTTTAGGTTGTCTTTTGAGTTTATTTGCCTTGGCTCCGATTCCTTGGAAATTGGTAGAAGGCAATGAAGCTAAAGAGCAAAAAAAAGCCAGACGCGATTTGTTAAAGTTCTATTTACTCCAACGCAAAGGTGAGGAAACATATCAACTTCATCCACTACTGCGCGAGTTTTTTCAATATAAGCTTACAGGTTTAGAACAAGCAGAAGAATTAAAGCGATCGCTTTGTCGGGTAATGGTAGCAGTCGCCAAGAAAATTCCTCAAAATCCTATGCGTGAGAGCATAATGGTTTTTTCCTCCGCTATCCCTCACATAGCGGATGTTGGCAAGAATCTAACTGAATATCTCACGGATGAGGAGCTTACTTCGCCTTTCATAGGTTTAGGTCGATTTTACGTGGGTCAGGCATTTTATGACCAAGCTACACTTTGGCTTGAGCAGTGCCTAACCTTGACTCTAAATCGTTTTGATTCTGAGCATCCCACTGTTGCCACGTCCCTCGAAAACTTGGGGTTTACTTATTTCTCTCAAGGTAGTTATACAAAAGCCGAACAACTTTTGTTGCAAGCATTGGAAATCAGACAGCGCCAGTTTGGAGAACAGTATCATCCGCAAGTAGCATATAACCTTAATGCTTTGGGAATGACCTACTGCGCTCAAAGGCGTTACAAAGAAGCTGAATTGTTTTATTTTGAAGCTTTGAAATTCTGGCTACGTCACTTCGGAGAGCAGCATCTTGATATCGCTCTTAGCCTGAATAATATAGCTCATCTTTACTATTGTCAGGAGCGTTATAACAAAGCGGAACCCTTTTTTGTACAAGCCTTGGAGCTAAGGCGGTTCTTGCTACCAGAACAGCATCCTGATGTGGCACAAAGCCTTAATAATCTGGCAGCAGTATACTTTTATCAAGGTCGCTATCAAGAAGCAGAACCGTTATATGTGCAAGCCTTGGATCTGCTTAAAGACTGGCTACCAGAACAGCATCCTGATATAGCACAAAGCCTTAATAATCTGGCTAGACTGTATCAATCTCAAAGTCGCTACAAAGAAGCAGAACCGTTGTATGTACAAGCCTTCGAGATTTACAAGCGCAGCTTAGGGTCAGAGCATCCTCAGACAATCATCTGTTGGAACAATTACATAATGTTTTTGAGGCAGGCAATTCTTGATGGTCGTGCCAATTTGGATCTATTGAGAGATGATCCTTTAGGTCAGGTGATCTTGGAGGCAATTCAAGCAGAGCGTGAGCAATCAAAGGATTAGGAGTAGTGAAGGCAATTTCAGTAATGCGACTGCTTGACAGAAATAAAATTCAACTTCGGTGAGTCATCCCCACACTATCACTGTTCGTAAAAATCTGGCAAATCTTAGCGATCGCCTCTCCCCACCACAATAAAATTTGACTTCTCAGCAAAGCATACCGTAATCAAACTGAAAAAAGCGTTAGCGGAGCTTACCGTTCGCGTAGCGTTCCGTAGGAAAGGTATCGCTTTAACTCGGCTTTTCCTGTTCTGAACTCTGAGGTAGAATGAGGTTCCCCAACCTACGTCAGTTTTAGTTTTTAGCCTTAACCCAAGCGTATTGTTATATAGGCAATCGCCTCACTCGGAAAGTTTCATTACTTACAGAAATAATTACCCCTAACTCTAAATCTTCCTGGCATTCACTCAAAACTTGAGTCAACCGTTCATTAATTGCATCATAATTTTCGTTCCCCAACCTAAACAAAATCACACTGGGTAAACTATCGCCACTCACGGCTAAAAGTTGGGCAAAATCTAAATCTATAGTTAATAAAATTCTTCCTTCTGCACGGGTTTTAATTAAAATCTCATCATCTGGTAGTCTTTGCAAACCTTCATCGCGCAAATGCACTACATCATAACCAGCACCACGCAACCAAGTTACAGTGCGTAGTGAAATTCCCATATCTGCCAAAAACTTCATTATTACTTGTTAAGCACTTTTGAAGATATAAACCCGTTCTTGAGTCAACCATGCTGCATAAAGAAGAGATTGACGAATATCTTCTGCTTCTAAATCAGGATATTCTTCTAAAATTTCTTCTATAGGCTTTCCATGAGCTACCAAATTTACCACTAAAGAAACCGGAATTCGCATCCCGCGAATGCAAGCTTGTCCAGCCATAATGCTAGGATCAAATGTAATTCTCTCCAGACCTAACATAAACGATCGCTCCAAAATCTTTTTCATCGCTCTGAGGTGCAATGATGATATTGTAAAGCCTAGCGCTCGATTTTTGATTGTAAACCCATAAGCGATCGCCTTTTAGATAAAATCCTGAGCGCATCAGTGTCGTTGTGTAGAGTGCGAATCTACGCGTAGGCGATGCCTGCGGCGGGCTACGCCTCCCCCCAAATTCAGAATAAGCTAGTTTTGTGCAAAGCGTACCGTGATAAAACTGAAAAGCGCGTTAGCGTTCCGAAGCAAAGGTATCGCCTAGACTAAAATTCATATTAAATTAAGCAAAAATGCCTAATTGGTTACTCAAAAGAAGCTTTTATCCCTCTTCTGTCACTCTCCGAAAACTTTTGCCATTTCTGAATTCTAGAGCTTTTGTATAGCAAGCGATCGCGCGATTCTTTTCTAATAACAAATACAAGACCGATTTTTTTCTAATAGTATAGCTTGTATTGATTGCCTCATGAGGCTTCTAGCGATCGCTCTCCCGGAGAGTGACAGAACAGGGTTATATCATGTTCGCATAATTAGTTATGATTTCCACAGTCATTGCACCCCACCCCTTAATCCCCTCCCCGCAAGCGGGGAGGGGAGACGAAGCGTAGCTTTGGCGGGGTGGGGTTCTTCGGGTTTAATAAGTAATCAAGCGAACATGATATTACTTGTTCAAAAGCAGCTTTTAATTTCGCATTTTAGTGTTTTCCACAAACAAAAGCAGCTTTCACTTCTTCAAAAGCAGCTTTTAATCTCGCATTTGAGTGTTTTCCACAAACAAAAGCAGCTTTTACTTCTTCAAAAGCAGCTTTTAATCTCGCATTTGAGTGTTTTCCACAAACAAAAGCAGCTTTTACTTTCTCATTTGAGTGTTTTCCGCAAACAAAAGCAGCTTTTACTTTCTTAAACCCCAGTTTGCTTTCTCAACAGCTACTTTCAGACGGGGTGACAAATTTTCATCGAGTAAAAAACGAACCTTCACTAAGCACTTACCTGATGTTTATTTCTTTGTGCCAATGCGGTGTCCTTTTAGGCGAATATCATCGGCTGATAAAAAGTCAAAATAATCTTCTAGTTGCATGAACCTATCCCAAATGGAGTTTATAGTTATATTATCTCGCCTCAAAGCCTTGAATAATAGTGTCGTCAAGGCTTAGGCGTAGCACTTATATCTCAATACAGTTCAGAATGAGCAACAAAACCCTCATGTAGAGACGCGATTTATCGCGTCTTAAAAGTGTAATGCCGGTCACGATTCTTCAAATAAGCGAGCGCCTTGATGTAAACGTTCCGCAATTTGATAAGTTTGTCCTTGAGATCGCATTGTTGGAGAATGAGCGGCTAAATACCGAGATGCAGCCACTAGTATATGAATTCCAGCCGAAGTTTGACCGAGGAAAGAATATTGACGAAAAGCGGCTTCCATTTCTTGAATGACATGAAAATCACGGTTTTCTCGCAGCATCAATTTCCCCAGTTTTGCCATCAGTCTTTCAGCACTACCACCACTGTATAAATAATTAGCAACTAATTGCCCTGTCTGGTTTACTTGCTGCTGACGGTTTAATAAATCTGGTAGCTGCTGGAGTAATTGTTCGGGATTTTCCCCGATTTCTTTGGGTTCTGGCAGCCGTGCTGGCGGGACATTCAAAAAACGATTTAAATACACACTCATCGCCGCATCAAACACACCTCTTAATAGTTCAACTGTTGGTACTCTTCGTAAAGCTTGATGTACAGCATTTGCAAACGTAAATGGATGGTGGGCTGAATTCCAATCTCCAAAATCATTATTAGTGTGGAAACGAGCTACTCGTAATGCTGCTGTATAAGTAACTACACTAGCTAATTGTTCTTCAGTACAACCTGCTGCTAGTGCATTCAATAGCGAGTCTGCGATCGCTTGTGGGTCTTCACCCAATAAAATGGGTACTAATTCCTCTGCTTGTGACCAACTTCCCTGTCGAGATTTTCCCACACTTAATACAGTCGGTAATTGCTCAAAAGCCGACTCTAATATTGCCACCAAATCTACAGGGTAACGCCAAGAGTTGGATTCTTCCATCCGAGAGGCATTGGCTAAACCTGAAACTAGGCTAGCCAGAATTGATTCTGCTGCTTGCCAAGCTATAGTATCAAGTGCTTCTAATGCTTTATTGATAAAATCAACTGTATGCCCAACATCAAGATAGCGCCGATCCGTAGCAGCACAGAAAAGCATATCTGCTATTTGCTTTGAATTAGCTCCTGAACGAACAGCAGATACTAAACATCTTTGTGCCGCTTCCGCATCCCGCACCTGAATAAATTGGCGAAACCAGCTTTTGAGAGTCGCCAAATCTACTTTTGAGTTGGGTAATGGGTGAACAACAAACTCTGGTGGCGCCCCTGCACTATCATTAGCTACTGCTGATAGTCCGTGGAATAAAGCACGAGGTTTGTCTTCTACATCGAGATAAGGTAGTAGATTCATCATACAGGTGTGGATAGTCAAACCTGTACTCCAACCCGCTTTGTTATAACGAGTGCCAAATTCTAGCCCCATGAGAAATGGTTCTGTCGGGTTCACTCCTATATCTAAAAGTGCCAGTGTTGATTTTGCAATCACTAAAGAAATATTCTGCTCTAAACCGTCTTGCAGACGTTGGCGATGGTGGGTATGAGGGTTAACTGGTGGTGCTAAATTTATCCAAACTTCACCATCACGGATTTCTACCGGGAAACAAGGAACATCATCTGCCCACGAGTCAAAGGTTCCACCACTAGCAAGGTCAAAGCGGGCATAATGCCAAGGACAGGTAACAATACCATCTTTGCAAGTGCTTCCTTGTAAGGGAAAGCCCATGTGAGGACAACGGTTATCAATTGCGTAAACTGTATTATTTGAGTAAAACAAAGCAATCGTATGTTTTTCCTTATGGACTAACAAACTGCCTGCTGCCTGAACTTCTGCAAGTTGAGCAACACGGATATAATCGTCTGTTTTCGTCGCACCTTCAAATATTTGAGTCATCTAATTGCACGTAGGTAAATGTCAAAACCCTTATTTCTACTCTGGCAAAGTTTTTCAAATTTGAGCATTTATGCATTCTAATTTTTGTTAACTTATACCAATTACTCAAGGGTTTTCGGCATATTTCTTATAATATTGCACCCCACCCCCAGCCC
>NZ_NOLJ01000013.1:85077-125355 GCF_002246015.1 Nostoc sp. 'Peltigera membranacea cyanobiont' 210A
GGATTAGGGGCAGGGAGACAAAGCATAGCTTTGGCGGGGTGGGGTTCTTCAGATTTAATAAGTAATCTAGCGGATATGATATTACTCATGCTCAGACGCTTACGCAGCCGAAAAATTTCCTCAGTAGCGATGCTTGTGCTTGTTATATGCTTTACTCTGGTAGGTGTGCGTTCATTTGGGCAAACAATTATGACATCAGCACCCCAATTACTCACCGACCCATTTTTGCAATTGCCAACAGCAACTTCAGTGCAAGTAGTTTGGTTTACTGAATTTGCTGGTGTTAATCACACAGTAACCTACGGCGAAAATCTCAAACAAACTGCTAGGGCAAGTACTACCAAACTCAGTCGCACACGTGAAGACCAACAATCAAGAGTTGCAAACCAAACCCAAGACGGACAAGTTTATCAAAAGCCCGTCCAACGGGACATTTGGCGACATGAGGCTGAGGTAACTGGCTTAACTCCTGGTGTGCGGGTTAACTATCGTGTCACGAGTGTGCAAGAAGAAGGCAAAAGTGTTGACAGTGATGTTTTCAGCCTTGCAGCTACTCCCAAATCAGATACACCACTAAAAATTCTACTTACTTCGGATCATCAATTAAAGCCGATGACAGCGGCAAATCTGCAAAAGGTGGTAGAAACAGTGGGGCGAGTTGATGGCGTGTGGTTTGCCGGTGATTTGGTCAATGTTAGCGATCGCGCCTCAGAATGGTTTGATGATAATGTTGGTGGTGCTTTGTTTCCTGGTTTACAAGGTCGTGCTAAATATGAAATGACGCACGACGGTGTTAAGACAACCTACACTGGTGGACAAATAATTCAACACGCACCCATGTTTACTTGCATTGGCAATCATGAGGTGATGGGGCGCTTTGCCAGGACGGGAAGTTTAAATGATGAATTTGATGATACAATCCCCCGTGTCGTTGCTCAAAAAATTTACCCAGATAAATCTTTAATCGATAATTCTTTTAATACTAATACTTACGAAGAGATTTTCTCTTTACCAAAAAGTAAAGAGGGTGGAAAAAGATATTATGCAGTTAGTTTTGGTGATACGCGTTTGGTGGTACTGTACGCTACAAATATGTGGCGGACTCCCAACTTAGATAGAAAGCGTAGGGGTAGATATCTAGAAGCTGAAAAGGATTTAAATAATCCTGAAAATTGGGGTTATGGACAGGTAATTTATGAGCCAATTGCTAAAGGCAGCAAGCAATATAATTGGCTAGAGTTGGAACTTAACAGCCCTGAGTTTCAACAAGCAAAATACAAAGTTGTGATGTTCCATCACCCACCCCATACTTTGGGTGATAATATAGTTCCTGCTTATACAGAACCAGTACAGATAATTGAACGGGATAGCAACAATATCAAAGCAGTGCGTTACGAGTATCCCAAAGACGCAGATTATATTATCCGCGATGTTGTCCCAATACTTGAAGCGGCTAACGTGCAATTGGTATTCTATGGGCATTCCCATTTGTGGAACCGCTTTGTTAGTCCAAGTGGAATGCACTTTCTGGAAACATCTAATGTAGGTAATACTTACGGCGCTGCTTGGGGTGATAGAAAGCGAGAAGTACCAATTGGATATCAAGAGGATTATGTTAAGCTTGGCGATCCCAATGGGTTAGAACCGATAGTGCCAACAATTGCCCCCTTGCTGGGTGAAGATGGCAAGCCGATGCCTTATATTGCGAGTAATGATATTACAGCTTTTAGTATCTTTGATACGGGAACAGGTACGATAAGCAGTTATCGTTTTGATACTCGCAAGCCTGATTCGGAAGTCTTGAAGTTTGACGAATTTAAGTTGAAATAGTCTTATAAGAGAAATCTAGGTTACGCATTGAAAACCTGAAATTTCGTTCGCGTAGCGCACTCCCCCTTAAAAAGGTTTGTCATTACATTAGTATCATTTGTTAAGTCTTGCACTTGGTTCTTATTCCCGCCTCGGAATAAATTCCAAGGCGGGATATCGGGTGAGCGCAATACTTTGACTGTTACAAAAATATGGATAACACAAGTAAACAAAGGGGGGATCTCTTCTGCGTCATTCCTGAGATTATAAGACCAATACGCTTGGGTTAAGCATTTTTTTCTTCTCTCTGTTCCCTCTGTGCCTCTGCGGTTCGTTAAAAAATTTGACTTTGATAAAAAGTTTTAGCCTTAACTGAACCGTATTGGATTATAGACTGCTAATCGCTTCGGCAACTAGTTTAGAAACAAAGGGTAAAATATCCCGACTCTTAGCCTGCGCTTTACCTTCAGTAAATACCACTAAGAGGTAAGGGCGCTGTTCTGGTAACTCAATATACGCCGCATCATGGTGAACTTGACTTGTCCAACCTGCCTTTGACCAAATTTGAGCATTTTTAGGGAGTCCACCGCCTAAAAAACCTGTTACCTGATCTTCGTCTCTGTCAGTAGGCAAATCGTTGAGAGGACGTTTGAGTAAAGCCATCATTGTTTGCGATCGCGCACTTGAAACCGCCACTCCACCTACAATACTATGCAGTAACCTAGCGATCGCATTTGTGGTCAACATATTACGATTTTCCAGTAACTCTCCCACAAACGCCCGTTCTCGTCCATAAGGGCCATCACTCCAAGTTTTTTGACAGACGTTAATCGTCTCCATTTCTTCCCAACCCAAAGATTGGTAATAGCGGTTAATAATATTACGCTGATATTTCCAGGTTTCAAAGGGCCCGGTTGGTAATTGTGGCCCTGATGTGGTGCCACTCAAAATATCCACAACCAAGCTGGTAGCATCGTTACTAGAATCGACAATCATATCCCGCAAAGCTCGCTCCAACTCCTTGGAGGTTTGACTCATGCCTTTTTCTAGCCATTCGTTTACCGCCACCAAGTAAAATAGCTTGACTACACTAGCAGGATAAATCCGCTCAACACCCCGATAAGTGAAACCACGAACTGGGTGATCCCAAAAAGCGTTGGGAGTCAGCGCCCCACCAGTATTTACTCGCACTGGTGGATCGTATACAACCCAAGTCAAGGCAATTTGGTTACGTGCTAAGGTCGGAAATGCTGCCCAAGTTGCATCTAAAATGCCATTACCAAGATTTTCCAGCTGCTCGTCTTTATTAAAAAAAATCATTCTCTAATAATGTCCTTTAATCTAAAATCACAAATCCAAAATCCACAATCAGGGGAGTATCAGTGTTTAGCTGATCTGAATTTATATGATTCTCCTGAATGTACGCGTTTAGCAACTCAAGCTGCATCTGGGAGACATTTGTGGGTAACATCAAATCATCAAAATTCGGCGCTTGAGGTGTATTTATGTGAAGATGACTATCCGGGATGGGTATCTGTTTCAGATTTTGATTCATTACAATCTGCTACTGTACCTTATCAGGCTGCAACATTTTCTGAATCGGAGATTAAAAAACTCCTAGCAGAGATTATCGCCTTTACCCAAAAAGCGATGCAACAATCAAATTATTACCTTTGGGGTGGTACGGTTGGGCCAAATTATGACTGTTCTGGGTTAATGCAGGCGGCGTTTGCTTCGGTGGGTATTTGGCTACCTAGAGATGCCTATCAACAGGAAGGATTCACTCAACCAATTACAATTGCAGAATTAGCAGCCGGGGATCTGGTATTTTTTGGAACTAGCCAAAAAGCCACCCATGTCGGGCTTTATTTGGCGGATGGTTATTATATCCATAGTTCTGGGAAAGAGCAGGGACGGAATGGGATCGGCATTGATATTCTCTCGGAACAGGGAGATGCGGTTAGTCAGTCGTACTATCAGCAGCTGCGAGGTGCTGGTAGAGTTTTTAAGAGTTACGAACCACAGAGACGCTGAGGGCGCTGAAACTTATGAGGAGTGAGTTGATTTCCGAAAGGAGTAGTGAGGAAAATGGGGCGATTTCAGCAATTGTCCCAGATGTTTCGGTGGTAGTACCAATACATGACGAGGTGGAGAGTTTGCCACTTTTACTAGAAGCGATCGCCTCTACTTTATCTTCTAGTCAGGTAAATTATGAAATCATTTGTGTGGATGATGGTTCTACAGATGGTTCTGGGGATTTTCTCAAAGAACAGGCGCAAATCCGCACTGATTTAAAAGCGGTGATTTTGCGTCGCAACTACGGACAAACTGCGGCGATGGCTGCTGGATTTTATTATGCAGTCGGTAAAGCGATCGTAACTTTAGATGCCGATCTCCAGAACGATCCGGCTGATATCCCCATGTTATTGGCAAAGCTGGATGATGGTTACGATTTGGTGAGTGGTTGGCGGCAAAAACGCCAAGATGGTGCCGTAAATCGATTACTTCCTTCCAAAATTGCCAATTGGCTAATTCGCCGTACCACTAGCGTGAATATTCATGACTATGGCTGTTCGCTGAAAGCCTATCGTGCAGAACTTTTGGCAGATATGAACCTCTACGGGGAATTACACCGATTTTTACCCGCTTTGGCGTACATCGAAGGAGCTAGAATTACCGAAATACCTGTACGTCATCACGCCCGCCGCTTTGGTCGTAGTAAATATGGAATTTGGCGGACATTCCGGGTATTGATGGATTTGTTAACCATTCTGTTTATGAAAAAATTCCTCACCCGCCCGATGCACGTTTTTGGGCTGTTGGGCTTGATTTCAATGTTTTCGGGCACTGCAATCGGAATTTACTTAACTTTCGTCAAATTAGCTTTAGGTGAGATGATTGGCAATCGCCCCTTGCTGATTTTAGCAGTTCTGCTGCTACTAACGGGAGTGCAGCTGTTTTGCTTCGGACTTTTAGCAGAATTGCTCATGCGTACATACCACGAATCCCAAGGACGGCCTATCTATCGCGTGCGAGAGGTGGTAGCAAAAAATGTTAAGTAACGTAACAATAGTAGTCATTGGTCATTAGTCATTGGTCATTGGTCATTAGTCATTAGCAAATAATTAAGAGTAAATATTGGTTGACTCTAGACAAAGGACAAAGGACAAAGGACAAATGACAAATGACAAAAAACTAGTTAAATTGCATCTACCTTGAAAGCATTTAATACCTTTGACGCCCAACTGCGGCACAACCTGCTGATTTTATTTACAGCAGGTTTATTATTCTGGTCCAGCCTGTCTTCGCTCTTGCCAACTCTACCGCTTTACATCGATGATGTGGGCGCAAGCAAGCAAGAAATTGGTCTTGTTATGGGCAGTTTCGCTATTGGGTTATTGCTATCTCGCCCAATGCTGGGACGGTTAGCCGATGAACGTGGTCGCAAAATTACCTTATTGATTGGTACGATCGTAGCTGCGATCGCACCCTTTGGTTATTTGGCAACCCAATCTCTTGGGTTATTAATCCTGGTGCGGATTTTTCACGGCATTAGTGTTGCCGCTTTTACTACTGGCTACAGTGCCTTAGTCGCAGATTTCGCTCCAGCTGAAACTCGTGGTGAAATCATTGGGTATATGACCTTAGCAACTCCCCTTGGTTTAGCAATTGGCCCTGCTTTGGGTGGGTATTTAGAAGCTACAAGTGGTTACGGGATATTATTTCTCTTATCCGCCGAACTGGGTTTTGTTGCGCTTTTAGGGATTTTACAAGTTACGAATCCACCAGTGCAAACGCATGAACAGACAGAGGGAGAGGATGTCTACGACGAGCTACGCCTACGCAACTTTTGGCAAATTTTGGGCAGTCCACGGGTGAGAGTTCCAACTATAGTTATGTTGCTGGTTGGTTTGTCTGTCGGTGCTGTACATACCTTTGTGTCGTTGTTCCTCAAATCCACTGAGGTGGACTTCAACGGCGGACTGTTTTTTACAGCTGCGGCAATTTCTAGTTTTAGTATCAGGGTGTTTGCTGGTAAAGCAAGCGATCGCTTCGGGCGGGGTTTGTTTATTACCTTTGGGATTTTTTGCTACGTTTTGGCGTTAATACTGCTGTGGCAGGCTTACAGCCCGATGGTTTTCTTACTGGCTGCGATCGCTGAAGGTGCTGGTGGTGGTACACTGATCTCGATGATGATTACGATGATGGCAGACCGTTCACTGCCGCAAGAACGGGGGAAAATTTTTGCTATATGTATAGCTGGACTCGATTTGGGAATTGCGATCGCTGCTCCTATTTTGGGTATTATCGCAGAACTTGTAGGCTACCGCGATATGTTTGGCTACGGTGCTGCGATGACTTCTCTAGCACTTGTCCTCTTCCTCACCCATTCGAGCAAAAACCTATCCAACTCACTGCGCTTTGCACTAGGTCTAGTTCCAGATGCCTACGCCTTGAAAAACTTAAAAGTTAGGAGTGATGAAATTTAATTCATCACTCCTAACTTTCAACTCTTAACTTTTTAATAAACGGGCGAGGAGGGATTCGAACCCCCGACACCGTGGTCCGTAGCCACGTGCTCTAGTCCACTGAGCTACACGCCCTCACCGACAATCTATATTAACACGTTCTAACCAAATGGCGCAAGATAATTTTCCAGCTAATTTTGCCAACTTAACCCATCTAGATCCCCAAGGACAGGCACAGATGGTGGATGTGTCTGATAAAGCACCCACCATTCGCCAAGCAGTAGCAGCTGCCAATGTGCGAATGCTGCCAGCCACCTTCGCTGCCATTCAAGCCGGAAATGTCCCAAAAGGGGATGTGTTGGCAACTGCAAGATTGGCTGGAATTATGGCAGCCAAGCAAACAGCCACTTTAATTCCTCTGTGTCATCCGTTGCCTTTGCAAAAAATCGCAGTCGAAATCACACCCGATCCCCAACTACCGGGTTATCAAATTCAAGCCACAGTCAAAACCAAAGCTGAAACCGGTGTAGAGATGGAAGCCTTAACTGCCGTTTCTGTAGCTGCTTTGACTTTATACGACATGGCAAAAGCTTTAGAAAAGTCGATTCAAATTGAATCAATTCGTTTAATAAGTAAGAGTGGCGGTAAATCTGGAGATTATTCGCCGCCAGAGCAATAAGCTACTCTATCCCGGATTTCTCACGCATAGTGTAGGCGGAGTGGCGGTTTCAAGTGCGCGATCGCAAACAATGATGGCTTTACTCAAACGTCCTCTCAACGATTTGCCTACTGACAGAGACGAAGATCNGACAATCTCCCATAACTGGGGAGTGTGGGGGGTAAGACTTCTTCCCCATCCTCCCACACCTCCCACACCTCCCCACCCCTTGGATTTCTCACTGCCTCATCCCCACTCCCCAGTTATGGGAGATTGTCAGGATCAATGCCGAGATTACGCAAATATGCTGCTAACTGTTCAGCGCGTTGGCGTTCTTGTTCAGCACGTTGACGTTCTTGTTCTACCAATAACTCAGCCTGTTCAGCCCGTTGATTGAGTTCCAGGGAATTCAAAAATCTCTGTCCATCTGGACGGTAAATTACTAACTCTCCAAGCCCAGTTTGAAATCTAATTCCTAAGTGGGGACTGATCCAACTATCCATTTGCCATAGCTTATTCAAATGGTTGTTTTGCCGCAACCAGCCATCTAGTTGAAAACTTTCAGGGTCGTATAAATAGTATTCTTCAACACCATAGGTATCGTAAAACTCCAGCTTACGCTCCATCTCCTTGGTATCATTACTATAAGAAAGAATCTCAAAGACTACTTGCGGCGGGATATTGTCTTCTTGCCACTGACGATAGGAACGACGTTTTCCCTTTGATCTACCGAAGACAACCATCACATCAGGTGCAGTCGGTGTAATCAGCCGAGAACGGACAGGATACCACAGCAAATCTCCTGCAATCAAAACATTGTCATTATTAGCAAACAGAATCTCTAAATTCTCCTTAATCAGGACAATCCAACGATATTGCTCTGTATTGTCTGCCATTGGTTTGCCGTCGCTATCTGGATAGAGGAGATCGGGGTCTATTTGCTCAAAGATAGTCATAGGTTTTAACCCAGCTGTGCTTGACTTCCAATTCAATTATGACTGGTTCTAGAAGTCTAATCGCAACGACTGCACTAAAAACCTTAGAATGAGTAGGGTGTATTTAAATCTGTAACAAATATTTATGCCTCCTCGTTGGCCTCGCAAACCCGATCGCAAAGACCCTGATTACCGCAAGATTGATGACCGGATGAATTTTGCCGTCCATGTAGCGATCGCTGCTACTATAAATTCTGGCTTATGGTTTTTTCACATCTTGAAAACCACTACCTGGGACTGGCTGCCCTTGTTTACTGCAAGTTGGACAGGAATAGTATTAGTGCATCTGATTTACATTAGTGCGATCGCTAATTACAACGAAACTCCGCCTAAATCCACCTGAAGACGGATTGCTGATGCTGGGGCGATTGTAACCTGTGGTAGTAGAATCAGCCTATTAATTGAGCGATAATGTAAAAAAGCCTGAGATTTCGCACTCTTTCTCAATTTAGGGTTATTTTTATGGCAAAGACTAACACCACAGAACTACTGGAAGCCCTAGCAGCTGAAATTGGCGAAAATGTCTACATAGACATTGCCAAATGGCATCTTTATTTATCTAATGCCAAACTGCACACCCTTGTTGCTGAACAGTTGTATCCCTTAATTACTTCCAACAATGTAAGTGAAGATCAAGTTTTAAAAGTCTTGAAATCAATTACAGTAAAAATTGGTGGCGGTAGAAGTGAACTTCCTTTAATTGATTTACTGCCACTGCAATGCCAAGTAACATTAGTTGATATTTTAGAAAAATATCAACGCGAAATCTAATCTCTATAACCAAGATTATTTGAATTAGACAATTTTCTCGGTCAGCATTCCCCGATTAGATTTGAAATGCTGAATTGAAGATTAATTTGTGGTGTCAATTTTATAAAGATAAAAATCACAGAGACACATAGATGAATTTTGTGTAATTTATGTGTTCATATCTGGTAAAAATTTCCTTTAACAATTAAGGAATCTCGACCTTCTAAATTGGTTGAGACGAGAATGAGTTTATCTTAAACTTGCTCTTAACTTTCATGCAAATTTATTGAGGCAATTTCTATGCTTTTACAAGTCAAAGATTCTGGCGAATTGGTAAAAATTGTTGAAATTCAGGAATTAATTGACCCGAATACTGATGTTGTTCAGGCAAAAGATCAAGAAGGTCAAGAAGAACAGCAACCTGAAACTTTCAAAAAACAAAATCTTGTTTTTCCTTCAGGTGAAGTTCTACCACGCTGCTGGTTAGATGCTAACTATAGACACGACAACGGTTAATGATTTTAAAATGAGATAATTGGTAATGGAAGTAAACTATTAGCAATTATCAATAGCAGGGGGCGCACATCTGTACGCCCCTATTGCTATGTGCCAGTTGATGGTACTTCTTGTTCTGCTAATGTCGCCTTTTCATTCTGCTGAAACTTTGGGAAAAATTTCTTAGTAATCCAGTCAGTCAAGATGTGAGACAGCAATCCCAACGGCCCAGCGAACAAAGATAAAGCCAGAGAGTGAATTGTCCAAACACCTGTTTTCTGTCCTTCCCAATAAATCCAGCGACCGACGAATAAATCCATCACTAAAAAATGAATCCAACCTGTTGCCGCAGCTGTTTCGTCTGTAAAAAATCGCGCAATATCAGCTAATTGAGGATTCGATAAAGCTTGAGCATTTTCTGGGGTAATGCTGTTGATAAACAAATATAAATATGTTCCTGCTAACAGCACAAAAGGTAAATATGATGACATTATCCACCGTGTGACTTTCCAGTTGGGCAATAAAATCATCAACGCCCAAAATGGCAATACGAAAATGTTGGCAACGTTAAATAGTTGAGATATCGTCATGTTTATCTAAAGTGAAGAATTTTCAGTTATTATTGTTTTTTGTTTTGAATTAACTAGTTATTCATAATATCATGTCCGCATAATTAGTTATGATTCCCACAGTCATTGCACCCCACCCCTTAATCCCCTCCCCGCTTGCGGGGAGGGGAGACAAAGCGTAGCTTTGGCGGGGGTGGGGTTCTTCGGGTTTAATAAGCAATCAAGCGGATATCATATTATTCATAACTCGTAACTCTCAGGAAATAAATCCCCGAATTCTCAAATAATTGGGGGATCTGGATATACTTATAAAGCTACAAGTTGTGATTCGATTTCAGAAGAATTCAAATCACGACCGATGAAAACTAAGCGTGTTTGCCTAGCTTCTTCTGGTTTCCAGGGGCGATCGTAAAATTTATCAAATCGAGTTCCCACGCCTTGCATCACTAAGCGCATAGATTTATTAGGCACTGCGACAAAGCCTTTAATCCGGTAAATTTCTTGTTGTTGTACCAATGTTAGCAACTGCTGTTGCAGCTTTTCGGGGTCAAAGGTACGATCCAAAATTAAATTAGCTGAAGTAATTTCTTCGTCGTGATTGTGGTCTTCTTCGGTATCGTGATGACTGGGACGAGAATCTAAATTGTCTTCAACTGCGGCTTGGAATCCTAATAATATAGATGCGTCTAGTTGAGAACGGTCACTCTCGACAATTTTCACCACTCTGGGCAACTCTTGCTTAATCAATTCCTCAACTCTGGCTTTTGTCTCGGCATCTACCAAGTCAATTTTATTTAACACCACCAAGTCTGCACAAGCAAGTTGGTCTTCAAACAGTTCTTGCAAGGGTGTTTCGTGTTCTAGATTATCATCTGCTTGGCGCTGGGCTGCGATCGCCTCTGGATCGCTAGCAAATGTCCCCGCTGCTACCGCCGCACAATCTACCACGGTAATCACCGCATCCACAGTGGCGGCATTGCGAATTTCTTGCCAGCGAAAAGCCTTCACCAGCGGTTTTGGTAAGGCTAAACCAGAGGTTTCAATCAAAATGCAGTCGATGCTATCTCGGCGCTTAATTAACTCTTGCATCATCGGGTAAAACTCTTCCTGCACGGTGCAGCATAAGCAGCCGTTGGTTAATTCAAAGATATTAGTGTCGCCCTCACCATCTTCCGGGCAAATTTGACAAGATTTTAATAATTCGCCATCAATACCGAGTTCGCCAAATTCATTGACTACAACGGCAATCCGCCGTCCTTCGTTGTTTTGTAGCAGGTGGCGAATTAGGCTGGTTTTTCCACTACCTAAGAAGCCTGTGATTACTGTGACAGGAATTTTCGTAGCCATATTTTTGCCTGATTTACCCAGTATGGTAAGTTTTACGGGTTACAAACTTAAATACTGAGATTAAGCTTGGTTTGAAGATTGACTTAGTTATTTTAAGCTGAAAGTCTATGGTAAACCTGAAAATATTCCCGTTATTGTTGAGTTTAGGTTTGGCTTTAATTCCTCAAATCAGTGCGGCACAAACGGTAGAGGAGTTGGAACAAAAAGCAACATCTGCCGAAGAAGTGAAAAATTATGAAGAAGCCGCTAATATTTGGCGGAGTTTGATTGAGCGGGATGCCAAAAATAGCTCTGCTTACACCAAGCTGGCAGATATCCTATCTAACCAAGGCAAGATTGCAGAGACGATCGCTGCTTATCGCCAAGCGTTGCAATTAAATCCCAGTGCCGATATTTACATCAATTTAGGTAATTTTCTCGCAAAAAAGGGACGACCCACAGAAGCGATCGCCGCTTTCCGTCAAGCTATCAAACTTGAGCCTGGCAGTAAGGCGTATTACTACTACATTTTAGCTTCACAGCTAATGGAAATTGGTAATACACAGGAAGCACTCTTAACTTACCGTGAAGCACTTAAACTTCAGCCGGATGCAGAGAATTACAACAATTTAGGTGATATCTTGCGTAAATTAGGCAAACGAGAAGAAGCGATCGCTGCTCACCGCGAGGCCTTGAAAATTGATCCCAAGAGTTATCTGGCTTACTACTATCTGGGTGAAATACTGGAATATAAAGAAGCCGTTGCTATCTATCATCAAGCAAGTAAAAATGACTCCACAAATGAAGTCTATTATGAGCGTTTGGCATCACTTTCATTAGAGCGTGGCTTCGTCAATGAAGCGATCGCTGCTTACCGCCAACTAATTAAAATTAAACCTGAGACTTCAACATATATACAACTGGCCGATATCTTGATGAAACAAGAAAAACCAGAAGAAGCGATCGCTCTTTACCGTCAAGCTGCTGCCAAAGAACCTACGGATTATTATTACAGTAACTTGAGTCAAGCACTAGCTCAACAGGAGAATCTAGATGAAGCTCTGGGAATTTGCCAAAAGGTGGTAAAAACTGGTGAAGGCAGTTATGACACTTGCTCCAATATAAATTTGCCACTTTACAAGCAAAAAGGCTTTACTGCTGTCATGGCTTTTTATCAGCCGCTAGCGAATATGATTCCACGTCGCAAAATGGCTGAACTTTACATCAAACTTGGCCGAGAGATTTCCTATGATGAAGGCGATAGCTCAAAACAAGAGGCCACAGCAGTTTTTCGGCAAGCATTAAAAATAGATCCAGAAAACGCGGATGCTCAAGACGCTCTCAAAACCTTAATCGCTGAATAAAGGATTTCTAACAAATAAATTAGGCGTTGCTGAATTATAGGATGATTTCGCCCAGAGAAATAGCGCTCACGCCGAAGTCTTGGTGAAATAATCGATACAACTCAATACCAAAATCCTAATGTAGAGACGCGATTTATCGCGTCTTGATTTATCGCGTCTCGAAAGACCAATTATCTATGAATAAAAGTTAGGTTTTGGCAGTTCATCATTTAACGCCCAATTTCCGATCTCTTGAATTTTGTAATCTACCGGATCGTGGAGAGTGAACGTGCGAAGATTACGCCAATAGCGATCAAAGCCGTACTTTGCCGTAGTAGCACGTGCGCCCATAACTTCAAAAATGCGGTTGGTAATGTCTAAACCGACTTTAGTCGCTGCAACTTTGGCAGTAGCGACGCAAAGCGCACATTCCCCACGTTGTTCGGCGGTGAGTAACCATTCTTTTTCCCAAGCCGCTTGTAGTAATTCTCCTGCTTGCTCAGTCAAGCTCTTAGCTGCTTGGAGTTCAACCCATATTTTGCCATAGTGCTGGAGGATGTGAGGATCTTGGGTTGCACTTTCTATACCTGATGTCAGCCAAGGTTTTGTATTAGTTGCGGTATATGTTTTAGCAGCTTCAAATGCTCCTTGGGCAATTCCCAAGTAGATATTAGCAAGATTCAATTGAGTTAAGCAGGCACGAATAGTGTTAAAGGGTTGACTGGGTTTGTCTCTACTACCAAGAATTTCGTCAGGGTATACCAACACATTCTCAAAAGTAACACTACCACTGTCTGTTTGACGTTGCCCGATATTATCCCAATCATCATGAACAGTAACGCCTTGCCGTTGAGTAGGAATTATCAAAATATTCAATTCACCAGTTTCTTGATGAATGGCAGCGATCGGCAATATATCTGAGTCTTGAGAGCCAGAGCAAAAGCTTTTAATCCCATTCAGACGGAAATAATCATTTTCTGGTGTCAGAGTAGCTCTTTTATCTAAAGGGTTGAGGGCATTGCACCAAAACCAATTATTGTGAATAGTTTCTGAGTAATATCGCTGTTTTTGCTCTGCCGAACCAAAGATATGCGGAATTACTACACCTAGATGATGGTAAGAAAAGACGTGAGCAATGGAACTATCAACCTTAGCAAACTCGCGGGTAATTTGCAGAACGGTAATCCAGCTTTGCCCTAAACCACCGTACTCTGTGGGTACGATTAGTTTCAGCAAGTTACTTTGGCGCAAGCGATCGCGTTCATGCTTTGGTGTTCCCCCTTTAGCATCGCGTTCTACAGCAGTCTGGGCAAATTCCTGTGCTAAAGACTTAGCTAGATCAAGATAATTTTGAGACTCTTTCGTTTCGATTAATTGCATACTTTACCACTTCTCCTACTAACCTTATTATGAGAAGTAACTATAAAATTGGCTGAAAAAACTTTGGGTTTAAAATAGTTTTGCAAAGCTACTCTACCATAAAATTAGTATTGCACATACTAACTAATAAAGCAACCTAAAATAAAACAAATCTTGCTAAATTATATAAGTTTTTAGTGCAACGTAAAAAACATATTATCGAGAAGAAAGTAGAATAAAATTTTGAAAATAAAATTTATCGTCTACTTGTATTTCTAAAATATATAGGAATCCGGTTTGAATTTTGAAAACATACTGAGACTTAAATGCATATCCAGCAAGGATTTATCTCTAAAATCCGTTCAAAAATCAAATAGGAGTCCTATATATGCAATATTATTAATTCAAAGGCGAAAATCTACTTAAACTTGATAGTTATATAGTAGCTTGCAGTTAATTGCCGATAAAATCAGATTATTCTGTAAAAGTGCAATATTTTACAGATAGATATTTTCTTGGCAAATAGATTAGCTTGTCCAAGGACTCTATTTGCGTGAAAGTAAGTCTTTTCTACACTGAAATATGCAGATAAAAATACCAGAAATTAACTGATATATCTGGTTATATCTCGAAGTGTAGCAATATTAGTAAAAAATTTAGAGCGTTAACTTAATTTAACATTATCAGGGCTAGTCATGATTTTTTAGCTTGACAAGTCACTGAAATGTCTGATGGCTTTCACTAAATTTTTCAAACCAAAAATATGAGGAGTGGTGGAAATGTTCAATCGTTCATTTCATAATTTATTCATAGAATCGATGGTTTTGGGGGCTGATGTGCTAGCTAGCACATCAGCCCATGCTGAAGATAGGAATTTAGTGGCTGGGACTGCCAATTTTGCCGACAATTCCTCGGTAACAACCATCGCCCAAACCCCTAAAATTCCTGCAATCAATAGTGATGCAAATGTCCAACAGATAAACAGGATGTCTCAGGTAACATCTGTATCTCAGTTTTCAGATGTGCAGCCAACTGATTGGGCTTTTCAAGCACTCCAGTCTTTAGTTGAGCGCTATGGATGTATTGCAGGCTATCCAAATAGTACTTATCGGGGAAACCGCGCCATCACTCGCTATGAATTTGCAGCAGGCTTAAATGCTTGTTTATCTCGGATCAACGAGTTAATTGCAACAGCTACATCTGACTTAGTTACCAAACAAGACTTAATTACCCTACAAAGACTGCAAGAAGAATTTACTACTGAACTAGCAACTTTACGGGGTCGCGTTGATAATTTAGAAGCTAGGACTGCGGAACTAGAAGCAAATCAGTTTTCCACAACTACAAAGCTTTCTGCGGAAGCTATTTTTGTGATTACGAATGCCTTCCAAGGCACAGTTAACGGTGATAACACTGTTTTTCAAGATAGAGTTCGCCTCGTTTTCAAAACTAGCTTTACAGGTAAAGACACTCTAAATACTCGTCTAAGTACCGGAAATACTACTATTTTGCAACTTCCTGGTGGTTCAGCCGAAGGTTTGCAAACCTTCAATCTTGCTCCTAGTAACAACAGCCTATCTGTAGATTGGCTCTCTTACTATTTCGCAGTTGGCAACAAAATAGATGCTTATATAGGAGCCGTAAACGGAGTATTTTTTGATTTTGTTCCGACCCTGAGTCCTTATCTGGAAAGTGCCACAGGCGGCGGTCGCGCTTTGACAGAATTTGCTTCCTCTAGTCCTATCTACCGGATTGGTGGTGGTGCCGGTGGGGGATTCAACTATCGACTCAGTGACCAATTGGTATTCAGCTTGGCTTACTTAGCAGGAGATCATGCCAATCCTCAGCCAGACAGCGGTTTTTTTAATGGTCAATATAGCGCATTTGGACAAATAGCATGGAACCCCAACAATAACTCTGGCATTGGTTTGACATACATAAATGCCTACCAAAATCGAGGAGCAATATTTGACCTGGGTAGTGGTTTTACACTGGTCGGAACAGAACAAGCCAATACTCCATTTGAGCGGATGATTACCAACTCCTACGGAGTCGAAGCTTTCTATAAATTTAGTCCTCGATTTGCAGTCAATGGGTTCTTTGGCTACACTAACGCCAAGAATCTGGCAGGTAGTGGTAGTGCAGATATTTGGTACTATGCTTTAGGATTGGCATTCCCAGATTTAGGTAAACAAGGCAATCTTGGTGGTGTTCTTGTGGGTGCAGAACCTTATCGGGGTGGTAATCCTGAACCTGCAAACGATTTATCCTTACACATTGAAGGCTTTTACAAGTATCAGCTTACAGATAACATTGCCATCACCCCTGGCGTAATTTGGATTACAGCTCCTGCTCAAAACAATGACAATCAGGATGCAGTAATTGGCACTGTCAGGACAACCTTCACCTTTTGAATCATCTCAGCAACGTTATCCCTCTGATGTCATTCTGGGAGGAGAAAAATAAATGTAGGTTGGGTGAAACGTTCGCGTAGCGTCCCGTAGGGAAGTGAAACCCAACAATACCACACTCTTTGGATGTTGGGTTACTCTTCTCCTGTCGGAGACGCTACGCGTAGCTTGCTTCCACGAAGTGGTACGAGAAGCCCCTTCTCTACGAGACGCTCCGCGAACGGGTCTACGTGCCTCAACCCAACCTACTAGCTAATGCATAATTCGTAATTGAATTCTTAACTACGAATTACGAATTACGAATTACGAATTACGAATTACGAATTACGAATTATCTTAACGCCCTTCACGATTCAAGCTCAGGGGTTGCTGTTCTTCAACTAGTGGCGGTACATCCTGCCAAAGGCTAATTCCGTCGTATAATCCTGGTGCCATTAAGAATACTTGAACCCAAAGGATATTAAACCACCAGTAAAGCCCTTGGATAATGTTTTCCTGACCTATTAGGGATACTGTAACTAGGTAGAATAAAACCGAAATTATTAAACTAGCAACAGATGCAACTATGCCTTTTGTAGGCTGTGATAGCTCCGTGAAAGGCCACATATTGAATTGCCAAACAAATCCTAAACCAACAGTTGTCCAAATAGCTGCAAAGGTTGGCCCTGTCGTTGTTGTAAACAAATCCAGTCCTAGTTGTTTGAGGAACAATTCTGTAATCAGAGTGAGCAACAAAATAATACCTGTATGTAGTAACCCCAAACGTGGCATTCCTAGTTCCAATTTGTTTAAAGGCCAACGTTCAAAGAAACTACCGAATACTGTTGAACAAGGATACCAATACCAAGGAATGTAAAACGGTTGAAGTCCCCACATTTGCGGCAAAAAGGTGAGGGCAGGGGCAATAAAGAAGATGGCAAAAAAGATATTGATAAAGCCGCTTACTGGATGCCAGTTGCGTACTTCGTCAGTGGTGACAATCGTGTTGTCAAAGAAGAATAAACTGGTGGCGGCGGCAATAATTGCTGTTTGTCCCCACAAACCAACAGGTGTATCAGTAAGAACTTGTTTTGCAGAGATGATTTTCCAAACTTCTCCAGTTATGTAAACTAGCGCGAATAGCACTATTAAATTTACTGTTCCTCGTCCAAATCGGCTAGGAGAAAAGCGAGAACCTGGATAGCCGTTGAGGGAAAAACCTAGATGCCACCACCAGACAAAGCATATCGTGATGTAAGTCAACTTTGTGCCCACATTCAGCTGAATGATTTGACCAAATATGAGTTCAAAAATATAGCTAATGACAGCAATTATAGCAATGAAAAGCAGTCCCTTAAATGGCTGGCTTTTCCAAATGCTCCGCCTCTGGCTTGGGTTTGCAACGCTCATCGTATCAACTTAAATAATATTGGATTTATCAGGGGTAAAGCATTCTGGAAAATGTTAATTCTGAAAGCTTCACCCCAGTAGAAAATGCTGCAATTACAACCAAGGATGGCGCGGGGGATAGACACCATTGAGGAAGTAGTTACCAACAGCGTAGTACTTCCAACGCACGGGATCGTGGAGTGTGTGAGCGCGGGCATTTCGCCAGTGGCGATTATAGTTGAATTCCTCTAATGTGGACTTAGTACCTGCTAGTTCAAACAATTTGTTGGTAGCTAGTAATGCTGCTTCGGTGGCTAAGGCTTTGGCTTCAGCAACTGCAATTGATGCTTCAACTACCTTGGGTTCTTCTAAGCCTGACTCGTTGGCGATGTCAAGAAATTCGCCTGCACGACGCAGCAATGCTTCAGAAGCGTGAACCTGAATTTGGACATTGCCTAAGTTGTACAGTGTCAGCGGATCTTCGTAGCCTTTTTCTAAATTGCTATCAACCCAAGGGCGGGTATATTTACGGACAAAGTGGATGGTGTCACGGACTGCGGCTTTAGCAATTCCCACGTCTACGGCGGCTTGGATGATTTGCGCGATCGCACCCATTGGTGTTGCCCTCTCAAAGGCTAAGTAGTGCGGAATCACGTGTTCTGCCTTGACTTTCACATTTTCAATAATGGTAGTGCCGCTAGCAGTGGTACGCTGTCCGAAGCTCGTCCAGTCATCGAGTAGGGTTAGTCCTTCGGCATCTCTTTCGACAAATGCCACTACTGTCTTACCATCTGGATTACTGGCAATGACGGGAACCCAATGTGCCAGTAGTGCCCCAGCAGAGTAATATTTGCGTCCGTTGAGTACGAAGTCAGATCCATCTGGTGTTAATTTTGTCTGCACATCATTGACAGACTTAGTGCCAATTTCCGAAAAGGCGTTGCCAAAGCGCTTGCCTTGTAGAGCTAAATCAAAGAAGAACTTCTTCTGCTCATCTGTACCATCCAACCGGACTGCTTCCACCATGTAAAGGTGGTTTTGAGGAATTTGACCGAGGCTAGAGTCGGCTTCGGAGATGATTTTAACTACTTCTGCCAGGGTGGCACTTGATACAAAAGCACCGCCATACTCTTTCGGGACTGTAATCCCCCACAATCCACTCTGGGAGAACTTTTCGACTTCCTCAGCAGGTAAACGCCGAGTTTGATCGCGCTCTGAGTCTCCCTTGGCAAACTCCGCTGCTAATTCGTGAGCGATCGCGATCGCTTCTTTGTCATCCCGAATAATATGCGCCTTCTGGTCAGTATTAATTACTGATGTCATGGTAAAACTCCTTGATTGTGATTGAGTGACTCATAATCGCCACTACTATGAGACAGCCTTTGAATTTTTCTTAGTGCCACTCGGATATAGCTGTTATCTACAACAGTTTCAATCCACAAAACACGCTCTTACAGAGTATGTTGCTGTTAATCTTCTACACTCCAACCAACTCATCAGCTGTCCGACGATTAGATTTAAGTTCGCGCACAATTGGTATTACTGTCTTACCAAATGCTGGCAAATCATCCGTGTAGTGTAAAAAGCCACCAAGAATTAGATCGACTCCCACTGCATGGAACTGGCGAATCTTGTCAGCTACTTGTTCAGCCGTACCAATCAAGCCCGATCGGAAGCCATCGTTATACTGCACCAAGTCTTCAAAATTGGAATTCGCCCACATTCCCTGACCTTCACGAGTAGAAGATCCCGCTTGTTTCACGGCTTCGCCAAATCCTTTCACAGCTTCTACATCAGCTTGGGCAATAATATCGCGCAATACTTCATGGGCTTCTGCTTCTGTATCTCGCACGATGATAAAGGAATTCAAACCAAACTTAATTGTGCGTCCTTCTTGACGAGCTAATTCAGACACCTCTGCAATCTGCTCTTTCACGCCTTCTATGGTATTGCCATTCATGAAATACCAATCAGAGACGCGGCCAGCCATGCGCCGTGCAGCCTTGGAGTTACCACCTTGGAATATCTCCGGGTGGGGATTCTGATTAATTGGTTTAGGCTTCACCCAACCGCCGTTAATGCGGTAAAAGTCGCCCTTAAAGTGAAACTCATCCTCAGTCCACAAACCTTTGAGAACACGGATAAATTCTTCTGAACGACGATAGCGTTCATCATGGTCTAACCAATGTTCACCATATATAGTGAATTCATCTTTGAACCAACCGCTAACTACATTCAGAGCAAACCGGCCGTTAGAGAGAAAATCAATGCTGGCACCCATTTTGGCAACTACTCCCGGATGCCACAATCCAGGGTGAACTGCTGCAATCAATTTCAATTTCTTGGTGACAGGAGCCAGAGCCGAAACAGTTGTAAGTGCCTCTAGCTGGTACTCAGCACCATAGCTAGCGATAAATCTGGCTTGTGCTAGAGCATATTCAAATCCAACTTCTTCAGCCGTCTGAGCTAGTTGAGCATTATATTCGTAAGTCCAATCTGTGCGTTGGGGAATTTTACTAACAACTAACCCACCGCTGACGTTAGGAATCCAGTACGCGAACTTAATATCTACCATAATTGTGCGTTTGTAATTGAAATTGCTTGTTTATTTGTCTAAGTTTGCAAGTGAAGCAACAAAATCTAATTTGTCATCACTAACAAATCAGCTAAAACTTGATAGGGCAAAATTTTAGTCAAAATCAAAAGCTTGAGAGTGGCTGCAAACTACTTTGAGTTTACAAGTAGACAATTCTCTGATGGCAATAATATACCATAACTCGACTGTGCTACCGTAGTTTTTAATGAATCAGACTTTATCACAACAATTTTTCTGATGTTGTGACTCGATATACTTAAATTCCATTTCCATATTCCATTTTGGAATACTGCCCAATTTTCTTGAGTATTTAATTCTTTTTTATACTTGCTGGTTATTATCCTGATTCAGTCAGAGCAATCAGGAATCAGGACTCGACAAAGTATCGACACTATTCCATATCGTGATAAATGAATGCTTCTCATCTGTCATCTGCAACTATACACAGCAGAAATAAATGTGGTAGTGTGAACTACTAAATCACGGTAAAAAGATGTAGTTACCGTAGTTTAGCTAATGCCTCGTAAAAAAAAGCACAGGAAAAACATTTATGCCACTTCAGTTTGGAATTTGGTCGCCGGTCTGTGGTGGATGGTTGCGGGTTGTCAACCATGAGGCTAATTTCTCCACACAAGATTTGGTAAAGCTGGCAGTTCAGGCAGACGAGTTAGGTTATGACTTCTATTACATTCCTGAACATTACTTAAATGCAGTTCATGGGCCTAACTATAATGTCGCTGACGCTTGGATTACGGCAGCTTTAGCAAGTTTGAATACCAGAAATATCAAGATTGTTGCGGCTGTACAACCTGGTTTTAAACTGCCTGCGGTGGTTGCCAATTTGAGTGCAAACATTCAAAATCAGCTTAGTAACGGCAGATTTGCTCTCAGTGGTATTGCAGGTTGGTGGAAATTAGAAGTAGAAAGCTATGGAGATATCTGGCTACCCCACAGCGATCGCTACGCACGATTAGAAGAGTATATTGAGGTAATTAAGGGGCTGTGGACAGTAGAAGGCTTTAATTATGTTGGCAAATACTACACCATTAAGGGTGGTATTCTCGCAGATCAGCCGACACCAATACCACCTATTTTCATTGCTGGTGAATCAGACAGGGCGATTAACCTAGCGGCTCGTCAGGGAGATTATCTATTTATCAATGCTGATGATCCAGAAAAAACGGCAGCATTGGTGCAGAAAGTGAAAAGATTGGCTAGCGATCGCTACGGGCGTCAGATTAAAGTAGCAATGAGTGCGTTTGCGATGGTTCGTGAACATACCGCCCAAGCCCAAGCCAGATTAGAAGCGATTTATCGTTCTGCCGATCAGGAGCAGATTAAGTACTTTCAAGAGCAAATCGATCCGAATGTAGTTGCCCACAACAAACTAGATATCAGTCAAACCATTGAAGCCAATCTCGGTTTATCTGCTCAATTGGTTGGCGATCGCTATACTGTTATTCAACGTCTAAAAGAATACGAAGCCGTTGGCGTTGACTTAATAGTACTGAAATTTGAATCTATGTTGGAAGATACTATTCGCTTCCACAAACTAGTTATTTCCGAATATAGACAGCAGAGTAGCTTAATTACAAAGTAATTAAAAATCTTGCCTTACCTAGCATGAATAAGATTAAACTCGAAGATATTACCCTAAATCACCTCAAAATCTTAAAAGCAGTAGATGACTGTGGTAGCTTCTCTAAAGCAGCACAAAAACTAGGTTATAGTCAAGCACTAATTAGTAAAAAAGTCAAACAAATAGAGGATTGTTTCGGAGTAATTCTCCTAAATCGCTCCCCTGGCTTTATCTGCTTGACTAATAAAGGCAAGAAATTAATTTCCCAGACACTTAATGTCGTAGAAACTGTAGAAAATCTGCAAGAAGAATTTCAGGCAACGTTTAGCGCTGAAGGCGAAGATTTGATATTGGGGGCTACTAGTTTAATTTTAGAAGTCTGGATCAAACAATATTTGCAGCGATTTCAGCTTTGTTTTCCAGGTAGAAATCTTAAAGAGATTGCGGTTAAAAATAGCAGATTTTTTTCCAATTCTCAACTCATAGAAATGGATCTTCTGCTCAACAGTTGCCCTGGATACAAAGAAGAACACCACTGCACGAGATTAAAAACTCATAAAATGCTGTTGGTTTCCTTTGGGGCAAGTAAATATCTCAATGAGCATAGCTTAGTTAAAATAAATGATATTGATCTGGCTGATGTTGTGCTTTTAGATGAGGTTCATCAGGAACTATCTAAAAATGAATTTTTGATGAACAAATTAAGCGGTGTACAAGTGCTACAAAGTTATCAAGATGTACTAAACTACGCCGAAAAAAATCAAAAGCTAACGATTTTACCTGACTTTTGTCAAGCTGATATCATATCTCAATACCAAGTCCTAACTTTTCCGATTCAAGATATTAATGAATATGGAATTTATCTTCATGTTCCTCGCTTTAGTGAATTGTTAATATCCGCAGAGAGTTTGGTAAGAAGTTTTAGACTAGATGCGGATAACTTAGAAAGTTTGCCCAACGTAAATCTATTTTTAGGTAGCTGTTCTCCCAAAGAAGAAAATGTTCTGAGGATAGGTATTCAGAGAGATTCCATAGGACAGTTTATTGCTGGATATGGAACTAAGTATATTTCTGATTTACAGAGAGCATCATCACTTGAACAGGCTATTTTCAAAAATATTGAAATTAATCGAGATTTTGAGTTACAAATTTTGCCCTTTGCTTCTGGGGAACAAATGAACCGACAGATGAAACGAGGAGAACTAGATATTTGTATTTTAGATGATATATCTCTCTTGAATAATGGTAGCCAATTCTTTGATGATTTAAGTTTTGGTTCTAAATTAATTGGGATGGCTTCGTATAATCTTTTGGGTCAAGATATAAATATTGTTTTGCATAAAGATTCTTCTATAAATACTATCCAGGATCTCAAAGGTAAACGAATTTCCACCTTATTTGGTTCAAATGCCCATAGGTTCATCATTACTCTTTTTGACCTCTATGATATGGATGTTAGTAAAGATTGCAGATTAGTGAATGAAGATCCTCGTAGAGCAAGTAAGAGTTTGGCAAATAAAACTATAGATGCTTACGTATGTTGTCACACTTTTGCCTCAATTTTAGAAGCTTATGCTTTTGTGAAAAAGCTGCCTCTATCTCAAACAATTAGTTTAAGAATTCCATCAATCAGAGGAATTGTTTGTCGTTCACAGTTCATTAAAGAAAACCCTAAAATTATAGTTGCTTATTTACATGATTTAGTAGTCGCTAACTATTGGTTTAATTCATCTCCAATCAAGGCAGCAGATTTATTAACTAAAGTGATTGATGTGAGAACAACTCAAGTCAATCAGTTTTTTAATCCTGTATTTGGAAACCGCATCGATCCGACTCTCAAACCTCAATGGTCTTGGTTACTGAAAACTTTAAATCGCAGGTTGGAAGGAAAATATGGTATTTCACTATTTGATGTAGATTTCTGGATAGATGATTATTTTTTAAGACTTGTCTACAATTTGTTGAATCTAGATTATCACTTTCATCAAGTTTCTTTTGCAAGTGAATTTTCTAGTAGCTATTTTGTTGAAGAACAGTTTAGCCGACACATAAAAGTTCTGTAATGATTTAGCTCGGAGTAGTTATACCAATTAAAAATTAAAAATTCAGAAAGCTAAATTTTATCTAAACCTCGTCTACCTTGAGAACCGTAGTTTTGTAGGTTGGGTGCAGCGATAGCGTAACCCAACATAAAATTTGGTGGTAATCTTGGGTTGCGTTTCACTCCACCCAACCTACATAAATATATCTTTTAAAAAACTCTAGGTTTCAACATAGATGAGGTTTAGACTTCTAGGCTTGCATCTGTCACATTGTTTTTTAAAATTGGTATTAACTTCTTCAATCATAATTGAGGGGCAATCTCCCCATGCTTGCTTTCACCTATCAAAAGCAGTCACAAGGCTATTGCCCCTAAATATTTTGAGCGTCGATCGCTCTTTCGCCAGAAACACCTATGAATTATCCTTCATCAGGCTATCTGGACTTATGACTCCACACACCATACTCCGCAATCTCAACACGGTTACTCAGCTGTGACGAGTTCAGTACTACCACGTGTACGACGCCGTGTAAGACTATTATACAGCATCACACCGATCGCCTTGATCAAATTACCTTCCAATTCCTGGAATAGCTTCATGTTCGTGCCAAAGGCGGCATTAGCTTCATCAACGATGCGATCGGTTGCCGCCTCGTCAAGGGGTAATTCATCCAAAATTTGCCGATATTTGGCTTTGAATGCCTTCTCATCAGTAATTTCTGGAAACTCATAAAAGGCTGTGCCTTGTCCGTCAGACAAATTCATCGCTGTTACAGCAATATTTTTGAGAATTTGTCCCCCGGATAAGTCACCTATGTAACGAGTGTATGAATGGGCGATTAACAATTCCGGTTCTGTAGCAGATATTTCTCGGATGCGCTGTACATAAGCTTCACCTGCGGGAGATAGTTTGATTTGCTCTCTCCAGTTTGCACCAAAGTAATAACTTAGGTCTTGTTCTAAGCTATGCTTACGGTTTAGCTGAGGAAAGTTAATTTTAGAAACTATTGGGTGCTGGCGGTGCTTTTCTATTTCCTCTTCCATCGCTGAGTAGACGAAGTAGAAGTTAGCAACAAGTTTCCGGTAAGAGTTTTTTTCCACTACTCCTTTTAAAAAGCACTTGACAAAACCTACATTTTCTGCCATTGTGTGGGCTTTCTTAGTGCCTACACGTAATTTGGTTGCTAAATTGCTGCTCATGCTAAATTTCTCAACTTTAAAAAGTTAACTGCCGGAGTTTTAATTCACTAACGGCTAAAAAAGCCATTAAAACGTTACCTTAAAACTATTTGATGAGAATTTATATTAAAATTTTTTAAGCTGCGATGATTTTGTAGTTTTTTACACAGCGACAAGGCTAAGAGAACAGAGTTTTAGATTTCAGTATTTTGATTTTTTGTTGTTATTAGCTGAATCTTGCTTTCATTCTCAGCTTGGGTGAAAATTTTTGTGATGCGCCGAAAGTAATATTTATTACATGAATACTTAATAATAGCATTGTAAAGTGTGAACTAATACAGATAAAAATCAAAACGAAAATTGTCGGCATAAAAGGAATAATTAGCTAAGATGTGGAGACTTTACTAATAACGTAAAAACCAATACTGACTTTATCAAAGATTTACAATCTCAGAAAGAAAAATTCAGTATTATTACGTAAAGATGGCTCGATCTAGAATGAATTTATAAAGAGAAAAAGCATGTCAAAATTGCTGAATAAAGTCTTAAGTGCTATTTATTTTTCAGTGTGATTGTGTGGAGTGTTTAAAAATATGGTTTCATCTATAACTCGGACATCGGGCATTTCTGGGGGTTCTACTTCTGAAGTTGAGGGATTGGGCAAAGGGATTGAGAGCAGTTTTGGACTGAATTTAATCCCACTACCGGCAAATCCCTTATTTGGCACAGATGGGATTCGCGGGCGAGTGGGAGAATTACTGAGTGCGCCTCTAGCATTGCAAGTTGGTTTTTGGACGGGGATTGTTTTACGTAATCATGCTACTCAAGTAGGGCCAGTGATTCTCGGACAGGATTCTAGAAACTCCAGTGATATGCTGGCAATGGCTTTGAGTGCAGGGTTAACAGCAGCGGGGTTAGAGGTTTGGTATTTGGGATTATGTCCCACTCCTTGCGTTGCCTATCTCACCAGCGTCACTGATGCCATTGGCGGAGTGATGATTTCTGCCAGCCACAATCCCCCAGAAGACAATGGGATTAAGGTTTTTGGTGGCAATGGTGGGAAGTTACCGCAAATATTGCAGACAGAAATTGAAGCGGGACTGCGTGGCAAAATATCACCGATCGCTAGAGTCAGTAATTGCGGACGGCATTACTCACGTTTCGAGTTAGTGGAAGATTATAGCTCGGCGTTGAAAAAACCCTTGAATGGTGCCCTAAATCTTCAGGGAATGAAGATTGTTTTAGACTTGGCATGGGGAGCCGCAGTTGGGTTAGCACCATCAGTATTTACAGAAATGGGGGCAGAGGTAATCTGCTTGCATAACGAGGCAGATGGCGATCGCATTAATGTTAACTGTGGTTCCACGCACCTAGACATTCTGGCAGCAACCGTACAAGAACACAATGCCGACATCGGCTTTGGCTTCGATGGCGATGCCGATCGCGTCTTAGCAGTAGACAATACAGGCAGACAAGTTAACGGCGATTACATTCTCTATCTGTGGGGACGGCACTTACAACAAAACCAACAATTGCCAGACAACCTGATTGTATCTACAGTCATGGCCAACTTAGGCTTTGAGAAAGCTTGGCAGCAAATTGGTGGTAACTTAATTCGTACCGCAGTTGGCGATCAATACGTGCAAGCCGAAATGCAGCGGACTGGAGCAATGTTAGGTGGCGAACAATCAGGTCATATTCTTTGCCGTCATTATGCCGTAACTGGAGATGGCTTGTTAACAGCATTACACATAGCATCTTTGGTGAGAGAGGCGGGTGTTCCCTTGAGCGAATTAGTAGATCGAAGTTTCCAAACCTATCCACAATTGTTGCGCAACGTGCGCGTTGTCGATCGCGATCGCCGTTTGGGATGGCAAGATTGCCAACCTGTGCAACAAGCGATCGCTCTTGCTGAAGCTGCAATGGGCGATTCCGGCAGAATTTTGGTTCGCGCCTCTGGCACAGAACCAGTCATCAGAGTAATGGTGGAAGCAGCCAATGCCGAACTCACCAACTACTGGACAAATGAACTAGTTTCACAAGTACAGCAGCATCTAATGGACTAAATTAGCTAATGATCTCATCTGAATTCTAGTATCGCTAAAGATGCGATAAATCATCACAAAGACGCGATAAATCATCAGAAAGACGCGATAAATCGCCGTCTCTACAAAAGACTAATGATTGTAGAGACGGCGTTTTTATCGCGTCTCTTGCCTTAACTAAGATTTAGCTAGTACAACACGGCGGAAATAAACCAATCATTCCAAATCAACGAAACCATTATGCTGTATTCATTTTTAATTTTTAATTTTTAATTCCGCCTTGCGGTACTAGATCGATAAACTGAAGAGATTTCTATACTCTTCTTTTGAACCAAGAAAAAACTTAGCAATTCCTGAACGAGCTTCCTTTTCAGGCATAAACTCTTTTGTAATCAATATTTCCTGACCATTGATTACTTCTTTTTTAGAGTAATAGGTATCTATAAAAAGTCAAAACTTATGACTGGTAAATGCGGACTCACACTAGGTAAATACGCGCCTCTCCATAAAGGTCATCAATTAGTGATTGAAACAGCCTTAGCAGAGATGGATGAGGTACTTGTGATGATTTATGAGTGTCCAGAAGTGACTGCTATTCCTTTAACAGTTCGAGCGAATTGGCTGCGTCAAATTTATCCACAAATTCAGGTGATTGAAGTGTGGGATGGCCCAACTGAGGTTGGTGATACTCCTGAGATTAAGCAAAAGCACGAAGATTACATCCTGAAACAATTAAAATCCCAAAAAATTACCCACTTTTACTGTAGTGAATTTTACGGTGAACACGTAAGTCAGGCGTTGGGGGCAGTTAATCGGCTCGTAGATTGCGATCGCCAAACTTTTCCAATTTCTGGAACGCAAGTAAGAAGAGACGCTTACGAATTTCGAGAGTATTTACATCCTGATGTGTACCGCGATCTGATCGCCAATATTGTTTTTCTGGGCGCTCCTTCGACTGGTAAAACCACCATTGCATCACAATTAGCTAAAGAGTTTAACACAGTATGGATGCCGGAGTATGGGCGCGAGTATTGGGAAAAATATCAAATTAATAGGCAACTTTCGCTCTCGCAACTTGTGGAGATTGCCAAAGGGCATTTAGAACGTGAAGAAGCCTTATTATTGCAAGCAAACCAGTATTTATTTACAGATACTAATGCATTGACAACCTATCAATTCTCCTTGTATTACCACAAAACTGTTGCCCCAGAGTTAGCAGAACTTGCCCATCAAGCCATGTCGCGCTACGATTTAGTATTTCTTTGTGATTCAGATATCCCTTACGATGATACCTGGGATCGTTCTGGAGAGGCAAATCGTAGTATATTTCAAAGACAGATTCAGAGCGACTTAATTATTAGAAAAGTTCCATTCTTTCGCATTTGTGGCGATATAAATGCACGTATTACTCTGGTTAAAAAAGTAGTGTCATCCTACCAAAAGTATAGCAATTTAGGAAATTTATTTCTCAAAAAAATTATTTTATAAAGTGTATTAAAGTGATTGAATTTTGGAGTATCAATACTATCGCCTTCAATCTTATGGGATATCCCATGAGTTATGTAGAATTCTTGGGAACGATTTTTTCTCTATGGTCGGTGTGGCTAATTTCTCAGAGAAAGATTCTGACTTGGCCTGTTGGGATAGTCAGCGTCTTGCTATACATGGTACTTTTTTATCAAATCCGTTTGTATGCGGATATGTTAGAACAAGTCTATTACTTAGTTATTAGTGTGTATGGTTGGTGGAGATGGATTACACCTGAACCTGATACTGGTAAGGTTTTACAGGTTAGATATAGTCCACCGCGTAAAATTGTTTTGATTGCAGCAATTACAATAGCAGTTTCATTCGCAACGGGAGCTTTGATGAGTAAAATTCACCTGTTACTCCCTGCAATATTTCTAGAGAAAGCTTCTTTTCCTTATTTAGATGCACTCACAACAATCATGAGTTTTACTGCTATGTGGCTCATGGTACAAAAAAGGATTGAAAGTTGGTATTACTGGATTATTGTTGATGTTATTGGTATTTGGTTGTATTACGTTAAAGAAGTTAAATTTGTTGCTTTTCTTTATGTAATTTTTTTGTTCATCGCAATTAACGGTTCAATATCTTGGCTCAAGACAGCTAAAATTCAGGATTGAAAACCCCTCTATATCTTTTCTGTTTCGTAGTGGCGTGGCACAGCTAAAATAATGCATTAGATGTAGATGTAGTTTGGGTTTCGTGTTGCTCAACCCAAAATTTATCGGAGTGTTGGCAATACTATTCGTTTAAGGCAAGAGACGCGATGAATCGCCGTCTCTACAATAATCAGTCTTTTGTAGAGACGGCGATTTATCGCGTCTTTGTGATAGATAATTTTTTTACAACAATTTAGCCTCGCCACGCCACTACAAAAGTGTTCTTAAGCAGCGTTTATTCTTTGTAACCCAGTGTAAATATTGAACCGTTCACCGCGCAGGAATCCAATTAAGGTAATCCCAAATTCTTTGGCGACGGATACCGCCAAACTACTAGGAGCGGAAACAGAACAAACAATAGGAACCCCAGCAGTTGTAGACTTTTGCAAAATCTCAAAACTAGAGCGCCCGCTAACCAGAATAATACAATTATTTAAAGGTAACTGGTTACTGAGCAAAGCTGTACCAATCAATTTATCCAAAGCATTGTGTCGCCCAACATCCTCCCACAGATTTAACAAATTACCTTGAGTATCGAAGATAGCCGCAGCGTGCAAACCCCCTGTAGCAGTGAAGATACCTTGAGCAGCCCGGAGTTTGTCTGGTAGGCTGTAGATGATCTCAGGTGTTATCGTTGGCCCAGAAGGAATCACTGGACATCCCCGCAGACGTAAAGCTTCAAGGCTAGCTTTACCACACACCCCACAGGCGCTACTAGTGTAGAAATGGCGCTCCAAAGGCTGTAAATCTGGAATCAACCCATCCCGCAGTTCCACATTTACGATATTATGGCGCTGCTCACCATCTACCAATTCATCTACGCAGTAACTAATACGTCGGATATCTTCTCTGCGGCTAACGACTCCTTCACTGTAGAGGAAACCGACAGCTAGTTCAAAATCTGCCCCTGGTGTTCGCATAGTAACAGCTACCGTCTTCTGGAGAGGGAGAAGACGAATTTCTAAAGGTTCTTCAGTGGTGAGTTGGTCTAAACGCGATCGCATTTTACCATTTTCCACAACCCAGACAGTGGCTTTGGTCTTGCTTTTAGTTGGCATTTTCATATTTATGAGAGTTGGTGACTTTAAATTTTGATCCTAATCTGGGAACAAAGTAATGCTATTTATATATCAGATGTCAGGTTGATGCTCACCAACTACTCCCGGATTTCTCACGCATAGTGTAGGCTTCAGGGGAAGAGGAGTGTGGGGAGTGTGGGGAGTGTGGGGGGTAAGACTTCTTCCCCATCCTCCCACACCTCCCACACCNTCCCACACCTCCCACACCTCCCACACCTCCCCTTGGATTTCTCACAAGTGAGAAATCCAGGTACTTTGTGCAGTTGAGCTAGATTGCCTCGGTTTCTGTTTAGTAAGTGAAATGAACCTAAAACTTTTGGCTTTCAGCAAAATTTTATTTGCAATAATCTTTGTAATTTCCCTTGGTTTTACAGGATATTTAGTAGCTAATAACATTAGTCAGAGAGTAATTGAAAAATCTCTTGCTAAACAAGTGATTTCTACCTCCACCGTAGGAAAAAGCTCTCAATTACAGAAACTTTTAAATGAGATAGTTGTAGAACAGAAAATCCCTGGTGCGGTAATGTATATTACTACACCTAAAGGTTCTTGGCTGGGAGCATCTGGTGTCAATAACTTGTCAACTAAAACCAGGATGAAACCCACAGATGGCTTTTCTATTGCCAGTATGAGTAAAACTTTTATGGCGGTGGTTGTGCTGAAATTAGTGGAACAAGGGAAAGTACAATTAGATCGGGCGATCGCAACCTATTTACCAACAGATATTAGTCCTCATATTGTCAACAGCGAAAAAATTACAGTTCGTCAACTCCTCAACCATACTAGTGGTGTTGCTGAATACTTAGATACAAAAGCATTTATTCAAGCTACAGCGAAAAGAAGTCGCTCACAGCCTTGGACAGCTAGAGAAGCTATTCAGTATATGTATCAAGAAGAACCGCAGGCAAATCCCGGAGAAAAATTTATTTATACTGATTGCAACTATATTCTTTTGGAACTGATTGTTGAAAATATCACTAGGGGAACTCTCGCACAAGCAATCCGCAGTCAGATTTTAAAACCATTGGGATTAAAACATACCTTCACAGAATTGCGCGAACCGACAATTGGCGAAGTAGCTACAGGTTATAGCGATCGCAATAAAGATGGTAAGCTAGATAGCTACGCCCAAGTCAATGATGGCAATGGTTTGGGAGATGGTGGATTAGTTTCAACAGCAGAAGATTTGGCCAAGTTCGCCAAAGCGTTATTTGCCAAAAAAACCTTACTTTCGGCAAAGATGATGAAAGAAATGCTGAAATTTAAAGATAATGGCGCAGACTATAGCTACGGTTTGGGTGTAGAACGCTTTTCATCTCCTTTAGCAAAAGCAATTGGGCATAGTGGTATAGCTTATGGCTTCGCAACATTGCTTGCATATTTACCCAGTGAGAATACCACTATAGTAGTGCTGCTAAACAATCAAAATGTTGATCTTAAATCAGTAGCTAAGACAGGTTTAGAGGTTGTCGAGAATAAATGATAGTAATTATTTGTAATTATGCTTGTAGGTTTCATCTCAACTTAACTGTTACCGCCAAATGCAACCCTAATGCATCCAGCAAAGCACTCAGACAATAAAATTCTATTTTTTCTTTCTCGGCTAATATCTGTTCGAGTTTGTCATAAACTTCCTTAACTTGTACAGAAAGTTTATCAATTCCACCTTGTGCCTCAATCACATTTTTCAGCGCCTTACTTAACATTTTCGGGTCGCCTTCTTCTAAAACAACTTCGATATAAGCTGCTGCTTCTAATGGATCTTTGAGGTCTTCAATCAGTTTTTCATGATAGCTTGCACTTTTAGACATCATCTCTACTCCGATAATCTTCCCAATATTCTTTTGCTTTATTAATATCTTTTTCTTGAGTACTTTTATCACCACCGCACAAAAGAATAATAATTGCTGACCCTTCTTGCCCAAAGTAAACACGATAGCCAGAACTGTAGTCTATTCTCAGTTCAAAAACCCCATCTCCCACTGATTTACAATCACCTAAATTACCTGCTTCTACTCGGTCAAGCCTTGCTCTGATTTTAGCCTTTGCTTTTCTATCTCGCAAAGAGTCAAACCACTCAAAAAAAGGATTTATGTCGTTATGTGTTAAATAATTCCTAATCTCCTTTGGTTGAGCTTCCATAATTTTTAGAGCAAGTCTACATACTTTAAATCGTATCTGGGTCAACACCCAATTCTCGCAGTTTTGCTGCTAGGCGTTCAGCACGTTGTCTTTCTTGTTCAGCACGTTGTCTTTCTTGTTCGGCGTGTTCCGTTTCCCACTGGGCAATTTCTTCAGGTGTAGGAATTACCTGTCCTTCCGCATTGAAATAGCGTAATTGATTTTCATGAACGCCCAAGTACAAACTTAGCTGCTGACTCCACAACAATCCTTGTGGGTTGGATTCTATAGGTTGATACGTACCTCCCAGCAAAATAAACCCAGCAAATTCTAGATTCTTGGGGTCAAACCAGAAATATTCAGGAGTGCGAAAGATATCTTGATAAATTTGTTTTTTTAAGCCCTTGTCAATCGCTGCGGTTGATTTTGAAAGCAGTTCTATAATCAAATTCGGATATTTGCCGTCCTCTTCCCAAACAACCCAACTATCACGGAGTTTACGTTCAGTATTTAAAACAACAAAGAAATCTGGCCCCCGAAAGTCTTCGGATTTACGCTGGCGTGGACTGTAATGAATGCTAATATTGCCGGCAGCAAAGTAGTCATTAATACGATTGAGGTCTCGCCACCACCAATCAAGACATTTTATCAATAGCAGCATTTGCTGCAAATGTAGGTATGTTTCCAATGGTGGTTCGTTACTTTCTAAATCCCCTGGTGGAAATATAACATCTTCTGGGGTTTCAAAATCTTTGGCGACAGACATGGCTGCAAGTTTTGGAGTGATGTTAAGTTGAGCGTAGCAGTCGGAAAGCCTTAATATTAGGTTTGCTTTTCTAAGCGTACTATATGCATTATAATCAGGAACCCCTTGGAGCGATCGCTTAGAGTCACAGACGTTACTTAGCTTTCATATACATCGAAGCAGGCATTTTTGTAACTAGCAACTTAAGTTATTTATATCTGTCTTATGTAGTGATCCTATCCCTACCCTAAGTAGGGTTATCCATCTCGATTTGTTCGTTAAGTTGTATGAAGTACTGAAAGCAAAGTTCCTCAGTTACTTACTGAGGAAATCAAAATAACCTTAACTTAGTTGGAGTTTTTTATGACTTACACAGCCGATGAAGCAACAAAACCAGCTTTAGAAACTTTTCAAAACTTTGATGTAGATACTCAGCTAGCCCTACTTTGGTTCGGTTACTTGGATCTTAAAGAGCAGCTAAACCCGACACCTCCTGAAAGCGTAGAAGCTATAGCTAAAGCAGTGTTCGACCAAATACAGGACTTGTCTAAAGAAGAGCAACTGCAAGCACAACGGGACATTATTAATGGTGCAAGCCAAACCTATAATAGTCTAAGTCCCAATGCCAAATTAGACGTTTGGCTACTGTTGGCACAAGGAATGGACAATGGAAGCGTCATTCAAGTGCCGTCCGACTATCAACTACCTGGTGAAACGGATGAATTTGTCGCATTGATCAAAAATCTAGAGTTTGAGCAACGCGTTAATTTCATGCTGAGTGTGGTACAAGCGTTCGGTTAGTTAAGTCCAAAAACTCTCAATAGTTTTTTAGAATTGGGGATAACTGAAAGTAGCAAATTAAGCTAAACCTGGCTCCTTTTGCTCTACTTTAATAGACGTTAATTTAGAACTACCGCAGAGATGCTCATCTTTGCGGTAGTCTTGATGCAAATTAATGGATATGCTGTTGGAAATCTTAAAGCTGGAAAAATGAGACTTGATTCAGATTTTTTCTAACCGCACGATCGCATTATAATCGGGTACACCTTCGAGCGATCGCTTACTTTTATCTAGTAGCACATTACCTTCTGGCCAATGTACTTGCAAGTTACCTGACTGAATTGGCGCAATGTAGACTTGACACAACAACTCGCCTAAATCATTCTTAAGAATGACGCGATCGCTATCTTTTAAACCTAACTTTGTTGCATCAGCAGCATTCATTAGCACCGCCTCTCGCATCGCCCCAGTAATTGCATCCTTGCGTTCTTGCACCATACTATTAAATTGTTTGCCTCGGCGGGTTGCTAATAAAAAATAGCCTTCTGGTAATTCTCTTTGGCGTGGCAATAATACGCCAAAGTGTGCTTTACCATCGGCTGTCGGGAAATTCCAGCCAAAGCATAAATGTGAGCCACCATATTGAAACTGATCGCCAGCTTGCTGTAAATGTTGAATACCAGCATATTGGGGGACGACTTGAGCAATTTCTTGACGGATAGCAGCTGTGTCAGCAAAAGCCAGCTTATCTGCCAAATCTGGTTTTACCCGCCTTGCCAATTCTAAAAATACTTCCCACTCTGGACGCGCTTCCCCAATCCGCGGTCCCGGAATCTCTGGACTGAAAATTACCCGGCGTTCAGTGTTAGTTTCTGTGACTCCCCCTGGTATTTCGTAGCGAGTCGTCGCAGGTAACAGCACCACAGTATCAGCAGGTTCTACCAACATTTGGCTGGAGAGAACAATATCTATATGTACCCGCAGGGGTATTTTCTTCAGCGCCGCTTCCACATAATCCGGTTCTGGTAGCACTTCTAAAAAATTCCCGCCCACAGAAACCAACACTTCTATTTCTCCTTGATGTGCGGCATTAATCATTTCTGGAGCAATTAAACCTTTACTTGGCGGCAGTTCAAAGCCCCAATGTTGACTCAATTGGGCAGCATTTTCTGGGGTAATAGGTTTACCACCAGGAAAAACTGTCGCGTAACATCCCATCTCTGCACCACCTTGCACCCCAGAGTGACCGCGAATTGGCATTAAACCACAACCTTCCCGGCCGACAAAACCTTTGGTAAGAGCTAGATTAATGATACTTCGCACGTTATCTTCACCGCATTCATGCTGAGTAATGCCCATACTCCAAACAAATACGGCTTTATTAGCTTCTTTGACCATTTTGGCAAAAGCGTGCATTGACTCGCGGGATGTTCCAGAAAGCCGCTCTAATTCTTCCCAAGATTGGCTTTCTAACGATGCTTTGAGTTCAGCAAAGCCATCTGTGTATAAATCTATAAATGACTGGTCTACCCAATTGTTAGCAATTATATGTTTAATAGTGCCATTTAAAAATGCTATATCCCCGCCCATGTTGATTAAGAAGAAGTCTTCGGCAAACTTTGTACCGAAAACGGCACTTTCCACAATTGAGGGAACCCAGTAGCGCTCCATTCCTGGTTCGCGGTAAGTGTTAATAACTACAATTCTAGTGCCAGCTTTCTTGGCGTAATGGAGATACTTAACGGTGACAGGCTGATTATTGGCAACATTCGAGCCAATAAAGACTAATAAATCAGTACCAATCCAGTCTTTATAAGAACAGGTGGTAGCCCCAGCACCCAAAGCAGCTTTTAATCCTGCTGTACTGGGAGAATGGCAAATGCGGGCAGCGTTATCAATATTATTGCTTCCCATTGCCCGCACAGCTTTTTGGGTAGCATAATAAGTTTCGTTGACAGTACCGCGACTGGTAACATAGAAACTTAGACGGTCTGGTGTAGTGGAGCGGATGCGATCGCTAATTACCCCTAAAGCTTCATCCCAACTCACACGGCGAAAGCCTTTTTCCCCACGTTGACGAATCATCGGGTACGGAAGTCTTCCCAAGTCCCGTAATTGGGCACTTTTTTGCTTTTGCAACTGCGAAACATCCGCCAATAGCACAGGGTCAAAAGCTGGCATCGTATTCATCTGCAACAACCGCAACCGAACATTGCAGAGATGGATACCATCTAAAGTCCAATCCTTCATCCCAGTTGTTCCGAGAGCGCAACCATCGCAGACACCTTTATCAAGAATATTCCACGCATAAGGTAGTTTGTCACGAGACAACCAAATCGCGCGAAATACCTCCCAATAGTTGTTGGGGTACTGTTCGCCAATGCCAAAAGGCTTCCAACTTGCCCAATTTGAAGGAGTCCAGTGCTTTTTGGGTTTAGGTAACATGATGCAATGTGTGTAAGTTGCTGGATTCTTCCAGGCTACCGTTTTGAATAGCAATTGAGTAGCAGCCAGTTAAAAATCCAGATAAAAGCTGGGAAAATTAATTTATGATCTAGGACTTACGCACTTTACACATTGACCATTATGTGAATAGTCAGCTTGTTACCCCTTAACCGACAAGTATTGATCCCAATGGGCGAGGCATTCCAATGCCATATCCCTGTGCGTAATCAATTCCTAGTGCCGTAATTCGCTCTAAAATTGCCTCATTCTCTACAAACTCAGCAATCGTCTTAATACCCATCACACTGCTAATGTGTGTGATTGCTGTCACGATCGCATTATCCACAGGATTCTCGATAATGTTACGAATAAAGCTCCCGTCAATTTTGAGGTAATCTACAGGCAGAGACTTGAGATAAGCAAACGACGACATCCCCACGCCAAAATCGTCCAACGCAAAGCGACAGCCCATCCGTTGAAGTGACTGAATGAACTGTCTGGCTTTGTTCAAGTTAGCGATCGCCACAGTCTCGGTAATTTCAAAGCAAATCCACTGGGGTAAGATGGAGTGTAGGGTAAACTGCTCATACAGAAAGCCAATAAACTGATCGTCGTTGATGCTAGAGCCAGAAAGGTTAATCGCATAGACGCTTTGTTTATCGCCAACAACCCTTGTCCAATTACTGAACAGAGTCCGAATTACCCATCGATCGATCAGGTGCATCAAGTCGTAGCGTTCTGCTGCTGGAATAAACGTCATCGGCAGCACTAAATTTCCCTGCTCATCGTGGAGCCGCAGCAGCACTTCATAATAGTCGCCGTTTTGAGCCACCGGAGTGATAGAGGCAATGGGTTGAACATAGAGACAAAACCAATCACTTTCCAAGGCATGAGAAATGCGGCTAGCCCACTGCATCTCCCCGCGCTGTTGCAGTCGCTCCTGATCGTCAGTCTCAGCAAAGTACACGCGATTGCGCCCCCGGTTCTTCGCGGTATAGCAAGCTGCATCAGCCATGCTGATAATTTCTGCAAGGCTCTCGCTATTCATGTCAATACCCACCAAGCCGATACTTACTCCAATTGAGAATACCTGCTCATGCCAAACAAACCGGAACTCTTGAACACATTTAAGCAGTTGATTGGCAACTCGTAAAGCTTGCTCCGGCAGACACTGACTGAGCAATACGCCAAATTCATCGCCCCCTAAGCGTGCCAGTGTGTCAGTTTTCCGAATCCTCTGCTGCAATAGCATAGTAATTTGACGCAGTAATTCGTCTCCAGCCAGATGACCACAGGTATCATTTACAATTTTGAAGTGATCGAGATCCAAATAGCACAACGCATGAATCTGGCAGTCTAATTTGGCAAGATGCAATGCTTGTTCAATCTGCTGCTCAAACTCGTGGCGATTCACCAATCCGGTTAAGGGATCATGACTTGCCTGCCAGGATAGCTGACGCGAAAGCAAGCGGTTCTGAGTCACGTCACAAAACACCATAACCGCGCCAATAATTTCTCCCTCACGATTGTGAATAGGCGCGGATGAATCTTGAATCGCAAGTTCTTGATTATTCTGATTAATTAAGACGGTATGCTTTGCTAAACTTACAGTTCGATTTTCCTTTAACGCTTGCTGAATTGGGTTCTGAACTGTCTCCCGTGTCGTTTCATGCACAATTCCAAAGACTTCTTCTAACAGCAACCCTTCTGCGGATATTTCACTACATGCAAGCAGAGATTTTGCAACCGGATTGAGGTATTTAATCCTGCCAAACGCATCTGTGGTAAGAACTGCATCTCCGATCGATTGCAACGTCACCTCGGCTAATTCTTTTTCTTCAAAAAGTGTTTCTTCAATTTGCTTGAATTCTGTGATATCGTATCCCACCGATTGAAATTCCAGAAAGCATCCTTGCTCGTCAAATATCATTCGGTTATGCCACTTAGTCCAACGCACCTCACCTGCCACAACCACGCGATTCTCAATAATCACAACAGGATTATCAGCACTAATTAAAGCTACAAATTCAGCAACTCGCTCCCGATCTGCCTCCAAGATAATCGGTTGATCGCGGTTGCCGAGCTGTTCGTCTGGCGATCGCCCAAAATAAAGCGCAAAAGCTTTGTTGAAAAACGTGAGTCTGCCGTCTGGTAAATATCGGGCAATCATTTCAGTCTGATCTTCTACAATGGCACGGTAACGAATCTCGCTTTTCGCAATTTCTGCCTGCTTGAGTAAGCGATCGCGTGGCGTCTCCAAGAGTTGCTCGTCGTAGACATCGCTGATTTCCCGCTCCAGTTCTTGGTTGGCTGCCGCCAGTCGTGCAGAACTGGGGAGAGTAAGTGCCTTTAGTATCAACTCTCTCAACGCAATATCTGTATACAGTGTTCTTAAAGCCGTGATGGCTTTGAGCCAACTACTTAGCCAATGTTTATAAGCCAATACCTTTGCCCAAAAAAAGTATGAAGAGAGAGGGCTGAACCCAATACTGCTCGGTTAAGGGAAGAAGGGGAAGGGCAAAGGGCAAGAAAAAACCTTTACCCCAAACCCAGTAACCTTTTCCCAAAACCCGATTCCGAATTAAAAATGCTTAACCGAGAAGTATTGGGGCTGAACCTGACTATACCGCTTGACTAGTCCCCTGCATGGATTAGAAGTTTTCTCTATCTTTCCATTTCGGGAACTTCAGACTAAATTAACATTCTGGATAAGTCTCCAGCAGGTGTTTAAACACTGCTAAAGCTTGCAGATATAGCCGCTCGGCTTCGTCGTAGCGTCTTTGAAAATCATAAAGTGACGCTAGGTTGTTCAGGCTGGTGACGATAGAAGGATGTTCTTCTCCCAGCAGCCGTTTTTTCTCTCCTAAAGCTTCCACTAACAACTCTTCCTCCTGGTCGCATCCTTGAGAATAGTAGACTGCTAGGTTGTTCAGGCTGGTGGTGACAAAAGGATGTTCTTCTCCCAGTAGCCGTTTTTTCTGTCCTAAAGCTTCCACTAACAACTCTTCCTCCTGGTCATAGCGTCCTTGAGAATAGTAGACTGCTAGGTTGTTCAGGCTGGTGGCGACAAAAGGATGTTTTTTTTTCAGCAGCCGTTTTTTCTGTTCTAAAGCTTCCACTAACAATTCTTCAGCTTGGTCATGGCGTCCTTGATAATAGTAGAGTCTTGCTAGCTCCTTTAGGCTAGTGGTGACAAAAGAATGTTTTACTTCCAGAAGCCGTTTTCTCTGTCCTAAAGCTTGCAAAAAAAGCACTCCTCGATTAGGCTTGGTCATAGTCATAGCTTCCTTGATAATAGTAAGTAGACTGCTAGCTTTTTCAGGCTGATGGCAAGAGAGAGACGTTCTTCTCTGAAAGGGGTTTGCAGTGTTGATAAATCTTGCTTATCCCAAACTGCTGCAATCAGCACTCAATTGACATAGCATACAGTTATCTGCTTGCCCTTAATGTCTTATCAAGGATTGAGATGTATAGTATAAGTATATGAAGTTTGAGTTAATTACAAATATTTAAAAATCTTACAATACCTTAACTTTGTTTATGAGTATTTACATAGAGAAAACCTAGATAAGATAAGCTTGTTTTTGCCGGATAGCAAAAAACTGAGCCAATAAAATCCTGTATACTTTTCAAAGTCTAAATAAAATCCCTGCCACTGTGGACAGGGATAGCAGTTTTGAGAGGATGTCTGAAAAGTTTTTTTGTATACATCTAACCCTTGTAGATCCCCCTAAATCCCCCGATAAATTGGGGGACTTTAAGACTCTTATTCCCACCTTTTTTAAGGGGAGCCAGCGCGGTCTTCTCTACGAAACGCTGCGCGATAGCGAGTCCGCGAGCGTCTGGGGGTTTCCCCCATCCTGGATTTCTCACAAGTGAGAAATCCAAGGGGTGTGGGAGGTGTGGGAGGATGGGGAAGAAATCTTACCC
>NZ_NOLJ01000013.1:125588-243944 GCF_002246015.1 Nostoc sp. 'Peltigera membranacea cyanobiont' 210A
CCCCACACTCCCCACACTCCCCACACTCCTCTTCCCCTGAAGCCTACACTATGCGTGAGAAATTCGGGCCATGAGCGACTGGGGGGATTAGGGGGGATCAAGAAATATTTGATACTTCTCAAACATCCTTTTAGCTAAGGCTTGTCTACTAGCTAACAAAATCTTTATGAGCAGCGACAAGCATCTGAGCTTGCCTTAAAACGTTTCCGAATAAATAAAAAGGAATCTGCCAAGCTGCAACGGTAACTTCTTTGACTATATCTTGTACGCTAATTGCAATTAATTCATGCTCTGGCGGCTCTCCCTCAACAGTACCAGACCAAGTAAAAGCTAATAAGAAATCATCATCTCCAGGCAAGGATGCAATCAAACATTCTTCTGGTGTTGGTTCGCAAATAATTCCATAATCATTTGCAAGTTCTACTAATCTTTGAAATTTGTTTCCGTTTGTCATTTGTTCTTGGGACGTAATTGAATCTCAGTTTTAGAAGAAATCATATTTTTAACTCCAGAACTCAAGTGAGTTGCTACATAGCAGAAATTACGAATTATTAATTATTCGTTGAAAATTATGAGTTATTGGAGTTGGATCTGGCTTAAGTCCAAAATCTTACCGCGATCGCTTGGTTCTATCAGCAACAATTGTTACTGTTTTAGAAAAAGCTAAACTACCTACTTTTTCGGTTTACCCTATTTACATACACCTCCATTTGTTACCATTTCAAGATTGATGCCTTAATCTCACCCCATCTGACGCAGTGCATTGAGAACTGCGTTAGCTTTTGGGGGAACTGCTGTAAACCGAAGCAGAAAAAGATGCTCATCAACATGAGACTGTTCGATCACCTTGGCATAGATATCTTCTTCTGTAGCCATTACTGCTTCAATCAATAACTTGAGTTTGAGATTACTCAAGAGTTCTAAAGAATGTGGTGATTGCAGCTGCGCTCCTTTTTCTGAGAGGCTAATCAATTCCCCCATAAATACTGTTCCTACTGTATGTTTCCCCTGCAAAATGGAGTATTCTACAGGCACTTTTTGAGTGAGAACGATCATTTCTTCATCATATTTAGGCAAGAATAAATTATATTTACCGCCAATGCCACGAATTTCACAAATTGTCACAGGGTGTTTTATCCCCTTGGGTTCTATTTGTAATTGCCCAGCAATTTGTAGGTCAATATTGGCATCCTTACAAGTATTTTCGGAAATTAAAATCTGTCCTCCCACTGTATAAGATTCAATTCGAGCAGCCAAATTAACATGACTGCCAATGACTGTATATTGAGCGCGCTTTTGAGAACCAACATTTCCCGCCACAGCCTCGCCTGTATTAATACCGATTCCCATTTCGAGAATTGGGAAATTCATTTGCTGATTTTGTTTATTCACTTGCTGCATTGCCAATTGCATGGCAATAGCACAAGCGATCGCTCGTTCAGAATCATCTTTGCGACTAATTGGCGCACCAAAAATCACAAAAATACCATCACCCATAAACTCATTAATCGTGCCTTTATACTGGTTAATCACATCTGTCATTGTTCCCAAATAAAGATTCAAAATCTTTACTACTTCTTCTGGGGGCAATTGTTCGGAAATAGCCGAGAATCCTCTTAAATCAGACACGAGAACCGTAACTTTTCGGCGTTCTCCTCCTAGCTTTAATCCAGAAGGAGTTTCGAGGATATTGGCGACGATTTCATCAGTTAGATAGCGACCGAGGGTTTTTCGCATATCGGTAGCACTTTGAGCAATATACTGAGTAAGTGCGATCGCAGAACCAATAAAAGCCAGCATTGAAGGTATAACGGGAATCCACCAACCAGCCAAAAACGCCAGAAAACTGCCACCAATTAAACCGCCACCTACCAACAAAACGCTAACAGCCATGAGGTTTTTCTGGTTGCTACTGTGGCGTTGCAGCCAACACAAGCTAGCACCAATAATTGACCAAATCAAAATTGATAGCCATTCTAACGGCTCAGGTAAACACTTAATAGGTGGACGACCTTCCATTGCCGCACTTAAAATTTGACTAATCAAATTAGCATGAATTGTTACACCCGCCATTCGTTCCGGGTCAGTCAAGACATTACTGCTATAAGGGGTATAGAATAAATCCTTCAAACTCTCAGCAGTAGCACCAATTAATACCACCTTGTCTCGCATTAAATCTCGTGGGATGCGGTTTTCTTGCACTTCGGTAAGAGAGACTTTAGTAAACTGCTGTATCCGTCCTCGGTAATTCAACAGCACTTGATAACTCCCCGCATCGGCTCGGATGTAACCTCCATCATTAGCTTCAAAAATTGGGAAAACACCCCGATTTAACTGCAAGTAATTAGAGTTAGTTGCCGATGGCTTGGCAGTAATACCTTCAGGTTTCAAGTACAACAATGCCAGTTTTAGCCCAAAGCTTTCCAGAATCTCGTCATTATTTAAATTTACGTACAATAATGCTCGCCGAATTTTGCCATCTCCATCTATGGGTAAATCATTCGACCCAATTTGATTAAGTTTCTTCAGTTCTGGAGATGAATCAACCGCCGAACTATCAATCGTATCAGAGACTTTTTGGACTCCAATCAAATTAGGAGTAGACTTAAAAACCTTAAGTAAATCTTGATAACCGGGATTCACGGGTAAATCACGATAAATATCTAAACCAATCGCTCTAGGTTTTTGCTGTTTGATTTTCTCTAACAAACTAGCAAGTTTTCTATCAGGCATAGGCCATTGTCCCTGCTTGCGGATATCTGCCTCATTAATCTCAACTATGACAATGCGGGTATCAGCCGGCTCTTGTGGACGGAGGAGAAAAAATTGATCTAGTGCTGCCAATTCCAACAATTGCAGTAATCCAGTCAAGCGTATTGCAATCACCAGGGCTGTAATATTGGGAACAGCAAGTAAAACACCCCGCCATTGCCAGATGTGCGGTTTCAGCTTTGCCCACATAATATTTAGTGCTGAGTGCTGTTAGCGGTAGCGGGGCGTTTAGCCCGTGCTGAGTGCTGAGTTAGGAGTTAGGAATTTTCCCAATGCCCAATAGCCTTTTTTAATTTTGTGGTTAATTCTTAGATGTGCAACAATCAATCAATGGTTCGGAAGCGATCGCATTCAAACCTACAGACTTGAAAAATTGTCTCCAATCCAGCCTTGCTTTGAAATTATTTGGCTCAGTCTGGCGTAGCTGCACCAAACTAGTCAGCGCTTCATGCCAAATCCCAGCTTCTGCATAGATGGTGGGCAACTTGTACAAATTTGCCTTTGCTAACGCTTGCGACAAGGTTGCTTCTGGCTGAGTGCGTTCTACCCAACCATCTACAGTCGGATTTTCACTAGAGTCTTGAGTATTACAAACAATTGTTAGATACCAGTGATAAGTTTTACCTACAGCAAGTGCAGGGGCACTGTCAGGAAGTTTAAAGCTAATAATTCCCGGTTTATTTGGAAGTGTAAAAGAGGTTTCATAAAATATATTTTGGTCTTCAGTCAAGAGCAGAAACTTGGCTGTTTTGAGTTGAGATGGAGGTATATACCAGAAAAATGTTGGATGTTGAGTAAATGTCAGCCCTAATTTATCTGGAGGTATTAAGGGAATTATCAGTTTTTTGCCTGTTAGGCAAGAGCTACCACGGGTAGAACCACCAGCACTTGCAGGAGGTTTTCCCCGCTGTGGTGGCTTAAATGTTTGACTTATTTGCCAAGTTTTTTTGGGATGGTACGACTGAGCTTGTACCTGTGCTGTTAAACCAGAAAGCAAATACAAAGGTAAGGAAAAGGGTACAAAATATAGAGATGGTTTAATCCCTTTCATATTGATGATGCCTGAGTTCTAGATTAGTCAGGTGAATAAATCAAGTATTCCCAAAAGTAGAGTCAGATTTTTCACTCAACTACAGAACTATTTATTGGGCATTGATGAAGAGGCAAGGGGCAGAGGAGAAAGAGTAATTTTTTGTTCTCCCTTGTCCCCTACTCCCTAATCTTGTACAGACGCGATGAATCGCGTCTCTATCCCCACTTCCTACTCAAATATATGGTGAAACATCTTCACCGCATTTATCTGCTAAATAGGAGAGGGCGCGGAAACGTAAGCCTACCAGTTGCTCATATAACGGGTTAATTTTACACATCGGTGGTATATGCACAATCTTGCGTCCAAATAGGGTGACATCACGCTCAAAGGGGCACTGGGCGGGAATCATTTTACACAAAAAGCGGGCTACTCTTGGGTCTTGGATATCTAGCCCATCGAGCCAGTCTTGCAGGGGGTGTAGGGCATTAATTTGACGCTTTGTCAGCCCAGTGCTGGCAATAGTGGGGGTAATTTGCTGTGGGTGTTCCAGAGTGTGGCGGAGGGCTTCGAGTAACTTCTCTGGCTGTTCCAAGGCTTGACAGAAGTGTTGCAAAACCTCATCTTCGCTGGGAGAATAAGTACCATCTGCGATCGCTACCATTATCGCTGTTCTTAAGAAATTTTCTGCGGCTGGTGTACCTTTACCCAACGCTGCGGCTAATTCCTCTGGAGTAATTACCTCTAGTGAATCGAATTTAATCTTAGGAGCTAATTCATTTTCGGTGATGCTGGCAATTAATTTCTGTTCTTGGTCATCAAAATTATCATCAGCCCAAGCAATAGTAAGCAGTCCACGCAACCAAGCGGCAATCTGTTCGTTGCTGTAGGGGGATTGAACGGTACTTGTCATAAACATCACGTCTCAAGCTTTCCTCAGTCACTACTACGCTACCCTAACCAGTGACTATGAAGATAGTAGAAGCAACACAGAAAAATAAATCAGAGAAGTTTTCAAATCGCAACAGTCGGTCTTAAGGTAAAATCCATTTGTACCGTTATTGAGAATTTTTCTACTTAAAGTGAATTCGATTCGAGTATCTCAAATATTTATAAGGTTCAAGACTGTAATTTGCGCTACAGAGTGATGGAGTTTTCTAAGTATGCGAACCTGCCAGCTAAATATCGCCGACGCTTTTCTCTAATGAATCGTTTACTGATGTTAATTGCTTCTCTATGGAATTGCGATCGCTTGGCATTAGTTAAATTAGGTTAACTCTAAAAAATTAAGGTATATATAATGTTTTTCTTTGGCATTGAACATGAAGTCGCTTTCTTGAACAATGAGGGAAAGTTTGCTGATTTTTCACACACAAAATTTGCTGATTTGAATCAAATTATTGCAAGGCTACCTACATACCCCAGTGACTATCCTCAGCTCCGCGTCGGCGATGCGGGTATTAAGATGAAGAGATGGTACATTGAGGGATTTGAAAGATTTGCGGATTCTGATGAAGTGATAGATTGTCATGTTAAAGGTATTGAAATTAGAACAACTATCCATTCTAATATTCAAGGCGCTATTACTGAATTATCAGAAAGTTTTGACTTGCTACGTAAGGTTGCCGCTGACTTTGGCTTATCACCAGTTTTGGTTAGTTTCAATCCTTACAATCCAGCTTTTGAGCCTCAACCCCCATTAAACAATTATGAAATCAAACAGTTAGAAGCTTATCCTGACGAACAAACTGCTAATATTCACATGGTATCTTATGGGCCAGATTTAAATATTTCAGTGGCAGATTTGTCAACTGAAGATGTGATTGATATTGGCAGAAAGTTAACTTATTACAGTCCCTATATCGTTCCTTTTAGTTATAGCTCTCCCTTTTATAATGGAGGTTTATGGGATGGACTATCGGTACGAACATTTATCAGAACTGGAAAAAGACCAGCTACTCTGGTTTTTGTTCCAAAAGAAGAACAACTGATTAATAGCATACCTGCCTTAACAAAAATCGCCCGCATTCCGGCGGAAGTGGGACGCATCGAATTTAAGGCTTGTGATAGCTGTGATGATTTTTTTATCTACGCAGCTTTGCTGACATTATTGAAAGGTTTGGTATTAGATAAAACCTTGGCAAGTAGAGCAACTGTACCCGATGCAGCCTTACACCAACTTTCCGCAAAAGAAGCATTTGACAACGAAGATATTTTTGAGAATGCCACAAAAGTCTTGCAAGCAGCCGAAGTTGCTTTGGGAGATGATCCAGATGTTCATTATTTGACACCATTAAAATTGCTACTGGCAAAGCGAAAAACAAGATCCCATGAATTAATAGAAATGTTCCATCAGGTAAGTTCAATAGAAGAGGTAATAAGGCAGACTTATCAAGTTTAAAGAAAAGATTTATTTTTCTCCTTTTATGAAAGGGGATTAAGGAGAATCTTTATATAAATTGATACTTTACAAATTTACTCTCAGGTGCATAGTGATTAAAATCCTTTGAATTGGATAAAGTCGAGCTAACTGAACATAAATAGTAGAGCCATTACCCTGCCAAAACTAGATTAAGTCGATATACCTAGAGGCTGATTTTATTGCAACTAAAGATGCAGTAAACTTCATTCTAGAGATTGATGCAGACCCTAGCTTTTTCAAAGTAAAAGTGTAAACAGGGAACCTGAAACGAAGAATTTCAATTATAAAATCTAATGATTTTGCTAAAGAATTAAGGTGGTATTTGCTTATTATCCCTTACTAATCCAATGCAGAAAGGCAAAAGAAATTTCTTCGTCAGGTTCGTTTTTCAAAGAACTTCTAAATTGAAGCGGAGCTTGCCAGTTTGATTATTGCTTAAAATTGTTAAGTAAAGGTATATGCTTCGCTGTTTTAGTGTAAAATTCTGCGTTGTTAAAGCTGTTATCAAGGATTTCAAATGAAGACAATTGCTTCTGTTTTATTTATTTTCCGTCCAGTACGTTTTCTAGTAGTGGCTTTTACTTGCGCCCTAGTATTATTCTCTAATGCTTTTCCTGCTTTTGCAATTGATAGTTACCAAAGTAACCCCACCGAAGGTACTACACAACTGCTTGACATTCAGCGCAAAACTGACGAAGCCGCTAAAGAACCGCCACAAGGATTGAAACAGGTTCAAGAAGAGTCTAATAAAGGACTCAATGAGGTTCAAGGAGCAGCTGATATTGACAAGCAAAAGCGTCCTGAAAATTCTCAGGGTGCAACCTCAGTGGAAGAAAAAGCAAAGAATTTGTTAGAGAAAATTACAGGTAAGTAACAGAGTTAATACCTTAGTAATTCTTCATTAATAATGGGTGATTGCGTAAAAGCAATCACCCATTATTATTTATTATAGTAATATCCCTATTTTTTTAGCTGATAAAAAGTAAGGATAGATATATGGCTAATTGATATTGATAAACTATCTATCGACCCAATAGTACTACCTATTAAGGCATAGGTATAACTATGTAATGTAAGAATTAATCTAAACTCATAATGTTTCCTTTGGTTGATGTGGATGATGTGGAAAATTTGGCAAATTAATAGATAAGTTTGCTTAGGGATGGAAAATAATGCGTGCGATAAACATTGGTTTGACCGAAGAACAGCGTCAAGGTGTAATTAATCTGTTGAATCAAGATTTGGCAGATGCCTATTTACTGTTGGTGAAAACCAAAAAGTACCACTGGGATGTCGTTGGCCCTCAGTTCCGCTCTTTGCACCAGCTTTGGGAAGAACACTACCAAAAGCTGACTCTAAATATTGATGCTTTGGCAGAGCGGACTCGTGCCTTGGGCGGTTATCCAGTTGGTACATTGGAGGGATTTCTCAAGCTTGCTACCCTCAAGGAACATGCTGGTAATGTGCCCACAGCAACAGGGATGGTAGCTAATCTAGTGGACGATCACGAGCAGGTTATTCGTAATTTGAGAGACCATGTAGATCAGTCTGGTGAAAAGTTCCACGATCAGGGAACTGCTGACTTTTTAACTGGACTACTCGAACAGCATGAAGAGATAGCTTGGATGCTCCGTTCATTTATTGAAGGGGAAGCACTAGACTCAGATGGTAGACAGCCAGCAGAAGGGGCTAAGACTCCCGTAGGTGTATAGCTCATAATGTCTTAGTTGAGGATGGCTGACTGTGCAACTAGTTGAGTGAGGAATGAATCCTCCCTCAACTGATGTGTGTGAAAGAATCAATCTGCCTGTATCTACCCATTCACCATATTCATTGCAAAAACGGCGTTGCTGAAATTAGATGTATGAATCTTGGTGTAGAGACGTTGAATTGCAACGTCTCTACACAGGTTTTGAAATCACGCAAAATCATTTACATACCTGAATTCAGCAACGCCGCCAAGACAACATAATACCAGGAGTATTTAAGTGCCAGAAGTATATAAAGCAGAACGTACTATATCTGCTGTATTCAAAGATCAGAAGCAGATTGATGATCTGATTCGACGTTTATTAGATAGGGGTGTGCCTAGAGATCATATTTCGGTCATGGGCAGAAATTTCCAGTCGGAAACTAGAATCACTGGCTTTATTAGTAAAAAAGATGTGATTGTGGGAGGTTTGAGAACAGGAGCAGTTTTTGGTTCTTTGTTTGGTTCCTTTCTCAGCTTGCTTACGGGTGTAGGCCTATTGTTTATTCCCTTTGTCGGCTCAATTGTGGCAGCAGGGCCTATTAGTGCAGTGTTGTTGGGAGCGGCTAGTGGAGCGATCGCAGGTAGTGCAGGTGCAGGTCTAGTATCGGTTCTAACCACTTTGGGGATGCCAGAAGATAAAGCGGCTATCTACCAAACTCGCTTACAAGCTGGCGAATTTTTCGTGATGGTAGAAGTTCCGAGCGATCGCACTGGCGAGTTTCAATTACTGCTCGAAAGTGCTGGTGGCGAAGAAATTCACACGATTGAAAAAACTCTGCCTCGTTCTTGTTCTGGACAGTGCAACAGTCCAGCAGACTTGTCTCCTGAAGTTCGCGCTCATCTTTCTGATGAAGCTCAGAGTACATTTATTGAGCGCTATAATGCTGTACTCAATGAAAAAAGTGACGAGTTCACAGCCGAACAAGCTGCTTGGGAGACTATTCACCAACAATATGATGAAGATAATAATGGTGTCTGGTCTAAAGCTAAGGTTAAAGCGTGAAGAAGGCAGTGTTTCGACTACGCTCAACAACTAAGGAGTGTTTCGACTACGCTCAACAACCAGGCAGAAGGCATTTCTTACAGGAAGAATACTGTTAAAGGTTTTTTCTTTCCCTTTTCCCCAAAACCCGACAAGTATTGAGATATGAGGGATTTATAACAAATAAATTATCTAATATTGTGGGGTAGGCTTTGCGGCTTACCCCACAAAAGTAAGTATATTGGCAATAATATTGAAATATTTGTACATATTTATACGTATTATGGCAGGCGATCGCACTTAGATATAAATTGCCTACTCTGGGACTAGTTTGCATAACTTTGGGTACATTACCGCAAATGCGCTGATACTTTTATTTCCCCTCTTCATAAATTCCGCAAAAACACCGTTACGCTATTTCTGCTTGTGATCAAAACTTAGAGCATCCAGTTTATTAGGGCGGATTTATGACCAACCCTGTAAAGACGGTTATCCAAGTCAATCTGGAGATGGCTCTAGAAGTAGCTCAAGAATTGGAGCAAGCTCCATACACTCAACTCGGTGCTTATTGTTTGGAAATTTTACGGGAAATCGGATGTGCTGGTACTGAACTCCCTGTTAACTTACAAACTCGCGATCAGCAGCTAAACTTCATTACAGGCTTTGCATCTTATGCTTTTGGGGAGGTACAAAGTGTATAAAACATTAATTGATGATATATTTTCTGATTCAGAAGATACAGAAGAAACTACTTTTCCTGCTACAGACGAAGATTTATTAATCTTAACAGAAAAATTTTTAGGGTTTGAAATTCCCTCAAAGGTTTTCTTACAAGCTATAGCCATTGCTGATTACGACGGTGCAGCTGCTTTTCGCTACGTTGATAATTATTTGATTACTCTCAAGAATAAGAATAAGCGTAAGCAGAAGAAATTACTTGTGTTAGGTTGTTCGACTAGATTTGACAATAATTGATGTGCTGATTCATGAAATAACTAAAAACCAATACGATTTAGATAAGATCATTTGTACGACCGATGTAGAGACGTTGTATTGCAACGTCTCTACACATATTTATCCCACAGAGACAAGAAAGAATAATTAGTAATTATCTAGAGTTAATGATGAGAGATTTTTGAAGACAAGCATTTTTAATGTGTGCTAATTACGAACTACGAATTACGAATTACGAATTACGAATTACGAATTACTCTCTCCCAAGACAAACTTGTTCATAGCTTTTACCAGCAATATCCCAAGTGAATTCTTTTTCTACCAGTTGTCTGCCATTGTGAGACAATTCTGAACGCAGATGTGGACGATCGAATAGTTGACTAATAGCGGTGACGTACTCTGCTGGTTTATTGGCTCGTAATGCCCGTAATGGATGACTAGCAGCATCTACAGCTAATCCCTCTAAGCCGCGATCGCTGGCTACTACAGGTATACCAGCTGCCATTGCCTCTAAAGTTTTATTTTTAATACCAAATCCAGTCCGCATCGGTACAACGCAGATGGTGGCTTGATGTAAATATTCTGCCATCGAAGGTACACGCCCTAGCACATTAATTCCTGGTTTTTTATCAAGTGCTAAAACTTCTGCCACTGGATGAGAACCGACAATATCGAAAGTTGTATCGGGATACAATTTTTGGATTTCCGGCAAAACTTCATTACTGAAAAAGCAGACAGAATCAATATTTGCTAAATTATCCATTGCACCAATAAAAATTAAGCGATGTCCTCCTGGATCGGTGGTACGGTTAGGGAAAGAAACTAAATCTACGCCATTGGGAATAACTGTAATTTCACTATTGGGGTTAAATTGTTGTAGTTGAATTTTATCTTCTTCTGTTGTCGCCACAATTGCCGAAAATTTAGCGCAGTAGTTTTGCTCATAACGGCGCAAAAGTGGCAGATTAATTTTGTCTCTGAGTGAATTTTCGGAAATGCCTGTTGCTAATTGGTTCTGACAGCTAGCATAAACAGAACTATGAACATTAACGATGGTTTTTAGCTGTTTCTGAAAATGTGGCTGCACATAAATCTCATTGACGCTATGTTCACAAGTAATTACATCACATTTTCCCGCTTCCACCCAGTTATTAACCCATGTTTGCATCTCAACTGAGTAGCGGTTAAGTACACTTGGCGGTGTTCCCTGCTGCAAAAATCTCCCAAATCGCTGTATTTTCTTGAATATTCCGGTGGTTCGAGAATCTGGCGGGCGTTCAAAAATAGCTAGACGATCTACACAATCGCGTAATCCTGCTACTTCTGCGTCTGTAACATCGCTCTCGCGTTGAGTCGCAAGGGTGACAGTATGGCGTTGACTTAAGTACTTAAGTAAATTAAATGTTCTAACTTGGGTTCCTCCGCGCGTTGGTGGGTAAGGAAAGGTGGAAGATAGCATTAAAATGTTCATATAAGCGTTTTCAAAAGTTTTTGGTTTAGGCAAAATAGGACGGTGCAGCCACAGTCAATTCTAAAGGGTGCAATCGCATCGGAATTTTAATCATAAACTCTGTTCCGTGACCAGGTGCTGAAAGACACGTTATCTGACCAGCATGTTTGGAGACAACAATTTCCTGGCTAATCGACAAGCCTAAACCTGTGCCTCTACCTACGGGTTTTGTCGTAAAGAAGGGGTCAAATAGGCGATCGCGTATTTCCTCTCTTATACCGGGGCCAGTATCCCTAATCCTAATAGTCACAAATTCATTGTCAATTACTTCAGTACAAATCCAAATTGTACTGCGGCAAAAGTAAATTTCCTGGGGCGATCGCTCTTTATCGTACTCCTCCAAAGCATCAATTGCATTCGCCAGTAGATTCATAAACACTTGGTTGAGTTGTCCTGCATAACACTCCACAAGCGGTAGATCGCCATACTCTTTAACGAGTTGAATACCTAGTTGGTTAGAACTGGCTTTAAACCGATTGTGCAAAATCAGCAGCGTGCTATCTAGCCCAGCGTGAATATCCACCGGCTTCATTTGGGCTTCATCCACGTGTGAAAAAATCCGTAACGACTGAATGATTTCGCGGATGCGGTCAGCTCCAACCTTCATCGAACTCAGCAATTTAGGTAGGTCTTCACTCAAAAATTCTAAATCTATCGCCTCAGTCAGCTTCTGAATTTCAGGTAGCGGTGAAGGAGTGTGCTTGGCATAGAGGTTCAAGAGGTCAAGCAAGCCTTGGGTATATTGATAGGCGTGAGTCAGATTTCCATAGATAAAGTTGACAGGATTGTTAATTTCATGGGCTACACCCGCCACCAATTGTCCCAGACTGGACATTTTCTCACTATGAACCAGTTGGCTTTGAGTTTCTTGAAGTTGGCGAAAGGCAAGTTCTAGCTGATTGGCTTGTTCTCGATAGCGTGCTTCTGATTCTTGCAATGCTTGTTCTGTACAAATACGCTCTTGGATTTCCTGTTGCAGCAGTTGATTAGATTGAAAAAGTGCAGCTGTCCTTTCTTCCACCCGTTCTTCTAACTCAGATGTGAGTTTTAAAAGGGCGTTCTCTGCCTTAGTTCGTTCTTGAATCTCCTGCTCTAGATGCACATTTTGTTCTTGCAGTCTCTTAGTAAGATTTCGTATGTTTAAATGGGTTTTGACACGGGCTAAAACCTCTTCATGCTGAAGCGGCTTAGTGATATAATCCACCGCTCCAAGATTCAACCCTCTGACCTTATCCACAGTCTCAGAAAGAGCCGTCATAAAGATTACGGGGATGTCTTTAGTTGATTCTTGAGCTTTCAAATGTTCACAAGTTTCAAACCCGTCCATTCCAGGCATGAGTACATCTAACAAAATTAGATCGGGGAGAGCATATTCGACCTGTTCAATTGCATCTTCGCCATCCTGCGCCACCAACACTTGGAAGCCAGAATCAGCCAAGAAATCAAATAACACTCCTAAATTTGTTGGATTATCATCAACGATTAAGATAATGCCATTTTCAATGTTGGAAATACTCATTAATTTACTCCTACATTTTTTAGAATTTCACGAATTTTTTTAACTTGAAAACCTTTAGCTAATTGACGCAACTCTAAAGAAAAAGGTGCATATTTAACATCCATTTCTTCCAAGTGAGTAACTTGCTCTACAATACCTTTGAGATCGCCTTTCATTGCTAAATTCAACAGAGTCGCAATTTCGTCTGCCGAGGGAGCTACCAATGATTGCTGAGAATTTTCTTCTTTGTTACCTTTAGATACTTGAGTTTCCCCATCATCATAAATCCATTCCAGTTCTAAGTGATGCCGTAACTTTTCTAAAAGCTCTGTTATGCGGATGGGCTTAGGTAGAAAATCATTGCAACCCGCCTCTCTACTTTTGTTGAGATCGAAATCAAAAACGCTGGCAGAAGTGCCAATTATTATTACATTCTTTAGTTCAGGCGATCGCCGAATGCGACGGGTAGTTTCAAAACCATTCATTTGAGGCATCATCAAGTCCATTAAGATGCAATTTGGATTTAATTCAAATGCCTTATTGAGACAATCTTGACCATCTACTGCTTCTATCATTTCAAACCCTAAAGGTGACAGCATCTTCACCAAAATTGCACGATTTTCTATTCTGTCATCTGCCACGATAACTTTCCGCTTATCGCCTTTAAAGCTTTGGATATTTCGTTCCTCTTTTTTGATAACATCAGCGTATTTATAAACTTCAGGCAAATCTAAATCAAAGAAGAAAACACTCCCTTTTCCTAAGTTACTCTTTACCTGGATTTCGCCGCCCATCATCTGAACTAATTGGCGGGTAATTGCCAGTCCCAATCCCGTTCCTTCTGCTTTGCGATTGTGATCTCCTACCTGCTGGAACGGCAAAAATATCTCTTCCAATTGTTCTGGTGCCATACCAATTCCTGTATCTTCCACCTGAAACCGAATTTTACCTTCCTGATAGCCGACTTTGAAAGCCACGCCTCCAGTTTCAGTAAACTTAACGGCATTACCAAGTAAGTTAATCAAAGCTTGCCGCAACCGTTTTTCATCAGCCTTGACACCTATAGGAAGTTGAGTAATCTGTTCAAAAATTAAGCAAATACCTTTTTGTTCGGCGCGGATACGGCAGATTTCGGCAATGCCTTCGAGAAATTCTGGAAAATGAAAATCCGTTAGGTGGAGTTCCATTTTTCTCGCTTCAATTTTAGAGAGGTCTAAAATGTCATTGATCAGGTTCAAGAGGTGATCGCCACACTGATGAATAATATTTACACCATCTTTTTGTGAGTTAGTTAAACTTTTTTCACGCTTGAGGATTTGGGCGTAACCCAAAATGCCATTAAGTGGTGTTCTCAGTTCATGGCTCATGTTGGCAAGAAAATCGCTTTTAGCACGGTTAGCTGATTGGGCGATTTCTTCTGCTTTTTGCAGATGCACATTTTTTTCTTGTAACTCTAAAGTTCGCTCTTGTACTTTGGCTTCTAAGTTAGTGTTGGCTAATTTCAAGTCTTTATAAAGACGAGCATTTTCAATGGAAATCGCCGCTTGAGAAGATAACAGTTGTAATACTTCTAAGCGATCTGATGTAAATGCGCCAATGGTGAGATTATTTTCTAAATAAAGAATGCCACTAAGTTTTCCTTGATGGATAAGCGGTGTACATAAAACCGATTTGGGTTGATGGGTGGCGATGTATGTATCTGTGGTAAATGTTCCTTCACGAGTTGCATTGCTGAGAACAACATTTTCTTTAGTTCGGGCTACATAGTTAATCAGTGAAATTGGTAGCTGCTGACTGGTTGATACTGAAATTCCTTGTAGCACAGTTACATCGTTTTTGTCTACTGCTCCTGATGCTTCTATTAGCAAGTTTCCTGATTTTTCTAAAATTAAGTAGCCTGTTTGAGCGCCAGCATTTTCTAGCACAATTGTCATTAATTTAGTTAACAACTTGCTCAAAACTATTTCTCCAGAAAGAGCTTGAGATGCTTTCATAACTGTGGCTAAATCCAGCGAGTCTGATGCATTGTCACCCGTAGAGCTAATTATCCGAGTCGCGTTTGTACTGACGGTTTCTCGCTTTGATATCCGAAATAGTTGAGGATATCTTTTTTCCAAGTCTTTGACTTTTGCCTTCGCTCCCCAGCAACCATATCCATAGTAGGCATCGTTGAGATAGGTATTAGCAACTTTCTCTCTGCCACAAGCAAAATAGAACTCTGCTGCTAGTTCCGAGGCTAGGGCTTCTTCCTGAATATATCCATGTTCTCTGGCTCCAGTTATTGCTCGATCGTAAAACGCGATCGCTTTGGCATCTTGTTGCAATACTCGCGCCTTTTCTGCTTCCACTAGATCGTATTTATGCTGATAGTTGGCAGGAGAATGCAACGCCCATTGCTTCATTTTTTTCTGCTGCGCTATCACTTGCCTGAAATATTGTTGGCGTAGCTTGCCGCCGTAGGCATCGCTTTTTGATGCACTCGGATACAAAGCTAGGAGAGTCAAAGAGGAGTAGAACTTATGTTCGGCTTTGTACATCAACCCTCGTCCACCTTGTTCATATTTTTCTGCCAGCAAGGCATCCTCAGCAGCGCGATCGTAATTTTTAAATAAATAACCCAGAATCAGTTTAGAAACATAGATCGGATAAATAGCCATATAATTATTGCTATTTATCAAAATTGGCAACATTTTATTTTCATCAAAACTTTCGCCAATTAATCGATATGGTTCCGCAGTTTGTTTAATTAAATTCAAACCTGTTTGCCGAACTATCTGAGCATAAATAATTTGAAATTCTTGTTTGGTTCTTTGCATCAAAGCAATATAATGTGCCTGTTTCTGAAGAGCTATTTCTAGATTTTCACCGATAAAAAACAAATGCGTACAATAAAAACAAGCCGAATAAGAGGCATATTCTAAATCTCCTGTTTCCAGCCCTCTTTGGACACCCTCAATTAACGGTTCTATAGTATTAATAGCTGGTTCTTTCCAATGCCTGATAAAATAATTAAATGTTTCATATATTTTCGCCGTCATCTCCTTAGCATTGAATTGATTTAACAGCTTTAAGCCTAGCTGACCGAATTGATAACCAGAATCCATGTCTTCAAAAGCGCCACATAGGAACATTCCATAAAGTACATACGTATAAGCTGACAGTGGAGAGTTCCCATATTTGAGACAGAGATTGGTCATTTTAAAAACGACCTGGGGATAAAGTTCGGGAGCTGCAATATAAACCGGAGGAATCAGATTTATCAAAACTCGCAGTGCGGCTAATTTATAAACATCAGTCATTTCTGGTAATTCTGTTAAATCCTCAATTCGTTTCCCTCCTAAATTCAATCTAGTCAATCGCATTGGAGGTTTTTCTGATAAAGGCAACCCTAGCATTTTCAGCACTTGCAATCCGGTATTTAACGCAGCTTGCATTTCGTTTTTAGCAATATAAAACTGCATTTTTGTCTCGTATACCTGGACTCGATCGAGCAGGGTTTTTGCCTGTGACAAAACTACATCAGAAAGCATTTCTGCTCGCTCAAAATTAGTATTGAGGAATTCTACCGCTGCTGTTTCTACATAGAGGTTGAGTGTCATGTCATACTGACACTGCCAACTATCTGCTGCAAGAAGTTCCAAACCTACATTTAAATATTTAACAGATGATTCATACGCTGTTGCTGCTTTTGCTTTCTGTCCAGCTATAAGATTGAGTTGAGCTAGTCTATCTTTTTGAGGCTGTTGGGTGATGAATTCAGCACCAACATTCAGTTGGTTGACAATCTCAAAAATGTTTTCTTCAATGTCCGTTTCTGAGGTATGTATTAGTAACAATTCACCGATTTTTAGATGAGTCTGTTTTTTCTGGTCATCTGGAATGAGAGAATAAGATGCTTGCTGCACTCGGTCGTGTAAGAACTTATATGTAATGGGTGATGGGTGATGAGTAATGGGCGATCGCCTGTTCTCAGTCTCCATTTGTTCTGAGTCGAAAACAAGCGGTGTTTTGTAGGAATTGTTGAGAGGTAGAACCAAACCTGATTGCAGAGCTTCCCACAAATCGGCTGCTGTTTCTGACTGAGATGTTTTATTAATAATCGCCAAGATATCTAAAGCAAATTTGTCTCCAATACAGGCGGCAAACTTTAACACATTCTGTGTTTTTTCAGATAGTTTTTGAATTTGGCTGACCATCAATTCAACGACGTTATCAGTTATATTAACTCCTTGAATAAACTCAATATTCCATTGCCAAAAACCGCGCTCAAAGTTAAAGGATAATAAGTTATCTTGATAAAGAGATTTGAGTAACTGAGTTAAGAAAAATGGGTTGCCTTGGGTTTTTGTAAAAACTAACTCAGCTAGCGGCTTTACCTTTAAAATCTCACTACGAAGAGTATCGGCTACTAACTGGTTGACGTGAGCGATATCCAAAAGCTGGAGGATAATGTTATTTACGATCGCACCAGTCTTTTGAATCTCCTCCAAGGTCTGAATCAAGGGATGAGTGGCACTTACTTCGTTATCTCGATATGCACCAATTAGCAATAGATACTGGCTATCTGGGTCGGTCATAATTAACTGGATAAGCTTCAGGGAAGCTGAATCTGCCCACTGTAAATCATCCAGAAACAAAACTAGCGGATGTTCGGGTTGACTAAATACATGAATGAATTGTTGAAACACCCGATTAAATCGGTTTTGTGATTCTGACGATCCTAATTGAGGAACTGCTAGCTGCGGGCCAATAATCCGTTCTAATTCGGGAATAACGTCTATAATCACTTGAGCATTGGAGCCAAGGGCATCTATTAGTTTTGATTTCCAAACGGCTATTTGCTCATCGGTTTCTGTTAGCAATTGCCGCATCAAATCTTGGAATGCTTGAATTAGAGAAGCAAAAGGAATATTCCGCTTGAACTGGTCAAATTTACCAGAGATAAAATAACCCCGCTGGCGCACAATCGGTTTGTGAACTTCGGAAACTAAGCACGATTTACCGATGCCTGAGTAACCAGAAACTAGCATCATTTCCGTAGTACCAGAACTGACGCGCTCGAATGCTTCTAACAAAGTAGCAACTTCTGTTTCCCGTCCGTAGAGTTTTTGCGGGATGGAAAATTGGCTGTATGAATCTAGTTGACCGACAATAAAGTGGGAAATCTCGCCATCCGTCTCTAACTGAGTCAGACAGGTTTCTAAATCGGCTTTTAGTCCGAGAGAGCTTTGATATCTATCTTCAGCAGTTTTAGCTAACAATTTCATTACAATGTCAGAAACCGCTGAAGGAATTTTGGGATTGAACTCTTGAGGCGTTATTGGTGTTTTTGCGATATGGCAATGAACAAATTCCAGAGGGTCAGCCGCATTAAAAGGCAGCGAACCTGTCAGCATTTCATAAAAGGTAACGCCTAAAGAATAGAAGTCGGTACGGTAATCAATTGACCGATTCATTCGTCCGGTTTGCTCCGGTGACATATAGGCGAGAGTGCCTTCTAATAAATTGGGATTGCTAATGCTTTGATTTTCTTTTTCTAACCGCGATGCAATACTGAAGTCGATAATTTTAACTTGCCCGGTTTTTGGGTTAATAACGATATTGTCAGGTTTAATATCTTTATGAATAATCTTGGCTTGATGCAGTTGAGTGAGAGTGGATGCTAGCTGAATGGCTATTGTGAGAAATTCGGTTAATGATAATTGGCGATCGCTAATATACTTTTTCAGAGATTCTGCACCAAAGTCTGCCAAAATTAGGGCTAGACCGTTATGATGATTTTCTAACGCTAGGGACTTGACAATTCCTTCTATATCTACTAGGTTCTGTGAAATTTTATATTCATGTCTGAGTCGGGTTAGTTCTTCGAGGCTGGGATACTCGGCTTTAAGGGCTTTAACGATCGCAAGGGTTTGATCTAACTGCTTAGAAGCGCGATAAATAACGGTATTCACACCTTCATGCAGAGCTTCAATAAAGTTGTAACCGGGAAGGATAGGTATCATTTTTCTAGGGCTGGAGTAGTACGATGAACTGGGTATGAGGCTAATGAACGTTATCCACAACTGTCAAATCAAAGGACAATCAGGTGTTGTATTTAGCATTCCCAGCCAGCCCAAAATTTCTCTAAGGCTAAATAAAGCTCAACATTTGGAAATATAAGCTTGTGTTAAAGGTTATTGGTCTTTCAAGACGCGATAAATCGGTCAACTTAAGCTGAAAGCCTTTTCAAATTAAATCTCGTTTCCAGCCTCTGGGCTGGAAATGCACTTCAATTGCGGCTCTGCCGCCAGCAAGGGAGGCGGAGACTCTTAACGAGACATTCGCCCTCATCCCCCAACCCCTTCTCCCAATTTTGGGAGAAGGGGAGCCAATTTCAAAGTCCCTCTCCCAAGCTTGGGAGAGGGATTTAGGGTGAGGGCTTTTAATTCATACAAGAAGTCTAAAGATTAAAGCATAATCAAACCCAGTCGCACACCTACAGCAACAGCCTCAGTGCGGCTGGAGACAGTGAGCTTTTGAAAAATGGATGAGAGATGAAATTTGACGGTATGCTCAGAAATATGTAAACGTTTTGCGATCGCTTTATTTCCCAACCCTGACCCAAGCATTCCTAAAACCTCTATCTCCCGTGGTGTCAACGTTTGTACAGGATTCGTTACTACTTTTTCGCGGATAGAGAGTAATTCTACAGCATCCGGGTGCAGCACCAGTAAACCAAAAGCGATCGCTTCCACAGCCGCGACAATTTCTGACTCTGTGCTAGTACTGGGCAATATCCCCCGGATACCAGAACGTAACGCCGTCTCTAAGTCGATGCTGTCGAGTTCTTCAACAATGACGATTATTCCTAATGGGTATTGCTGTTCTTGAATAACCAGCAATTTTTCCCACACCGCTTGTTGAAAATTACCACTCAAATCTACCAGCACCACATCCGGCTGTAATTGCCCAACTTCACTCGCCAATACATCCAAATCGGATGCACTCCCCACAACCGTCAACCGAGGATTGGTAGTCACCACAGTTGATAACCCTGCCCGCACCACAGGGGAAGTAGCAACCACCATCACCCGAATCATGTCGCCTCCACAGCAGTTTGATCGGACTGCACGGCAACATAAATCACGAATTGCTTCCCACCGCGTATGAGTTGTAGCGGCACAGATCCTTTACTTTCATGGAGATATTTGGTTAAGTCATTCATGCTAGTGAATAATCGCCCCGAAACTCCAATTAAAACATCGCCGATTTGTACTCCAGCAGTTTCCGCCGCACTGTCAGGTAAAATTGACAACACCAATAAACCCAAGCTACGCCTGCTTAAAAGCACAGGTTGCAGTGTAACTCCCAGCTGCGGACGACTATTTCCCTGTAAAAAACGCTCAACGGTGTTGCTGGGAACTGCCACAGCCAAACCATTAACAATCATCGTATTAATTCCCACGACAAAGCCTTGACAATCGGCAAGTGGCCCTCCAGAATTACCAGGATACAGCCGCAAATCGGCCATAACTGCTCGTGGATTATTTGCATGGATAATTCCAGTTGTCACAGCGCCACTGTCAGCAAAGGGATTACCCACCGCCAAGACTAATTCACCCACTCGTAGCGCTTCAGAATTGCCGATAGTTGCAGCAGTTAAATCAGTGGCGACAATTTTCAGGGCTGCTAAATCCTGCTGTGGATCGAATTGGGTACGCACTGCATCAAATACCCTTCCATCTGCCAATTCCACACTTGCGCGGTTGCTGGTTGCCACATGGGCATTAGTGATAATTAGTCCGTCAGGTTGCCAAATTACGCCAGAACCGACTCCCAGAGAGCCGCTTTTTACTTTGACAGTGCGTAGGCGTAGCCCGTCGCAGACATCGCGTAATTTAGCAGCTACCTCTGTCAATTCAGCAGCGATGTTAGTTAATGTTGTGTTTGCCATGTTATACAGTTTTTGAGCGTGTCAAAGTAAAATCAGTAAAACGTTCCAGCAAAAAAGTTGAAGTTTCAAGTTCAAAGCTTGAGCGTTCGAGCAAAAAGGTGGAAGTTCCGAGTTCAGAGGCTCAACGTTTGAGTAAAAAGGTGGAAGTTCCGAGTTCAGAGGCTCAACGTTTGAGTAAAAAGGTGGAAGTTCCGAGTTCAGAGGCTCAACGTCCGAGTAAAAAGGTGGAAGTTCCGAGTTCAGAGGCTCAACGTCCGAGTAAAAAGGTGGAAGTTCCGAGTTCAGAGGCTCAACGTTCGAGTAAAAAGGTGGAAGTTCCGAGTTCAGAGGCTCAACGTCCGAGTAAAAAGGTGGAAGTTCCAAATTACGAATTACGTTAGCGTAGCGGTAGCGAGTCCGCGAGCGTCATTACGAATTACGAATTACAAAGGTCGTTCGCCAACTGCGATCGCTAACTCAATTAACACTCCACCCCGGACAAGTTGCAGGTTGATAGTTTTACCAATGCGATCGCTACTATTGAGTAGCGCCAGCACATCACCTGTATCACCTACAGTTACGCCATCGAACGTTACCAAAACATCGCCAAGCAGCACACCTGCATTGTCAGCAGGCCCCGCAGCCTCAACATTGACAACAATTACCCCAGTTGCCGAACTTAAATTGAGAGCAGTTTTTAGATTCTTTGGTAAACGTACAGGTTGCATTCCCACACCCAAGTAGCCCTTAGAAATGCGTCCTTTTGCTACTAATTGGTCAACCACGCGATCGACTGTAGCAGTGGGAATAGTTAGAGCAGTACCACGCCGCCCCGATGTATTCATACCTACCACAAAACCAGCCGCATCTACGAGCGGCCCACCTGCAAAGCCAGAGTATAAGGTGATGTCTGGGCGGATAAATTGGTCAATATTCCCGCCATTCATACTCCGCCAAGCACCGCTAACCACACTCACTGCACCCATCGCCGCCCTTAAGTCACCTTCGCTACCTCTTGCCAGTCCTAGTACCAGATGACCAACTTTGAGCGTTTTGGCATCGCCAACTTTTGCCACAGGTATTTCTGCATTTTCTAGTTTAAAAACAGCTATATCGGTGCTAGAGTCATGACCGACGAGTGTTACTGGTGCAGTACTACCATTTGATAAGGTAATGGTGATATCGTCATAGCGCTGGAGGCACTCATCAGAGGTAACAATGATGCCATTACGCCAGTGAATGCCACTTGGGGAAACACGTGTACCGCCATTTACCGCAACCACAGCACTTCCAGCTTGTTCTACGGTGTCAGCTAAACTGTTGGACAAAGCCAGTAATGAAGACATAAGATTTTTGTGCAAACGTTTTTAGATATTCAGATTGTGCCGTTTGATCAACACAGATGACATCGGAAAAATGGGGAGAATTCACCCTAGAAAAATGGCTAGGATTTACATCAGCTTTTTGGTGTTGCTGAATTCTTGTACTTATTGGTGTAGATAATTGGTCTTTCAAGACGCGATTCATCGCGTCTCTACATCTTGTATTGCGCTATATTATTCAGCTTACGACGGCTAGAGTGAGCGCTCAATTTAGCCGTCGTACAGAATTCATGCTGAATTCTGACTCCTGACTCCTGAATTCTGTTTCGAGAAACAAATGCACAGCAAATCAAGAGAAATCAACCTGCTGACTCCATCAAGAAATTTACCTCTCTATGGCAAGAGAATTTTAGTAACAGCACCGAGAAATTATGCTTATAGGTTATCCGAACAAATCATCAAAAAAGGTGGTTTACCTATTCTCATGCCTACTATCGAAACCTGCTATTTATCAAACTACACTCAGTTAGATGCCGCTTTAGCTCACATAGACGAATTTGATTGGATTCTCTTCACAAGTCGAAACGGAATCACAGCATTTTTTCACCGCATAAATGATTTGAATATTCCGATATCTGTAGTGAAAAAATGTCACTTATGTGCTTTAGGAAAAGATGCAGAAAGTTTATTATCTTTTTCTGGCAAGGTAGATTTAATGCCAACAGAATCTAGCCCAGCCGGAATTGTAGCTGAATTAGCGAAAATTCCGCAAATTCATGAGAAAAAAGTGCTGATACCTGCTCCAGAAGTTGTTGGTTTGCCTGAGCCTGATGTTGTACCCAATTTGATTACAGATTTGCAGAAATTGGGTATAGAAGTAACTCGCGTACCCACTTATATTACGCAAGGTTTAGACAAAAGTATCTATAGTATTGAATTAAACTTGATGCGTGAAGGAATTATTGATGTAATTGCCTTTAGTAGCACAGCGGAAGTAGAAAGCTTTTTGACAATGGTTAACTCGCAAAGCGATTATGAACATTGTGTTATTGCGTGTTTCGGCCCTTATACAACTGCTAATGCCCAAAAGTTGGGTATGACTGTTTCTATCGTGTCTGAGGATTATAGTTCATTTGAGGGATTTGCTGAAGCGATCGCAGCATTTTTTACTCTTACTTCCGATTAAAACTAAGCGTCTCAAGATGTAAAATAATCAACCAGATTTTACTCTAGACTAGCTGCACATAAACCCGTAGTATCGAAAATGGAGTTTATATTGAGTTAGGAATTTTTATATGGCAAGTTACAAAGTTACATTACGTATCCCAGAAGGTGATCACGCAGGTGAACACGTAATTGAAGTCCCTGATGATGAGTACATCCTAGAGGTCGCTAACGAGGAATATCATCTGGACTTGCCTTATTCCTGTAACGCTGGTTCTTGCTCTACCTGCACCGGCAAGCTGATTTCAGGTACAGTTAACCAAGACGATCAGAATTTCCTAGACAACGATCAAATTGACGAAGGATGGGTTCTCACCTGCGTTGCCTACGCTACTTCTGATTGCGTTATCGAAACCCATCAAGAAGAAGCGCTTAACGCTTAAGAACGGGTAAGGGTTAAGGGGATTAGTGTCATACTTAAGCCCCAACCCTTTTCAAATCTTGTTTCTCCGGCTGAAAATGCTGCTCATTGGGTTACTGCCTCCGTTGCTGGCGGTAGAAGCCGTCCATCGTATACGTTACCTTAAAAAAGGTATGGAAATTAAGTTGCGATCGCAAATGGGTGTAGATGTGCAGCAACTTTTTGATAATTTGCATTGTCTGAAAGATTAACCAAAACTTACAACCGCTCTAAGTCTGGATAAAAAAGGGGAAAGATAAGGGGACAGATGAGTTTGTTGTAGGTGCAGAATTATGGAATATCAGCCCTCACCCCAACCCTCTCCCAAAGCAGGGCTGTTTCATTCGATCTCTTAAAGATTTTGTCAAGAGTATCAGTCAGAAATTTGCTTGATTGGGAAAAAGAAAAGCTACCACCTCAACGAGTAAATTTAAGTGCAATCGCGATTTTATTGCCCAATCAGATTTTTTAGTCACCTGACTTTTTTGCTTGAAACGCTTGTAAATCAGAGTCTTTTAGGGGATGAAACAGCCCTGCTCTCCCAAAGGGAGAGAGAGTCAAGAAGAAGAGAAAGAAGAGAATATATATCAACAAGATAAATCTTGTTCCCCTCTCCCAGAGGGAGAGGGGCTAGGGGTGAGGGCGGAAATCGCTAAATTAGCTGGTAGCAACCGATAAATTCCCAAACTATTATTAGAACGCGCCCGCAAGTTAAGAAAAAAACAAACACCAGCAGAATAAATATTATGGGAATGTTTAAGAAATAGACGTTTTTTAAATACAAAATTTTGCAGACAACATAATATTGGTAGATATATCACTGATTTTTATTGTCACGAAAAATTACTAATTATTGAATTAGATGGTAGTATTCATGCAAATCAACAGGCTCAAGATTTTATCAGAGAAAACTGGTTAAAATCTAATCAATTTACTGTGATTCGCTTTAGTAATGAGCAAATATTTAATAATATCGAGTTAGTTTTACATAGCATTGCTCAAGCCCTCATCCCCTAACCCCTTCTACCTTGGGGAGAAGGGGAACTAAAATTTTGCAGGATAAGGAGAATTGAATTTATGGCAACAACAGCTTTAATTGTCGGTGCAGGTAATGGACTGAGCGCTTCTTTAGCTCGCCTATTTGCCAAAGAAGGATTCACCATAGCTTTAGCGGCTCGCCAAATTGAAAAACTAACTCAATTGAGTAGTGAAATTGGCGCAGTTAGTTTCGCCGCTGATGCCTCAAAACCAGATGAAGTAGAACAGTTATTTATTGATATTGAGAATAAAGTCGGTTCTTTGAATATTGTCATTTACAATCCCAGTTTCCGGGTGCGGGGGCCTCTTGTCGATCTAGACCCTGGTGAAGTGGCAAAAACCCTAGATGTCACTGCTTATGGTGGCTTTCTTGTGGCTCAAGCTGCTACCAAAAGGTTTTTACAACTTGGTGGCGGTGCTATATTTTTTACTGGAGCCTCAGCCAGTGTTAAGGGTTATCCTCTGTCCGCTCCCTTTGCAATGGGTAAATTTGCACTACGCGGTTTGGCTCAGAGTATTGCTAGAGAATTAGCACCAAAGAATATCCATGTGGCGCATTTCGTGATTGATGGTGCAATCCGATCCGCAGACCGCCAAGATCCAGTAGATAATCCTGATAGTACTCTTGACCCGGATGCGATCGCTCAAACTTATCTCAGCATTCTCCGCCAACCCCGCAGTGCTTGGACATGGGAAGTAGAACTACGTCCGTGGGTAGAGAGCTTCTAGCCTAGACAATTGTTACAAAAATAGTTTTGTAGGTATGAAAATTGATTTCGGTGCAACTGCTACTGATTATGCAAAACACCGCGCTGGGTTTCCTAGTTCATTATTTAACAAACTCTCTGAATATGGTATAGGTTTACCAGGGCAGAATATTGTTGATCTCGGCACAGGAACAGGAACACTAGCGCGGGGCTTTACCGATAGAGGTGCTTATGTAATTGGCATAGATCCATCAGCCTCACTTTTAGAACAAGCGAGACTGTTAAGCGAAGCTGTCCAACTGAAAGTAGATTATCGAGTCGCAACTGCCGAGGATACCGAGTTACCAGACGCCAGTGCGGATGTGGTGACAGCTGGACAGTGTTGGCATTGGCTTGACCGTCCACGTGCTGTCCAGGAAATTACTCGTATATTGAGAGTAAATGGCTTGCTCGCGATCGCACATTTTGATTGGATACCCTTAAAAGGTAATGTAGTTCAAGCAACGGAACAACTGATCAAAGCTCACAATCCTGTGTGGAATTTGGACGGCGGTAATGGATTGTATCCCCTGTGGTTACAAGATATTGGCGAAGGAGGATTCCGAGAAATCCGCACATTTTCTTATGATGTATTTGTCTCTTATACACACGAAGATTGGCGGGGACGAATTCGGGCGAGTGCTGGTGTGGGAGCCAGTTTGACACCAGAAAAAGTAGAAGTATTTGACCAGGAATTGGCAACATTGCTCGAAACACAATATCCTACACCAATTCTTCAGGTTCACCATAGAGTTTGGGCTGCGATCGCAAAAGCACCACAATCTAATTCGTAATTCGTAATTCGTAATTAAGAGATGTCTGTAACACACTATTAACCTACAAAAAAATCGCGCAATTTTAGGAAAAGAACCATGATTGAACTTTACTATTGGGCAACTCCAAACGGTCATAAAATCACAATTTTCTTGGAAGAAGTCGGCTTACCATACACCATAATTCCTGTGAATATTGCGGCTGGAGATCAATTTAAGCCGGAATTTCTGAAGATATCTCCTAACAATCGTATGCCTGCGATCATTGACCGCGAGCCAGCAGATGGAGGTGCGCCAATTTCGGTATTTGAGTCTGGGGCAATCTTGCTATATTTGGCAGAAAAAACCGAGAAATTAATCCCCCAAGATTTACGTAATCGTACTCAAGTTTTAGAATGGTTGTTCTGGCAAATGGCAGGATTAGGGCCAATGGCGGGACAAAATCATCACTTTAGTACTTATGCTCCCGAAAAGATTGAATATGCGATTAACCGCTATGTGAATGAGACGGGACGCTTATATGCAGTGCTAAATAAGCAACTAGCAGATAAAGAATTTGTGGCTGGCGATTATTCCATTGCCGATATTGCTGCTTATCCCTGGATTGTGCCGCATGAACTCCAAAGTCAAAACCTAGAGGATTTTCCTCATGTTAAACGCTGGTTTGAGACAATAAAAGCGCGTCCAGCAACAATTCGCGCCTACGAAAAAGCAGAAGCATTCAAAACTGAAGCGCTCGATCCAAATAAGTTACGAGAATTGTTATTTAACCAGTCGGCGAAGACTATTCAGCCTTGAGCCATTTGAATTATCTTGTCACTGTGGCGATCGCTAAATTAGGAACGTGGATTAAATAAGATGCAAAACTTCATCCTGTCTCTAGCTTCCCTCTCCAATATATCGGAGAGGGATTGAGGGTGAGGTAAGCCAGGGATATGAATTGTATGTTATTTAATTCTTATTCCTTAGTTCTGCTTAAAAATAAAAAACTGAGTGAGTAAGTTATACCAAACTTGTTGTGCTAAAGATGAGGAATCCTGGGCGCAACCAGTTAAAATACGGTAAGCCTTGCCAATTACCGTTGATTTATCCAAAACAAGGCTCAATTATTATTACTTGTTTGTATAATTGGAAACTCAAATAACTGCTTATGTCAGAACAATATCGTTTTGAAACCCTGCAAGTTCATGCTGGACAAGAGCCGGCTCCTGGAACGAATGCTCGTGCTGTACCGATTTACCAAACGACTTCCTACGTTTTTGACGACACCGACCACGGAGCGCGGTTATTTGCTCTCCAGGAATTTGGCAACATTTACACCCGCATCATGAACCCGACGACGGATGTATTTGAAAAGCGGATTGCTGCCTTAGAAGGAGGTGTAGCAGCATTAGCAACCGCTAGTGGGCAAGCAGCGCAATTCTTGGCAATCAGCACCAAGTGAAAGGAATTGTACCCATTGCTGTTTCTGGCAGACATTCAGCTTGGTGTATTGGATTGAGTGAAGCCCAAAGACAGGCAATTTATGCCGATCCAAACTGGCAAGGAGGGAACTACACCCTCAATGCGCCGCCAAACCAAGGACTAGCAGTAGCGCGAATGATGGCGATGTCTACTTACCGTTCTTGGGATAGTTTTACAAGCCGCTTTGGACGCGAGTATGATGCATCTGAGCAGTTTACTATAGCCAGTTACTTACAGCATCAGGGTCAAAAGCTGACAGAACGGTTTGATGCCAATACTTACATTACCCTCACCCACGCAATGGATCGTCACAATGTTGCACGCGATCGCACCAGTCCTGATTTGTCAGATTATGAATATATTCTGCAAAGCATCCAGCAACCGACTTTAGTTGTCGCAATTGATTCTGACATCCTCTATCCTCCAGTAGAACAACAAGAATTGGCAAATTTAATCCCTAATGCTCAACTGGCGTGGCTGAATTCAACCCACGGACACGATGCATTTTTAATTGACATGGCTGTATTGAATAAATTGCTGATCTCTTTTCGGCAAAGTTTAGATTTCTCAGCCTCCTAACTCGATAATCTCATTTTGTAGTTTTGTAGGGTGTGTATCGTGTCCGCGTAACGCACCGTCAGTTATTTTCGGTGAGTTAGGAATAAATTCCATAACGCACCCTACCAAATTAAAGCTTGTGTATATGGAAAAAATTTATAGAGTGGCGACAGTCGCGGGAGTTGAGATTTTGCGACAGCGCCAACTAAAACATAGTGTACCAGATTTGCGGTGGGATCTGCGGAAACCTTCTGCCTGGTTGTTGAGCGTAGTCGAAACACTGCTTCCTGCCTGGTTGTTGAGCGTAGTCGAAACATCTTTGCAAAAATTCTTTTAATCAGCGCCAGTCAACAGAAGTGGCAGAATGTGGGTATTAAGATTAAAACAATTATCGGTAAGCGTCACCCAATCTACAGGTTTTTTAGATGATGAAACACAGATGGACAAGCATATACAAATGCACTCAGCTACTTTGGAGTTTTTTGTTAGTGTTGGTAATTTGGAATCTACCCCAATACGCTCTAGCAGATGTCAACTCACAGGAGATAAATGCAATTATTCGCACGCGGGATATTGCCCTGCAAGCCCTAAACACCCGTGATTTTGCCAAAATACAGCCTTATTTGCACCCAAATTTCACAATCACAACAGTTGATAATCAGATTTTTCACAAAGTTCCTGAGTTTGAAAAGTACTGGAATCAGCAGTTTTCCAGTTCCATTAAAGATATCAAAATGCAACTCAAGGGAGATACTCTCAGAACATTTCTTACTCCAGAAATAGATGTTGCCTCTGGAGAAGCGATCGCATCTTTCTCTTTCAAAGATGGTAAAGCAGCTGATATGGCGTTGCGATGGACAGCAGTGCTGCAAAAACTCCAAGATAAATGGACGATTCAATCGCTACATTTATCCTCCAATCTGTTGGATAACCCGGTGTTGAATGCTGCTCAACAATTGGGGCGGATTCTAGCAGTTGCAGGAGGTGTGGGCGGTTTTCTTCTGGGAGCAGTGACGATGCTATTATTACGTCGCAGGACTAAGCCACGAACCGAAAGGATATAGCAAATAAAGTGGGAAAAAGTACCTATCAGCCCAGTAAAAATATTAGCTTTCATCGCCGTCTCAAAGCAACCATAGTAGTTTTATTAGTTTGGGGTAGCGTGAGTTTGCTGCACTGGCTACCAGAAACACAATGGTTGATGCTGGGATTAACGGCAGTTCTGACTGTGCAAACATTACGGATGCTGTTAGCCAAACCAGAGGCGGGGGTGATGGAGAGTGAGATTTATTTACCGCCAGTCTCGATTTTAGTTCCGGCTAAAAATGAAAGTCCAGTGTTGGCTAATCTAGTTTACAGCCTATGCCAATTGAATTATCCCAGCGATTCCCTAGATATTTGGGTCGTTGATGACGGCAGTATCGATGAAACCCCCCAGGTTTTGAAAGAATTACAAACTAAATTTCCAGCTTTACAAGTTCATCGACGGGAATCAAAAGGTGGTAAATCAGGTGCGTTGAATGCAGTGTTTCCCTTTACCCAAGGGGAAATTATTCTAGTCTGCGATGCGGATGCTCAGTTACCTGCCAATTTTCTCCGGCAAACAGTACCTCTGTTTCAGAAGCAAGCGATCGGTGCAGTGCAAGTGCGAAAAGCGATTTCTAATGCTAATACCAATTTCTTAACCCGTTGCCAGCAGATGGAAATGAACTGTGATAGCTTTTTGCAAACCCATCGCATTGCTATTGGTGGAATGTCTGAACTGCGGGGTAATGGGATGTTAGTTCGTCGGCAATTGTTAGAAAAGTGTCAAGGTTGGAATGAGAACACTGTCACCGATGATTTGGATCTTTGCTTCAAGCTTTATTTAGCAGGTGCAGAAATTGAGTTTGTTACAGTTCCATCAATTCAAGAAGAAGGTGTAACTACTTGGGAAAAACTTTGGAATCAACGCTGTCGTTGGGCTGAAGGTGGCTATCAGCGTTACCTAGATTATTTTCCGCAAATTCTTACTTTAGGTTGGGCGAAAGAAATTGATTTACTATTGTTTTTTCTATTGCAATTTATTCTGCCAATTGGGTTAATTCCCGATTTATTTTGGACTATATTTTATAGCCATCATCCAGTTTTGTTTCCCCTCCAAACACTACTCAGCATCATTCTGACAATTGCCTTTATAGCTGGACTTTACCAATTTCAAAGTTTACGAGGATGGTCTTTGTTTTGGGCAACAATTCAAGGGTCATTATACATGGTGCATTGGATTCCTGTGATGATTGTAACAACTTTAAAAATGTGTGTGCAAAGGGAGCGATCGCGCTGGATTAAAACTGAGCATCGCGGTCAAAATTCTTATAGTGATTCTGGCAAAAAATAAAATAACATTTAATATGCCTGCAAAAGATATCTATCACGATGCTGTTAAAAATTCCTTAATTCAAGAAGGTTGGATAATTACAGATGACCCCCTACATTTAAAATGGGGTCAAAAAGATATGTATGTAGATTTAGGAGCAAAACAACTTTTAGCCGCAGAACAAGGAACTAAAAAAATAGCAGTAGAAATTAAAAGTTTTGTCAGTCCTTCAGAAATGGCAGACCTCAAAAATGCCATCGGTGGATTTATTTTGTATCGTGCTGTTATCAGTCGCGTAGAACCTGATAGAATATTATACCTCGCAGTACGCGACAGCGTATTCACAGCTTTATTTCAAGAACCAATTGGTACACTTTTAATAGAAAGTGAAAATCTAAATTTACTTGTTTTTAATCCTGAAACTGAGAGGATTATCCAATGGATACCTTAGATAACTATCGACGCATCATCAAAGAGGTATTAGTACCTTATACACAAATTCCTTATTCCTACGCAGCTATTGAGTGTAAAACAGTCTTTGATAGCGAAAATGACAGCTATTTGCTGATAACTTTTGGTTGGGACGGTGTTAAAAGAATTCATGGTTGCTTAGTTCATATTGACATTATTGATGGCAAAATCTGGGTACAACGGGATGACACAGAAGATGGTGTTACCTACGAATTAGAAGCTGCCGGAATTCCTAAAGATAAAATTGTCTTAGGATTTCACCCGCAGAATGTCAGGCAATATACGGGATATGGTATTGCATAAGTTTAACGGAGAAAATCGGAATAATTAGCGATGCCTACGGCGGTAAACTACGCGCTGGATAAAAACTGAACATCATGGTGGAAATGCTGACACTGATTGTGAAAATAAATAAAGTAAAATTTAACAGGATTATCAAATAGTAATGACTTATGGCATGGCAACCGATAGAAGATATATCATCAAGTTGGCAAAGTTTAGCTAGTTCGGAATTACCGCCTTTAGTCACTGTTTGGAATGAGCAAGCAGAGCGGCTTCGCGCATCTGGTGAGTTTAAAGTCTTCATGGAAAGACTACGCCGCGAAATAGCCATTGAAACTGGAATTATTGAGCGATTATACAACATAGATCGAGGAATAACTCGCCTTTTAATTGAACAAGGAATTAACGAAGCTCTGATTCCTCATGGAGCTACGGATCGTCCTGTAAAACAAGTAGTTTCTTTAATCAGGGATCAGGAAACTGCGATTGAAGGACTGTTTGATTTTGTGGGTGGGCAAAGAAATTTATCAACCTCCTATATAAAGCAGTTACATCAGGTTCTAACCCAGAACCAACAATATACAGAGGCTTTAGTTCCATCGACAGGGGAAATTGTTCGTGTTTCTCTCATAATGGGTGACTGGAAGCGTCTACCTAACAATCCGATGAGACCAGATGGCATTATTGACGAATACTGCCCTCCAGAACAAGTGGCATCTGAAATGGATAGGTTGATTGAATTGCATCATCAACATCGAAATCAGCAAATTCCTCCTGAAGTTGAATCAGCTTGGTTGCATCATCGATTTACACAGATTCATCCATTTCAAGATGGAAATGGCCGAGTTGCTCGATGTATTGCCAGCTTAGTTTTTATTCAAGCTGGTTGGTTTCCCCTAGTTCTTACTCGTGATGATCGTGCAGATTACATTGCAGCTTTAGAGCAGGCAGACCAAGGCAATTTGTCAAAATTGATTGCTCTGTTTGCCAAGAGCCAAAAGCTTGCTTTCATCCGCAGTCTTGGCTTATCAGAACAAGTCTTATCAGAATCCCGACGGACTCAGGTTATTATTGCTTCCATTGCTGAAAAGCTGAAGCAAAACCAATCAGCATCTATTCAAGAGCGCAGTCGAAAAGTTGAATATTTTGCTTCAAAGTTATTTGAGATAGCCTCTAATCGCTCACAAGATGTTGCCAATGAAATAAAATTATCCGTACAAAATTTATTTGATGATGCTGATGCTTTTATAATTAGTGCGCCTGTTGGTGATAGTCGTTCATATTACCACCGCTACCAAATTGTAGAGACGGCTAAACAGTTAAGATACTTTGCTAATCTTCGTAATCATAACTATCATAGTTGGATACAATTAGTTATTAATATAGGAATATCAACAACAATTTTGCTTTCTTTTCATGTTCTTGGACATGAGTATCGTGGCTTGCTTGTCTGTTCCGCATGTGCATACCACAGAGACAATGCAGAAGATGGTGAGCGCAATATTAGTGACATTCAAGCCCTAACAGATTCTCCGTTCCAGTTCTCTTATGCTGATGAAGAGGGTAATCTAACAGAGCGTTTTAAGCAGTGGTTAGAAGATGTAATTGTAACCGGTTTGGAATATTGGAACAAGAGTCTCTGAAAGCAATTTCTACGAGGGGCTACGCCATTTCCAATAAATTCCCAGCCTATAATGACCCTAAACAGATCCAATAACAACCAAAAGGCAACAAAGAACCATGTTGGATTTGCTGATTCAAAACGGGTTAATTTTCGATGGCTTAGGCTCTCCACCTCTTCGCAGAGATATCGGCATTCAAAACGGGCGCATTATCACCCTTGCACCCTCCTTAACTACCCCAGCGCGTGAAGTGGTTGATGCTTCTGGCTTATGGGTAACACCTGGATTCATCGACATTCATACCCACTACGATTTAGAGTTAGAAATTGCACCAGGATTGAGCGAATCAGTGCGTCATGGTGTTACCAGCGTGGTTATTGGTAACTGTAGCTTGTCTGTTGCGATCGCAGAACCCCAAATCCTGGCTGATATTTTTCAGAGAGTAGAGACACTTTCCCATCGGCTGATTGCAAAATGGCTACAAAAGTCGGTTTCCTGGCAGACACCAGCAGAATATTTACAGCATTTGCAACAGTTACCCCTTGGCCCCAATGTTGCCCCAATGTTTGGACACAGTGCTTTACGCGCTTATGTGATGGGATTAGAACGCAGCTTAACCGTTCAGCCGACAAAATTTGAACTAAAACTTATGCAGCGCATAGCCACAGATGCAATAGATGCTGGCTTTATTGGCATTTCTATTGATATGTTTCCTTGGCATCGGATGAGTGGAGAATGGCAAGGCTGCACAATTCCTTCTCAACACGCGAAATTTAATGAATATGCAATGTTGGCGGATTTATGTCGGCGTAGCCAACGGGTTTTTCAAGTCACACCCAATTTACAACGACTCGCTTCCTTTGTAGATATTCTGCGTATGGGTTCAGGGATTGGACAAAAACCACTGCGGCTAACTGTCCTCTCAGCCTTAGATGCCGTACACGATCGCAACCTATGGCGAATATTTTCCCCCCTACTTTTTATTTGGAATCGGCTTCTAAATGGTAATGTGCGCTTTCAAACCCTAACTGAACCCTTCACTATTTACTCTGATGGATCTGTGACTCCCTTATTTGAAGAATTTTCCACAGGCGCACAACTCAATGGTTGTCAGTCACGAGAAGAAAGGCAACAACTATGGGCATCAGAAATTTTTCGTCGTCAGTTTCGCCAAGAATGGCTCAGTAAACGGCGTAAATCATTCCATCGTCAGTTAGATTTGATGGAAGTTATTCACTGTCCCGAAGCAAGTTGGCAAGGGTTAAGTTTTGCAGAGATTGCTCGTCAAAAGCAACAAGAACCACTAGATTTATTTATCCACGGATTACAAAAATATGATACAGATTTACGCTGGGTGGCCACAGGAGCAAACGATCGCCTAAAACCCCGTTTAGCGATGATGCAACATCCTCATATTTTGCCTGGTTTTACCGATGCTGGCGCTCACGTGCGTAATCTGGGCTACTATGATGGAGCTTTGTCTTTGCTCAAACAAGCAGTTGCAACGAAGTTCCTTTCACCTGAAGCTGCAATTTGCCGAGTTACCGGAGAACCTGCTGGTTGGTTTGGTCTTGATACGGGAGTTCTCAAAGTTGGTGCGAAAGCCGATATAGTTTTACTCGATCCTAATGCTTTAAATCAGCCAATTAGCCCGCAGGTGCAGATATCAGATCCAGTTTTAGATGGTGAACCTCGGATGGTTAAGCGCGGTTCGGATGAGATTGTGCAAGGGGTTTATATTAATGGGGTTCAGGTTGTTTGTCGGGGGAAAGTGAGCGATCGCTTGGGGCGTGAAAAGTTGGGAAGTGTTTTGTTTCCTTGTTGAAGTATGTCACGCACAGACCAGAGGCGCAAAGATAAGTTTAAGAGTTTAGCATTATGCTAAAAATTTTAGTTCTGGTTCGATAATTAGGTTATAGTTCAATTGAGCAAGAAAAAAGCCTAATCAAAACTTACCCGACAAAAACTTTTTCGAGGTATATCGGTAAAAACAAAGCATAGGCAGACAGATAAATAACTTTCATGTTTACTTTTAGATTCGATACAAAATGTCAGATTTAACAAGTATTGAAAAACTTAAGTTAGAAAAGCTGCTCGAAATGGGTGGTGGTTATGTACTAGATTTTTCAAACAGAACCTTTCAGGAATTTATCTTAGAAAGCTTGAACATCGATATATATGATGAAAAATATAATTATCAAAGTGGCTCAAAGGCAAATCGATTAAGAAAACTTTGGAAAGAAGAACCTAACCCTATAGTAGGACAGTTACTAGAAAAATTATTAGAATATTGGAGTACGAAGAACTTAATAGATCATCAAATTGTTAGTTATGAAAATAAAAACTTGTTTGACGAATGTCAAAAAGTTGCTGAAAGATTAAAAGAAGGTATTGCAAGACAATGTGATGAAGATTATTTAAAGAAAGAGGAATTTTATTTGCTTCTCTCTAAGCTATTGTCAGAATTCGATAAGTTTGCAGGTTTAACAAATACGGAAGATAAAAAGAAACGAGGATTCTTGCTTGAAGATTTACTAGAACGTATTTTTTCTCTTTATGAGATCCCAACTCAAAAGAGCTTTAAGAGGAATGAAGGTGGTGAACAAATAGACGGTGCATTTAAGCTTGAAAGCTGGTACTACTTAGTTGAATGCAAATGGACTCAAAGTTTAACAGATATACGGCAACTTGATAGCCTTTATGGTAAAATTAGTCGATCAGGTAAGCAGACATTAGGCTTGTTTCTGTCAATTAATGGTTGGTCAAAAAATGTATGTCCATTACTAAAGCAGAACTACGATAAATCAATTATTTTAATGGATGGTTATGATTTACGATGTGTTCTTGTCGAACATAATAACTTGGATTTGAAAGATTTACTTTTGAAAAAGTTGGAGTGCTTAAATTTTGAAGGAGAACCGTTTTATAGTGCAGCACAATTATTGGAAAATAACCAATAGTTCTAAATTTGGTAAAAAGTGCGATCGCTGATTAGGAATGTTAAGCTTAATTCGGGATAAAAGTTAGCATCTCTTCAAGTGACTCTTGATCCCATTTTGGGATCAAATTATCATAAATGCTATGCGTATTTTATCCCGCAGCGCCCTGCGAAATTTCTGGGAATCTCATCCAGATGCTGAAGAAGCACTAAAAACTTGGTACTATGAAGCGTCTCACGCCGATTGGCAAAGTCCAGTTGATGTTAAAGCCGCTCATGGTAATGCCAGTATTATTGCTAAGAACCGTGTCGTATTCAACATCAAAGGCAATACTTATCGGCTCGTTGTTGCAATTCGTTATGATATCGGTATTGTTTTTATCCGGTTTATTGGCACTCATATCGAGTATGACAAGGTAGATGCAGAAACTATCTAAATAGAGGTTGATGTATGGAATTACGTCCAATTAGAACCCAAGCTGACTATCAGGAAGCTCTTCGAGAAATTGAGTTGCTGTTTGATGCCGTCCCTAATACACCTGAATGCGATCGATTAGATGTCCTGAGTACCTTAGTAGAAGCTTACGAAAAGGCACATTTTCCTATTGAAAAACCCGATCCTATCGAAGCAATTCAATACTACATGGATACCCGTGGCTGGTCTCATCGTGATTTGGAGTCATGTCTTGGCAGTCGAGCTAGGGTATCTGAGATACTATCTCGTAAACGCTCCTTGACCTTAGAGATGATTCGGAAGTTAAATCAAGAGCTAGGTATTCCGGCTGAGATTCTGATCCAGCCGTATGATTCGGTGCAAACCTCTGCTTAATAATGGCCAGAAAAAAGCGAAAAAATATGAACAATGAGTAATGACTTGTAAAATTTAAACTGTGAAAAATTCCTTTATTCTTATGAATGTAAAACTTCAGACAGACGAAGACAAGCTACAGGAAGGCACTAGTATAAAAATAAATGAAGAAATAGAAAACGAAAAAATTCTATGTTCTCATTGTCAGCGCACTGCTACGAACGGTATTAAATGTAAAGGTATTTGTGTGGCTGACAATGACTATTAAGGTATAAATTATATCGTTCTTTGTTCTTGTAGGCTATGTTAACGAAATATAAAGCACTATTTTTATGAAAGCAATGCCTACGGTGGATAAAGTGCGTAGGCGTAGCCCGTCGTAGACATCGCTGAGTTTCAAACAGGGTATAGCAACGAAATCTGATGCACTACACAACCCGACGATTTTGGCAATGCTATGATGCTGTTAACCTGAAATCAGTAAATAAACAAATCTAGTTATGCTCTACAAAATTCCACTACTACTTACACCTCAGCCAGAGGGTGGGTTTACGGTAACTTCTCCGCTTTTGCCAGAACTGATAACTGAGGGTAACTCTGTGGATGAAGTTTTAGTGAATGCTAGAGATGCATTTGAAGCGGTTCTTGAAGTGTATGAAGATTTAGGTAAAGAGCTTCCTCACAACCTACAATCTGTAGATCAAAACTCACCAGCCTTGATAGAAACAATTATCTCTACCAAATGAATTATAGAGAAGTTGCCAAGAAATTATCTAGGCTTGGATGTGAAGAAATTCCCAGACGTGGTGGAGGCTCGCATAGGAAGTGGTTTAATCCAATTACGCAGAAAGCAACTGTACTTCCTGACTGGAGTGGCCGCGATCTAAAACTAGGAACATTACGAGCAGCTATAAAACAACTAGGAATTGAGTGGTCTGACTTTGAAGATACATAACCAATCATTGTACCTGCTGTGAGTAGGGGATTGTATAATTGCCCTCATTACAAAAAATCGATAGCATGAGGTATAACATTAGTTATACCAATCTATGAAAACCGCGATTTCCATTCCTGATCCTCTCTTTGAAGCTGCTGAAGAATTTGCAAAACTTATGGGGTTATCCCGTAGTCAGCTTTATGCTGTAGCACTTAAAGAATACTTGCGATCGCATAAACCGGATAAAATTACTAAACAGTTAGATGCCGTATATGCCGATGAAGATAGCAGTCTCGATCCATTGTTTGTAAAGCTACAAGCTCATACTATCTCTGAGTAAAATTTGTGATGTAGCGAGGTGAAATTTGCTAAGGTTTTGATATGAATTATAATCCTCAACAAAGTTTGAGAAATCGGATTAATAATCAAATTCTAGATCATCCTTTTACAGACTATTGGGATATTTTTATTCTTAAACATCAGCATCCAATTAATATTATTTTACACATTCTGGGAATATTCTTTTTTTACAGTTTACTTTTTTATACTTGGAAATTGCAAAACTTTTGGTTACTCTTGGGCTTACCGTTAACTCAATTGTTGGGATTAACCGGACATTTTTTATTTGAACGTAGCCATATTGATTTGCAAGATGCTGTATTTTCCTGGCGGGCTTCTTCTTGTTTAGGTAAAATGTTATTTAGAATTTTGACGGGTAAATATCGAGATGACATTCGTCTACGACAAGAAATATTAAATAATTATCTATCAAACAATTATGCAAGTATTCAATAATTGGAATGTAATTGCTAAAGGTTGGTATATTGCCTGTAGTATTTATGAAATCCCTAAAAAAACAGCAAAATCTGTAGACGTATGCGGTCAAAAAATTGCCATTTTTAGAGGTGAAGATGGGCAAGTACGCGCTTTAGATGCTTACTGCCCTCATTTGGGGACAGATTTAGGAATTGGCAAGGTTGATGGTAATTGGATTCGTTGTGCATTTCATCATTGGGCATTTGATGAAACAGGGTTTTGTCAAAATATTCCCTGTCAATCAGAAATTCCTAATCAAGCCAAATTACAAGCTTATGCAACAGAAGAAAAGTATGGATTTATCTGGATTTATCCAGATGCTAAAGCACCAGAGGGAGTAGCTGATTTTGATGAATTGAAGGGAAAAGAAATTGTTGCAAAAGCTGATATTGCATTTGCAAGAAGTTGCCATCACCATATTTGTATGATGAATGGGATTGATGCTCAACATTTAAAAACAATTCATCATTTAGACATCAAAATGGATTTGTCGCTACATCGCAGCGAATTAGGAACACAAATTGACTTTACAATGCGGGGACAATTTCCCAAAACTACATTTCGAGAGAAGTTAGGTCAAAGATTTCTTGGTTCTACATATCAATATTCAATGCGTTATGCTCATGGTTGCATTGGCTTGTTAACAATGATGAAAGATGTTAGGCTTTTTCCGCCACTGTTTATGATATATGCTTATACTCCAATTGCGCCTGGAAGAACGATAATTCAACCGATTTATGTAACTGAAAAACGTCAAGGTATTCTAGGGTATCTGCTTAGTCAGTTTTTGCTATTCTGTACTCGCTTGGCTTACTATATGCTTAGAGATGAAGATGGCAAAATTTACGATAATATTCGCTTTAATCAGAATTTACTCCTTAGTATCGATCGGCCATTAGCTGAATATATGGAGTATGTGAATCAGCTAAAACCGTCTCGATGGTCAAAAAATAGGGGTGTAGAATAGTAGGTTGGATTAGCGATCGCGTAACTCAACAAAAGGTTTGGTAATGTTGCCTTTTGTTTCTCAATCTAAATACATCTTAATTATTTTGTAGAGTAGGCGATTTCCATCAACCCTTATTGAGAAGGTATAAGATGTGAATACGGAATTGTAGCGTAAATAACCATTCTGAAATCTGTCACATTACACCGTAAATTTACCATAATGGTCGATAAAGTTTTAATTAAATATAATACAAATCGAGTTTAGGTAATTTCCGCGCAATGAAGAGTTTACTGATTCCTGTTGAAAATTTGCAACAAAGCGATCGCACCGCCATGTATGCGCTGCTGCAAAATCACTTTCAAGGTATAACCTGGGATGGGTTTGAAATTGATCTAGAGCGTAAAAACTGGGTTTTGTTATTGAAAGATGAAACATCCAACACACTCAAAGGATTTTCAACTTTGATGTTATGCCAAAAGACTTTTTTGGGAGAAAAAATTAGTGTGGTATATTCCGGCGACACTATTGTTGATCCTAGTGCTTGGTCGAGTACAACACTACCACGAAGTTGGATTGCTGCCATCAATTTTCTGCGTCAACATTATGCAGAAAATAAACTTTACTGGTTGCTAATTTGCTCTGGTTTTCGTACTTATCGTTTTCTCCCTACCTTTTGGCAAAATTTCTACCCGCGTTATGATGTCACAACACCTGCTGATGTTAAAAATCTAATGGGGAATTTGGCACAGGAATATTATGGTAACTTATACCAAGAAGCAACTGGTATTGTCCGGTTTCCGCATCCCCAAATTTTACGGGAAGGGCTGATTGAAATTCCATCAGGACGACAAACTAATCCCCATATCCAATTTTTTGAGGAAAAAAATCCCGATTATCGGTTAGGGGATGAATTAGTTTGTTTAACTGAAATTAATTATGACAATCTCACCCGTTCTGGACAACGGATGTGGAAGTCAGAATCATCTTTAAAATTTGTGCAAGATTGTGTTCTTGTTTAACTTTTATGCCATCTACCCACTCACACTTAAACTTTAATAACCCAACACAATTTATAGAAGGATGGTACTGGACATTACCATCAAAAAAATTAAAGCTTGGCAAAGTAAAAGCTATAACTTTACTAGGTAGAAATCTGGCAATTTATCGCGGAGTTAGTGGTCAGGTAATAGCTATAGATGCTTATTGTCCACACATGGGCGCTCATTTAGCAGAAGGGAAGGTAGAAGGTGATGGAATTCGCTGCTTTTTTCATAATTGGAAGTATGACAGTCGCGGAATTTGTGTAGATGTTCCTTCTCTGGGAAAACCGCTACCTGTGTGTATTAAAACTTGGCACACGGCAGAAAAATACGGCATGATTTGGGTTTGGGTGGGAGAAGAAAAGCCAAGCTCGCTGCTTTTTGTACCAGAATTAGAACAGGCAGATTGTGATTATATATTGGGGACTAAATTTGTCAAAAACTGCCATCCCAATGTCTTACTAATTAATGCGATTGATGCTCACCACTTCAATACAGTACACAATTTGCCTTTAGAGATTGTGTTTGATTCTCAAGACCTCAATCCTAACGCTATTACCTTCAGCAACACTACACGGGGAGGGGATGATTCCTGGTTAATTCACCTGATTCGTCCTCTATATCGCAACGAAGTTACTTATAGTATGTGTTACTGGTATGGCAGTACTGGCACTGTGACGCTAGGCCCGGATTTTCTGCATTTCTACATTATATTTACACTGCGAATGATCGAAGGCGGTAAAACTGAAGGGCAAACAATTCTTGTGACTCCCAAGCGTCCGGGATTTTGGGGATGGGTTTTAAATCGTGGTTTGTTATGGTTAACTCAGCAGGTTGGTAATTACTTCGCCAAAGGGGATACACAGGTATTTCAAACAATTCAGTTTGATTTAAAAACTCCTACTAAAGCAGATCAATCTATTCTGGAATTTATTCAGCACGTTAATCAACAAAAAGCTTTAACCTGGGGAACTTGGGACACTGTTAATTATCCAAATATTCAAACCCTATCAACACCTAGCCCTGAACATGGATTCAAAATATAACATTGTCGGTTTTGACCTACCACACACAGATTCTGATGACCGTTTGCGACGGATATTAACAGCAGCATTACCCAATCAGAATAATTGTGCTGCTTACCCGCAATTAAATTATTGGGATGCGGAATTTTTCAATTTACATCAAGTCAAAATTTTTCAGCAATCTAATATTAATGAACAATCAGCTATTCTGGAACTTGCTAACCGCAGTTTATTAGAAGAATCATATTTCATAGAAAAAGCAGGTGTTGGCTACATGGCAAAAATGGTACTGTTAGCAGAAACAGTTGAAGAACGAATGCTTTATGGATTGTTTACGGCTGATGAAGCTACCCACCTTCACCAAATTAGCCATTTTTTACCAGAAATAGAAGTAAATAGCACGGGCGATCCGTTCGTGCGCTTACTATCAGAAGTGGTTGAAAGTGCAGATAAAACAGTTTTGTTATTTGTGCTGCAAGTCGTTTTAGAAGGATGGGGTTTAAGCCATTATCGGCGTTTAGCGAAGGAATGCCGCTATCCAGTTTTAGAAGAACTTTTTTCCAGTTTTTTACAATCTGAATCCCGTCATCACGCTACGGGAACCACCTTGTTTAATCAAATTACTGTTTCAGCATTGAGTCAAACAACAATTCTCGATGTGTTGGCACAGTTTTTATTTATGGTACGGGTGGGGCCGCAAAGCGTACTAACAGCAGTCGAACAAGTGAAAGGACATCTGACGCGATCGCAAAAAATCCAAATTTTAGAAGAACTAGATACAGAGACTCACAGCGGAACGCGATTACAAATATTGCGATCGCTCATGGGAGGAACATCAGCCCAGTCTATCCTGCAAAATTTAGAAGAACGCGGAGCCTTTGAACCACTCCCCGCCCATCAATGTGTGTAATAAATATCAATCTTATCTCTGCGTGAAATAAAAACGGATATGGAAAAAACAATTCATCGCAAATTACAAATTAACCACACCCGTAACAAACAGCAAGATCATACTGCTTTAATGGATGAAGCAGTTATCAATTTTCGCTATGAGGATTGCCAAAACGAGTATTGGAACCCAGAGGAATTTTCCCTGCTATACGGTACACCTTTATGGGAACAGTCCAGTCAGCATCAGCGTATAATTTTGAACCAACTTTACTGGGTAGCTTACTACTCACAAATTGTTTCTGCTGAAATTGCAACTATCTTTTTCAATCAAACCAGTGCAGCCGGACTTTACGCTCAAGAAGATTTTCGCTTAATCTGCGATACATTAGATTTGGAATCCGCCCAAGAGCGATCGCACATTAACGCCTTCCGCACAATTGCCAAACAGGTTGAACAAGCATTGTTTGGGGAACTTATCTTTACCTACCCCATGCGTGGCCCCTTTACAGAAACGATGGTTTATGCTGACACCAATGCCCTAAAAACTTGGTGGAAAAAAATTCAACTTCAATACTTTGGGCTGATTTCTGCGAATAATACATTTTTGGCTTGTCAGTATTTTACTGTTCGGGGAGTGCGGACACTAAACGGCAAGTTAGTACAGCACAAACTCAGCAATTATTATCAAAAACATCCCCATCCTGAAGCTGCTCCAATTCCTGCTAAAGTCTCTTATTATCACTTTATGGATGAAAGTTTTCACTTCAATAGTTCGACAATTATATCTCACGATGTTATCACTTGCCTTAAGCCACCGACTGCTTATGAGCGACTGGTAGCTAATTTAGGGTTGCTGGGATGTCAGCGCGATCATTTTCATTTTTCTGCGGCAATTAATGGGATTTTTTGGTACGATCCGGCGTTGTATGGCAAGATTTATCAGGTGTTGCGATCGCGCATTTTTGAGATGGGTGACAGCGATGCTAAAGAAATGATGCGCCGTTGTTTTACGGAGGAGTCGGAAGGATTGCAACGCAGTTTTTCAACTCATCAGGAGGCGATGAAATCTTATCAGATGTATGTTGAAAAACTCGATTATCTTTGGCAACGTAATCGGGATATGTCACTGATGGCTACTAATTCAATTTCTCGATATTTGGCAACTCAGCAAAGGGCTTTTAAAGGTTTTAAACTCCGAGAGGATTTATTTTTATCTCACGCAGAGACGCAGAGGCACAGAGAGGAATGGAAGAGTGTTGTTTAGGTAAAATTGTTGTGGATTATGCCTGACTACTGTAAGATATCTTTTCCGGGAAGTGATTTTGTTCCTATCACTCTGGAATGTCATCAAAGTTTGTCTGAACATCTCACGATTCAGAATTCACCTGTTTTGTTTGGTTGTCGCACTGGTATTTGTGGCACTTGTTTGGTTGAGGTTATTGGTGATATTCCTCCACCTCAACCTGATGAACAGGAAATGCTGGAGACATTAGCAGCTAATCATCCTCATGCGCGGTTAGCTTGTCAGCTTGATGTTACAGGTAATGTTGAAATTCGGAAGATGGAAGGATGAATTAGTTAAACTCAGTTTAGAGACTTAGTTTAATAAAATCATAGAAACTGTAAAAGTTACTTTATTATTTCTTCCAAAATTTCTACAGCTTTTTTGACATTCTTATACCAAGTCGATACATTATTGTAGCTCATACCGACACTTTTACCATGAGCTATTTTGTGACGATTAATAACCACACTATCTATAGAGTTTTTTATTTCATCAACAATTTTACTCTCAGCTTGAATTTTGTTAGTGAATTCGCTTTCCCAAATAGGGCTAAATTTGCCTAATATTTCTGTAATTCTACTTGTTTTACAGTTTGTTATATCTTGTATCTGTTTTGTAACAAATTTTTGAATGTTTGGTGAAGCTTTGTTTTCACAATATTTTTCTAATAAAACTCTCAAAGATTCTTCAATGAATCCTGATATCAAGATACATAGATATTTTGACCATTCACTTTGAATCTCTGGTTCTGTGAAAGAAGCAAATTTTTTAAAGAGATTATCTATTTTCTGACGATGAGCTAATATAGATTGATTCATAACTGCGTATTTCTATAAAGCTCTTCAACATACTCCAGCCTCGTAATTAGATTTTTTCTACTTGTGGTAGAGGGTTGAGCAAATGACCAGAAATGCTTGTCATTAATCAGCAATTCATAAAACTTTTTAAATTTTGAACATTCCAAACCTTTATCCAACTCTTGAGCAGTTATAACCATCACGCTATCAAAAATAATTTGGAATTTTTTTCTCTCATAAAAAACTTTAGAGCCTATACAATTTTTAAGAAAATATATTGTATTTAAAAATATATTTTTTATCTCAGTTTCGGTAATTATATCCAAATCTTTGTTTTTTAACATAAATTGATTGAGAAAATTGGTCATATTGCCTGAATAATTTTCTCCATCGAAATATAGAGATAAAAATCTTAATATATGCTCTTGTTCATCAGCCCGAATATCATCCTTTCTATAAAGCTCTTTCCAGGTTTCATTTTTTGATAAATCTTGAAGCAATTCACTAAAAGAACCATGATAGAGAGCATTCCGAATCTCCTGTGGTTTTAAGGCAGTTCCAGTAGTATTAAGTCGTTCAAATAGATAAAATATTCCACGTGGATCATAATTTTCAGATATGATTATGCAGTGGATTATTGCATTATTAAGCTCACGACGCTCCGATAGAGGTAATTTGGAATAAGTTAAGCCTTCTAACTGTGGGACGACACCTTTAAGCTTAAATACTTTCCCATTTGGAAAAGATTCTTGAAAGAAATACTGCAAAGTTTTCAGCCGTTGCTGTCCATCTATAACAAGATATTTTTTGGAAAACTTATCTTTAGCGAGAAAGAGTGCAGGGCTAGGAAGGCCAAGTAGCAAGGTTTCAATAAAGCGTGATGCTTCTTCTTCTTCCCAAACATACTTTCTCTGAAACCCTGGAATAATAAATTCTTCTTCTTCCAGGCGTTTCACTAATGTATCCACAGGAAAGTCAGCACCGTAATACTCTACTTCAAGCCTTGGACTTTCGGTTGTTTCTATATCGTAGTTCATAAGTTATTTATACATTTATGCTAAGTAGATTAGTGCCTTGGTTGCACATACTCTTAGATCGTAGCCTACCTGCGAGTTTATAAGCTGTTTTCATTTAAGATTCCCTGGACATCATACTACAAGGTAAAACATCTAACTTGACCTAAAACAAGTTTTCAGCAACCAACAAAGAATGAGCTTTTGCTTAAGATATAGCCATAATTTAAATGTAATCGCTCTCTCCCACCCATCATGCAATTTGCAGATTTCTGGTACATTGTCGCACTCAGCGAACAGCTACAACCTAACAAGGTATTACCACGAACCGTTTTAGGAGAATGGTTAGCGATATTTCGCGGTGAAGATGGACAACCCGTAGCTTTGCGCGTAGGCGTAGCCCATCGTAGACATCGCTTCACTTACTCACTACCTATATTTTCTAACTCCCCTGGTGCAATTACTAAAATTCCTGCACTGACAAATCCAGACGTATCACGAGTTACGATCGCATCAACCCCATGTGCTATTCCACAAGCACACTGCACCGCATCCTCAAAATCTTGAAAATTAAGTGCGATCGCTCGTTCCAAAATTCCTCTATCGACTGCACAAATATGTAAATCTGTCAAAATTTGTGCAATTGCATCTTGAGCAGCAATCGCACCCGCTGCTTTGCGGACAATGTAATAGATGTTAGTAATTGTTGTTGCTGCAATAAATCCCTCGATTTCACCAGCATCAATTTTTGCAAACAGTTTTGCCGCATCCTCTACAAAAGGTTCTCGCTCTTGTAAAAAATCAAGCACAACATTTGTATCAATTAAAACTCGCATTATTGATATTTTTCAGTCAGATAGTTAATATAATCTACTTCAACATTTTCAGTTGATATTTCTGTACCTTTTGCAATCCCTCGCAGTCGAGACAAGTTACCCTTTTTCAATTCAGAATTAGTTTCTTGCTGTAGCGACTCCAAAAGGATCTGCACTAATGTCCAGCGATCGCTAATTGGTAACTCTAATACCTGCTTTTGTAATTGTTCTAATGTCACGATCCTTTTCCCATCTCAGGTTATCTCATTTTTAATTGTAAATTAGCTCTTTTGCAATTCGATAGATACAGCAATGCAGTTCTACCCAAGACATTGCCATAATTTAAATACGATCGCTCCCACCCGCCATGCAATTTGCAGATTTCTGGTACATTGTCGCACTCAGCGAACAGCTACAACCTAACAAGGTATTACCACGCACCGTTTTAGGAGAATGGTTAGCGATATTTCGCGGTGAAGATGGACAACCCGTAGCTTTGCGCGATCGCTGTTTACACCGCAATAGCCGTCTATCATCAGGTAAAATCTGTAACGGTACTTTACAATGTCCCTATCATGGTTGGGTATATGACGCGGTTGGAAACGTGATTGCTGTTCCAGCCGAAGGAGATGACTTCAAACCTTCCCCACAGCGTCGAGCCAAGTGTTACGCTACCAAAGAACAGGATGGCTATGTTTATGTGCGGTTAGCCGATAGCCCAAGTGTTGCCCCAAGTCTTAATTTTGAACCCTTTTCTATGCCTCACTACGGACAAATAGGATGGGAGACGGTGCGGGTAATTAACCGTTTTGCTAATAATATTACTAATTGTGCGGAGAACTTTATTGATATTCCCCATACGGCTTTTGTTCATCCTGGTGTTTTCCGTACTTCCCGCCAACAAAAGTTAGAGATGACTGTAGAACGGTGTGATGGTTCGGTTTTGGTGGAGTATCGCAACGAAAACAGTAATTTAGGATGGTACAGCCGTTTTCTGAATTTGCAGGGTGCAGAGATTAAACATAGCGATCGCTTTTATATGCCAAACATTACCTCTGTAGAGTATAAGATAGCACATAATCGCCATTTGTTCATTACCAGTCAATCTATTCCAGAAACCGATAATTCAACTCTGGTTTACACCGATGTCACCTATAACTATGGTATTTGGAATAAGTTAGCACGTCCCTTTGTGCGGTGGACTGCTCAACACATTATCCGCCAAGACGTGGAAATTTTGGGTATTCAGGGGGAAGCGATCGCTAAATACGGGACACAATTTTATAATACCTCTGCGGACACAATTCATATATTTGTAGAGTCAATTATGGCAGCTATATCTCGTGGAGAAGATCCGCGTTTATTGCCAAATCAATCAGTAAAAGTTACATTTTGGGTTTAAAAAAAAATATCATCTCCGCATAAATTAGCTATGATTCCCACAGTTATTGCACCCCACCCCTTAATCCCCTCCCCGCAAGCGGGGAGGGGAGACAAAGCACAGCTTTGGCGGGGTGGGGTTCTTCGGGTTTAATAAGTAATCAAGCAGACATGATGTAATTCGTAATTAATCAATATCAGTGTGAGCAATCAGAAGTGGAAATACAAAACTTTTCACAACTACTAATTTTTGGCTCTTTTATCGGATTAGTTGGTTGGACTATTAGCAATCAGGTTGGACGAACTCAACTCAAAGTTAAAAGTCGTGAAGATTGGCTGCTAGATGCTATAGGATTAACGATTCAAGGAATTTTGATTCCTTTACTACAAGCTACTTTAGTTTATTGGATTTATCAACATTTATTACTAAATCAACAAGGATATTTAAAAATATCATTAATTCCGACTTTTATTATCAGTTTTGTTGTAGTTGATTATTTATATTATTGGAATCATCGTTTATTACATACTAAATTGTTGTGGAAGGTTCACCAAGTCCATCATACTGTTACTCAGATGGATGTATTAGGAACTTCTCGCAACACACTTTGGACAAGTTTGTTAATTATTTATTTATGGATACACACTTTATTTTTCTATCTGTTAGCCGATCCAACAGGTTATTTACTTGGAGTAAGTCTAACTTCTGCCTTAGATTTATGGCGACATAGCCGCTTGATAATTCCTGAAAGTAGCTGGCTTTATCAATTTTTATCTTCTTGGCTAATTTTACCACAGGATCATGCTTGGCATCATTGCCGCGAAATCTACAATTATAACTATGGGGCTAATCTAAAAATTTGGGATAAGTTACATGGAACATATTATGAAAGCAAAAAATTGCCATCTCTAATCGGAATTCCTAGCTCATTAAACTTGTTCCAAAAACTTTTATTCCCATTTTCATGACAGTTCTAAGTAAAATTCTTTCCTTTTTTCCCACTTTTATATTATTGCTAACTGGGGCAGCAATAGTCTACCTCGCCTATTCACCCAACATCTTCAGCATTCTGGCGGTGTTCCTTTCTATTTATGGGCTACCAGTGCTAGTTTACCGCTTGCATGAACGGTTTTATCCTGTGCGGGAAGGTATTAGTTATTTACAAAATAAAGAATATAATCCCTGGTGGGGTAGTCATCAAATCCAGGTAATTTATATTGCTATTCCGGTGTTAGAAGCAGTGCTGCGACTGATTCCGGGGGTGTTTTCTTGTTGGTTGCGATTGTGGGGTGCTAAAGTGGGGCAAGATGTATACTGGACAACAAGATTGGAGATTGCCGATCGCAGTTTATTAGAAATTGGCGATCGCGTCGTTATCGGACATGGTGTCGGTATCTATTCTCACATCATTAAACCACGCAAGCAAAATTTAATGTTGTATGTCAAAAAAGTCAAGATTGGCAGCAATGTTTTTGTCGGTGCTGGATCTAATCTTGCTGCTGGTGTAGTCATTGGTGATGGTTCTTATGTACCAGCAGTCAGTAACCTTTATCCTAATCAAAAGGTGCAATAATGCGTCCGATTATTCAGCTTTTTGGGCAAATTCTCGCACCAACGGCGAGGCGATTTCATCAAGCTTTGGATAACCCAGAGTTAATGCAGACATCTGTACAAAAAGAAATTTGCGATCGCCTAATCAAGAGTGAGTATGGTAAAACTCTGGGGATTCATTCTGTAGACGATTGGCAGCGTGTACCAATAGTAGATTATGATGCACTCGAACCCTGGTTAAATCAAAAACCTAAACAAATTTCCCTCACTCCCGAACCCATTTTGTTCTACGAAAAAACCTCTGGTAGTAGTGGGGCAGTAAAATGGATTCCTTATACTCAATCTTTGCGGCGATCGTTTAATCAAATGTTCTGTGTATGGGCGCATGATTTGATTGTACATGGCCCGAAATTTTCCACAGGCAAGATTTATGCTTGTATCTCGCCGCAATTAAATGTAGCCGATAACCAAACTTTACAGAACGATTTAGATTATTTAGATGGGTGGTTGCGTTGGTTTTTGCGTCCTTGGTTGGTGATGCCAAATAAATTTAATCGGCTGCATGATGCGAACTTGTTTAAACATCAACTGGCTTTGGCATTATTAGAGGCTGAAAAACTAGAAATTATTTCTATTTGGAGTCCTAGTTTTCTACAAGTACATTTAAAATATATTCAAGAAAATCAGGATTTATTGCGAAAAGAATTACACAACCGGATTTCACATAATCGTCTGCAACTTCTCAGCGAAAGTAATATTCCCTGGATGCAACTCTGGCCAAACTTAAAGCTAATTTCTTGCTGGGATAGTGCCAATGCAGCAGATCAAGCTCAGGGATTAAGATCGCAATTTCCAGATGCATTAATTCAAGGTAAAGGACTACTAGCAACCGAAGCCCCAATAACGATTCCCTTGATTGTCGCTGGGGGATGTGTGCCAATTCTTGATGAAGTATTTTTCGAGTTCGAGGACGATACTGGTTCCCTGCATAGTTTACATGAACTCAACATTGGCAAGGAATACACGATTATTTTATCGCAGAAAGGAGGATTGTATCGTTATCGAATTGGCGATCGCATCCGGGTAACTCATTACTATCGCCACACTCCTTGTTTAGAGTTTCTCGGACGACATCAAGCCATTAGCGATTTGGTGGGCGAAAAGTTGCAAGAAACCTTTGTAAATAATGCTCTTGCTCTGTTGAACTTGCAAGAAACTAACTTTAAAAGTTTGATGCCAATTGCCGATCCTCCACACTACATTCTATTACTAGATTCGGCAAAAGAAATCCCAGAAATTATTGCTCAACAACTCGATCTGGCTCTATCAGAATCATATCATTACAAGAGAGCGCGATCGCTCGGTCAACTCGCACCACCAGAGGTTTTAATTTCTAGCCAAATTCCTGAAATATTAGTTTCCCATTGTATCCGTACTGGAAGTGTCTGGGGAGGTATTAAACATCCAATTCTGGCAAAATCACCCATTAGCACTGAACTTTTACAAGAATTGAAGTTGAAAATTGCCGTCAATACGAAAGACTGATTATTGTAGAGACGGCGATTCATCGCGTCTCTTGCCTTAATGTGTTGGTTTTTAATTTTTAATTCCGCCTTGCGATACTACCCTTTTGAAATTTGATTAAATATTTAGCGTGATTCTAATTTAGCAACTCGCTCCTCTAATTTATTAACTTGTTGCTTCAATTCAACCACCAAAGTTGCAAGCCGATCAAACATCGGATCTTGCTGTGATAAGTTACCTCTAGAACGAGTTGATTGTCGTGGGGTAAGTGTTGTTCTTGAGGATGGAGACTGCCGAGTTTTACCTAGCTGAGACTCTAGCTGATTTAACCGCGACTCAACACGATTCAAATCCGCTTCCAGATTGTAGATGCGGGACTCTACTTGCTGCGATGAGGCAGTTTTAGAAAAAAAACTGCCCCAGATAATTGTTACTAAAATCCCGGCGATTACTAGCACCTTGATTTTTTTCATACCAATAGCTGACTTGTTAGAACAGTCTATCTAACCGGACTTGGTTGAAATAATTTACAGACTAAAAATCTGTAGATATTTCATCTTTCATCAGGTTGTAAGTTAGAAAATAAACTCTGCCAATCGATATTGACAGTATTTTCTCCCTGTTTAACCTCAAATGTGACGTTAGACGCTTTTCCTAGTTTTAGCGCCTGTACGCAAAGTTCTGCCACATCCTCACGGCTGATTTTGCCTCTAATATTGTCACCTTGCTCAAATATTAATTCCTTACCACCTGCCTCTTCAGTTAAAGCACACGGTCTAATAATTGTATAAGGAATTCCGCTTTCTCTTAAACTATCTTCTCCCTTCAACTTCCAAGTTAGAATTCCTCCCAATTGGTCATTTAATTTCACTGCTGGCGGTTCTTCATCTAAATTAATGCCAGGACGACCGGGACGAGTCACACCTGCTGAACTGACGAGGATAAATTGTGGTAAAGTTGCCCCCCCATAAGCTTTAATTGATTCCATCTGGAAAGTAAAACTACCTGGGGAAAATTTCGGATTTAAAGCGCCATCATGTTCAAATTTGCTCAACATCAGTTGGAATGAACAAATTCTACTTTGCTCAATTGGCGGCGCATCTTTGACAGTTTTTGCCCGAAAGACGGGAATCAAATCTGCAAAGGGAATATGAACATCTATCCAGGTATTAGCTACGGTGTCAAAAGAATAGCTGTAGCCAACACCATCCCATTTTGTATCTGTCCGTAGAAATATTTTATAGCGTTGACCATCACCTTTAACGCGCAATTTCACCCCTTCATAACTAGATAAGTTGAAGGGTGGATCAAAATTCTTCGTTCTGATAGAAACAAATCCGCCAGAGTTAGCGGTGGAGACATTACCCGCAAATAAAGCTGTATTTTCTACTAATTGGATATTACTGGCACTCACGCCACCCATGACGACATCATCCAGCGCTCCCCAGTTATCCTTTAATTCTGCTGATGGCTTGGTGAAATCAAATATTAGTTTTTCTTTTGCTTGAGGTAGATATTTTGCCGCCGCTTCGACTAAGTTTTTGACTCCTTGATATTCTACATTTTCGGGAGTGTCGCCAACAATTTCTGGTTGGTAAAATTTGACACCTTGATAATATTTGGCTCTATCTGCTGTGTCTCCCTCAACTGGTTGTACGCGTACTGCCGTACAACAAATTACAGCTTGGATATCAGAAAGAACTAAAGGAGTTAAAGTTTCTGGTTGCGTGATATCCGCAACTACTAAATCGATATCATTACCAAGAATTGACCGCGCTTTGTCAATATCTCGAACTAGGGCGCGAACTTTATAACCTTGTTGGAGCGATCGCTGCACGACTCGTTTACCGACACCACCTGTTGCACCTGCTACTAATATTACACCCACGTTGCTTCCTCCATTGGGTCTATATTGATTATCCTTAGGACGACCTTGGATTAATTGCTGTACCCAGTTAAGGAAAGGAATTACCTCAAAGTAAGTCAGGGTTTCGATAAACCTGCCTAAGTCCCATTGAGAACGATTTTTGTCAGTCATATTTGCGTCCTCATAACTTTATTTACTCTAACAATTTTGGAGGGAGTGTCGTTCAATTACTTGAAAAGCGCTGTAATTTATTCAGGGCGCAAGAGTATCTAAAACAGGGTATGGGATGTAGGGGAAAGACGAAATGGTAAGCTGAGATTGTAGTTATTTCTGACAACAGGCATAAATTACTATCGCTACCAGAGCAGTAAAGCAGGCAGAATATAGCTTCCGGGCAACAATGCAAAAACTCCTTTTTAATGACAAAGATAGATTTAGAGCGCAGGCCCTATTCCTTGGTAAAGGTATTAATTTACAGACGCTGGAGAATTACGTTTGCTTGGCGAGTATGCCAGTATTGGTTAAAGCCGGTGAAGAAGGCTACGCAGTACTCTTGGGCTATGGTGCAGTTGTCCTGTTTAATCTTGAGCCTGTAGAAAAGGTAGCCTTTTTGACCAAACTATCCTCTCAAATAAGCGGCCCTTTTACCGACCCGGAAACAGAAGAGGTGGAAGTCCATCTCAGTATTAGTGAGAGTGAACGAGCTAAGGAAGGAAAAATTTTACTGCATGAATTGAGTATAGAACGCTTGCAAATAGTGGCTGATATTCTCGCCAAAAGTGTTGTACTGTCTCACTATGAAACCAGCCTAGCGACTGTATTCGATCAAATTGAACCGTTTGCAGCTAGTCTTCAGCGTGAAAACAGGAGTAGACAACAAAGCCGAGAATTACTGCGTCAACTAGGGACTACCCTATTAGTTCAACATAAGATTGTAGGTCAAGTAGAGATTATCGATAAGCCGGAGTTACTCTGGGAATCTCCACAGCTAGAAAACTTATATCTGCGCTTGGAAGATGAATACGAAATCCGTGAGCGTCACCATGCCCTGGAACGTAAACTAGAGCTAATTGCCCAAACCGCCCAAACGGTGCTGGAGTTCATGCAGCATAGCAGTAGTCAGCGAGTAGAGTGGTATGTGGTGATTTTGATTGTGGTAGAGGTTTTACTGTCACTTTATGACATCCTTTTCAAAGGCTAATGCTAAATTTGGGGTTGTGAGGGAGCGATCGCAACTACTCAAAATTCAGTAGTAAAAATCGCTCCTCAGAGTGACACTATTAATGAATTGCAAGCTCGGCTACGAACGCAAACTAGGCAGAAAAAAGCAGAGATCGCTTTGCTTGATAATGCTAACTTGAAGTATAGCGTTTCCTAATCACATGAGGTACATCTTAGCCCCCTCTCGAAGAGCGGGGAGGGGGTTGGGGGTGGGGTTCTTGTACCTCACTTAACCGAGAACCGCTATATCAACTCCTTCTCAAGTCGTATATATCAGATATGACTAAACAAAATGACCGTACCAAAATTAACTTTAAAAGAATCTTGTTACTTGTTGGACTTGGAGGATTACCGCTTGGGATTTTAACTATTTTTATTCAAGTTCCACCAAGCTGTGGCTGTAGTAATAGCAGTAAAAATACAATTGGAAGTTTTATCAGGGCACAACAAGCATATTTTTCTGAAAAATCAGTTTTTGCTCAATCGTATAGTTTGTTAGAGCTTGGAGATGGAGATGCACCAGCAGCTACAACCTACTATCGATATTCTGTAGAAATGGGTAAGAATAAGTCATTTATATATGCAACGCCTACAAAAGAGCTACCAACTGATTTATTGAAATTAGGTCTGACAAAAAAGGGTTTTAACAGCTTTGTAGGTGTAGTTGCTTCCGATAAAACAAACAAAACTACTGTTTCAATAATGTGCCGTTCCGAAAAACAGACTTTAGATAAACCTCCCAAACCTGTTTTCAAGCAAGCTAAGTTTAGCTGCCCTATCGGTTTTAAAACTATCAACTAAGATGCGTTGATGGAAATCGCTAATTTTATTTTTTCATTTGTCACAAACTAATTGATGAACACCTATTTTACAGCAGTCTTTATGTATTTGAACCACATCTATCGTAGGGGCACAGCATTGCTCATACGTGTTAACTTAAGGTGAAAACTATATCAGACACGCGTTTTGCAAATCCCTCACGCCCTCATCCCCTAACCCCTTCTCCCAAAGGAGAAGGGGAATTGAATGTCTAGCTCCCCTCTCTCTTGGGGAGAGGGGCTGGGGGTGAGGGCAAAACATTTTCACCAAGCGGGTTTGGCGTTACAGCTATTTGCGAACAAACCAGCCACAGAAAGAGCTATCTAATAGGGCTGAAAACACACCACAATGATGAAACCAATTAATATTTGCTCAAGAAAAACTAAAAAACTATCAGTGTTCAAACTACCGGGGAAAGTTACTAACTTCCTGGCAAACTGGAATACGGATTTGAAACTCCGCTCCCTCGCCGGGTTCTGAAGTGCAAGACAGTGAACCACCATGTTTTTCGGTGACAATTTGGTAGCTAATCGACAAGCCCATACCTGTTCCTTTACCCACAGGTTTTGTGGTGAAGAAAGGATCGAACAAGCGTCGGCGAACAGGTTCTGGTATACTCATCCCATTGTCTGCAATCCGAATTTCGACTTGATGAGCATTAATTTGTTCAGTGTGAATAGTAATAGTTGGAATTTTTATTTGTCCTTGATTGTCTGTTAATGACTCTTCTAAAGCATCAATCGCATTACTCAACACATTCATAAACACTTGATTTAGCTGTCCTGCATAGCATTCCACTTGGGGCAGATTGCCGTAGTGTTTAATAAGCTCAATACCCGGACGATCTGACTTTGCTTTGAAGCGATGTTGCAGAATCATCAGGGTACTTTCAATGCCCTCATGAATATTAACGGCTTTAATTTCGGCTTCGTCCATACGTGAGAAAGTTCGCAGAGAAGCGACAATTTGGCGAATTCGGTCTGCCCCAACCCGCATAGAAGACAGTAGCTTGGGCAAGTCTTCCAGCAGAAATTTTAGATCCATCGCCTCTACTTCTTCCTGAATCTCTGGATGGGGAGATGGGTAATGCTTCTGATAAAGTTCCAGCAGTCTCAGCACCTCTTGGGTATAGGTGTTGGCATGAGTTAGGTTGCCAAAGATAAAATTGACTGGATTGTTGATTTCGTGAGCAACCCCAGCTACCAGTTGCCCTAAGCTTGACATTTTTTCGGTTTGCACAAGTTGAGCCTGGGTTTGTTGGAGTTTGTGCAGGGATTGTGCAAGTTGTTCAGCTTTTTCTCGTTCGCGCTTTTCGGATGCTTGGAAAGCTTCATTTTTAGCTTCGAGTTCTTGTGATTTGGCTTCTAGTTGTTGCGAGTAAGCTTGCAGGTTGGTGTAAAGACGGGCGTTGTCGATCGCAATCGAAATTTGTGCTATCAACAGACTCAGCACATTTACCCGTTCTGGGGTAAAAGCACCAGAAATGAGATTATTTTCCAGGTAAATAATACCAGTAAACTTGCCAGAGTGAATTAGCGGCAAACACAAAATTGACTTGGATTGGTAAGTGGTGATATAAGCATCAGCCGCAAAACGAGAGTCTTTAACAGCATTGTCTAAAACCAGATTGTTTCTGGTTCTTTCGACATAATTTAATAAGGCAACTGGGAGTAAGAGGGAATTGGTTTTCTCCTCTGCATTAATAACAACACTAACCTCTTTACCTACAACTATTCCCATTGCTTCTAGCAGCCATCTATTTTCGTGCTTGGCAATAAAGTAACCTTGTTGAGCGCCAGCATTTTCGATAACAATCTTCATCAATTTTTCGAGCAGGTGAGTTAGCACCATTTCTTCTGACAGCACCTGTGCAGCTTTCATCACTGTCATGAAGTCGAGAATGTGAGCGCCTCCAGTAGTCGTAGAGCTTGTTTGAATAGTGTGCAGGTAATTCGTTTCTAGTTTTTCTGTGTTTGACCGCAAAATTAATTGCGGATAGCGTGCTGCTAAATCTTTGACTTTAGCAACAGCACCCCAATGGCTATAGGCGTAGTAGGCATTAGTCATGTAGATTTGAGCAATCGTTTCTTTACCCCATGACAAATAAAATTTGGCTGTGAGTTCGTGTGCGATCGCTTCTTCGTTGATATACTCGTTTTGTTTGGCAAGTGCGATCGCTTTTTCATACATCTCGATCGCTTCGATTTTTTCGCCTAAAACCCGATGCCGTTCTGCCTCTACCAAATAGAATTTGTGTAAATGATTCATTGGGGCATAATCCGCCCATTTTTGGATTTTTTCTTGATTAGCTTGAACGCGATCGAGGATGGCCTTTTGCTCTGATTCTTGGGTGTTGGGATACACCGCTAGCCGTACTAAAGAATCGTAAAAATTGAATAGAGGAACAAAGGGCATTCCTACCACTGCATCTAAATACTTCTCTGCTATAGCGAGATTCTCAATCGCTTCCGAGTAATTTTCAAACCAATAACAAAGCAAAAATTTGTTTAGATATATGTAGCCAACTCCCGCATTGTCGTTTGCTTGCTGGTGCAGTGGCAACCTTATCTGTTCATCGCAGGCTTCACCCTTGATAAGGCAGGGATTTTCACTTTTTCCAAGTAGATTTAAGGTAGCCTGCCAATAGATTTCTATATAATTAAGCGCTGTTTCTTGCTTGATTTTATGAATAGCATCTCTGTTTCTTGCTATCTCTCTTTCAAGGACAGTCAGTTCTTTACCGCTAAAGTAAGCTAAACAGGAGTACTGGAGTAGACAATAGCCTGCATATTCTAAATCTCCTGTCTCCATGCCGCTAGAGTAACCTGACAGCAAAGGCTCTAAGGTTTCTCTCAGATGCTCTTTCCAATGTCGGATAAATAGATTTACGATGAAAACTGTCTTGGCTTTGATTTCTTGAGCATTTAACTTTGACACTAGATTTAAAGCCAACTGACCAAATTTATAACCTGAATCAATATCTCCCACAATGGCACAAAGAAGAAAACCATAATTGGCATAAGCAAACCCAGAAACGGTAGCGTTACCATATTCGACGGATAATTGTACTTGTTTGCACACCGTCAAGGGCAACAGTGCAGGAGCAGCAATATATGCAGGAGCAAAGATACTTGACAAAAGTCTAATGGCTGCTAATTTATAGCGATCGCTCATTTGAGGTAGCTCAATTAAATCCTCAATTCGCGTTCCACTCAAAATTGCCGCAGTGTCCGCCAATCCTTGCCCAATATCTGACGCGTTCGGCTCTTGGGGAAACTCCACCCCTAACAGCTTTAAAACTTGTAGCGCTGTGTTAACCGCTTCTAGCAGCCTGTTCTGCCCCATATAAGCTTGCATCTGGACTTCATACACTTTAATTTTGTCCAAAAGTATTACCAATACAAGCAGCCAGTTTAAGGACTTGTTGCGTTTCTAATGAGAGTTTGCGAATATTTCTCGCTGTCAGTTCAACCACATTCAGGTCGCTAATGCCGATCGCTTGAATATGTTGAATATCCCACTGCCATACTCCAGAATGGAAGTTGTATGTTAGCAAGTCTTCTTGGTGTAGGGTTTTCAGCAGTTGCGTTAAGAAGAAAGGGTTCCCCCCGGTTTTATGGAATAGTAATTCTGCTAGTGGCTGACTATGTTCTATGTGATTCAATGTATCGCCAATTAACGCTTCCACATCCGTTAACTGCAATGATGACAAGATGATGTTATTCACCAATGCACCAGAGGATTGAATTTTGGACAAACTCATCATCAATGGATGGGTGGGCGACACTTCATTATCACGATATGCCCCGATTAGTAATAAATATTTGCGCTCAGTATCGGTCATCAATCGCTCAATTAAGTTCAGTGATGCCGAATCTGCCCACTGTAAGTCATCCAAGAAAACAACTAAGGGATGGTCTTGGTTCGTGAATACCCCAATGAATTGCCCAAAAACGCGATTGAAACGATTTTGAGATTCTGCGGCTCCCAGTTGTGTAACAGGTGGCACAGTTCCAATAATTAGTTCGACTTCTGGAATCACATCAATAATGACTTGCCCGTTTTCTCCCAATGCGGTTAACAGTTTCTCTTTCCACACTTGGATTTGGGCTTCGCTTTCAGTTAGTAATTGCCCAATCAAAGATTGGAATGCCTGAATCAACGACGTGTATGGAATATTGCGTTTGAATTGGTCAAACTTGCCTGCAATGAAATAACCCCTTGCCCCCACAATCGGTTTATGAACTTCATTGACGACACTCGTCTTGCCAATGCCCGAATAACCAGAGACGAGCATAAATTCGCTGCTACCAACTGCTACACGCTCAAATGCAGCCATCAATGTTGCTACTTCTGCTTCGCGTCCGTAGAGTTGTTGCCCAATCAAAAAATGCCCAGATTTGTCCTGTCTCCCTGGTACGAAGTTTTCAATCTTGCCAATCACTTGAAGTTGAAACAAGCATTCCTCTAAATCCGCTTTCAGTCCCCAAGCGCTTTGATACCGCTCCTCTGCTGTTTTCGCTAACAGTTTCAAAATAATTGCACTAATCGCCTCTGGCACATCTTCCAGAACACGACACACGGTTTCGCTACAGGGTGCGACTGGCATTTTGGCGATGTGACAGTGAATTAACTCCATCGGGTCATTAGCATAAAATGGCAGCGTACCTGTTAGCATTTCATACAAGGTGACACCCAACGAATAAAAGTCGGTGCGATAGTCGCACACTCGGTTCATTCTGCCTGTTTGCTCAGGCGACATATAGGCAAGTGTACCTTCAAGCAAATTAGGATTGCTCAAAGTAGGATTTTCTCGATCGAGGCGCGAGGAGATACTGAAGTCAATCAGTTTGATTTCCCCTGATTCGGGATTAATTAAAATATTGTGCGGCTTAATATCTTTATGTATAATTTTTTGGGCGTGTAGCTCTCCTAAAGTCTGTGTCAAATTAATCGCCACCTTGAGAAAAGTAATCAAGGTAGTTTTTTGAGTTGTAATCATTTCTTTGAGCAAGCAACCTGGAATATCTTCTAATACCAAAGCCAAACCATGCTGATAATTCTTTAACTCGTAGGCTTTAACAATGCCAGGAATTCGCAGGGACTCAATGATTTGATATTCGTGGCGCAGTCGAGCAATATCTTCTAGGGGTGGATGTTCGCACAGAAGAGTTTTAATCACTACAGGGACATTATCGGTTTCTCGCCGTCCACGATAAATGACGGTTTTACTACCGGAGTGAAGGGTTTCGAGGAGTTGATAACCAGATAAAGTTGCTGTCATTGTTTTTTCTTGCAATATAAGCATTCTTAATATGCCCATGCAAGTTTAGCTTTGTAACATTTGTAACGAAATTAAAAATTCCAATCAATGATGCCATCGCTCTATACTTTGAGGACGCGTTCAGGAGCTTGTTGGCGGATAGGCACTTGAATTATGAAATTAGTGCCTTCCCCAAGGCTAGAAAAACATAGCAATTTCCCACCATGCTTTTCCGTAATGATTTGGTAGCTGATTGCCATACCCATGCCTGTTCCTTTGCCTACAGGTTTGGTAGTAAAAAATGGATCGAAGATCCGGCTTTGAACCGATTCTGGCATTCCTTCTGCATTATCAGCGATCGCAATTTCTATTGATTGTGAATCAACTACTGAAGTGCGGATAGTAATTTGACTGGGATTTTCTTGTATCTGTTGAGAGGTGCGCTTGATGTCTGCTTCATCAAGGGCATCCATTGCATTTACCAAAATATTCATCAATACTTGGTTGAGTTGACCAGGATAGCATTCCACTTGCGGCAAGTTGCTATAATCTTTAATAACTTCAATTGCTGGACGGTCTGGTTTATCTTTAAGGCGGTGTTGCAGAATCAAGAGCGTACTTTCGATACCTTCATGAATATCAACTGTCTTAAATTCCGCTTCATCCATACGCGAAAAATTCCGTAGCGATCGCACAATATTACGAATCCTCTCAGTCCCCATTTTCATTGAAGGCAGTATCTTTTGTAAATCTTCAATGAGAAATTCTAGATCGATTTCCTCTGCTAATGCTTGAATTTCTGGGTCATGACTAGAATAGCGTTCTTGGTAGAGATAAATCATCTGTAACAAGTTTTGAGTATATTCATCCAAGTGAGTAATATTGCCGTGAATAAAGTTGACTGGGTTATTGATTTCATGGGCAATACCTGCCACTAGTTGACCCAGACTAGACATTTTTTCACTTTGAACTACTTGTGCTTGGGTACGTTGCAATTCACTCAAGGCTGTTTTCAGTTCAACAGTCCGTTGTTCGACTCGCGCTTCTAGTTCTGCATTACTATTTTCTAAAGCAATAAAGGATTCGCGCAATTGCCCTGCCATGTGATTAAAAGAGTGAGCAAGAGTGTTGAGTTCATCGATATTCCCCTCTTCGAGTGTCTGTTGTAAATCACCAAATGCTATTGCCTGGGTAGTCTGATTCAAGCGCAAGATAGGATAGGCAATCCAGCGTGAGGTAAATATGCCAATCGTTGTTGCTACTATTAGCGCCCCAAAACACAGCAGCATACTAATTTGGGTGTTGGCATGGATTTGCGCCATGTAAGTTTTTTCCGGAATACCAACTACCACTAACCAGTCCAAACCATATTGGTCTTGCCAAGGTACAATATGCACGTAGAAATTTTCCCCTTGAACATTAACTTTCAGTTTTTGGGTATTGGTAATCGACTGGAAATTTGGAATGCGCTGCTGAAGCTGCTTGGCAATGTTTTGTACCGCCGGATTGAGGCTATCGATCGCTTTAAGGCGTTTAATTTCGTTATTGACTACGGTAAAAGGCTTTTCTTGAGCAGAATTGGCAACCAACATACCATCACGCTCCATAATAAAAACTTGTCCAAGGCGGCTGACATTTAATTTTTGTAAAAATTCACTGAGTTTCAACAGGTGAATTTCAGCCCCCACAACACCAATCAGTTTTTTGCTGGCATCATAAATCGGACGACCTGCCGATGCCACAATATAAGGAGGATAAGCAGGATCGTAATAAGTATAAATGCGAACCCAGACAGGTTTACCGGCTTTCACAGGTTCAGTATAGGCAAGTTCATTGACAGTATCCCAAGTACTGGTCGTCATCACTTTGGTTGGGTTGCCATCATTATCTGTTAAGTAAGTTTTCGTATTTTTCGGCAGACTTGGAGTTTTGATTGCATTATCATCGATTGTCACCGTTTTGCCATCGTAACGGCCGGCTCCAGTCCCTTCCCCAGTTGCTAGGTTCAAGCTGATAAAAGTTAGGTCATAGGCTTGCATTTCGTGCCAGAAATACTTGCCAACCTTGAGGCGATCGCGCACATTTAGCAATCCCATGCGAATTGCATCCGCATTTAACTGGATAACTTTATGGGGAATCGACAGGTAAGCATCCAAATGTTGATTGACTTCACCACTGGTTCGTTCCATCAACTGATCCGCTAGATCGTTCACCGCTTTCTCGCCATTTTTAAACGACAGATACCCAACCAGTCCCACGATGGCAAAAACTTGCAATACGAAAGGAACGATCAGAACAAGCTGTAAAGAAAATGCACGGACTTTGCTAGACGGATGTATCTTCATGAGTGGTAAATCTTGGTTCGCGCAGGTCTTGGCTTAACCTAGATTACCCATCACAAACTTCATACTATCAAATATCAGAAAAACCACTTAGTTGTATTTATACTATTTTTAAGATGATTTGTGCTTCATCTTCCCGAACTTTATCCTCAATCAAGCTCGTTCCTTGCTTCTGCGAACAATATAAATATATCTGTGTCCCGCTATTTGGGATATTTAATGTGATTTACTAAGTATTAATATTTAGTAATTAAGTTTACTTACATAAGTTTCAGTAAGAAACATTACTTTAATAATCTTAATAAAATATCAATGTTTTTAATGATTTACTATATATAGTAATAAAACTTAAGGTTTTTAGATTCTAAAAACCAAAGAAGACTTTGGGGTGGTGCGATCGCTACAAGCAAGCGTTCATTCCAAAGCTTATGGTGTACTTCAGCTTGCAGATATTGAATATGGAATTTCTCACTTCCATCAAGTTTTGTCGAAGTACTATCAACCCTAATATAGCAATCCGATTTGATTTCTGAATCACTCGTAGAGGTAAGGGACTGGGGACTGGGGACTGGGGACTGGGAAGAAGGAATAAAGGTGTACTGAGTTTTGTTCAAAAATCAAATATGAGTCCTATAGACATCTCTAAAATAGTATATTTAGTCTTCATCTTGATAACAAGACCCCAAGTTCATCACGCAAGCGCATTAGGTTCTGGGTTTCACAAAAATGGATAAAGTCGAGCTTATGCTTCAGAATTTTTCTCATGTTTTGCTTCAAACCACAACCAGCTACACGATCGATACCAAAACAGTTCAAATTTGAACAACCAAAATCACCCCCAGTCAACCCGCTAGTACAGTTAAACAAACCGTAGTCCGAGTTATTGGTTCTCTGTGGGTACTGATTGCCAAGCAAGACGATGTTTCCAGTGCGATGTGAAATTAACTTGAACTACTTGGTTAAAGTCCTCCAAAGCTGCTGAAAAAGTTTTCTCTTTTAGCTTTGCTGCACCTTGGTTGTGCAACTGTTTAGGGCATTGTGGATTCCATACATATTTTTGACAAGTTTGTTGGGCAATTTCTACATCACTGCCATTTTCAGGATTTTGAAAGACGGGATGATAATGTAATCTGTTACAGCAAACTTGCAACCATTCTTGCCACCCACATTGCCACAAGCGGACTGTTCCATCAAGACTACCACTGACAATCAGTTTACCATCAGGGCTAAAAGCTGCGGAATTTACCCAATACTCATGCCCGCGCCAAGGTTGACCAATGGGGTTGCCGTGAATATCCCATAAGCGCACTGTCGAATCATTGCTGGCACTGATAATCCACTGACCATCAGGGCTAAAGGCGACAGAATTAACTTCTTTTTCATGTCCCTGCCAAGGTTGACCAATGGGGTTGCCGTGAATATCCCACAAGCGCACTGTCAAATCATTGCTGGCACTGATAATCCACTGACCATCAGGGCTAAAGGCTACAGAATTAACTTCTTTTTCATGTCCCTGCCAAGGTTGACCAATGGGGTTGCCGTGAATATCCCACAAGCGCACTGTCAAATCATTGCTGGCACTGATAATCCACTGACCATCAGGGCTAAAGGCTACAGAATTGACCCAATTCTCATATTTGCGCTGCGATCGCCCGATGACCCGATCTTGTAGTATTTGATCTAGCTCCCACAAACGCACAGTGCGATCGCCACCACTGATAATCAGCTTGCCATCGGGGCTAAAGGCTAGGGAATTAACCTGTCCTTCATGTCCCCGCCAAGGTTGAGTGATCGGGTTGCCATTGATATTCCACAAGCGTATTGTCCGATCGCAGCTACCACTAATAATAAACTTACCATCAGGGCTAAAGGCAACAGAATTTACATGTCCTTCATGCCCGTGCCAAGGTTGACCGATGGAATTACCTTGGATGTCCCACAACCGCACTGTACAATCACTACTACCACTGACAATAAACTTGCTATCAGAGCTAAAGGCGACGCAAATAATTTTCGCCTCATGTTTGTGCCAGGGTTGAGCGATGGTGTTACCTTGTAAATCCCACAAACACACCGTTCCGTCAAAACCTACACTGATAATGCGTACCCCTCCGGGGTTGGCGCAGCCATCGCCATTTGGGCTAAAGGCGACGGAAATAACTCCTTCCTTATGTCCGCGCCAAGGTTGAGTAATGGCGTTACCTTGTAAATCCCACAAACACACTGTTCCGTCAAAACCAACACTGACAATGCTTACCCCTCCGGGGTTGGCGCAGCCATCGCCATTTGGGCTAAAGGCGACGGAAATAACTCCTTCCTCATGTCCCTGCCACGGTTGAGTAATGAGATTACCTTGTAGATCCCATAAACACAAAATTCCGTCAATACTGCCACTAACAAGAAACTTGCCATCAGGGTTAAAGGCTAGACAATTAACCTCTTGCTCGTGCCCCAACAAAAATTGAGCAGTAGGATTGCCAATGATATTCCACAAGCACACCGTAGAATCACTACTGCCACTGGCAATAAACTTGCCATCAGGACTAAAGGCTACACAATTAACCTCTTGCTCGTGTCCGCGCAAGCTATTTGCCTCTGTGGGTGTGTTCATTGCTTCCTTTAAGCTTCCCAAAACAGGAGCTAGAAGCTGGTTTGGGTATTTCTCTAGATTCTCACCCATTGTTTGAATTGCCAGCACCAAACCCTGTAGCGGTTGGACAGGAAGTAAATTCAAAACCCTGGCGGATTGCTCGCGCAGTTTTAATTCAGTCAGTGCAAGGTGTAACTTTTGAATCTCTTGTTCTTTTTCTCTCGAATGGCGATCGCGCCATCCAAGACTAGGATTAATAAATTGATTAGCTTCTTCGCTTAAATAACCAAACGTTTGCTTTTTTAGTTCTTGATAAGTCTTTATCTTCAGAACCCGGTTTGCAATATTTTCTCTTTCCCACAGCACATCTAAGGTGTATGCCAGCAGTGGTAAATAATCATTTTGTTGGTGAAAATCATGAATAATTTGCTCAACTAATCCTTGTTCAAAGGTAACGCCATTTTTAGCAGCAGGTTCAGCAATCGCTAACTTTAATTCTCCGTTGCTCATTCTAGTGAGTATACGACTATAGCGATCGTGGATCTTCGCAAGTTGGGGATACTCACTAAATCTATCCAAAAAATCAGATTGCATTGTTAAAACAATTTTGACAGAGCTATCCTGCTGCTGGAACAGTTGAAAGAGACTAGCAACAAATTTATCGCGTTCTGGCTTTTGAGTTTTCGTAAACAGTTCTTCAAATTGGTCAATAAAAATCAGAATGTACTGATAATCTTGTTTGAGGAATCTGACAATTTTTATTAGGGTATTTTCTCTTATTTCTCTAGCGATATCCGCTATTGGCGATTTTTTCCCATAAGTAGAAGCAAGACACTGATAAAGAGATTTAAAAGGCTTTTCATCTGGGTGAAAACTTATATTAATTAACGAATTTTTATGAGATCCTAAATAAGGAATTAAACCTGCCCGAATCAATGATGATTTGCCAGTGTCTGAGGCTCCTAAAAGCAAGAGTACATTATCTTTTTTTAAGCGATCGCCCAGATTAGCAATCCACTTCTCCCGACCAAAAAATTTGTCTTTATCTTTAATTTCAAAAGTTTTTAGTCCTAAGTAGGGAGAGTCTGTTTTGAGTGGACGACAATGAATGTCCTCAAAATTACTGTCAGAAAAAAAGTCGTATTCAGAAATACCTTGGACATTACAGCCAATATTTATATCGCCTTCAGAACTGTTAACCATCTTATCTCCTTACTTTTGGACATCTCTGGCTAAATCTTTACCTCAGTTATAGTTCCTCGGCTAATCTTTGTAAGTAACTCAACAAAATTAATTACCGAAGAAAGGCAGTGGTTCTACTTCTCTGCGAGACGCTACGCGAACGCTCACCAACCAGGCAGGAGGCAGAAGGAAGAAAATACAATTCTTGCTCTCTACCAATTTGGGCGAATTCCATGAGACTGTTGGCGAATTAAAAGAGGGTGAAACCAAACATCCCATAAAAATGGCAAAGGGATTATGATGAAGCAGAGGTAAAAAGAGCAGCAAAACGAGAGACACGGGTCTTGCCAATAGGAACATTAGACCACCAAGCCCACATCCGGGAGAGATTAATGGCGGCAGCAGTGGCGATATGTTGAAGATGGGTTTTGGCAAGACCAATGTAACGAGTGCGGCGCAATTGATATGCACGAGTTCCAAGAGATAGGGAGCTTTCAACACCAGCACGTTTAGAATAAAGTTGTTTAAACTGTTGGGTGTTTTGTCTAGCTCTAGCGGAGGTAAGAGCCTCATAAAGAGGTTGAGGCTTGAGGGTAAGAACACGGGACAACTTCGGTGAGTGAGTACATTGAGAGCGGACGGGACAAGCAGCACAATCACTCTTGTGAAAACGTACTTGAATCACAGGATTGTTATAGTTATCCGTGCGGAAATGCCAAGATTGGCTGGTGCAACCTTGTGGGCAAATAGCACGGCGATTGTGCCAATCGATAGTAAAACTTGAAGCGTCAAAACCAAGTTGGGCTTGGGCTTGCCAACTGGAATCAGGAGGTACTCTGCCAACGATGTCAATTCCTAACTCAGTCTGACTCGTTAACAAGTGTTGGGCATCAACATAACCAGTATCAACGATGTGTTCATTTGGCAAGAGGTTTTTATCAGCCAAAGCTTGATGAATAATCTGAGTCATCTCCACATCGCCAGTGGTTGCAGGCGTGGTTTCAACATTGGTAATTAGATGCGGTGCATCGTCATCACAAGTTTCTGTCAGATGCAGGGTATAACCCGTCCAATTCATTTCTCTTTTTGTGCGGTTACGCGCTTCAATATCATACGGAGACTGGATGAGCTGTTTGTTAGGTGGTAAGTTGTCGGCTTCTCGCCAATAGACTTGCCCCTGTTGTAGTTCATATTGCTGTATCCACACACAGCGTAAAGTTTCTACCGCTTTGAGATGCCGTAACCATTCTGGGTTTGATGGGTCATACAAGGCTGCCAATAAATGATGACCATCACAGCCAATGGTCAATGCCAAGCTTTGTTGTTCTGTTTTTGACTTTGGTAAGCGGTATTGTTCAAATCTGGTTGCATAACGCGAATACCAATCTTCATTGACTATTCTTAATAACCATTCATCAGCAACCGTTGCTAACTGATTTAAGGCATGGCGTAAGGTTTCTCCAACACACTCTAGGCGGTTTAGTTGCCGGATTCCTGCTAGTACATGAGTTGAGTCGGTTCTGGCTTTTCCCCTAGCTTTGAGCCAACCTTTGTTTTGAAAATGTACCAGCATCAGATTTAACAATTCCCTTTCTCGCCCGCAAGCAATTAATCGACTGCGAAATTCACTTAATACTGAGTAATCAAAACCGCTATCAGTAATTTCTAGTCCCAATGCGTATTTCCAATCAATCCTGCTCCTGACTGCATCTGCTGCTTGTCTGTCTGTTAACCCTTCGCCAAATTGCATCACACTTACCAATGCCAATTGTCCTGGCGATATGCCGCTTTGTCCACAGTCTGCCCGAAACAGTGTTAGAAAGTCATTATCAAGGTACAACACCCCCAATTCATCCCGCATTTTCATATACACGTTTCCTTTGGGAAAGCATTTTCGTGCTACTTGCGCTGTCGTTTCTGGAATCGATGACCAGTCTCGCGGATGAAGAGTCATATTTGATTATTTATGCCACTTTTGTCACACAATCATTTTGATCACTGTTTACTGCCTTGTTTTATGAGGGGTAAGACCCCTCACTTGTTCGCCAACAGTCTCANATAATTTGCAGCTACACAGGCGAAGTTCACGGAGGTGGACTAATGAAAAAGTAAGAATTTTAACCCGCGCAGGTGGTCACTGAGCTTGTCGAAGTGCGGGTTTTGTCTGTATAGCCGCGACTTCTAGTCGCCAAGGCTAGTTTTAAATACCTTTATTCAGCAAAATTACTTAAGTAACTTTCAAAAAAATGTAGTAACTTTATCCTAAAACACCGCAAATGACAAACGGGATGGAACTTTTTGATAACCTACACCTTGCTATGTTTAGCGGCAAAGGTGGAGTCGGAAAAACGACAATCTCCTGCACCTTTGCATGTCGTTGGGCGCAGAAATTTACCAATGAGCAAATTCTTTTAATCTCAACCGATCCGGCTCACTCTCTTGGAGATGTCTTACAAGTTAGCGTTGATGACATTCCTCGTCCCATAGCTGAACTACCCAATCTACTAGTAAGGGCGTTGGATGCAAAGCTTCTGCTACAAGAGTTTAAAGAACGTTATGGTCAGGTGTTAGAACTGTTAGTGGAGCGCGGTAGTTTTGTTGAAGGACAAGACTTGCTGCCAGTTTGGGATTTAAATTGGCCTGGGCTGGACGAGTTGATGGGCTTGTTAGAGATCCAACGCCTTTTTCAGGAGCAGCGGGTAGATCGAGTAGTAGTAGATATGGCTCCTAGCGGTCATACTCTCAACTTGTTTGGATTGATGGACTTTTTAGACACTTTCCTCGACTCTCTTGAACTGTTTCAAGAAAAGCATCGGATTATTAGCAAGACCTTTGCTGGAAGCTACACACCCGATCGCGCTGACGAGTTTTTGCAAACCCTGAAAGCTGAACTGTCGCAAGGTCGTCGTCTGCTTCAAGATCCCACGCATACAGCTTGTTTGTTAGTAGCGATCGCCGAACCAATGAGTTGGTTGGAGTCAAAACGATTCCTAGAAGCCTTACAAACCATGCAGGTTCCTTGTGGAGGGTTGTTTGTTAACCAAGTCCTTGCCAGTGCCACTGACCCAGATCGTTACCAAGAACAACAACCGCTCATCAGTCAGTATACGGCTCTTGCTAACGGAAAGCCGATGTTCATTGTGCCACAGCAAGATAAGGAGCCTTTGGGAATTGTAGCCCTCAGCCATCTGATCGACCAAATCCATGTTCCTCAGCTTGAACCACTATCTCCTGTTCATCTACTCCCAATTCAATGGCCTGAAAAAATTCCTCCTAGCTTTGGAGATTTTCTCACCGAAGGTCGTCGCCTATTACTAATTGGCGGTAAGGGTGGAGTAGGCAAAACCACAGTAGCAGCTGGGATTGGTTGGGCTATGGCTCAACAACATCCCGATCGCAAAATTCGCATGGTTTCTATCGATCCAGCCCACTCCTTGGGTGATGCCTTTGGTTTGAGTTTAGGACACGAACCATATCAAATAACTGCCAATCTTCGAGGTCAGGAAGTGGATGGCGATCGCATTGTCGATCAATTCAGAGCCGATTACCTATGGGAGCTGGCCGAAATGATGAGTGGCGAAACCCAAACAAGCGAAGCTATTGAAATGGCCTATGCTCCTGCTGCCTGGCGCAAAATTGTCGATCAAGCTTTACCAGGGATTGATGAAATACTTTCCCTGTTAACAGTAATGGAATTGCTAGAGCAACAAGAAGAAGACTTGATTATTTTAGATACTGCTCCTACAGGTCATCTTCTGCGTTTTCTAGAAATGCCGACTGCACTGGCAGACTGGCTAGGTTGGATTTTCAAACTCTGGATCAAGTATCAGAATGTCCTTGGTCGTACAGAGTTTATGGGGCGTTTACGAACTTTGCGACAGCGCGTAGTCAAAGCCCAAAAAGTGCTAAAAGACCCACAACAAGCAGAGTTCATTGGGGTTACACTTAACCAGACTAGCGTACTTGCCGAACAACAACGCTTGTTCAAATCTATGCAAGAAATAGGTGTGAGCCAGAATTACCTTGTTCTCAACCGCTTTAATTCTAAAGCAACCATTAATTGCGATGACTGCGAGACAAATTTTCCAGGTTTGACAATAGTTCGTTTACCAATGCTTCCTCGCTCAGTTCAGCCTTTAGAACGCATCCAAGGAGCCGCAGCCTGTTTATTTTAACGGCTAATTAGACTAAATACTTTCATACCCAAAGAGAAATTTATTATGCATCGCACTCCAAACCGCAGACAAATTCAAGCCAAATTTAGCACCATGCCTCCTCAACGTTCTCAAGCAACAGCTTACTTAAATGCTTACAAAATGATGTTAGAGAAGGAGCGTTTAGAGGAGGAACTAGAGAAACTCGAAGCACGCCGACATCAGATTCAGCAGCGTCTTGCCATTTTAAATAGTCAAACAATTGCTGAAGGGGACATGACTCATCAGCAAGCAAAGACTGACTTGGAGAAAAAGACACCAAGATTCAAAACCTTAATATTGGAATATTAAGTAATCCTTCACGAGAAAATCTCTTTCCTCCTAGTTTGACAATAAGGCAGAAATCACAAACTGCGGTCTAACTCCCCCTTTGGGTGTGTAGATGTCTTCTGTTAGTAGGGTACAGAATTCACGAATTCGGCAAGCGCTGAAGAGACATACCGCGAACAAAGTTTGATCGCGGTCATTGTTCACACCATGACTGAAGATTAGCTGTATCTCTTGTTGAGTGAGAATCTTAGCGCGTCCATGCCGATTGATTTTCATTGCTAGACTGTAGACTTAGACCCTGTAACCCATAGCCTACAAGAATTTGACCTTGCTTAATCAGAATGCTTTGAGGAACTAAAAACTACGTTAAGCACTCAGTAAAAGACCATCATAGAAACACACCCTCGTGTTACGATCATTCATTGTTTTAAAAATATAAAAATATACTCAGCGTGCAAAGAGACCCGGACGAGATTAGGGCAGATTTAAATAAACTAATTGAAGAAAGTCGATCTATTTTCCCCAAACTAGCTTCTAGGTTGGATGAGGTAAGACGCTGGATAGCGAATAAAAAATCTGGACTTCTAAAAAGAAAACCTCATGTTTTGCAGTTCCTTGAAGAATTGCTGAGTGATGCCACTTTCTGGTTTAAAACCCAATTAATGCCCGAAGATGATAGAAAAGTGGAGTTTGCACAGCTAACACCAACAGAACAATATTGGTATGAATTTTTATTCACGCGTTGGATTAATGAGCCTGACCCCAAGATGCCAATTTGGAAGAAAAAATTAATGGGTGGTAAATTTAAGGGCGATGATAAATCTTTTGTCAATAAAATCTGCCAAGAAATAGAATTTTTAGGAGGAAACACATCAAACTCTTATATTGCTGATTTGTCAATGGCAACTGATTTTATAGCTTCAGGGTCAAGAAATTTACCTTTGTGTGTGCAAATAACCACAGTAAATGATACTCATTCTCGAAATAAGCAGCGAGAATGGCAATTAACCTTAAAATACTGGGGTATTAGAAGAGCAATGTTTGTAAGTTTTAATCCAAGATTAACTCAAGTAAATCAAAAAATTGGTCAATCTGTATTTCAGCGTAGTGATCTAACTCAAGGAAACTGCTATCTTGTAATTAACATAGACAAATAAAGTGTAATGTCTACTCAAAAGGGTCTTGAAAAACAAAGGGTTGATGAAGCTAGAGATGCTCTTCAACGAGCTAGGGCTTTGAGACACTCTAGAAGAGTCCACGGCGTGGATGGAATTCGCCAATTTGTTAAAGATGTAGATGGAGACTGGCTAGACAACTGGACGGATACAACCATTACACAAAATGACTATCCTAAGAGAACAGTTCTTGTTCTAAAATTCAGCCGCTACGTTTCTACACTTCCTTTTCTATTTGTCCTACCATTAGGTCAAAAGCGGAAACCTTGCCCAAAATCTAAGATGAGGTCAAGGTTTCGAGATGATAAAGTTCTGCGCTAACAAATTTAGGTTATGGCAGAAAATAATTCAAGTTGTGTTTATAGCTCATGTGTAAGTAACTTACAAAATTTAATAACTATTAAAAAGAGAGGTGATATCCTCTCTTTTTTATTTATATTTAATTTTACGCTGCTAGCCTTTTATTAAGTGCTTGCTTAGTCTAACCCTCTTCCATCACTCTTGGAGAAAGCAATCGCTGCAAGGCTTACGAGACTTAAGTTTCCAGGTTTTGGCTACATTTTTGAATTTATATTAGAAAATAAAGCCTCAAACCTTGATTTAGTCATAGTTTCAGTTTTCTGCTTCGATTATTGTTTTCTGAGAGTGATGGAAAGGCGCTAAGTAAGTCGGCGGGAATAAACCAAATTATATTACGAAACGTAAACAGGCTTAAAACCCTTACCAATGACAAGTGACCAATGACAAATGACTGTCCCCGCCAGTTAGCTTTATTTGCACCGAGCTACTTACTGGCTACCGCGTGATGTGGTGTAGCCTTTCAGCATTGAGCATACCTTGTCCAGGCTGCTCGCAGGCAATATATTTTGGCGGCTCTATCTGTAGCCGACTTTGAGAGAATTGGTATTACTCTTGTGTCTGATCGCGTTCCTCCTGTTCTGCTTCCAGAATCGCTAATAAAAGAGCTTCTTCCTGAATTTCAAACTCATCTTCAGGAATTTCTCCCATATCAAAAGCAAGTTGGAGTGCAAGAAGTTGCTTACTGAGATTCTCTTTATCATCAATTTCAGTACTCGCATGTTCTAAAATTTTTTCCCCAAGCCACGTTACCCCCATTAATGGGCCAGTAATCGGTAATAGTAAGAAGCGCAGAACCATATTTTTACACTTGTGTTGACTTCTTAAAGGTATCCTCTCAACACCGTAATCATGCTGATGACATAAATATTAAACATTACTAGTCTTGTGTTGATGCCAAAATGCGTTGGATTTGAGTCCAGTTAAGGCTGATTGACATCTGTATTTTATATTCGCCATGTAACAAAAGATACTTTTGTATGACACATTACTATTGAGGAGGTACTTAGAGTTTGACAACAGTATTAAATGCATCTCCCCAGCGATTTGTCAATACACCTGCGGTTCAACGCATCGCTCAACGTGCTTTGCGCTATCTACAGTCAGGTTTTTCAATACATTTACGTGGTGCAGCCGGAGTCGGAAAAACTACTCTGGCAATGCATCTAGCTGATTTGCTCAACCAGCCGATCATCCTCTTATTTGGAGATGATGAGTTTAAAACCTCAGACTTGATTGGTAATCAATTAGGTTATACCCGTAAAAAGGTTGTTGATAACTATATCCACAGCGTTGTTAAAGTTGAGGATGAAGTCCGACAACATTGGGTTGATGCACGATTAACCCTAGCTTGTAAAGAAGGATTTACGCTGGTTTACGACGAATTCAATCGATCGCACCCGGAGGTAAATAACGTTTTACTCTCCGTACTAGAGGAGAGATTGTTAGTATTACCAACAAACCAACATCGAGCCGAGTATATCCGGGTTCATCCTCAGTTTCGGGCAATCTTAACATCAAATCCTCAAGAGTATTGTGGAGTTCATGCAACTCAGGATGCTTTGATGGATCGTGTTATTACCATCGATATGCCTACACCTGATGAACTGAGTCAGCAGGAAATTGTAGTTCATAAAACAGGTATAGATTCTGAGAAAGCAGAAAAAATTGTCCGCTTAGTACGGACGTTTTGGAGTCGATCTAGCTCTGGACAGGGCGGTGGATTGCGTTCCTGTCTGATGATTGCCAAAATCTGCCACGAACACGAAATTTCCGTAAACCCTGGAGATCCTAGCTTCCAAGATATTTGTGCCGATATCCTGCTTTCTCGCACGAATCAACCTCTCATAGAAGCAACTCGCCTACTGGAAGAGGTTTTAAGTGAATTCTATCATAGTATAAATACCCAATCTCAGCCGTCAGAGATAATACCAAACAACCAAAATCAGATTGTATTGGAACAACGAGTACCTTACGAGCATGAAGTCTACAACTACCTGTGTAATTCTCCAGGAAGGCGTTTCTCTGAATTGGCAGTAGAATTAGGGATCGATCGCAGTCAAATTGTGACTGCACTCAAGTCTCTCAGAGAACAGGGAGTATTAGTCCAAATGCAGGGCAATGCCGAGTCGCCGAACATCTCACAAACAGTTGCTTTTGATTCTGGCCATTTAATAAACAAATGAGTACTAATACTAATCGGGGAGCTATCACCACATCAACTCAAGGTTCTACCTTGGCAGATATTCTAGAACGGGTTCTGGATAAAGGCATTGTTATCGCAGGAGATATTTCTATTTCCGTAGGCTCCACAGAATTGCTCAACATTCGGATTCGTTTGTTGATTTCTTCTGTTGATAAAGCCAAAGAGATTGGAATTAACTGGTGGGAAAGCGACCCCTATCTTAATAGTCAAACTCACACCTTATTAGCAACTAATCAACAACTTCAAGAGCGTCTTGCCAGTCTAGAAACAGAACTGCAATCGCTCAAAGCACTCAATCCTAATAATCATCAGAATGCAGGCGATTACTAAATCAAAAGGTTCCGATTCCGGTTTAGCACCGTTGTTACTGACGGTTGTTGAACTGATACGCCAACTCATGGAAGCTCAGGTGATTCGGCGAATGGATGCTGGCACCCTCAGCGACCATGAGCTAGATCGAGCTTCCGAAAGCCTACAACAGCTTGAACAACAGGTTGTTAAACTTTGCGAGATATTTGATGTTGACCCAGCCGATCTAAATATTAACTTGGGTGAAATGGGAAATTTACTTCCCCAATCTGGAGGATATTACCCCGGTGAAACCTCTAGTCAACCTTCTATTTTAGAACTTCTCGATCGCCTATTAAATACGGGTGTTGTGGTTGAAGGTGACTTGGATTTAGGACTGGCTCAGTTAAGCTTAGTTCATGCCAAGTTAAGACTAGTACTCACTTCTAAACCCCTGTAACTTTTTTATCTACATTCTTCTTGGTAAGACATTTATATGAGTTTTTACATTTATGGAATTTTGACCTTGCCTGCTCCGCAAGATTTAAATTTAGAGGGCTTAGATCGGCAACCTGTACAAATTAAAATTTTGGATGATTTTGCAGTCATCTACTCCGAAGCACAGCAAGAGCGTTATTTGGCCAGCCGTCGTAACCTGCTAAGTCATGAGAAAGTCCTTGAGGAGATCATGCAAGGAGGCGATCGCTATTTACTGCCCGTGCAATTTGGACTTTTGGTTTCAAGCTGGGAAACGGTTTCACAGCAATTAATTCGTCCTCATCAAGAAGAATTGACGCAATTGCTTGCGAAGTTATCAGGTTGCCGAGAAGTTAGTGTCAAAGTTTTTTGGAATACTGAGACAGAAATTCAGGGATTATTGGCAGAACACCCAAATCTCAAAACCGAAAGGGATAAACTAGTGGGTCAACCCCTGAGTATGGAGCGGGTAATCCAAATAGGGCAAACCATCGAACAGGGAATGAACGATCGCAAGCAAGGCATCATCGATGTATTTAAAAGCACACTCAACTCCATTGCGATCGAGGTGGTAGAAAATGCTCCCCAAATGGACACAATGATCTACAATTCAGCCTACCTAATTCCTTGGGAAGCAGAATCACAATTTAGCGAACACGTTGAAGCACTCGATCGTCAATTTGAAAACCGTTTGCGAATTCGCTACAACAATTTCACTGCCCCGTATAACTTTGCTCGTCTTCGATTAACCATTTCCAACTGATTAATTCCTCTCCCTATTGAACAGCAATAAAAATTGAGAATCAAAAATTATTGAAACTTTTAATTTTTTTGTAAATAAAATTTTTCTCTGCCTTTTATTTAAGTAAAATCAATGGACGACATATTTAAAGGATTTGAACACCTATTAGAAATTGCCAAAGCTTTAGAAGAAAAAGTAGAGAAAGGGGAGTTAAAAACTTCTATTCAAATTCGCTCTCATAATCTCAGTAGTATTCCCCGGCAAGGCAATATTCCGAGAACAAGTAGTTCCAGCCGAGTCAGATCCAATTCCACCGATGCAGCTACACCAATGGATGATGCTGATGTCACCCCCCCATCAGCTCGGACGAACTCAAAAACTTCTTGGCAAGGTATCGGCGGCTTGGCTGATGTTCTCCAAGAAATCAGAGAGTTAGTCGAAATTCCACTTAAACGTCCAGATTTATTGGTGAAATTAGGGTTAGAGCCTCCGCGTGGGGTTTTGCTCGTTGGCCCGCCCGGTACGGGAAAAACTTTAACAGCCCGTGTTTTGGCAGAAGAGTTAGAGTTAAACTACATTGCCATCAATGGCCCAGAGGTGATGAGCAAGTATTACGGGGAAGCAGAAGCTCGTTTACGAAGTATTTTTGAGAAAGCAACTCGTTCTGCTCCCTGCCTGATATTTATTGACGAAATTGACAGCCTTGCCCCAGATCGCAGCCAAGTGGAAGGTGAAGTTGAAAAAAGACTAGTGGCGCAGTTGCTTGGGTTAATGGATGGGTTTGCCAAAACTGAGGGCGTAATTGTATTAGCGGCAACAAATCGTCCCGATTATCTCGATCCGGCGCTGCGTCGTCCGGGACGCTTCGATCGCGAAGTTCAGTTTCGGGTTCCCGATCGCAATGGACGATTGGAAATTCTGACAATTTTGACAAGTGCCATGCCCTTGGAGACTTCAGTTAATTTAGGAGCGATCGCCGATTTGGCTGTCGGTTTTGTCGGTGCCGATATCAAAGCTCTTTGTCAAAAAGCAGCCTACATTGCCCTTCGTCGTCAAGTCCCCTCGCTCAACAGTCCCGTTCCTGAGAACATGACTATCATGCAGCAGGATTTTCTCGAAGCAATTAAGGAGATAAAACCCTCAGTTCTCAGGTCTGTAGCAATTGAAACACCAAGTGTAAGTTGGGATGACATTGGTGGTTTGGATGATGTGAAACAAAAACTTCAAGAATCTGTTGAAGGCGCACTCCTCTATCCCGAACTATACGAGCAAACCAAAGCCAAGCCTCCCCGTGGGATTCTGTTGTGGGGACCGCCTGGAACGGGAAAAACATTACTTGCAAAAGCGATCGCTTCCCAGGCTAGAGCCAACTTTATTGCTGTGAATGGCCCGGAATTACTAAGCCGATGGGTAGGTGCCGCAGAACAGGCAGTCAGAGAACTCTTTCGCAAAGCTCGGCAAGCAGCTCCTTGCGTTGTGTTTATAGATGAAATTGATACCCTGGCACCAATACGGGGACGATTCACTGGTGATTCTGGAGTTAGCGATCGCGTTGTCGGTCAACTACTCACCGAACTGGATGGGTTGCATGAATGCCCTAAAGTACTGTTAGTAGGAGCAACCAATCGTCCAGAAGCGCTCGATCCTGCCTTGCTCAGAGCCGGAAGATTGGACTTACAAATAAAAATCGATCTACCAGATCGAGCCAGCCGATTAGCGATTTTAGGAGTTCACAATCTAGATCGTCCCTTGGTTGATGTCGATTTAGAAACCTGGGCGACAGTTTCCGAGGGTTGGAATGGAGCGGACTTGGCTTTATTGAGCAATCAAGCTGCTTTAAGCGCAATTCGTCGATACCGCGCCCAAGGATTGACTGACTCCAGCTTGATTCAGATTACAAATGATGATTTCCAAGTTACATACCAAATGCTTGCTAATCAGCATCAATCTCAATAGAGGGCAGGAGGCAGGAGGCAGGAGGCAGGAGGTAGAAGGCAGAAGGCAGTCCCGATGAAACCAGTTTCACCGCCAAGCATGAAAGAGGGACTGGGGACTGGGGACTGGGATTTTTACTCAGCATTCAGTACTTTCAAGTCAGGAGGTAGAAGGAAGAGGTAATTCCTGTTCATGCTTGATTGTGCCAAAACTAGGCATGAATAGCTTACTTAAAAAAAACGCAGAAGTTCACAGCAGAAGCTACTTAAGTAGAACGGTGCAAATAAACAAACTATGTTAATAAGAGTAAGTTTAACTAAAACCCTCTCTCCTTCTGCCTCCTGCCTCCTGCCTCCTGCCTCATCCCAACTACAAATATTTACGCCGTTCTACTTATGTCAATATACGCTTATGCTCTTCTAGTCCCGACCGCATCACCACTTGTTCTACCCTTAGGGATGCAAAGGAATATTGAACTCGTTTACTCTTCTGGTTTAGCTGCGATCGTAGAGCCGGAAATTTCACTGGAGACAATACAGGCAACGGATGAGCATTTACTTCAAGCTGTATTAAACCACGATCGCGTAATTCGAGAACTTTTTCAACAAACTCCCCTTCTTCCCCTACGCTTTGGGAGGGGTTTTACCTCTGTAGAAAAACTGCTGAATCATCTAGAAAAGCACCAAGAGCAATATCTAGAAGCCCTAACTCAGCTAGCAGACAAAGTTGAGTACACCTTAAAAATGACACCCTGTGATTTGCTTGACGATTCTGAAACTATTGATGCCAAGGGAAAAGCCTATTTATTAGCTAAAAAACAACGCTACCAAACACAGCAAGCATTTCAAGCACAACAATGCGAACAGTGGGAACTCTTGAGCCAGTTAATTCTCAAAACATATACAAATGTTATCTGTGAAACTCGACAGTCAGATGTGCGGCAAATCCACTTTTTGGCACAGCGCAACGATTCAACGCTCAGTACGCAGCTGTTTTCCCTTTGGCAGGTACAATGCTCGCACTGGCAATTAGCACTTAGCGAACCTCTACCACCCTATCATTTTCTAAAAAATACTCTCATATAAATTCATAAAAAATAATATTTAAAACTTTCCCAGAAAAAATAAAGATGAGATGATTTTTTCTTGAATTTTTGTCTAAAAAAATATTGTTAACTTTTTAATATTTTTTTATTTTCTTATATTTATCTTATATTTTTGGGAACACTAAACCCAGGAAGAATAAAACACATTGTGTAAGTTTTACCTACTGCTCAATCAGAGCAGGATGAAATCAATAATTAGAGTTGTGAGAGCAAAATAAAATGGCTGTTGAAAAAGTTAACTCATCTTCAAGTCTGGCTGAAGTTATTGACCGCATTTTGGACAAAGGAATTGTAATTGATGCTTGGGTACGTGTTTCTTTAGTTGGTATTGAACTGTTATCAATAGAAGCTCGGATTGTGATTGCTTCAGTCGAAACTTACTTAAGATATGCCGAGGCAGTTGGTTTAACATCCCAGGCTGCTGTTCCATCTGCTGCTTAACACCACATTAGAAAAAGGGAGTCTTTATGGCTTCTAAGCTGATGCGCGTCTAAAGTATATAAATACTCTTGATGGTCGTTGACAGATGACTATTGACGGTTAACAGTCATCTGTCATCAGTCATCAGGTAAATGTACAAATTAAATGCGTAACAGCTTATTTAATATTTCTAGTTAACAAAATAGGAGATATCAGCTGATGGCTCTCAAGAATTTATGGGAACAAGAGCGATCGCAGCGATTGCAAATAACTGCTGAACGTCGTCAAAAAGTTAACCAGTGGAAACAGCTAACTCAACAAGAATTTCAGCTGCAAGCAGATGTGCTTCATCAAGAATTGAACAGTTTTGTTACCAGCCTTGACAACAACAGAAAGTTACAACAGCAGCAATTTCAGCAAGAGATTGTCGAGCGGCAATTGGAAATATTGCAAATAAAAACAGATGTCTCGCAACGCCAGCAAGAATACCGCCAACAGCGTTCAGCAAAGGCTCAGGCATTATTCCAAAACTTGCAAAATTTCCGGGAAATCTTACATAACAGTGTTTGGGGCGATTACAGTCACGAACAAGCAGTTTCCCCGACTCCTGCTAAAGAAGAAAAATTAGTTGTAACAGTTCCAAAATGGTCAATTTCCCGTTCTGCAATTAAAGCTAATGGTTTTCGTCCTTCCGCCAATACCATGACTAAGAAAGTGCCTGCCTTGAATGCAGATACTGTTAAATCTAAAGTGCAGCAATACATTCAGCAAGCTGAAGGAGCTACTCTGATAGAAATTGAAGAAGTGATAGGCTTAAGCCGGGTGCAAACGATAGATGTCCTGCGCTCCTTGATCAAGCAAGGCGTACTAGAACAACGCGATCGCCAATACTTTATTCGGCAACAAGCAATTTCTTGACAAACTTACATTCAAGCTCATTTTTTGTATTTGCAGACTAGCTATTGGGCGATCGCTTGTATCTGTCGCCTGAAGCAGCAGAGTACACAACCGATAAGCATTAAAGCTGGTCTATGCTTTGTAGTATTCAACATTTCCATCTTTTTCAGGTCTGTATTGCAACTCCATCTATACAAGCAATATGCTCAGTAGATGTAATATGGCAAAAGTAATATAGTTAACCTATTAATAATTAGAAAAAGAGCTTTAATCTTTGTTCAAGCTTCCGGCTTTGAACTTTAAAAATATCCAGATTGGAAAGGGATATAACAAGCTGGGATAGCTCAATCAAGGTTTTGAACCCTGCTATTGGCAATCTCACAATGAAGTTAGTAAGCTGGATTGTTTGAGAAATTCTAATGTAAATGCAAAACTCAATATATATAAGGAGGTGCGATCCATTGTGAATCAATTGATCAACCAACTTCAAACTAAATTATTTACAGGTAGGCTGAATCTTGAAGCAAGGGATGGGCCGACTTGGACGCTATATTTTCGTTTAGGACGATTAATTTGGCAGGCTGGCGGTTCTAATGCCGATGAGCGATGGCGACGACACTTGTTGCGGTACTGTTCTAATCTGGATGTGACACAGTTGGAGCGGCTTGTCTCTCCCCAGGAAAATTATCGCGAGTATTCCATTCTTGCTAAGTTGCGAGAACAAAAATTAATCGAACAACAACAACTTGTTAGCCTGATTGCAAGCTCAATAGCTGAAGTCCTGTTTGATATAATGCAGTACATTGAAGCCAAAAGAAATGGCAACAATCCAGCAGGGCAGTTGTCACATACTACCGTTGTTGGTGAAGTTCCTGGGGTTCTCCTAGCTGTAATACCAACAGAGGAAGTCTTGAAACAGGCTACACAAGCCTGGCAAGAATGGCGAGATGCAGGACTGGCAACCTACTCGCCCAATTTATTTCCGATTATTCAACAAATTGAGCTACTCCAAGGACAAGCATCCTCTAAACAGATTATTGCTCTAGTTGATGGCACAAAAACTTTACGAGGTCTAGGGCAAAAAAGCGGTCGGGATGTCTTAGCTTTGACTCGGTTATTGATGACATTGGTAAAAACAGGGGCGATCGCTTTTTCACCCACCCCAAAGCTCAGGCAGGTTGGGATTAGTAAAGAAACTGGCAACCCGTCCAGTGCAGTTAATAATTCCAATTCTTCACTAAAGACAGAAGAGGACACTGTTTTACAAGTTGCGCCCAATTTCAACAAAGTTGCTCCCCCAGCGACTAGTAAAGAAATTGTCAGTCCGTCCAGTGCAGTTAATAATTTCAATTCTTCACTGAAGAAAGAAGAGAACACTGTTATACAATTTGCCCCCCCAGCGGCTAGTAAAGCAATTATTGATGTCTCAAGACCTTTAGTAGCCTGTGTGGATGATAGTCCGATGATCTGTCGCAGTTTGGAGGAAATTCTCACCCATCAAGGTTATCGCTTTGTTGGCATTCAAGAGTCCTTGACGGCAGTTTTAAACCTAATTAAAACCAAGCCCGACTTCATTTTTTTGGATCTGTTGATGCCAAAAGTCAATGGCTATGAAATTTGTTCTCAAATCCGTAAAACTCCAAGTCTCAAAAATGTGCCGGTTGTCATCTTAACTGGGAAAGATGGAATAGTAGATCGGATGCGGGCAAAATTAGTAGGGGCAACTGACTTTTTGGGGAAACCTGTAGAAGCAGAGAAAGTACTCAATGTGCTTCACAAGTATTTAAGTGTTTAGGTTGAAGCGGTAGTCATGACAGTGACTCCCCTACATCCATTTTCAAAAAAGATTTTGGATTGTAAATTGCTTTCTACATCTGGGTTGGTGTTAATTCATTCATCGCAATCATTTTTCAAATTCTGAATAAAATAGTTAGGAAAAAATGAAAAAAGTTCTTTTAGTTGAAGATAGCCTCACAGAATCCGAAAAGATGACACGTTACCTAGAGCAAGGAGGATATTCAGTTTATGAAGTTCGCAGTGGTGAAGAGGCTCAACTCAGGTTGAAACAACAAAAACCTGACTTGATTCTACTGGATTTGATTTTGCCGGGCCAAAGTGGATTTGAGTTCTGCCGCAAGTTGAAAGCCGATCCGATAACAAAAGGAATCCCGGTAGTGATTTGCTCAACTAAAAATACAGATGTTGATAAAACTTGGGGCACTATGAGTGGTGCCGATGGCTATTTAGTAAAACCTGTAGATGAAAATACCTTGCTCCAGACTGTTAATAAATTTATTCGCTAAAGGAAACTAGGGCAATGGTACAGGCCAATGATAGCTTTTCTTCGCTACCCATTAATAGCCAATTTCGACTTGAAAACTCTTCTCAAGGAAACAACCAGAGGTTTTTAAGATTTCCGTTGAATGGAAAGGTAAATGGGTTACTCCCATTAGCTGATTTGCGGGGAGTAATTCAGGTTGCGCTGACCGAGATTTTGCCAGTACCGCAGGTAGCAGAATTCTTGTTAGGCATAATGAATTGGCGGGGAGAAGCGATCTGGATTCTTGATTTAGCAGCTTTGTTGGGAGCAACACACTGGTGTCGGCGAGAAGGTGTGTGTAACTCTGGCATGGCGATGCTTGTTCAAGTCCAGAATCAAACCGTCGGGCTGTTGGTAGAGCAAGTCAATACCATTGAAGTTCATGACCCCCAAGAGCGGTTAGAGATTTCGACATCGATGTTACCTGGCCGACTAGGCTCATTTTTACAGGGTTACTTTGTGGATTCTCAAGGTAGCCCTTTGATGTTACTTGACACCCAGGTTGTGATTCAAGCCCTTCAGCCTCTTTAAACAGAGCTTCCTGCCGAAGAAAGGCAGGAGGCAGGAGGCAGGAGGCAGGAGGCAGAAGGGAGCTATGCTTTGTATCTCGTGCTACGCGTCTCAATACAATTCTTTTTTTAAACTGTAGCTCAGACCCAGCCAGAAAAGACAGTTTTTATTAATACTTCTTTCCTTCTGCCCTCTGCCTTCTGCCCTCTGCCTTTCTTAGTAATTAGCTTCCGCTCTGCATTCTACTTAATTAACTCCGACAACCTTCATAGCAAGAAAGATCATGGTAGCGCAACACAATCTTAGACCGAGCCAACCTCAGTCAAATTCCAGCAACGCTTATAAGGAAATCGATAACGGGCATACCGTTGATGTACCAGCAAAACAGCAAATCACCTCCGCTCTAGAAGAATTACGAACTGAACTGGATCAAGCTGATTGGGTGGAAACAGGGCCATTGCGAGAGAGAATCCGCAAGTTAAAAGAACTGCTAAGTGTGTTGCCATATCAAGACGGAGGAGATGGATTAGAGGTAGAGCAAGTACAGGCGATCGCCAGCAAAATCCGCCAATTTTCCGATCTAGATACCTTGCTGGCCACTGCTGTCATAGAGATACAAAGCGCCCTGCAAGCCGATCGCGTGGTGCTGTATGAGTTTACGAATCCGACGCTGGGAATAGTTGTTGCGGAGGCGATGAGGGATGGCTTTACCCCAATGCTGAAGGAAAAACTGCCCGCCGTCACTTTTGGGTTAGGTTCTGCCAAGCTTTATCAACAAGAAAAATTAGTCGCGATCGCGGATACCTACACTGCTGGCTTGTCCCCTTACCAAAAGCAGCTCGTGGATCGGTTTCAGGTAAGAGCTTGTGTGAGTTTGCCGATCTTAGCAAAAGATGGGGTTTGGGGTTTGTTGGTAGTGCAGCAATGCGCTGCTGCTCGCCAGTGGCAAAATGCTGAAATTCAGTTACTAAAATTGATCGAGCAGGAATTAGAAGCGCAACTGCAAGTTGCCGTGATTCAGGCTACGTTGCAACAAGAAGTGGAAAAAGACCAAATCCTGGTCGGTGTAGCAAATAAAATTCTCCAATCCAAAGATTTGGATACCATCTTTCGCGTTGCCACCCAAGAAGTGCGACAGTCACTAAAATGCGATCGCGTCGCAATTTATCGTTTCCAGCCAGATTGGAGTGGGGAATTTATCGCTGAATCTGTTGGATCTGAGTGGGTTTCTCTATTAGAAGAACAGCGAAACAACCCAGCAATTGTCAATAACGTTAACTATTGCAGTGTGAGGAACCTTGCAGACGAAGGGGGATTGGCTGGGGCAACGGGGCGATCGCCCAGTGCAGATAGCTACATTCAGCACACCCAAGGCAAAAATTTCCATCGCGGACAGATTTATCGAGTCACTAATGATATCTACAGTGCTGGTTTTTCTGACTGCTATATCAAAGTTTTAGAAACCTATCAAGCCAAAGGATACATTATTGTTGCCATCTTCCAGGGAGAAAAGTTGTGGGGCTTGCTCGCTGCCTATCAAAATTCTCAGCCTCGTCAGTGGAAAGATAGTGAAGTTCGACTAATGGTGCAGGTTGCAACCCTGTCTAGTATTACTATTCAACAGGTGCAATATCAGCAACAACTTTATCACCGCTCTGAGGAGTCAGCCAAACTTGTTGAACGAGAACGTACTGTTTTCGGCATCATTGAAAAGATTGGGCAAGCAACGGATCTTCGCACCCTTTTCCGCATTACCACCCAAGAGTTGCGGCGATTTTTAAAATGCGATCGCGTTGTCATTTATCAATTTCATCCAGACTGGAGTGGAGAATTTATCGCTGAATCTGTGGCTGCTGGTTGGTCGTCACTGTTGGAGATGCAGGAACAAGACAGCATTTTAAAAACAGGTCTGATATCTTCAGAGCGTTGCAATATTAAGGACTATAACTCCCCTATTAAACCTGATGCCGATACCTATCTGAAAGAAACGCAGGGTGGAGTTTACACCAAAGGAACGCGCTTCCGTAAAGTCAACGATATTTCTGCTGCTGGTTTTTCACCTTGTTATTTAGAAACATTAGAGAAGTTCCAAGCCAAAGCATACATTAATGTTCCCATCTTCCGCGCTGGTAATCTTTGGGGTTTGTTAGCAGCCTATGAGAATTCTGATGTTCGGAAATGGACTGAGGAAGAGATCGGTGCTTTGTTGCAGATCGGCGAACCGTTGAGCATTGCCCTCCAGCAAGCTGAATATATCGAACAGCTACGGTTAAAAAATCTAGAAATGACCCAAGTAGCTGAAGTAGAACACGCGATCGCCCGAATGACGGATAGAATGCTTCATTCCCAACACCCAGAAACAATTTACCGCACTACCTTGGCAGAATTGCGGCAGTTGTTCAAATGCGATCGCCTAGCAATATATCGCTTCAACTCTGACTGGAGTGGTGAATTTATTGCTGAATCTGTCGGAACTGACTGGGTGCCTCTGGTTGGCCCCGATATCAAAACCGTATGGGAAGACGAACACCTACAGCAAACCGAAGGCGGACGCTATCGCAACAATGAAACTTTTTTCGTCAATGACATCTATACTGTTGGTCATGCCCAGTGCCACATCGACCTGTTGGAGCAGTTCCAGGTTAAAGCCTACACCATCGCCCCGATTTTTGCTGGAAACAAACTTTGGGGTTTATTAGGAGCTTACCAAAATAGCGGCCCGCGCCAGTGGAATTCCGAGGAGGTGCGATTAGTGACCAAATTGGGCATTCAGTTCGGGTTAAGCGTACAGCAAGCCGAGTACATCGAACAACTGAAAACGAAGAATACAGAGTTAGCGCGAGCAGCAGAAGAGGAACAGGTGCTGACAGGGATGGTGGAAAAAATTCGCCAAGCTCAAGACGTAGATACAATTTTCCTGAATGTGCTGCCAAGTTTACGCAAACAACTACAGTGCGATCGCCTAGCAATATTTCGCTTTCATCCCGACTGGAGTGTGGAGTTTATTGCCGAATCCGTAAAAGATCAATGGCTGCCTTTAGGGGGTTCCGACATCAAAACGATTTGGATGGACGATCACCTACAAGAAACTCAGGGCGGACGCTATCGCAATCATGAAACCTTTGTTGTCAATGATATCTCCACTGCCGATCACGTTCAGTGCCACCTAGAGATATTAGAAAAAATCCAGGCCAAAGCTTACGCGATCACTCCTATCTTTATTGGAAGCAAACTCTGGGGCTTTTTAGGAGCATACCAAAATACTGGCCCTCGGCAGTGGAAATCTAAGGATGTGCAACTGTTGCGAAAAATAGCTGTGCAAATGGGTATAGGTTTGCAACAGATTAAGTATATCGAACAGCTCAAGAAGAAGAATGCAGAATTAGCGCGAACCGCAGAAGGGGAACGAGCATTAACACGGCTGTCAGAAAAAATTCGCCAAGTTCAAGAGCTAGAGATGATTTTCCGCAATGCCTTACCAGAATTGCGATCGCATTTGGAATGCGATCGTCTAGCCGTGTATCGCTTCAATCCAGATTGGGGTGGGGAGTTTATTGCCGAATCTGTAAGTCGTGAATGGGTGGCTTTGGTTGGCCCCGATATCAGAACTATATGGGAAGACGAACACCTCCAACAAACCCAAGGTGGACGCTATCGCAACAACGAGACTTTTGTTGTCAATGATATTCACACTGCTGGTCATGCCCAGTGCCACTTGAAAATTCTAGAGCAATTCCAGATTAGAGCCTATATCATCACCCCGATTATTGCCGGAAACAAGCTCTGGGGTTTGTTAGGAACTTACCAAAATAGCGGGCCGCGGCAATGGCAAGATAATGAAATTAACTTGGTAACAAAAATCGGCACGCAGTTTGGGGTTGCCGTCCAGCAATCGCAATACTTACAACAAACCTTAACCAAGAATGAGGAACTGCTCAAACTGGCAGAACGGGAAATGGCAAACGCCCGATTTTCCTATCGCTTGCCAAGTCGGTTAACAGAAATGGCCCAAAGTAATGGTAATGTTCTGGAATTTGTCCAGTTTGCCACCCACGAACTTCGTCAGCTACTGAAAGTAGATCGAGTTGGAGTTTACCGTTTTGAGCCTGATTGGTCTGGAGAATTTGTAGTTGAGTCTGTGAGTGGAGATTGGCCTAGACTTGTGGGAACTAGCCTGGCCAGAGTTAGAGATACCTATCTCCAGTACAACCAAGGAGGGCGTTATGTCCGCAAAGAAAGTTTGGTGGTTAACGATATATATACTGTTGGTCATGACGAATGTCACATCCAATTGTTAGAGATGTGGGGAACTAAAGCCTACATGATTTCTCCGATTTTTCAAGAAAATCGGCTATGGGGGCTGATGGGAGTTTATCAAAATAACGCACCGCGCCAGTGGGAGCAATCCGAGGAAGATGTTCTCAACCAAGCCAGCGTCCAGATTGGTCTTGCCCTGAATCTTGCAGACTACCTAACACAGGTGCGTATTCAAGAGCAGCAACTAGCAGAAGCAGCAGAGCGCGAACGCACCGCCCGCGAAAAATTGCAACAAGGAGCTATACGCGTTCTCATGGCTTTGGAACCATCCTTCAGAGGCGATCTTACCGTTCGAGCGCCCTTATCTGAAGATGAAATTGGGACGATCGCCGATGGTTACAATACTACGATCCAAAGTTTGCGAGATTTAGTGCGACAAGTGCAGGTTTCTGCTGGCAGGGTGAGTGAAACTTCCAGCAATAACACGATCTCAGTAGTGAAACTATCTGACCAAGCTCAACAGCAGGCAGAACGGCTCGAACACGCTCTGGAACAATTACAAATGATGGTAACTTCCACCCAGATAGTTGCTGCTGATGCCCAAAAAGTCGGACAGGCGGTTCAAAGAGCTAATAACACCGTCCAAGCTGGTGATATCCTAATGGAAAAAACCGTAGAGGGCATTTTGGAGATTCGGGAAACCGTGTCGGAAACAGCGAAGAAGATTAAACGCCTTGGTGAAGCTTCTCAGAAAATCTCGAAAGTAGTGAGTCTGATTGAAAACTTTGCCACTCAAACTAATTTGCTGGCACTCAATGCTGCCATCGAGGCTACCCGTGCCGGAGAGTATGGCAAAGGCTTTGCGGTGGTTGCAGATGAAGTTCGTTCTCTGGCTTATCAGTCGGCTAGTGCCACCACAGAAATTGAGCGACTCGTGCAAGAAATTCAAGCTGGCACCAACGAAGTTACCGAAGCAATGGAAATAGGGATTAGCCAAGTTGTCCAAGGCTCGAACTTGATCGATGAGACTCGTCATTCCCTAAGTGCGATCGTCGTAGCTACCAACGAAATTGGTGGACTGGTACAAGGAATTACCGAAGCAGTTTCCCATCAAAGTCAGCAATCTCACATATTGACAGAGGCGATGATGGATGTTTCGGCGATCGCCCGCAAGACTTCAGAAAGTGCCATGCACATTTCCGAGTCTTTTGAGGAACTACGGATGACTTCACAACAACTGGAAACCAGCGTTAGCCAGTTCAAAGTTGACTAAGGGACTTCCAAATAAAAAATACCCCAAAACTGACGGAAAAATCCTCTCTATTTCTCTTCTCTCTGTGTTCTCTGCGTCTCTGCGGTTCGTTTATTTGGATAATTTATTTCTTGGAAGTCCCTAATCTCGCAAAACTGTTATGAACCCCGATCCCAGTAATCAAGAGCAGGCTTTTCTTGCCGAAGCGGCAGAGTTGTTGCAAACCATTGAGCAGAATCTGATCGGTCTACTTGATGAAAAAACAATAGAAAAAGTTCATGCCTTGATGCGAAGCGCCCATACTATCAAAGGGAGTGCTGCCAGTGTTGGGCAAGAAACTATTCAGACAATTGCCCATCATTTGGAAGATGTATTCCAAGCGTTATATGCTCCAGAACTGGAAATCGATCCAGAATTGGGTGCTTTGCTTCTAGATGCTTATGAGTGCCTGCGAACTCCATTGAGTGCAGCCTTGATGGGCTTATCCTGCAATGAGGCAGAAATACTCGATCGAACTGCCTCAATCTTCGCCCAACTCCAACATAAACTAGGCGACTTTTTTGGTCGTGAGGCTCTGCTTCCCAGTTCGGAAGAACTTGGCTTTGATGTGGTAGAGTCAATCTTTTCCGGGAGTGTACTCCAGGATTTGCAACAGCTGGAAACTGACATCCAAAGCCAAGATCCGCAACAAATTCAAACAACACTCAACTCCCAAGCCGAATTTTTTGCTGAACTAGCAGCATCTTATGGCTTATCTGGATTGGAAGAAATTGCCCAGGCGACCCTAAACGCGCTCAAAGCACATCCAGACAAAGTACTGGAAATCGCTCAGGTGGCTTTAGAAAATTTTAAAGCAGCTCAAGCAGCAGTACTTGCAGGCGATCGCACTCAAGGGGGAGAGATATCTCCACAATTGCGAGAATGGGCAGGAATAACCATTCCTGTCCCAGAACCGCAAGAGCAGCCAGTTGCGATCGCTGCCCAACCAACACAAACGACTACAACTGAGAATCAGCCATCCCCCCTCCTCAGTGCCAGCGAAGCGGAATCAATTTGGTCGTTTTTCCCGAAGCGGACTGATAACTCCGTAGCGAAAGCACCGGAGGTACTGGCACCTATTTCTCATTCTCAGGATTCGGTAGTAGTCCCCTCTGCCATAGAGCGGATTTTACAGTCAATCTGGATCGGAGATCCAGAGACATCTTGCCGATACTCAGACTCAGATCGGCCAGCCTCTCCACCACCAGCGCCAAGCCTCCAGGCTCAGTCATCGGCATCACTTCCCAGTATCCGAGTCGCGATAGAACAGCTCGATCGCCTCAGCCATACAATTGGGGAATTGCTAATCAGCGAAAACCAACAAAACCTGCAATCTAACCACATCCACAAAGCAGCTCAAGACACTCTACTACAGTTTTTGTACTGTCAACAACAACTTAGTAAAGTTTTTACTTGGTCGGATCGACATCTGCTGCTTCCCGAACGCAAGCAGCGACAGATGCATGTATCTCCACGCCCAGTTATCTCTGCTACCGAGGCACAATCCAATTTTGATGCCTTAGAAATGGATAACTATAGCGAGTTGCACATTCTCCTGCAAAATCTTACAGAAGACATGGTGCAATTAGGAGAACGGATTGAGGCTGTTAATGGCTTAGTTCAGCAATCTCGCTTCAGTCTCGGAAAGCGCAAGCAACTGCTTTCAGGAGCGCAGGAAGATTTGCTGCAAGCCAGAATGGTTCCACTGGGAACAGTGTTGAATCGATTACCCCGGCTGCTGCAACAGATGGTAGCAACTTATCATAAGCCTGTTGAACTCAAGCTTGGCGGTACCAAGGTACTCGTGGATAAAGCCATTTCTGAGCAGTTGTACGATCCCTTGCTGCACATGATTCGCAATGCCTTCGATCACGGCATTGAACCGATAGAAACCCGTCGCCAGCAGGGTAAACCAGAAACCGGAACGATTACAATTAAAGCCTATCATCAAGGCAACCGCACTACTATTGAAGTACGGGATGATGGTCGAGGCTTAAACTGGGAAGCCATTCGTCAACGAGCTAGAGAAAAACACTTGCTGACTCCTGAAGAAGCCGCCTACGCCTCAGAAGACCAACTGGCAGATTTATTATTTGAACCAGGCTTTTCTACCGCCAAGCAGGTTGGTGAGTTATCTGGTCGTGGTATCGGCTTAGATGTGGTTCGCACTCAATTGCAAGCTTTACAAGGTTCGATTGTAGTGCGATCGCTTTCAGGGCAGGGAACCACCTTCATGCTGCAATTGCCTCTGAGCTTGACAACGGCACGCTTGCTCGTTTGTCAATCTCAAGGTATTACTTATGGCTTGCTGTCTGAAGGAGTTAGCCAGGTTTTATTACCGCAGCCAGAGCAGATTCAAGTTCAGCAATCTTTACACGGGCAAGGCAGCCAAAAATTCTGGCAGTGGGGAGAAGGGCAAAGTCTGCAACTAGTTCCTATCCGCTCGCTTGCCAATTTGCTGGATTACAAATATCCTTTATTCACCCAAGACCACAATTTAAACCTCAGTCCTTTTCCAGTCAAACAACGGAACACCGTCGAACCTCTGCTGCTGTTGGAAACAGAGCATCAATACCTGTGTTTGCAAGTCGATCAGATTTTAGTCGAGCAGGAATTAGTAATTAAATCCCTCGGTAGAGTCCTGACTTTACCTAGTTACATCCAAGGCTACAGCGTGTTGGGAAATGGTAGTCTTACCCTAATCGTTGACCCGTTAGAGTTAGTTCGGCAAACTTGGGAGACAGATATGATCCCGACTTCCCCGACATCAATTGCAACTAAACTATTGCCTGCGCCTGAGCCTGTTCTTACTCTAGAGGGGCAGCAATCCCAGCTAACGATAATGCAACCGCAGCAACAGCCGATGGAAGTCAATACAGCCGTTGCTCAACCTAACCGACTGATGGTGTTAGTGGTAGAAGATTCGGTTGTACAAAGGCAAAGTTTGGTGCAGACGCTCCAGAAAGCCGATTATCAGGTGTTGCAAGCAGCCGATGGTCGAGAGGCGATCGCGCAAATCCTGCAACACGGTGATGTTGATTTAGTGATTTGTGACATTGAAATGCCGCAGATGAATGGATTTGAGTTTTTAGAACATCGTCGCCAAGACGAGCGTTTGTCCGGGATTCCTGTGGTGATGCTGACTACCCGTAGCGGACAGAAGCACCGCCAATTAGCTTTAGCTCTAGGAGCAAAAGCTTACATGACCAAACCCTATTCAGAACAAAATTTCCTCACCGCGATCGCTGAACTAGTTAATACCTGATATAAGGCAGGAGGCAGGAGGCAGGGGGCAGGAGGCAGGAGGTAGAGACAAGATAAATATCTGAAAAGCTTGCAGCACAAGATTTTAAAACTCCTGCCTCTAGCAAGAACTACCTCCTGCCTCACCTCAATAAATAACTAAACTTAGTGCCATTCGTACGTAACAGAAAGTAAAGTTCCTCAAAAATCTCTTTCCTCCTGCCTCCTGCCTCCTGCCTCCTGCCTCCTGCCTTGTCATAACCACAGTTTTCAACACCGACCGACTTATGCTTAACACTCCCTTTCCGTTTAAGCGATTATCTGGCGCTGTGAGCGAGCGCGACTCATTACGAGTCGTTGTTTTTGCGATCGCAGACTATTTATTTGCCCTGCCAGTTGGTGCAGTTCTCAAGGTGATGGCTTGTCCCCCTATTAGCAGTACGGTTGAAAGTGGTATCGGGATGGTTGATTTGGGAGCGCAAACCATCACGATTGTGGACTTGCGCCAAAAGTTCATTCAGCAAGTAGAAGGCCAACAGGCGCATCAAGTTCCCTCTGCGGTTGACACTTCAGGGCGCTTCTTACTTCTGACTCAAACGCGGACTGGGGAAATTTGTGGCATTCCTGTGGACAAGCCCCCTGCCTTAATCGATATTCCTTTGTCAGCAGTGCGTCCGGTGCCTTGGTCTTATCGGCAAGTGGCGGAGTTAAGCTGTGTTAGCCACATGGCTGTTTTGCCTGTAGCACCAAACGAGGAACCACTCAAAGTACTTCTTTTTGGTATGAGCCAGATATTGGCTGATAAGTTGGGGTTGCCCGGAACAACCCCAACCTTGGCTCCTGGGCTGACATCAGGCGAACAACGGCAAAGATTTCTCCGTTTTTCCTTGGGCGATCGAGGAAGTGGATTGCTACCATTCCACTCATTACAGGACATTATTCATCTCGCTAGCCAAGAAATTTCCCCAGCCCCGGCCTTACCAAGTTGGATTTTAGGTTTCTATAATTGGCAAGGACAGATGCTGCGGGTGGTTGATTTAGAACATTTGCTTGGTTATACGCCGCTTTTGAAGCGGCAGTCACGACCAGAAAAGCCAATGGTTCTGGTTCTCGAACTGCAAAATCAGGTAATCGGGTTTTTGGTGGCTCATGTCTACGATGTAGAGTGGCAGGATTTACAGCAAGCACAATCAGCACCAACCGACTTTTCCCCAAACAAACTGCTAAATTTTGTTCGAGGTATTCTGCCAGGCGATCGCTGGATTTTAGACACCAGAGCGATCGCCCAGACATTGCAATGGCAAACCCACTGATAAGAGGCAGGGNCTCCCACACCTCCCACACCTCCCACACCTCCCACACCTCCCACACCTCCCACACCCCTTGGATTTCTCACTTGTGAGAAATCCAGGCTTGCTCCCTGCTCCCCTGCTTTTTATATTTGACTTGATGCTGCCAAGGAGTTTTCTGTGACGATCGCAACTTTAGACCCTAATTCTGAAACCCAGCCTGTTGAAAATGAAATCCAGATAGAAGAAATTTTGGCTAATGTGGCTCTAATCAAAGCAGTCTTTCAATCTGCTAAGGGGCCAAAGGTCGCTCAATTGCAGCAGAAGGTGAGTCAAATCGAAGCTTTTATCCAAGCTTTGGCTCAGGATTCACCCAGTGACAACGATCAAAATGTTCGAGGGGCTTTTCAACTCCAGCGAGAACAACTTGCGGCCATCGATCGGCAAATGCAGCAGACAAAAGGTCAAACCGCACTTTTGGAGGTTACAGTTACCACCCTTCGAGATGCTCTCAACGCCGATCGCGTTTTGATTTATCGTTTTGAGGAAGATAATCGCAGTCGGGCGATCGCTGAAGCGATACAAGCGGGTTGGACATCCCTGCTCAACCAATCCCTACCGATAAATTTGTTTGTTAATAAACCCGATGTTGGCGACGGAAAAAACTCGCAGGGCAACCTAACTGAAGTATTAGAATTAACTCCCCGCCAACAGCAATTTTGGCAACGCTTTCAGGTGCAAACTAGCCTCTGCTTACCCTTGATTGTCAAACAACAGCCTTGGGGTTTTTTAGTTATTCATCATTGCCTCCAACCCCGACAATGGCAGGAAGCAGAGCGCAGTTTGCTGCAACAAGTAGGAATGATGTTGACAATTAACTTGCATTCGGCTGAAATAGTAGCTCCACCTGCTCAACAGCTTGAATCCCTCGATCGCTCTGAGTTACTAGTGCCATTTCAGCAGGTGAGCCAGTCCGTACAAGAAGGAGCAAGAATCGCCGAGCTTGCCGGCGAACATTTAATGTCTATTCAAGATACTGTTGCTATTACTAATAAACAGCTGCAATATCTTGGTGAATTTTGCCAGCAAGCTTCTGGCTTTGTTCACCTTGTGGAAGGCTTGAGTACTAAAATTCAGGTTTTGTCCTTGAATACAGCCATCGAAGCCACAAAAGCTAGCGATCGGGAACGAGGTTTGCTAGCTGCTGCCGAACAGGTGGAAATTCTCGCCCGTCAAGCCCGCGATAGCGCCCTAAATATAGAGGAATGGTTCCAGGAACTCCAGGTGGCAGCAGCAGATGTTGCTTCTGTGATCGAACCGTGCGATCGCCAAATCAGTGCAGGGTTAGAGTCAATCGCCCAAATCCAGGAGCAATTCAAAGCGATCGCCGACATCGCTGCTTGTAGCCTCCAAACAATATCGAAGCCATAGAATTGTCACAAACCCCATAGAAACAGAGAGTTGTGTTCATGAGTACCGATTTTGTCCCCCAACCGCAGAACGACGATCGCTTCCTAGAAGAAGCGATCGATTTGTTACTGTTCTTGGAGCAGGAGTTGCCTAACTATACAAAAGACAGTAACCCTGGTACAGCTTTGGCTCTCATGGAAGCTGCTCGCTCTCTGCATTCGATTGCCATAGCAGCCGAGCTAGATGCCATTGCCATAGTTGCGGCTGCACTAGAAGAGATTTTTCAGCTTTTACATCAGTATCAAGCAACAGTCAACGCCCCAATCGCCTCCCTGTTGTCGGAAGGATTAGATTGCCTACAGATGCTGTTGATGGCATTTTTAACAGCCTCGCAAATTGACGAAGTAGAAATTCTAGAGCGGATGTCTGCCATTGTTGCTTGTTTACAAGCAGAGTTTGGCGATTCCCAGGAAACAAACCTTGAGACATCGATAGAGCAACCGCAGGAATATCAACCAGTTATTCAGTTTGGCGATCGCTTGGACAAGGTAGAATCTTCTACGGCTCTACCAGAGCAAGTTATGGTTAAAGACAAGGAAAGTCTTGACAGGGAACTAATAGATGAAACTAGCCCCCAGTCTGGCAGCCTTGTTCACGTAGATACAGAGAAACTTCCCGTCAATGTAGGGGAACTAGTAAACCTGGAGGAAGGAGATTTTCATGCTTGGTTGGGGGATTTTTCCCTGCCTACTGAAACTTCTGTTGCATCCCTAGTTAAATCTGTTCCCGATCGCTATCCACTCTCTTTGCAAGAATCCATTGCTACCATTGTTGCAACAAGTATTCCAACCGCCACACCCATCAATCTTAAGCATCTCGAACAACTAAGTGTGCTAGTTGCAACATTATTAACTACATATAATCAGCAAGCCTGTCAAGAAGAACAACAACAACATACCATCGGGCGGTTGCTCCGACAAGTTAAACGATTACAACACCTGCTAAATAATCTACAGGAATGGTCAGGACGTTTAGCAGCAATTTCAGATACCCTTTCTCCCCTAGCTGCTTCTCGCTCTCAGCAATTATACAGTACTCTGCAATCTGTTTTGGCTGAAGCGTCTCAGGTGACATCAACTGTTGATTCGCTGAATAACAATCATCATCAACTCCAACAAGAACTCATACAGCAGGAAAAGTTACTTAACCAGTCTTCCAGTTTAGTCAAAAAAGTTACAACTATTCCTTTAAAAGTAGCCTTAGAACCCTTGCATCGGCTTTGGTCTCAGTTACAAGCTCTACAAGATAAGTCTGCTAGACTACATTTACAAATTAGCGATATCCAAGTCGATCGGGCATTTAGCGATCGCCTCCGTACCCTCCTGTTGCATATAAGTTGCTATTTACTAGAGCAAAGTATTGAGTCTGGCCAAACACGCCAACACCTTGGTAAAAATAGCAACGGTATTATTGAAATTGAAGTTTACCAGCAGGGAAATCAACTGATTATTGATGGCTGTGATGATGGCGCAGGAATTAACTTATCTCAAATCTATCAACAAGCTTTAGCCCAAGGACTCGCCCTAACAAAACCAGGAGATATCTTACAAGAACTGGTAATTGAACCAGAGGTTTCATCTGTTTTATGCGATCGCGCTGCCTTAGAGTTAGGAGTAGAATTAACTGAAGTTTGCAAGCAATTAACAGCTATTCAGGGAAGAATAGTATTGAAGTCTAAAGCTGGACATGGTACAGCCTTCTCGCTCCAAATTCCCCTCGATCAAAAAATTGCTCAACTTATCGTCTGCCAAGCTAACTCCAGAGTCTATGCATTTATTGCCGATTCTGTAGAGCAGATTTGTCTATCCCAGCCTGAACAAATTATCCAAACTCAAGCGGGACGCATGTTATTTTTGCAGTCTTCTGGCACCAGTGGCTTCCTTGGTTGCGATCGTGAGGATCTGACAACAGAAATGCTCGTCCCTATCCACTTATTGACTGATGTGCTGATTTGTCCTAACCACCTTCCCACCTCAGTTACCACTTACAGCACAGATACACTAAATGCTTTCAAGCAGGATAAGCCTTTATTAGTATTTAGTTACTTAGACAAACGATGTGCTTTAGAAGTAGATTGCATTATCGGCAAGCAATCCGCTGCGATCCATCCTCTGGGGGAAGCAATCCCAGTTGCTGCTTATATCCAAGGAACTAGCATTCTTGCCAATGGGCAACTTAGCCTGGTTTTGGATGGTCAGCTTCTCGCAAAATCTCTAACTTGAACTCAATACACCTCTTGCATAAATCAAAATTAAACCCTTTAATTTACGATAACGATATTTGCCCTAGCTGGGTTGACAAAAAGTGCTAACACCCGCTAGAAGATTCAACTTTTTCTACAAGCTTGCTTCATCAAGATACGCTTGTTTTTATACACCTCTAAAGTTCCAGACTGCGGGTTATCTAACGTGCCATCCCACACCCAATATTCATAAATTCCATTCCGAAACTTATACACTCGAACCCCTTCTGTCGCTTGGCTAGTTCCTTTACCCAAACTTAAATTACCGTTGGGATTGGTCGCGCGATAGAGCAGTTCACCGTTCGTATAATTCTGCCAAATATTGATGTTATAACCACCCTGGCATTTTGTACTCAGGATGATGCCAGCAGTAGAATCAGCAGAAGCTCTTAAGGAAAAATTAGCTAATATACTGATTGGCAAAGCAAGGAGTAACGCGGATCTTTTCAGTAGTGTTTTCATTATTTTCAAGAGTGTTGTGAAATTAATATTTGTTTAGCATTCCAGCAAGCCTTTATTTCAGATCCTGACGACGACTTTGCTCCTGAAAGTAGTCGCGCCAGCTTTCGGGATTTGTAAATCTGAGATGCTCCCTGGTGTTGTCATTGCTCAGGAGGCGGAGGAATAATTTCAATGCCGTACTTAGATGAAATGGTGAGGATTTTATCGAAGTCTTCAGAACTCAATGGTGGAGCAGATGTAATTTGACCATTTACCGCCTTTCCAACTTCGGCAATAAATTTCTCAAATCCAGCAGGTGTCACCCAAACTAACAGTTTGGCTGGTACAGAGGTCGTATTGGTAAATCGATGAAGTTGACCTTTGGGCGAATAGAGGAAGGTTCCAGGTGTTGCAACCAGGGTGCGATCGCCAAGCTGGAATTCAATTTCTCCGTCTTGAACATAAAACGATTCATTTTCTCGGCTGTGCCGATGGGGAGGCGTACCGCCACCAGTTGCAACGATTAACTCACAAAGTGCATAGGCTTCTCCTGTCTCTTCACCAATTGCTTTGAAGGTATAGAGGTCTTGACCAAGGTAGTAAGAACGACCTCGATCCGGTTCAACAAAAAGTCCGTTTTGATTAATTGTCATAGCAATTACTCTCCTTTTTGAGTTGAGTTTCGTGCCTAAATTCCGTCTACACAAACTCTACATTGAATTTTGGCAATTCCAAAGTCAATAATTTTGACAACACCAATAAATAAGCGGATATTCGTGAATCATACAGCTTTCTGAAATGAGGCAATCGCGTTTGTGCATTCTCCAGGTATGAATACTGCACCCAAACAAGCAGAAAACGTGGATGTGTCCCATGAATATGTCGGATATTGTGTAATTCATCGGCAACAGTAAAACTACTGACTGCTAATTAGTCCCTTGATTTTCAGCTAAGTAATTACACATTGCATATTTTAGGAGGATGTGAAAACAATGATTATCGTCATGAAATCCGGTTGTCCTCGACAAGAAATTGAATTACTATTCACAGAACTTTCGCGCTGGAAGATTGTCCCAGAAATCTCTGTAGGTAAACACAAAGTAGCAATTGGTTTGGTTGGCGATACAGCGGAAATCGATGTGCAGCAAGTGCAAAATTTAAGCCCTTTTATTGAGCAAGTACTGCGGGTAAAGAAGCCATTCAAACGAGCTAGTTTAGAATTTCGTTATGGTGAACCCAGCGATGTAAAGGTGTCTACACCCTCCGAAACTATTACCTTTGGTCAAAACCATCCTATAGTCGTAATTGCAGGCCCCTGTTCTGTCGAAAGCGAAGAGATGATTGTAGAAACTGCGTTGCGAGTCAAAGCCGCAGGTGCAAAGTTTCTTAGAGGAGGTGCTTACAAACCACGAACTTCACCCTATGCTTTCCAGGGACATGGAGAAAGTGCCCTAGACTGGTTAGCAACAGCTAGATCGGTTTCTGGCTTGGGTATTATTACTGAGGTGATGGATGGGGCGGAATTAGAAATGGTGGCATCAATCGCAGACATCCTGCAAGTTGGTGCCCGCAATATGCAAAACTTTTCCCTTTTGAAAAAAGTCGGTGCAACAGGTAAACCTGTGTTACTCAAACGTGGTTTGTCTGCCACTATTGAAGATTGGTTGATGTCAGCTGAGTATATTTTGGCAGCAGGAAATCCCAATGTGATTTTATGCGAACGGGGAATTAGGACTTTTGACAGAGAGTATACACGCAATACTTTAGATATATCTGCAATTCCTGTTTTGCGTAGTTTGACTCACCTGCCAATTGCTGTTGATCCCAGTCACGGTACTGGGAAATCGGAATTGGTGACACCAATGGCAATGGCTGCTTTAGCAGCTGGTTGTGATTCGCTAATGGTCGAGGTTCACCCTAATCCTCAAAAAGCCCTTTCAGATGGGCCCCAGTCGCTCAATTTTGCCAGCTTTGAAGAATTTATGAGAGAAATGGCTCCCTTGGGCAAATTCTTTGGTCGCTGGCAAGAACAGAAATACAACACAAAAAGCAGCGAAACTCAGCCTCTACTCTCCTTATCAAGTTGGAAGATTGGGGTTCTTTGATAATTGTCAACTCGTCGGTCAAGGTTAAAAACTTTAGTCACAAACTCTCAAAAACATGGATACACTTCGCTTAAATAAAAACACTGCCAACAAAACTGTCTTTCCTTTTGTATATGGTTCTGATGAGGCTGTAATTGTAGGCGATCGCAATCTCACTGTTGAAGAAGTAACTAGTGTAGCGCGTTATGGCAAACAAGTACGTTTAACAGACGATCTAGAAAAATTGGCTAATATCCAAGCATCCTGCGATTTTATTCGCCATGCAGTTGAATCTGGCGAACCTATTTATGGGGTGACAACTGGTTTTGGTGGTATGGCAAATGTGGTGATTTCTCCTGAATCTGCGGCTTTGCTACAAAATAATTTGATGTGGTATCACAAAGTAGGTGCAGGAAAAAAATTACCTTTGGCTGATGTTCGGGCTGCAATGCTTCTACGTGCAAACTCCCACATTAGTGGTGCATCGGGGATTCGCTTGGAAATTATCAAGCGGATGCTGATATTCCTCAATGCTGGTGTTACACCTCATGTCTGCGAATATGGTTCAATTGGTGCTAGTGGTGATTTAACACCTTTAGCATATATCACTGGGGCATTGATTGGTTTAAATTCTAGCTACACCGTTGATTTTAACGGTGAAGAAATAAATGCACTAACAGCACTGAAAAAACTCGGTTTAGAGCCATTGCAACTACTTCCGAAAGAAGGGTTGGCGATGATGAATGGCACATCAGTGATGACAGGTATTGCCGCCAATTGCGTCTACGACACCAAGAATCTTTTAGCATTAGCAATGGGCGCTCACGCCTTAGCTATTCAAGGTTTAAATGGGACTAATCAATCATTTCACCCATTTATCCATCAGCTGAAACCACATTCAGGACAAAAATGGGCTGCTAACCAAATGCTCAACCTGTTGGAAGGTTCACAGTTAATTCGAGAAGAGTTAAATGGTTCTCACAACTATCGCGGTGAAGAGCCGATTCAAGACCGTTATTCACTACGTTGTTTACCTCAATATATGGGGCCAATTGTCGATGGAATTGAGCAAATTCAAAAACAAATTGAAGTAGAAATTAACTCTGTAACTGACAACCCACTTATCGATGTAGAAAACCAAGTAACTTATCATGGTGGAAATTTCTTAGGGCAGTACATTGGTGTAGGCATGGATCAATTACGTTACTACATTGGGTTGTTAGCTAAACATCTAGATGTTCAAATAGCCTACTTGGTAGCACCAGAATTTAATAATGGACTTTCTCCATCTTTAGTTGGTAATAAAGAGCGGAGTGTAAACATGGGTTTGAAGGGATTGCAAATTACTGGCAACTCGATTATGCCTCTGTTAACCTTCTATGGAAATTCCATAGCTGATAGATTTCCTACCCACGCAGAACAATATAACCAAAATATCAATAGTCAAGGTTTTGCTTCGGCAAATTTAGCACGTCAATCAGTAGAAATCTTTCAACAATATATAGCGATCGCCTTAATGTTTGGCGTGCAAGCAGTTGATTTACGCACATATAAAACTGTAGGACATTATGATGCCCGCGTCACCCTCTCGCCAGCAACCAGAAATTTATATCTAGCAATCCGCGATCTAGTCGGACAACCGCCTTCTCCCGACAGACCTTACATCTGGAACGACCACGAACAAGCCCTAGACGAACACATCGCCAAAATTGCCAGTGATATCGCCAATGGTGGACAGATTGTGCAAGCAGTTAAGGATCTTTTGTTGACCTGATACTCCTAATACAAATTCGTAATTCGTAATTAGGAAAATCAAATTAAATCAGGGTTTAAAGGTTTACATTTTTAGGAGCGTAAGACCTTGCACCCTTGCTTTTGAAGAATTGGTATTAGTTCAAAACTAGTAGTCTATTAAGACCAAGTTTTAGAATCTTTCTCTCTGTGTTCTCTGTGCCTCTGTGGTTCGTTCCTTATTTTTTCAAATTGGAGAAAATACAATGCTTCAACAAACCATCTACCAAAATGCACCGAAAAAACCTCCTGGCCCACCCAGTCTCCCAATTATTGGCTGCTTTCCCCAAATGTCAACAAATCCGCTGCAATTCCTCACCAATGCAGCGCGTAAATATGGTGGCGTTGTCCATCTGGGGTCAATCGGCCCGCAACAACTTTACTTGATTGCCGATCCCGATTGTATAAAATATGTCCTGCAAGAAAATCCTCAGAACTATACAAAAGGTGAAAATTTCCAGGACATAAAACTAGTAATTGGCGAAGGCTTGGTGATTAGCGAGGGTGACTCATGGCGTTCCCAGCGTCGCCTCATGCAACCATCTTTTCACCGCCAGCAAATCGCCGCGATGGTCAATGACATGACCCAGCTTACCGCCGAGATGGTAGAACGCTGGCAAAAAATTCCACCCGGTGCAACCCTCGATATCTCTGCGGAAATGCTCGTGCTGACACAGAAGATTCTCCTGAAAACGACTTTGAGTATCGATACTGATAGTGACACCAGCGAACTAATTCAGGCTTGGAATACTATCTACAAGTTCCTGAGCGATCGCTTGTGGGCTATCATTAAGCCACCGATTAACTTTCCCACGCCAAAAAACCGCCAGTTTCAACAAGCAATCAACACTCTCCGCACAATTGCCAACAGCATCATCCAACAACGCAAACAAGGCAATCGTACCACTCATGACATACTTTCAATGTTCATGAATACTCAAGATGAGTCTGGCGAGGGATTGAGTGACCAGCAATTACATGACCAGATAGTTGGACTCTTTTCGGCTGGATTTGAGACTTCAGCAGCAACACTTGGCTGGATCTGGTACTTGCTTTCTAAGTATCCCACTGTGGAACGCCAGCTACAGGCAGAACTGACTATGGTATTGGCTGGCAGAACCCCCACCTTCGAGGATTTGCCACAGCTGAAATATACCAAAATGGTTGTCCAAGAGGCAATGCGACTTTATCCGGGTGCGTGGGTTTATGCCCGCAACAATTTGGGCGATGATTTAATCGGCGGCTATCATATCCCCGCTGGTTCCATGCTTTTGTTGAGTCCCTTTGTCACGCACCGCCTCCCTGCTTTCTGGGATAATCCTGAAGGTTTTGATCCTGAACGATTCACACCAGAACGCTCTGTCGATCGTCCCCGTTATGCATACTTTCCTTTTGGCGGCGGCCAACGCCAATGCTTAGGTGACATCTTTGCGTTAACAGAAATTCAGTTGATTGTAGCAATGGTGTGTCAACGTTTTCGCCTCAATCTACTGCCGGAACATCCAGTTGAGCCGCAGCCGTTGCTAACTCTGCAAACACGCAAAGGCATCTTGATGACATTGCAGCCACAAACTGAACTCGATAACATCAGTCAACTAAATAGTCAAAAGACATTATTAACACTGAATTCTTCTGAGCAATGACTGTCGAAGTAGACAAAGGTAATCAAGTCGAGTAAGTCTTTTTAGCCATGAATATTACCCAACACATCGAGCGGGGTTGTCAACTATTTCCTGACAAAATCGCTCTGATATTTGAAGAGAAATCTTTTACTTACAAACAGCTTAACCAACTAGCAAATCGTCTAGCTAACAGTTTAAGTGGATTAGGAATTAAAAAAGGCGATCGCGTGGCTTTGTTTTTGCCAAATATTCCCGAATTTATCATTTCTTATCTTGGCATTCTCAAAATTGGTGCGATTGTCGTCTCAATCAATGTCATGCTAAAAAGCAATGAATTTAGCTACATTCTCAACGATTGTGCCGCTAAGGTAATAATTACCACAGAGTCACTCGTTGAAAATGTACCAGAGGCAGATTTACCCGAACTGCAACACATTTTGATTGCAGAAGGTAGCGCCAAAAAGGGAATTGATTTAGTCAAACTGATGGAAAGTGCTTCTGATAATGCATACGCTATTGAAATAGATCGCCATACTCCTGCTAGCATCATTTATACATCAGGAACAACAGGTTTTCCTAAAGGAGCAACCCTTTCTCACGGCAATATAATTTCTAATATGTATTCCCAAAACCGTTGTTGTGGAATGCAACCAAATGACCGATTACTGCTTTACTTACCATTATTTCATTGCTTTGGTCAAAATGCTATTCTCAACGCAGCATTAAACGTCTGCGCCACAATTATCCTAAAACGTCGATTTGATATTGAGCAAATACTTAACGCGATCGCGACTCATCAAGTAACAATGTTCTTTGGAGTACCAACGGTATTTATCAATCTTCTAAATAGTGATTTATCTGGCTACAATCTCAATAGTATACGTTACTACTTTTCAGCCGCCGCACCGATGCCAATTGAGGTTGCCCAAACTTGGCAGGATAAATATGGAAAAGTCATTAATGAAGGATATGGTTTAACTGAAACATCACCATGTGCGTCTTATAATCACGATTTAAAATACAAACTTGGTTCTATTGGCGCTCCAATTGAGAATGTAGAAATGAAGGTAATTGACGATAATGGTCATCAGGTAGAGCTTGGTGAATTAGGTCAGATAGTAATCCGAGGGCCTAACGTCATGCTTGGTTATTGGAATCGCCCATTGGAAACTGCGGAAGTAATTAAAAATGGCTGGTTTCATACTGGCGATATTGGTCGGGTAGATGAAGACGGTTTTTTCTACATCGTTGACCGCATGAAAGACATGATTAATGTGTCTGGATTTAAAGTATATCCGACTGAAGTTGAAAATGTGATTTATCAACATTCATCTGTTGCTGAGGTAGCTGTATATGGCGTTAAAGATGCTATCAAAGGTGAGATAGTTCAAGCAAATATTATCCTCAAGCAGGGTTACAGAATTAGTGAAGAACAAATCCTCAAATTTTGTGCTGAAAGAATGGCAAAATACAAACTTCCTTATGCCATTACTTTTGTAGATTCCCTGCCCAAAAATCCCAGTGGTAAAGTTATCAAACGATTTTTGCGCCAGCAATCAAGCTCTGAATTAGCTGTTGTAAACAACTGAATGCTAAGTTGAGCTAAATACTCAAGAAAGATCGGAAAACAACAAATAGAAATCAAGGTTGGCAATTGTGAATACTAAATCTATCAACAAAAATACTAATTCTTCTCAAGCTTTGGGAACAAAAATTAACCTCTCATCTAATCAAATTTCATTTGAAACTTCAACTGGATCTTCCATTTTCTCTCCTGCATCACTGAATGAAAAATCTCCAGAGTCAGAATTAACCCCTACGGTTGCAGAGGCTCTAGTTGAGATCCTGGAAAATTTGGGAGTTAACTACGCATTTGGTGTTTCAGGAGGCGGTATTGGGCCGTTATGGGCAACATTAAACCGTAGCAGCATCGAATTGCTTCACTTTCGCCATGAATCAGGAGCAGCTTTTGCCGCTACCGAGGCTTATTTTGCTAGCGATCGCCCCGTCGTGGTATTCACTACTACAGGCCCCGGTATCACTAATGCTCTGACTGGGCTTTTTGCTGCACGAGGGGAAGGAGCAAAGGTAATTTTCTTATCGGCTGCAACCTCAACTGGAAATCGTGGGCGCGGAGCTTGTCAAGAAACCAGCGCTCACACAATGCCTTTCTCAGGAATTTTTACATCAGGCCCACTATTCAATTACGCAACCATATTAGAGTCTGGAGATCAACTACCAGAAATTTCTCGCAGACTTGCCCAAGGTTTAGCACAACCAGGCAGCTTTGTAGCCCATATTAGTGTTCCCACGCCAATACAGACGACACCATTAAAAGTACAGTTACCTCAACCAGCATTTTCTCAGTCTGTACCAACTGCGAGTGAAGAAGCGATCGCTGAATGTGTAAAGTTATTATCAGCAGAATCTTTTGCTATCTGGGTTGGCTTTGGGGCGCGACACGCCGCAGAGGAAATCCGCCAGTTGGCAGAAAAAACTGGAGCGGCGGTAATGACATCACCTCGCGCCAAAGGCATTTTTCCAGAAGATCATCCCCAATTTATCGGTGTCACAGGCTTTAGTGGGCATCTATCTGTCCTGAAATATATGCAGGAACAACGACCACAACGCATACTAGTGTTGGGAACGCGTCTTGGTGAGCCGACTTCATTCTGGAGTCCGACAATGATTCCTGTTAATGGGTTTGTGCATATTGATATCGACCCGCAAGTTCCAGGAGTGGCTTATCCATCAGTAGAGACTCTCGCTGTTCACTCGGAAATCAAAGAATTCCTCAAAGCTTTATTAAAACACCTTCCAGAGCGTCTTCATTGGTTTCCCACTTCCTCACTACCGCGTCCTGAAGCCTACACAAATACTCAGCGCTCAAATGGCTTAGTGCGACCCGAAGCACTGATGGATGCAATTCAACGGCTGATTATTGAGGGCAGTGATGCCTCAATCTTAGCTGAAGCGGGTAACTCTTTTGCTTGGGCAACTAATTTACTGCGATTTAACCAACCAAATCGTTACCGGATTAGTACTGGTTTTGGGTCTATGGGTCATGCTGCCACGGGGGTAGTTGGTACAGCATTAGGGCGAAAAGGTAAAGCCGTGGCGATTGTTGGGGATGGAGCAATGTTGATGAACAACGAAGTTAGCACAGCCGTGAAATTCGAGATTCCAGCTGTCTGGATTGTCCTCAACGATGGACGCTACAATATGTGCGCCCAAGGAATGGCATTGCAGGGGTTAAGTGGGAGCGTCCCTATAGATACGGAGATACCGAGTACTAATTTTGCGGCGATCGCTAGAGCTATGGGAGCTGACGGTATCTGTGTTAATACTGAGTCTGACTTGGAAGTAGCTTTAGAAAAAGCACTTATCTCTACTATTCCATTCATTGTTGATGTGAAGATTGACCCAACCCGACCCGCACCGATTGGAGGTCGCATTCAGAGTCTGATTCAGCAAGGAGCCATAGAAGCCAAAATAGGGCGTTCCTAAAAATCATACCAACAGGACATACGCAACAACTCTCTAAAACTCTTATTTCTCTACGTCCTTTGCGTCCTTAGTACAACATTTCATTAATTCGTAGCGAATTCTCTGCGTGCCTCTGCGCTTCCCTCTGCGCCCCTACCCTGCGGGAAGGCGAAGCGCCTATGCGTTTAAATCTCATACCTCAATTCGCCACGATTTTACACAAACCAAAAACAAAATCAAAAGGAGATTTGTCATGACAAGATTAGAACCAGTAGGTATTCGCGCAGTCTCAGTTAACTTTCCTAGCATTATCCGCACCAACGATTACTACAGAGAGAATTTCCCCAAGATGGTTGCTGAGGCTGAACAAAAAACCCTAGCTAAACTTTTTGTACCCGATAATGCCACAGTCGATACTGACGATGATATCTGGTCACAAGAGGTAGCACCATATATGTCAGACCCCTTCCGTGGTACTGTCGAGCGAAGGGTGTTAGCTGCCAATGAGACTTCCCTTTCACTAGAATATCGCGCTGCTATCGATGCTCTCGAAGCCGCAAAACTATCTCCTGAAGACATCGATCTTATGCTCGTTACTTCACTGTTTCCAGAGCAAATCACACCTGGTAATGCTGCCTTTCTCGCTGGGAAACTGGGACTACAAGGTGCGGCGTGGAATATAGAATCAACTTGCACTTCAGTGTTAGTTTCGCTTCAGACGGCCTGTTCTTTGGTGCAAACGGGACGGTATCGCAATGTGTTAGTGGTTGTCTCAACTACGTATTCACGCTATACCGACGAAAATGATACTCTAGCGTTTTTATCGGGTGATGGTGCTGGAGCCTTTGTAGTTGGTAAGCTGAAACCAAATCAAGGTATTCTTGGTACAAAAATTGCCAATACCTCTGCTACCTGTGGAGCCTTCTATAATGAATTTACCACCGATGAGCATGGCAACGTCAAAATGTTCATCCGAGGCGGCAAGGGTGCAAGTAAGATGTTTAACGAGACGACAGTGAAGTTTATTCGTCTATGTTGCCACGGTGCGATCGCTGATGCTGGACTCACCTTAGATCAAATCAACTTTTTTGTTTTTAATACACCCAGCGCTTGGTATTCACGAGTTTGCATCCGCGCTCTAGATATCGAACCAGAGCGTACAATCAACATCAATCCCCTATATGCCAACATTGGGCCAACCTTTCCCGTTGCTAATCTGTATCATGCCGCCCATGCAGGTAAAATTCGTGAAAACGATTTAGTTCTTGTCTACACAATGGGTTCGTCATCTAATGCTGGTGGTTGTGTGATGCGTTGGGGCGATGTCGCGCTAGGTCCTGCTCCTGCTCCCTCAGTCAGCCTTTCTCAACTAGAGGATAGAATTCCGATCCGTCACTAGAATTCTATTCTTATATCAATTTGAGATTGTGCATAAAACTGTATTGCTATTCCTTTCACAATACAAGGATTATGTACATACAGATGGTATTTTTTGAACCGCGTAGGCGTAGCCCGCCGTAGGCATCGCTTACCAAACAATAAAATTCCCAGCATTCAAGTATAGCTATATTGCGAGATAACTAAAATGGCTTTGTTGAATAAATTCTCGATGGCTTCTGCTATCAGCGTCGCAGCATTTTTACTTTTAGAAATGGTTAGCATCAATCCAGCCGAAGCTGCTCTTTTTAAATTTACTTTCGAGGGTGAAGGAGCAAATGGTTACTTCATTTATGATGATTCAGCTAATAAGATAGAACCTCTTGGACCAAACTTTCCTCTTGCTGAGTATGATGGCTCAGTGGAAAAGTATTTTGTTAATGCAGGGGATATTCTGGCTCAGGGAACAAAAGGATCGCAGCAAGATATACATGATGAGGCCAGAAATATTGTTTATCTCGGACGTGCTGGTAACTTGGGCTACGATGGTGCCATTGATGACTTTATTCTTTACGTTCCTCCGGCGGCTCGTGGGCAGCAATACGGTTTGTCAATTCGCTTTAGTTACCCAGAGAGAAGCTTTTCAGATTCTGTTGCCTTACGAACGAGCGTACCTGATACCGCTAGGCTCAGAGTTTACCCATACTGGGACTTTCCTAATACGACGGGAGACTACACCTTTGAAGGAACTGTTAAAACAAAAATCGAGCAAATTCCCGAACCTGCATCAGTGTCTGCATTACTGGGAGTGGGTGCTTGGTTTCTCTTCCGTCGTCAGCGCCGACAATTATTATCTGCACAGGATTAATTACACGAGCCAGTTTAGTATATTTAGGTCAAAAAAGAATGCAACAAATAGACCATTTGTAGAGAGGGGATTCATCGCGTCTTTAGCCAAGGATATGTTGCAATCATTAATTTAATTGGTATTAGTTTCAAAAACTAATTTGGCAATCGATCGTTTATAAAGGTAATAAAAATGGCTCTATTGAATCAATTATCGCTTCCTGCTATTTCAAGCGTAGTAGCATTAGTCATGTCAGCAACATTAAACATAGATACCGCGCAAGCAGCATTATATAAATTCAGCTTCGAGGGTGAGGGAGTCAACGGTTACTTTACTTACGATGACACTACCATAGGGTTTGCAGATTCACCGAACGCTACCGGATATTTTGAAGGGGGAAATGATTATAAATTTGACTTAGGCGAGAAGGGAGTTTTTCAAGGAACTATTGGCAATCCGATTGTTTTTTTACCCCGTCTAGAAGATGGTATTACAGCACCCGAAACCGACGATTTTCTTTGGGAAGTACTCGCTTCTCAACGCGAACCAGCATCCCCTTTCGCTTTCGTAAACTATTTTCATTACCCAAAGGGTTCATTTAAAGGATCTACCGCTATACGAACAACAGTCCCAAGTACTGCAATCCTTGATGTCTATCCAAATGTGGACTTTCCTAATTCAATAGGCAACCTGCTATATACAGGAACTGTCCAAACCCGAATTGAGAAGGTTCCTGAACCTGCATTGTTGCCTGCATTGTTAGGAGTAGGCGCTTGGTTTATCTTTCGTCGTAGACAAAAATTAAGTACTTAAGGGTCAAATCAGTATGGATAAGCTCACATTTCTTACACATACATATCAACAAACTAATATGTCAGCGACACTCGGAGAATGGCGAGTGCGGGGACTCCGGGGTGCAACTACAGTTAGTCACAACTCACCACAAGCGATCACAGAAGCTGTGGATGAGTTATTGAATGCCTTAGAAGTCAACAATCCGCTAGATCCTGCCGAAATCGTTAGTGTCACTTTTTCCGCCACTCCTGACTTAGATGCAATATTTCCGGCTGCGGTGGCGCGTCGTCGTCCAAACTGGGATCAAGTTCCTCTGTTGGATGTGCAGCAAATGCAGGTAAACAGTAGCCTTAAATGCTGTATTCGAGTGCTAATTCACTTCAATACCCCTATACCTCAGAATGCATTACGCCCGATTTATTTGCGCGGTGCTGCACAGTTACGCCCAGATTTAGCGATATTCAGTTAGGCGTAGCCCGCCCTTAGACATCGCTCTTTGATGCGGTAAACAAATTAATCATATATTTGAAAAGTTTTATGCTTCCAGAAAAGCTGAAAAAAATTGACCAACAACTCATTGATTTACTAGGTAAAAGAATTGCCATTTTGGCTGAATCACAATCGATTTCTTTAGAGGAACAAATTACTAATTTTGCATTTTCCTTGGTGCAGGCTGGTGTTCCAGAGTCAATGTGGAAAAACTTGGTTACAGGTTGTACCTCTGCCGTTGCTAGTAGATTTTCGCCTCCACCTAACACTAAGCCACGACGGGTTACTCTAGTTGGCGGACAGGGGATGATGGGGCACTTCTTCCAGCAGAAGTTATCAGATGCTGGTCACTACGTCAGTATTCTCGATCGGGATGATTGGGAACAAGCAGAATCGCTGCTAGAAAAAGCAGATTTAGTTTTAGTCTGCGTTCCGATTGAACATACAATAGAGGTTATTTATAAACTTGCCAAATACCTTTCTCCAACTACTGCTTTAGCTGACATTGCTAGTATTAAAACTCCAATATTACAGACTATGCTTGAGGAGCATAGTGGGCCTGTAATGAGCTTGCATCCAATGTTTGGGCCAGGTATCAAATCGTTCTTATCTCAAAAAGTTGTAGTCTGTTCTGGTCGTGGAGACGATGCCTTCCAATGGCTTCTGGATTTGATTCAAAATGATGGTGGTAAACTGATTGTATCTACACCGGAAGAACACGACCAAATGATGATTGCTGTTCAAGCAATCCGTAATTTTAAAACCTTTAGTCTTGGGGTTTTCCTGGCAGAAGAAGAGATTGACATCCGCCGAAGCTTAGATTTTTCTAGCCCAATTTTCCGTCTAGAAATTGACATAGTTGGTCGCTTATTCACTCAGTCTGCACCTCTGGTAGTAGATATTATGCTTGCTACATCAGAGCGTCGTGAAGCCATTAAACGACTAGCAGTCACTTATAATCGGTTGGCGCAATTAATTATTCAGAACGATCGAGATAGCCTGATTCGGGAGTTCAAAGCAACCCATAGCATTTTGGGAGAAGAAATGAACTCTGCTGTAGAGGAAAGTACTCAAATGATTAACACCCTGAGTACACTTTTAGCAGCTAGGGATGTTGAACAAAAACAACCATATTTTGTTAGTAAACAAAGTGCGATGCCTTCTCTGCGTTCGCGCAGCGTGTCGTAGACAGACGCTACGCGTAGCTTGCTTCCCCGTAGGGGTACGGCGGGCGTAGCCATCGCTAATCAACCTATAGCATTATGAGCCGATAAGAGTTTCAGAGAGTTCTTGCATAAGTCCAAGACCTTGTAGACTCAACGCTAATTTTTACAACACAACCAAAAATGTTAACTAGAAAGCAATTTTTAACGATGAGCGCAGGTTTAGGAGTAGGAGTTCTGCTTCCCGAAGTACTCAAAGCAAAGAGAACTTATGCAGCCTCGCCTCGACTCTCAAAATTTACCGAGTCTCTGCCCATTTCATACCCGATTTCACCACCTAGTACCTTAGATATTGCGCCAGGTAAACACTCGTTCCACAGCAGCTTAGGATCTTTTACCACCTGGGGTTACGGCGGATTGTCTTATCTTGGCCCCACTTTCGAGGTAACAAGGGGAACGCCTGTTAAGATTCGGGCATTCAACAAACTCGGTACTCATCCATTAGCTGGGTCGGTCGATACAAGCTTACATGGTGTCAATGCGTCGGACATAACTAACCCACGAACAGTCATACACTTACACGGCAGCAATACCGAGCCTGACAGCGACGGTTATCCAGAAGACACGTACCTGCCCGGACAGAGCAATGTGTATAACTACAACAACAATCAAGAAGCCGGGACACTCTGGTATCATGACCATTCCCTTGGCATGACTGCATTGAACCTCCAAGCCGGGCTGGCTGGGATGTATCTGATTCGGGATGAGGACGATCCTATAGGTGGCAATGGCCCTCTTGGTATCCCTGCTGGAGCGCCCTATGAAGTGCCATTGATACTACAAGATCATTCCTTCAATTCTGATGGTTCGATGTCCTTCCCAGCAAAATGGGATCATGAGTTTTACGGTGATGTTGCTGTTGTCAACGGCAAGGCTTGGCCAAACCTCAATGTTGACCGAACTTTGTACCGCTTTCGCATCGTCAACGCTTCAAACTCCCGATTCTTCAGACTGAAGCTGTCGTCAAATCAGCAATTAATTCAAATTGGCTGTGACGGAGGATTCTTGAACGCTCCAGTATATTTGTCTAAGTTACTGCTGGGGCCTGGTGAACGAGCTGATGTGCTAATCGATTTTTCTACAAGTCTGCCAGGAGATAAGATTGTATTGCAAAATGACGCTGCGGCACCGTATCCCAAGGGTTTGGCTACGGTTATTGACCAGGGTTACTTTAGAATGCCAGAAATCATGCAGTTTACGGTGAATCGTGGCGCTGCTGTTCCTAAAGCTATTCCCATACGGTTGCGAGTAAACAACCCATTGATAACAAAGATTGCTACCAAACCAGTAAGACAGCGCAACCTGGTTTTAACAGATATTTTGAACTCTAACTTTCAGGTGTTAGCGATGATGCTCAACGCGGTTTACTGGCATGAAGCAGCCAACCACCCAGAATTGAGGGAGCAACCAAAAGTAGACACAGTAGAGCAGTGGAACTTCATCAATCTACAGCCATTCGCTCACACAATGCACCTGCATCTAGTGCCATTTCAAATCCTCAACCGTCAATCAATTAATGATACTGCCTACTCCGCAGCATACAGGGCTACTGGGCCGCGTAAAGTACTTATGCACCATGCACCTGGTGGAGATACAGTGCCTTATGGTTATCCACCACTCGACCCTACCCCCTATTTAAAAGGTTTACCAAAACCACCAGCAGCGAACGAAGCTGGTTGGAAGGATACTGTGGTAGTCAATCCGTTTGAGCTTGTTCGTGTCATAGTTCCCTTCGGTGCTAAAGCCACAGCGAATTTACCTTTTGGCAATTCATTCACTGGACGCTTCGTGTGGCACTGCCACATGCTTAATCACGAGGATAACGACATGATGCTACCCTTTGACGTGCTGCCGTAGCCCCTACCAACAGCTATTTGTTACACAAATAAGTAGTCATAAAAATCCTTGTTAATAGTAGTTTTAAATAAAAGGGAAAATGGAATGAATTTTGATAAAAAGCTCGCAGTTACCATCACTAGTACAGTCTGTCTTTTAACGACTATGATGGCTCCTGTTTCAGCCGCAATTTTTAATTTTTCCTACTCTGGTACAAGTGTGCTTGACCCAAATGATATTGTTACAGTTGCAGGAAGATTAACAACTAACCCCTACGATTCAGCCACAAATAGTTATGAAATTATAGATATTACTGGCACAAGAAATGGGAACCCAATAGAGTCGTTATTATCTCCAGGATCATTTCTTGACAATGACAATCTCTTATTAGCTCAAACTCCGACGTTGGATGAATTCGGATTTGCTTACACCGTAGGAGGAGCGTCATATAATGTGTTTTACACTTATGACTACTTAGAAATAGGGGAGCAAGGTTATTACACAGGTTATCCCCTCACCTCTTTTTCCATAACACCTATCCCTGAGTCTTCGTTAATGTTAGGTATATTAACTATAACCGTTTTAATGGCTATCAAAAAAAATAAACGGTAGGTTTGCTCATTTGCAAAACTCAATAATCCCAATTTGTGCGTTGCTGATTAAGGCCAAATACTATAGACAATTCATCAGTAATAATATCGCCTAAATTAAGTAAATCAGCCAGATAGTAAACAAACTTTGGAGGCTACTTCATATAGCAATTATTTAGAAGTTTAAAATATCTAATGATTCTTCTATTTCTAAATCTAATATTATTTCTCGTGTATCTTTGAGTGCTTCTAGCTTACCTTCTTTACGATAAATATCTGCCGCTTTTTGAAAATCTTCAATTGCTCCCTGTTTATCTGCAATTTCTAAACGAATATTACCACGATTATAATAAGCATCAGCATAACTAGGATTAATCTGGATTGCCTGAGTATAATCTTCAATTGCGCCCTCAAAGTCTCCTAAATCTGAACGAGCATTACCACGGTTGTAGTAAGCATCAGCATAACTAGGATTAATCTGGATTGCTTGAGTATAATCTTCAATTGCGCCCTCAAAATCTCCTAAATCTGAACGAGCATTACCACGTTTTTTATAAGCTATGGCATCTTGAGGATTAATCTTGATTGCTTGAGGAAATCCTGGCTGAGAGCCTAATAAATAACGAGTAATACCACGGTTTTTATAAGCATCAGCATAATGAGGATTAATTTTAATAGCCTGGGTATAATCCTCAATTGCTCCTTGGTTATCTCCAACATGAGAACGAGCTTCAGCCCGATTTTTATAGGTTACGGCAACATTAGGATTAATTCTAATAGCTTGAGTATAATCATTAATCGCTTCCTCTAATCGCCCCAGTTGATAGAGAGCTAAACCTCGTTTATTGTAAGATTTAGCATCATGAAGGTTTATCTGGATTGCCTGAGAATAATCTGCGATCGCACCTTCATAATCTCCTATTTGATAGTGAGCTAAACCTCGTTTATAATATAAAACATCAACATCACTTTGATTAAGTTGTAAGGCTTGATTATAGTTAGTAATTGCATTTATATATTCTCCTTTTTGAAAACATTCATCACCCAGTTTTACATAAAATATATTTAAACTTTCATGATGATATTCAGGCTGAAAAGAAGATTTGAGTACCTGATGATTAGTTGGCTTAGATAGAATTTCCTGTTTCGGGAGATATTTATAAATTGGTGGTTGTTGCCGAGAAGAATTATTTATAGAAGATTGTAACTGTTCTAGATAGCACCATAAACCACCACCATATAGTAATTGTTCTATTCCAAAAGAAATTTTACCAGTTTTCAACTTAATCATCCGGGTTGGGAGAAAGCCAGCCAAAAAAAGATGATACTCAGATTGTGCTTCACTCACATCTTCTTGAATCAAAATGCAAACTACAACTGCATTTTTTTCAACCTCTTCAGAACTAATTGACCATCTTACTCTGTCAATTCGACCATGACGAGATTTAACCTCAATACCAATACATGGGTTAGAAGTCAAGGTAAAATCTATATTGCCATCGCCACCGAATCGCTTTTCATAATCGACTTCCGTTATAAAATCAGCTAAACGTTCTTTGACAACTTCCTCACCCAACTTCCCTTTGAGATAGCTAAGAAAAACATCACGCACTGGTAAAACACGCTTATATTTTTCAGCCATCTGCCAGCAAAATTCCCGTAGTGCCTTTAACCTCTCTCCAGAAATTATAGTTAATTCACTATATTGACCTTCTGTTTCACAATGAAGCAGACAACCAGATGCTAACCTTTTAATAAAATCAGACTGTAGCGATCGCAGTAGTGTAATCCAGTCCATTTATATTTCTGCGAATCTTTTGATGAGATTATTCTATTAAAATATCCATTCGGCGTAAACCTTTTAATTAGCTTGGGTGATATTCCCAAAAATTGTTTACTATTTTGCAATAATTATTCATTTAAATTAATATATGACAATGGGTTATGATACTTGTCGTTGGACATTGGCGTAATTTACATTAGTTTTGAAGCTGCGACCATCCTTGATTATGCCAGAGTTTTGAGGAGTTGGGAGAGTGCGATCGCTGGGAATAATACATGAAATATTAATTAGCTAACGACCAAGATCGCAAATGACTCAAAATCAAAACCCCAAGCCTTTCACCGACTCCAGTCCCCCCTCCTCGCTTGCGGGGAGGGGGCTAGGGGGTGGGGTTCCGGGATACCCTTGGCAAACCCCACACGAACTTTGGAAAAAACTTAAACCATTAGCGCGACAGATGCGGTGTGAATCAACTCCAGCAGAAAAGCTACTTTGGGAAAAGTTGAGACACAAGCAACTTTTGGGTTTTAAGTTCCGCCGTCAGCAAACAATTGACCGTTTTATCATCGATTTTTACTGTAATGAAGCGCGGTTAGTGGTGGAAGTGGATGGCGAAATTCACGACTACACGCAAGAGGAAGATGCGATACGTCAAGAATTTTTGGAGAGTTTGGGGTTGCAGGTTGTGCGATTTAGAAATGAGGATGTTCTGGAGAAGATGGAGGGGGTGTTGCAGGATATTGGTGCTTGGTTGCAGAGATAGAACCCCACCCCCAACCCCCTCCCCGCAAGCGAGGAGGGGGCTAATTATGTAGTTTTTGGGGTGTGTGCGATCGCAGTAGTGTAATCCTGTCCATTTATATTTCTGCGAATCTTTTGATGAGATTATTCTATTAAAATATCCAGTTGGCGTAAAGCTTTAAATCAGTCTGGGTGATATTCCCAAAAGTCACGTTACATTTTGTAATTAATCTGAAATTAAATAAATTATGGATGCCAAAACTTGATATTGAGTGGCAAATTGTACGAGTTCAGCCTATATTTAGTCTACCTTTATTAGTAGAACCCCTTTTGGGTCAATTATTTTTTGATTCAATTCATTGAACTTGATCGCTAAACATAATCTATCTCCTGACCCAAAAACATGAGTTACTTGACCTATGCCGAAATCTTTGTGACTTACGCGATCCCCCACTTTCCAGTTCGGCTTTTGGTGATTCTGAGACTTAGTTTCTTGCTGAAGTTGTCTAATTTTCTTTAGTGCTATGTTGTAAAAATTTTGGTTTGCTTGTTTTTTAAATAAATCAGCAGCTTCTTGAAAATCTGCAATTGCTCTTTGCTTATTTCCTATCTTAATATGAATAAGACCACGGTTATAAATGTAGCCTGCTGCTAAAAAGCTACTCAGTTGAAAGGCTTGTGTGAAATCTTGGATAGCACCTCGATAATCTGCAAGTTTTTTATGAGCTAAACCTCGTTTATTATACGCTTCAGGAATATTAGGATTAAGACGAATAACGTCATCAAAATCTTGAATAGCTTTTTCATATTTATGGTTGACATAGCGATCAATACCTACACTTAAGTAGGCAAAAGCTTTGCTTTGATCATCTAATGAGACAAGCGTGTTTTCATTTTCAGTACGATCAATATCTTGTTTGCTCTCTTTTTGCTCTTTGTGGCTAGCGAAGCTTAAGTGTTCAGATTCTAAAGACTCGATATTTTCTAGATAACTTTGTAATCCACCACAGTATAATAACTCATCTATTTTTACTGAAGCTGTACCATTACTTAGCGTAATCATTACAGTTGGCAAAAAGCCAGCTTGGATTAGATGATATTTGGCTTGTGCTTCGCTCACCTCTTCTTGAATTAAAATACAAATTAAAACAGCATTTTTTTCAAGTTCCTCTTGGATAACTGACCATTGGATTGTTTCAATACTGCTATGACGTGCTTTAACTTGAATACCAACAGATGGAGTAGAAGTTAAGAAGAAATCAACTTTTCCATCGCCACCAAACCTTGTTTCATAGTCAACTTCAGTAACTGAATTAGCTAAACGGGCTTTAACAACTTCTTCACCCAGTTTTCCTTTCATGTGGTTGATGAAGACAATTTCAACATCAGCATTCTGCTTATATTTATTTGCCATCCGCCAGCAAAATTTTCGCAACTGTTTTAACTTGTCTCCCGATATCACCGTTAATTCACTGTGCTGACCTTCTATTTCACAATTCAATAAACACCCAGCTTTTAACCTTTGAATAAAATCAGCTTGTTGTGCTTTGAGTGTAGTTGTCCAGTCCATATTTCTAGTATTTTATTTTAGAATAAATCAAATAATTAGTATTACCCATTAAACAAATTAAATATAAAACCCTTATTAATTGTATTACAGCACTTCCGGCAGCTATAAGGTACATTCTCAAATCTGAAAGCTTTGATAGGAGAGGGCAAGGAGAAAAACTGTATTGCATAATAGCCGGAAGCGCTGTAACGTAAACCCTTCTTTTGCAAAAGTGCATCTGCCCAAACCATATTCGCTTCTGACACGACAAAATATTTAAGACGTAATTGAGGAGAGAGATAATCTGCGATCGCAACTATTAGTCTCCCATGTACTCCTGACCATAATTCAGGATCTTCTAAATACGGGTTCATTCCTGGAAATGGATAAGCCATAACAAATATCCCAAAACCAAAATTTTAAAAGTAATTCTCATAGCCCCTCATAGCCCCCTCCTCGCAAGCGGGCTATCCATTACCCGCATCTTTCTCAACAAAAATACAACTTACTTAAAATATGCCAAAAGCATTGATAGGTATAGTTTTTGAGAGAAGAGAATATTTGAGGGTAATGGTGCATCATGGAAAAATGGGCAGCATCCGAATTAAAACAGGCAGATTTAGGAGACGCAAGACGAAACAAGCGTCTGGTAAGGATCGTAGAAGACTTGGCAGCACAACCAAGCAGCAGCGTACCTCAAGCCTGTGGAAACATACAAGCGAAACCCAGAGCGTGATGCAAGGACAGCAAAACTAACACTCTTTCAAGCCACTTTTGAGATACAAGTACCCTTACACCATATCCGACGTTTACAGTTGAAGCCTGTAAAATTGCAGGTAATTCTGGCA
>NZ_NOLJ01000014.1:0-16081 GCF_002246015.1 Nostoc sp. 'Peltigera membranacea cyanobiont' 210A
CTGCCCCTCTGCTCCCCTACTCCCCTACTCTCCACTTCCCCAAGATACCGCTGCAACAGACCAATCAAAACTTCTGGTATTTCCAAATGAGGTAAAATTCCGGCATCTGCGATCGCATAAAAATCTCGGATTGCTCTTGGATTTAAATTTGCCAAGCGTTGTCCTAATTTGATGTCGGTAAATTGTGCTTTTTCTCCCCAAAAAATGACAGTGGGAACTGTTAGTTGTTGAATATATAAACTCAAGTCAAAGTAAAGATCACCCCGCAAAAATGCTAAAGCAGCAAACTTGGCATTAGCTTGTTGTGCCGAGGTTAAATAAGCCTCCACCATCTCTTGAGATACTCTTTGTGACTTAGCAAACAGAAAACTTTGTAAAAAATTTCGGACTGCAATTTCATTTTCAGCACCAAGCATATAAATAAAATTGTCCAACAGAGGCGCATTGATTACCGAAAGAGGAAGTCTGCGTCCAGCACCCTGCCCAAAATCATCAAATCCAGAAGGGGAAACCAAAAACAGCGCTTTGAATAAATTGGGTTGAACAATAGCTAGGCGAATAGCAAAAGCGGCTGTGAGAGATGAGGCTACCACTGTCACGGGCTGGCGACAAGTTTGGATGATAAACTCTGCAATCGTGCTGAGATAATCCCTAATTTTATAATCCCGCACTGGATGGGCCGATTCTCCCCAGCCGATTAAATCGGGGGCTAAAATGCGGTAATTAGAGGCAAAAGCCGGATAAACTTTAGACCATTCATAAGCAGACGCTCCCCCACCAAAGTTATGGAGAAATAGTAGTGGGGGTAAATCTTCAGTGTCAGCAATCGTCCAAGGTGCATTCGTTTGGGTATAGTAAACCATTGCTCCCAAGGATGTATGGATAACTTTATGTCCAAAGCCAGGAGGTTGAAACTGAAGCATAAAATTAAAAAGTTTAGCTTATTTGAATTTGCATACAGTCAAACTAATTCAGGATTCAAAATACATCAATCTGAATAGCTAAAGAATCAGGAGAAGATTTGATGCTCCCATATATAGCAGAATTCAGAATTCAGAATGGGCTACGCCCCATTCATAATTTACCCTTGCTTTTTCTCGGCATCTCCTGTGATTTGAACAAGTTTATGGAGGTTATCACCACTAATATGATATGCTCCCCCAAAACCAACTACAAAACGACCTTCACTTGGGGTTAGCTGAAAAATCCGAAAGTCAGACAAGCCTCGCAAAACCTCGATAATTTCACCAAACCGTCTTTGAAATTGCTCAACAATTTGATTCCACTTATCAGTTTCACGCTCTATCAAAGTTGCCGTACAATCAAAACTCAAACGACGACGGGCAAAAATTAGATTACTTTTAGCCTCATCCTCGATAAACAAGACACTAACATGAGGATTGGCATAAATATTTTTGGTATGAATCGAAAGACCACTAACGTAAATGTAGATATTCTTGGAATCATCCATTACGAAGGGAGCATAACTAGCATTGGGTATTGCCTGTGCGCTCACGGTACTAATAATTACACTTTCCAATGCTTCAGGGAATTTTTCGTACTCAGCTTGAATGTTTTCAAGTTGACTCATAAGTAGATTACCACGCTTATTAGGAACACCTAATTAAGTATCTTAACGTGATTGAGCGATGTCTACGAGGAGCTACAGTTACGTATGGAATGCCCAAAAAATAAAAGCGATCGCTCCCTTTAACTCAAGAGCGATCGCTAATTTTTGGATTACAGAATCCAGCTTAAGCAGCAACAGGTTCCAACAATTTAATGTCAGAGAAGATAAATTCCTGAGTAGAAAATTGTCCTGCTGTCTCGGTGCGAATCTCCCGACGATTTAGGATGAAATAGTCACCAACTTTTTCATACTCATCAACAAATTCGCTTCTACCGCCTTTTTGCTCCCCAGTTTTGGGGTCATGGTACACAGAGTCATAGCTGTGGGACAAGTAGCCTTCCCCAGTGTTGTGACTGCTGAAGGTGTCAATGGTCACGTAAGTACCGTGGATTAGACGGTGAACATGACATACTTCATTATTGCGGACTTTATATTTATCACCCTCAGCCTTACCACCCATTAAAAGCTCAACCGCACCAGTTTCGTCAGTTTTACCATAGCTAAACGTATTGGCGCTGTGGGTCTCTTCAAAGCTGCGGCGGACGCGGTGAATTGCTATCTCCCAGGCTTGACCATGAATTGCTTTCTGGGCTGACTCATCATCTACATCCAAAACTTCGGCTTTGAGATTGGCAGTGATGATAACTTTGCCTGTAAACACTTTATCATCATGCTTAAAGGTAATATTAGCGGTATAACCGGGAAAATTCTTGTCCCAAGTATAGCGGTTTTCATAAGCAGCCCGGAAAAGTTCCTGAGCAGAGAGTTGTGTAACTGTCATGTGCTTCTCCTAGTCGCTACTGTAATTAGCGTTTTAGTTTCCTTGGTATTAGCATAGAAGTAATTGTTGAGGCTTGGATAGTCCCCAACTGGGTACACTTATGGCTAATTCTCTACACGCTGTATTTCATGCGATCGCTAATGTCCAGAATGAGCAAGAGTTAAGACTCGCTCTCACGGATAAAATTAGCGAGCATTTTGGCGTGCAAAATTGGGGTATTTATCTCCTTGATGAGCAGCCAACCACTGAGATTAATGTTCCAGGCATTCCGGCAGTATGCTTAGAGAGCAATCCAGTGGGGCGCTATGTGGTTGAGCGTCATGCTCCTGCCCACGAACAGTTATTATTATCGCCAGCAGACTGGAAGCATTTTTGTTCGCGTTCCGACCACGAACACGTGATGACTGGGCCAATTGTTTGCGATGGTCGTCTTGTCGGAACACTGAACTTGGCACGTGACAAGGGAAATCCTGCCTTTAATGGCAACGATTTAGCTGACTTGAGCGCTTTATGTATTCATTTGTCATCAAAAATGGCAACCCTACGGACAAAACCCAAAATATCTAATTCCCTGTTAGTTAGTCCTTTAACAGCGCGTGAGTTAGAAATTGCCGATTTGGTGGCACAGGGGCTAACGAATGCGGAAATCGGAGAAAAACTTTGGATTACGCAAAATTCCGTCAAACAAGCTTTGAAGAGGATGTTTCGGAAGTTGAAGGTTTCGGCCCGTGCAGAAATGGTGGCAAAGCTACAAGATATACAAGTTTCTTGAAGGGGGCAGGGGGCAGGGGAGAATAACTAATGACAAATGACAAATGACTATTTAGAAAGTAACTGTGCGTTTAATGCTTTAGTGATGCGATCGCCAGAAGCTTCTAAGTGAGCTAAGGTGTAAACATCAAGGCTTTCGCCAAGTTGTTTGAGTTTGACATCAATGGCTTTTTGGAGTTGGCGCAATTTATACCAAGCCAATGTCCGACCATCTTCAGGTGTATTAGTAGTACCCAACATCATCTGTAACAAAATATTCAGATGCTCCCGTTGCAATGAACGTCGGATGCTAGAAATTGGCTTTGGTTCTCCTGGGGCGAAAACTTCTGTCCAGATGCCTGTTTGCAGGGTGTCGAACAGTTCTGGTATGGAAAGCGCTTCTCCTGGCAGAGTTTTTAATTCTATATCTTGTAACCGATTCAGGCGATCGCTGTCTAGTAGCGATCGCAATATCGTACTTTGAAAACTCAAAATGCGATCGTGAATTGGATAATCAAGGCGGTTATTAGGTGCAGAATTGCCCCAGTGTTCCCAACGCGATGGTGCCAGTTGATTGAGCAATTGTGGTGAAAAGCTGAAAGCATTATTTGCAAATACATACTCTTGCAACTTTGTCAATGCTTGGCGTTGTTTTAAAAGTGAAACTGGTACAAATGCCCAAGCAGTATTATTACTGGTATGGAGACGCCGAAACGATTGTCCACCAATGTATTTAGAAAGCAAAGTGGCGTTCCGAAAATAATATTTAAGTACTTTATTAAACTTAAGGCGCAGGTTACTATAGCTTTCTCCTTTCGATAGATAACCTTTATCAAGACGCTGCCACATAAAACGAGCATTATCCATTTGCCACTGCGAATAAAGTAGCACATCACTACTCATATCCCAGACATTTGCTAAAGGATTGATGTCCCAGATATCTTCATCACTTGCGTAAGATAATTCTGGCTGAGGTGACTCTAGGGCAATCTGGTCTAAAAAACTTTTTTCTGATTCTGGAATAGTTACCTCAAGTGTTGTTGATGGGCATTTTTTATAACCATACTCAATTGCCCATTCGTCATAAGGCCCAATAACTCCTGGAAAATAGTCACCTTGCTGTACTCCCTGTGGTGCTATGTTCACAGGTACATAGTCCATCACCGAACCCACTAAACCTTTGGTGTGAGTGATTTCAGTATTATTTAATTCTTCTGGCGCTAACATGGTGCTGCCATAAAAGTTGTGGCGCAAACCCAGAGTGTGTCCGACTTCGTGAGCGATGAGAGAACGCAAATATTGATGCACATACTGCTTAATCGTTTCACTACTAGGTGTAGTCTCTGGCAACATTGACAACGCCAGCGCCCCCATAGCTGCTTGATTTGAAGATTCCATACCATAGCAAGACTCTGAGGAGAAAAAGTGAGCAGAGGAAGATGACGCAAATTTATCCAGGAATTTCCCCGCGTCTTCACGTCCTTTCGTATTTTCTTGACATGAATTTGTGTTCAGTGATGAATTTGCCTCCGTCAGTGCGTGATATTCTTGCTGAACTAAACGCACCATATTGGCATCCACAATGATATCTGCATCCAATATTTCCCCGGTGAATGGGTTGACGCGCATCGGCCCTTTGGCAAAACCTGCATCTAAAGAATTGAACCAGCGAATAGTGTTGTAATGTACATCTGCTGGTTTCCAATTAGCATCATCTGGCATTTCCTGCACTTCAATGGCATTTTGAAATCCGGCTTTTTCAAATGCTTTGTTCCACATCAAAACGCCTTCACGAATCGCATCGCGGTATTCTAGTGGCACAGCATTTTCAATCCAATACACAATTGGTTTTTTGGGTGGAGATAAGAGGGCGTTAGGATCGGATGGTTCTAGATGCCAGCGATTAATGTAACGTACAAATGATTCGTGAGCATTATTGTTAGATAAATCTTGGAAAGCAGTAGTAAAATATCCAACTCTATCATCGGCAAGTCTGGGAATATAACTATTGTTTTCTCTCAACTGAGAAAAGCTGTAGTGTACCTTCAGAGTGAGTGCCCTACTATCGGGTACAGCGATTAAATTTGAGCCTTCTATTGATGAAAAACCGTAAATAGAATCAATCTCTATATTTTCTGGGAAGCTGTTAACATCACCAAAATATGACTTGCGTGCATCTAAGCGGTAATCAGCCTGTAAAGAGTATCTTAATAGAGGAGTTAATCCAGGAAAATCCTGCATTAGTAGTCCATTCAGGTCGATCAGAATATTTTTATTCTTTGGTTCGATAGTGGCTATTTCGAGTGAATAAAGAACTGAATCGCTAAATGAGCGAGCAAGCGATCGCTGTTCTGGTATACTATCTGTACGGAATTTTAGATTCCGCACAACAAAATGCAATCTATTATTTACTCGTCGAAAGTAAAAAATAAAATCAGAGAGAGGTAATCCACTATAAATCCCGCTTTCCCCAACGCCTGATTCCAATGTCACTATAGCTAGGTAATCTTTATTTAGCTGCTCTGGCTTAAGTTCTAAGAAAACTTTTCCTGAATCCTCGCTGCAATAAAGTGTGAAGAGTCCCTCTAGTTTATCTACCCGATTAACAATCCCATTAAACCGACAAAAATCTTCCTTTTTAATCTCAGCAAGATTCTTGTCAGTACTTGCTACGTTTTCAACTACTGGCAGTGTATTTAATTGCTGTACATCAATATTAGAAGTATTTGAAAGTTGGTTTGCTTTTGCATAATCATTTGATAGAAATAAGTTAGACAGTAATACTATACAGATTACTAATTTCGTTATCCAGTATTTCATCCTTTGGCTTTCCACCTGAAGCAGTTATCGTGTTGAGGAAAAATGTGTATTAGTTTGTCATCTACAAGCCCTTCAAATATCTAAGGACTACCATATAAATCCACTTAGTCAGATAAACAATGTCTCTAACCTAAAATTCTGTGAATATTAATTGTTATTAGTAGCTCTTTAGGAATTACCCATTAAGTATTTATGTCTTAAGAAAGATAACTTTTAACGCTAAAGATATATGTTTTTTTTGCTTATATCTGTATTAAAAACCAAATGTAGCATTAAAAATGTATTTAGTGCTACATTTGGCAGCCTAAGCAATATCAAGTATTTTTTATAAAAAAAGAGCAGGGCTTCTAAAAAAGCTGTTATTAAGCAAGTAAATGCTTTTTTCGGATGAATTGTGGAAATTTATGGTAATCTCAACTTTTTTCTCAGATGGTCAATTGGTTCTTCCCAATGGTCTTCAAAGCGGTAGCCCAACAGAAAATCAGCTTTCTTGCCTAGTTCTCGCCCTTTTTCCAGGTTGACGAAAATCGCTTTGATTTGTTGGGGAGCTAAAATTGGATAGAGCAATCTAGCCAAGCACAGACCGATTTGGAGTGATTTACTGTAGTTTTGTGTAGCAGCAAAAGCAAGTACACCAATTTCTCCTGCATAAGTGGTGTCGAAATTTATAACTAAGATATGCCTTTTGCTAGAAGGATAATTGCCTTTTTATAGTTAGTCTTTACTAGTACCTCAAAAAATAAGTTAATTGGCATGATAAATTTGATTTCTAGGACGATTAGTCACATCAATTCCCTGCTTAAAGGACTTCAGATAAAAGGCTTTTTAGCTGTTGTCCTAGTTGGTTTTCTAATGCTGACAACGAATGTTAGTGATGGGCAAAATGACAAAGGCTTAAAAGAGAGAGTTCGTGAAAAGGTAGAGCAGAATGATGCTCAAAGACCGAAAACAGTAGGGCAGTGGTTTAAAGATGCTCGTGAAACAGAAGCTTCTCCTGGCGAACGGCTTCAGAAGATTGGACAACAGTCAGGAGAAGCCTTCAAAGAATTTGGATCTGGGTATGTAGAGGGCGCTCAAGAAACTGCTAGTGATGTAGGGGATAGTGCGGCAAAGGCAGGCAAAAATATCACCAACAAAGTTGCACGCTAAATGCGTCAGAATATCCTATTGGCAGTAAGTAGTAATGACTTTTCGCCAATAAACTAGTTACGCATAGAGACGTTGGTATTAAATCAACAAAGTCTTCAAATACTTCTTGGGTAACGCGCTTACTCTTCTTGATGAAAGATTGTAGCGTTTCTCAGTTGCCTAAAATATAGGTCTTTAGTAGGGGCGCATAGTTAACTATGCGCCCCTACTGCGTGTTGCATTTAAAATACCTCACTTCTATTCCTCTCCTACGGTGTAACTTTTTATAACACTTAATAAATCGGTACAAATAAAGTGAACTATTAAGGCTTGTCATTTGTTATAGCAGTTGCCAGGTAGATTAGGACATAATGACAAGCGTAAATGTCAGGAATAGCAATGTTTTTACCTCCTGCCTTCTGCCTTCTGCCTCCTGCCTCCTGCTATATTTGCAAATGGTAAAGGATGCTTGATACAGAAATGTCAGCACCTTTTTATAGAAATAGCAAAAATGGCAATTGATGTAGTGACGTTTATTTATACCTACCTATCTAACTCTCTTAAAAGAAAGATGTATATTTTGTTACCAACCGCTAAACACTTCAAGAACGGGTAAGTAACTGTTCAATAACTGCTTAAAAACGTGAAACAATGAGGAGATAGCTAAGACGGTCAGAAAAAAGTAGATAGATAATTAATGATATGAAGCAATCTAAGAGTACGCGAAAGCGGGGACTTATCTTAACGATCGCTGGGCTGAAGCGTTTACAAGGGGCGATTCTGGCTATAGAAAAGGTAGAAAACAATGGACATCGCTTCACTTTAGAAGATTTAGGCGATCGCATGAAGGTATCTACCAAAACCCTGAACCGATTATGGTCGTTGAATACAGGCGTGGATCAAAAAACCTTGAAATTGTGCTTTAGCGCCTTTAACCTAGAATTATGCAGGGAAGATTATGGAATCCTGAGTGAGCCGAATCATACTGAAACCTCTCAAACCCTATCAGTAGGTTTAGACACAGGAGAAAGAAAATTACTTACGTCTTTATCCTTAGATTATCTTGCGACTCAACACCATAACCAACTCGAAAATCTTTGGTCATACCCAGATGGCCCCGTACCTGTAGATTCTCCCTTCTATGTCGATCGTCCCCCCATCGAGGAACTAGTTTATCGAGAAGTAATTCAACCAGGCTGTGTAATTCGGATTCGAGCACCAAGAGAAATGGGAAAAAGTTCTCTTGTGCTGCGGCTGTTAGCCTTTGCTAAAATGCAAAGTTATCGCTCGGTGAACGTGAATTGCAACCAAATCGATTCAAGCTGTCTGACAAACTTAAATAAACTGTTGCGTTCTCTTTGTTGGCAAATTGCAAGAGAATTAGATATTGACCCTAAGCTAGATGACAACTGGGATGAGGAAATAGGTTGTAAGTTGAGTTGCAGTTTATATTTGCAATCTTATTTGCTCAAGCAGTGCAAAAGTCCAGTAGTTTTAGTGTTAAATGAGGTTGACCGCTTTTTTGAATATCCAGAAATTGCTCCAGAGTTCTTTGGTTTGTTGCGCTCTTGGTATGAAGAAGCACGACAAGATCAAAATTTGCAGAAACTAAGGTTAGTGGTAGTTTACTCCACAGAAGTATATGTTTCTTTGGATATCAACCGTTCTCCATTTAATATTGGACTACCGATCCGTCTGCCAGAATTTACTGAATACCAAGTAAAATACTTAGCCCTACGACATGGTTTAGATTGGACTTCTAATAACGAAGTCGATCAACTGATGTCTCTCGTGGGGGGACATCCAGCACTGATTCGGATTGCTCTATATTATCTATGCTGTCAAGCAATGACCTTAGAAGAACTGATACAAGATGCGATCGCTAACGGCGGTATCTATCGCTATCATCTATGGCGACACTGGGCAATCTTACAAGAAAATCCTAGTTTAGTAAAGGCGTATGTTGACGTTGTAGCGGCAAAGCAAAGTATTCCTCTCAATCCCATTGACGCTCATAAGCTCGAAAGCTTGGGTTTGATCGCTTATGAAAGCGATCGCATCCTACCGCGTTGTGAACTCTACCGTGCTTACTTTAAAAAACAACTAGGTGTTGCTGAATTTGAATATAAATCATTGCAAAAACGTGCTTAAGAAAAAACTATCACAGACTCTTTTTCTGACGCTCAACGTAACGGCTCCCTTTAATCCCCTATTTAGCGATCCTTTAGGGATTAGAAACAAGGTTTCCAACGAAAAATAATTAATTGTTTGACCAATAAAGCTGATAATCCTCGATATAAAATTTTCCATTATTGGAAGACATTTTGAAAAAGAAGTAATAATCTTCTGGCTCCCAAATACTAAATTCTTGCTCTTGTTCTTGAAAACTAGCTGTAGAACCACTATTAGGGATAGTCATGCCAGCAGTTAGTGTTCCATTTTGTGTTCTCATTAGAAAAATTTCTAGCAGGCAAAAACCCTGTAGTTCAGCAGAATAACGAATTTTGAAACGGATTCTTCCACCATTGCGTAAGGTCTTTTTAATATAAAAATTTTCGGTTTGAATGGGATTACCAGACAGATAAATGCCTTGACCTTGTGTTAATATATCAATTTGCCTTTGGTTAAATGAATTCATGATTTTTTCTCCTCTAAAAGAATAGAATTGATTGATATAATTGCATTATTGGCAAATAAATATTTTTAAAGGTAGGTTCTTTCCTGTACTTCTGAATGTCACGTTTGTATTTTCTCGCTATCTCCAAAAAAATGCAATGACACTTAAGACAGTTAGGACAGTTAAGAAGACAGTTAAGAAGATAATGAAAAACTGAATTCTGAAGAGCGATCGCAATCTGCAAAAATAGAGATTAGCGATTCGTCATTTATAATTATTAATAATTTTCGCAAACTCGCTATCACTGCGTTCGCGCAACGCAGTGTCAAGAAGACAGTAAACCTCTTGATAAATCACAAAAAAGAACCTCAAAGAGACAAAGCGTAGCTTTGGCTCACTTCCCTTAACAAGCTACAGTGTATATACAAGTCGAAAAAAGATCGATTTTCCATTGTTCTCTTGCCCATACAGAACATGGAAATGGCTTATTAGAGATTGCTACCTCTTTGTTTGACTGGAGACAGTAGCCCACCCACAAGAAGATTACAATGCAGAGCCTTGTAACAAGATTTAATCCACAATTGGTTGCTTCTGTCAATGCGTAAGTTATAAATTGAGCTATTTTAAAGATTAACAAGTAATGCTTTTTTATTCACTATTACAATCAAGGTAACATCTATCCAGGGAAATACCTTTTAGCAATATTTAAATTTGGCAACAGACTTCTAATTGCTAACTCTTTCATTTGGCACTTGCCAAGCATTATTTTGGCTTTGAACGATCTTCTTTATGATTTTCAGACATCTGTCTTTGGTAGGGTAAAACTCAAAATGTACATTTGATAACATTACTTAAGAATAAATAATTGCGATTGAAGTTAATCATGACATACACACAAACTAACGATCCCACTATTCGCGAACACGTTCAAGCTTGGCAACAGTTAAATGTAGATCAACAACTTGCTTTGTTTTGGTTTATCTACAAAGAAATGGGGGGTTCAATTACTCCCGCGGCTCCTGGAGCCAGTACTGTTTCTCCAGAAATAGCTGAAGGTTTATTTAATCAAGTTAAGGAATTATCTCACGAACAACAATTACAAGTTCAGCGTGATTTGATTAATAAAGTGGATACCCAAATTTCTCGTGAATATGGCTCTTTGGGTGATACTACAAAACTCCTATTTTGGTATCGATTATCTCAAGGGATGGATAATGGCACTATCATTCCTGTACCTGATGATTATGAACTTCCTTCCGAAGCTAAACCATTGTTTGGCAAAATTCAAGGATTAGAGTTTGAACAGCAGATTACTCTTTTCCGTGATTATGTTTCGCCACTGGGTGCTAAAGCATCAGCTGTTGGAATTTAGCACTTTTGAACTTTTGAGGATGGTTAAGGGTATCTATTAAGTTATTTATACCCTTCTTTCAAAGCTTGCTAGATTCGCCAGTCGCTTAATATAAAACCAAATTTTGATGACTGGCGTATTTAAAAACTTTTATTTTATTACTTTGAGATGTTTATGACTTCTATAAACATCAAATTTTTAGAACAAAGTGTATCAGTATTTGCGAATTTGGATATAAAATCTCGCTTGATAGTTATAGCGTTACTGTATACTGAAACTACCTCATGCAATTCCAGCGATCGCTGCGATAATTAGCTTGGAAATGTATAAGTTTAAGTTGATTCTAGTACGCTAGCAGAATTAACATCTAAAAATAAAGTCGCTTGGGGTTGTTGACGGAGAATAGAAGCCGGACAGTCTGTACCGATATAACTTCGCAGCATTTCTTTTACCACATTCGCTTTACGTTTTTCTGGAGCAAGACAGATAATTTTCTTAGCTGAACAAATTGTTGGGATGGTGACAGTAAAAGCATACTGTGGAACATTCTCTAAATTCGGAAAGTGACCTGTACTTACTTGTTGTTGACGGTTCACAGCATCCAGTTTTACCAGTTTCACGCTGTAAGGATCTTGGAAATTCGCTACAGCCGGATCGTTAAAGGCTAAATGTCCATTTTCGCCAACACCAAGACAGCATAAGTCAATCGGTTGTGCTTGCAATAATTTAGTGTAGCGATCACACTCTGTCAGTGGTTGTAGTGTATCACCTTCTATATAGTGAAATTTCTTAGGATTAACCTTTTTCTCTACACGTTCTCGCATATAATGCCGAAAACTAGCAGAATGGTCAGCATTAATTCCCAAATATTCATCTAGATGGAACAGAATAATCCGTGACCAATCTACACCACCCAACGCAATCAAAGCATCAAGAAATTTGAGTTGGGAGTTACCTGTAGCTAACAATACAGCAGCTGTATCCTGAAGATTAAGAACTTGCTGTAAATATTTTTGCACGATTTCGGCAACATCCTCAGCCATTTCAACTTCAGAGTTGTAAATCTGCACTAGTAAATCGTCAACGCGAAAAAAGTTTGTGGCGGCTACCATTTGCTTACAAAGAAGGTTATCAATTATACGGCAGTTTATTGAGAGGTTTTACCTGTCTGCCCTTATATGCCCTATCCAGTATAGATTTTAGGATTAGCAGATTAATTTGTGACTCTTGAAATTTTCTTCTCCAGTCCTCAATCCCCGTATTAACAAAGGAACAATCACTAAAGACAAAAAACAATGTAAACTATTTAAATTAAGTTAACAATTATTTACATTCTACCCAAAAATCATGCTGGCTGCAATTCTCTTTGACCTAGACGGCACTATTGTCAACACTGACCCCATACACTACCGAGCTTGGCGGGAAATGCTGTTAAATTACAGCATAGAAATAGACGAAACATTTTATAAATCTCGAATTAGTGGAAGGCTAAATCCAGAAATTGTTAAAGATATTCTGCCACAATTATCATTAGCAGAAGGACAACAATTTGCAGACGAAAAAGAGGCGTTGTTCCGCAAACTCGCCCCACATCTCAAACCGCTAAGTGGATTTTCTGAACTACTAGCATGGACAGATGCACATCAGTTAAAACGCGCCTTAGTAACTAATGCTCCTAGATTAAATGCAGAATTTATGCTAGAAGTTTTGGGGATAAAAGAAGCTTTCCATACAATTGTTTTAGCGGATGATTGTATTGCAGGTAAACCCGATCCTACGCCCTACCAAGTTGCCCTGAAGAAGTTGGGGATTACAGCAGAAGAAGCGATCGCTTTAGAAGACTCTCCCTCCGGTATTCGTTCAGCAGTGGGCGCAGATATCCGCACCATTGGCATCGCCTCCACCCACGATCCGCAAATTTTGCAGTCAGTTGGTGCATTTATGGCAATTCCAGACTTTACTGATTTGCAATTGTGGACATTCCTAAACTCACTCATCGAGCCAGATTTAAGTGCGATCGCTTCTAATTTTTGAGGACATGGGGAAGAGAAGGCAGGAGGCAGATCGCTTTTAGCGTCTCCCCTTGGGAGAAGGCAGAAGGCAGAAATTCTTTAATTTTGAATTTTGTTAGCGCAGCGTTAGCGAGTCCGCGTTCGCGCAGCGTCTCGTAGAGAGCGTCATTTTGAATTTTGAATTGATTTCTCCCCTGCCCCTCATCCCCCATCCCCAAAAACTCCACTTTTTAACCGAGCCATATCACGCAACGGTGGTGCGCCGAACAAGCGACTGTATTCACGGCTGAACTGTGAGGGGCTTTCATAACCCACATAATGACTAGCTGTTGCCGCATCCATACCTTGCCCCAGCATCAGACGACGGGCTTGTTGAAGCCTAAGCTGTTTTTGATATTGCAAAGGACTCATGGTGGTGACTGACTTGAAGTGATGATGAAGCGACGAGGGACTCATGCGCGCTTCACGAGCGATCGTATCGATCCGAAATGGTTTTTCGTAGTTCCATTTAAGCCAGTTGATCGCTCTGCTAATTGCTTGGAGCTGTTTATCGACTAAAGCAATCTGTCGCAATCTAGCACTGTGTTCGCCAGATAACAAACGGTAGAGAATTTCTCGGACAATCAAAGGTGCGAGGATGGCAATATCTTGAGGCGTTTCCAACAATCGTACAAGTCGGATTGCGGCATCAAGTAGTTGCGGGCTAACAGGATTAATAGACAAGCCTGGTTCCGGTGGTTCGTTCGCTGGAGCCTCTAGTTTTGCCTCCATCATCAGTGTGCTGAGTTCTCCCATATCTAAATCGAGCCGAAGACACAGATACGGAACGCTTGCTGTTGCTTCAATCACTTGACCGACAACAGGCAGATCGATGGACACCACCAAATATTGGTCTTGACCATAAACATACAGATTGTCTGCCAACATTACCTGTTTCTTGCCCTGAGCAACGATGCACAGGGCAGGCTCATGCAGGGCATGGAGAGGCGCAGTAGGTTGTAAGGAACGGATCAGGAATAACCGCTCGATCGCTGTGGGATGGACACCATCTCCATTACTGTTCTGTGCAATCAGAGCAGCTAGCTCGGACTGCTGCTTTCTAACAGTCTGTTCCATAATGTCGTTTGAAATCCTTTATGAAACTAACATTCAGGGCAGCCGCAATCTATTTAGCCGCTTAGATCAGCTTATCTTTTTACGATCGACAATGAAGAAAAATGCAGGATTAGGCAAGAATTTCGCAGGTTCAGATTACCGCATCAAGCTTTGACTCTCTTAGATTAAGAGTGTGCTAGAGAATACAACAACTTGGAGATCCGGTTTTATGACTACCAACCAACAGAAAGTCGTACTAATTACAGGTGCAAGCAGCGGTATCGGTGAGGCAACAGCACGTCTACTCGCTCGTAAGGGCATCCACGTCATCCTGGGCGCACGACGCACGGAGCGGCTAGAAACCCTCGTGGCTACAATCCGCTCTGAGGGAGGCTCGGCGGAGTATCAGACCCTTGATGTTACTCATCGCGCCGACTTCCAAGCCTTTGTAGAATTTGCTCAGAGCAAATTTGGCCGCATTGATGTCATCGTTAACAATGCAGGCGTTATGCCGCTCTCAAAGCTAGAAGCGCTGAAAGTTGATGAATGGGACTGGATGATTGACGTGAACATCCGTGGCGTACTCAATGGCATCGCCGCTGGGCTACCGCTGATGAAACGCCAGGGATTTGGCCAGTTCATCAATCTGTCCTCCATTGGCGGACACGCTGTCTGGCCAACCTGCGCCGTTTACTCAGCAACTAAGTTCGCGGTGTTGGCAATTTCGGAGGGGCTGCGTCAGGAAAATACTGACATTCGCGTTACAGTTATTTCGCCGGGTGTAACTGAGTCAGAACTGGCCGATAGCATTACTGACGCCGAAGCTGGCAAAGGTATGCAGGAATTCCGTAAGATTGCGCTTCCGGCTGAAGCGATCGCCAGAGCGATCGCCTTTGCAATCGAACAACCGGATGACGTTGATGTGAATGAGATTATCGTGCGCCCCACAGCCAGCGTATAGTTACGCAAAGATGCGAAGAATTTTCAACCTAAGCTAGCAGTAATATCATGTCCGGGTAATTAGTTATGATTTCCACAATCATTGCACCCCTCCCCGCCTGCGGCTATCCATTACCCGCATCTTTCTCAACAAAAATACAACTTACTTAAAATATGCCAAAAGCATTGATAGGTATAGTTTTTGAGAGAAGAGAATATTTGAGGGTAATGGTGCATCATGGAAAAATGGGCAGCATCCGAATTAAAACAGGCAGATTTAGGAGACGCAAGACGAAACAAGCGTCTGGTAAGGATCGTAGAAGACTTGGCAGCACAACCAAGCAGCAGCGTACCTCAAGCCTGTGGAAACATAGCAGCAACAAGCGCAGCATACGATTTTTGGAATTCACCCTATTTTCAACCGCAGGATATCCGCTCTCCTCATATAGCAAGCACAATTGAAAGAATAAAAGAAAACGACATAATACTGGCAATACAAGATACGACAAGCATAGATTTAACAGACCATCCAGCAACAAGTGGTGTTGGTTATCTCGACCATCGTAAATTGTCAGGATTAAAAGTGCATTCAACTTTTACAACAACAACTCATGGAGTACCACTTGGGATTATAAATCAACAGGTATGGGCACGAGAACAAGAAAATTTAGGGATAGCAAAAAAACGTCGGCAACGGGAAACTGAAGAAAAGGAAAGTCAGCGTTGGTTGGATTCTTTAAATACAACACAACAGTTAATACCAGAAGAAATTACAGTCGTGACGATGGGCGATTCCGAAGCCGATATATTTGATTTATTCAGTCTTGAGCGTCGAGAAAATTCCCATTTACTGATTCGCGGAACCCACAATCGCAAAGTAGACCATAATGCAAAATACCTACATCAAGCAATACGCCAAACAGAACCATGCGGTACGCTTACGGTTGAAGTCAAGCGA
>NZ_NOLJ01000014.1:16091-156818 GCF_002246015.1 Nostoc sp. 'Peltigera membranacea cyanobiont' 210A
AAACCCAGAGCGTGATGCAAGGACAGCAAAACTAACACTCTTTCAAGCCACTTTTGAGATACAAGTACCCTTACACCATATCCGACGTTTACAGTTGAAGCCTGTAAAATTGCAGGTAATTCTGGCACTTGAAGAAAACCCGCCAGATGGAATCAAACCGATTAGCTGGTTGTTGCTTACTACCCTTAAAGCTAACAGTTTTGAAGAGGCTGCCCGTTGCGTTCGCTGGTACACATATCGTTGGTTGATAGAACGTTACCACTACACATTAAAAAGTGGTTGTGGAATTGAAAAATTACAGCTTGAAACCGCAAGGCGAATCGATATGGCACTGGCAACATATTCAATTGTGGCGTGGCGTTTGTTATGGCTAACTTATGAAGCCAGATTTAACCCTGATATGCCATGTGGTTCTGTTCTAGAAATCGATGAATGGCAGTCTTTGTGTGCCACTATCAACAAAAATCCAATCCCACCCAAAAAGCCGCCTTCTTTACGCGAAGCAGTACGAATGATTGCAATATTAGGTGGCTTTTTAGGTCGAAAGGGTGATGGAGAACCTGGTGTTAAGACTATTTGGCGGGGATTACAGCGATTACACGATATCGCTGCAACCTGGAAACTACTCTACCAGAATTGTCAAATATGTATTTAGCGATCGCCGATCAAATTAACCTTATTCACATTCTCCTCCTTTTGTCAACTATCTACATGTTGCATTGTTCCATAATCCTTTTCCTGACTTACTTACAGCAATGTTAAGAAACATGTGACTAATGCATAGCCGCCTGCGGGGAGGGGAGACAAAGCGTAGCTTTGGCGGGGTGGGGTTCTTGAGGTTTAATAAGTAAGCAAGCGGACATGATATAAAACAACTGAGAAGCCCTATATGAATACCCAAAATAAAATTCAACATCGCCAACTTGGTTCTAAAGGTCTAACTGTTTTCCCCCTAGCTCTCGGATGTATGGGTATGTCCGGTATGTACGGCGCAGCAGACGAAAACGAAAGCATTGCAACTATCCAAGCAGCTCTCGATCGCGGGATGACATTATTGGATACTGGCGATTTCTATGGCAGCGGACACAATGAGATGCTAATTGGTCGGGCAATCAAGGATCGTCGAGACAAAGCACTAGTTTCTGTGAAATTCGGCGCTTTACGTACTCCCGATGGCGGATGGATTGGTATAGATTCGCGTCCCGCTGCGGTGAAAAACTTTGTCGCTTATAGTCTTACCCGATTGGGAGTAGACCACATTGACATCTACCGCCCAGCTCGATTAGACCCGCAAGTTCCCATTGAAGACACCATCGGAGCGATCGCCGAGCTAGTCACAGCTGGCTACATCCGACATATCGGACTATCGGAAGTGGGAGCGGACACTATCCGCCGCGCCCATGCCATCCACCCCATCAGTGACCTACAAATCGAGTACTCCCTGATTAGCCGTAGTCCTGAGAGCGAGATTTTTCCTGTACTGGAAGAACTTGGTATTGGCGTGACTGCTTATGGTGTGCTGTCACGAGGGCTACTGAGTGGCTCCACTCCAGCTACACAAGGAGACTTCCGTGCCTACTTACCACGCTTCAGTAAAGAAAACCTTGCTCAGAATCAACGCCCGATCGAAGAACTAAAGCAAATTGCTGCCGAGAAAGGAGTTCTTCCTTCACAGTTGGCTATTGCTTGGGTACTTGCAAAAGGCAGAAATATTGTGCCAGTCATCGGCGCACGTAAGCGCACCCAACTTTCCGAATCGTTGGCGGCTCTGGATGTGAATCTATCCCCGGAAGACTTAACCCGCATTGCAGCAGCAATTCCCGCATCTGCGATCGCAGGCACTCGTTATGATGAACATCAAATGCAAATGTTGGACAGCGAACGCTAATGCGATCGACATCGTAAGCAAAGTACGAGAGGGTTTGTAGTAAGCAATTTGGTGCTTAGAAAATAAGGACTAAAGTCTTACTACGAGCCTCTACTTATTTTTCAGCCAGAATCGCGTAAATTTCCCGTTTAACTTGCTCTAAAAGCTCCCGCACCCGATTTATCCGCTCCATATTGCCACTACGAGCAACCTGCACCACCGCAGCAGCTAACTCTGTGGCGGCATTCCGCAACTCAATAAACTCTTGGGGCTTACCTGTAACAAAACTCTTGAAGGTATCCCAAGGAGTGTCTGAAGGTTCTTGTTGGGCACGTTCTGCCAATAATTGTTTACCCTCATCCGTAATCGTATAAATCCGCTTGCCCCCTTCCTGTGCGCTCTTGAGATAACCACCTTCTTCCAACAATTGGAGTGTTGGATACACTGAGCCAGGACTGAGGCGACGGAAACCACCATAGCGAGTTTCCATCTCTTTAATCAGGTCATAACCATGACTAGGATGCTCGGATAACAATTCCAGCAGAATGAACTTGATGTCACCCCGACGAGTCCGGTGCTCATCTCCCCAACCACGACCAAACATTTCATTATCAAAGCGTTTGTCATGATGTCTACCATGATGCTTGTCATGATGGTTGCCATGTCCAAACCAAGACCTGACAAGCAATGAATCCTCTTCGCTAACTCCTGCCCATGCAGGTGCGCCAAAACGTGACCGAAAATGTCTAAACATAAGTGAATCTCAAATCAACTTTCTCTAATATACGATATATCGGAATATATCGCGATATATCGGAATGGAATTTTGATGAAGATTTGTAACGAAACAAACTTCGACTAGCTAAGAGTCTGCGCTTGTTCGACAAAAGACTAGACCTCTTGCAAAAGTCCCTAACACCCCACCCCCAACCCCTCCCCGCTCTTCGGGAGGGGAGACAAAGCGTAGCTTTGGCGGGGTAGGGTTCTTTCTTCTTTTTGATTTATGCAAGAGGTCTACTCTACCCATTGCAAAGATGCTTAATCTACGGCGTTTAATCGTAGATTAAGCATTTTTGCTTAACTCTGAAGTAATAGGTGTCACAAAGAGGTCACTCCACAGATAAAACCCTGTATTTTTACATGGTTTGGTTTTTTCGTGCCAACTTATTTAATACATCTTGTCTTTCTAGATAAAATATGTATAAATACGAGATATTTTAGTTAATCTTTTCTTGAGATCGGTGCTAATTACAGATGTGAATATAAGAATTTATTGCTAGTTAAAATTATTAAAATTAATTTTGTAAATTTATAAAATAGTTTATTTTTTTGTATAGATTGTGAACTTAACTTGGGAATACTAAGTGTAAGAAAAGTTAAAATTATACATAAAATGATGATTGCTTAACTTTTTTTACTAGCATTCGCTGCTAAATAATCTAGATTACTTTTTTGAACCATCGTAGGGAACTAATCGGGTTCAATCGAAGCTAACTAGTTCTCTCAAAACTCTCATTGACCCCAACAACAGTTTATTTACACTTGCTTGATTTGTATATCCCGTTTAGTTAAGAATCACTTTAGGTTCAATACTATTCGGATAAGATAACCCCGCCTGGATTTAAGGGAGTGAAGGAAAAAATAGTCTCCCTTTTAAAGAAAGCTAGTGTGTTGCGAACTTTCCTAAATTTATAGGAGCAGGTGTCAGCAAAGCTGACTACCAGTTTTCTATTGAAGAAAAACTGATTAAATATTTTTGTTTTGGTTGAGATAACAATGTTAGGAACTGATGGTGGCGAACGTGGTAGTGGCAGATAGGACGAGTGTAAAGTTCTCTCTCGATTATTTGCAGGAATTTTTGAGTGTTGCGATCAAAAAAGTGAAATCCCTCGTACTTTAGGCGAGAGATAAGCTTAAATCATGGCAATGACTTTGCTAATGGCACAATTGAATGGTGTGAGTTCAACTTGACGAGTGCCTTCATGTCCATAAGTTAAACTCACGCTCAGATAACTATCTGGTTTGTAGGGCAATCGTTCCGCCCATTCAACTGCCACAATTCCTGGTATCACTTCAACACCTTCCCAGTAACTTTCTAAATTTAGGGTTGCGACTTCTTGCGGTTCCAAGCGATATAAATCCAGATGGTAAAGGGGAAAGCGCCCTTCCGTGTACTCATTAATCAGCGTGAAAGTAGGACTGACAATGGGTTCAGCAATTCCTAAACCTTTACCAATGCCTTGAACTAAAGTAGTTTTACCAGCGCCTAAATCACCTTCTAGTAAAATTACGCTGCCAGGTGTCAGGGATTCGCCAAGAGTAATACCTAAGCGCAGCGTCGCTTCTGTATCTGCAAGAAAAATTTTCATGATTGAGGTATTGGGTATTACTGATTAGTCTAAACAAATGACAAATGACAAATTTTTATCTTCCTTAATTTTGAATTTTGTTAGCGCAGCGTTAGCGAGTCCGCGAGCGTCATTTTGAATTTTGAATTCCCCGAAGGGACTGACTTCTACCGTACCACCGCAATAACACTTGTGCTAGTTTTTGCGGATTGTGACGTACAAAACCTGTTTCATCTTCATACAAAACATTAGCTGGAACAATCCGTCGCCCTAGTTGAGTTACGGCTTCTCTATCGAGGAAAACGGGATGCGAGTTTTGTTGGGCGTAGCGGATAAGTGATTGCTCCGAAGGGGATTTTTTGTGTATTAATACAGCATCGAATAGTCGTCTTTCTCCACAAGCAGCATCAATTGCTCTGATGTGATCGGCAACAGTGTAGCCTTCAGTTTCTCCTGGTTGAGTCATGATATTGCAGATATAAATACGGGGGGCATCTGATTGAGCGATCGCATCGGCAATTTCTGGTACTAATAAATTAGGAATTAGGCTTGTATAAAGGCTACCTGGGCCAATAATGATGTAATCAGCTTCTTTAATTGCCTTAATAGCTGCTGGCACCGCCGGAGGATTAGCCGGAATGCAGCCAATTTTGACAATTTTACCGCCAGCTTTGGGAATACTAGACTCCCCCTCAATACGACGACCATCGGTTAATTCTGCCCAGAGGCGAACATCACTGAGAGTTGCTGGTAGTACTTGTCCTCGCACCGCTAGAACTTTAGAACTGGCTGCAACTGCTTGTTCTAAATCTCCAGTAATATCACTCATTGCCGTTAAAAACAAATTGCCAAAACTGTGACCAGTTAACCCATCTCCAGCCCGAAAACGGTATTGAAACAATTCTGTTAATAACTTTTCTTCATCTGCTAGTGCAGCCAAACAATTGCGAATATCTCCTGGTGGTAGCACTCCAAACTCTTGACGCAAACGCCCAGAAGATCCACCATCATCAGCGACAGTGACAATTGCAGTAATATTAGCGCTGTAGGTTTTCAGTCCCCTCAACAACGTAGAAAGTCCCGTACCACCACCAATTACCACTATTTTTGGGCCTCGGTACAATCGACGATGAGCCATCAAGACATCAATGAGTTCCTCCCCGCCTTCTGCTCTTAGTACCTTAGTAATTGAGCCTACGGTGCGAGTTTGCCCCCAAAGCACTAACAGCAAGCCGCCAAGCAGCACCAAAGGGCCACTGATATAGTTCGGTAAAAGGTTGGCGATCACTCCCAAGAAACCTCTAACCAACTCAATCATCCAAAAAATTGGGGTTAGCTTAATCCAAATGGCTAACCCCAAACTCGCCAGCAGTACACCCCCAACACTAATCAACAACCAACGTTTTACCGATAGTCCAGGGGATAACCATTTGAACCACTGGTTAACCCGATAGGAAGTACGAGAGCGCGACTGCTTTTGCAGGGCGTTGAGGGCTTGTCTGAGAAAACCATTTGACATACCTGAATTGGAGCAGTGCTACAAACAATAATTAACAGAAAATTTACACCGCTTGGTTTAAAAGACCAGGCGTGAAACTATTATATTTATCAATCCTATTAGACTAAGAGCAAGTCGTGAACATTGCCAGTATTTCTAGTTAAACAATAACCCTGGCTTGGTAAAAGTGAATTTAATGGAAAAACGAATTTTAGGATTAGATCCAGGACTGGCAATTTTAGGATTTGGGGTAATTAGCTGGACACAAAATCTCAAAAAGGTGCAAGAGACTACAGTAAATATGCTGGATTTTGGAGTAATTAAAACGTCAGCAGATGTAGAAATGGGACAGCGCCTATGTACCTTGTTTGATGATTTACACACTGTGATGGAGGAATTTCAACCAGATTTAGTGGCGATCGAGAAACTATTCTTCTATCGTATGTCAAGTACTATCCTGGTTGCACAGGCGCGGGGTATAGTCATTTTAGTGTTGGGGCAGCGTCGTCTTCCTTATGTAGAGTTTACTCCGGCTCAAATTAAACAAGCTTTAACAGGCTATGGCAATGCTGATAAGTCAGAAGTGCAAGAAGCGGTGGCGCGGGAATTGGATTTAGATGAAATTCCTAAGCCAGATGATGCTGCGGATGCTTTGGCAGTGGCTTTGACGGCTTCTTATCAGCTGTAGGTTTTCATCAAAGATTTGGGTTTGGGGACATAATGCTTTCTCTAAAAGCCCATGAACCATCACCAATACTGGACTCTCTTTCAGAAAACGCTCAAGGGCTAGTCCTGATAATGTTGCTCAATGCGATCGCCTACGGTGGCCGGTTACGCGATCGCAAAAAGTCTTGCTAAATAATTGTAATAATATTTAATATGAGTCTAAGTTGTCTAATTTAGATTAACTATTGCAGAGAAATTCTCTCAGACTGAGTAAAATGACAAATAGAACGAGGCAACTATTTTATGGATTAGTTACCCTAGAACTGGAGACTATGTTTTCAGTCCTGAGTTACTTCTGTATTTTGCCTCTGAGGCATACCAATTTAGACTACACCAAATCCTTCATTTAAGAGCTCCCACTAATCATAATGGCTGTGATTGAGAAGAAAAGAACTCGCGATCTGCCCCAAATTAACGAACGAATTCGCTTCCCGAAAATTCGGGTCATTGACACTGACGGTGCCCAACTGGGAATTATGCCCCCACAGGAAGCACTACAACTAGCAGAAGAAAAAGAGCTAGATTTGGTGCTAATCAGCGATAAAGCTGACCCGCCGGTTTGTCGGGTTATGGACTACGGGAAATACAAGTTTGAGCAGGAAAAAAAGGCGCGAGAAGCCCGGAAAAAACAGCACACGGCTGATGTCAAAGAAGTTAAGATGCGCTACAAAATAGAAGAACACGACTACAATGTGCGTGTTAAGCAAGCAGAACGCTTTTTGAAAGATGGCGATAAAGTCAAAGCGACTGTGATGTTCCGGGGTCGAGAAATTCAACACAGCGACCTAGCAGAAGATTTGCTCAAGCGAATGGCAACGGATTTGGAGCCTTTTGGTGAGCTTCAACAAGCGCCTAAAAAAGAAGGACGAAACATGATGATGCTCATTTCGCCTAAAAAATAATTCTCTAACTGTTTAATAGACCAAGTTTGAAAATCCCCTGACTTCTAGCCAGGGGATTTTTTCATCTTTTATTTGAATGCAATATACGCTTTGAGCGCACAGTTAGCTATGCACTCCTACAAAAGCGTTTAAATTTATCTAAAATCGATAGTCCTGAACGCTGAGTGGGAAACATAATACTCAGTTGCTCAGGACTTTTGCTATTTCCAGGGAATGGAGAGACAAGGGAGTTAGGAGGACAAGGGGACAAGGAGAGCAACCAAGGAAGGTATATTTCTTTCCCCCTGCCCCCTGCTCCCCTGCCTCCCCATTACGCGGTGATACTACCAGAAAATAAAACTGCATGGAACTGAAAAATCACTGGTTGGCTGCACATAAAGTTGCTTTACCACGACTACTACAGTGGGTGAATCTCCGACCAGAGGAGAGCGAACGAACCCAGATAATGTTTCTTTTTTACACAACTGTATGTGTAGGATTGCGGTGGGCAGAAGACAGTACGGTGGCGCTGTTTTTGGATGAATATGGGACTCATTTACTGCCGTGGATGTATATTGCTAGTGCGGTAATGAGTGCCGGACTGGTTTTTTTATACTCTTGGCTGCAAAAGATTTTTCCCTTACGTCGGGTAATTGTGGCGATCGCACCTTGCATGTTGATGCCATTAGTTTTATTAGTTATATTACGTTGGGGATATCATTTTTCCTACCTGGCAGTGATTTCGGCATTTCTGCTGCGGCTGTGGGTAGATGCACTTTATGTGGTCAATGACCTCAACACTTCCATTGTCGCCAACCAAATATTTAATATTCGGGAGATTAAACGGACTTACCCACTGGTGAGTAGTGGTCTTTTGGTAGCAGATGTGATCAGTGGCTTTAGCTTACCTTGGCTAGTGCAATACACCACGTTGAATAAGATCATCCTCATCGCCTGTATCGTGATTTTATTAGGATCGGGGATTCTATTCTATTTAACTCATCACTATCGAGCAGCTTTTCCTGAAACCCCACAAAGACTAGTTCCCGAACAACAAGCTTCACGAGAGCGTTTCATTAAAAGTCCCCTAAAGCGGTACGTCTGGCAGTTGTTTGCTTTTGTGGGACTGTTGCAAGTCATTGGGTTGTTAATAGATTTTCAGTATCTGCGCGAACTCCAATCCAATTTGAGCGACCGAGAACTTGCGAGCTTTTTGGGTCTTTTTGGTGGAATGTTGGGACTGTGTGAGTTGTTGTTGCAGTGGTTTTTTTCCAGCCGACTCATCGAACGCATGGGGGTATTTTTCACTGCGACGCTTTTACCAATTACCGTCGGCTTTTCACTCCCAGGAGTGCTGGTATTACTGCATTTAATTCCAGCCATGCAATCGCAAAGCTTTTTCTGGGGTTTGATAATTGTCAAATTCTTTGATGAACTTCTGCGCTACACCTTTGTGATGAGTAGCGGCCCCATCTTGTATCAACCGATTCCAGAGGCAATTCGCAGCCGGATGCAGACTTTATCTGGTGGAACTGCCGAAGCGATCGCTACAGGTTTGACAGGAGCGCTAATTTTTGCAACTATCTTGTTTTGTGGGCGATTTGTACCCGAACCACTACAAAAATGGGTGTTGGTAGCAGAAACCATGCTGATAACTGGCACTTGTTTAACAGTAGTTTGGGAATTGCGATCGCGCTATGTGGAACTGTTAGTCTTGAGTGTGGCGCGGGGTCACTTGAGTGCAAGCAATGTCGGCTTACGATTTTTCAAACAGGGTGTAGTCAAAGCTTTAGCAGAAAAAGGCAGTGAGGCTGATAAACGCTCTTGTATTGAACTTTTAGCCCAAATTGACTCCCAAGGCGCGGCGGAAGTTTTAGCACCGCTACTAGTGAAGTTAACCCCAGATTTGCAGCGCCAAAGTTTGGAAGTGATGCTGATGGGAGGTGTCAATCCGGTTTATCTAGCCGCCATCCGTCCTTTGTTAGAAGAATCCCAAGAAACTAACCCCGAAGTTTTTGCTTTAGCGTTGCGCTACGTTTGGCTGGCGGAACCAAATCCCAATTTAAGCCTCCTAGAAGAATATTTACACCCCCGACAAAACTCACTCATCCGCGCCACCGCCGCCGCTTTAGTCTTACGCCAGGGAACGCCCATGCAAAAGGTAGTAGCTACGCAAACCATGCGCCGGATGCTAACTCATAAGCAAGAACGGGAACGGGTGAATGGAGTTAGAGCGTTGAGAGAAGCAGTTTATTTGCAGGCATTGCGGATTCATATCCCGAATTTATTACAAGATGAGTCATTACGGGTGCGCTGTGCCGTATTAGAAATGATTTCAGCCACCCATTTAGAAGAGTACTATTCGGCACTGATTGCAGCACTTTATTACAAATCAACCCGCAGCACAGCCATGTCAGCCCTAGTGCGACTAGAAAATGAAGCTTTAGAAATGCTGTTGCGGTTGGCAACCAATATTTACAAACCAGAAGTAGTGCGGATGTATGCTTGGCGTACCATTGCTCAAGTCGGAACCCAGCAAGCATTGGAGAGTTTATGGGAAAACTTGGAAATATCCTGGGGTACTACTAGGGATAATATTCTCCGCAGCTTATTAAAAATCCACAAACAACCAGGAATTAAGGGTTTAGTAGATCGATTTTATGAAAGTCGGGTAGAAAATTTAATTAAGCAGGAATTAAAGTTTTTAGGTGAAATTTACGCCGCATACATTGACTTCCAAACACTAGACCAAAAAGAAAATTATCAATCCAATGAGAGGATTGTGATTGTCTCTGAATTACTGCAACGCGCCCTTATCGAATTGGAATTGGATGTCAAAGAGCGGCTGCTACTATTACTGAAACTGCTTTATTCGCCAGAAAAGATGCAGGCAGCATCCTTCAATCTGCGATCGCTCTCAGTGGTAAACTTAGCGCGGGGGTTAGAAATCTTAGAGCATACCGTAACTTTGTCTTCAAAGTCTTTATTGCTGAATATTTTAGATAACCGGCCACAGGCAGAAAAATTACAATATCTTGTCGAAGCCAAGATCGTAGAATATGAGAACATGATAGTTAGCGATCGCCTCCACAGATTGCTGATGTTGGGTAACTTACTTTCTGATTGGTGCCTAGCTTGCTGTTTTCATTATGCTCAGGTGACACGCATCCGACTAACCAGTTCTGAGATATTAGTGAGTTTGCGTCATCCCACCGGCTTTGTCAGAGAAGCTGCGATCGCATACTTGAATATGGTTTCACATCGCGTTCTCCTGCAAATCCTCCCCCAGCTACAAAAAGATCCACATCCTTTAGTGTCTGCTCAAGTTAAAGAGTTACTCGAAAAATACCAATTCAAAAATTACAATTGAAAAAACCTTCAATCGCTGTAGAAGTAGAATTAATGCCCAATGCCCAATAACTAATGACCAATGACAAATGACAAATGACAAATGACAAATGACAAATGACAAATGACAAATGACCAATGACTATTTGTTAACCTGTAAACTGAAGTAAAAATTCAAAGAATATCAGGAATCATGTACGTACTCATCGGTGGAGCAGGCTTAGTGGGGCTAAGTTTAGCGCAAAAACTGGTAGAACTAGGACATACTGTTGCCGTAATTGACATTGACCCTATCGCTTGCCGCTACGCCCGCGAACAAGTAGGAGCAATGGCTTTTGAAGGCAGTGCTGTGAGTACAGAAGTATTGTTAGAAGCGGGGATTCGCAAAGCCGGTTCCTTGGCAGCAGTTCTGAGAAGTGATGCCTTAAACTTAGCAATGGTAACTCTTGCTAAACACTACGGCGTCACCCATATTTTGAGTCGGATGCGCCACCCCGATTTTGCCGAACCATTGCGGATAGCTGGAGCCAACCATATTATCAGTACTGTGGAACTATCAGTTTCAACAATGGTGAATGCCATTGAGTATCCACAAGTGGAATCAATGATGCATTTTGAGCAGGGACAGATTGAGGTTCTGAAACTTTCCATTCCCAACAATTGCTATGTTGCCGGTCGTAGCGTTGCCGAAATTGCTCAAGATCCCCAATTCCCCACTGGTTCGCTAATTATTGGCTATCAATCTCATCCCCACGAAGATTTGATGATTCCTAACGGCAGTACAATACTGGAACCTCATTCAACTGTGCTGATTGTGACTAAACCAAGATGCTTACATCAAGTCATTGATTTTATTGAACAAAGATGTTGAGCGCAGTTCCTACCTAAACTGTTTATTAGGTAGGGTTGGCTACACATATAAAAAATTGGTGAGTTTTGATGAAGCTGTATAGATATATTTATTTAGCGATCGCTGTTATTATTCTTGCATCTTGTGAATCAACACCCAAGTCACAACCCAATGCCATTCCAGCAACCCCATTACAAAAAACAGTGACGCTGGATCAGAATTTTAAGATAGCCAGCGGTCAAACTCTTTATGTTCCAGTCTACTCTCATATCTATCATCACAATCGCCAAGAGGTTTTTGAGTTAGCAGCTACGCTTAGTATTCGGAATACAGATTTGACCAATCCGATTATTATTACTTCTGTGCGCTACTACAACTCAGAAGGGAAACTAATTAAGCAGTATTTAGAGCGCCCTATTCAACTTGATGCGCTGGCTTCGACAGATTTTTTTATCAATAGAAATGACACCAGTGGAGGTTTAGGCGCAAACTTCATTGTCGAGTGGGTAGCCCAAACAGAAATATCCGAACCGATAGTGGAGGCAGTCATGATTGGTACTGACTTTCAACAAGGAATTTCTTTTATCAGTCCTGGTAGAGTAATTAAAAGTCAAAATAACGATAAGCGATCGCCTTTAAAATAGAAATTTTCAAAAGCTAATTTATCGAGCAGAATTCAGCACTCAGCACTCAGCACTCAGCACTCATCACTCAGCCCTCAGCACTCATTACTCAGCCCTCAGCACTCAGCACTCATCACTCATCACTGAGTATGGTAAAAGGGGCTGTATGGTGCGGCGCTATCGAAAATTGGAGAACAAGGGAGTTAGTAGCCAATAGATAGATAATACTTAGCAATTTTTTTTTTGTAACGAACTTATGTAAAGCTGTAAAAGAAAAATGCCTTGTTAAATCTATGAACATCCATAAAGTCTCTACTACTCCCTTCAGCGACCAAAAGCCTGGTACTTCTGGGCTGCGGAAAGCAGTTAAGGTTTTTCAGCAGCCCCACTACCTGGAAAATTTTGTCCAATCCATCTTCGATTCTGTAGGGGACTTGCAGGGACAAACCATAGTCCTGGGTGGTGATGGTCGTTATTACAATCGCCAAGCCATTCAAATCATTTTGAAAATGGCTGCGGCCAATGGAATTGGGCGGATTAAAGTTGGCCAACGGGGGATTTTGTCTACTCCTGCAACTTCCGCGATTATTCGCAAGTACGAGGCTATTGGTGGCGTCATCTTGTCTGCTAGCCATAATCCGGGCGGGCCAAATGGTGACTTTGGCGTGAAATATAACATTAACAACGGTGGCCCAGCGCCGGAAAAGGTGACAGAGGCTATGTACGATCGCAGTAAAGTGATTGATAGCTACCAAATTCTGGAAGCATCAGATGTAGATTTAGAAACTTTGGGTGAGTCACATTTAGGAGAGACGGTAGTTGAGGTGATTGACTCCGTACATGATTATCAAGAGTTAATGGAGTCCCTGTTTGATTTTGAACGGATTCACCAACTGTTGACAAAAGGAAATTTTCGGTTCAGCATCGATGCCTTACATGCGGTGGCTGGCCCTTATGCCCATGCTATTTTTGAGCAACGTTTAGGCGCACCAGTGGGAACTGTGCAAAATGGTACACCCCTAGAAGACTTTGGCGGCGGCCACCCTGACCCAAATCTGGTTTATGCCCATGATTTGGTGGATATTTTGTACGGAGAGAATGCACCCGACTTTGGGGCAGCTTTTGATGGAGATGGCGATCGCAATATGATCTTAGGGCGTAAGTTCTTTGTCACCCCTAGCGATAGCCTCGCAGTGTTAGCCGCAAACGCCAAGCTAGTCCCTGGTTATAGTGCAGGTTTAGCCGGGGTAGCGCGATCGATGCCTACTAGCCAAGCAGTAGATCGAGTTGCTGCTCAGATTGGGATTGAATCTTATGAAACACCCACAGGCTGGAAGTTTTTCGGCAATCTCTTAGACGCGGGGAAAGCAACTCTGTGCGGTGAAGAAAGTTTTGGTACCGGCTCTAACCATATCCGTGAAAAAGATGGGCTATGGGCTGTCCTGTTTTGGCTGAATATCCTAGCAGTCCGGCAACAATCTGTTGAGCAGATTGTCCGGGAACACTGGCAAACCTATGGACGCAATTATTACTCTCGCCATGACTATGAAGAGATAGAGACAGGCCCAGCCAACACTTTAATAGAAAGACTGCGTTCCTTATTGCCAAATCTTAAAGGCAAGCAATTCGGTAACTATCAAGTTGAATACAGTGATGACTTTAGTTATACCGACCCTGTTGATGGTAGCATTAGCGAGCAACAAGGTGTTCGCATTGGCTTTACTGATGGCTCCCGCATTGTCGTGCGACTTTCTGGTACGGGGACTCAAGGTGCAACCCTAAGAGTTTATCTAGAAAGCTACGAGCCAGATCCCGCCAAACATGACCTCGATCCACAGCAAGCACTTGCTTCTTTAATCACTATTGCTCAGGAGATAGTCCAGATTCGCGAACTGACAGGACGGGAACAGCCAACTGTAATCACCTAGCACTTTGTTAATACCAACTTGAAAAAAGAATGCGACAAATAGACCCTCTGTAGAGACGCGATGAATCGCGTCTTTACCCAAGGATGTGTTGCAATCCTTAATTTAATTGGTATAAGCTAGTTTTGAGGTTTGTAGTAAGAATTTTAGTGCTTAGAAAGTAACGACTAAAGTTCTTACTCTGACCGATCTTTTTTTACCTGAAAACGGTCACAATGCTGTATTTTCTCTGCTTCAGCTTCTTTGTCACCCCCTTCAGAATAACGAAGCTCAAAGGTTCATTGATAAAACCCAGACTATGCCCCATTCCCAATCCCCATATCCTTAATCATCTTCTAATTTCAGTAATTGTTCATCGAGAGTTTGTATCCGTCCACGCACAATTTCTTCCGAGAGAATTCGCTTCCGCATTGCCTCATTGAGCGCTCCTTTTTCTGCCAGCAGTAAACGTCGGCGAATAGCTTCAAGTTTACTACTCTTGCCACTTCCACCTTCCACCTCATCAGGGCGACGATTATATAATTCGCGTAGTGTTTTTTCTGCACCGGCAATTCGTACCTGATAAGCTGAACGCATCTCTTCATAAACGGCTTTTGGTAATACCCCTGATTTCAACAAGCTATCTAATTCATCTTGTGCTGCCTTACCCGTTATCAACTGAGCTTGCAACTCTTCAACCTGTTGTTGAACTTCGGAAAATTTAGATAATTTTAAGCGTTTTACCACCCAAGGCAAACTTAAACCCTGTCCCACTAACGAAACCAGCACACAGCCGAAGACTATAGCTATCAGGACATCTCGCCCTGGCAGTGTTGTAGGTAAACTCAATGCCAGAGCCATTGAGAGTGAACCTTTAATGTTGCCTAAAAACAGTAAATGTTGCCAGCGCAGCGGAATTGGGCGGTCAATCCAACGAACTACTGCTAGCAGTGGATACACCGTAAGAACTCGCCCGATTTGATAAGCCAAAACTGCAAGTAGAATTGCAGGTAAAGTTTTCCAGAGCGTTACCAAATTTATTTCTACACCAATCAACAGAAAAATAAAGGTGTTGACAGTAAAACTCGCATATTCCCAAAAACTCAACAAAGTGATGCGGCTAGAAGCAGAAGTATTCTGAGAAAGCCCCAAATTCCCGAAAATTAATCCAGCTACAACTACGGCTACAGCACCTGATACACCGAGAAATTGCCCAACCTGAAAAGTTCCTAATGCAACTGCGACTGTGAGCAAAAGACTGCTAAGAGCATCATCTAAACGGGCGAAAACAGGTATACTCAAGTAGCCCAAGACTAACCCCACAACGCAGCCTCCTAGAGAGATAAATAGCAGTTGTTGGATTCCCTCTATAAATGTGAGTGAGCCTGTTGAATATACTTGCAAAATTAGGTTGAAGGAAACTAGGGCAGCGGCATCATTGAATAGAGTTTCTCCTTCAACGATGGTGGAAAGCCGCGAGGGTACTGGTATATCTTTAAATACAGCAATCATGGAAACAGTATCAGTGTTTGCCAGAATTACTCCGACAAATAACGCAGGTATCCAACTCAGTCCCAGCCCAAATTTCAACAGGACGGCAATAATCGCACTGGAAACCAAAGCACCTGGCCCAGCTAGTAGGGCAATTGGTTTAAAGGTGCTGCGTAGGCGGCTAACATCTGTATTAATACCAGCTTCAAAGATGAGAATTGGCAAGAAAAGATCCAAAACAAGGGTTGGATTTAAACCAATCCGACGAGACAATAACTCAGTGATGGGCAAACCAGCTAATACTAAACCCGTAACATAAGGGATTCTCAACCGCCGGGACAGCAAAGCTACACCTGTAGCCAGAACCAAGAGAATAATTGAAACTTTGACTAATTCGGTAACATCCACTATTACGTTTTGGAGAGTTAGTTTGACTTGACTGATAGATTCTCCCCTCATTCATGCCAAATTAGCAAGTTCAGGGAGTGGATTCGGAACGGCGAATTTCGTCAACTTGACCAACTTCAAAAATTAGCGTGAATGCTTGCCCCATCTCTTGTTTGATAAATGCTTCTAATAATTCTACTTGCCGAGGTGTGACGGGTTCTCTTGCCCGGACACTCAAACGCACTTCTGGGGGATTTGTCAACCAATTGGTATTACTGTTAAGCAACTGCAAGCGGCCAAAGGTGACAGTTCGGTTCAACAATGCCCGTCGTAGACTGCTTTCTAGTTGTGCTTGTCGTACAAGTCGGGCAAAGCTGACTCCCAAGGGAATTAGCAGGATAGCTGTCAATGCCATAGTCCAAATTAGGGGTTGACGCGCCCGCGCCATTGAAGTGTAACCTGCTACCACAAATGTCACCATACACGAGAGGGCAATACCTAGCAAGTTGGTGAGATAAAGTAGAGTTGCCCCGAAACTGAGTGACCAATTTCCTTGTGCCAAGCCTAAGCCAATGACACAAATGGGAGGCATGAGGGCAACAGCGATCGCAGTTCCCGCTAAACTACCAGAGATTTTCGTTTCAATTTTCGCGTAGCCACTGATACCACCAGCTGCTACCGCAATTCCCAAATCTAACAGCGTTGGTCTAGATCGAGCCAGTACTTCGCTACCATAACTCGGCAATCCCACCAGCAAACCCAGAGTAAAGGCGATCGCTACCGCTAATCCTGTACCCACCGCTACGGCAATAATTCCTTTGCGAAATAAGCTAATATCTGCTTGCAAAGCACCAAAAGCTAACCCGCGAATCGGCAACATCAGGGGGGCAATAATCATCGCGCCAATAATCACAGCCGCACTGTTAGACAATAAACCCAAAGTAGCAATTGCGCAGGAGCTAATAATCAAAATTATGTAAGCTGAGTCTAGAGTGGATTCAGCCAGCAAGTCTGTTTGTAGCTGTTGGAGTTGTTCCGGCTGCGAACCCCGACGGCGGAAATTTTTAAACCGGTCTCGAATGTTATTACCCAAGACCTTCCTCCTAAATACTCGGTTAACTGTTAAATCTTCTTTCTTTGTTAATTAAAGTCTTACATTAATCTAGTCTCATCTAAAAATAGTCAGATGAGGATAAAGGCAAAATTATACCAGGAATTTTCTTATGGTGCTTGAATCAGCGATCGCCGAGGAAGTCATTACAAATAATCTCAAGCAGTTTCTGTTGGTACTTTCGGTGTCTTTAGGCGTGGCGACACTACCGCAGATATTTAGCTGGTTTCGCAACATACCTTACACCTTACTATTGGTGATTGTCGGCTTAGGTTTGGCGTTTGTTGATGTCCGTTTAGTAACCCTTTCCCCCGAATTAATTTTGTTCATTTTTTTACCACCGCTGCTATTTGAAGCCGCATGGAATTTGAAATGGGCGGAACTGAAGCGGGATTTAGTGCCAATTTGCTTGTATGCGGTGTTTGGAGTGTTAATTGCGATCGCAGGGGTAGCGATCGCTCTCAATCAACTCGTTGGTATTTCTCTAACTACAGCTTTACTCATTGCAGCTAGTCTATCTGCCACTGACCCTGTTTCTGTCACCGCTTTGTTTCGTGAACTGGGCGTAGATAGTCGGCTTGTCACCTTAATGGAAGGCGAAAGCTTGTTCAATGATGGCATGGCTGTAGTTGCCTTTGGTTTTTTGGTAGCCTTATCTTTGGGAACTGTAGAATTGGAATTCCAGCCAATTTTATTACAGTTATTTACAGTTATTGGCATCGGTGTAGCGGTGGGAGCTTTTATCGGATTTGGTATTTCCTACCTTACCCAGCGTTTCGATTTGCCCTTAGTGGAACAATCTTTAACTCTAGTTTCCGCTTATGGGACTTACCTGATTATTGAAGACTTGGGCGGTTCTGGGGTAATTGGAGTTGTCACCACAGGTTTGATTTTAGGCAACTTTGGCTCTCGTATCGGCATGAATCCCCGCACCCGGATTATTGTTTCCGAATTTTGGGAATTTCTGGCGTTCTTTGTTAATTCAATTGTCTTCCTGCTAATTGGCGACCAAATACGCTTTGCTAGTTTAGGCGAAAACCTGCAAATCATAATGGTGACAGTCGCAGCAATGATTGTGATGCGGGCAGTTGGTATTTACATTCTCAGCAAATTGAGTACTAGCATCACCAAATCGGAAATTTCTTTACCAGAACAAACTATCCTATGGTGGGGTGGGTTACGCGGTTCCGTCTCCATTGCCCTGGCATTGAGTGTATCGACAATACTACCAGAGCGAGAAAAAATCATTGCAACGGTATTTGGAGTAGTTTTATTTACTCTACTTGTTCAGGGATTGACCATCAAACCTTTGCTGGAAAAACTCAATTTGCTAGGTGATGCACCCTTACGCGAGCAATATTTAGAATTCGTTGCCCGTCATGTTGCCTTAGAACGCGTTTTAGAACACCTCCAGGCAGACCAACGCCCCGGTATTGACCCAGAATTTCGCCGTTATCAAGAGACACTAATCAAAGGCGAACTTGCAGATTTACGGATGGAAATTGACAAATTACAAGGTGAATATCCGAATCTTCAGAGCTTTACGACTGAACAATTTCGAGGAGAACTGTTGGCAATTGAGGCAGATACTTATGCAGAATTTGTCAAATCTGGTCGGTTAAATAAAGAATTAACATCTATGCTTGAGGATGTTTTGTAGAATCAATCTCACGGAAGAAGATATCAAACCTAAAAACCCAGTTTCCTGGTATATCTTTACAGGACTAACGCAAACAATAGGCAAAAAGAATTATTTCCAGGTAGGGGCAATTCATGAATTGCCCCAGAGCGCGTATAGTTGCAGTTTGAAAAAAAATGCAACACATAGACCATTTGTAGAGACGCGATGAATCGCGTCTTTACCCAAGTATGTGTTGCAATCATCGATTGAATTGGTATTAGTTTTGCGTCAGTCCTAATTTTAGTCGAACCCGATAACTCCCGGAATTTCAAGGACAAAATCTGCCCCATATACGGATGCAGGAGTCTGGAATCCTACCTTAACTTCGCCTTTAATTACCCGTTTGATAACCGCTACAGCCGCTAATGCCGTAAAATCGTATGCTTCCGGGCCTAAGAGCTTTGCAGTTACTTGTTGACCAGTTTCATCTTCAGCAATACCAATTACTCGAACTTGTCCCTTGGCTCGTTCTGCCACCGTTGGCCCAGTGGGTAAAGTTTTAATTAGACTTGCTAAAGTACTTTGGAATAGAGACAAGTTAAATAACCATCCTAAATACTGGCTCGACTCCATCAAGAAGCGCACAGGATTAGGAAATACGGTATAAACCTCAATATTGAGAATACCCGTAGTCTGAAAGGCAGTGATAATATCAGCACGCCAAGGGTTTGTTACCGCTGTCACGGAGCCATAACCAAAATCAACTTTACGTCTTTTCGATGCTGGGCGAGATGGAATGAGCTTACCTGCTTCTCGGACTACCCCGATATGATGTAAAGTTGGCAGTACTGTATTTGCAGTTCCCTGAGATACACCGCCGACTGTTTCGTAGATTAAAATCAGTCGCGTTGCAACTGCTAACTTATGTTTGAGATAAGCAGCTACACAATCAGTAGGGACAACTCCAAATCCCACACCAGGGAGAAGCATTATCCCTGCACTTTTAGCCTCAGCATCTCGTGCTTGTAGCGCCTGAAATTCAGGTACTTCGCCAGCTATATCTAAATAATGAGTTTTAGTTTGAAGGCAGGCATCGACAAGTGGCTTTGAGGTTTTGGAGAAAGGCCCAGAGCAGTTGATGACAGCAATTATATCCTCAAGAGAGCGAGCGATCGCTTGCGGATCGTCTAAGCCAAAAACCCGAAAGTCCAAACTTAATTCATTGGCTACAGCTGCTAGTGAACTTTGATTGCGTCCAGCTAAAATTAATTCCAGTCCATTATTTTTAGCAGATTCAGCAATGAGTTTTCCAGCATAGCCAGTTGCACCATACAATAACACCCTTGATGTCATTATTATCACCAGCTAGGAGTTGTTCGCAATCTGCTGCCATAACCTGACTTCAGGTGGTTCAACTAAAAATTGTCCTGATTTTTCCCCTAAAGCTTTAATATACGGCTGCTCTAGGTGTTGAGCTAAAATTTCCTGGCTGACCCAGTTTTCATGCAACAGAAACAAAGATGGATCGTCAACAGATTGGTGCAAATCGTAATTAATACAACCTTCTTCTGTAAGAGTAAGAGCTATTACAGGTTGGAATTCCTGCTTGAAATTGTCTTCCAAACCTGGCTTCACTTTTAGTCGAGCGGTGACGGTTACTTGCTGATTTGACATTGTGATTCCTCTTTTTTACTAAAACTAATTCAAGTATTAATGCTGTTAATAATTTCCGAAGGCTTGAAGTAGTTGTAAGGTATGGGACGAGTTTGATTTCTAATGTCTATTTGCCGTTCTATTTCATGCAAATTTTGTTGGAATTGCACCACAATTTCCTGCGCCAATGAATCGGCAAACTCCTCATCATAAAAACCCAATTTGTCATAGTGGTACGATGTTAAAATCTCAGTCCACATCACCTGATCGGCAGCTTGTTTAAAAGGAGGAAGTATCTTCATGATAGTTTCCAAGTCCACACCTTTAGTTTCTGGAATTGGGTGGTAGGCTGCATAGGGCATATTGGGTACAAAAGCCATATATTCGTACTGAGAAAAATTCAAAGCAGAATGTAGAGGAGCGCAAGTGAATACTACCACACTGATGATTTCAATCAGTTGTTCTAGAGTCTCAATCTTGGCTGGCATTCCCTTGACTTTACCACCATCTTGAGCTACTAATTCTCTAGCCCAATTTTGCAACTCATAGTCGTCACTGATATCTTGTGAGGTTTTGTAATAGAGTTGCAAGTATTCAGCCACAAACTTTTCGACGGCATTCCAAATTAATATGCCATCGTCCCGGAAAGGAAAGTGCGGTAAAATTTCTGGGTTATCGGTTCGGCGACTTTTTATTAACCGAGGGAAGGTAAATTTTTCAACACTCCATTCTTCATAAACCTTCGCTACAAATCCAAGAGACTCCGCCAATGAACCTGCCATAAACTGATCAACCGGGCCTCCAGGTTGTAAAAACTGAGTGCGCCCCAAATCGTTATCAAATAGCATAAAACGGAAGTGGGGTTTTAACAGTAAAGCGATGGGATGATTTTCTGCTAGTTGCCGCGCAGTTACAATCGCGAACGGAGCCATAACTGCATGGGTATAGGCGAAATGACTACCCAATTCTTGATGGTTGCCATCAGCAATTTGAACGCAGGTTTTTGCCAAAAACCAATCTAAATGGGGGTCATCTGGTGTATAAATCACGCTTTTTCCACCAGAGTCATGATTAATCTGGATGGCAACAGGCACTAGAGAACCACCATTAGAACTATCATTACTTTGCCAGTAAAATAGAGCTTGTGGCTTGGGAAGGTACTTTTTAACATTATCGTAGACACCACCTTTAATATCAGATAATAAAGGATAATCTAAGAAATACAGCTTGCCTTCCTTGAGTGCTTTTTGCAAAGTAAATTCTGTACCTGCAACCTTCTGAAAATGTGCATCTGTGACAGCAAAATTATCAGGTAATACATCAATTTTTTGGATAGCTAATGGGTTCGCTCCAGAGAGTCGTTGTTCCGCAAAACAAGAGTCTGTTTTGTAATTTTTTATGACATCGGGTTTTGGTAGGAGTGACAAAAGTTCTTCGTATTCTTCCAATTCATCTAATGGGTCTAAGAAGTTTCTGGCTTTAGCAGCTAGCATATTTGGTGCAAGACTTGCCATACTTGCCAAACGTTTAGCAGTATATTCTGCCGAGAAGATTTCCTTATGAGGAACTTTATCAATGACTGGTAGAGGAGCTAGATAATCGTAATTAAATTTGTACTCTTCTCGATTTCTATCTAGCCAATTGATTCGGACATTAACATCAGGATCTTTTTGTGGTAAATATGGTTTCACGATTATCTCCAATTAAGTTTTTTAGCATTTGGTAGTAAAGGATCGACATCATAAAGTTGCTAAATGCTGATGTGATTTAGCAACTTTCATTACAGAGTTTTCAGATACTCAATCAAAGCTTTTTTATTCTCATCAGATAAATCAGTGCCATAAATATGTCCCTGACTTGAATTAGCAGTTACCGTCGTATCGTATTTAAAACCTATAGCTTTGGCTTCATCTCCCTCAGTAATAAAGCCAACTTTTTTCGGGTCGTAGACATCATATCCTCGATAGAAAACTTGAGGACGATTCTCTGGTTTTTCTAACAAATCTTGTAGAGATGGGACTGAACCATTATGTAAATATGGCGCTCTTAACCATAATCCATCTAGAGAAACAGATACATACCCATTGGTTTTGCGTAAGTTTTTAAAGTCCCAAGGGTAGCCATCACCAAAATGATTGTAAGTATCCGCTCCTTCTTGCGTCCACATATCTAATCGATGGCGGTCAGTTCCCACTTCTTCCACAGGGATAACAGTACCCGTTCTTTCCCCACCAAAAGCGTGACAAGATGCACAAGTATTAGCAAAAATTTGACTTCCTTTTGTAGCCACTTGCTCATCAATAGCAAATGGATATTTAGGAGGTGGTAGTTCTCGAATAAAATCTTCTACTCGTTGTAAATCGGCTACAGGAAGTGATTTTTTGGTAGCACCGTCACCAATTGCTCCAGTTTGAACAGTTTCTGTTAGTGAAGTTTCTAACCCATCCCAATGGAGTGCAAACCCTTTGTGCATCTTTTGATTCCAAAGAGGCATCATATCAGAGTTGCCAATAGTGTTATCTTTGGGCAACTTTAAAGTATTGAATTTAACTGGATTAAAAGGGTCAATTCGACCAGGGCCCCAGTTAGGACGAGAATCTGTCCAACTATAGTCTTCTTTTTGTTGCAGCAGTGCTTTCTTAGTTTGAGGAATTAGCACATAGCGATAAAGTAAATTTTCTAACCAGGAAAGGTTGTAATTATATTTGATTTCGTCAAGGATATAATCTGCTGTAAATCTCGCATCACCAGCAGTTGCACTCAAAAATCGTAAATAGCCTTGCGAATCAAACTTATTAGCAGGAGCAGCGGCCACAATTGTGGGTTTATCTTTCTCTGTTTTTCTATAGGTAGCAGTATGGCAAACGGCACAAGTTATACCGACGCGAGGGAAGCCAATGGTTTTTTTCGTAAATCCAACTGGCATTTCTTTACCCTCTTCCCATGTGATTCCCAAGGAAGTATAACCACCTGACCCTGGTAATTTATCAGGGAATATTCGTGGTAGTACCAGCCAAATCCAATAGGGAACACCTTGCGCTTCTTCTGTACCAATAGAACCATATTTAAAGTGTTCTTCAGGCGATTCATAATATGTGGGAACCTCTCGAAAAAGGTTGTACCATCCCACATACCCAACTACACCAGCTAAAAGGATCACAATTAAAACAATGCTTGTGATTACCTTACCTATGTTATTTTTGAGTATTGTCATGGCACTCTTTTGCTCCTTTGCAGAAGAATCTGTTTGTAGTGCAGGAATATACCTACACTAGACTAGGGATAAAATTAGAAGAATTGCTTCACTGGAATTGCAGCGATTGCATTTTGCTACGCATTGCTAAAGTCAGAAGAATTACTTCCGCTAATCCAAAAAACAGGTCTACAAAGGCAATGGATAAAAATCCTTTATCTTGCCCAAAGAAAAGCACTGCACAAATGAAAAATGTCGATCCGAAAGCTCTTGAAGGAAATATTGATATCCAGGCAGTTGCCTGATATCGGTACGGGTCAAGTGCCCCAGGAATATAAAATGCGCTAATAATAAACAACAGCATTCCCGCAGCGCGAACCCAGATAATTGGCTCTGGTATATGCATTTGAAGGAACGTCAACATTAGTTCTGGAAAGAAGCAAGAGGGAATGACAAAAAGCATATTAACAATAATGCCAACCCAAGTAACGCGACTAAACCATTTAGCGTAATTATTCATTTTTCTCTCCTTTTAAAGCTTTTTCATGTACTCAACTAGTGCATTTTTATCTTCTGTAGGAAGATCGGTACCATATAAATGACCACTGTTACTATTTCCAGGTTTTGTGGTATCGAACTTAAAGTATTGCTTACCGTTTTCTACACCGACATCAGATACAAAGCCAACTTTTGCTCTGTCAATGACATCGTAGCCACGATAGAATTCTTTAGGTCTATTTTCTGGTGTTTCTAGTAAATCCCGTAAGGTGGGAACTGAGCCATTGTGCAGATAAGGGCCACGTAACCAAACACCATCAAGGGGCATATTTGCATAGCCATTAGTCTTACGGAAATTTTTAAAGCGCCACGGATACCCTGTATACAGAGTATTTTGGTTAGACATCGTTTTGTAGGTATATGAGTCAAGACGATGAGGGTCTGTACCAATTTCTTGAATTGGGACAACTTTGCCTGTATATGCACCACCAAAAGCGTGACAACTAGCACAATTGCTTTGAAAAAGCTGTTCTCCCTTCGCTGCTATAGTTTCGTTAACTTCGTAGGGATATTTTGGTGGTGGTAGTTCCCAAAGCCAATCGGCAACTCTCTGAATTCGAGGCAAATCAATTGTTGTGGGTGTAACTCCAGCGCCTAAAGCCGCACTCTTATTTCGTTCATCAACAGAAGTATTATTACCATCCCAATGTAACTGCAATCCCTCACGGGGTTTTTGATTCCAAACTGAGGGGAAATCAGAAGTACCAATCAGTTCATCCTCACGCAATTTATCCATTGGGAAATGGAATTGAATTGCTTTATAAGGATTAAAAGTATCTACTCTTCCTGGGCCCCAATCTGGTTGTTTTTCAACGAAATCAAGTCGAGATGCCTGATTAATTAGTGCATCTCTAGTTTGAGGAATTGCAATGAAGCGATAAAGTAATTTTTCAATGGGATTAAGACCACCACTAATTTTTTCAATTTCTGGCAACATCCGGTTAGCAGTAAAGCGCTCATCTACACCAACTGCTGATAAGAATTTGATATATCCCTGCAAATTAACCACATTAGCAGGCATTGTCGTGATGACTTGATGTTCGCTATTAGGGGTATTTCGCAGGGTTCCTGTATGACATACAGCACAATTCAACCCAACTCTATCGATAAAGATTCTGCGTTGCGAAAAACCTATAGGTAAATCTTTATCAGGTTCTTTGATAAATCCCAGAGAAGTGTAACCTTTTCCAGGTAATTTATCTGAGAATAATTCTGGTAAAACTTTCCAAATCCAGTAAGGGATGCCATTGATGGGTTCGCTGCCGATTGAACCATATTTAAAGTGGTTTTCAATATCAGCATAATCCACTGGGGAGTTGGACAAAACAGGCCAAAGGAAAAATACTGCTACTGCTACAATACCTACAATTACAACCCAAATCCGCTGGAATACTCCCTTGATTGAGGTTGGAAGTAGGGTAGGGTTTGTTTGTTCAGTCATGAAACACTCCCCATTTTGTCGAGATTATTTGTAAGCGAAATTGTCGATGTGATACGCATCGCTTTTTTATCTAGATAAATTTGCAAACTGAGTTTCATGAAAGACTGACATTACTTCTTCCATCATCTCTTCATAGCTATTGAAGCGATCCTGCTCGTAACAACCCAAAGGATTTTCAATTACATTCAGCAGACATTTATTGCAATAAGTACAGGGTTTCTCTGCCAGGTCTTTACCTGCTTGAAAAGATTTAACTAGGTCATTATTAGCAATTAGGGTACGAGCCATTGTCACCCCATCACAATAGCGATCGCTAATTGCCTGACGAATATAAGAAGCTTGCTGTAAACCACCTGTACATAATACAGGAATATTAACGTGCTTTTTAATTTCTCTGGAATCTAGTAAGTTTCTGCCTTGGTTCTCTATTAGTAACTGCTTGATTTTAGGGTCTTTTACATCATCACCACTAAAAGCTTGAGGAGGCAATTGCTTTTTCACCCGATTCCATAAAAAATTGAAAATTGGATGCAAAAATGCTTTACGAAATAAAATGTAGTTACGTGTGGTTTCGACACCACTTGACAACATGGCATCATAAGTTTTTGTAATGACATCAAAATTAAAATCACCAATGGGATTGAGCGGGTGAGGAAATAAGCTACCAGTTGACACATGCACGGCATCAGCCCCAGCTTCTTCTGCCCATTGACAAACTTGGATGGAATCTTCTATGGTATTACCTGGTTTTTCCCAAAAGGTGACGGCGTTGTTATAGTCAACGGCACTAATTTTGAATTGCAGATGAAAGTCGTTGCCTACTTCTTTGCGGATTGCTCTAATTACATCTAGCAAAAACCGCGCTCGATTCTCTAATGAACCACCATATTCATCTTGACGGTCGTTAATTCCAGAACTGAGAAATTGATTAAAAAGATATCCATTAGCACTGTGCAATTCCACCCCGTCTAAACCTGCTTCACGGGCACGTCTAGCACCATCGGCGAAGTATTGGATTGTTTCTTTTATCTCTGTTAGTGTCATCGCTTGACACAAAAAGCCGTGGAATGGCTCAGTTTGGCTAGTGGAACTTAAGGCTTTTTTTCCTAAGTTTTCTACACCACCAATATCTTGCTGTCGCCCCGAATGACTTAATTGCAAAATAAATTTACAGTCATATTCGTGGACTCTTTCTCCTACTTTTCGCCAAAAAGGAATGCGCTCATCACAGTTAATGGTGGCGTAATTGGGCATAATTCGTCCCCGGATGGCGACTGGAACAAAGGAACTGATAATCGCTCCTACACCACCACGAGCAAACTTTTCTTCCCAGTTGATTCGGGCTTGAGTACCTGAACCATCATAGTTATCCCATCTGCCAGAAATACTAGAGCGAAATATCCGATTTTTTACTGTGAGATTACGGAATCTCAATGGCTCAAATATAATATCGTTTTCCATGTGTTTCTCTGTCTTTATCTATTGTTTCGGCAATAAAATTAGAAGTCAAAATTATTCGTAGCACTAACAGTCTCGCCAGAGAACTATTTTTTCTAGTGTCTCTGGGAGGGCAGTTTTTTATGTCTACAAATCTACAGTGGAGGTTTTCGGATGCGATCGCTAAGTATTAAGTTTTTGTTACTTAAATTTACCTACCAAGTTTCAGCATGGATATTTATCCTTATTGGTTTTTACAGTTATATAAGGACTTTTGCAGTTTGTAAACCTACGGGATTTACAGAGCAATTCTTAAAAAAAGTGAAAATTTCCGTCTTTTATTTCTCTTAAAAGGTTAAGGCAACCTTAAAAGTAGCTGCTAACAATTTGTTACAAATTTAACCAAGTATGTAGGAAATCGATATAACCATAGCAAATTGGTTATTGAACACCATTGTAAATTTACAAATTTTTAAATTTTTGATTTAGAAATGTATAAAAGTTTATTGATGACGTTTTACAAAGTTGTGTAGTAACTTCATATATAACGAACCTCAGTAAGGTACATTAATCATCAAAATCTCCTTAGACTAAATCTGGAAAATGGGAAATTAGTGATGAATCATTAATGTACCTCTGCAAACGTGAGGTGCAGTGTAAAAGGTTTAGGTGTTACAACCAGAGAGTTTTATGAAAAAGACAAGTCTAATTTTTAAGGGCTGTCTGCTCCTCCTATTCGTGACTATGTTTATAGTCTGCGGCTTTTATGGAACGCCTACAGCTCTAGCTGATGAGTATAGTAAAATACCTACCTCCATAAGTACTGAGTATTTAGATACGGGTGTATCTGAATACCCTGATAACTGCGAAGGTATCGGTTATCTCCCAGAGTACACAAAGGAGAATTTGACAGATGCCGAGAAACGGGGTCGTTGCACTTGGTACTTATGGACTGGCGGTAATTCTAAGTACTATCGCGATTTAGCGAAGCGAACGCGTGGCGGTGTTGATCTGCTAAAGCTGATTGACTCGCGTATGCATGACGAGCGATTGCAACGTTATGGTGCAATTAACGATCCTGGATGTGAAAAGGCGACAGCGCCAGATGAATACGGATTGCTGCTAGATAAATGTAAAGATCCGCTCTCAACTGGCGTAATTGGGTTGCGTAAGTTCCCCAACCCCAACTTCGACTCGGCTAAATGGAACCCTGTTGAATATGCCAAAAACTCACAAGTTGAGCCTCCCTACGTAATTGGCCAGTCCTGCGCCATCTGTCACGTAGCATTAGATCCCCTCAATCCACCCAAAGACAAGGAACATCCAAAATGGGAAAACCTTGTAGCAGCATTGGGTAATCAGTACATTAAGGAAAATAAATTATTTGCATCCAGCGTTGGAGAAAATAGTTTTGTTAAGCAAGTACTTGATTCTCAAAGACCTGGAACTTCTGATACTTCTCGGATTGCCACCGATCACATCAACAATCCGAATGCGATCAATTCCATTTTTAATTTAGGCGATCGCCCCAAATATCCAGAGGTGATGAACGATGGTTCAACCAAGGATGTCAATCATATTCTCAAGGATGGTGCAGACTCTACAGGAGTGCCAATTGCCTCATTACGCGTCTACGTCAACATTGGGATGTGCGGCGATTACTGGACAAGTCTCCATGAGCCTTTATTAGGCAGAACTCCCCAAAAACCTTTTGATATCGAAAAGGCACGGAAGGAGTGCGAAGGCTGGAGACAGACAGAAGCACGCATGGCTGATGCGGAAGCATTCTTAAAAACCATCCAGCCGATGCACCTGAAAGATGCACCAGGTGGTGAAGAGTTCTTGACTAAAGATGAAGAAGTTCTCAAACGTGGCAAGCTGGTTTTTGCCAGCACTTGTGCTAGTTGTCATTCCAGCAAAAAGCCACCGGCTGCGATCGCAGCTGACGCCGAACAGGCTCAAAAATGGTACGAAGAGTCTGTACTCAGTAGTAATTTCCTCGACCACAACTTCTTGTCTGATGACCAGCGTTATCCAGTTACACTAATTGGTACGAATGCGGCGCGATCGCTAGGGACAAATGCCGCTAAGGGGCATATTTGGGATCAGTTCTCGTCGAAGACTTACAAAGAACTGCCTTCACCGGGTACTTTGACGCTGTACAACCCCTTCGATGAGAAAAAACCTATCGAATTTAAGATACCTGACGGCGGTTTGGGATATTACCGTACACCTTCACTAGTGAGCATTTGGGCAACAGCACCACTTCTTCACAACAACACACTAGGACTTTACAACGAAGATCCTTCAGTGAAAGGACGTGTAGAAGCCTATACGGATGCGATGGAAAAGCTGCTGTGGCCTGAAAAGCGTGAGGGAATTATCAGTAGGACAGATCGAGATACCAAATTAGAGCTTCCCCCAGGAGATCCGAATCCTAGATTTAGGCTTCCTGTTCCTAAAGGTACACCTGTGAATTTGCTAGCAAGCATCAATATCAGAGAGGCGATTACATCTCTCAATCTCGGCAACCTTTTCCAAGACTTGAAACCGGGCGGTGGAATTAAGGGTAAATTGGCACGTGTACTTTTAAGAGCCAACAAATCTCCTGACTTTGTGGAAGATGAGGGTCATTATTTTGGCTCAAATCTCCCAGATGAAGATAAGAAAGCCCTAATTGAGTTCGTGAAAACTTTCTAAGTACAGCTCCCGTGTAAAATCGTAGTGTTTTAAACGCAGAGAATTCGCTACGAATTAATAAAATGTTTGTACTATAGCGTTTACTAATCACATGAGGTACATCATAGTCCCCTCCTTGCTTGCGGGGAGGGGGTTGGGGGTGGGGTTCTTGTACCTCACTGAGAACCGCTATAAGACAACTTGTCTTGATATTCTGCACTCGTTCCCAGATTTAACCTGGGAACGAGAAAAAATATTGATTAAATAGCAAGGATATATATGCAGTATTTACCAATCGTCTTCGTTCGTGGATATGCAGGTACACAAAAAGACGTTGAGCAAACAGTCAACGATCCCTTTTATGGATTCAATAGTGGTTCAACGCATATTCGAGTAGATGAGAAGGAAAATCCTCAGAAGTTTTTTTTCGAGAGTCCATTGCTGCGGCTAATGACCGATCATGGTTATCAACCGATTGTTGACAATCAGAATGTGAGCCATCAGATTAAAAGATTGTCCGGTCAACTTCATAAAACTATTTGGATCTATCGATTTTATGATATATCTACACCTAGTTTTGGCTCTTCAAGTGTAGTTCGACAAGAGATGGAGGAGATCGCCAAGGGTTTAAGAGACTTGATCCAGAATGTCAAGGAAACGACGGGTGCTGACAAAATTTATCTTATTGCCCATTCAATGGGAGGTCTTGTTTGTCGCAGCTTGATTCAAAAGATTTATCCAGAACAAGGCGAGCAAGCTGCCGACAGCATTGACAAATTCTTTACCTACGCTACACCTCATGGCGGTATTTATTTTGAAGTGGGGAGTGGCTTGCTGGAAAATCTGAGGGACAAATTTCAATTGAATAATTCTGATGACTTTGGTCCTCAGCGGATGTATCAGTATTTAACACCTGATGTCCGGCCAACAGATGAGTTACCCGATAACTTTCAGCTAGAAAAACTACAAATCATAGAGAATGGATTTTCGCCAGACCGCGTTTTTTCTTTAATCGGCACTAATGCACATGATTATGAAGAAGCTTTTGGTCTCTCACGCAAGACTGTGGGAGTGAAAAGTGATGGTTTAGTTCAGATTGATAAAGCTTATATCAGGGGATCTCATCGTGCTTATGTTCATCGCTCTCATGGGGGACGTTATGGCATATTGAACTCCGAAGAAGGTTATCAAAACCTGCAACGATTTTTGTTTGGTGATATCCAGGTGAAACTGTCTCTGAGCAATGTTGAGTTACAAGACTTGGACAAGAACTTTTATCAACTAGAAACTAGGGTGGCTTTGCGTGGTCTTCCTATTCCTATATATGAGCAAGCGATCGCTCATTATTGCCCAATTACACAAGAGTTAACCCGAACAGATAAACCTGTTCCCCTATTTACAGCTTTCTTAATCCCAAGAAACTCAGCCAGTGATGATAATATATGTAGATATGCTCTGCGTTTAGCACTACATTCATTCACAAAACAAGAGACAAATTGGTTACGTGACAGTCATCTCGACCAAGTACCTTTGTGGTCTGACTATCTAATTACTGATGTTGCCGAATCAAATAGCACTTATGAGGCTAAATACAGTTGGAACTCTGAAGAAAAAGAGCCAGTAACAAAGTTAAATCCGACTTCCGAATCCAGTCCAGGTATATATGTTGCGTATGTTTACTTACCTGAACGTGGGCAAAAAGTCTTAGGAACAAATGCGGCAGTTCGCTTGGAAATCTCCCAATGGAAATAAATAATTTTTTGTTGTGTAGTCAGTGATTAATTGTGTTGACTTAGCACTTCTTAATTATTCTGGAGAGAGAATAATCAAGCTTAAAGAACGTTAGGTTAATAATGACTAATAACTAATGATTTATAAAAGACATGAGTGAAAAAGAATGGATAGATACAACCTACGTATCTATAAGGTTTCTGGATTAACACATAGTTATTTTCACCAGATGTCTATTTATTTCAAGCTGTTAATAGAGGAAAATTATGCAGACTAATCGCAAACAAACGGCTCTTATTACTGGTGCATCTGGCGGCATCGGTTATGAATTCGTGAAATTATTTGCTCAGGATGGTTACAATCTTGTGTTGGTAGCTAGAAGCGTGGACAAGCTGAATAAAATCGCCGATGAATTTAAAAATAAATTTGGCATTGATGTCAAAGTTATTTCCAAAGATTTATCTAACCCATCAGCCCCAGAAGAAATTTTCACAGAGCTAGAACAAGCATCAATCAATATTGATGTGTTGGTGAACAATGCCGGGTTTGCTACCTACGGATTATTTAACGAAATTGACCTGAATGCTGAAATGCAATTGCTACAGGTTAATGTTTTATGTCTGACACATTTAACCAAGTTATTTCTCAAAGGTATGGTTAAACGGGGATCTGGAAAAATATTAAACTTGGCTTCCACTGCTGCTTTTCAACCAGGGCCACTGATGGCAGTATACTACGCTAGCAAAGCCTATGTCTTATCATTCTCAGAAGCGATCGCTAATGAATTAGAAGGTACAGGCGTTTCTGTAACAGCACTTTGTCCAGGGCCTACCGAATCTGGTTTTCAACAAAGAGCCGCAATGGAAGACTCAAAGTTGGTAAGCGGTCAAAAAATTATGACTGCGGAAACAGTAGCCCAAATCGGTTATCGCGGTCTATTTGAAAACAAAACTGTTGTAGTTCCTGGAATTAAAAATAAGCTACTCGCTGAATCTGTAAGATTTACTCCCAGAAAGCTAGTAACTAAACTAGTTAGAAATATGCAGGAAAGCAAATAAGTTGTAACACAGCAATCCTAAATCAAACGCTCAGAAACGAATGGTACTAAGTTAAGATACAGCCCTTGCCCCAACTGTTTCCCAGCCTCCAGGCTGGGAAACCATTCTCGGAGGCTCCGCCTCCTTTTTCTTGACAAGAGGCAGAGCCTCTCGGAACTTGTTCCCAGCCTCCAGGCTGGGAACAAGGATACAATAAGTCTTTGGGCTTTTCTTAGTGCCATTCCGCTCAGAAACAATATCCCCGACTTCTTTAAGAAGTCGGGGATCTGCGGGTTGCGATTCTCACAAGTCTTTAATTACGAATTACGTTAGCGCAGCGTTAGCGTTAGCGAAGCGGTAGCGAGTACTCGAGCGTCCGCAGGAGCGTCATTACGAATTACGAATTATTTTAATCCCCCTGTGGATGCTCATCCCACAAAGTTGTCAGTTCCCGTAAACTTTGATGATTGCCATTACCCAAAATCAAATGATCTAGTACCGGAATGCCCAAAAGCTGCGCCCCTGCTAACAACTGGCGCGTTAATTCTATATCTTCTTGGCTGGGTTCAAGGTTCCCAGAAGGGTGGTTATGGGCAACTATTACCCGCGTTGCGCCTTGACGAATAACTTCTCGAAAAATATCACGGGGAGAGGCTAAGGTTTCGGTTGCAGTACCAATAGTAATTACTTGCGTACCCAATAAGCGATTCTTGACATCTAATAGCACCACTGCAAAACGTTCTTGTACCTGCCACATCAAATCTTGACTGAGGGTAGCAGCAGCAGCAAGTGGGCTATCAATTAATGTGCCATCATTGGGGCGAGATTGAAAGGCGCGTTTACCCAATTCAATTGCTGCTAAAATACTTGTCGCCTTCGCCGGGCCAACACCAGAAATTTGCATCAACTCAGCAGGGCTAACTTCTCGCAGAACTACCAAAGGATCGCGTTGGTGTTTGCCTAATTCGCTTAAGATATATTGTCCCAAACCCACAGCAGATAGTTTTCCCGGTCCTTGACCAGTGCCTAGAAGAATTGCGATTAACTCCGCTGTGGCTAAAATTTTTGCACCATGCGTCATTAATCGCTCACGCGGACGCTCATTTGTAGGTAGGTCGGCAATTCTGAGGCAATAGGTCATATTAAAGTAAGAAAATAGCACCACACATAGAACTATCCTTAGTTATCCCTCGTTTGCTCTCAAAATCATCTTTAATTTGAGAAAATCTTTAATTTTACCCGCCCGCCGTAGGCTATCGCACTTCCACAATCAACCAATAACAAGTTACTCAAGACTATTTGGGAAGAAAGCAGCAGGTGAAATATGAAAAAACTTCGCCAGTTCTTCAATGTGTCTAGTTGTTAATTTACGCTGCTTTTTCAATATGGCCGATATAATAGATTCTGTTTTGAAAATGGGTACTAAATCTTTTTGAAGTAGCCCATTTTCTTCTATCAAAACTTGAAGTAAATCTATTCCATAAATATCAGGCACAGGCTCTTGCGTTTGTTCAAACTCGTAAACTAGAGTGCCTAAAATATTAAGATAATCTTTTTCATCCAATGTTAACGGAGCGCTATCTATCAAAGAATTAATAACTTTTTGGGTAGCAAATAACTCATCCTCAGTCTTGATAGGACGAGGAGGAAATGCTTGCAGCAGTTCAATGTAGGTAGGACGTTTATTTAAACCAAGGATCATTTTTCCATTTGTCTGTATCGTACTCTGTATGAGTTAATACGTTGCGAATAAATACTTTTTGACTTTGATAGTCAATATAGGTAATAAGGCGATACTTGTTTCCTTGAATATTAAAAACTGTAAGTTCACCTACTGGATCGGCAGAGTTAAAAGCTTGGCGAACTTCAAGTATATTTTGCCACTTGGCTAATTTTGCAACTTTGTTCCAACCACGTAAACTAGATTCAGCATCGGGATACTTTTGATAAAAAAGTTTTAGTGCTGTATTGGAAATAATATGCATAATAAATGAATTTTTTCAAAATAAAGCTCATAATAACGTTCCTCGAAGTATCAAACCGTAGTTATTCAAACTTAGCAAATTGCTAAGTTGATGTCAAGAGTTTAATGATTAGGTTTTTCGCTTTACCCCTAACAACAGTAGACTTTCAGTGAAAATATACTTATTACCAAGTTTAATAAGTGCAATTATGTACCTGCTGCCATAGGCGATCGCTATGTTCGATGATTTATTCAACAATCTCAAAGGTTTTATTGACTCTAAAATTCAAGAAGTCGGTAACGATCTGCAAAAGCGCTTCGGCGTTCCCGAACCCGCAGAGCCATTTGTGCTGATTCGTCGATTCACACCTGCCGATTCCACTGTGACAAAGGGATGTATTGCAATTGTCGGAGAAAGCTGGCAAATTGAAGCTTATGACGATAATACTCAGCGCTTTCTAACTAATAGTACAGATCCTTTGCGAAATGTCATCTTGTTTGAAGTTGCAGAACCCGATGTCCAAGAGTGTGTTTTTGCTTGCCAATTTAACGCGAAAGCGCTAGACACAGAAAAAGCAATTAAAGTGAGTTTAGGTTTGCGTAGACCAGGACAATGGGGCGGAATGACAACAACTTCATGGTCTACAGAAGTTTTACCAACAGAAAATTTTAAACCTTACGAAGTGCGTGCCCATTTTAAAAAAGAAGCAGATGCTGCCAAAGTTCAAATTAGTGTGCAATTTGAGAGTAGTGGCATTCTTCAGATTAAAGATATTGAATTGCTGCAAGCGCCTGTAAAGTAACAATCATGAGCTTGGGGAAGGGCTGGGGTGGGGTGCAATGATTGTGGAAATCATAACTAAGTTACCCGAACATGATATGAGCGGATGAACAAGAACGCCCAAATATGACAAAAGACTACTATTTCAAAGGGAATACTAAAAATAATATAATTTAGGGCGATGCCTACGGCAGTAAACTACGCTATGTTTGACGAGCTATTCAACAATCTGACAAATTTTATTGTCTCTAAAGCTAAGGAAGCCCTTAACGAGCTAGAAAAACCCCTCGCTATTCCCGAACCCGCAGAGCCATTTGTGCTGATTCGTCGATTCACACTTGCCGATTCCATAGTCACAAAGGGAGGCATTGGAATTGTCGGAGAAAGTTGGCAAATTGAAGCTTATGATAATACTCAGCGCTTTCTAACTAATAGTACAGATCCTTTGCGAAAAGTCATCTTGTTTGAAGTTGCAGAACCCGATGTTCAAGAGTGTGTTCTTGCTTGTCAATTTAATGCGAAAGCGCTGAACACAGAAGAATCAATTGCAGTAAGTTTGGGTGTAGGTAGACCACGAGAATCGGGCGGAATGAGAACAACTTCATGGGGTAGAGGAGTTTCACAAACGGAAAATTTTCAGCCTTACAAAGTGCGTGCCTATTTTAAAAAAGAAGCGAATGCTGCCAATATTCAAATCAGTGTGCAATTTGAGAGTAGTGGCATTCTTCAGATTAGAGATATTGAATTGCTGCAAGCGCCCGTCAAGTCACAATCATGAGCAATATCTGAAATTTGAGTAATTAGCAAGGTGCGTAGTTTAGCGCCGTAGGCATTGCATAATTCAACATTCCAATACTACACGCGATCGCAAACCATTTAAACCCCTTCATTGTCGCTAATTACTGATAAGTTTGCGTTGCTTTCAGCATGTGGTAGGTAATGATCAACTGAGTCAAAGCCAGGGGGTAACTTTGCAGTGTTTCTCCAGTTGTACCAGCAATTTTACCCAGTTCTGGATTACTTTCGCGATCGCAAATACTTCGTAAATGGGGCATATCAGAACAAATAATATGCTCTAGCTTATTTACTTGGTCTAAGGTGGCATGACCATCAACTTCTAAGACATCCACAGGCTTACTCATATCCCTGTCTAGCCCCAAGCGGATCGCTGAGTCAAAATTACCATAGCCAGAGCTGATAATCTCGGTAAAATCTGGGTGCGGAATTGTTGGACGAAGTACCAAACGGACATTCAAGTGTCCATTACTTTCATCATCGTCCTCAGTGGGTGGATAAAAACTAATGACTATATCAGACCATTGCCGCTGCGGACGGATAAACTCTGCTGAATCTGGTTCGCGCTTTTCTAATTCTGCTAATACCTGTTCAGCTGTGTAGCCGCGCTTTTGGGTGTCTCGCTTCACTTTCCACTTAGCGCGTAGTGTTTCTGGGGGTGCAAGGTAAACTTTAACATCGTAGGAATCACGAGCGGCACGGGTAGAATAACCGAGTAATCCTTCAATAATGACGAATTTATTCGGCTTGATATATTGCGGTGGCTCGAATGTGCCGGTTTTATGACTGTAAACTGGCTTAAGAATTGGCTGTCCCGTGCGTAGCAGCGACAGATGTTGCTGCATAATATCTAAGTAATTGCAGTCGGGGTGAAGGGCAGTGATGCCAATTTCTGCACGTTGTTGGCGATCGTAACGGTGATAATCATCTGTACAAATGAGCGTGACATTTTCTGGGCCGAGTACCTGAGCGATTCCTCGCGTTAGTGTTGTTTTACCAGCCGCGCTGTCGCCGACAATACCAAGAATTATTGGACGGCTCATCATAACCTCCCACAATAAAAACAACTTTAGTAATAAAATACCCACAATAGTTTTTATTCTAGAAGGGTTTAAGCAAGTAACTCAAACAAAGACTTGGTATGCAATATCTCTACACATAAAATGTTTGTGCGATTGCTTTTTGCATAATAATTACAATCTACATGATTGTTAGAGTTATCTGTACACATAAAATACTAGACATTTCCTGTTAAACCTACTCTCAGCCGCAGATATTCAATTTTGATACAAGCATCCATAACCACATTGAGTCCTGCATCTATAGCTCTTTGTGCTGATGGTTGATGCCAGATACCCAGTTGTGTCCATACAGTTTTCGCATTGATAGAAATTGCTTCATCTACAATTTCTGGCAAGTACTCAGAACGACGAAATACGTTTACAATATCCACGGGTTCGGGTAATTCCTGGAGTGCGGCATAACTGGGTTGACCTTCAATTTCTTTAATTAGCGGGTTGATGGCATAGACTGTATAGCCTTTTTGTCGCAAGAATTGGGCGATTTGATAACTGGTGCGTTGGGCGAAGCCCTTGCCGTAGGCATCGCGTTTATCAGAGTGACCTATAACAGCGATGGTTTTTGCTTGGATTAACACCTCATGCAGAGCGTTATCATCTTCTTTAAGGTTTGGCATGATTTAAAATATCCTGAGCGTAGGCGCAGCCCGTCGTAGACATCGCTTTGCTCATCATACTGAGTTGCATTTAAATATAAATTTGACTTTTAAAAAATCATTCACGAATATCAAAGACTCGTTCCCTATTCTCCATGCCCAATGCCCATGACAACTAAAACACTAGGACTCGAACAAAACCTCTACGACTATTTACTGTCAGTCTCTCTGCGAGAACCAGAAATTTTAACCCAACTGAGACAAGAAACAGCCCAGTATCCGATCGGGAGAATGCAGATTGCTCCCGAACAAGGGCAGTTTTTGGCATTACTGGTGCAGTTGCTAGGAGCTAAGAAAACTTTGGAAATTGGGGTATTTACAGGTTATAGTTCCCTGGTGGTGGCATTGGCGTTACCGAGCGATGGTAAGGTGGTAGCCTGTGATATTAGTGATGAATTTACAACGATCGCTAGACGTTATTGGCAACAAGCAGGAGTGGCAGATAAAATTCAACTGCATATTGCCCCAGCTTTGCAGACTTTGGATCGGCTACTGGCAACCAAAGAAGCAGAAACTTTTGATTTTGCCTTTATCGATGCAGATAAGAGCAACTATGATGCCTATTATGAGCGATCGCTGCAATTAGTGCGTCCGGGGGGATTGATTGCGATCGATAATGTTCTCTGGTCAGGCAGGGTTGCCGATCCCCAAGTGCAAGATAATAGAACTAAAAGAATTCGTGCCTTTAATCAAAAACTGCATCAAGACCAGCGAGTTAGTCTTAGTTTAGTAGCGATCGCAGATGGCTTAACTTTGGCACTGAAAAGGTAAGTTTAGCGAAAATAGCTCTTATTGTTCTAACATTTGGAAGAATCGGGTAAAGTAATCTGGAAAAGTCTTCGCTGTACAACCAGGATCTTTAATTACAATCCCTGGAACCTTCAAGCCAGTCACAGCAAAAGCCATCGCCATTCGATGATCGTGATAGGTTTCAATTGCCGCCGGGGTAATGGGGCCAGGCTGAATTTTCAGTCTATCTGCAAATTCTTCCACTTCAACTCCTAGCCGCCGCAACTCTGTAACAACAGCTTTAATTCGGTCAGTTTCCTTATAGCGAATATGTTCCACGTTCCGAATGGTAATTGGTGAACTGGCAAAGGGTGCGATCGCTCCTAATGTTTGCACTAAATCCGATATATCATTCATATCAATGTCGATGCCTTGCAATTGCTTCGGCCCCGTCACTTCGGTGTAATCATCCGCATCCTTAATTTGGCAACCCATCTGTTCTAAAACATTCAACCAGAGAATATCACCCTGACAGGATTGTTTAGTCAAATGTTTGACGCGCACCCGTCCACCCGTGACAGCGGCGGCGGCAAAAAAGTAAGAAGCATTTGACGCATCGGGTTCGACTGTGTAATGTCGAGCTTGGTAACGTTGACCTGCTTTAATCTGAAATTGATTATCGCCAATTTGAATTACCTCCACGCCAAAATCTGCCATCAGACGACAGGTCATTTTGACGTAAGACTGAGAAACCAACGTACCTTCAACCTCAACAATTGTGTCTTGTTGAGCATAAGGCGCAATCATCAGTAATGCCGAAAGTTGCTGACTTGTTTGGTTAGCTTTCACCCGAAAATTGCCGCCAGCGAATTGCCGACTATAGACGGTGTACGGCATAAACCCAGAGTTTCCCTCAAAGTTAATGGTTGCTCCACCCATTTGTAGTACCGTTAACAAGTCGCCCATCGGTCGTTCTCGCATCCGAGGAACGCCATCTAGGCGATATTCGCCGTTCCCCAGTGCCACCAGCGCCGAAATAAACCGTGCTGCTGTACCTGCCAAACCCACAAATAAATCTGCCTGTTTAGCTGGAATCTCGCCTCCCCTTCCCGCCACTTGAATTTGTGCCAACTGAGGATTCAAAGTAATGGGAATGCCCAATTGCTCTACGCATTTGGCAAAATACTCGCTGTCTTCACTAAATAAGGCATTTTCTAAAATGGAGTCACCTTGCGCCAAAGCAGCGACAAGCAACGCCCGATTGGTAAGACTTTTAGAACCGGGAATTTCTACTGTGGCATCCACTGGCCGATTTAGAGCAGGAATTGCAATGGTATCCACTTTAAACCTCTACGTAGGCGGTTAGCTACAACTTTATAATATTGCCATATCTTGAGCAAAAGGGGCAGGGGAGGATGAAGTGTGAGTTACAAGTAAATAGTGAGGAATGAAATTTTAAAACTTATAAAACTTATAATTTATAACTCGCAACTCATAATTCAGCACGGGTTAAACCCTAGCTATCCGCTAACAGGACTCTAGAAAGATGCAATTTATCGATCAAGCAAAAATTGAAATTGAAGCTGGTAAAGGCGGCGATGGTATTGTCGCTTTCCGGCGAGAGAAGTACGTGCCGACTGGTGGCCCCTCTGGTGGTAATGGGGGACGAGGTGGTTCGGTATTTTTCGTTGCCGAAGAAAACCTACAAACTTTGTTGGACTTCAGATACAACCATCGCTTTCAGGCAGAAAAGGGGACTCGTGGCGGGCCAAATAACTGTACTGGGGCAGCAGGCAAGGATTTAATTATCGAAGTTCCTTGCGGTACAACCATTTATGATGCTGAAACTGGCGAACTGCTGGGAGATTTAATTGAGCCTAAGCAGACTTTGCTGATTGCCCAAGGTGGTAAAGGCGGACTGGGAAATCAGCATTTCTTGAGTAACCGTAACCGCGCCCCAGAATATGCCCTTCCAGGATTACCAGGAGAAATAAAGCAGCTGCGCCTGGAGTTAAAACTTTTGGCAGAAGTGGGGATTATTGGCTTACCAAATGCTGGTAAGTCCACTTTAATTTCATCTTTATCAGCTGCACGTCCAAAAATTGCAGACTACCCTTTTACTACCCTGATTCCAAATTTGGGTGTAGTGCGGAAACCTACTGGCGATGGAACTGTTTTCGCTGACATTCCCGGACTCATTGAGGGAGCAGCTCATGGGGCAGGGCTGGGACATGATTTCTTGCGCCACATCGAGCGCACGCGGGTGCTACTTCACTTGATTGATGCCACTAGTGATGATGTGGTTAGAGACTACAACACAATTAAGGAAGAATTACAAGCTTATGGACGGGGTTTAGCAGAACGTCCGCAAATTTTGGCGCTGAATAAAATTGATGCAGTCGATCGGGAAACCGTCGATTTGGAAGCGTTAGCCACCCAGCTTAATCATCTCTCCTACGCCCCGGTTTTTGTGATTTCAGCGGTTACTCGCACCGGGTTAGAACCGATGTTACAGGAAATTTGGGGAATTCTCGACCAAATGAAGGTTCCTGAAGAAGTGGAGGTATTTAGCTAATTCCTAATTCTGATGTTGACGTATCTTGAATCAGGGGAATCTTAATCACAAAGTCAGCGCCTTGTCCTGGCTGCGAAATACATTCTAAGCAACCGCCATGTCTTTCTGTAATTATCTGGTAGCTAATGGCAAGACCCATTCCTGTACCTTGACCGATGGGCTTGGTGGTAAAGAAGGGGTTAAATAGTTGTTTTTTAACATCTTCTGATATTCCCAATCCATTGTCGGTAATCCTAATTGTTACCTGATTTGGCTGCTGTAGTTCGGTACGAATGCAAATTGTCGGAATTGGGCATTGAGAATTGGGCATGGGGCATTGTTTATTCTCCTTGTCCCCCTTGTCCCCATTACCCCTTATCCCCAGAGGGGGCCCCACCTTCCCCAGTCCCTCTTCTAAAGCATCGATCGCATTTGACAAAATATTCATGAATACTTGATTTAGCTGCCCTGCGTAACATTCAACCAGTGGTAGCTTACCGTATTCTTTGATTATTTCAATTGTCAAGCGCTGGTCATTACCCTTGAGGCGGCTTTGCAAAATCATTAGAGTACTGTCGATTCCCTCATGGATATCAACAGCTTTCATTTCGGCTTCATCTAAGCGCGAAAAAGTTCGTAGGGAAAGCACAATCTCGCGAATGCGGTCTGCACCAACTTTCATTGAGTTGATTATTTGTGGGAAATCTGATTTCAAAAAGTCTAGTTCGATTTGTTCTGCAAAATCCTGAATTTCTAGCACAGGTTGGGGATAATGACTTTGATAGAGTTGCAAAAGTGAAAGTAAATCTTGGGTGTATTCTTTGGCAGGGTTGAGGTTGCCATAGATAAAATTGACTGGGTTGTTGATTTCGTGTGCCACTCCTGCAACTAGTTGCCCCAAACTGGACATTTTTTCACTTTGAATTAAGTGAATCTGGGTGCGTTGAAGTTCGCGGAGTGTTTCTTTGAGTTCTTGGGCTTGTTGTCGTAGTTGCGCTTCCGACTTTAGCAGGGCTTCCTTGGCTTGTTTGCGTTCTGTGATGTCCCTAACAACAGCTACCCGACAAAAAGGCTCTCCTGTTTCAGGGTGTTTAACGATAAACAGGCTGCAATCAGTAGGAATTTCTATACCTGTTTGAAAATGTCTATGGCGAAACTCGCCTTGCCAGAAACCATATTGAAGCATCAAAGGAATAATTTGTTGCTGAAACTCTGCAAAAGCTTCTGGTGAATGAAAATCAACCACTGGCTTGGTTTTGGCTGCTTCCAGGCTACTAAGTCCCACCATCTTGAGTCCAGCAGGGTTTACATAGAGAACTTGCCCTTCCATTGAAGAAATGCCAATAAAGTCACTGCTGTTTTCAACTAACGCTACAAATTTTTGCTGTTCCTCTTCAGCTCGTTTGCGTTCTGTAATGTCCAGCACCATTGAGGCAATGCCAAGCACCTGGCCATCAGGAGCCACTAAGGGGTTGTTATACCACTCGCCGACTATCCTCCTGTCATCTTTAGTGACGTTCTCGTTGACACTAAAACTTCCTCCACGTTGTGTTAACAGGGCAGTGATAATCTCATTTACGTGCTTTCTGGCGTTTTCAGGTACTATGATCTCAAAACGATTCCCCAGCATTTCCTCTGTGGTGTATCCAAAGATTCTCTCTGCTGCCCGATTCCATGTCTGAACCTCAAAGTTGGTATTCCATTCAATTATGGCTAAAGGTGTTTGTTCAATCAGCAATGCTAGCCTTTGCTTTGAAGCCCTGAGTTGTGCGTCTGCTTGCTTGTATTCGGTAATGTCGCGATAATACCAAATCCTACCGTAATAGTCTCCTAAAGGTGATATCCGATCGCAAGCCCCTTGCTGTTTACGCACAGGTGCAGAATAGCGCTCAAAAATCTTTCCAGATTTGAGGAAAATTTCATCATGGCTGCTTTCCTCTGGATGCTGGTAAAGGTACTCCACCTTAGCCAGAAATTCGTCTGGATTTACTAGTTTGTCTAGTACCCATCCCACGAGTTGGCGATCGTCCCGTGTTTCGATCAGTGCCGCAGGAATTTGCCATAACTGGGAGAATTTCTGATTAAATGATGTAACTGTAAGATTTTCATCAATAATCAGAATTCCGTCGATGGAAGCTTCTTGTTGAGCTTGGAGTACAGCATTAATGCGGTGTAGGTCTTTTTCTGCTTGCTGGCGATTGTGCAGCGCAGCTTGCTGTTCGCTGATGTCGCAAAGCAACCAACGCCAGCCGACCTGCTGACCCTGTGAATTATACATAGCAACCATTTTGATCCGAGCCGGAAAGGCTGCACTTTTTCGCGGCTGTAGATCGATTTCCCAATCCTGCACTTGCTGTAAATTTGCCAATTGGTTGATGAAGGTTTGGCGGTCGGATTCAGCGATAAACAGGATTAATGGTTTACCTACCAGATATTTTTGTTTCACAGATAGTAAGGCTGCGGCTACATAGTTAGCCTCTTTGATGATGCCGACTAGATCCGTCACCAAGTAAGCATCTGGGGCGAGATCGAACAAATCCTGGTAACGCTGATGCTCTAATTCAGCCTTTTCACGAGCGATCGCTAATTCTTCGTTTTGTTGACGCAGTTCTTCCAGGGTTTCCCGAAGTGCATCGCAGGTTTGCATAAGATTGGTACTATCGGTAATGCCAGTCACATCTTGAACTTTCCCGACTTCATTCTGTAAAATGATGTCTCGAATACTACCGACCAGAAATTGATTACCAGTCTCATCCTGAAAGCAAGACTTTTTTGTAGAGATGAGATGGGTTATACCCTGAGCATCAGTAAAAAGATGCTGGTTCTCATTAGTAATATTTGTCGTGAAAACCAGTTCATCTATTTCCCGGAACACATCAGCTTCTACTTGCGGAAAAAAATTATAGTCTGACTTGCCAATTAATTCTTCTCGGCGATGACCGACGAAATCACAGTAGCGATCGTTAAGTAACACCCAGCGATGTTGACGGTCTTTGACAAAAATTGGGTCAGAGATGCCATTAATTATTTGATGCAGAAATGCTGGGGAGAAGTTTTGCTGCCGTGTGTTTTTTTGCTCGTGGTTATCTAAGTATCGAGAATGGTTCATACCCAAATTTATTTCTAAAATGGAGCTAAACAGCTTTTGTTTAGTTCCCTGTGTGTCAGCATGAGTAGTATTTATTATTCCCAGAATCACTACGGATGCAACAGGGAATTGGGGATTGACCCGGATTTCTCACGCATAGTGTAGGCAGAGGGGGAAGAGGAGTGTGGGGAGTGTGGGGAGTGTGGGAGGTGTGGGAGGATGAGGAAGAAGTCTTACCCCCNGAGTGTGGGGAGTGTGGGGGGGGTAAGACTTCTTCCTCATCCTCCCACACCTCCCACACCCCTTGGATTTCTCACTTGTGAGAAATCCAGGATTGAGAGGATTATGTTCTGGGGGAACAAAGAGATGAGGTTAGGTTTGCTTAGGCGATAGCTGCGGCGGGCTACACCAACGCATTCATCAACTGTGGCGAGGCTTTTTTGAATAGCATAATTGATACGAAACCTTAAAGTACTTACGGTATCGTTAAATTCGTGGATTAGACTAGAACCACAGGGTAACAATCAAAGGAAGATTATGATGAGCGATCGCGACTATACCTTAATAATTGATAAAAGCGGTAGTATGTCTACACCCGACCAAGTGGGTGGTAGAAGTAGATGGGAAATCGCTCAAGAGTCTACTCTCGCTTTGGCCAGAAAGGCCGAACAGTTTGACCCCGATGGCATCACCGTTTACGTGTTTTCTGGGAGATTTAAACGCTACGATGATGTCACATCAGCCAAAGTCGCCCAGATATTTCTCGAAAATGACCCTTCAGGAACGACAAACTTAGCAGGTGTACTCCAGGATGCCCTCAATAACTACTTTCAACGCAAAACAGCCGGTAAAACCAAGCCAAACGGAGAGACAATTTTAGTCATCACCGATGGTGAACCAGACGATCGCAAAGCTGTGTTTGAAGTCATCATTCATGCTACTCGCCAGATGGAACGTGATGAAGAATTAGCAATTTCGATCATTCAAGTAGGTTCAGATGCCCAAGCAACTAAGTTTCTCAAAGCTTTGGATGATCAGTTGCAAAGTGTTGGCGCTAAATTTGATATTTGTGATACCGTCACTTTAGACGACTTAGAAGAAATGAGCCTTGCAGATGTATTGAGCAATGCCATAACTGACTAATGTGTTGATCGCCCATAGTTCAGTAACTATTAATTCTAGATTGGAGAATTGAATAATGCTAGAAAATCGTGACTATACCTTGATTATTGACAAAAGCGGTAGCATGGCAACCCAAGATCAAAAGGGTGGTAGAACTAGATGGCTTGCAGCCCAAGAATCAACTTTAGCTTTAGCTAGTAAATGTGAGCAATTTGATCCAGATGGCATTACTATCTATGTATTTTCTGGCAAATTCAAGCGATACGAAAATGTCACATCCAGCAAGGTATCACAAATTTTTCGAGAGAACGATCCTTCTGGTACAACTGACTTGGCAAGTGTGTTAAAACATGCAACTGATGATTACCTTCAACGCAAAGCAGCCGGTCAAACCAAACCAAATGGTGAAACAATTTTAGTAGTTACTGATGGTGAACCCGACGATCGCAAAGCAGTAATGAGGGTAATTATTGAAGCTTCTCGTCGCATCGAACGAGATGAAGAATTAGCTATTTCTTTTATTCAAGTTGGCACAGATCAACAAGCTACCCGCTTTCTCAAAGTCTTAGATGATGAACTCCAAAGTGCTGGTGCTAAGTTTGATATCTGTGACACCATTACTATGGAAGATATGGAAGATTTGAGTCTATCAGAAGTGCTACTCAATGCTATTAATGACTAGCTATACTATTTTTTAGGAATTGCAAAAATGGATTCCCTTGATAAACTGTTAGCCCAACTCGAAACTGAATACAAAGAAGTACAACCACAACAGCAACAGTCAAAATCAGCCACAGCCAAATCGTTTATTCCATCATCACCAAAGTCAGCATCTTTTATGGATAAGCTTTTGGCAGATGTTAAGGCTGATTTTGCCGAAGAAGATGCTGCTATTGAATTAAAAAGACAGCAAGAACTAGAACAGGAACGAATTCGACAAGAACAACTTAAAGCCAAACAACTCGAAGGTTTAAAAGTGCAGGCGAAAGAATGGTTAACCAAAGTAGATCCACTTTCGTCTGAAGGACTTTGGTTTGAAAGGTTTGCTGAAAGTTATCCTTCAAAATTAGAGGCAGCAATTGAATATTTAAGAAGCAATGAATGAATTAAAAATTCAATATCCTGCTCATCAATGTGCTTGCTTGAATTGAAAATTAGCAATTATTATTTATAATCAATATTAATGATGATTTGTTTGAGCTAAATGTTGCACAGCCCATTCGTGCATAGCATACAGAATTGGTTGCAAAGTTTCTCCTAAAGGTGTCAGTGAATATTCTACCTTGGGTGGAATCTGGGGATAAACTTCTCGATGAATAATTCCATCTTCCTCCATTTCTCGGAGTTGCTGAGTTAGCATCTTTTGCGTAACTCCAGGTAAAGCTCGTTGCAGCTCACCAAACCGTTTTACGCCAGTCATTAATTCTCTAATAATCAAAACTTTCCAGCGTCCGCCAATCACCTTTAGGGTAGTTTCTACTTCACAAGTCAGCCTGAAATGGTTTTCTGCTTCAGCTTTCATAGTTTTTTTGTAGGAATAACCTGACTCAGGTTTGCTGGATATACCGCTAATTATCTGTTACTTGTTTTAGGTCTTTCATAACTAGTGTAGCATCTGCGGGAATATGACAATAGAATAGATACTTGCTGTCTTTTGCAGTCCACTGGAGGCAGATGTTTGCTTATTACTGTAACAGTAATCAGCAAAGTGCGTAGTTTACCGCCGTAGGCATCGCTTGTTTTATAATTGGATAACTAGCTATCCAATCAAGTAAAGCCTTCCAGCAAGGCAATCGCTCCAGACTTCATGCTCACACAGGAAACAATCTCAACATTTCAAGCACAAGTAGAGCGGTTTCAGCAATACTTGGATTTTCCTCATGCACAACATGAAGCCAGCGCCAAACTCGCTGAAATTGTCAGTACTAGAGGGATCTCGCAAGATGAGCTTACACAAGAGATAGCTCAACTTCAATTAATGATTGCAACACATCCTTGGGTAAAGACGCGATGAATCGCGTCTCTACAAGTGGTCTATTTGTCGCATTCTTTTTTCAAATTGGTATAACAAACGCACTGCTTTTGCTGCTATGCGAATGATTATGATATTGAAATAACAGAAGAAGAAGCTGAGAAATTAACAGTAAAGGTAGTTACGCATGAAATAAGCAAGGAAAAACTACCTGCTATATTGAAAAATTATGTGATAAATCTTATTTAACGTCATTAGATTGCGATCGCTCTTAGAGGATGTCTGAGAAGCTTTAGATAATGAGTCCCAATCTCTACCAAAATACGCCGACAAACTAGTAGTATACAGCAACAAAAATTTCAGGTTAAGAAACCCCTCGCTAACGAAAGTTTGAGCCAGGGGTAGTTGATCATTAGGTACTCAAGATATCTATAATTACGTAGCTACCAACTCAGAATCAATTTCCGACGGCGCGCTATCTTGGACTAGCGATCGCGTTTCGCCATTACGCTGGAGGATACTGCCAACCATTGCCAACAAGGCGTTTACCTTGCGAGTTCGCCACATATCTACGAGGTTTTGCACTTTAGTCGCAGACATCCGGCGCATCATCGCTTCGTAGAGATAAGCAGCATGTCCAGTTTCATCTTGGGCAATACAAAGCATTCCTAATTTCAAGTTACGAGCGGTTGGCTCGTTATCAGGTAATACTTTTGCCATCCGCGCAAAGTCTTTACTAGCATCTAACTCCAGAATGTATGTGCTAGCCATAAAGACATCCCAGTCAATGACAGCCGGTTTTAGCTGTTCTTGGGTGTAGCCTTCAAAGAATGCTGCGAAAAAAGGACTACGCTGTTGTGATTTTTTTGTGGATGTAGTTGGGGGTTGACGCTTGAAATCTATAACTTGTTTATTCAGCTGTTGTAAGGCGTGGGCAAAAATTTGACCATGCTTAGTTTCATCTGATGCATGTTTTGCTAATTTTTCGGCTAGCCATGTATCGCCTTCTGCTGCGGCGCGATCGCTAAGTGCGGATAAAAATGGCACAGAGCCAGATTCGGCCAACTGAAACCCCGCAAGGATATTGGGGCGGGTTTTAGAATCGCGAATTTGAGCAGCAGAGTAATAGGCAAAGACACTTGAACCAGCTAGATGCAGAAGGTTAGTCAAGAAGTTCATCAGAAATTCCCGCTGACAATTGGAAGGTTACAATTCTTATACTAATCCGCATTTTCTATCGGTTGCCGCCGGAGGGTCTTACCATTTTAAATTGCCTGTGGAACTATATGTCAACAGTTAACAAATATATCTTTGTATTTTGCTAATATCATCCCACAGAGGTAATGCAGGTAAGTTTGGATGGAGAAATTAACTAAACCAGTGCGATTTTGGCTTTGTGCAACTATCATAATTTTAAATTTGATGGGCTGCGATCGCTTTATCGGTACTTCTGGAGAACCGGTTGANTCAACCGGTTCTCCAGAAGTACCGATAAAGCGATCGCAGCCCATCAAATTTAAAATTATGATAGTTGCACAAAGCCAAAATCGCACTGGTTTAGTTAATTTCTCCATCCAAACTTACCTGCATAACCAAAATCAAACTGTCCAAAAGCCTCTTGATAAATGTAGTAAACCAGCAGATTAGTAGAATTCAGTGGTCCACCCCCAGTCATCACAAAAACTTGCTCAAAACTCCGCAATGTAAAAATTGCGGTAGTAATGACTGCAAATATCACAGTCGGGCGCAATCCGGGCAAAGTAATATACCAAAATTGTTGCCAAGCATTCGCTCCATCTAAGTCTGCTGCTTCATAACGACTGGAAGGAATTGCTTGCAACCCTGCTAAAAAAACTACCATATTGAAACCGAGTTGTTTCCAAATACTCATTAAAATAATTACCGGCATTGCCCAAAATGTGTCTCCTAGCCAGGGGATTTCTGAAATCCCAAAAAAATCTAAAAGTCCGTTAACTGGCCCTGATGTTTGAAACAGCCAGCGAAATCCCAAACCGGCTGCCACAAGTGAAATAATTGAAGGTAGAAAATAAGCACTCCGCAGAATGCCCCGCAAGGGAATAGAACGGTTTAATAGTACTGCCAATCCCAAGGAGATAACTAAACTGGGAATGATGGTGGCAACAGTAAAATAAAAGGTGTTACCCAGAACTTGCCAGAAATCGGGGTCGAGTAGCAAGCGCCAATAGTTTTTTAAGCCTATCCAATAAATACCTTTTAAGCTGAAACTACCAGCAGTGAAACTGAGATAGAACAAATAGACGATTGGCCAAATGATAAAAACACCCAGCAAAATTAATGCTGGTGCGAGAAAAATCCACGCGGCTACTGTATCATTATCCAACCACGACTTAGTATATTTTTTTTGCATCTATAATTAACCCTCTTAGCTTGATGCTTAATATTGATGGAATAGCTGAACTTCTAAGGCGATCGCTTGGGTAAGCTCTTGGTTCATAATTATCTCTAGTTGGAGTCTTTACTTAAACATCGCTATTTTTTTACAAACTCAAATCAATCCCAAATGCAATTTTAACGCCGCATCAATTAGTACCATCATTTCTTCGTTTAAACTACCTAATACTTCAGCAGTAATTCGTTGCTTAGAAATTGTTCGCACTTGCTGCGCCTGTACTTTAGAAGGCTTCGTTAAACCACTAACCTCTGGATTAAGCAGAACTTCAAAGGGATAAACACGGCTCACATTAGAAGTTAGCGGTAAAATTGTCACAGTGGTAGCAGCACTATTACTTATATCATTACTGACAATTATCACTGGACGACGTTTACCCATTTCTGAACCCATCACCGGACTAAGATTTGCGTAATAAATATCACCACGTTTCATCTGTTAAACCATCTGCTATTGTCACATCCCAATCGTTATCAACTTCAGCAGATGCTTCTCGGTAAGCTGACTCTAATTCTCGGTTTCGCAGCAATTCTAATGCTTCTTCAATTACTTGAGAACGAGATTTACAGCCTTTATTGAGCTTGTAGTTTTCGACAAACTCCACTAAAGACGGTGGCAAGGAAATAGAGAGTTTTTCTACATTCATCTTCCTACCAATTAGTAGCAAAAATAATTCGTACTAATATTCTAGCTTACTAAAGCGATCGCACTTTCCCACAGGCGATCGCTTGGGTAATTGTTTCGTCTCGCTCCAGTAGCTCAGTAAACACCTGCTGTGTTTGAGTTTTTCGCGGAACTCGTTGCGGTACGGTTCCAACACATCATCTTTGATCGCCTTCGCCTCAGTTGTCTCCAATCCCAAGCGAGTCCTCTGATAATTTCATTAATTCATTGCAAGGTAAATTTGGTAATACCCTGCAATGTTAATGCATTGGCTGACAATGCCAATGCATTGGGTAACAATATTAATGCGTCCCCTTGCATTAAACAAGCTACGCTTTTACACAAAAGTGTACGTATTATATATTTTTGGCATCTATAATTTTCCCTCTTAGCTGTTATGACCCTCCGCCCTGATTCTACCCTGAGCTTGATTTCTCCTAGCACTAGCGATGTTTGTCAACAAGTCGCCCCCTTAAAACTGGGAATTATGGCTTCTGGGAATGGCAGTAATTTTGATGTCGTTGCTCAAGCTATCCAAGATGGGCAGCTAAATGCCCAAATTCAAGTTTTAATTTACAATAACCCCTCGGCGAAAGCAGCCGTCAAAGCAGCCAATAGAGGTGTAGAAGCTGTTTTATTGAATCACCGCAACTATAAAATCCGAGAAGAGTTGGATGAAAAAATTGTGCAGACATTGCGGCACTACGATGTGGAATGGGTGATTTTGGCAGGTTGGATGCGATTGTTAACGTCAGTTTTCATTGATGCCTTTCCTGACAAAATTATTAATATCCATCCTAGTTTGTTACCTAGTTTCAAGGGAATCCATGCTGTAGAACAAGCCTTGGCATCTGGGGTAAAAATCACTGGTTGTACAGCGCATATAGCTTGTTTAGAAATGGACAGTGGCCCAATCTTGATGCAAGCCGCAGTACCAGTATTGCCGGATGATACAGCAGAAACACTCCACGCCAGGATTCAAATTCAGGAACATCGAATTTTGCCGCTAGCGATCGCTCTAGCAGCTTCTTCGTCAAAAGTTACACTAAGCGTAACGTAAAAATACATATATCAATTAGGGGCGCACAGCTGCCATTTGTGTCAACCGCTAAACCCGCTTGGTGACAACGTTTTACCCTCACCCCCAGCCCCTCTCCCATCCGTGAGAGGGGAGCTAGACATTCAATTCCCCTTCTCCCTTGGGAGAAGGGGTTAGGGGATGAGGGCGTGAGGGATTTGCAAAACGCCTGTCCGATATAGTTTTCGGCTTAAGTTGACACCTATGCACAGCTGCACGCCCCTACTATTCATCAGAATTAGCTTCAGCAGTTTGATACGCTTGTAGGAGCCTAGCATGATCGAGAGTAAATCCTACTTGCATCGCTATCTGGGTAAATAAATCAATCTCAGATTGTTGCCAATCACGGGGTTCAGAACATTGGTGTGCAATTAACAAGCCAAATAGCTGTTCATCTTTGATAATTGGTGCGACTAAATTTGCTTTCACACCAAAAGATGCGAGCAGGTTAATGTGACAATCAGCCAAACTAGACTCATAAATGTTGTTGATTGCGACAACGCGACCAGACTGGTACTTTTCTACATAGCCTTGAGTGAAACAAGGGTCGTGAATTTTAGACCGCAAAACTTTGGGATAACCTGGAAGCACTGATTCAGCAATGATAATTCCAAACCAATTAGCGTAAAAGCTATAAACCAGCACTCGGTCAGTACTCAGTGCTTTACGAACCTCTTCCACAGTAGTTTTGATGATATCCTCTTCCTTGAGGGATTGGCGAATGCTGCGGATAATATCCACTAGTAACTGACTTCGCATCCTTTCAGCTTCGATTCTTTGCAGGAGTCTTGCATGGTCGAGAGCAAATCCTACTTGCATCGCCATCTGGCCAAATAAATCAATCTCAGCTTGTTGCCAATCACGGGGTTTGGAGCATTGATGTGCGATTAACAAGCCAAATAGCTCTTTATCTTTAATAATGGGGGCGACCAGATTTGCTTTCACACCAAAGGATTCGAGCAAGTTAATATGGCAGTCAGCCAAACCAGCTTCATAAATGTTGTTGATTGCGAGAACGCGACCAGACTGATACTCTTCTACATAGCCTTGACCGAAACATGGGTCTTGGATTTCAGCTCGCAAAACTTTTGGGTAAGTGAGAACAACTGATTCAGCAATCACTGTTCCAGACCAATTAGCATCAAAGCTATAAACCATCACTCGGTCAGTACTCAGAGCTTTGCGAACCTCTTCCACAGTTGTTTTGAGGACATCCTCTTCGTTGAGTGATTGGCGAATAATGCCGATAGTATCTGCTAACAACTGACTTTGCACACCCTCAGCCTCGGTTCGTTGCAGGAGTCTTGCATGGTCGAGAGCAAACCCGACTTGCATCGCTATCTGAGCAAATAAATCAATCTCAGATTGTTGCCAATCACGGGGTCTGGAGCATTGATGTGCAATTAATAAGCCAAATAATTGTTCATCTTTGAGAATGGGGGCGACCAGATTTGCTTTGACAGCAAAGGATTTGAGTAAGTTAATATGGCAGTCAGCCAAACCAGACTCATGAATGTTGTTTGTGGCTACAACGCGACCAGACTGATACTTTTCTACATAACCCTGACCGAAACAGATGTCTTGAATTTCAGACCGCAAAACTTTGGGATAACCTGGAACCACTGATTCAGCAATCACTGTTCCAGACCAATTAGCGTCAAAGCTATAAACCAGCACTCGGTCAGTACTCAATGCCTTACGAACCTCTTCCACCGTAGTTTTGAGGACATCTTCTTCGTTGAGCGATTGGCGAATGCTGCGGGTAATTTCGATAAATACCTGAGCGTTATCTGCCTTAGTATCTACTTGTTGTAGAAGGTTGGCGTAGTCAAGGGCAAATCCTACTTGCATAGCTATCTGAGAGAACAAATCAATCTCAGACTGTTGCCAAAAGCGAAGTCTAGAACATTGATGTGCAATCAATAAACCGAATAGCTGTTTGCCTTTGAGAATAGGTGCTACTAAATTAGATTTGACAGCAAATTGCTCCAGCAACTCAATATCACCATCACTGAGATCGCCTTGATGGATATTATCAATGGCATGGATGCTACCATTCTGATATTTTTCTATATACCCTGCCTCAAATCCAGGCTCAGAGATTGTAACCCCTAATATTTTCGGTAAACCAGGTGCTACTGATTCGGCGATAAAGGTTCCATTATAGCTGGAGTCGAAGCAAAAGATGGTGACGCGATCGATGCTTAAAGCTTTACGAATTTCTTCTGAGGTAGTTTTGAGAACATCTTCTTCATTGAATGATTCTCGAACCCAACGGGTAATTTTGGTTAATAGTTGGGAGTAATCAGCTTCGGCTTCTTTGTCCTGTACCAAAACCGAAAGCAGGTCTGTGAATAAGNGCCCCCTGCCCCCTGCCCCCTGCCTCTATAGCCTAATCTGCAATCAACTCTACTGCATCTCTTCCATCACAATTTTGTAAGTAAACTTTGACAATTTCTTCTTTAGCCGTAGGTAACTTCTTGCCAATAAAATCTGGGTGGATTGGTAATTCTCGATGACCCCTGTCTACTAACACAGCTAAACGAATCACCTCTGGCCTACCGTAATCGTTGACTGCGTTCAAAGCCGCGCGAATCGTCCGTCCTTTGAAAATCACATCATCCACGAGTACAACCGTTTTCCCCGTAAGGTCAAAAGGAATTTCGCTTTTCGTTGGAGTCCGCAATCCAATTTTGTCAAGGTCATCTCGATAAAATGTAATGTCTAAAGCGCCGACTGACACGGCTACACCTTCCAGTGTCTCAATTTGACGCGCTAACAATTCGGCTAATAACGCACCCCTGGTATAAATACCAAGAAGCACCAGTTGAGATAAATCACGCGTCCTTTCGACAATTTGAGAAGCAAGGCGAGTCAAGGTACGACGGATTTCTTCAGATGAGAGAATTTCAACTACTTTGGCAGACATAGCGAGTCATCAGTTAGGAGTGATAAGTTAAGAGTTAGGAATTTTTATTCTTAACTCCTGTACAGACGCGATTAATCGCGTCTCTAACTCCTAACTTTATATTTATCATTACCTATTTGGGAGCATTAAGAATATTGCGATCGCTATCCCTAACCATAGCAAAAAACAATATCGAGTCAGCTGTAAAGCATTCTGAATAGAAGTTGCAGTAATGGCATAAATAGCATCTCCTAGCAGTGGTTTGTACTTGGCTACCCCCCGATACCAATTTGTACCCCCCATCTGCACACCTAAAAAGGCAGCATAGGCGCACTCACTCCAGCCAGAATTGGGACTAGGATCTTTAATTGCATCCCGACGACAAATTTGCCAAATATGCATCGGTTTACCTGATAGCAGCGCCAGAGTCACAACTGTTAACCGACAAGGTAGCCAAGTCAAATAATCTTCTAACCGCGCACAAAACCATCCTAAATAAGTATAGGGTGCTTCCCGATAGCCCACCATTGAATCAAGGGTACTGCTGGCTTTATATGCTAAAGCTAAGGGAGTTGGCCCCACAACTGGTATAAAGACACCAACAATTGCATAAAAAAGCGGAGCCATCACCCCATCGGTGGCATTTTCTGCAACCGTTTCTAAAACGGCTCGTGAAATTTCTGCTTGTGAGAGGTTTTGGGTATCTCGACCAACGTAATTACTTAAAATTTTTCGAGCCTTCTCTAAATCTCCGACTGTTAAAGGTTGTAAAACAGCCTCCGCTGCTACTCGCAAACTTCTGCCAGCAAAACAACTAGCCAAAAGAATACTATTTATTGCAATACCTAAGAGTGGATGAACCCATCTGGCAATTTGAATCATCAAAAAGCCAACAAGACCGCTACCAATTATCAAGATAATGCCTAGTACAATTCCAGCTAGGCGTTGTGTTAGAGAATTTTGACACAAGTGGAGAAAAAATTTGGTCAGGCGAGAAATTACCCATCCCATAATTTGTACTGGATGAGGCCAATCCCAAGGATCGCCAATTAAATAATCTAAAAATGCTGCAATTATTAAGATATAGATATTATTAGTCATAAGTCACAAGTCTTGGGTTAAAAGTCAAGGGTCAATATTTTGACTATTGACTCTTGACTAAACCACAAAACTAGCTTCTTCTCCAAGGGAAGCTTGCCGGCTTCGAGCATCGTAATAAAGGTCTGCCAGAGTAATACTGTATAAAGCTTCTTTGAGCTTTTGGTTGAGTCTCTGCCAGAGGCTAAACGTTACCCAATCTTCAGCTTGTGTCGGTGCTGGGGTGTGATGAGGTAAATGGCTAGTCTCGCCAACAGCTTCTAAAATTTCTCCTATAGATATTTGTGCAGGCTCTCTTGCCAATTGATATCCGCCGATGCTACCACGAATTGATTTCACTAAAGACGCACGACGCATTTCTATTAGTAGTTTTTCGAGGTAAGGAGCTGGAATATCTTGGCGTTTTGCGATCGCTCTCACAGATGCAGGCCCATATCTTGGCTGTAAACTCAAATCTAGCAACGCCTTTACACTGTAGTGTCCTCTGGTAGTTAATTTCATTTTGGCAAGCTTTGTTGTTTGTCCTTTGTCTTTGTTGGCACTGCATCTCCCTGAAAAGAAATTCTGATGGTCGGCTTCCGACTCTGAGACTTCTTTAGTTTGTCGTTTCTAAATAACCAATGACTAATTACCAATGACCAATGACTAAGGATCAGTTTTGCTTATCATTCTGTGACTCAGTTCTCATCCTTAAGAAATAGACAACCTCTTGAGCGTTAGTTTAGAAAACTTAAAACTTATATAGTCTAGCAGTAATTCACAAACTATATATCTATATATATAGTTATCAGCATTGCCAGCATTCTCTAAAATAGATTGTCTTGCCAATATTGGTAATAGCATAACAATTGTGCATCTGAGTGTAATATACTTGGCTAGGTTGAGATAAAAACTAAAGGATTATGTTCCTGTTAGCTCAACCTCAGCTAAAATAAAATCGATTCAAACACTTCAAACATTCATTTTCGACCTAAGTTGATGCCTAAACAGAAAAAAATTGAACCCTTACTCGGCGAAGAACTGCTCAAAAAAGTCAAAGAGCTAGAGAACGAGAGCAAAGAAGACAAAGCTAAGAAGTGCGGCTACTATACCGTTACCAAAAATGGTATAGAACGCGTCAATATGATGAAGTTCTTAAATGCCCTAATTGATGCTGAAGGCATTCAGTTAGACAGTACACCCAGTGCTAATGGGCGTGGTGGACGTAGTGCTAGCTATAGAATTAGTGTGCAATCGAATGGTAACTTACTTATAGGTTCAGCTTATACAAAACAGATGAATCTGAAACCAGGAGATGAGTTTCTGATCACTTTAGGCAAAAAGCACATTCGTCTGAGACAGGTAGATCCAGAAGATCGCGAAGGTGATGAAGCCATAGAAGCCACGGCTTAATAAATAAATGGTCATTAGTCAATTCTCCGTTGTCATTTGTCCTTTGTCATTTGTCCTTTGTGAAAAACAATGACTATAAACAGTCATTAGTCAAGTGTCCTTTGTGAAAAATAATGACTAAATGACCAATGACCAATGACCTAATGACTAATGACTATATCTGTAGTAGGTAAGACTGGTAAATAGTGGCGAAGTGCCTTGCGTGTGACTGCTAAATTACAGGTTAATGCAATTTGCTCTTTTTCTAATAAACCCAAAATGCGATCGGGTTTATCTCGTGCTACCACTGGTAATTGATGTAAACCTCGAAGACTCATCCGGTCTAAAGCCTCAGATAAAAGTTCATCTTGCCATGCATAGAGAATTTCAGTAGTACAAATGTCTATGAGGGTTTGACTGGATAAATTATCGGGAATTTCGGTTAGAGAATTTGGGTATGTTTGCCAAATAGCAAGGGCACGGTTAATATCTTCCAAAGAAAGTATACCAACTAATTGCTCTGCTTCATCAATTACTAAAGCACTACGGACGCGATCGCGGGTCATTTCTACAGCGGCATCTAATACTCCCAGAGTTGCAGGTAACTTTTTGGGACAAGGGTACATGGCATCTTCTACCAAAATTTGCTGCACAATTTCTGATTGTTCATCTTTCAATTCCGAAAGACCAATTTGTTGTAGATTAGAGTTAGAGTTAAAAGTTGGTTTAATCCTTTCTACTAACCAAACACTCAAACCGACAGCTGCCATCAATGGTAAAACAATTCGATAGTCGCGGGTTAATTCAAACAGCATTAAAATAGCCGTTAACGGCGCTCTCACACTAGCAGCTAGCACTGCTGCCATTCCGACCATTGCGTAAGCTGGGGGAGCCGCCATTTGATCGCAAATTGTCGGGAATGCTACGGCTAACATTTTGGCGTAAGCCGATCCAAAAGAAGCACCTAAAAACATTGCTGGCGCGAACAAACCGCCGATGAAACCACTACCTGCACTAATTGCAGTCATCAATAATTTCACCACCAACAACACCACCAATAAGTAGAGTGGAAACTCCACATCTTGAAGCATTGCTTCTACAGTTTCGTAACCGACACCTAGAATTTGCGGGAACTGCAAAGCAACTGCGCCAATAATTGCACCGCCAATAATTGGATGAATCGGCTCAGGAATTTGTCCCAAAAAGGCAAAACCTGGAACCTTCCCAGCAAAGCAAGCTTTTGCTAGACAAATTGATTGAGTATAAGCCAGAGAAACTAGGCTGGCCCCTAAACCCAAGCCAAGATAAAGGGGTAATTCCAAAGGACTACGAACTTGGTAAACAGGTAAATCAAAAGCAGGTTGTGCCCCCAAACCAATTTGGGCAATTAATGCTGCTACCACCGCAGCTAACAGCACCACACTGACAGCAGAAGTAGCGAAAGATGTCGCTCCCATTACCACCTCTAGAGCAAAAAATACTCCAGCGATGGGAGCATTAAATCCCGCCGCTAGTCCCGCCGCCGCGCCAGCACCCAATAGCAAACGTTGTCGTTCTTGAGATACATTCAGGATCACAGAGAACAACATCCCAAAATTTGCGCCAATTTCGACACTCGGCCCCTCTGGCCCCAAAGAAGCACCGCTCCCTAAAGAAACAGATGCGGCCAGCATTTTGCTAACTGGTCGTAGTGGTCGCCTAATCTCTGTTCCCTGAGAGGCGGCGATGAGAGATGAAAGTCCAGGGCCAAAGTCTTGAGTGCGCCAGCGCATCAAGCCAACAATTAATCCGCCAAGGGTGGGAACGCAGGCTAAAGTCCAAGCACCCCAAGCGCCAATTTGACCCATTAAATTTTCCAGCATCAGCTGGTGAACCAACTGGATTAAATAGTGAAAGGTGACTACACCCATACCAGTACCACCGCCAATGAGCATGGCTAAAAACAGCACAACTGTTTCTGGGGATGGTTGAAAACGATTAATTAGGTGAGCTAAACGAGTGGAAGGTGTAGGAAAGGCAGGTTGTTCCGTTACCTTCCTCAGTTGAGTGGGAGGCAAGAGAGTCATTGAGAGGCGGGGTAAATGTAAGAAAAAATTTAAATTTTTATCTGTTACTTATCATTGTGAGCCATTATTTAGCAACCGGACAAGTAGACTTTATTTGCTTAACTCACAAAGCTTTAGCTAAAAATGTCATTGTGCAAAATTTGTGTGGGGAGAATGGTTAAATGAGAGACAATTATTATTTAAGGGTCAGCGATGCCTAAGTTGGGTGTAGCTGAGGCTAGTGGGGTGCGAGTGAGCACCAACACTATTTTTTCTAGAGACAACAAAGTTTTTTGGCTGGGTGGAAGTACCCGTAAACATTAAGCATGAGTCATCCTTGTTTAAATCTAGCTATACTCGTGTTGCGACTATTGAGGCATCCTTGGTAGTAATAGAATGTATGTATGATTGATGCCTGATGTCAGATCGTACATTGATTGACCCCAATTCAATATAGCTATTGTTATAGAGCGAGTAAGTGGACTAGGCGGATGAGGTAAATGAATATACACACTTTTGATAATCATTATGTTACTTGCCCAATTTGCCAAAGAAATGCTACGCCTAAACCAGTTAAAACACGCATGGGCTTGTTTTGCTGTCCCTATTGCCAGGAAAGGCTAGTAGTTTGCCAAAGTGGTCATTATGTCCGCGATCCGTTTACTTGGAGACAATTGATGATGTCTTCGTCGCTACGTCGTCAAAGCCGACCTTTAGCGAGGATTCTCAGAGATTTTGTCCTACTCAAGCGTCCGATGGTAGCCTTGGCTGTAGGAAGTGCGATTTTCTTTGGTGCGATCGCTTTGACCCAAGAAAAGACAAGCTATGATAACCAAATTATTCCCACAACAGAGAAAGTTAATGGCCCAGGAAACAAATCTCAGTAAATGGATTACTTTGGTATAAATCAAGTTCTACTTTGATTTTTGTAATATTATAACTAAATACTCTGATAAAACCGTGTCTTATTACCCCAAATAGGACGCGGTTTGATATTATGCCCGCTTAAAGAGCGATCGCTGATTAGGTAAGTACTTTCAGCACTAAAGTGCTAACTACAAACTGTTGTTTATTTATGCTTATCTAATTATCATCATATCGATTTGAAAATCGGGACACTACAGCATCTAAAATCGACTGTCTGCCAATACTTGGGGTGAATAAGTAAGCTAGAAAATAAGCGGCCTGTTCTGGTTGCAAACGAGAGCGGATTTCAATACCGAGCAAGTGAATTAATTGCCGCACCAATTTCCAACGCACCTTTAATCGAGGATACAATATGACACACACATGACACACAAATGACACACAGCGGAAATAGCTCTTGTTGTATGGCACTAATGTTATTCTCCAAAATACAGACCTATATTACTTTTTGGGCAATCATTTGATTTTTCCTGACAAGGGGACAAGGGGACAAGGAAAATAACCATGCCCAATGCCCCGTATTTACAGCCGATTAATATCTTTTGTGACTAACTTCCAACCTTCAGCTTGGTCAATTAGCTTCATCGACTCTAGTTCAAGATTGTTGAAATCAGATACATTAAGCAGAAAGTAGGGTTGGCCATTGTAGTGCCAATAATATTCCAGTTCACCAACAGAAGCGGGAATGATGGTGCGATCGCTATAATAATCTAACGAGGGACGATGGTAAGGAAAGGATGTATAAATTTTCCTCGTAGTTGGATTTGCCCGGACAATCATAGCGGCGACTGGTTTAACTGGATAGGCTTCAGATAATTCCCAAACCCAGTAGTTAGATTTCATTAACAGCAGCAGCGAAATATAACTTCCCCAAAACAAAATCTTCAGAAATTGTCCGTCACCTCGTTCTGCCAATATGGCTGCTAAGGTCATAGTTAAAGCTACTGCGGCAAAAATCAGTTGTAAATCTGTTTTTGGTGTTGTACCCGAACTGAAATAAATACTACCAGCAGAAGCAGCTATAGCAAGTATTGCCAAACCAGCAACCCAAGCACGGGGATAAGATGAGAGTAAAGGCGAATTTTCCGTTTCTGATAATTGGATACCAAAAGCTAAAGCTAAACTAGGGTAAATCGGGAATAGATACCAGGGAACTTTGGTAATCATGAAGGAAATTACCAGCAGATAAACCCCACTCCACGCCATTACTAGTTTTGCCCAGCTAAGGTTGCGATTTTCCCAGGTTAAGCGGACAGTTTGTGGTAAGAATAATAACCACGGCCATGTGTATTTGAGAAGTTCAATTACATAGTACCAAGGTGGTTCAGAATTTCCTTCTACAACTGAGCCAATTCGACCTACTGATGGGTTGGCAATACCAATTTGGGCGAAAGTATAACCATAGTGAATTAGTTGGGCACTATACCAACCAGCTACAGGTAGAATGCCAATTAAGATTGCGATCCAGAGATAGTAACAAGTGAGCAGTCGTGGCGTATCCCAAAACAGAAATACAAGTGCGATCGCACCGAGTAATACACCTAGCAGTCCTTGAGTTAAACAAATAAACCCAAAGCTAATGCCAACACCAAGACAATAGCGTAAATCTCGGCGCGATCGCAAAACGCACAACATCATCACCATCAAAAAACTTACCATTGCCCCATCTAACATTGCTAACCGCCCATGACGTACCACGGGTAGCATTGTTAGGTAAATCAAGGCGCTATAAATAGCAGCCCAACGTTGGCGAAATATCTCTCGAGCAATGCAATACAGTAAAGGTACAGATGTTGCTGTTAAAATTGCTCCAGGTAGGCGCGTTGTCAACTCATTTTCGCCTCCTAGAGAATAAGCCCAAGCTATTAGCAAATGCATCAAAGGCGGCTTGTCATGATATGGTTCCCCTCCTAACGTTGGATAAAGCCAACGCATTGAACCTGCTGGGGCGTGCCAAATTTCACGAGCAACCTGTGCCACAGTACCTTCATCCCAATCTCGCAGCGGCAACCCTCCCAGATTGATGCTAAACAGTAATACTGCTGCCAACAGCAATACTATTAGCCATACCCAATCAATCCATTTGCCAACCGTGCGATGCTGTTTTTCCAGATGACTCCAAATAAAGCTTCCTTCTTGCATATTCTCTGGTAATCATTTTACTTGCTGGTTTGATTACATAGAGACATCTAGCGAATCTCCCATGTTGCCACCCAGTAACAACGTATGTTCTTAACAATTGCTAGTTTCCAAGATTAACTCAATTTTTTATAATTAGCGCTATTTTTTGAAAAATTTATATTGGTTATTTAAATCACATTTCAGCTAATAAATGATAAAAATAATACAACCAATTATTTATTACCTGTTAGATAGTCCGTAAATAAACTTGTATTTTCTTTTTAAGGTGACGCTTAGTTTAAATTTTATCTATTTACTTTTTATCTGGCTAAGTCCAGAAATTTTGTAACTGATTGCTACACTAAGTAAATAATATACTGAATACTTAAACAAATTGCCTATCAAATGCTTAAGTAGTAGTTTTACGAAAAACATAATCATTTATTTTTTAATAAATTAAATTCAATAATTATTAATCGAAAATAGTCCTTAATAAACCTGTCTAAATAAACTGATTTTAGTTTTTTAATTTTAATTAAGCAACTCTTGAATTTAGATATCTATGATATACAATTTTTTAAGCGCTTTTGATAACAATAAATAGCTAAAAATTATTGGAGACTGTCAATGAATTTACCTGTAGTTGTAGATATTACTCTTGGCTTGGTTTTTATTTACTTGATTTTGAGCTTGCTAGCTTCGGAAATTCAGGAATTAATTGCCACATTATTACAATGGAGAGCAAAACATTTAAGAACTTCAATTGAATTACTTTTATCCGGTGGTAGTGAAACTGAAAAATCAGATATTATTAATGCAATCCATCTAGTACAGAAACTTTATAACGATCCTTTGATTAATACATTGAATCACCAAGCCAAGGGTAAATTAGAAAGGCATTTCCAGGAAATTACTAAAAACCCTGGCAAACTAGTACTAGAAAAACAAAGCGGCCCTTCCTATCTTCCTTCTGAAACATTTTCAAGTACTTTATTAGATACTTTAAAAATTCCTGAGCTAATTAATCATGTTAAACATCCTAGTGAAGAAGCAAAAACTAACTTACAGATGATATTAGCCTCTTATAAAGAACTTAAAAAAGGTATTAATAATCCCACTAGTGCAAGTTACACAAAAATTCAAGAAATTTATGGAGATATTGACCAGAAATTTATAGATTTTGTTAATAAGGAGTTACCTGATGAAGTCCCTGATAGTTTAATCAAGAGCCTTAGTGTAATTGCTCAACGTAGCAGGATAAAGATTGGCGATCTCACAGAGGAAGTGAATCAATTTAAAAATGAAGTAGAAACATGGTTTGATCGCTCAATGGATCGAGCAAGCGGTGTTTATAAGCGAAATGCCAAAGGAGTTGCTATTTTAATTGGAATATTAGTTGCCTTTTTAACCAATACTGATACATTTCACTTGGTTAAAAGACTATCAGAGGATTCGGTTATCCGCTCTACTATTACTCAAAGTGCAAGTCAACGAATCGATTATATCAATGATGAAGCAGCCAGAAAGGAGATTGAAAAGCTATTAGGAAATGCTTCTATACCCATTGGCTGGCAAAATATTAATCAACAGTTTGAGTTATTAGATACAACGAAATCGAATAGAGTTTACATCAGAATTTCACAGGTTTTTAAATTAATTTGCGGTTGGATAGTCAGTGGTTTTGCTATTGCTATGGGTGCGTCTTTTTGGTTTGATATCCTGAATAAAATTATCAATGTGCGGAATGCAGGGCCAAAACCTGTTGCGTATACTAAGGATCAACCGTCTCAGAAATAGCGTTTAAATTAATATCATGTCAGCATAATTAGTTATGATTCCCACAGTCATTGCACCCCACCCCTTAATCCCCTCCCCGCTTGCGGGGAGGGGAGACAAAGCGTAGCTTTGGCGGGGTGGGGTTCTTCGGGTTTGATAAGTAATCAAGCGGACATGCTATCAATCAAAAAATAAAAATAACTTGGAGTTTTAATTCTTTATTCTGACAAACAATCTCAATTTGCCTAATAAATTCTCGAAAGTAAAATCTTCGTTCTGTTTCCGACAAATCTAACCAAAATTGTGGTATAGAAACAGCTTGAGCAACAGAACGCAAGTTAACTGGAGGGAGAATCGCCAACTTTGCTTCGAGTGCAGAAATTTCTGTGCGGAGTTTGTAAGCCCTTAACTTTGCTGTTTCGGCATCTAAAATTCCAGTTTCAATTAAAGCGGGTAACTGAGCAAGTATTTCTTGCTGACGAGCGATCGCTTGCCCTAAACTATTCTTGAATGCATCCAACTGAGGAAAATTCATTCCTGCTACCGCCAGAGGTAAATCACGGCAAACGGTTTCAATGGTATGTTCCAACACCTCTTGATAGGGAATAGCTTTACACTTAGGGCTTTGGGGACAGCTAGTAGAACGTAAATAAAGATACTCTTTATCTTGGTTGCGTTGGGTGACACGGGTAACTGTCAGATGCGACTGACACTCAGCACAGACAACCAACCCAGCTAGAGAACGCGGTGCGCTAGCAGTTCGGGATGGTAAACGGCTGTTACGGCGTAAAAGTCGGTCAACTTGGGCTGCTTCTTCCTTAGAAATTATCGGAATATGGGTATTGGAGATAATTTCACCATTTTGGTAAGCTGTATTGCCGCGATAGACTGGATTAGTCAGCCAGCGTCTTCCTGTGGTGACAGAGATTTTCTTGCCGTATTTTTTCGCCAAGTAACGTACTGAACCCCGCAGGGAACCATAAAGTAAAAAGTGTTCAAAAAAATCTTTGACAACTGGTGAAGTACTGCGGTCAATGGTATATTTTCCCTTACCTCTGCGATAGCCGTAGGGAACTTTACCGGGTGGCGGTGCAACCTCAAGACGATTACGGGCGTGTCCTTGGCGGATGCGACGGCTACGTTGCTGACGTTGGATTGCGTGTAGCAAATTCAGCAAGTCAGCGCCCAGAGGGTAATTTTCGGAAGTGTAGGGCTGTTCAGTGGCGATTACTGATATTCCCATGACTTCAAGTTGATTGAGGCGATCGCTAATTTCTTCTACAGTATCTCCTAATTCTTCCAACCGACGAATCAGGAGATAATTTGCTGGTTCAGTTTGGCAATCTGTGAATAATTGTTGTAATTGCGATCGCAAAGAAGAGTCTGACTTGCCTAAATCTTCATAAACCCGATCCACCTCCCATCCCCAATCGGCTCGATCGGGAGAAGATTCTAATAGCGGATCGGTGTAAGAGTAAGCAATTATTTTCAAAGGTTTAGTGCAGCATCACAAAGAAATAGTATCAGTTATAACTACTAGCTTGACGACAAAACATCAAGTGATACTGTCCGCCTAGTGCCATGAGTTCGTCATGAGTGCCTACTTCGATAATTTGACCGTGTTCTAGTACTACTACTCGATCTGCTAGTTTTGCCAAAGCGAGGCGATGGCTGACTACAACGGCTATTCTCCCCTTCGCTAGGTTACGCAAAATATTGTAAATCTCATGTTCTGTTTTCGGATCGAGGTTTGCTGTCGGTTCGTCAAGGATAACTAGTTCGGCTGGAGAGAGTCGCAGCAAAGCACGAGCAATCGCTAATCTTTGCCATTGTCCTCCTGATAGATCGATACCTCCTTCTAGCTGTTTGCCTAAGAGAGTTTCCAAACCTTGATCGAGATTTGAAATTACTCTCGTCAAACCAGCCTCAGCGTAGGCGTAGCCCGCCGCAGGCATCGCTTCCATAATCGCGTCATCATCCTGTATTTTAAGTAAATCCCCAAAAGCAACATTCTCCCGCACAGTAGTTGGAAAACGAGCGTAATCTTGCATCACTACATCAATACGCGATCGCAAATCTTTTAATGGGCCAACCAATAACTGCTGTTGTCCCCCGACGGCGGATTTGTTCCATTGCTCTAAAAATGGTACGGTAAAGTCCGTGCCAGCGTTCTATTAGTAAGGGTTGCAAGCTAAACAAGCGTATTTCTTTGGCGTATGTTTCCCCGGTTAAAATCGTTTTATATAAATTCATTTCCCGAAGAACACTCGCTTGGGTTCTTTCTACTCCCCAAGCTTGCTTACGGTATTTCACCTGCACATATATCACGGGGGTAACGCAGCTAAACAAAATTAGCGGTATCCACCAAGCAAGGGACACCGAAAGCAGTATGGCTGGAATGAAGATAAAAATTCCCTCTAACATCGTCACCAGCCTAAGAGGGTGTTTATAAAATAATTCTTAAGCAGTTGAACGAGTCTGATTACGGGCTAATCGACCCACAAATAAAATATCACCTTTATTGAGTATTCATGAAATTCAACATGTTCACTCTAAAAATTATAACAATGCTGCTCTATGCCTTAAGGTTAATATATATTTTCTAATTTATCAATAAAACTTATCCGTAAGATACTTTTGTTTTCTATTTAAAACGTCTATTTTAAAGATAAACATGAAAAATATTTGTATAAATCGTAATTGAGGAAAATTGTGGTTCATTCCTTAAAAGTTAAGTAGCAAGTAAAACTAACTCTTTAAATCTTGTTTTGAAGAATAATTCTGTTATCAATGTATTGCATCTCTCGAACACTATCAAGGGAAAAATATGCCTAATTTATCAGAAAAGCACATTTCTTACTGGATTGACTCGACACCCACAGCTAATTTTCCACCACTTAGCAATAATCTATCTGTAGATGTTGCAATTGTCGGCGCAGGTATTGCGGGAATCACTGCTGCAAGACTACTTAAACGTGCAGGTAAAACCGTTGCGGTAATTGAATCGCAACAAATATCTACTGGGGTTAGCGGTCATACTACAGCCAAAGTTACCTCGCTTCACCAATCGGCTTGGTACATTCAACCGGATACGGGCATCGTAATCATTCGCAAAAATCCGTAGATTGGCAGTTCACAACAGCGGATGCCCGTATCCGTCTCAAGCATCTTTATCCACAAATAGAAAATTAACAGACCACTAGCTTGTAGTTCGGGTTTTTTCTTTTCTGCCTTCACTTGAAATACTTATCAACATAGTCCACTTCAAGGCTACTTCCCTAACTCGAGTAATGAAGCCAGATCCTAATCCCCTTGTGATTAATGACAACTACGTTTGTTTAGAAGTAAGTAGCTTACCAGATACATATGCAACCAAATACCACAAAAGAACTTGAGTTTTCTACAGCTTTAACTCCTAAAAGCCGAATAACCTTGGCGAATAAAGAGTTACAAAATCAACAAAGGTATATAGCTAGGACTACTGTATTAATCCCTTTTCTTGGCTCAGTTCTCGCCATTGGATTATTGCCGCTATTAGGGATTGGTTTGATCGAATTATCGTTGTTGGTTAGTATGTACATTTTAACGGGGCTTGGAATTACTGTAGGCTTTCATCGATACTTTGCACACAGAGCTTTCAAGTCAAACAAAGTGATAGAGATCACTCTAGCCATTCTTGGCTCTATGGCTGCTCAAGGACCTGTAATTTTTTGGGTAGCTACTCATAGATGCCATCATCAGTACAGCGATCAGCCCAACGATCCTCATTCACCTCGTCTTCATGGAAACGGAATTTATAATCAATTACGCGGACTATACTATGCCCATATTGGCTGGCTGTTTGAGAGCTTGATTGTGAATCCATTAATTTTTGCCAAAGACTTGGTTCACAACCCTACCATTGTCAAAATTAATCAGCTTTACCTAATTTGGATAATACTAGGTCTTGCTATTCCTACGGCTATAGAAGGGATTCTTACAGGAAGTAGTATTGGAGCATTCCAAGGGTTTATGTGGGGAGGAATTGTCCGAATCTTCTTATCTCACCACACGACTTGGTGCATCAATTCCATTACCCACGTCTTTGGTCGCTATCGTTTTGAAAACGCTGATCAAAGCGGAAATATTATTTGGCTTGCCATTGTAACTCTTGGAGAAGGGTGGCATAACAACCATCATGCTTTCCCCAACTCGGCAAAGTTTGGTATGAAATGGTGGCAACTTGATCTAGGTTACTGGGTTATCCGGTCTCTTGAAGTAACAGGTATGGCTTGGGATGTTAAAAGTCCAACACCAGGCATGATACAGGCTAAACAGATTACTTCTGTATAAGGCAATACTGTTAAGTTAAGGCTATGCAGTGCTAAGAATAACGAAAATAGGGGGACGATTTCGTGTGCCAGTACCTCGGTGTTTTAATCTTTTTGAGCGAAACTAAGAGGGTGTTTATAAATAAAAAATAAAGAGCACCATAGTCATTCCCTAAGACAGGTATTTTAGAAGAGACAGTCATAGTATTTGAATCAGGAGCAATGAGTCGAAAACCTTATCCCACAGACGTTTCTGATGTCGAATGGGATTTGATCAAATCAATGATTCCAGCAGAACGTAAGCGAAAACGTGGAAAAAAGCGGGAAGTAGATATGCGGGAAGTAGTAAATGCAATCTTTTACATATTGCGTGCAGGTTCCTCCTGGCGAATGATGCCTCACGATTTCCCGGCATGGCAAACTGTATACTCGTATTTTCGACGCTGGGAGCGTAAAGGGGTATGGCAAAAAATTCATTCAATTGTGCGAACGCAACTCAGGCAACTCGAAGAACGAGACGTAGAACCATCCGCAGGAATTATAGACTCTCAAACAGTTAAAACAACTGAAAAAGGAGGAGTCAAGGGCTATGATGCAGGAAAAAAGATTAATGGTCGCAAACGCCATATCCTTGTCGATACGATGGGTTTGCTTTTAATGGTTGTTGTACATGCCGCTTCAATTCAAGACTGTGACGGAGCAAAACTAGTACTAGATAGAAATTCAATACTCATTCCCTAAGCTGCATTTAAGGGACTTCCAGAAATTAAATTATTCAATTTTGGGAGCGACTATTGATCGTTAGATTCTTCCTCCACTGCTTCCCCTGCGCCCCCTGCTTCCCCTGCTCGCCAAAGCGATGGGATATTTTTTTAGTTGGAAGTCCCTAATTTGGGCTTCGGCCGGATATGCTGGAAAACTAGTTGATTGGGTTAGGTATTTTATTGGCTGTGCAATGGAGATTGTTAAACGCTCTGATGACACTTCAGGCTTTAAAGTGTTGCCTCGACGTTGGGTTGTGGAACGTACACTTGCATGGTTAGGTCGCTATCGTCGTCTCAGTAAAGACTACGAATATCATCCTCAAACTAGTGAAACCATGATCTACGCCGCTATGACGCATCTAATGTTACGTCGATTAGCCCGTAATCAGAGTCGTTCAACTGCTTAAGAATTATTTTATAAACACCCTCTAAGACAAAGCTCTGGAAGTCGTTGCACTCCCTTTTCGGTCAACTGCACCAAATTGAGCAAATCGGGTGTTTCAAACAGAGCAATATCTTCAAAAGTGGCAACCTTTTCAATTACTTGTCCTTGGACAAAGCCGAAAATGCGATGCCTGCGGCGGGCTACGCCTACACGCAGAGAAGTATACACAAAGGCATTGATGTTAGCGATCGCATCACTGACCAAATTTACCAGCAGTGAACCTGCAATACTGTACAGTAGCAGCGGTTGCGAAAGTATCAGGGCGATGGCATTCTGCGTTGTCCCCGTACTCAATAAGCGAGTAATTTCATCAATGATCGTTTTGTTGAGCCAAATGGCGATCGCTGGGCCTGCACCACCCAGTAATGTCAGGATTGTTACATAGCGTAGCTCCTTTGGAACTACCTGTATCACTGTTGCTACACTCCGGCGAAATGCTTGGAATGGAGAAATTTCAATTATTTGCATATATTTTAAAGTAGCAAATAATAGCAAAATTCCCAGACAGACGTTGTGATCTCAATTCAACTCGTAGAGAAGTGCGGGCTACGCCTAAGCACTATGGCTACCGAGAGAAGGCGATCGCATTATCGCCTATGCCGACCACCTAGAATCAGAAGTTTATAGCCTCCATTACTTAGTCCGTTCTGTTAAGCCTGGTACATTTTCTTGGTCTGGTACTCAAGTACATTTGCAATATGCACCAGAAGAATTTGGCCGTACTGCTGAGTCTACAGTGGTACTGGAGTATGATGAGTAATTATTGATACTATATTTAGCTATAACAAATCTCAAAATCTTTCCAAGTATATACGAGTCTGCTTTCCAATCTTAGCTAGAGTAGAACGCTTAACTCACATCTTGCACCTAGCCCTAGCGATTAGAAATCGCGGCTATACAAACCAAGTCCGCCTGCGCGGACTAACGCAAAATCAATGTGTTTCAACCCGCGCAGGCGGGTTTTGCCTGTGTAGCCGCGACTTCCAGCCGCCTGGTGCAAGATATAAGTTAACTGACCGATTTTGTTTTTCTGAGCGCAGGAAACGCTCACATAAGACCATTTCTTAACAAGCGTACTTAAGTAAAAGCTACGTTTATTACATAAGTATGTTGAAGTTAAAGTAAAAACAATAACAGTAAATTAGCTGGTTACAATTTAGCCTTAGCCTCAATACGATATAACAGAATACACCTAACACCCTGTGTAGATGCGAGCGAGATTTATCATTTCTTCAAAGACCAATTATCTACACACTCTTAACTAAACTGTATTGCAATATAACAAGTTAGACATTATTTGCTATTCAATTAGTGGGCTTTGAGCTAATGACTATCAAAAAACTTTGGGAATTGAACAACCAAAGCTTGGGTAGATTGCCTTCTCACAATAAAGTCGGAAAGTTACTTCTGCTTGAATATTAAACATTGAAAATCGGCACAATTAAAAATGCAACAAATATTAGCATTGATTGAACAAAAAAAACAAGAATTTGCTCAATTGCCTTTGTTTAATTTTATGCAAGATAAAAGTATAAATCCCAGACAAAGGTTAGCTTGGGCACCATGTGCTGCTCATTTTGTTATGAATTTTGGGGAACTGAATAAGTATTTTTTGCGGGTAGAACCAACAAACGATCCAATTCAGACATTAATTAACAAGCATACTTATGAAGATGACCATCATTGGCTGTGGTTTCTGGAAGATTTGAAGAACCTAGAATTTGATAAAACCTTGCAATTTAGTGATGCATTGAAATTTCTTTGGAGTGAAGAAACTCAGAATGCTCGCTGGTTGAGCTATCAACTCTATCGATATACTTTGCAAGCTACTCCTATTCAAAAAATAATAGTCATTGAAGTTACCGAAGCAACGGGCAATATAATGTTTTCTATAGCAGCAGAAATTGGCAAAGAAATTAAAGCAATTACCCAAAAACCATGCCGATATTTTGCAGATTTCCATTTGGATGTTGAAACTGGTCACATGACAGGTTCATCTGGAATAGATCAATTGTTACAAGATATTCAACTATCAGAAGCAGCCCAACAAGAAGCTTTTGAACTGGTTGAGAACTTATTTACAGTTTTTACCCAATTTACAAATGGTCTTCTGGTATATGCCAAAAACCATAAAATTGAGCAACAATTGAAAGCTGTATAAATTAACGATCCAGCTTTCTAAAATTGACAATTAACACCTAATTAAAGCCGGAAGGAGAAAATTTACTATGTCACAGCATGTACAAAATGTTGTAATTGTTGGTGGTGGTTCAGCAGGTTGGATGACAGCAGCTTATTTGAGCAAAGCCTTGAAAAAAAATATTCAGATTACTCTGGTAGAGTCTTCTAATATTACAAAAATTGGAGTTGGCGAAGCAACTTTTAGTAGCATCAAGTCATTTTTTGATTTTCTGGGATTACAAGAGTATGAATGGATGCCAAAATGCAATGCTACTTATAAGATGGGGATTAAATTTGTTGATTGGAATTCAGATAGAAGACACTTTTACCACCCTTTTGAAAGATTTGATTTTATTGATGGATTCAGTATCTCTGAATGGTGGTTGAAACTTAAGAGTGCCAATGAGCCATTTGATTACTCCTGCTTCATGGCACCGACGCTGTGCGATCATCAAAGGTCTCCGAGATATCTTAATGGCAAAATCTTTGATGATAGAGTTGAACATTTATTCTCAGAGAAACATTTTTCAGAAAAAAATCTCATAACACTTGCTGATGCTGAAGGTCAGTATCCTTACGCCTACCATTTTGATGCGAATCTAATTGCTAGGTTCTTGAAAGACTATTCAAGACAGAGGGGCGTGAAACAAATTGTTGATGATGTGGTAAATGTAAATTTAACTGAGGATGGAAGCATAGACAGTCTCAACACCAAAGAGCATGGCATTCTCAGTGGAGACCTTTTCATTGACTGTACTGGTTTCCGTGGTCTTTTGATTAACCAAGCTCTTGGTGAGCCATTCATTTCTTATTCAGAGTCGCTACTGTGCGATCGCGCGATCGCTATGCAGATACCAACCGATATTCAGAAAAACGGCATCAACCCTTACACAACTGCAACTGCTCTCTCATCAGGTTGGGTCTGGAATATACCTTTGTATGGCAGAAATGGTACAGGGTACGTTTATTCCAGCGCCTTCATCTCTGCGGATGAAGCAGAACAAGAATTTCGCCAGCATTTAGGAAATGTCGCTGATAATTGCAAAGCCTCTCATATCCAGATGAGGATTGGACGTAACAGAAACTCATGGGTGAAAAACTGTGTAGCAATAGGGCTTTCCAGTGGCTTTGTTGAACCATTGGAATCTACTGGGATATTTTTTATTCAGCATGGGATTGAAGAGTTAGTCAATCACTTTCCAGGGAAGTCGTTCAATGAAGAGTTGATCCGCAACTATAATAGAGCGATCGCTAACTGTCTAGATGGTGTTCGGGACTTTTTGGTACTCCATTACCGTGCCAGCGATCGAGCAGATACAAAGTTTTGGCAAGCAACTAAGCAAGAAATTAAAGTTCCTGCGGAACTGCAAGAAAAGTTAAAGTTGTGGAGAAGCAGATTACCAAATAAAAAGAACATCAATCCATATTTTCATGGCTTCGAGACATACTCTTATTCGGTAATGTTACTTGGACTCAATCATAAGCCTGAAGGGAGTTTACCTCTGCTGGAGCATCTTGACGACGAGAAGGCGCTAGCTAAATTTAAGACAATTAAGGAAAAAGCCAATTACCTAAGTACAAATCTACCGTCTCAATATGAATACTTAACTTATGTAATCAAGTCTCAAGAACAGTCAGAATACCTCAGCGACAATCATTTTCCGACTTCATCAGTTAACGATAGCGCATATCAAATTCCTGTGCCAATTTAATATAGGACTTACGCAAATAATAGTCAAAGCTTTGATTTTCTTCTTAGGGCAATTCATGAATTGCCCTTACTCAGTGTACTTTTCCGTAATTCCGATAATAATTGAGGAGAATCCAAGATGATGGTGAAACAAGTATGCGTGATTGGGGCTGGAGTCAGCGGATTAGTCTCAGCAAAGACGTTTCTTGAGGAAGGTTACGAAGTGACATTGTTCGAGAAACGGCAGGGACTTGGTGGTGTGTGGGAAAGGTCGAGGGCTTACCCAGGACTGTCAATTCAAAATCCCAGAGACACCTATGCTTTCTCAGATTTTCCTATGCCTGCCTCTTATCCAGAATGGCCTTCAGGAGAGCAAATATGCGCTTACCTTGAATCCTATGCCCAACACTTTGGTGTCACAGAAAAAATTCAGTTCGGTGCAAATGTCACCAAAGTGGAGCGCAAATCAGGAAATACCCCTGGATGGGTAGTTAGTGTTAGCTTTCAAGAAGATGGTAAGGAGATCGGAAAACAAAATTACGAGTTCGACTTTGTGATTGTGTGCAATGGCACTTATGATATTCCCTACATTCCTAACTTGCCAGGGATGGAAGAGTTCATTGCCGCCGGAGGTCAGGTAATACATACTAACAACTTTAATGATGGCTCTGTAATTGAAGGCAAACGAGTGGTTGTTGTCGGTTTTGGCAAATCAGCCACCGATTTAGCAAATCTGGCAGCTAGCAAGGCCAAGGAATGTACCCTTGTGTTCCGTCAAGCGCTGTGGAAAGTTCCCAACTTCTTTCTCGGTCTGTTGAACATCAAGTATGTCTTCCTGACTCGGTTTGCAGAAACTTGGATGCCCTATCATAAACTTCAAGGATGGGAAAAGTGGCTGCATAGTTTTGGCAAGCCACTAGTGTGGGCATTCTGGCGGCTAAATGAGACTCTTCTACGCTTACAGTTTCCCCTTGATGCTTGTGGGATGGTGCCCAAACAACCGATGAACAAATTAATTGGTTGTAGTATCGCCTTGGTACCTAAAGGCTTTTTTGAGCATATACGTGCGGGTAAAATTCGTGCTGTGAAGACAAAAATCAACAAGTTTTTTGCTAGTGGCGTCGAATTGGATAACGGCGAACGAATACAGGCAGATGTTGTTGTCTTTGGCACAGGTTTTCTTCAGGATATCCCCTTTTTAGAAGAGAAGTACCGCAGACACGTATTTGATGAGGAAGGCACTATCCATCTTTACCGCCATCTGATTCACCCTCATGTTCCACAGATGGGTTTTGTTGGTTATAACTATACTTTCTGTGCCCAGTTATCAGCAGAAATTGGTGCTAGGTGGTTATCAGAGTATGCCAAAGGAAATTTACCTTTACCATCCCCGCAACAGATGCTAGAGGATGTAACAACAGAGTTGGAATGGAGGAAGAAAGATAGACCTTATGCTTTCGTCAGTGGAGCCTGTGTAACTCCTTTTACATTCCATTACATTGATGAGTTGCTTCAGGATATGGGTTTGAGTAGCCGCCGTCAAGCAGGGAACTTTGTTGGGGAGTTTTTGATGCCAATAGATCCATCTGCTTACAAGCATTTGCGTGAGGAATTACAAGCAAAACAAAAACAACATCCATCTCTCAATGATTTTGCGATCGCCTCCGGCGGGGCATAGCCCATCGCGGCAAATGTAGAGGTGACAAGCGTTCGTTGATATCTCCCGAATATGGTTCGGTGAAGTTCTCAACCAAACCCTATGCTAAATTTACGTGAGTCTCCAACAGAGACTCACGTAAATTTTCCAGTATCGTTAGCTTGTCTTATTGTTGCAGTGGAATCTCAATCACAAACTCAGTCCCCTCTCCCAGAGTTGATTCACAGCTTAACTGACCCTTGTGTTTGTCCACTACCACTTGATAGCTAATTGATAACCCCAACCCCGTACCACTTCCTACCGCCTTAGTGGTAAAAAATGGATCAAATATTTTCTGCATCACCTGTGCAGTCATACCATAACCGTTATCAGCAATCCGAATCTTCAACGTGTTTACTTCTCCTAATTCAGTACAAATACGAATTTGAGGATTTTTGCTGGGAGAATCTTCTTTATTCTTGTAGTCCTCTAAAGCATCGATCGCATTACTTAAAATATTCATAAACACTTGGTTGAGTTGACCAGCATAGCAAAGAACATCCGGCAGTTGCGCGTATTCTTTAAAGACTTGAATTTCCGGGCAATCGCTCTTTTCCTTGAGTCGGTGTTGCAAAATCATTAGGGTACTATCGATGCCTTCATGGATATTGACAGGCTTCATTTCCGATTCATCTAGACGAGAGAAGTTACGTAAGCTCAGAATAATATTTCGGATACGGGAACTTCCCACCTTCATCGAGTCGAGAACCCTTGGGAGGTCTTCTGTCAGGAATTCTACATCCATTTCCTCTATTTTTTGCTCTACTATTGCTGAGGGATGGGGATATTGTTGCTGATAGATATTAATCAAATCTAGCAATTGTTGAACATAGTCACTTGCGTGAGTAATATTACCATGAATAAAATTGATAGGGTTATTAATTTCATGGGCAATTCCCGCCACCATTTGCCCTAATGAAGACATTTTTTCGCTTTGGATTAATTTACTTTGGGTACTTTGTAATTCTTCTAGGGCTTCTTGCAAATGCTGATTTTTTTCGTTAAGTTCTGCTGTTCTTACTACCACCCTTTCCTCTAATATATGACTGTAATCCTCCAATTTCTCATTCGCTTCAGCCAAATTATTGTAGAGAATGGCATTTTCTAAAGAGATTGCAGCTTGGATAGTTAAGAGCTTGAGAACTTCTAGGCGATCGCGTGTAAATGCTCCTGTAGTTAAATTATTTTCTAGATAAATCAGCCCCAGCAACTTACCTTGATTAAGCATTGGAATACATAATATGCTTTTGGGTTCCTCACGTTTAATATAATTATCTACCGCAAAGTAAGCTTTATTTTTAATGTCATCAATTACTAATATCTCTTGGGTTCGTTTGACATAATTAATCAAAGAAATAGGAACAAGATCGGTAGACTCGAAAGGAATAGATAAAAACTCTGTGTGAGTATCTCTAAAAGTAGAACCAGTACTAATTGCGGCAACACTTAAGTCTAAGTTATTAGCTTCACTCAATATCAGCACACATTTAGAAGCTCCTGCATTCTCCATGACAACTTCCATTAAAGTAGAAAGGAGTGCCTCCAGTTCAATCTCTCCAGACACTGCTTGAGAAGCTTTAATCACAGCTCCCAAATCTAACATATCTGAAATACTAGTGTTGGAGCCAATCACAGTTTCATTCGTAATCAGAGTAGATTTATTGCTAAGTGTAGATAGGTGTAGACTCAGTTCAGGTAGATTTTTTTCACTGCAAGAATAGCTAGTTTCTTCTTGCTGAATCATAGGAAGAAGTAATTCAGAATAGCGGTTTTGCAAGTCATAAACTTTAGCTAATGCTCCCCAGCGAACATAGCAATAGTAAGCATCAGTGAGATAGAATTGGGCAATTCTTTGTTTACCCCATTTGAGATAAAATATAGCCGCTAATTCGCAAGCAAGAGCTTCTTCGTTGATGTAATCATTTTCTTTGGCAAAAGAAATAGCTTTTTCATAATTATCTATCGCTTCAAGATATTGACCAATAACTCGATGCCGTTCTGCCTCTACTAAATAAAATTTATGCAAGTGGTTCATGGGAGCCTGATCTCCCCAATTTTGCATTTTTTTCTGATTTTCTGTCACTCTATGCAGGATTTCTTTTTGTTCAAATTCATCGAAATCAGAATAGACTGCTAGATGCGTCAATGAATCATAGAAATAAAATTGAGCAGTAACAAACATGCCTACACCAGCATATAAGTACTTTTCTGCCATGACAGTATTTTTAAGAGCTTGAGAGTAATCACCCAGCAGATAACATACTTGAAGTTTGCAGAAATATAGAAAAAACAGTGCGACTCCATCTTTAGCTTTGAGATGAAGTGGTAGCATTTTCTCTTCATCATAAGCTGTACCAATTAAACTCTGCGGATTTTGAACATCTCCTAGCAGATTCAAGATTGTTTGCCGAAATATTTCATTCCAATAAAATACTCTTTCTTGCTTTATTTGCTTAATAGTCTTGCTATATACTTCTATATCTTGTTCAAGTTTTATTAGTTCTTGTCCGGTAAAGTATGCATGTTGGGAGTAACCATAAAGAGCATAAGCTGCAAATTCCATATCTCCTACTTCGAGATTAATCGTATAAGACTCAAGTAAGGGTTTCAATGTTTGCTTTAGATGCTCTTTCCAATGTCTAACAAGGTGATTAAATGTTTCCATAACCTTGCCAGTTACTTCTTTTGTTTGGAAATTAGGCAACAAACTCTCAGCTAGTTTGCCAAATTTATATCCAGAATCAATATCTCCTATTACCCCACACAACATTATTCCATACGTCACATACGCAAAAGCAGACAAAGGAGAATTACCAAATTTGATCGATAAATTGATCTGTTTCAGAATAAGAAACAGTAATAATTCCGGTGCAACTGTATAAGCAAGACCAATTGAACTAGATAGAATACGCATAACTATCAGTGGTTGCGCTTCTGTAATTTCCGGCAGTTCAATTAAGTCTTGAATGGATCTATTAGCCAACTTTGCAGATGTTGTCTCTATTGCTAACTGAATATCTGATTGGCTGGGATTTGTAGGGAACTCTACTCCCAAAATTTTCAAAAAGGTTTTTGCAATATCGACAGCTTCTAGTTCTTTTCCTTGTGCGCCATAAGACTGTATTTTAACTTCATAAGCTTTCACTTGATCTAGTGGAGTTTTCGCTTTTAGCAACACAACCTGGACACATTTTTCTGTATATTCAAAGTCACCACTGAGATATGCCGCTTCTGTTGCCGTATTATATAAAGCTAAGGTGAGATCGTATTTAGCATCCCAACTATCATCTGCTAGTAGCTCAATTCCAGCAGTTAAATACTTAAGTGCCGATGAATAAGCTGTTGATACTAAAGCTTTACGCCCAGCCATCAGACTCATTTCAGCTAACTCATTACGTTTTGCTTGATGGGTAATAAATTCTGCTGCAATATTGAAATGATTGACAAGCTCAAAAATATTTTCTTCCCGTTCGGCAACTGGAGTGTTTTTCAAGAGAAGCAGCCCAATTTTTAAGTGTATTTGCTTTATTTGGTCTTTGGGAATTAGAGAATAAGCTGCTTGCTGAACTCTATCATGTACGAATTTATATTTTGGTAGTTGGGCATTAGTAAGTGATAAATTTTCCGATTCTCTAGTTGAAAAGCTTAATAGTTGTCTATCATTTTCTGGTGTAAAATTATAACCATCTTTTTGAGGTATAATAAGTCCTTCAAGTAATGCTTGCCATAAGTCAGATGCAGTATCTATTAAAGATTTTTCATTAACAAGTGACAATGTTTTTAAGTCAAACTCATTACCAATACAAGCAGAGATTTTTAATACATTTTGTACATTTTGGGGCAACTTTCCTATTTGTATGCCCATAAACTCTACGACATCATCTGTAAGAGATAATGTTTGAATTTTGGTAATATCGTACTTCCAATGACCTGCATCAAAATCTAATTCAATTAGTCCGTCATCATATAATAGTTTGAGAAATTGAGATGTAAAGAAGGGGTTTCCTTTCGTTTTGAAAAACACCATTTGAGTCAGAGGTACAGCAATGGTTTCTGGACAACGTAGTGTATCAGCAATCATCTGATTTAAATCAATCTGATTTAAATGTGAGAGTTTAATTGTATTAATTACTGCTCCTGCTTTGGCAATTTCTTGTAGTGTCAAATGTAGCGGATGTAGATTTGAAACTTCATTATCCCTATAGGCACTAATTAGTAGCAAACTACCTTTATTTTCATATATATTCTCTTTATCTTTAGCAAGGGAAGAAGAATTTACATCCATTAATAATTGAATAAACTTCAAGGAAGCCGTATCTGCCCATTGCAAATCATCTAGAAAGATGACCAGAGGATGATCTTTAGTAGAGAACACTTGGATAAATCTCTGGAACAATAAATTGAAGCGATTTTGAGCAGCGCTACCAGCAAGTTCAGCAGATGGGGGTTGTTTGCCAATAATTATTTCAAGTTCAGGAATTACATTAATGATTACCTGAGATTGCGTACTCAATGCCGATAAAATTTTGGTTTTCCACTGTTGAATTTGGGCGTCTGTTTCGGAAAGTATTTGACTAATTAAATCTCGCAAAGCTTGCACCAATCCTGACAACGGGATATCACGTTGGAATTGGTCAAATTTTCCTTTGATGAAGTAACTACGCTGTCTAGCAATGGGTTTGTGGACTTCATTAACCACAGCAGTTTTACCAATCCCTGAGTAACCAGAGACTAAAATCATTTCCGTGTTTCCCTTTGTCACTCGGTCAAAAGTAGTGAGGAGAATTTCAATCTCTCTTTGACGACCATAAAGTTTTTCAGGAATGGCAAAATGATTTGAGATATCCCGAATTCCTAATTCAAAGGCTGTAATATTTTCTTTCTCTTGCCATTGCTTTTGACATCTCTCCAAGTCATACCTGAGTCCATGAGCGCTCTGATATCGGTCTTCGGCATTTTTTGCCATCAGCTTGCTGATAATATCAGATAAAATTGTGGGAATATTGGAGTTAATATGGCTGGCTTGTGGCGGTTCTTTGGCAATGTGAGAGTAGACTAACTCCATCGGGTCAGTTGTACTGAAGGGTAACTGCCCTGTTAGTAATTCAAAGAAGGTAACACCCAAAGAATAAAAGTCGGTACGGTAGTCTATACCTCGATTCATGCGTCCTGTTTGTTCAGGGGAAATATAAGCTAGAGTACCTTCTAGTACGTTGGGATTTGTGAGAAATTGAATTTCTTTTGGTAATAGAGTAGCAATACTAAAATCGATGATTCTAGTCTTACCTGTTATCGGATGAATCAAAATGTTAGCAGGTTTGATATCTTTGTGAATGATGCGATGGCGATGTAGCTGTTCTAAAGTTGCACTAATTTCAATGGCAATACCGAGAAACTCACTCAATGAAACAGAATAATTTCCTTTTTTCTGCTCTTCTTGCTGCCAGAGATTAAGGGCAACACCACCAAAATCTTCCATTACTATCACATATCTATTGTGATATTTTTCTAAGTTTATTGGTTTGATTATGCCTGGAATTTCAAGGTTTTGGGTAATAGTGTATTGATTGTGAAACTGATTAATTTCAGCAAAGTTAGGATCTTCATTCCGCATCAATTTTAAAATAACTGATTGCCGATCTCTTTCTCTGATAGCTCGATAAACTAAGGTTTTCTTACCTGAATATAATTGCTTAATAATGCGATAGCCAAGTATAGGAAATACTTTATCTGATTCTACTAGCATTGCATTTAGTTAGGATAATTTTGTTTCTATGGTTTAGTATACCCAGAGCATAGTAGCTACTATCAGTGAGTAATGGAATTTTGTAAGGTGTTAAAAAGTAGGGTTATTAATAACCGATTAGTAGCAGATTGTACGTAACCGAGTATAAGAATACCAGTGTATTAACGGGTAATGAGCGGCTATTTATGTTTAGTTTCTTCAAAAATTGAAAATTGAAAAATGCTGTGATTTGAAATAAGTCTTAGATATCTTAACCGCAGACAGATATTCATTTTGCTGTATCTAGAGGTAGAGAATATACTCACAATTGTTCATAGTCTTGACAGCAAGATACATTTCATAAACTATGCTGTGTATAAAAAAACGAGAATTTACGTAAGTTATCACCAAATTACAAAAGCGATCGCACTCATAACTTTATTCGATTTTTAAGACTTCACTACTACCCATTGCGTCACAGCCGCCATTGCTCGCCAACCTAAAAATTTACCAATAGGTTCCGTTCGCTGGATGGCAATACGAGTTAAATCGCCACCGACTCGTTCATACCATTGAAATAAAGTTTGCTCACCCTCTACTGTTACAACATTGGCCACTAAACGTCCACCCGGCCGCAGTGCTTCCCAGCAAATATCAAAAAGTCCCGTTGCTGTAACCCCACCACCAATAAAAATGGCATCTGGTGCTGGCAAGTCTTTCAGGGTATGGGGCGCTTTCCCTTCAATGATTTGCAGATTTGGAGTACCGAGAGTGGCGGCGTTATCAGCAATATATAGTAGTCTAGAAGAATTTTGTTCGATCGCGATCGCTCGACATCGCGCATTACTCCGCATCCATTCAATTGAAATTGAGCCGCAACCCGCACCCACATCCCACAATAATTCTCCCGGTGTGGGAGCCAAAGCTGCTAGGGTAATTGCCCTAACTTCACGCTTCGTTAATTGTCCATCATGGTGGTAGGCGTTATCTGGTAATCCTGGCAATCTTGGTAATGGGATAACCCCAGTATCAGCAATACAATCAACTGCGATCGCATTCAACACTGCAACTTCAGTTTCATTCCAAGATGCAGCCGTACCTTCTACAATTCTTTCATGAGCGCCGCCCATACGCTCCAATACGGTGATTTTGCTGCCACCATAGCCGCGATTTGTCAAAATTTGAGCAACGAGGGCGGGTGTGTCTTTACCCTCACTCAAAATCAACAGCCGCGCTTTTGGATAGATATAAGACTGGAGTATGGAGGATGGACGACCATTCAAACTCAAGGTTTCCACCTCAGTTAAAGACCATCCCACCCTGGCACAGGCGAGGCTGAAGGCTGAAGGTGCGGGGATAATCGTCATTTCAGAGACGGGAATTCGCCGCATTAAGGTGACACCAATGCCGTAACACATCGGATCGCCGCTTGCGAGTACACAGATTGACTGCCCCCGACGCTGGATGATTTCCTCTACAGAAGTGCTAATGGGGGATGACCAGACTAGTTTCTCACGTCGATCGTCTGTAGGAAGCATTGCTAAATGGCGATCGCCTCCCACAATTACTTTAGCTCGATCGACTAGAGAATGAGCGATCGCGCTTAACCCCTGCAATCCATCTTCCCCAATACCAACAATAGAAAGCCATTTCTGTATCATGCTAATTCATGATTATAGCGTTTACTAATCATACAAGGTACATCATAGTCCCCTCTCTCGAAGAGCGGGGAGGGGGTTGGGGGTGGGGTTCTTGTACCTCACTCAACTGAGAACCGCTATAACGTTGTTGGCAGTAAATTTTAGCTGATAATTCCGAGATTGTTGTAGATTTCGATCAGATTGCCATCAGGATCGCGCAAATGAGCTGTGCGGATTCCCCAGCTTGGGCGATCTTGTGGTTGAGTCACAACGAGCGCATTTTGATCCTTTACTTGCTCATAGACCTCATCCACGTTATCGACTGCCAAAATCAGAACAACTTTATCTCGATTGACAATGTATGAAGGCTGTTCAATTCTGGGGACTACTTCAGCCATTAATTCTTGTTTGAGTAAACCCAGCTTGAGATATCCGGTATTAAACTCAGCATATCCGCTATCTTCATCGCCCCAATCGACATCAAATTTCAGCAGATCCCGGTAGAACAGAAAAGAATCTTTGTAGTTGGAGACAAGCAGTCTCAGGTGTGTTAGCTGAAGCTTCATATCTGTTGGGTTAGTCTACTAACTGTGAATTCTAGGTTCTGGGTGCAAAGTCGCCAGCAACTCGCTTTCGACAATTGCTAATTCATCAAGCCGTTGCATGACAATTTCTTTGTCGAAATAAGTAGCAGCTAAAACCCAATATATACCGTAGTGACGCGCTTCGGATGCCATTAGCCCACGATAAAATTTTGCTAACTCTGGCTCTGGACAGTGAGCAGCTAATAGTCCCAAGCGTTCGTGAGAGCGAGCTTCAATTAAACCAGTGACTAGTAAGGAATCCAGAAATCGCTCAGGTTCTTTGAGACGTACTTGAGCTTTTAAACCCGCACCGTAGGGAGGCGGTGGTAGGGGAGCTAGGGGAATATTCCGGCGTTCTAACCATTGGTTGACTAGCTCAAAATGTTCTAGTTCTTCACGGGCGATCGCAGTTAACTCCCGTACCATTTTAGTGTTGGAAGGGTAGCGAAACATCATGTTCAAGGCTACGCCTGCTGCTTTGCGTTCGCAGTGGGAGTGGTCGAGTAAGATGATATCTAAATTAGCGATCGCTTGTTCAACCCAAGCAGAACTAGTGGGCTGTTTCAGGGCGTTGATAGTCGTTAACTGAGTAAGCACAGAGTCAAAAAACTCCAGAATTTAAATTTGGTTGAGTATCCTAGCAAATTGATTTTAACGGAATATCTTTTGAACTTTGTTCAATAATTGATTAGTGGTGAAGGGTTTCGCTAAAAAGCCTTGGATATCAACACCCGTAGTTTCTAGTAATGCTTCAGACCTAGCTAATCCACTCATGGCAATAATTTGCACTTGTGGGTTGATGACTTTCATGGTGCTGATGGCTGTTTCCCCACCCATTATCGGCATCATCATATCCATCAGCACTAGCCTAATTTCATTTTTATGCTGGCTGTAAAGGTTAAGCGCTTCAATCCCATTTTGGGCAGTCAATACTTTGTAGTTACAGAACTCCAGTGTGGTTTTGGCGATCTCAGTGATGGCTACTTCATCATCGACAACTAAAATTAATTCTCCCTGACCTTTTGGCAATTCTATCTCATCTGTTACTTGAGAAATTCTGCCCTCCTTGCTTGGCAGGTATACTTGGAATTTAGTCCCAATTCCTACCTGACTGGCTACCTCCACAAAACCGCCGTGGCTATTGACGATGCCCATCAATATAGATAAACCCAGTCCAGTACCCTTACCCACTTCTTTGGTGGTGAAAAAGGGATCAAAAATCTGATCGATAATTTCTGAGTTAATGCCAACTCCAGTATCAGCAACTGTAATCTTCACGTAGGAATTAACTGTTGCGGCTATGTGCATCCTGGCATAGTTTTCATCGATGAATAGCTTGGTAGCAGAAATACAGAGTTTACCGCCATTGGGCATGGCATCACGAGCATTGACTACCAAGTTCATCAACACCTGATGCAGTTCGGTGCTGTCTCCGAGAACAACCCCGACATTTGGTGCTATGTCTGTGTTGATGTCGATGAATTTGGGGAATGTCTGTTGAGCTATCCGCTTGATGTCTTCGATCAGTTGCGATACCAGCACGATTGTGTGTTCTCTTTCAGAACCACCGGCAAATGCCAAAATTTGCCCTACCAAATCACCGCCCCGTTTGGCATTGATTTCTAGGATCTTCAACATTTGCAGTGACAAGGCATCAAGATGGGGATATTTTAGGGGCAGCAGTTGAGCAACTCCCAAGATTGGGGTGAGAAGATTGTTGAGGTCATGAGCAATACCGCTAGCAAGAATGCCCAAGCTTTCTAAACGTTGACTACGCAATAGCTGAGTTTCGAGTTGTTTTTTCTCGGTGATATCGGTGTCAATAATTAGGATTGATTTAGGTAAGCCTACAGCATCGAGCATCAACGTCCAGCGGCTGGCAATGATTATTTCTTTACCATCTTTTGTGAATTTATGTAACTCTCCCTGCCATGTTCCATGCTCAATCACAGTTTTCTGAGCTGTTGAAAGTAGAGGTGAGGTTTCTTTAAATAAAATTTCCCAGGCGTTTTTTCCTTGAGCTTCCTGAACTTGCCAGCCGTACATCTTCTCTGCGCCTTGGTTCCAGAATAAGATTTGGTTATCCAAATCCTCTACAATAATTGCGTCTGTTGTGATGTCTAATAGGGCAGCTTGTTCGCGAATTTTCTGTTCTTGCTGGTGGCGATCGCTAATATCTCTGAATAGCCAGCGCAAGTTTCCGGTTTTACCTTGACTATCTCCCACAGCGATCGCAGTTAGTTCTGCCGGAAAGTCTGTAATTCCTTGTCCATGAAAAAATCGTAACTCTTCTCTGCGGATTTGCCCCTGCTGTTGCAATTGCAGCATGATTTGACGAAATTTCTGCCGTTCTGTCTGATGCACAAACACAGCCATTGGTTTACCAATTAGGTAAGACTGACGCACATTCAATAACTTAGCCGCAGCATAGTTAGCTTCCTGAATAATTCCAGTAGCATCTGTAAGCAAGTAACCATCTGGGGCAAAGTTAAATAAATTGTAATAACGTTGGCGTTCTGCTTCTACCAAATGGCGTGTAGCGATCAATTCCTCATTTTGTTGCTGTAACTCTTCCAGAGAAATAGAGATTTCGGTCATTGCTTGTTGTAAAAGCTCTCTAGGGGAATCATGCCCTATAGATTTCTCTACTGCCAGACTTGCAAGCTGTGAAAGATTTTCCAGTCGCTGATGCGCCTCGACAATGGCTTGTTTAAAATTATCTTTGGTCATTTGCAGTCTTCTCCTATGATTGCTTTTATCAAGAAACGCAGAAGGAAAACTGACCTCTGCTTCAGTAAAGCGACCAGAGCGAGCAAGAGTTTAATTCAATACACTTTAGTTAAGCATTTTTATCGTAAATTAAAGGGTTTAAGATGTCTATCTTTATATATAGCATCAGTTACCCTGGGGGATCTTGCTACAGTCAGAGTTTAAATTCCTGTCTTTAATTTTTAATTTTTAATTTTTAATTTTTAATTGTTATTCCTGCTGCCGCCGTTCTTCCATCTCTTGAGTAGAAATCATACTATTGACTTTCTCTACATCTACCATCATCAAAACTGCTCCTTGCATTTCAATGCCAAGCAACGGAGTAATTGCCAGGTAACATTTTATTTGCCTACCCCGACGATTGGTAGCATCGAGGATCATTTCTTGAAACTGCTTTTTACCGGATAGGGATTCGCGAATAGGCGATCGCAACTGCTCGACGGGTAGCCCAATATCTAGGCTGAAGAGAGACTTTCCTACAACTTCATCAGTTCGCAAGCCCCATAAATCTTCGACCATATAATTCCAAATAGAGATATTAAAGCTATTGTCAATTACTACTATTCCCGTTTGGAAACTTTTGAGAACAGAGGCAAGGAAAATATTTGTGCGATTCAGTTCTGTGGTGCGATCGGTCAGTTCGTAATTAATTGTCTGTAATTCTTCATTAGAAGATTGGAGTTCTTCATTCATCGTCTCCAACTCTTCATTAGTGGATTGGAGTTCTTCGTTAGTAGTTTCTAATTCTTCATTGGTAGATTGGAGTTCTTCGTTAGTAGTTTCTAATTCTTCATTGGTAGATTGGAGTTCTTCGTTGGTAGTTTCTAATTCTTCTTGTGAACGTTGCAGGGCATCTTGGAGTTGAATATAACGGGTGACATCATGAAAGGAAATACTGACTCCTAAAAAATTGGTGTCTGTTTCTTGTAAAGGCGTAATTTGTACATCTAGATATTGGGTTTCTGTGTTAGACAAATAGCGCTCTACATTTGTTAGGCTGACAGGGCGGCGTTCGGTATAAGCCCGTTCGATTAGCGATCGCAATTCAACTGGCCGATAGGAAAGTTCTAGATCCTGGAAGGGACGAGCTAAATCTTTGGGGGAAAGGGCGAACAAAGTTCGCGCCTGCTCGTTCACCATTACCAGAGTGCCATTGATATCAATGATTATTTGGGCGATTGGGGCTGTGTCAAAACCCATATCTCGCAGCCGGAGGTTTCGAGACAAACGGCTGCTAGATTCGTCATCTACTGAATTTGCCATAACTAAGAGGCGATCGCGTAAATTCACCATCGATACTTTAGTAAATATTCGGTTTTTCAAGTCCAGTGGCGTAAACAAATTAGAATGCATCAATAGCATCTCTGCTTTTCCCAAAAACAGATAGCCATGATCATTTAGTGCAAAATGGAACCGCGCCAGAATTCGCCCTTGAGTTTCAGAATTGAAATACATTAATGTATTGCGGCTGACTAATAAATCTAAGCGCGAAATGGGCGCATCCTGAAGCAAATCGTGGCGACCAAAAATCACTGAACGGCGCAAGTCTTGACGGAAGACATAGCGGTTTCCGATAATCTCAAAGTATTTCTGCCGTAGTTCATCTGGCACAGCTTGGACATCTTTTGCTGAATACACAGCTTGCCTAGCCTGATTGAGAGCATCTTCATCTACATCTGTGGCGTAGATTTTCACTCGTTCGCGAAATTCCTCTGCTTCCAATATTTGAGCCATCAACATTGCCAAGGTATAAGCTTCTTCCCCAGAAGCACAGCCAGCGCTCCAGATGCGGATTGGATCGGAAGTTCTTTTATTCTTAATCAGATTAGGCAATATTTGCTCTGCTATATATTCCCAAGCTGATGAATCTCGAAAAAAAGCAGTGACGTTAATTAGAATAGTGTTGAAAAGATAATTGAATTCTTCTGGATAAACTTCTAGATAGTCTTGATATTCTTCAAAATTTTCTATGGTTAATGACTGCATCCGCTTGAGTACCCGACGTATCAAAGTCAAGCGCTTATAGCCTGTAAAATCAAATCCCCGGCTTTGTCTGAGATAAACCAGTAGATTTTCAAATTTAGGATCTTTTTCTGCGGAAGTCATAGGGCAAGGGGGCAGGGGAGCAGAGGGGTAGTTCGTCTCCCTCATTCATTCCTGCTAAAACTGCGGTTGCTCCCATAACTAGACCCCTGCCTATAGTCAAACCCCCAAGTTCTCAGGAGGCTATTGACCAATTAGAACAAGCGGTGCGTTTGGATGTTGCACCTAACTCCAATGAGCCGATTGATAACAGGCAAGCGATCGCTCTCCAACAAGAGCTAGAAAATCTGATTGGTCGGGTGGAAAGCGCTAATTTAGCGGTGTTAGCTGATGCGGCTAATGTTGGCGAAACAATATCTGAGGAGAAGCAGTTTTCTAGGGATTTGAATACCCCCCAGTCTGTCAAAGAACAGCCAACACAATTGGCCTCAACCAAACTGGGGGCGCTAGCCATAAGTAAAGACCAAGCATTAGCACAAGCAAGGCTAATTGCCAAAAATTTACCCCAATTAATTGCTCAAAAAAACTACGCTTTGGCTCGTCAGCAATGGCTGGCCGCTAAAACAAGTTTGTGGCAACAGTTTCCTGTCGATCGGAAACTAGCTCAACCAGAAATTCGCGCAGTTTGGTTAGATCGGGGAACGATTGTTCGTGCTGGTAGTAAGGCGGGACTGGCACAGATTTTTGATCGCCTCGCCCAAGCCGGGATTAATACCGTCTTTTTTGAAACTGTTAACGCTGGCTATACAATTTATCCCAGCCAAGTCGCAAAAGAGCAAAACCCATTAATTCGTGGGTGGAACCCACTGGAAGAAGCGGTGAAACTAGCCCATGAGCGAGACATGGAATTACACGCTTGGGTTTGGACTTTTGCTGCTGGCAATCAACGCCATAATGAAATTCTCAACCTTAATCCTAATTATCCAGGGCCAGTACTGGCGGCTCATCCCGATTGGGCAAACTACGATAACCTGGGCAACATGATTCCCGTTGGTCAGAGCAAACCATTCTTCGATCCAGCCAACCCCGAAGTGCGGCAATACTTGCTCAAGCTGTATGAGGAAATTGTTACTAAATATAAGGTGGATGGTCTACAGCTAGACTACATTCGCTACCCTTTCCAAGACCCATCAGCAGGTCGAACTTACGGCTATGGGAAAGCTGCAAGAGCGCAATTTCAGCAACTTACTGGTGTAGATCCAGTGAATATTTCTCCTAGCCAAGCAGACTTGTGGCAAAAATGGACAAAATTTCGCACCGAGCAAGTTGATAGCTTTGTCGCCCAAGTATCACAGCAGTTGCGACAAAAGCAACCGAATTTGATTTTGTCGGTTGCAGTATTTCCAATGCCTGAACTAGAACGGATTCAGAAAATTCAACAAAATTGGGAAACTTGGGCAAGGCGGGGGGATGTAGATTTAATCGTTCCCATGACTTATGCTCTGGATACTTCTCGATTTCAACGACTGGCCCAACCCTGGATTGCCTCTAAACAATTGGGAGCTACCTTGTTGGTGCCGGGAATTCGCTTGCTTTCTTTGCCAACAATCGGAGCATTCGATCAACTCCAGTTGGTAAGGGACTTGCCAGTTAGTGGTTATGCACTATTTGCCGCAGAAAATTTTAGCAACGATCTCCAAAAAATCTTTAGTAGCACCCAAGGTAGGATTCAATCCACAACAAGTGAACCGATTCCTCACCGCCAGCCTTTTCAAACTGCCGCCATCCGTTACACCGCGCTACAACGGGAATGGAAATTTGTTTTCCAAAATGACCAACGACAAAGGTCATCTCAGAAACTTTCAGATTTTAACAACCAGGCAGAAGTTTTACGCAGTGCTTTAAATCAGCTTGCCGCTTCCCCTTCTGCTAGTAAGTTAGTCGTTGCGAGAGCCTCTCTAAGTCGTTTCCAGTCTCAATTTCGGGTATTGATGAGCCAAGAAATTAAGTCGAATTCCTATCAAGTCAAAGTTTGGGAAAATCGACTCGTAACTATAGAAAGGCTATTACGTTATGGCGAACGGCGGGTGCAGTTGCGTTCTTTGTGAACAGGCAGGGGAGACAAGGGGACAAAAGAAAACTCCTAACTCAGCACTCAAAACTGTTTTGCCCAATACTCAATACCCAACTAGCTGGATATAAGCTAGTTTGTACTTCTTAACACACTTTTTGTAGTGTTTTTATCCCAAATATTACTACTTGTATAGCATCAAAATATTGGAAAATACTTAGATAAGCAGCTTTAGATAACTATTATTTGATGATAGCTATCGTGAAAATCTATGCAAGCTTTACCTCAGCTCATCAGGCTACAAAGCTTAGAGTTAAGAATTGACTGTTTGCTCCTGATGGTTGTGTTAAAAACATCACTATTAGAGTAGATACTATTTCTACAACGGGCTACGCTTACGCACTGATGTAGCACGGGGTAAAAGTATCTTGTTTTTTCATCTTCGCAGATAGTAGGGTACTTCACCAAGCATGATATGGTACTGTTTGTAGCTTCTGGAACTAGCTTGAAAACAGCCAATACTTTTGAAGTTATGCATACCTTAGTCATGACATTGAATATGTCAGAATTTTCGGAAATAATCTCAGTGCTATCACGGTTGTGCCAGCAGCAGTTAAAACTACTTCTATTTGCAAGTAAACAAAGTAATATTACTGACAATATTACTCCTGAAAGTATCTGTATCTGTCAAGCAATAGCACAAAAAACAGAAAAAACTAGAGGTAATACTAGTATTGGTTCCTTTGAGGTAGAACATCAGATTTTCATTGAGAGACAATTACTCAAGTCTCAATGGTTACTAGCACGCGCTATAGTACGTAAAGCTACGACAGGCAAATACACTCACTTCATTGAAGTTTATGAGGAAGATTTGGACTTGTACCGTAAGTCTAATAGGATAATGCAGACCAATACGCCCAAATATCACATAATCATGACTGAAATGTTGAATGATGTGTTGATTATCGGCCAGTTAGAAGTAGGAAAATTAGAGTGTAGACCAACATCCTTCAATTTAGTTGAACATAGCCAACAATCGCCAGAACAAATACAGATGAATCTGGGCTATCGGCGCTTGATTTTTTTCACCAGTCAATATAAATTTGTCACCTGCTGCATCAATGAAAAACTGTTGGCACACATTTTGACTAACTTGTTTTCAAATGCGATTAAATATTTATCCTCTGATGGCATTTTCAAGTTTAATCTTATTCAAGATAGACAAACTGCATTTGAAGTTAAAGATTTGCAGATTGGGATTTTCCAAGGATGTATAGTGTATCTTCTTGAATCATTTTATCATACTGTAAATGGTGTTAATATACTAGTTAGTGTATTAAAAATACCATTTTTAAAAAAGTGTGTAGATATCTAAAAATGTCATTATATTTATTATAAATATAATGACATTTGTAATAAATATTTCTGTATGCTGCGATTAAATAACAAAATATAAATATGAGGTAATTTATGCCCAAAATCTTAATAATAGAAGATGAAGAAGCAGTACGTGAAAACATTTTAGATTTGCTAGAAGCTGAGGGATTTGAAACTATTGCTGCGGCTAATGGCAGAATCGGGGTACATTTGGCTATCTCCGAAGCTCCTGATTTAATTCTTTGTGATATGATGATGCCAGAAATTGACGGTTACGGTGTGCTAGCAGCATTACATCAAGAGCCATCAACTGCAACAATTCCCTTCATCTTTCTCACTGCAAAATCTTCCAAATCTGACTTCCGTCAAGGTATGGATATGGGCGCAGATGACTATATAACTAAGCCATTTACTCGGGCTGAGTTATTAAGTGCCATCATGAACAGGCTGGAAAAATACGCTACTTTAAAAAGGTATTTATCTCCTCAAACTCTAACTAACAACTTGTCTCCAAAAATGCAGTTGTTAGAAATTAGCTTACACCGAGCTATAAAACAACATAATTTTCAAGAATTTGAAATTTATTATCAACCAATAGTCGATATCGCATCTGGAAAAATACTAGGTGCTGAAAGTTTATTGCGCTGGCAAAGTCCAGACTTGGGAATGATTTACCCAACAGAATTTATTCCGTTAGCAGAGTCTACAGGTTTAATTGTTCCGATTGGAAAATGGGTATTAAAAAGGGTATGTCAACAAATTAAAAGCTGGCGTGATGCTGGAATTCATTCATTGATTGTTGCTGTAAATCTGTCAGTAATTGAGTTTAATCAGCCAGATTTAATTCATAATGTAGTCAATTTTATATCTGTGAATAATCTAGAGCCACATGACCTAGAAATAGAACTCACTGAAAGTATGATTATGCAAGATGTAAATAGTGCGATCGCTACTATGAGCAAATTGCAATCTTTAGGTGTAAAAATTGCGATCGATGATTTTGGTACGGGTTACTCTTCTTTGATTTATCTGAAAAACTTACCAATCAATACATTAAAAATAGACCGTTATTTTATCCATAATGTTGCTAACGATTCGCAAAAGTCAGCCATCGCTAAGGCATTAATTCAAATGGCTCATAATCTCAATCTAGATGTAATAGCTGAAGGTGTAGAGACGGAAGCAGAACTAGGTTTTTTACGCCAACACAAATGTAACTCTATGCAAGGTTTTCTATTTAGTCCTCCCTTACCAGCAGCAGAATTTGAAAATTTTTTGTTCACTAACAAATGTTTGTATGTGTAAATAAGTTGACTAACTAAGAAAATCAAACTTTTGACTGGCGACAATTATTAAGCCTAAAGTCTAGAGTAGGAACATTGTGTATAGTGTCTACCACCATGAAAGTTCCTGCGCGTTTTTTGCTGCCAGTTTTTTTAATGATTTTGGCAGCAGCCTGTAACCAGACTCGCGCTAACTCAGATAATCCTACACCTCAAAAATCTGTACCTTCTGCCCAACTGACACCGAATCCTACACAGCCAAAAAATATTGTCCGTACTGAAGCACTTTCACCTACACCCATCCGCATCAATCTGAAGAATTTACCAGCACCCTTCGCAACAGAAAGCGCCTCGAAGCGGCCTGAGGTTGTGCCTATTCCGCAAAATCCGGTGCTGCGCGTACCACAAGGCTTTACAGTAAACGTCTTTGCCGAAGGTTTAGATGCCCCACGCTGGCTAGCTTTAACCCCCAGTGGTGATGTCTTAGTGACTGAAACCGGGCAAAATCGGATTCGTTTGTTGCGTGACAGCAATGGCGATGGTATAGCCGACGTTCGAGAAACATTTGCTAGTAGTGACAACGGACTCAATAGACCCTTTGGAATGGCTTTTGCAGGTAATTCTTTTTTTCTGGGAAACACAGATGCTGTGGTGCGTTTTCCCTATACTCAAGGTCAAAACCAGATTACAGGTAAAGGAGAAAAAATTGCCGATTTGCCCGCTCAAGGTTATAACAATCATTGGACGCGCAATGTCGTTGTCTCACCCGATCGCAATAAATTATATATTTCAGTTGGATCAGGAACCAATGTAGATGAGGAACCCTTACCACGGGCTTCGATACAGGTGATGAATTTAGATGGTTCCCAGCAGCAAACTTTCGCTTCCGGCTTGCGTAACCCTGTTGGTTTAGACTTTCATCCTGTAACTAAGGAACTTTATGCCACTGTTAACGAACGGGATGGAATTGGTGATGACTTGGTTCCAGACTATTTGACACGCGTTAAACAGGGGGCATTTTACGGCTGGCCCTATGCTTATCTAACACCAAATAACCTCGATCCGCGGCAAAAGACTGATGACAAAAGTAAACGTCCTGATTTAGCAGCCCGTACTCAAACGCCAGATGTGCTGTTCCAGGCGCACTCCGCAGCATTAGGTTTGCAGTTTTATGATGGTAAAACTTTTCCCAAAAAATACCGGAACGGTGCTTTTGCGGCTTTTCGTGGTTCTTGGAATCGCGATCGCGGCACTGGTTATAAAATTGTATTTGTTCCCTTCGATGCTAAAGGGCGATCGCTTGGCTACTACGAAGACTTTCTCACAGGATTTTTACTAAATCCTTCTGTACCCAGCACGTGGGGACGGCCTGTAGGTTTACTCGTGTTGCCAGATGGTAGTCTACTACTAACAGAAGAAGCCAATAATCGGATTTATCGGATTCAGTATACGGGGGAGTGAACAATTCACGCCTTCAAACATTTAGAAATTTACGGATAGGATCTGTTGCCTAAAGTAAAGTTAGAGCAGTTGTCATCAATAGAGACGTTGTGACTGCATCTCCCTACCCAGGTTTATCTCGTTTACGGTAAATTACTGATAAATACTAATACTTATCTGGTTGAGAAATAAATTATGACTGCCAATGAAAATAATACTCAGTTAAATATCAACGAATTGTCTCCACATTCAGGTACACGATATTGGGGTGAGGTAGAGGTAATCGAGGAGGGAGAAACCTATAGAATTAGTCGTGTTGAAATCAAGCCCAGGCATGGAATTAAACCACAAATTCATTATCACCGCAATGAACATTGGGTTGTAGTTTCCGGTGTGGCAAAGGTGACTTGTGGCGATGCAGAAATATTACTGAATCGAAACGAATCAACTTATGTCCCGGCTGCAACACTACATAAGGTAGATAATCCTGGGCATATTCCGCTAGTTATTCTGGAAATTCAAAATGGTGAATATTTGGGTGAGGATGATACTGAGCGCCCTTATGACTTAAACTTGGTCAAACCTGTAGCTGAAGGACAGTAAGGTTTGTGGGGTATGAGGGAGAAATCAATTCAAAATTCAAAATTAAACAACTCCTGCCTCCTGCCTCCTCTTTGCCAATGCCCAATCAAAACCACCCTTCTTGTTCTAGGGTTTCAATCAGCTGTAAGCCACGGGGATCGCCCACTCCTAATAGTGAGGCTTTGGCGTCTTCGCGGACTCCCAAATCTTGATCTTCGGCAAAGGCTTGAATTAGGGCATCGATCGCTGTGGCATAAACTACATTAGAAGGTAGTTCGCGGCACAGTTGACCAATTGCCCAAGCACTGTTACTTCGCACTGCTGCTACGGGATCTTGGACTAAGGCTTCAATTAAAGGTGGTGTTGCCCCGATAACTGCTTCATAACCTACTTCTGCCATCTGTGCTAAGGCACTAGCAGCCCACAAACGCACTGCGGAAATGTCGGTTCTGAGGGCGTTTGCTAGGGGTGCTAAAGAACGGCGATCGCGACAGTTTCCTAAAGCCCAAACTACACCTTTACGCACATAGCCATTCCAATCACTGTTTAGTTGAGCAATTAACGGACTCACTGCTTCTAAACTGGGATTGCGTCCGATGCCATAAGCTGCACTTACCCGCACTAAGGGACAGGTATCAGTTAACAGGCGAATCAGATGGGGGGTAGCACGGGCATCTTCTATATCACAAAAAGCACGCGCTGCTAACATTCTTTCCTGGGGCTGGGGATTTTCCAGCAAGGCTAGCATCACTTCTGGATCGGGCTTTGCCACAACTGATTCGGCAGTTAGCGGCTCTATTTTATCTAAGGGGCTTTCTAGCTCCTCCTCAATATCGAGTAGGCTTAGATCGTCTTCGTCATACATAATTTGATTTCAATCCCGAAAAGGGATTAACACATAATCCCCCGCGCCAATAAGTTAAAGCTTTATATATATTAGTTGGGTTCTTATACATTTTCCTTTCTTCCTCGTTGAGTTTTATCCAAACGAGAACCTCCATAACTCAGACGCAACAGTATGTTATCGCTATTCTTGAGTTTATTTTTCTGCACTCAGGAATTTTACCATCCATAGGGATTGGGTTTGATAACCTAACTGATTATAAAGATTCAATGCCGGTTTGTTTGATTGAAAAACTTGCAGGCCAATTTGGCGATCGCCTCTTTGAATAGCCCAATTTTCCACATATCGCATCAAGGCTGTACCAATACCCCGTCGCCGATGTTCTGGTACAACGTAGAGGATAAAGATGTGAGCATGACGGTTCCCATGTACTTGATCTATGGCGTTGCCCACCCAGAGGCAGGCTACTGGGGCAGGGGAAGCAGGGGAGGCAGGGGGAGAGAAGTATTGCCCAATGCCCCATTCCCCATTCCCAATTCCCAATTCCCATGCACAGAAAATTGCTAAAATAAATCAAGAATACTTCACAAATCTTCAGCGAGGTTCTCATAAAAGTTCCTAGCTTCTTGCAATTAAAATATGGCTATTTTTCGTCAATACATCGCCCCACTGCTTGCAGTATTAGTATTTTTCTTTGCCCTAGTGGCAGTCAGCGCCCGCATCTTTTTACCCTCCGATATGGCAGCACCCGCACCCATTGAAGAGGTGGGGGTAAGTTCTCAATCTACTCCAAGTGATTTACCACCAGCAGCACATAACGCGAGCTAGCTAAATCAATAAACGTATTTAAGTGTCTGAGCAATTATTACCTGGATATATTATTCGCCGTGGCTCACTTTTGGAGCGATCGCTGTTGCTTAAATTCATGCAGCGAACTTACCAGGATATCTTTCCCAATGAGGATTTTTCTCATTTAGAGCAAACAGTTAAGCAATACTTTTCTAGCGATACACCCTTGTGGTGGATCGAAGAAGAGAGCGGGGGGAGAGAAGAGTTACCCCAGTAATAAACCAGTAAGTAAGAGGATGAATGTGCCGACAGCAATAACTACTTGATTCCCCATATATCCTCTTATTAGGAANTGGAGGCGCGATCGCTCAAAGCACGGGTGGGCCTGTATTTTTCTTAATTACCATCGCCTCCCCCACTCCCCTACTCCCTCTGGCGATCGCTCTCCAAGTCATCGAGTACTCTTTCGCAATACCAATTCTCCGGCATCCCAGGATAAGTTTCCTTTGCCTGTTCAATTAACCGTTCGGCTGCGGCAGTGTCACCAGATAATTTAGCAATTAGCCTGTTTTTGAGATAGCTATCAGATGAACCCTCCTCTACCTGGGTTGGTATCCCTTGATTGATGGTTGATGGAGTTGATGGTCGGGATTGCTCTCTCCGCAATTGCCAAAATAAAACGTAATAAAGTGTACCAAAAATTAAAATTAGGCTGAGTGTTCCGAAAAAAGTTAGGAGGTTAAATGCTAGAAATCCCAAAACTAACTGCGAGAGAACATACCCCAGTAATAAACCAGTAAGTAAGAGGATGAATGTGCCGACAGCAATAACTACTTGATTCCCCATATATCCTCTTCTTCGTCCTCAAGTCCTGGTCTGGATACTGCCACTGGCTGAGGGTTCCAGGGGGCAAATACTGGTAATAGGAGTAGTCCTGGTACGGCGGCGGCGATGGTAATTAAGAAAAATACAGGCCAACCCGTGCTTTGAGCGATCGCGCCTCCAGGGGCCGCCAGAATATCGCGGCTAACAGCCATTAAGCTGGATAATAAAGCATATTGGGTTGCGGAAAACCGCTGGTTACAAAGACTCATCAAAAAGGCAACAAAGGCTGCTGTCCCCAATCCACCACAAAATTGTTCTACGTTGATGGCAAGTACCATAGCTTGGTAGTTTTTACCGATGTATGCTAGAAAAAAGTAAGCTAAATTACTTACTGCTTGTAGAATACCAAAAACCCAAAGCGATCTATTGATGCCAATAGCACTCAAAATTGAACCACCTGCTAAAGCACCAACAATCGTCGCAATTAATCCCATCCCCACTTGAATTGCCCCAATGTCGGTTTTGGTAAAACCAGTTTGCAGTAAAAAAGGCGTGGTCATATTGCTCAACAAAGCATCACCTAGCTTGTATAGGGTAATGAATGCCAGCATTAGAATAGCTTTAATAATCCCTTGACGCTGAAAAAATTCTCGAAAGGGCAATATTACAGCATCAGCCAGAGAACCTGGAGGGCTAATTTCCTTGGGTTCTGGTGCGAACAAGGTGGCAAGAATACCAATTACCATTGTCCCTGCCATAAACAAGTAAACCGATGACCAAGGCAGTTTGTCAGCAAGTATCAAAGCTAAAGCACCTGCGACTAATAGGGCAATTCGATAGCCTAAGATAAAAACTGCTGCACCAGCCCCCATTTCTAGTTTTTCTAAAACGTCGGTACGGTAGGCATCAACGGCAATATCTTGAGTTGCACTGATAAAAGCGATGACTATAGCGTTGATTGCTAGTAGTTGTAATGCTTGTTTGGGTTGTTGGAAAGCCATGAATGCGATCGCTACAATCAAAGCAATCTGCGTCAAAATTAACCAACCCCGTCGTCGTCCCAAAATTGGTAAGGTGAACCTGTCTACCAACGGCGACCACAAAAATTTTAAGGAATAAGGCAAACTCGCAAGGCTAAACCAACCAATAGCGGCTAAATCTACCTTCTCTACGGTCATCCAAGCCTTTAATGTATTACCAATTAACAGTAACGGTAAACCCGATGAAAAACCTAAAAATAATAAAGCCGCCATCTTGCGACTACCGAAAACTCCCAGTAGTGATTTAATTTTCCTCATTGTTTCAACTTTTTGCCTCTTTTGAGGAAATATCAATAAAATACAACGAGGAAATGCAAAAGTATATCATGTAACTAGTACCTATAAAGGTTTGAATTATTGGAGCAGCAGGAGTTCCTTATATAATCCCGATCGGGGATTGAAACTTGCCAAAGCTGCTGTGTGATTTCTCGCAAACATGACAAACTACCAAGATTTACTTGGGTTAAATACAAATTCAGGATAACCTTATAGCGTCAGCGTTTTCTTAACTTTCTTCAATTGGGTAAACCTGATGCCCCCTGATTTCTACTCTGTGTGCAGCAAGGCATTTTTCCCAACCTTCACGAGTACCGATGTCGCTTTTGCTATTGAGCAATCCTAATTGCTGTTCTTGTTGGGTGAGTTTAGCAAATTCTTCGTAGCCTGGGTAGTTGCTGGTAACAAATGTTTCCTTACGGTGCAAAATCGGCGGATTTGCCCTAGTTTCGTAGTCTCGGTGAGTGACGAAGAGGGTTTTTAAATCAATACCGATGCTGGCTTTTAACGGCGGATGGGGATCGGTATCGAATTCAGGGTAAGACAGATAGGATATTTGCGGCTTATCAGTGTGATATTTGATTAATGTCGCTTCATTGATACGCCCAATAGTACGGCTAGCGCAACCTTCACAAATTCGTAGTACGGGGTCAAGTGCTGCTAATGCGGAAACATGGACGTAAAGCGCACCGCGCGTATGTTTACCAATTTTGCTTTTTTCGCAAGCAGTTTGAATCACCCCAGGTTTACCTAAGCTGAAAAGCTTTTGATCGGCTACTTGACAAGCTTCCTCATAGCTACTAAAAAAGGCTTTGATATCGTGACGCATTTCTGGTGCTAACTTTTGCCATGCAGGGCGTTTATCAAAGTGGGTGAGGGCGAGATAAACTTGGATATCTAGAGAACGACGATAGGCGATCGCATCCCATTCAGCCTCATCGGTAGCTTGTAAAACTACACCGAAAGCACGGCGGAAGTTACCAAATTCGCTGAGTAATTCCTGTTCATTTTCCAATTCGCCTTTCACAGGTAATCTACCGCGCTTGGTAAAGAAAGCCATGAGTGGTTGCAGCTGTTCTTGATAGTCTTCAAACCGCTTGATGGGTATACGGACTCGCGGTGTAGAAGTCGCAGAAAAGAAGCGGATAGCTTTGTAGCTTTCTTTTTGGGCTTCATCTCGAAAAACAAAGTATACACCTAGTGCGATCGGTACTGCATCGACATTTAGGACTTCATCAATATAAGTTTTGAGTTCTTGTTGTTCGTAATATTTCTGAAAAGTATTGCGGCGCGTCACAATTCCATCATTGTAAGCAAGTTGGGTTTTACTAGGAGCGTTAATCAGGATTTGAGCCGCGACAATTAAAACTTTCCCGGTGAGTTCCCAAGCTTGGATTAGGCTTTGACGGCGTTCCTCTGAGTCTTCAATGACGTTGAGGACATAACCCAAGTTGACCACATCGGCGGGGGTGCGTGGTACATCAGGATAGTAGTAAGGGTCCCAACCTGCACTGGTGTAGCCTAAGTTTTTTACTCGTTGGACATCACCACCGTAGCCGCAACCATAGTCAAAAAAAGTGGTGTGTTGATTGAGGATTGAGCCTTCTATAGCCAATCGTACAGGGCGAGATATATCAATGCGAGCGATCGCAGCTCTATGACGCTCGATTTCTAGCGCTTCAGGCATAATATTAGTTGTCAGTTAACTAATATCCTTTCAATTTTTAACCGCCAGTTCAATTAAATCTTCAATTTTCTTGATATTTGGATCGCCTGCTAAGTAACCAATACCGCGATGCAAATGTAACCGGAATTGGATAGCAAGGGTTTCTTTGTCGGTGGGATAACCATCATTATGACAGCGTTGCTTCAGGGCGAGGAGGAGAATATCAGACATTTCGCCGCCAAAGACGCGCCAACTCATTTCGACGTTGCTATCTTGGGGGATTGGAACGGGGGAGGGTGTGGTTGATTCTGCGAGGGAACGACAAAATGCCCAACGGCATAGGATATTCCATTGGTCGATTTTTGTGCTGCGCTTAAGTTTGGTAAGTTGGTCTTTGGCTGTTTGGGATAGTTTTATTCTTTCAATAGGTGATTCCATTATCTTCCTAAAAATTGAGGTAATTTTCGTTCATAAACCCAAACAGTAGCGAACCGCAGTTTCAACTTCAAGCATTTTGGAGTCAGAAATCTTGCCAGATGGATCAGCAGGAAAGCAATTTGGATCTAAAGAACGAATTTGAAAACATAAGAACACTGTTTCTATAAGCAATCCACTGTCGCCTGGCGAGACTCGGATATTAGTTGGATAATCACGCTTAATATTTGTTCCTTTCGTACCTACAATTACAGTCACAACCAAAGGTAATTGATTGATAGCGTCTATAGATAAAACTAAAATTGGTCTTGTTCCTGCCTGTTCTCGACCCACCACTGGATTAAGATTGACAAAATAAATTTGTCCTCTCTCAATGCTCACAGCTTTTCTAAACCATCCATTTCTGTAATACTAAATTCATTATTAATAGTGGTAATTTCTGTTTGTATATCTAAATCACTAGCCATTGCAACTAGTTGTTCATTCATATATTTAACATCAGTGAATTTATTTACTATTTGCTTTCTTTCTTGCACTTGTTTTGCGATCCGTTCTAATAACCATTCTAATTCTTCTAATGACAGAACACGTAGGTCATTCTCTATTTTTAATACGTGGGGCGAGTTCATAATTGCTTATCTACTTTCCAAAGCTCGTGATATATATTGTAAATATCTTTTTTAGACGATATTTACTACCAAAAATATTGATTTTCTACCACTGTTGTTTGGCGGGTGGAGGAGTCGTATTTAAGGAGATATTCGCGTGCGATCGCTTCGTTTTCTCGCAGTGTTTCTACTTCTTTTTTACCAATCTCAGTATCCGTAGATAACAAAATTACTTGATGGCTGGCGGATGGAAAGTAACGTTCAACTAAGTTACTGCGGTGAGAGGAGTCTAGTCTACCTAGTGGCGTATCGATTGCTACAGGTAGGCGGTGTCCAGAGACTTTGGCTAAACCCCAGAGGAATGCGATCGCTAGTAGTTGTTTTTCACCTGCTGATAAACGATGTTTAGGAACAGGTTTACCATTTAAATCATAAAGCAAAAGGCTGAAAGTCTTAGTATCAATAGTGATGCGATGCACTAAGTCTGATTTGTGGAGCAGATAAAGGAAGCAATTTTTAACTTCTTCCTCTAATTTATTGAGTTTTCGCAGAGTTAATTTTTCACGAAAAATCTTGAGTGTATTTTGAACTTTCGCTGCTGACGTAATAATATGTTCGCTATTTTTATGTTTAATATTTTCTACAGTATAATCACTTAATTCTCTCTTTGATTTGGCAATAATAGTTTCTAATTCAGCTAAACGGCGGCGGATTGTTTCGTAATTTGTTTTAGCTTCAACAACTTGATTTTGTGCCGATTCTAGTGCTTGACGCAGCTTTGTATAATCTTCTGGTGCTGCTGCTGTTTGCACTTGTCTTTCCAGAGTGTGAATTTCTTCTTCTTTATTTTTGAGAATAGCTAATTTCTCTTTTGCAGAAAGTTTAGAATTTTGTAAGTGATATATAAGATTATCAAGCTGACTTAAAGTTTCATCATCAGCTAATAGCCAAGGTGCTTCTGTCTGGATAGTCTTTACATATAAATTATCTACATCTTGGATTAAAAATGATTGGATTTTTTCAACTTGTATCGGAGAAATTTCTACTTGATTTAGCCAAGCGAGTAAACGCTGATCTCTCTCAATTAACAAATCTTTAGAAATTTGTACCTGTTGATGGCGAAATTCCTTTTCTCCCTCTGCTTGCGCCTGAGTAAGCAAATTGGGAATTAATGCTAGAGGTAAAACATCAGCCGCCAATTCACACATCGACTGACGTACTTGTTCGATTTCCGCAGTTTTTGTATTCTGTTGTAGTTCTAATTGATTGCGTTCGGCTGCAATCTTTCCACCTTCAGAAATAAATTTATCAAAGGCTTCTTGCTGCTTTTGTTCTAATTCTTCTACCTGATTTTTAAGAGTTTCTAATTTCTCTTCTGTTGTTTGATAATCTTCTTGCTGTTGGGTTAATCTAGTTTCAATTTCCTCTAGATTTGCTAAATCCTTACTATTACCAACTTCTTTCAGCTTACGGTTAACTAAAATATCTAAATCAACTGCTAAACGATCTGCTAACTCTAGCCCTAAAAGTCCGCGAATCGCATCTACTACAACTGGTGGTGGTGTTTCCTGTTCAGCGAGTTCTTTAACCTGTTCACCATCAAAGAGAAATAAGTTAGAAATACCTAATGGCAGGAGATTTTCAATATACTCATCCCAGATATTAACTAAAGCATCAGGCCATGTATCACTGTCGCCTAGAATACCTAATGTATCCTTACCGTCTTTAGGATTTTTTGTCCAACTACGGACAACACGGTATTTTATTGGTTTATCGTTTTCAATATGTTCAAAAAGTAATTCAATACGGGTATCTGCAACTGGATCTATTTTGTTGTTAACACATTGGTTGAGAAAATCGCTATAACTTAAATTACCACGGGTAGAACATTGGGCACGAGTGCCATAAAGAGCAAGACGAATGGCATCCATAAGCGTAGTTTTTCCGCCGCCATTCATACCACCTAAAAGGATAATTGGACGTGAGTTTTCATCATCAGTTTTTGGGTTAAGATTGATTACCTGTTTACCACTGTAGGGGCCAAAGTTTTGTAGAACGAGTTCAAGAAATATCATTGATTTTTAAGATTAACATGAGTTCGACAGCGATCGCAGAAGCAGAAAGTTTGTGATGAAAAGAATCAGATAAAATTAATTAGATGATTTTGTCTGACGCATTGAGAAAAAATATTGTCTATGAAATATAGATAATACCATCACTAACTGTTAAGAAATGCGATTGTATCTGTCTCGGTGTTGGTAAGCGTGGCTAGATTTGCACACCTCCAGCTTGAAAAATCTGTTCGGCGGTTAAATTCAATTCTGGGAAAGTAGGCGAGACAATATGGGTATCGCCTTTAAATTGAGTAACTTGGTATTCACCATCAATTAATTGATAAATGGATATAGTAGGCAGCTTAGGATTGCCAATAAACTTCCTAGCACCTATAGCCGCATAATCTATAATCCAATATTCGGGAATACCTATAGCTTCATAATCAGCTAATTTTTTGTAGTAATCATCTCGCCAATTAGTACTAACAACTTCAATAGCTAAGGGAATAGATGTAGCTTGAGATACAGTTGATTCTTTTTTCCATAAAGGCTCATTCACTAAATTTGGTCGATTGATTATTAAGATGTCTGGTGAATAAGCTGATTCACTTTCAAATGGCTTGACTAATACAGTTTTTGGAATGAAGTAAGGAAGTTTTTGTCGCCCAATTTCGATAGATATATTTAGCGCAAAAAAACCAACAACATCCTCATGATCTCCCACTGGTTGTGCCATTTCAACAATCACGCCATCATATAATTCGTATCTCCCACCCTCAGGCCGCCAAGCTGCAAAATCTTCAAAAGTTACTAATTTGTGTATGGCTTGAATCATAGAACCTCGCTTTTTTAAGATAACCCAACTTTGTCAAGCGTTCTTTAAGTAGTTTGGTTGACTCCCGTCTTCTATTATTCTGAGTTTTCCTTTTTAAATTTCATACTTGCCCAAGTTACCTCTTCATCACTTTCACCTTCATCTACCTCATTAACTGCTGCAACATCGCCCAAAGTCATCTGCTTGACTTTTGCAACATCACCTTGACTAACTGCTTCGCTTAATTCGCGTTTCAAACGAGCATTTTTAATCGCATCTTCTGGAGAACGGGAACTCGTATTAAAACATTTTTCTAGGGTTTCGTATATCCCCACACGACGAGTCTTTTTGCGATACTGGCGTTCTGTATCTAACAATTTCGCCATGAGTTCCAAGTGCATCGCGTCACCTTCACAAATTTCTTCTAATACTATCCATTCATCACGACCTAGTAGGCTATAGTCTGCACCAGGACGGGGATCTTGAAATTCTTCGCCAGTCACTTCTTGATAAATCCGGGGTAAGCTATCATCAAATTCGTGTTTGTCTTCTAGCCAAATGCGGCGAATTTCGCTCATTTCTTCGAGAGTAATGAGGGTGATATCGCGCATATTTTCTGGCGCTGTACGACGGGTTTTTATTTGTGCTTCTAATAATCGTCTGAGCCAATGTTCTCGCCAATATTTGGTATAGGGGCCGTGAATTGGTTCAATAGAGGTTTCACCATCGATATGACGCTCAAAAAGTTGGACTTCTCCCCAGATACGACGGAAGTCTCTTTTATTGCGGTCATCTCTATTATCTAATTCATTACGAATATCTAATAGAGGCTGCATCCATTCTTTTTCTTCATCATTTTGAATCATTGCCTCCATTGATTTATCTTTACTAACAATTGTGCAAACCCAGCACCCAAATCGAGAATCACCACAGCTAGCAGTAGAAGTATCAACAACTAGAGGACATTCATTATCTGCTGTTGCACCTCGATACATGGTGAATAAGTCTTTGTTGCTATATCCCCAAGGGTTTTGCCACTGATTTAAGTAAATCCAAACTTCATCAGTACGCCAATCTTCGATGGGGCTATAAATTAAAGAATTAGGCAAGCTTGCACTATGGTAAAGCAGAGATGTCGGTGAGCTTGAATCAGAAATAAGACGATCTTTTAGGCTACCTGCCTGATGTTTTTCCATTGAGATAGCACGTTTAATACTTTCAGCTTTGCGAGTACCTAAAATAAGAATAACTTCCCCATTTACTCTAACTACATCACGGATAAAGTGGTTAGAAGGATGAATTTTCAGACGGTCTGTACACCAGCGAAATTTTCCTCGTGGCGTTGGATAACCTTTACCAATCAAGCTTACCCAGAATGTCTCTTTGATTTCTGGGTGTAATAAATGTGGCTCAATGGGCATTTTCTGTTCTTGAGCAGCAACCTTCATCCTTTCTAAGGATTTGCGTACCCAAACAGAGACTACAGGGTTTTCTACTAGTGTGTCAGTTGTAATAACATGAATAGTCTTTTTTCGCTTTTCAACTGGTAGTGCTGCGATCGCATTCCAGATAAGCTGTAAGGTAGCAGTACTATCTTTGCCGCCCGAATAGCCCACCACCCAAGGTATCTCATCTAAACAATACAATTCTTGAATTTCGGTGGTGAGAGCTTGGATATAGTCCACTAACTCTGCTACAGTACGTGTTTGCTGGTTTTTATTTTCTGCTTGTTGTGCTGTAGTCATTTCTCCTTCTCTCTGGAAACGCTGGCGTAATATCCCGGCGAATAGAATTCGCGGCTATACAGACAAAACCCACCTCCGTGGGTTGAAGAAAAGTTTTTAAAAACTTTACTACTAATATCCAAATTTTTGGATAATTAAACGACATAATCCTATTCTGTTTTTAAAATTTAACATGAAAGATAGTGCATCTGACCCCACTGCTGACATTGCTAGAGAATATTTGGAACGGGAAAACAAGGAAAAACAGGTACTAGCTTTACTCCTAGAGAAGTTTTTAGGGAGAAAAGATCAGATTCTCGTTCAAAAAACTGAGATGGGTGGTACTGAGGCTTATGTTAGTTCTGTTACGTTGGAATGGTTTGCAGGTCGGGTTCACTTCGCCTCTGGCTTACCTCTGTTTCAAAAAAAGTATAATCCTGAAACTGATAATGTCGAGATTGACGCGGATAGCATTGATGAAATTCAGCAGCGTCCCCTTGATTGGTCACGTCAAGCGCCGCTAGTGCAGTATTTGGCGGCTCGACAAAATCACAAGTTTCCGCCAGTGCTAGTAGTAATTAATCAACCGTGGGTGGATAATCCCAAAGCTGCTGAGTGGGATAGCGAAGGACGCGCCACCAAGTCTACTACTGATTTTATACCCTTAGATAAAGACGCTAAAGTAGGTCTGCTAAATATTTCTGAGGATGATGTGACTATTTATGCACTAGATGGTCAACACCGATTAATGGGTGTACAGGGGTTGATGGAGTTAATTAAAACTCGCAAACTCCAGCGCTATAAAAAAGATAAAGGTGCTGATGACAGTTTTATTACAGTCAATGATTTGATAGAAAAATACCAAGTAGACCTTGCTTACTTGCAAAATTTACCCAAGGAGAAAATTGGTATTGAGTTCATCTGTGCGGTAGCGGCTGGGGAAACTCGTACCCAGGCGAGGCGGAGGGTGAGATCGATTTTTGTTCATGTCAACCTGATGGCTGCACCCTTGACTAAAGGGCAACTAACACAGTTGAATGAAGATGATGGTTTTGCGATCGTTGCTAGAAAAATTGCAGTTACACATCCATTATTAGAACAACGACAAGAGCGCAATCCCCGTGTTAATTGGAATAGTGCAACAGTAGCCTCCAATTCTACAGTTTTGACAACTTTGCAAGCTCTGCAAGATATGTCTGAGCGGTATTTGGCTCAAAAGTTCCCTCACTGGAAACCCTTGGAAAAAGGTCTAATTCCCATGCGTCCAGAGGATGAAGAACTTGAGCAGGGAATTGAGGAATTTAAAAAGCTATTTGATTCTTTGGCTAGTCTTTCTAGTTATAAGATTTTAGAACACGAGGATACACCAGCTTTACGGCGCTTCAGCTTTGAGAAAGATGGAGGCGAAGGAAATATGCTTTTCCGTCCAGTTGCTCAAGTTGCATTAGCGCAAGCTTTGGGAATTTTGGTTTTTAAAAAAGGTTTTTCCCTGGCAGATATTTTTAAGAAACTGCGGAAGTTTGACCAGCAAGGTGGTTTTAGTGGTATGGAATATCCCCAATCTCTCTGGTATGGGGTTTTGTATGACCCAAATAAAAAGCGAGTGCAGGTTGCTGGACGAGATTTGGCGGCGAAGTTATTAATTTACATCCTGGGTGGAATTCAGGAACAGATGGAACGTGCTGAACTTCGTAAGGCTTTGGCGGATGCTAGAACTGTGGAAGATAAAACTATAGGTTTTGATGGTAAGTTTGTTGAACGGAAAGCGGTAGGACTTCCACCTATCCTGTAATTATGCTTGAAATATATTTTGGCGATGCCATTGCAGTGCTTCCACTTCTGGAAAGTGTTGCTCTATATTTGGTAGAAGTATTGTTTCACCATCAAAATCTTTCATAGGTTTAGCATGAGGAGATACTTCTTCCAAATTATTGCTAACTATAATTTTGTATTGCTCATCTACAGCAAACCAACCCTTATCAAATGCCCAATGATGGTTTTTGCAAAGTGCTATTCCATTATGAATCCTACTATCATAAAACTGTGAAAATGGCTTGATGTGTGCGCCATCCACAATATTTTGATTTACTTTTTTAGTTACTTTCAGTCCACAAAAGGCACATCTGTAATTATAAATATATATAATTGCTGTCCTAAAGAAAGCATTTCTAATAACTGCTCGTTTCAAGCCCCACCTTGGATTAGTCTCTACATTTCCTGTTTTAATTAATTTTTCTATATCTACACCGTCATCTTGAAAAGTTTGATTTATTTGTAAAATAGCTTCTAAATCATTTTCATTATTATCAGAAAAGAAAGCTGCCACAAGTGCATCAATTAGTTCTTTTCTGCAAAACTCATCTTGCAAAAAGTTAAATAATTCACTGTCTAGATATGCGTATTCAACAGCCTCCTTTAGCTTGTTAATTGTTTTCGGCTGTAACCCATTAAATTCAGGCTTAAATTTTAAGTACCAAAAACCCTCATTTTGCAAATGGAAGAAAGGATAGTGTAAACCACCTTTGTAAGACGGAGAACCAATTACATTCCAATACCTCTCAAATGTTTGAACTAATTCGTCTGAAACCAGAATGCCATTAGTAGTAATGACACCTCGTGCAATTAAATCAATTACAGATAAAAGTAATATTGGTTTATATTGAGCATTACCACGCTTCCGGCTACTACTTACATTTAATTCAGCAAAGCGTTTACAATAATATGCTATATTTTTCATATTTAATAACTTAATTAAGCGAGTGAAAAAATCAAGTTAAGAATTTACTGAGATCAAATTCTTCTTCTAGATGTTCTTTTGTTCCTCTTTCAGAAATCAGAACTAATAGAAGTCGCTCTGAGTAGTCAACAGAACCCCGCAACTCGTTTTGTAAAATTTCTAGTCCTGCATTAGCATATTCTTCAAATATTTGAGTACGTTTATCTTCATCTTGTTCTTCTCTAGATGAGAGTATGTTGATATCTTTAGTTTCAGTGATTCCTAATAATTTAATGATTAGGTCATAACCCAATGAAGCAAAATTTTCTTGTGGAATTGGAGATGGTTCTCTTTTTGTAGTTTCCCCCAAAGGAACACGCTTTTTATATTTAACGCCCAATGCTGCTGCAAACACCATAACTTCTACATAAGTTTGAAAAGGCCCAGTTGTGTCTTTTGATGCGACTAGAGATTTCACTAACTCAGCCTTATCTTTAGCAACCCTGATTCTATTTGCAGCCATTGTTTTAATATCTACATTGTTGCTATTTTAACCGAAAGTTGGAAGTGATAGTAATTATTAGCGCATTATTTTATACTAGTATGCGGGCGATCGCTAAACAAACAAATTATCCACTAACATAGTCCACCCTGGCACTGCGGGTTCAGCCTCAGCCACCTCACCACGTCGATACACTTGCGGTTCTTCAGGATTACTAGCACGATATACTCTAATAACTTCCTCTTTGAGTACATCTACATCCCAAACTACCAACGTACCAGCCGCAAAATAATCACGGCGTTTACTAGCCATATCTTTCTCAGCCTTATCACCGTAATCATTTTCACTTCGCACCTCAACAGCAAACACAGGCGCACCATTAAGAAACTTCCCACCTGTAGGTTTGCCAGTATAAAACGCAGCATCAGGACTTAAAGAACGACGATTAGGGAGATTGACAATAAAACCGACATTATCAGGCAAAGTGTAACCACTTTTTGTCAGACGTTCATAATCCCGTAGACTTGCATAAATTTCACCCCCTGCACGTCCTGGTAAAAATCCTGTTGGAGACATCAGCACCAATTTTTCATTGACAATCTCTGCTTTACAATTGTCAGGTAAGTGGTACAAATCTTCAATAGTTGCTTCAGTTTTAATACTCATAAAACATTTTATAACTAGTTAGGTATAATCTCAATTTTACATCTTCTCTTCCCTCTACTTCCTTTGCGCCTCTGCGGTTCGTTTCTCCAAAACTTATATTGAAAATTGAACATCCTCATAAACCAAAGAAATAGGAAAGTGAAAATTAACGCTAGTTAAATGAACTTCATCCCCCTCTTCATAAGGATGTAACTCCCAAATCCCTTTATCATTTATACGAAAGCAATCTAAACTGATTTTTTCAGCATCAATTAGGACATATTCTTGTAAAGTCTGAATACGTCGATACTGCATAAATTTTTTGCCTCTGTCGTAAGCTTCTGTACTAGGGGAGAGAACTTCGACAATTAGACAAGGATACTGAATAAATTTAATAGCTTGTCTATCTCTTTCATCACAACTAACCACAACATCCGGGTAGTGAAACGGGCCGTTCTCAGTCACTCCTACTTTTGCATCTGCCATAAAAGCCCGACAAGAACTTCCCCGGAGGTGACTTTTTAATGCCGAAGCTAAGTTTAAGGCAATACTAGTATGAGGAATTGTACCCCCAGTCATAGCAAAGACTTCACCACTGATATATTCGTATTTAATATCTTGGTGTTCTTCCCATTCCAGGTATTCCTGGGGAGTCATATAATTTCCATCTGGACTCGCAACCATAACTTTATCCTTTAAAAATTACGTTCAACCGCAATAATTTCAGTATATTCAAACTCATTCGGGCTTTGTTTCACCAAAGGATATCTTTCACCAGCCAACTCAATATAATCTTGTTCGCAATCCGGCTTAGAAGAATAATACGTCAGCACATATTCTCTACCAATTCTCTCTGTCATCTCTGCTTCAACTTCACCCCGCCACTGAGTCTTAGTTACTAAAACTATCAACTGATTCGCTAATTGAGGAATTGTCTTCGCAATGTGTCGCCGCGAATTCTCATCCAAACTACCGAAAGGTGAATCCATCACAATTGGGAAAGTGCTACTGTCGGGAATCATCATCATTTTTCGTTTCTCACTCCATTCCCTCACTTTGTCAATAATGCTGGCAATAAAGGATAAACTGAGAATTTGATTCTCGCCCGTGGATGCTGCAACTGGTGCTTCTATCCCTGTAGTATTTTCTACTAATGTCAGTTCATATTTATCGCTAATTTTAGGAATGTATGGAGTCACAGAAATCTCCATGAATATCTCTTGCACTCGCTTTTGTAGTTGCAGGCGAAATTGTTGTTCTTGACGATTTCTAACTTCCGTTAACCGTTCGATTGCATCTTGAGTAGCGTTAATTCGGCGCTGTGCTAAAGTTTGCTTATCCTCATTCAGCTTTTGTTTAGCGATTTGTTTGTTCAAACCTTCAATTTCAGTTGTGAGTTGAGCAATTTGCTGCTGATTTGCACCCTGTTCTCGATTTAACTCATCAATTTTACTTTCAATTTCATCTAACCGTTTTTGCAAACTGCTAATTTCTTCATTAGCATCTTTTCGCAACCGTTCTTGAATATTGTCTAAGTCGCCTTCAATTTGAGATATACTTTGCCTTAACTGATTAATTCTAGCTTGTTCTCTATCAACCTCTTCCCAAAATCCTATAGCTTGCTTATCAATTTCGTCTACTTGAGCTATCATCCGAATTGCAGTTTCTTCTACCGCCGAGGAACCTGCTTTATTTAACCACGTACTCACATGAGTATGAGAATGATTACCCGCGTGTAATTCTGCGCCACAAATACAGCGCTGAGAATTGAGTAAATCACTGACAAATTCCCGCGAAATTCCTGATGTTAACTCGCCTCGCGCCTTCAAATCATTGATAATTCCTCGAAACTGGGATGTAGTTTCTGAGAGTAAAACTGTATAGCCTCGCGCGGAAATAACTTTTTTCAGCGCTTCCTTCGTTTTTTTATATTCTTCTTGATTCGCCGCTTTCTGCGATTCTAAATCCTGCCATCTTTCTTGTAATTCCTTAGCAGCACTCAGTTCTCGCAAACGGTTGCTTGTCTCTTTTTTAAAAGTTTGTTGATATTCTAACTCTTCTTTAATTTCAGTTTGCCGTTTGGTAATGCGTTCGCGTTCGCGTTCTATCTTTTCTTGCTGTCGTAATAGTTGTTTGGTTTCAGAATCACCAATAGCTTTTAAATCATTTTCTAGAGTTTTTTTAGCATCTCCCAAATGTCTGATGGAACGATTGATTACTTCTACACCTAAGAAAATTTTTGTAGCTTCCGCAATTTCAGCTTTTTTATCAGAACGGACTATTTCTTCAATTCGTTCGCCGTCAAAGAAAAAATATTGATGTAAAGTAGCGGGTAAAATTTGATTAATGATATCGTCTGGTTGCTGAGTTGGTATATTCCATTTACCATCATCCGCACCAACCCACATCGTTAATTGAGTTTTACCAGCGTCAAAATCACCTTCGTTTTTATAACCTCGACAGGCGCGTTTAACTCGATAACGTTTACCTTCATGTTCCCAGCCAATCTCTACCCAACATTCTACAGCTTGACCTTTTTGAGCTTCTGCGATCGCACGCTTATTCACCAACTGCTCTATCGATGCAAATGCCGCACTAAATTTATCATACAATACCCACGTAAAGGCATTTAGTAAACTGGTTTTTCCAGAGCCATTATTCCCATGAATAATCGTCGTATTCTGAGCCTCTCCCCCAGCTAAGAGCATCTCTGGCGTTGTACCATAAAAGGAGCGAAAGTTGCATAGCTTGATTGAAGTCAGCTTCATCGCACCTCTTCCTTAATAATGTCCAAAATATTATCATTTATATGGCTGTTAATCTTTTTATCTAGCCTGCCTTTTTCCAGCTTCCATACCCGCTCAATAATTTGCCGTACTTCCGGCGGAGCGCTGTTTATTGGCTCTTGCACATCATCGAGATTCGCCTCTTGTGACATCTTCAGTGTAGAAATATAGTTTTTCTATATTTTAACTTTCTCTAGTACTGCATTTACCTCCGTAAAGCCACTGTTAGCGTTATCTTTAATTTTGCCAAAACTATTTTTTCAAATTTATAATTTTCTTTGAAAAAAGACTTTATTATTGAATTCTCTTCTGTTATTATTAGTATTAGTAATCTAGATCATAATGGGATGTAAGTGAAATTTTTAAAGCCACTTACATCCCATTATGATCTAACTCATAATTTTATTATTTCATACTTAATGCTTCTTTTTTCAAAACTCGAAAAATTTTACAATTGCTGATCAAATATCTAATAAACCATAGCGCTTTTGTAAATCAAGTAACTTCATTCTTGCTTCCCCTGCGTTATCAGCTAAATCAGCGAACTCTACAAAGCGACGCAATTCCTTTTTTAACAGATTGCGCTCAACTTCTATAGTTTCTCTATCTAAATCTGGTGGTAAAACAATCATGTCAAATATAGTGGCGCGTTCCTTAGCTGGATGAGGACGTAAAACTCGCCCCCGTCGCTGAATAAACTGGCGAGGATTACCAGAACTTGATAAAATCACCGCAGTTTTAATTGCCGGAATATCGACACCTTCATCTAAACAACGAATTGCTACTAAACCCTGCAATTCCCCACTTTCAAATTGATGACGTAATATTTCCCTTTCTTGTAAAGTTGTTTGAGCTGTATAGGTGCTTACCTTGTACCCTAAATCCACCCCCAGAATTTTAGCAACAGCTTTAAGTTGGCGTAGCGATGAACGTTGTCCCGCATCTTGGGAACCATCACTGCAATAAAAAAGAGTGTGACTAGTTTCGCGGCGAGTTGCCATTAAATCCCGCAAGGCAGTTAATTTATTTTCCGCCGCACCAATTAATCTTGCTCTTTGCATTAACAACGGCTTTAAATCTTCATTGTCTTCCAAGCTTCCTGCATCGCCATTTTGTCGATCTCTATATAGTAGCGATCGCCCAATTCTTTTAGTTAACTTTAAATAGGCAATACTTTCTGCTTCAGTTAACTCCACCAACACCGGATAATACAGATAATGTACCAAAGCACCTTGAGCGATCGCATCCCTCAAAGTAAACTCTGGCTGGAGAACTGGGCCAAAATAATCAAATAAAGATTGCGTACCAAAATCATCAAAATATCTCTCCGGTGTGGCAGATAAAGCTAGCCTCAACCCAACACTGCGCGGTAAACTTTCTTCTAACTTGGGTGCGCCTAAATTATGCGCCTCATCCCCAATAATTAAAGTTTTGGCGGGAAAATATTTGAGTTGAGACTGAAAACCATCTCCAATTAAAGTAGAGTTTGTAGTAATCACCGTGACAAACCGTTGAGAACCAGAACGCAGATTATAAATTTGCGTAGAAAGTTGACTTTGCCAAGTGCGTAAATTCTCAAAAGCTAAAATTGGTTGCAAATTAAATTTTTCACATTCTCGCGCCCATTGGGTGACGAGATGGCGGTAGGGACATACCACCACCAGAACTTGTAAATTAATTTGCTGATATAATTCACAAGCGATCGCTAATGCAGTAATCGTTTTACCACTACCAGTAGCCATTTTCAGCGTCCCTCTGCCATTGTTGGTAAACCAGCTAGCGATCGCTTGTCGCTGATATTGCCGCAATTGCAGAGACACAGGCATTCTTGGGCATCCTGGTAATGGTTGCGGAGTGTAATAACTGCCCTTACTTTCCCTTGCAATTGGTAATTTCAACCGGAAAGTGGGCAGTTGCTGCACTGAATTTTGCGTCAGGTACATAAAATGTTAAGCACAAAGGTGGTCATGAACCCTAATAAATAGTTACTGGGCATTGGTATTTATCTTTCCCAGTCCCCAGTCCCCAGTTCCCAGTCCCCAGTCCCCAGTCCCCAGTCCCCATTACTCAGTTGTAACCGCGCCAAACACCAATGAGAGAACCTTGCACCTGTACTTGCATAGCACTGACTTCAATGGGATTGTACTTAGGATTTGCTGGTTTGAGAGTAACGCGATCGCCTTGGCGATAAAAACGTTTTAATGTTGTACCAAATCCATCTACTCTAGCGGCGACGATGGTGCCATTTTTTAAATGATTTGGTTCTGCTACTGGACGTAGAAATACCACATCGCCATCAGTAATTAAATCTTCAATCATGCTATCGCCAGCTACCCGCAAAGCATAGGTTTGGGGAGGTAAATCGAAATTAGAAAAGTCTAAATGATCTACAGCATCAGTAAACGGTTCTATTAAACCACCAGCAGCGATCGTGCCCAAAATTGGTATACCTTGCTTCACAGGACGCAAAATCCGAATCGTTCGCGCTTGGCCTTCAGTCCATTCAATATATCCTTTTGTGCGTAAATGTTCTAAACGACTTTGAATTGGTGCTGGTGACTTCAGGTTCATCGCTTGCATCATTTGCCGAATAGAAGGCGAATGCTGGTGCGTTCTGATGTATTCTGCTAACCATTCGTAAAGTTCTTGTTGGGCTTCTGTTAGACGTTCCATAAATTTGCGGGAAGTAATTATTAATGTCTCTAGAACATTAGTACTACAAAAAACTCCCTATAACAAGAGAAAAGTAAAAATATGAAAGGCAAAAGCAAAATTATTTTCTTCTGCTTCAAAATACTTACCCAAACTTAGCCAAAGCCAAGGATAGAGATTTCTTCCCCCTTCAATCAAGGTAGTCGGCTACTTCTTGTCCAGGGGCGTAAATTTCGGTTAAGCCAACCGTATTGTGTCAAGAGGGGCATCCCTCAAGTCGATGAAAGCTGACTGATACACTGTGGAGGGATATAACTTCATCCATGCATATTCAGCCTTTTCCATTGTTATTTGAGTAAATACTTTTTTGATGGCATCAAGGCGTTTGGAATCAGACAACTTTACGCCTTCAAAGCTCCAAGATGTAGTCAGTAAATTTAACCCAAAGTTATACACCCAACACTTAAAGCCAGCATTGCCACGCATCAAAGAGGTTTCTACCTTATTTAGTTTTAACTCTCGCTTGATGGCAAACATATCTAAACTTTTTTAAAGCTGTTTATTTGAAGAAATATATCCGACTTTAGGCAAGGATCAACACCTTGAGCAATTAACTTTACTTTTTCCTTAATTATTCTTGTTCGGAATTTACCGGATTTGAGATTCCGGGCAAGCGCTAAATGCAATTCTGTGTAAATCCTTTGATTACCCAGCGTCCATTAGGCGCGTTAGTTTCCCTTCTGTCTCCCAACGCCTTAAAGTCGAGGAAGAAACGCCAACTAATCCTCCAAATTCTGCAACCTTCCACATAAACTTACCTAAAATGCCGAACTATAGGTAAGTTTAGCAAGGTTTTTTGTTATTTAGTTTTACTCTTTTGCCTTTTGACAAATAAGAATATAACAGGGTACAGGTTACAGGTTAGAGGTTACAAGGAAGAAAACTATACCCTATCCCCTGTGCCCTATTCCCTTACTCTGCCCCTAAAAGACTTGCAAGTAAAGCTTTTTGAGCGTGGAGACGATTTTCTGCCTGTTCCCAAACTCGTGATTGAGAACCTTCAATAACTGCCTCGGTAATTTCTTCACCGCGATGGGCTGGTAAGCAGTGTAAAACAATTGCCTCTGGATCAGCAAGGCTCAATAACTGCTCCGAAATTTGATAAGGCTGGAAAATTGGCATCCGATTATCAGCTTCTGCCTCTTGCCCCATACTCGCCCAAACATCAGTGTAAAGTACAGCAGCTCCCTTAGCAGCTAATTCTGGATCGTGAGTGAGGAGGACTTCAGTTTTGTGATTAGCGATCGCTCTTGCTTGCTCTACAATCTTAGAATCTGGCTCATATCCCGTAGGAGTAGCAATTCTGACATTCATCCCTACCAAAGCACAGCCTAACATCAGAGAATTAGCCACATTATTCCCATCACCCACGTAGGTTAAAGTTAACCCAGCTAGAGTGCCAAAGCTTTCTTGAATCGTCAATAAATCAGCTAATACCTGACAAGGATGTTCTGCATCGGTAAGTGCGTTAATCACTGGAATGTTGGCGTAGTGAGCAAAAGTTTCCAAATCTTGCTGGGCAAAAGTGCGAATTGCCAAAATATCCAGATATCGATCTAACACCCGCGCCGTATCCTGCAAAGGTTCCCCACGACTCACTTGAGTGACATTAGGGTTGAGATCGATTACCTGTCCACCAAGTTGGTACATCGCTACTGTAAAACTTACCCGTGTACGAGTTGAAGCTTTGGAGAACAACAACCCCAAAACTTTATTACACTGCAACTTCAACTGCTGCGATTTAAGTTGAGTTGCCAATTGCAGGAGTTCTTGAAGTTCCGTAGAACTGATGTCCGCTAGACTTAATAAATCTCGTCCGAGCAATGCTGCCATGCTTGTAATCTGTAAAAAATAATTATATATTTCTGTTCCTTTATTCAGCTGTGCCAAGAAAATATAGTTTTAGAACTGACTAGATATTTTTGGGTTCAGCCCAGGATTTGAGTTAGCTTTTGCTATAAATAATTTATCAAGAAAGGCAGAGGGCAGAAGGCAGGAGGCAGAAGGAATACTGTTTTCTGCTCTCTGCCCGTGACCAAAGCGAACCTGCGGTTTAAGACCCCCACCAAATTGAAAATTTGGTGGGCCCAATTTAAGTACGGTGTTGAATCCCCTTCTAAATTGAACCTTCTGCCCTCTGCCTCCTGCCTCCTGCCTTCTTCAACAACCTTATCAGTGATTCAGAATCCCTGATTGTTTCTGGTTCATCACAATGGCAACGCCAGAACAACCATCTAGGCGTACAAAAGCAGCGATATTGCTAAAATTTCTGGTCTTTTAGCCTAATTTTATGATGAAGCAGATATTTTTTAGAATTTACAGCTAGACAAATAAATGGATTATGGTACAATGATAAATCGTGGTTGCTAATTAAAAAGCAATCGTCAGACTTGCCAGCATAGCACAGTGGTAGTGCATCCGACTTGTAATCGGAAGGTCGCGAGTTCAAATCCCGCTGCTGGCTTTTGTACATTCGCAAATTAGTGTCGCCGAATTGTTTGGAATTAAGTATCAACATAATATTAACCCAAGTTGCGGGTTATAAAATTCTGGATGCTTCGTAACCGTTGATTTAGATAAATGCACATAAAAAGTTTACGGTCGCGCTAGATGCAACCGTAATTGGGAGTGAACTATAAAAGTAGAAAAATTAACTGATGAGATCAATGCTTGTTGGAGAGTAAATGCAATCAATTCATGCTTGCAGTTTCAGTAAAAACCCTTTTCAGCTACAAGCATGAATTGATTGCGATCGCCCGGTACTGATATTAATGAAGTGGACGCAGAAGTGTAATTTTGCCCATGCCCGTCTCTTGACTGAGTTGCGCCACGTAGAGATTTCCATTCGTGGGATTCTCAACCAAATCCAATGGACTTGGGTTAAAACCAGTGAAGCCACTAATAGCCGTTTGGGAATTTACAATATCCAAGTTTGCGCCACCTGGTGTTAGCACAATGATGTCTTTCCCTAAACTGAAGCGTGTCACCAGCAGTTTGCCTTGCAGCTTACCACCTAAAACATTACTACGATATTCAATGATGCCATTAGGTGAAAAATGCTCTCCGAAATCGAAGGCAATACCCTTCCAATTCCGGTCAGGTAGAGTACCAACGGGATATTCATTGATCTGAACTGGGTCTGTACCAGCTGTGGGATTTCCTCCACCCAACACCCACTCACAACGCTTCGGATTGGGATGGCCATAATAACCATTTTTAACAACGCGAAACAGAAAGTCTTGCTGCGTGCCTAGACTGCTAAGAGCAGGCACAGGTGGAGTAGTATAAGCCCCATTAGTAGTCTTATCAATCCGGTTTTGGCAGGCAAGAGGTAAAGGGATAGGTGTATTTGGCGTATTGCCACCAGCCGCCGAACCATTCGTTGGCACATACAACTGACCATTGGTATGCCAAACCAGATCGTAGCCATTACGTATACCACTAGCAAAGATAGTTACAGCTGCTCCCGGATTAAAGGGGTTATAAGTACCTCCATCCTCTGTCTTAACGCTTAAAGGAGGTGAGGTGATTTTGGACAGGTCAACTCGTAATACAGCAGCAGTTAACAACTGCTCAGAACGATTACTCCAGGCAGTGTTTGGTGCGCCCGTACTACTATTACTACCCTGCAACACATACAGCACATTTGGCTGGTTGGCCTTGAATTCAATGCTATTGGTTAGATGATCCCGACTCGATCGCGGTAAATCAACCACATAGTCTTTTACTGTCTCTAGATTGGTGCCGCTTAAACGAGTAATTTTACCACTCCATTCTGGTGCATCAATAGTTCCATTCCAGTAGTAATTATTTGTTACCCAGAGAATTAGGTTGCTGGCATTGGTTGATGAGGGATCAAAGTGCATACCAATGATCGTTCGATTACCACCATTTGCAGTCTGCAATGAGGAAATCGTTTGTGGCGTACCCAGAGTACCATCGGCATTGATCGGGAAACGCAAAATCTCACCTAGTAAGGTGGCAGCATATAGTTTATTGTCAGGCCCAATCAAGACTGTGGTGTAAGATTTGGTAGGTACATTCGCTAGTGAGATTTGCTCGAAAGTAATATTGCTTACTGGGTTCACAAAGGTGCCTGTTGTGAAACTGATGCTATGGGGTAAGAATGCAGCACCATTGCTATCTTTAACCCCGTCGGTAATTTGTAACAAATATTTGGTATTGTTCTTGAGACGATTTATCGGAGACACTACAATCACATCTCCACCACCGGAAGTGTTGTAAGTAGCATTGACTTGCGTGTTAGTGCTGCAATCAATCAGCCTGATAGTTGAGGCAGAAATAGTATTAACCGCAATCCCACTATTGGGGAGATTTAGGTCTGCTGTAATCGAGATATCCGGCGAGAGATTTGTCTGACCATCATTAGGATTGGTCGTTCTGATCGAGGGACGATTACCTGGTGCGATCGCAATATAGTTGAGCTTGGTATTCTTACCACCTTTAGCATCAATTGTGAGCTTGCCATCGGCAACATTAACAATCCGGGTAATTGCGGCAAACTTTTTGGTTGCCGTTGGTACAAAGCCAGAAATAGCAGCCGTCCCTTCTATATTGATCTGGTGCTTACTATTTACAGTATTACTAGCATCACCGACGCTAACAGTGACATTGTAGGAACCTTTAGATAGGGCATATTCCCAAGCAGCAGGTATCCTGACTGCTGTTCCTGCACTGCTAAGAGGATATTGCAGATGAATCAGTCTATTTAGCCGCCGATCGATGCCACTTTGATTGCGATCGCGTGTATTAAGTTGGATATCAAGGGGAGTGGGTGTACTATTGCCTAAGCTATCTTCACGCACCCAACCAAAGCCTCTAGTCTCATTGTAGGCTTGACCGATATCTTTAATATACCCAGATGGTACAGGCGCGTCATTTGGTTGGAAAGCAATCCCTTGAACAATTGCTAATACCAGTATTTTGGGTTTGATCTTGTAAATCATAGTATGCCTTGCCGTTGTGTTCGTAGTTGATACGTGAGTAGTCCATTAACATTGGCCAAGTATCTGCAATGATGATTTCTGGCAATCCTTCATTGGCTAGAAACGAACGTAATGACCGCAAGTCTCAGGGAAAACATTTCTCTAGACTGTATAAAAAATATTTAGTAAATACTTGACATTACATAATTAATGAACTTCTTTTTAAGAGAATTGTAAAGTAACTTTCTAATTCCTCAACTTGCCACAGTATGATTACGGAAAAAGCAATAAATCTTCAAAGTTATTATCGTAAACCAATCTTTAATTGGTACTGGCAGAGTTCATTTTTAACTGTGCTTTTAATATGCAGTTAATATAGTGTTTTCATAATTAGCTATGATTTCCACGGTCATTGCACCCCACCCCCAGCCCCTCCCCGCTCTTCGGGAGGGGAAACAAAGCGTAGCTTTGGCGGGGTGGGGTTCTTGAGGTTTAATTAAGTAACCAAGCGGACATGATATATTTACGATCGCATAACGATCACATAATATTTAATGGGTCTACATCAATAGTTAAACTTACAGACGAAGGACAAAGCGATCGCACTTCTTCCCAATCTGGTAATTGTGGTAGTGCATCGGGGGCAAATTTAATTAATATCTGCCAACGATAACGATTAGCTACCCGTAGAATACTCGCTGGTGCTGGGCCCAATATCTCGAATTCTTCTTCTGTACTCAAGGCTGTAGCAATAATTTGCGCCGTATTTTGCACTTGAATGGGATCGAGACTACTTAATCGTAACAAAATTAACCGCCCATAGGGAGGATAATTGAGGGCTTGGCGTTGTTCTAATTCAGCTTGAGAGAAAGATTGATAATCGTGCGATCGCACAGCTGCAATTACCTGATGCTCTGTAGTATAAGTCTGCACAATTACTCTACCCGGATCTTCGCCTCTACCAGCACGTCCAGCGACTTGCGTCAAGGTTTGAAATGCCCGTTCGCTGGCACGATAATCTGATAAATTTAGCAATCCATCGGCGGCGACAACGCCCACAAGTGTCACCTGTGGTAAATCCAAACCTTTGGTGAGCATTTGCGTACCGACTAATAAATCTGCTTCGCCGTTGGCAAACTGAGTGAGTAGGGTACGATGGGAGCCTTTATTGCGGGTGGTATCACTATCAAAACGAATCAAGCGCAACTCTGGGAACTGTCGCGCTAGTTCTTGCGTTACCCGTTGAGTACCGCTACCGAAAAATTTTAGATAAGGGGAACTACAATCAGGGCAAAATTTGGGGTGCGATCGCGCATAGTTACAGTAATGACACCGCAATAATTCCGGCGCTTTTTCTTCAGTGTGGTGATACGCCAGTGACACATCACAATGCGGACATTCCAACACATATCCACAACTGCGGCAAGAGACAAAAGTACTGTGTCCCCGACGATGGATAAATAAAATTCCCTGTTGTTTTCTTTCTTGCAACTCTTGCAAAGCTTCTTGCAGCGATCTACTAAATATAGAACGATTTCCCTGTTGCAACTCTTGCCGCATATCGACAATTTCCACCGGTGGTAAAGGGCGGGAGTTGATGCGTTCGGGGAGCGACAGGTAAAGAGTGCTAAGTGAGGAGTCACGAGTTACGAATTCTCCCCCTGCTCCCCCTGCTTCCCCTGCTCNCCTGCCTCCCCACGCTTACCCAAGTTTCCAACGAAGGCGTAGCTGAACCCAACACCAAGGGGCAATTTTCTAATTCGGCTCGCCACAGGGCAACGGTGCGGGCGTGGTAGGTGGGTATAGGGGAATCTTGTTTAAAACTGCTATCGTGTTCTTCATCTAAAATAATTAAACCCAAGTTAGGCAAAGGGGCGAAAACGGCGCTACGAGTCCCAATGACAACTTGAGGTTCTCCGGTGAGCATTTGCCGCCAAGTGTCGTAACGTTCACCGTCGGAGAGGGCGCTGTGATAGACGCTGACTTTATTACCAAAACGAGCGCGAAAACGATCGGTTAGCTGCGGTGTGAGTCCAATTTCTGGGACTAAAACCAGAGCAGATTTACCTTGATTGAGGAGAGGTGCGATCGCTTGCAAATATACTTCGGTTTTTCCTGAACCTGTCACCCCATGCAATAAAACTTGAGCAAATCCATTTAGTGTCTGGATTGTCGCTAAGGCGCTAGCTTGAGCTGTAGTTAAAGATTTAGCGCCATCCCCTACTAAAGCTGGGCCTTGTTCAGTTCGCAATACTTCCCGTTCTTCAACAACGATGTAACCTTTTTGTGCCAACGTTTTGAGAATAGAAGAACTAGCATTACAAATTTGCAGTAATTCATTTTGCCACAACTCCCCACCATGTCGCCGCAGCACTTCTAAAATCTCTCGTTGGCGAGTAGTTAACTCTTGGTCAATTGTACCTGTGAGCGTAACTGCTTTTTGTAACTTTGGTCGAGTTAGTCGCGGTGGTTCTAAATAACTTTCTACTAAACCAAATCGCAATAACTCCCGAATTCCTCGATAAGCAGATTTGACTTTTTGCTGAAGGTAAACAAAACTGTAGTCCCCCGCTGGTTGCCCTTGCAAAAGTTCCCAAACTTGCCGCGCAGTCGGAGTCAAAAAAGCCAAAGGATCGGCAGATCCCAGTAAATAACCACTTCTCCCCGCCCCCTGCACCCTTGCCCCTCTCCCTCCAACCAGGCGGATACGACGCTGCGATCGCCCCAGCAACCCTGGCGGCAGAGCAACCCGGATTACTTGAATCAGTGGCGTATAGTAATATGCAGCAACTCGGTTGAGTAATTCCCAATAAGCACTTGGGAAAAATCCAACGCTGACTATATCTTCTACTTCCCGGATTTTTTCTGGTGGTAAATCAATATTTGGTTGTGCCAGTAATCGAATTGCGATCGCTCCTAATTGTTGCGCCCCAAATGGCACACTCAAAATATCACCTGATTTTATTTCTAAGTGGGCTGGCAATCGATAAGTAAATAGTCCTGTACTTCCTGGACAGTCTACCAATACTTCAACCCACCGATTAACAGTTTCACCTGACTTGTATGATTCACTCGGTTCACTCACCACTAAAGCAGATAAATTTATGTCCTTAATATACATACTTGCCGATTTTATAATTAAATATTTTCCTCACATAGCTGGTCAAAATCAACCTAGCTAACTAAACTTTAGTTTTTCGCTTTCTTAAATTTAAATGGTATTTCTCAATACTGTTATTCTTCATAATACTTGATAATTTTCCTCTTATGTAATCTACTAGACAAATTCGTATCAACTATATATGCAATAAATATTTGGTGCCCACTATACAAATAAAAGCATGTCGGCTATTGCTGCAACAGTTACTCTATCTACTAAATATGGAGTAGCCTTTTTCCGCCTATCGGTAGATATTCAACCCTTTCTGTATATGAGATGCTTTTATACAGAGTAATATCGTCCCAAAATTAAGCTGCTACTCTTGTAATTTGTATTATATAGGTAACTGGAAATCAAATTGGGAATGCGTAACCCATTAGTAGGTCTTCCTTTTATACAGTGGTATCCAGCGCCTAAAACATTATAAATATTTAGAAAAATATATGAAAGTTTAAGGAATTTGGATGGTTAGCTGGAATTTTTATATTTGTTAAGGTTGAGAAAGTTTGAGGGGGTTTGACATATTTGATAATTCAGAAAAAAATGAAGAATATATCTGTTGGGAATCTAAGGAAAAAGTTTTGCTGGGTGCTAAGGTAAGTTTCGTTATAGGTTGTATATAACTGTAACCTATAGGTACTAGGTAGATGCCGATTTTTATTTCTATAGACAAATTAGCATCAGCCTATATTTCGCTATTTTTTACGGGTGCATCGTCCATTAGGGAAAACTACCAAGCCTCAAACGAGTAGGTGTAAATAAATTATGTACCAAACAAAGCAACAATCCCTAAAGGAAAATATGAATATTGTTGAATTGGGAAAAATGGAAATACTGGAGAATGCTGCTGATATCGAAGAACCATCACTCGATAGTTTAAATGCAGTCGCAGAAGAAGAATCTCCAATTGTAGTAGAAAATCTGGAATCAGACGAACGCGATGGCGATGACATGGCGGCGGCTCGTCCTTCGGGATACAACAAAACCGAACATGATGATGCTGTCGGCGCATTTTTTAAAGAAATGGCGCGTTATCCGCTCTTAAAAGCTGATGAAGAAGTAGAATTAGCGCGGCGAGTCAGGTTTCTAGAGGAATTTAGAGAAATACAAGCGGCTTTAGGGTTAAAACTGGAACATGAAGCCAGCAAATTAGAAGTGGCTTCCGAGTTAGGAATGACGGAAAAGCAACTAGAAAATCGCTTGTATCAAGGGAGAGTAGCGAAACGCAAAATGATTCGCTCGAACTTGAGATTGGTAGTTTCTATTGCTAAACGATATTTAAATCGGGGAGTACCTTTTCTGGATTTAATTCAGGAAGGAGCAATGGGTTTAAATCGCGCTACAGAAAAGTTTGATCCCGATAAAGGATATAAGTTTTCTACTTACGCCTATTGGTGGATTAGACAAGCGATTACCAGAGCGATAGCTAACGATGCGCGAACAATTCGACTACCGATTCATATTGTTGAAAAGCTTAACAAGCTAAAAAAAGCTCAACGGGAACTCAAACAAAAACTCTGTCGTAATCCTACCGAAGGTGAAATGGCAGAATATTTAGAGATTAGTGTGCAACAACTACGCCAGCTACAACAGCTACGGCGACAAGCACTTTCTCTCAACCACCGCGTCGGTAAAGAAGAAGACACGGAATTGATGGATTTGCTAGAAGATGAAGATAACTTGTCTCCAGAAGCAAAAATGAATGAAAACATGATGCGTCAGGAGATTTGGGAAGTCTTGGGTGATGTGTTAACTCCACGAGAGAAAGATGTGATTTCTCTGCGTTATGGTTTGACAAGCAGCGAACCATGCACCTTAGAAGAGGTTGGCAATATGTTCAATCTTTCTCGCGAGCGAGTGCGTCAAATTCAAAGCAAAGCCATGCGGAAATTGCGCCGTCCTCACATAGCCAAACGCTTAAAAGGTTGGTTGATTTAATTACATTGCTCAAGATAGAGATGCAATCTGGAACTTAATTAGCTTTGCAATTCGCAAAAATCGGGCGTTTTGTAGCTTTTTTCGGCTCTTATTTAGTCAATACTCAAAATAAATTGCCCAGTTGCCTATAGACTATGGACTATAAACTATGGACTATAGACTAATGACTTCGGGTAGCAATTTGATTGTGCGTTTTGCCCAAGCAGACGATTGCAGCGTATTGTTTAAATTAATTGAGGGACTTGCAGAATATGAAAAATTATCTCACGCGATCGCTGGCAATGCTCTAGCACTTCAGGAGCATTTATTTGGTTCGCGAAGGTATATAGAGGCAATATTAGCGGAATCTGCGGGACAAGCTGTTGGTTTTGCGCTATTTTTTCACAATTATTCAACATTTCTGACTAAGCCAGGAATTTATCTGGAAGATTTATTTGTTTTACCAGAGTATCGCAGGCAAGGTATTGGTAAGGCTCTTCTAACTAAAGTAGCTCAGATAGCTGTAGAACGTGATTGTGGGCGATTAGAGTGGAGTGTCTTAGATTGGAATGAGTCAGCCCAAGCATTCTACCGTAGTATGGGAGCATCTATATTAGATGATTGGCGAATTTGTCGCGTCACAGAAGATGTGCTTACTAAATTAGGTTCTGTTAAATAAAAAACACAGGATGAAGTATAAAGGATGAAACAGGAAGATTTTCATCTTTAATATTTCATCCTTAAATTTTAATCATTAGACCTCTTGCATAAGTCGAATCGACCCCCCTTAATCCCCCCTTATAAAGGGGGGAAACTTGGAATTTTGCTCCCTCCCCTTCACAAGGGGAGGGTTGGGGAGGGGTGATTCAACGATTTTTGCAAGAGGTCTATTTTTTTATAAAATATTCAGAATTATATAAATTGGGATTTTAATCATCAGCATAAATGCACATTTTTGCAAATAAGTAAGCTAGGGTATTTTGGAGAGAAGCATATTCTTTTTACATATTGCTTTGTGCTAATAAACCTAAATCTAAAATCACCAAGATTCAAAATCCAAAAACTTTATTTAATAAAGCAAAGTTTGACAGCTTGTCATTTGACTATAGCAACGGGTCAACTCACAATTATGGAGGATATTGCACCGAATAAGCCGTTATTGCAGAGAGAACACGAAATGAAAAAAATGATTACAGTCATGCTGTTAGGCATAGCAATCTTCACCTTTGCCTTCAGTCGTCCAGCTTTGGCAGCAGATGCTGCTAGTGGAGCTAAAGTGTTTAGTGCCAATTGTGCCTCTTGTCACGCAGGAGGAAAGAATCTGGTTAAAGCTGAAAAAAGCCTGAAGAAGGAAGCTTTAGAAAAGTATGATTTGTACTCAGCAGAGGCTATTGTTGCCCAGGTTACAAAAGGTAAAGGTGCTATGCCTGCCTTCGGCGCTCGTTTAAAAGCTGACCAAATTGAAAATGTAGCTGCTTATGTTCTTTCACAAGCAGATAAGGCGTGGAAGTAGACTAAAATCTAACTTCAAAAATTAACTATTCGCGGGGCTTTTTGTCCCGCTAATTTTGTTGCTACTGAAATTATCAAATAGGATGCTTATACCAATTTTGGATTAAGAGTCTTTACAAAAAGACTGTTCCAAGAATATCAAACAATACTACCTATCCTAATTTGGTCTTATGAGTGATTTCTGGCGATTATTTTTCAGTATAATTATTGCTTTACACCTCACTTTTTTGACTTTACCTGCACATTCCTCACCCATTTTAATTACCCAAATTACAGCAAGTGATTTCTTAGAGTTGGGTGTAGATAAGATGCGACGCGGTGATTATCAGGAAGCAATAAAGAATTTTAACCAGGCGATTGAACTTGAGAAAGATTTGGCTGTAGCTTATAGCGATCGCTGTCTTGCTTATCTCCAATTACAAGATTACCATCAAGCTGTTACAGATTGTACTCAAGCCATAAATTTTGCACCGGATAACTTTGAGGCTTATCTGAACCGGGGAGTAGCACACTACAGACAAGGGGATTATCCTGCTGCCATTGTCAGATCATAACCGAGCGTAGGCGTAGCCCGTCGTAGACATCGCACTTAAACCCTACGATTTTCGAGCTTACTACAACCGAGGGCTAGCCCATACTGGTGATGGGAAAGACTCGGAGGCAATTTTTGACTTTAATTTAGCCCTAACTGAAATTCCTCGAATCAGTAGCTTATTGCTTGCAGATATCTATAATGACCGAGGTTTAGCGCATTTTGTCTTGCAAGATATCCAAGCTGCGATGCTCGACTTTAATCTAGCAATTCGTCTCAATGCTAACGATTATAGAGCGTACTTTAACCGAGCTTGTGCTTGCGGACGAAATGGAGATGACTTTGGTGCAGTGCGTGATTTTATCTCAAGTCATCAGACTTAACCCCAGTAATGCCCAGACTTACGTTAATTGGGGAGTAGCTCAGTATCGCTTAGGATATCATTTAGGAGCGATCGCTGATCTGCAAAAAGCATCTGAGTACTATGAACAGCAAGGAAAAAAAGTTGCTTACGAAAAAACTCTAGATTTACTGAAGAATCTGCGACAACAAATTTCGTTTGTAACGGAAATCGCTCTTTTCTAGCACTGCAAGGCTATACAGGGTATCTACCAGCTTGAAAAATCTGTTCGGCGGTTAAGTTTAACTCTGGGAAAAGAGGTGAGATAATGCGATCGCCACCTCGAAACTGGCTAACTTGGTATTCTCCCTCAATTAAAGTGTAGAGCGAGACAGCTGGTTGTTTGGGATTGCCAATAAATCGCCTACCGCCTAAAGCAGCATAGTCTACAATCCAGTATTCCGGGATGCCTACAGCCTCATAGTCAGCAGCTTTTTTTAAATAATCATCACGCCAATTGCTACTCACTACCTCAACTACTAAAGGTATTGATTCCGCAAGGCTTACAGTAGATTCTTTTTTCCACAGAGGTTCGTTTACCAAATTAGGGAGATTTAATATCAGTACATCTGGTGAGTAAGCCGATTCACTTTCAGGCGGTTTGACTAATACTGTTTTCGGGATGCCGTAGCGTAGGCTGATGCGACTATATTCTAGAATAAATTTCTGGACTAAAAATACAACGATCTCTTCATGGTCGCCTGTGGGTTGCGGCATCTCGACTATTGCTCCATCATGCAATTCATAACGTTTTCCTGTGTTGTCAGGATATTTAGCAACGAATTCATCGAATGTAACTAGTTTGCGTAAGGTTTGAATCATTCTATTGTGTTTGCGAAGCTTCCAGTTTTCTCAATGCTAACGAAATTCGTAATTGCTACAACAGAAAAGCCTTTGAGGCTTATTTCCTTCGCCTTTTAAAACCTAGCTTGCTTATGAAGCGCAATATCTCTAGCCCTTTGAGATCGCACTCTAGGAATTTGAGCGCTTGAGACAGAATAAAAGATATCTCAGATCCGAGTCAGCTCATATTACCAGTAGAACCGAGATCACACTTCAATTAGTTTATCTCGGTTAAACTGCATATTTATATCAAATACAACAAACATTTACATAGGAATATAAAATATGGCAATGAGGAGAGGGGATCGCAGAGATTCTAATTATGTCAACGCTATCAATAATCCTCGCTCACGGCAGAAAGAACCAGCTTCTTATCATGACCTTAAGCTTTCATTGATGACTGTTCGTGCCAATCTTGAGGAAGCTGCATCTGAACGTGATAAATGGCAAAAATGTGCAAATGAATATCAAGAAGCAGCATCCCAACTGGTTCATGTTCAGCAAGAAATTCAAATTTACCAAATCGAGGCTAATGAGCTAAAAGAGCAAGTCACTCAAAATTATCGCTTCTATATTGATGAGCAAGAAAATCATCAAAAGACACTCTACTTTTACAACGAAGAAAAGGCGAAAATATCCCAGTTAGTTCATGTTCACCAGCGAGAGATCCAAACTTGCCAACTCGAAGCTAATGAGCTAAAAGAACAAGTCACTCAAAATTCTCGCTTCTATATTGATGAACAACAAAGTCATCAACAAACACTCTGTCTCTACAATGAAGAAAAAGCTAGAGCAACTGAATTTATTACCAAATATGATGCAGCCAACTCTGAACGAGAAATGTATTTGACTTTATACAATGAGGCTAAAGCAGAACTCAAACATGAGCGTCGTTCCAAAGCTAGTATTAAGGGATGGGAAACTCGCCGGAAAGCCGAGAATGAAAAACTAAAACGAGAAATTGCCCAGATGGTTGTGCTACTGCGTGACTCTTTAGCAAGTAAGGATGAAGCAGTAAATAGTCTTTACGTTGTTGCAGAGCGTATGGATCGGATTCAATCTCTAGTTGATTCCGTGGAGGAAGAAACAACTAATAATCCAATGGGTTTGGTACAAAAATTTAAACGCATCTGGCTGGCAATTAAAGACATACTTTCTGAATAAACAAGCATACTCATGAGCAAAAAATCATTACCAACCACGCAAAAACAAGGTAAAGCGAGGCTGGGAGATCAAATTCGCAGTATTGCCGATCGTCTTAAACAAGAGACTGATGTCCAGATACAAGCAACTTCTCGGATTTTAGGGGCTGCTGCTCAAATTGCCGAAAATCATGACCGACTTATTAATGAAGTAGTTGATATGGTTGAGTCAGACCTGAATGTAGAGAAACAGGTATCTCAGAAGCATACTTATAGTGTTGATATTCTGAAGCAACAGTTTAAAACATTACGGGATGCAAAGGCTCACTTTAATCTGAAAGTTACTAGTTGGGAATCACTAGTTAATAAATTAAATGCTGCATCTTCCCAAACAACCATAATTCAGGATAAACCTCAATCAAATCAGGGTTTGGCAGACACCAATATAATAAATGGTGAAGATAATTTTAATAATATTGAAAAATTGACAGTTTTTTTAGAACCTGATGTTGCAGAAATGTTTCCCAATTCGGAAGCAGTAAATGAAGCTCTGCGTTTTCTAATTAGAGTTACGAGTAAAATTCGTTAAAGCCTTTTAGTAACTTTATAGAAAAAAGGTATTTTTCTATAAAGTTCACTATCTTTTTCTTTTGTTCTTGCTAACTGATCAGGCGTAACACCATCAAAGAGCGATCTGTAACTGGTAAAGTTTGAGAACCTGAAACTAATTTTCCTCGATCTAAAAAGCGAGGTTCATTAGTGTCAATTACTATCTCCCATACCTTATCTTTAAATTCATTGGGTAAAGCAAAGTCAATTAACTCATAGTGAGCGTTAAAAAATATTAGAAAACTTTCATCAATAATGCGCTCACCACGATCGCCTGGAGTAGCAATTCCCTGCCCATTCAAAAAAATCTCCATTACTTTGGCATAACTAACTAACCACTGCTTCTCAGTCATTTCACTGCCATCAGAATTAAACCAAGCAATATCATTAATGCCTAAGCCGTGAATGGGGCGACCTTGAAACCATTTACGTCGTCGCAATACTGGATGCTGATGGCGAAAATTAATCAGTTCACGTGTAAAGTCTAGTAAATCCGAGTTCGCTTTATGCAAATCCCAATGCCGCCAGGAAATCTCATTGTCTTGGCAGTAAACATTATTATTTCCCTTTTGACTACAGCCAATTTCATCCCCCTCTAATAGCATTGGGACACCTTGAGATAGCATTAGGGTTGCTAAAAAGTTTCGTCGTTGCCGTTCGCGCAAACGCATTACTTCTGGATCGTCGGTTTCGCCTTCTGCACCACAATTCCAGGATCTATTATGGCTTTCACCATCTCTACTGTCTTCCCCGTTTGCCTCGTTATGCTTTTCGTTGTAGCTGACCAAATCATTTAACGTGAAACCATCATGAGCAGTTATGAAATTAATACTTGCATTTGGGTTGCGCCCGTTGGTTTGATATAAGTCAGGGCTACCGGTAAAACAGTAAGCAAATTGTCCTAAACTATCATCTACACCACGCCAAAAATCTCGTACTGTATCCCGATATCTACCATTCCACTCAGACCAACGCAGTGGAAAGTTCCCGACTTGATAGCCACCTTCACCTAAATCCCAAGGTTCAGCAATGAGTTTCACATCTGCCAAAATTGGGTCTTGATGAATAATATCAAAGAAAGCTGATAGGTTATCCACTTCATATAATTCCCGCGCCAGCGCCGAAGCCAAATCAAACCGGAAGCCATCTACATGCATTTCTGTTACCCAATAACGCAGGCTATCCATGATTAACTTCAGAACTTGAGCATGACGCACATTCAGAGAGTTACCGCAGCCTGTAAAGTCCATGTAGTAGCGAGGATCGTCCTTTACCAAACGGTAATATACAGAATTATCAATACCTCGCAAAGATAGCGTTGGCCCTAAATGACTTCCTTCGCCAGTGTGGTTGTAGACTACATCTAAGATCACTTCAATTCCGGCAAAATGTAGTGCCTTGACCATTTGCTTGAATTCGGTGACTTGTTGTCCCACAGTCCCACTAGCACTGTAACTAGAATAGGGAGCAAAATAGTTGATGGAATCGTAGCCCCAGTAATTGCTTAATCCTTTTCCTTCTAAATGTCCCGGATGAGATAGAAAATGATGTACTGGCATCAACTCAACTGCTGTAATTCCTAATTGCAGTAAGTGTTGAATTGCAGCCGGATGCGCTAACCCGGCATAAGTGCCGCGCAACTCTTCTGGAATACCTGGATGTAGTTTAGTAAAACCCTTGACATGAGTTTCATAAATAACAGTAGTATACCAAGGTGTAGCAAGCAGTTTATCGCCTTCCCAATCAAAAGATTGATCGACCACAACACACTTGGGCATTATTTTGGCATCATCTAGTTCAGAAAAAACTAGGTCTTTGTCCTCAGCGTCTAAAGAATAGCCAAATACAGAGGGATCATTACTAAACTCACCATCAATTGCTTTAGCGTAGGGGTCAATTAATAGTTTGTTGGGATTAAATCGATGACCTACCTCCGGTGCCCACATCCCATGTACTCTAAACCCATACTTTTGGCCTGGGCCAACTCCTGGTAAGTAACCGTGCCAAACAAAATTGTTTTTTTCTGTCAAAGGTATACGAATCTCTTCGTCATCGTTATCAAATAAACAAAGCTCTACCCCTGTTGCATTTTCCGAAAATAAAGCAAAGTTTGTCCCTTTCCCATCCCAAGTTGCACCTAAAGGATATACATTCCCTGGCCATAAAGCTACATACATAAGTAAATGTTGAATAATTAATTTTTCTGTAAATAATTGACTTTGACTTTTTTGAATAATTAGTTAATAGTGAAAGTTACTAATAATTCTTTAAAATCACTAACATTAAAATATAACTTATTAAATAATGTTATTTGATCTATCATTAGTAATAGAAATTTCTATTCCTTAAGTTGGAAAAATTAATGCAGAGAGCAACAGGTTGAAGGAAGGAAACTGCTGTGTCTGCGACACGCTGTGCGATTTGCTTAAGTAAAGCAACCATCAGCAAAGCTTCTTTCACCCTGCTCCCTGCTCCAGTTTGGCTATGCTACCTCGCCTCCGGTTCCATCGAGCGACTTGTACTGAGCTTGCCCTGAGCGTAGCCGTTGGCGCAGCCTCTCGTAGAGAAGGGCGTAAGTCGAGATGTCTCGGCACAAGTCACGGCAAGCCCCCAGCAAGAACTGCGTCTAAATGATAAGTCTTTAGCCGGATATGATATGACTTCTTTAAATGCGATCGCTCTGCGGTTTAACCCATAGTAAATTGACAAATAGTCGCATCTCAACTGTGGAAATATGACAGCGTGTCTTTTGACACGATTTTACTATTACAGCCACAATGCTACGTAGTGACTGTTTTTACTTGGTGTGAAAGAGAAAGTGAAAAAGGATTTTTTGTTACTAACAGTTGCTTTACCGAGTTTACTGATAGCGTCTCCTAGTTATGCGGTTGAGAGTGAAATTGAGCAAAGAAATACTAATAAATCAACGGAAGTCATTTTAGATATTCCGAGTTTGAGTGAAATTGAGCTACCCGCCACTAATGCCGACTTATTATCTCAACAATCTGTACCGATTGAAGTTAATCCAGAAGAAACTCAACCAGAAACAGAGCCAACTCCAAGCGATGATGCAGACATTTCTATAGAAGCGATCGCAGAACCAGACAACCTACCTCAATCTACTCCAACTTACGTAATCGATCGAGAAGAAATTAAAAAGCAGGGTGCTGCAAGTTTAGCCGATATCTTGAAACGAATGCCTGGTTTTGCAATCAATGATGTAGGTCATGGTGCAGATATTCATACAGGTACATACTACCGGGGAGCCTCAATTAATCAATCTGTATTTTTGATTAATGGCAGACCAATTAACAACAATGTCAACACTTATCATGGTGGAACTGATTTAAATAGCATTCCTGTAGAGGCTATTGAACGAGTAGAATTATATAGCGGTACAGCCTCCGCTTTATTTGGTTCCTCAGCCTTTGGAGGAGTTGTCAATATCATCACCAAGGAAGGTTATGGCAAACCTAAATTCAGTGGTAGTGCAGAATTTGGCTCATTGAGTTTAAATAATCAACAAGTAACTTATGGTGGTTCATCTGATAAGGTCAAGTACAACTTTAGCTTTGAAAGATTCTTTACAGATAACCGTTACCGCGTCCCTGTAGGTGCAGCTAATCGTGATAGTCAGGGATTTTTATCGAATGCAGACACAGCGACAAGTACATACTTTGGTAGCATTGGACTAGATTTAGATAAGAAAAATTCTCTGAATTTAGATGTTACTGCACTCAGCAGTCGTCGCGGCTTAATTTATTTTGGGTTCCCTCTGCAAAGAGATAGATTAGACCACGATGGTTTAAATGTTGGCTTATCTTGGAAAACTCGGCTAGGTAATGGCGAAAGCTCTAATCTTACAACCTCAATTGGTTATAACCAAGATTATTTCAGCACTTATGGCCCTACAGGAGTATCATTTTATCGTAGAGGGTCTTTAGATACACAACAACTCACAGCCAGAGTCGATCATGAGTGGAAAATTACTTCCAATAATAAATTGCGTTGGGGATTAGATTTGAAAAACACCGATTTAATCGGTGATGTTTTGAGTACAGATCCTACTAGGATTACCGAAAACGAAAAGGAAGATCGGAGTTTGTTGAATACAGCTTTATTTGCTGTCAATACTTGGAATATTAGCGATAATTTTCTGATAGATTTAGGATTAAGACAAAGCTTTGACAGCCAATTTGGAAATTATCTCAACCCTAGTGTTGGGTTACGTTATGCTGTCACACCAATGGTAGCAGTGCGTGGAAGTTGGGCAGGAGGACAACGCAATCCTGGGTTAGATCAGTTGTATGTTTATGATACGGTTCATGGTTGGGCACCTAATCCTGATTTAAGACCAGAAATTGGCTCAACTTGGAGTGCAGGAGTAGATGTAAATTTTTCTCAAAATCTAATTGGACAGTTTACTTACTTTGGTAGTAGTATAGGCGATCGCTTGGGAGTCATCGCCGGAAAATGGGCAAACATTGGATTAGTAGATACCAATGGTTTAGAGGCTGCATTGCAATTAAAAATTGCCACTGGCTGGTCAACTTTTCTCAACTATACTTATACAGATGCCCAAATAAAAACAGGGACAGAGAAAGGTTTACAATTAGGTTTGATTCCCTATTCTGTACTGCAAACTGGCGTGGGTTATCAAAATTCAGGTTGGCAAGCTAACTTATATGTTACCTACAATAGTGGTGCTCGCAGATCCATCTTCGTTAACTCTACTGACAAGCCTACAGATTTTGCACCGTCTTTTGTGAATTTAGATTTGAGCGGGCGTATACCTCTAACTAGCAATTTAGGACTGACAGTTTACTTAGAAAATTTACTTAGTGAGCAATATGAGCGAGTTAATCGCATATATAGCCCTGGATTTACTTTTCGTCTGGGTTTAAGCGCCAATTTTTAGGTATTCAATGTAGAGATTTTATCATTACCAAGTCTCTACATTCTTATGTCTTTTCACATGATTTGTAAAACATCACTTTCCTACCTTTATAGAAAAGTGATGTTTTACATTTTTTGGTAAATATGACGCTCCGCCGTACAACATAGTGCGTTAAACTAAAGCGATAATGACCCTACTTAAAATTTATTTTTAATCTAAAATCTAAAATTGCTATGAGAGCCAGAATTGAAAATAAAATACTTTTCATACACCACGAAGATTTACCAGAGTTTAAGAAGGGTGGTTCGGTGGTAAGAAACTCTTATTTTTGGGCACTACGTTCAATTGCTGGTCAAGCTTCACGTTATCGTGATTGGGAATACGAACCGGAGGTTTGGCTAGCGCTTTCACGAATGCTTTTATCGTTTGCGGAATCTGGATATTTGGGTATTAGAGAAACTTTGCTAGAGTTTCCCTTATCTCAAGGAGAAATTCCTAATTTATTGCGAGATGCTTCCACTTGGGAGTAGGGATATATAGCTGTCATTGTTGCTAACAAATCCTTTACCAACTTCTGGTTAAAAATAATTAAGATTAGAGATATTAAGCGATTGCCAGAAACATTTGTATCTTCTAATTTGTAACCACCGATTTTAATATCTCGAAACATGGCTTCTACATAGATGCGTAGCTGCTGATTGCAGAGTGCGAGCGATCGCTATATATTTCTATTAAGGATTCAAACAAAGAAATGCAAAAATTGGGAAAAAGGTGGGCTGCTGCCCACCCTAAACCATTATTTACTTAGCAATACTTTAAACAGGTGCTTCAGTAGCAGTCTTGCCAACCAACATTGCAGCATTTTCCTCGCTTTCGAGAATACCGAATTCAATCAACAAGTCTTCTAACTCTTCCATCTCGATAGGTGTGGGGACAGTCAGATTCTTGTTGTTGATGATCTTTGTACCTAATGTCCGATATTCATTAGCTTGGTTGCTGTCAGGTGCATACTCGTTAACAGTCATGCGGCGCAATTCTGCGTGTTGCACAATGTTGTCACGAGGTACGTAGTGAATCATTTGGGTGTTCAAACGTTTTGCCAGGGTTTCGATTAGGTCGATTTCCCGGTCAACGTTACGGCTGTTACAAATCAAACCACCCAAGCGCACACCGCCAGTGTGAGCATATTTGAGAACACCACGAGCGATGTTGTTAGCTGCATACATCGCCATCATTTCACCAGAGGTAACGATGTAGATTTCTTGTGCCTTACCTTCACGGATAGGCATAGCGAAACCACCACACACAACGTCACCCAATACGTCGTAACTTACAAAGTCAACATCTTTGTAAGCACCGTTTTCTTCTAAGAAGTTGATAGCGGTGATAATACCACGACCAGCGCAACCCACACCAGGTTCAGGGCCGCCAGACTCCACACAACGTACATCCCGGAAACCGGTGAGCATTACTTCTTCGAGTTCAATATCTTCTACAGCACCGCGTTCAGCAGCCAATTGAAGAACACTTGTTTGAGCTTTACTGTGTAGCATCAAACGGGTAGAGTCAGCTTTAGGGTCGCAACCGACAATAAGGACGCGCTGACCCATTTCAGCCATTGCTGCAAGGGTATTTTGAGAAGTGGTAGATTTACCAATACCGCCTTTACCATAGAAAGCTATTTGTCTAATCTTTGGGTCAGTCATGGTTGTGTTTCCTACAATGATTTAGTTAATGGGTCGTAAGCTTGATGTGAAATATTCACCCTTGGTGTCGTAGGGAAGTAGAGCCTGTTGGCGATCGCACCCTGGCAAAAACAGTTAAAATCAGAACATATTTACCCACGAAGCGTAGACGCAGAGCGGCTTGTCGTCAGACATGGCTTAAGAGATAGAGAAATCTAATCTCCTAATAACAAAGCCTTTGAAACTATGACTTCAGCATTATCAGTTGTTGTAATGAATGCCAAATGGTTGCTCAAGCCTCAAGAGTGGTTGCAGCAGGAATTCAAATGAACGCAGATTTGTCCCTTGAACCACACAACCAACCAAATTGCAATCCACTCTTAAATGGTCGCTACAACTTTTCTGATTTTGCTGATGTCAAGTCGCCAAGAACATCTATAGCGCTTCTCGTTTCGTGATTGATGCAGCAGGATAAATTCCAGCCTAAAATTAGCAGTTACAGGTGCAGTAATATAATGCCTGCACAAGCAAACCCTAACACTCTGGCTTAGACAATATCTTAGTGACTTGTGATACGATGTCCGGCAATTAAACATAATACCCGAAACCCCACCCCGCCAAAGCTGCGCTTTAGCTCCCCTCCCCGCCTGCGGGGAGGGGTTGGGGGTGGGGTTCTTTTATTGTGGGTAATTTGGCGGACATGATATGACAGTATGGTTAAATTCCTGAAAATTGTGGAACGACACCATTCTGCTTGGAGTTTTCGTTCCAAAAGTCACCAACTGCTTCAACTTAGTTTGCGGTTGAAAACCTTTACTCCCGCAAGACGAAGTTAGTAAATATTCTGTATTTCTATTGAATTGTCAGGCTGTACTAAGAGTCTTTCTTCCCAGACTCCAAGAGTAATTGCCTTTGGCGGGTAATGCTCTAGCTAGGTTAGCCAACTCTTATTGGCTCATACCCAGATAAATTTTGATTGACTTCAAGTTGTTACAAAGCCTACTATCCTACTCAATCTAGTTTTAGATTTTCGTTAAAAAAAGATGTAGCTAATTGAAGGGGACTTACCAGAGCAAAAAAAACTTTCTTGAGCTTGCCTCAAACTTGTCTTGAAGTCTTTTTGTGCTTTCACTCGTTTTGATTCCTATAAAAACCATAACATACATCTCACTAATTAATTTGCCGAATCTCAAATTATTTATCTATTTAATAGAAGATTATCCTTAGAACCTTTAATAGTCATAAGTTACACTCTCGCTTATTTTAGTTAATAAAATTATTTTTCATAACCAATATGTGCAGTTAGATACTTTTGGGAATTTGATAAAAGTATTTAAAACTAATGTTTGATAAAGAAAACAGAACTTCTTATTTTTGCAGTCAAAAATTTTGGTTCTTCAGTATATTTTATGCCAAACTATTAATTAAAACTCCAAACCTAATAACCAACTAGGCTTTAAGCCTCTAAACCGTATAAAAGCTCTTAAATTTTAGTTAACAACTGATACTTTTCTTGTCCGGCAAGGGTTTCGAGCTTTTGAGAACGTAAATTTAGCATACCAAGTACCGAAGAACCAAAATTTTGTAAATAAAGTAATACTTCGTCAAGGAATAATTGACAGATAGATTTTCTGTAGAGACGGCGATTTATCGCGTCTCTCTAACCTCACAAAATTTCACACAGTAATAAGTAGAAAAGCTTATACCGAAACCGAACTTTCTTCTACAAAACGCTCAAACACTTGACCTAGAAACATTCTAGCTGTTCCCTATCTAGCAACTATATTTTTTCAAGTAACTATAATTTGAGGGAAATTACAAGACCTTGAAAGGGCCGATCATATTGAACTAACAGTCTCCCTAGCAGCTTCTCGCAGCCGCTCCACATGGCGCATCGGTGGGGCACCAAAGAGTCGCTTGTACTCTCGGTTGAAGTGCGAGGCATCTTCGTACCCCACTCGATAGGCAGCACTGGTAGCGTCAAGGTTTTCCCCCAGCATCAGACGGCGAGCCTCCTGGAGCCGCAGTTGCTTCTGGAACTGCAAAGGACTCATGGCAGTGACAGACTTGAAGTGATGGTGAAAGCCGGAGACGCTCATTCCCATTTCTCGTGCGATGCTTTCAATCTTGATCGGTTCGTTAAAGTCTTTACGAAGTCGCTCGACGGCTCTAGCGATGTGGTAGGTGTAGCCACCCAGAACTGCAATATGACGGAGCCGATTACCTTGCTCTCCCATCAAGAGTCGGTAAATGATTTCCCGCTTAATCAGTGGTGCGAGAACATGAGCTTCGGCAGGAGAATCTAAAAGCCTGACGAGCCGCACCACAGCGTCCAACAGATTTGCATTCAACGGACTTACGTCGATCGCTTTCACATCAGCACGGCTGCGCGATGAGGTATACCCTGCCTCGACCATCACTGAGCCAACGAGGGTGGGGTCAAGATCGAGGCGAACGCTAAGGAACGGTTGCGCCTTGGACGCTTCCAGAATTTGGCTGACAATTGGGAGTTCAACCGTAGCAAGCAGATAATGCATTGGGTCGTACTGATAGCGATCGCTGCCCAGAAAAACTTCTTTGCTGCCCTGAGCGATCGCACAAAAGGCAGGGATAGAGACACTATGAAGGCATTCCGAAGGCGAGGAGGCGCGGTTGAAGTGCAATCCTTTCAACGGCTCAATCGTCCCATCATAACGAATCGCCTGGGCAATCAGCTCAGTCAGTTCGTCTCTGTAGGCTTGCGCTCTGTCTGCCTCGCGCTTTGCTTGCGGGTCGTTCATTAAATTGATATTGGCAGCGTTCATTTATAAGTTTGTAGGATTGTACAACAATTTTAGACGATTGTTTTATTGTTTTCCCTTGAAGATTCTTAGAATGAAGCTAAAGCAATGAAAAATGATTTCGGCTTCTTATAAGCATTCTGGATTTTTATTCAAGAGAAAACTCAGTTTTAATTGGGCAAGAGACTTGCCTGCTAGCCACCAAAATGGCATCAAGTGAAGGAATTAAGAAAATGGACATTAAAAGAAGTGGCTCACAGCCTTCCGCTAAAGGGCAGGCTGAGTATTTTACCGGCACTGTCCGCGTTGACCCCCTGTTTGAGGCACACGATCCAGCGCGCACGTCTGGAGCCAGTGTCACATTTGAGCCTGGTGCTAGGACAGCATGGCACACCCACCCATTGGGACAAACCCTAATCGTAACGGCTGGCTGTGGTTTCGTACAGCGATGGGGTGGTGCGATCGAGCAAATTCGATCGGGGGATGTCGTCTGGTTTGAACCGGGTGAGAAACATTGGCACGGTGCCACCTCAACCACAGCCATGACGCACATCGCCATTCAGGAATGGCTCGACGGCAAGCCCGTGGACTGGATGGAAAAGGTCAGTGACGAGCAATATCAATATCACAACTGATATCCGCGTCCGGCGGTTTTAGAAGCTTGTTTTGGTGAAGAATTGAAGGAAAAAAATAATGACGACGAACGAGAAGGGAAACTACACAGGAAAAGTTGCGTTTGTGACCGGAGCAGCGAACGGCATCGGTCGAGCTACGGCGCTGGCGTTTGCACGTGAGGGCGCTAATGTGGTGGTCGCTGACATTTCAGAACAGGGCAATCAAGAAACAGCCCGCACGATCGAGGAACTCGGCGGACGGGCGCTCGCCGTTAGGTGCGACGTGACACGGGCCGAGGACGTGAAGGCTGCGCTGGACAAGGCGGTCGAAGCGTTCGGTCGCCTCGACATCGCTTTTAACAACGCCGGCTCCGAACAGGCGATAACGGCGATGGCCGATCTCACGGAGGAAGAGTGGAACCGGATCGTCGGCATCAACCTCCGCAGCGTATTCCTGTGCATGAAGTACGAGATCCCGCTGATGCTCAAGCAAGGAAGCGGCGCGATCGTGAATACCTCTTCAGGTGCTGGGGTCAAAGGCTTCAAAGGTCAAGCTGCTTACGTGGCTGCGAAGCATGGCGTGGTCGGACTGACCAAGGCGGCGGCTCTCGACTACGCCGCGCAGAACATCCGCATCAATGCTGTGTGCCCTGGAATTATTGACACCCCGATGATGGATCGCTTCAGCGGCGGCACTCCCGAAGGCCGCCAACAGGTGATCTCGCAGGAGCCAATTGGCAGGATGGGTCAACCTGAAGAGATCGCTAATGCCGTCGTCTGGCTGTGTTCGGATGCGGCCTCCTTCGCCGTCGGGCACGCCCTGGTCATCGATGGCGGTCAAACGGTGTAGTGATGTTCATCGCCAACACGATCAAACCCTAAACGCACGACGACAACAAAGCATTGTCGCCATCGCCACCTTCACCGCCAACGGCGATGACTCATATCGCCACTCGGGAGGTACTCGACGGCAAGCCCGTGGACTGGATGGAGAAGGTCAGCGACGAACAATACCAAGACAGATTCAAGACCGAGTAGAAGGAAACGTGCGATTCGTTGCTTAGAGAATCACGGTAAACAGCCCGTACATAACTAAGCCAGCCCGACAGCAGATTACTGTCATTAAAGGCTGAACTCTCGGTCAGATGCAAGTGTAAGCCTTGCCATTCAGAC
>NZ_NOLJ01000015.1:0-117330 GCF_002246015.1 Nostoc sp. 'Peltigera membranacea cyanobiont' 210A
TCTGAATGGCAAGGCTTACACTTGCATCTGACCGAGAGTTCAGCCTTTTGATGACAGTAATCTGCTGTCAGGCTGGCTTAGTTATGTACGGACTGATTACCGTGATTCACTAGGCAACGAATCGCACGTATCTCCCAAATCAATTAATTCGGCCAGTTTTTGCAAAGTTGTTGTATCAGAACTGCGCTCTAAAGCAGTCCGTGTGGTAAATATCCATCGCTCAATGTCCTGACTCAAAAAAGGCAAGTCCGGCGATAAGTTAAGGGAACCTGAAACAACGCAAGTAATCGGCTGAGGAGACTGACCCCGAACCTCACGCGCTGCCAACAGTTCGCGATCGCGAATTGCAAAGGTTCCCCCCTCAGCCCGAATTGTCCCTGCTCCTACCAGGACTAGATCGGCAAGGGAGACTTGATACTCCACGTGTGCATAATCGACTACATTAGGTTCACGGGGCGCTTTCGGATCTACGGCACTAATTTTTCCATCGGCCGTCATCGCAAGAACCAAAGTTGTTTGGATAGCTGACATGATTATGTTGTAACGATTCTTTATAATTTTACCTTTTTGAAGCCCCTCAATACTTTCAAGTAAATAGTTGTTGCATTGTGCTTTAAATCACTTTGCTAAATATGGCTTAAGGTGGTAAAAAACTGTTGTTGAAAAAGAGGCAGGGGAGCAGGGAGCAAGGGGGATAGAAAAGAATTGGGATTCGACCCAATCAATTCGAGAACCACTTGTAAGAAGTGGGGGACGTAAGAACATGTTCCGCTCCGCAAACTAGGCAGGAGTCAGGTGTCATTCCCCCCCCGCTCCCTGCCCCCTGCCCCCTGCCTCTTCGTTGAATGATTCTCTCTACACAAGAGTTTTTTACGCCTAAGAAAGTATCATGCCTAAACACATATCTGCAATCGTCGTATTTGTCTTAATTTTAATTTTGGGATTTGCATCTCCAGTTCAAGCTGCAACTCCCCGTTCAACTTGGGTGGTGAATGAAATTTACCAATATAATCATCCCTTTGCTTCTCAATTGCCTCAAGAACTGGCAACGAAAATGCAAAAGATGACAGCTAAAGATAGCTTTTTCACCTTTTATCGGGGGACGGCTCACATTTTTTATCGTGATATGCAGACCTTACCAAGTTCACGATTTGTAAACTCTTCAACCTCAGCCGTCTGGTTAGAAGGAGATATGCATCTGGAAAATCTTGGAGCGATAAGAGATAGCAAAGACAACAACGTTTTTGACACCACCGACTTTGATGAAGGCTATCTTGGCCCTTACGTTTGGGACTTGCGACGGATGGCAGTCTCCATTCTGTTGGTAGCTAAAAACAATGGTCTTAACTCAACTGATACTAAGGATGTTGTGCGAAATTTCTTGGATGCTTACTTCAATAAGATGAATGACTTTAAGGGAAGCAATGATGAACTGTCATACCGTTTAGAATCCAGCAATACGAACGGTGTGGTCAAAGATTTAATTCAAAAGGCATCACAGAATAGCCGTTCTAAGTTTTTAAAAAAGTATACAGTGCTAAATAACAGTAACAATCGCCTCTTCAAGACAGCCTCAGAACTCCAGCCTGTATCCAGCAGCACCTATTCTGACATTGCTGGGGCTATGAGCAGCTATATCGCCTCAATTCCTATCAGTAAGCGCTACAACGACAGTTACTATACTCTCAAAGACATTCGGCTTAAATTAGGTTCAGGTGTTGGTAGTCTTGGGAAGTATCGATATTACTTGCTGATTGAGGGGCCAAGTTCAGCAACCGACGACGATCGCATTTTAGAGATGAAGCAGGAAGGCAGTAGCGCAGTTGCGATCGCAGATCCAGGTTTGCTGCCGAGTTCAGTCTACGGGAACCAAGACGGGGCAAGGGTGACAATCACTATGAAAGCGATGTTATCCAATCTCGATCCCTTGGTTGGCTATACTACTGTCAGTAGCATCCCCTTTATGGTGCGTGAAAAATCACCCTACCAAGTGGACTTTGACTATAAGTTGTTAACCAGTAAGTCAAAATTCATGGATGCGATGGGGTACGCAGGGAAGGTGGTTGCAAAAAATCATGCAATCTCCGATCGAGACTATGATGCTGCGATTATTCCTGTCAGTGTTGATAAAGAAGTGACTGATATTGTAAGTGGTAATAAAGTTGTATTCAAAGACGAAATTTTTAACTTTGCAGTGGACTATGCAACTCAAGTCGAATATGATTACACAAGTTTTGTAGATGCTTATAAACAAGGGGTGAAACTCTACTAGAATATTGATTCAGTATTCAGAGATTGTTTTAATCTACAGCAACATCAAATAATTGCTCTAAGAGGGTGTTTGAAAAGTCTAAATTATTACTAGCCTTGGCGACTAGAAGTCACGGCTACACAGACAAAACCCACCTACGTGGGTTAAAGAGTTTGATTTTGTGTTAGTCCGCGCAGGTGGTCACTGAGCCTGTCGTTCGCGCAGCGTCTCGTAGAGAAGTGCGGACTTTGCTTGTGTAGTCGCGATTTCCAATCGCCCAAAACTTTTCAAACATCCTCTAATGAATTCACCTGATATGTACATCTTAACCTAGTCTAGGTTTCGGTTTTTTTCGTACTTATGCTTTTTTTAATTCGGGATTTGGGCCTTGTTAAATATCAACCCAAATCCCTACACGGAAGCACTTTGGACTTATCTCCACACCCTGCTTGACATTTTGGCGTCGCTTTAAGTTGTCACCAATATACAGAGCATAGGAACAAGGAAAGCTTACAGCCAAGCGCGATCGTATTGAACAGGCCAGAGTTTATCGTGTCCAAGTTGTTTGGCCGCCAGATGTGGCCAGTAAGGATTGCGGAGTAGTTCGCGTCCTAACAGGACTATATCAGCGACTTCTGTACGAATAATCTCGTCAGCTTGTTCAGGGGATGTAATTAAACCCACGGCTCCTGTATGAATATTAGCTTCGCGGCGGATGCGTTCGGCAAACTGAGTCTGATAACCAGGTTTAATTGGGATATGAACGCCCGGTATGATACCGCCTGATGAATTGTCGATGAGATCAACTCCTAAAGACTTGAGTTTGTCACTTAAAGCGATACTTTGCTCAATGTCCCAGCCATCATTATCTACCCAATCGGTGGCGGAGATGCGTACCCAGAGCGGATGTGTGTGAGGCCAAACCTCTCGGACTGCTTGAACTATTTCTCTGAGCAGACGAGTCCGGTTTTCAAAGCTGCCACCATAATCATCTTGACGGTGGTTAGAAAGGGGTGAGAGAAATTGGTGCAGTAGATAACCGTGGGCAGCATGGATTTCCACTACCTTGAAACCAGCTTGTAAAGAACGTTTGGCAGCTTGGGCAAAAGCATCAATAATTTCTTGAATTCCCTCAAGACTGAGGGCTTCTGGAACTGGGCTATCTTGGCTAAAAGCGATCGCACTACTTGAAACTAAGGGACGCCAACCTTCCTGAGATTCATCTAATGCTTTCCCTCCTTTACTCGGTTTGGCAGTGCTGGCTTTTCTACCTGCATGAGCTAGTTGAATACCTGCAACAGCTCCAAAGTTATGAATTAATGCCACAGTCTTGGCTAAAGTTTCAATATGTGAATCTGACCAAATTCCCAAATCTTGCGGGCTAATGCGTCCACGCGGCTCCACAGCTGCCGCTTCTGTGAACACTATACCTGCACCGCCAACTGCGCGAGAAGCTAGATGAATAACGTGCCAATCATTAGCATATCCATTTGTACTGGAATATTGACACATCGGTGAAACGGCGATGCGGTTGCGAAAAACAACTTCACGAATCTTGAATGGTTCAAATAGATGTGCCATTAATCTTGATTCCTTCTCTTACTACGTAAAATAAATTGGGGAGGGATTTGCAGCATGAATTCGATTTCGCATTATTTTGCATTAATTAAATAGAGAAGTCAAAATTCAGAACGCAATCAGTGGGGAATTTAGATCCACCACTTGATAATTTCCCACCAAATTTTGAATTTGGTGGGAGACTTAAACCCTTACTCTCAGAGCCGAATTTACCGCCGTAGGTGTAGCAGTAGTTCTTGCGTAGGGCAGTATTCCTCCAGCCGACGCTCTCTACGAGACACTGCGCGTAGCTTGCTTCTCTGTAAAAGTATGCGGACTCGCTATCCTGCCTTACGCAAGAACTACCTCTTTTGTTAAATATTTGTTGAATGACTAGAGTCATCATAGAGATTTGGATAAATAGGCTGATCGTCAGGCTTTTGAGACTGCAATTCCCAGATATCGCGTTTTCCTAGTTCTTGATCCACTAATAACTGTAGATGATCTGGTAATTTAGTCGTTTGCCAAATTGACCAAATCTCTTCACCAAATAATTCTTTTTCAATTTTTCCAGAAAACATGATTTGACCTCCATGAATGTTCAGCTTTAAGTTTAGTAACTCCTCATTTAGGAAAGACGAAGTAACAAAATTGTCATTCTTCATTCTTTCGCTATCTTTAAAATACAGGTACTATTCGCCCTTAATACTGCTTGTTAATAAAATCTCTAACTTGTGCATTGTTAAGTAACTTTTCATTACGGATATTGTCGATAGTATCGCCTCCTGTGAGGGCAATAATCCGTTGAAAAAGGCGATTGGATGAGCGCGATCGTTACCAATTTGTCTACTCAAAATTAAATGCAAATGCAGGGTCAGAAATCAGCAAAATTGCCTGACTAGTAGCTTACAGAATAGATTTCTTGCATAAATCAAATGTCCTCACCCTCAATCTCTCTCCCAAGCTGGGGAAATTACGTATCAAGCGCATATAATCATGAGCTTCTTATAGCGCGACGATTAGGACGCCCTTCATCATCTAGCAACCATTACCAGAAGGTGCTGTTGCTCCAGTGGTACCGCAGTAGCCTTTATCTACGAGTATCCTTCTTACTCCTTGAGCAGCAGCATTCCAAGTTGCCCAAGTTGCTGATGGGCCACTGCTTATGACTAGAACATCAGTCTCTAAATTCAGTGGCGAAGTCGAACTATTACCTGACTCAGATTGATATGTACTCACGATTACATCTCCTAAAAAGTTTACTTGGCACTAATTTTTGAGTTTCTTGGCTAACCCACCTAATTTTCTAGCAAAATACGGTAAGTATATCGATTTACAGTATTATATAATTATGAGATTTACATAGATTGTGCTAAAAAACAAGAGGCTATTAAAATTTATTGATTAGGACTTACGCAAAAACCCTCTCAAACTCTCATTCCTCCGTGACCTTTGCGCCCTTTGTGGTTCGTTTTCCGTTACCTGTGCGTAAGTCCTATTGATATTACTCTTGAATAAAATGCAGCCTGTGGCGAAAACTTTCTCAAAAAAGTAAAGGACAAGAACTATACTTGTCCTCAATGGTTAAAATAATATATTCTGCATCGGATAAGGTTTAAGGGTTATTGGTGTAGATAATTGGTCTTTTCAGACGCGATAAATCGCGTCTCTACATCCGGGTTTTGGGTTTATCTGAACTCTATTGACTGACAGTTTTCTGCAAAAAAGAATTGATCAACGAGATTCTCTACAATCTAGTTGCTCAATTAAAACTTAACGAAATAAGTATTTGTTGGTAATGTTTTGGCAGTTCCTACGTTTGTAGCCAAGTCATTTATTTTATTATCTGTTTTGATTACTGCAAACTTATCAGTAAATAGCAATACTTCACCATTTCCCGGTGTTACCCAAGCGTGGCGAGTCATTAGGTTTTTGGAAACAACTAAAAGAGATGCATCTCCACGGTAAGCCGAGATGGGTTTACCCATGAAGGTTTGATTATCCCTATTGGCGATCGCATAAGCAGCAGAGGAACCCACAAAAATTTTACTGCCATCTGAGTAAATAGTTTTAGGGAAATTGCTAGCGCCGTCTCCCATCCCCGCAGTTGTAGGCCTTCTTGGAATACTTAGCTGTCCACGCTCGACAGTAAAATTAGTCAGATTAACAGTTCCTATATAAACCTTTGTTTCGTCACGGGTTTGTGCAGCATTGGTATAGGTGTCTGTGGTGATCAAAGTCTTTGTTAATAAGTCTTTGCCATTCCACCTGTAGATTGAGTTACCCCCATAAACTGAACCAAGGACATAAAGCTTGTCTTCAAAAATATGTAATCGGTTAAGTCTTGTGTCTGCCATGTCGTGAGCAAGAGCGGCAGAACTGTAGCCCCAAAGCTTGCCTTGGTTATTTCCTCCTAAATTTGCCAAAGCAAATATTTTTGCTCCGTCGAAAACCATCCGGTAAAGAAAAGCTATCTGGACGGGAATACCTAACCTCTTTTGTTGCTGGTAGCCACTAGTGTAGAGATAGCCGTTTTTATACTCAAAATCCATTACCTCAGTTACGCCATAACTCTGTTTGGCTTTAAAGTTGAGGTTTTTGTCATAAATTGATAAAGTATTTGCAGACTGGTAAATAATCCAATTTTGCAAAAATTTTACCCGTGTCTTTGAATTAGCTGTATTGCTAACTATTTTTTGCCTAGTTCCGTCAGTTTTTATTTTTACTAGTCCTGTTGGAACGGCTAAGACATAAGTTTTGCCGTCAATTGCTACAATATCACGAGCATCGTAATTAGAGTTTGGGATTAGTTTTTTCGTCCCATTACTTTCTACTTCCCATACACCTTCAGTATTGATGACCGCAACTTTGCTGCCGTTAGTGCAAGCTGCTCTTGGCGAAGAAATATTAAGATATGTAGCTAAAGCGGGGGTAGAGTAATCAAACATTGTACAGTTCCGATAAAGTGGACTGAAAAATATTGGCGCTTAATTAAGAAAAAGATTTTGGGAGTTTTTGCGCGTTTTTAAGCTAAACTCGTCTTCAAAAGTGCAAAAAATATCGGCTACGGTAAACTCAAACTCAAAGGTTGAGTAATCCGCAAAATATGCATATCTGCAAACATCGGTAAAATTAGAATTGAGTTGTTTGTGGTTATGTCGTAGCGATAACCTGTTAATTGGGGGAAAGTAACTTCAATTAATTTGCCTCTGAGCCTGCTTTCTAATTCGACAAATACTTCACCGAGACTTTCTGCCCCAGCTCACCCATCTGCTTTAACATCCCCTCAATCTTTTGCATAGCTAGAGATGAAGGCTTGGCATATCCTTTCTCCCAACGGTTTACCGTCGAATAAGTTATACCTAAAGATGCTGCAAACTGTTCTTGGGTAAGACTAGTTATGCTACGAAATTCACGGATGAGCTTTCCAACTTCCGGTTGCTTGATTAGCAAAGGTTTCTTAATGGTCATTTAGCTAAGAACGCACCTGTTAATCTGGCGAGTGATATGTATTTCGCTACATCCTATTGGGACTAATGCTGAATTGATAGGCGAAAATATACTAGAATTTTTATACTTTCTTGATTTGCTAACCAAGTAATTACACGTCCGTAGATACGGTATTTCCTAATGAGACTCCCAAGGAATCAATTACGCAACGAAATAAGCATCCTGTTGTCAAGAAGCAGTTAAAATCAATATCTGTTGAAGAAGAAGTCAGAAGTCAAAAGTCAGGAGTCAGGAGTCAGAATCAGGCTATTACCATTGTGAAAAAGGGTATTTTACTAAATTGCTGTTGAAGTATCTGGAGTCATCAGAAACTTCTTGTCCAATCCATTTTGGTAATTCAATTTGCTGATTTTCATCAGTGAGTTCAACTTCTGCTAATATCAGTCCTTTATTAACACCATCAAACTCATCTATTTCCCAAATCAAACCACCAGACTCTATTTTATATCTGGTTTTTTCTATAAAGGGACGTTGACATAATGTCTCAAGTATTTCTTGAGCATCTTTAACAGGAATAGGATATTCAAACTCTAATCTCGAATATTTAATATTGGGGCCTTTAATGGTCAAATAACTTTTTTCACCTACTATACGTATACGTACAGTTGCTTTGTCTTCTGTAGCAATGTATCCTTGACGATATACACTACCTTCAGCTAATCCTCTCCAGCTATCTCCTCTCACTAAATATTTACGCTCTATTTCTTTCGCCATGTTATTTACCAAATTATTTGCTTTTTTATATCACAAATAATATAGCAATCCTAAATCTCTTCACAAAAATGTGTGTGCAATTATTACAAATCACAGTGAAGTTGTTGAAGTATTGATATTGATTAATTGATAATTAGCGATCGCTTCTACTGTAGTACGATAATTTACATCCTAATGACGATTTGATGCTATCTGCACCAAGCGATTGCAACTAGCAGTAAATTCGTCATTTGTATCCCATTTATTTCAAGGTGCAGTGAATTGAAAAGACTGTTAATCCTCCATACCTATGTTCAATCACTAGCACTGAATTCAAACATTTGTTATATATAAGAACTCACCAAATTTTCTTGTTTAATTTGTTCTTTTGCTAAAGCCAATGCTTGATGAGCATTTTTAAACTTTGTTTCATCTGTAAATTTATGCTCAAAATTCTTTAAATAAGCTTCCAGATACCGAATACGTAAGTGGGGATCGGCCGGATTCTGAAGAAAAGGGAGGTCAGCTTCAACCATAAACCGGATAGCTAACAAGGGGATGGGGCTACGAAGTGGACGAAAATTTGGGTTGTGCAGACCAGGACAGTCATTACGTTTATGAAATTCTCCTATCATCAGTCCTGACTCAACAAACAAAGGTTTAAGTTTTTGTTGGACACTATCTACTACTTTAGAAGCGTCTTCTATATGGATATCAGGAAAAATAAGTAAAAAAGCTTTATTAATTGCTAATTCCTGCTCTTTAACATCTATTTGCAGAAATATATCTCGATAGCGTCCAACAATCTCTTCTAATTGTTCTGGATACAAATCTTTTGTGTGAATAACTGCTAGACGAATACTATTTGATTTGAGGGAGTAAGGTACAAAAGGGCAAACTGCGCCGGGTCTACCTAAGTTAGGATGAGACCTTCCTAAAAAATTTTTCACCCATTCCATAATTTCAATTAAGGCAGAAAGGTCTTCGTGTTGCTGGAGTTGTTCAATTTCACGAGTTGTATAGAGTTGCATAGGCTTGAGTGAAATGGAATAATTGTTTAATTCTGAATCCCAAATTAGTTTTACCTGCATGTGTATTGTAAAACTCATTATTTAAGTAAATAAAACAAGCCCTTTGTTGTTGATTTTTGGGTAATCTGTGGCTTGCAGAAGATAACAAGGATCTCCCATTTGGTTTTGTGAACTTAAAGTAATTTACGTCAATACATACACAAATAGATTTCGCATCAAATAACTTCTTTTCATTTGTTTTGAAATTAGTTTGTAATATGTTAGCTTCAGAACTAATATTTGAATTTTGAAATACGTGTAGGACGTACTACACTTTGCTAATACACTCTACAATTAATTGACAGAGTTTTTCAAAAAGAATTTACGATTTCTAGATGATACGTATGTATCATCATTATTGGGCATCTACTCCTCGTTTTTTACACTCTTAAGCTTCTGTTATTTTTATGAATACATTATAAATTTTATGTGTAAATAGTTATTTTTACTGTGAAAATTTGGTGTAGATTTAACAGCAACTTTAGGGCTACTATCAAGGTAATAGACTTGTAGTAAATAAAAATTTTACACAGAATTGGTATAAGGCCAATTGTATAAGCTGTATATTAATCACAGCATATTTATTTGGTCTAAAAATAAAAATCAAAAGGGGAGGCAGAATAAGCGGCGACTTCTACCGTTAATATCTCTATTCTTAAGTAAGCTACTCACAAAATTAAATATTTTAGGACTTACAGTACTATACCAATTAACCATAATATGCATTGAGTCAAATTTATATTTCCGGTGCTGATTGCAACCCCAATTTTGTGGCATATTTACTGTTCTGGGTGTTATATCATGTCCGCTTGATTGCTTATTAAACCCGAAGAACCCCACCCCGCCAAAGCTACGCTTTGTCTCCCCTCCCCGCAGGCGGGGAGGGGTTGGGGGTGGGGTGTAATGACTGTGGTTAGCATACACTAATTATGCGGACATGATATTAGACATGGCTCCAAAGCCCAAAATTAGTATAGTCAATATGTATGATACGTAAGTCCTATATTTGTTTAATTGGAAGTCTCTTATTTCTCAACAAATTCTTTCACCACTGCCATAGCTTCAGGAGGAATCTGCGTAATTAGACGAAATGGAAATGCGGCAGTTGAAGCAAACTGAGCATAGTCTGGTGTCAGGAAGATAGCATAGTTTTTAGCTTCTGGAGTCATCTGGAAAGCAAAGGCCAAGGTTAGAGCTTTAACGTACTTGCGAATATCTGCTGCTTTTTCACCGACAACTTCACCGCCACTAATCGGTGTATTTGGTTGTCCGCTCTGATCTAATGTGGTGCTGGGGTCTTTTACACTGAGATGAGTACCCCCAATTATACCAACTAGCCATTTTGGGGATGGGATTTTTTCAAATCCGACAATTTGTTCAGTTAAAGCTGGGGTGGTTTTATCGGCGGAACCTGCTAACACTATGGTAGGAACTTGTATCTTAGTTAACCCAGTTTCGCCAAAAATCAGAGAAGTTGTGGGATTGAGAGCGATCGCTTGTTTGATTCTGGGATCTCGTAGTTGATAGCTATTTTCTGGTAGTTCTTGAGCGATGCACTGCATATTTTCTCCCAAACTCAAGATAGTCAAGTTCTTTTTACAGCGTTGTTTGAGATGTTCTAGTTGTAACTCTGCCCCAGCAAGTGCTAAAGCTGTACCACCACCAAAAGAATAGCCAACAACCATCGCGTTCGTGGTTGCAAGTTTCCCTTGCAAGGGATGATTAGCCGTTTGGTTGAGCTTTGCTAATTCGTCGAGGACAAAACTAATATCTTGAGGACGATACAAAAACTCTTGAGGCTTCATGACTCTGATTTTGCCTTGTAATGCTAAGTTAGCATTTGCCTGATTACTACCGGGATGTTCTAAAGCTGCTACGACATAACCGTGGGATGCTAAATGTTCTGCTAGGTAACGCAAGTCCGTGCGGACTGACCCGAAGCCGTGAGAAAATACAATTACGGGTTTGTCGGGAGTTGCAGCAGTTGACCAGTAAATATCAACTGGGATTTTGCGATCGCGCTTTTGATCGTTCAGACTTAAGTTGAGTATTTTTACTTGGGCGCTTCCTGGTTGGCTAGGATCAAAAGGGAAAGAAATCTGCGGTGTTCTCGGATGTGCTGTTATAGGATCGAGTTGGGGAGCGATCGCTAGCATGAATTGCTGGGTACGCCAAAAAGCTGTATTTAAATTTCCTGCAACAACGAAAGCCTTTGGCAAATCAATTTCTAAGCGTTTACTGGGATAAGCAGCAATAAAACTCAGTATAGAAAGGCCTTGCGGTGCAGTAGAACCTAACACCAATCCTGCTCTCAGTGCTTGTACCCCAGCTTTGTCCTTTCGGGCTAAAGCTGTAGCAAAGTCATTGAGAATAGTTGTACCAATCTGAGTATTAATTAACCTATCAAGTGTGACAACATTCATAGGTATATTCATGCCCAGCGCCCCCAAGAAGAAGCGGCGTTGTTCTTCAGACAAAGACTGTAAACTCCCAGGCAGTTTTCCTGTTTTTACAGCTTTTTGCAACTCAGTAACAGAGATGGATTCTGTAAATAAACCCAAACGCACAACAACTGTGTCAGCTGCAATGGCCGAAGTATTTGCCCCGAACTGTGTAAGTGCGATGGCGCTAAATAAACCCGCAACTATCTTAAGACTTCTCCAACTTTTTCCCATAAACTTTTATACCAACTGTTACTTACGGGAATATAACGGATATTTGTGTATTTGACTACCCCAATAATTGTCTAGAAATAAAAGTAAATTTTTTCTTAACTTGATGGCAATGTCTACGACGGTTACTGACTTGTGCTGAGTGCAGTCGTTGGCGCAGCCTCTCGCAGAGAAGTAGCTTTGTCGTACCACTTGCCTACGGCACGCTCCACGAACGTGGAAGCAAGTTACGCGCAGCGCCTGTCTGCGACACGCTGCGCGAACGTAGAGAAGTGCGGGCTACACCTATGCTCTAATCTCCTCAAAGCATCTTGCCGCTGCAAATAGAGGCATATTACAAGCATAACAAAAGTAACGAATTGTAGAATTCATCACAGCTAAAAATTTGAGCATAAATCAGTGTTAACAGCCACAAAAGCTCGATTGTTTCTCAGCTAGGTTTAATACTGTAACGGAGCTACTAGAACAGGGAAAGCGACCGCATCTACAATCTGCAATTTTATTTGACAGGAAAATTTAACTGACTGCTTAATGTTTTGTCTTTGCTCTTTAAAACGTTTTGCAGAGGTGTTGCAGATGAATAGTCTGATTGCTGTAGCTGCACGATCGTTACTCATCAAATTCTACCAGCCGCATCAACAATTTTTCTTGGCTTTATGCGTCGCAGACTCCCATATATTTTAATTTTTCTGCTCTCTTTGAGTATTATTACACTGTGGTGGCCTGTGAATGATTCTGATTGTAATTTCGAGGCTTTTATCGCATCAAAAACTACAAAATTCCAAGTACATGCTACTAAGGTTAGTGTTCAGCCGTGGCGTGGTCGTCATCATGTATATGGAATTTTTATGATTCCTGATGAATACAAACAAGCTCCATTTTTTGTGTTAACAGTCCAAGGTGCTGGTAGTTACTGTTCAAAACAATTTGGTCATAAACAAAACTTTGATGATATCTTTGCTGAACCAGGAACTTATCTGGTCAAGAAGGCTATTAGGACTCGAAAAACTCTACGGCTTATTCTCCAAGGTTTATATTCTCAGGTTAATGATAAAAATAATTGGACGTTGACTTTCCCGGAACCAAAAGCTAGTCAAGATAATTCATAATTCATCAGTTAGCTTGGTGGTTGAGTTTCCAAAACCTAGTCTTTCTCTAACAAGGCACTAGTCGCATTAACTACAATTTGTGCTGCTCCTGTGAAGAACGATCGCTCGATAGTTGCTGGCACATCGCTAGATTTATGATAGTGCGGAGTACGTAAATTTGCGGTATCTGTCACCAGCACAGCACCCACACCCTGATACCAAAACGGCGCATGGTCGCTGCGTAGGGTATCTGGTGTCAGTAAACCTTTAAAAGGAATTGGTAGTGTTAGAACTGCTGGCATTGATTCCTGTTTATTCAGGGCGGTTGAGGGGATATTTTGTGAGCTTTGAAAGGCATTCAGCAAAGACAAATGTTCTGTATCACCGACTACTGCTAAAAAGTCGCCCTTGTCGCTAGGTGGCGTAACAGGCAATCCAGCAGGGTATTTCTGACAGCCAGGAGTGTAACAAGCGTAACCTACCATATCCATAACGATCGCTCCGCCTAAATTTCGCAAGCGTGCTGTCTTGCTCACAAAAGCCTGACTACCCAAAAGTCCTGCTTCCTCTTGGTCAAAAAAAGCTAGCTGTAACGCTCGTGGCGTAGGACGAGAACCGAGCAATCGGGCTACTTCCAGCACTACGGCTACACCACTGGCATTATCATCAGCACCAGGGGAAGAGGCAACAGTATCGTAATGCGCTGCTACAAGAATTGCTTTCGCGGCTTTATTCGTTCCTGGACGTTCGGCAAAAATATTCACACCGTCAGAGAACTTTTCTAATTTAGGTTTCCAGCCGAATTTTTTCAGTTCCGTTGTAATATAAGTGCGAGTTAGCGATCGCTCTTTTGTGGTGTAGCGCTGAAAATTCAACTTTTGGATATGGTTTAACAGCTTGTCAGTAGACACTTGGGGGGTAATGTCAACTTCCCTTAATGGCTGTAGTTCAGGTGTTTTTACTGGAATCCGCTTAACAATTGTCGGTGAGGGACGCTGTTCAAAAAACGTGCTACCTCTGCTACCCAACACGGCAACTGTCATTAGCACTAACAGCATCAGCCAAATCCATTTTCTCATCTGATTTATCCTTGGCTTCCTGACTTAGGGTAGCGCAAATCAACCTTGGGAAGGACAAGAGGATCAATTCATGAGTTCCCTACGATCGCTCTTTATGAAAATAAACCCGTTACTAAGTAATGCTAAACTTGGTAACGGGTTTGCTAAACCTGGTAATAGGTTATTTTTAAGCTAATAAAGCTAAGGCTTCCTTGATTTTTTCTTTAATTGCATCGCCATCAGCTTTAATTAATAATTTGGCAGAACAGATACTGAAGAACTAAATATTTTATCCTTCAGCAAGTTTATAGATTTCTGCTTCTAATGCTGTTTCTGCTTTTTTTAATAAACTTTCTAGCACTCCTAATAGAGGTTTTCCTAGCTCTGTTGTAGGATTTAACGCTGTAGTATTTAACCCTCCCACCACTGCAACTAAACTCTCATCGTCCAGTTCTTCTATTAATGTTGGAGTTTGTAAATCTGTAATTTTAATATTAGCCATGAGTTTGTCTTGAGGTATGACATTTACCATAAGTATATTAGCATCAGGATTTTATTCTTTCTTGATAGTAATTAATTATCCTACTTTTCCCACCTTTCCTACCTTTTTGTTTGTGTTCTGCCCGTCACCTCCCCTTTCAACTTCATTTTGGTAAGACAGTTGATTATGGCTTAAGAGTTGGCATTCAAAATGGTAAACCTCAGTTTTACATTCACTCGAATTTAATAAAACCTATATCTGATAATAGTTTCAACTTTCGTAGAGAATTTTTCATCTCCCTTTTTATTTGAAATTTATAGTTCTAATGAACTACTAAGTGGTGATATCTACGACGTGCTGCGCCGACGCTATTTTGGAAAGGCTGAAATACCAATTCTGTCGTCAGTAATTTAAAAAGTCAGATCGAAATAAGCGAACGGACAGTGATTATTGTAGAGACGGCGATTCATCGCGTCTCTTGCTTGCGTTAACCTAACATTTGTCTCTTAACAAGAGCATGGCCAGATTGCACATCAAACCAGTGAATATCTTCAGGAGGCAATGCTAGTGTAATATCCTCGTTACTCCAATTTTGGTCTGTTGGCAACAAAGCACGTACCGTAATCGCTCCGGTTTGTGAACCCTCAACCCTGACACTGACCAAATAGTGCATACCCAAATTTTCCACTAAAAACACTCGCCCTTGAATAGTTTGGGTATCACCCGGTTGAGCAATGCGGACATTTTCTGGTCGGATTCCCAGAACAATCTGCGGTGGTACAGTTGGTATATCTGGGAGATGAACCTGAAAGTTACCCAGCAGCGCATATTGTCCCTTACAAGGTAAAGTCAGCAAATTCATTTGCGGACTACCAACAAATCCAGCCACAAATAGATTAGCTGGATGGTTATAGATGCGGTCAGGCGCGTCAAGTTGCTGGACATAGCCATCGTTAAGCAATGCAACTTTCGTAGAGAGTGTCATCGCTTCAGTTTGGTCGTGGGTGACGTAGACAACTGGCACTTTTTGGGCGGCAAAAATTTGCTTGATATCGGCTCGGACTCTTTCCCGCAGTAGTGCATCCAGGTTACTTAAAGGTTCATCCAGCAGGTAGACATCGGCATTACGCACCAAAGCACGACCGACAGCAACCCGTTGCCGTTGACCTCCAGACATTTGGCCAGGCTTGCGGTTCATTAACTCTGCTAATCCTAAAACTTCTGCCACTTCTGCCACTCGCTGTTTAATTTCTGTCGGTGGGACTTTTTTCAGCTTGAGTCCAGAAGCGAGGTTTTCGTACACCGTCATGTGGGGATAGAGTGCATAACTTTGGAATACCATTGCAATATTGCGATCGCTTGCTCGTTTATAGGTGACATCTACATCCCCGATTTCGATCTGACCGCGAGTTGGTTCTTCAAGACCCGCAATCATCCGTAGGACGGTGGATTTGCCACAGCCAGAAGGGCCAAGTAAAGTGAGAAACTCATGGTTATCTACAGTTAAGCTAACGTCTTTGACAGGGACGACTTTAGGACTGTAGGTTTTATTCAAGTTTTTGAGTTCGAGTTTAGCCATTTTGATTTTTATCCCTTGACAGCACCAGCGGTAAGACCTTGGACAATCCGGCGCTGGAAAAACAAAACTAGTAAAATCAGGGGTAATGTCCCGATGACAGTTGCAGCAGCGATCGGGCCATAGGGAATTTCATATATTGTCGCACCACCCAACTGAGCCGCAGCAACGGGAATTGTTTTCAACTCTTCACGCGTCATAAACGTTAGAGCAAAAATAAACTCGTTCCAAGCAAAAATAAAGGTGAGAATTCCGGTAGTCACTAAGGCGGGAAGGGTCATAGGCAAAACGATTTGCCACAGTAGTTGAAAGGTGTTGTAGCCATCGACCCTAGCGGAATCTTCCAAGTCTTTTGGTAATTGTTGAAAAAAGCTTTTAAGTACTAAAATTGTTAGCGGCAAATTGATCGCAGTATAGGGTATGATCAGCGCCAGATAATTATTGCCCAATTTCAGCGCTTGGATAATTTCTAACAATCCTAAGAACAAGAGAATTCCAGGAAATAAGGTAACAATTAGAATGCTGGCGAGGATAGCTCGTTCACCCCAAGGGCGTAATCGTGCGAGGGCGTAGGCCGCAGGTGCGCCGATCGCTAAAGCTACAGCGGTAGAAGTAATCGACACAAAAGCGCTGTTGAAGATGTAGCGCCAAAATGGCCGACGAGTAAATAACTCAATATAGTGATTGAAAGTGAATCGTGTGGGGAAATAGACAGTAGGAACGGCGGCAATATCCTCATTCACTTTAAACGAGGTCAGCAATTGCCATAAGGCTGGCGCTAGGCTAAATAGCACTATTAATACAACTATGATGAACAGCAAGATTTTTTTCAGAGAAAACTTGGTTCCCCCTTTTCGTTTTGGAGTCGTTGCAACTGTTTGTGGAGTTATACTCATGGCTTAAATCGCTCCTGATGTTTTGGCACGGTATTTGTTAAGCAAGAAACTAGCGATCGCCACCGCCGCAATTAATATTAAAAATGTCACCACTACTAGGGCAGCTCCATAACCAAAATCTAAGTAGCGCATCACCGTGGAGTAAATGTACAATGACACCACTTCCGTAGCGCCACCAGGGCCACCCCCAGTCATCACAGCAACCAAGTCAAAAATTCCGAAAGCTTGAGCAAACCGAAATAGCACTGCAATTAATATCTGTGGCAGCAGCAATGGCAGGGTAATATTGCGGAAACTTTGCCAAGCAGTTGCTCCATCGACCGAGTAAGCTTCATAGAGGTCTTGTGATATCGACTGCAACCCAGCTAGCAACAGGATACTGATAAACGGCGTAGTTTTCCAAACATCAGCAAAAACCAGTGCGATCATTGCCAGCGTTGGCTCTCCTAACCAATTAATCCCAGTCTCAATCAGCCCCAACCGCCGCAGAATATCGTTCACAACCCCAAACTGGTCGTTAAAAATCCAAGACCACGCCAGACCAATCAGAGAAGTAGGCAAAGCCCAAGGGATAATGGCGGTTGTACGCACTATACCCCGCCCAAAAAACGCTTGGTTGAGAACTAGGGCAATTCCTAGTCCTAGCAGTAGTTCTGAGATTACTGATGCTGTTGTGAATACGGTTGTCGCCCACAAACTCTGCCAGAAACGACCATCCCCCGCCATCCGCACATAATTTTCCAAACCAGAGAATACGGGTTGTAGCTCTGTTCCCAGATTTCTAGTAAATACGCTTAACCAGAATGCTCGTAAAATCGGGTAGGCAAATACAAACAACAGCAGCAGCAATGCTGGTGTTAGTAAAATCCAGGCTGTCTGTTGTTCTCGATTTCTAAGTGTATGTAAATTTGTCATTTGTCATTTGTCATTTGTCATTGGGCATTGGCAAAGAGGAGGCAGAAAGCACAAGCTGTTTAATTTTTAATTTTTAATTTTTAATTGCTCTCCCCCTGCTGCCAGCAATCGCCGTGTTTCCGCAGCAGCAGCTTGCATTGCTCGTTCCGAATTCATCCGACCGGATAAGGCGGCGCTGAGATAACGCTGTAAAATATCTGATGTCTGAGCATATTGCGCGATCGGTGGACGTAAAACTGCATTGTCTACGACCTGCAATAACTGCGGATAGTGGGGGTATTTAGCAACAATCCCTGGATCTGTAAACAGTTCCCGCCGACTGGGTACATAACCTGCACTGAAAATGAATCGGCGCTGTGCTTCTCGACTGGTAAAATACTGAATTGCTTTCCAAGCTTCTTCAGGATGTCTAGAGGTTTTAGAAATCCCTAAACCCCAACCCCCTAAACAAGCCGCTCCCGTCTTACCAGGAGCATGAACCATCGGTTTAATCGCAATTTTGCCCCGGATTGGTGAATTTTCTGCTTGGGCTAAAGGCCACGCGTATGGCCAACTACGCAAAAACGCTACTTGACCACTTTGAAACAAACGGCGGGTGTCTTCTTCTTGATAGGTTGTGACTCCAGGAGGAGAAACGCCTTCCCTAACGGTACTACGCAGAAACTCAATGGCTCGTAATGTTTCTGGTCGATCTAGTCCAACTTCGAGGGTGTCGGGATTAACCCAGAAGCCACCAAAGCCACCGAGAACTTCCGCAAACATCGCCACAAGTCCTTCATATTGGCGACCCTGCCAAACATAGCCCCACCTCACCTCGTTTTTCTTCTGCAAGACTTGGGAAATTCGGAGTAAATCATCAAAGGTTTCTGGCGGTTTCAATCCCGCTTGCTTGATTAAATCTTCCCGGTAGTAGAGCATTCCCACGTCAGAACGCACTGGAATGCGATACAGCTGGTTTTGATAACGTCCCCCCTCTACATCCTGGGGTGAAAATACTGCCAACTCCTGTTTAGAAATGCGATCGCCTAAAGGTAGCAACCATCCAGCAGCAGCAAACTTGGATGTCCAGATGACATCCATATTGATCAGGTCATAAGGGGATTCACCCAAGATAAAAGATGAGGTATACAGGTCTTCGAGCAAATTTGTGGCATTCGGCCCTTCAACCAGATTAATGCGAATACCTGGGTTCTCAGCCTCGAAGTCTCTAATTAAACCCTGCCTCCAAGGTTCGGCATCAGGGGCAGTCATTAACAGATTCAGGGTAACTGGTTGCTGTGAGAATGCTACCCAACTGAACAATATGATGCTCAAGAGAGTTGCCAGAAAAACCCCTATATGCAGATAACTTTGTTTTTGAATGAATTTTTGCAAATTATTTATTGGCTTTCGGTACAACATTATCAATGTAGCGATCGCTAGTAGTAATCCTTAGGAAAGAAAAACATAAAATATCTTAAAAAAGATTATTTTGTATTATTTTTTTACGGCTTAATCAGTAGGTGGGCATAAATATTTATTGTTGGAATGAGGCAGGAAGCAGATCGCTTTTAGCGTCTCCCCGTGGGAGAAGGCAAAAATTAGGAGATAAAAGGGTTTTAGCCTCATTTATTTTTGTCAACATAGTTTGATTTTATTTTGCTTACCTACTTAGCGCTTGATAACAGAATTTAGCCAATTGTCAGCAAAAGTTTAGATAAATTACATTTCCTAGAGAAAACATCAAGTTTGACGCTTTGTCTTTTGACAGCGATCGCAACTTCACGTAAAGTGCCCCACTAGAGGAGTGCTGAGTACTGAGCAAAGAAGAAAAGAATTTCTTAATTACTTCTTCAAAATCTTTATTCTTACACTCAGGACTCATGACTCAGAACTCGGAACTTTTTTTATGGTAGATTTGTTGCTGATTGCAGTCCTGGGGTTCCTGGGGAGTTTTGGACATTGCTTTGGGATGTGTGGCCCTCTAACAGTGGCATTTTCTCTGTCTCATCAGCCGAAAATTCCACAAACAGTCTCTTTGGGACGGACATCAACCTTAGAAAAGCCCGACACTTGGCAACAGCAATTAAAATTTCATATCCTGCTAAACCTGGGGCGGATGTTGAGCTATGCTCTAGTCGGTGCTGGCATTGGGGCGCTAGGTTCGGTATTGCTGCAAGGTGGACAGCTAGCGGGTATTGGCAGCGACTTCCGGCGCTGGATGGCAATTCTGACTGGTGTGATGTTGATTTGGTTTGGCTTAGGACAAGTAAAACCCGATTTACTACCGCGGATTCCCGTGTTACATCCCCTATTGCAAGGTAGTTTACACGATCGCCTCAGTACTGGAATGGTTAAACTTTCCTTAAAAACCAAATGGTGGACGCCAATGCTTTTGGGGATGACTTGGGGTTTAATGCCCTGTGGTTTCCTCTATGCTGCCCAAATTAAAGCCGCTGAAACTGGCAATTTATGGATGAGTACAGCTACTATGCTGGCTTTTGGCTTGGGAACTTTGCCCACGATGCTAGGTGTAGGCGTTTCCTCATCTTTGGTAAGTAAAGACAGGCGCAGTCAGTTGTTTCGATTAGGCGGTTGGGTAACACTAACCATTGGCGTTATCACCTTGCTACGGACTGGCGACACAATGGTAGATTACACCGGACACGCCGCCTTAATCTGCTTAATTTTGGCGTTAATTGCGCGTCCGATTAGTGGGTTGTGGGCTTCACCACTGCGTTACCGTCGCGGCTTGGGAGTGGGATCTTTTGTGCTTTCTGTGGTTCACACCGTCCACATGATAGAACACTCATTGCAATGGAATTTTGCCGCCTTTTCGTTTCTGCCACCAGAATTTCAGTGGGGGATGGCTGCGGGTGCTGTAGCATTGGTATTAATGTCCCCCGCCGCTTTTACAAGTTGGGAATCGTTGCAAAAATCTTTGGGCAAGCGTTGGCGACAGATTCATCTATTGGGTGTGCCAGCCTTGCTCTTGAGTGCCATTCATACTGTGTTGATTGGTTCCCATTACCTGGGTTCCTTACAATCAACTTGGGGAAATAAATTAGCGGCAGTACTGATGGTAATTGTTACTCTCAGTGTCTTACTAGTGCGTTCGCGCTTTTTCTGGTCAAAGTTAGCCGTAGAAAAGTTTTATGTTCCCCCAACCAAATCGCGGTAAATCATCCTTATTTTCTGGCTCCATTCCAACGAGTCAAAAACAGAGGCGTTACCCCCTCAAAGGCATTTTCTGGAAGAATCAAGGCACAATAAAGTATTTATTATTCCTGAGTTGCTTAGTTATATCAATAACTAATCTTTACCCTGCTTTTGCTCATAAGGTAGAAGTAGCCTCAGATGTTGGCGGCACTCTCCATATTGAACCAAATGATAATCCCCGTGCTGGAGAAGCAAGCCAAGCCTGGTTTGCACTTACCCGCAGAGGTGGAAAGGTGATTCCTCTGTCACAGTGTAATTGTCAGTTGGCTGTTTATGCCGAACCTTATGCCGCCGGAGAGCCACCGCTGTTAGAACCACAGTTAGAACCTGTAGCAGCCGAACGTTATCGAGGCATTCCAGGTGCAGAAGTTGTCTTTCCCAAACCAGGTCTTTATGAATTGCAACTAAATGGAAAACCTGTCTCTGGGGCAAGATTCAAACCCTTTGAATTCAAATTTGAAGTGACTGTGGCAGGAGGCGGGTCTACACAGAATGCACAAAACCTGCGCAATGTCAATGGTGATTTAGTAGAGGGTCAATCTCAACAATTACCAACTTGGGCGATCGCACTGCCAATTCTCGGATTTATCGGCATCTTAGTTGTCGTCATGCAAAGTATGAGGAGGGGTGGGGAATAAAGAAGAAGCAGGGTAAAGATTAGTTATTGATATAACTAAGCAACTCAGGAATAATAAATACTTTATTGTGCCTTGATTCTTCCAGAAAATGCCNTAATAGACCTCTTCCAAAAGTCCCTAACACCCCACCCCCGGCCCCTCCCCGCAGGCGGGGAGGGGAGAATTTGACGTAAGTCAAAGGCGGGGTGGGGTTATTTTTTTGATTTATGCAAGAGGTCTATTGAACAAGTCTCTCCCTTGTCTCCCCCCTCTACCTTGTCTACCTTGTCTCTTCTCCATGCCCAATGCCCCATGCCCAATGCCCTTACTTATGTCGCTTCTGATGCCACTGCCACGCATCAGCGACGATATCTTTGATGGATGGATACTGAGGTTGCCAGCCTAAGATTGTTCTGGCTTTGTCGCTGGTGCCAATGAGAACTGGGGGATCGCCAGGACGGCGATCGCGTTCTTCTACTGGTATGCTAATTCCAGTCACCTCTTGGACTGCGGCAATGACTTCTTTGACGGAGAAACCGCTGCCATTGCTCAAATTAAAAACTTCGCTATCGCCACCTTTTAATAAATATTCCAATCCCAAAATATGGGCATCTGCTAAGTCGTTAACGTGAATATAATCGCGAATACACGTACCATCGGGCGTGGGGTAATCAGTGCCGAAAATTGAAATGGATTCTCGTTTCCCTAAAGCTGTCATTAGCACCAAGGGAATCAAATGGGTTTCTGGGTTGTGATCCTCGCCCAGTAAACCATCGGGATTAGCACCAGCAGCATTGAAGTAGCGAAAACGTACTGATTGCAAACCGTAAGCAACATCAAAATCAGAGAGAATCCTTTCTACCATCAGCTTTGTAGCGCCATAGGGATTAATCGGATTTTGGGGATGGGTTTCTGGAATGGGCACGAATTCCGGTACCCCGTAAGTGGCACAGGTAGAAGAAAAGACAAATTTCTTTACAGATGCTGTCAGCATCGCTTCTAATAGGGTCAAAGTACCAAGAACGTTATTGCGGTAATATTTGGCTGGATCGCTCACCGACTCTCCTACGTAGGCATAAGCCGAAAAATGCATCACCGCAGCAATATCGTGAGTTTTAAATACATGATCCAGCAAGGCGCGATCGCTTGTGTCCCCAATTATTAGTTCTACCTGTAAAACCTTTTCTACTAGATCGCGATGTCCATAGACCAGATTATCAAGTATGACAACGCCATAACCCGCTTTCTTCAAAGCAAGCACTGTATGGGAACCAATATATCCAGCTCCCCCTGTTACCAAAATAGTAGGCTTTTCAGGCGACATAGTTTTTCCTTTTGAGTCGATTACTTAATTAATTTAGTTTACCGGTATGAGATTACTCTTCTGGAAAATTATAAATAATAGACGCAGTGTCAAAAAATTGCACTAAAATCACTACGACGGTAGTCATTGGGTGTGAGGTTTGAGAAATTTTAAGTCAAACAGTGCGATTACAATTTGACAATAAAATAAATCCATTTCCCGAAACCTCTAGGTTGAGCCTTACGGGTGACGCTTCTAACGTCGCTATCAGTAAGAAGTCGCCAGTTGTTTCATGCATGGTTTCCCGGCATGGCAGTCCTTTCTGGGGGCAACCCCAATCGAAACGGACTGCCTCTCCTGACGGAGACGCTACGCGAACACCACCACACTGGCTCACTGCACCAGAAAATTTGAGAGTTAGTCTATGTTTCTATTGTTAAGCCGGGTACTGCTGTGGCTGCTGATTGGCACTATCGTTTATTCTCTGTTCCAGCGATTTTATCCCTCTGGAAGTTTTGTCGGGCGATTAATCTTAGTCGTTATCTTGGTAATCGTAGCCCTATCATTTCTTAACCCCAACGAACCTGCTGTGGCGTCGTTGTGGAGGATGCTATCTTTTCCACTCAAGCCTCTAGGAGCCTCTGTTTTACTGATGATTATTGCCGCTCAGAAAATCAAAGGAGGTGGAATAGAGAAACCAGGAGGATACTTGATCGGTTGGGCACTGACGATTTTGCTGTTGGCAAGTACACCAGCAGTCGCTTATTTCCTTTATAGAGCGCCTCTAGCAATGACGGGTGAAACATCTGTCGCAACTGCTACACCAACATCTGGGACACTGGTGGCATTAGGGCAACCCACCACAGCTAACATCTCAGATGTAAGGGGGGATAGCATTCTTTCTTATAATTTGAGAGTGCCTCCGTACCTGTTACAAGGAAATCCTCAAGATATTCGCACACGCGGTTTACGACTTGAAGACTTTGTACCGGATGCACAAACGTTGCAATTGACAACAAGAACTTGGGAAAGTTATCTCCTTGAAGTTTACAGGTTCATGCGTGTTCAGCGGTAATCAGGCAAGAGAACAATACTTGGTTCGTAGTGAGCGCTTGAGCGCTTAATTTAAGGGCTAAAGTCCTGACTACGAACTTATTTCTTCATTAAAGTTGCTGTGGTGGACTACTAGTACCAAACGGCCATAACTATCCAGTTAAAAGAGCTAAAAAAAGCTGAATTTATCACAAGCGATATTTCCTCTTCATAGCTGCCTTCTGGGACTAGCAGTTAATCTAGATGATAAAGTTGCACAATTGCTTTAATGGCAAAATCTCGACGAATCGCTAAACTCAGTGCTTATCTACGACCCCATTGGCGGGAAGCCTCCTTGGGTATTCTCGCTTTGTTGTCTGTCAATGCACTGGGTGTTTATATCCCTTGGTTGATTCGTGCTGGTGTTGACAAACTCTCGACAACCTTCAGCTGGAACCAAATACTACATTACGTAGTAGTCATTGTTTTGCTCAGTTCGGCGATGTGGCTAATGCGGATGGCATCACGCATTTGGCTATTTGGGGTGGGGCGTCAGGTGGAATTTGACCTGAAACAACGGATTTTTGAACACTTACTGAAGCTGGAGCCTGGTTATTTTGCCAGTAATACTGCTGGCGATTTGATTAGTCGGGCTACTAGTGATGTGGACAATATCAAGCGGTTGTTAGGTTTTGCGGTTTTGAGTTTGGCAAATACGGTGTTTGCCTACGCCCTGACATTGCCAGTAATGCTGGCAATTAGTGTGGATCTCACCCTAGCCGCCCTAGCAGTGTATCCTTTTATGCTCTTGTTGGTGAGTTTATTTAGCGATCGCTTACGCAAACAACAAGCAGCAGTCCAAGAGCAACTCTCTGACATCAGCGAACTCATCCAGGAGGATATTAGTGGCATTGCCTTAATTAAAATCTATGCTCAAGAAGCAAACGAGCGTCGAGCTTTTGCCAAGAAAAATCAGCAGCTATTGACTGCTAATCTAGAATTGGCAAAAATCCGCAATACACTGTTTCCGCTAATTGGTGGGCTAGCTAATATCAGTTCACTGGTAATCATCTGGCTAGGATCGGCACGGATGTCTGCTGGGACACTTCAGGTTGGCGATTTTTTAGCATTGTTAATTTATGTAGAGCGTCTAGTTTTCCCTACTGCCCTTTTAGGATTCACAATTACCGCCTACCAACGCGGTGAAGTTAGTATTGATAGGCTTGAATCTATTCTCTCTGTCACACCAAAAATTAAAGATGCAGCCGATGCCATACATCTGCCTGTGGCTGAACTCAAAGGCGAAGTGACAGCGAAAAATCTCACCTACAATTACCCTGGTTCCACTACTCCAGCTTTAGCAAATGTTAACTTTACCATTGCTGCTGGAGAAACTGTCGCGATTGTTGGGGCAATTGGTTCGGGGAAATCTACTTTGGCCAATGCTTTACCACGCTTGTTGGATGTTGAATCAGGACAATTGTTTTTAGATGGGGTAGATATTACTAAGATCGCTTTGACAGATTTACGAGGTGCGATCGCCTACGTTCCTCAAGATAGCTTTCTATTTAGCACTACAATCAAAAATAATATTCGCTACGGCGATCCAGTTAGCGAACAACAGCAGGTAGAATCTGTCGCTAAACTTGCCCAAATTGAATCAGAAATTCAGAATTTTCCCCAGCAATATGAAACTATTGTTGGCGAACGCGGTATTAATCTTTCTGGCGGTCAACGGCAACGTACTGCTTTGGCTCGTGCAATGTTGGTCAATGCTCCAGTGTTAATTTTGGATGACGCTCTCTCTAGCGTGGATAATCAAACAGCTACGAAAATCCTCAAAAATCTCTCCAGTGGTACTGAACGTAAAACAGTAATTTTTATCACCCACCAATTATCAGCGGCGGCGGCGGCTGACCGAATTTTTGTCATGGAAAAGGGAAAAATTGTTCAGGTCGGAAATCACTTAGAACTTTTACAAAAACAGGGTTTATACAGAACTTTGTGGAGCCAGCATCAAGTTGAAGAATTACTGCGGTGAAGGAGGCAGGGGGCAGGGGGCAGGGGGCNGGGCAGGTAGGTGAGGTGGTCACTGAGCGTAGTCGTTGGCGCAGCCTCTCGTAGAGAAGTGAGGCAGGGGGCAGAAGGAAAGAATTATGATTGAGTTACCTACTGGGGATTGGGAAGATTGGAATGGGGATTCAGACCCCAACCAATTCTTAAAAAATTTCTTCCCCAGTACCCAGTAACCAGTCCCCAGTCCCCAGTCCCTCTTTCATGCTTGGCTAATTGGGGAATCCTGGGCGCGACCCGTTGAAGAAAAATTCAGAAATTCCAACTTTACTGAAGGATTGTAAATAGGTCTAGCAAAATAATTGCATTTGTCATAACTTTATAGTTATAGAACTATTGATTAGAACGCCTCATTACTCATGGTTAACACCCTACCCAAGCCAGAAATCAAAACCCCCAGCAAAGAAACCGTACTCACCCCCCGGTTTTACACTACAGATTTTGAAACCGCAGCCAAACTGGATTTGTCTGCCCAGGAAACGGAGTTGCAGGCGATGTTGACAGAAATGCGGACAGACTACAACCGCCACCATTTTGTTCGCGATGAAGCGTTTGAGCAGTCTTGGGAACACATTGACGGTGAAGCAAGGCAGGCGTTTATAGAGTATTTGGAACGTTCTTGCATTTCTGAGTTTTCCGGCTTCTTGCTATTCAAGGAATTATCCCGCAAGCTAAAAAATCGCAGTCCAGTGCTAGCGGAAATATTTCAAATGATGGCACGTGATGAAGCCCGCCATGCTGGATTCCTCAACAAAGCCATGGCCGATTTTAAACTCTCCCTTGATTTAGGCACTGTTACCAAAACCCGCACTTATACATTTTTCCCGATTGAATGGGTACTTTACACCGTCTACCTCTCAGAAAAAATCGGCTACTGGCGTTACATTATTATTTTCAGGCATCTAGAAAAGCACCCGGAAAACCAGTTTTACCCGATATTCCGCTACTTTGAGAGCTGGTGTCAGGACGAAAACCGCCACGGGGACATATTCAAAGCATTATTGCGTTCTCAACCGCAACTTTGGAACACCTGGAAATCTAGGCTATGGAGTCGCTTTTTCTTGCTATCAGTATTTGCTACTCATACCCTGACAGTTCATGAACGTTCCGGGTTCTACAAATCATTGGGACTTGATGCCACAGAATTTGATATCCAAGTTGTCCGCAACACCAATGAAACCGCAGGACGGGCTTTTCCTGTAATGTTGAATACCGAACATCCCAAGTTTTTCCCACGTCTGCAACGCTGTGCTGGTTACAACTTGAAAATTGCAGAGATTGAAGGCAGTTATAATCCGAAATTGGTAAAGCTAATTCGCAAACTACCTTTGATTGCAGCAATTGTTTGGAATCTGCTGTTAATTTACCTCATCAAACCAATTGATACTGAAGCCCTGCGGGGAAAGGTTCGTTAGCTATTTATTAGACATCTGCTGGTGAAATTAACTATGCGTTATTCAGAACGCATAGTTAATTTCACCAGATGTCAATTCTTGAATATTCGGGTAGCTGAATAATGACAAAACTAGACTAAAGTCTATACATAAGGATGTCAATAAAATAGTTAAATTTTTGTATATATATAATCGTGGAATGCAATAGATAAGAGGTTCACTAATTAATCTAGAAAATGTAGGAATTGAGAGATGAGCGACATTAAAAGACAAGCCGCTTTGCCTTTACCCACATGGAAGCGACCCAACACAGGAACATCAAATTTTACGAATCCATCGCTTGTCTCATCCAATATTCCCACATTGGCCAATCCAACACGCGGTTTTGGTTTACGAACAAATAATAATACTCCACTCGATACAGTCATGGAAGTGGCAGGCGACCTTCAAAAAGCCTCACCTGCTAATGAGCAATTATTAGAACCAGAAGCTATCAAAGAAAAACCTTTTGTTCACGACATTAGTCGCATATCTTTGCATCGTCCACAGCCGCAACTTATAGGTAGCCAGCCAAAAGACCAGTATGAGCAATCATCTGACCAGATTATGCTTTTACCTAGACCTAAGTCAAATATAAATATTGGTGGAATAGATTCACATATAGTACAACGAGAATGTGCAGATTGTGAGCAAGAAAAAGAAGAAGTACAAACCGAGTTGTCGCTACAACGCGTTAGCGATCGCAGCGTTCAGACCCAAGACAATATTGAAAGTCAGTTAAATAATAGTAAGGGTGGAGGAAGCCCGTTATCTCCAGAAGTGCGAGACTTTATGGAACCACGCTTTGGTAGTGAATTCGACGATGTGCGAGTACATACTGACTCCAATGCTACGCAGATGAGTAAGTCGTTGGGAGCGCAAGCCTTTACTCATGGTAGTGATGTTTACTTTAGCGCCGAGAAATCACCTGGTAATAACGAGTTGACAGCCCATGAGTTAACCCATGTGGTACAGCAGACAGGCAAAGTGCAGAAACAAAGCGATGCATCTACAGCACCAACCCCTGTTGAACAGACATCTAGTGGTATGCCGCCCAAAAAAGGGACAACTAAAATTGACAAAAAGAATGCCACAATTACTGCTTCGGGAAAAAATATTACAGAAGCAATTACAAACTTAACATCACAAGGAAAGGGCGAAGCGGGCAGTGTTACTTGTGCCCCCACAAAAGATGTCAAAACTTACCAAGCAGAAGATAAATCCGATGAAATTGTCTACGAGGCAGATGTCTTAGTAACAGAAACTAAGGCAATGCCCGTCTGGACTGAACTCGACCAACAATGCGAACCTGTTAAAAAAGAATGGGCAAGGTTTTATAGCGCTCTTGATACACATGAGAATGGGCACATTAGTATTGACGAGAAGGCTTTTAAAGATTTACACAAAAAGCTTCTTGGCAAAACAATCTCAGCATCTGACAAGATTTTTAACGATACTTACGCCCAAGCAAATACTGATAACAATGCCTACGACACCACAACGAGACACGGCCTCACTCAAGGTACAGGAGTAACTCCGGTACAGTGCGGCCCAGAAAAAGTTTCTCAAAGTGGAGATGAATCGGATGCAAAGGTAGAGGTTCAAACTCAAAAATAGAGGCGAAAACACCATAATGCAAACCGGTTAATAATTTTCGCGTTTACACTGTTTGGACTCACATAGAGAAATTATAAAAAGAACGCCGAACGATACGGAAGCCACTTGGTTTGATTACAGTGCAAGAAGTGTCAACGGCGAATTTATGCACAAGGTGCTTGATTCTTCTGACTGTCTGTGATAGTTTTCTTTTTACAAACCATAAAATACTGTAAATTTATCAAGATGCCGTTGTTTGTGATTTTCGTTAACCTAGTTGCAAGGATTTGAAGTTAAGAATAAATAGCTAATCTATCGAGATTATTTATTGCAGGTATAAGATTGCGAACCAACGAACTAGAAATTAATCTCTTAGCCAGGGCAACCTTATGAGCAAAATACGTGCTGTGATTGTTGATCCCAATGTGCCGGGGCGTTTGGCACTAAGTGAAGTAACTGCACCAAAGCCCGCCCCAGATGAAGCTCTAGTGCGGGTAGCGGCAATTTCCCTGAATCGGGGAGAGATAAAACGTTCAACCACTGCTGAGGCTGGTTGGCAACCTGGTTGGGACTTAGCAGGCGTAGTGGAAATTCCCGCCGCCGATGGTTCGGGGCCTCCCCTTGGAGCGCGTGTAGTTGGCTTGCGCCGCGCCGGTGCTTGGGCAGAACTCGTTTCTGTTCCTACTAATGCCTTAGCAGTAGTGCCGCCATCGGTATCTTTTGCTCAAGCTGCCACACTGCCTGTAGCGGGTTTAACTGCATACCATGCGGTGTTAAAAGGTGGTTCACTTTTGGGTCGGACAGTTTTGGTTACAGGTGCATCAGGAGGCGTTGGTTACTTCGCTATCCAATTGGCGCAACTGTCAGGAGCGCAAGTTGTGGCACATATTCGTCAAGCTGGCTATGAAACTCTAGTTAGAGAAGCAGGAGCGCAATCGGTGGTGATTGGCGAAGACCTCTCACCCGCCAGCGAGTACGGCCCCTACGATCTAATTGTAGAGTCAGTGGGTGGCAAGACTTTGGGGATAGCCCTTGGCTTACTGGCGCAGGATGGAAAAACTGTGCTGTATGGAGTATCTGGGGGATCTGAAGTGACATTCAACGCGGCTCAATTTTTTGGGACTGGTAGCGTCAGCCTGTATGGTTTACGTCTGTTCGATGAATTGAGATTTGAATCAGCAGCAGTCGGTCTAAAACGGCTTTTGAGTCTAGTAGAAGCAGGTGAGTTACGTCCTCACATTGACTTAGAAGCTTCTTGGACAGAAATAGCTGACGTGGCACAACAACTACTTGATAGGCGTTTTCCTGGCAAAGCTGTGTTGCACATTTCCAATTGAGCGATCGCAGATGGTATGAGGGATAGTACTGAATTCTGGTTCAAACTAGATCGGCTTGTAGCCCTTAGTAATCTCAAGATAGATCGCCCAAAAGGGACATCACATCCACGTTATCCATCCTTTGTTTATCCGTTGGACTATGGATACTTGGAAAACACTCGCTCTGGAGATGGAGCCGATATTGATGTCTGGATAGGTAGTTTGTCTAGCAAAAAAGTTACCGCCGTCATTTGTAGTGTTGACTTGGAAAAGCGGGATGCAGAAATCAAAATACTTCTGGGCTGCACTTCTGAGGAAAATCAAGCCATCTTGGATATCCAGAATATAGGCTCTCAATCAGCAATATTATTGGTTCGCAAATAAATTAATTACATTTTCGAGGGTAAGTTTGTATGAGCTTAGAACTAAAACTATCAGGTAAAACAGCGATCGTTACAGGAGGGAGTGCGGGAATTGGATTAGCTACCGCCAAAGCACTTTATAGTGAGGGTGTGAATGTTGCGATCGCAGCCCGCAATCAAGAAAGACTAGAAAATTCAGTAGCTGCCATCCAGTCTCTACCAACTCCTGGTGCTAAAGTTATTGCCATCAGCGCTGATTTAACTAAAGCAGAGGATGTTGAGAAAGTTGTCTCGACAACATTAGCCCAATTTAATCAGATTGATATCTTGATTAACAATGCAGGTTCAGCCCGTGCTGGATCTTTCTTAGAATCCACTGATGATTTATTTTTGGATGCTTGGAACTTAAAATTATTAGGCTATATCCGCTTAGTTAGAGCCGTCGTTCCCCATCAAAAAAGTCGCGGTGATGGGCGGATTGTCAATATAGTCGGCGGTGCAGGACGGACACCTCGCCCTAACTTTCTAGCTGGTGGTACAAGTAATGCTGCTTTGCTGAACTTCACAAAGGGCATTTCTAAAGAGCTAGCCGAGTACAAGATTCGCATTAACGCTATCTCTCCTGGTGCTACAGCTACTGAGCGTGCTGAGACTTTAGCGCGGCAAAATGCTCAAGCGCAAGGCATCACCGTTGAGCAAGAAAAGGCACAAAATATCCAAAGTATTCCTTTAAAAAGAATCGCCCAGCCAGAAGAAATTGCCGCGCTGGCGCTATTTTTGGTGTCCGATCTTGCTGCATCGATTACAGGAACAGAGATTATCGTTGATGGCGGATCTACCCCTGGTGTTTAGTAGACGCGATGAATCAGACGCGATGAATCGCGTCTCTACAATTTGTCAAAACATAAACTTCTTGGAGAGAAAAACAATGGGTTCTCAATACTTTGATATCAAACCAGTTGCAGGACGTATCGGGGCTGAAATTATTGGTGTTAATCTGAGTTCTAATCTCAGCGATGACATCATCAGTGATATTCGCAAGACTCTAGTCAAATACAAAGTGATCTTTTTCCGTGGTCAGCAACAGCTCGATGCTGATGGACAGGTTGCTTTCGCTCGTCGTTTTGGTGAAGTCACTACAGCCCACCCTACTGTACCATCGCTGCCAGAAAATCCAGAAGTCTTAGACCTGAATTATGGTCGTACCACTTCCCGCGCCAATAGCTGGCATACCGATGTGACATTTGTAGACCGTCCTCCTCTCGGTTCCGTCTTACGAGCGCTTGATATTCCCCCAACTGGTGGCGATACAATCTGGGCAAACTCCGTGACTGCATACCAAGATTTACCTATCCATTTGCGTAATCTTGCAGATCAACTTTGGGCAGTACATAGCAACAAATACGATTATGCTACTGCATTTGACCTACCTGAAGATGCCAAAGCTTACCGCGCTGTCTTTACCTCGACTGTATACGAGACTCTGCACCCAGTTGTACGCATCCATCCCGAATCTGGGGAGCGGGGACTATTCATCGGCGGATTTGTGCGCCAGTTCCGTGGCTTATCAACAACTGAATCCGATGACATTCTGCGGCTGTTGCAAGCATACATCACACGTCCTGAGAACACAGTCCGGTGGCGTTGGCAAGTTGGTGACGTAGCCTTTTGGGATAATCGGGCTACTCAACATTATGCGATCGCTGATTACGGCGATCAGCCCCGCCATGTTCAACGAGTGACAATTGTCGGCGACCTCCCCGTTGGCATCAATGGTAAACAAAGTGAGGCTATCAAGGGAGATGCTTCTGAGTACAATCGGCGTCAGGCGGTGACTGCATAATACTTGGGCATTGGGCATGGAATGTTGCCCAATGCCCTCGGTTTTTCAGCAGCCGAATTGCTTGCTGTCGCAGGAGTGCTTCAGTCCTAATAACTAACATTTTCTTGTTGCAAACAAGAGAACGAAAAAAGCATAAGTACGCCCTCGCAAATACAAACATGAGTACAAAAAAACAACTTAAACTCGGAGCATTTTTACCCGGTAGTGGTCATCACGTCGCAGCATGGCGACATCCCAACACCCCGGCTGATGGAGGGGCTGCTTTCTGGACTAGTGGGTGGCCATGATTTGTCCAAGTATCCCCTAGACGGGCCGCTGCCGGATCTGCCAGATACCAACGGTGGCAAAAGCCGCTTGCAGTTGATTACCGATCTTGCCCGCAGAGAGAATTTAACAATCCGGCAACTGTATTTGTGGATTGCAGGAGCGCGGGGACATCGAACGATTCTTGGAACACCAGAACATATTGCCGATCAGTTAGAAGATTGGTTTGTTAATGGTGGGGCTGATGGATTCAACATCATGCCACCCTGGTTGCCTGGAGGTTTAGATGAATTCGTGGACTTGGTAATTCCCGAACTGCAACGCCGAGGAATATTTCGTACTGAGTATGAAGGTAATACTTTGCGCGAAAATCTTGGTTTGCCCCGTCCGGTGAACCAGTTCACCACAAAAACTGCTCCTGAACCTGTGAGCGTCGGTTCCTTGGCATAGTAATAATTGATGGATAAATTCCCTGTAGAGACGGCGATTTATCGCGTCTTTTGAAGCGACGGCTTTGATTTTCTCAAACTTCATCTGGTTTGTTATTCCAGTGGTTTTAACAATACAATCAAGTCGTCACGAATTAATATCAAATATGCCTTTCTCCGCTATCCTTTTTGATTTAGACGGCACTTTGACAGATCCTAAACTTGGTATCACTCGTTGCATTCAGTATGCTCTATCTGAACTCGGTTACAAACCACCGAATGCTGATGAATTAAATTGGTGTATTGGCCCACCACTCAAAGATAGCTTTTCGCAATTACTCAATACCTTGGATGGCACAGTAATTGAACAGGCTATTTCACTTTATCGTCATCGCTTTGCCACAATTGGATTATTTGAAAATTCCCTTTATCCCCAAATTACGGAAGTTTTAAAAGCAATTCGTTTTGCTGGTTATAAAACTTTTGTTGCGACTTCTAAACCATATATTTATACTACGCAAATTATTGAATATTTTGGCTTATCCTTGCTTTTTGATGGTGTTTATGGTAGCGAACTTGACGGAACGCTGAGTATAAAAGGTGACTTAATTCACCATATTTTATTAACAGAAAAACTTTTATCCTCTACTGTGGTGATGGTAGGCGATCGCTCACATGACATCATTGGAGCCAAGCGCCATCAAATCGCCTCAATTGGTGTCACCTATGGCTATGGAACTGAGGAGGAATTAAAAGCTCATGGTGCTGACTTGATTGCCCATTCTCCAAGTGATATTCCCAAATTAATAATTCGTAATGACGCTCGATGACTCGCTAACGCTGCGCTAACGTAATTCGTAATTAAAAATAATGCCGCCATCATTAACGTTTATCCATAGCTTGCTGTTGTTTAGTACTGCTTTTATTGCAGGCGGCTTAAATGCTGTAGCAGGTGGTGGAAGCTTTATCACATTTCCAACTCTTATCTTTACGGGTGTACCCCCGATCGCAGCTAATGCCACCAATAATACTGCAATTTGGGTGGCTTCCCTAGCCAGTGCTGGAGCATATCGTCAAGATTTGGGCATCGAGCGGCGAGATTTTTTACTTCTATGTGGTGTCAGTTTAGTTGGTGGCATGATTGGCTCCATCGCTTTGTTATATACATCGCCAGATGTCTTTAAAAAGCTGATTCCCTATCTATTGCTGCTAGCCACAGTTGTGTTTACCTTTGGCGAACCGTTCAAAAAATGGTTGCAGCGTCGAAACCAGAATACATCACCGGAATCTGTACCGTTGTTTAATTTGGCACTGGCTCAACTAGCGATCGCAATCTATGGCGGTTTCTTTGGCGCAGGTATAGGGATTTTAATGCTGGCAGCTCTAACGTTTTTAGGCATCAAAAGTATTCACAAAATGAATGCTTTTAAGACATTTTTGGGGAGTTGTATCAATGGTATTGCGATCGTTCCATTTCTTTTTGCAGGTGTGATTGCTTGGCATCAAGCTATTTTGATGGCAGTCGGTGGCTCTCTTGGTGGTTACTTAAGTGCCCATTATGCTCGTAAACTTGAACCGCACTTAATTCGGAAATTTGTGATGATTGTTGCCTTTACGATGACTGCCTACTTTTTTATTCACGGTTAAGAACTGGGAACTACTCAGGGGTGATGTATGGAAGCATCAAAAAAATCACAAGTCATGCTGCGTGCTTTTAGTTCTAGAAATTTTCGCCTGTACTACACAGGTCAGGCAATTTCTCTAATTGGTACGTCCATGACTCAAGTGGCTACTAGTTGGTTAGTATATCGCCTCACCGATTCCGCTTGGTTACTAGGTCTAGTGGGCTTTGCCAGCCAAATTCCCACATTTGTGTTGATTCCTCTGGGTGGAATCATTGCCGATCGCTGGAATCGTCATCAAATTCTGCTTGTTGCCCAGATTTTGGGGATGCTTCAGTCTTTAGCTCTAACGTGGCTAGCTCTAAGCGGTACGATTAATATCGAGTACATCGCAATTCTTGGCGTACTGCAAGGGATGATCAACGCCTTCGATATTCCGACTCGGCAGACATTTCTTCCTGAAACAGTTGGTAAGGAAAATCTGGGTAATGCCTTTGCCTGGCGCACTAGCAAGTAAAATTTGTAGTAGCAATACTGTCATTTTTGGTGCAAGTATTTGTATTGCAGGCTCAATTTTATTTATGCAGCAAATTTCCACCTTCCGCGATCTGATTCGTCTAAATCTACGTACTGAAGGAACTTAAAAGAAAAATAGCTCTGGCTATTTGAAAGAGTGCATAATCAGCCATAACACCAAAAATTAGTAATAACAATGACTACTATAAATGACCTTACTGTTGTCGCTGAAGTAACTGATTTATACCTCAAGTATGAAGAAGCTCTTTGTAATAACAATTTGGATGTGATGGATAGCTTGTTTTGGGATACGCCCGAAGTAGTACGGTTTGGCATCACAGAAAACCTCTATGGTGGCGATGAAGTTCGCAACTTTCGCCAGAATCGACCAAACCCAAAAATAGAGCGAGAAATCTCGAATCTCAAGGTTGTAACCTTTGGGAAAGATGCCGCAACAGTGACTTTAGAATTTCACCGGATTATCAATGGTGTAGAGCGTTTCGGGCGACAAAGCCAGACTTGGTACAGGTTTACCGAAGGATGGAAGGTGGTTTCAGCGCACGTTTCGTTATTGCCAGTGTGATGGTGCGAGAAGTTTTGATCAAGGAGTAGACATGACAACCTATCCCATCACCTCTAATCCATCATTAGTGCAGCAGGCTGAATCCTTAGCTGCACAACTTGAGTTTACCCAATCCTCACTCCCAGAAGTTGGTCGTCTGTTGCAAGTCCTCACCAGCCATATCACACAGGGTCAAATTGGCGAGATTGGTAGTGGATGCGGGGTTGGTGCAACGTGGATTGTGAGTGCATTACATCCAGATAGTACATTGATTACGATCGAGAGCGATCGCGATCGTGCCAAAGTTGTGCAACAGCTATTTGCAGATAAGTCTAATGTCCGCGCACTTCAAGGCGACTGGCGCGATTTACTGACTTATGCTCCCTTTGATTTGTTATTTGCCGATGGCGGAAAGGCAAAACTTACAGAACCTCAGACATTGATAACTGCTCTCAAACCTAGAGGCTTCATCTTACTAGACGATCTCACACCCCAAGAATACTGGCCACCAGAATGGCACGGACGCACAGATCCAATCAGGGAATTTTGGCTCAAAGATCCTCGAATTGCTGCCACAGAAATCCGCGTGACAGCAAAAAGTTCAGTGATTTTAGCAACACGCATTCAATGAAATAATTACTGTAAAAAGGGCACTTTTACTGAGCGGTAGCGGGACGTTTAGCCTGTGCTGAGTAGAGAAGTGAGATTCCCCATTCAGCACTCCAGATAATTGGGTTGTCTCGTTCCAGCGAAGACTAGGAACGAGATTTGAAAAGTATTAAGCGTTGGTTGTAGAGCGAACTTTTGATTGGCTATGCTTCAAAATATCAGGTGCATTTAATTTTTTGAGTATAAAACCTAGCTGCTAAAAGAGCCGCACCTGCTACCAAAGTTGCTAATACACTATCAGGTTCAGGTACGGCAGCAACTTGAGCATCAATTCGTGCAGTTCCAGCAAACAAACCGGTCAATTTAGAGTCGCCTAATATATCAGCAAACTCTGGAGAAATCAACAATTTCACATCAGGGATGGTTAAATTTTGGCCATCAAATGCCACAAGTCCCGGAGCGCTCAAATCAAACAAAATTGTATTTAAAGAAAATGTGTCTCTTAAAACAAGTCCGCTGGCACCTGTGACAGTACGTCCTGGAGCAAAACCAATTGAAAAGTCACCAACAGTAATTTGATTGTTGAATGTAACAGTACCAGTATGCTCGATTGTACCTGAGAGCGGTGTAAAACCGCCGTCGTCACTGAAGGTGAAGTTAGTAAGTGAGTCGATGTTGAAGCCAACTAAATAATTGCTAGGAATTGGTGCAACTGTCTGATTAGTGCCTGTCAAGTTTAGCCCAATACTACTAAGAATCTCTCCGTGATCGCGATCGATGCTGGTGACTCCAGATATCACTTTAAAAGTTGCAGCTTCTACCTGTATGGGTGCAATTGAGATGAAAGCTGCTGTAGTACAACCAAGAATCCCTGCAAACTGAAAAAAATGCATATATATTTCTGATGATCTTCGTAATTTTATTTTAAATAATAAAACCTCTTTTATTAATCTATAAAGTCAAAATTTACTCTAAAAAAATATTCGCAAAAGTTAAGTTTATGTAAACGTACAGTTAATAACAAAGTTGAAGGCAGACAGTTGCAAAAAGAAAGTTAAGTAAGTAGGTACGAATAAAAATAAATCATTAGAATAAAGCGTAAAGTATAAGGTATAAAGCATTAAGGATAGAAAATGAAAAAAATATAGTTACCTTTAATTATGTCCAATGCCAATTATTTAGGAGCCAATTTCAAAATCCCTATCCCAAGCTGGGGAGAGGGATTTAGGGTGAAAGCTCATTGATTCATGCAATAAGTCTAATTAGGTATTGGCAGATTCTAGCTGAGAACTAGAGAAAGCTGATTTATTCTCGCCGATTTACTTTTTAGTTCACAGACTTGTTCTAATCCACCAGCTTATTTTCTCCAAATTAGGATCTATTTCCTGCCAAAAGCTTGCTGATGAGTCTATTTCTCTTGTTGCTGCGAGTATTTTATCTATACTGTCGAAGTTGTTTTTAATCAACTGTTTATCTAGTTTAGGAATATCTAATTTCAGATATTTCAGACGGTTGGGTAACTCTACTTTCTCTTGTGTCGGCAAGTGAGAAATCTGATCGACTTGTTCTAAAATTTTGTCTATTGATGTAATAACTTCTTGCAAACTCGGCTTTTTAGTTTGTAATTGTAAATCTTTTTCTTCAAAAGTTTCTTCTTGATTACCTAACTTTACTAAGACTATTTTGACAAAGAAAATATTGTAATCTACCTCACTAACTTCACCCACTTGCTGATAATGTTTTCCACTTTTATTTATAACTACTATGTCACCTTTCTCAATTCTGTTGTTCATAATTTATATAGCCTGGTATTGAATTACTAAATAATCTCCTCTACAGAAAATACTACTCTAAAGCCACAAACCCTCAGTCCACCGTCTGACTCATTCCAGCTACGGCTAGCACTGCGACACAGTTCTGCACTGAAACTCCAAGAACCACCGCGTAGCACCCGACGATTTATGTCACCGCCAACTTCCCAAGCTGTTCCATCTAAGGGTGCGTCGTTGTAATTGTTATGCCACGAATCAGCACACCATTCCCAAACTAACCCGTGCATATCGTACAATCCAAAGGCGTTGGCGACTTCAAAACTACCGACGTTTGTTGTTTCTTTACGGAATTTGCTTTTTGGTTCCATTGTGCAGCTGACTAACTCAGGGGTAATGGTTTCGCCAAAGTGGAATGAGGTTGTAGTTCCAGCCCGACAAGCATATTCCCATTCCGCTTCACTCGGTAAACGATAGTCGCGTCCAGTTTTTTCTGATAGCCTGAGACAAAATTCTACAGCCTCATACCAAGATACATTTTCTACTGGTCTATCTAGACCTTTGAATTTCGATGGATGGGGATTTAAAGCTTGTTTGACTTTGGGTAAAGCTGCTACTACTCTCCACTGTGCTTGAGTTACAGGAAATTTCCCCATAAAAAATGGTTCAACGGTAACTTGATGCTGAGGACGTTCGTCAGCATCGCCTTCAAATTCGGGTGAACCCATCATGTAAGTACCACCAGGAATCGATACCATTTCTAATGTGACAGACTTACCTAATTCTTCAGCAAAGAAGTTTGCATTACAGTTCATGCGATTTACTTCTCTACCACCTGTGTCTACTGTCACTACGTCAAATTCAAAGGTTTCTAATGGGGGTAATGGTACGATTACTTTTTGTGGTAACGGCGATAATATAGGTTGAGGCATCGAAACAATTTTTAAGGCAACAGGTTCAATGTTCGATGTGGCAAACTTCAAATCGTTAATGACTTCTACTGCTGTTTGATACCTTTCACTCGGTAGATGTTTGAGTAATTTATCTAAAATTTTTCCTAATTCGTCGCTGATAGTAATACCTTTTTTTTGTAAACGTTCGCGCCACAACCATTTAGCGCTCATGGCATCATAAATAGGGTCATTAATCTGTCCAGAAGCATCCTGCAAGGGCAAACATTGAGTTAAAAGACGCACACAAGTTACGCCCAAAGCATACAAATCACTGCCATGACAAGCAAATCCAGCCATTTGTTCTGTTGGGGCATAGCCAAGGGTATAAATTACCGTAGCTTGTCTTCCGATACTGGTTTGTGTTACTTGTTTAGCACCGCCAAAGTCAATTAATACGGGTTTTTCATCACTTGCACGGCGGATGATATTTTCTGGTTTAATATCTCGATGAATAACGTTATGAGTATGAATGAATTGCAGAACTGGCAATAAATCAGCTAAAAGTTCCCAAATTTGTTGTTCGCCATAAATTTGTTGCTGAACTTCTTGTAAGAGAGTTTTGCCTTGAATAAATTCTTGTACGAGATACAAGCTAGTACCTTGTTCAAAATAAGCTAGTAATCTGGGAATTTGCGTATGATTTTCTCCCAGTTCATATAACCGAAAAGCCTCTTCTTTGAAAAATTCGGCGGCTTTAGTGCGTTGTCCTGTTCCCTGAAACTGGGGGAAAAATTGCTTGATAACGCAAGGGGCGTTTAGTCTGTCTACATCTTCTGTAGCATAAGTTCTACTAAATCCACCTTCGCCTAATAGTCTTAATACGCGATAACGGTTTCTGAGAAGTTTGCCAAAGTTGCTTTGTCCGCAACTCACGCAAAATCTATTGCTATCAGAGTTGAATGGATTTGAGCAATTGGGATTTTGGCAGATTTGCATAATGAGGGGGAAATAGCATCTTCTCCAAAGTTAGCCCCAATATTATCTAATTGAAAACAGTTATGTAGAGAAGCGAACACGGAAGTTTATTCATGTGCTTAAAACTATCTTTCACACGAGGGCATAAGAATGAATAAATTATATTTATTTATACCAATTCAATTAATGATTGCAACACATACTTTGGTTAAGACGCGACGCCAGTCGCTACAACGGGGGGAACCCCCGCAACGCGCTGGCTCATGAATCGCGTCTCTACAAATGGTGTATTTGTCGCATTATTTTTTACAATTGGTATTACTTATCTATACTATGACGTTGTGTTAGCAGAAAGTATGGCACATTGCCATAAGATTCGGGCGTTAGGCTTGCCGTAATGCACCCTAAATTTTAATATAACTGTTGTTAGCTATCTAAAAAAGTTCACGAAGAACGAAATCACCTACCTATAACTTTTATTGCGAATTGCGACTATTATTTAAAAGTTTTATTATCTCCAGAAGCGCGAATTAATTCCGCTACAAGGGCAACGATCGCAGATACTAAAATTAACATGACACTCAGCGCGTTAATATCAGGTTTAACTCCGGTTCTAATGCGGCTAAAAATTTCCATTGGCAGGGTGTTAGAACCACTACCAGCAGTAAAACTAGCAATAAGAAAGTCATCTAAGCTAAGAACAAAAGCCAAGAGACAACCAGCGACAATTCCAGGCATTAATTGAGGTAACAATACTTTGATGAAAGCTTGGGTTGGTGTCGCACCTAAATCTAGTGCTGCTTCTTCTAAGTGAGGATCTAAATTAGTCAGTCGGGAAGCAACCACAAGTCCGACATAAGCCAGACAAAACACTACATGGGCTGCAACTATCGTCCACAAACTCAAAGGTATCGCAAAGGCTGCTAGACATACTAGGGTAGCCACTGCGATCGCAATATCGGGAATAATCAATGGTAGGTAAGCAATACCCCGATACAATTTTTTACCAGGAAATTCGTAACGCGCCAACCCAACCGCCATCAAGGTTCCCAGCACTGCGGAAATTGCCACGGCACAACTTGCAACTATCATACTGTTTTGCAAAGCCGATAAGATGCGATCGTCACTGAACAACTTGCGATACCAATCGAGAGTGAATCCTTGCCAAGTTGCACTGTAGGGCGACTGATTGAAGCTATAAAAGCCAAGTACCAGTATGGGCAGGTACATGAACACAAATATCAACAGTGAGAAAACCGCCTGCCATGAGACACGCGGTTTTTTGAGAGATGGAGAGATATTCACGTTTATATATATTATTGATAGCAATACAAAATAGCATATTTTATGCAATAAGTCAATCTCGGTTTAAAATTTATTTATCGAACCGCAGAGGCACAGAGAACGCAGAGATTTTATGAATCATCTCAACGAAGAGGCAGGGGGAAGGGGGCAGGGAGCGGGGGGAAATGACTCCAACCAAGAGCCGTGGAGCAGAGCGGAACATGGGTCTGAGTCCCCCACTTCTATTAAGTGGTTCTCGTACCCTTCGGGAAGCTAGCGCAACAGGTGGGGTCGAATCCCCCTTTCTGTTCCTTCTCCCCTGCTCCCTGCTCCCTTGCCTCTTGCTCAATCTGACTCTCGCTTCTCTACCAGACGCGGCGCGATCGCTAGAATTCAAAATTCAAAAAGGGATATAAACCGTTAAATTTATGTAAGCGTTCAGAGAATCGAAAAAAGACGAAAAATAACCCCTAAAATCAAGCAATAAAATTAGGCAGATTTTAACATAACACAACGATCAGAACGGTTAGGGGTTAGGTTTTTTGTAGGCTTTTCCATACAACGTTAAGAGTCAGGTTAATTTTACTTTTAAGAACTTGGATAGAACTTATCAGAAAAACTGCTACTTCTGATTTCAAAGTACCTACTTTACGTAAATTTACCTTTTAATCGCCTAGAGATGATCCTTTAGAGTACGGAAAGCCCCCCAAAAAGTGTCTACAGACTTTATTCTTTAATTAACATTTTAAAATTGGATGATTGACGGTCATAAATAGAGCTTTTTCAGTCAAAACTATCTTTAAATGACAGTTTTTGACGATTATAGAAAGTTCCTGTTTATAAAAAAACTTCTATTAAAAACTGCCATTAATCACATAAAAATTAATAAATCAGAATACAGCTACTTCTTTAGGAGTGGGTAATTTCCGTACTAAGATAGACAAAAAATATATAAGGTACAGCGTAAGATTTAAAGGAAATTGTTAATAAGTTTAGTATCTGAAGTTACTTTCTGATGCCAAAGTGGATCAATTACAAGCACTAAAACAACAGAAATAAAAAACTTCTAATTCAAGTTTTATTTTTTAGGAGGTTTGTGATGAAAATTGCTCAATTAGCTCCATTATGGGAGAGAGTTCCGCCTCCAGCTTATGGTGGCATAGAGTTAGTAGTAGGGTTACTGACCGATGAGTTAGTCCGACGCGGACATGAAGTAACTTTATTTGCATCGGGAGATTCTATTAGTCTGGCAAAACTAACTTCAGTTCATCCCCGCGCTCTCAGACTCGATCCTACTATCAAAGATTACGGCATTTACGAGATGCTGAATCTAGCTTCGGTGTACGAACGCGCAGAAGAGTTTGATATTATTCACTCCCATATCGGACATGGGGCGTTGGCTTATGCAAATCTGGTAAAAACTCCTACAGTTCACACGTTGCACGGTACTTTTAACCCTGACAACGAAAAGATGTTTAGTTTTGGTAAAAAGCAACCCTATGTCAATATTTCTAATGCACAACGAGAACCAAGGTTAGGATTGAACTATGTAGCGACGGTTTACAACGGAATTGATGTCAGCAGTTATGAGTTTCACTCCCAACCAGAAGATCCTCCTTACTTAGCGTTTTTAGGTCGGATGTCTCCAGAGAAGGGAGCGCACTTAGCTATAGAAATTGCCAAAAAAGCTGGTTGGCATTTAAAAATGGCAGGTAAGATAGATGTCGTTGATGTGGAATACTTTGAGAAAGAAATTAAACCACATATTGACGGGGAGCAAATTGAGTATCTGGGTGAAGCCAACCATACTCAAAAAAACGCCCTGATGGGTGGTGCAGTCGCAACTCTATTCCCTATCACTTGGCGGGAACCCTTTGGATTGGTGATGGTAGAGTCAATGGCTTCTGGTACGCCAGTGATTGCGATGAAATTGGGGTCTACTGAAGAGGTAATTTCCCACGGCAAGACGGGTTTCCTCTGCAATAATATTCAAGAGTGTATTAGTGCCATCGATCGCGTCATCGAGTTAGACCGTTATGCTTGTCGTCAGTATGTCGAAAATCTTTTCAGTGTTAAGCACATGACTGATGGCTATGAGGCGGTTTATCAACAAATAATCGCAGAACGATTTTCTCAGAATGGGCATTTCCGCAGTTTGGTTGATTTAGCTAGCTAGCGATCGCATTTAAATATCGCCTTTAAATACCGCATTTATGTAATTTTACATCTTTTTAACAAAGTACAATACACGCGATCTTCGGGTAGCACAACTGTCATTGGTGTCAACTGAACCCGAAAACTATATCGGACAGGCGTTTTGCAAATCCCTCACGCCCTCATCCCCTAACCCCTTCTCCCAAAGGAGAAGGGGAATTGAATGTCTAGCTCCCCTCTCCCTTGGGAGAGGGGCTGGGGGTGAGGGCAAAACGTTGTCACCAAGCGGGTTTAGCGTTAATTTGACACCAATACACAACTGTGCAAACCTACCAAGTCAAACGTTCGCTCCATTTTTCTAAAGTTCTAGCACTCACTCCTGGAACTCGCTCTAAGTCTTGTAAAGATGTAAATTTTTGCTGTTGACGGCTAATAATTATTCGTTGTGCTAACTTCTTACCCACGCCAGGGAGAGTTGCTAATTCTTCTAAACTTGCAGTGTTGATATTGACTTTTGGAATTGCTTGTAACTCAGTTGATGAAGAAGTTTTTATCTGAGGACAACGTGTTTTTTCTAATTTAATTTTTTCTTGAATTGCTGGTGGTAAACCGGGTTTGACTTTGGTATAAAGACGAGCGAATTCTCGCACATAATGGGCAGCAACTATCGGGTTTTCCATCACTACAAGCGTCTCATCGTTACCATTATTGGCCGCATCTGACCAATTATGAGAACCTGTAATTACTGTTTGACTATCAATAACACCAAATTTGTGATGCAATAAATCGCCTTTGGGTAACACAGGTACACCTACGCTAGTAATTGGATTTTGCCAAGGATGATTGTCAACTTCATATTTACATTTGTTACTTAGAGCAACCCCCATCATATCTAAGGCTTCGCTATAAGGACGGTAGGCGAATTGTGGTTCAATTAAAGCGCGAATTTGCACGCTTTGTTGATGGCGTTTTTCTAAAATATTGGCAAGAGGCTGTTCGGAAAAGACAAATAACGCCATATCAATAGACTTGGTTGCTGAACCTAAAGTTTTACCAATTAAACCATTACTACTGTTATTCCAAGGTTGAGTTGGAGAAGTAGGGGAAAATTGTACAGTAATTTTGGTATTACCTAAAGTTATTTGTTTAGGTAAACGTATCGGCTTTTGCAAACCAAATTGACTATTTGGTTGACCTTCCGGGCCGTCACCCCACATAATGTTAAATTCTTCTGTAAATAAAGATGCTAATTCTGGGCTGTCAATCTGCAATAAGTTATTGGCATTGCCTAAACTACTAGGATTTGTAAAATCACCCGAAGTATCACTTAATGTAAAATTAGCTGAAGTGATAATTACGAGGCGATTGTCCACAATCACAAACTTATGATGCATCAAGCTGCTACCCGCTGAACCATCTGCTCTATCGTCTAGCCAGGGAATTTTGGCATTCTGCAAAATCATCAAAGCATCTCTTTGATTGATTTCGGTTGGACTGAGTTGATTATCGTGGTTAATATCAATAAAATGGCGAAATTCGTTGTAGCGTTCTTGTTCTCTTTTATTTAACTTACCTACTTCAGCAGATGTTAAGCTACTCCAAGGTCGACTATAGAGATTTTCTAAAATTATCCTGACTTTTACCCCAGCTTTTTGTCTATCAACCAGTGCTTGGGCAACTTTGGGTAAACGTAATTCTTGCACCGCCACATCTACTGTAGATTTAGCCTGCGTAATAGTATCGGCAATCTGTTTTTCTAAATCATCCCCAAGGCGAGTTTGCTGACGGTAAGCTTCTTGGTATTCTGAAGACTCAGAATGGTTAAAGTAAACTTGAACTAACGGATCTTGCGGTAAAGGTGTTGGACGTTGATTATAAGACTGGACTCGTTGACAACCAGCAAGGGAGAATATCAGTAAAAAGATATATAAAAAATATCTTTGTCTAGAGATAAGTTGCACTGTAAATCTGCTAAAAGTGGATTGGAAATGGATATACTTATCATTCCCAAAATTTTGTGTTCTGAATTAAGTAGAGAAATAAGTTTCCAAGTAAAGGGAAAAATCCACTATTAGATGTAAAATTACAGATATTTTTTTCAGGATTTGTCCACTAAAACTGTATATGCTGACAAATCCGCAGTCTATCACTAACGTGTGTTCTCACTATTATCGGTTTTATGCAAATTTATCTAGATTACAGCGCCACTACTCCGACTCGAAAAGAAGCGATCGCAGTTATGCAAACAATCCTCACTCAACAGTGGGGCAATCCTTCCAGTTTACATGAGTGGGGACAACGGGCGGCAACGGTTGTAGAACAAGCCAGAGTCCAAGTTGCTGGTTTAATTAACGCCGCTACCCCTGAATCGATCGTTTTTACCTCTGGTGGCACTGAGGCAGATAATTTGGCAATTATGGGTGTGGCTCGGTTGTATGCTGTTCCTCAACATATAATTATCTCCAGCGTTGAACATTCCGCAATTTCTGAAACAGTGCGGTTACTAGAAATGTGGGGTTGGGAAGTTACGCGCTTGTCTGTAGATGTTAAAGGCAGAGTTAATCCCTTGGATTTAAAAGCGGCGTTGCGACATAACACAGCCTTAGTTTCTATAATTTACGGTCAAAGTGAAGTTGGGACTGTGCAACCGATCGCAGAACTGGGTAAAATTGTGCAATTGCATGGTGCTTTGTTCCACACAGATGCGGTGCAAGCTGCGGGACGCTTACGTATAGATGTGCAACAATTACCTGTAGACTTACTTAGCCTTTCTAGTCATAAAATATATGGGCCGCAAGGTGCAGGGGCGTTATATGTGCGTCCTGGTGTAGATTTGATGTCTTTACTGAGTGGTGGTGGGCAAGAAATGGGGCTGCGTTCTGGTACGCAAGCAGTACCGATAATTGCCGGATTTGGTGTAGCAGCAGAATTAGCAGCGCAAGAATTAGCTACAGAAATACCACGATTAATTGAGTTACGCGATCGCGCCTTTGCCCAATTGGCTGAGATTCCTGGTTTAATTCCTACAGGGGATAGCTGCGATCGTTTGCCTCACCATGTGAGTATGTGCTTAGAAAACGCTGATGGCAAAAAACTCAGCGGTAAAGCCTTGGTACGACAGCTAAACCTTGCTGGCATCGGCATCAGTGCTGGTGCTGCTTGTCATAGTGGTAAACTTAGCCCAAGCCCAATATTGTTAGCGATGGGTTATTCCGAAAAAGCTGCCTTGGGTGGAATTCGCATCACATTGGGGCGTGATACGACTGAAGCTGATATAGATTGGACGGTAATGGTGTTGAAGCAAGTTTTGCAAAGGCTAACACCGGATTTATCTTTAGTTAAGCGTTAAATCAAATGTGACAAATCGCATACCTGTGGGAATACTAGCCGTATAAACTAGCTAAACACAGGTACGCGATGAGAGAAATTGGTTTTATAAAGTGGTTTGGTGGCTATGATCGTCAAAGAGGTCGGGAAAATGATTTTGGATATATTGGACGCGAAGGAAGAACAGACGATATAAAAGTCTATCGAGAAGAAGTGCATTGTTCAGAAAGTAGTTTGATTGAAGGAACATTAGTCACTTTTGAATTAGTTATAAATTTGCAGACTAATAAACAATTTGCTACAAACTTGAATTTATTTAAAGAGATAGGTAGGATAAAAACCTTTGATACAAATATAGGGAGAACAAGTAAAAATAATTATTGGTCTATCGAATGCCAATATCAAGATAATACCTTGCTCCATAAAAACGAAATCCATTTTTTAGAAGCTGATTTAAAAGAAGGCACACTCGTAAAGTTTGAACTGCGAAAATATGGTGACGGGTATAGAGCAAAAAATGTACATTTACTAGATTTAAAAAAAGAAACCGACTCAGATATTATTCAACATTGCTTAAATCACAATGATCCTAGATTTTGTGCTTTGGCATTTTGGGGATATCTAAATAATAGCTCAATTGAGGACGCAATATATTTAGCAGATAAAAAATTAAAGAGTTTTCTTCCGTGGCAAATGAAACGTTTTTTAGATTACGTGCCAGAGACTATTCTGATACACTATAAAGCTCGAAATATTCGACAATTGTTGCCATATAATAAACAGCTAAAATTATGCTTACGGCTTTTACCTGATGATTTAAGTATAGAAATAGATACTGCTTTGAGACAGGAGATATTTAATATTATCTCAAATCTTCAAAAGGAAAATTTGAAAATATGCGATCAAATTATCAGCAAAGTATATAAATTATATGTGAATTATCCAGAAGATCGTAAACGACTCAATATAAAATTACACGTAAGATGCTTGATTGAACTGATTAGCAATATAAAATGTGTTTTTAATAGAAACATATTTTTATCTGAATTGCGAGAGATTTTAGTAAATTCAAAATTAGGCATTTTTTGGAAAATTATACCTGATTATATTATTCTGGAACAACAGATTTGGTCTATAGCATCAGCAGATAGACGTATTGGTATTCTTGTAAGTCAAATAAGTAATCAACAAGATTTAAATTATCAAGATGATATTTTGATAATTGCAGAGATACTTGAAAATTCAGCAGAAGAAGATATAACAAAACTAATTTCTATATTTAGACACAACGATTTAGTTAAATCTCACGACGCGATTTTAAAATTTTTACCTGCTGTTGAACAAATTACTATTCTTAGCACAAGGCTAAACAATATTGTTAGTGAAAATACTAAAGTTATATCCCGTATTGCAAAAATTCTTACTAATAGTTCAAGTGATAAACTTCAATTTTTGTTATCTGAACTACCAGATAGCGTTAAAAAATGGGATGAAATATTAGAGTTTTTGCCGCCAAAAGAAAGAATATTAATACTATTATCAAAGCTGAAAGCAGAATGTAAATTAGAAAATCAAGATATCATCCAAAAAATTGGTAATGTGATTAATGCTGTTTCCAATGAAGAACGTATAATATTAATTGACAAACTTCCAGAAGGAGTAAGATACAAAGAACCAATCCTTAAAATATTCCATTTTTTGCTTCCAGAAGATCAAATACGATTAGTGTGGAGTTTTATAGCAGATGGCTCCTTATTTATTTGGCATTATTTGTCAAGAGAAGCAAAAATACTATGTGTATATCGCCTAGCAAAAGAAAATACAAATATTTCTCTATTTCTTACTGAGTTTAAACGTATTCATAACACTAGTCCAGAGAATGATGATTTGATAAGATGTGTCCTGAAAATACTATGGGCTAAGGAATATCCAAATCGAAGCAATGAAGTTTTCCAGGAAGTACACAAATTATTAACAAATTATGTAATTCAATATTCTAAAAAGTCTACTGAGCCTATAAATCTTGATCCGTTATTGCCTTACTGCAAACCTACAGAGGTGAAAGTTAAATACTGTGAAGGAAAACTATGGGAGAGAGAAGAAGTTCAAACAACAGGTGAGGCTAAAATAGTAACTAGCGCTTATTGCCCGCGTGCAAGAAATAACTGTAACTTATTTGAACCAAACAGAAGCTCAAATTCAAATTTTGGTTTGTATGGAGCGCGTTTATCTGCTGAATGTTCACAAGATTGGAAAAACTGGTCTTTACTAGAACTTTTTAAAGCAGTAGATATTGTGCCATCTATGCCTGATTTGAGAAAGCCGGAGGATTACTTACCAAAACTATCAGGGTGGATTAATCGCATTAACGAAATTCGTTCAAGGCTTAAGTGTTCTGTATGTGAAGATATAATGCCGCACAATATAGAATATTCTCAATTTAGTACTAAATTCAGGGTTACAGTTTTTTCTTGCAAACATGGAGAAGGTCATGACCATAATATTTATTTGAACGAATGCTGGGGATGCAGTGCCATAGTTGACAGTAGGGAGAGTAAGTACCAATCAAAAGAAGATAAATATTATATTTGCATCCACTGCGGAAGTGGGACACAACACAGCAATACTTATACTCAAGGCGATATTTGCCCAAAATGCGGCACGATAGGAATGGAAATTAGTCCGAATAACAAGCGTTACCGTAAGTGTCATTCTTGTAATCACTCAATCAAACTGCCTGAAGAAAGAAAGATAACTGGTTCTAATTGTCCTCAATGTCGAACACGAGGGATGATGCTGACAGTTAATCAAAAGAATAAGCAAGTTCGCGTGTGCCGTTCTGATTCCTGTAGACATTCAATATCAGCAACATAACCCATGTTTTGGTTTCTGTATTAATAATCCTTAAACACCACCATGAACACTGCTAAACTCACCACTGATGGCACTCACCAAATCGTTATTTTACCCGAAGACTTTCAACTTACTGGTACTGAAGTTTATATCAAAAAAATTGGTAACGCCATTGTCCTGATTGCCAAAGACAACCCTTGGGAATCCCTCATTGATAGTCTAGACAATTTTTCTGATGACTTCATGACTACCAGAGATCAGCCACTCCTCGACACCAGAGAGAGCTTTTAAATGCGATACCTGCTTGATACAAACATCTGCATTTACCTGATAAAGCAAAAACCCCAAAAAGTACTGGATAAATTTCAAACCCTTAGCATTTCTGATGTTGGTATCTCCTCTATCACCATTGCCGAACTAGAATATGGAGTTGCGAAAAGCCAACAGCAAGAGAAAAACCGCATCGCCCTGATGCAATTTCTGCTACCTCTAGAAATTGTCGAATTCAATCAAGCATCTGCAACGATTTACGGCAGCATCAGAAGAGATCTCGAAAGTAGAGGACTTATTATTGGTGCAATGGATATGCTCATTGCTTCTGATGCGCTGAGTCTAGGAGTTACCCTAGTCACCAATAATTTGCGAGAGTTTTCTCGTATTCCTACGCTCCTATTAGAAAACTGGGTTGAGTAGTTGTCAATATGCGAGATGTGATGATATTGCGTTACTGGCATCCTGTAATATCAATCAAAATAACTTTAAGATCGGCATTATGAGTATTATCGTCTTCGGCAGCATCAATATAGACTTGGTAGCAACAACACCCCGGTTGCCAGTTGCAGGAGAAACGTTACTAGGAGAAGACTTTTTTAAAGTTTCAGGAGGTAAAGGAGCCAATCAAGCCGTAGCATTAGCAAAATTGGGCATTCCTACCCAGATAGTAGGGCGTGTAGGTGCAGACGATTTTGGTACGGAACTCGTGAACAATTTGCAAACATCTGGTGTGCAGACTGATAACATTTTTGTGGATAAAACTGTTAGTTCTGGAGTTGCGAGCATCACCGTGAGTCAGACTGGTGAAAATCAAATCGTTGTCATTCCTGGTGCAAATGGGCGCGTCAATCAAGAAGATGTAGAGCGATTATCCCACTTATTACCAGAAGCTACAGCACTACTTTTACAACTAGAAATTCCTATTACTGCCGTGGTTGCTGCTGCTAAAGCCGCAAAAGGTGCAAATATAAAAGTAATTTTCGATCCCGCACCCGCACAATCTAATTTACCAGATGAACTGTATCCATTGGTTGATATTATTACACCCAATGAAGTTGAAGCAGCGCAGTTAGTGGGTTTTCCTGTGAATGGAGAGGAACAAGCCGCCAAAGCGGCTGCGGTTTTATTGCAACGGGGTGTGAAATGTGCGATCGTCAAACTAGGTGCTAAAGGTGTTTTTTGCGCCACTGCTGAAGAAAAGTTTTTTGTACCTGCGTTTTCAGTTCATGCAGTTGATACAGTAGCCGCAGGCGATGCTTTTAATGGTGGTTTAGCGGCGGCACTTTTTGAAGGACTTTCCTTACATCAAGCAGTTGTTTGGGGTGCAGCAGCGGGTGCTTTGACAGCCACAAAACCAGGCGCACAAACTTCGCTACCTGATAGGTTTACATTTGATGCATTTCTTAAGGAAAGGGGAATGAATGGTGGTTTTCAAGGGTAGGTATTTAAAAAAGCATAGATAAGCAGGTAAAATACTTATCTGATGAGGATTGGCAGAAATATCAATGCGGAGCTTCTAAACGATGTAGGGTGTGTACCAGGAGAAATGCAGATAGGAAAAGTGAGGAATTAAGTATGGCACTATATCTAGACTCCGCGATCGCATCGGAAGCTGAAGTTGTTAAGCTTTGGGGATGGGTAAAAGGTATTACAACGAATCCCACGCTGTTATCTCAAAGCGATACTCCACCAGAAACCACGCTCAAAAAATTGGTTGCCTTGACAAATGGCCCGTTATACTATCAACTTATGGCATCCGATAAAGCTGGGATGCTAGCTGAAGGTAGAAAAGCTTTCGAGATTATTGGTTCACAAACAATTTTGAAGATTCCCGCAACACCGTTAGGGTTTGAAGTGGTGGCGAGTCTATCACCAGAAATTACCTGTTCGGTGACAGCGATTTATAGTGCAGCCCAGGCAGCAGTGGCACGAGAAGCAGGAGCTAAAATTGCCATAGCTTATGTAAATCGAGCTACCCGATTATTAGGTGACGGTATTGTTTTAGTGCGGGATATGGCTAGCGTACTCAAAGGTAGTGATACGGAAATCTTGGCAGCTAGTATCAAATCTCCTGAAGAAGCAGCCGCATCGTTGCAAGCCGGGGCGGATCATTTGACTTTACCACTGGCAATGTTGCAGGCGATCGCAACTCATGAATTCTCCCAAAAAACTGTTGAAGAATTCGCGAAAGGAGGCATCGGTTTAAGTAATTCGTAATTTGGATGCGTTCAATAAGTGAATTTAGCTAAACTATAAAAATCAAATTTACTCAACATCTCCAAAAATGTGAATACCGCAGGTACTTGCAGAGCGTTAGATAAAGTTGCAGTTGCAATGACTCTTTCAAGCGGTGCAGGTAAACTGTATACTTGCACCTTTGGGGGAATGGGTACAGCTGCTAAACGAGGCATAATAGCTGCTCTCAGTCCTTGATTCACCATACTAACGACTGTGGAATCTTCTTGAATGTCGCTAGCAGTATGGATTGGAATTGCTAAAGTCTTCAGATGGTTGTGAAGAATGCGTCCACAGGGTGTACAAGGAAGCAAAACCGGTGGATACGCTGCTATGTCTTCCCAAGTAATTTGCGGACTGCTAATTTTGGTATCTGGTGGTAGTAAAGCTATATATTCATCCCGAAAAATTTCCCAGGTTTCAAATTCTTCACCAGTTGGCAGACAGGTAATACCAATATCGGCACGTCCATCGTGCAGACACTGCTCTACATCCGTGAAAGCAGCACACTCTATGATTGTGACAGCAATTTCTGGGAATTGATTGTGAAATTGGGCGATCGCTTTTGGTAATAGATGGGTAGCGACGCTCCGAAAAGCCGCAATTCGCACATGACCACCGTGTAAACCTTTATGCAAGTTTGCTTCGTGTTGCATCATCTTTAGATGCTGCATTGCTTGACGCGCATGACACAAAATGCGCTCTCCAGCAGGTGTCAGCACAGCACCGTGACGACCTCTCGCAAATAATGGCACACCTAATTCTTCTTCTAGGGTAGCAATGGCATGACTAATTGCAGGCTGGGAAAGCTGCAATTCTAAGGCTGCTTCACTAAAGTTACCACGATCTGCTACTGCAACTATAGCTCGGAGTTGGGAGAGTTTCATAGGCAATTGATGAGAACAAGGGTATACACATCCTGACTTTATTGTGGCAAAAAGGTTGTATTAGTGATTTTTCATATCTATAAATCCTATTTATAGAACCTATGCAAGCCATGATTTGATTCCTAACTGAGATGTTGTTACTGTTTTATTTACTGAGCAACTTTCAGGAATAATTTTATGAACAATAACATTAAGTGTTTACAAACAGAAGATATAGAAATAAATTGTAGTCCGTCATTACAGAAAAAATTCCACTCAAACTTCTGGAAATATCTGTATATGATTTGGGAAAATTTTGTCAAAAACCTCCTAGCAGATCCGAATGAATTACAAGTTTGGCAAAAGGTTGACCGCCACGGTAATATCTATTGGCAAGCTTACGACCCGGCAACCGGAAAATCTTTTTCTTCAGGTTCTGAAACTGATGTGTCTATGTGGATTGAACAAGTTTATAGGTATTAAAAATATGACACAACTTACTTTAGTAATCGGCAACAAAAATTATTCATCTTGGTCACTTCGTCCTTGGTTAGCGATGAAGCAATTCGGTTTGGAATTCAATGAGATTCGGATTCCTCTCTACAACAACCCAGATTTTTCATCAAAGGTTCGGCAATACTCGTCATCAGGAAAAGTACCTGTGTTATTGCACGATACGCAAACGGTGTGGGATTCTCTCGCTATTTGTGAATATCTAGCTGAAACTTTTCCAACCCTGCAATGGTGGCCAGAGAATAAGGCCGCAAGAGCATTAGCTCGTTCTGTCAGTGCGGAAATGCACTCAGGATTTCAAAACCTGCGTCAGAATATGCCAATGAACTGCCGTACTAAATATCCTGGTAAAGGTTTAGAACCCGGCGTACAACAAGACATTGACCGCATTACTAGCATCTGGCAAGAATCACGTCAAAAGTTTGGGGCTGGTGGCAATTTGTTATTTGGCAATTTCACGATTGCCGATGCATTTTTTGCTCCAGTTGTCCTGCGGTTTATCGCCTATGAGGTGCAGTTAGATACTGTTTCTAGAGATTACGTGGAGTCAGTTTTGGCACTTCCAGCAATGCAAGAGTGGATAAATGCAGCAAAGAATGAGACAGAAGTTATTCCCCAATATGAGTTTTAGGGAAATAGGAAATAAGAAAAACTTCAATTCTAGATTAATACGGTTCAGTTAAGCATTTTTTCTCTTCTCTCTGTTTCCTCTGCGCCTCTGCGGTTCGTTAAAAAAGTTGACTTTGACAAAGACTTTTAGCCTTAACTGAACCGTATTGAATTATAGATGCAAATCAAAGAGATATTGCTACTAGACATTTCCAGAAATTAAATATGTGTTATCTAGAACCCTTATGCCGAGACATAGCAATGCTATGTCTCTACATTCTTTTTTAGACAGGACTTACGCAAAAAGTCTCTCAAACTCTTATTCCTTCGTGTCCTTTGCGTCCTTCTCTAACGAGACGCTGCGCGAACGCGGTTCGTTTTATCATAGTTTTGCGTAAGTCCTATTAGATATTGATAATTTTAAATAGTTATGACCTCCCTATAGTCCCTTTGATGCTTTGGGGGGACGGCGTTAGCGGGAGATGAATTTTCTTACAAATCATTTAGGATTGCGATCGCTCTCTTAAACCACCCTGCTAAACTGTAAGGTCTATCCAGGAAAATCGCCCGATCCATCCCGACACTGTTCAAGCTCTAGTGCTTATGGAGCATAGCTTATAGCTTTCCAAACGTGCTATTCTTCTCTAACGACTGTTTAATAGCGTTAAGCTAGAATAAATCCATTTTAATATTAGTAATGCCTAATATTCAAGAACACGTAAACACTCTCGTTACAAAATTTGTTCCGGGTTATAGATTTTTTCGTTTACAAGAACTCACAATTGATAAAAATAGTTCAATTCAAACAGAAATTAATAGTAAATCAATTAAAGTTCTCAGTTGGAATATTGCTAAACAAAACTACAATAACGCTTGGTTAGAAGATTTTTCCAAAATAATTGCAACTTATCAACCAAACCTCATATTTTTACAAGAATTTTCTTTAAAGTTAGAGGCAGACGAATGGGCAAAATGGTTGAAAATGAATTGGAGTTTTGCTCCTAATTTTGTAGATATTCATCATCAAACTTATTCAGGAATCTTTACAGCATCAACAATCAGTCCGATTACAAAAAAAGTTATAACCACTAAACATCATGAGCCGATTGTTAAAACTCCTAAAATTTCTTTAATCACTGAGTATCTGCTATCTGAGCAAAGCATAACTCTCATGACAATCAATACTCATCTGATCAATTTTGTAGATTTAAATAAATTTAAAATCCAACTAAATGAATTAGAGCAAGCCTTATCTATACATCGGGGGGCACTAATATTTTCAGGAGATTTCAATACTTGGAGTCGAAAAAGAGCAGTTATTCTCAATCAAGTAACAACTCAATTAGGATTAACGCCTGTAATTTTCGCACCTGATGAGAAGGAGAAAATTAAACGCTTCCTGTTGTCACCTCCTTTAGATCATATCTTTTATAGAGATATCAGTGTGAAGAAAGCTAGTGCTAAAGTGCTAGACCAAATTTGTTCATCCGATCATAAGCCATTGCTGGCAGAATTTACTTATACCAATACTTAAAAAAAATTAAGATGCTTGTAGATGCTGGTGTTCTAGCTATTTTTAGCACAGCTACAGTTGTTGTTCATTTCGTGGGAGTTATACATGCAGCCCATGCAGTGATGAATGTGCGTTCTTCCCAAGGGGCAATTGCCTGGAGCATTTCTCTAATTACCTTTCCCTGGCTAACGATTCCGTTGTATTGGATTTTAGGAAGAACTAAATTTCATGGATATGCTGAAACACTACGCTCAGTCTATGCACAACACTATAAGCTTTTTCATTCTACTTATAGCGAACTGATTAAATTTCAGGTTGCGCCACCAGATAATCTAGCCCAGTTGCAACCTTTAGCGGAGGCTTTTACAGAAATTTATTTCACATCAGGCAATGCTGCCGAATTACTGATTAATGGTCAGCAAACCTATGAAGCGATGCTGAAAAAGATTGCATCGGCGACAAATTATATTTTGTTTCAATTCTATACTGTTAACGATGACGAATCAGGTAATGAGTTTAAAGAAGCATTGATTGCTAAAGCCAAGCAAGGAATAAGCATCTATTTTCTCTACGATGAAATTGGTTCCAAGAAACTATCTCGCCCTTATATCCAATCTCTACAACAGCATGGAATTGCAGTAAGTGCATTTAACACCACTAAAGGTCAGGGTAATCGGTTCCAATTTAATTTTCGCAATCATCGGAAAATTTTGGTAGTGGATGGAGAAATAGCATTTGTAGGTGGATTGAATATTGGTGATGAATATTTAGGAAAAAATCCTCGTTTGAGTCCTTGGCGTGACACTCATATCATGCTTGAAGGCCCAAGTGTACAAAGCCTACAAAACTCTTTTGTGCGAGATTGGTATTGGGCAACTCGAAAACTTCTCGAAGTTAACTGGCAGGTAAAAATTAATCGGGAAACTAATCAAACTGTATTTATACTTCCTACAGGCCCGGCAGATCATCTGCCAGCTTGTAAGCTTTTTTTTGTCGAACTAATTAATCAAGCTCAAACTCATCTCTGGATTGCTAGTCCATACTTTGTGCCGGATGAGGCAACATTGTCAGCCTTAAAACTGGCAGCAATGCGAGGTGTCGATGTGCGAATTCTCTTACCAAATCGACCCGATCATTTATTTGTTTATTTATGTTCCTTCTCTTACTACACCGAAATGGAAAAAATCGGTATCAAGTTGTATCGTTACAAAAATGGGTTTATGCATCAAAAAATTATAGTCATTGATGAGAATCTAGCAGGGGTAGGAACTGTTAACTTAGATAATCGCTCGTTTTCTCTAAATTTTGAAGTTATGGGTTTTGTTACCGAGTGTGGGTTTGTCCAAAGTGTGAAAAAGATGTTAGAGGATGATTTAGCTGTCTGTGTTGCTGTCGATCTTAATGAGTACGATAAAAAACCTTTTTGGTTTAAGTTAGCTGTGAGAGTCTCTCGATTGCTGACTCCTTTACTTTGATCGCTAATATATGGATTAATAGAATAATCCATCAGGCAAAGTTAGGGTAATTTACTCAGTGGTGTCGCTAAACCGTCAATGCTGACAAGATTTTTCTTCTGTTGATATTCTCGAACTCCCTCTTCGCCTTTTTTACTAGCCCAGTTTACTAAAGTCTGGCGCTGACCTTGATATTCATAGAGTGGTACCCCAAAACCACAGGAAGTCTGGATTTTTTCAATGTCAGCGACGATAATTTGACGAGTTCCAGGTATGGGCAAAAACAGAGAATAGAGGGAGTCCCACTCTGGAGAACTCGGTAAAATCGTGGTTCCTTGACCGTAAAGACGCAAGATACACGCGGGTTCTTGAAAAGCACAAAACATGAAGGTTATCCGCCCATTTTCTTGCAAATGGGCTGATGTTTCGTTACCACTACCTGTGAGGTCTACATAACCTACTCGGTTGGGAGACAAGATACGAAAGCAGTCTTGACCTTTAGGAGACAGGTTAACATGACCTGTAGGACTCAAAGGTGCAGAGCCAACAAAGAAAAGGTGTTGGGCAGCAATAAAGTCTTGCAGTTCTTCAGTAATACAGTCAAACAATTTAGACATAGACTGTCTGATTTATATTTACAAATTGATCGTTTTCTCAGCCTATGTCTTAGCTAAAAATCTAGCAAGGTATAATTACTGATGTCTGGTTTATCGGAAGGGAGTGGGGAAAACTGTTACTGTCTCATATACCGACTAGCCATTTGGATGGCATCAGCGATATCGACATCACCATCACCATCAGCATCCAAAAAGGAATTTAGGACAGGATTTCCACCAGCTTGGGGATTTTGAGCATTGGCTCCTGATTGCAAAAACTTTAGCACCAAAGGTACTGCCAAAGGCAGCAATTGTTGAACGATACCAGCATCCAACCCAGTGCGTTGGGCAGCAACTTGAGCTACTTGCTGTTGTATCTGAGGAGAAAACAACGAATTGACGGCTTGGGGGTTGGGAGAAGTACCAGCGTATTGACTGACTAAATTTTGTGTGGCTTCATTACCATCTGTGGCTTGTTTGTCTTGTAAAGCAGAACGCACTTGACCACCCACAATTGACAAAACTGATTGAATGGTAGAAGGATCTGCGCCTGTGCGATCGCTCAACTGCTGTACAGTGTTAACAATGCTTCCTATTTGACCTAAGCTGCCCTGTTGATTGGGATTAGCGACAGCACCAAGAATTTGATCGAAAAGTCCCATAAGTTTGTTTCTCTCTTTGTTCTCAAAAACTTGCCAAAACTGGCTGGAAGTTTTTTGTGTACACGGACTTTTGTAAGTCTATTAAAAGATTAGAACACGTAAACTTATAATTAACGAATAAAATTTTAACAGCTACTAGCTCAAGTATGAGAAATCGATCGAGCAATGACAAATTCTGTGCTTCGATTTAACTCAGATTGGCAAGTAATTTTACCCTGATGTTTTTTGTTTTTCTACTACAATCTCAGATGCGTAGGTGTAATCCGCCGCAGGCATCGCTAGCCTTAAACCCTTAATGCGTCGTGGTTTGGTGTTGATATCATGTCCGTCAAATCACCCATAATAAAAGAACCCCACCCCCGACCCCTCCCCGCAAGCGGGGAGGGGAGCTAAAGCGGAGCTTTTGCGGGGTGGGGTTCCGGTTATTATGGTTAATTACCCGGACATCATATGAGAAATTCTTTAAAGTTCCAACTAAAAAGAATAAATCGCTGTCTGTAGAAGAATATTCATCTATGTTTCAGACAGCGATCGCAAAACGCTCGATTTATTTGACCGATATTTGCTCTACGCTAATGCCGCTACTTTCTCTAGTAAGCCTTGAAACAACCTCAAGCCATCACTACCCCCTAGCATTGCGTCTGATGCCCTTTCTGGGTGCGGCATCATTCCCAATACATTGCCCCGACGATCGCAAATCCCGGCAATGTTGTTCAGTGAACCGTTGGGATTTTCCCCTTCATAGCGAAACAAGACTTGCCCGTTATCTTCAATTTCTGCGAGAGTGGCTGCATCAGCGTAGAATCTACCCTCTCCGTGGGCAATGGGCAAAGTGATAACTTCACCAGTTGTATAAGCTTGCGTCCATAGATTAGTACGCTCAACTTTCAAGGGGACGCGATCGCAAATAAAATGTAAATCCCGGTTTCTGGTTAACACCCCTGGCAATAGTCCAGCTTCAGTTAATACCTGAAACCCATTACAAATACCGAGGACAAACTTACCCTTTTGGGCGTGTTCCACAACCTGCTGCATCACGGGTGAAAAACGTGCGATCGCACCACAGCGCAGATAATCCCCGTAATCTTATTTTCACTCAGTTGGAACAGAAAGTTATAGTATAGCGATCGCAGCATTCAGCAAAAGCCCGTGCAAACCAAGTATCTAGCCAAAATTTTCGTGACCCTTCGTCCTTCAGTTTTAGACNGTCTAAAACTGAAGGACGAAGGGTCACGAAAATTTTGGCTAGATACTTGGTTTGCACGGGCTTTTGCTGAATGCTGCGATCGCTATACTATAACTTTCTGTTCCAACTGAGTGAAAATAAGATTACGAAGCGGTTAAAGTTAATCGATCGATTAGCTCATCTAACAGCTTCAAACTACAGTGGCATACTTAAATAATTGTCTATGAGAGCTATACGCACCCGCAGTCAAGAGCGTATTTTCAACCTACTGAAAACTATCAAAAAAGGCATTTCCGCCCAAGATATTTACGTAGAACTACGTAATACGAATCAGAGTATGGGTTTAGCAACAGTTTACCGTTCTCTAGAAGCCTTAAAACTAGAAGGCATGGTACAAGTGCGGAATTTAGCTAACGGTGAAGCCCTCTACAGCCTAGCGCAGCAAGACAAACACCACCTAACTTGCTTGCAATGTGGTGTCTCAATTCTGATTAATCAATGCCCAGTTCATGATTTAGAAAACCAGCTAGAATCAAGCCATAAGTTTAAAGTTTTTTACCACACCCTAGAGTTTTTTGGGTTGTGCAGTCAATGTCAGGTAAACCAAGCTCCTGAGATTGGTCAATAATCATACCAATTTTATGAGAGGAATAAAGCGTTTTTTACTTCTGAATTCTGAATTCTGCTGTAATAAATGCTTTTTTTAAATAAAACTCAACCAACTAAATACATCTGCAACTGTTAATTGCCAATTTTCCAAAACACTCAAAACGGGTAAAATATCTTGCTGTTCTTTTAATTCTGGTAATTTATTGGGTTCAAAAATCATGATTGACTCATCAGCAGAATCGAGCAACCAACCTAGCTTTGCTCCATTTTGAATAGAAAATGTAATTTTGCGGATAACTCGGTTAGGTGATTGCTCTGGTGAGAGAATTTCAATTATCCAATCTGGAGGAATCTCAAATTTATTTGTAATTTTTCCATTAGGAAGCAATGGAATTCTTTGCCATTCAAACACAGCAATATCTGGTACTATCGAACGACCTTCAAATGTACAGCGTAATTCAGGAAAGGCATAAGCTAATTTTTGTAGTTTTGCAACTTGATTTATGGCAGAAGCTAATTCAATTTGTAAAGTACTGTGTTCTCCTTGGGGCATAGGTTTTTGGTATATTTGCCCGTTAAAATACTCGCTTGCTGGTTTTGTCTCTGGTAGTTTTAAGAACTCTTCTACATTTAATGCTGTAGTTGACTTAATAGATAATGTCATAATTTTTAACTTATCAAAACTTGATTATTTCATCATGAGAAGAATCAGACGGTAGTGTATAGCGATAGCCCGTCATAGACATTGCATTTTTTTCACTAACCATTGTAATTTTATCAAATGGGCTAGATGAAATGTGAGGTGTTGCCCGTTGTAGATATCGCACTAATTGACTACATAAGGGCTTCACAGCTACCACTAGTTATAGTGCTACCGTCCGAACCAAAGCAAGTATGGTGTTGAAAAATGAAGGTCAAAAGACAAAAAATTACTGTTGAAGAATTGTTGAGGAGATATGCTGCCGGGGAGCGAGATTTTACTTATGTTGCTATTGATGACTGGCGTGAAGATTTGCCCAAAGGTGTTGACCTCAGTGGTATTAATCTGGAGGGTTCCGCCCTCAGTGTTGACTTTAGTGGTGCTATTTTGAGAGAAGCTAATTTTCGATATACTGTCTGGGGCCACTGTAATTGGCAAGAAACCGATTTCAGTGGTTCCGACTTTACTGGGATTAACAATGTTGTAGAATGCGTCTTCGTTCGCTGCAACTTTAGTAATACTATCTGGGATCAAGCCAATTTGTGGCAATCCACCTTTGAAGATTGCAACCTAATTGGTGCCAACTTTGATAATGCCGATTTTAGCGAAGTTGACCTCTATGGGTAAATTCTGAGAAGAAATAGCTGAAAAAATATTGTCAGTAGATAATTGTGATTGTCTCGTTCCCAGTCTGAGACTGGAAACGAAGTTTGAAAAGGGTTTTAAACTGAAGTTGACACCAATGCCACTCCTCACTCCTAACCAGGACGGTTATTTTCTAATCCTGGGATTTGCTTGGAAAACAACTCGTTAGAGTCAATTTGACCATTTGAGATAACGGAACGCATACCCTCGAAAGCAGCAGGAATAGTACGCGGATCTATAAATAATACCTTGCTGCTATCGCTTCTACCAATTGTTGCGCCCATATCCAAATAACCCAAGGCAAACAGTACTTCCACTGCTTTATTGGCATTGGGATTTGTTTGGAGTTTTTGGGCAATAATTTCTGCTGATTCTGCGATCGCTTGGGCTTTTAAAACTTGTTGCTGACGTTCTGCTTGAGCCTTCAGAACAATTGACTTTTGTTCAGCTTCTGCTTGCAGAATTGTCGATTTTTGACGGGCTTCCGCATCCAATATTTGCGCCTCAGCTTTACCTCTGGCGCTATTGACAGCAGCTTCGCGTTCACCCTCAGAAGTTAAAATTGCTGCCCGTTTGCGTCGTTCTGCCGACATTTGCAATTCCATCGATTCACGCACTGCCTGAGACGGAATAATATCTCGCAGTTCTACTCGTGTCACTTTCACACCCCAAGGATCGGTAGCAACATCCAAATCCTGTAATAAAAGTTCACTGATGTGAGAACGAGCAGTAAAGGTTTGATCCAATTCCAGTTGTCCCATTTCGGCGCGAATTTGAGTCAGCACCATATTTACCATTGCCGACTGGAGATTTTCTACCTTATACCAGGCTTTTTCCATATCCACGATGCGCCAGTAAAATACTGCATCTACCTCAATGCCAACGTTGTCACGGGTGATGCACTGTTGGGGAGGAATATCTAAGACTTTTTCGCGGATAGTTTCTCGGTAAACAACTCTATCTAAGAAAGGAACGACAAAGTTTAGTCCTGGTTCCAGTTTTTTGTTATAGCTACCCAATCTTTCAACCAAAGCTTGATTGCCCTGATTGATGACTTTCACCGAACCTGCCACAGCAGAACCACCAAGAGCTAAAAATACTAGTAAAAAAAACTGTTCCATTGTGAATCTCCTAATTTTTAAGTATTAAATGTCACTCAAAAGAAGAGGAGAGTAAGGGACAAGGTAGCAAAAGAAGACGAGGAACTACTGCCCCCTGCCTCCTGCCCCCTGCCTCCTGCCTCCTTCCTAAGAATTCAACAGATTTTCCGGTACAACAATCAAAGTAGTACCTTCCCTCCTAACCACATAAACTCTTTGATGCGGTGGTATGGTAAATTTGTCATCGTCACATCTTGCTTGCCAAGAATTTCCCTCATACCGCACCCGCCCTGTTTTTCCAGGCAGAATTTCTGTTAAGGTTTCAGCTATGACTGCATCCCGAATTTTTGATTTGCGTTGTCTTGGTTGCAAAAACCGACGAGAAAGCACAATTAATACTGTGGAAAGCAAGAGCCAAACCACAATTTGCAACCATACACTTCCCATACCCACTCCAGACAGCAGCGCCACCCCAAAAGCGCTAATTCCCATCATGAAGGCGACAAACGCCGATGGTAAGAACAGTTCTGTTAAACACAAAACTGCTCCTGCCAGAAGCCAGATTAAGGTAAAACTTGGCATAGCGCCATCCTAGTTTCTACGATTGACGTAAATGCATTTCTACTATTAGATACAGCCAGACATAAGTTATTTACAGAAAACAAAACTGGGTATTTATACCAACAATTTTGATTAATTTCAGTAACAAGGTGTAGCTAGCGGTACACAAGTCCAGTTTATTCTAGCCTTCAATTCATTGCCAGCTAAAGTTAATCGAAGTTTATGTATAAAGAAGAATTCAGAACTCAGAATTCAGGAGTCAGTATAAATTTTGTAAACTCTTTGATAGCGCAGTGGTAGCGAGTATTCTCCCTTGACGCTAGCCTCTCCCTTTGGAAAAAGGGGAGACGCTAAGGGCAAACGAGCGTTGCGTCTAAATATTGGTTTAAAACCTTGTCCCTTGTAGGCAAAAATAAGTATTACATATTACCATTCCCAAACTCTATCCTTTTTTGGGTAGAGTATTCTGAATTCTAAATTCTGACTCTTAAATTCTGAATCCTGAATTCTGACTCCTAACTCCTATATTTATGATTTCTACTCAACTGATAATTTTTTGTATAAATCCACGCTGTAATAGCCCCATTAATCCTATGGGAGATAACGTTTGTGCTAGTTGCCAAACTCCTTTGGTTCATCGCTATCTTTGGGCGACTGGCTCATTGTCTGCTTACATCCCACCAGGCACAAAGGTAGCAGATAGGTATGAGGTAATTAAACAACAGATTTGGCTGGATACTCAACCGGGACTGCCGCCAGATGTACCTGAAGAATTGCCAACGGAAGTACTTCCTTATTTACAGTTATATCAAGAGCGGTTACATCTGCCCCAGGCTTATGGGTTTGTTAGTAATCTTGAGCAAGATACAACTGATATCCTCTTATTGGAAAATGCGCCAATAGATAAGACAGGAAATATCTATCCAACTATTGTTGAGGCTTGGGAGGAAGCCACGGCAGTACGACAAGTTTATTGGTTGTGGCAAATTCTCCAACTTTGGACACCTCTAGCAGAATTGGGACTTAGCCGCAGTTTACTAGTAATAGACAACTTGAGAGTCGAAGGTTGGTGTGTGCAACTGTTGGAACTCTACCAAACACCAGCTGATGAAAAGCTGAGTTTACAAAATCTGGGGGAGTGTTGGCAGTTTTGGGTAGCTTCTGCAAAGGCATCAGTAGCCAAAGGATTACAGAACATTGTGCAGGAGATGTGTGAAACTGAGATTGAGTTAGAGGAAATTAATATTCAACTCAATAATTTACTACTAGCGGCTGCGGCAGAATTGCCATTAGTCTTGAAGGTGGCAGGCTCTACAGATATTGGCCCAATGATGGCGCAAAATGAAGATGCTTGCTATCCCAATAGTTTGAGTGATTTAGATGAACCTTTATTGCGCCACTTGTCGATTGTTTGCGATGGCATTGGCGGGCATGAAGGCGGTGAGGTTGCGAGTCAGTTGGCAGTGCAGTCTGTAAAGTTACAAATTCGCGCTTTACTAACTGAGGTGACAGAACAAACTGCACTTTTTTCACCTGAGTTGTTGCAGGAACAATTAGAAGCAAGCTTACGGGTGGTAAATAATGTAATTTGTGCCCGCAATAACGAACAAAAACGCCAGGGCAAAGAACGCATGGCTACAACTATTGTCATGGCGTTGCAAGTTCCACAACGAGTCCAGACAAGTACTGGGTGGCAATCAAATAATACCCATGAGCTTTATTTGGCTAATGTTGGCGATAGCCGTGCCTATTGGATTACTCGCAATTATTGCCAGCTACTAACAGTAGATGATGATGTGGCAACGCGAGAAGTACGCTTGGCTAAAAGCTTGTATCGAAAGGCACTTTTAAGACCAGATGCAAGTGCCTTAACTCAAGCATTGGGGACAAGAGATTCAGAATCTTTGCGTCTCAAGCTTCAGCGATTTATTCTGGAAGAAGATGGCATTTTGCTGCTGTGTTCTGATGGTTTAAGTGATAATAACTGGGTGGAACATTCTTGGCAGGATTATGCAATACCCGTGTTAACAGGGCAAATGACAGTTGAAGATGCTGTCCGCAACTGGATTAACTTGGCAAACGAAAAAAATGGGCGTGATAATACTTCGGTTGTTCTCACTTATTGCCGCGTCTCTCCAGAATACTTAGTACCTGTGACTCCGGCGTTGCCAGAAGAGATTATAGAAGCAGAAATACAGGAAGAGGAATTAGAGGAACTAAAAGAACTAGAGGAACTAGAAGAACCAACTTCTTTTACAGAAAGTTCGCAAGCTTTGCTAGATTTGGATCTAGATTTGGATCTAGATTTGGATCTAGATTTGGATCTTTCAGAGGAACCACCTCTTAACCCAGAAATTCCACCAACTTTAATTACAAAACCAAAGTGGGATAAACGTTTGGTAATGCTGGGGGGAGTGTTGGCGTTACTTGTAGGGGGTACAAGTCTGGGATTATTTGCTTGGTGGCAAATTAATCCTCAAGGATTCCAGCAGATGTGTCGGCAACTTCCCCAAAAAGTGCAGTCAGCGTGTCCGACTGGGAAATAGGTTATACCGAAAAGTTCTAATGTTGATGAGAAATATTGCAGTATTGATAAGGAATATTGTAATGTTGATGAGAAATATTGCAATGTTTGGGAGAAACATTGCAATGTTGACAAGAACTACTTCTATATTCAAAGTGATAGAAAAGAAAGTAGCGATCGCTAAAAAGCTGCCATTTGTACGATTATCAGAAGGCAAGTTGTCTTCCCATTCAATCATCTCCCTCTTACAAGGCTTTGGGTTTGATAAACTTAAGGGTCATGCGATCGCTCTCCCCAATAGTAAGGAAGCGTTCCCTATCCTTTTCACCTTGGCTCAAGGTTGGTGGTAGTGTCCAAACTCCGCCCGGATAGTCCTTGGTATCTTTTGGATTGGCGTTAATCTCTGATTTGGCCACCAATTTGAAGCCAGCCTTCTCCACAGCAGCAATTACCCCATCTTCAGACATATAGCCTGTTTTTATACTCTCTTCTAAAAAAATCCCTTCAAGGGCGCGGTGTTCTTCCACTCCTAAAATGCCCCCTAGCTTCAATGCTTTGTAAGCCGCAGCGTAAACCTGCTCGGCATAGCCAGCTTTCACCCAGTTGTGAATATTGCGGAAGGTAACAACTATGTCCACAGAGTTTTCTGGGGCTAGAGTAAGTTCATTTGGGGGATTGATTTGGGCTACTTTGACTTTACCAAAAATCTCTGGATTCGCTGCCAGTTTCTCTTGCAAAGCCAAAGCGGGTTTACTTGTGCTTGGAGCAAAGTTAGTAACTATCAGTTGTCCTTTGGACGCTAGAAAGGGGGCTAATATCTCAGTATACCAGCCAGTACCTGGCCACAATTCAACCACCGTCATATTTGGGTGCAGACCGAAGAATTCGAGAGTCTGGGCTGGGTGGCGGTACTTGTCTCGGAGGCGATTCTGCTCTGAGCGATGACTGCTGGTGAGTATAGTTTGAAGTGTAGTTGCGCCGTTGAATGTCGCTTTTTCGCTCTCGTTGGCTAAAACATTGGGGGATATCACAGCTGCCAATACAAGGAAAGCTAGAGTCAGGGCTTTCAGTAAACCTTGGCGGAGGATGAGATTTTGTGTAAATTTCATAGCTGTTGTTTTCATTTTCCCCTTCAGCATAAGGGTTATTGACATCTTCCTCGATTGAAAATCGGGGGATTCTAAACTGATGTTGCTACGGGGTCTAAAAGACCGACTCCGCAACGTTTACGATATGATTTATTTAATCGCGTAAACAAATCAATTCGTTGTGGCACTGTCAAAGATGCCCTACCCACCTTGGCTAGATTTAAACCTAGCTGTGTGGCTACTTTTCTCATGATGTTGGCGCTTCCGTTGCAATCTGCATTGACAATGAAGCCATCACGACTTTTATATAATCCTCGTTCTATCCTCTTTCCTGAAGCTTTCCACCCTTGGGGCTTTTCGCCGTGTTTGGGCAGGGAGTCGCAATCAAGAAACGATGCCTTACTTGTATATGCCTCTTCAGTAATTGTCAAAGTAATTCCGTATTCTGGGCAGAGTTGTTTCAACCTCTCAATTAATCGACTAGTAGGAATAACGACAAAGTTTTGATTATTGCGTTTACCCATGTTGGAATTTTGTTTTTGTCCCGGATTCCAACCAATAACAATGTTGCCTACTTGGTCGTTAAGGCATTGGTTGATAATGAATCTAGCAGCCTTATTAATTGCATCTCGCATTTGGTTATTCCGTTTGCGTTGCACTCTATCAAGGTTAGAATCCCAATAAAAATCTGATTTTCCTTGCTTATATTTAGCAACTAAACGTGAATAACCTTGATTCAATGATCTGAGTTTGCGTCCATCAATAATTAAACTTTTTCCACGGGTTGAAACACCTGTCAGCCAATTAGATCCGCCGTGGTCAAAACTCCATGCTTGCGTGTAATCTAATTGGGGATTATTTTCTATCGGTTCTTTACTATCATCAATTACCCAGTCAATCCATAATTGCCCAAAGTTTGGTCGTACTGTTACTTCCTTAACCCAGCTTGAATCGATAAATTCTGGGAGATATAATCTAATCTCAGTCAGCAACTCTGGCTTGCTTTCCTTACTGATTGAAGGCTTGAAATATCCCTCATTAAAATTTAGAGCCTGACGCGGAAACGTAACAGCAGCTAGACCTCCCTTCTTACGATATTTTGGCAAAGATGGTTTATCGACCTCACCATTGTAATAAACTTTTACCAGTCCGTTGTAAGCTGTAATCGACTCGCCAACCGACTTTAACGTTTGTTGCGCTGATTGAGCCGCCATTGCTTTGTAATGCACATTCTGTTTAAGAATTAAATCTAATTCTGGATAAGTTGTAGTGCATCTATAAGTTTTCCATCCACTACGCAAATCATCATCACGCCAATAAGTAGTAAACGCACTTGTACTGAGCGAAGTCGAAGTATTACCATTTTCTTGTAATTTGGCGTAATGAATTTTCTTGATTTCGTACAAAGCACAATTAATTAAGCTGTTAGCATTCTCGCATTGGTTTAGCCAAAAAGCTGTTTCTTCATCATTAAATTTAGCTCTAATTGAACAGGTTTTATACACTTGTTTTTACCTCCTATCTATTAGCCGGAGGTTCTCAGCATAGGTACGATAGCGACAGCAAACCCTTTAAGTATATAGGATATAGAAAAGTCCCCAGCTTTAGGTTGCTAGGGACTAACTACTTTCGGCTTGTAAACTGATTTACTGATTTAGCAGTCCGATAGCCATTTCAAGGTGCATCTTAGCTTTGTGCAAGTTTAGTAAACTCTCTTGGTCGTATCGGTCAGGGTAGCTCATAGCCTTGCGCTCTAAAGTTATCCGAATTAGTGCCGCTTGTTCATCGGTGGGGGAGTTCATCTCATCTACGACTCCTTCGAGGAATTGAATAACACTAAAACCTGGTGACTTCAACCCTCTACCCTGTCTTAGTTGAGCGAGTGCTATCTGTGGGAATGCCATCAAGGTGACAATCCAACTAGTCTTGTACCCTCCATTCCCGGTAGGCTTTAATCCGTAACGCCTGCATAAGTCTCTCAACTCAGCAGTGGTTTTGATTTCGAGTTCTGACCTTGTGAACATAAAATAGAATTACCCATTTGTAAAAGTGGTATCGGTGGTGAACTGTTTTGACAGACGTGAACACCACCGATTTAAAACTCTATCTATATGTTCACGTATCGTTCAAGCTATATTTACATCTCTCAACAATGCCTAACCCTAAAGGTAATCCAGAAAATTTAAAACCACTTAAGTCTGATAGAGAAGAACCGCTAACACAAAATCTTAATTTTCGTGTCACCGAAAAAATGAAGGAAGAGGTAAAGGCACAAGATGACCCTCCTGAGTTTTGTAGAGAAGCTATTCAGAAAGCACTGGATGAGAAAAAAGGGAAGTAGTGAAAAGTTGTTGGAGTTTAGTGCAGCAGCTTTTCTAAAAATTGAGATTTTTGGTTAAAACTGAACCGTATTGCAGCTGGTTTAAAAAATCAGTGAAAAACACCACTTTTTGAAATAACAGAAAATGCTAAAAATCCCCACTCAAGAAGGCTACGGTGTATACACCGTAGCTCAAGAAGCAGGGATAGTGGAGTTGTGAAGTTTGGGGTCTTCTCGCCCACACAGCGCGTTCACAATCGCTGTGGCATGGCTTTTAGGTTCCCAGTTCACCGTACTGGGTTCTGATACCAATTCTGTATGAAGATGCGCCAAACTATATGAGGAACGAACCGCAAAGGGCGCATTCGCGCAGCGTCTCGTCAGAGAAGGACACAAAGAAGAAAGAAAATTTGGCGCAGCCTCACAAAGAAATGGTATGAGGGTTCCAAATTATTTTATGGCTTTCAAATTCAATTTTTTTATTAAGTGTTCTCTTAAGTTATCGATAGTACACCACTCAGACATTAAGTTGTTACTAGACAACGATTTAGCACAAGTGTCATACCAACCCCATTCGGCTTGCATTACCTCCTGATCAACAGGAATACTCTCCCAATTGCTCAAATTAGCAATCCAATGAACCTTAACCCATCGAAAAATCCCCCACGAAGACTTTTCCCATTGAGGTTCATCCTCACTTCCTTCATTCACCAGTTCAACTATGTGTGTCAGGTATCTCTTTTTGTACCCATCTGGTATTTTTTTTTGCTCTCCTGTAGTGTTGTCTTTGCACTCATGCGGGACTTGAGAAAGGATGATAAGAGATCCTTTTTTTTGTAGTTCACGCGCGTGAGATTCTACTACTGTTCTACTTTCACGTCTTTTAAAGTTCAACCGAAAGTAAGCTCCAATAGGATATTCAGGATACGCCCACTGTGTCTCATCACCTTGGTCAGTGACATTTTTGATAGAATCCAAACGATTACAATCCATTATTTCTTACTACTGCCTTGTAGTAACTAGACCTTTTTCCATATCTAGTTTGCCCAAACTCTCATTAAAAACTCTTAGGTTTATTTTCGCCCTACCTCGCCAAGTGCAGATGTACGCGCAAAATTCCTTGAATTACCTCTTGTACAGCTTCTTTACTTAAGCTGCCATCTACTCGCACAATTCTTGAGGGATGGGATGCTGCTAAATGTGCGTATCCTTGCTGAACGCGCCGATGAAAAGCGATTGTCTCTTGTTCAATGCGGTCTAGTCCTACTTTATCTGAGAGTTTGCGGGCTAGTCCTACTTCAACATCGACATCTAGCCAAATAGTTAGGTCGCTTTCTAAGCCACCAGTAGCAATATTATTAAGCTGATTAATTAAACTCATGTTCAGACCGCGACCATATCCTTGGTAGGCAATGGTAGAGTCAGTGTAGCGATCGCATAAAATATATTTCCCAGCTGCGAGATTTGGTTTAAGTTCTTGTTCAACGTGTTGCGATCGGTCAGCAGCGTACAATAAAAGTTCTGTCACCTCTGCAACTGGCTCGCCCTGAGCGGGTGACTTTTCTAGTAGCAAGCGGCGAAGATGTACACCTAACTCTGTTCCTCCTGGTTCGCGAGTTACCAGCACAGAAACACTGAGACTTTCCAACCACTCAGAACAAAGCTGCATTTGGCTGGTTTTGCCACAGCCTTCCACCCCTTCAAATACAATTAATTTCCCACCCATGCTTTTTTGTTCGCTGCTATAAACTGATTCGCTGACGTTTCATCAGATCAAGAATAGCGCGAAGTGTAAAATATTAAACTGCAATTGCGTAGGCGTAGCCCATCGTAGATATCGCAGTCTATGATTTAGTTGCCTGAAAATTGCTGTAATATCATGTCTGGATAAATAGTTATGATTCCCACAGTGATTGCACCCCACCCCCAACCCCTCCCCGCTTGCGGGGAGGGGAGACAAAGCGTAGCTTTGGCGGGGGTGGGGTTCTTCGGGTTTAATAAGCAATCAAGCGGTATAGTATCTCGCCAGCTTTCGGCACAAGTAATATACCTTCATCTTCTCGGTTAGCCCATTCAGTGGGTTGAATAGTCGCCGGATCACGATAGTTTAAGTTATGAGCAGCACAGCGTTCAGCAGAAATACCAGTAGCTAAAGTAACACGAATTCGGGCTTGTTCTCCTTTTATCGGATCAAAAGTACCCATCCCTTTTAAGTGAGTACTATGTGCTAGCACTCCAGCAGGATACTCTTGGAATTTATGCCACTGTTTGAGAAAGTAATCCCTGACATGATAGCCAACTTGGGATAAAATTTCGCCGTGTGTATAGCTAAACTCGGTAATGTGAGGAGCATATATAATTACTTCGCCTCCATCGGCCACTACTGGCTCTAGCTTGTACATTCCTTTTGCTGCTGTCCAAATGTCATCATACATTTGGGGCATGACTGAAAGCACTTGTTTAAAAGGCCGATCTACATATTTAATATGCAGTTTAGCTGATAGTTTTGCAGCGTCTTCCCAGGCTGACTCTGGTTGATCTATATAAATTCCAGCTAGCTGATTTGTTTTCGGTGCAACGACCATCGCCAAACAAAGCTTTGGGGTAGAAATCAGGTTAGCGGCTCGGTTAATCAAACGCCGGACTGGTGTGATTCCTAGCGTACCAATAATTTCGTAACAAGTAATTAAAGCACCTAACCAGTGTGAGAGATTAATTACTTCTTGACCACCAATACCAGGAAAAAAATATTTATTGCCACCAGAAAAACCGACAACTTCGTGAGGAAAAACTGGTCCACAGATCGCGATTAAATCGTATTCTATTACAAGCTTATTAATACGCACATCAACTGACTGATGTAGCATTCCACTACTAATCTCTGCTATCTCTTCTGCTGAAATTACTCCACAAGAAATAAAAGTATCTGGATCGTTCCAAAGATGGTTAAATATGCGAATTTTTTTAAAAGTTGTTTCTCGCTCCTCCGGTGTCACTCCTACCAAGTGATTGATTTGTTCTTCACTCATGGGATTGTGTGTACCCAGAGCAATTAAAAAATCCAGAGCCGCTACCCTTTGACTCAACTCCTGATGAAGCAATCGAAACATTTGCGGGATGGGAGCAGTGCGGGTACTATCTGGAATTAACACCAAGATGCGCTGTCCATCCAACTTAGGGTCTGATAAAGCTTGATGAACTAGCGCCGAAACTTGCTCATCTGAAAGTGTTCCGTTATTTACAGCCAGTGAATACATTATTAAACTCCACTGTAGATACTAAATCCACCGTCTACCGGGACAACTACCCCGTTAACAAAACTAGAACCAGAACTACATAACCAAATCAAGGTGCTGAGTAATTCATCTGGTTTTCCGAAACGTCCGGCGGGAGTATGGTCAATAATTTTTTGCCCGCGAACGGTCAAACTGCCATCTGCATTTAAGAGTAAATTTCGATTTTGTTCGCCAATAAAAAAACCTGGTGCGATCGCATTTACTCGCATTCCATCACCATACTTTTGGGCGAGTTCTACAGCTAACCAGCGAGTAAAGTTATCTATCCCCGCTTTTGCCGCTGAGTAGCCAACCACCCGACTAATCACCCGAATGGCAGACATAGAAGAAATATTCACAATGCAACCGTGGGGTTGACTTCTTTCCACCATTGCTTGACCAAAAACCTGACAAGGCAGGAGAGTGCCAACTAAGTTGAGGCTAACTACTTCCTCAAAGGCTGTATGTGGCATATCAAAAATATTCCCATCAGGAGTAATTGTGGCAGCCGGAATATTACCGCCAGCCATATTTACCAAGATATCTATTTCACCCCAACGCTGTATAATAACATCCTTAGCGATTTCTAATTGGGAGCGATCGCTAACATCTGCCACCACAGCCATACTTTCTCCACCACCAGCAGTAATCTCAGCCACCACCGCCCCCGCCCTGACTTCATTGCGACCCAAAACGACCACTCGCGCTCCAGCCAGAGCCAAACCCTTTGCCATAGCCCCACCAAGCACACCAGAACCACCAGTAACTACCGCTACCCGCTCCTTCAAGCTAAAAAGTTTACTTAAAATCAACTCCGACATCACCCATTCCCCCTCTGCGCTTTCCTCCGCGCTCCTTTGCGTTTAAATTCCCCCTCAATTCCCCTCAAACTTATAAGCAACCTTAGCGAGGTCATAAGCCAAAGCACGAGCCATACCATACCCTTCCTCCTCCTCAACCAATCCCCGTGCTACCAATCCAGCCAACCAATTACAAGCTACCCGCCGCCAGACATTATGACGAGCCGGAATCGAAATAAAAGCCCGCGTATCATCATTAAACCCGGCAGTATTATAAATTCCCGCAGTTTCCATTACCTGATTGAAATAACGCTCCATACCATTTACGCTGTCATGAAACCACCAAGGCGGCCCGAGCAATACACTGGGATAATGACCAGCTAACGGAGCCATTTCGCGGCTATAAGTGCTTTCATCCATACCAAAAATGATTAAATGGAAGCGGCGATCGCTACCGTAAGCTGATAATAACGGGTGCAGATTGTGAGTCCACTCTATTTTTACGGGAATATCAGCACCTTTATCAGATCCAAATTTCTCAAATAATGCAGGGTTATGGTTACGCATCACACCACAATGCATTTGCATCACCAAGCCATCTTCCACACTCATCCGCGCCATTTCCATGAAGATATGACCGGTAAAATGTTCGACATCACCTGGATTCAGCTTATTGGCTAATGCTCTCGCAAAGATAGCTTCGGCTTCTTGGTCAGAAAGGCGTGTGGTATAAGGTGTAGCTGCACCTTGATCGGTAGCTGTCGCGCCCATTTTTTTAAAGAAAGCTCGACGTTCTTCGAGAGCTTGGACAAAATTGGCGTAAGTATTAATTTCTCTACCGATACTGCTTTCCAACTTGCTAAGATTTTCCCGCCAACCAGGAGCATCCAGATTAACCACTGCATCGGGGCGAAAAGTTGGTCTAATTTGAGTAAAACCTTCTTCATGGAGCGATCGCTGATTCTCAAGGTTATCACTGGCGGCATCGGTAGTACAAAGCACTTCGATGTTAAAGCGTTTGAATAAAGCGCGAGGGGAAAACTCTGGTGAGGCTAACAAACGTTCTAGATAATCATAGATATGTCCGGCATTGTGAGAGTTTAAAGGTTCATCCATCCCAAAAACGTTAGTTAGTTCCTCTTTCAACCACAACCCGGACGGAGTACCCTGGAATAGATAAAAATGGTCGGCGAACAATTGCCAGATTTTACGATGGTCGGTTTCTCCTGGTGAACCATCATTGGTTGGTATGCCCAAAGCTTGCAGAGATACGCCCCGACTATAGAGCATCCGCAACAGGTAGTGGTCAGGGATAATCAGTAATTCCGTCGGTGAACCAAAACGGGCTGCGGGATTAGCTAACAAAGCTGGATCTACGTGTCCATGTGGGCAAACTAGAGGTAACGCAGATATACTATCAAAAAATTGATGGGCTAGTCGTCTTTGAACTGGTTCTGGAGAAAAGCAGCGATCGGGAGATAAACTCGGTTTTTTAGTTAACATAATTTTTGTATAAATTGTTTTGAGTTTTAAATTGTTAATAATGCTGCACTACTACTACGCTTTAATAGAACAGGAGATAAAACGCGGTTTTCCACAGTTTTTTCTTCTATTAAATCGAGTAACATTTGCATGGCATAGCCACCAATTTCCAACATTGGCTGGCTGATTGTGGTCAGCGCCGGCGTAACGTAACCGCCTAAAGCAATACCATCAAATCCGACGAGGCTTAAATTTCGCGGTACTAAAATACCTAATTCTTGGCAAGCTAACAGAGCGCCAATTGCTACCATATCGTTGTAACAAAATATGCCTGTAACTTCCGCAGCCAATAGTTTAGACAGCATATTTTGTCCGGTGTTCACATCGCTGGTTCTGGTATCATATTCATCACTAATTGAAACCCAATCAGTATTTTGTGGAATACCAGCTTCCGTAAGGGCCATTTGATATCCTTCTAGGCGCTGCTTATTTGACCTGCTGCGATCGCCTACACCCAGATAACCAATAGCAGTGTGTCCCAGACTAATTAGATGCTCTGTCGCTAATTTAGCACCTAAGCGATCGTCTATTGCAACTGAATGAAATATTTCCGATTGATCTTCAGTTTGACTGTTAATCAGAACTGTTGGCACAGCAATTTGTGTGAGTTGTTTAGTATGCTGTTTACTAATTCGCGAGTCGGCTATTAAGATACCGTCCACCCTGCGGCGATGAAAAGTATCAATAGCTGCCATTTCCTGCTCAAAATCTCGGTGTGAAGCACTCAATAAAACACTCAAACCCGCTGGTTTGGCTATCTTCTCGATTCCCTCTACCACCTCAGCATAAAAGGGATCTGAAATTGAAGTTACTACTACACCAATAGTATTAGTACGTTTATTTTGCAAACTTTGAGCAATAGCATTCGGCACATAGCTCATCTCCTCTGCCAGTCGCTTAATTTCTTCTCGCACTTTCGGGCTAATGAGAGCGTTATCTCGCAAAGCGCGTGAAACTGTAGAATGAGAAACGCCTGCTCTGCGGGCAATATCTTCAATTGAAATTCTTCGTTTATTCATTATTTTATCTTAGCTTTTAAATATTGCACACGTGTGCATTTGTATGTATTATAGAAAATAATCGTTATTTGTCAAGAGATTTTAATACAACTCACATTTCGCATGGAAAGGAGTTAAAAGTCCTGACTTTCACCTCCATTGATGATTACAACTACAAGTTACGAATTACAAATTCCGAATTAGTTGAACTTTTATTAAGAAAAAAATGATTATTATCGTCATGGGTGTATCTGGTTCTGGAAAAACCACCATCGGAAAACTACTAGCAGACTCCTTAGAATGGGAATTTAGCGACGCTGATACTTTCCATTCGCCAGAGAATGTTGAGAAAATGCGGCGCGGTATCCCTCTGAGTGAAGATGACAGAATACCTTGGTTACAAGATTTGCAAACAGCTATAAAGCATTGGCTGCAAGAAAATAAAAATGTGGTGCTAGCGTGTTCGGCTTTAAAAGATAGCTATCGGCAATTTTTGGTAGTGGATAGCGATCGCACCAAACTAGTTTACCTCAAAGGGTCTTATGAGTTGATTCAAATGCGCTTACAAGAGCGGAGCAATCATTACATGAGCGAAAAACTGCTCGATAGTCAGTTTTATACCCTTGAAGAACCAGTAGATACTCTATGTATGGATGTTGCACAGCCACCCCAGATAATTGTCCAAAACATTAGAACTGCTTTAGAAATTTAGCTTATTGGTGACAACCGTAATATTAAGATTAATCACGTATCTAGGAAAACACGAACTTTTGGCAACTAAATCACATCAGATGTAAGTCTAAAGGAATATCAAAGCAAGCAGATAACTGTAATGGTAGGAGAAAAGTAGTGTTTCTAAGATTAGCGCAACAGCATCAGCAATTCGTCCAAGACTTGGTAATGAACCTACAAGCCTTGACAATTATACTTGAGCGGCGTGGCTATACTGCCTCATGTTATACATGCGGCGAGCAAATGAAGAGTGCTTCATTTATGGTTAGCCTAAGAGAAAAGCACCTGATTCGGTTTTTAGTATCTGATTACGGGATTACTTGGATGGAGTTGTGGGACGATCGCGAATTAATGAAGTTGGAGGGTGCAGAAGCCATAAACCAGCTACAAGAGTTGGCTAATATTGTCAAGTATTACACTGCTGTACAATTGACAAATTGATACCGCGCTGGTTGAATCCGACAAAATCATAATAAGTATAGCTTTTGCACACGTGTGTAAACTAAAAGATTAGCTTATGTTTAATAAATTTATGCACAGGATAGATGTGCATAAACAAAAGCACCATTTTTATTCTGAACCAAACAGATCGGATAAAACACTTGGTGAAGTAGAGCGTGCATAGGTATGCAAAGACGAAATGAAACTTTACACACATTTTTGCACACGTGTGCAAAAATAAATAATAAGTCCAATACAGCTTTGCACACCTGTGCATAATAGAGTGTGAAAGTACCATTTAACAAATACAATATCGACAAGTAGGAAGATATGTCTCAAACTCTAAATAATGCTACTCTTCAAGTTCAAAACAATCCCTTACATTCACTAGAAGAGTGGGAAGAAGACTTACTTAATCGTTATCCCGATCCAGATAGCATAGTTAAAGAAGGTAAAACCACCGAAGAGTACAGGAATTACGAAACGACTATTAGAGATACGGTCAAAGAGTTTTATCGGTTAAATCATATTAATCAAACATATAATTTTGTACTTCAAAAAGAAAAAGAATTTTTGAAGTTTGATAAAAAAGAAATGTCTGTTTGGGATGCGGTCGAATTTTTGAATCAATTAGTCGATGATTCCGATCCTGATACAGACATGGATCAGTTACAGCATTTATTGCAAACATCAGAAGCCATTCGCGCCGATGGTCATCCTGATTGGATGGTACTTACTGGCTTCTTTCACGATATGGGGAAAGTGCTTTGTTTGTTTGGTGAACCTCAATGGGCTACCGTAGGAGATACTTATCCTGTAGGTTGTGCATTTTCTGATAAAATTGTTTTCTCAGAATTCTTTAAAGAAAACCCTGATTATAATAACCCCGATTACAACAGTAAATATGGCATTTATGAGCCTAACTGTGGATTGAGTAATGTACACATGTCATGGGGGCATGATGAGTATTTTTATCAGATGATGAAAAACTATTTGCCCGAACCTGCATTGTATATGCTTCGATATCACTCATTTTATCCTCAACATCGTGAAAATGCGTATGAACATTTGATGGATAAACATGATAAAGAAATCTTTAAATGGGTACGTTTGTTCAATCCCTACGATTTGTATTCAAAAAACCCTGTTCCTCCTGATTGGCAGAAATTAAAACCATACTATGAAGATTTGGTGGCTAAATATTTACCCGCGACATTAAAGTTTTAAACTGCTTGGAGAAGAATTCAGAATCCTTTATCTCTAAGGGAATAGAGTCAGAACAAGAGATTACATCTGTAAGAAATAAAACAGGTATGTAAATGTTCTTTATGCCTAATCAGGCTTAAAAAATGACTCCTCTATTGTCTTCAAGTGATAGAGAAGCAATAACAAATAAATATGCTTGGCAAGGAGATTTGAGTTAATTTATAAAATCTAACCAAAGGATGTTTACATTTATCCAAATCTAGCACTCATAATCAAATATTTCTCTACTATAACAGTATCTTTTCTGAAAGAGATTGATTGAGAAATGTTAACGTTTTTAACATTGACACTAATATTCAATAGGCTAATTTATCCGAATGCTTAGAAATGAAGACCTTGAGTTATATCGGGAAATTTAAAAGCTTTTAAATTTGTAAAGTTCGATAAACAAAATTAATTTTTATACTGGAGCGGGATAAAATGAAAAAAGTCTAAAACAAATAAAGACTTACAAGTTTAATAAAACTAATTTTTGGAAGTTTCACTTAAAAGCTGTTTTCAGGCTATGCACTACGAAGTAATCTTACCAAAAAATAATGCAATTGTTTTAAGTAGTGTAATGTTCGTGATTTTGCTTTAAACAGAAAACATTTAGCTTAGTGAAACTAATAGCAATAACTCCAATTACGTCAAATTACAAGACCTTTAGAGTTTAAGTTCCAAAAGCTAGTATCAACGCTAGGTTAGGTCTAAGTTTTTCAGACCTAGTTTATTTTGTGATTACCTTTCTCAAATTTAAATTAGTTGTTAGAAATAGATGAATATGAAGAGAATTTCGCTCATAGTTGGCATATTAGGTTTCGCAGTTGTTGGTTGCACAAATGGCGCTCAAAATGGCAACACTGCTACTAATACTACTAACAAGGCTACTAATATAAGTGCAGAGAGTCTTAGTACGCCAAATAGAAAATTGCAAACAATCGGCGTAGCTTTGGGTGATTTAGGCAATCCTTTCTATAATGCTGTGCAGAAAGGGGCTGAGACAGAAGCTCAAAAAATCGGGGGTAATATCAGAGTTAATGCGGTTTCCAGTGCCTTTGATTTGAACCAACAAAGCAATCAAATCGAAAATTTTACGGCTGCGAATACTGACCTAATTATCCTTAGTGCTGTTGATAAAAAAGGAGTTAAACCAGTTATCGATCAAGCAAGGCTTGCAGGTAGGGTTGTGATTGCATTAGATTCAGCCGTTGATGCAGATGTAGATGCGATGATTAGTTCCAACAATACCCAAGCTGGTGAGGTTGCTTGCCAATATATTGCCGATCGCCTCAAAGGTCAAGGTAGTGTAGTCATTCTCAACGGTACTCCGATGGACTCAATCAATCAGCGAGTGAGTGGCTGTGAGAAATCATTGTCTAAATATCCTAATATTAAACTCATCTCTAAAGAGCAAAACGCTGAAGGGACAAGGGATGGAGGACTAAGAGTCATGAGCGATTTGCTGACAACCTTTCCCAAAATTGATGCTGTTTTTGCCACTAACGACCAAAGCGGTGTTGGCGCAGATTTAGCAGCTAAACAAGCAAGACGTAAAGAATTTTTTATTGTTGGGGTTGATGGATCGCCAGATGCAACCAAAGCAATGGAAGATAAAGATGGTGTATTTGCTGCAACTGCGGCTCAAAATCCCGCAGGGATGGCTCAAAAAGCGGTTCAGATTGGCAACGATATCATCCAGGGTAAAAAACCTGAGTCACCAAATATCCTGATTCCAGTCAAGTTGGTTACTAGGGAGAACCTCAGCAGCTATCAAGGCTGGTAATTTATAATTTCGTAATTCGTAATTCGTAATTCGTAATTCGTAATTATAAAACACAGAAAAAGGCTTGATACAGGAGGGTTAGAACATTTTACCCTGTTTTTTTAATACATCGTTTCCAAAATTTGTGTAAGTCAGAATGACTTGTAGGAGATATATGAATGTGAAAAAGATTACGATCGCAGCTAGCATACTAGGTATCATCAGTGGCAGTCTTATCGGCTGTACAAATGGTTCTCCCGATGGCAACACAGCTACTAACACTGATACAAAACCTGTTACTAATACTAGTGCAGAAACTAAAACTGCCACTGGGAATGGAAAATTAAAATCGGTTGCCTTCACTGTTGGTGATTTAAGTAATCCCTTCTTCGTCCTTATGGGACAAGCAACTGAGGCAGAAGCGAAGAAAATCGGCGGTAAGGATGTCAATGTTACCGTAGTTTCTAGTGCCTATGACCTCAACCAACAAAGCAATCAAATTGAAAATTTTACTGCTTCCAATACTGACATCATTATCGTCAATGCTGCTGATAAAAGTGGCATTAAACCAGCAATTGAGAAAGCGAAACAAGCAGGTAGAATTGTCATTGCGGTAGACACAGGTGCGGAAGGAGGTGTAGATGCCACCATTACGACTAATAATGTCCAAGCTGGAGAAGTTAGTTGCAAGTATATTGCTGACCGTCTCAAAGGTAAAGGCAATGTTGTCATAGTTAACGGCCCGCCAGTGGACTCGGTGACTCAGCGAGTTAGTGGCTGCGAGAACGTATTGTCTAAATATCCTGATATCAAAATACTCTCCAAAAACCAAAATGCAGAGGGTAGTCGGGATGGGGGACTCAGAGTTATGACTGATTTGCTCACAACCTTTCCCAAGATTGATGCGGTTTTTGCCATCAACGATCCCAGTGGAGTTGGTGCAGAACTAGCAGCGAACCAAGCACAACGTAAAGATTTCTTTATTGTCGGGGTTGATGGTGCGCCAGAAGCAATCACTGCGATCGCAGCGAAAGATGGTATATATGCAGCAACTGCTACTCAAAATCCGCGAGGGATGGCCGAAAAAGCAGTTCAAGTTGGCAACGACATCTTAAATGGTAAAAAACCTAGCAATTCCACCATTTTGATTCCGGTTAAGTTGATCACAAAAGATAACGTCAGCACAGAAAAAGGCTGGAAGTAATATAAATTGTAAAATTGCAATTGAAAAATCTGTCTTTTGATATCAATCCTTTGGTGCATTTGTAAAGTTTTTGCACATACCTAGAATGTCCGGCGTTTTTCACTTAAATTAATACCAAACCTCATCTTTGTTCCTGTGTTTTCTTTAATAGAAAGATGGGTTTAGAAAGAGGTTAAAACTCTGCTGCACCCAATTGATAATCGCTATGTATGTGCATCAGTGGAAAGTTTGAGTGTCTATTTATAGCACTTAGACTTTCCCAAGAATCTCTCTGAACTAACGTTAACAACAAAGGATGAAAATATCTCTTTACAACTCCTAGTCAGCTTTTAAAACATGATTTTGCGATCAATCAAATATGAATTTATTAATTTCTAATTCCCGCTCGCGAATTTTAAATAGTTTTTACAGGTTTTGCTCATGACAACCAATATTGAAACCTCACGTTCTGATACACCAACTAGCACCCCAGTGTTAGAAATGCAAGGAATAACAAAACGATTTCATGGTGTATCTGCGCTCCAAAATGTTAATCTCACGATTTACCCAGGAGAAGTTCACGCCCTGATGGGTGAGAATGGAGCAGGCAAAAGCACATTGATGAAAATCCTGGCTGGGGCTTATATTGCCGACGAAGGAGAAATTCGCATCAATGGTCAACCTTTAAAAATTACCGATCCGGCGACAGCACGGAAGTCGGGTATTAATCTCATTTATCAAGAACTAAATGTTGCACCGAATTTAACCGTTACCGAAAATATGTTTATGGGTAGCGAGTTGCGGCGAGGTCAGCTTTTAGACCGCAAAGCGATGCAACTCGAAGCAGAAGAAGTGCTGGACAGCCTGGGAGCCAATTTTACCGCGCAGACTATAGTTGGTACTTTGTCCATCGCCGAACAGCAGCAAGTGGAAATTGCCAGGGCGCTGAAGGATAAAAGCCGCGTTTTGGTAATGGATGAACCAACAGCCGCCCTATCTGACCGCGAGAGCGACCATTTATTTGAAGTCATTCGCAAACTGCGGCGTGATGGCATTGCCATTATTTACATCAGCCATCGCATGGAAGAAATCTATGCCCTAGCTGACCGGATTAGCGTGTTGCGTGATGGTCAATATATTGGCAGTCTGACACGCAGTGAAATTTCTCCACAGCGATTGGTGCAGATGATGGTCGGTCGCTCCATGCAAGACTTTTACGAACATCAACGGCAAATGAATCCTGGCCCAGTGGTGCTGTCAGTCAGAAATATGAGCGATGCCCGCAAGAAGATTGAGCCGGCTAGTTTTGAACTTCATGCTGGAGAAATTCTGGGTTTAGCTGGGTTGGTTGGTGCCGGACGCACAGAACTATCCCGGCTGATTTTTGGTGCAGACCGTAAAGCTAGTGGCGAAGTATTCTTGAATGGCAAAAAACTGGAAATTAATACGCCCAGTGATGCCATTGAAGCGGGAATTGGCTACGTTCCTGAAGACCGCAAAGACCAAGGTTTATTTCTGGAGATGAGCGCCCGCAAGAATATTGCTATCAATACACTCAAGCAAGATGCAAAGGCTGGAATTGTTAACTGGCCTTCAGTGAATCGGCTGTCAACAGACGCGGTGGAAAACTTTAATATCCGCCTAGCCAATTTGGAAATTAGAGCATTGGATCTTTCTGGTGGTAATCAGCAGAAGCTACTGCTAGCGCGTTGGTTAGCCATTAAACCGAGAGTGTTGATGTTAGATGAACCGACACGCGGCGTAGATATCGGTGCTAAAAGTGAAATTTACCGAATTATGAGCGAATTAGCAGCGCAAGGTGTTGCTATTTTAATGGTTTCCAGCGAACTATCAGAGATTGTCGGCATGAGCGATCGCGTCTTGGTGATGCGAGAAGGACAGCTGGTAGGCGAACTGGATGGCAGTCTTGGCAAAGAAATCACCCAAGAAAAGATTATGCACTATGCAACTGGAGCATCGGAGGTATCAGCATTATGAGTCAAACAGTCAGACCGCCTATCAATAAATCAGCCAACAATCCCGCAGCTCGCAACCGGAAATCAATCAGCACTCTGTTGGAAGTTGCGGGTATTCTGCCAATTCTAGTAATTATCTGCATCTTATTTGCATTCCTTTCTCCCAACTTCCTGACCGGCGGTAACATCGTCAATATCTTGCGTCAGGCATCAATCAATATTGTGCTGGCGACAGGAATGACCTTTGTAATTCTCACCGGAGGTATTGACCTTTCTGTTGGGTCAATCTTAGCTGTTTCTGCGGTAGTTGCATTGCTGGTATCGCTACTACCGGCTTTAAGTTGGGCGGCTGTACCTGCTGCGTTGCTTGCAGGATTGCTGTTAGGCTTACTCAACGGTGCGCTCATTACCTTCTTGGATGTGCCACCTTTTATTGTCACGCTGGGTTCACTTACAGCCTTGCGGGGTGTTGCCTTTTTAATTGCCAAAGGCACAACCCTGATTAACCGGGACATAAATTTTGCTTGGGTGGGTAACACATACGTCGGCCCCATTCCTTGGCTAGTGATAATTGCGCTACTGACTGTAATTGCTAGCTGGTTTGTGTTGCGGCAAACTGTTTTAGGAGTGCAGATATATGCCGTTGGTGGTAACGAGCGGGCAGCTAGATTAACAGGGATTAAAGTTAATCGGGTGTTGCTATTCGTCTATGGTATTAGCGGATTACTGGCAGGCTTAGGAGGAATCATGAGCGCCAGCCGTCTTTATAGTGCCAGTGGCGTATTAGGTCAGGGTTATGAATTAGATGCGATCGCAGCTGTTATTCTAGGTGGAACCAGTTTCACAGGTGGTATTGGCACCATTGGCGGCACACTTTTAGGTGCATTAATCATTGCGATTCTCAACAACGGTTTAACCTTGTTGAACCTATCTTACTTCTGGCAACTAGTCGTCAAAGGACTAGTAATTATTTTGGCAGTAATGATCGATCGGTTACGCAGACGTTCCAGACGTTGAAGCATGAAATGGATTAGTAGTCTGTCAAATTCATTTTGACGGTTAGAGAGACGCGATAAATCGCCGTCTCTACAAGAAATTTATCCATCAATTATTTATTGACAGACTACTAGAGACTGGGGATTGGGGAACGCAAAGAATAACTAACTATGCCCAATTCCCAATACTTCGGCTTCTCTACGAGACGCTACGCGTAGCTTGCTTCCCCAGAGGGGTACGCTCAGTACAAGTGCCCAATTCCCAATTCCCAATTCCCAATATTTAAACTATGTCTTCTACTACTATTCGTCGTAAAGCCAACACGTTTTATGTAATTTTGATTGCTGGTGCCGCCGCCCTCGGCGGGTTTTTATTCGGTTTTGATACTGCTGTAATCAACGGTGCGGTTTTATCTTTAGCAAAAGCTTTTAATACCAGTAGTTGGGTAACAGGGCTAGCAGTGTCCCTAGCGTTGCTGGGGTCTGCGATAGGAGCCTTCTTTGCTGGACAGATTGCAGACCGTTATGGTCGAGTCAACGCAATGGTGGTCGCTTCGGCGTTGTTTACTATCAGTGCCATTGGCTCTGGATTTGCCTTCACAATCTGGGATTTTATCTTTTGGCGAGTATTAGGTGGGATTGGCATCGGCGTTGCTAGCGTCATCGCCCCAGCTTACATTGCCGAATGTTCTCCCACCCATTTGCGGGGAAGGTTAGGATCTCTGCAACAATTAGCGATCGTAGTGGGAATTTTCGTTGCCTTATTGAGCGACTACTTTATCGCTACGTCAGCAGGTTCAGCAGACTCGCCGTTTTTGTTTGGGGTTGCAGCTTGGCGCTGGATGTTTTGGACAGCAGTCCCACCAGCAATATTCTACGGGATGGTAGCTTTAACAATTCCTGAATCTCCCCGTTATTTGGTTGCCAAAGGACGAGAATCAGAAGCTGCTAACGTTTTGACCAAGATTTTAGGGGGTGACGTACTGCCAAAAATCGAAGAAATTCGGCAGACAGTGCTTCGCGAACGCCAACCCAGGTTTTCTGACCTCTTAAGCAGAAGTGGCGGACTCCTCCCAATTGTTTGGATAGGAATAGGCTTATCTGTATTACAGCAATTTGTTGGGATTAATGTAATCTTCTACTACAGCAGCGTTTTGTGGCGTGCCGTTGGGTTCTCAGAAAAAGATTCCCTAACAATTACGGTGATTACAGGAGCCGTCAACATTATTACAACATTGATTGCGATCGCCTTCGTAGATAAATTTGGCCGCAAACCCTTACTCATAATCGGGTCAATCGGCATGACATTGACCTTGGGGACGATGGCTTATCTCTTTGGCAATGCTCCCCTTGATGCTGCTGGGAACCCCAATCTCACCGGAAGCGCCGGGACTATGGCTCTCATTGCAGCCAACCTCTATGTCTTTTGCTTCGGTTTCTCCTGGGGGCCAGTGGTTTGGGTACTGTTGGGAGAAATGTTTAATAACAAAATTCGAGCCGCCGCACTTTCGATTGCTGCTGCTATGCAATGGGTTGCTAATTTCGTCATTTCCACAACATTTCCTCCTATACTGCAATATTTCGGTCTAGGTTCTGCCTATGGACTCTATACAATTTCAGCAGCTACCTCATTCTTTTTCATTCTCTTTTTTATTAAAGAAACCAAAGGAATTGAGTTAGAAGATATGTAATTCGTAATTCGTAATACTTCGGCTACGCTCAGTACAAGTTCGTAATTCGTAATTCGTAGTTCGTAATTTGTAGAGGAGGAGAGGTATTTTCTCTCCCCTTGCTCTCCTCTGCGATCCTACATCCAGTAAACAAATATCAGGCAATAACTAAATACCAAATTTCGCTTCAGTCAATTACTAAAAAGATGGAAACTATCAATACGGCTCTTTGTTCTTCTGGTTTATCCGGCATGGTATTTCATGCGCCGTTTATTGATTTGCATCCCGGATTTAAATTAGCCGGTTCTTGGGAAAGAAGCAAAAAGCTGATACAGCAACATTATCCTCATGTAAAAAGCTATCCTTCTTTAGAAGAATTGCTAGCAGACGATCGAGTAATCTTAGTGGTCGTAAATACACCCACTTATACCCATTACGATTATGCTAAACAGGCATTGCTAGCAGATAAACATGTAGTGGTAGAAAAAGCATTCACCACAACGCTAGCAGAAGCCCAAAACCTGAAAGAATTGGCGCAAAAACAGGGCAAAAAATTATCTGTATATCAAAACCGGAGGTGGGATAGTGATTTTAAAACAGTCAAAAAAATTGTCCAAGAAGGTTTACTAGGTGATATTATTGAAGCAGAATTTCAGTTTCAAAAATACAAACCAACCCTCAGCCATAAACAGCATGTAGAAGTTCCAAGTCCGGGGGCAGGAACATTAAATAATTTAGGGCCGCACTTGATAGACCAAGCTTTGCATCTATTTGGGATGCCTGATGCTATTTTTGCAGACATCCGTATAACCAGGCTGCGATCGCAGGTAGATGATTATTTTGAGTTGATACTATACTACGACAAACTGCGCGTCAAATTAAAAGCAAGCTTCCTTGTGCGTGAACCTGCGCCAGCCTATATCATACATGGCACGAAGGGTTCTTTTCTTAAAAGCAGAGCCGATAAACAAGAAGAGTATTTAGTTGCAGGGATGAAGCCCAACACACTTGATTGGTATACAGAGCCGGAAAGTGAATATGGCTTGCTGCATACAGAAAAAGACACAAAAGTAATTCGAGAAAAAGTCAAAAGTTCACAAGGTAGCTATTTAGGCTATTACGATGCCGTGTATAAATCTATTGTTAATAATCAGCCAATTGCTGTTACTGCCGAAGACGGAATTAATGTAATGCGAATTATAGAAGCGGCTATTAAAAGCAGCAATGAGCAAAAACTCATAGCGTTGCTTTAAGTGACCTAAAACCCCAAATCAAAATATGTAGATTAGCTCATGTAGCGTTTCCTAATCATACAAGGTACATCTTAGCCCCCTCCTCGCTTGCGGGGAGGGGGTTGGGGGTGGGGTTCTTGTACTCTTTCGTTACAAAGTCAGATTTAAACCATTTTCAACTAATAAACCAATGATCAAAACTCTTTTTTATAGCTTTTTTCTTCTATTTTTGGCAATTCCAGCAGTTTGGGCAGCACCTCCAGAAGATGATCCTAATGCAGCAGATGCTAATAGGAGTTTGCAGGGACAAGTCACTTCTGTTTCCCAGTTTTCTGATGTACAACCAACCGATTGGGCATTTGGTGCATTGCAATCGCTGGTGGAACGCTACGGTTGTATTGCAGGTTATCCCAATTCCACCTATCGCGGCAACCGTGCCTTAACCCGTTATGAGTTTGCCGCAGGTTTAAATGCTTGTTTGGATCGGATTAATGAGTTAATTTCTACAGCTACTAGCGATTTAGTTAATAAGCAAGATTTGGCAGTGATGCAAAAGTTGCAGCAAGACTTTGCCACAGAACTGACAACTCTGCGCGGACGAGTAGATACCTTAGAAGCACATACAGCAACATTGGAGGCGCAGCAGTTTTCCACAACTACTAGGTTGAATGCTCAAATTATTACCGCCATTAGTGATACCTTTGGTGATAGAGTAGGTGGCGATCGCGATGAATCCAATCTCTACTTTTCAAATCGGGGTCGTCTCAACTTTGAGAGCAGTTTCACTGGCAAAGATTTATTGCGAGTCCGGCTAGAATTTGGTAACTTTGCGTCCAATGTTGGCAGCCAAATTGCCGCAGCCACAGGCACAGGGATGACACGCCTGAACTTCGATTATGACAGCAACGAGACACTTTTTGTCCCTCACATCCGTTATTACTTCCCAGTCAGTGATTCCCTTAACTTCGTTGTTGGGCCTACAGGCATTGGTTACACCGACATTTCAACCACCGTCACTCCTCCCACAATTGCTGATGACGGCAATGGAGTTCCCTCACTTTTTGGGTCATACAGTCCCTTATTCCGGCGAGGTGGCGGTGGTGCAGCCGCTAACTGGAACATTACCAAAGACTTGGTTCTTACCTTGGGCTATTTAGCAAACAGTCCTAATGTGCCATCGGGGAGCAACGGCTTGTTTGATGGCGGCTACAACGCCTTAGCGCACTTAGCCTATTATGGTAAGCAAGGAGCAATTGGTGTTGCCTACTCTCATGGCTATAGCCCTGGTGGAGTACCCGATATCTCCGCTGGGACGGGTAGTGTCTTGTCAAACGCTCCCTTTGGCAACAACATTGCTACTTCCAACGATATTGTCGGCACACAGGGATACTATCGCTTCTCCCCGAATTTCCAAGTCCACGCTTGGGGTGGATATATTTGGGCAAATGCTAAGAGTTCTGGTTTGAGTGATATTTCCAATGGTAGGGGTGGAACAGATTCTCTATTTGTGAACAATGGTGACAATGCCAATGTCTGGTTTGGGGCGATTGGTGTGTCGTTTCCCGATGTGGGTGGTAGAGGCAATCTGCCAGGAATTCTCTTTGGTATACCACCCCATGTCTCTAACAGTGATGTTCGTCAAGAGCGAGACAACGCTTACCATATCGAAGCATTTTATCGTTATCGACTAAATGACAACATCTCAGTTACTCCTGGTTTTTGGGTGATTCTCAACCCGGAAAACGACAGCAGCAATGATACGCAGTATGTGGGTGTGCTTCGGACAACCTTCGATTTTTAACTGAATAGACCTCTTGCAAAAATCCTTGAATCACCCCTCCCCAACCCTCCCCTTGTGAAGGGGAGGGCGCAAGATTTCAAGTTTCCCCCCTTTATAAGGCTATCCATTACCCGCATCTTTCTCAACAAAAATACAACTTACTTAAAATATGCCAAAAGCATTGATAGGTATAGTTTTTGAGAGAAGAGAATATTTGAGGGTAATGGTGCATCATGGAAAAATGGGCAGCATCCGAATTAAAACAGGCAGATTTAGGAGACGCAAGACGAAACAAGCGTCTGGTAAGGATCGTAGAAGACTTGGCAGCACAACCAAGCAGCAGCGTACCTCAAGCCTGTGGAAACATACAAGCGAAACCCAGAGCGTGATGCAAGGACAGCAAAACTAACACTCTTTCAAGCCACTTTTGAGATACAAGTACCCTTACACCATATCCGACGTTTACAGTTGAAGCCTGTAAAATTGCAGGTAATTCTGGCACTTGAAGAAAACCCGCCAGATGGAATCAAACCGATTAGCTGGTTGTTGCTTACTACCCTTAAAGCTAACAGTTTTGAAGAGGCTGCCCGTTGCGTTCGCTGGTACACATATCGTTGGTTGATAGAACGTTACCACTACACATTAAAAAGTGGTTGTGGAATTGAAAAATTACAGCTTGAAACCGCAAGGCGAATCGATATGGCACTGGCAACATATTCAATTGTGGCGTGGCGTTTGTTATGGCTAACTTATGAAGCCAGATTTAACCCTGATATGCCATGTGATTCTGTTCTAGAAATCGATGAATGGCAGTCTTTGTGTGCCACTATCAACAAAAATCCAATCCCACCCAAAAAGCCGCCTTCTTTACGCGAAGCAGTACGAATGATTGCAATATTAGGTGGCTTTTTAGGTCGAAAGGGTGATGGAGAACCTGGTGTTAAGACTATTTGGCGGGGATTACAGCGATTACACGATATCGCTGCAACCTGGAAACTACTCTACCAGAATTGTCAAATATGTATTTAGCGATCGCCGATCAAATTAACCTTATTCACATTCTCCTCCTTTTGTCAACTATCTACATGTTGCATTGTTCCATAATCCTTTTCCTGACTTACTTACAGCAATGTTAAGAAACATGTGACTAATGCATAGCCTTATAAAGGGGGGAAATAAGAAATCTTGTTCCCTCCCCTTTCCAAGGGGAGGGTTAGGGTGGGGTAAAACTGACGCGAAAAACCAAGTGAGTAAGCTATTTTTGGCGATGCCTACGGCTGGCTACGCCTACGCATTTGTTACTTTGGCGATCGCATTTGCTATTTCAGCGTACTCATTTGCTATTTCGGCGTACGCATTTGTTATTTCGGCGTACGCATTTGTTATTTCGGCGAACTCATTTGCTATTTCGGCGTACGCATTTGTTACTTCAGCGTACGCATTTGTTATTTCGGCGTACGCATTTGCTATTTCGGGGTACTCATTTGTTATTTCGGCGAACTCATTTGTTATTTCGGCGTACGCATTTGTTACTTCGGCGTACTCATTTGCTATTTCGGCGTATTTTAGCCAATACGCGCTACTTCTGCATATTCCGCTTCATTTGCTCTAACTCATCCTGAGTTTCCCAGCTACGGAACTTCTCTTCTAAATCATCAAACCCACCAGAATAATTACTAGTCTGATTCGACCAGCCAATGCTTTCCGAACGCTGCTGGGTTTGCGCTTTAGCACGGGCTGTCTGTGCTTCGGCGGCTTTAGCTTGTACCTCCTGTCGCCGTTGCTGAATTTTTTGCAGTAGTTCCTGAGATTGGTTAATGCGTTCTTTCAGCCCTTGCATGTGTCCCCAGCGCTGATTTCCTTCGCGCAACAGGGCTGCTTCTCGCTCACCCGCCGCCGCCGCCAAATCCTCTCTATTGGCGTTTTTGGCTTTTTGAATTCGGATATGCCAACGCTGAATTTCTTGCGCGGTGGAGAGAATTTCTTCTTGCGATCGCTTCTCTTGTAATCTTAAATCTGCGATTAGCTTTAATGTGTCTTCTTCTTGCTCACGCAGCTGTTCTAGCAGCGCCTCTAACTCCAAATGTGGATTATTACGCAAGAATTCTTCTAAACGGTTTTCTAGAAACCGACTCAAATCATCAAATAAGCCCACTGCTAGAACTCCAGAGATCGGGTGCGTGACTATTTTATTGTAGTGGGCGGAATGTAAATTTTAATAGTTCCCATCGGGTGAACTCTGGGTGTTAGTTAGATTTCAAAGTTGGGAAGAATGTATTTAGTGAAACTACGCAAATAACCCTGACTTACAAAATAAGGCTTTAATCAGTATGAGTTCTGACTTTCAACCACCACCTAAGAGCTTGTCTATACTAGCTTCTGTAGGAGGAGTAGTTACCGCTGCGATCGCGATCGCACTTTTAAATGGTTGGTCTAAGCAGCTTTCCAATACTTCTATAAAAAAACCTGAAATATCAACATCCCCAACTGCTTCCCAACCAGAGAAACCCCAAAGCCCTGTCTCTAGTGCAAAAGAAGCTGAAATAGTTGCTAGCCTTGATGCTCAATCCGTAGTTTTGCCAGGTCAACCCATTCCTAAGAATCAATTAACAGTAGCCATAATTCCATACGTTGCTCCCGGAGTTGGAAAACTGACCCCAGAAGAAATGACAACGGCCCGTCAGGCTTGGTCATACTTCCAACGCAACTGGAACGATGAAACTGGCTTGATCAATTCTGTTGATGGCTTTGCTGCTGTAAGTATGTGGGATCAGACAGCAGCGATCGCAGCCTTAGTCAGTGCTAGAGAACTGAATATCGTGCCTGCGGCTGAATTTGAAGCCAAAATGAGCAAAATGTTGAATACACTGGCGTCAATGCCTTTGTATAAAGGAGAACTACCTAACAAAGTTTACAATGCGAAAACTCTCGTACCTGTTAATTATGGTCAACTAGAAAAACGGGAAGAAATTGGTTGGTCAGCCATTGATTTAGGAAGAATGGCAATCTGGTTGAAGATTGTCGAGGCAAAGTATCCAGAAATGCGATCGCAAACAGCAGCAGTTTGGAAACACTGGCAAGTCAAGCGTCTGACCACAAACGGTCAAATGTATGGTACTGCTGTCATCAAAGGCAAAGAACAATACAATCAAGAAGGTCGCTTGGGCTATGAGAATTATGCTGCTTATGGTTTGAAGCTTTGGGGCTTGGATGTTAATAAAGCTTTAGATTATCAGTCCCATACTGCCTTTGTCGATCTTTATGGACAGGGAATTCCTTACGACAAACGTGACTATAAAAACTCTGGAGCCAATAACTACGTTCTTAGCGAACCCTATATCTTAGATGGCATTGAAACTGGGTTTCAAGCTTTGCCTAAAGCTTATGCCGATCGGATTTTAGCTGCCCAAGCAGCGCGTTATGAAGCGACAAAACAATTAACCGCCGTCACCGAAGACAACTTAGATCGCGCGCCATACTTTGTTTACAGCAGCCTATTTGTCAACGGACAACCTTGGGCAACCATCGCAGATACCAGAGAACAACACAACGATTTGCGATTCCTCAGTGCCAAAGCTGCGATCGGCTGGCATGTGCTTTATAACACTACTTATACCCGTCAGTTATTTGATTTCGTTCAAGGCAATCTTAAGTCTCAAGAAGGCTGGTACAACGGTTTTTATGAGTCTCTGCATCAGCCGAATAAAACTCTCACCGCTAACAATAATGGTGTAATTCTGGAAAGCTTACTGTATAAGCAAGTTGGGCAGCCACTTACTGTTTGGGCAGGAGTCAGGAGCCATAAGTCAACCGAGAAGACTATAAAAAGACCGTAAGTTATACCAATTTGAAAAAAGAATGCGACAAATAGACCATTTGTAGAGACGCGATTCATCGCGTCTTTACCCAAGGATGTGTTGCAATCATTAATTGAATTGGTATTATTTCATGTCCGCGATCGTATCCCTCCTCAATCCTCTATTTGCTACAGTGTGTAGACGGGTATTGCCCACTCAAAATAAATCGCATAAAAAAACCCCTAGCATTTCTACTAGGGGTGAGAAATAATACCATTTCACTTAATATTTGTCTGAGATGACCCTGTTTGTGCCTCTGCTCTACGCAAGAGGCTGGAGTGTTTCTCAAATATTACAGTAAAAAGCGATCGGGTATAAAATTAGCCAACATTTGCCAAGAGCAATTCTCGTTTTTCTGATTTTTGTACTCTCACTTTAGAGTCATCATCAACATCGATAAGGGCTGTGTCTCCATCTGTAATTTCACCAGACAGCATTGCTTCGGCGAGAGAATCTTCTAGGAGGCGCATAATTGCCCGACGTAACGGCCTAGCGCCGTAGCTGGGGTTATAGCCTTCTTGTACCACAAGCTCTTTGAAGCGATCGCTAACTTCTAAGATAATTCCTTTTTCTGTCAAGCGGCTAGCAACATCGCGAAGCATAATTTCGGCGATTTGCTTAACTTCATCCCTGGAAAGCTGGGTGAAGACGATAATCTCATCAAGACGGTTAAGGAACTCAGGACGGAAGTAAGCTTTCAATTCCTCATTTACCAAGGTGCGGATGCGGTTATAACTAGCATCAGCTTGAGTGTCGAAGTCAAAGCCTAAGCCACTACCACCTTTTTCAATCACCTTGGAACCGATGTTAGAAGTCAAAATGATCAGCGTATTCTTGAAGTCCACTTTCCGACCTTTGGCATCGGTAAGATGACCGTCATCCAAGAGTTGCAGCAACATATTGAATACATCGGGGTGCGCTTTTTCGATTTCGTCGAATAGCAGCACTGAGTATGGTTTCCGCCGCACGGCTTCTGTAAGTTGTCCGCCTTCGTCGTATCCTACATAACCAGGAGGCGAACCAATTAGCTTGGCGACGGTGTGGCTTTCCATGTATTCGGACATATCTAGCCGAATCATCGAGTCTTCCGCACCGAAGAAGTAGGAAGCTAGTGCCTTAGCCAATTCTGTTTTACCAACTCCAGTGGGGCCAGAGAAGATAAAGCTAGCAATGGGACGATTGGGATTTTTTAAGCCGACACGGGCGCGACGAATACCGCGAGAAACAGCCGTAACTGCTTGCTCTTGTCCGATGAGCCGCTGATGCAGAGTGTCTTCTAGGTGTAGAAGCAACTCTGACTCAGATTCAGTTAGCTTGTTGACTGGTACGCCAGTCCAAGAGGCAACGATTTGGGCAATGTCTTCTTCGTCAACTACAGTCGAGTTGACAGGTTGCTCATTTGGTGTAAACGTTGCTTGCAGTTGTTCTGCGAGTTTTAATTCTTGGTCGCGCAGTTGTGTAGCTTTGTCAAAATCTTGGACTCTGACTGCTGCTTCTTTTTCTTTGGTAACGCCAGCGAGTTCACGCTTAAGTTCTTTATTGGGAGAACTTTGGGAGTTCCGCAGACGAACGCGAGAACCAGCTTCATCAATCAAGTCTATTGCCTTATCGGGCAAGAAGCGATCGCTAATATAGCGGTCTGATAATTCTGCTGCTGCCACAAGTGCCGCATCCAAAATTGTGACTTTGTGGTGTTGTTCGTAAGCACCGCGCAAGCCGTAAAGAATTTGTACGGTTTCCTCTACCGATGGTTCCCCAACCTTAATCGGTTGGAAACGACGCTCTAGGGCAGCATCACGCTCAATATGCTTACGATACTCATCCAAGGTAGTTGCGCCGATGCACTGGAGTTCACCCCGTGCTAAAGCAGGTTTGAGGATGTTGGCTGCATCCAAGCCACCTTCTGTACCACCAGCGCCAACCAAGGTGTGAATTTCGTCAATCACCAGGATGATATTGCCCACAGTGCGAACTTCTTCCACGACTTTTTTGATGCGTTCTTCAAAATCGCCCCGGAAGCGAGTTCCAGCTACCAATGACCCCATATCGAGGCTGATAACTTGCTTGTCTTGTAAGCTTTCAGGAACATCCTGGTTGATAATACGTTGAGCTAGACCTTCTGCGATCGCAGTTTTACCAACTCCGGGTTCTCCAATCAACACTGGGTTATTCTTAGTACGGCGACCGAGAATTTGGATCGCCCGCTCAATTTCCTTTTGGCGACCAACTACGGGGTCGAGTCTGCCTTCTTGGGCTAATTTGGTCAAATTTCTGCCAAATTCTTCCATTGTTAATGGTTGGGTGCGCTTTTGATTACCACTACCAGCAAAAGCTGGTGCATTTTCACCCAAACGGCGAACTATGGCACTGCGGACACTCTTGAAGTCAACCCCTAGATTTTGCAGTACTTTGGCGGCGACACCTTCACCAGCCTCGGTTAACCCTAAGAGTAAGTGTTCAGTGTTTATGTAATTCTGTCCTAGACTGTGAGCTTCTTTAAACGATTGCTCGAAGAGGCTTTTTACTTTAGGAGTAAAAGGAATTTCTGGTGGTACAAAGCCAGAACCCCTACCAATAATTTTTTCTACCTCGCGACGTGCATCTTTGAGGGTAACGCCTAATTCAGCTAGCACTTTAGCAGCAACCCCAGTTCCTTCTCCCATTAAACCCAGGAGAATTTGCTCAGTTCCTACGAAGTTATGTCCCAGGCGACGTGCTTCCTCCTGAGCTAACATAATTACTCTAATGGCTTCGGAAGTGAAGTGTTCAAACATAATGGGTTATTGCTCCCTCGCTGCTTGGACTTTGGGTGAGATAAAATTCACCCTCATCTAAAGTTTTTTGTATTTTCTTAAGGACTAATGTAACTTTATTTAAAGTTAAGTGGCAGTGGTGAGAGCCGTAAGACATCAGGTGTACTTGCCGTCTAATGTGAGTTAGGAGTAATGAGTTAGGAGTAATAATTAAGTAAGGAGTTATCAATTTTACAATTAGCTTTTAAGTGCAGAAGATTATTTTATTTTGTCTTTTCTGCTCCTCTGCTCTCGGCTAAACTTAAAAACCAAGACTCAGTACTCTTAACTTTTAACTTTTAACTCCTAACTCCTAACTTATCACTCAGGACTGAAAATGACTGAAGCAACGGCCGGTAAAGATCAACAACATCCACTTTATAACCGCGATCGCCCCCTTATTGATATTTTACTCGCTCAAGAGGCGACAGACTATAACTTAGCAGAATTGGCTAGACTGCGAATGCGCTATCAAGGGTTTCCAGGGGCGAGAGACATCCAAAAAGACCTAGATAAAGTTTTGCAACAGTGGGGTTTGACCGAAGCCGAGCTTTTTGAGAAAACTCGTCAAATTCACGATTTGGGTGGAATTTACAAAAGCCGTGGCAAGAAAGATGAACAGGATTGGAATTAGTTATTCTTTTCCATTCCTAACTCCTGACTCAGCGCTGGAATCGCGTTGGCAAAGCCCGCACTTCGACAAAGCTCAGTGACCACCGTAGGCATCGCTAATTCTGTGCCTTTGCTTAATTCAGATATCACTGTGAATTGTACACCATGTTTTTCTTTTCTAATCTACCGGGAAATGGCTAATCATAAGGGAGTATTTTTACTTACTGGGTTAGTGGTAAATAAATAGCCAAATAGTTTTTGGAATATTAAAATAAACCTTGCTTGCGATCGCTATAGCGTTTACTAATCACATGAGGTACATCATAGTCCCCTCCTTGCTTGCGGGAGGGGGTTGGGGGTGGGGTTCTTGTACCTCACTCAACTGAGAACTGCTATACCTCGTTTCCAGAACGAGATGAGTTTAGACAAGTCTTGTTGGAAATAGTCTAAATCGATTGTGGCGATCGCTTCCTCAATTTCTGCTCCTGGATCGGGAAAGTTTTGCCAACAAAGCTCGATAGCTGCCAGAGAATCGTAAAACTTGAAATACAGCAGATTTCAAGTTTGTTTGCCCAAATATAAAGCGTATTTTACTCCTGAATTCTGAATTCGGAATTCTGCTCTATGTTAGGAATTTGTCTTGGCAAAAGTATTACATTTCTGAGGATCGCCCGTTTGGATACCTTGTTTAAACCAACGAACCCTTTGGGCGGAACTACCATGTGTAAAAGATTCTGGCACAGCATAGCCTTTAGCTTGTTTTTGCAAGCGGTCATCTCCAATACTGCTAGCTGCGTTCAATGCTTCTTCAATATCACCTGTCTCCAGAACTTGCCGTGAGCGTTGAGCATGATTAGCCCAAACACCTGCAAAACAGTCTGCTTGTAATTCTAATCGCACAGAAAGCTGATTTGCTTGTGTCTGACTCACTTGGTTCTGCAAGGTTTGAACTTGCTGCGAAATCCCCAGTAAATTTTGGACATGATGCCCAATTTCATGAGCAATCACGTATGCTTGAGCAAAATCTCCAGGTGCCTGATATCGAGTCTTCAAATCGCGATAAAAACTCAAGTCAATATACACCTTTTGATCGCGCGGACAATAAAACGGCCCAACTGCTGAACGTGCAAATCCACAAGCAGACTCTACCGCTCCTGAGTAAAGAACTAACTTTGGTTCTACATAAGTTTCTCCGTCTTGCCGAAACTGCTCACTCCATGTATCTTCTGTATCAGCCAGTACAACAGATACAAAATCCGCCATTTGATCTTGAGTTTGAGATCCTGTTGTTTGAGGTGACTCAGCTATCGGGCTATCACTTGGTGGGGAATCTTGTTGCCAAAGGGCACTAGGATCGCCACCCAATAGTAAAACCAGTAGCGATATGAGCGCTGCTCCTACACCCCCACCCACGACAGGAGCGGAAATCTTCATCCCACGCCGATCTTCAACATTTGTACTCCGACGACCTATTTGCCAACGCATAATTACTGCTTACCAAATTCATAAAAAAATACGGCTTGAACTAGGTAGGATGAAATCTACACAAGCCTTTTAGCTATATAAATGAATATTACTTATTCTATATATCGATCTCTTCTGCCTACGGACAAACTATAAATAAAGGACAGTCAGCCTTTAGGAAGGTTTTGTTAAACAGGTTGTTCATCAAATCACACAGAATTCTCGGACTCCTTATAGGGAAAACCACAGTCAGGACAGAAGCGAAATTTCAAACACGTAATTTGCATTCCATGACCAAGCTGTGAGAATTTAAAATATCAACACAGGGGAATGTCGTTATGTCTGCGTTGAAAATACAAATTTAGTTGAGGCTGTCCCATGTCACTCACTAATAATAATTTCGCATCAGTTAGGGATCTTCCCTGGTGTATTCACTTTTTGACTTGCACCGTTGAGGCTGTTACTGCCTACCTAATGAGCGAGAGAATGTATTTTATTACTAAGGATAGTTTTGAATTGAACCAACTCGTATTTAATATAACAAGTACTGAAGAATCAACTTTGTCAGTGATTAATCTTTCCCCTGCGACCAAGGAGTAATTATGGTTTTAAGTCAATATCAACGTGCTGTAGGCGTATTTACTCATCGGATAGATGCGGAGAAGGCAATACATGAGTTGAGAGATTCTGGCTTGGCGATGGAGAAAGTATCTGTAGTTGTACAAAATTCAGATCGGAATCATGAAATTACCGATAATGAAGTTAAAGAGGGCACTGGTGATAAAGCTGACGAAGGTGCAACAGTAGGAGGGCTTTCAGGGGGCGCTGTTGGTGGGTTAACTGGTTTATTAGTGGGTCTTGGTACTTTAGCAATCCCTGGAGTTGGCCCAATAATGCTGGCTGGGGCAGCGGCAACTGCTTTGGTTACAACCCTTGTTGGGGCAAGTATTGGTGCTGCCACTGGGACTTTTGCTGGTGCATTAGTTGGTTGGGGAATGTCGTCAGAGCAAGCTAGAGCATATAACGAGCGAGTAGAGGATGGACACTATTTAATAATCGTGGATTGTACATCTTTTGAAATTGCTAAAGTACAAGAAATACTACAGCGTTGGGGTATTGAAGAGTTTGGTATTTACGAGCATTTCAACAGTGAATCTGAAACTACAAATTCTCTGACCACAACGACTTCTGCTACTGCAATTCCTAATAAAAGTGGGATGATGTCTAAGTATAGTGTTAGTTGCTTTAATAGCATAGATAATGCTGAAGCGGCAATTAAGGATATGTGTATCGCTGGTTTTTCAGTAAACCAGATTTCCTTAATTTGCAAAGACTTTTCTCAATTGGTTGGGTCAACAGGCATTAATTTAAGTGAACGCTTTGACGCTATGAGGTTAGGAATAGCAGATGAGTGGGCACGCTTTTATAATGAGCAAATAGAGCAAGGCAATTACATACTTATCGTTAGTGGCACAGATCATGAGCAAGATATAGCTAGGTCTATTCTGTGTAATTATGGGGTTCAAGAGTCTCAAATTTATGACCCAATGTTAATTCGTTCTTAAAAGCGGGTGCTGTCATTAATGAGAGCGAACTTATTTGAGTTTTGGAAGATATAGGATTACTATTTGATTTTTGAACAAAATTAGGTACTGTAGTGGCGTGTCAAGGCTAAAATGTTGCAATAAATTTTCTTGTGGGGCGGGCATCTTGCCCGCCAATTAGGACGGGCTAGAAGCCCATCCCACAAGAGTTTGCTAATGCACAAATTTAGTCTTGACACGCCAGTAGTGGCGTGTCAAGGCTAAAATGTTGCAATAAAAAATTGTAGGTTGGGTGGAGCGGAGCGCAACCCAACAGATATCAGGATGTTGGGTTACGCAAAGCCTCCACCCAACCTACGTCTAATGCACAATTTTTTTGCTTGCCACCCCACTACCTATACTTAGATTTGTTCAGGAATCAAATCGGATTCCTATACAGCAGAATTCAGGAGTAAAACACGCTTTATATCTGGGTAACAGACTTAGCTTGTGTACCTTACTTTCCTTGAAATCTGCTGTATGACTAAGCAATGGGTTTTGCAGCCTGAAAACTCTACTATGCAAACAATCGACACCTTTCAAGGTTATACCGAGTGGTGTCGATGAGCTTCAACACATTCACCTGACAGTAAAATATCTTATATCATGTCCGCTTGATTGCTTATTAAACCCGAAGAACCCCACCCCGCCAAAGCTGCGCTTTGTCTCCCCTCCCGAAGAGCGGGGAGGGGTTGGGGGTGGGGTGTAATGACTGTGGTTAGCATAACTAATTATGCGGACATGATATTACTTAAAATTTTCAACAGTTTGGCTTTGCTCAGGGTCAGCAGTGAGCGAAGCTGAAGGGTCAACCTGTATAGCCTCTGTCTCCGTCTCCAGTTGCTCCCGTTGCTTGCCATACTCCCGCAGCTGCTTCAAAAGGTTTTCTTGGGATGAGTTTGGGATAGACGGACTGAGACTTGGTTGAAGGTCGGTGTCGGTACTTACAAAATTACCCATTGAGGGATTATTTTCGTAGACTGGTAGCGACTTGTCATTAAACATCGCTTGTTGGGTTGGTGCTGGGGTAGAAATTAGATTCTTTGGTTTGCTCACAGCAGCTTTTACCGAATCTAGAGTAGTAGCAACCTGCACTTGTTGCTGCATCTGTTGTGTAGAAGATACTAAACCACTTAAACCATTCACCAATTGCCGCAGATTTTTACGGAAATTAGGATCGCCTGTCAATTCATCTAAATCAGATGTAATTTTTTGGGTATTTTCAAAGGTTACTCGTGCTGAATCTAAAGTTTGTTGCAGCAACACCGCATTTTTTGGATCGTTTAAGGTTTTAGAAGCATCGCGTAAATTAGCTGAGGCTTGGGCTGCGTTTGCTGAAAGCGTTTCTAAATTGTTGAGTAATTCTCCTTGAGTCAATCGATTGACAGATGGTGATAAGCTACTGACTGTAACACGCAATTGGTTACTGGTTTCGGTGATATTGTTCAACGCACCAACCAGCGTCGAACGATTTGTTGTCAACAAATTATCCAGGTTATTCAGCAACCGATTTGCTTGAGTTGCAGTTGCACCGAATTTATTGACTGTTTGATTTGCGGATGTATTAAGTTGGTTTGTCGCCCGTTGCACTGAATTAGCCGTAGCGGAAAAGGTATTAAGTTGTAGTTGCAGGCTTTTGGTCAAACCTTGTAAATCCTGACTTAGCTCACTAAAACTGGATGCTGCGCCTGTGGTAGTTTCTAGAACCCTATTGACATTTCTATAAAATTTTGGATCGTTGTATGCACCAGCTAGCTCAGTTGAACTACGAATTAGTTGATCGACACTGATACCAACCTGACCTTTTAACCGAGAGCCATTACAAACTATGAGACTGGTATCACAACTTTTATCTAGGGGTTTAGCAAGCACAACCTCAGTAGGTAAGGTTGCTTTTGGTGTGATGTCGATAATACTTTCGCTAATTAATCCGCTTTGATTAGCTTCCACTACTACATTACGGGGAATAATGAGGTCAGTTTGGGCAATTTCAATCTCTACATCAATGGCATTTGGGCCTGGTCGAACATGGGAAATAGTTCCTACCTTAACGCCACGATAGCGAACTGCTGCTCCCTTTTGCATTCCGCCAGCGTTGGCAAATTCTACAATAATTTTGTATGAACGGCCAGCAGCGGTGAATCTATTTAACCACAGAAAGAGTAATCCAAATACCCCTAGTCCTAGCAGGAGTAATAACCCCACAGAACCTTCTCTAAATGTTCGCCCAGACGCGAAGCGGCTTGTCATAAGACCTCGCATTTTTTTGCCTCCACCAACAACCAATAACCAATTAGGTGTTAAAAGTTAGGAGTTAGTAGTTAAATTTAACTTTTTACTCCTGGCTTTTAAGTTTCTAACCGGCGACTTTAATCGGGCCTTTAACACTTCCACTGATAAATTGTCTGATCAAGGGATGTTCTGTGTTGTATATTTCACTAACTGTACCTTGCCACTGTACTTTACCTTCATAGAGAAATATAAGTCTATCAGATGTACGGCGGATAGTGCTGTCCTGGTGGGTAACAACAGCATAAGTACTACAAACTCCATTTAAACATTGCAAGTGACGGATTAAATCTTCGATGACTGTCGAGGCAATGGGATCGAGTCCGGCTGTTGGTTCGTCATATAGTAGAACTTCTGGCCCTTCACTGGGATTATCAGGGTTAGACATAATCGCACGGGCAAAACTCACCCGTTTGCGCATTCCCCCGGAAAGTTCGGCTGGGTAGAGGTGGCCTATTGCTGGCAAACCTACCATCTCCAATTTTTCTTCTACCAAATCTCGGATGCGCGATCGCGACAGCTTTGAATTTTGATAAAGTAAAAATCCCACATTTTCCTCTACTGTCAGCGAATCAAATAGCGCCGCCTGCTGAAACACCATACCAATGCCAACCTGCTGGCCACCATCCTCAATCAAACCGTCTCGCCGCACTCCTTGCACATAAATTTCTCCTTCATCGGGACTAAGTAACCCCGCAAGTATTCGTAAGATAGTTGATTTCCCAGTCCCTGATGGCCCAATAATACCCAGTGCTTCTCCCCGATAAACGGTCAAGTCTACATTATCTAGAACTTTATGGCTACCAAAGGACTTAGAAACACCTTTCAGTTCAATCAATGGTTCAGTCATTAGTTATTAGTCACTTGTACTGAGCGCAGCCGAAGTATTGGTCATTGATCATTGGTCAGTAGTCAGTAGAAAATAAACAAATGACTACTGAGAACTAACAAAGGACAAATATGCCCAATAGTGATTTCATAGTTATTGGTGGTACATTGTATAGTGTATTATAAGTACATAATTAGCATTCTAATTAGCAAACTTTATTTTTTTAGCATAATATTTAGTTATTGACGATGTTTATCGTCTCAAAATACCCTCAACGCAAGGCTGGCGAAGACACCGTAGTAATGAAACATCTCAGTGATGTTAAAATAAGATTCCGGTTTTCTGTAGACATCAGCAAAGTCATTTATATATTATTAATATCCTACTTAACTTTATAACTACTCAGGTTGATACAAGATAGATAATCAGATTTAAGTTGTGAAACCCAAAAGGTTCAGACTTGCTATTTTTTATATAAGTCAAAAACCTTGTTTTTCATTAATTATTAACTATGGCTCTAAAAAAGTTAGCTTCCTGCTATCCAAAGTTATTGTAATTAGCAGAATTAGTAAATAATTGGAAATGTTAGTAGCATTACTCGCCAATGGATTTGGCAAAGTCCAAAATTATTTACTAGTATTGTAACAACTACTGTTAAAAATCAAAGTAAAAATTATGAGTAGCCAATTAGAACAGTTTGCAAGTGATAATTCCTCTGGTATTTGTCCTGAAGCACTGGAATATATGATTAGGGCAAATCAAGGTAGTGTTCCAGCTTATGGAAATGATGAATGGACTCAAAAAGCAACAGATTATTTTCGGGAACTCTTTGAAATTGATTGTGAAGTATTTTTTACCTTTAACGGCACAGCCGCAAATTCTTTATCTTTAGCTGCTCTTTGCCAGTCATATCACAGCGTCATTTGTCATGAGACATCTCACATAGAAACAGATGAATGTGGCGCACCTGAATTTGCATCTAATGGCTCTAAACTGCTACTTGCGCACGGTAAAAATGGCAAATTAACATCAGAGTCTATAGAATCGATTGTTCTCAAACGTACTGACATTCATTATCCCAAACCTAAAGTTATTAGTATTACACAATCAACTGAATTAGGAACTTTATATTCTATTGAAGAACTTTTAAGTATTAAAGAAGTTGCAAACAAATATAACTTAAAGATTCACATGGATGGCGCTCGTTTTGCAAATGCAGTTGCCGCTATGAATAAAAGCCCTGCTGAAATTACTTGGAAAACTGGGGTGGATGTATTGTGTTTTTGTGGTACCAAGAATGGAATGGCATTAGGTGAAGCCATTCTTTTCTTCAATAAAGCGCTAGCAGAAGATTTTGATTATCGATGCAAGCAAGCAGGCCAGCTAGCTTCAAAAATGCGGTTTATTTCGGCTCCTTGGTTGGGTTTATTGGAAACTGGTGCTTGGCTAAAAAATGCCAGACATGCTAATCAATGTGCTGAATACTTAGAAAATCAACTATTAAACATAGAAGGTGTTGACTTGATGTTTCCTAGAGAAGCCAACGCCGTATTTGTGAAATTACCTGAAGAAGTCATTCACAGCTTAAAAGCTAAGAATTGGCAGTTTTATACATTTATTGGTGTGGGAGGAGTACGTTTTATGTGTTCTTGGAACACTACTCAATCAAGGATTGATGAGTTGATTGGTGATATTAAAAACGCAAAAAAGTAAGCGACTTAGCCTACTTGTATCATCTCCGCATAAGTTAGTTATGATTCCCATAGTCATTGCACCCCACCATTAAATCTGACTTTTCACGAGATGTGGAAAAGTCAGGTCTAACAGAAAAAGGTAAGAAATAGATAAAGTGTAAAGTATTGTTGCACAAGCGTTTCTTTTAGGTGCGACCTTGCAATACTTTTGCTGGGTTGTACCAGTCGCAATTGGGGGAGCCAAACCAATGCTACTAACAAGGTTATCTAATACTGGTTCGCTAGTAAGTAGGTAGGCACAATTAAACCGAACTGTGTAAACGTATAAAAAGTGTCAGAAATGCTTTGTATATAAGCTTTTAAGCGATTTAAATTTATTAATCTAGTTGTATTTTTTTAGCGCCCACCTACTTATTGCGCCTTTAAGCTTGTATATCAAATTTATAAATTTTATCAAAGTAGATTTTATAAATCAAAAATATCCTTCATACTTTAAAACAGTAATCCTACGTAAAATTTAAGGAAGGGATGCCAATGACATCTCTATTACAGCGACTAAGTGCAGAACGAAATCGCAAATTCGTGGGACGTGGGCGGGAACTGGAGCTATTTCTTGATGCGATCGCATCAAGAGAATTACCTTTTCACATTTTGCACGTCTTTGGCCCTGGTGGTGTGGGCAAGACAACCCTCATGCAGCAGTTTTTGCGGTTTTGTGAACGGTCAAAAATATCAACTATCTACGTAGAAGGACGTAATATAGAAGCTGCGCCCGAATCTTTTGTTAGCACATTGCATTCGTTGATGGGATTGAATGAATCAGATTCTCCTTTGCATCTGCTAGCCCAAAGAGAAGAACGGAATGTAATTTTAATTGATACCTATGAAGCTATTATCCAGCTAGATGAATGGTTGCGAGAAGTATTCTTACCCCATTTGTCTGTTAATACCTTAATTGTGATTGCTGGACGCAATCCCCCCTCATCTGGTTGGTATAGCGATCCAGGTTGGCAAGCTTTGATGCACACCTTGCCTTTACGCAACCTGACCCCAGAAGAAAGTCAAACTTATCTCACCACACAAGATATTCCCACCACACAACACCAGGCGATTCTAAATTTTACCCACGGACATCCTCTAGCATTATCTTTGGTTGCTGAAATGTTTGCTCAGGGAAAAGAAATCTCTTTTCAAGCAGAATCTGCTCCCAATATTGTTAAAACACTGTTGTCAAGATTCATAAAAGAAGTACCAACACCCCTACACCGTATCGCTTTAGAAGCTTGTGCGGTGATCCGACTGACTACCGAAGCCGCACTAAATCAAATATTGGCTGTGCCTCAAAATACTTTGGCTGGTGAAGCTCATTCTTTAGGGGAAATACTTGATGTTCACGATTTATTTGAGTGGTTGCGCGGACTGTCGTTTATCGAATCAGGGCAATTGGGTTTATTTCCCCACGATTTAGCACGCGAAGTTTTAATTGCTGACTTGCGTTGGCGTAATTCGGAATTCTACACTGAATTACACCACCGAGCGCGTCAATATTATACTAAACGACTAGAACAAACTCAAGGGCAAGAAAAGCATCGAGTGCTACTTGATTATATTTTTTTGCATCGGGATAACTCGGCGATTCGATCCTGTTTCACCTGGGGTGAGCAAAGTAGTTTATTGACAGACTCACTACGGGAAAGTGACAAAACCGCACTGCTGCGGATGGTGGCAGAATACGAAGGCGAAGAATCAGCAAAAATAGCAGATCACTGGTTGAAGCGCCAACCGCAGAATGTAGTAGTATTTCGTGACTTGCACTCCGAACCTGCGGGATTTGCCATGATGGTGGCATTGCATACAGCGACTATTGAAGATTTGAGTGCAGATCCAGGCGCTCTTGCATCTTGGCAATATCTCCAAACCCATGCACCATTACGCCCTAGCGAAGGCGCAACTATTTTCCGCTTCTGGATGGCGCGGGACACCTATCAAGCTGTTTCCCCCACCCAAAGTCTAATTTTCATTAATTTTGTCCAGTATTTTCAGAAAACAGCGGGGTTAGCATACACCTTTCTACCTTGTGCCCAAGCAGATAATTGGACAGCAATGTTGAACTACTTCGACTTAACACGACTTTCTGAAACTGATTTTACAGTTGGGGGAAGACACTATGGTGTTTATGGGCATGACTGGCGAATTGTGTCGCCTGCCGCATGGAAGGAAATTTTGGCACGAAAAGAGGTTACAACTGACGGAGAATCTGTAGACAATACTCCAATCGGTGAACCTCTGTTAGTTCTTAGTCAGCCAGAATTTGTGGAGGCAGTGCAGAATGCGTTACGTAACTTTAGTTGTCCCGATGCATTACAGAATAATCCCTTAGTGCGATCGCGAAGCGTGTACGAAGTACTCTCGCGCAGCGTGGAAGAACAAATTTTCACAAAAACAAGTATGAGCGGGAGTCCAAAAGACATGCAACTCTCCGAGCAGCCGGATTATGGGCATCTACGCGAACGAATTAACGTTTTACAAAATCTGGTGAAACAAGCAGTTGAATCCTTACAATCATCCCCGCGTGATGAAAAACTCTACCGCGCTGTTTATCGAACTTATTTAAATCCCGCCCCCACGCAAGAACAAGCAGCTGAGTTACTAGATTTGCCTTTCAGTACCTATCGCCGCCATCTCAAAGCTGGGATGACGAGAGTTACAGATATTTTATGGCAAAGAGAAATTAGCTAATCAGCGAAAACTATGAGTGCGGAGTGCGAAATGATTTCGTCAGGGAGAATTTCAAAGACTCAAATTCAGCCAAAAAAGTTTTTCAGCCTGTGACAAGCTAATTTCAAAGTAGCCTATTATGCACAAAGCAGTTATTAAAGAAATGAAGATAAATCGTTTCATATTTTCCTCAAAATCAGATTTTCTGACAGACTCATCATATACAACTAGCAATTAATTAGATAGATTACGACTATCCTTAGTTATTGCTACTTTTGGGAGTTTATATTCAGCCCATAACGGGTGATTGCCCGTTAAGTTAATACCAATTATTCATTAAGATGCACTTAATATTTATTCCAAGAACCGCAAAGTACGCAAATAAATTAGTTATTAAATGCAAGTTTACAGAGAATTGGTATAAGTAATGAATCTGGGTGATTCATTTGGAGTTTAGTTGACAGATGTTAGCTTTTTTAGTTTGCGCTTTAGTATTAAGGTGCTACCAAGAATCCCAAAGACTATGGTGCTGGCGATTGAAGAAGGTTCGGGGACAAGTGTAATATTGCCAGGGCCTGTAATGGTATTGGTAAAAGTACCAAAACTGTTATTGCTATTGTCAAATCCAGTAGTGACTAAGAAATATTGATTATTGGCAGTTAAGCTTAAGCCACTAAAACCAGATGTGCCTTCATCTGGGAAAGGATCATTTCCACTGAGTAAATCAACTAATGGGGTAGTTGGGTTGAAGCTGTTTTGGTACAAGAACTGGATGCCCAGGAAGTTTTGAGAACCTACAACATCATACAAGCCAGTAGTATCAACTAAGAAAGGCTGGCTGTAATAAGGAACGGCGATGCCATTACTAGAAAGAAATGTGGGTGGGTTTGTACCACCTTCAAACCCTTCCGTTTGAGGACGGTTAAAAGTTGGTGCGTTTGTTGTGTCACCAGAATATGAAATGGTGGATGCCTCAGATGGCAAAATAACACTTACAGATAGACCGATTGCAGCAGAGGCAATAGGGATTAAGCGTCTTAGCGATTTTTGCCAAAAATTAAATGAACGCTTACTTAAGCTCTTAAGCTTGGCTGTTTGTGAAAACTTGCTAGAGCGATGAGATAGATTGTTTTCTGAGACGATGGATTCTTTAATTGCTTGTGACATATAGTTGTTCAGGGTTGTTTTTACAAAACTGAGTGCTTTGTATGATTGCACTTTCATCTAGTTCCAGGGATGAGCGAGCAAAGCCTGTGAAGTAATACCTAAGCCAATTAGGGTGATACATAAGGCACTTGCTACGGGTAACATCTTGATCCTGGGGATCTGGAGTGGCAAATGCTCAAACCGATTTTTGGCGTAGACTAGCATTAAGCCGATTCCAGTTAGTACTGCTGCTAGACCTAAGCTAAAGGCAGATACTAGCGCTAATCCAAAGCCAACTCGTCCCATTGCGATCGCACTCAGCAACACTACTAAGGCTGAAGGACAAGGTAACAAGCCGCCCGATATTCCCAGCGCTAATAGGCTAGACCACTTCATGGAAGTTAGATCACCGTCAGGCAAATGTGAATGCTCATGATGTACATGGTTGTGATGATGATGCAAGCCGTGGCTGTGTTGATGACTGTGTACATGGTCATGTGAATGAGATACCTGAGTCTTTTGCAATCGACTGATAAACAAATTCAGACCAATTACAGTTACCAGCACACCAGAGACTACACTTAACCAAGGGTACAATTGCTCTGTCAAGATAAACTGGGATGTGCCAAGAGTGACCAGACCGAGAGCAAATATACCAGCAGTATGGGTAATCGTCATAATCAGCCCCAGGAATAGGGCGTGTTGGGCATTACTGCGGGAACCCACCAAATAAGCACCAACTATCGTTTTTCCATGACCAGGGGACAGGGCGTGTAAACCACCCCATAAAAAGGCGATCGCTAGAGCTATTACAATAGTCAGGAAGTTATGATTTTCCTGGGTAATTAGACTAGTAAAGACATCGTTACTTCTTCCTGTCAAAGCATTATCTAAACGGCTGAATGATTTAACAGACGGTGGAGACGCTTGTTCACTCGATGTCAGAGACGGATTGAGTTTAAAGTCAATCCGACGCTGGTCGAGAGGACTGCTGAGTAACTCAGTGGGGTAATCTCTCAAGCGGTTGGTGATACTCAAAGAAGTAAAATCACCTTGAATGGGAACACCATTTGTAGCGACAGTAATTTCACGCCAACCTAAGCGCTGTGGATAAAATTGATCTTCAAACTCGATTAATTGATTCGCGCCTACTAACTCTCTTGTCCCCTGAAAGTTACAACTCAGCCGCAGTGTAGATAATCCTCCGACACCTGGAGGAAATTCGACTGTTGATTTGATCAAAGAAAGTGCTAAAGGCTGTTTATTGATCAACAGTTCTAGGTGTGAGTTGACTTCTTGGCATTTTTGGTTAGGGTATTGAACCGTCTCTATAGGTTCAGCTTTGCGATCGCGATTGGTATCTAAGTGATTAATCTCCTGAAAAGCCGGAATCTCTGCCATGTCTAGAACATAATCAATTCCCACACCATCTGGTGCTACTTGCACTCCTGCGTAGTGATTGATGGTGAAATTGCCTAAAGGATGAGCATCTGCCCTCGGCATCCAAAATAAACATATTGCGATGATTGCAGTACTCCAAGTCAAGTAATGTAGCAGCTTTTTCATAAAGAACTCCCTATAGCGTTAGCAGTGGGAAAAGAGACAGAGGGTACTAAGTTAGCCAAGACTTGACGAGCTTCATCAGCATACTTGTGATGAAATTGAGGATTGAGGTTAACAGCTTGAGTTAATCGCTTTATTGCTTCCTCACGATTACCTAAGTGAAGTGCAATCATGCCAGCATGAAATTGCAGCAAAGCATCCTCGGTTCCGAAGCGAGTTGCCCGTTGTGCTGCCCTTTGCGCTTCTTGCCATTCCCCATTAGCCGCAGCTGCCCAAGCCAAAGTATCCTCTGCATATACATCGTCTCGCACTGCTACTTCACTACGGGCAATCTCTAGCGCCTCTGTTAAATGAATTCCATGTTCGGTGTAGTAAACTGCCAAAGCGCGATCGTAGATTCCTTTAACCTTGCTCAGGTAAGCTACTACTGCGATTAAATCTTCAGTTTCAGCTGCGCCTTTTTGATCTCCCAGAGCTAGTAGAGCATCAGCCTTATACCCCAGCGTTTCTACCAACGGCATCAGTTCTATACCCTGGTTTGCGATATTTAGAACATCCTGCCAGCGATGCTGTGCCGCATAGAGGCGGGCCAGCCCTGTAAACGCAGCTAGATGCCGTGGGAAGAGGTCAAAGCTCTCCCGATATCGCTGCTCAGACAGGGCAAAATCTCCGGCTGCAAAAGCCAGATCCCCAGTCCGCACATGAAACCAAGCACGGGTTTCTGCGCTCGTCGTGTAGAAAGAGTCCATCTCCTGCATAGCCTCATCTAGCAGTTGCCGTGCCGAGGCTAGATTGCCAGTTAACTCTAAGTAACGGGCGACAACCGCGTTATGACCAGAGTTTGATTCTTCCTCAGCAAGGTTCTGCAATAGATGATGAGTTGCTTCATAGTCGCCCAACTCCATCTGAATCGATGCCCTCAGCGAGACAATATTGGGATTATCAACAGATGAATTATTTAACACATCTAAAGCTTCTCGAAATTGGTGTTGAGATAGTAAAGCTGATGCTAAGAGCATGGAAGAAACCTCATTATGGCGCGGCTGTAGTGCCAGGGATCTACGTGCCGCTTGTTCTGCTCGTAACACATCGTCTATATCTCCAATTTCTCGAAAGCGTCTCAAGTATTGATCGGCTAACAGACGTAAAAATATTGAGGAATCGGGAGATTGAGCAACTTTCTGCTCATAGACGCTGATAATGTGCGATCGCTGTAAATAATCGGGGAATACTAAATCTGACTGCTGAACTGGTAATATCTGCCTAGAATTAACAGTCAGCAGTTGCACGGTAGAGGAATATGTGTCTACTAATCCATTGGTGTAGTCTAAACTTAGCGCTTGTGTATCACAGGGTCTTAGTAAAACCAGTAGGCTAGTCAGCACTAACACCCATAGTATTCGTAGATGCATAAACCTTACAAAGGATTACCTAAATAAGGGAACTCAGAAAGAAAGTTAGCATTATTAGGCGCAACATTATCGCTAGTCAGCCCCGGAATTTGGCCTGTAGAAATGCCTGTAACTGCATCACCAAAGACAACAGATGCTGTTACATCGATTACGTCATCTTTTGGTCTTCTACCACCAAAATTGTTGCCTAACTGAGTACCAAAATAACTACCGCTAGGTTTAGAAAGGTCAGCTTGGATCACATCAGGAATTGCTACTGAGATAACTGCATCAGCAATCCCTTTAGGTCTGCCGATCGCTTTCACAAAGGCTTGAATGAATTGGGATTGATTGCTAGCGTCTTTTGTTGGTGTCTGAAGATTACTATTATTATGAGCTTTAAAGTCCATAAAAAGTTCATTCAGGGCTGGAACTGCTAACCGCTCAATCTGAGCAAAATGCCCATTTCTGAGTCTAGGAGTTTTAACACTAGTTGTCATCCAAGCACCAATCTTACCTTTACCAAGCAGTTTCCTGGGTAGCTCGACAATAATTGAGTGGACATTGAATGGGGCTAGGGTGTCTTTTGCTTGTCCAGGTGATCTAAAGGTAAGAACTGTGAAGGGAGGGCTAGGATTAGGCTGAAGGCTATAGTTCCGATCCGGGATGATTTTAAAGAACTGTTCCAAATCGAAAAAGAACGGGTCTTTGCGTGTGCCAACAAAGAACTTCATGCCGTTATATGCGGCGAATGTTTGGTTGAGTTGCCCTGTCCAAGTTACTGGCAGCAAAGCTGACTCTGTTCCTACTGTGGTTGGACGACATGGGCCGCGGACTGTGACAGTTTGGTGTGAGCCTTTACCATTTATATTGAATTGGAGTACGACATCTTCAATACTGTCGCCAGTGTTATCAATCTTGAACTGATAAAGAACGTTTGGATCGAATGGTCTTTTTTCACCAGAAACGATCAGAGGGTCGAAGTCCATCACCAAGACAACATTTTTGGAGTTTGTCGGACTCTCAAACACATACAAATCTGTGAGATCCGCAGCAGTCAGCTTAGTAGCTAGAAAAGTTGTGTCTTGGTGGTCTGAAGCCAAAGCTTTAGGGGTTGCATAGGTTAGGACTATGAGCAAAATAGCGACAAATGCCACTAGGGGACGAAAAAAATGAGTCGCTTTAGTCCAATATAGCGATCGCTTGATGGAAAGAAATACCATATTTTGGACTGCTTTATCTATGAGTAACCTGCCTTCAGTTGCTATAAAAGACGTAATACTCCGAGCATTTATTCTCATAGTTGCCCTTCTTGAGGTGTTTAGCCTCTACTGATTGGTGTGGAAATAGCAAGTTGATTTGGATTTCAAAAAAGACTGCGGATATTACCGAAGCGCTTCACAGCTTATTTGCTCTTACTACTCACTTTCCAGACCAAAACTTGCTCATTTCTTGCTCACCCTTGTCTATATTGATTTTCTGCTAAGGAATAAAAATTCCATTCTGACTTTTTGATTACTTATGCTGATTTCCATCAATAAAGCCCTCATAAAATCTCTGAGGGCATTGATTAATATCTATGTTACTTATCAAGTGCGGAAATGTCTTTTACCCTGCCTGTGCTTGACAATTTCTTTAGACTTGCGTTTTTCAATAGGCGTTTTAAAGTGACAATACTTTCTGGTATCTGGAAAAATCCCAGCCGAAGAACGTGGAGTAATTAGGTTTTTAAGGTTTCAACCACCTTATCCACAAGTTTTATTGGATCAATTGGCTTGGTAATAAAAAGTTTAAACCCTGCTTTTAAAAGCTAGTGTTCATTGGCAATTTCGATTGTTGCCACAAACCCAAATGCTTATTTTTAGCATTAGCTTCTGCAATTAAAAATTTGGTTTTGCTCTCATAGCAATTTTGTAAAGATTCTTGGTCAACGACGGCATTACCTGACTCTACCAAAAGTAGATTTACTGACCGATTATCTACAAACACTTCACCCGCTGGACGACCATTTTTAAGTTGTTCTGTGCTTCTAATCACGACAGGAGTTTGAGGTGGTAATAGCTGTTTTAGCCTTTGTGTTGCTGCTAAACCATAGCGCTTGTCAGTTACCTCTGGTGCATTAATACACGCTAACTTGACTATAGTTGTTTGTCCTGCATTATCTTTAACCAAAATTGTGTTCCCATCTGTAACACCAACTACTGTACCTAGCACCAACATTAGTTGAAGTAATTCCATCATATATGTAATATTTTATGCACACATAGAATTTTATTTCAGTGCTGAGGTTGCTAGTGTGATTTAGCTCACAAGTTGCAAATCAAAATAAAAGTAATAAATATTATCATTGCAAAACCTGACATTTATATCAATCAAAACTTTATTTAATAACTACAGGTAATTGAACACTCACAGTAGTTCCTGTCAAGAGGTCAGAAGAGATTAACAGTTCCCCATTATGAGCATTGACGATGCGTTTACTAATAGCAAGTCCTAGCCCAGTGCCACAAGGTTTTGTAGAGAAGAATGGCTGAAAAAGTTTGGTGATAACTTCCGATGGAATTGGCTCACCGCCATTATGGACATTAATGCAAACTTTATCTGTATGGGAACAATCTACTTTCAATTTAACAATATGTTCTGCTGCAACTGCTTCGCAAGCATTGCGAACAATGTTGATAAATACTTGTTTAAGTTTGTCCTTATCTCCCAAGATTTTTACCGTAGGCGATGCCGGAATAAATTCAATTTGTCGTTCTAGAGCTTCTGGCATTTCACTAATGCATACAAGCAACTCATGAATAAATTCATTCACGTCCAATTCATAAAGTTGCAACACTTGAGGCTTGGCATAGAGCAAAATTTCACTTAATAGACGTTCTAAACGACTAGCTTCGCCCAGTGCCAACGCTAATCGTTCTTGAGCAGATTCAGTTAAAATGGTTTTTCGGAAATATTTCAATCCCATAATCATTGTAGTCAGGGGATTACGAATTTCATGCACAATAATAGCGGCAAATTCACCAATTGCTGCTAGTCTTTCCTGCTCTAAAAGCTTGGCTTGGGCTGCTTCTAATTCTGCGGTGCGCTTTTCTACTTCAGCTTCTAGAATATGATTAAATTTGCACTGTTGTTGATAGAGATGATAGTTGTCAATTGCTGTTGCAGCTCGTTCAGCAAATAATTCCACAATTTGGATGTCTTCTTTTGTAAAATCACGTGCTAGATGGTTAAAAGAACAGATAGTACCAATCACTTCACTTTCAGCAGTCCGCAATGGTATCCCTAAATATGCACAATAACCTTCTGGAGCCTGTCCATACTCTGGGTATTTTTGAACATCTTCTACTGCTAATGATTGACCCATTTTGATAACAGTACCAGTCAGTAAACCATGTAGTGAATAAACATGTTCGCCTTCGCCCATTTCAAGGCTACTGGCTAGAACAGTTTCAAACCCCTCTTGGCAAAAGGTAACAACTGTCCAATCAACTCCAATGAGTTCGCTGACTCCGCAAGCAATGTTGTGCAAATAGCTACCCAGTTCGCCAGTTCGATAGTTCAAAGAAGATAAACGTGCTATTATTTGCCGTTCACGATGCCAAGTTTGCTTGTGCAACAACATTTCGTCATCACTGGTTTTGCTCATGGATGCCTATTGCATGGGTTTTGAAGCCTGTTTCCGCAAGCTTGGTTTGGCTAGCTGCGATTCTAATCGTTTAGATGCAAGCAAGATGTGAGTTGATAGAAAGATTCTACTAGAGACATCTGCTATTTGTATACAACAAAATTATGAAATTTTACTTGACTAAATTTAAATTTATACAAGAATTAAATAGGTAAAAATAAGCGGTATCATTGTAAGCAAAGTTAAATAATTCTAGAAAATTATGCTTGGTTGATTTCAGTCTGTTAGTTTACGATAATAAAATCGTATTTATTTATACCTAAATGCTTGCAGACTGAAAGTTTAGATTTTGCTGAGAAATCCATAAGAACTTTCTAAACAAAATATCAGCTTTTTGGAGATTAATCCTTAGAGGATGTTTGAAAAGTCATGATTGATGTGTAAAATTTTTTTACCCCACCCTAACCCTCCCCTTATAAAGGGGAGGGAACTGGATTTTATTGTTTCCCTTTATAAGGGCAGGGCTGATTCATTCCATTTCAAACAGGATTTGTCAAGATGGTTAGCAAGAAAATTGTAAGTAAGCGTGACGAAGAGATGAACATTTAAGCACTGAAATATCAGTAAAATAGTTGGTTTAATCGGCACGCTAGTAACAAAATAACTAATTTTTAATCGCTAGAACCCTTGATTTTTCAAGCTCTTTGGGGAATGAATCAGCCCTGCTTATAAGGGGGGTAATAATTCGATTAAAATCACAACATACTATTTTTCAAACAACCTCTTAGATATCCATAAGTTTTAGACTCATTATGTAAGCAATAATTAGTTTAAAGCTCAATTAAAAACCTATATTGTTGATTATGAAAATCAAAAACTTATCAATACTAATTTTGTCTTCTCTTGTCATGATTAGCTGTGTTCGAGAAGTATCAAATAATGAGTCTAAAAAAGTTGCGATCGCAGTGAATACATCTGTTCCCAAATCTTCAACTCCGGCAAAGTCTTTAACCCCTTCGGTACAATCTCAGAAGTCAGGTACTTTTGTTTCTGGAGAACAGACAACTCAAGGAACAGTCAGTATTACTACCAAAGACAGTAAATCATTTTTAGAGCTTGGACAATCGTTTAAAACCTCGGAATCAGGCCCGGATTTAGTCGTAATTTTGCATCGTTCAGATAATGTAATTGCTTCAACTAAACCACCGGCTTATTCTTTAAAAAATGGAGATTATATCATTCTTGCTCCCTTAAAAAAATATAGCGGCGCTCAAACATATTCTATTCCTAACAATATCAATTTAGCAGATTACAAATCTGCCGCTATCTGGTGTCGCAAGTTCAATGCTACTTTTGGTGCTGCTAAGTTGAGTAGTTAAAATTAACTAAACAATCACGGAGAGTAGAGATCGGGGAATCGCTATTCAGCTATAAAACTTTACACTTTCTCACATTCATAGTCACAAAGATGAAACTTTCTCTATTCAAGAGGTAGAATTAAAATTTCAGCTTGACGATCAGATTATCTGAGCAATTCCTAGAACCTTTCTTCACTCTTCTAAAGGTCAACTCCACGGATTTACAAATTATCATTGTATTTGAAGAGTTTTAACTTCTAAATCCTAACTTTGTTTGTATGCCAGAACAACAGCAGTGGACTATAACAGCAACTGAACAACCACCAGAGTGGTTTATCCAAGCAGTGAAACAGTATACACCTGCATCAAATGGACTCTATGCAGCGCAGTTGTTGTGGCAACGCGGTATTAAAGATCGTCAACAATTAACAGCTTTTATCAACTATAAAGTTTATCAACCAGCAAGTCCCTTTGAGTTTGGGCAAGAAATGCATCTGGCGATCGCACGGTTGCAACAAGCGTATAATACTAAAGAAAAAATCGCCATTTGGGGAGACTTCGATGCCGACGGGATTACCGCTACATCGGTACTTTGGGATGGATTGGGGCAGTTTTATGCTCAAAATACTCAGTTAGTTTACTACATTCCCAATCGCCTGAAAGAATCTCACGGACTTAATAATCAAGGAATTGATAACTTAGCAAAACAAGGTTGCAAATTAATTGTTACTTGCGATACAGGTAGCACAAATGTTGAGGAAATTATCTATGCTAAACAGTTAGGTATAGATGTAATAGTTACAGACCATCACACTTTACCAGCCGAACGCCCACCCGTCGCAGCAATTATCAATCCCCGCTATTTTCCAAAAGAACATCAGTTATTTAATCTTTCTGGGGTGGCGGTAGCTTATAAGTTGGTGGAAGCACTATATCAAAGCTTGCCCAATATTGCAAAATATCCGTTAGAGGATTTATTAGATTTAGTTGCAGTCGGATTAATTGCCGACTTAGTGCAGTTAAGTGGAGATTGCCGCTACTTAGCACAGATGGGAATTCAACGACTGCAAGAAGATTTTAAACAGCCAGCAGCAGCACGGCGGCGGCCAGGGGTAGGAAGATTATTAGAATTGTGCCAGAAAAGTGGCGATCGCCCCACAGATATTTCCTTTGGTTTGGGGCCAAGAATTAACGCCGTTAGTCGCATCCAAGGGGATGCCAGTTTCTGCGTGGAATTATTAACTAGTCGCGATGTCAAACGTTGTAACGAACTCGCCGAAGTTACAGAACTCGCCAACGCCCGCCGCAAATCTTTACAAAAAGATGTGCAAGCACAAGTGGCGCAAAAACTTACTCAACTAGATTTATCAACTACCAGCGTCATTGTCCTAGAAGATGCCCAATGGCCTGCGGGTGTATTGGGCTTAGTCGCCGGACAGATAGCACAAGAAACTGGACGCCCGACAATTTTGTTGAGTACGGAAGGAGCAGGGGAGCAGGGAGTAGGGGGCAGGGAGCAGGG
>NZ_NOLJ01000015.1:120303-142524 GCF_002246015.1 Nostoc sp. 'Peltigera membranacea cyanobiont' 210A
GCAGGGGGCTGTGTAGCAAACGCTGTCAACCCTTTAAATTATTTACTGTCGTAGCTGGCGATCGCAACAATCGTAGATAAGGGAACTTCCGCAAAATACTGTTGCTGAAATTGTTCTTCTCGGACAGCAGCTAAAAATCGCGCAACTGCTTCGTCAGCAAGGTTTTCGGCACTATCGTTTGGATTCCAGGTAATTTGTAAAGAACGGTCTTGTCGTTGAATTGTGAACCCTAAGTATTTTAAAGCTTTGATGCCGACAAGTAAGGTTTGGTCGCTGATGCCGATTTTCTCTAAAAGTTGTCCGCGGGTAACTAGTTGATTTGTGCGACTGAGATATTTGGCAATTCCGACAAGAGTCAGCCAAATTTGATTGGGTGGTTGATGGTTAGGTTTAGACCAAGCGATCGCTAATTGTTGCTGATTCTCAAGCCCAGGCGTAGAGCGACTTATCGCCAAACATCGCCGCAACCACATACGTAAATCATCCCAATTCGTGGGACAATCTTCAATAATTAGTCCTGTTAGCGGTAGCGGGGCGTTTAGCCCATGTTGAGTTGCCGTAGCTGGCGATCGCAACAATCGTAGATAAGGGAACTTCCGCAAAATACTGTTGCTGAAATTGTTCTTCTCGGACAGCAGCTAAAAATCGCGCAACTGCTTCGTCAGCAAGGTTTTCGGCACTATCGTTTGGATTCCAGGTAATTTGTAAAGAACGGTCTTGTCGTTGAATTGTGAACCCTAAGTATTTTAAAGCTTTGATGCCGACAAGTAAGGTTTGGTCGCTGATGCCGATTTTCTCTAAAAGTTGTCCGCGGGTAACTAGTTGATTTGTGCGACTGAGATATTTGGCAATTCCGACAAGAGTCAGCCAAATTTGATTGGGTGGTTGATGGTTAGGTTTAGACCAAGCGATCGCTAATTGTTGCTGATTCTCAAGCCCAGGCGTAGAGCGACTTATCGCCAAACATCGCCGCAACCACATACGTAAATCATCCCAATTCGTGGGACAATCTTCAATAATTAGTCCTGTTAGCGGTAGCGGGGCGTTTAGCCCATGTTGAGTTGCTGAGTGTTCCTGATTCCGTAAGTCTAGGATGAAGGGTGTTAGCGCTAGCGGGGCGTTGAGTGCTGAGTTAGCAGAAGAACGCACGGCAATTAATCTGATTTCATAACGTTTTTTGAAGGTGTTGTAGTCTAATTCTGCTATGCAATCACACCTTCCTATGGGCAATTCATCTTTGTAATGTCCCCACCATAAGCCAGGAAAAGCACTTCTGCTAGAATCATCCCGAATATCAAACTCAGCTTTAATGTACTGTACCTTTTTACCTTGCCAATCCTGCTGATTGCGATGCCAAGAATTTTCAAACCAGCAGTTTTGAATTAGCAATTTCGGAACAGGATTACCCATTCCACAAGGTTCTAACAGTTTCAGTTCCAAAAATAACTCTTTCCCCAAGTCTGCTACCGTTACCGTCAAGTCTGCTTGCACAGTTGGCGTTAGAGTTGTACTACCCAAAGATTGCCGCAGCTGCTGATTAATCGCCGCTGTAAATAAAGGAATATTCTCCACCAACAAACTTAAACCCGCTGCAAAGGGATGTCCCCCAAAGCGATGTAACAAATGTGCTTGCTCTTTCACCAGTTGGTATAAATCGACAGAATTCACCGAACGAGCGGAACCACGAGCTAATGCGAGTGCTGTTAGCGGATAGCTAAGGTTTAGCCCGTTTTGAGTGCTGTTAGCGGTAGCGGGGCGTTCAGCCCGTTCTGAGTTAGAAGATAAAGAAGTAACTTCTCCCCCTGCTCCCTGCCCCCTGCCCCCTGCCCCCTGCGGTTCAAATGATAAGTCTTTAACAGGACACGATATGAGTACTATCGGATGCGAACCCTGAAGTTAAAGAGGTGTCCCAGAAGGCTCTTGCACCCTCTTGTTAACAGTTTTTGCTTCTACAAAACCATCTCTACCTGTAATCAATCTAGAGCGACGATTACGAGTGATATAATTCCATCCCCACTGAATTGCTACTACTATTTTAGTGTCAAACTCGATTAAGAAGTAGATGTGAATTACTAGCCAAAAGAGCCAAGCAATGAAACCTTTGAGTTTGACTAAGCCTAAATCTACAACAGCTAGATTTTGCCCAATCATCGCTAAAGTACCCACGTCATTGTAACGAAATTGTGGCAAAGTCTCACCTTTAAGCCTGCGTTTAATCAGTTTAGCTACATACTCTCCTTGTTGTTTGGCTACAGGTGCAACACCAGGTAAGGGTTTACCATTTTGATGGGAAAAGTTGCTTAAATCTCCCACTACAAAAATGTTTTTATAACCCTTGATAGACAAGTCTGGTTCTACAATCACACGTCCTGAGCGATCGCACTCTACATCTGTACTTTTTGCTAGGGCTTTCCCCATAGGCGAACCTTGAACACCAGCTGCCCACAAGATAGTTTTTGAGGTAATTTCTGTCAATTCATCGCCTTGCTTGAAAGTAACGATGTTATCTTCAATCTTTGTCACTCTGGTGTTAGTGTAGACAGCCACACCCAACTTTTGCAAAGATTCTGCTGCTACTTTCGATAATTCTGGTGAAATGTGTGGGAGGATGCGCTCGCCCCCTTGCAATAGTAAAATACTCGCTTCTGAGGTGTTGATGCTGCGGAAATCTTCTGTGAGAGTTTGGTATGCCAATTCTGCGATCGCGCCGGATAATTCTACACCGGTGGGCCCACCCCCGACAATCACAAAAGTCAACAAAGCACGACGTTTTTCGGGATCGGTTTCTTTTTCTGCCGCTTCAAATGCCGAAAATATCTGGCGACGCATTTCTATGGCATCTTCAACAGTTTTCAAACCAGGAGCAAATTCTTTCCAGTTATCTTTACCAAAATAAGAATGGTTAGCACCTGTGGCAACAATTAATGTGTCATAAGGTACTACTTCATCACCCAGAATAACTTGTTGCGCTTTTGGATCGATATCATTTACCTCTCCCAACAACACTTTTGTATTCTTGCTTTTGCTGAATACAGATCGCAATGGTGCAGAAATATCAGCAGGTGATAGCGTACCTGTGGCAACTTGATATAAAAGCGGCTGAAATAGGTGAAAGTTCCGTTTATCAATCAGAGTAACATTTACATTTGCTTTCTTCAAAGCTTTTGCTGTATACAGTCCACCAAAGCCGCCACCAACGATAACAACCCGATGTGGTGCATTCTTTTCAAGTGAGACTTCCATAAGAAATATTTCCTTGTATTAAGAACTTGTAACTATTCTTAACAAAGATGTAACAGCATTATGATAGTGGTTGCTGTCTATTTAGAACATTTGAAAAAATGATCAAAGTAGTCAAAGTTAGTTTTTCGAGGAAGGCAGTGTTTCGACTACGCTCAACAACCGGGCAGGGGGCAGGAGGAAAACTGCCCGACGCTGGATGACTCACTACCGCTATGCTATACGCCAGTCGTACAGAATTAATTCTGAATTCTGAATTCTGTCCGATCGATCAAGCCGCTCAAAATGTACTTTGAATAATTCCGCCATCTACTTGCAGCATGACTCCATTCACAAATGAGGCTGCTGGTGAACTTAGAAATACCGCAACATTGGCAAACTCTTCTGGTGTCCCGATACGATCCAAAGGGACTGTCCCATTGATTCTAGCAATTTCTGCTTCTTTAGTTTCACCACTTTTAGCAATGCGGGCATCGATCAATTCTTATATCCGTTCTGTATATGTCCAGTAGGCGCACGGTATGCCCATTGGTGTCAACTTAACGTGAAACCCACTTGGTGAGAACGTTTTGCCCTCACCCCCAGCCCCTCTCCCATCCGTGAGAGGGGAGCTAGAGATTCAATTCCCCTTCTCCCAAGGGAGAAGGGGTTAGGGGATGAGGGTGTGATGTGTAAAACACTTACCCAATATAGCTTTCAGCTTAAGTTGACACGTATGGGTATGCCGTGCCCCTATGGGTGTACCTGACGTAAACGAGAACCGCCATAATTTACAGCAATTTGAAGCCAAGGTTATTGAGAGCTTCACGCAAGCGATCGCGTCCTCTCAATGATTCTACAGTGGCGATGCGCTGGGCTGAGTGTTCTGACCAATCGCCAGCAACATTCATCTTTTGTTCAGTATAGAATTCTTTGATGATGTCGTTGTAGTGAGCGATCGCTTCTTCTTGTTCTGCCAATTTATAAGTTTCACGATGCAGCACAACTGACTGGGGCAACCTTGGCTTAATCGCTGCTTCTACTTCAGGATTTGGATAGCCCACACATAGCCCAAATACAGCATACACAGAGGAGGGCAAATTCAATATATGTGCTACCTCTTGCGGGCGGTTTCGGATTCCACCAATATATACTGTTCCTAAACCGAGTGACTCAGCTGCAACTGCGGCATTTTGCGCCGCCAACGTTGCATCGATTGTTGCCATCACAAACATTTCCAAATATTCCAGCGCATCGTGAGATATGCCACGACTATCAGCAACATGACTTAGACGCGCCAAATCTGCTAACCAAACCAAGAACAAAGGAACCTGTTTAATATGTGCTTGGTTTCCCGCTAGCTTGGATAACTCCTCTTTGCGTTGTTGATCTTCGACTGCTACCACACTCCAGGTTTGCAAATTAGAAGAAGTAGATGCAGATTGGGCGGCTGCAATTAGCAACTCCAGAGTTCCCGGTGGTAAAGGATCGGCTAGATAAGAACGAATTGAACGGTGAGATAGTAGTGCTGTTAGCGAATCATTCCATGCAATTTCGGGATTGAAGGGAATTTCACCGTAGCGCGTAGGCGCAGCCCGCCGTAGGCATCGCAGTAGTTCTGTAGGATTAGTCATAATCAATTCCAAGATTTACATTTCAAAAATGGTCAGTTGTTTTGCTACTAATACCAATTTCACCTGTAGGGGCATACATTTCTCATACGTGTCATACTTAAGCCGAAAACTATATCAGACACGCGTTTTGCAAATCCATCACGCCCTCATCCCCTAACCCCTTCTCCCAAAGGAGAAGGGGAATTGAATGTCTAGCTCCCCTCTCTCTTGGGGAGAAGGGCTGGGGGTGAGGGCAAAACGTTTTCACCAACCGGGTTTAGCGTTAAGTTGACACCAATCACATCTCTATGCTTCTACAGCCGATTCATTGTACTAGTTTAAGTTTTTGGTGAAAATGCAGCATATTCTTCTTTTGTCAACATTGCATCCTTCACATTTACCTGTTTGGGAATTAACTTCAATTTATAATATGTATCTGCAACACCTTGTTGTAGATTTATCAAATTGTCGTCAATTGGTACAATCCCAAAAGTCCGCCTGTTAGTTGCTTTTTTCATCGTTTCTAGATCAATTCCTAACACAGGCGCGAGAGTTTTTGCTACTTCTTCTCGATTCTGTTTAGACCATTCTTCTAAATTTTGAATTTCCTCCAGTATTGCCTTGACAGTTTGGGGATTTTCAGTGACAAATTTGCGAGTCATCAAATAATATCCTCCCTGTTTATTAATTCCTGTGCCATCAATCAGGACTCTGGCTTTAGTTGCCTCTTGAGCCGCTGCATAGAAAGGGTCCCAAATTACCCAAGCATCCACACTCTCTTTCACAAATGCAGCACGGGCATCAGCCGGAGCCAAATATTTAGGTTCAATGTCTGTATATTTTAATCCAGCTTTTTCTAAAGCTTGGACTAACAATAAGTGGGCACTAGATCCTTTTTGAAAGGCAACTCTTTTGCCCTTCAAGTCAGTAACTTTTTGAATTTGCGAATTTTCAGGAACAAGAATTGCTGAACCAGCCGGAGTAGCCGCAATACCAACAACATAAGTTAGTGATGCTCCCGCTGCTTGGGCAAATATTGGCGGTGATTCTCCCACAGGCCCAATGTCAATACTACCCACATTCATCGCTTCTAGTAGTTGTGGCCCCGCTTGAAATTCAGTCCACTTTACAGTGATACCTTGTGGTGCTAAACGCTTTTCTAAAACACCCTTAGCTCTCAGCAAAACGGTCGTTTTTTGATAGCCAAATCTGACTATTTTTGCATTGGAAGCAGAATTGCTAACAGATGTGGCACTGGGATTAGGGGCATTAACAGTAGGTGTCGATGAACAAGCAGCAAATAGCACGCTCAGAGAAATACCTGTAACAAAAGCCCCCACTATTGGCAAAGGAAAAGAAAAGAATAATTTATGTTGGTTGTTAAAGGGGATATTCTTGAATTTTATCAACGATATCCACTTGGGAATTAAGCGGCGAAAGATTTGGTTAATCATCAAAATGATTTCTCTGAACTATAGCAATACTATAAACTTATAGGTTTACCGGAGTATATAAATAAATTTAGATAAAATTGACAATAAATATCTGGGAGGCGGAGTTGGAGCAACTCCGCTCAATTCAGTTACCCTGCTCTTAAGCAAGCTACAGTCCGGGTTTAAATCTCCTTATGTAATCTTCTCTAGGAGATGCGGCACGAATAATTTTGAATTTTAAATTGTTAATATCCCAATGCCAAAAAACACAGCACTAATTTAGTAAATCAGGTTCTTCGCGCACAATCCGGTCGTAAAGGGGCTGGAAACTGAACCACCCACTTACATGGGACCCCACTTGAGTTTGTGTTAAACGGGCTGTTTCGTGTTTGATAGTAGTGGGTCTACCCGCAGCTTCTGCCAACAGTTGCCCTTGGCACGATCGCTCTAAGCTAATGTACCAAAAGGCAGCTTCATCGACTGTATGTCCCACAGTTAAAATGCTATGGTTACGTAGGATTATGGCTTTCTTTGGCCCCAAGGTATGCGCCAATCGCTGACCTTCAGAAGTTTCTAAAACAACACCTGTAAAATCGTCAAACAGGGCATGATCTTCGTAAAAAGCACAAGAATCTTGAGTCAAGGGATCAAGGAGACGCCCCAAACTAGACCAGGCTTTACCATAAAGTGAATGGGCGTGAGCTGCTGCGATGACATCAGGTCGAGATTCATGAATCTGAGAATGGATGGCGAAAGCAGCTTGATTTACCTCAGCATCGCCTTTAACCACCTCACCTTCTTTGTTAACTAGAATCAGGTCAGAAACTCGGATATGACCGAAGTATGCCCCGAATGGATTGACCCAAAAATGGTCTGTAAACTCAGGATCGCGAGCCGTAATATGGCCTGCAATTCCCTCGCTGAAGCCAAACTTACCAAACAGGCGAAAGGCAGCGGCGAGGCGTTGCTTACGGTGCAGGCGTTCGTCTTCAACTCGCTCGAAAACTGGGGGTTTTGGTCTAATATAGCTGGCCATGTTCTTTTTCCTCCTCTTCTTTACAGGGAGCGTTGGAATATCCAGAGCGAAAGGATTTGACGCTGTGAGATTCTGGGATGAACTGGTGACGCAAGACGCAACCAGTATCATTACCCAAGATATGAATGGATACAGATGCGCTCTGGGATGTGGTTTTGACGGCGTGGATATCACCGTCTGGGGGTAAGAGACGGTAGATATCCCCTGGTTGAAGGCTACGCACTTCAGTTACTTGTAATTGTGCGTGTCCTTCGGCATCACCGCTATCTACACGGCGATAGACTATTTCTTCTTGATTACCCTTGTATAAACCAATCAATCCCCAGGCTAGATGATCGTGGACGGGAGTCGTTGAGCCTGGGGGAATCACCAAACTGAATACTGACAGGGAACGATCTTTGGCACGATAAAGCAGCCACTGACCAATACCGCCACCCATCCGGCTTTCGGGATTGACTTGGGCAAACTTTTGGGGTAGCCATTGCTGTTGGGCAAGGAGTTCTTGAAAATAGGGTTCTAGTCTAGCGAGAGTTTGGGTGCGATCGTCAACAGTGCTAGTGCTAATTTCCCGCACTGTTGCGACAAAGGATCGTAGTTCCTGGCTCTCAATAAACCATTGGTCTTTTGCTAACGGTTCTAAAATAGTGTGGTTCGTCATCTATATTCCTCTGTTGAGGAGGCGACTAAGATTAACTAATTCGTAATTCGTAATGACGCTCCTGCGGACGCTCGAGTACTCGCTACCGCTTCGCTAACGTAATTCGTAATTTAATTACGATTTATTTTAATACCAGGATGAATTTTAAAGCCAAGTTGCTCAAGTTTTAGATGGGAAAGGGACTCCTTCAGAATGATAGTAAAAGGATATCGCTGGAAGACAGTAGCTTTTCCTTGTGACAATAGCAGCCTAGCATGGCTGATGCGTACTGGATATAACGGTTGTTGGTTGGCGTCAAGAATGAATACTTTAGTCATGCTATTTTGAATTTTGAATTTTCCAGCACTCTTGTTTTTACTGCTCGTTTAGGAATTTCCAAGGAATAATATCATGTCCCTATAATTAGTTATGATTCCCACAGTCATTGCACCCCACCCTAACCCTCCCCTTATAAAGGGGAGGGAACTAGATTTTCCGGTTTCCCCCCAATATATCGGGGGGATTAAGGGGGGTAATTCGATTTGTGTGTACACCGTAGGCTCTTCGGGAGGGAAGACAAAGCGCNAGCTTTGGCGGGGTGGGGTTCTTGGGGTTTAGTAAGTAATCAAGCGGACATGATATAACTCATCCAATTCTGTGGGGTGTCTCATAATCATTTGTGGTTGGATATTTCTATTGGGAAGCTCTTAGGAACGTGGATTAAATAAGATGCAAAACTTCATCCTGTCTCTACCTTCCCTCTCCTTTATAAGGAGAGGGATTGAGGGTGAGGTAAACCAGGGACATAAATTGTATGTTATTTAATTCTTATTCCTTAGCTATGATATTAATTTCCATAAATACGGTAAGTCGGTAGGATAACCGCTCATTCACTACAAGCAGAAATTATCACATACAAATTTAAAAAGCAATAGGCTAGCTGTTAGGGAAGATAAAGCTACGCTTTAGCTATTTGGGGTTATTGTGGTTATGATAGGTTAAAAGGGCGTAATTGCTTGTAAATGCAGGGTTTTTTCTAACTGCGGATGTTTGAAGCGAAGTTCTCTGGCGTGCAGATGTAACCGACTAGTAATTGCACAGCATCCATAAAGGCGATCGCCTAAAATAGTTATCCCAAGTCCTCGCGCATCAGCTGCATGAACTCTCAACTGATGAGTGCGTCCTGTTAGTGGTGTAAATTCTACGCGGGTATAGTCTCCTTCTCTCGCTATTACTTGGAAGCGTGTCAAGCTGGGTTTCCCATGCTGCCAATCAACTTTTTGCTCAGGGCGATTTTCAGGATCTCCCCACAACGGCAGTTCAATTTTACCTTGCTCAACTGTCAAAATACCGGAAAGTATAGCTTCATAAACCTTGTGAACCTGGCGTAGCTGAAACTGCTGGCTGAGTTGCCGATGGGTTTGGCGATCGCGTGCTAACAACAAAATCCCAGAAGTTTCTTGATCTAAGCGATGCACAGATATAAGCGCCATGCCATCAGCTAACAAATTACGTAAGCGACTCAAGACACTATCTTGGCGATCGCGATAACGCCCAGGTACCGAAAGTAGTCCAGCAGGTTTGTTGACAGCAATCAGCCATTCATCTTCATAAATAATCGGTAAAGTGACCTCTCCCTTATCAGGGAGGGGAGGTTTCAAGCCTGAGAGTAAAAACCCCATCAATGGCTGACATCGCTCGGCACACGCTCCGTAAAATTCTCCCGGAATTTTATCCTGATTTACGGAAGACTCACCCCACCAAAATTCTGCCATTGCTAGGGGTTTGAGATTATGTGTTGCTGCATAATGAAGCAGCTTTGGGGCACAACAGTCTCCTGTACCAGTGGGCAAACCTCCTGGCATCAATTCTTGCAACGATTGCGATCGCCCGGAAAAATTAGTCAGGCTGTAGCTAGCGTGCATTTGAGCTTGCAATTGACGGGAAAGTGCTTTGCGCCGTTGTTTCAGTTCACTAATTCGCGCATCCGCCGCTGCAATTACCTGTTGTAGGGGCTGTAATACGGCATTTTGCTGGCGTTTAAGTTGTCGTCGCTCAATTCCCTGCTGACGACTCTCTTCGTCAAGTTGTTCAAGGGCAATAGTAAGCGCTTCGGGAGTGAGTGTATTGCAGATTTGCTGACGTTTTTCCTGTCGTTGGTGTTTGCAATGGCGATGGCGATCGCTCATTGCTTGCAACTGTTGTTCAAAGTCATTAAACAGGATTTCATACTGCTGGCGTTCGGTTAGTTGCTTCAAGGTAATAATTTCTTGCTTAATCGCTTCCAACTGTGCCAAAGTCCGGCTTTCCTCGAAAGCAACTTCGTCTCGTCCAGGAATTGGCGGCACCCAGCCCTCAACCACACTGCAACCATTCAAAAGACCAGAAAAAGCTTTTAGTACCCGTTCTTCGCCATTAGGCAGTTCAACTAATAGTATTCCATACATCTTGCCTTCACGAGAATAACAGTCATTGTTGGCAAGATATTGCATTAGTCCGTGGGCGATCGCTTCGGACATTGAGGTGCGGGGTAATTTTAGGCGAACGCCACTTTGCGGACAACGCCCTTCGTACCAATAACTACAAGATGAGTCAGCGATCGCAAAATCGCAGTCGATGAAATCTGAAAGTGCGTGCAGAACTACCATACAAGGTATGATTGCAAATCTAGCCGATCCTTTTAAATATATATAGCGTTTATGTAAGAATTCTATTGTGTTGAGTGCTTTTGGCAAATTGGCATCCAAAGTTTTTCTGTTGCAGTTTTAATTTATATATCAACAGGGTTACAGGGACATTGAGAAAATTCTACAAGGGATCAATTCCCGTCTCAAAATCCCACCCAATGGCCAGTTGTTGACGTTCACGCTCTCCCAACCACCTTAAGGTGGATGCAGCACAAGCGTCACCGCTTCACCACAACTGGCTAGAAATCACACAGAAAATATATAAGCTGTTACGCAAATAAGATTGCACATCAACTGGTGAGGTTGTCATTTGTCATTTGTCATTTGTCCTTAGTAAACACAAATAACTAATGACTGTCTACATGGAAAATAGTACAATATGTAGGCGCGTTAGCTTAGTACAAATACACTGGCACAGATATAAGTTGGTGATGGCAGTGTTTGAGTCTGTAGTTGTCTAAGTTTATGTCAAGCTAAGTGTTGAGGACAGTAGCCCAATCCACGAATATAACTTTGTCGGAATATTTCAATTTCATTGGGTTGCGGTCTACCATGAGAAACTACTGCTACCTTATAGCGTTGCATAACATTAAGTACTGATTCTCCAGCTTCCAAACTGCTCAGAACATTACTAATGAATTCGGGTGGTGAGTAAATAATTCCCACTTCGCTCAAGAAAGCTTTAATATCTTTATCTTTTTGTTCCGATACAAAAGATTTAATTTTGACATTGATTATCCAACCATGAAATTGATTAATTACAGTAATAAATTCCACAGAAAAGTCATTCCTACTAAAATATTCCACAACCCGCAGTGTCAGACTAGCATTGGCCAGATAGTATAGGTATTGCATAATTTCTAGAGCAGAATTGAGACTTTCAAAAAATAATCTATAAATCTAAAGATTTAATGAGGATTCTAAGTTTTTACAGAAAAAATAATTAGATAAATTTCTTATAATTAAAGTAAAGGGAAATACTACTTTGTCTATTAAGGTTTGCAAATAAATATGTCAGATTGCAAAATCTAAATTAACTTGTTGTGTTGTTTGTAACAATATATTAAAATTAGATAAAGATTTGACCACGCAGAGGGTGTATCCTGCGATCGCGAAGATGCCATAAGCATCTTCTTTTGATACGACTTATGAAAATTTTGTTGGTAGAGGATGACGTATTACTGAGTACAGCACTCTTCGAGTTGTTGAGTGCAAATCGTTATACTATCGACATCGCAAGCAATGGACAAGCTGGATTAGAACTAGCGCTATCGACTGAATATGAGTTGATTTTGCTGGACTGGCTAATTCCGAAACTGGATGGGATTACCTTGTGTCGGCAACTGCGAAAGCAAGGCTACCGTAAATCTATTCTGTTGTTAACAGGGAAAAATTCTAATGCAGATATTGTGGCGGGGTTAGATGCTGGAGCAGATGATTACGTCATTAAGCCATTCAACCCAGAAGCATTACTAGCCAGAATTCGCTCTTTATTACGACGCAATGAGGCAATCTCATCATCCACGCTAACCTGGGGAAATCTCTGTTTAGATCCAAGTGCCGGTAGAGTAACTTGTAATGAGCAGGAAATTCCCCTGACAGCAAAAGAATACAAACTGCTGGAGTTGTTTTTGCAAAACCCAGACCGGATCTTTAGTCGTGCAGTAATTATAGATCGGCTTTGGGGATTTGATGATACACCGACTGAAAATGCAGTTACGACTCATATTAAAGACTTGCGAAAGAAACTGAAAACAGTAGGTCTAGCAGAAGATTTTCTAGAAACGGTATATGGTATGGGCTATCGGATCAAGCCTGCACCTAATCGCTCCATCTCTGTTGGGGAAACGAATCAAGATGGAAAGAAAAAACCCGGCCCCAAAGATATGACTTCTGTAAATCGGGTACTGGAGCGCTTTCGTAATTCCTTTGCTGCACAGGTTGTGGTACTGGATCGGGCAAAAACTGCACTCTTAGCCGGGAATTTAAATGAAGAGTTACATCAGCAGGCATTGCGTGAAGCGCATAAGCTAGCAGGCTCAATGGGGTCGTTTGGTTATCCAGAGGGTTCGCGGCTAGCACGGAAAATAGAGCATTTGTTGCTTGGAGATTTCTCGTTATCTCCCGATCAAATCTCTAATTTCTCGCAACTGGTAACAGCATTACAGCAAGAGTTAACCAAGCCTGCTGTCACTTCCACCCCTCAAAACTTTTCGGTAAATCAAACTTATCGTCTGTTAGTCATCGATGATGATATGACGCTGACAGAGCAGTTACAAGCAGAAGCCGACTCATGGGGCATGAGGATGAAGGTTGCACCAAACTTAGCAACAGCCCGATCGCTTTTTTCCTTAAAAACTCCTGACGTAGTTTTACTGGATTTGAGTTTTCCAACAACAGAGGAAGATGGATTAATATTATTGAGCGAGATAGTACAGCGATCACCAAATATCCCAGTAATTGTTTTTACAGGAAGAGATACCCTAGCAGATCGACTGGCAGTATCGCGTTTAGGAGCTAGACAATTTTTGCATAAACCGGCGACAACCGAGCAGATTTTTCAGGCGATCGCTCGTGTCTTACCTCAACCTCAAACTTCCGAAGCCAAAGTTTTAATCGTAGACGATGACCATGTAATACTGGCTGGATTATCGGCGTTGTTAACTCCTTGGGGGCTGGAAGTAACAACCCTCTCCCAATCACAACAATTTTGGCAGGTGCTGATTGCAACATCTCCAGATTTGGTAGTACTAGATTTAGAAATGCCGATAGTGAACGGCTTAGAGTTGTGCCAAGTCGTGCGACAAGATGCCCAGTGGGGAGATTTACCGATTTTAGTAGTTACAGCCCATACCGAAGCAGAATTTCTTCAGCAAGCTTTTGCTGCCGGAGCCGATGATTTTATTAGCAAGCCAGTGCTAGGGCCAGAACTTGTGACACGGGTACTGAGCCGCATTCAAAGAACGCGCAGGCGCTCTCAGCTAGGGAGAGGTCAAGCATGATTGGAAATTCACGATTATTGAACTACGGTGTTGCTATTGGCTCAACTGCGATCGCCACCTTCCTGTCAGTCTGGCTAGAACCGCTTATTTCTCGAACCATTGGTGCATTTTTCTACATAGCGATCATTGCCAGTACTTGGTATGGTGGCTTTCGACCAGGAATTGTTACAGTTGTCCTTTCCACACTGGCAATTGATTATTACTTGATTCCCCTTCGGTATCAGCTGGCGATTAATCAACCAGAAGATATATTCCGGCTAGCTCTTTTCCTACTGGTTGCCTTGATAATTAACTTGGTGACAGGCAATCTTCAATACAGCAGACGGAAGATTCAACAACTCAACCAACAATTGTCTCAGGAAAATGCCGAGCAATTGCGGATGACTCTTGACGAGCGCAAACAAGCACAAGAAACGTTGCAACAGCAATTTGAGCAACAGCGTTTAGTGATGGAGATGAGCCAGCGTATCCGGCGATCGCTGAATTTACAAGATATCTTGCAAACTACTGTCGATGAAGTGCGGCAATTTCTGGAGTGCGATCGCGTCACTATCTTCCAATTTTATCCAGGTTGGGGTGGAACAATTGTGATTGAGTCCGTTGCACCAGACTGCATGGCTCTTTTACCACTCCAGATTTATGACCCTTGCATTGGTGAAGAGAACGTCGAACCCTTTAAACAAGGCTTAGTCACTGCGAAAACTGATATTTATACTGCTGAAATTAGTCCCTGTCACATTGCATTTTTAGAAAGTCTCCAGGTGAGGGCAAATCTCGTCGTTCCTGTTTCCTTGGGAGATGAATTGTGGGGATTACTGGCAGCTCATCAATGTAAGGCTCCTCGTGAGTGGCAATCTTCAGAAATTACTCTGTTGCGGCAGTTGGGAGCGCAAGTAAGCATTGCTATCCAGCAAGCAGCTTTGTTCAAACAGTTACAGACAGAACTAACAGAGCGCAAACAGGCAGAAATTGACCTACAACAACTGAATACCGAACTTGAGCAACGGGTGCAAGAACGCACTGCACAACTGACAGAGACGAACGATCGCCTGCGAAAAACAGTTATAGAGCAGCAACAAACCCAACTCACACTTTTAGAACAGGCGCAAATGCTGGAGCTTCAGGCTGTAATCACCCGAAATATGGGGGAAGGCATTTGCTTAGTGAGAATCGATAATGCAGTCATTATCTATGCCAATCCGAAATTTGAGCAGATGTTTGGCTATGACTCTAGTGAACTCAACGGTCAGCACGTTTCTATTGTCAACGGTCTCAGCAAATCGGTAACTACTGAAGATGTAAATCAAGCCACTCTGTCTGCCGTTTTACACAATACTGAAGCCACATATCAAGTCCAGAATCTTAAAAAAGATGGTACACCATTTTGGTGTAGTGTGACAGCTTCTGTATTCAGGCATCCCGACTACGGCGACGTTCTGGTTGCGGTTCACCAAGATATCACTGAGCGCAAAGGCATCGAAGAAGCTTTACGCGAGAGCGAAGAAAAGTTTCGTCAGCTGGCAGAAAACATCCAAGCAGTATTTTGGATGACCGATAATCAAAATCAGCAAGTTCTATATGTGAGCAATGCATACCAAACCATCTGGCAAAAAAATTGTGAGGACTTGTATCACAACTATTCAAATTGGTTAGATGCAATTCACCCAGAAGATCGCCAGCGCATCGAAATTGAACTCATTGAACAGATGAAAACAGGGCAATACGATAAAAAATATCGCATTATCCGCCCTGATGGTTCAATCCGTTGGATTCGCGATCGCGCATTTCCGATCAAAAATGAATTAGGCGAATTAGTTAGGATTGCTGGGATTGCCGAAGATATCACTGAACTAGAACAGATTAACTTGATCAAGAGTGAGTTTATTGGCATTGTTAGTCATGAGCTCCGCACTCCCTTAACTGCAATTCGCGCAGCACTAGGCTTACTACAAACTGGTATCTACGACAAAAAACCAGACAAATTCAAGCGGATGATTGAGATTGCAGCCATCGATAGCGAGCGCTTAGTGCGTCTTGTCAACGATATTCTCGATTTGGAACGCTTAGAATCGGATCGAGCCGTCTTAGAAAAAACCACCTGCAATGCGGCTGATTTAATTCAACAAGCAGTAGCCGGAGTGCAAGCGATCGCCAATCAGCAAAATATTACCTTTCAGATCCACCCTACCAATGCTCAAGTTTGGGCGGCGGCTGATGCCATTGTGCAAACACTCACCAATTTGTTAGGTAATGCGATTAAATTCTCACCTGCCGATTCTACTATTACTCTCAGTGTCCAACAGCAAACAGACCGCGTACTATTCCAAATAACGGATCGAGGACGAGGTATTCCAGCAGATAAGTTAGAAGCAATCTTTGGAAGATTTCAGCAAGTAGATGCCTCTGATTCTCGCACCAAAGGCGGCACAGGCTTGGGATTGGCAATCTGTCGTAGTATTATTGATCGGCATGGTGGGCAAATCTGGGCTGAAAGTACTCTTGGTGTTGGCAGCACGTTTTTCTTCACTCTACCATTGCCGGGAAATTAGGCAGGGGGCAGGGGGCAGGGGAGCAGGGAGCAGGGGAGCAGGGAGCAGGGAGCAGGGNAGCAGGGAGCAGGGAGCAGGGAGCAGGGAGCAGGGAGCAGGGGAGAATAATAAATGACAAATGACAAATGACAAATGACAAATGACAAATGACAAATGACAAATGACAAATGACAAATGACAAATGACAAATGACTAAAAAATTGTTAATTGTGGATGATGAAGAACGAATCCGCGAATTAGTGCAAGCTTGTTTAGAAGACTTGGGAGGATGGGACACCCTGACTGCTGCATCAGGGTCAGAAGGACTAAAAATCGCCCAGACAGAACCCATTGATGCCATTCTACTTGATGTCTCTATGCCTGACATGGACGGCTTTGCAGTCTACGAAAAACTTCAGGCAAATTCAGCAACCCAAGGGATTCCAGTGATTCTATTAACAGCGAAAGTCCAAGGAAGCGATCGCGCCCGTTTTGCCCAGATGGGAATTGCTGGGATTATCACCAAACCTTTTGAACCCACTTCTATTTGCAACGAAGTTAGTGAGATTCTGGGGTGGAACGATTAATAGTTAATTTTTGTAACAAAATCTATATCTTTATTAGTTTTTTATTTTTGTAATTTATCTTTCTTGGTTACAGATAAAAATCTTTTATCTGTAACTAAGAAACGTATATGAAATAAAATGAACATACTAGAGGAGGTAAATATAACCGGCAAAACGATATTGCTCATTGATGATGAACTGCATGTCCGTGAGATAGTAAAATTTTGCCTCCAAGATTTAGCTGGTTGGAATGTGGTGACAGCAGATTCTCCATTAGAAGGATTGCAGAATGCAGTACACCATACTCCTGATGCGATTGTATTAGATATCTCAATCCGCGATCTGGCTAGTTTTGAGTTTATGAATAAACTAAGAAATCATCCAGAAACTCAAGCTATTCCTGTAGTCTTGCTCAGTGCGAAAGCGCGATGGTTGGATTCGCAAATTTTGCGACAGTATCAAGTCGCAGGTGTAATTCTCAAACCCTTTAATCCAGTTACCCTCCCGGCTCAGGTTGCTCAATTTCTGGGTTGGGATTTTTCTTGACTAAATTAAACAAGAATGGGTAAAACATCCAATATATAACAAGATTTGCAATTACTTGGAGTACAAAAAATTCCTAGAGACGCATAAATAGCTGTGTGTCCCTAGTACAGCACGGCGTAAATAAACCACCTATTCCAAATCAATTAAATGCTTAGGCTGTATTGATTTTTAATTTTTAATTTTTAATTTTTAATTCCGCCTTGCGTCCCTAGCGTGTATCTCATGCAAATGAAAATTCCTATAAATTGCAGTCCGAATATCAAGGTTTAGCCTTTAAGCAATTGGTTTGATTTTGACGTTATTACCAACTACAGCAATCCTAAATCATTAGTAAGAAAGAAAATCGCTGAAACACTTATAGATACTTACTTTCTGCCAATGCATTTTCTCACGTTTCAATTCGGATTGCTATATCAAGTTTAAGCTTGAATTTAACTTAACGTTTTAGGTAATTTGGAATAAAATTAAATACTAGAGAAAAATTTTACATCTAGTTAAGTGCATATACATAGATTATTACTATGCTCTTCAATCGTCTATCGGGTTCTGAAATTGATTTAAAGCAAATCCTCGATCGAATTAGGATGCTGGTCGATCAAATTCATCAGTCACTTGAAGTGAGTGAAATTCTCAAGATTATTGTCAGCGAAGTTAGAACAACATTAGAAAGCGATGTCTACGACGGGCTACGCCTACGCGCCATTATCTATCGCTTTTTTTCCGATGGAGATAGAGTTATCGCAGAAGAGTCTGTAAGTAATGGATGGAAACCGATTCTAGGGCAATTAATTTACCATCCTTGCTTCAATGCGACATGGGTAGAGCGATATCGAGATGGAAGCGTTGGTGTCATTGAAGACATTCATACTACAACCCTTGACCCTTGTTACAAAAAACTATTAACGGACTTGCAGATTCGAGCTAATTTAGTAGTACCAATTTTAGTAAACAATCAAGAACTTGATGGAGTTTCTAGTACATATCCTCATTTATGGGGCTTAGTAATTGCTCACCAGTGCAGTGGTTCGCGTCAATGGAGTTCTTTAGAAATTGAGTATTTCCAACTGATAGCCGCAGAGCTAGGAATCGCTCTTGGGGAAGCAGAACGCCATCAGCAAAGGGCTACATCCTGCCAAAAACTAACGCTGCAACTCAATCAAAACCTAAAAAATTTGACAGTTCAGCCAAAGTTGAAGTCAATCAAAAGAACTCTGTATCAGAATTTTAGAGGTTCCATTATCACAAAAACAGCATTGCCAAAGAATATATCAGTTGCAGACTTGATTGCATTTGACCGATTACAAACTCCAGTTTGGATTTATGATATTCAAAACTTGCAGATGTGGTGGGCGAATCAATCCGCTCTGCCTATTTGGAATGCTCAAAGTCGAGAAGAATTGCTCAGTCCCAACTTCAGTGATGTTTCTGTGTCTACTCACACTCGAATGCAAAGCTATTTGCAAGAATTTCAGCAAGGGAAAACCATCACTGAAAACTGGACATTTTACCCAGAAGGAAAACCTGTTTCTCTGCGCTGCATCTTTTCTGGAATTCAAATTGAAGAAGGGCGAATCGCGATGCTGGTTGAAGGATCGACAGAAATTATCAATCAGATCGATCGAGAAACACTCAGATCGATTGAAGCCCTACGTCACACCACAGTAATGATCTCGCTTTACACGATGGATGGTGTACCTTTGATGCAAAACCCGGCAGCCCTGCGCTGTTATCGGGATACCCTGTACCCTAACTCGTCAGCTGAGAATATTTTCCTGAGTCACTTTGTTGACAAGAGTGTTGGACAACAAGCTATGAAAGCGATTAATTTCGGTGAGGCGTTCAGCATAGAGGCTCAGGTGTTTACTACTGAGGGAATTCAATGGCATGGGATGGATATACGATGCACCCGCGATCCCGTAACGGGTAACTCCATCATCCTCGTCAACGAAAACAATATTACCAAGCAACAAGCTGCACTACAAGAACACCAGCGTACAGAATCAGAATTGCGCTGGCGGGAAACTTTGCTGCGTTCTATGACTGAAACTTCTTTGCTGGGATTTTTTGTTGTTGACAATCGTACCGACGAAATCCTTTATTTCAATCACCACTTCTGTAAAATTTGGGGCATTGAACATCTAGAAGACCAAATGCGTTTGGGTGCTTTAAAAAATAATGACATCATTCGTGATTGTATATCTTCAATTGTCAATGCATCGGCATTTGTCGAATCCTATAAACCGTTGCAGTCTGAAGAAAATCGTTGCACGATTGAGGATGAAATTTTATTTGTCGATGGGCGAACGATTCGCCGCTTTTCCAGTCAAATTCGGGATACTCAGGATCGATACTTTGGGCGGTTATACATTTTTGAAGACATCACCCCACGTAAACAAATCGAAGCCGCACTCAAAACCAGTGAAGAAAGATGGCAGTATGCCCTGGAAGGAAATGGCGACGCAGTTTGGGATTTGAATGCTGAAACTAACGAAGTCTTTTTTTCCCGCCGATGGAAAGAAATGTTAGGGTTTGCAGAGCATGAAATTGGAAATACCCTCAGTGAATGGGAACAGCGGGTTCACTCCGATGATAAAGCGAGGGTTTACGAGGAGATTAGCAAGCATTTGTCCAGTGAAACCCAACAATATGTCAGTGAATATCGGATTAAGTGCAAGGATGGAACCTACAAGTGGATTTTAGATCGGGGTCAAGTTTCGAGTCGCGCAAAGAATGGTTTTCCCTTACGGATGCTAGGAACTCATACTGATATTACTGAGCGCAAGCGTATGGAAGAAGCGCTGCGAGAAAGCGAACAACGCTATCGTTCCGTAATTACAGCGATGGCAGAAGGTATTGTCCTACAGCAATCCGATGGGAGAATCACCGCCTGTAATGACAGTGCCGAAAGAATTTTAGGGTTAACAGCCGATCAAATGATGGGGCAAACTTCCATCGCTTTGCTATGGCGAGCGATTCATGAAGATGGTACTTCTTTTCCAGATGAAACTCACCCCGCCATTGTCACCTTACGCACCGGAAAACCTCAATTTCATGTGATTATGGGAGTTCATAAACCTGATGGCAGCTTGACTTGGATTTCAATCAATTCTCAGCCACTGTTTGAATCCGATGAATCAAAACCATCTGCGGTGGTGACATCATTTACAGATATCACAGACCGTAAACAAGCACAAATTGCCCTGCAACAGCAAACAGAACGGGAACGCATGGTTTATGCGATCGCTCAACATATCCGTAGGTCTTTAGACTTGGATGAAATCTTAAACACAACTGTTGCGGAAGTTCGACATTTTCTGCAAACCGATCGCGTCATCATCTATCGCTTTAACCGTGATTGGAGTGGTGTGATTGTCACGGAGTCTGTAGTAGCAGGTTGGCAATCGATTTTGAATATGGAAATTATAGATAGCTATTTTGTCGAAACACAGGGACAGTATTATCAACAAAGTACTCTCACAGTCACTCCAGACATCTACAGCGCCGGACTTGCCCCTTGTCATGTAGAGTTATTGGAAAGGTTGCAAGTCAGAGCCAAGCTAGTTGTACCAATTTTACAAGGCGATCGCCTTTGGGGTCTTTTGGTTGCTCATCATTGCAGCGCCCCACGTCAGTGGCAACCTTGGGCAAGCGAACTACTTCAGCAATTGGCAACACAGGTAGCGATCGCTATTCAGCAATCAGAACTTTATCAACAATTGCAGCGTGCCAACCACCAACTTGAAAATATGGTGATGCTAGATGAATTAACTCAAATCGCCAATCGCCGATGTTTTGATATTAAGCTTAATTCTGTCTGGCAATATCTTTTACGAGAACAAGGTTTTGTCTCACTACTTTTATGCGACATTGATTATTTTAAACAATATAACGATACTTATGGTCATGCGACCGGAGATGATTGTTTGCGCTTTATTGCCCAAGCTTTAAAACAAAGTGTCAAACGTTCTAGAGATTTAGCTGCTCGTTATGGCGGAGAAGAGTTTGTTGTCATCTTGCCTAACACTGCTAGTAATGGGGCTTTTCACGTTGCCCAAGAAATTCATAAAGCTATCCAACAGCTAAATATTCCCCATACGGCATCGCCTGTGAAGCACCACGTCACTTTGAGTATCGGAATTGCCACAGTGATTCCGACATCTAATATGGTTCCTTTAGATTTGATTGAGGCAGCAGATCAAGCCCTTTATCAAGCCAAAGCAAACGGGCGTAATCGTTCTTGTATAAATAGACTCTCTTAGAGAATGTTTGAAAAGTCTGTAGTAGTGTATCAAATATTTGTTTACCCCACCCTAACCCTCCCCTTATAAAGGGGAGCCACTGCGTTGGGCGGCTTCGCCGACTTGAAGCATGTGGCGTGAGGGAACTAGATTTTCCGGTTTCCCCCCAATATATCGGGGGGATTAAGGGGGGTAACAACGCAATTAAAATCACAGCCAAACACTTTTAAAACAACCTCTTAGAGAGTGAGTGATGCCTGCGGTTCTTGCTACCCGACGCTAATCAAGTAATTGTTAATATTTTCTAAAGTTTTTTAACTACTGTCATTTCTTTATTAGTTCTTTATTTTCTGTTTATAAATTAAAGGTGTTGGTAGTTAAGCCAAGAGCAAACTACTTATTTGTGTTTAACTTTTTTAATAAAACAACAATACTATGACTAACTGCCCTTGCTGTTCTAACCAAATGCTTCGTCACATTCGTTTACAAGAAACCTACTGGTTCTGCCGTCACTGCTGGCAAGAGATGCCTAACCTGAGTTTAGATAAAAGTACTTTAAATTTGACTAGAAAAAACACATTATTAGCCAGAGAACCAATTTCAGTCAACCACAAACTTTTGAAAATGAACGTCAGAACAGAGCTTTGTGCCTGAGTGATTCAGGAAGCAAACACCAAACGAGCTATGCTTACGCTTTTAGAGGTTGTTTGAAAAGT
>NZ_NOLJ01000016.1:0-93713 GCF_002246015.1 Nostoc sp. 'Peltigera membranacea cyanobiont' 210A
TCGCCGATCAAATTAACCTTATTCACATTCTCCTCCTTTTGTCAACTATCTACATGTTGCATTGTTCCATAATCCTTTTCCTGACTTACTTACAGCAATGTTAAGAAACATGTGACTAATGCATAGCCCGCAAGCGGGGAGGGGAGACAAAGCGCAGCTTTGGCGGGGTGGGGTTCTTGGGGTTTAGTAAGTAATCAAGCGGACATGATATTAGTCATGATTCCAGTGTCTAACTTGGCTGGGCGTTTCGCACATACAGCCCGAAAACCCATATTTATGCTTGGCTTTGCCGTCTTACCGATTCGAGGAGTGCTGTATACACTTTCGGACAATCCCTATTTTCTCGTTTCTGTGCAAATTCTGGATGGTATTGCAGGCGGGATTTTTGGTGTGCTTTCGGTGTTGATGGTAGCTGATTTGACTAAAGGCACGGGACGCTTTAATGTTACCCAAGGGATGCTCAACACTGCCATTGGTGTTGGTGCGGGTTTGAGCAACGTGTTGGCTGGGTTTGTAGTTAAAAGTGCTGGTTACAATGTTGGTTTTTTGATTTTAGCAGCGATGCCTGCGGCGGGCTATGCCTACGCAGTTGTGGCTTTAGCAGTTTTTTGGTTCTGTGTACCTGAAACAAAAACAGGAGTTAATAGAAAAGCATTACATCAAAAGCATTTAGCGAAATCATGATTGTTTTCAGATACATCATCATTGGGCTGACTTATATCGGTTTGGGTTTAGGATATCTCCCTGGTTTGCGGATGAACCGAGCCAGTATTGCTTTAGTTGGTGCATCTTTACTGATGGCTTTCGGGGTATTAGACCTCAAAGAAGCATGGCAAGCGATAGACTATAAAACGCTGATTTTCCTGTTTGGCATGATGGTAATCAGCACAAACTTAGCTTACGCTGGTTTTTTCCAATTAACCCTTGATACAGTTACACACTTTACTCGTAGCCCTTTGGGTTTGCTAATTGTTTTAACTTTTGGCAGTGGGATTCTCTCGGCTTTTTTTCTGAATGATACCATTGCTCTAATTTTGACTCCTTTGGTTCTCGGTTTAACCCAAACTTTAAACCTCAATCCCATTCCTTACTTACTTGCCTTGGCGGGAGCAACTAATCTGGGTTCAGTAGCTACCTTAAGTGGTAATCCGCAAAATATTTTGATTGGTTCCTTCTCTGGTATCAGCTATCTCGATTTTGCGAAAGCATTGACTCCCATCGCATTAGTCAGTTTGTTAATCCAAATTGGATTATTGTGGTGGCTTTATCCTGATGTTCGTTCTACTAAATCGTGTCCGAGTGTAACCCCCGTGCGTTACCGCATATTTAAACCGTTGCTTACTAAAAGCCTATTGATCACAGGAGGACTATTAATTGCATTCTTAATGGGGATACCTCCAGCCCAAGCAACATTTGTAGCCGCTGGTTTACTCTTCATTACTAGGCGAATCAAACCGCAACGAGTTTTAAATAAAGTAGATTGGGACTTATTGGTGATGTTTTCTGGACTATTTGTTGTGACTGCTGGAGTAGAAAAATTAGGAATATTGAATTTATTTAGCGGTTTAGTTTATACTCCTATGAACATATTAGGAATTACTGCTCTCCTTTCAAATTTAGTTTCTAATGTTCCAGCCGTATTGTTACTACAACATTTAATTCCCCATCCAGATACAAAAACCTGGTTACTATTAGCAGCAGGATCTACCTTAGCAGGTAATCTAACTTTGTTAGGTTCAGTTGCTAATTTAATTGTTGCTGAGGCTGTCGCAAAACTTGGTTATCAATTGTCATTCTGGGAACATCTGCGTTTTGGTCTACCGTTAACTGTCGTGACTCTCATCCTGGCTTATTTTTGGATTTAGGGACTTCCAAATAAAAAAATACTCAAAAAACCGGCGAAAAAACTCTCTCCTTCCATACGGTTCGGATAAGGTTTTTTGATGACACGCCGCTAATTGCAAAGACGCGATAAATCGCCGTCTCTACAATAATCAGTCCTTTGTAGAGACGGCGATTTATCGCGTCTCTTTCCTTAACCCAAGCGTATTGTCTTAGTCATTAGTCATTCGTCAACAATCAAACTTAAAATTTCAGGCTCAAAGCCGCAACGTTCAAGCTCAAAGGTGCAACGTTCAGGTTCAAAGGCGCAACGTTCATGTTCAAAGGCTCAACGTTTAGGTTCAAAGGTGCAACTTCCAGGTTCAAAGGCTCAACGTTCAGGTTCAAAGGTGCAACTTCCAGGTTCAAAGGCTCAACGTTCAGGTTCAAAGGCTCAACTTTGATATTTCAAGAGGCTTCCTTGCTTCCTGCTCTTGCTTCCCATCTTTTTATCAGTCAAGTTGCGGTGATGTGATGACTTTATCCCGGAAATTTTACGGTATTTTGTAACTGTTCTGCGAGTGATTGGCAGACAAAATCGGATTTTCAAAAGCTGGGCTAATTGCTCATCAGTATAAGGATTGGCGGGTGATTCTTCTGGAATTAACTGTATTAGCATCTGTTGGATTTGTTGAGGAGTACGTCCGCCTACTCCTACAGGAACACATAGTGAATGCAATGGAATTATCCGACTGTGTTGATTGCAAACTAATATATGCCGTCCCCGCACAATCCGGCTGACTGTAGAGTTACTAAGTCCTACCGATTGAGCTATTAATTGCTGAGGGGTAGACACTAAGTCTAATTTATCCCGACTCTGCAAAAAAGCTTGCTGGCGCTCAACTAAAAATTTCCCAACTTTGAGCAGATTTTCTTGCCATTGTTGCAAAGCTGTGAGTAAATTTCTAGCTTTTTGTAATAATGCTTCTAGTTGTTGGGTATCTCGCCTTGATTTTGGTGATTACTGGAAAAGCTTAATGGCTTTGGAATTCAGACAAAAACGTTGTTTGACTTCATAGGATAAAGTGCTAAAGCATGGCGGATAAAGTTTATTTCTAACTGAGCGATCGCTTGTTCTAAGTTCAAATTTATCTGATGTTCTTGATTAAAAATGAGATGCTCTGGAAGGATGGTTCTTCCTCCAGAAAAAACTGCTGCTCTCTCTAAAGTATTTTGCAGTTCTCGCACATTTCCTGGCCAATCGTAATCTCTGAGTTTTTTTAGGGCGGTTGAGGTGATTGCTAAATTTTTAATTCCGTTTCTTAGAGCAATAGAACTTAAAAAATGTTGGGTAAGTTGTTCTAAATCTTCGGGGCGATCGCGCAAAGGTGGCAGTTCAATTCGTACTACGTTAAAGCGATAGTAAAGGTCTTCTCGAAACTGATTGAGGCGAACTAATTGCTCTAAATTCCGATTGGTGGCAGCTAAAATGCGGACATCTACAGTTTTGGTTTGGTTACTACCCAAGCGCTCGAAGGATCGAAAATGCGATCGCGTTCTTCTGGTGCTAAACCTGCGCCAGTATCTTTTACCCAAGTCACTAAGTAGTCTTGCTCTTTGCTTACACCAACCTCTACTTCACTTTCCGGTGGACTAGCTTGGATGGCATTTAAGATTAAGTTAACCATCACCTGTCCTAACTCCCGACGGCGTAGTGGTACTTGGGGCAGAGGTTCAGCAGCAGAGCGATAAAAAAGCGTTACTCCCTGTTCTTCGGCTTTGAGACGTAATAGAGAAACTGATTCAGAAGCGATCGCTTCTAGGGAAGTAATTACCATTTCTTTCTGCTGATTTTGGTCAAAATACAATAGCCGTCGCACCAGCATCTCTAAACGGTCTACTTGTTCTAGTAAACTAGCGATCGGTAAAGTCGTAATTCCCTGCTTTTTTAATTGCCGTTCTGTATATTGCAAATTGAGGCGCATACTAGCTAAGGGATTGCGGACTTCATGAGCTACCCCTGCTACCAGTTGTCCTAGAGAAGCCAAGCGCTATTAGTCTAGTGTTGGCAAAAGCTAATTCTCTCTGATTTCTGGCAACAACAGCACCTTCCAGACTTTGAAATAGTTGTACCACTAACCACAAAGCAGCTCCACTTAAACCTAAAAAAAGGATGCTGAGGATTGTTAGCTGTCGCCGCAGTGTCCAACGTTGAGGTAACACAATAGGTTGCATGGAATAAGGGTTAGAACTTCTAGAAGTGCAAAAACTATAGCGGTTCTCGTTTGGATGCAGTATCCGTTGACCCCACCCCCAACCCCTCCCCGCAAGCGGGGAGGGGAGACAAAGCGTAGCTTTGGCGGGGTGGGGTTCCGAGTGGATTACAACGAAGCGCAAAAACTATGCCAAATTCCAGTCGCTCATTCTTCATCCTGCCTTACTAGCTAGCCAGTGTCTTGTATCTATGGCACGAGTTTTGCACTCTTACAGTTATGGTTAACGATTAAATTGAATTAAAGCAGATGAATAACTCTAAAGTTCGCATTCCGAAAGAAATTGCTCCCGATGTTTTCGCCTTGGCGGCTCAGTTGTATGCCCAAGAAAATCAGGATTATTGTTTAGAAGAAATTATGCAAGCTGGGGCGGAAGTACAAATTCCTCCAGAGGTGATTCAACAAGCAATACAGCAGATTCAAGCCAAGCAAATCCGAGATCGCGATCGCCAACGCTCTTTAAAGTTAATTTTAACTCAATACAGTTCAGTTAAGCATTTCTTTCTTCTCTCAGTGTCCTCTGCGCCTCTGTGGTTCGTTAAAAAAATTGACTTTGACAAAGAGTTTTAGCCTTAACTGAACCGTATTGAATTTTAACTAGTGGCGGCATCGGAGCAGCGATCGCACTTTTCGGTTTTTGGACATACAATACTGTTGCTAGTAATGCTACACCAAGTGGGCGATCGCTAAAAGCTAATCTCCCAAGCGCCAATTTACCCAATCCTAATCCTCTAGAGATTCCCCCAGCACCCCCACCAGGATTACCCCCCGCAGCCGGAACCACTTTCACCGGAGAGGTAAAACAGTATCTGCTCAACCCTGAAGGTAAGGTGGATGGGCTATTACTCAATAACGGGCTACAGGTGAAATTTCCTCCCCAGATGGCGGACAGTTTAGTGGCGATGATTACCCCAAACACGAAAGTGAGCATTTTTGGCAATCCTGGCTTTTCCACTCGCTTCGGACAGGAAGTGAGAGCCAAAAAAATCACCAATTCTCAAACTGGACAGACTTTAGTCGAACAACCTTCCACAACCGCCCCCCAACCCCCCAACTTAAACAACTACAGTACCTTATCTGCGGAGGGAACTGCTCAGAATTGGTTGGTGGGACATCAAGGAGAAATTAACGGCGTTATTATCTCTAATGGCACAATTGTCAAATTCCCGCCCCATGTAGGCGAACAGCTAGCCAGTATCGCGAACATCGGAAACACAATTCAAGCCAAAGGATTCGGCACTCGCAATCGTTACGGACAGATTTTAGAAGCTACGGCATTGTCAGTTAATGGGCAATCTGTATCTTTGCAACCAAAAGCCATCACCAGCCCGTAATACCATTGACAAAAATCTTTGCAACAGATGAATATGCTGTCGGGGCGTTTAGCTTGACAAAGTAGTAGTTTTACTTTTGGATATTCAGGTGGCTAGTAAAAAATGAGGGTATTGCTAACTTGTTAAGTTGCCAATACCCTCACGTAGACAAACTAAGTTTTTGTAGTAGCCTATAAGTCTAAGTTACTGCCTGAGCAACTACTGCCGAAAGTGACTCATTCGCTGCTTGCTTCAACAATTCGGCTTTATCGGTCTGTTCCCAGGGCAAGTCTAAATCAGCCCGCCCAAAATGACCGTAAGCCGCGACGTCCTGATAAAAACGTCCGCCTCGTTCACTTGGTAAGTTCCGTAAGTTGAAGGTATGGATAATCCCTGCTGGACGCAGTTCAAAGTGTTTGTTGATTAATTCCAGTAAGGTTTCTTCATCCACTTTGCCAGTGCCAAAGGTATCCACTAGGATACTTGTTGGTCGTGCTACACCAATAGCATAAGATAGCTGGATTTCAACTTTTTCTGCCAACCCAGCGGCGACAATATTTTTCGCTACATAGCGAGCCGCATAAGCAGCAGAACGGTCTACCTTTGTGGGGTCTTTGCCAGAAAAAGCGCCGCCACCATGCCGTGAATAGCCACCGTAGGTATCAACGATTATTTTCCGTCCTGTCAGACCAGAATCTCCTTGAGGGCCACCAACGACAAATTTGCCAGTGGGGTTGACTAAAAAACGTGTTTCCTCATTAGGTTTAACGTCAATGTCGCCAAAAACAGGTTCGACCACTGCTGACCAGAGGTCTTGTTTAATTTTGGCTTGTACCGCCGCCTCATCCGTAATTTCCCCAATACTAGCTGTATGCTGAGTGGAAATTAGAATCGTATCAATACCTACGGGGCGTCCATCTTCGTAGACTACAGTTACTTGGGTTTTACCGTCAGGACGCAGGTATGACAATTCACCTGTTTTACGGACTGCTGCCAATCGGCGAGCAATGCGGTGGGCGAGACTGATGGGTAAGGGCATCAGTTCTGGTGTTTCGTTGCTGGCAAAGCCAAACATTATACCTTGATCGCCCGCACCAATTTTGTCAAATTGTTCATCACTATCTTGTTCGCGGGTTTCTTGGGCGGTGTTAACGCCTTGGGCAATATCGGGCGATTGTTCGTCTAAAGCCAGCAGAACGCTGGTACTGTTAGCAGAAAAGCCATTGTCAGCATTGGTGTAGCCAATTTCAGCAATTTTTTTCCGGGCGAGATTGACGAAATTTACGTTAGCTTTGGTGGTTATTTCACCAGTGATTAGCACCAAACCAGTATTAACTACGACTTCAGCGGCGACACGACTGCTAGGGTCTTGTGTCAATAGGGCATCCAGAATAGTATCAGAAATCTGATCGCAGATTTTATCTGGATGACCTTCGGTGACTGACTCAGAGGTAAATAGATATCGACGAGACAAAGGAAATTCCTCCATCGAGAGTTTTTTCGTTGACTAAATGTGGATATTTAGTTCAACTACTAATTTATGAAATCATAACAATATTTATACTTCAGTCGTTAGTATCTTCTTGATATTGATAAAAACCACTAACTATAAGGTAAATATGCGTAAGTAAGATAAATGTATGCTAATTATTTTTTAGTTAAAATGTATTTAATAACACAAAAAAAGGGAGCACCCGGAAGCGCCCCCACAAGCTTTGACACAAACACTGCTGCTTTAAACCTGAACCGCTAACTTTGCTTCCGTAGCTGTCAACCGCTCATAAGCAGCACGCATCTTCAAACCTGTAAGCACTTGGAAGAAGCCAGTTCCATTATTGGAACCTGGATACTCGCGGTGCTGGAGTAACAAGTGAGTCAATTCACCCTGATATTTTGTGGATGTATTACTGAGATGGGTTTCGATGTAAATGACTTCTTCCAAGTTGTCAAATTGACCATCAACCTCTAATACTGAGACATAGCGGCCGTAGTAAACATCTGAACCGTAGTACAGTTGCATACCAGGATAAGAACAGGTCAGCTTGCGTCCACAGGGAGTCCAATTGATTGTTGATCCTTCATCAAATAGGTAGGTTGGATCGAAGCCTTCCTTACCTTCCCGCTGAAGCATACGTACCCGTAGAACTCTGCGCTCGGTGTCGTTTTTGATCAAGTTTGTGGGCAATACCTGAAGAACCACATCAGCAAATTCTCTTTGTGGTTCGATAAATTTATCAAAGTCAGGTTTGCGGGAATTGATTTGCGCTAACACATCTTCGTAGCGATGACCGCGTTCAGCCATATCTCGCTGGATTTTCCAGGCAATTTTGACCTCATCGCTAATGTCAAAATAAACACTGAAGTCGATTAGCGATCGCACCCGCTCATCATATAAAGGATGCAGTCCTTCAACAACTATAATGTGATTCGGCTCTACCCGCTCTGGCGGGTCAATCAAGCCGGTTTCGTGGTTGTAAATCGGCTTATCAATAGCTTGACCACTTTTGAGCGCTTTAATTTGCTCATACATCAAGTCAAAATTGTTCGCCCTGGGGTCTAGCGCCGTTATTCCCGTTTCTTTGCGCTGTTTGCGATCCAAGGAGTGATAGTCATCCAAGCAGATGACTGTCATTAAATCTTCACCAAACAAATCTATCAAACGACGCAAAAACGTAGATTTACCGCAACCAGAGTCTCCGGCTACTCCAATCAGTACCACGCGTTCCGGCTTACTTGTCATAAATCTCCTCTAAAATACTAAAGTTGTGTCAATAATTTTTCACACAGCAGATTTTGAAGCCAGGAGTTTACCCCTTTGGTTTATCCTGCGTTCTTGCTACCTAGCACATCTATAAGACACCAAGCGGGTAGGCAACAAAGTAATTAAGTTGCTACTCGTCGGACTAGCCTGAATGTTGGTGCCGGTAAGTATTTAATCCTAGTGATATATTTGATTTTAACAGAAGGGGGTATCCCATACAAGATTGCTGTCAAGAAGAATTAGCGTGGTTCCTCAATCATTTTTTTGTTAATTTAGTTGTTAATTTAAAAATGGGGATCAGCACTGCCCATCAGCGTTGCACCTTTATCAGTCTGCTACTTGTGACTCTATAGAATCAAGACTATAAGGTATAATTTATTATTGCCGCAAATTTTCTAATCTTTCTAAATTGTAATTCCTCCTCGACAATACTTAATATATTCAAAGCAAAAATCTATCCAACGAATGAGGAAATAACTTGCATTACCCAAATTTTTGGCTGTAAATTTATGAATATGCTCATATAGAAGCGTTGACGTTATGGCAAAGTACTGATGCAAGGTTGACAGATTTTTCACATCAAGTGAAACTAATTACAGTTGCTTAAATTATGATTGTCTATCTCGTGATATTTGTGGCTGGAGTTGTCGTAGTTATGTAATTGTCCATAGATAGGTAATGAAGATAGCTAACAACATTCCAGAAGAGTAGTAGATTTGGAGAAGTAAAACCAATCAGAAGAAAACCTTCCTTTCTTGGCATTCTCCGATTTAAACCCCTGGAGTAAGCAAGCACAAGGGAAGCTTTTGGAGGTAAACTGAGCGGTAGCTTCCACCGATCAAAGTAGCCCTCCGAGAATATCTACTATTGTGATATTGTGAGTTGCTCATAGGGTACTAAGGTAAAAAGCTATCTCCCTGATGGGGGTGCTAGTTAACGAAAAAAAGATTAAATTGATTCATTATTAACATTCTCCACAAGACTTATCCTTTACCTTAGAAGGTGAACAGGTGTGTTTTTTGCTATGCCTGCATGTCTTTGGTGAGTGTACTTAGCAAGGCATTAATTTAATGATGCCGTTTTTCCTTCTTTCTCCAGTTTTGTGAAACGAAAATCCGGTAAACTAAAGCTGGCAAGGTAGGGGAATAGTTTTTTTTTGAAAAACGGTTAAGTAAATTATCGGAGTGGTAGAACGAATGTACAATCAAGGTGCTGTTGAGGGTGCTGCCAACACAGAATTAGGTAGCCGCATCTTCCTTTATGAAGTGGTGGGTTTGCGTCAAAGCGAAGAAACCGATCAAACCAACTACCCAATTCGGAAAAGTGGCAGTGTGTTCATCAGAGTGCCTTACAACCGCATGAATCAAGAAATGCGACGTATCACTCGTCTAGGCGGCACAATTGTTAGCATCCAGCCTGTAACTGCTCTAGAGCCAGTTAATGGTAAAGCCTCATTTGGGAGTGCTACAAGCGTTGTCAGCGAGTTAGCTACATCTGGGGAAACTGCTAACAGTGAAGGGAATGGTAAAGCCACACCTGTAAATGCTCATAGTGCTGAAGAGAACAAGGACAAGAAAGGCAACACCATGACTCAAGCGAAAGCCAAAAAAGACCACGGTGACGTTCCTGTTAACACTTACCGTCCCAATGCTCCGTTTATTGGTAAGGTAGTATCTAATGAACCGCTAGTCAAAGAAGGTGGTATTGGTATTGTTCAACACCTTAAATTTGACATTTCCGCTGGGGACTTGAAGTATATAGAAGGTCAAAGTATTGGGATTATTCCACCAGGATTAGACAAGAACGGCAAGCCGGAAAAACTTAGACTGTATTCTATCGCCTCAACTCGTCATGGCGATGATGTAGATGATAAGACAGTATCATTATGCGTCCGCCAGTTGGAATACAAGCACCCAGAAACTAGCGAAACAGTCTACGGTGTTTGCTCTACACACCTGTGTTTCCTCAAACCAGGGGAAGAAGTGAAAATTACAGGGCCAGTGGGTAAGGAAATGTTGTTACCCGATGACCCCGAAGCTAATGTGATTATGTTGGCAACCGGAACGGGTATTGCCCCGATGCGGGCTTATCTGTGGCGTCAGTTTAAAGATGCAGAAAGAGCAGCTAACCCAGAATACCAATTTAAAGGATTCTCTTGGCTAATATTTGGTGTGCCGACAACTCCAAACCTTTTATATAAGGAAGAACTGGAAGAAATTCAACAAAAATATCCTGAGAACTTCCGCCTCACTGCTGCCATCAGTCGGGAACAGAAAAATCCCCAAGGCGGTAGAATGTATATTCAAGACCGCGTAGCGGAACATGCAGATGAATTGTGGCAATTGATTAAAAATGAAAAAACCCACACCTACATCTGCGGTTTGCGCGGTATGGAAGAAGGTATTGATGCAGCCTTAACTACTGCTGCTGCTAAGGAAGGCGTAACCTGGAGTGTTTACCAGAAGGAACTCAAGAAAGCTCATCGCTGGCACGTAGAAACTTACTAATTTGGTCATTAGTCATTGGTCATTGGTCATTAGTCACTTGTACTGAGCGTTCGCGTAGCGTCTCGTAGAGAAGTCGTTGGCGTAGCCTCTCGTAGAGAAGTATTAGTTTTAGACAAAGGACAAAGAACGAAGGACAAATGACAAAGGAAGCAGGATAATCAGTAGGTAGGGCAAACGCTCTACCTACAATTGTTATTGGTGAAATTGGGTGCAAAATGGGTGTGAAACTAGGAATACTGGGATTAGGCACCGTGGGAACGGGAACAGTGCAGTTGTTGCAAGATAGCGCTGGGCGTCACCCATTGTTGCAAGAGATAGAAATTTATCGGGTGGGAGTCCGATCGCTAGATAAACCCCGTGCAGTAGAATTGTCTACGGAAGTCTTAACTACAGATTTAGAATCAATTGTCAACGATCCAGCGGTGGATATAGTTGTCGAGGTGATGGGTGGGCTGGAGCCGGCGCGATCGCTAATTCTCAAAGCTTTAAGTAATGGCAAACACGTAGTTACAGCCAATAAAGCAGCGATCGCCCGCTTCGGAGCAGAAATTTTCACTACTGCCAATCAAGCTGGCGTATACGTCATGTTAGAAGCCGCTGTGGGTGGTGGTATTCCAGTGATTCAACCCCTAAAGCAATCTTTAAGTGTTAACCGAATTCATACTGTAACAGGTATTGTTAACGGTACAACAAACTACATCCTGACGCGGATGCAAACAGAAGGCAGCAACTTCAATGATGTCTTAGCTGATGCCCAGCGCTTGGGTTATGCTGAGGCTGACCCGACAGCTGATGTCGATGGCTTAGACGCAGCTGATAAAATTGCCATCCTCGCATCATTAGGCTTTGGTGGACGCATCAACTTGCAAGACGTTTATACTGAGGGGATTCGGCAAGTCAGCAAAACAGATATTGCCTACGCCGAGAAATTGGGATTTGTGATTAAATTGTTAGCGATCGCTAAACGTGATACTCCCTCATCCCCGCTTTCTGTCAGAGTTCATCCTACCTTAGTGCCTCAAGCCCACCCTTTGGCTAGCATCAACGGCGTTTACAATGCCATTCTTGTCGAAGGAGAACCCATTGGACAAGTAATGTTTTTTGGCCCTGGTGCTGGTGCTGGTGCAACCGCCAGTGCTGTCACGTCAGATATTTTGAATTTAGTTGCTGTTCTCAAAACTAATACAGCAGTTACAAATCCATTATTAGCTTGTGGGCATCAGGAATACTGCCAAATTGCGCCGATGGCAGAATTGATAACTCGATTTTACGCCCGTTTCCTCACCAATGACCAACCCGGAGTTATCGGTAAATTGGGGACTTGCTTTGGCAACTATGGCGTTAGCTTAGAGTCAATTGTCCAAACAGGCTTTCAAGGAGAACTAGCAGAGATTGTGGTTGTTACCCATGATGTGCGGGAAGGCAATTTTAGGCAAGCTTTGGCAGAAATTCAGAATTTCTCAGCGATCGAAAGCATTCCCAGCTTACTACGTGTACTTTGAGATTAGTCGGGAGTGAAGCTCGTCAACTTGCTTTGCTCCAATTTTTAATTATCTCAAAGGATTCTTAGCTGCGAGTAAAACTTGGTTAAGTACGCAAGCTAAACTAAAAAATAAACTTCACCCAGCGCGAGGCTAGACCTATGACCTCTGCAACCGATCCATCCACCGCCCTCACTCCTTTCCCCGATCATACGCAGCTACCAGAGTCAGACGGTACATTTGTGAAAAATTGGCAAGAGCATCCCCAAAGCATCTTACTCACTGACTCAATTACACCTATCCTCAAACAATTACATCCTGAAGGTGAATATTGTATAGGTCAGGACTTAGGTATTTACTGGCGCTTGACAGATCCGCCAGAACGAGGTGCAGAAGCACCAGATTGGTTTTATGTAGGAAATGTACCGCCCTTACTCGATGGACAAACGCGGAGGTCTTATGTACTGTGGCGAGAATTTATTGCACCCTTGATTGCCTTGGAATTTGTTTCTGGGGATGGTAGTGAAGAACGGGATAAAACCCCTTGGCAGGGGAAATTCTGGATTTATGAGCAAGTAATTCATCCGGCTTTTTATGGTATTTATGAAGTGAATAAAGCCAACTTAGAAGTTTATGAATTAATTGGTGGACAATATCAGTTATTAGCAGCAAATGAACGCGGACATTATCCGATTACCCGCTTGGGAGTTGAGTTAGGTTTATGGCAAGGAGAATATCAAAACGCTCAATTGCCCTGGTTACGTTGGTGGGATTTGCAGGGTAATTTGTTGTTGACTGGTGAGGAAAGAGCCGAACAGGAAAGACAAAGAGCCGATCGCTTGACTGCCCAATTGCGATCGCTCGGTATTGAACCAGAGGTTTAAGTATTTGCTTTAAGGGTGCGATCGCGCCAATTTTAGATTTGCCTGGGGAACGTAAACAAGTAATAGACTAGGTACGTAGAGGCGCAAAAATTCGCGCCTTTATGGTTTGTCGAGATAGTAGGATTGAAGTACGCCAGCTAAAGAGTCCCATTTGCTGATGTAGTACCAATAAACATCAACAATAACTGAATGGGTGTTAATAATAAGGAGTAAGCGCCGTGGTCAATTTGAATAATTATAACGCAGAATTAGCTGATAAAGAAATTTTAGATGACGAAGACAATGATGAAGAACAATATGAAAAAGTAACTTTTCAATACGATCCAGAAAAAATAAATATCGCTACAAGGGAGCCAACCATTTTTTCATAAATGTGCTGATATATTAAGTTCATCTATAACTAAAAGATAATTTTGACCCTTACCATCTATTAAATCCCTGTATGCTAGCCCTAAAGCGCGGATGAAGTGTCCCGAATAAAATTTATACATAATAGAATTACCTTGACTTTGTGGCAATAGCTTTCCCACAAAATCAGAATAAGTATATTCGGGATGAAATACAGTCTTAATTGTATTGTCTAACATATTACTCAGTGAATCAAAATGTATTTTTAAATCATTTATTGCAATTGAACGAATCTGGTAACTTTTACCGATACCAGGACTACCAAAAATAATCTTTTGGATTGGTTTTGTTTGCTGATTCATAATTTAGGTTTAGCTTTGTTTATTATTTAGAAAATCATGCTAACTCTAACTCATATCAAAAAATTGGATAGTAAATCTTCAGTATTATTTAATACTTGTGCTTAATTTAGTAAATATAATTAATTACGCAATGTGGTTGCTAATGTAGTGAAATGAAGCAATCCTAGCCCTTGCGATTGCTTCGCTCCGGTCGCAATAGCTGTAATTAATTTTGTTGAGTTGCTTAACAAGTTCCCGTTGAGTCACTTGATTAAATAGTTTTAAAAGCTAAGTCACTTTATATACCTATTTTTTAACAATCAAGACTTGGATTCCCTAGCAAGCATAAAAAGTTGGATGAAAATATACTTAAGTATGTACTTTGGTATGCAACTTTTTCCACACCAAAGTACATACATATAAATATAGGTGATAGCACTCTACCGCAGAGACAGCACCATTATGAAATCAACTTGAAGCACAGAATTTTAAAAAAGTCAAGTTTGGTATAAATTATATTAAAAATTTTCTAGTAAGTTCTTAGGAATTATCAGAAACAGGTTTTATAAAGGGATTATAACCAAAAATTATATTACTAAGTCTGACATATAATTTTTCTGTATTCCAGCTATCCGTTGCAATCCTGTCTCATAGGGTAAATTGATTTTATCCCTTGAGAGAAAACTGAGAGAAAAACAAAATACTTAAAAAGTGGGTGACGAGGGAATCGAACCCGCAACCAATAGATTAAGAGTCTACTGCTCTACCGTTGAGCTAGTCACCCACACGAATAACAATCGTAGCATAACCTCTGATAATTTAGCTAGTGCTATGCCCAAAAAAGTAATTAAAAGGGGAATTTGACGGTGAAGGTGGTTTCACCTGCTGCACTCTCTACATAAATTGAGCCACCTAAATGTCTGACCATTTTCTGCACTAATGCCAATTCCAGCCCCGTGCCGCTATGTTTCCAAGGATCGTGTTTGGAAAGGTGATAAAAAGGTTCAAAAATCCGCGAGAGTTCATTGCTGGTAAGCTCTATTCCTGAATTGGTAATATTAAGCTCGACTGCATCCCCAATCAACTGAGCAGAGACTGCGATCGCTTCCCCGGCAGGGGTGTATTTGCAGGCATGGTTGAGCAGTTCGGTGACAATCCGCTCCAAATCAGTGATATCTGTCTCCAAAGGCGGCAGCGCGCGATCGACACTCAGGTTTAACTGCTGTCGCTGGCAGTTGGTGAGGTCTCGAAAAGACTCGATAATGGGGTGAAGCCAGCTTTGAAAGTCAATGGCAATCAAGGTTGGAGGATCGGGTTCCGCTTCGAGATATGTGAGTGTGAGTAAGTCGTTAATTAACTTACTTTCTCGCCCACACTCGTTATGCAGAATCTGCAAGAGTTGCGGTACTATTTCTATCTCTGATATTTCTGCTGGTGTGAGGACACTTTCGAGAGTTTGGACTGCAAGGCTGATGCTGGTTATTGGTGTCCGCAGTTCTTGGGAAAGAGTTCTGAGAAATTGGTTTTTGAGCCGATCGCGTTTTTCTAGTTCTTTTACCTGTGCCTGGTTTTGTTTGTAAAGCTGGGCTTGACGAATGGCGATCGCACATTCATTTGCTACCTGCTGCATTAGCTCGATTTCAAATTCGTCAAAAGCCTCTTGTGATGGTCTTGTCAACCAAATATTTCCTAAAATTCCTTGAGTATCAAAAATTGGACAAGCCATCTGGGACATAACTAGCAACTTTGGTTGCCATTCCGGCGCCATTTCCAAAAATTGCAATGGTTGTTTTTGCAACAGCGGCTGATAAACTTCAAGATGGTCTGCAATCTGTTTGGTTAATCCTTGACACTGGGGCAAATTAATACTGTATTCGTAAGCAATAGTAACTAGAGTTTGACAGGTACTGTAGAGTTCAATTTGGCAACGCTCAAGGTTTAGTAACTTTACTAATTCCTGGGTAAGTGTCTGCAATACCTGAGTTTGATCCAGACTGTCGCGGATTTGTTCTGTCATGCGTCGCACCAAGGCTTCAAAGTTTCGCACCTGCTGCAACTGACTGATGTGCTTCTGCTTCTGTAACTCCATCTTGGCTTTGAGATCCTGGAGTTGCTGATGAAGTTCTGCCTGTTGGACTGCAATGCCAATTTGAGTTGCCAACTGCTTGAGCAAGTCAGTTTCCGTTTGCTGCCATTGACGCGATTCACGGCAATGCTGGGCAATCAACAGTCCCCACATATCTTGCTTTTGGAAAATTGGCACGACGAGATTGGCTCTTATCTGCAAAGATGTCAGGAAATCTATATGGCAAGGATGCAAACCGGCTGCATAAATATCTTCGACAACTTGAATGCAACCTCGCCCGTAGAGTTCTCGATGTTTGCCACCCAAGCAGGGATCGCTGATGTTTTTTCCCAATAGGGGATCGCTGGCAGCTACAGTTGATTCGGCAATGATTACTCCACTACCATCAGCCTCGAAACGATAAATCAACACGCGATCGCAATTCAAAAATTGCCGCAGTTCAATTGTAGTCTGATGCAGAATTGTCTCTAATTCTACAGATTGGTGAATCCGTCCAGCGATCGCTTCTAGCAGTTGCTCTCGTTCAACCTGGAGTCCAACTGCTTGCTCTGCTTGCTTCACAGAGGTAATATTACTACTAGTACCAATCAATCGATAAACCTTGGAGTTAGCATCCTTTAGTGGGGTGAGAGTCGTACTCCACCAAGTGGGAACTCCCTGGAATTGCAAACATTGTTCGTAAGAAATAGTTGTGCCGAAGCTTACACAGTCAGCATAATGTTGACGCACCTTTGCAGCATCAATAGCAGAGAGAATATCCTCTGGTTTTTTGCCCCGGAGATCGTCTGAGCGAATCCCTATCCACCGTTCATGAGTGGGATTAAGTGCCACATATCGGAAATCTCCATCCTCCAAAACATCAACTACAAATATTGATGCCTGTACAGAATCGTACATGCTTAGTAGAAACTGCTCGCTACTACTTTTTTCATCTACTTCTGTGCCGAAAAGAATTTGAGGTGGTGATAATTTTGTCAACTCCATAGTTGATTCCACTGGATTTATATTCATGCGAGAGTCCCACTCTTGTATTACTGACTCTTCTAGGCGCTCTCTTGTCGTTAAGCTTGTAGTAGATGCACTTTAGCGCCTATAGCAAAGTATTGTCAGCTGTTGCTCATCGAAATTTTGATCTTTCTCTACTTCTTGTCAGAAATCTAGGAAAGCTAATAGGAGTCAGCTTAACAAAATCCTGCTTTTTGAAGGTGAAAATACATTTGCAGGTTAAGGCAAACTTACTGTAATTTATTTTTAACAGTTTTTTAAGATTATTGCATATATCTAAGTACAAACCTAAGTATATATCAATTAAGTTTATTATTCTTAATAAAAATGCGATTAATGCGTCTGTGGTAACTTAAGATCGCAATTTGTGAGCATTGATTCCTGTGAGGATACCAACCAGTAGCCAAGTGATGCCTAAGCCGATGACTTCGCCTAAAAATAACTGGCTTAAGTGACGCCAGATCATCCCCACAGCAGAACCCACGGGAACAGCGACAGCCCAACTTGCCGCAGAGACAAATATCCATCGCCACGCTACAGGTTGGGGAATTGCTAACCATTGTGCTAATCCAATCCCCAAGCCGCCAAATGCTCCATAAACCGCCCCTGACAGGATTCTCAGGGGAAGAATCTGAGTGCTAGGTACAATCCAACCCACAGCACCAATACCGATCGCAGTGATAATACTCCAACCCAAAAGACTTGACAAAATCCACCTGATACAAAATATAGGTTGTTTGAGGAGACAACCTTGAGGAAGTGCGATCGCAAATCCGCCGATAGCCGCCTCTACCACGCCAATATCTGGCTTTTCGCCGACTTCAATTAAGAGTAAACTCAATAAAAATCCGCCAAAAGTAGCTAAAGTCCACAGCAATGTAAAGCCAAATCTAGTATTATTAGGCGCGAATGGCATCAAAGTTTCTTTGTTTTTAATAGTCTGACAGTTTTTGCATTAAACATCTCAAAAAAACCTTTGCGTCGCTGTTGGGGTGATTCTGGTACGATGTAACCCCACAGACTCTCCCAGTAAAAAAAGGAGATACCATCAAAATTGCGATCGCGCACTACTTGAACCTGTTCTCTAACTTGTGCCATTTTTACCGGATTACCTACCGTTCCGGTTGATATCCCAATACCTACAGGAATTAGACTTTGAGCCAATTTTATAGATGGAAGTTCTAGTTGAGCGATAAAAGACTTTTTGTCATTTCGATACACCTGCAAAATCAACTCATTAACTAAACCTTTTTTTACCCAGTTTTCCCAATCTTGCAAATAGTATTTATAAGCAAAAGCTTGATAGTTGGGAGACAGAGATATTTTGATTTTGGGCTTAACTGCCTTCACAGCTTGATAGATTTCTGCCATAAAATCAGTAATTTTATCTGCCCGCCACCGCATCCATTCTGGGTTAAAAGGGTCATTAGGGGGACTTTTACCTTGATGTTCTTGCTGGTATAGTTCAATAGTGAAGCGATCGTAGCCGAACTGTACAGGCATTCCAAAATGGTCGTCAAGCTGAATACCATCCACATCGTAATCCCTGACTACTTCTAAAATTAACCCTTGGATAAACTCTTGTACTTGTGGATGTAAGGGATTCAACCAAGCTTGTTTAGTTATTAAAAGATTGTCGATTTCTTCTGGTGGGGCATCTTGAATAGAGTTAATACCTTCTTGCCCAATTGTCAACCAGTCAGGATAACGCCTTGCTAATTGTGAATAATGCGGCGTCATGAACCCGTATTCAAACCAGGGAATGACTCTCAAATGTTTATTTTTGGCAAGTGTTACTATTTTTGCTAAAACATCCTGTCCACCGTGCATGAAGTTCAGCAAAGGTTGAGTTTCTGAACCTGTAGTTATTTTGGCTACAGCACTCTTATAAAAAGTATGTCCTCGGTTCCAAACTACAGGATAAATCGTATTAAAGTTGAGAGTCGATAATTGATTTATGGCACGGTTAATACCCCAAGGGACAAATAGTACACCACTAGCAACATTAGTAAGCCAAACGCCGCGAATTTCTGTAGTTAAAGGACTGGTTTTTTGGGAATAAACTGGCAGTGAAGAGGGTAAAAAACCTGTTAAAGCGACTACTAATCCCAAACACAGCAAGTAAGCAACACAACGGCGAGCAACCCGATTCATTTGTAAGCGTGACCTAGTGCGATCGGAATATATATATAACTACAAAATAAAGTTGCAATCCTCCGGATGATGTAAAGAAATGATGATTCAGAACTCAGAATTCAGAACTCAGGAGTCAGAATAGTTGAAATAGTATAGCCATTTTCAATCCGGTGAGGTACAAGTATGCAAATAGACCTAACCCCCTAACCCCCTAACCCCCTTCCCGAAGCGGGAATGGGGAACAATTCAAAGCCTCTCTCCTATCCGGGCTATCCATTACCCGCATCTTTCTCAACAAAAATACAACTTACTTAAAATATGCCAAAAGCATTGATAGGTATAGTTTTTGAGAGAAGAGAATATTTGAGGGTAATGGTGCATCATGGAAAAATGGGCAGCATCCGAATTAAAACAGGCAGATTTAGGAGACGCAAGACGAAACAAGCGTCTGGTAAGGATCGTAGAAGACTTGGCAGCACAACCAAGCAGCAGCGTACCTCAAGCCTGTGGAAACATANTCGCCGATCAAATTAACCTTATTCACATTCTCCTCCTTTTGTCAACTATCTACATGTTGCATTGTTCCATAATCCTTTTCCTGACTTACTTACAGCAATGTTAAGAAACATGTGACTAATGCATAGCCTAAGAGGAGAGAGGTTTGGAGAGAGGTCAAAATTGTACCTCACGCTTGTCGAGAACCGCTATACGGAGCCAGTTTTGGTAATGAATATACTTAACGATACCAAAACCTAATAACTTATGACTCAAAACTCCAAACTCCTGAATTCTGACTCCTGAATTCTTTCTTATTAAAATCTTTCCACACCTTCAAATTGCTTGAGTGCCGATGCATTTGCTGCTTCTCCACAAGTTCGTGGTGTGGGGAATATCTTTTCGGGATTTGCTAAACCTTTTGGATTAAAAACTTGCCGCACCCATTGCATAGTTTCTAAATCAACTTGGCTAAACATCTGTGGCATATAGCACCTTTTCTCTGCACCGATGCCATGTTCACCAGAAATACTACCACCGACTTTAACACAAAGTTTAAGAATTTTTCCACCCATTTCTTCTACTTGTTCTAATGCTCCAGACACAGAATTATCATAAAGAATTAGCGGATGAAGATTGCCATCACCAGCGTGAAACACATTAGCAACACGATAACCGTATTGTTTACTCAATGCCTCAATTTCATGTAAAACATAAGGCAACTGAGTCCGAGGAATTACACCATCTTGTACATAATAATCTGGACTTAAGTGCCCTGCCGCAGCAAAAGCCGCTTTACGTCCTTTCCATAATTTCAATCGGGTTTCTGGGTCAGTAGCAGAAGTGACATTCCGCGCCCCATTCTTTTTACAAATTTCAGTAACTCGCTGCTTATTTCCTGCAACTTCCACTTCTAAACCATCAATTTCTATTAGTAAAATAGCAGTAGCATCGCGGGGATAACAATTAGTTGCTACAACATCTTCAACTGCATTGATGCTGAAGTTATCCATCATTTCCATACCACCAGGAATAATGCCAGCGCTGATGATGTCAGAAACAGTTGCCCCGGCAGCTTCAATGCTAGTAAAATCTGCCAATAGTACACAAATTGATTCCGCGCTTTTGAGAATTCGCAAAGTAATTTCTGTGGCAATTCCTAAAGTGCCTTCAGAACCAACAAAAACACCTGTTAAATCGTAACCAGGCATTTCTGGAATTTGTCCGCCTAAATCAATAATTTCCCCTTCCGGCGTAACAATTTTTAATCCTAAAACGTGGTTAGTAGTAACGCCGTATTTGAGACAATGTACGCCACCAGAATTTTCGGCAATGTTACCCCCAATAGAGCAGATAATTTGACTAGAAGGGTCAGGAGCGTAGTAAAATCCAGCACCACTAACAGCTTGTGTTACCCAACTATTAATTACCCCTGGTTGTACAACTGTCCGTTGATTTTCTAAATCAATGCTGAGGATTTGCCGCATTAATGAAGTGACAATTAAAACAGAATCTTCCACTGGTAAAGCGCCACCCGATAGACCAGTACCAGAACCGCGTGCGATGAAGGGTATAGAATATTGATTGCATATCTTCACCACTTGGGCAACTTGTTCTGTAGTTCTGGGTAACACTACCACAGCCGGACGTTGGCGATAACCAGTTAAACCATCGCATTCATAAGTAATGAGTTCTTCGCGGCGTTGCACCACACCATTTTTACCAAGGACAACCTCGAATGCTTTGAGAATGGGTTTCCAGTTGTGTTGTTTTTTATCTTGGGTAAGCATAGTTTTTTCAAATTCAAGGTAGATGTTGCAGGCTGGTTAGTATAGCTGTAATTACTATTGTTGCAAGAATAGCAGTCAAAAGTGCGTAAGTGCGATCGCTCCTATCTTCTGAATTCAGTTTAAGGAGTCGGAGGCAAGCAAATTGCTTATATTTATTTGTTTAGGGTACGGACTAAAGTGAGGTAGGGTCACTTAGCGGTTACAATTAGCCCTTACAACGTCATATAGGAATCCTGTTTGATTCCTGAATAAGATTTCAGATAAAACCCTGATAAAACGGGCTTTTCAGTCTCAGGATTTTTTCAAAAATCAAATCAGATTCTTATATATTAATAAACAAACTTTCCTATCTTGTCTATATAATGCTCTCGTCCACCAATCGAAACCCATGCCATTCCTTCAGAAAAATCATCAGCGCCATCAAACTGGACTGAGATTACTATCTTTCCTATCTTATCAATATAGCCCCACTTTTTACCAATCTTAATCCGTGCCAGCCCTTCAGAAAAATCTTCAGCATTATCAAACTGGGCTGAGATTATTAGCTGCCCTTTTTTGTCGATATAGCCAAATTTATTACCCATCTTAAACCGTGCCATCCCTCCACAAAAGTTATGAGCATTATCAAACTGGGATAGGATGACTTGCTGCCCTATCTTATTGATATACCCCAGCTTGTCAGCAATTTTGACTAACGCCAATCCTTCAGAAAATTTACAAGCATTTTTAAATTGAATTGGGATAACTAGCTGACCACTCTTGCCAATATAGCCTAACTTATCGCCCATTTTAATTAATGCTAGCCCTTCGGAAAAGCTCCAAGCATCATCATAATTGGGTTGAATAACAATTTGTCCAGTCTTATTGATATAACAAGATTTTTCGTCAATCCTGACTTTTCCTAAACCTTCAGAAAAGTTCCAAGCATCATCAAATTGTAGTGGGATAAGTAGCTGCCCTGTTTTATCAATATAGCCAAATTTTTCATCAATCTTGACTAATGCTAATCCTTCACAAAAGTTCTTAGCATCATCAAATTGTAGTGGGATAACTAGCTGCCCCGTTTTGTCAATATAGCCAAATTTTTTATCAATCTTGACTAATGCTAATCCTTTAGAAAAATCCCAAGCATCATCAAATTTTAGTGGGATAAATAGCTGCCCCGTTTTGTCAATATAGCCAAATTTTTCATCCATCTTGACTACTGCCAATCCTTTAGAAAAGGCCCAAGCAATATCAAATTGGGGTGTAATGGCTATCTGCCCCGTTTGGTCAATATAACCATACTTTTTATCAATCTTTATCCGTTTTAATGAGGTAATAAGTAATGATGAAAATAAACCAGCCTGATTTAAGGCTTGCAAAGCCTCACCTGCATTTGAGTAGCGCTCGTGAGAACTATACCGCACCATTTTAGTCAAAATTTCTACCAGTGTGTTGCTTACTTGGGCTTGTTCTTGCCAAATAACTTCTAATGTATCCGCATCTATTCGTAATTCCTGCGGCGATACTCCAGTTAAGGCTTGAATTGCCGTCATTCCCAGTGCGTAAATATCACTGCATAACTTGGGATGCCCATGAAGCTGCTCACTTGGCATATAGCCGCGAGTACCAATTGGAATTGTGCTACTGATTTTACCTTGAGCATTCACCCCCAAAATGCTAATTTCTTTGACAATCCCAAAGTCTATTAAAACAAGCTTGTTATCTAAATATCGCCGCATCAAATTTAATGGCTTAATATCTCGGTGAATCACATTATGTTGATGGACAAAAGCTAACACCTCCAAAATTTCTTGTAAAAGTTGAATTACATCAGCTTCACTTTGCGGTTTTCCTGAAATGATTTCGTTACTCAGGTCATGCCCTTCAATGAATTCCTGGACAATATAAAATTCTCTATTTTCCTCGAAGAAGTCATACAGTTCAGGAATTTGCGGATGTTCTTTACCCAATTTGAACAGAATTGCTGCTTCTTTCTTAAACCTTTCTTCTGTATCTAAGTCTGGTGTCGGGGGTCTGGTCAGCCGTTTAATGACACATTTATACTTGGGGCTGACAGGTAAATCCTGTGGGTATTCAGCCAAATAGGTTTCCCCAAAACCACCCGCTCCTAGTTTTTGGATAATTTTGTAACGCTGTCGCAGTATGTATCCAATCATCATGCTAATGCTAAAGACCTTTATCTGTAGATTTTGACACAACCTATCCGTTATTGTAGGTAAACGACTACGTACCCTCCTACCCTGAATTAACTAACCTAGAAATAACGCTCTCAAATACTGGATAAAATTATGGTTCAGCAAGTTTTAATCAATGATGATGATTACTATGTGCCAGATGCCAACCAGCTAGTCACTGAAAATGAAACTTTAGAGAATTTTGCTACTTCCAAACATAAACGCCTTTTAATTAGTTCTCTTTACAGTTCTTTACAGCAGCAAAGTTTTTTAGCAGCAGCGAATGTCGGTATTTACCATACAGATGAACAACCCGCAATTGTACCCGACGTTTTTCTTAGCTTTGATGTGCAACTATCTCAAAATTGGTGGGAAAAACAAAATCGTTGTTATATGGTTTGGCGTTTTGGCAAACCTCTAGAGGTTGTCCTCGAAATTGTCTCTAATAAAGAAGGTGATGAACTTGGCAAAAAGCTGAAAATTTATGAACAAATGCGGGCTAGTTACTACATTGTATATGACCAGAATCAGCAATTAGGAGAAAAAGTGTTGCGCGTTTATGAACTTAGAGGAAGGCGCTACTTTGAAACTTCAGAAAATTGCTTAGAACAAGTTGGTTTAGGTGTAACTTTGTGGGAAGGTAAATTTGAAGATAGACAAGATACTTGGTTACGCTGATGCTACCAAGATGGTAATGTTTTATCGACTGGAGATGAACGCGCCGAACAGGAACGACAACGCGCCGAACAAGCAGAACAACGCACCCAATTACTAGCAGATAGGCTACGCGCTATGGGCGTAGATCCCGACACCCTATAGGACACTTACTGTAAAGACGCAAAAAATTTTGCGTCTTTGCATGAGTAAAAAACTTCTCACTAACTTGTACAATTCATAAACTCATTTATCCGCAGCCAAACCTTCTCTAATAAATCAGGAGCATTCGCATCAAACCATTCAATTTGCGGATAGGCTCGAAACCAAGTGCGTTGTCGCTTGGCAAATTGTCGCGTATGTAAAATGATTAATTCTTTCGCTTCATCTAAGGAAATATCCCCAGCTAAATATTGCTTAATTTCTTGATAACCCAAAGTATTCAATAAAGACAAATCAGCGCCATATTTTTGACAAAGATACTCCACCTCAGCAACTAAATCATTTGTTATCATCTGTTGAGTACGCTGTTGAATACGAGCGCCTAACTTTTCAACATCGCAATCTAAACCAATTTGCAAAATCGGATAATCGGGTGGATTCTCCCCTTGCTGTTCTGAAATTGGATATCCGGTGACGTAAAATACCTCTAATGCTCGTAAAGTCCGCACTGAATCGTTGCCATGAATTTTTTGTGCGGCAACTGGATCGACTTGTTGTAAAATTGCGTAGAGTTGTGGTTGACCTAGAGATTCAAGCTGCGATCGCAATTCAGTTTGTGGTGCAACTCTCGGAATTTTCATTCCTTGAACAATGGAACGGATATATAAACCAGTACCACCAACTAGCAACAGTGGCCTAACATCAACAGAAGCAATTAAGGCTTGTGTTTGTTCCTGGTAGTCTGCTACTGTCATGGTGTCTGTAGGATCGCAGATATCTATTAAATAGTGCGGCACTAATTTTTGTTCAGTCACAGATGGTTTCGCCGTCCCAATATCAAACTCACGGTAAACTTGACGAGAATCGGCACTAAGAATTACAGAACCCAACCGCATCGCCAAAGCCAAAGTCAAACTCGATTTACCCGTTGCCGTCGCACCACAAATCACAATTAATTTAGTCATTAGTCATTAGTTATTAAGCTATTCTCGCCCTGCTTCCCCTACCTCCCCTGCTCCCCCTGCTCCCGTGCCATCTTCTACGGTAGTGCAACCCTAGTATAAACTTCTCTTGAAAATGCCCTACAGACGCTAGCAGGGCTTTTGTGTTACAATTTTGGAGTGTTTTTGCTTTTATTTATTTTTAGGCGAGTTTAACCCCACGCATCAGGAGAGTTTACATGACGAGCAGTTACAGTGCCGATCAGATTCAAGTTCTGGAAGGTCTGGAAGCCGTCCGCAAAAGACCAGGAATGTACATCGGTACCACTGGGCCGCGAGGACTCCACCATCTAGTTTACGAGGTGGTGGACAATTCAATTGATGAGGCTTTGGCGGGTCATTGCACTCATATAGAAGTGGATATCAACGCTGATGGTTCCGTGACTGTAACAGATGATGGTCGCGGTATTCCTGTTGATACTCATTCGCGCACCGGAAAATCGGCTTTGGAAACCGTGATGACGGTACTGCACGCTGGTGGTAAGTTTGGCGGCGGTGGCTACAAGGTTTCTGGAGGATTACACGGGGTTGGTATTTCTGTTGTTAATGCCCTATCTGAAGTTGTAGAAGTTACAGTTTGGCGAGATAAAAAGGTTCATCTCCAACGCTATGAACGCGGCATCCCAGTTACTGAACTGCAAACCAAAGCTTACAAGGAAGCGAGAACTGGAACTTCTGTCACTTTCAAGCCAGATACCCAAATCTTTACAATTAGCATTGAGTTTGATTACATCACTTTATCAGGTCGCCTACGGGAGTTGGCGTATCTGAATGCAGGTGTCAAAATTACCTTTACTGACAATCGTCTAGAACTACTAAAAAGCGATACACCAAAGGTAGAATCCTACGATTACAAGGGTGGTATTAAAGAATATATCGCCTACATGAACCGCGAGAAGCAGCCTCTGCATGAAGAAATTATCTATGTGCAGGGGGAACGCAACAATGTACAAGTGGAAGTTTCCTTGCAATGGTGTACTGATGCTTACACGGATAATGTGCTAGGTTTCGCCAACAATATTCGTACCGTCGATGGTGGTACGCACTTAGAAGGGTTGAAGGCGGTTTTGACTCGGACATTAAATGCGATCGCTCGCAAGCGCAATAAAATTAAAGAGAATGAAACTAACCTAAGTGGTGAACACGTCCGCGAAGGTTTGACTGCGGTAATTTCCGTTAAAGTCCCAGATCCAGAATTTGAAGGACAAACCAAGACTAAACTCGGTAACACCGAAGTACGGGGGATTGTCGATTCTCTGGTAGGAGAAGTCCTCACCGAGTATCTAGAATTTCACCCGGCGATCGCAGACTCAATTTTAGATAAAGCTATCCAAGCTTTCAAAGCCGCAGAAGCAGCGCGTCATGCGCGGGAATTAGTTCGACGCAAATCTGTACTAGAATCTTCGCCATTGCCTGGTAAATTGGCAGATTGTAGTTCTCGCGATCCTAGCGAATCTGAGATATTCATTGTGGAAGGGGACTCAGCAGGCGGGAGTGCCAAACAAGGACGCGATCGCCGCACTCAAGCTATCTTGCCTCTACGTGGTAAAATTCTCAACATTGAAAAAACCGATGACGCTAAAATTTATAAAAATAACGAAGTTCAATCGTTAATTACAGCACTCGGTTTAGGTGTCAAAGGTGATGAATTCGATTCTACCCAACTGCGCTATCACCGCATAGTCATCATGACAGATGCTGACGTAGATGGAGCGCACATCCGTACTTTGTTGTTAACATTCTTCTATCGATATCAACGGGCACTCATCGAACAAGGCTTTATTTATATTGCTTGTCCCCCACTATTCAAAGTAGAACGGGGACGTAATCATGAGTACTGCTATAGCGATCGCGAAAAAAATCAAGCGATCGCCAAATTCCCTGCTAACGCCAACTATACCATCCAACGCTTCAAAGGTTTGGGTGAAATGATGCCACAACAACTCTGGGACACCACAATGAACCCAGAAACTCGCAAAATGAAGCAAGTCGAAATTGAGGATGCCGCAGAAGCCGATCGCATCTTTACAATTTTAATGGGCGATCGGGTCGCACCCAGACGAGAATTCATCGAAACCTATGGCTCTAAACTCAACTTCACCGATCTAGATATCTAATCTCAACAGTCCTAAATCATTCGTAAAAAACAAGATCCCCGATTCCTCAAAGAAATCGGGGATCTTTAACTTTGAAATATTACTTGACATTCCTGCAACAGATTTTGCTAAAGAATTTATATCCAAAATTTCTGTAAAAACTACCTCTTTTGGATGATGACAAGCTGTATAATTTATAAATTTATTGTATTAACATTTTTCATACTACAAATTATGTCGTTATAGTAAGTGACTATATCCACAAATTCATTAACTATTATTAATAATTCCCTATTTAACTGGATTCTACATCAAGGTATGAAAGCGAACAAAGACATAGTAGGAAAAGCATTGTTAAATATTATTGGCATCGGTAGCTTAGTTGCTCTGTCTGCCTGCGCTCAACCTGTTGCAGAAACTCCTACAGCAACTGTCCCACCCGTCACGCCAACTCCTACTGCCACTATTGCAACCCAAAATTTAGCAGAATTGGCAAAGTCAGCAGCTAGTTAAAGTTCTGCCACCTAATTTTCCTGCAAGTCTAAACACAACACCAACACCACGGTAGTTCAGCAAAGTTCATAGTCTTCAGTTGAAAGGCAATCAATGCTCGATTGTTAGCAAAACTACCAACTTTATTGGAAAGTTAGTCCAGATAATACTCTTTGCTCTGACTCGTTGATTAATTTGAACCACCAGCTAGAAACACATTTGTTATGCTTTAAGAAAATAACTGAACATCATCTATCCAACAGTAATTAATAAGTATTTTGAGGATTTCTCATCATAAGATGACAGAAACTTACCGAAATAAAAGTATTGAAATTTACAATTGATTTACGCAAAAAAGCTTTGTAACTAAATCATCAGGTAATCTGCTGGGTTCTATGTGTTCGAGGTAATAGCTGTTGGAAATACACACCATAAGGCTGAAAACTTGTTAATATCTTCATGTAGTGCCGTGGCGATCGCGATCGTATCGTATGTATCTAAATGTACTTTTGCCTAGGATAAGACGATATTGGCAAGTTCACAGGACAAATTGTTTTTGAATTGATTAAAATATCCTTGTATACAATAAAAAAAGTTTGTCAAGTTTCATAGGGCTGAAATCGCCACAGTGCGCTAACGTGTGAATAAGACCGAATTAGTAAACCTAAATTGATCTCCGATCGGGTCGATTCTGCCAGCGCCTCAACTCCTCAGTTAAGGTAGTTAGTACGCAGAAGGTTAACTGCTTTCAGGCAAGCACCACCACCGTTGTTGTATTTACCCAAGGACAAGACCCGTTTTAGTCTAAGGGATGCTTAATTTATGAAGGAAATGTAAAAATGGGTAGGTTAAGACGAATAGTCTGAGTTAACATAAAATGCACTCTTTCTCAGTAATTAATGTTGTGTAAAATACATGAAATTCGGCAGGAGCAAGCGTACTTACTTCGTAATGTAATAAGAGCGTCACTGCAATTCCGAAAAGTGGAGAAAGAATTTCCGGGTATAAATCCCGTTTTCAATGTCTTTTTGGTGAAAGTAGCTAAAGGTTACTTAATGAATTCATGATTAATACACAAAAAGAGTGCAATTTCTGTGAAACAGGCTACAATCGGAAGAGTCTTTATACGAAAATCTGCCAACAGTCTGAACTCATTTGTATAGAGTGGCAATTTTTTTGATAAAGGCAAGTATTTTTTTGACCAGTTAGTTGAAAGCAATATGTGATAGCAACACATATAACATTTACTAAAGTGAGCAAGTAACCTTTAGTATTCGCTTAAACTAAAGTAAAAACCCTCCTACCGGAGGTGTAAAACTTCCGAAAATATCTCTGGCAAATCTGCCAAAAAACTTATTTTCGGTTGGCAATTGGCTCGTTTAAAAGAGCAGTAAACACATCTTGAGTAATTGATTCTGCAAGGAGCATGAGGAACGCGGCATGAACCAGGCTAACAACGTACTCGAAAGCATATATCAGCCTGACCTAGAAATAATGAATCAGCCTGAGCTCGAGTTAGAAGAACTCTTAATAGACGATGAAGAGGACTTGCTGATCATCGATGAAGGTGACGAGGAATTTTTAGAGCCTCAGTCTGATGAGGACGACGCAAAGTCTGGAAAAGCCGCTAAATCGCGTCGTCGGACACAAAGCAAGAAAAAGCACTATACCGAAGATTCAATTCGGCTTTACTTGCAAGAAATTGGTAGAATTCGTCTGTTGCGGGCAGACGAAGAAATTGAATTGGCGCGGAAAATAGCCGATTTGCTGGAATTAGAGAGAGTCCGCGAAAGACTCTGTGAGCAATTAGATCGCGATCCTCGAGATAGTGAATGGGCAGAAGCAGTACAACTGCCACTACCAGCCTTTCGTTATCGCCTCCATGTTGGTCGTCGGGCGAAAGACAAGATGGTGCAATCTAACCTCCGTCTTGTAGTTTCAATTGCTAAGAAATACATGAATCGTGGTTTGTCGTTCCAGGACTTAATTCAGGAAGGCAGTCTCGGTTTGATTCGTGCCGCTGAAAAGTTTGACCACGAAAAAGGTTATAAGTTCTCCACCTATGCAACATGGTGGATTCGTCAAGCAATTACCCGTGCGATCGCAGATCAATCCCGCACAATTCGTCTTCCAGTTCACCTTTACGAAACCATTTCTCGGATTAAGAAAACTACCAAGTTACTATCTCAAGAAATGGGTCGCAAACCCACTGAAGAAGAAATCGCTACTCGCATGGAAATGACTATTGAGAAGTTGCGGTTCATTGCTAAATCTGCCCAGTTACCTATCTCACTAGAAACGCCTATTGGTAAAGAAGAAGATTCTCGATTAGGCGATTTTATTGAATCCGACGGTGAGACACCAGAAGACCAAGTTTCCAAAAATCTTCTGCGCGAAGACCTTGAAAAAGTTCTCGACAGTCTCAGCCCACGCGAACGTGATGTTCTCAGACTGCGTTACGGCTTGGATGATGGTCGCATGAAAACCCTTGAGGAAATCGGCCAGATTTTCAACGTCACCCGCGAACGGATTCGTCAAATTGAGGCGAAAGCACTCCGCAAATTACGCCATCCAAATCGCAACAGCGTTCTCAAGGAATATATTCGGTAGTCAATTAGTCATTAGTCATTGGTCATTATCCTTAAACAAATGACTAAGGACAAATGACAAATGACAAATGACAAAAAAATAAAAAACCTGGAAGTGAATTAGCACTCCAGGTTTTTTTATTTATAGGTCATCTTTGATATTAAAACTTACAGGATGCCCCAAAAATGTAGGAAGCCTTGACCAGAAAAAGCCTCAACCAAAACGGCTGCTGAAAAGCCAATCATTGCCAAGCGACCGTTCCAAACTTCTGCTTGTGGGGTAAAGCCCCAACGCCAAGCGTTGCGATCTTCAATTACAGGAGTAGTGACTTTTGTTGTGCTTGCATTTGTCATGGTTAGGACTCCAAACTTAATTTTTAAGGTTTATTGCCTTATGTAAACTAATATAACAAATATTTTTAGAAAAGCAACATTTTTTATACTTTTGTTTCTAGACCTTGACATAAAGAGAAATAGCTATTTATACAAATTAAAACATCAGTCTTCAGTGAGATTTACTGAGACAGAAGAAATGTTATCTAGATTTTTACTTGATAAACAATATAATCTTATTAAAATTAATTATCAAGTAATTGATTGATATTGCTTGACCGTAAATATATTTTGGATTTTAAAATAAAAAATTATTGATAATTAAATTCAGTAGTAGACAATTTCCATTTCTTTTGAAGTCGAGACAAAACTAAGCTTCTCATAGATACGTTTACCATCCTCAGTAGTGTGAAGCCAGAGGCGTTTTGCCTCAGTTACTCTCACAAAGCTAATAATTTCCTTTAATAATGCTGTTGCAATTCCCTGTCCTCGCCACATCGGAATTGTATAAACGTTCATAACGTAGGCTTCTAAGCCTGAGAGATTGCCGTTGTAAGGGGGTCGTTGAAAAAATACCAAGCCGCTAGTGGCAACAATTTGGTTATCCACTTCAGCTACCCAAGCTAAAAACTCACCCAACGGCATTTTTTCGCCAAGATATTTTCGAGTTGCTTCTGCTAGGTTTGTGGTGTCAGAATTACCTTTAATCTCGCCAGCCTCTCGCAGGAGTTGGAGACGCAGTTGGATTAGCGCCTCTAAATCCTGCAAGTTCGCTTGTCGGAAGTTGAACATCACTCTAATTTACGATCGCACTTCAGCCACAGTAATGATTTTTTCATCGCGGCTGAGTTGGATAATGCTTTCACCTTTGACATCTTTCCCTAAAAGCGGCACTGTTTCCACAGGGATTCGCACTACCCGCTCCTTATTAGTTACTAAAGCTACTTCGCCAGATGCGATCGCCATTACCATACCAGCTAAGTTGTCAGTTTTGCTAGCAAATTTCAGCGCTTGTGTACCTAAATCGCCGCGATTAGCCGCTCTTAACTGACTCGCAGCCATCCGCTTGGCATATCCTTCTTGAGTAACTAGTAGCAGTTGGTCATCTTTACCGACAGTCACACAGCCAACCATTTGCTGATTTTTCAGTAACCGAAATGCTTGTAAACCCATCGCTGTGCGACCCATAATCGGCAATTGTTCATCATTGACTGCAAAGCGCAACATTCGCCCACCGGAACTAGCTAAAATCAGATGCGCCCCTGGAGCGGTGAATTGGGTAAATGACAATTCATCATCATCTTTGAGCTTCAAAATCGTGATGCCGCGCCGAGTCAGGTTAGCAAATTCTGCGAGAGACAGACGCTTAATTCTTCCCTGTTTTGTTAAGAGAATCATCTGTCTAGTTTCCAGATTTTCCGGCAGCAAAAAGCGGCTGACCACAGCTTCTTGAGCGCCTTGAGCAGTACTACTGAGCATCGTAATCAAAGGTTTTCCTCGTGGAGAACGCCCAGTCGTTGGGGGAATTTCTCCTACATTTACCGGATAGACTTTGCCGCCACCAGTTAGTATTAGCAAGTCTTTCCCTGTGTCGGTCAACACAGTTTGGATAATAAAGTCATTATCGTGCAGACCATTTTCAGCTTTTGACTTTCTCCCAGATGGCTGAGTGCGGCGAACATAACCCCGTTGGGTAAATTCTAAAATCGCTTCTTCTACTGGTTCCGAAGATTTAAGTTCCTCCTCCTCTGCTCCTCTGCTCCTCTGCCCCTCTGCCCCTCTGCCGCTCTGCTCCTCTGCCCTAGACTTCTGCTCCTCTCCAATTTTTGTCCGCCGGGGATCGTTGTACTTGCGCTTGAGCGATCGCAAATCTTTTTTCAGCGCCTTCAATAATTCGCGGCGATCGTTGAGTAATTGCTCCAATAAACTAATTTGTCCACTAATCTGCTCAAATTCCTGCTGCAAATTTTGCTGTTCTAAACTAGTGAGGCGGCGCAACGGCATAGCGAGAATTGCATCTCCTTGTACCTCACTCAAATCCAGTTGGCTACAAAGATTAATTTTTGCCGTACTACCATCGGGAGCTTGGCGCAAAATTTGAATTACCTCATCCAAACTCGACAGCGCTTTCAGCAAACCTTCTACCAAATGCACGCGACTTTGGGCCTTAGCCAACTCGTAATTGTAGCGACGGTTCAGCGTCTCTTCCCGGAATTTCAAAAACTCCTGCAACAGTTGACGCAAACTTAATTGGCGGGGTTGTCCATCCACGATTGCGAGGAGAATCGCCCCAAAAGTCATCTGTAAAGCAGTTTGGTGATATAAATGCTGGAGAATTTCTTGGGGATTGGTATCGCGTTTGAGTTCAATTACCACCCGCATCCCTTCGCGATCGCTCTCATCCCGAAGATCGGAAATTCCTTGCAAGCGTCCTTGATTTACTAAGTCCGCTACCTTCTCAATCCAGGCAGCCTTATTCACTTGATAAGGCAATTCTGTAATGATAATTGCCGTCCGACGCTTGCTTCCCCTACTGGCTGGAATTTCCTCCAGAGTCGCGACTCCCCGCAGCAGAATTCCACCTTTACCTGTGGTGTATGCTTCCCGAATTCCCGTCTCACCAATTATTTCTCCACCAGTGGGAAAGTCTGGCCCTGGAATTAGCTCAAATAATTTTTCATCTGGCAAATCTGGGTTGTCAATTAAAGCAATCAACCCATCGACAATTTCCCCCAAGTTGTGGGGTGGTACATTTGTTGCCATTCCCACAGCAATACCAGAACAGCCATTGAGTAACAGAAACGGCAACTGAGCAGGTAACACCGTTGGTTCTTGCTGGGAATTATCGAAGTTCCCGACAAATTCCACAGTTTCTTCACCAATTTCTGTCAGCATTCCCTCATGGCTGATCGGTGCGAGGCGCGTTTCTGTGTAGCGCATCGCCGCTGGCGGGTCATTATCGACACTGCCAAAGTTACCGTGTCCTGCCAGCAAGGGATAGCGGCTAGAAAAATCCTGCACCAGCCTGACTAAAGCATCGTAAACTGATTGGTCGCCGTGGGGATGGTATTTACCCAACACATCACCCACTACACGGGCACATTTTCGATAGGGTCTATCTGGTACTAAACCGAGTTCGTGCATTGCATACAAAATGCGCCGATGCACTGGTTTTAAGCCATCACGCACGTCTGGTAGCGCTCGCCCGACAATCACGCTCATGGCATATTCTAGATAAGACCGTTGCATCTCGGTGTGCAGGGCTGTTGGAATTACCTGTCCCGTTGAGAGAAGGTTTAACTGTTTTGCCATGAGTTTTTTCCCTGAAATTTAACTACACAAAAGCCGATGGAACTCAACACTGCGGCAACCACAGCATAACGGATGAAATGAGATTCATAACAAAATTTTGATAGTCACAGAAGAAAAAGCAGTAGTATCATCCTTGATGACGAAGATGCATATTGACTATTAAAAAGGATGCACACGAGTATAATCTACATAAACTTAGTAGCTATGATACTTACCATGATTGCAAATCTTTAATTTTGTATTCTGGAATTCTTGAATCTCCTCACCTCTATAACTAAAATTCTCATGAAAACTGTTTTAATTGTCGAAGACGATCTAATTAATGCTCGTGTTTTTTCCAAAATTTTGTCCAAGCGTGGTGGCTTGGGTGTGAAACACACTGAAAATGTCGAAGAAGTCATCAAAATTGCCCAATCAGGAGAAGCCGACCTGATTTTGATGGATGTTTCTCTCTCCAGAAGTGTTTACCAAGGCAAGTCGGTTGATGGAATCAAGATTACACAAATGTTAAAATCCGATCCAAAAACAGCAAACTTACCTGTGATTCTGGTGACAGCACATGCTATGGAAGGCGATCGCGAGAACTTTCTCAAGCAAAGCGGTGCTGATGGCTACATTTCTAAGCCAGTTGTTGACCATCAACAGTTCGTTGACCAAATCATCGCACTTCTACCCACAGACGAACACTGAGAATTAAAGACTTATTTCAGGAATACTCGCCCGCAAATGTTTTTGGGCGATTAGTTCCTGTATTTATTTAGTATAGATGTACTATGAAAAGGTACTATTAGGCAAGTGGCAATAAGAGAGTTAGGAGTTAGGAGTTATGAATTGAAATATTTAACTCCCAACTCCTAACTTTTAACTTTTAACTCCTAACTCCCCACTCCTATTGAGTAGGCTGTTTTCTAGGCGTAGGCGCTGATGATGAGTTTTCTCGTTGCTGTATGGCTGCTTGAATACGGGGTAATTCTAGGAATTTTTTCGTATCAGACAGTAGACGATCGCCCCAGAGATTTTCTTTGAGGAAATTCAAATTAGCATAGCGCGAATCGATACGGAGTGCAGCTTCTCCCAAGGTTAGTCCTTGTTGGCGCTCGCCTTTAGTATACAGTGCCACGGCTAAGGCCAATAAAGGTTCTGCGGCTTGTTTATCAAGGGTTACAGCAGATTGCCATCGCTTAATCGCTTCGGGGATATTACCCTGTTCGTAGTTGATTAAGCCAATATTGTTGAGCGCCGGCCAGAATTTTTTATCTTGGGAGACGGCTTTATCGTACTGGGCGATCGCATCAGGCAATTTACCCAGCAAATAGTAAGCATTACCCAAATCAAATAAACCCTCTGGATCGTTGGGTTTTAATTTCAAACCATCTTGATAATTGACAACAGCAGCCTGGTAATTTTTCTGCTGAAAATTTGCTGAACCCAAAGCAAACAAAATATCGCCATTTTTAGGGTTGATAGATTGTGCTTTTTTCAGACTGGCGATCGCGTTATCAAACTCTTTCGTTTGCAGTTGCAATCCACCTAAGAGCAACCACACTTTATCATTCCCCGGAGCCAGTTGACTAGCCAGCCGCGCTCGTGGCAAAGCTAAGTCAACCTGTTGAAACTGAGCTAGTTGAGCCGCCTCTTGTGCCAAGCTCAACCCCTGCTTTTCTAACTTTGTCGCATCTAGTTGCAGTGTATGGGGTATTAATGCCTGCGCGTTAGCGGCTTTTGGCATACTCCATAAACTACAGACCATTAAAAGAGAAATCAAACGAACATGTTTAGGCACACTACCGCCTTTAAGCCACTAATCAAAGAATCTTTCAGCTAGCTTAAACGATCTGCGCTGTTGGCGGTAGCAAAATCTTACCAATCTTGGGGAAAGGGATGCGGGGAGTAGGGAATAGGGTACAGATTATTCCCTATCACCTGTCACCTATCACCTCTACCCTAATCCCAATGTCCAATGCATAATGCCCATTAAAAAAATTGGTGACTTTGGTCATACATCAGTCTGGAATTACTAATGACTTTGGTCATACATCAGTCTGGACGTTTTGACCGATAATTATTATGTATGAATTTATACGATGAGGTAAATATTAAACACTTTGATATCAAAAAAAAGCAACTGTCTAAGATTGCTTAATTCATATCTCAGCAGAATAGAACTTTACTTGTAAATAAGGAGTCAATTTCATGTTGAAACCAAACCGGATATCGATAGTATTAGCTGCTGCTGCCCTGATAATTGTTCCTACTCTCTTGACTGCACCTGCAAGTGCCCAGACGAAAGTCTACGTTGGTGGCGATCGCGATCGAGATTGGAACCGCGACGGCAGATCCAATTCTAGAGAAGTCAGAAACTCTAGAGACAGGGATAATAATTGGAACCGTGACGGCAGATCCAATCCTAGAGAAGTCAGAAACTTTAGAGACAGGGATAATAATTGGAACCGTGATGGCAGACCCTATCCTGTAGAAGTCAGAAACCCCAGAGATCGGGATAATTGGAATCGTGACAACCAATTTAATGGCAGAGTAGTCAGACTTGGTAATGGTGATATCAGATATCCCAATGGGCAAATTATTCCTTCTAGATCCATAGTCAGACTGCGCGATCAAGGTTACTTCAGACTTCCTAACGGGGATATTCTGCTTCCCAATCAAGAAATTATTCCTGCTGGGAGATTAGTGAGAGTGCGTGATGATTACTTCAGACTTCCTAGTGGATTAGTATTGCAAATAAACCTTTAAACACTAAAAACTCAAAATCATTGTCAGTATTAGGCTACCAGGCTATAGTTTTAGCCGTGAATAAGTAGCTCGGTAGCCGTTCCTTATAGACAAAATGGATATGAAAATTGATACAGCAAATACCGTAGATTCCTCAGTTATAGTTCCAGAGGTAAAGAAAAAAAAGGGCAGACGTAATTGGCTCTCTTGGCTAATTGCTCTTTGCCTTTTAGGTGGAATTGGCTATGCCGTTTATTACCAAGTAACGGTTGTTTCCCGTCAACAAGCCAGCCGCCGGGTGCTGACAAGACCTGTAGAAAGGCAGAGTTTAACAATCACAGTTTCAGCGAACGGAACGGTGAAGCCTGAGCGGTCAATCAACCTCAGCCCGAAAAATTCCGGCATCTTGAAAAGCCTGCTGGCGAAAGAAGGAGATATCGTCAAACAAGGACAGATTGTCGCTTACATGGATGATTCCAACCTCCGGGGGCAACTTACCTCTGCACAAGGACAATTAGCACAAGCCGAGGCGAATTTGCAAAAAGCGATCGCAGGTAATCGTCCTCAAGATATTGCCCAATCACAGGGAGCATTAGACGAAGCCGAAGCGAATCTGCAAAAGGTACAAACAGGGAATCGCTCTCAAGATATTGGTCAAGCACAGGCACGCTTGCAAAGCGCTCAAGCCGCCCTCCGCCAAGCAGAAGATGATTTTGTTCGCAATCAGCAACTTTACAATGCAGGCGGTATTTCCCTTCAGACTCTAAATCAAAACCGCTCCAATCGTGACAGCGCCCAAGCTAATGTAAATGAAGCACAGCAAGCACTGGGTTTGCAAAAAGCTGGATCGCGTCCAGAAGATGTTGAGCAAGCACGAGCTGTGGTGAAGCAGAGACAGCAAGCTTTGGCACTCCTGAAAGCCGGAACGCGCCAAGAAGATATTAACGCAGCCCGCGCCCAGGTAACATCGGCTCGTGGTTCGCTGCAAAACATCCAAGCCGAAATCAATGACACGATCATTCGCGCCCCCTTTGATGGTGTGGTGACAAAGAAGTTTGCCGATCCAGGTGCTTTCGTGACACCTACAACTGCCAGTAGTGAAGTAGCTTCTTCTTCTTCTTCTTCAATCTTGTCTCTAGCTTCTACAAATGAAGTTGTCGCCAATTTAGCGGAAACAAATATTTCCAAAATCAGCCTTGGTCAAAAAGTCTCGATTAAAGCAGATGCCTACCCAGGAAAAACCTTTGAAGGTAAAGTAAGCCAAATTGCTGCCCAAGCAATAGTGGAGCAAAACGTCACCAGTTTTGAAGTGAGAGTATCACTTTCAGACCCTCAAAGACTACTGCGGTCTGGGATGAATGCGGAAGTAGATTTTCAAGTCGGTCAAGTTCAAAATGTTTTAGTAGTGCCAACAGCCTCAGTGGTACGCCAAGAAAATGCCACAGGCGTGTTTGTGCCAGGAAAAAATAACAGACCTGTGTTCACTCGCATCGAGACTGGTGTCACCGCGAATAACTTTACCGAAGTTAAGTCTGGATTGACAGGAGACGAAAGGGTGCTGCTCAGTTTCCCACCAGGATCGCGTCCGCAATCAACACCAAGAGGAGGAGTTTTCCCTGGTCTAGGTGGAGGTGGAGGAGCCGGAGGAGCAGGTGGCGGCGGAGGTCGTTCCGGCGGCGGTTCAGGTGGTGGTGGTCGTTCTCAAGGCGGTGGTTCCCCTTAAAGTTAGTTTTAAATAGAACATTATGTTTAAGATATTTAAGGGCTTTTACAAAGCGAAGAATACCCGCACAGTACCATTGCTCGAAATATTGACAATGGCGGCAGAGACTCTGTGGAGTAACAAATTACGCACAGGTCTAACTATGTTGGGCGTGATTATTGGGATTTCTTCAGTGATTGCCATTACTTCTGTCGGTCAGGGAGTGCAAAAGGGGGTTGAGCAACAGATACAAGCATTGGGTACAGATGTGATCCAAATCTTGGCGGGTGCGGCAAGAAGCGGGAATGTCCGTCAAGGAGTAGGTTCTAGCAGTACCTTGACTTGGGAAGATGCGAAAGCGATCGCAACACAAGCGCCATCAGCACAGATGGTTTCTGCTTATCTCCAACGGACTGCTCAAGTTGTCTATGCAGGACAGAACACCTCAACAACCATTTATGGCACTGATTTGAACTACCCAGAAGTCAGAAATACTCACCCCCAACAAGGGAGATATTTTACTCAGGAAGAACTAGATACTGCTGCACAGCTGGCCATTCTTGGCCCTACAGTTCAAAAAACACTCTTTGGACAGGGTGAAAATCCGATCGGCGAGAAAATTCGGATTCAAGGAGAGGCTTACGAAGTGATTGGGGTGATGGAACCTAAAGGCGCTCAGGGGCCGATGGATCGAGATGACCAGATTTTTATTCCTCTAACTAGTATGTCGAAGAGACTAGTTGGGAACAATGCTCTGGTGGGCGTTTCTGTAAATGGAATTCTAGTCAAAGGCGCTAATCAGGAAGAGTTAGAAGCCGCTCAGTTTCAAGTCACCAATCTTTTACGGCTGCGTCATAACATTTATCCGCCACAAGCTGATGATTTTCGACTGACTAATCAAGCTGATATTGTTAGTACCTTTACTAGTATTGTGGGTTTATTTACAGTCATGGTGGTAGCGATCGCTGGAATTTCTCTGGTAGTTGGTGGTATTGGTATTGCCAACATTATGCTGGTTTCTGTGGTCGAGCGGACGCGGGAAATTGGGATTCGCAAAGCGGTAGGAGCTACTAATTCAGCCATTCTCAATCAATTTTTAGCTGAAGCGATCGTGATTTCCATCGTCGGCGGAGGTATTGGTATGGTGACTGGTGTTTTATTAGCCTTTGTGGCTGCAAACGTTTTCAAATTTCCCTTTGTAATTTCTTTCTTGTCGATTGTTGCTGGCTTTGTACTCTCGTTAACCGTTGGCTTAATCGCTGGCGTGATTCCAGCACGAAACGCATCTAAATTAGATCCAATCAACGCTTTAAGAAGCGACTAAATAATTCGTAATACTTCGGCTACGCTCAGTACAAGTTCGTAATTCGTAATTCTTATGCCAACAATGATTTGGATGGAATCTATTACTAAAACCTACTACTTGGGAGAAGTTAGTGTTCCCATACTCAAGGGGATTGAACTCTCGATTGAGGAAGGGGAATATGTCTCAATTATGGGTGCGTCAGGTTCGGGAAAATCCACGCTGATGAATATTTTGGGATGTCTGGATCGTCCCACAACTGGAGACTATATTTTTGAAGGCAGAAACCTGACGACTTTTGATGATGATGAATTAGCCTATATCCGCAACCAAAGGATAGGTTTTGTTTTCCAACAATTTAACCTATTGGCGCGGGCGACAGCGCTAGAAAATGTTATGTTACCAATGGTTTATGCTAACTTGCCTAAGTCAAAACGCCGTGAAAGGGCATTAGATGCCTTGGAAAAGGTAGGACTAGGGGGACGCATATCTAACCGTCCTAGTCAACTCTCTGGCGGACAACAACAACGGGTAGCGATCGCTCGTGCTTTGGTCAACCGACCTGCATTAGTTTTGGCAGATGAGCCAACAGGAGCTTTAGATACTGAAACTTCCCATGAGGTAATGAATTTACTGACTGAACTTAATAACCAAGGGATCACAATTGTGATTGTCACTCATGAACCTGATATTGCTGCTCAAACCCAAAGGATTATCCGAGTTCAGGATGGTTTGATTGTCGGCTAATTTGTTAAGATCAACCCTTGGAGGAAGAATTTAAGATTTAAATCTCTGTAGGTCAATCAGGATGAAAACTTTTGATTATATCCTCAAAAGAACCTAATTAATTACTATATCTAGATTATGAATTTCAGCTTATTATTCGTGCATTTTACCTGGGTTACTGTCGCAATCGCGATTCTTTTTCCAAATGCAGCAAGTGCAGCAACTCCGCCAAAAGCACAGAATTCTTCAAGCTCTGTACAAGTTCCCGATCGCCTCAACCCCAGCCCCAATCCTCTGCAATTTCCGACTAAACCGGAGGAAGTAAGGATTCAGGGAACTGTACCAATCAGTTTGGCACAAGCTTTAGAACTCGCAAAACGCAACAATCGAGACTTACAGGTAGCTATATTACAGCTAGAACGCAGTCGCTCGGCGCTACGCGAGTCTCAAGCTGCCTTATTTCCTACTCTTGGTATTAACAGTAGTGTGACTAATAGTGGTAATGGTTTTAGAAACAATTCATCTCAAGCCAGCACATCTTTTAATGGTTCAGCACAACTGAATTATAATCTCTATACTTCTGGGAACACGCTAGCGACTATCCGAGCCGCAGAGGAACAGCTACGGATAGATGAATTAAATGTTGAAAGTCAGTCTTTGATAATTAGGTTGAATGCCACCACTCAATACTACGATTTGCAACAAGCAGATGAGCAAGTCAGAATTAATCGGTCTGCTGTGCAAAATGCCCAGGCTAGTTTGCGAGATACTCAGGCTAGAGAACAGGCTGGAGTGGGGACGCGGTTCGATGTGCTGCAAGCTCAGGTAAATTTAGCAAATGCCCAACAACTACTTACTAATGCGATCTCACAGCAGCAAATTGCCCGTCGTCAGCTTGCCACGTTGTTAAGTTTATCGCAGTCATCTGAGATCAGTGCCTCAGATCCCGTACAATTAGCGGGTCTTTGGCAGCAGACGGTAGAACAAAGTATTGTCCAAGCTTTTCAAAATCGTCCAGAGTTGCAACAGCAATTAGCACAACGTAACATTAGCGAGCAACAGCGACGACAGGCACTTTCACAGCTAGGGCCGCAAGTTAGTTTGGCAGGAAACTACAATCTGCTAGATCGGTATGATGATGGTGTCAGCATTACTGATGGCTATTCAGTAGGACTTCAAGGAAATCTAACGGTGTTTGATGGGGGAGCAGCAAGAGCAAGGGCGGCTCAGTCGAGAGCTAATATTGCGATCGCAGAGACTCAATTTGCTAACCAGCGCGACCTAATTCGCTTTGATGTAGAACAGTACTATGCTCAATTGCAATCTAATTTAAATAATGTGCAGACTTCTAGTGTGGCCTTAAATCAAGCAAGAGAAGCTCTGAATTTAGCAAGATTGAGGTTCCAAGCTGGTGTGGGCACTCAAACAGAGGTAATTGATGCTGAAAATGACCTGACAAGAGCAGAAGGTAATCGCGTCGCAGCTATTTTGGATTACAATCGCGCTCTAGCTAATTTACAAAGATCGGTAACATCCAGAGCTTCGCGCTAAGACCAAATCATTAGACCTATCCTTAATATAAGCTTTGTGGGATAATCAACCAAGAATTAAGAAATATGTATATTGAATAATGACAAGTCCTCTGGCAAGAATTGAATCACATCCGCAAGAAGCAAAGCGATTAATCGGTATTGATTATGAGCAATTTTTAGCATTAGTAAGTTTAGCGGAAAAATGCCATTTAGAAAAACGTGCAGAAATCGAAAGGAATAAAACTCGTATTATTGCCCCTGGGGGTGGACGAAAACCGGAGATATCTTCAAAAGAAGGGATCTGCTTATGCCTAATTTATCTTAGACAAAAACCAATTTTTGAAATATTAGGTTTACTCTTTGACATCTCCAAAACAAAAGCTAATGATACATTTAATTATTGGGTAGAAATTTTAAGAGAAGTTTTACCAGCCTCTCAAATAGAAGAAGTAGAAAAAGATAGCAAAAAATATCAAAATTTACGTAAAATACTTGGTGAATACGAATTAATTGTAGATAGCGCAGAGCAAGCCATAGAAAGACCTATGGACTACCAAAACCAGAAACAATATTATTCTGGTAAGAAAAAAATGCACACTCTAAAAAATCAGTTTATTGTGCTGCCAAAGGGAGAAGATATTGTTGATGTATATGTTGGTAAATTAGGTAAAACAAGCGATATAGGTTTATTTCGAGAAACACGGCATAAATTCAATGTTGAACAAAAGTTTATTGGTGACAAAGCTTATATCGGAGATAATGCAATTACTACACCACATAAAAAACCCAAAAAATCAGAGATTTCACAACTGCAAAAAGAACAGAATAAACAATTATCTTCACGGAGAATTGGTGTTGAACACATGATATGTCGAGTGAAAATATTTCGAGTAGCGAGTGAGAAATTTCGTTTATCTCGTCATCGCTATAATCGGGTAATAATGGCAGTATGTGGACTTGTCAGATTGCGACTTAATTGCTCATGGTTTTTATCTGTTAATAATTGAGTTTATCGGGAAAAAATAAATTTTCACTCTTTCTATCTTTTCCTTGCTAACTGATAAATTAGCTCGATTAATTCCCCTAAAGCCTTATTCTTGCGTCCACCAAGCGCAAGCGATCGCAAGCCATTAAAATCGCTAAAAGCATTGTATAGTAAACATTTCAGATTTTTGGATAAGTCTATTAGATATCTGGTGAAATTAAATATGCGTTATCCAGAACCCTTGTAGAGACATAGCAGTGCTACGTCTCTACATTCTTTTTTACTCCAATGTCTATCAAATTAACGTATAGTTTATTGCTCAAAGCTTTGAAGCAACTGGGTTTATACTCACTACTCAGCACTCTTAAGGTACAGTAATTACTGCTACTGGGCAATGAGCTTTACTCAGAATTGCATCGACTCTATGACCGAAGAAAACGCGACCCGTAACCATGCGGATATTACTCCCTAGAATAATTAGGTCAACTTCCTCGGTTTTGGCAAACTTGAGGATTTCCTTTTCTGGGCTGGTTCCTTGAAGAATATAGGTTTTGACATCAGCGCCCAGATTGCGGGAAATTACTGCTTGCTGTTCGAGCATATCGTGAGCAATTTCTTTCACTGGAGCTAGCGATCGCTGTTCGTAAAGAATATACTCAACCTGTGGCAAATTAATCACGTTAACGATCATCACTAATGCCCCGGTTTGAGCTGCGATCGTACTTGCCATCTCTACAGCATTTTTACTATATTCTGTCCCTACCGTTGGCACCAAAATCTTTTTCAGCTGTTGTTGAGGGATTTTGCATATCTCGTCTTTCGGTTGGGGTAGATGCGACTTCACCACCATCGTTGCACAAGGCGCTTCTTGGACAACCCGATCGACAAGCAAATTAAACAATGCTTTCTGGGGGCTTATCTGTTCCGAAGCTCCCAGTACAATCAAGTCATAGTTTTTGTTTGCTTCATTCAAAATTACCTCCGCTTTATTACGCCCGGACTCCGTTTTTGTTTGCAAGGTGGTATCAGCAGGTAGCTGCATTTCCTCAGTCACAGCAGTTAGAGCTTGCTCGGCGGCAGTATCTTTAACCTGGGTTGCCTCCATCCGGCGGGCTTTGCTTTGAGGTTGCTTATCACTCAGGGCATATAGAGATGTAACTTCTATCGAGTTTTGGTGAGCCATGTAACCGACTAGTTGCGCCGCCAGTTGGATGTTGGGGCCACCACTAGTAGGTATTAAGATACGGTGAATCTGCTTGATAAAGCTGCGGCTATCCTGTTCTTCTTGTTCCAAACGTCGAGCTTCCTCTTCACCCATAACCACTTTTGATAAAGTCCAGCGCAGCAGGGGTGGAGCCATTAGGGAAGTGACGATCGCTACCATGACAATAATCGAATACATCTGGGGATTCAGCACTCCCAAAGATAAACCAATGGTGGCAACGACAATTTCCATCGCCCCGCGAGCATTCATCCCGGAACCCATCGCCAAACCTTCCCAATGACTCAAGCCGCCCGCACGAGAACCAAGGTAAGCACCTGTAAATTTACCAATACAAGCGACAGCGAGAACAATCAAGCCAAATATCAATGTTTGAGGGACTAACAGAGCTAGCAAATTAACTTTCAAGCCCGCTGAAGCAAAGAAAATTGGCGCTAGAAAGGCTGCTGTGAAGACTTCTAACATGTGTCCAGCTTCATTGCTAAAGCGGCGGGATTGACCTGCTAGAATCCCCATTACAAAAGCACCTAATGCCGCTTCTAGACCTAATCCGTGGGTAAGTGCTGCTGCCGAGAGCGCAAGAATCAGCACAACTGACATACTCGCGGCGATGCCGCCAACGTAGTCATCAACCCAGCGCAAAATCTGGTCTACAATAGTACGCCCAATTGTAAAGGCGATCGCTAAAAATAATATGGCCGCGCTCACAGAATGGAAAATTGTCCCCAGGTCAAATTTGCCGCTACTAGCTAAACCTGAAACCACAGAAAGTAAAATCCAGCCGATGGTGTCGTCAGTCATCCCAGCAGCTAAGGTAACTTGACCAATGTCACGGCGAATCAGGTTTAAGTCCATCAGAACCTTCGCAATCACTGGTACTGCTGAAATACTCATTGCTGTGGCGATAAATAGACTAAATACCAATCGCTTTTCTGGATCGGCTAAAAAACTATCTGGCAATAGCCAGCCCAGTCCAAATCCGGTGATAAACGGGACAATAATTCCGCCCAGTGAAATCAACAGAGCCGTTTTACCCTTACGCAGAATCAGCTTGAGATCCGTCTCCAACCCAGTCACAATCAGCAAAAATAACACGCCTAACCAAGAAATCACCGAAAGTAAATTAGACTGTTCTTGACTTTTGGGAAAGATGTGCGCCTGTAAATCTGGAAGAAGTAAACCAAATAGAGAAGGGCCAAGCAGCACACCCGCCAGTAATTCTCCAACAACAGGCGGTAGGTTAATCCGGCGCATCAACTCACCTAATCCCCGCGCTACGAGAAGCAATAGTGACAGTTGTACTAGCACCAACAGCAGTTCGTGATGACCGAGAGGTTTAATTAAACCGTCACCTGCTGCTTTCTGGGCAGCGAGTACAGGTACTAATATTAGGGACAGGTTTTGCATATAAGTGTCCAAAGGTTGGATTACAAATTTTTCAAGGGGCTGTTCAAGTAAATCCTGAAAATGTTTACTTGCACATCGGTCTAGGAGATTAAAATGTCATTGTCATTATTAATCGCAAGATTATCATCTGCGATCGCCCGAAGCTGTAAGTTCAAGAACAAAGCTTTGCTCATCAACTTATTTTTGAGCGCGAACAAAGAACTTTGTAGTGTCTATCCAAAGACCTTGCTCGGTTGCTAATTTCTCAATTTCTGCTTTGTACTCAACTTGCAATTGATTTAATTGTTCTTGTGATAATTTTGACAACAGAGGATTGCCTTTAAAATTTATATTAATTACTGTCATCGATAATCTGTTATCACTAAGAGGGTGATAACGTCCTGATGGTTCAATCTTAATTTCGATATCTCTAAAACCTACCCGAACAAGCAATTTCCGACATTTTTCTGGAGTTCCCAGTGGTTCAAGGATATGTGGTAGCGATACACCCAAAACTCTAGCGCAGATCCTCTGCTGAAGAGAGGCCATAAAAGCAGTTTCGGGAGGACAGGTGAATGCCACAAATCCTCCTGGTTTCAAGAAGCGATACCACTTTTTTAAAATAGTAATTATATCAGGAAAAAGTACAATTGCCTCACAGCAAAAGACAACATCAAAACTACTATCACTAAAGTTGAAATATTCTGCATCTGCCTCAATCAACTCGATATTTTGTAATCTTGCTGCTGCAATCTTAAGTCTTGCTTGATGCAACATTCCAGGGGTCATGTCAATTCCAATCACGTAGCCCTCTGAACCAACTTTTTCAGATGCGGGTATCGCAACTAAACCCGTTCCAGTTGCCACATCAAGGATTTTTTGTCCCGAATGTAGCCCAACAAATTCAAGTAAAAGCTTGGCTTCTAAAGGATGGCGAGTATCTTTTTCATAGTCATAAGTCGTTCTACTACCATAAAATTCTTTTAGTTGCTGCTTATAAATATCCATATCGGTCATAACCAAATGTTAAATTTTCTCCACTTTATAGTACCTCTTGTTGCGATCTTGAGTTGTTCGCTGCTGAACCCAACCCTGACAGCACAAGCAGCGTCTTCATCCACCACTGTTTACGAACAACGGATAATCCACAGTCCAGATGGTATCGGCAAATACTACATGGGGCGCGAAATTGCCAAAGTTATGGGATACACTGGCGCTGGCTGGCTAGAACGTCCCAGCCGAGAGCGAGAAGAACAGCCAAGTAAGGTAGTCAGCCTCCTCAATCTCAAACCTAATGATGTGGTGGCGGATATTGGCGCTGGTACAGGTTACTTAAGCTTTCGCATCGCGCCGTTATTAACAACAGGTAAGGTGGTAGCTGTAGATGTTCAGCCAGAAATGTTGGAAATTATTGAGTTATTCAAAAAAGAGAAAAATATCACCAATGTTGAGCCAATTTTAGCCACTTTTACTGACCCCAACTTACCATCTGAAAGTATCGATTTAGCCTTAATGGTGGATGCTTATCATGAACTTGAGTATCCCCAAGAAGTGATGCAAGGAATTGTGAAAGCACTTAAACCAGGTGGGAATGTGGTGCTGGTTGAGTATCGGGGTGAAAATCCTTTTATTATGATTAAACGTCTGCACAAGATGACTCAAAAGCAAGTTCGCCAAGAAATGCAAGCTGTTGGTTTGGTTTGGCGGGAAACTAAAAACTCGTTACCTCAACAGCATTTAATGGTGTTTGAGAAACCCAATACTAATTCGTAATACTTCTCTACGAGAGGCTGCGCCAACGGCTACGCTCAGTACAAGTTCGTAATTCGTAATTCGTAATTCGTAATTAAGGTGTCAAGCCATAATAAAGTAAAACTTCTTGCTATCTAGGAAAATCATGGTCAACCTATCATTCAAGCAGCGAATTCCTTATTTAGAAAATGGCGATCGCCTGACTCGCTACGAATTTGAACGACGCTATCAAGCAATGCCCCGTCATCAAAAGGCAGAATTAATTGAAGGAGTTGTATACTTGGCATCCCCATTACGCTTTGAAAGTCATGCTGAACCACATGGTCATACAATCACTTGGTTGGGAGTTTATGAAGCATCAACCCCTGGTGTGAGATTGGGAATTGAGCCAACAGTCCGATTAGATCGAGACAATGAACCGCAACCAGACGGAGTGTTATTAATCACACCAACATCTCAAGGACAATCTCGTTTAAGTAATGATGATTACATCGAAGGTGCGCCAGAACTTGTAATAGAGATAGCAGCTAGCAGTGTTGCTATTGATTTACATGACAAGAAAAAAGTTTATGGGCGGAATGGAGTAAAAGAATATATTGTTTGGCAAATATTTGAAAACAAATTAGATTGGTTTCGCCTGCAACAAGGAGAATATGTCTCCTTGGAAGTGGATGCAGATGGAATTATCAAAAGTCAAGTATTTCCTGGTTTGTGGTTATCAATGCCCGATTTCCTTGCTGGCAATATGCAGCAAGTATTGGCTGTGTTGCAGTTGGGATTAAATTCGCCAGAACATCAAAGATTTGTGCAGCAGTTGTCTGGGGAAGGAAGATAGTCACAGCCATTTTCTGGTATTAGTCTATTTTTTGGGGAATGAGACTGGCGCTTTTGGTGACACTATCCCAAACAATCCAGTTAAGAGAATTATCTAAATCATCGGGGCTATTTGAAACTTTGAAATATAGCTTTTCTTCACGTTTTCTTTCAATGGCAAAGTCGGCATTTTGAGCATAAGCGACTATAAAACCTTTGTCTCGCAAACAATACATCGCCCAGGCTTTCAATGATTGCTTGTATGGTTCGTGTGGAATTGGCGGTTTTGCGATCGTGTCTTCAATTACTTTAAATATTTCCGTGATTTTAGCGGCCATAGTTTTACTGACAAATAATTATTTAATGGACATCTGGATCGCAACGAATTTCAATCATAAAGCCATCTGGATCGTAAAAATACACTCCTCTACCAGTAGGACGAGTGACTGGGCCATGTGCGATCGCTATTTTATTTTCCCCGATCACTGTCACCGCGCGATCGAATAACTGCGGATCGATATCAAAAGCTAGATGATAGGCTCTAGTGAAGGTCTTTTCTGGATTGGGATCTGGTGGTGATAATTCTGGTTCCCCAAATAAATCCAAAATTGTACCATCGGGGGTGATGAAGTTGGCTACTTTCCCAGATGCGACTAGTTCCACTAGGGTTGCAGGTACTTCGTCGCCTGTGAGTTCGTGCAAACCCAGGATTGTGCCATAAAAATAGCGCGAGGCTTGCATATCCTTGACGTTGAGGGCAATGTGATGTACTCTACGCAGACTTCCTGGCGCAATAACACTGTTCAGGGATTGGGTGCTAGATAGCATAATTAACAAAATCTCAATACTTAGATAGAAGTTGAACTTTTTTTTAAAGTTTACTATTTCTAATAAAAATCTATCATGGCTTTTGATTATTCTTTAGACTTTAAAAATATTGATTTTCGCCAACATCCTGAACTCTATCGCGTGGGGAAGGGTGAGCAGGGTGTACTTTTGGTTGAACCATACAAATCAGAAATTCTTCCTTACTGGCGGTTCAAAACTCCTGAGATTGCTAGAGAGTCGAGTGAAAAAATCTATGAGATGTTTCTTGATTATTTAGATAAAGATGATTTTGTCGGCGCAGATATGGCACGAAAGTTTATCCAAATGGGTTATACTCGCTCTCGCCGTTATGCTAATCATAAAAGCGGCAGGAAGTATAAACAGAATTCGGAAGATTCAGGTTCCAAAAAAGAAATTCTTCCTTATGAAGTTGACCCAGTGAAAGCGGAATCGGCAGCAATATTTAAAGCGAAGTGGGTAGAAGCAAAGACAAATGAGAAATATCAAGAGCTTTTAGCCAAACATAAGCAGATGTATGAAGTAGATTAATAACCTTGGTAGGTGCGTTAGGACCGTAAAGCACCTTCTAAGATGTTTTTACTGCGTTATGCTGTTGCTAACATACTCTACCAAACAGCCAATGAGTCTTTTATACTCGTGAACGAGGCTTTGATACTCGCCGACGAGTCTTTGATCCTCGTGAACGAGTCTTTGATGCTCGTGAACGAGTCTTTTATACTCGCCGACGAGTCTTTGATGCTCGTGAACGAGTCTTTTATACTCGTGAATGAGTCTTTTATACTCGCTGACGAGTCTTTGATGCTCGTGAACGAGTCTTTTATACTCGTGAATGAGTCTAGAGGACTGATTGCAGAAACTTTTTACATTGTGGCTAATTAATTTAAGAGTAACGCGATCGCATTTCCCCACTTAGCAATCCAGCAATAATCATAGTTGCTTATCGCCATACCTGAACCAGCATCAAATCGAAATGATAGTCATACGTCCACACTGGTAGCTTCATTTCTTCTGACAAAATGGCAGTGACAGCATCGCAGAGAGTAATGCGTTGATCTGGAAAACGTGCAGCTTTTTCAACTGCTGCTATATATCGTTCCTGTGAAGGATTGACGAAATGAACCGCTCCTATACATTGTCTAGCAAAGCTAATCGCTTGTTCAGTTCCGAGACGATATAGCAAAAGATTATATGTTTCCAGGTAAATAGGAAAGGGAACTAGAATTATTAAATTTTCTGTATTTATACGTTGTAGTTCGGCTTGCGATCGCTCATGATATTGGTCGTCTACATCTACAGCAGCATATAAAGGCCCAGTGTCAGCAATTACGGCTCTCAAGGTGTGTTTGGTGGCAATGACTGCGAAAACGTTTGTTCAGCTAGAATTTTATCGTGATTTACTGACGTATCTTTAAATCCACTTCCCTTGGATGCAGGAGTTAGGCGTAAACCTTGCTTTTGTGGAGGTAAATAACCACGTTGGCTGAGGAATTCTTCGAGGGCATTTTCTACGATAGCGTTAGCAGGTAAAGAAACTTCTTGATCGCCAATGTAAGCACTTAGAGCATTAGCGATCGCATCTGGCAGTGTAATATTCAGGGATTGCATAAGCTGGTTATATTGTCGTCAATTAATTTTAGATTAACGCGATCGCATTTCCCCACTCAGCAATCCAATAATAATCATAGTTGCCTAAGCGATCGCATCTGGCAGTGTAATATTTAGGGATTGCATAAGCTGGTTATATTGTCGTCAATTAATTTAAGAGTAACGCGATCGCATTTCCCCTTATCCCTCCACCTCAAATTGACTACGGTCAAACAACCACCCATCGCCGACAATCTCCTCTAGGCGTTGATTGAGCCGAGGGAGGAAATATTCTGGATCAATTTGCTGGGTAAACCAAGTATCGAAAGCTTCCTTTGTTTCAATTCCTTGGGCACTTGCCGCATCTAATATAATTTTGAAACTATCCTTTTGAAGTTCTTCTAACTGGAGATGACCTTCACCTCGGCGGCTGCAAAAGAACATTGCCGTTGCTCCTAGCAAAGCTTTTAGTTCATCTCCTTGAGGCACTTTATTATATAAAACACGGATAAGTCTAATGCTTTGTTCTAAGGGTGCTTGAATTTTCAGCGTCAACCAGATTGCTTGAGCTAGGTAAACCAAACCGTTACTTTCATCTGCTACGCCTAAATTACTCAGAACTGTTACCAAATCACTGTATGCACGAACCTGTATAAGTGCTGAAACAGCTTGCAAATTTAGCTCTAATTGCCTAACTTTATCTCCAGTTTTACCTGCAAAAGAAGCCATGTTGTTGAGGGTAGTGGCTTTACCTTTGACATCGCCAATCTGCTCAGATATTTCCAAGTCTTGCTCCCAGAGTGCGATCGCTCTAGGTATGTCCCCTTGTTGGGCGATTACCTGTGCTATGTTGCCCAAGGTAGCGGCTTTACCTTTGATATCGCCAATTTGCTCCTTTATTTCCAAGGATTGTTCCCAGAGTGCGATCGCTCTAGGTATGTCTCCTTGTTGGGCGATTACCAGTGCTATGTTGTTAAGGGTAGTGGCTTTACTTTTGACATCGCCAATCTGCTCAAATATTTCCAAAGATTGTTCCCAGAGTGCGATGGCTCTAAGTATGCCACCTTGTTGGGCGAATACCTGTGCCATGTTGTTGAGGGTAGTGGCTTTACCTTTGACATCGCCAATCTGCTCAGATATTTCTAAGGATTGCTCCCAGAGTGCGCTCGCTCTAGGTATATCTCCTTGTTGGGCGATTACCAATGCCATGTTGTTGAGGATAGTGGCTTTACCTTTGACATCATCAATCTGCTCAAATATTTCCAAAGATTGCTCCCAGAGTGCGATTACTCTAGGTATGTCCCCTTGGTCGGCGATTACACTAGCCATGTTATTGAGGATAGTGGCTTTTTCTTGTAATTCCTTTTCAGGGCAAAGGTCTAAAGCTTTATGATAATGGGCAACAGCCTCTTGCACAAAACCCAAAACATATTCGGCATGGGCGACGGTTCTCAAGATGCGGTAGTCTTGGAAAACTGCCAGAACTTGCTCACATAAATCAAAAGCTTCCACAAAGCGGGAATTGTTTAGCCAATAGGTTGCAATCCTATTTCCAATGCTGACAGCAATTTCCTGCTCTTTTGCCAGCAACCCCAAACGTAGAATTTCCAGTGCTTGCGCTTCTATTTTTTGCTTAGACTCCTCCCACCAAACTTGATAAATTTTCCTCACCGCTTGGTGTCGCATTGCTTGCCATTCTTCCTCACTTAACACTGATTCCAGCAATGGTTCTAAAATTGTCGTCACTCGGTAATTAGCTAGCTGAGTGGGGTGAGTGGTGGAAAACTCGACTAGGCTAAGGCTGATAAGCTTTTGCAGAGGAGGGGTAGAGGAAGAAATAGCATTGATGATTTCAACAGTAACGGGCAAGTGAAAAACACTCAACCGTGCAAGAAACTTTTGTTCTTCCGGTTCCAAAGCATCCAACAGAGTTTGTGCCAAGATATTTTCACGGAATTTATCTTTAGTATCTTCCAGGCGAGTCAGTAGTTCATTCACCGCTAGTTCAGGCTGCTGAATCACCTCTAACAACCACTTCAGCAAGCGGGGATTTCCATCGGCAATATTAATAATCCTCTGATCTTTTAACTGCTGCCTAACTTCTTTATCTAAAGGAAAGCAGATTTTATCAATATCACTACTACTCATCCCTGCCAAAGATTCCAAGTGCAGGCGGTGGGGTGGCAAAGTGTCTTCTTTCAAATAGCGACAGGTGACAATCAGCCGACTTTCTGCCCCGGTTTCTGTTAATGCCGCACAAATCGCCCGTAAAATTTCGTAAGCTTCCGCCGTCATCCGCAATGAGCCATCTTCAATGTTAGCTGCGGGGATGTTTTGCTCAAAGTCATCCAGCACCAACAGTAAGGGTTGGTTGTGTTCGTTTTCAATTGCCTCAAAAAAGTTTTGTAACCGCCCTTTAAGAGAAACCTTTGGTTCATTCAAAAGTGCGGGCACATTTACAAACCGCTCAAATTTATTAGACAGCTTATTCAGCAAACCTATTTCATCCAGAGGCCCAATCAACACGACTCGTGCAAAGTTAGGACGCTGCGCCTGCACCCGCGTACATAACCGCGCCGCCAAGCTACTTTTACCCAGTCCACCCATCCCCGCAATAAACACGCCTATTTGGTCGCTGGTTTCCTGCAAAGCTTTGAGACACCGTTGCAAAGGTCGTCTGCGTCCGACAAACTCAAACCGACTGGCAACTTTAACTTGATTATTCTCATCCAAAAATTCTTGCTCTGGCGCTGTAAACTTCAGCTTTTCACGATTTTTTGTTCTCAGCGCAGTCACTAGTTGGTTAATGGGGCGCGTATCCCGATACATCCGCAACAGATGCCAGTCGGTGCATTCTTTCTCAATCATCTCCTGCTGCGCCGCTTTGACTGCTTCTTCAACAGTTGCCCCCGTCGCCAAAGCTTGATAAAGTGCCTGTGCCGCTACAATACCCGTGCGGTCATACACCGGACGCGCCCAGCCTAAAACTATACCTGCTCCCGCCCTCACCAATGCCTGCGCCATCGAGGGTACTGTCCCTTTGTTAGGAACCTGTCCTGTATGACAACCAGAGAGAAAAGTTACACGCGGCCAGCGTCCGCGAAAGGCTTTTGCTAAATCATTGACAGTAGTAAGTTGCATATTCCCCACCTCATCTTCAGTGATGAAGCAGGGGGTATTGTCTGCCAGCGTTGTACCTTTTGGCAGCAAAGAGCCGTAATCTTTTTTGGTATAAATTATCCCGTGTCCCGTGAGGTGAAAGACATCAAAATAGTTTTCTTCGTAGGATTTCACCAAATTGGCTAACTCTGCAACGGAGCCGCTTTCCTCGACAATCAAATCTATGGTCTGATTCTGATCTTTGATTGCTTGCAAAATATTCGCTTCTTCCTGCTCAAACCCTAATGGCGCAACTCTGGGATCTTCAGGAGAAGTCGCCATGAACAGCAACCGCAAGGGGCGATTTTGCACGCCAATCACTTGAGTTTGACGCTGCTGCACACAACGCACTAGCAAAACGGAAATATCCTCGCGTTCTAGTAAAAACCCTCCAAGATCGTGTAGCAACTCCCAAGGCAAATGTCCCAATCCCAAGGCTACCCGTTCTGTTTCTGGGTTCAACCCCTGCGCTTCGCTGGTTTTAATTAAATCTAGATGAATCGTTTGCTCATCCGCCTCATCCAGCGCCTTTCTCAACCAACCTTCTTTACCATCCAGCCATTGATAAAGTTGCCGTCCCAACTGGGTGAGATAAGGTAGATAATCTTTTTGTTGAGTGTAATAATTTTGCTCGCACAAATCAATTAGTGCTGCCAACTCCGTTTTATCCAGGCAACGCGAGCCATAATCACAGCGCAGGTCAAAAGTTTGCTGTTGACTGAGGGCGAAGGTAAAGTTTAGGGGCATGGCTGACAGCAGTAGTTTCCACAGTAACCTTCACCGTATTATCACCTTTTTCCCGAAATTATCGCCGATACTCGTCGCCGCAATCGCCGATAAGCTGGTACAAATCGCGTGATTGGCGAGATACTGCATTGATGCGATCGCGATCGTCTTCATCTAAACTAAAACTAAATACTTTGGCGTTATCTTCTATATGTTCAGATACACCAAGTCTGGCACCAACTATCACACCTCCCACAGTTGGCTGATCTAAAATGTAACGTACTGCCACGTTAGAAATGCTTACCCCATACTTATTAGCAATTTCCTTCAGGATAGCCAGCAACTCTTGAAATAATCGCCAACCACCCCAAGCATCGATCATATTTTTATATTTTTTCAAACTAGCAGTAGAGAGATCAAATCCTTGCGGTTCTGGTTTACCCAAATAGTTTTCTGATAACAAACCGCCGCACAGCGTACCGTAAGTAAAAAGCTTTATGTCATGCTGTTGACAAAACTCTACCATATTAACTTCAGGACGGCGATCAATAAGTGAAAATTGCACTTGATTAGAAACAATTTTGATGCCTGCTTCAGTAATAATCTTCAAGTTTTCCGTGTCAAAATTAGTTAAACCTAGATGCTTGATTTTACCATCAGTCTGAAGTTCTGCCATATATTTGAGGGCATCCAGGTAATTTTTATCCTGATATTCCCACCAATGGAATTGCATCAAATCTAACGATTGCACATTCATTCTTCTCAAGGAAATATCAATATTTTCCTCGACGAGTTTTTTTGTCATTTTGCCTGGACGAGGTACCCATTTCGTAAAGGCTTGTACCTGAGATAAAGCATCTTTACCACGAGTATCAATTAGTTGGCAACGAAACTCACCAATAAAGTCTTCCGCAGGGCCATAATGATCTGCTAAATCCCAAGTAGTAAAGCCAGCATCTAAATATTTGAACATAGTCTCAATAGCGGCTTGGGGATTGATCTGTCCGTGTCCGCCGGAGACTTGCCACATCCCATTTAATATGCGGCAGATGTTCAAATCGGGAGTAAATTGGAGACGACTAGCTGCGGGTAAGTTCATTTTCAATTTATGAGTGAAAAGTTAGGAATGGGAAGACTTAACAATTACTAATAGATAAATCATAACTGATAATTCTTAATTCCTAACTCCTAACTTTTTAATGCCAGCCTTTTTCAGCTTGTTCGAGAACGTAAGCAGCAACGTCTTGAATTTGCTGTTCAGTGAGACGCTCTTTGTAGGCTGACATATTATTTTTACCATTGGTAACTATAGATGTAACTGCCTCTATTGAATCCATACCATACTTTTTCAGGGCTGGCTTTTTGAGATTTTTACCTCGCCTGATGATGTTGCTACCGTTGATATGACAACCAGCACAATGAACACTAAATATTTGTTCGCCATTAACTGTGTCTGCTGCACTAGCAGGCAAAGTAAAAGTACTGATTAATAACAAAAACGTTACTAATACTAATGTAAGTAGTTTCTTCAATTAACTTCTCCAGATTTGGACATACTAGTTGTAAGCATAAGTATCAGAACCAATACTAGAGAGATTCAAAGTCAGTTGTAAATCCAGCAAAATTTGCACAATCTTCTTGAAAAGCTTCTGCATCACTAACATCCTCAATTTTATAAGACATGATACGCGTCCCATCTGGCATTTTTTTAGAACCAATCAATTCACCTTGATATTTGGCTGCGATCGCTTTAAAATCAACACCATAGATTTTCCAAGCATCATCCGAACAAGTAATATTTACTCGCCACATATTTCACTCCCAATTACTACCACTAAATATTCATCATCCCACAAATGGTCAACATCTTACACATCACCTCCTTGGGACTGCAATTTTCTATCTAAAGGAAGTACCGAGCCATATCTGGCTACGCCATAATGTGGATGTAGGAACATTTCTAGAAAATTTTATCCAAATTAGTTAAACCCCAAGAGTTGAAAATGCCTAACAATATCAAGCAACAAATTCAAGCCGACTTGCAACAAGCGAAAGAAACTGGACAATTAAGAACTGATCGGATTCGAGAAATAGTAAAATCCGCGGTTTCTCAAGTAGCTTCTGAGTTTAAACAAGGTTCTAGTGAAGTTCGTGGCATTGTGAAAGATGCAGTTTCTGCTGTAATTGAAAACTTCCAAGAAAAAGGTGGCGAACTCAAAGATGAAGTGACAGCTTCCATTGAAGGAGCGCTGGAAGGGATTAATAGCAAAAGACACGAAAGCATTGCTCAAACTCAAACAGATATAAAAAGGTTACAAGCTCAACTGGATGGTGAAGAAGAACAACTCCAACAAGAGGTTGATGTAATTTTGGCAGAGATTGAAGAGACAGGTAAGGAAAAACCTGCGAGTACCAAAACTGCCATTGATTCTGCTGTCAATGCTATTAAAGATAGTGAAGAAGTAGGATTGTTAAAGAAACGTTACGCGCAACTGCAAGCACAGCTAGCCATTGTCCGAGCTAATATGGCTGCACGCTACGGTGGACGTAATATGGAGGTTCAAGATTATCTAGACGAGGCTAAACACTGGTACGATAAGGCTCGTCCCCAAGCAGAGTCTATGGCTGTACAGGTAGGAGAGAAGCGATCGCAGTTAGAAGATAAACTGGGTGAAGCTGGTACATCTCTAGCCAGAAAAGAGCGTCAAATCAAACAAACCTTGAGAGAGTTACTTTTAACGGCAGCTGACTTATTCAAAGATAAGGAACCTGCTAAAAAAGAACGGGAGACTATTCACAAATAGGCTGCTTTAGCGTTTAATTGACTGAGAAAAAGAGGGTGGGAAATTCCCACCCTTTTTTTTTGTTAAAACAACAGTTTTATTAGACTTCTTGCATGAATCAAAAGCCCTCACCCTAAATCCCTCTCCCAAACTTGGGAGAGGGACTTTGAAATTGACTCCCCTTCTCCCAATATTGGGAGAAGGGGTTGGGGGATGAGGGCTATACCATTGCACTGTAATTATTAAAAATAGTAAATGGGTAATTGTCGTGCAACAATTACCCATTTCTTAAATTACTATTGCGTATTAGTAAATATTTCCTTCTCTATTGAGTTGTTCATCATGCTTGGCAATAACCCAAATTGCATGAATACTACCTGGTAGCCAACCTAGAACTGTGAGCAAGATGTTAATAAACAGAGTTGGGCCAACTCCAACAGTCAGGAAAACGCCTAAAGGAGGCACTAACAAACCTAGAAGAAAACGAACTAATTTCATGATTTTGCCGTATTTTTGTGAGTTTCTTTAATTACATTCTGCTGAAGATACCGAATTAGGAAATCCACCTTCGGATACTTTATTTGGAGTAGAGACGTGAAAAAATTTGGTCTTTCTACTCCTTATAATACTTATCTAGAAGGTAATTCACCTTGGGTTTTTTCGCCACTGCTGGTTAACAGATTTTTTTCAACAAAGTAGTTGTTAATGAAGGTGTTAGCAAAAGTTAGAATCACTGGCCCAAGAAGGAAACCAATAATTCCGCGAACTGCGAACCCAGGAACTAGGACTGCTGCTAACCAGAAACACAAACCGTTGACGACGAGCGAAAATGCTCCAAATGATAGAAAGTTAAGTGGTAGAGAAAGAGCAGACAAAACTGGTTTAACTGAACCGTTAATTAGACCAATTACTAAAGCAGCAATCATAGCTGCGGGAAAGTTAGCAATATTAACGCCTGGAACAACTAAATCAACAATCAACAGGCTCAAAGCTGTAGCTAGGGCGGTTAATAATGGTGTTAACATTTTTCTTACCTAATCACTAAAGATTTTTTGTAACTTCTTATCTCATCTTCAGCTATGTACTAAGTTTTAACCTCTCTTGCAAGGTAGAATTTGGTTCTACCATTAGGCCGATCATTGAGAAAAATATAGCGGTTGCAATACTGCGTAGGTTTTACTTAAAAAAGCACTCCGAGTAGGTTGGGTTGGAACGAAATCCAACATTTTCACGATTTTGTCGGGTTTCACTACCTTTAACCCAACCTACAAATCTTTTTAACTGATTAGTATTGCGATCGCTCAGATTTTCCAGACTCAGACTTATAATAAAGGGCTGATTTATATAAGACTTGTTCTTGATGGGTTTCTAAAGTGCAATCAGACAAAGGATAAGTTACACAAGTAACAACATAACCAGCCTGTATTTCGCTGGGGCGCAGAAATTTTTGCTCGCTTTGATCGACTTCACCACTAATAAGTTTAGCAATACACGCAGAACATTCGCCTTGTTTGCACCCAGATGGTAGGCGGATACCAGCTTCTTCCGCCATATCCAGAATATATTGATCGTCTGGTACTGGAATGGTGCGATCTAATCCAAATGTAGGATTGATAAATCGAACTTGATAAACTGCCATCTGCTGTTTCTAATTATTGTTTAACTGCTTTCATCGATAAACTAATCCGTTTGAGTTTCTCGTTGATTTCTAACACCTGGACTTTGACTACTTGGCCAACTTTGACAATTTTGTTGGGATCGTCTACAAATCTATCAGCAAGTTGGGATATATGCACTAAGCCATCTTGATGTACACCAATATCGACAAAAGCACCGAAGTTGGCGACGTTCGTCACAATTCCCTCTAGTTCCATTCCCACCTTTAAATCCCTGATTTCCTTAATTCCTTCTCTGAAGGTGGCATACTTAAATTCAGCCCGAGGATCTCTACCTGGTTTTTCTAGTTCGCTGAGGATGTCGCGCAGTGTGGGTTCGCCGACGCTATCGGTAACATATTTTTTCAGGTTGGTCTTTTTGAGCTTTTCGGCAATTTGTGTTACCTGATTTAATGGCACATTTAGATCGGATGCGATCGCTTCTACTACAGAATAACTCTCTGGATGCACTGCTGTATTATCCAAAGGGTTATCACCGCCGCGAATCCGCAGAAAACCCGCTGCTTGTTCAAAGGCTTTCGGCCCCAGCTTCGGAACTTTCAACAGTTGTCGGCGATTTTTAAAGGCTCCATTCTGGTTGCGATGGGCGACAATATTATTGGCTACTGTTGCCGTAATCCCAGAGACGGATGTTAGAAGTTCTTTGGAGGCGGTGTTTAAGTCTACGCCGACGTAGTTGACGCAGCTTTCTACAGTGTCATCCAATTTCTTTTTCAACAACTTCTGATCGACATCGTGCTGATATTGTCCCACACCAATAGATTTGGGATCGATTTTCACTAGTTCCGCCAAAGGGTCTTGCAAACGGCGGCCGATACTAATTGCGCCGCGCACGGTAATATCTAAATCGGGAAACTCTTCTAACGCCACAATACTAGCAGAATATATAGATGCGCCAGATTCATTCACCATCACCTTAACTGGTTTGCGTTCTATATTTTGTAATACTTGCGTGACAAATTCCTCTGTCTCGCGGGAGGCTGTACCGTTACCGATGGCGATTAACTCAATTTTGTACTTTTCAATCAGATTTTTGACAGTTTGTGCAGCTTTGAGTCGCTGTTCAGCCGCTTGGTGGGGAAATACTGCCTGATATTCCAAAAATTGTCCAGTTTGGTCGAGGACAGCAACCTTACACCCAGTTCTAAAACCAGGGTCTATCGCCAGGGTTGGTTTCATCCCCGCTGGTGCAGACAGCAGCAACTCCCGCAGATTAGTTTCAAATGTCTTGATTGATTCTATGTCTGCATAAACTTTTTTCTCGGAAATTACCTCTCCCATGAGAGAGACTTTCATCAAACGATTGAATGCATCCTTCAACATTGATTGATAAAAATCTCGAATTGTCCGTACTTTGGTTTTAATTTCTTTCGACTCAAGATAGTAAAGTACCGTATCCTCATCGAAAGCAATTTCAAAGCTTAATATTTTTTCGGTTTCACCCCGGCACAACGCCAGCATATTGTGTGGTGCAATATTTTTTACCTTAATTTGATAGTTACGGTACATCTCAAATTTGGTTGTACCTTCAGGATAATCATCTTTGATGCGGGAGACAAATACCCCTTCCTCTAAAAGATAATCGCGGATATACGCACGTAATTCAGCTTTTTCAGCTACTTCTTCTGCCAAAATATCAGCAGCACCTTTGAGTGCTTCTTCTGCTGTTTTTACTCCCTGCGTTTCCGAAATATATTTAGCCGCTTCTTCTTCCAAGGATGCAATTACAGCATTTTTGATATTTAGTGACTTGATGAACTCTGCTAGTGGTTCGAGTCCTTTTTCTCTGGCGATAGTGGCACGGGTGCGGCGCTTTGGGCGATAGGGTAAGTATAAATCCTCAAGTTCGGTTTTTTGTAAGCAAGATGAGATTTTAGCTTTGAGTTCATCTGTAAGTTTACCTTGTTGGGCGATCGCACTTAAAATCACCGATTTTCGTTCTTCCAGTTCTGTTAAATAAGTATATCGATCGGCCAGTTCGCGTAGTTGCACTTCATTCATCTCGTCAGTGCGCTCTTTCCGGTAACGTGCAATAAAGGGAATTGTTGCACCCTCCGCCAAAAGTTCCAGCGCGTTTTGCACCTGGTGGGATTTGAGGTTTATTTCAGTTGCCAGTATTTGAGGAATGTTCAGCATTAGGTGTCTAAAATGAAAATGCTACTTCTAAAGGTAATATGCTAGATCCTTATCCTGGCGCAAGGCCAAAGTTTTAAGCTAATTTACCAGATGATTGCTCGCAAGAGTGCAATTGGCGAAATAGACAAAACCCACCTACGCAAGTTTTATAACCCTTTCAATCCGCGTAGATGAATCAGAATTTGTCTAGCACAGGGCAGCTTGGCTGATTGAGAAGAACGACAAAGCATCACCCACAGGAATTGTCTGTTTCTAAACACTACGCAATTTCGCGTAGCGTCTCGTACCCACTTTTAAAGCTTGCTACGCACACCATCGACCACAGAAAAAATATTTGTCAAGCTTTTTGGCGCTTCATTTATCGCAAGAATTATTCCAATTGGCATAAAATACAACGTTGCGTAATCTTGATTTTCTATAATATTTATTTCGCTCGACTGTTGTAGCCAAAACCTTATTGGATGTAAGATTAACGACACTCCCAAAAAATTTGTTCTAAAAACACTACAACCTTTAGTTTAGAGGTTAGTAAAATGCCTTTGTTTTTCTTGATACCACTATGTACTGCTTTAGCTACAGGCTACTTGTTCAAAAAGAGTACTGATGAAATAGCATATCTTGCAGGTGTATTCGCAGCAATTAGCTTGATCTTAAGTTTAGTATTAGCACCTTGGCAGATTCAGTTTGGATTATTAATCATTGTCTTCGTCATTACCAACAGACTTTTGCAGGATAATGAGTCTAAACAATAGGAAAACAACCTAGAGAAACCTCTATCCAGCCAAGGAAACTTAGGCTTGTTTTTCTTGACACCACTATATACTGTTTTGGCTACTGCCTACTTGTTCAAAAAGAGTATTAATGAAATTGCGTACTTTGCAGCTATTAGCTTGATTTTAAATCTAGTACTAGTATCTTGGCAGATTCAGTTGGGATTGTTAATCATGATTACCAACAGATTTTTGTGAGGATAATCAGTCCAAACAATAGAAAAACCTCTACCCAGCTAAGAAAAATTGGCGGACTAATAGCTCTGTCTGAGATATGTGAATTTAGATGGAGATTTTTGTGGATAGATAGAAAACAATTCAAACTCTCGATTGTCATCTAAATTTCTGGCTGTAATTGGGTGTAACGTGGTGCGATCATTACCAGTGCCAGTACTGTTGTTCAAGCTTAAATTTTCCTTTGGTCAACTCTTAGCTTTGCATTTATCTAGTCTAATACTAACTCTTTACTTATACAAGTTTAATACCCAAAAATTACTTCATAAATGTGCAAATTTCCCAGACAAAAATTCATAATGGAGGAGGGATTTTGTTTTATGAAGTTTTTGTTTAAGTGTACTTGTGAATAGATAAATTTTTGATGAAGTATAACGATAAATTTGCAACATACCTTTCTCGTGGTATTCTAGTAAGTAATTACATGTAGCAATAAATTTGGAGAAAAAAGCCTATTTAAAATTCCGAGGGTAAATCAAGCAAACCTAATACTAAATGGTGTAGAAATATCTCAAATTCAATGCAACCAACGTCAACTTAAAGTTGATTAGCCAATGCTATTTTGCATTAGTTGTTTTGTTAAAAAGGCTCCATTTGGACATTCAGCAAAATTCCCCATAAACCTGTAAAGCGTATTACTGTAGATTGATTTATCTCCTCTCTATGATTTACGCCGCCAGTCAGACTTGTATTACTTATTGCGTTACCATACCCAAAAAGAGCACGTATACATACTCAATTTGAGTAAAAACCTTTACTTTTATAAATCGGCTTAATTGCCAGCCGAGATTACAGATATGTCTGTGAGTCGGGAGAAATTTTATGATATGTTCAGTACATTAATCAACTTTCCTGGAGCAAATAGAGAATATTTATCAATCCAGCTAGGTTTTATAGCTTGAGAAGATCGATAGTATCTTTAAAAGATTTCTACAGCAGGATACAACTGATGAAAGTTAATAAATGGGTTAATCAAAAATTCTAGCAATCCATTTTGGTTTAGGTGCATCTGTTGAATATGTGTGTGGAATCAGAGTTCAGGATCAGTGATGTCTACAACTGGCTACACCTACGCACACTGCAAACTTTGCGTATGTAGAGAGAATTTGTGACAAAGTTCTCAAGCTTCCCTATGTCTGCATCCACTATTAGATTATCGCGATCGCGCTAAAAATAGCGTTAGAGCAAAACTGGGTAGCACAGAAAATATCTGTAATTCACAATTGGGCAAACTCTAAATTGATTGTGCCAATTGCCAAGCAATAAACTGGTTTGCTTGAGAGTATAACCCAGTAAAAAATTAAGCGTGCTTTAGTCCGAATCATATCGAACGCTGCCATGAGAGAGCAACCTAGAGTATTACATAATATTTAGTTTTGAACTCTAGGGCATGAGCTTCAAGGCTGATTTTGATATCAGTCGCTTCAGCATAGCCTTCCTAATTTTGTTGTCTATTTACTGAAGTAGAGATCGAATTGTAGAGAAGGTGTTGCCGAGATATGAAATGTTCAAAACAACTGGCTTTTTACTGCTCGGTTCATACCTACTATCTTGATTAAGGCAAAGTACTATGAAATCTATGTCGCAAATTTCAAACTTTAAAATAATCCCTTATATTATTTTATTTGTAAGTATTTTACTTAGTATCTGTGGACAATTGCTGATGAAAAACGCCATGCTTTATACAAATGAGGGAGTATTTACTTGGGATTTCCTTCAAAAATTATCATTAGCTATTACTGTCTACTGTTTAGGAATAGTAAATTGGATATTGGCTCTCCGATCTGTAAAATTAAGTATTGCTTATCCACTGACGAGTTTAAATTATGTCGGGATACTTTTCGGCTCATACTACTTTTTTAATGAGGTGATTACAGTAACTCGAATACTAGGAGTCATCACTATCTTCTTGGGTGTTCTTTTAGTAGTTAACCCCATAAAAAAGCTCAATTTTAGATAATTAATTACTTCAAAAATTAAAAATGAGTATTTTTACTTGGATAAATTTAATACTTGTTGTTTTGTTTGGAACAACAGCTCAACTTTCACTCAAGTATGGATTTTACATCTCTAACTCTAATAAAGGAGAAAGCGGATCTCTCAAAAATCTCTTATTATCTCGTTATTTTTTGATTTGGTTTATCTGCTATACATTTATGACTATATTGTGGCTTTATGTATTGCGGACAATTCCTTTAAGTCAAGCGTTTCCAGTTTTAGGATTAATGTATGCATTTGTACCAATTGCTTCTCACTATCTTTTAAAAGAAGAAGTTGTTTTTAGCCAGTGGTTAGGAATTTCCGTTATTATAACTGGCGTAATTCTAGTTGGACATTAATCTTTTATCATCAGATTATTAATATTAACAGTTTCCGAAGATCATCCTCTAAAACATTTTCACAAAATCTAAATTTAATTTATGAATATAGGCATAGTTGGCGGAGGCATCACTGGGCTGGTATTAGCTCAACGTCTTTCACATCAAGGGCATAAAGTCACTGTCTTTGATAGTAATAAGCAGCTTGGTGGACTTACTACCTATCATGATTACGGATTATTTACCTGGGATCGCTTTTATCACGTTATCCTACCTTCTGATACTCACTTAATAAATTTTCTCAGAGATATTGGTCTTGGAGATAAACTACGTTGGCATCGAAGTTTAACAGGCTTTTACGACAATAAAAAGTTTTATTCTATTAGTAATAGTATAGAATTCCTGCGTTTTCCTCTATTTGGACTTATAGGTAAAATCAGATTAGCTTTTACTCTCCTATATGGTTCACGCCTTAATAACTGGCGGCGCTTAGAGAAGATTTTAGTTGAAGATTGGCTCTTGAAACTCGGTGGTAAAAACACATACGAAAAACTCTGGAAACCTTTACTTTTATCCAAACTAGGAGAAAACTATAAGCGAATCTCAGCAGTTTTTATCTGGGCTTATATCAAACGACTATTTTCAGCGCGCGATTCTTCATTAAATAAAGAACAACTTGGTTATGTCTCCGGCGGTTATAAAACTGTTTTTGACCATATAGAAAAATTAATTTATGCGGCTGGAGGTCATATCCACAAAGGTGTTGCAGTTGAATATATCGCACCTCATCTAGGGGGTGGAATGTGGGTAGAATCTCAGGGTAAAAAAGAGCATTTTGATAAAGTCATCTTTACTGGGCCAGTTAATATCTTGCAACAGGTTGCTGCGAGGGGACTGGTGAAGGTTTCAGACACTACTGAAACAGTAGAATACCTGGGTGTAATCTGCATGGTATTGATTACTCGTAAACCTCTAGTTCCTTATTACGTAGTAAACATTGCCGATAAAAACATTCCTTTTACCGGAGTTATCGGTATGAGTAACTTAGTTTCTTTACAAGAGACAGCAGGGTATCACATTACATTCCTACCAAAATATATCCTTTCCACTGACCCGTTGTTAAAACAACCAGATGACGAATTACGCCCAATATTTTTCCAAGGTATACGTTTAATGTTCCCCGAACTCAAAGCAGATGACATTGTAGCAGCACATATTAATCGAGCGATTAAAGTACAGCCACTACAAGTTTTAAATTATTCCAGCCTTGTTCCAAAAGTGAGTACTGAAAACGATGATTTTTTCGTCGTCAATACCTCACAGTTGGTCAACGATAGCGTCAACAACAACGCAGTAGTTCGACAAGTCGATGAATTTATCAAAAAATCAGCATTACTGAATTCTTGAAATTTGAGTAATCACATTTTATTTTAAAAATCACACGAGGTCTTTATGAGTCTTTTTGTTCTTTTACCCGCATATAACGAGCAAGAATCAATTCGACCCTTGTTCAAAAAGTTTCAAACATTGCAGCAAATCTTTAATATAGAGATAGAACTGATTCTTGTCGATGATGGCAGTAGCGATAAAACTGCTCAGACTGCAATAGATGAATCTCAATCACTAGGTATATTACTGAAATTAGTCCAACATCCCAAAAATGCTGGTTTAGGTCAAGCAATTAAAACAGGTTTCACGACTTTCTTAGAAATTTCCAAAGAAGGTGATTTTTTAGCGGCGATGGATTGTGACAATACTCAACCACCAGAACTGTTAATAAAAATGTATGACACTATGATAGCTGGTAGCTATGATATTGCGATCGCGTCTAGATATCGCAAAGGTTCTAAAGTCATAGGCTTATCAAAATTTAGAGAGCTGATGAGTTACGGAGCCAGCTGGCTTTTCAGAATTGCCGCCCGTGTCCCAGGCGTAAAAGACTACACTTGTGGTTACAGACTGTATAACCGTACTTTCCTCAGTAAACTGGATATGTATTATGGGGAGAATCTATTCACTGAAAGTGGATTTGCTTGCATGATAGATTTACTGCTGAAAGCCAAAGCCCTCAAACCAAAAATCGTAGAAATTCCAATGGTTTTGAGATACGACCAAAAGCCGAGTGCTAGCAAAATGAAAATTCTGAAAACTATTACTCGAACGCTAAAGCTCTTGTTTAAGAATCTACTATCAACAGAGCCAACTCCCAATTTAGGTCAGACTTTCAAACAGCAAGAAACACTCAGAATTCCACTGAGAATGGCAAATCGTAAATAAACCTGAGAAGAAAAAGTATGAATTCTTTGGTTGAGAAGAGTGCCAGATAAGTACATAAATATAAATGTATTATATTTTACACTCAAACAAAAGCGGAGCAAAGAAAGCTCCGCTTTTGTATTCTGATATCATGTCCGCTTGATTACTTACTAAACCCCAAGAACCCCACCCCGCCAAAGCTGCGCTTTGTCTCCCCTCCCCGCAAGCGGGCTATCCATTACCCGCATCTTTCTCAACAAAAATACAACTTACTTAAAATATGCCAAAAGCATTGATAGGTATAGTTTTTGAGAGAAGAGAATATTTGAGGGTAATGGTGCATCATGGAAAAATGGGCAGCATCCGAATTAAAACAGGCAGATTTAGGAGACGCAAGACGAAACAAGCGTCTGGTAAGGATCGTAGAAGACTTGGCAGCACAACCAAGCAGCAGCGTACCTCAAGCCTGTGGAAACATACAAGCAAAACCCAGAGCGTGATGCAAGGACAGCAAAACTAACACTCTTTCAAGCCACTTTTGAGATACAAGTACCCTTACACCATATCCGACGTTTACAGTTGAAGCCTGTAAAATTGCAGGTAATTCTGGCACTTGAAGAAAACCCGCCAGATGGAATCAAACCGATTAGCTGGTTGTTGCTTACTACCCTTAAAGCTAACAGTTTTGAAGAGGCTGCCCGTTGCGTTCGCTGGTACACATATCGTTGGTTGATAGAACGTTACCACTACACATTAAAAAGTGGTTGTGGAATTGAAAAATTACAGCTTGAAACCGCAAGGCGAATCGATATGGCACTGGCAACATATTCAATTGTGGCGTGGCGTTTGTTATGGCTAACTTATGAAGCCAGATTTAACCCTGATATGCCATGTGATTCTGTTCTAGAAATCGATGAATGGCAGTCTTTGTGTGCCACTATCAACAAAAATCCAATCCCACCCAAAAAGCCGCCTTCTTTACGCGAAGCAGTACGAATGATTGCAATATTAGGTGGCTTTTTAGGTCGAAAGGGTGATGGAGAACCTGGTGTTAAGACTATTTGGCGGGGATTACAGCGATTACACGATATCGCTGCAACCTGGAAACTACTCTACCAGAATTGTCAAATATGTATTTAGCGATCGCCGATCAAATTAACCTTATTCACATTCTCCTCCTTTTGTCAACTATCTACATGTTGCATTGTTCCATAATCCTTTTCCTGACTTACTTACAGCAATGTTAAGAAACATGTGACTAATGCATAGCCCGCAAGCGGGGAGGGGGTTGGGGGTGGGGTGCAATGACTGTGGGAATCATAACTAATTATGCGGACATGATATGAATTCTGAACTTCTTCGTCAAATAGCTCCAAATTTCTAGTCTGTAGGCGGATTTGCCAAGGCGTTGTTAAAGGGGAGGGAAATCCACACGTTTTTCTAGCAACTGTGGCTTTTGCTCATTTGTTAGACTGAACAAACCAGGATTTTTTCAGTCAAATCTCTGAACTACGCCAGCAGACGAGGCTACCCATGCTTACAAGTACGCTACTTCTCTCGAATCAACTTCCCACTCTCCAATATTCCTCCACACCAGAGCGTTTCGATGAAACCTGGGAAGCCCCCCTGGCTACCCTTCTGGGACTAGGACGCGCCGCTGGGGCTGACTTCATCGAATTATTTTTAGAGCGTCGCAACTATATTAGTTCTCTTGCAGAAGATGACGCTATCACGAGTATTTCACCCAGTCTGTCTACAGGCGCGGGAGTCAGAGTATTTCGTGGTAAAGCTGACTGTTACGTTAGCACCAATGACCTTTCGTTTTCCGGTTTGAAAGCAGCCTTAGAAAAAGGTCTTTCTATCTTGGGATTGCAACTACCCACTGCTAAGGCTTTCATCCCAGAAATCAACCTAGAATTACTCAGAGATTACGCCACCAAAAGAGGTAAAGATGCATGGCTACCTGTGTGTAGCTCCATCCGAGAAATGGGAGAAATCCTTCTTGATGGTACTGCCCATCTGAAGCAAAAAGCTAGCCATGTCCAATCGCGCCGTGCTACCTATTTCCGGGATTGGCAAGAAGTTTTAATCGCCGCTAGTGACGGGACTTTTGCCCGTGACATCCGCCTCACGCAATCAGTCGGATTTAACCTATTGTGTGCTGATGGTGCTAATCGTAGCTCAATTGGCGATCGCGCGGGTAATACTAGCGATGCCAACTTCTTGAGAACTTGGGATTCTCAACAAGCCGCCGAGAAAATAGCAGAATCGGCTGGAAAAATGCTCTACGCAGATTACGTGGAATCGGGTACCTATCCCATCATTATGGCCAATCACTTTGGCGGCGTCATCTTCCACGAAGCTTGCGGACACCTACTAGAAACCACTCAAATAGAACGCAATACCTCTCCCTTTGCTGACAAAAAAGGCGAAAAAATTGCCCACGAAAGTTTGACAGCCTGGGATGAAGGGCGCTCTGAAAATGCCTTCGGGACAATTGACATGGATGACGAAGGTATGCCGGCTCAAAGAACCCTCTTAATTGAAAAAGGCGTTCTGAAAAACTTCTTAGCAGATAGAACAGGTTCTACACGCACCGGACACCCCAGAACTGGAAGTGGACGCCGCCAAAATTATACCTATGCCGCTGCTAGCCGAATGCGTAATACTTATATTGATTCTGGCGAATATAGCATTGATGAATTATTTGCCTCTGTTGATAAAGGTATTTACTGTAAAAAGATGGGTGGTGGTAGCGTTGGTGCTACAGGCCAATTTAACTTTAGTGTTGATGAAGCTTATTTAATTGAAAATGGCAAAATCACCAAACCGTTAAAGGGAGCAATTCTCATCGGTGAAGCTAAGGAAATCATGAATAAAATTTCCATGTGTTCCCAAGATTTGGAAATTGCACCAGGTTTTTGTGGTTCCGTTAGTGGCAGTATTTACACCACGGTAGGACAACCCCACATCAAGGTTGATTCTATTACCGTTGGGGGAAGATAAGATAACTTCATCAACTTCCAGGTTCTACCTGGAAACGCCTTCCTGGTGGCTATTTTATCTAGGAGGCAGAAGCCTTCTATTATTACACTCCCAGGCTGAAGTAGGGAGCAAGAAAATCCAAAATCTAAAAATTGACTATGCCGAATATAAATGAAATTGCAAATTCTGCCAAGGATAATGCTGATAAGCTTGGCATTAAGAAATTCGACATTTATGGCTCAACAGTAGATGACACTAACGTGCAAGTAGACCAAGGTGAGCCAAAACAAGTTAAAGCTTCAAATCGCTCTGGTGTTACTGTTCGTGTCTGGAATGAAGATAATACAATGGGTGTCACCAGCACCACAGATGTAGACCCCAAGGGACTGGAATTAGCTTTGAAAACTGCTTATGAAGCCAGTTTTTTTGGTGTTAAAGAAAATGTCCCTGATTTTAGTCCAGAAGCTACTGTTCCTATTCCAAATAAACCTCAGAATAAAGCACCCCAAGCACCTGTGGCTGAACTCATAGAAAAATTATTGGTAGCTGAAAAAGAATTACTAGCAGCTCATCCAGCAATTAAAGGTGTGCCTTATAATGGTTTGTCTCAAAGAGATATTGACAGATTTTATCTCAATAGCGACGGTGCGGTGAGAACTGAATCTCACTCTTTGGCATCAGTTTATCTTTACAGCAAAACTGAGGAAGAAGGAAAAAAACCTCGCAGTGCAGGTGCTTATAGAATCAACCAGAGTTTAGATAATCTAGATATTAATGGTTGCATCAAAGAAACTGCTGATAAAACTATCAGTCACTTGAATTATGAAAAAATCAAAACTGGTAAATATCGAGTTGTTTTTTCAGCAGAAGCTTTCTTAAGTCTGTTGGGTGCTTTTTCTAACTTGTTCAATGCCCAAAGTATTTTAGACAATCAAAGTCTATCTACGCCTGATGATTTAGGTAAGCAAATTGCTTCTCCTTTAATTTCAGTTTACGATGATGCGTTGCACCCAGCTAACGTAGGTGCAGAAAGTTTTGATGGCGAAGGAACTCCTACTCGTAAAATTTCGCTGATTGAAAATGGCGTTTTAACAGGATTTCTTCATAGTGCAGGAACTGCTAAAAGGTTAAATGCCCAGCCAACGGGTAATGCTAGTATTGGGGCAAAAGTCAGCGTCAGCCCCAATTTTTATCACGTGTTTTCAACAGCAACTCCTGAGCAAGAGTTTAGCTTAGACACTGCTGAAAATGTGATTTTTATCGATGATTTACAAGCTCTCCATGCTGGAGTTAAATCCTTGCAAGGTTCCTTTTCTTTGCCGTTTGATGGTTGGCTAGTTAATAAGGGTGTCAGGACGAGTATTGAGTCAGCAACTGTTGCTGGCGATTTCTTAGAACTCTTGAAGTCAATTATTTATGTAGAAAAAGAAGCAGAGTTAACGCCAGGTGGTGTTTGCCCGAAAATCTGGGTTAATGAACTATCGATTACTGGCGAATAAAACTTAGGAAGTGATAAGTTAAGAGTTAAACTCTTAACTCATCACTTTGAAATCATGACTCATCATTAGTATTCACCACCAATGCTAATGGCAGTATTAAATACGTCAGCACCGCTTAAATCAATACCAGCTAAAACAGCGCCATCTACGTCACTGTTATATAAACGGGAATTACTCAAATTAACGTTGGTAAGATTGGCATTATTTAACATCGTATCGCTAACAAATGCTTCTGTGAGATTAGCAGACTTTAAATTAGCTCCAGTTAAATCGGCACCTTCTAAGTTAGCACCTTCGAGATTAGCTCCTTTTAAATTTGCATTTCTCAAGTCAACACCGATTAGATGAGCGCCTTTAAGGTTAGCTCCTGCTAGATTGCATCCCGAACATTCTCTAGTTTCTAACAAGCGGCGGACAGGGGTGGAATTTTCTGCTTTGACGGGAATGGGAGCAGCTAAAGATAGCGTGCTGAGTAAGGCTGCTGCCGTCAAAAAAATTCGTTTCATAATTTACCTCGGACACTTCTAGAAGTCATTAAATTCTGATCTTCTACGATACCAGTGTGCCAAGATTAGAGAATTCTGTCCTCATGCGATCGGAGGAATAATAAATTCGATGAGATTAGATATTGTTCTGTAAGGTAGTCCGATGGGAGTAAATTTCCAACTGAGATTCTATCAAGCTTTGCCACTACCTAATAGATACAAGAGTGCCATCCGAACCGCGACACCGCTGGTAACTTGTGATTGAATGAGACTAAATTCTGGGTCATCCATCAATTCAGAACTAATTTCAACACCACGGTTGACTGGGCCTGGATGCAAAACTTTGACGTTAGGTTTACAAAGTTGCAGTTTTGTGCGTGTAATACCAAATAGCTGATGATATTCTCGCAAACTTGGCAGTAAATGAGCCGTCATCCGTTCCTTTTGCAGACGTAAAGTCATCACAAAATCTGCATTTTGCAAAGCTGGTTCTAGCTGCCAGTGTAGAAAAAGTTGGGGATTGGGGGAATTACTTCTGACTTCTGACTCACTTCGACTCCTTTCGACTTCGCTACCTCGGCTTCGCTCGGCACAAGTCAAGGCAAGTCGCTCAGTGACCTCCTGACTCCTGCCTTCTACTTCCTCCGAGATAAACTCGGCAAAGAATTTAGGTAAGAGGGTTGGCGGCGCTGCCAGATGCACTTCGGCACCACTAGCAATTAAACTCCAAATATTCGATCGCGCCACGCGAGAATGGAGAATATCCCCAACAATGGCAATCTTTTTCCCCTTTAAAAGTTCCAGTCGCGGGTGATCTGGGTCAATTAGAGTAGTTATGGTAAATAAATCTAGCAGTGCTTGGGAAGGATGTTCATGTTGACCATCACCAGCATTCAGGACGCTAACTCGTACACCTAGACGATCCATTTCAGATGCGATCGCATTTGGTACTCCTGCCTCTCGATGGCGGACTACCATAATATCAGTTCCCATCGCCAAATACGTTTTCGCCGTGTCGAGAATTGTTTCTCCCTTAGTCATAGAAGATGTGGCGGCGGCGAAGTTCAGCGTATCCGCACTTAAACGTTTGGCTGCGAGTTCAAAACTGCTACGGGTGCGGGTAGACGATTCAAAAAATAAATTTGCCACCACCTGTCCCTGCAAAGTTGGCACTTTCTTTGTCCGCCGCGATAGCACCTCTTGAAAACTGGCAGCAGTTTGCAAAACTGTATCGTATTCAGTGGTAGTAAAGTCAGCCAGGGAAAGAATGTGATGACGATTCCAGGTAGTAGTAGGCATATTTGGGGACTGGGGACTGGGGACTAGGGATTGGGGCATGGGGCATGGGAGATGAGGGGGGACGCGGGGACAAGGAGATAAACAAAACTCTTAACTCCTAACTCCTAACTCAGCACGGGCTGAACGCCCCGCTACCGCTAACAGCACTTAGCACTCACAACTGTTTTGCCCAATGCCCAATCCCTTCATGCTGGTAAATGGAAAACGTTTAAAGCTAGAGAAATTAGGCTGAGGAACGTTAAAAACCCAATTGTATCTAGCATTGTAGTCACTAATGGGCCACTAACCAAAGCAGGGTCAAGCTTCAGCCGGGTCAAAGCCATTGGCAGTAAAGTGCCAAGGGTAACAGCCACAATTGTGTTAGTTGCCATTACCATTCCGGCAATTAAAGCCACCCATCGTTCTTGGGGTCGCGCCCAAATTAAGGAAAGCAGGATCATCGTTGTGGCTAAAGCGAGAGCTGTACCTAAACCAGCTAGAAGTTCCTTGCGAAGAATTTTTAAGGTATCTTTGGGTGTTACCTCGCCCACCCCCAAGCCGCGGATTGTTACCGTTAATGATTGAATCCCGACAGTACCACCAGTGTTAGAAAATATCGGCATAATTACTGCTAGAACTGGCACTGCGGCAATTACAGATTGAAAAGGCGCGATCGCACTAGCCGCACCAATATACATTGCCATGATTCCCAACAGCCAAGGTAAGCGGTTGCGGATGGTGAGTAAGGGAGAGGATAAAGCTGCTTCATCACCACTGACACCCGCCAGTTTTTGGATATCTTCTGTGGCTTCCTCTTCCAAAATATCCATGACATCATCAATGGTGACAATGCCTACCAATCGGTCTTCTCGGTCAACCACGGGGATCGCGATTAAGTCATAGCGCTGCATGATTCGCGCCACTTCTTCTTGAGGGGTTTCAGTTGTTACCTTAATGACGCGATCGCTAGCAATATCCTTGATGAAAACATCGGGAAAGGTAAACAGCAATTGGCGCAGTGAAACTACTCTCACCAGCGTCCGGTTGTCGTCTGTGACGTATGCGTAGTAAATCGATTCCTTGTCTTCGTCCTGACGGCGGATTTTGCTCAAGGCTTCGCCTACAGTCAATCCTTGTCGCAACCGGACATATTCGGTTGTCATTACCCGCCCAGCAGTGCCTTCTGGATAGCCGAGAATCGTTGCTGTTGCTTGCCTTTGTTCTGGACTGAGTTCCTGCAACAGCCGTTTAATTACTCCAGCAGGTAGTTCATCAAATAATTCTGCCCGTTCGTCGGGACTCATCTCTTCTACAAGTTGCACTACCTGAACATCATGGAGAGAATTAATTAGTTCTTCCTGCACCTCTGTCGGCAGATATTCAAATACATCAATTGCTTGAGCTTTGTTGAGTAAACGAAATGCGATCGCTCGTTGTTGTTCGGGCAATTGTGTAATGTATTCTCCCACATCCACAGGTTGCAAGCGATTTAAATCCCATTTCAACTGGTTTAAATCGGTAGTATCAGTCAGCAAATCACGAATATCTTGTGTGAGCATGATATATATCTCCTAAGTCTCCCCCGCGCTGGGAGACTTCCTCACCACAGCTCAGAGGAGGTTGATACTGCCATCTTGTGGACTATGGTCCATAAAATTTCAACAATTCAATATCGATAGCTAAATCAAAGCATTGCTAGTCATCATCCTAACCCGGAATAGCGCTGTCTGGTAGATACTGAGGAAATTTTATCTCTTTAGTACCTTTAGATAAATTTTTAGCTTGCTACCTTGATTTTTAGGGGAATTATTCTGCGATCATAGTAAGTTTTGCTACTAATATAATCTATGAGAGCTGGCGATCGCGAATAAATAACCATACGGATGGCTAAAAAAAGGGGAGTTGTTTCCAAACAAGGCATTAGAAAACTTCTGATCATTAACAAATGCTTGAGGTTCAGTAATCTCAATTGAGATACTTTTACTTGAGTGTCGTTAACTGATTACTAAATCATAAATAGCTTCTAGTTTGGCAGTTTGCTTGTGAATATCAAAATTTTCGCAAATAAACTCTCGTCCTTTTTTACCCATACTTTTAGCTAAAGCCCGGTCAGACAAGAGAATATCTAATTTTTCTGCGAGAGCTTGATCATCTTTTTCATCAACTAAAAAGCCAGTTTCTCCATCTAAAATAGCATCAGGGATAGCGCTATGCCAGGTAGAAGCTATTGGTAAACCAGAAGCGGCGGCTTCCAATATTGAAAGGGGTAAACCTTCGCTATCACCGTTCTTTGCTGTTTGACTGGGTAGAGAAAATATTTCTGCATTTCTCATGGTTTTTTGAATCACTTCATAAGGTTTTGCCCCCATAAAATTGACTCTATTACTAATACCAAGCTCATCTGCTAGAGTTTTGAACTTTTCAGTCATTGTGCCATTTCCAATTTGAATAACTGACACATCTGGATGCTTACTGGCAATCCGGGCAAAGGCTTTTAATAGGGTATCAATTCCTTTTTTTTCAGTATGTCTGCCTACACATAAAATATATCTTTCACCTTTTGATTCACTGGCTGGGGCAAATTTTTCTAAATCTATACCACTATTTAATTTAATAATTTTATCTTCAGGATAACCATATTCAATCATCTTTTTATACAAGAAACTAGAAAAAGCAATAAATTTAGATGCTTTTTGTTTTAATTCTTCTTCATGCAAAAGAAATTGATAGAAAGCTGGATTACCTGATAGCCACATAGAGCGACGTGAAACTGTGATATCAAAACCGTAAAATGTAACGATGAAAGGAATATTTAATTTTTCTGCCAATCGCATTGCATAAATACCATCTGGCCCAAAATGTCCGTGAATTAATTTTAGATTTTTTAGTTCAGCCTCTTTTCCAAACATATTTGGTGAAGCAGAAATTATATGAAATAATTGCTTAATTTTCCATTGGTCATTATCACTAATAGCAATATTGTCAAAAGGAATTTCTTCTAATAGTTTACAAGTAAGAAATAACGGTTTGTATGTTTGTAAATTATGGGCTTGTTCTCCGATAAAAGTTTCTGATATTCTCGGATAAGCTCGACGATACATCCCAACTGTTTTCATTGTGTTACTCCTATTTAAGATTAATATTTATCTTGACAAAAAATGAACAATATATTGGGTAAAAAACTTTGAAGTTCTTTATATATTTACGCCCTTGATCCTATCTGCTGCTATTTTGGATAAAATGGTAATTATCTGATTCATTCAGAACATCAATAACAATACCAATCAATTTTTAGTTTTTTCAAGCTAATCTTAGTCTAAATCAGGGTTTCAATTATTTATGTTAGTAAGTGAAATAATAATTTTTCCTGAAACTATTATTTAGTAAATATCTTAGGGTCTAATAAAGCAAACTAGGATATTTATTATGTAAACAAACCGATTAATTTTTTATGACTTGAGCATTGCCAGAGAAGCCAAAATAGCAACTATGCTTTTCAAGGCTTCTAGGTAGAGTTTTGCGATGCCTGAGGTAAATGCTCGCCTACGCAACTAATAAAATATGGTTTGTAAAAGGCTGAACCGAGGTATTTATGTTAATGCACAAGATGAGTTATTTGTACAGCGCATAAGCCCTATTTTTTATCAAACTTGATTGGGTTGAGGATAGCCTCCCTTTCTTGACTGCAATTATTTGCCGAATGTTTAACACAAGCACATCAATTTTAAAACATATCTACATTAAAATTATATTTATTAAATAAATATTTTTGTAAAAAAATGATTTAGTTTATACCAGCATAAGCATAACCTCGGAGTAGTGATTTAGTTTAGACTAACATAAGCTCATCCTTCGGAGTTAGGCACTCTTGATTTTTTGACATCATCTCATCACTGATATTATGTCTGGCTAATTAGTTATAATTCCCGAATCTATGCACAAAGCCCAAAAAGCCCTCACTTCTGCGGTCTTAATGATAAGTCTTTAACCGGACATGATATTATTCCACCCACGCAGAGATCAATATTTCTAGAGAAGATTAACGTTTCCGTATGCCCTACGGTACGGAATCCCATCTCCATGTCCCATTCCCTATAGCCCAAGTGCAAGAAACCCAATCCTTTAAGGGGTTGAATTCTGCAAGTAGTTCTGAATCAAACCATGAAAACATCTACAAAATTGCGAGCTAGCCTGGAATATTACTACATCTATACAAGTAGTATTTGGCATCAAGCAACTTCATGCATAGTCACCTGGACGACGCAGAATTAGAAATGGGTTGGCAGGTTTCACTTCATAGTCGTGGTAATGTGTTTGAGCTTTAGCGATCGCTGATGATGCAATCCACTCAGGATGATTATCTTGCCACAGAGGATGCCGTAAAATCAATATTGTCTGACGCTTCTGATTTTGGTGTACGTAACCAGTGAGAGTTCCGAACTGAGTGGGTAAGCCGTAACCAAGGCGTTGAAGAGTAGCGGGAATTGGCGCATTCATCCCTTGATATAATTCACTCCAAGGATTTGGAATATTGCCGTTGGGGGAATTGAGATCAATTGCAGATGAGGCTGATAACACTAATTGCGCCATATCTAAAGCTAGTCGCCAGTCTAATAAGCCGTGATAAGCAAGGTTCTGGTAATCTCGCAAACATAAGTTGCATGATGTATCACAGGCGTTTCCATGTGGCTGATTTATCCATTTGCTGGCAATGCTACTAAGAATATTCGGATTCGCCAAATCCATCAATTTTTTAAATTCTTTTGGCTTTTCCAGAAACCGACAATATCCTGCCCCATTTTCTAGATGATCGCATAAAAAAGCCTGCCCGATAACAGATCCATTTTGCTCTAGCGATCGGAACCCAGCCTGCAACTCCATTGCATCTACATCTAATTGGGTGGCAGCTGCTACCCGCAACCAAAATGCAAAGGAATACCAAGCCGCACGTCCGATAACTGTAGTTGGATCTGCAAAAACACCAGTAGGCCACTCTTCAATATTTACCAACAAAATATCCGTCTTCCGCCGAGATAACAATGCCACCCGATAGGTAGAACCAGATGTAGTTACTGAGGTATTCTTATCTGAAGAAACGGCATAAGCTCCGGGTTTGGGCGTACCATAAATTGAGGCATTCTGAAAGTCAAATCCGCCAACGCCACCGTTGTCATTCACAGAAATGATCTGGTCATTGAATGCAGACACGGAAGCGTTAAGGATACGCTGGACATTGCCTACCACAGCATTTACACTTAACGATGGTCTGGTTGATTGCGGTTGCCATTCAAACTGTCCATCAAAGTCTTCTGGTTGCAAGTTAGTAAAAAAGCCCTTGGGTTCTCTAGCATCTAGACAACGCAAAGCATCCACCCCGCAGACTGGACAGATATCTGTTGGCGGTTCCTGATATCCCGGATGTGGTTTTTTTAACAATTTGTATGGGTAGATTACCGCTTGACAGTTACCACAAAGTCCTAAAGATTTATTCTCTTGGGTAAGGGCTGGTACAAGTCCTGGTTTTGATTCTATATTCTTACCTTGGGGATATAACTCGACTACACCACAAGCTGTATGCACAGCTTTATCTTTCACCGTTTGGGAACGAGGGGCAAATTGGCTGAGGGCAATATCTAGATTCCGATCAACTACTCCCTCTGTTGGCGGCCATTGGTTGGCGCGTGTGGGAAAGCGGGTATAAAGCGATCGCACCCGCGTTGGAAAGCCAAACATCGGCAATAATCCGGCATTGGCCAGACGTTCACTCAATTTATCTTGGGTGTAAGTATCGTCTTCCACAACTGTTTGAATTTCTGGGATTAAATCATCGCGCAGGAAATTCAACATCTGGGCATTGCTGGCGTTTGGTAAAGCTGTCTGCACTCGCAAGCTATTTAATATAGTGATTATGACTGGCTCATTCTTGGGGTCATGTAACCAATCTTGGATATCTGGTTTGTAATTTTCCCAATCAATTACACTACCAAATTCGCCGTGTACATTGTCACCTCCATTTGCAGCACTAATACTTAAATTACTAAAAGCTTGCCGCAAAACTTCCTTGATCAGAACACGCTCAAAAATGGGTTTGCTGGTCATATCAACATAGGGCGGTGGTGGCGGATCACCTGTGATACTTTCTGGGCGTTGGAAGTAAAAGTCATCGTGGCTTCTACCGCGACAGAAGGTAACAGCTAAGGCAACTCCCGCCGAACGTCTACCCGCGCGACCGACTCGCTGTTGATAGTTGAAGCGACGGGGTGGCATATTTGCCATCATCACTGCCAACAGCGCACCGATATCAACACCCGCCTCCATTGTAGTTGTGACGCTCAAAAGGTCGATGCCTTGGACGCGGGAGATTTCATCATTGATAAAAATATCTTGAAACCAGCGTTGGCGTTTGGTACGTTGATCTCGGTCAGTTTGTCCAGTTAACTCGGCGGCGTTCATGCGGAAGGGCTGACCTGACGAGGAAAGATAGGTATAGTAATCGAAGTCGCCAGTTGGGGTTCCAGTACCAAGTTTTTGAGGATTTTTGTTGTTAGTACGGGTATTGCATTCAGGACATAAACCAGCAGCAGGATGTAGATAGAAAGCATTGCAGCGATCGCACCGATATCCTTGATTTTTATCCGACGGTAGCATTAAATAAAGTTTATTTGGATCTAGTGACAAACTACCACTAGCGGCGATTCCAGCTTGTGACTGGAGTAATTGCTGTTGTATATCTTGAGGTTTTAAACCTGTAGACTGAATGTAGTTTTGGGCAAAGCCGGGTAAGTTGTGATCTGTTCCAGGGTAAAAAAACTTAGAATACTGGTGTCGGCGACGGATGCCCAATTGTCTAATTACTGCATCAGTCGCTTCAACTATCTTAGATGGTGTATTTTCTAGCGGTTGATAGCTGACCCACCCTTGTCCGAAACCCTCCATTGTGCGTACCATGTGATCAAACAATGGATTCATCAGTTCAGCAGTGAGCATATCTTCCAGTCGGGTAGCATGATCAGTCTGATTTTGTGTCGCTGGAAAAATTCGCGTCACCAAATTACCAGACCAGTTGTAGCATTCAAACCAAGAATACCGTTGCTGACCCGGATTTTGTCCAACTGAGTAATTCAAGGCGCGGAAACTGGAACCACCGGGACAAATACCACACTCTAATAAAGCATCTCTAACTTTTTGCCGTAATTCCAACAAAGGAATGCGTTCGGGGTAGCGTTTGAGTAAACCAAGCCATGCACTACTCGCCTGTTGATTACTGGCGGGTAAACCCATCACCCAGAAAAGCGCTTCTGTAACTAAGGTAGGATTAGCATTAGCAAAGCGATCGCGTCGAGTCTGATCATCTGCTGCTTGGGTAACAGCACTATAAAGATTAGCGTTTAAAGTCTGCAATTTCGCAAGACTGGCTGGGTTATTAGCACCAGTAATCCGCAAAAAGGCGATCAGGTCATCCCAATATTGAGAAAAGGACTGGATCAGTAGTAGGCGCACCATATCGCGGTAATGATCAAGTTCCATTCCCGCAGCCAGTTTAGCTGCATCTTGGCGACTATCGGAAAATATTACCAACTTGCGAGAACTACCTAACCCCTTTTGAGACGGTGCTGGCATTTCTCGTAACAGTCCACTAGCAATAACTTGACAAGCCTTTTGAAAGCCGGTGCGATGGATACGCAAGGGAGTCGGGAATTTCTTTCGTTCACCGTAGTCAGCATCACACCGGGGACACTTTGTTGGTAGTGCTGGTTGATCTAAATCATCTCCCGTTACCTGATACAGCCACCCTGGAATCTGATCAGTATTCGGTGGTGTGGAATCCTGGATAAGTACGCCTGTTTGTTTGCCTAACTTTGCTTTCACCCACTGGCGTTTTATTTGATCAACAGTCCATTTTAAAACTTGAGGTTGTGTAGTCCAGGCTGGTGTTTCTCCCGGTAATGGCCAAAATACCCGATAGTTGTCGTAACGTTGATTCATCACAACCAAATCGGGTATACCTTCTAAGTTCGGCTGATCTGGGGTGAGGATATCTACTGTCAAGTTACTTAGCTTGCGAGTACTTTTATATCCTCCCAAAAAGACATCGCCACAGACTTCACAGACAATTAAATCGAGAACGCGGGAACCACAACCGCAGCTGAGGCGATGGTTAGCATGGATAGCACCGATGGTTGGTGGATCGCTTTGTCGCTGAATTTGATCAACTTGGGTACAACTGGGGTTACAGCAAGCCCATAGGCTTTGCAAATTGTGGAAAAATAAATGTCCACGCACAGGTTGAGGCGATCGCCCATTAGCCAATTTTGACATCCCCAGTGCTAACAGTAGTCCCCGCATGGAGTCGGATACCAAACTACTACCCGCAGCATTCGGGAAAAGTTCGTTATCTAAATCTGTTTGGTGATTTTGCTTGTTTGGATATTTGACTTTCGCCGCCCGAACCGACATCTGATTAGTTTGGCGAACAACGCGATCGACTTCCTGACAAGCATCGCGCAAAGCTTCACCAGCATCAACAATAGCTAAAGCTTCACCGAGTTGCTTTTCTTCACTAATTCCAGATTTTGAGTATCCCAACTTGCTGGCCAAAGTAGACATAGCCACAGTCTTTGCCGTTGGATCTGGCTGTGTCATCGACTCTAATGGATCAGGCTGCACTGACTGGGCAAACTCTGCAAAGGCAGTTTCATATTTAACCAGAGATTTTCTCGCGTTGGCTTTTGGCTGTTGTTGTTGTCCAGTGATGAAAGCAAACTGTTTGTCATCACGTCCAAAAAATTCGCGCAAGAATTTTCTTCCTTCTGGATTATCATCCAAGCTTGCTGTAGTCGTGATTATCCGCAGCTTTGGCGAATCTGGCGTTAAACCCAACCGCGAAAAAAGCAAGCGTAAAATATAGGCAACTTCCGTTCCTGGAGTGCCACGATAGGCGTGTAGTTCGTCAATAATCAGGAAAAATTGCCGTTCTGGATGATTTGGTTCAGCCAGCCAGTCACGAGTTATATCAAAAATATCGTTTTCAATGCTCCGCATCATCATAATGTTGAGCATCGAGTAGTTAGTAATTAGAATATCTGGTGGAGTATCTTGCATATCCCAACGTGACCACATTTCCCCGCCATCAAGTCGAGGAAAGTAGTAAGGTAAATCGGGATTTAAAGATAAATTCGCCTGAAGTAAATTTTGTTGCTGTTTGGCACACTCATCTAATTCGTTTCGCAGTCGTTTGATTTTATTAGGTGTTGGTTCACCCGGAATCGGGGTTTGTCCAGTGTAACGCCCAAAGGTGATCCGATTTGTGCCGCGTTCTCTATCCAGCCAATTGTGGATTTCTGGCGCTTCCAGGGCTTTTCTGAGTCGTCGCAATTGGTCTTCTACCAAGGCGTTGAGAGGATAGAGTATCAAACCTCGCATAGCTTTGGGGCGAGTGACGTGTTTCCACTGAGAGACGCGATCGCCCTGAACATCCCACCAGCAATGATGAATCGGTGGGGGCGGACTTGCTTCCCAAGTTCTAGATTCCCAGGCTAAATGGGCGAGTAGTGGCAATAAAAAGCACTCAGTTTTCCCGGAACCTGTACCAGTGGTAACAACTAAATCTTTTTGGTTGATTAAGACTTCTTCTAAACTTTCCCACTGGTGTTGATAAAGTTCGATTCCCCCTTCAAACAGCATTTTTCCCAGTTGTGCCAAATCATGGTATTTTCTAGGCAGTTGTTTAGCAGCAGTTTGCAAGTCTCTCCCAGATGAGGGATAAATCGGAACTGGTTCAATTAAAGGCGGTTGGCTTAAAATACCTGGTTGTTGTAAAAGGCGATCGCGTTCTGCCGCTAAAGAGCGATAACGTAGGGGAAAGGCACTTTTAATATACAGCTGATAGATATGGTTAAGTCGTTGATACGCTCCAACTACGTCATGCACAGATTAAAGCCTCTTCATATTTAACATTCAGCTTTTGACACAACTGATAGGCAACTTCCCCACCTACGTTTTGATACAGCAGCCAGTTGCCCTGATATGTTGGTAGTTGTCCAGATGCCAGCACTAAAGCACGTTCATATAGTTCAGGCCAGCGCTGCTTGACTGGTATTGCCAAACACTTTGTAGCAAAATTGTAATGAGCTTGGCAAGATGCACCATGATGATGCAAAGCTAGAAAGCGCAAACCATACCAATCACCTTGATGCCAAGTGTTAGTGTTTTGGTTATAAAAAAGGGTGTAGCGAAGGTTTCGCTTTTCATCAAACATCAGATACATCCCTGTTTCGTGAGGAATACCGCAGATTTCAAAATCCTCACCGTCAAAGTGCTGCCATTCCCACTGACTCGGCACAATTCCCGGCATATTTCTCAGACTTTGCTGCCAACTAGCGATATCAGGTAGAATTTGGGCAAGTCGTGTGGATACTTCACCCGCGTTGATGATTGGAAAATTATTTGCGATCGCATCAGGGTTACTCACCACCAATTTAATGCAGGGTGGTGCTTCCCCTCTGGATTGATGAGTAATAGATGCTACAATTTCATATTCTTCTAATTGTCTGAGTAAGCTGATACTGCGTTGACCACACAGTATAAATTCGGAAGTTTGCGAGTTAATTTTAACAATAGTTGAAGGAGCCGCCGACCATTTGGAACCGTCGAGTGAAAACTCAAGATGTCCTAATAAGCGCAACCGTCGTAAGATGCGTTTAGGTTCTTGAAGTTGGAGTGCATTGCAGCTTTTTTTAAAGGATTCCCAGCTACCACTGCCGAGGGTTGATAACCAGTATAGGAAGCGATCGCTATTTTGGGAAGGTTTTACCCAATCAGCATCAGCATGATTAATAGATTGTAATTCTGTCAGTTCAAACGGGTTATCTGCACTGATATTTTGTCTAACTTGGTAAGGAATAGGGCTGGTATAATCAAAAACATCGTGAGCTACACCAACCATAGGTTTTATCTGTTCATAAGTGAAGCCCCGACTATTTTTAATTGGACATTGGAAAAACGATAACTTCAGTAGACTTGCTTGCAATTCTGTAGGCAATTCACCGACTTGGTGACTTTCAATTGCTAGGAAGAAATAAAAAGGCTTTCGAGATTTTATACCCTTTTCTACTCGTAAAAGCGGCACTAATTTAGTAAGATTATGACGATGTACTTGTTCAGAAATTTGTTTGATGAGGTCTTGTGGATTTCCGCGATAAGAAAATCCTGCATACCATCTTTGTACTTGTGGCATGATACACCCTGATGACTCTAAAGAATTTAACAATTTTGCTCAATTACACTGCCAAAAATATGATATGCAGAATTAATTGGCATCACTTCCCGAAGCACATATTTTTCTATGTCTAGATAATTCCAATCTACAATCTTGACTAAACGCTGACTCGATTCACCTGCAAAAGTTGCCTCAATTAGGTAATCATCAGGATGAGCAAAATCAAGCGTTATAGAAGTATTTGTGCTTTGTGAACTCTCCAGAATTGTCTGATTATCTGATAATCGAGTTACTTTTAATTCTGCGGTTGAATAGAAACCAAAAATAGTAATTTGTGGCCCATGATTCACAAGCCAAGCGCCAATTTTGGGTACGCGCAAGCCGCCAGACAAACTGATTGATAATTTTACACTTGGTTGCAAAGCATACTTAAGAGTTTGATTTTTGATAAAGACTCCATCCCAAGCTTGAGAAACAACCATGCACTCCTGAAGTTCTACCCATCCCGAATTATTAAATATTGGCTGAGTTGTCAAACTCGATTTTAGTAAATTCTCATCTCGCAAACGTTGAATATCACTGAGCAATTCTTGCTTGCATAGGAGAATAAACTGAGTACCTAATGAAGGGGCTTGCCAAGATGCATAAGCTCCAGAATCAGGATTTTGGGGATCGGGAATTAGTATCCAAAAGTCACGAGCGGGTAAAATTAGGTAATCTAGATCATTTGGTGAACTAATTTGGTATTTAGCACCGTTATCTAACTCCTTCTGACTGACTGAACACTCTAAAGGAAAATACCATCCAGGGCGTTCTTCTCTTAATGAGTAAGTATCATCTCCCTGTTTAACCTCTACTGATTCTAGGCTGCGTCCTCGCTGCTGCTTGGGGTAAAGAGAATAATCTACCTGATCTAAAAATGGAACTTCAGTGCGATATAAACCACAGAAAAGATGACGACTCCAAGTGCAATAATTATTCTTGTCTGCCGTCGGACATCCTTGAGCTTTCCACTGTTCATAAACTTGATGCAAAGCTTCCACAATCGCCTCATGGCGTTGCTTATTTTCCGTCAGTAAATCTTTTAAATGGATGCCAAATCCCCCTGCTTCTCGTCGAACATGAGCAAACAAAGTTTGGGCATCCCATTCGGCTTGCCATTGCTTTTCTTGGAATAGTTTTCGCAATCTGTCTTTATCAGTGCGGCGCAATAAGGATTGAGAAATCGGATAATTAATATAGGTAGCTGCACCACCACCTCGTTGTGCTGAAAGTAAAAATCTATCTTCCATTAGCCAACGATTCCACTCTCGCCAAAGGGGTTCTTCAGCTTCATTACCAAATTTCATCCCCAGTGGACGAGCAAAACCAGGCAAGGCTAAAATCTCTCGTAAACGTTTGAAATAATTAGTTTCTGATATTTTTTCTTCTTGAGCCATTTGTGAAGCGGCTAAAATGGTGGCACATAAAAAAGCAACTCCTTTGGGTAATCCTTGCGAATCACGCCCTTTTAAATGCTGCAAATTAACCTGTCCCTCAAAGATGACTTTTCTTCTCACTGCTATGCAGAAGTCATCAACCCAAGTACCACTTGTAGATAATTGCCCAAAATGATAGCCAATACGTTCTATTACATCTTCATCAACGCTCAAATAAATTTTTGTACCGTGTGGTGTACCCTTAATAAAATAATCAATTAAAGCCTGATTCCAATCTGTATAATTCGCCATTATAGTTTAGTGCGTAGCCGTAGCCGTTGTAGACATCGCTGCTTAAATCACCATGATTGATGATAATTTTTATAATCTAAGTAGGCGTTTAAAAATTAAATTGGAGATTATGTTTTATAACACAGGCAATCATTGATGAGGGCTTGCCATTTGGTTCCCCACTCAAATATTTTATTTCCAACTTAGAACTTATCATAAAGCAATAATAATTACTAACGCATACGTAATTAAACGCGACTTATTACTCATTAATAGTTGCTAACGCATACGTAATTAAACGTAACTTAGTACTCATTTAGATAACGTAAATTATCAACAAAAAGAATTCGTTACACCTGAAAAAACTGAAAAATAACGTATAAAATATTACACAAAAATTTAAATATTTGAACAAATATCATATTTTAGTTGGCGATCGCTAAAATTAAGTACCCAGAGGCGTATTAACAAGAGATAATAATAAACTCACACCACCCTTAGCTGTTGTCCCATCAACCATTACAGAACTTGTTCTGGCTTGGTTTAGGTAATTCACTTGACAGTCACAGGGTCAAATTTTGCAAGTAGTTCCGAACCAAACCATGAAAACATCTACCAAATTGCTAACTCGCCTGGACTATTACTACCAGCAAATCAAAACGATTATCCTGACTCGTCAAAATCCAATTACGGGTTTACTACCTGCAAGCACAGCGATTACAGCCCACGGCGATTACACAGATGCCTGGGTGCGAGACAACGTTTATAGCATTTTGGCAGTTTGGGGTTTAGGACTTGCATACCGCAAGATTGACGACGATGAGGGACGCACTTATGAACTAGAACACAGTGTCATCAAACTAATGCGCGGGTTGTTGTTTGCGATGATGCGACAGGCTCATAAAGTAGAGACATTTAAACATACTCAGTCGCTACTAGATGGACTACACGCCAAATATAATACCGCGACTGGTGATATTGTTGTTGGTGATGACGAATGGGGACATTTGCAACTTGATGCCACATCTATATTTTTGCTGATGTTGGGGCAAATGACAGCTGCGGGATTGCAAATAATTTATACCATTGATGAAGTAAATTTTGTCCAAAATTTGGTTTACTATATTGGACGAGCTTACCGCACACCAGATTATGGCATTTGGGAACGTGGGAATAAAATTAATCGTGGTAGTGCAGAGTTAAATGCCAGTTCTGTAGGCATGGCAAAAGCTGCTTTAGAAGCTATCAATGGACTAGATTTATTTGGTGTGCGTGGTAGTCAAGCATCGGTGATTCATGTGCTACCAGATGAAATTGCCCGCGCCCGGATTACTTTAGAATCACTATTACCGAGAGAATCTGGTTCTAAAGAAATTGATGCAGCGCTGTTAAGTATTATTAGTTATCCTGCCTTTGCAGTGGAAGATTTGGAGTTACGCGATCGCACTCTAAACGATATTATCAATAAACTCGCAGGTAAATACGGTTGCAAACGCTTTCTGCGTGATGGACACCAAACCGTCTTAGAAGATAATCAACGCTTGCACTACGAACCGTGGGAACTCAAGCAATTTGAGCATATTGAATGCGAATGGCCGTTATTTTTTACTTATTTAGTTCTAGATGGATTATTTCGTGGCGAACAAGAACAAGTTAAAAAATACCAAGAGCTTTTAGAATCATTACTCATAGAACAAGATGGTTTGCGTTTATTGCCAGAACTTTATTATGTTCCAACTGAAAACATAGAAGCAGAAAAGTTAGCACCTCAAACGCAACCACGTTTGCCCAATGAAAATATTCCTTTGGTGTGGGCGCAGAGTTTATATTTCCTCAGTCAAATGTTAAGTGAAGGGTTACTGGCGGTTGGTGATATCGACCCTTTAGGAAGACATTTGTGTGTGGGCAAACAGCGGGAAGCATTAGTGCAAATTGCTTTATTAGCAGAAGATGAAGATTTACAGAAAAAACTAGAAGTTCACGGAATCGAAGCACAAACGCCTACTCAAGTAGAACCGATTCAAGTGAGAAAAGCTGGAGAATTTTCAGCTATTTATACTCAAATTGGACGTAATGACAAACTTGGTTTAAGTGGGCGGCCAGTGCGGCGGTTGCGGAGTTTAACAACATCTAGAATCTTTCGGATTCGTGGTGAAACAATTGTATTTTTGCCTTCATTTTCCGACTCTCAGCAGTTTTATCTAACTCTTGATTACCATTTTTTGCTGGATCAAATTAGAAGCGAACTAGCTTACATTCAAAAGTATTGGAGCGATTTAGGGCGTCCTACCTTGACTTTAATGTTGACGCACACCATGTTAGAAAGTGGTTCTGAAGCATTATTAGAACTGATGCAAGAACTGAAAGATGGTGTTTGTAATGGTGTACGGGTAAAATTAGGGCGGCTAAATCAGCTAATGTTGACAGCCGGAATCCAAAGAATTGATTTTCTACCCAATGCAGAATTTTCGCGATCGCCAGTAAAAAATGCTAGCCCACGTTGCTATTATCTAGCTTATAATCCTGAGAAAAACTGGCGCTTAGGACATACCCAAGAATTTCAAATGGAGTATGAAACTAACTTCGGATTATTACTTTCTTCTTTGCGTTCATCAGAGAATATCTACGAGCAAATTGAGTTATTGCAAACTTTAACTCGCTTACAGGGAATGGAATTTGATACAGGATATGGAGGCCCAGGATATCCTGTCACTGTAGCCGATTTACTAGATGAAGTTTACACCAAAGCTGGAGATTTAGGCATTTGGGCAGTAGTGCGTCGGGCTGCGGGGTTACGGCAAATGGTTGATATCAGCCTATCAGATGCAGTCACGAGTATTTTGGTAAGGGGTAAGCAAATTGCTGTGGGTAAAGCTTACAGTGAAGCGTCCTTGATTACCGTACCCATGTCCCACGATGAAATTGCTGATAAAATTAATCATTTTTGTCGTGAGGATATACGCGATCGCGTCCTAACTCAAGAGATTTTAATCTATCTTGGTATCTTAATTCGCTCAGAACCCGAACTATTCCAGGGACTATTAACGCTGAGAGTCGGCTATCTCATCTTATTGATAACCAGCGAATTAGCGCGGGAATTGTATGTCACTCAAGATGAAGCTTACGATCGCTTAATGCAACTTTCACCCTTTGAAGTTAAAGTGCGCTTGCGTCAAGTATTAACTGGATATAGTGGCATGAGTAACCTGTTGCGCCAGCAAGAATCATTGCACGTCAAACAAAAAGAAAGTGATATTGCTTGGGTGGTATTACCAGGAATCGCCGAAGGGATAGAAGTTCCGCCAGGTGGTTGGCGGCGGTTTCGCCAAGCCGAGGGTGCGACGGGGCGCGTACCAAAAGAATTTTTTAAGCAAGTTTGGCTATTAATGCAACATTGCAAAGGTCTAGTAATTGGCGATAAACTAGAGCGCCGCAATCGTTTAGATAGTGAGATAATGTTGTCGGAAATGACAGCGGGGGAAAGGAATTTTGCGCTGTTAGTTGAGCATTTGCTGAATAAAATTGAAGCTACAGAATATCGCCAAGTTAATATTGAAGCATTAATCGAATTAGCTGCGATCGCTGCCAATAATCCCAAGCTGCAAATTGAAGAATATATCGTGTTGGATGTGTTGATTGGCCATGCAGTGCGATTGGCGTGGTTAGAGAATCATAGTCAACGCAGCGATCGCTATGATGAGGATAAGGCGAGTGCATGGCGATCGTTTTACAATACCTCTCCTAGAGATTGCGCTAGTTATATTTTGAAGGCGTTCAGGTTCTTGACGGAATTTGTGAAAGATTTTTAAACGCAGAGGGGCGCAGAGGGAAACGCAGAGGAGCGCAGAGGATGAGAGAGAATGATTTGAGTGGGGTGATTATTGGTTGTGCGATGAGGGTGCATACTGCTTTAGGGCCTGGTTTGTTGGAGTCGGCTTATGAGGAGTGCTTGGATTATGAGTTGAAGAAAGCCGGATTGAATGTTGGTAAGCAAATTCCATTGCCCTTGGTTTATCAAGATGTGCAATTGGAATGCGTTTATCGATTAGATTTGATGGTCGAAAACAAAGTAATTGTAGAGATTAAATCTGTAGAATCCTTCCACCCGATTCACTCCGTCCAACTCCTAACCTATCTCAAACTCGCAAACTGCAAACTAGGTCTTCTCCTCAACTTTAACGTCCTCCACCTCAAAGAAGGTATTAAGCGCGTAGCCAACAACCTCTAACTCTCACTCTGCGAACCTCCGCGCTTCCCTTTGCGCCCCTCTGCGTTAAAAAAAATATCCCCCACCTAAGACTCCAAAAGCAGGGGTTTTATTAAAACTACTTAACAGAAACAGCATCAACATCAATGGTGCTTCCACTAGAGGTAGAACCCTCAGTAGTATTAGGTACTTCAGTACCCAGATCACCCTTACGAGCTTTCCAGCCTTCAATTACTAGCCCAGACACTTCACTAACTAGCAGAGTCAAAAGGAAAACATCATCAATCTGTCCCACAACGGGTATAAAATCTGGGAGAACATCAAATGGGCTGACCAAATAAACCAACGTTCCTAAAATTACCCACCAACGGTATTTGGGGTTACGAAGCACACTGCGATACCAGGCGTAAAGTGATTGGATTGAAAATTTCATATTTTGAACCTCCAGTTATCTTTAATTTTCGCAAATCATCCTAAAAAATCACGGTGCGAATAACCGTCCTAGTTAGTCTGGAAGATGCTACTAGTAATTTGTCAACAAAGACAGATAAGCAGGTAAGCGGGTTTGTCCCAAACAGGCAAAAGTTGTTTGTTTATAGGGCTGATTAATCGCTTGGTACTGATATTTGCTGCTCTAGCCATAAGAGATATGCCTATGTACTGATCTTACTTTACTAGAGTAGAGATTTTATAAATTGCTCGGTATAGTCTTAAACTTCTGTGCAGATCCCAAAGAATAATCTTCTAATTTAAAATCAGCAAAAGGCTTCTTTGCTAACCTATTCCGTAGCGCCTCGTCAAGAATTACACCTGATGATTCCCTTTTAACACCAATAATTATTACACTTGTCTGATATGTCGTTAAATCCTGATTTGCCTGACAATTACTCCGTTGAAATTGACCCAAATTTAATAAGCGATAACTTTTGACACTTGGTGTATTAATAAATAATTTTTTAACTAAAAGTTGGATTTGTTTAGAACGTTCTAAAGCCACACGTTCTTGAATTAATCTATCACCTTTGCAAGAAGCTGTACCGACAGAGATAATCTCATTGGGAGCTTCCATTATCTTCTCTATACCTTCTTGTTCTAAGTTCAACTTCAAAAGGTCAACGCTAATAATTTCATCATTGTATTTAATTTGAAAGTTGCTACCTAAAAGCCATTTATATTTTAATGATAAAACCGCTATATTAAACTCGGCTATCCTTCCCTGACTATCCCTACCTTCTTGATAAGAAAAATAATCAATATTACCTTTTTTTTCTGGATATTGTCTGTAATAAGACGTTTCAGAAAAATCTGATTTCCGCGTAGCTAAAGCCACTATACTAAGCAATCCTAATACTAATAATAGAACTGCAAAAAATGCCAATAGCGGCACTTTTTCCGGCTGCTTACTTGGAGGTAATGAGTTTTTATTAGTATCTACAGGTAAATGTTCAAGGTTAGAAGATTCTAGTATATTATTATTTGTCGGAGTAGTTTCTGTTAATTGAGTTTCGATTTCTTCTAGGGAATGCAAAATTTCTTCAGTACTGGCAGGACGTTTTTCTATATCTGACGCTGTTAGCCAATCAATTAAATTCAATAGTAAGGGTGAAATATGGGTAGCATGATTTTGCCAGTGCAACAAATTTTGCTGGACATCATACATCTCCAAAGGATGATATCCTGTCAGCAAAAATACAAAAGTGCGTCCCAAAGCAAAGAAATCTGACTGCGGTACTGCTTGACCATTCATTTGTTCTGGGGCGCTGTAGCCAGATGACATAAGTGCTGTCATCTTGTCGCTGTTGTTTAGTTGGTCTTGGTAGGTTTTATTAATTTCACTGGCGGTGCCAAAATCAATCAGTACTAGATTCCCCCAACCCTGCTCAAGGGGGGATCTAATCATGATATTAGATGGCTTAATATCTCGATGTAGGTACTGTTTGCTATGTACTACATCTAAAATTTCTATCAACTGTCTTAACCAGTCTATGGCTTGTTCTTGGGATATGGGGCTATTTTGCTCCTGTAGCCACTGTTCTAAGTTGTAGCCATCGATTTTTTCCATTGCAATGCAATGCAACACTAAACCATTTCGGGTTTGATACTGGAAGTAACTATCTTCTTTGGGAATTCCGGGATGCTTAAATTTTCCCAACACCGTTACTTCTTGCTGAAATAGTTCTACTGCTTTGGCGTCACCTGATAAATCTTCTTTGAGTATCTTGATAATTTTAGGGGTATCTTGCTCGTATGCCTCATAAACTTTACTAAAACCTGTTTTCTCACTCAACAGGCACGTTACCCGATAACGCCCTAGCAATTCTAGATGGGAACCACAACTTTGACAAAAGCGGTTTTGATGATTATTTGGGTGATTTGGTTTAGGGCAAACAGGGTTGATACAAAGGCTCATGACAGGGGAGTGGGGAGTGGGGAGTGGAGAGTGGGGAAGCAGGGGAGCAGGGGAGCAGGGGAGCAGGGGAGCAAGGGAGAAATTGCAGTAAGTTTTCCCCTCTGCACCTCTGCCTCTTATGCCCAATACAACTCTTGGAGAGGCTGCGCCAACGGCTTCTCTACGATGAGACGCTATGCGTTAGCGAAGCTTTCGCTTTAGCGATACGCTCAGTACAAGTGCCCAATTCCCCTAGACATCCGCTCCTATTAATTCTTCTGTTGCTGTATGACTAATCCCGTCTAATAATCATGAGATTTTTGATCTGTGTTCTGCCAAGAAAGCTGCCACAGTTTGGTTAAATGCCTCTGGTTGTGTCAAAAATGGCCAATGATTGCCGGGAACTTGGCAGATACGTAAGTTTTGAAGATAGGTTTTGTAAGGTTGAATTTGCCAATTTTGGCGGTTTAGTCCTTGTTTTGGCTGGATGAATAGGGCAGGGCTGTCAAGAGGAATTGTAAAACCGGGCACTTGCATCACTGCCTCAAAAATGCCGTCGCGGGCGGCTATGGTAAATTTGCTGCCCCAACTCCCATCGGGTTTTTGTTCTATTCCTGCTTGGAAGACTTGCTGCTGTAAGGAACTCCATCCTTGATATTGCTTTAATTGCCGTGCTTGCTGTTCGGCTTCTTCGTGGCTGGCAAAGGGCCCCATACTTTTAAGAAAAGGCAAGAAGCGATATAACATTGGGAAAGTTACCCTGAAAAGACTGGGCATTTTCCAGATAAAAATCGGATCGACGAGAATTATACTCCGTAAACGTTTTGGGTTTTGTCTTGCCCAGATGGCGGCTAATTTGCCTGTCCACGAGTGACTTACAATATGGGCAAAAGTCCATCCAAGACTATCCATGAGTGCTTCAAGGTCTGCGATCGCACTCTCAAAGCTATAATCTATCTCTGGTTTACTACTTTGGCCATGTCCGCGCATATCTGGCGCAACTATGTGGTAATCCGCCGCCAAGTAATCTCCTAAACTAGACCACACTAGAGCATGGTCGCCTAAGCCATGTAACAGCAGTAAAGGTTCTTGACCTTGATTCCATTCTAAATAAGAAAGTTGGATATCAGGCTTTGATAAAGTTTGACGTACAGGCATCATTGCACATCCAGGCTTAGATAGTTTTGCGTTTATATGGTACAATCCTCAGAGTCATAAAGTGGTAAATGGTAACAATTGGAT
>NZ_NOLJ01000016.1:93927-97314 GCF_002246015.1 Nostoc sp. 'Peltigera membranacea cyanobiont' 210A
CCCAATCCCCAATCCAATTGTTACCATTTACCACTTTATGACTCTGAGGATTGTACCAATTGACACGAAATAATGAGGCTAATGAATGCCAAGATCAAGAAAAGGATGCCCCAAGGATATTAAAAGTACTATGCCAGAATTACACCAATCGATTGCCCAGCATTATCACGAACGGACTAAATACAACCCTGAGACTCTCGCTTCCAAAAGTCAGCGCTTAGACTGGACTAAACAGCCAGTGCCCTTTAAAGAGTACAAAATTGGCTCTACTATTGATCTCAAACCCTATATCCAAGAAAGAGCAGAGGCTTATGCTAATAACCCAGATGCTCTATGGTGGCAAAGACTTTCACGGCTATTGTTTCGCAGTTATGGATTGACGGCGAAAATGCCTTCTATGGGTAGTGCAGTGTATTTACGCGCTGCTCCCAGTGCAGGCGGACTATACCCTGCTGAGGTGTATGTGGTTTCCCGTGGCACTTCGTTATTGCCGCCTGGTCTATATAACTACCAGTGTCGAACTCATTCTCTGATGCATTATTGGGAAAATGATGTTTGGCAAACTCTTCAAGAGTCTTGTTTCTGGCATCCTTCTTTAGAAAATACCCAATTAGCAATTATTATCACTGCGGTTTTCTACCGTTCTGAGTGGCGCTATGAAGATCGGGCTTATCGGCGGATTTTTCTGGATACGGGGCATCTGTTGGGTAATATCGAGCTAGCTGGTGCGATTACTGATTATCGCCCCCATTTAATCGGCGGCTTTGTGGATGAATCCGTCAACGATCTGCTTTATGTCGATCCGCAACAAGAAGGTGCGATCGCTGTCTTACCTCTGGCAGACTTGTTAGATGTGAATCAAAATTTGCCATTGGGATGTACTGCTTTACCTTCCGCGACTGAAACCAGTTATCCTCAAATCCCTGATGGGGAATTACTAACATATTTCCATCGACACACCCAGATCCAACCAGGTGTAACTGGTAATCTTAATCTACCAACTATTAAACAAGAAAAATCTTTAGAGGATAAATACAATTTTCCTTTCTGTTTAAAAATTCCCACCACCACCGCACCTATAAACTGGGGACAAAAACTATCAGAACTGGAAACCACTATGTATAAGCGACGCTCTACCCGCGCTTACAATGGTGATGATTTAAGCTTCGATGAATTGAAAAGTTTACTCGATTTCACTTACCAACCGCAAAATTACATCGACCAAAGCTTAGATATTTCTCCAGACTACTTCGATCTAAATTTAATCGAAACATTCATTGCTGTTTGTGGAGTCAAAGGACTGGAGGCGGGTTGTTACTATTACGCACCCAAAGCCCAAGAATTACGCCAAATCCGGTTTAAAAACTTTCGGCGAGAGTTACATTTTCTCTGTTTAGGACAAGAATTAGGGCGGGATGCGGCAGCAGTGTTATTTCATACAGCCGATTTGAAAGCTGCGATCGCACAATATGGCGATCGCGTTTACCGTTACTTGCACATGGATGCTGGTCATTTGGGACAACGCCTGAATTTAGCGGCAATGCACCTGAATGTCGGCGTCAGTGGTATCGGTGGATTCTTTGACGATCAAGTAAATGAAGTTTTGGGTATTCCTGCTGATGAAGCTGTTTTATATATCACTACATTGGGACGCCCAAGATAAAAATAATCCCAGAGACGCGGAGAACCCAGAGAATTTCTTTCTCTGTCCTTTACGTCTCTGTGCAAGCTTAAGGGGCTACAACTTGGGCTAGGATGCAGATAAAATAAGCCTCATCGCCCTTTGTCCTTGTTGGTAGTACTGGTGCTTGTTAAGACTTAGCGTCAATAATTCGGCAACTAACTCGTAGGAATCTTCCATATCCATCCATATAATCCAATATAAAAACTGCTATGACGGCGAATAAGTCCCTCCAGATTCTTTAATTCGACCGATATATTTTGGGATACCTATACATTTAATTTATGGTTGGGGTCTAAATACCCATCCATAACGTAATTCAGAATTGCGAATTGCGAATGTGGATTTTGGTAAATCCGGGTAATTTACGTTTTTGTCAGTTTTTCCTGAATGAATGTCCTGTTTTGCCTCTCGACTAGCTGTAGATGTGATTAGAAACGAGATTATTAGGGAGAATTCTTTGAGCATCGAAAACGACGGTCGCGGCAGTGGCAGGTAGTGTTATGGCTTTTGTATTAGTTCTAGATAGCGTCGGCGCAGCCCAACCTAGTCATCGCTATAGACTGGTGAAGCTCCGATATTAAGCTGGTGTTATGTTGAATGGGGCAAGAGTGATAAAAAAGGGTTAATGTCTCTTACCTGCTCCCAGATATAGCTCACCCACTTTCGGGTCATTCAACAATTCTTCACCAGGGCCGGAGATCGCATCACGTCCCGATTCTAATACATACCCACGATTAGCCATCTCTAAAGCTTTACGGGCATTTTGTTCTACTAATACGATCGCAGTACCTGCCTGATTAATTTGTTTAATCTGCTCGAACACTTGTGTCACCAAAATCGGCGACAAAGCAGCAGATGGCTCATCTAAAATCAGCAAACCAGGTTCCAACATCAAAGCTTTGCCCATCGCTAGCATCTGGCGTTCTCCTCCAGAGAGAGTACCAGCGCGTTGACGACGGCGATCGTTTAATCTCGGAAACATAGTAAATATTTTATCTTTAATTGGTTTCAGGGGAACGTTAAGCACAAAAGCGCCCATCTCCAAGTTCTCTTCAACACTGAGAGAGGGGAAAACATTGGCGATTTGCGGTACGTAGCACATTCCTCGTTGGACAATTTGATTGGACTTTAGCCCCACGATATTTTCACCTTTGAAGGTAATTGTGCCTGTGTGGGGGATCAAAAGCCCAAAAATTGCTTTTGCCAATGTAGATTTACCTGCACCGTTGGGGCCAATCACTGTCACCAATTCCCCTGGTGCAACCTGAAAATTCACACCTTGCAGGATATCTACATCTTTGATGTATCCAGCGTGAACATTTTGAACTTCTAATAAATAATCATTTGTCATTGGTCACTTGTCATTGGTCATTGGTCAACAGTCAAGTCAAACATAACTATTGACTATTGACTGTTGACTATGGACTATTACGGAGTTTTTTGCAACTCTGGTCGTTCTTCTGCAAGAATCGCCCCTTCAACAGGGCAAACTTGGAGACAGATGCCACAGTCGATGCAAGTAGCAAAGTCAATCCAGTACCAATCAGTTCCCTTGGTGTTTTTGCCTGGGCCATCATGAATACAAGCTACTGGACAGGCATCTACGCAGTCAGCAACGCCTTCACAGACTTCTGTAACAATTGTATGCGGCATGTTCTCGATTCCCTCTCTTCTGTATCGGCTCTTTCTAGCCTAGCAGGGGA
>NZ_NOLJ01000016.1:97346-123519 GCF_002246015.1 Nostoc sp. 'Peltigera membranacea cyanobiont' 210A
TTAATAACCAATTAGTCCCCAGTCCCCAGTCCCCAGTCCCTAGTCCCCAGTCCCCATACCCACTAACGCAATGGTTCTATTTTTGGTGAACCATCAGCTTTGATCCAGGCAATTTGGGCAATGCCGCGATCGCTTGCATATTGGCGAATCGCCTCTGCATCTCTTCCCCCCAAGTCAATTTCTACTCGCACCAAATCAGTAGAATCTCTGAGTTTTTGCGCGTAGACAAAGGCGGCGGCGTTAGCGCTAGCTGTCTCTGGTGCTACCAACCAGTCACTCGCTGGAGTTTCCTGTGGTAATTGCTGGGTAGACAACAGAACTTGGTATAAATCTTCGATACTTAGTCCAAAACCAATTCCGGGAATGTTTTCTCCTTGAGGATGATATAGCCCCAAAAGCTGGTCATAGCGACCACCGCGCCCTAAAACTCTAGCTTGGGATTCGGTATCGTTGACAACCTCAAAGACGATACCAGTGTAGTAGTCTATGGTTTGGATTAGGCTGAGGTCAAGGATTAACGGAAATTTTTTCTCTGATTCTAGTAATTCTACTAGGGATTTGAGGTTATTCACTGCCTCTCGCTGTTCTTCATCTAGATCCAGACTACTAACTTTTTGCAACACGTCTGCACTTGGCCCACGCAAATCCATGATGATTTGGGCGCGATCGCGCAGTTTGTCACTTAGGGGTAAATTATCTATGGTGATGCGGTCAAGATGAGCGATCGCACTGCGAACTCGATCTTGTAGATTAGCAGGAAAGGCACTCAGGAGCGATCGGGTAATTCCCGCCTCACCTAAAATTAAATGCCATCCCTGCAAACCCAATGCTGCTAAACAATCTGCTACTAACAGCAGTACTTCGGCATTTGCCAGCAATCCGCCAGTACCTAACAACTCCACCCCAGCTTGATAAAACTCTTGCTGGCGATTATGCCTACTTTCCCAAGTACGGCGAAACACATTGGCGTTGTAATACAACCGTTGTGGATAAGTGACACCAGCCATCCGAGTCACAACAGTACGAGCAATAGATGCTGTTAATTCTGGACGTAGCCCTAATTCATCATCTTCGCCATTTTGTTGTAGTTGAATCACCATCTGACGCTGGATTGCTTCCCCCGCCATCAGGGTATCCATCCGTTCTAAAGTCGAGGTGATAATCCTGTGATATCCCCAACGGTGAAACACCTGCTGTAACCGATCTTCAATCCAGCGTTTTTTCTCCACATCCAAGGGCAATAAATCCCTGGCTCCCGCTGCTGGTTGATACACCATTATTTTTTCTTCCCACCAAACAAACCACCGAACAAACCACTACCAGATTTCTCTGGTTGCTTATCTCCATTATTGGGGGATGAAGTCACCTTATGATCGCTAGGTTGTTGTCCTAAAGCCTTATCTATTTTAGGTTTCCATTGCAGGGCCGTTTCGTCACTGGGATCTAATTTTAGAGCGTTGTCAAAGTGGATTTTGGCCATTTTTAGCTGATTTTGCTTCAAATACACCATTGCAATTAAGCTATGACAGCGGCTATTTTTCGGTTCTAGCTTCAGAGCATCCTGCAACTCTACTTTCGCTTGGGCAAATTGGTTTTTGTCAATCAAAGATTGAGCGCGACGAATATACTGTTCTACAATCAAGTCTTCTTTTGGTGAGGCTGGTGCTGGTGCTGGTGGTGTATTTTTTGGTGTATTTGGCTGAGGCGTACCTGATTGGGCTTTGGGTTGAGCAGATGGCGGCGCTGCGGATGCTTTGCCCGCGCTCCGCATTAAATACACTAAATTCAACTCACTAGCTTGGGCAATCACTTGCAGCGCTTGTTCTAAAGAATCATATTGGGTTTGGGCTAGTTTCGCGATCGCAGTTTTATAAAAATGATCGATATTAGCCGCCTCAACTAACTGTTTAGCCAAGTCGGTATTTAGAGTTACCGAAGTAGACTCTTGTACCAGACGTTTGCCAATTTGCGACAAAATTATAATATATTCAGTGCGAGTGCGATCGCCGACAAGTTTTTCGTAAGCTGGGTTAACCAGCTTTGATAACAATTCGTTACCTAGCTGTTTTTGAGCAGCAGTTTCAGTAAGACTACTGTCTGGGTGCAAACGACGAGCAACTTGGAGATAGCGTTTGCGAATCTCTTTAACATCGGCATCAACTGGAACGCACAGCACTGCGTGATGATCTATGAAATCATATTTAAATAGTCCACGATCTATTTTGAAAGACATATAGAGTTTTTGCACCAAAGGAGCAGTTAGATTGCTTTTAGTGTACCCAAAGTCGTAGAGAAAGCCCCCATCTGTTACACCCAAGCTGACAGTGGTGGAACCCGTAAAAGTTCGTTACTGAGAGAGTCGTGAATATAACTATTTGTGGCAAGAATTCTACCTGACTCAATTTTGACAGCAGTACCATCGTAGGCGGTGATTTTGCCCCCGGCTTCTTGTACCAAAATTATCCCGGCGGCAATATCCCAAGGTGAAAGTCCCCGTTCCCAGTAACCATCGACACGTCCACAAGCAACATACGCCAAATCTAGCGATGCCGAACCGCTACGTCTAACTCCTTGAGTAAGATGGGTGAGGTGACTAAATTCTGCGTAGTTGTTATCAGAGGTTTCGCGGCGATCGTAGGCAAATCCTGTTACTAGTAGGCTTTTACCCAGTTCAGATGTTGCTGAAACCTTGATGGGCTGACGGTTACGCGTTGCTCCTAAGCCAGCAGCAGCACGGAATAGCTCATTATGAAAGGGGTCATAAATTACACCAACCTGGGGAACGCTATTAATTAACAGCCCGATGGAAACGGCGAAAAATGGGTATTGATGAGCGTAGTTGGTTGTGCCATCTAAAGGATCTATTGCCCAGAGGTATTCATTTTCTTGATTACCTAATTTCCCTGATTCTTCAGCGAGGATTGAGTGCTGGGGAAAGTGACGACGCAAAATTTCTAAAATCAACTCCTCTGAGGCTTTATCAGCAGCAGTGACTAAATCACCAGGGCGTCCTTTTTCAATAATTGCGTCTTCTAACTTACCCAAGTAACCTTGCAAAATAGCACCAGCAGCTAAGGCTGCTTCTGTAGCAATATCTAGGAAAATTTGTAGATTTGTCATTGGTCATTTGTCATTTGTCATTTGTCATTGGTCATTTGTTATTTGTCATTGGGCATTGGTTCATCTCTCCTAGTCCCCAGTCCCCATTCCCCACTCCTCAAAGATTTTGGCGGCGAAACTCGGCGGGAGTAAGGCGCATGGGCTTTTCTGAGTTCCAGATTCCTTGCCCCATGAGTCTAGCCCATTGTTGGGCGCGTTCCAAACGCAGGTCATACTTATGGTTAGGCGATCGCCCCACAAACATCGCATTCCCTTGTTTGACTAATTCTTCATTCAACAACACCTTATTTTTCCACACATAAGCTAGAGTTCGCCCGATTTTGTCTTTTGCTTCTAAATCAAACTCCAGCGTTACCGATTGTTCTACACCACCAATTAGATTCTCTAACTGTTCTTTTGCTGCTTCGCCCCAAGGGCGCTGTCGCAAATCTGGTGCATCAACACCCACTAACCGCACTTGGGAAATCAAATTTGGTTGTTCAGCCATGCCTAACACTTCCAAACTTTGCCCACTAACTACCCGTGCGACTTTCACCTGGGCTTCATTGTTTGGCAGTTGGTTTTTAGCTTGGCAACTCACCAAGAGCAATAAGCAAGCCAAAATCGCTATTTTTCGCACCCACTCACCAAGACTTACAACCATTACAAATTCGGTGATTTTGAATTGTTTATCGAAACAGAATTCATTCTGACTCCTGAATTCTGACTTCTGACTTCTGACTTCTGAATTCATTCCTCATCTAAGGGTAAACCCGCTTTAATTCTCCCCCTAGCAAAATAGCGTCCAAACTGGAGTTCGTAGACTTCATCTTCGTCTTGTGTCTCCACTTCCAAGTCAGAACGGGGGTAACTCACACACAACAAGGCATAACCTTGGCGACGTAAATCTGGCGACAAGCCGATCGCCTCTGGTTGGTAAATTTCTCCTGATAACACTCTCACAGCACAAGCGGTGCAAGCCCCGTTGCGACAGGAAAACGGTAGTTCCACCCCTTGTTTTTCGCCAGTGTGTAGGATGTAGCGGTCTTCTGGCACTTCTAGGGTGTATGTTTTGTCAGTGGCGCGATCGCGAACTTTAATTGTGTATGTACGGGACATCTGGATTTGCGTTTTAGGATTGGGACTTTCAGATTCAATCTAGAATATCTTTCTTTATCTTTGCATTTTCTGGGATTCTATAGTATAATCGTAACTTGTGACACCTGGAGAGGTGGCCGAGTGGTTTAAGGCGCAGACCTGGAAAGTCTGTTTAGGGAAACTTAACGGGGGTTCGAATCCCCCCCTCTCCGTTTTCAGCCCTAATTCTAAATATATAGTTTGAACCATAGTTGTACGGTTTTAACCAATATTCATTCAGACGCGACTCGAAAATACTCGCTATCGCAGACTCGCTAACGCTGCGCTATACCCACTCAGGAGTCAGAATTCAGTATGAATTCTGACTCCTGAGTTCTGAATTCTTCTTATAAATGCTACTAAAACCTCGACTAGGACTGTGGAACCCACACAGAAACAGAACCAGCATCGCATCGAAAATCAGCCCAGCCCTCATCATTCGTTGTCACAGGTTCGCTGATATGTTCAGTAATATCAATGTAAGTGCTGTTGGGTTGCCCAACTTCCATCCACTTAGTCCCTTCTCCTCCATTACTCAGAACAACTGCCATACCGCCAGGATGTTCTTCATCTCCTAAGCGTGTCCAGGCGATTGTATTGGCGTGATCGAAGTAATCGTATTGGTCGCCATAGGCATAGGTTTGACGAACGTGCAAAAATTTATCAATTATCCATTGATGACTATCGAGCCAAATCTCATGCTCATTGCCATCGCTGCCCGTATCCTTGTAATTAGCACCATAGTAATCTGCATAGAAGATACAGGGATAACCATCACTTCGCAGTAGAATCAACGCATAAGCTAACGGTTTAAACCAGCCTTCCACTACAGATTCCAATGACTGCAAGGGTTGAGAATCATGGTTATCAACTAAGGTGACTGCTAAAGCAGGTTGCTGTTGCACCAAGGTGTTATCAAATATCTGCCGCATATCGTAGTCATTGCCTTGTTTGCTGGCAGCGCTAAAGTTATAGTGCAATGGCGCATCAAACAACATCACATTGCCATCGGTGATGCTAATGAAATGGTGCAGCGCTTCAACTTCATAAGACCAATATTCACCAACGGCAAAAAGATCGCGACCAGCCTTTTGGCGACAGTGAATCAGCCATTCGGGGAAAAAGCCAGCTCTAACGTGTTTAACGGCATCAAAACGAAAGCCATCTACATCAGTGGTTTCTACAAACCACTCACCCCAGCGATTCAACTCGTCGCGAACTTCTGGACTTTCCATATCCAGATCGCATCCCATGAGATAGTCGAAAGCGCCTTTTTCCAGGTCAACGTTATCGTCAAAATGTTTATCTTTGAACAGATAAACTGCGTTCTCACCTTGGTTGTAAACGTTGTAATCAACCGCGTCGAAGTGCCACCAGTGCCATTCCATATCAGAGTATTTGCCTTGGCGACCTGGAAAGGTAAAGTGAGTCCACACTTTAATTGTTTGCATCTCACCGATGGGCTGGTTGCGATCGTCTGGACTATAGGGCGTTGCTTCCACCTCTTCTTCTTGATCTGCACCTAACTTGTGGTTAAGGACAACATCAGCATACACTCGAATGCCAGCAGCTTTTGCCGCCTTAACAGCAGCAATATACTCGTCTTTTGTGCCGTACTTTGTCCGAACCGAGCCTTTCTGGTCAAACTCGCCTAGATCGTATATATCATAGACTCCATAGCCGACATCGTAGCCACCCCCTGTTCCTTTGTAAGCTGGGGGTAGCCAAACAGATGTAACACCTGCATCAGCTAACTCTTTGACTTTCTCTTTAAACTCATTCCAAAGATTGCCATCTGGAGGGATATACCAATGGAAGTACTGCATCATTACACCATTCAGTTGAGCCATGTGCATCCCTCTAGTAAAAGTTACGATAAATTGTGATTTCCGACACAAAGACTGTACATTAAGTTTTATTTTTTGTCTTTCAATAGAAACAAAAATCTACTAAAAAACTGCGCTCAACTCATATTGTTTTCTTCTGTGGGTGACAGTTCTTCAGCCAGGTTTTTCTGGAGTGCTTCCAATACTGCGATCGGGTCAGCCGGTTCCTGCATCGATTTCGCTTCCGAATCATGCCGATTTATCACATTAGGCAAATCGGTACGGAGTTCTTCTAATAGAGCAATAATCTTGGCAATTTTTTGCTCGGAGAGCAGGTTAAGCTGTAGCATCAATTGCGCCCGCTGTTCGGCAAAGTTTTCTTGGCGAGTTTGTCGTACCAGTACTCCGGTTGAAATCACCAATGCAGCTGCGTCTAAGCCTTGACCTGACCAGCTAAACGAGGGGAGATTGAATGGCAAAAAGCGATCGAAAAAACTGCTAAAAATCCAGATAGCCAGTATGACTAGCAAACTATACATAAATATCGATCGCCCAAAGAATGTAGCGATCGCTTCTAGTATCCGCTGGTGGACGGGAATATCTCGAACTTCCTGGGTATGAAGTGAAATAATCGCTTCAATATTTTTTGCAATCGGATCTGGTAATGGAGCCGTGATCACTTGATTTCGAGAAGCTTTGTCTTTAAGTTTGCTAGCCTCTAAACTGAAGTGTCTGTTCGCTGTGTAGTCTGCGTTATCGGTCATGCACCAACTCCTGAATCTGGATGTTACTCGATTATTGCTTATCTTCTACCGACGATGGCGTTTTACCCCACTCAGCACGGGCTAAACCCTAGCTATCCGCTAACAGCACTTTTTACTCAGCACTCTTCATCCCACCCACAGTAGGCGATCGCACGCATCCCAATCCTGCTCGATTATTTAGATTTAGAACTAGAAAAATTAAATATGATTTCCAAATAAATCGACTTTAGGGGCGTACATCTGTATGCCCCTAATAGGTATTTCGTAAAACCAAGGGTATTGAGTTCTAAGGCACTTCAATGGGAATCAAAGCATTTTCTGGTAAGTAGTTGGAAAAACGCCCTTCATCTGCAAGTACTAAAATCAGGCGCAGAGAATAATCTGGCGACACTTGCAAGTCTGCCCACGGCACTGCCAACTCTAAACAACTATTTAAAGCTACTTGAGCGCGACTGAAACGGGGATGCCATTGATGATTATCTCCAGCTTCCCGAAACTGAATCGATTGCGTCAGTAAGTTAACTTCTAAAAGATGGTGGAAAAGGTAATTCAGTGGTGCTGCATCCGGTACATCTGCCAAGGGAACTGGGCTATTAACCATTGTTTTTTCTGGATAGAACCACAGCAAATTTAACTCTGCTGGAAAACCCTGCCCTGGTGCAACGCCACCTTTAAAGTCCAGGCGCAAATAGAAATTTAAGTGATCTACCCCGTACCAAAGTCGCTGGATGACGCTGCTATTGTGCATCGTCCCCCGCGCCCCACCGATTTCTATGCGTCCAGCTTTGTCCCAATCTTGTTCGTCACCCTTACCATCAATGACGGGGTGAATAAACCCTTGTGGGGCGTGGTTAGCCTGTGCTGCGTGGTTTTCCAGTGGTTGCTTGAGATAAGGCGGAACAGGTTCATTTAATGCCTTGTAAATACCAAACAGATGTTCTCGAAACAACCGATCAAAGATGGCATCTTGATTTGAGGAGTGTCCTGCACCAAACCACCAGAACCAGTCGGAACCCTCTGCGGCATACAATGCTTCCCATGCTTCGGGGTTGTTTTCTTCTGTCGCTTCGGGATGATTTGCGAGCATTTTTCTTGCTTCTGTCAAGTAATCCCAAGCACGATTTTTGGCAGGATCGCCGATCCAAGTGGTGAAACTGCCATCCACCCAAGAACCACTATGTAGTTGCCCTCCGGGGATGGTGGCTGTGGCTGGAAATTCTTCGAGAAACTCGGAGACAGTGACAAGTTTGAGGTGAGGTTCATCGCTCAAACTTTGATACAAAGCTTCTAGGAAAGGTTTGCCATCTTGGGGATAAAATTCCCAGCAATTCTCCCCATCTAAGGCGATGGTAACTAGCCAAGGTTGTTCGCTTTGACTATCTCTTTGCATTTTAGCGATCGCTTGCAAATGTCCCACTAAATCCGCTGCTGCCTTTTTTGCTGGCATCGCACTATAAGTAAAACCAATCAAGTCTGATAATCTGTGGTCACGAAACACAATTGACAAGTCACCCTCGGCGGTTTGTAGGCGATAGGGTCGATACAACAATTCTGGTTGCTCCACATTCCCCGCCCCATCCCGATGAAAAAAGTGTTTCAGCGTCCACCCTAAGACGGCTTCATCTGAGCATATCCACTTAAATCCTTGGTCAATAATATATGGCAGTACCGCCGGACTTACTGATTGTTCCGAAGGCCACAAACCACGAGGGATCTGTCCAAAGCGGTCTTTATAAAAGTCCCAAGCTTTTCGCAAGTGGCGGGGAATATCTTCCGCCCACTCAAAGCGTTGCTTCGGTAGTGTCATATTGGGCACAGCTACCCGACCGGAGTTAGTATCAGCTAGTAAGGGTAAAATCGGGTGGGTGTAAGGCGTGGTGGTGACTTCTAGCTGCCCCGCCTCCTGCATTTTCCGATGTTGGGGAATAATTCGGCTGAGAATTTCTCGCTGTTTGGAATAAATGCGCTGGCGATCGCTTAAAGTAAAATTCCGGCCCTGTTTTAACCAAGCAGCAATTTCCGGGTCATCCCAAAACAGCGGATCGATCCAAGCCAAATTGTGCCAAGCTAGCAAATCACCATAATCTGGCAATTCCCAATTTGCTAAACACCAAGCTTGCCCTTTTTCCTGCCTTTGCTGGTACAACTCGGCATAGCGGGGATGAGGGTCAATCAGCGTATGGTGATTGGCATCGAAAAAGTGTTGGATAATGAATTCCCGCTGTTGGTAGGTAAGTTGCTCATCCGGTGTCAAGCTGGCTGTGAGATAAGGGTCAAAAGCAGTGCCAGCAATATAATCTTCGAGTTGCAATATCAACGATGGAACTAAATTCACCGTTTGGTGTAACTTAGGATATCGCTCTAAGAGCAATACCAAATCTAAATAATCTTTAGTGCCATGCAAACGTACCCAAGGGAGACGGTACTGCTGACTCGGAGATAGCGAAACGCCGCTGCCAGGAGATTTGTACAGCGGCTGATGTTGATGCCAGATAAAAGCAATGTAGAGAGGATGGGACATAGTGAGTGATTAGGGGTTAGGAATTGGGGATTAGAAATTAGGGATTAGGTATTAATGATAAATTATGAATCAAAAAATCCATTCTTCCCCAGTCCCCAGTCTCCAGTCCCCAGTCCCCAGTCCCCAGTCCCTAGACTACTTGCTCAATTTCTGCAATTTCGGGAATCATTTCCTTAAGGCGGCGTTCAATACCCATTCTCAGGGTCATTGCAGAACTGGGACAAGAACCACAAGCACCTTGCAGCCGCAGTTTTACAACAGGCCCATCGAGTTCTACGAGTTCCACATTGCCGCCATCAGACATGAGATAAGGGCGCATTTCATCTAAGACTGTTTCAACGTTGTCAATTGTGAGTTCCATAGTTTAGACCTGCTAAGTTAGGGATGGGGATGGGCATAGGTAATGGGGAATAGGGCATGGGGCATTGAATAATAACGATCCCTGTAACCAATGCACCTTTACTCATTAACCATTATCCAAAGTTTTATTTTCCAGCTTTGTTAAATCGATCCTAAATCTAATTGCCGCTAGATTGTCAGGTGTCAATTTTTAATGACTTTTGACTAAACCACTCCTGGTTTTAGCAATTTGATATTAGATTTAGCTGAAACATTGTTTTCCTTTGAGCCTCCTACTTTACTCTAGCCTTTAGGTTCTGTTTTGCAGTCCAACGGAAGGCAGGATTTAACGCTCCTAAGTACACTCACCGTAAAAAGGGGTCAAAAATCTATTTTCGTAGGTTGAGTAGAGCGGAGCAAAAGCCAACATTTAGACGTTTGTTGTGTTTTGTCTTTCAACCCAATCTCTAATTATACAACTTTAGTGGCTAGGGACAGAATTCTTCGCAATTTCAAATTTAGTTATTAAATAATAATTGCTCAAAAAATTTAAATTTAAAATCTCAAAACCCAGTATTGGTAATGTTGCAGATGACCAATGACCAATGACTAACTCAACATTCAGCACTACTTGTTGAGTCGCTATCATTAGACGAAACCATGACTGGTTGTTGATATAGTGGCACGGTGAATGTAACTGTTGAGCCAAGTCCTTCGCCCAAACTATAAAAATGTACCTCACCGCCCATTGCCTCTACTAACTTCTGCGATATTACCAGTCCTAAACCTGTGCCACCATACTGGCGAGTGCGGGAGCCATCCACCTGAGAGAATAATTGAAAAAGCTTATCTTGTTTGTCTAAAGAAACACCAATGCCGGTGTCTGCCACACGTACTCTCACCATGCCAGGAAATTGCTGATCTTGAAAGTTCGCCTTTTTGAGTACTAAATCGGCGCTGACAGTAACGCCGCCTTCATGGGTGAACTTGATGGCATTGTTCACCAAATTAAGCATCACTTGTAGCAACCGTTGATAGTTACTTTGGACAATTATTTCATCAGAGGTAGCAGGCATTTGCATCCGAAAGCTGAGGTTTTTCATTTGTGCCTGGGGACGCATGAAACCTTCTACATGACTGAATAGTTCATCTAGCTTGACTGGCGCATAAGTTAGCTCCATTTTGCCGGCTTCGATTTTGGCAATGTCCAAAATGTCGTTGATGATATTCAGCAAATGTATCGATAAGTGATGAGCTTCTGCTAAAAACTGGTTTTGTTCTTCTGGGTCATCTGCCATCCCTTCCAAAATTAGCTTTAAGAAGCCAATCATCCCGTTGAGGGGGGTACGAATTTCATGGGATACATTGGCCAGAAACTCACTTTTGAGGCGGGAAGCTTCTTCGGCTTTTTGACGCGCTATTTCTAATTCTTCATATAAAGTAGCATGAGCGATCGCAGTTCCCAATTGATCTGCTGCTTCTTTTGCCAGTTCTAATTCTGATTCTGTTAATGTATAGCATTCATCCTGCCAATTTAAGGCAACCAATCCATTAGCTTGATCTTGATAGCAAGTCGCAACTACTAAAGTTTTCTGCCGCCCAGACTCTTTGTATCCAGGCACTTCCATCATGACTGGTTCTAGGGTTGCCAAGGCTTGAGCAAAGGCAGGCTCAGAAGCTATATCTATATCTAAGCCAAGCATTGATTTGAGTTCTGGCTGGCGATACTCAGCTTTCACCTGCACTTTTGGGCTTGAGGGCTGATAAGGACAAATAATGCAGCGTTCTAGCCGCAGTGCTTTCCCCAAACTATCAACTGTTTGCTGCCAAATAATATCTAAATCCAATGTCCGGCGAATATTTCTGGTAATGCGATTTACCAATTTTTGGTGTTGCTGTGAACGTAAAGCCAACTCTATTTGTGTGGGCGTTTTTGATGCCACACGCGCTTGTTTTTTGTTGAGTGTCGCTTGTACTAAGCGTCCCATCACTAAAACGGTAGTAGCAGTGGTTCCCAAACTTGGCATAATCGGACTAATCACTAAGTCCAACTCAAATAACTCCTTCTGATAGCTAAACCAACATTGAAACCTTTCTGGCACCAAATTTGTCAAAATTCGGTGCAATCGTTCCAAATAAGTAACCTTATCCACCGGGACAAAGGTTTGAGTCTGGTTCAGATCGTCAACTATTTTTTCAGTACTTAACCCCAGAAGTTCACTATACTGCCAACAAAAGGTCAGATAGCGCCCTGCCCCATCTTGCGTATAAACCAACTCGGCTCCTAGAGTTGGTAATAAGCCATCAGTCTTACTGGTAATAGATTCCAGATTTTGGGAAAATACATTCGACAATTGGGAATTGGCAGTAATAGTCATTAATTGAGTTGGATAGACAAAGGGTATCCGACCGTAATTTTACTAAAGCCGCTGAAATTTATACATAAATTTTTACAGCTTTTTTGGGTTTGATGGGGTATTTTTTGGTGTTCTGAAAACCAGATTGGCAAACTTTACTTTTTTTAACTTGCATTGACAGTTAAATAATGGCGTCAATCGTTCCATTCACCGCGAGGAGGAACAGGAGTACGCACAGGCGTGCGCGTTAGTTCGTCATCTCTAAGGAGTTCACCCCGTAACCACTGGCGAATCGCTACTTCAATTACTTTACTTGGGTCATTGGTGAGATGCTGAATTTGCTCTAGTAACTCGGAGTCTAGGCGGACAGCAATTTCTACCTTATCGGCTGGTGTATTTTCCGCTTTGGTAGTTTTCTCTCTCATATTCATAGGTTTATATACTCTGAATTCTTTGAATTGGTTTTGTCTAAAGCTTTGTAAAGTAGTTATATTCATTATTTGGGCTAATTCGCTGAAAAATTTTCAAGGGCACAGTTAAATACTTCCCTGAAATAGCACCAAAGTAACAGCTTTAAGTTTTAAATCGCATTTTTCATATAACTGACTAGACAATGGCTCTAGAAGTTTTGCCGATAAACCAGCGATTGTGGGCAATTACCAGTTGCAATTGCCCACGATCCCTACATGTACTTATTTACATTTATTGTACGCTCCTAGCTGTTGAATACTAGCAGCGACAAATAGACTTTCATAATATTCTTAAATGTCCACCTATTTAGATCGAAAGTTAAAGATGGGGTGAAGAGGGACCGGGAGCAGGGGAGCAGGGGAAGAATAATAACCCCTAACTCTTAACTCCTAACTCCTAACTCGTAACTCCTAACTCCTAACTCGTAACTCAGCACTAAAAGCAGAGCGTCTTGGCTAAGAAAGCATTAAAATACATTAAGTAAATTGCCCTTTTAACTTTGGTTGCTGCTAAGGCAAAGATAGTATATGACTGACGTTCCCGCAGTTCGCATTCGCAATTTTTGTATTATTGCTCACATCGACCACGGGAAATCAACCCTCGCCGATCGCTTGCTACAAGCTACTGGCACTGTTGAAGACCGACAGATGAAGGAACAGTTTCTCGACAATATGGATTTGGAACGGGAGCGCGGCATTACGATTAAGCTGCAAGCTGCCCGGATGAACTACACAGCCAAAGATGGTCAGCAGTATGTGCTGAACTTGATTGATACTCCGGGACACGTGGATTTCTCTTATGAAGTCTCTCGCTCTCTTGTTGCTTGCGAAGGAGCGCTATTGGTAGTAGATGCGTCCCAAGGTGTGGAAGCGCAAACTTTGGCAAATGTATATTTAGCATTAGAGAGTAACCTGGAAATTATCCCGGTTTTGAATAAAATTGATTTGCCGGGGGCTGAACCAGAACGGGTAATTAGCGAAATTGAAGAAATTATCGGTCTAGATTGCAGTGGTGCGATTCTGGCTTCTGCTAAAGAAGGAATTGGGATTAATGAGATTTTAGAAGCAGTTGTCGAGCGGATACCGCCACCGGCCAATACGATAAATGAACGCTTACGAGCGTTAATATTTGATAGCTATTACGATAGTTACCGGGGAGTAATTGTGTATTTTCGGGTGATGGATGGCACCGTGAAAAAAGGCGATCGCATCCATTTAATGGCATCCGGTAAAGAATTTGAAATTGATGAGTTAGGTGTCCTTTCTCCGACTCAAAAGCAAGTTGATGAACTGCACGCTGGCGAAGTAGGCTATTTAGGAGCGGCAATTAGAGCTGTAGCTGATGCACGGGTAGGAGACACAATTACCCTCAGTAAGGCGAAAGCAGAGTCACCCTTGCCAGGTTACGCAGAAGCGAATCCAATGGTTTTTTGCGGGATGTTCCCCATTGATGCTGACCAATTTGAAGATTTGCGGGAAGCCTTAGAAAAGCTCGAACTCAACGACGCAGCGCTGCACTACGAACCAGAAACTTCGAGCGCAATGGGGTTTGGCTTCCGTTGCGGTTTCTTGGGTTTGCTGCACATGGAAATTGTCCAAGAACGCCTAGAGCGAGAGTATAACCTAGATTTAATCATTACAGCCCCCTCGGTGGTTTATAAGGTGATTACCTTAAAAGGTGAGGAACTGTACATCGATAATCCTAGCCGTTTGCCTTCTCCTAACGATCGCGAAAGAATTGAAGAACCCTACGTCCAAGTCGAGATGATAACGCCGGAAACTTATGTCGGCGCTTTGATGGAGTTGTCACAAAATCGTCGGGGCATCTTTAAGGATATGAAATATCTCGCCCAAGGACGAACCACCCTCACTTACGAGCTACCCTTGGCGGAAGTTGTAACTGACTTTTTCGATCAGATGAAGTCGCGATCGCGCGGTTACGCCAGTATGGAATATCACATCATCGGCTACCGTGAAAATCCTTTGGTGAAGCTGGATATCATGATTAACGGCGATCCCGTGGATTCCTTGGCGATGATTGTGCATCGAGATAAAGCTTACAACGTCGGGCGGGCAATGGCAGAAAAACTCAAGGAACTAATTCCCCGCCATCAATTCAAAGTGCCAATTCAGGCATCTATTGGCAGTAAAGTTATTGCCAGCGAACATATCCCCGCTTTACGGAAAGATGTGCTAGCAAAATGCTACGGTGGTGACATCAGTCGGAAGAAGAAACTTTTGCAGAAGCAAGCAAAAGGTAAAAAGCGGATGAAATCTGTAGGTACTGTAGATGTACCGCAGGAAGCCTTTATGGCAGTACTGCGCTTGGATCAAAACTAATAAAATTCAGGAGTCAGGAGTCAGAATGAATTGGAGTCAGAGTAGCGGATAGCGCAGCGATAGCAAATCCGCATCTGAGAAAGAGGCAAGGGAGCAAGGGGGCAGGGGAGAAGTTGCAGTAAGTCTTTCTCCTCTGCCCCTCTGCCTTTTAGTCCCCCAGCACAGTTTTCTTGTTCTGAATTATGTATTCTGTATTCTATATTCTTTTTCAACATACGTTAATTTTAATTACAAAGGCTGGAAACAGCAGCCTTAAGTGTACGAGTTTCAGTATGCTGCTGGCAGGTTTAGCTTCCAGAAAGCCACACTGACTCGTTGTTGGCTCAACCATCCTTAAGTGTGTCTCTAATGCAGGATTTCTAACAGAAAAAATGATAATTTATTGTAGAAATTCAAAACATCATGAGTCGCAAGCAGGCGGAAGAACAACTTTCTGAGGTAGAGCAAAAGTATCGCACTCTGGTAGAACAAATGCCGGGCGTTATTTATGTCTCACCAATTAATAACACTACAAAAGTTGCTTATATTAGTCCACAACTGCAACAATTATTGGGCATTGCTCCCGAAGATTGGAATTTTGGTTTCTTTAATAGTTGGTTAGATTACACTCATCCAGACGATCGCGATCGCCTTTGGCAAGCTGTAAATACTACAATCGCTACCGGAGAGCCTTTGAGGATTGAGTATCGGATGATTAGGCGCGATGGCAGAACAATTTGGGTACGAAACCAAGCCAATCTCGTTTTCTGTGCCGATGGACAAACTCAGCTACTTCAGGGTTTAGTATTTGATATTAGCGATGTGTATGACGAGCTTTGTTTACGCAAACAGGTACAAGAGAGCGAAGAACTTTATCGTACCATCCTCGAAGACCAAACAGAATTGATTGCTAGAGGCTTACCAGATGGCTCTTTTACCTTTGTTAATGAAGCTTACTGTCGATTTTTTGGACTGGAGCGAGACAAAATTATCGGTCAGCACTACGAACCTGTTGTGTTTGAAGAGGATCGGGAACGTGTGTTTAGTCTGGTAAATTCCATCAGCTTAGAAAATCCCGTTATCACCATTGAAAATCGCGTTGTAGCTTGCCAAGGAGTGCGGTGGACGCAGTGGATTGTTCGAGGGATATTTGATGACCAAGGTGCGATTGTAGAACTTCAATCTGTTGGACGAGATATTACCGATCGTAAACTGGTAGAACAAGCTCTAAGTGAAAATGAGCAAAAATTCCGGGCGATCTTCAATCAAACTATTCAGTTTATGGGATTGCTTCAACCGAATGGAATTGTATTAGAAGTCAACCAAACAGCACTAGACTTTGCTGGAATTAATCGAGAAGAAGTAGTTGGCAAGCCATTTTGGGAAGCAAAGTGGTGGACAATTTCTCTAAATACTCAAGAGCAATTAAAAACTGCGATCGCAGCTGCTGCTAATGGTGAATCGATTCGCTATGAAGTTGACATTGTAGGTCGAGATCATCAAATTATCACGATTGATTTCTCACTACGTCCCATCTTTGATCGAGCAAGGCGTGTGACACTACTAATTTCAGAGGGACGAGATATTAGTGAATATAAAGCGGCGCTGCGCGAACGCCACAAAGCTGAAGAAGCATTGCGCTCCAGTCAAGACTTTCTACAAAAGGTTGCTAATACCGTACCGCATATTTTGTATTTGTTTGACCTCTTAAAAGGAACAAGTATCTATCTTAATGAGAAAAGTGTGACAGTTTTAGGCTACTCTCCAGAGGAATTTTGTAACGCAGATCCGCACTGGTTCATGAATTGCTTTCATCCAGACGACCGACACCTCTGCTATGACATACCAAGTCGCTTCGTCAATCTGCAAGACAATGAAGTTCTTTCCACCGAATACCGATTTCGACACAAAAATGGGGAGTGGCGTTGGCTAAATACGCGAGAAGTAGTATTTGCCAGAGATGCTAACGGCACTCCAACGCAGATTCTTGGCTCGGTAGAAGACATTAGCACTCGCAAACAAGCCGAAATGATGCTGCGACAACAGGCTGAGGGAGAACGGTTAATTACTGAAGTAACTCAACAGATTCGGCAATCACTGAATCTGGAGGAGGTTCTAAATACAACAGTAAATAGTATTCGCCAGTGTTTAGGTTCAGATTCCGTAGCTATCTACCAGTTAGAATCTGACGGAAGTGGAAATTTTGCGGCGGAATCAGTGGGTGACGACTATCCTCAGAGATTAGAACTGACAATGCACCCATTTTCGCTCAAACAAGATTTTAGCGACTATTACCAGGGATTACCTAAAGTCTTCCATAATATTCAGGAATCTGATTTTTCAGCCGAGGTTTTTGAGTTATTACAACTCTATCAAGTTAAGGCGGCTATAATAGTGCCGATTTTGAATGAAGAGCATCTGTGGGGTTTACTTATTGCTCACCAGTGTACTGCACCTCGTTATTGGCAAGCATTTGAAGTGAATTTGTTGCGGCAATTGGCTAGTCAAGTAGCGATCGCTATTCATCAATCAGTACTCTACCAGCAAGTGCAAGCTGCCAATGAAGAATTACAAAGATTAGCTACCCTAGATGGCTTGACTCAAATAGCCAATCGCCGCCGATTTGATCAGTATCTGGAAACTGAGTGGCAGCAACTCAAACGCGAGCAACTGTCACTGTCTTTAATTTTGTTGGATGTCGATTTTTTTAAACTCTACAATGATACTTATGGTCATTTAGGAGGGGATGATTGTTTGCGGCAATTAGCAAGTGCCCTCAAAAATATTGTTAAGCGTCCAGCCGATTTAGTCGCTCGTTATGGTGGGGAAGAATTTGCTGTCATTCTGCCTAATACAGAGATTCAAGGAGCAATCTATGTAGCTCAAACTATTGGACAAGCAGTGCGCGACTTAGCCATTCCTCATACTCAGTCTCGCGTATGCGATCGTGTTACCGTTAGTTTAGGCGTTGTTAGCATTGTGCCAAATTCTGAAATTTCGCCGCCAGACTTGATTAATGCAGCAGACAAAGCACTTTATGTAGCCAAACAGCAAGGACGCGATCGAGTTCATGCCGTTTGCGTTGTTATCCCTTCTTGACACCTGAGTTGCGAAGCCGAGACTCAATTGTTTTAATTACGAATTATTACTATACCTTGCTTTCTATCCTTAGCCTACAGTTGATAACCTTTAACAAAATCACTGTTAAAAAATCTAAACATTTTAGTAAAAGTACTCACTGCGTTGTCCAGACTTGTATTTTTAGGTAAATGTAGTTTGTTAGATATTTATAAAGTGTTGGGGAGTCTAGTAGATGAAGATATTGGTACTGAGTTGGGAGTTTCCACCAAGGATTGTTGGGGGAATTGCGCGGCATGTGGCGGAGTTGTACCCGGAACTGGTAAAGCTAGGACATGAAATCCACCTGATTACAGCGGAGTTTGGTCACGCGTCGATGTATGAGGTAGTTGAAGGAGTAAAGATACATCGAGTGCCAGTGGCATATAGTAACGACTTTTTCCACTGGGTAGTGAATCTCAACTTGAGTATGGGAGATCACGGTGGTAAGTTGATTTTAGAAGAAGGGCCATTTGATTTAATTCATGCCCATGATTGGTTAGTCGGAGATGCTGCGATCGCTCTCAAGCATAATTTTAAAATACCACTAATTGCTACAATTCATGCTACCGAATACGGACGCTATAACGGGATTCACACAGATATCCAAGGTTATATAAATGCCAAAGAAACCTTGCTAGCTTACAACGCTTGGCGGATTATTGTTTGTAGCGACTATATGCGCCAAGAAGTAGAACGAGCGCTCTACAGTCCTTGGGACAAAATTGATGTCATTTATAACGGTATTCGAGCCGAAAAGAAACAGCATCACATCGATTTTCATGCTCTGGATTTTCGCCGCCAATTTGCCACAGACGAAGAGAAAATCGTTTATTACCTCGGTCGCATGACCTACGAAAAAGGTGTACCTATATTACTCAATGCTGCACCCAAAATACTTTCCCAAATGGGAGGTAACGTGAAATTTGTGATCGTTGGTGGCGGCAATACTGAGCATCTCAAGCGCCAAGCCTGGGATTTAGGAATTTGGCATCATTGTTATTTTACCGGTTTTCTCTCCGATGAATACTTAGATAAATTTCAAACTGTCGCAGACTGCGCGGTTTTTCCGAGTCTTTACGAACCCTTTGGGATTGTAGCTTTAGAAAGCTTCGCTTCTCGTGTACCTGTAGTAGTTTCTGATACTGGTGGTTTTCCTGAAGTGGTGCAACATACCAAAACAGGTATTGTCACTTGGGTGAACAATCCCGATTCTTTGGCTTGGGGAATTTTGGAAGTGTTGAAAAATCCAGGATATCGCCAATGGCTGGTGGATAACGCTTATGAGGATTTAGAAAGACGCTTTAGCTGGCCGAAATTAGCCAACCAAACCGAGCAAGTATATCAGCAAGTTGTACAAGAGCGATCGCAAATACCTTGGTAATATAGAACCCCGAATTCTTGAAGAAATCGGGGTTCTAAAATTTTATTTGAACTTGCATAAATCCTTAATCAACTTTGAAGATTTAATCGGCGTTCCCAGTTATTCAGCATATTAGCTAACTATTCTTAGTAATTACGGAAGCATCTGGACAATCAATACCTAATCTATTTTAAATTTTATCTGGTCAGAATTAAACGCTACAAGCAATGTAGATATTTTCGCACAGTAGCACAGAGAATTAACGATCGCTCTGCGTTATTTTGCGTTAACAAACAGTACAAGACCTGTACGCTGGAAATTCTACCCGATCTAGTGCCACAGTTAAGCTAGTGCGCGTCTCAATTGCACATTTTTCGTTAAGACTGTCCTAAGTCAATTGGTTATTCACAACAACTGATAAATGACTAATGACAAAGGACAAATTTCACGAATAAATAAGCAATTAAAATGCGTCACAGCCTAGCAATAATTGCAGTTTGCTCTAGAAGTTTAGTATGACAAAGGCATTCCCAAGCATAGCAAGGCGCTTGAAAAGTACAGGAATCAAGTTGTTGAAGATGGGAACCTTCCTAATAAACCGTTTTATTGAAAGCTGGAAACGCTTCTTCCTGGGTGACACTGTTGATGTTCGCCCCTCCTCCCCTCCCTCCTTTGATGTCCGTCCCTCCTTAGCGGGTCCAGTCCTGAGTTTGGGTGGGGGAGGCCCCGATGTCGATGATGCTATCCAGTGGATGATTAACCAAGTTAGGGGAGGTAGTAACTCCAGCACTAAAGTTAATGTTGTAGTTCTCCGCACTAATGGTAATCACGATTACAATCGGCTAATTTATGCCATGAAGGGCGTAAATTTTGTGGAAACTCTTCTGGTTAGGGATAGACAAGAGGCAAACAAAGCTGAGATTTATGAAAAAATCCGAAATGCTGATGTAGTTTTCTTTGCTGGCGGGGATCAATGTCAATATATCCGCAACTGGAAAGATACCAAGCTTGAGGCTGCCGTGAAGTCAGTTTACCTGAAGGGAGGTGGTATTGGTGGCACTAGTGCAGGTGCAATGATCCAAAGTGATTGTGTCTATGATGCTTGCGCTTCTTCCGAAAAAGGCATTGAAACTAGAGACGCACTTGAAGATCCCTACCGAGACATTACTTTTACTTACAATTTTTTCAATTGGAGTAATTTGAAGGGAACTATCGTAGATACACACTTTGACAGACGGGAAAGAATGGGTCGAATTATGACTTTCATTGCCCGTCAAATTAAGGATGGTGTATCTAGCAGTGTTTTAGGTATAGCGGTTAGTGAAAGTACGTCGGTTCTTGTGGATAAAAACGGTTTGGTGAAAGTTATGGGTAGGGGTGCAGCATACTTTGTACTTGGCAATCATCTACCAGAAGTATGTGAACCCCGAAAGCCTTTGACCTTTTCCAATTACAAAATTTGGAAAGTTCGCAGTGGCGACACCTTCAACTTAAGAAATAGACCAACTTCTGGGTACTATCTCAGGAGTGTCAAAAGGGGACGGATTGATTCAAATCCCTATTGAGTGTGAGGGCTGATTCATTGCATTTCAAACAGGATTTGTCACGATGGTTAGCGAGAAAATTGTAAGTAAGGGTGACGGTGAGATGAACATTTAAGCACTTAAATAGGGAGCATCTCACCTTTGCAAATATATCAGGCGTGTTTTTACACTCATTGAGATGCTCCCCTTAAATATCAGTAAAATAGTTCATTCTATCGACACGCTGATAACAAACCAATCAATTTTTAATTGCTAGAACCCTTGATTTTTAAAGCTCTTTGGGGAATGAAACAGCCCTACTCTTGATATCATGTTCGCTTGATTACTTATTAAACCCGAAGAACCCCACCCCGCCAAAGCTACGCTTCGTCTCCCTGCCCCTAATCCCCAGAGGGGGCCCCGAGTTCCCCGCAAGCGGGGAGGGGATTAAGGGGAGCCAGTGCGGTCTTCTCCCAAGGGGAGACGCCAAGGGCGATGGGGTCTCCCCAAGTGGAGCATCTGGCGTGTGGGGTGCAATGACTGTGGAAATCATAACTAATTATGCGAACATGATATGAGTGGGGAATGTAACACACCCAACACCCATAACATCTTCTAATTTTGAAAATAGCTTTCAGGAGCTTTTAGCTCACTTGGGTAAGGGAGGGTTAAATAAAAGTAATTTTAGAAAAGAATCTGACAGAACCTGAGCTTCGGTTTTGCTCGGCTCAACCTAGCATATATAAGATTTTGAAAGTAATTTCGGGCAATATTAGGCGCTGATGGGTTGTTGTTCAGATTCAATTAACTGATTATTAGGTACATCAAATCTAATAGTACTAGCTGCCCAGTCTTTAAAATCGGGTGCTAGCCAGACTAGCTTACGCAGAATTTCATCATTGACCCACAACACCAAGGGAAACTGAAACTGTTTCCGAAACTCATCTCGCATGATATTGGTACTAATAATCAGTTGGTTAATTGCTACTACAGATTCTAAGCCTCGTACCATCAAAGCTTCGGGTTGAGTAATACCAATTTCATTTGTAATCGCTGTATACAATTTGTCAGCAGTAGGTGAGAGCAAAATTTCGTGGATATCTGCTGATGAAAATTCTGTTAACAAATTTAACACTTGCTGCTGCCTTTGAACACAGTTGCAACACGCCAATAACAGTGAAAACTGTCCACCAGAAACCATCATCGCCCTTGCCAGTCTCTTAGTGGCTGCTGTGCTGCTAACTGTGCCGTTTTCTGAATTAGTTAAGCCGATCATTAAAAACACCCTTCTTTTGATTTTCAAACATATTCAGTGATTCTACCCTATTAATTTTTATTTAAAAGTGTTAATTGGGTAACTTTGATGACTTGTCTCTGTAATATTAAGCATTATATAACGAACAAGCAGATGGTACATTATCTCATATTCACAATTAAGGCATAATGTAAAGATAATATCAACACAATGTCAGTAATAGGGGACAAGCGAAGAATTAACAATTGAATTATCACTGGATTTTCATAGATTTTTGCATCTGCTAGCAAGTAAGTAATTTTTTGTTGAGTTACAGTAAAAAAAATACTCGGTAAAAGTCTAACAGTAAATGTTAGCAAGTGGCAAAACTTATAGCAGTTTTCAAATGCACCCCTACTTAAACATTAGGTTTTCCATGTCACCCTTATTTTGTGGTCTTACTATAACTTTGTTTCACGCTAACACCAGTTACCTACAGCAGTAAACCCCCTACAGCGAGAGTTCACAGCGTCACTGTGTCTTCTCAACAAGCCATTTGGGGACGGATATTGAGTGTGGAGTAGTAAAATAGTCTCAGCACAAGATGCAGAAATCTTGTTGCATAAAAGCTAAGTCATCCGTTTGATAGAACTGTAGATTGAAGATGTCGCTCCGTTAGTGGAGGACAGGGAATATTTAGCTTTCTAAGATCGATTTAGAACATCTGAACTATAACAACAAGTTTGGAATTTGCTCAATTGCTCCATTTTTTGAGGTTGATAGGCAATAACAAACTTATGTAAATATTTATTTATTTTTTGGAAACTCAATTAGGAATATCACACCATGCTATTTAAAGATCGGAGGTTTGCGGGCCAAGTTTTGGCTAAGGAGTTAAGCACTTATGCTAACGATCCAAATGTTCTGGTATTAGGGCTACCAAGGGGTGGTGTACCCGTCGCCTTTGAAGTTGCCAAAACGTTACATGCCCCCTTAGATGTTTTAGTGGTACGTAAATTGGGTGTACCCGATCAAGAAGAACTAGCGATGGGAGCGATCGCTTCTGGTGGTGTGCGGATAGTCAATAAAAATATTATCAACCTGGAAAAGATATCCGATGAAGTAATTGCCAGGGTGGCGGTGCAAGAAGAACGGGAGTTAGAGCGGCGGGAACAGCTTTATCGCCCAAATCGCCCCTTAAGAGATTTACAAGGACGCACAGTCATCTTGGTAGATGATGGTTTAGCCACAGGTGCAACGATGTGGGCTGCTGTTGTAACTGTGCGAAAACAGCAACCTGCTCAGATTGTGATTGCTGTACCTGTGGCTGCACCTGAAACTTGCCAAGAGTTAGAAACTGAGGTAGACGAAATCGTTTGCATCTCCAGACCCAGCCCTTTCCAAAGCGTTGGTCTTTGGTACGAAAGCTTTCCTCAAACTACCGATGAAGAAGTCCGCGACTTACTCGCACAAGCGGCAAAGAACGGTGAAGCAATACCTCTTGGTATGTAGATAAAGATTCAGTTTATCTCACCAACTGAAGTTTTAACGGGACAGAACTCAAATGGCGTGATGATAGCGGTTCGGGTTAATGACGTTGCCGACACAAAAACGTTGATCGAGCATACAAACTAGTTGATATGGTTGAATAATGCTGAGTTCATCTGAAACAGCACCCGATGTTTCACGATCTATACTCAATAATCCCCAGGAATAAATATGTCTCTTATTCAAAACAAAGTGGTAATCATCACCGGAGCCAGCAGTGGGTTAGGTGAGGCAACTGCCAAGCGACTTGCTGCTAGTGGAGCCAAGCTGATGCTGGCTGCCAGACGCGAAGATCGTCTCAAAGAATTGGTTGGAGCGATCGCTAAATCAGGAGGGACTGCAACCTATCAAGTAACGGATATAGCAGATCGCGCACAGGTGGAAGCCTTAGCGAAGGAAACTTTGAGTACTTATGGCAGGATCGACGTGCTAATCAATAATGCCGGGTTGATGCCGCTTTCTCCCCTCGATCAAGTAAAGGTGGAGGAGTGGGATCGGATGATCGATGTGAACATTAAGGGTGTCCTCTATGGCATTGCTGCCGTGTTGCCGACTATGCGTCAGCAAAAGTCTGGTCACGTGATTAACCTATCGTCAGTGGCCGGACATAAGGTGTTTGCGGGATCGGCAGTCTACTGTGCCACCAAGTACGCAGTGCGAGCGATTTCTGAAGGGCTGCGGCTAGAGTCAAATGGTGAAATCCGTTCGACTAATATATCACCAGGAGCCGTTGCCACTGAACTGACTAACACGATTACCGATAAAGACACAGCAGCAGGAATTAATCAACTTTATGCGATCGCCATTGATGCAGATGCTATTGCCCGTGCGATCGCATACGCCATTGAGCAACCCGATGATGTTGATGTGAATGAAATGATCATCCGTCCGACACGTCAAGAACTTTAAATTTAAGTTTACAAAGTAAGCATTCGGCTCAGATAAACTCTCTCACCGAACAAGCAAATATAGAATTCGCTCAAAAAAAAACTCTGCGTACCTCTGCGCTTTCCTTCCCTACGGGACGCTCCGCGAACGCGTCCCTCTGCGTTTAAAACGTAACTATCTTAGGCAAAGCTGTATAAATTCTCAGTATCAGATTAATAAGTCCAATTCTGCTTAGTCTGCAAGCTATAGGTTCCATCTTTCACATTCACCCGCTCAGGAATCAGATTTAAATCTCTAAATATATTTGCCTGATGCTGTAGAGCAGTGAGCGATTGGTCGTCAATCGGGATGATGGCGCGTTCGGCGCTACGTTGCTGTAAAGTTCCAACGATGGATGGATCGATTTCATGGTGTTCTGCCATTCGTTGAACTGCTTCTAATTCCTGTCTCTTAGCCCAAGCTCCAGCTTCATTTACCTCTTCTAAAATCACCTTGAGCAAGTCAGGATAGTCGCGTACCAGTTCTGGAATCGCGTAGTAATAGGTTGGAACTTCCACGGAGGCTTTGTCACCAAATATGCTCTCTAGGTCTGCAATCGAGCGCCCTGGATAAGCGCTTCGGGCAAGAGTTGCTGTGTAGGGAACCCAAATCACCCAAGCATCGATTTCACCCCGGCGGAATCGGGGTAGCGCCTCCGGTTGTGTCAGATAAACTGGCTCAATATCACTAAAATCGAGGCCAACTTTTGCCAGCGATCGCACTAGCACATAATGGGCACTTGAGCCTTTGTCAAAAGCGATCTTTTTACCTTTGAGGTCAGCTAGCGTTTGAATCGGCGAATCTTCTGGTACTAGAATCGCTTGACCTTTGGGAGCGGTATATTTTTCCTTAGCCACCCGCACAAATACATGATCCGCAGCTTGAGAGAAAATGCTGGCTGTGCCACCACCACCGCAGAAGTCAATCGTCCCGTTGCTGAGTGCTTCTATCAGAGAAGAGGCTGATAAAAAACTTGTCCAGGTGACACTCAGCCCATAAGGTTGCAAACGCGTTTCGAGCAAGCCTTGAGCACGGAGAACTTCCAGATTTGTCATCCCCTCTGGATATCCGATTTTGAGTTGCTTGAGCCGCCGTGCTTGCTCTGCTAAGGGCGTATTGTTAGAGCGATCGGAACGGTTAGAAAACCAGCGATCTAAAACTACACAGAAAATTATGCCCCCCATAAACAGTCCTACGGTTTCCAGTAACTGGATTGTGGAGCTTTTGGGTAGTTTAAACTGATTCATGAGAGTGGAGAGCTGATTGCCAGATTCAGGAGTGGCAACAGCATGACCGTCAAAAATTAGAGTCAAGACCAAAATCGAAACAAGACCGAAGCAAAATCGAACTGCAAACCTGTAGGTAGCCGATCTACGAGTGGCTGATCTGAACGACCGTAAGATGTTTTGACCTGTGCATCTACGCACAAAGTCAATCAAACGGCTAATCATAATGACTCCTTTGTTGATGCTTGCAATGAATGGCGCGTCATATACGAGAATACAGCCAGAATGTTAGACTTTTTGGGGCTATTTATTATATGTGACTTACGCACTGTACCCGGATTTCTCACGCATAGTGTAGGCAGAGGGGGAAGAGGAGTGTGGGGAGTGTGGGGAGTGTGGGGAG
>NZ_NOLJ01000017.1 GCF_002246015.1 Nostoc sp. 'Peltigera membranacea cyanobiont' 210A
TTCTAGATATTAGTTCTGGGTCTGAGCAAGAGGAGGAAGACCCACAAGATTAAGTCCCTATATTATTCGCGATGAAACCTCGCGAATAATGTTTCTTTCTTTATTTTTACACATTTGGGATGCTCCCCGCAATACTGCACGCACATAATAAAAATGAGCATTGTTAGGATTTAGTTTAATCGCCTTGTTACAGTCCTCAATAGCTCTTTTAAAATCTCCTATTTTTCTGCGCTCATAACTTCGCAAAATATAGGCATTAGCATCATTTTTATTTATGCTAATTGCTTGATTATAATCCTCTATTGCTCCTTGAGAGTCCTGTAGCTGACTGCGAATATCACCTCTTTCTTTATAGGCGTTTACATCATTTGGATTTATCTTAATTACCTTAGTCCAATTTGCAACCTCGTTTCTTAAATCATCGTCAAAATCATTCATTTGATAATATTACAAGATATGGCACTAGTTACTACTATAGCCCGAAACTCCCATTAATAAAAAATGTCCAAAAGGTCAATACCCTAGCTTTCACTTGGTAGCTAAAATTTCTGTTAAATCCATACTTAACAGCTATGAACCTTTACCAAAAAAATCTACCACACAACCAGATCACTGCTAACTCAACATTAATTGAAGTCTCATCCTTCCAAGCACCTCTGGCTAGCATTGACTTTGGCAAGTTGTTTCAACAGTATAACAATCCCCAAGGTTGGATGATGGTAGGTGGAATACTGTTCGTTATACTGTTGTTGCAAATCAGTGGTACTGGTAAAGGAAAAATCACCACTGGTAAAGTCTCCGGTATCAGCGAGAAACTAGCAGCAACTAACCTAGCACTCAAGCAAATCAAGGAGTGTAAACACAATAAAGTTACCCTGTGGTCTGGTACTCCTCGCTATTGGGTAAAAGGTAAATGGCGGGGGTTGCTGGCTAACATACAAACTATGCTTGGTGCTGCACCTACAGTTTGGTTTCCCAATGCCGAAAGGGGAACACTGGTAATAGGTGCGCCTGGGTCTGGTAAAACCTACTCTACCATAGACCGGATGTTAGAAAGTGCGATGCAGCAGGGCTTTCCGATTTTACTCTACGACAAGAAGGGCGACCAACTAAGACTTCATGCACCCTTAGCAGCCCGTTATGGCTATAAAGTACGAGTATTTGCCCCCGGTGAACCCTTTAGCGGTGTGATCAATCCTTTGGATTATATGCGTGATGCACGCGATGGGGTAATGGCAGGGGAAATTGGACAAGTGATTAACCGCAATGCTTCCAGTGGTGGTAAAAGTGATGAGTTCTTTGCTAAAGCCGGGGACTTGTTAGCTAAAGCACTTTTACAGTTAGTTAAGGGTTCACCTTACCCAGATATGGCGATGCTTTATGCGGTGCTGCGGTTGCCAAAACTGGTGCAACGTCTTGACCATGCGGTACAGTCAAAAAGGTTGGATGAATGGGTGGCGACTTCATTTATTCAATTTTTGAGTGCCAAGGATGCAGAGAAGACTATTTCGGGGATTTTGACCACAGCAGCAGGTACTTTCTCATCTTTCATTCAAGCTGATTTGCTGAGGGCATTTATAGGGAAATCGGATATTCCCACTAAGCTTGAAGGTAGAGAGATGGTGGTGTTCAAGCTAGATGATGAACGTCGTAGTGTGGTTGGGCCTCTGCTGGCGGCTGCAATGCACTTGATGATTGTCGGTAATTTAAGCCGTCCCCGCAAAGACCCGTTGATTATTTCTTTGGATGAATTGCCATCTATAAAGCTAGACCGACTGCCACAGTGGATTAATGAATATCGTTCTAATGGTGCTTGCTTTATTCTAGGTATCCAAAGTTTAGAGCAACTTTACGATATTTATGGGGATAAGATGGGAAGTGCGATCGCTTCTGCTTGTAGTACCCATGTTTTGTTCAATCCTGGTAACTACAAAACGGCTGAGGATTACTCCAAACGCTACGGTGAGAAGGAAGTGCTGATTAAAAATCGTACCACAGGGCGATCGCTTGGCGGACAAATGAGCCGTTCAATTAGCTGGAGTGAGAATTTGCAAAAAATGCCTGTAATCAGTGCTGACGAAATTTTGAAATTTCCTCAAGGCAAGTGCGTAATTACTAGTCCAGGTTACAGTTCCGAGGGACAAGCTTCTATTCCCTATCCTTTAATTATTCCCGTGTCCAAAGCCGATGAAAAACGGGCGCATGATAGTGAGACTCTTTGGGACACACAAGTTAAACCTGCATTGTCAAGTCAGGTAATAATTCCTGATATTAAAACGCTAACACAAGCATTACATGAACGGATTGAGTCAGCAGCGCGGATGTTGCCATTACCAGAGGAAGATGTAGCACCTGCACAGGAGTCTAGTAGCAGTGAAACTGATGTTTTAGAAAATTTCCCAACACGAGTTTATCAAACACCCGGATTGCAAGGATAAGAGGCTGGTAGCTTTTAATAAGCGAAATATTGTTGGATATCTTGTTGCTCACTGCATAGAATCTTCAGTGTTTACTGGTAGATTTTGGCAGCCTTTTTTCACTTTTTTAGGTTGTGTTAACGCTGCTTAACTAAGTGTTATAAGCTGTCGCATCTGTAATTTTCCAGAGCATTCTAGAGTTACCAATGGTTGCAGACCTAAAAAGTGCAAGTTATACGCGCGATAGCTTACTATTTCAGAAATTGGCAAATGTATTGAAATCAAAATTTTACAAATTAATGCTGAATCTTCGCAAGACAATATCACCTTTTACCCTTGACTTTTTTCAATGCTGCTTGTCTTACTTCCGCATTGAGCAAATAGCCAAAACCCACCTTTTCTAAACGCAGCACAAATTCCTCTCGTGTATTGCCCAATTTACTAGCTGTAGCATCCAAATTCCAATTATGCTCTGCTAACTGACTCAGCAAATAAACTCGGCGAGTCTGCATTCCTGATAAGCGGTAAGTCTTCAAATACTCCAATTCCCCATTCTCTCGAATAATCGCTTCCCCAATATGATTTTCTTCGTTGGGGTTGAGGTCAGTAATAAATCTTTGTAACATAAACGAACCAGCAGTATAGACTTTTTGGGAAATTAACTTGCGTCCTAACAGTCCCTCGGCCATGAAACCCTGAAACGATGCCCAATCTGAACGCATATTTTGTACTGCTGCTCTCAAAGCTTTTAAATCATCAATTTTTGACTCATCTAAAGATACACTCATGGTCAAAGTAGTATCGTGCAGCAACGCGTATTGGTACAATAACTCACCATAGAAATCTTCTAACAAGCTATTGTGCAAAAGTCGATAGTCCTCTGGTGTCGGTACTACAAAAGCTGATGCTAATGCTTCGGCAACAAATACTAATACTCCAACCTGTCGAGAGTGAATTTCAAATACCCGCAAAGCATCTTCAAGTCCAGCAATGTAACGTCCACTAAAAGAGCTTTCCATTCGGCTACCCAGCCCATGAGAAAGGGCATACTTGGAATATTCACTCCAGGCAATATCAGGGCCAGAGAAAAACATTGATAAAAAGCCTTCCATTGCCAAGTGCAGTGGCAAAAATCTCAGTTGATTACTAGATTCCCGCTTCACCATCCGGTGCATTAAGCGGACACTGGCGCAACCATAGTTTAGCTGTTTACCATCTGTTTTAAAAAGCTGTCCCCCAAAAGCCCCCACAGGGCTGCCGTCATTAGTCCAAGACAACACTAGTCCGTGAGGAACATAGGAAAAATATTTCATTCCTGGTGCTGTCATTTCTCCTGCTAAGGAAACAACTGCTAAATCTTCATCGTAGCTACGACGCAGCAAGCGCAAATCGTTACGTACTTGATGGCGCAATAATGGCACAATCCGCACTGCTCCCCGTATTTGAGAAGGAGCAATTTCTAATCCTTTGAGTGATATGTCTGCTAACAGATTGCTTTTGGATGCCATAGGATGGTGGGTCTATTTTTATTAACTTTAAGCAATACTGTATCTTGAGCAATATCAGTTTCTCTTATGTTGCCCTGAATCCAGTTTTTTGTCTTTAATATCTACAATTTGATTTTGATAGTGATATTGTATTGAGTGTAGCCATACTAAACCTAACACTTTCCGAACTTTAGTAACTTTGATCCACAGCTTATATTACCAGGATTTATTGTTTTGATATTGTTATCCTGCCGCTTCAGATTCCCGATTACTTTAATACTCGCTAGAGATAATGCTATTTTTAGTAATTCTGTTTTTTGTTCCTCGCTTAATGTTACTGGATATTTCCCATTTACTTTGTCTTTTATCTTCGATTGAATATTTGATGTAAGTAATCCTAAATTAAACTCTACTCTATCGCCATTCTGAGAAATTGGCAAAAAAGAATACTCATCTTTGCTATCAAACCATTGCCTACTCACATAGGTATATTTTCCAGTATGTTGACCAAGAAAAGAGTACTTAAAATGTCTCTCCCATCGCTCAGATTTATTATTTTTATAATCCTGTTGGAACTCTTCAGGTATTCCGTGCTGGTTATCCGGCCACTTAGCACTATGATCTACAACAAAAACTGTATCTAGCTGAATAGTATTTTCATTGGCAGCATCTCCACTACAGAAAAAAATATATGAGCCTGCTGTGACATGAGAAGATTTTGATATAGGTTTTCTTCTTAATTGAGTAGCATGACAGTATGAATAAAGCCACCTTTCTGAAAATACGAATGGGTCTTCATTTCCGCACGGTTCATCCACCCAAACATTACCTTGCCAATCTGTAAGTTTATCATCCATCAAAACCTTAGCTTGGACTTCAGTTTTTTTTCTTGCGTAGTCAGGATGAAATATTAAATAATGTAGTGGTTTCATAAGGAATCTAAATTTAAGTAATCTAACTATTTTATGTTCCGATAATTGTGGGATAAACTTTACAGAGAATAAATTTTTTGGGCGACAGTATTTTATTTAAGCTATTGAAAATAAATCAATTTAATTGTTGCAAACCCTATACTCTACACCCTTAACATTTGCTTGACTCGCTCTGCTAAATATGCTTCCAGTTCAGCTAAAGACGCAGAACCTTCAGCAAACCGGGCAAAGCCCAACATCGTAGGTAAATCTTCTGCATCTCGTAATCCTACTGTGGGAATTGCGGGACTCAGGGGGTGTAAAGAAAAGTCATCGGCGTTGTAAACAGGATTGCAATGAATAATGGAAGTTTTTTGTTTCGGGTCTAAACGATGACGATATACACGTAGAATTTCCGATGCTCCACTGGGGGGATCATTTTCCCAACCATCGGTGACAAGTACTACTAAATCTGCGCCCCAGTCCAAAGCATCCAGTAGGGGAGTAGCTAGGTCTGTTTGTCCACGAGATAGAATCAGCAGTGGATCGCTGGTTGATGCTGTCCAAAAAGCTTGGTATTCTTGGGATGCTGCTTTTAGTAAGTAATGAGTAGCTAAAGCTACCCCTAAAGGACGACGATGTTTTTCGGCTGAACCGGAACTGGAGTAGCTGCAATCTAGCACTGCGGCTACTCGTCCTAGTTTTAGAGGTGATTTTCTTAATGTGAAGGCAGCAGATTTCTCTAATGCTTGGTTTAAGATATCCCACTGCTGTTTGCGAGTATCTAATGGCAAAGATAGGATATACAGCGCCAAACGAGTTAGGGGGAGACGACCTAAATTAATGTCGATTTCTACTTCTGTGCGGTTGGCTGAACTTTGAAAGCGCAATTTTTCATTCAAGGTCATTTGCTCTTGAATACGGGATAAAAAGACCTCTCGTTTAATTCCATGTTTCGCTGCTAAACCTTCGGCAACTGTAAAGGGTAGTTGATAAACTGCTTGAGCACTATAGTGTGCTTGGCGAAATGTCTCGAATAGCTCTGTTTGATAAACTTGCTGTTTCCATTTCCCAAAGAGAAAATTACCTAATTCCCCTGGTAGGGTGAGGTGAGCATGGGAGGCTATAGCTCGAAATTTGGAGCGATATTTCACAGCATCAAAGTTGATGTCACGTTTTTGCTGGAGATAATCACGAGCGATCGCTCTGCTACGACGATTATTGATACTTCTTTTCCGCAATTGTTGCAATACTTCCCAACCTCGTTGTGGTGGTAAGGCTGTTAATGCTGCGGCAATTAATGCACCTTCTTCTTGTCGATGTTCAGGGGGTGTATGTTTTCCTGTTGCTAGTAACTTGAGGATAATCTGCGCTTGGTTGAAGTGGTTAATCCCTGCTGCCAATGTTCGGGTATAGAGTAAGCGGTAATTACCTAAAATATAGTCGTGCAAAAAGTCAATGGATACGCGTTGCCCATAACCATCACCATAGAATTCACGCTGTCCTGTGCAGGAAAGGCAGGCATTAATAAACATGACTAAATCTTCCCTTGCCACTTGCTGATGCTGGTTCGCCCGATTAATGTCCATTGTTGGCATAGTGGCTTTTTTGAAGGGGGTACTGTTTGGGGAATGACGACACGACAAGCTAGGATAGCGTTACAGGCTAGGTTCGGAAGTCGCACCAAAGTCCCGCAAACAGTATTAACGACTATTTTAAGTTCTAGATTAGAAAATAGCTATAGGAATCTGACTTAAATCTTACTAAGTATACTGAGGCTTTAAACTCTATAAAGTAAGTCTGCAAATTCATGAGACACGTCCTTAATTTCCCCATATACTGCATAGATAACTTTGACGGCGCTAATAGACAGCAAGTGCTATTTCTCAACATTATTTTGCCATACCTCTTTAAGAAACTTTTTGAACTTTTCTAGAATCAGAGGTAAATCACTATCAATTTCTTGGGTTTGTTGCCCATTTGTAATTGAACGAAAGAGACGACGACCTCTACTATCAAAACCAATTTTATCTGCAACTGCCATAAAGATTGAGTAATCTTCTGGTACTGGTAAATCTCCACCTTTGCGCTGAAGAATCAAAAAGCTGGCGATAATTCCTAATCCACATTCTACCTGAAAGTTTTCTGTAGGTAACTGAATGGAAGCAATTAGCAAAGCCATGTCTTTTAATAGCCATTGGCGAAAGTGTGCTTGGTTAGATGAAGACAGAATTCCATTAGATACCAAGATACAGACTATTTCACCAGGTTGCAATTGATTTAAACACTGTTCTACAAATAAGCACTCTTGTTCTGCTTGGGTTTTCAATTTTGATGTAATAACGTAGCTTCCATCTCCGTGTTGTATCCATTTATAAGCCATCTCAAATCGGGCTAGTTCTGAATCGGAAGTGAGATTAATTTTGCAATAGGGAGGATTGGCAAGTGCTATAGTAGGCAAGGAAATTGGCAGAGGAGGATTACTGACACAATTTTGAAATAGTTGTTGCCACTCAGTAATTTTAATTTTTATCAAAATAAACTTCCTTGCAACATATTTTCTGCTGTAGTATTCTCATATTTGATACCATTAATCAGCAAACTATTATTTAGCTTCGGTTTAGGTGCTGATGTGGGATCTTCATATTTTAAATTTGGTCGAATAAAAGAAATTCCCTTCCCAGTCAGCGTATCTCCGATAACTAAATCTCCACCCAAACTAGGAATAGGCAATGCCAAGTAGGGAGCGTAAAGCATGAAGTTTAAACTTGCTATTTTTATTAGTAGTGAATCCCACTCCCAGCCTGTCAAGCTGATGGCATAATTGGACATTTCCAATGCTAATCTTCCTGTACCAAGCGCTGGTTCATATATATGAAACGGTGCTATTGCAGCAGAACTGTCAACTGCTGCAATAGCCATTGTCCTGGCTGTCCAAGTAGGAGTAGGATAGAATTTAGCTCTCGATTGTCCGTAACGATTAGCAGCCAACAAATTACCGAAGTAATCGAAGGGACAAGAAATCAAAAGCTTCAGTTCCAGTTCTTGAATAAGACGATTACTCGCACCGTTACATCCCTCTGGCTCATAAGGCAATTTAGCAATGCTGGGATGCCCTAGAGCATAAAGTAACCAGTCAGTGAAATAGGGAATAAATCTGGAAGGACTGCCACATCCACCTGTAGGAATAGATTGCAGACAGCTTGAGAGCATCAGTAAAACTTGAGGATGTCCTAAGTCTAAAAAGTCAGTTTGTGGTATTTCTTTAGGTAGTTCTCCAGTTTCCATTGTCCATCGCCATTGCTCCCACCTACCTTGATATTCATCATCTAATTTCAGTAGTTTTGATAATAGCCATCCATGTTTAAAATTTGATTTGAGTACCATTGGTGTTATCTGTAATAAGCATTTGCCAATGGCAGAGGCATTAGCCTCTTAAATCTTGACTTCTGGAATAGCTTCTAAATTGACCATTGACGATAACTCAGGAATGACTATGTTTGATTGTAATTTTTCATCTTGAGGTTTAGTCAGTAGTTTAATTAACCATTTTTCAGTCTGCATCTGCTCCTTTTTATTCCAGCGTACATTTAATCTTTGGGCTGGTTTAACAGGATGTAATGCTAAAACTACGAGTTGTATTTGGTTAGGAGTAACTGAGTATTGTCTAGCCGTAGTCCACAACTTTACCCGATCTTGCCAGCTTAAATGTGGATGGCGTATAGCCCATTCATAAAGCCTGGGAATACCTTGTTTAAATGCTATATTTGTTAATACTTGAATAAAGTAGTTATCGTCATTAATTGCAAGAGGTGCAATAACTGGATTATCGACTAATAACTTTTTCCGAGATTGAAAAATTTCCGGTGCAAGTTCCTGTATTTGATCAACCCACTGAGCAATTTGAGGATAGGCATTTAATAAAGGTTCTACAGTCAGTCCTAAAAATAGTTGTCTCATCACCAAAGAGAAGTTATCTGCAACTATAGAGTCAAAGGCAGAGCGATTTGGATGATATTTTTGACTGGGGAATAGGACTTGTTGTTGTGTTTTAGTAATTTGTTGAATATCGGCAAGATTAATTACTGGCATGGTTGGGAGAATATAACATCTCTCCCATGCAGCGGTAAGCTGCAAATTAATTATACGTACAGCCAAGATACAAGAACTAGCTGTCATTTCCAATTCGCAATTCGCAATTAATAATACCCCACGCATGAATGCGTTCCGTTGAATATTGATACTACGTGTTTTGTTTCTTTTCATAATTGAAATTAGGGGCTTGTATCCCAACGGCTTAATTATCAATTACGTCCGCAATTGCGAATTGCGAACTGCGAATTGCGAATTGTTCGGTCAATACAATCAATCCTCTACTTCCGGCTCACCAATTGTCTTCTGTGCGCCATGACGAATATGGAGAATTCTCACCGTTGGAACAGGCTGATCTTCAAGAACCGTAAATAGAATACGATAGGTTTGTTTTCCTTGCCCGTAAAGAAGCTGACGAATTTCTTGACTAAAGAAGGCATCCTCTCGAGCGATTGGACAGCGCCGAGGCATTTCTTGCAGAGAGACGATTGCTTTAATCAGCCCTTGATACCAGAGTTGGGCGCGTTCATCTGTGGTAAACTGAGAAAAACTTAAGAATGCAGCATCCGCTTCGGCTTTCGCAATGCTAGAGAAATCAATGCGGTACGTCATGCTTCAAGAGACAATCCATATTTCTGATTTTGTTCAGCAATGAAGTCCTCTAAACTCGAAAACTGTCCTTGCTCAAAATCATCAAGCCCACGTTGGATTCCCTTTAAAGCCTCAAAAAAATCTTGATCGTCCAAACTCAGTCCTAAAGTCAGCACCGCTAGCGCCATTTGCGAAATATCTTGTCCAGTACTTTCAGCACGCTGTCGCAGCAGTGCCTCAACTTTCGGTGGCAGATCAAGTGTAATGGACATTGTGAGTTTTCCGAGCGTGATACTGGTTTTATTATAGCGATGCCTGCTCTGGGCTATTCGGTGTCGCACCTCATAGATTGGGTAAAGCGGACTGCTCAAGTATCGATTTAATCGGGCGATCGCAGACTTGGAGGCAGTGATAGAGTATCTGGGACATTGACACTCTCTTGACTGCGAAACTAACGCAAGCGCTCGGTTTCACAGTCAGGAGAGTGTTAAACATCAGGTGTAGCGATCGCATCTAACAACAGTAATCCCATTTGCTTTAATAAAGCAGTGTTACCATCAGGGCAACCATGTTGAATTAGGCACTTGGCACAGCCAGTATCACAATTACAATCCTGTGCGATCGCCTTAGCAGCACTAGCAAGTTTTGGCAAATGCTTAAACACAGCTTCAGCCGCACCATTACCACCATCACTGGTATCATAGAAATAGCCTGTGTAATTGTTATTTTCCCCTAACTCCTTCACTACTGTAAAATTCACCTGTTTTAGATCAACTCTAGCCACCAGCTGCAACGCTCTCATAATTTGATGCCCAAAGCTGTGGATAGCAATCAAGGTACTGGAATATTCCCACAACTGTTGATAGCCCGGTGGAATCGGTTCTCCACTGCGGGTTAAATTGGTTCTAGTTTCTTTGGCATTGTGCTGGAGGTATTCCCGCGCACTTGAGTTAATCGCTACTTTGACCATTGGTGCTGAAAATTGAGTACGGAAAGGCTGCTCAAATTTTTCTTCTGACAGGGTTTTCACAATTACAGCTTTGCGTGTGAGTTTGCTACAAAGCGGACAACGATGTTCTTTAGGTAGCAGCTCTTTGTAGTTAAGACACCGCTTGTTCAAACAAGTCTGCTCATAGATTTGGGTCATTAAACTGTAACCACTGGTAATGTGTTTAACTTCACCAAAACTAAGTTCCAGGGTTAAGTATTCCTGACAGTCATCAACTTCACTGACTTGAGAAAACAGCAATGGTAACTTCACCCGATCAGTTAGCACTGTTAGGCTACTGGTTTCTGATTCCGTAACTGCAACTGTAAACAGTGAGCTATCTGCTGTCTGTTTTAAAATTGCTTGCTTGCTGTTCAAGTCAAGGGAGATGCACTGATAAGTCAGCATTCGTCCATTGGCATCTTGTCGTTTGTAGATGGCTTGGGGATGGACTTCTCGGTGAGCAATATCTTCTGAGATTTCCTCTAGTTCTTCCCCAGATTCTGCATCTACTAGCTTGATGGTAGTTTGGGATAAGCCACCCCGAAAGTTAACATCTTTATGGGGATAACCCTTTGCCCACAATCCATTACGACCTTTATTTAGATGCCCTTGGGCTAACAGGAGTTTTGCTACCTCGTAAGCTGCTGTGCCAAAGTAGTGCTTTATTTTATTAGTAGGAATACCAGTTTCTGCGGCTGCACACATCAAATGTTTAGCAGCAAAGATGGGATATTCGTCATTAAAGAATACTTCCTCAGCTTCTGGCGATACCAGCATTTCTGGATGTTCTGCTACATAGCAGTCAATGGGATTGAGAGCATTGGGAAGCAGCACTGTCAGTCCAGACTGAGAACGTCCGGCGCGGCCACTGCGTTGCTGGTATGCCATTTTGGAACCAGGCCAGCCACGCAAAATGCAACATTCTAATTCTGGTAGGTCAATTCCAGCTTCTAATGCTTCTGTGGCAATAATCCACTTGATCGTGCCAGACTGGAGTTGGTCAACTACTTCTGCCCGACGCTCAGAAGTTATGCCACTGTAGAAGGCGGCTACTTGGTTTGATTTGAGTAATTCTGTTAGTTCCCGCACGCTGCGACGGGAGTTACAAAAGGCGATACCTGATTTACCTTGATTGAGCAAAAATTGAATAATCCGAGCGGTATCACCAGTCAAATTGTAACTGGGCTGAGTGATAATTATTTGTCTAGATGGTGAAGCGGCTCCACTTTTGCGAATCCAAATTAGGGGTTTGGGGTTGAGTTTAGTTGGTTTTAAACCGGAGATTTTCAGAGCCAGTTGTTTAGGATTACCACAAGTGGCACTCAGGAAGATAAATTGCAGTTTCTTGGAGTCACCACCGTAATGATCTACTGCTAGTTTAATGCGACGAATCAGCCAGGACATATTTGCGCCATAGCTGCCTGATAGGGTGTGAGCTTCGTCAAGCAGTATATAGCGTAATCGCTGATAAAAGTTTGCCCAATGCGCGGATTTCCAGGCTTGCTTGAGTTGAAAGTGGATTAATTCTGGAGTGACACCTAAAATATGCGGTTCACTCTTGAGGATTTGTTCTCGTTTTTCTGATTTGACATCTCCCGTGATCATTGCCAGTATAGGTCTGGATTGTGTTGGTATGGTAGAGAGTAGTTCAGAGATTTTGTGGAACTGGTCTAGCGCCAATGCTCGTAGTCCATAAAATGCTAATGCTCGATGTTCTTGATTTATACAACCTTCCAGAATGGCGGGGTATGTGCTGAGAGTTTTGCCACTGGCTGTGGGAGAGGTGAGGATTAAACTTTTACCTTGTCTAATTGCTTGTAAGGCTTGAAGTTGGTGAGAGTAAAGTTGGGTGATTCCTAATGATTGAAGTGCTTTAATTAATTTATTTGGTAGGTCATTAGGGATATTTTTCAGATTAGGTTCTATGGCAGGGATAGTCTGTTGCCAGAGTAAATCTTCACCTAGAAATTCAGCAATATCTGTTGGTTCAGTAGGATGGTTATTTGAGTTGGAATATTCTGTAATGGGTGTACTAGGTGGTGTCCAAAAGCTTTGTAGCAGGGCATTATAGTTGGGCGTGGTCATAGTCGTAGTCTTCGCTCACTGCCCTAAAAAATCCCCCACTGGGGGAGTGATACTAAATTAGGATAATTAGTACGGAATTTGCGGTAAAAAATTGCGGTTAACACAATATCAACTAGTTAATTACCATCTAAAATAGGAAAACTAAAATTACACACGCAAATATTATAAATGAGTCAACAAATAACTAAAAATCAACACTATATACCTCAGTTTCTTCTCAATCACTTTGGTTATGATGTCAAGAAAATAAAAAAGATTAACATATTTGATATGACTAGAGGTACTGTGAGATACAACCAAGCAGTGAAGGAAGTGTTTTCACAAAATTACTTCTATGACAAAGATAATTCAGTTGAAAACTTACTTTGTAATCATATTGAAGCTCCTGTTGCTGTAGTTATAAATAAAATTGTCAATGGGCAATTTAGCATATCAAAAGAAGATACCCCGACACTACTCAGGTTTATTTCAGTCCTTTTATTCCGTACACCTGAAGCAAGAAAAAAAACACTTTCATTTATCGACTCTTTCTTTAATTCAGTATTTGAAAAATTGTTAAGCTTAAACGGTTATGACACAAATGATCCGGGTAAAGTATTGATAGATGCAAGTAATCTAGTTTCTCTGATAACTATACAAGGAATAATTGACGCTGGATTTTTGGTGGATCTGGATTTTCACATAATCCAAAATAACACTACATCCGAGTTTTGTATATCAGATCATCCTGCTTTTATGTATAACTGGTTTTATAAAGATTTAGATCATCCAGCTATAACTAGCTTGACTGCACGAGGCTTACAAATTTTCCTGCCATTATCGCCAAAATTATTAATTTGCTTATATGATCCAGAGGTCTACAAATATGGCAATAAGAATTCAGCTATAACCACTATTAATAGTGCAGATGATATTACGATACTTAACTCATTTCAGATTATGAGTGCAGAATCAATAATAGGTTTTCGTGAAAAAAATAGTGAGGCTGGTTTAAAAGAGCTTTATAGAAAATATAAAAATGTAAAAATATATGAGCACGAAAGTTATATAGTAGAAGAAAAACATATTGAAAATGGAGAGCTTAAAACCATTCATCTTACACTTACCAAACAAACTAAACTTTCAAAGATGCCTTCATTTGTGAAAATAAAGAAAAAATCTAAAAATGATACTTTTAATTTTTGTGAAAGAAACCCTACTCTTTCTGCCCTTCACCAAAATTATAGAGAGCAGGTTTTAAAGGAGAAAAGAAACGTTGTTAATTTATAAAATAAGTTAGCAATTTGTGGGTTGAATCTATCACTAATCGTTCCTTAACCGAGATGTATCGGGATTTTAATACTTAGATAAATAAGTCTCAAATAAGCATGGTTGTTTCAGTTTAAATACTGTAAATATTTAGGACAAAGATTGTGTTATAAACATCTTAAGCAAATTCTAATTTTGTTACTACCAATTAAAATTGAGTATTAAATGCGACTACAGCATGAGATGAAACGACGTTTACTATAATTGCAGTGCTTACAGCCATCATGGTATCGACTGTGGTGATGGTACGGTCATCCACTACACGAACAGTCAGAGAAACATCTCCCGTGTTTCTCGGGCTTACTTCACATCTGGAATAACAGTATTGGTAAAAGAGTATGGTCAGTGCGACACACCAGATATTATCATTTGGCATCTTGAAAGCAGATTAGGAGAAAAGGAATCTAATCGCCCTTAACCAAGGGTATGCAATACTTACTGGTAATAAGGATTCAAACAAGTATGACAGTATTTCAAACCACATTTGAACTTCCTAACTGGATATTACAAGGCTTAGACAATGGAGAATATATAAGAATTGGCGGCGTTTTGAAGCTTATCTACTAGAAGTGCAACTTATCCAACAACATGGGATGAGTTTTCAAGACTGGCTTGAATTAGCCTCTCATACAAAAGCTCAACAGCATGAGTTACAAACTATATATATTATTCCCTTACAACCACTTAATCTATAGCGATGTAACTATTTTTATATGGATATAAAGTTTGCCTACTGCTAGGCATTCCTAATGAAGTTGCGGATAAGGACTTTAATTACGTATTTGGCGGCACAGATGTAAGAGGCTGAGGCTTTGGATTTAGAGATTAAAATAGAGTTAGCAAAGGTAGGGTTTACTTGATTAGGAGATTCTCTTATGAATTTACAAGAAATTATTAATTCTATTGAAAGTTTACCCACAGAAGAACGGGACTATTTGTTTGAGTTTCTCCGTAAAAAAAAGGAGGAATCAAGAGGGGATAATTTTTGGGAAGGATTACAAAAATTTAGAAAAGTAATCCAAAGCGAGGGAATTATCTTTAATGATGATGATTTCGCTGACTTACGAGATCGCAGTGTGGGAAGAGAAATTGATCTATGAGCTTGAAATACTTACTTGATACCACGTGAAATTTATGTTAGATACTAATATAATTATTAGTGAATTTGGATTTTAGACTGAAATCAAATATACAATCCAAAATCCAAAACTCTCAGTCAACTTTATGTTGATTAAGTTAACTTAAATAACCTGCTAACACTAAGAATTATTAACAGTAAATCCTTACTTGACGCTCGATGACTCGCTACCGCTCCGCTATCAGTACCCCTCTTAATAGACATCTCCAAATCCAGCATCATAGTTACTGCCTTAGTTAAAGCATTAATGCTTGTATTTGCTACCTCCTGACGCAAATAGTAAATGCGATTAGGATTACTGATACTGCACAGTTGAGCTAATTCACTATCTTTCTTAATCCCAGAAACGATCGCAGACTTAACCCACAGCCAAGTTCTAAACTGGGTTAGGAGAGTAGCAATAATCACCATTAATGGTTCCGATCGTGACAGTAAATCATCTAGCAGGTGCAAAACTTGATTACTTTCTCCTTGGCGAATAGCAGATGCCAGTTGTAGGCTATTCTGAGTTTGACATGGCACTAACTCTTTTACTTCTGCAAGTTCAAGTTGTCTGCCAATACTATAGATATACAGTTTGCGTAACTCTGTCGCTGCACGGGTCATGTCGTTACCAATTGCTTCTGCTAGATATTCCACCGCATTCTTTGACAATACCAGCTTGATTTTTTTAGCCTGAGTACTGATCGCTTTCTCAATTAAATCAGTACGCCAAGGTGGTATCAATGGAAACTCAAACAACTTGGCATACTTAGCAAGATGTTTGTAAATCTTCAGCCGCTTATCTACATTGGTGGCGACAAACACCAAAATTGTGAATTCAGGCACTTGAACAAGCTGCTGCAAAGTTTCTAACTCAGTATCACCCCACTGCTTGAGGTGGCAATTTTCCACAATCACCAGTTTTTTACCACCAGTCAGGGAACGAGTGCGAGCTACGCTGATAGCTTGGTCAAGGCGATCGGCTGGAAATCGGTGATAGCAAAGTGTGAGCCATTGAGCATCAATCTCTGCTTTGTATTGATTTAGCTGTTCCTGGATGGCGTGTTGGTCGTCACCTGTCAGCAAGACAATCATGCTTTTACCCTCCCATTACTGCTCTTGTTGGCAGTTTTAATTAACACAGTCATTGGTTGTTGACTTTGGATAGCTCGTTGCAGCATTTTAGCGATCGCCTCTTTACTACTTTCAAACTTATTCAAGTAAGCTGGTGTAACCTCTAAAATTGCCTTGTCACCTTGCAATTTAACAAGATTTGCATGAGCCAACAGCTTTTGATTGCTGGGTTTAGCTGTATCTATCACAGAAAGCCAAATTTGAGCCAGGTTAGTAGTCTGGGCTGCAACTGCTGGTAACAATTTGTCATCTACAGGTTTAGCTGTCACCTTGTTTGTAGTGTATACTCCAACTGTTGGTAGCAACTTGCCGTCATGGACAGGTTTAGCAGTTAGCGTCTTGGTTGCACTGACAGGCAATAAACTGGGTATCAGGTTCAGTAAGCAAACTTCTAGCCACACAGCAGCATTTACTGTGTACCGCAGATAGTTTTCTGCTTTTTGTAACTCTGCTAGAGACAAGTTAAGCGTCTCGAAATTCCAGTGATTTGCTAAAACCTTGAGTTGAGCATAGCTAACACAACCAGTCAGCAGGGATTGCTCTTTGGGTGCAGACTTGATAATCAGTAAATCTCGGTATGTTTGCAGTAAGTTAGAGAGAATCAATTTGGGCGTTTTACCAGAATCTACTAAAACTCTTGCTACTTGCAGCAAGTTAAAGGTGTTGTTGGTGGATATTGCCTGTAAAATTGACATTAATTCTGTTTCTGTCACACCACCAGCGATTTCCATGACATGATTAGCAGTGATATCTTCATCTAAAAGACTCACCTGACCCAGTAATTGCAGTGCATCCCGCAATCCACCATCGCTGAGTTTTGCGATCGCTGTCAGTGCCTCCTCATCAATAGAAATAGATTCTGCATCTGCTACAATACCGAGGTGCTGCACAATTGCCTGAACAGACAAAGTGCGGAAATTAAACACCTGACAACGGCTGACAATGGTAGGTAACACCTTGTGCAGTTCTGTTGTGCAGAGAATGAAAACAACATGAGGTGGCGGTTCTTCAATACACTTGAGTAAAGCATTGAAGGCGTTACCGGTTAGACAATGGCACTCATCGAGAATAAAAATTCGGTAACGTCCTGCAACAGGTGCTAAGGTACTCCGCTCAATTAAAGCACGGGCATCATCTACACCATTATTAGAAGCAGCATCAATTTCACTGACATCTAGGCTATTACTGGTTTCAATTGAACGGCAGGATTGACAAATACCACAAGGTTGGTCAGTTGGTTTTTTAGTGTTGAGGCAATTGAGGGATTTAGCAAATATCCGAGCAGTTGAGGTTTTACCTGTGCCTCTAGAACCTGTAAACAAATAAGCTGGTGCAATTTGCAGGTATTTGACAGCATTAGTCAGAGCAGTTTTGATGTAGGGCTGTCCAACTAATTCGGCTATTGTCTGGGGTCTATATTTTTGATGTAGGGCGACTGTAGACATAGGATTCATTAACCTTAATTTGTCGCCCTTACCCCTGTTAAGGGGGTGTAATTTTGAATCCTAAATAGGCTGATTTGCTAAATTACAGTAAGATTTACCGATACCAGAAGTTGAGTACACCTAATTATTTAAACGTTGAAACAGGTGGAGAAGTTTATGGAATTTACAACCGAGCTATAGTAATTTTAAAATTCATATCCTCGGCTCATAAAACGCTAATTTTATCTTTTTTACCTGCCTCCTTAAGCAGTAGCGAATTCTGTTAAACCTCGTTTACTGGGATGATGGAAACCCAAAACAATATCGGCTTGGGGTATTCCGGCTGATAGCAAATCATCAACAACGCATAAATTAGTTGCATCTTCTTCCACCCAAACTTTGCCGTTTTTAATGCAGAGATAGATGATAATATACTGTATCTGCTTTTTGTCATCCCAGCCAAACCTAAACCAAAGATATTGATCTCTTGTTTCATCAAAAGCCAAGCGATCGCTTACTTCAACTTCCGCATCTTTTATAACTTGAGCATTAGTAGTTTCGTAATACTCACTCAATATTTTCTTGATAGCATTGCGGTATTGCTCTAGCTTATCCATTGCCGAATTTCCTCCTTTTCTGTATTTACAACTATTAACAACAGGTTGTTTTCATTAATGACTGCTTGTACAGATTTACGTTGAAAAAAGTTCTCATAGACAACATCATCAACAGCTAAATAAAGTTTATATTCTGGCTCAGTAAGTTGAATTAGTTTCCGATAGACTATGTATTGTCCCAGGGCCGGCGTGAAAATCATACATCATCGATTTGCCGACAAAGCTCTTGATTTCTACAACAATCTTCTGTCCCTGGCGTTCTGCGGCGATTGGTTTTTCTGCTGCTAGGTCGGCGTAGAGTTCAGCATCTTCATATTTGATAAAGTAAGGATCATCTGTGATAGTCCAACCGTCTTTTATCAATGCGTTCTTGACTTCATTATGGTATATGTCTCTTGCTGGCATGGTGGAACTATTGAGTAATACTCTGATTGTAAAGTGTTTACCATATTGGGTAACGATTAGATTCTAAAACATACTTTTCTCTCTTTCTTTCTTGCACCCTGCTATGCTTCCTTTTTTCTTGATAAAACTGGATAACTTTGGTATTTTGGCGGCAAATAGTCGGATATCTACCGCCAAAATGCACAGTTTCTATTTGTCAAAATCGAGGATTTTCGTTCATGTTGTCCAGTTTTGTCCAGAGTTCCTCAAATCCCCGTCTAAAATAAACACCACTCGTATCCAAAACACCCTACAAAACTTCAAGTTTCCGATTAACATTTATTAAGCATTTAGAGTGTACAGTGGCAATAAGAATTGACGCATTTCCATTTGCAGTTCTGGATTTGGTCTATCTCCATAAGGAACCAACATGGCAGGATGATCTGATTGTTGTAAGTGCATTTTGATAGCAGAACTGGGAATTGCCTTGGCTGCTTCTACTAAATACTTGAGGTTAAACTGGATATTCAATGACATTTCTGATGGTAGATGAGCAGCAATAACCTGATCGCCTTTGCCAAACTCCCGTTCAATTGATAATCGTAACTGCTGCAAAGCTCCATCAAACTGTAAGTAAATACCTTTCTCTTTTTTATCTGTTAACACAGCTAACCGTTCTAATGCTTTGACTAAGAATGCTTTTTCTAGGATTACTTCTCGGTCAAAGCTAAATCTTGCCAATAGCTGTTCGCAGTCAGGGTAAGTTCCTTCGAGACATTGACATCTGAGGATAATATCTTGCCAAGCAAAACCCAAGCGATTACTTTGGGCATCATACAACAGATTAATGAATTCGACAGAATCATCCAAGTTACGCGCTAGTTCCTTGAGGACTCGACCGGGAATAGTAAATTGTATTATCTCTTCAGATTCTACTTGTTTGCGGGGTTTTCTACCAATTCCTTGAGTTGAAAGTTCAGTGGTTGCAACTCGATGCCCATCAGTACCAATAAACTTTAACTTCTCCTGTGCAAGTTGGATATGAACTCCGGTCAAGATATATTTATTTTCATCAGTGCTGACAGCATAAATCACACCTTTCAAACCATCTTTGAAAACTTTTGTTGGCAGAGGAATGGGAGTAGCATCAATTGTAGAACTAGGTGGAAAGTCTTCAGCACTAATGCCTCTAATTTCATATTTTCCATCAGCATCAGATAAACCCAGAGAGCAGATTTTTGTTTGCTTATCCTCATCAATAAGCTGTATAATCTGAGTCTGACTACTGAGGGTAATATTACCATTAGGGCAATGCTTAACTATCTCAAATAGCATTTCTACTGGCACAGTAATTTCACCCTTGAGCAACACCTGGGCTTCAAAACTTGCCTGAATTGTTAATGCTAAATCAGTAACAGTTAAATGTATCTGTTGTGTTTCGATATCTGCAATGATTAGAGCATTAGCAAGAATCGGATGGGTAGGTTTAGCTGGGGTAGCACAACTAACTAAAGAGAGTGCATCGTGAAATTTAGTTTGTGAGCAGATTACCTCCATTCCTGATTCTATAAGTGGTTGAGAGTTTAACTCTGATTTGGCAGAACGTTTATTAGTACGCTTATTTGAGATAGACTCAGTTGAAGTATCAGTATCTGGAGATGTAGATTTTTTCTTTTTACCTGTAGATATTTCTGGGATATTTGCTGATATTTCATTTTCGCCTTTAGGAGTAGCTACACTTGTTTGTTTTGTCTGATTGGCAGGCTTTACCCTTTGTTTCGATGCTGTTTGAGTCATGATAATTTATTTCTGGTTGCGTCATTGTTAGAAAGGTGACTGCGATAGCAGAAAATAAAGAATGTGAAGTTTTGAATCAGATGCTTTTACTCTGTGAGACATACGGAAGTTTACTGATATATCCCATTTAACGGCTCTCAGATAAGCCTTTATTCTAATCGTAGCTTTCGGAGTATCCGGCTCCGCTCCTGAATTATTAAGTTCTACAAATGCCTCCAAAAGTTCTTTCCAATGCTTTTTAAACTGATAACTTTGCTGTTATTAGCAGATTCTTCTGTAGTGTTATCAGCCAGTACAGAATCAGTTTCCAACAAAGAGTTCAGCAGTGATAGTTGATGCTCAACATCTGCCACATCGCGGTATATTCGAGACGGGTCTATTTTCATTCCTAAAGGTGTAGGAACGATTTTTAAATATTGGTTTAAGGCCTGTAGATAATTTCTATTGGCAAATTGTCTTTGTGCTACATAAGGGCGCAAAATCTCCAGTAATTGGATAGCTCTTTTGATTTCTAGAGAATCAGAAGTACTATCAATTTGAGGTTGGCTTTCTCGGTAGCCTTTCATTTTCTTCTCAGCCACGAGATTGTGGAATTTAGAAACGGCTTGTTGAGCATTACCGAAAGAGTGAACTTTTTGCTGAGATTTGTAGCCTACCCTACCCCACTCAACAGTTAGATTGCTTTGCTCAACTTTTGCACTCCAGAATTTGTTACTGTTCTGAGCCGCATTTACAAATATTAAGTAAACTTCCATATTTTTGACATAATTTAGAGTAAAGTATTGCCATGTCAAATGAATATCTCAACAACAGATGTTCATTTGACAAAAGCTTCAAATCATTACTAATTTGGGAATACCTAATTAGTACGGAACCTAGAAGTACGAAGACCTTTCTTAGACACCTGCACAGGACTGGAAGCTGGTCGCGCAATCTTTGACCAAGACTGCATCCGCTCAACAGCAGCAGCATCTTGAACCGCTAAAGGGGTGATGTTTAGCTGGCAATTTTCTAAATCAGCCAGTGTGACCTGCTGAGGTCTTCCTTCATCGAAAGCCAGTAGTGCTGCTTCTGATGCCAGGGTTTCCAACTCAGCACCACTAAATTTGTCAGTAGCAGCAGCGATCGCCTCTAAATATTCCTGTGGAACTTCTATACCAAACCGTTCTAAGTGAATCTTGAGAATCTGGCAACGTTCCAACTCAGTAGGCAGGTCAACGAAGAAATTTTCATCAAACCGCCCTTTCCGCTTAAACTCAATAGGCAGCGCTGTTGGGTCATTACAGGTTGCCACCACAAACACCCCCGCCGTACATTCAGACATGAAAGTGAGGATATTTCCCAGAATCCTTTGTGAGACTCCAGAGGTATCGCCATTAGCTGAAAGTGCTTTCTCGACTTCATCAATCCACAAAATACAGGGTGCGATCGCTTCAGCAGTCTTGAGTGCGCGGCGGACATTGCCCTCAGATTCTCCCACCAGGCTACCAAGCATCGAGGCAATGTCTAATTGCAGCAGTGGAAGATTGAGTATGGTTGCAATGTTCTTTGCTACTATCGATTTACCCGTCCCTGGTGGCCCTGCTAGTAACACACCTTTAGGTTGGGGTAGATTTAGCGATCGCGCTTCTTGGGAAAATAACCGGCTGCGGCGTTGCAACCAATCCCGCAATAAATCCAAACCACCAAAGGGTATGGTCGCTGATTTACCCAATTCGATACCCATTTGAGCGAGTAGGCGGGTTTTGTATTCGACAACCAAAGGGATGACCGTAGTATCAATTACTATACCTTTAGAAGTTAATCGCTCTTTAACAGTCAGCCGCAGAAAGTCGCTAATTTCCTCCAGCGTCAAGCCTAAAGCTGCCCTTGCCAAGGTTTCTTTATCTTCAGTGGTGAGAGATACGGTAAAAGTTACCTCTTGCTCACTGGCAGATTCTTGCAAGTATAGTAAATATGATTCTAAGTGGTCTTGAATTTGCTCAATGCTGGGCAAAGGAACTTCACAGCAAGGAATTAGTCTCAGCAGGGATTCGTGCAGTTGAATGTTTTGACCTAAAAATACAATTCGCTTTTCAGTCGGTTTGAGGCGATGGTACAAATTTTTTACTCTGGTGAGGATTTCCCAACTCAATTGCAGGGAGTTTCTACCCACAAAAGGGTGAACATCTCCCAGGATAAAAACTCCATTACTACCAAAATTATTGATGTACTCGAACACATATATTAAAGGGTCTATGTTATGAGGCTTTTTATACGTCTCGACTGATTTGAATACCAGTCCACCGTCGTCAGCAATCAGACATTGCTCCAAGCCGGAAACTCCCAAATTCCAGAAGTATACAGGACTGTTAAGTTTGTCCATCACTTCAGTAGTTAACCACTGAATGATAGTGGCTTCTTCGGGGGACAGAACATCTATTGCCACGATGGGTATTTGAGAGTCAATGGTGGTAATCAGGTTTGATAGTTTCATTGTTGCGAATTTTGATCGGGTACGGGAGAAAGTTTTTCGTGAGTGGTAACAAGATGCACGACTACTTCGTAAACTTCGGCATCGCCGTTAAACACTTCAGCAACTCCAGAAGAATTTGGATGAGCAATGGCGGAAATTAGGGCATTGACTAAAGCGCACAGTCCCCCGGCATTTCCTTTGATAATTACTGGTTCCCGCGCTCCTTTTGAGGGATAAATATGGAGCATCGGATAATCTTCAGGTAGTTCACTCATAGAAAAATTGTGCGGGGGGATTTTCCTCGTTCCCCCATCGAATGTTTATTGGTGCAGTCGTTGTTGATGAGTAATGATGCTACGAAGCTGTTGCTGAGATTCTGGTTTGTAAGTGCGATCGCCTTGCACTATACCCAGAGCTTCCTCAAAGGGTTGGGTTGCTTCTAGGCACGACAATCCCTCAAATCCCTCGGCTTCTATTTTCACTTCACCTGTAGCAGTGTCAAAATGTATCAAGATTGCCCGTTCCATAAATTATCTCCGAACTTGTTGAGTTTGCTGGTGTGCTGAAAATGCAAGACGCAGGGTATGTACCTGACCGTTGGTTTCTTCTGTGATGGTGCATTCTCCCAGATGTTCTTGTAACTGGGCTGCTTTAGCGCGAACCATCTTCTGTCCGTAGGCTTGTATTAGGGTGTGCGAAAAGAAGTCTTCTCCTAGTCGGGGTACAGTTTCATAGGCATCATGGATGAGTTGATACACCCCTGCCTCCTGATCCCACTTAAACCCGATATCTGCGCGGACACTTAAACTACGGCCAGGGACAACAATCTCAGCAATTTGTCCTTGGGAGTCGTCGTAATAACCTCTCAGGGATTGTGGTTTTTCATAAACTTGAACGGTAAGCTGCAAATCTTGTAGAGCTTGTACTAAACATTCACGGTTAGTTAGTTTTGTAGTGACAGTTGAAAAATGTGACATTTCCTACCTCTAAATACTGTGGACTGGTAAATTAATGCGAACAGTGGTGATAGACAAGGAAGCAAAAAGTTCCTACCTATCACTTCCCCTCTTAGTTCCGTAGCAAGCTTGGGAAGTGTAGGCGTATTGTCTTCCTCTACAACGCCACTTGCTTACTGCTGTGGAAACCCGTCCACCGCAGTGGCTCCCCCACACCTCGTTTTCGATCAACGACGATACAGACACGTTCTCGATTGTTTTTTCTAACGAAGTTTGAGAGACATCGCTGTAGCTCTGGTTAATCCCATGCCTTCATCACTTGCTAATCGTTGAAGATGGCGTTGTTCATCCAGAAGCTTGGAGCAAATTTCATCCATTTTTTCCTGTAACTGAGAACGCCCTTGTGAATCCAGCTTTTTGGCATCCACAGAAGCGTTTTCGAGAACATTTTCTAGATGAGCCATCATTTGTCCAAGGCTGCTACCTGCTTCAAAACTGGCGTTAGCCAAAAGCATTTGGACTTTTTTGAAATGGCGTTCCATCTTCTTCTTGAAGTTGACTGGCTTGCGTCCTGGTTCCCAATTGCTCAAATCTTCGAGCAACTGGGCTGCTAGTTGCTCACCTCCTGCGATCGCTGATTCTCTCAGTGTTTGTTCTAAATTTCTGTCATACTGTTCGATAAACCGAGTTATTTGCCCTAAGCATTCAGCTTGTTTCTCTGACAATTGTTCACTGATAGCGGGAATAATGACAGGACGACCAATTACGACTTGTAAATAGTCCTCTAGTTCCTCTAAACAGGGAAAAGCTTTGGCTAAGTTCTGCTTAACTTCTTGTTGTTGTTCTACAGATAACTGCCAAGCATTGAGTGAGAGAAATTTGTCAATACGTTCTTGATAGTCGGTGTACCCCTTTTCATACTCTTCTTTCAGTTGAGTGCGTAAAACAGGTGCAATATTATCTCGAATTCCGATTAGTTGATTCCAGACCAAGGGCGCTAAGTCTATAGAACAAATCCAATCACCATTGTCATAATTCATCCATTCTTGGACTGAAGCAATTTCTTGCCTTAATTGGTTTGCTGCTTCGTCTAAAGCTTTGAAAACTTTGATGCCCTTTAAACCAACTTCTGAGGTTGTAACCTTCACTAAGTCAGATTCTTGTTCATCTTGAGAATATTTGAGAACATCTGTCCATTTGGGAGCATTACTCTTGGTTGTCTTCTTTAACTGAATCTTGAAACGGATGCGAGTTTTATTCAACTTAGAGATGTTATATCTTTCAACAACAGCGTCTTTTAGAAAGGTTTTGCTTGAATTGGTAATCACTGATTGTACCACATTTACTAGGAAGAATAATGTTTTTCACCTCAGTAAAATAAAGCGTCAGCTTTACCTGTTCGCCACTAAATTGGGCTATGATTTTTGTGATTTCAACTTTGAGTTTGCCGCAACGGCAAGGTTAATGTTGAAGGTGTCCTCCTAGTGGGAATTCAAGGAACTGGGAAATCCTTGTCTGCGAAAACTATTGCCCATGAGTGGCGTTTACCTCTGTTGCGATTGGATGTGAGACGGTTATTTGGGGGAATTAATTGTCGGTGAAAGCGAAAGTCGTATCCGCCAAATGATTCAACTATCAGAGGCGATCGCTCCCTCCCTGTGTTTTGTGGATGGATGAAGTAGATAAAGCCTTTGCGAACATTAGCAGTGGATTTGATGGAGACTCTGGGACATCGAGGCGGGTGTTTGGAACGTTAATCACCTTTTTCTTGCCAAGTTTTTGCACCATTATTCCGCTACAAGGTCAAGATTACAGGATTTCCACTCTTCTCTAGTAAGTTTTTCCACGCTAGGATATTCGCGAACCACTCCGCCTTTTCCACATCCCGTGAAAAGTCAGAGGAGTAGACAGACCCCAAGACAGCAGATAGACTTGCAGTTTAAAGCTAAAAAACAATTGATTTTGTGAAAAATGTTGTAGAGGGGTAAGCTTGTGAAGCGTATCGTAGAATTTCCTTTAGAAAGCGAAAGCGGCGATTTCATTCTTGTGGAGGTGGATGAGCCTGGGCCAACTGATGATCGTATTGGTTTGCGAGATGAGATGATTCAAACAGCTAAAAAAACTTTTGAGTCTGCTCTGGAACAAGTTAAGCCCATAGCCAATGCCATTATGACTAAAGTAAATAGTCTCAATCAGCCTGCGGACGAAGTAGAAGTCAAGTTTGGCATCAAAATGAGTGCAGAACTTGGAGCAGTCATCGCTTCTGGCAATGGCGAAGTTAATTATGAAGTTACTTTAAAGTGGAAGCGGGAGCCATAAGATGCCCACACCCCTAGAGTCATCAGTTGTCAGGATTTACTCAAAATATGACAAGGTTGTTGGTGCTGGCTTTTTAGTTTCCGAAAAATATATCCTGACATGCGCCCATGTGGTAGCAGATGCTCTAGGAATTGCCAGAAACACTGTTGAAATGCCTAATGCAGAAATCCACTTGGATTTTCCTTTATTAGCGGCGCAACAACTGTTCACAGCCAAGATAGTATTTTGGCGACCTGTTAATCCTAATGAGTTTGCTGAAGATATTGCGGCATTGGAATTAGAAAGCTCTCCTCCTAATACTGCTCAACCAGCACCATTAGTAGCTTCAGAAAACTTATGGGGGCATCCTTTCCGAGTTTTGGGTTTTCCAAAGAACCAGCCCAATGGAGTTTGGGCTGCTGGTAAAATTAGAGCCGGACTTGCCAATGGTTGGGTGCAAGTCGAGGGTACAAAACAACAAGGTTACGCATTAGAGCCTGGTTTCAGTGGTGCGCCAATATGGGATGAGCAGCTACAGGGTGTAGCAGGAATGGCAGTAGCGGCGGAAATGGAGCGAGCGACAGCCAAAGCGGCGTTTATTATTCCTACTCAAGTGCTGATTACAGCATGGTTAGAGTTGAGCGAGCAAGTTCCTGTAACGACACCAGGCATTGACATTAAAAAATGCAAACAAGATTGGGGACTAGCACAAAATATTTATAGTTTCTATGGACGTACTGAGGAAATCTCCACTTTAAAACACTGGATCATTGAAGAAGAGAAACCATGTCAATTAGTCTTGTTGCTGGGCATAGGTGGGATCGGAAAAACGAGCTTATCATTGAAGCTAGCACGAGATATTCAAGATGAGTTTGAATATGTCTTTTGGCGTTCATTATTGAATGCTCCATTAAGTTCAGATATCTTTTCAGATTTAATCAATTTTATATCCGATCAGAAGAAAACTGGTTTATCAGACACTGTAGATGAACAAATAACTCAGTTGATTACTTATTTGCAGCAGCATCGTTGCTTGCTAATACTTGACAATTTAGATGCAGTCCTAGACAGCAGTAATCAATCCCGGTTTCAAGAGGGGTATGAAGGTTATGGGAAGTTTTTATCAAAAGTCGGTGAAGTTACCCATAAGAGTTGCTTGCTGTTGACTAGCCGTGAAAAACCTCCGGAAGTTGTGAAGTTGGAAAGAGGAGAAAAAGGACTAACTCGCACGTATAGTTTAAGTGGCTTGAACTATTCAGACAGTCAGGAAATATTCATTGGCATCGGTTCCTTTGCTGGTTCAAACGAAGAATGGAAGGAAATAATTGAGTTTTATAGCGGCAATCCTTTGGCTCTAGAGCTTGCTGCCAAGCATATTACCGAAGTATATTCGGGCGACATTTCTGATTTTTTGAAACAAGGAAAACAGGTATTTGGTGAAGTAAATGATTTATTAGATTGGCATTTTCAACGTTTATCAGACAAAGAGCAAGAGATAATGTACTGGTTAGCAATCAACCGTGAGCCAGTTTCACTTTCAGAGCTAATAGAAGATATTTTTGCATCCAAAAGCGTCAAAGATGAAATTCCTTCAATTCTACAAGTCTTACAGCGAAGATTTCCTCTCGTGAAAAGTCAAAAGCATTTTTCATTGCAGCCTGTGCTTATTGAGTATTTAAGCGCTCGCTTAGTTAAATGTGTATATAAAGAGATTAATGAAGAAGAAACAATATTACTATTAAATAGGCATGCACTCATTAAAGCATCTACAAAAGATTATGTCAGGGAAGCTCAAATTCGCTTTATTATTAAGCCTATTGTCGAGGAATTTTTTTATAATGATGATAAAAAATTTGAAGATCAGCTATTTAAATTAGTATCAAAATTGAAAAGGGAAGAACTGCCTCAGCGAGGTTATTTGGGTGGAAATATTCTTAATTTACTTTGTCATATAGGTACTGATTTGAGCGGCCGTGATTTTTCATGCCTAAAACTTTGGCAGGTATATTTGTCAGACGCAAATTTGAAAGACGTAAACTTAGCTCATTCCGACTTATCTAAATCCTCTTTCGCAGAAACCTTTAGTAGTATCTTAGCAATAGCTTTTAGTCCAGATGGAGTATCGCTTGCCACTACTGACCCCAACGAAATCCACTTGTGGAGAATTTCTGACGGTCAAAACTTAATGACCTATAAAGGACATGTAGGCTGGATCTGGAGTGTCGCTTTCAGTTCAGATGGAAAGATTTTAGCTAGTGGAGGTGAGGATTGTACAATAAAGCTATGGGATGTCAATAATGGTCAACTCCTCAGAACGTTACAAGAGCACAAAGATTTCGTTCGCTTTCTTACCTTCAGTCCAGATGAAAAGATTTTAGCAAGCAGTAGCGACGATCTGACAATAAAGTTATGGAATACTAACACTGGTGAATGTTTGAACACAATTCAAGCCCATGCTGATTGGATTTGGTGTGTCGTGTTCAGCCCAGATGGTCAAACTCTTGCTACTGGCAGTGATGATCAAATGGTAAAGCTGTGGGATGTTAAAACTGGTCGTTGCATAATAACTCTTCAAGAACACAGTGATTTTGTACGGTCAGTAGCATTTAGTCCTGATGGGTCTAAGCTTATTAGTGGTAGTGGAGATAAAACAATTAGATTATGGGACATTAAAACTGGTGAATGTTTAAAAGTATTTGAGGGGCACAGTGGCTCTGTCTGGCGTGTTGCCTTTAGCCCGGATGGTCAAATTATTGCTAGTGGAAGTGATGATAAAACAGTGAAGTTATGGGATATTAACACTGGAGATTGCACCAAAACACTACAAGGATACAAAGGGAGAGTTGGTTCTGTTGCCTTTAGTCCCCCCGATGGTCAAACTCTTGCTACTGGCAGTGATGACCAAACGGTAAAACTTTGGGATGTTAAGACTGGTCAATGCTGGAAAACGCTAAAGGGATCTACTCATTGGATATATTCAGTTGCATGTAGCTCCAATGCTGGTATGTTAGCTAGTAGTGGAGAAGATAGACTTGTCAGGCTATGGAACGTTGAAACTGGTGAATGTATCAAAATCTTTACAGGGCATACAAATCGAGTTTGGTCTGTTGCATTTAGCCCTCGTAATGATGTTCTAGCTAGCAGTGGTAGTGAAGATAAAACAGTGAAGTTATGGGATATTGCAACTGAGCGTTGTCTGAAAACATTCCAGGGGCATAAGGATTGGGTTTGGTCTGTCGCGTTTAGTCCAGATGGTCAAACTCTTGCAAGTGCTAGTGACGACAAAACAGTCAAACTATGGGACGTTAATACTGGTCAATGCATCAGAACTTTTGAAGGACATACCAACTGCTTGGCTTCAGTAGACTTTAGCCCTAATGGCAAGCTCATTGCTAGTGGCGGTGGAGATCAAGTCGTGAGGCTTTGGAATATCAACGAAGGAAAGTGTTGCGGAATTTTGGAAGGACATACTAGTCTAATTTGGTCTGTTAGATTTAGCCCTAATAATCAAATGGTTGCTAGTGGTAGTCAAGACCAAACTATAAAGCTATGGAACATTGAAACGCAACAGTGTATTAGAACATTGAAGGAGCACTCTAATTGGGTATGTGCAGTTGCATTCAGTCCAGATAATACAACTTTTGCCAGTGGTAGTGAAGACCAGACAGTAAAAATATGGAATATTGAAACTGGTCAATGCATTAAGACTTTTGAAGGACATACTGGCCGAGTTTGGTCTGTCATATTCAGTCCAGATGCGAAGACTTTATTTAGTGGTAGTCAAGATGGAACAATTAGAGTCTGGGATATTAATCAAAGTGAATGTATAAGAACACTAAGGGTTAGCCGACCTTATGAAAGAATGAATATAACAGGAATTACTGGCTTAACAGAGGCACAGAAAGGAACACTAAAAATTTTAGGGGCAGTAGAGGATGAAAAATGAGTAAGTCATCAATTTTGGGAAGAGCTAAGATACTGTTGGCAAATACAATACACATTTGTATTTTTACGTATTACGCAAGGCTCAAACCTTCAATCTGTGGTTAAGGATGCTTGCAGGCGATTTATTCTCTCGCGTCGAGACTTGTAAACTCTAATATATAACAGTTACATGAATTGTAATAGCAAATCTCAGGAACATCGTCATCAGTTTTCGTGTTGGGTGTAGGAACCCCGACTTCTCTAATAAATCAGGGTTCTCGCTATTCACGAATGATTAATCGGAATTTTGTGTCGAGATTCCCATACACCATTGTCACCGGATAACTAATATCCGTTGTCTAGCCCGTGAGCTAGAAACATAGTACAAACGATTAAACTCTCTAATCTTTGCCAGGACTGCCTTACTGTCATCTCCTCGTTCTGGATAAAGTCGCTTACTCAAATCTTTACCATCAATACCCGCTTCTAAGAAAGTGCTACCTTGGCTATTGTGAACAGTTAATGCAAAGCAGTTTCTGATGTTGGCAAACTGCTCTGAATGTTTGTAGTACTGCTTCCACAGAAAGGGATTACGCTTGGCACTTCTGAGTAAGCGTTTGGTTTCTTGGTCAAATTGTTTTTGCTCATCTTCATGCAGAACATAGATTTGACGCACAATCCCTTCATCTGTCTCTACCTTTAACCTCCAAGTATCATAGTTGTTGTAACGATCCCCAAAGACATCTAAAACAGTAAACTCTGTAGATGTAGAAAGAATCGTAGTTTTACCATCAGGAGCCATCACAGGATCTCTGGTGATTAATCTCTCTCCAGGAATAAAGCGATTGATATTTTCACCATATAAATGTGTGCGAATCTGCTGATTGTAAAAGTCAACTTGAGTATTAGTCCAGGATAAAATTCGGAAACAATCTGGGTTTTGAGCAAATTCTCTCTTCATCTTTTTGCAGGCATAATGCAGCAAAGTTTGACGTTTAACCATCAGCGCCCCATTACTTTTATCAGGCAGATATTTGGCATAAGGCTCAAAAGGAAACTTGCTCTTGGTGACTGCATAGCGAGAAGCAGTGACAAACTCTAATAAGGGACTACCAGTTCCTTGACGCACAACTTGAGTCAATACTGCTTTATCTGGCACTTGAAAACTAGGGGATTTTCCTTCATTAACTGGATTTAACTGTGCTGGATCGCCCATGAGAATAATTTTGATTTTTGTCCAGGTGGATGATTGGTTAGCAACATCCTCAATCCAGCGCCAGAGTTGTTTGCCAATCATGGAACATTCATCAATAAAGACAACATCAAATAGATTGATGTAAGAAGGCCCTGTTTGGTCAAGTACTTTCTCTTTACCTCTAGTTACCATACCCAGTCCTAACAACTGGTGAATGGTAAAGAATTCTACCCCAGTTACGCCATTTTCTGCCGCCATACGTTGCAGCACACCTACAGCTTTATTAGTGGGTGCAGTCAGTACAACTCGCTTACCCGTAGCGACAAGAACTTTAACTAGTTGGAAAACAATAGTTGACTTGCCAGTTCCAGCATAGCCAACCAGCAGAAATAAAGCAGCCATCACGGTTGGCTGTATAAATGTCCACATTGCATCTAAAGCTTTTTGCTGCTGCTGGGTGAGTTGAAATGGAAAAGAACCTGTTGCAGCGAAAGTAGGAAGTGTTTGGATCATCATCGCTTCGCTAATTCTATTAATTGATCCACTCAATGCAGCGATAGCTGTTGGTTTTACTTCTCCGAAAAACAATACTCCTTCTGGTTTGAGGAATATATGTTTCTATATCCATTCGGTATCATCAGCAATCAATATATTAAAAGTTTTTTAACATTCAGATGATTTAGTTAAATCTGGAGTTGCACATATATATTTTTCGATGAAGGTAAATATCCCCATCTTAAAATTATGGCTACTCGGAAATCCTACTTTAATTCTTGTCATTACAAATTTTCGCGCTTATCACCATACATTAGACCTAGTAAATCTTACTACGCATTAATACGTGTTTTAATATACCGAAAACTCTAATATACTGAAAATAGTTTTTAGCGTAGGCGTGGCCCGCCGTAGACATTGCTCGTTTTTTATCCGGCCTCACTTTGGAGCGTTGCTCCCATCTCTATGTTATTTATCAAACAAAAATACCTGCCCTACGGGATTGGATTTTTCAGTGTGGGAGTAACCTTGCTAGTAAAGCTGGGACTAGAGCATCTAACCGGAATTACAAGTTCTTTCAGCTTGTGGCTAATTGCGATCGCTATAAGTACTTGGTACGGTAGTATCATTTCAGGATTGACATCAGTGTTTTTGGCTGCTTTAGCTAGTCATTACTTTTTTACAAACCCATCTTCTACTCTCGATAGTCTGGAATTTGTATTATTTGTTATCGAGGGTCTATTAATCAGTGCGCTAACTGCTAACTTCCAGTCAAGTAAACAGCAGTCTGATACTGATAAAACAGAAGCCCAAATCAATCTAAAAGATTTATTACAGAGTCAGCGTTCACTTCGTCAAGGTGAAGAACTATACCGAACATTAACCCAAAATCTACCCAATGGAGTAGTTTTTCTCTTTGATCGAGATATGCGCTTTATGGGTGCTGAGGGTACAGAACTGCAAATCTTTGGTTTACCAAAAGAAGAGTTCCAAGGTAAAACGCTGCACGAAACTGTTCTCCCTGAAACTTACGAACTGATAGAACCAGCTTACCGTAGTACCTTACAGGGTACTCCAATGTGTATTGAAATCCCTTATAACAATCAAGTTTATCTAGTACAAACTTTTCCAGTCAAAGATGAAAATAGCAAAATTCTGACTGGCTTGGCAATCTTCCAAAACGTCACGAACCGCAAACAAGCAGAAGCAAAAATTATCAAGTTAAACCAAGCTTTAAATCGACGAGTTAAAGAACTACAAACTTTATTAGAGGTGATTCCAACTGGCATTGGCATTGCAGAAGATCCAGAATGCCGAACTATTCGAGCTAATCCGGCTCTTGCCAAACTACTTGGCATACCTATTGACGCAAATGCCTCTCTCAGCGCTCCTAATGATGAACGTCCAACTAACTTTAAAGTTTACCAGTCAGGCAGAGAACTAGCTCCAGAAGAACTAGCTATGCAATATGCTACCACTCATGGTGTGGAAATACTGGATTCTGAGATTGAGGTGGTTCGTAATGATGGTGTGAGAATTAATCTGTCGCAGTATGCTGCCCCTTTATTTGATGAAGATGGAAAAGTGCGGGGGTGTGTAAGTGTATTTCTAGATATTACCCAGCGCAACCAGGCAGAAAGAAAATTGCAAGCTGCTAGAGATCAGTTGCAGACTGTATTGGAGGCTGTACCTGGAATTGTATCTTGGGTCAGTTCCGATTTGTGCTATCTAGGTGTCAATAAGCACTTAGCTGATAGTTTTAATTTGTCTCCCGAAGCTTTTGTTGGTCAGGATATTGGTTTCTTAGCTAACGGTAATGGGTTTCGTGAGTTCGTGCAAAATTTCTTTGCTGGAGATGAATCTGAAGCATTATATGAGTTGAAATCCATAAGCGCAGATCGTAGTTATTTAATTGTGGCTCAAAAATATGACCAGAACAGAGCCGCATTTTTAATCGGTATTGATATCACCGAACAAAAGCGTGTAGAAGAAGAACTGAGACAAAAGACTGAGGAACTGGCAGAAATAAATCGAGTAAAGGATGAATTCGTCGCTGTCTTGTCTCATGAGTTGCGTACTCCCATGCATAATCTCCACGGCTGGGCGCAACTATTGCTAACTGAATCTGAGATGGATGAAGCACTAAAAGTTGAGGGACTGGAAACGATTGAGCGGAATGCCCGTCTGCAAGTTCGCTTAATTGACGATTTGCTGGATCTGGCTAGGATGCAGAAGGGCGAGATGAATTTGGAAATCGAACCTGTTGATCTAGCAAGTGTAATTCGGTCAGCAGCAGATACTATTCGATTGTCAGCCCAAACAAAGGGCATTCAAATTCAGTTACATCTTGATACTAGTGTGTCCAACGTTTTAGGTGATGCCATTCGTTTACAACAAGTGGTTTGGAATTTGCTTTCAAATGCAATCAAGTTTAGTTCCAAGAATCAAAGTGTAGAGGTCAGGTTGGAACAAGTTGAGTCTCAAGCTCAGATTACTGTTATCGATCAAGGGAGGGGCATAGAAGCAGAATTTATACCATTCGTCTTTGAACGGTTTAGTCAGCGTGACGCTTCAACTACTCGTTCTGCTGGTGGATTAGGGCTAGGACTTGCGATCGCTCTCACAATTGTAGAACTCCACAATGGCAATATTACAGCAGCCAGTGCGGGATTCGGCAAGGGTTCGACATTTACGGTGAGACTACCTATCGTAACAATGACAACGCAGTTGAGTAATGAGGAACTAGTAGTAGGAGAATTGCTGCATGGTAATCAGAAAATTACCCAATTGCAGAACTTGTGCATTCTGGTTGTGGATGACGATGCAGATGCTCGGATGTTAATGCAGACTGTTCTCCAAAGCGTCGGGGCAGATGTATCAGTGGCAGCATCAGTAAAAGAAGCATTGGCACTTTTAGAACAGCAATCGCCCGCTCTACTGATTAGTGATATCAGTATGCCAGATGAGGATGGCTTTACCTTGATTCGTCAGGTTCGCTCCCGCACTATGGAGAAAGGGGGACAAATTCCAGCGATCGCTCTCACTGCTTTTGCTGAAGCCAAAAATGAGCAACGTATTTTAAAAGCAGGGTTTCAACTTTTTATTACCAAGCCAATTGATCGAACGGAACTCGTGGACAAGATTATTGAGGTGTTAAAAACTTGATCAAATGTCAATTCCTTTCTATTTTAACCAGTGCATCACCTCTAGCGTTGCTGTCCTAGTCTGAGTAGGCGGTCATTTAAGGCGATTCTTCCTAATTCAGAAATAACCTCAACTGGAACACCAACAGATGTAGCTGCTTCTGGGATTGTTACTCTGCTATTTCGCAACAGGGATAAAACTTGCTGCACTTTAGGAACAACTGGATCGCTTTTGTTGGTGTAACCCCGATTAATAGCAATTCTCAGCCCGGTTTCAATATCATCTACTCTCGCTCTGCGATTTTTATCTATTAATAGTGTCTGTTGTCCAGCGATTGCGCTACTTTCAGAAGCTGTTCGGCGTCTACGTGCAGTACCGAAGCCTATCGGAGACGCTGCGCGTAGCTTGCTTCCCTGTAGGGGTACGACGACCGCATTTGCAATCTGAATACCAACATACCCAGTGTTTCTACGTACTGTAACGATATCGAAGTTGTAGAGTCGTTTTTGTCCCGTTTTGTCTACAGTTTGGACAAGTAAGTTAGTAATGGCAGTAGTGGTAGCCCCTGGAAACTTTAACGGTTGGATTGCCCTCAGAAAGATGGTTGTAGCGCGTCCGCTTTTTAAATCTGTATCTGTGGTGTAGACCAGTCGCGAAGGGTCTGCTACCAAAATGTAGGCGATCGCCTCGTCGGTTTGAGTGAAGCTAATAGGTGTAGCACGTCCTGGAGTAATTTGAACCTGAATTCTATTGCTTGTAGCCATATCCCGTTCAATCAAGCGATATGCAGGAGTTTGTGCTTGTGCATATACAACAGGTATCGTGACCCCAAACAGTATTGTGGTGCTAGTAATAACAAGAGTGGCAAATAGTTTCATACCAATTTTTAATTTTGGACTAGAAGTTTTGACTTATAGGCTGTTCCAGTAATCTCAAATATTAAGTTGTAGAACGTTCAGTTTGTATCTATTCAATAGCCAGGATGCTGTATATGAATTGATTCCAATTTGTTTGAATTTTAAGCATTGGTGAATCAGGGAATGATTTCGTCCAATTTGGAAAGAATTTTCAATGGTTTCAACCGCCAATTCATCCCGCATTTATGCAACGCCGAATTTTAAATTGCTGACTACCCGCACCAAATAGGTATCATCTTTCAACTTTCAAAAAACTATTGACGACAACCGAGACTTCTGTACCTTCAGGTAAAAACTGGATATTTGGACGTTCTAGTAATTCTTGCACTGCTTGGTCAGAGCGTCTAGACAGACGTTCACTGACTGGACTAAAAAAGCCTTCCAGCGCCGCCGCCCAAATCTGAGGATTAGAGTTACTAGTAATAGTACTTTGGTTAAAAGTGCCACTAGAAACAACAGTGCTAGATTGAGTGCGGGGCTGATTCACTATGCTTCCCACCTTACCCAAACTACTGAGTAATCCAACTAATAAATCTTGTTGGGCAATATCTGTCCCCACATCATTCAGCTTTTTAGCAATTAACGGTTGCTGTCCTCGACCGCGAATTAACAGAGTCTCAGCCGGAATGGTTTCCTGTTTAACTGTGCCTTGGGAGTCAGGGTAAATAAGCGCAATCGCACTAGCAGATACCAAGTTATTCTTTTTACCTACTGCCACTGTTTTCGTTACTAAAACAGTACCAGCCGGGAGTGCCACCGTGCCGTCTGTGGCTGTGAGAGGTTTGGTTAACTCGATAGCAAAGCGATCGCTCTGATTATTCCCTCCCTGATCCCAAATCATCGGCATGATAATTCTACCTGGGACAGATGTACCCAGCGCTACCTCTTTAGTTTCATTGACATTGAGATTGGTTGTAGCTACAGGGGTGCGATTGAGGATACCTACCATTCCTGGAGTCAAGTTATCAGTTTTACTGTCAGTGCTTTTGGAGCCAATTAAAACTGTTTGAATACCAGGGTCTTCAGGAGTGGAAATGGATGTCCTAGCTGTTGGTTTCAAGCCTGTTAGAGTTTGAGTGTTAACAGCAACTTCTGACTGAGTTTCAGCTACTTTAGAGTTACCGATTTGCGACTGTCCCAGGCTAGCTAGTTGGCTCCACTGCTGGAAAGGATCGACATTACTTTCAGGCTGTCGTATTGGTGTTGAAGCTTGATAACTAACAGGATTGGGAGAAATATACCGCACTACTGGGGGCGCAGGTTGAGAAATTCTTACAGGAGTTATTGGTGTTATGCGTGATGCAGGAGTTGTGCGCGGTGAAAAAGTCTGAGGAGGTCGAGATGGCGTTGCTTTGGGTTTATTTTGTAGAGTTGGACTTGGGGATTTAGCCGCAACAGGTTCTACTTTGAGTTGTTGCCGTTGGTCTTGAAACGCTAATCTGCTTTTCAGTTCGGCAGATTCATCTAAAACTGGTTCGCCTTTTGGAGATGTAGTAGGAGTTTGAACTACTTGTTTGACAGGAGGTTTCGGTTGGAGAAATCCAAACCAGATCAGTGCTACAGAGCCAATAACTATTCCCACTAAGGCAACTACTGAACCTAGTCTAACACTAGGTTTTTCTGCTAACGGTCGCTCTACCGCTCCTTCTGCATCTTGTTTCAAGCGATATTCTTCGGAAATGAGGTGATTTGCGGTAGGGTTATAACCTGCCAACAACTGCTCCTCTTCAGGGCTGATATCATCATCAGCAACCAAAGTGGCTTGGTTAGAGCGATGATTGCCGTTAGTACTGTTGAATTCCGGCGAAGAATCACCAGAGTTCTCGTTTAGGTAGTCAAATTCATGATTTTGATTTGAATTGGTCATAATTCTACCCTTTTCCTTTAGCGTCGTTGCTGAGAATTAAACTCAACCATCTTGGTAATTTGCAGTCCAGACGATCGCACTTCATAAATTTTCTGTTCTACCAGGGGGGCATCTTTACCTAAAGGAGATCGGGGAATCTCCACTGCTTGGATGGTAAATGTGCGGTTAAAAGGAATACGCTCATCTCTACCAGTAGTGCGGTCAACTAAGATGCGGGTAGCAATCATGTCTATTTCCCATTCCCCAGGTCGTACTGCTCTCGGTTCTGACAGATAGGAAATAATAGTGGTGCTACGCAGCTGACCTGAAAAGAAGCTAGTAGGAACTAATTCGGCAATCTTTGGTAGAGAAGCTTTGGCAAATTCCGGTTCTAGCAGCAGGGAAGCAAACCAAGTATTTGTGGGAATCCGCCCATTTCTACCAACTTGAATGCCTTGGTCTGGTTGATTAGTGCCAGTGAGTTTGTCATCCCAGTTAAATGTTAGGGTTGTCCAGTCACTAACTACTTTTTGAATTACAGCTGGATAACGCCAGTTGCGGTCTTGCTCAGAAATGTAGATTGTCTCACCATTTACCAACTGGGCAAAAGTCGTCTTGCGATCGGCAATTTTATTGACCCTGAAAGCGGTGAATAGAGTCAACAAAAATATCAGACCGTTAAATGCAGTTAGGCAGATAAAGCAAACAGCTAGAAGGTTTTTGGCTTCTGGAAGCAATGGAGCTTGAAGTCGTTTAATTTGCAGAGTCATACCAAATTGGTATAAGTAGTATTGTTTGAAAATCCACCGAACAGCCTTGTGTTAAAGGTTTTTAATTCGTCTTGGAAAGTTATGATGCCTGTCTTGAAAATAGGGACTAGGGACTGGGGACTTTCCGCAAAATCCAAAATCTAAAATCCAAAATTGGTATTACCCCCTACGGAGTAGAGCAATACTGGTTGCAGTTCCAATGGCACTGCTAAAAATATCGATTAAGCCTTTGACATTGGCAGAAATGCCGTTATAAATAGCCATTCCCCCACCTCCAGCTATCAATACCGCCAAAACTGGTGCAAAGATGCTTAGGAAACATAAAAATGCTACATCAGATGCTAATTCAGCACCAGACTTCACCAGGACGACGGCTGCTAAACCTACTAAAATGTTGTAACCAAGTTGAACACCAAACAACGAAATAAACCCTGTCAGCCACGCCCAAATAGGACGACCTTGTAATGGCAGCAAAGATAAACCAACTGCGATCGGTGCAAATAATGCTGTTAGCAACAGAGCAGCTTCCAAAATATTTACAAAGCCCCATTGCAGGGCATACAGGATAAAGCGAATAATGGGGATGGCAGTATCTCGAAACACACTACCTGGATCGTTGGCAAACTGAACAGCAGTACCGATTTGACCAGGCAAAGTTCTATTCCAGAGAAAACTAGCAAAATCTCGTAGTGGTTGGAGTGGAGATTTAGCTTGCTCTTCAGCTTTGGTAACAATTGCCTGTGCTTGGGCTTGCTTTGAGTTCCAGCATTCAACTAACTCTGTACCGACTTTTCCTTGACATTCGCTATAGAGGTTTTCTAGCTGTTGTCTAGCGATACTGCTAATTGCCACATTGGTAATAGCATCTCGAAATGTTAGTTCACCAACTTGAAGCTGAAGAACGCTTTGCACTTGGTTGTAAGCGAAGCCTCGGATAACAGTAATTGTCTTCGCCAGCATATTGCCGTTGGCCCCCAAGAAAATCATAATCACGAAGGGCCAAACAAAGATTGATGCCAGTTCTGACCATGATTGCTTTTCAATGATTTCCTTACCAGTGGTTAGCGCCACAAATAATATGCTGGCGGCTCCCAAGGTGATGCCCAATTTAATCAAGCCAATCCATAATGCTGAACCGAGCGGATCTAAAGTAATTAGCCAGACGGTATTCCACGACTCAACTGTGGCGCGAGAAAGTTCTAAAGAACTGGAGATAATTTCTAAGGCATCAGATTCTCCGCCTGTTACTGGAAATGATTGAGCAATAATGTGCATCATGAGTGTCGAAATCAAAGCTACTGCTTGTCAGAACCAAGGGTAATGCCACCAGGCATGATCAATAAGCCCGCCTGTTGAGTGGCAGCATTGCCTGCGGCAACACTCTTACGGCGATCGGCAGTATTGATGGCTGAAAGTTCCTTGGCTGTTTGAGCGGTTAAGGTGTTACTCAATGCCCTGTCAATGCGTGCTTGCTGGGCTTCAATAAGCATCCGCTCGTTGACGCGACTGGTAAGGGCAGTCTGTTGGGATAGGTTTTGCAAAATCTGTTGGGTGACATCTAAATTTTGGGATTCCTCACCCAAGCTGACGTTTTCTTGAGTATCTTGTTGAGTAGCTTGCTTAATTTGAGCCATCTGACTTTGGGCTGTTTGGCTCAAAGTAGCCTGATTAGCGATCTCTGTGGCAACTGTTCTAGTAGCATATTTACCAAGGTCTTCACGGATACCATAAGAGCTTTGACCATTGGTTTTGTTCTCCAAAGTTTCAGACAGCACGGCACCAGGATCGTTGTTGGCAGAACCGTTCATGATTCCTGCCAAAACTTTGTTTAAATCTGGAATTTGAATTGCACCCAAGGCAGAATTGAGCAGATTGCCAAGAGGATTAAATAGGTCATTTTGAGCGAAATTTTTGACATCTCCCACAAAATCATTGATTTGAGATGCTGTGTCTGCGGTGAAAATACCACTACCAGTAGTTTTGTTACTAACAGCAGCAGCTACTGGATCTCGACCGTTGTCTTGAGTGCGAGCAAGGGCTGGACTGGCGATAGAACCAAGTGACAAAATTAGAATCGGTGCTATCAATCTGATAGAGGTAAGTTTAGATTTCATGATTCACCTTCCTTAATGCAGTTTTTAGATATATCAACTTGCAATCAGGCTACTTTCAGCCTGTTGGCCATCGTTATTCTCTGAGCGATCGCCTTCTTCTTGCAGAGATGCTCCGCTTTGGTTAAGCCTGTCCGCAGGACTTACGGTTGGGCGTAGCCAATCGCGCAATGCTGTGGTTTGATGTATCTCTTGACCAATATGCTTAAAGCCTCTGTTTTCCTTCAAAGCCGGAATGTAAGCATCTGTAAACGCTCTCAGTCCTAACAGATTGCCTTTAGCGGTATCTGGATACTGAGCCATCACCCGTTCTCGTGCTTCCCGTTCATCCTGGTTATTGGCAACACTGGCCAGCATCATCTCTCCAGGGTAAAAGCGGGTACGCCAGAATCTACCACCTGTTTCTACTAGCCAGCAGGAATAAAGGTCGCTGGTACGGGGCAAGAATGCTTCAGTCGCATTTTGACTGATAATATTGACGGGATAGCCCAGATACTGTTGGAAAGAAGCAATACCGCTACTGGTAATACGTCCGGTAATCCGATAGGTCATGTTCTGCATAATTTGAGCGCCTGTCGAACACTCACAAATGGTATCCGGGTCTTGGGACATCAGCAGAACAGCAATGCCTTCTTTCCTTCCCGTGGCACAGGTTTCGCCTATAATCTGGGCAAAGCCATCTTTACGTAAAAGCACTGAAAGCTCATCGCCAATAAACAAACTCTTGGGATGGGATAGAGCATTACGGATACAGGCACTATGGGCGTTAATTGCCATTAAGTAAGCATCCTGTTCGTTACTCAATCCACTGAGGGCAAAGAATTTAATCGCCGGTAATGGGGAAAAAGTGCTGGGACGAGCGATCGCTTTGCCCAACCTAGATGCTAGTAAAGCACTAACCTGATTTTGGATTTGGTTAAGTGCCTGTCGGTCAATCTCTTCAAAGGATCTGAGATTGAGACGTTCTCTAGTGCAGAACTTGACGAAATCTGGTAGCGTGGGTATCTGCTGCCATTCTGGTGAAAGCCAGCCCATCTCAAAGGCTCGGTTGTAGCGAGTAATAATTTCTGGGTCTTTTAAAAATACGTCCAAAGCTTTGACTAGTAAGGCATCAACCCGTTGAGCTAGATGGGGGTTTTCAACTTTACCCATTGCGATCGCTGTTAATGCTTTGCGAATAAAGTCCTTCCAAGACTCCATGCGCCGTTCCCGTTCTGACTTGTCGAAGCGTCGCAAATCTGGGGGTTCCAGTAGGTTACTGCTGCCACTGGAAATATCGTAATATGCTCCTTGCTCGCCCAAAAGCTCAATCGCAGTTTTGAAAGTGCTGTTACCACTAGCAGAGATATCCATACCAACAACGGGAATATTGTTCGCTAATGCCTCTAGAGCAAAGCGCCATCCCAAAACGCTCTTTCCTGAGCCAGAAGTACCTGTAATTAGAGCGCGTCCAATCTGTTGGTGAAATAAGTCAACATAAATAGGCTTGCCACCACGACTGGTAAGGAATTCTACACCTTGTTTATCAATGTCCTTGGGGACAGTTAGGGGCATAATCCCAGACACAGTACGGGTATCTAAAGTTATTCTGCGTTCGCTGAGATTGCCTCCGTGTAGCAACCATTTGCAGGTAATCGGCAGGGTTTGCAGCCAAATTTCCCAAGCAATATTACGCTCTCGAATTACTTTGGCAGTCTCAAAACTGTTAGCCAATAAGTTGCAAGCGTGGGTTAACTCTTGGGCACTGTGACGATAAACTAGAAATACAGGCGCACAGTGCAACGCTTTCGTCCCTTCATAGAGTCGTCGTTGGGCTTCAAAGGATTCCTCCTGTTTGATTTCCGCTCCAACGTCCCGTCCTTGTCCTTTGGTTATAGCTAAAGTGCGGGCTGTTTTGGATTGTTTTGCCTGACGTGCCAGGTTGTCTTGGATTAAGAAGTCGTTGCTGCGGCTGATTTCAACCCAAGCTTCTGTATCGTGGACGTAGCTGTAAGCAAGAATTTTCCAAACCCACTTTAGCTGCTCTTGGGCATTAGACCAACCGACGGGGGGATCTGTTACAACCATGACTCCACAAACCTTGCTTTTACCTGTCAAGTAAACTCGGTCATTATCTCCCCGATGTTCGGGACAAGCAGAACGTCCCTGTTGTCCTTCAATCAGTAATGTACAGATGTGCTTATCGGTGGTTAGGGTTTCTGTTAACTCCAGTCCCGTCTCAGTCTCCTTCAGTGTAATGACTTGGGGAATAGGAGGTGCTGCACCCTCATTAAATCGATTCCAAAGCCACTGCCACAAATCTGTAGCATTGCAAGGTGTTACTTCTAAGCCAATTTTGGTATTGAGCAGCAATTCCCACTGGATAAATCCTTGCTGAAACCCTTGCAGTAATAGCTTTTTGAAAAACTCCTCTTGGTAAATGCGTTTGTTCCCTGTAATCAGTTCAACTGCCCAAGAGCCAAATTTTCTGAATTTTTCAATCAGTCCACCTACAAAATCCTTTTGCTGTGAACCAGCTTCATCATCGCTCGTCCAAGTACAGAAGGCAATTTGATTCCAGATTTGGCGAGAACCTGCTTCCTTGAGTTGTTCCACCCGCAATTGCTCGTTGCGAAGCAGCACAGAAACTGGTTTCAAGTGGCAATCATCTGCTAAGGCAGTAAGTGGGGTTTGGCGTTTATGAGGGACTCCCCTGGTAGAGTCTGTCCGCAGGGGATATGACTCAGTATCATCACTATAACAGCCTGTACAAAAAGTAATTTTTTCACCGGGAGGTAGTTCTTTCAAACCCTCTTCGATAGAGTGGGCAAATTCGCTGACCTCATTTTCATGCAGTATGTCATGCAGTCCAGCGATGCGAAACCCAAACACGAGTTGATACTGAGAGTTGCCTTTATCTAATAACAAGGCAGCCACTTCACGATCATCTTTCTTAATTTCTGCAATACAGCAGATGTTTACCTCATTTTGGAAAGGCATGAGCTTACTTTTGCCTCCATATTGATTCGGTACAATCAGTGGCTTGAATCGGATTTGTACTTGCGAGTCTGCGTAACGCCGACGCACCCACCAGGGTCGATATTCGGGAATCGGTGAGATGTAAATGCTGTTACTATTGCACCACTCTGTTCCCGGTGGATTACGCCATCGATCTAAAAACTGATGGGGCTGTTTGCCTGTGAGAATCCACCAACTGATAATTAGCCAGAAGGAGGTGGCAAAGAACCAACCCATACCCAAACTGAGTAAACCATTGGTGAGAACATAGCAAACTACAATGATGGCAATCCAAGGAAGTAGCTGTTCAGCCGGAATTGGCCCAATGCTGGCTTGCTTGCCTAGAATCTGATTGACTTTGATGAATTCTCGATTGTCTTGTGCCATATTTTTGTAATTCTCTGGTGCTGCATTAGTAGTCAGTCAACCAAGAAGTGACAAGTGAAGATAAGGGGGAGAATAGGACTTTTCTTCTTGTCAATAATCTCTCAAAGTTGTCTAGACCAACTATGCTCATCCCCCACTGATGAATTCTGACGAATGTTTTCTGACTTCTGAATTCTTATTTAATGGGTATAAAATTCAAGTTGGGTTTACCTGATGGCTGATGTTGTTCCTGCGCCATTACCGACAAATATGAAAGTGATGACATCAATGGCAATTACGATGGAGAACGCTAAACCAACTTGAGTAACAATCGGTCGCCAGTCGTTACCTTGCTGGGCTTGGTTATAGGCAAATAGAGAAGCAGCAGCAACCAGCAGCAAGAATGCACCTCGGATGAGGTTAAATGTCAAACCAACAACGTTGGCATCCAAAGTGCTAGTGGAACCGCCTCCTGCTTGGGAACTTTGTTGAGCTAAATTGTTGAAGAAGCTTTCCAACCCGCTTAAGAAAATAGCTTGGGCTGGAGTTGTAAAGGTATCGAGTAAAGCGGTAACAGTGATAATGGCGGCAACAATATGCCAGAAGCGAATTTTTCTACCTAAATACTTTTCTAAAATTGGTACTGTGCGAATTACATACCCAATACTCAAGAAAACAATGGTGGCACATCCCAAAATAGTGACGAATATGGGTTTGGTAGCTAACAAATAAATTCCAATCGCAAGACATAGTAAAATGAAAAGTAAGTCAGTGCGGTTAATTTTCAGGTTTCTCAAGTTGGTTGAAAATTTACGAGATGACAGCAGTTTTAACTGAGAAATGTGAGATTTTGTGTTGTTCATTTTTCTGTTCTCGTTTGTAGAATTAAACTTGCATTTCTGGTTTGCTGGCTTTTCTTTGAGTTTGTTTCTGGCGTTGCCTTGCAGTATCTTTATCAGTCTGGGCTTGGGTAGAGGGAGCTGATTGCTGATTGTCCAGTAGCGTTTCTATCTCACGCAGGGGGATGCTACACTGCAAAATCTCTGGGGGCTGCCCTGGTACTAAAACGGCATCAAGCACTTGTTCATCGTTACGATTAGGGTTAAATCCTTGAAGTAGGCGTGTACCATTGGGCAGTTTTACTACTTCAAACTCGTACTTGACTTTGCCCTTTTCAGTCCAGGTGAATGTCGGTTCATCGTTGCTGTTAAATCGATTAGGTAGTTGTTCTTGGAATTTTTGAATCAATGCTTGGGTACTGGCTTTGAGAGCGTATTCTTCTTTCGACTGTGGCAGTTTGCAGATGCCCGTTTTTTCATCAGGGGTGAGATTGTCTTGTGCGATCGCCCACTGTCCCTGAGTGCGAGTACCAGCAAAGAGTGTTTCACCTTGGGTATTTTCTAAAGCGATGGCTACGCCCGCCGCAGGCATCGCTACCTGCTTGTCCTGTGGTTCTACCCATAAAGTTTTGTTACTGGAAATGGCGATACCTGCTTGGGGTGATTGGTCAAATAACTCACCAGCAACTTTGGCAAATCCAACTAAAGCATCGGCACAGGCAGCTTGTTGTTGCTGTGCTTGGCGTTTCGTCAGATGTTCTAAAATGTCAACGTCTGCTGGTGGCTGGTTAGCAGAGTTAGGTTGGACAATATCTGCATCAGTTTCTGACTCGACAACAGTAGAATTATTCTGTGGTGCTGCCATCTGTTTTTCCAATCGGCTAATTACCATTTCTAAACGGTCAAGTCGCTTGGAAAGAACTTTCAGGTAGGCTTCAATTTGGTCAAGCTGTTCGCTGACGCTGGCATCCTTATTTAATTCAAATGGTTGAGATTGGTATTTGGGGTCTATTTGCGAACCAAGATTGTCTACTTTCGAGCCAATTTTGGTAGCAGCTACAGCCAGTGGATTGTCTGTGACTGATTCTTCAGATACAGTTTGAAAATCTTGAGACTTTTGAGACTCTGGTGAGTCCGGCTTTGCTTCTTGCAAGCGACTGGCTATGTTATCTACGCGGTCATTCTGCTGTTGCAGTTCTTTGAGAATTCGTTCAAGCCGCTTGGAATCAGCTTCGGCTGCTAGCTGTTCCAAAACTCCCTGTCCTACCGCAATTCCCAGAGATGCCAGTTGTCCTGTTAAGCCTGCCAAATTCACCCCATTCACTTCTCGTCCGTTGGTGGCAGCTGTGGCACTTAAACGCGAAGCTTCGTCTAGAGGCTCTCTGGATTTGGAGTTTTTGGCAGCAGTTTTATTGGTCTTAGCCCTGTCCTGAGTTTTAGGTTGTGTTTTAGGCTGAGAATTACTTTGGGTTTTAGTTGAAGTTTTGGCTTGAGTTTTAGTTTGGGCTGCGCTAACACGACTAACAGATGGGTCGTCTTCTTCACCTAAGTCATCTAGGTCGTCTAGTTTAGTGTTGAAATCATCATTTAATAGGTCGTCTAGTTCGTTGTTTGTATCATCTATTTCTTCATTTTCTTCATCTAAATCGAGCAGGTCATCTTCTAATTCATCATCGAGATCGTCTAGTTCTGTTTCAGCAAAACCGCAAATTTCAGCAATGTTAGAAGGGGTGAAGTAGTTTTCATCTTTGCTGGTAATTCCTTCGAGGTTTTTAATCAGGTATTTGCCACTGGTTCTGTGGTTGGGATCATTAGTGAGGTAGAAGCGATAGCCTCTAATCTCGTCATCATCCCCACCTCCAACACAGAGTTCTACTGTGATGGGGGCTTTACCCGATTCCTGGCTGTAGTTTTCTACATAGGCTTTAAAGTCTTCGTGGGACTGGATAGAATCATCTTGAATTGAGGATGCGATCGCTTTATCCAATGTGTTTTCAATATGGCGGAGTTTGCGGCGATCTGTCAGGTTTTCCCATGAGCGATTTTGAGAATTTTGTCTTTGCTTAGGTTTGGTCAGTGTTTTGGTAGCCATAGGTACTCAAAGCTGATTGCCTTAGCAGTTAACCTAACAAGACTTGATTTAAAAACAGCTAGACCAAATGGCGATTTATAAGTTGTCCAGTTGGCTAATGTTGACAGTTAGCAGTTTTATGAACAAATATCCTCTTAAGGATTAAGAAATTTGCGCCTATCCTATAATGTTCTAGTAAACTTTACTAGAACAATTTAGTCTACTACCAACTGTGAAATGAACAGTACAACACAACCATTACCACCCCCAGGTGGGATTGATCCTCTCTCACTACCATCTGTCTCATTAGGAAATCGGGCGACACTTCCAGCAGTGCCAGCAGTCTACTTCTGCATAGAGGCAGACAACAAAATACTGTATATAGATTCCACACTCAATCTAAATCAAAAGTGGATTGCCAATAGTCAATACAGTCATCTCGCGGCGATGTCCGATGTTCGGATCGCTTGGTTGTTAGTAGATGAGCCTGAAAACTTGGAAGGTATAAAACAAGCCATGATTGAGTATTGGGAACCAACACTTAATGACTGGCGCTACAAACTACAGCTGATTCAAGATTTAACTATCGACGGGTGGCATGATTTCCAAAAGGTGAACTTGGAAATTTGGGCTATGTACAGAGATGCTGTGATGCCCACGCCTGCACCTGAAAATATTGCTGCTGCTTACCGAAATGAAATTAGAAATAAGGCGCAAGAATTTAGAAAGGTCAAGTCTCAGGAGCGCCGCCAACGACTTGATCAGCTGCGGGCTGAGGTACGAGAACTAGAGAGCAGTGGATTTGTACCCCCAGCTGGTTGCTACCTCAGCACTTACAAAGTGAAAAAACTCTATGGCTGCTATGAATACTGGAAATTGTGGAGTCATTACCCAGTGTTCCCGGCAAAAATGAACGACAAGCAAAAAGCGTTCTGGTTAAGCCAGGGCAAGGACTACCAGAAAAGCGGCAAGGTTAAAACCATGCATCTAGGGAAGCCTGACACCTTGGCATACAACGTAGCAATACAAGGGTTAGCAACTCGTAGGCGTATTGAGGCATTGCAGCGAGAAATTGAAGTGCTGCTATGGAGTTTCGACGATGAGAGCAAGGAATAAAGATAAACCTAACCCATATTGTTCTAGATTGTTCTAGTAAGCTTTACTAGAACAATATGGGAAGGCGCACACCAAGAAAAGCGATGTCTTTGTCGTTGGTGCAGCCTCTCGTAGAGAAGTGCGGGCTACGCCTACACAAGTACTACTCAGAATTATCTACATTTAATTTGACTTTGAAATATTGTCGCTTTAGCTTCGAGTCGCCACGATTTGCATACTGGTTAGATTTTTCAAAAATGGTTATCAGTCCGCGTTTCTCCATTTCCTTAAAAAACCACTCCCATCTGGCCAAGTCTTCTGGTGTAGCAGTAAATCGCAAATCGTTAATTTCACCCATCAGCATCACCCCATTTGACTGTATCTAAGAACTCAATAGCATCACTTCCCCAGGTGTCCCAAACTCTGTTTCCTGGTTCACAGTCTTCTTCCCATCCTTGTCTAGACTGTCTAGCCTGACTATCTTCACCTACTGCTAAAGTAGGAGGGTCAAGAACATCCAAACGAGATTCAATCAGAGCGATCGCTGCTGCAAGAGTTGCAATCTGATCTCTGTCCTTCCTAATTTCCCCCATTAAGCCTATCTGACTATTAGCTATACGCCGTTTCAACTCATCCACCTCTACATTGCTAATAGTTGGTTTAGCTTGGGTAGATTGAATAAGCAAAGGAACTGTTAGACGATTCTTTAACGCATCCAACACAAATTCTTTAAGAGAAATACGCTCATCCTGCGCTCGTGCCTTTACAGCCTCAAGTAGTTCTTTCTCGCCCTCTCCATCAAATTTGATGTTTAATTGTGGTCGGCTCATGACTAGACTTGACTAGACTTGTCTACCCAATAATAGAACAAACTGCTTACTTTTTGTCCCTCTCCGTAGGCGCAGCCTGCCGTAGGCATCGCTCGTCTCAATTATGCTTCTTGGGTTAGAGATGGCGAAGCTATCATGAAGTGCAAACTAAACTGTTTTGATAGAATTGCATTTCTCCACCAGGTCGATAACGCTAGATGTTCACTCCGCCAAAATAGCCGAAAATCAATCTTCTGATTTTGATACATTTCATTGATAGGATTAGAATAAAGACTGTTTTTAGGATCAAAGCTTTCGGTAGAGTAGCTGTGTTTCTTAAGTTTATTAGCTATAGTAAGGAATTATATGGATATGCTAGATGATCTTTATATACTAGATGAAAATCAACAGCCTATTGCTCCAACAACTCTTGAGCAGTGGTCTAAGTGGCGAAAAGATGATAATAATCTACAAGTAGATTTAAGTGTTTTTTCTTGGGGAAAAGTTTCTACAATCTTTTTAGGAAAGGATTACTCAAATTTCCCTAATCAAGAGCCACAGCTTTTTGAAACTATGGTTTTTGGAGGTGAACACAATGGTCAATTCAGGAGATATTCAACTTGGGAGCAAGCAGTACAAGGACATAAAGAAGTTTGTATGTTAGTTAGTTAAGGCTATCGGGGAAAAAGAATCCTAAGATTAAAAGGAAATACGTTTAAATTCCCAAACTAACATCGGCCACTCATAACCATCAGAATCAACTACAGTTATGTACCATCTAAAAGAGGCTGTATACCTCTTTAATTCCATTGACTTAACTAACATATTATCTTCATCAGTAGTATCGTATCTATGACCGACTTTAATTAAATCACCTTCTCTTGTAATGGGCACTTCACATTCATAAAAAACAATGCCTCCATCGTCACCTATGGCAACGGGGAAAACATCAGGCGAAAAGGGATAAGCAATAACATACTGTTCTTGTTTTTCGGTTAGCTCAATACCACATTCTTTAACAATCTTCCGAGCTATTTCCGAGCGGTTCATGGTCAAAATTAATATTTATTAAGTGTCTGTGTCGGTGGTCAAAAGCTTATTGTTTATTTTATAAAAGAGGTAATAAATTAATCAAGTGTTAAATAATCAGAAATTTCTGTCTGTTCTAACTCACTTAAAAAGCCAGCTAATGCAAATGGACATTTACAACTTAGCTCTTGTTCTATAAAATCAGCATTTAGGTGATATTCTAGGCACACAATCTCAAAAATATCTTCAGTGGTTAATTCTAGATTTTCATCTAATTCCACTATCCGCGTTTCTATTAATTGAATTAGCTCTTTAATAGAGAAGTAAATTTTTATTTTGTCAGAGATTATTAGCTGATTTATTTTAGCAACTATCATTTTTAACTCTGCTCTTCTTTTTAAACGTAATCTTCAAATAGGAAAATACTGTTGTAATATTGGGTACAAAGAATTAGCAATTGCCTCAAACTTATCACCGTCTGGATAGGGACGAGAAATTTCCTCCGCATCTTCATTCAACCACACTTGCCGTATGGGAGTGTACTCAAGCGATAGAATTGCAGTTCTCCACCAACCCGATAAGGCTAGATGTTCACCAGACCAAAATAGCCGGAAATCAACCTTATTATTTCGATAAGCTTCACTAATAGGATTAGAATAAGGACGATTTTTCGGATTAAAACTTTCGGTAAAGTAGCCTTGAAAATCAATTGTTATAAAACCTTTTTCAATTTCTGCTGTTAATTTAAAGCGAGAGTTTGGATAACGAGCAGATAATATTTTGGCGGCGGCTAATTCAACTTCTATAGGTAAAGTAGATAAACTCATTAATTAATAATTTCCTTGAATACCGATGCAAACATCAATAGACTTGTCCACAAAAGATAAAAAGCTTACTGTGAAAGAGTTCCAGGAACTATAATTGCAATAAAACACGGATTATGGCTGAACGTAAAAATAAGGGTTTAGGGATGAAAATATCAGAATTATGAAAAGTTTTGAGAAACATAGGCTTCTAAAAAGGTCAATCTAAAGGCTGATAGTTCAAATATTATGACTTAGTATAAATGAAGCATTTAGATGCAGTCGAACCAATCCACATACTGCCATCATCACCTGACTATAACGATGTAGAGCTAAACGAAATCTATCACTAGCTACTCTAAAAGTCTTGACCCTACAAATGAGATGTTCAACACCAATTCTTCTAGATGATAATTTTTTATTATCTTCTTTTTGAATCTCTGAAAGTTCGGCTTTTTTGGGCTTCTTCAAAGGTGTGGTAATCAATTTTTCTCCTATATAAGCTTTATCCCCTAAAAATCTTTGTTTGGCATCTAGATGTTGGCGATTATTCCTAAATAATGTAATATCGCTTATTTTCCCTAATTGTCCAATGCAAATATCCACTATATCTTGACCACCTGGCAATACTATAAATTGATTTTTTAATGTGTGCATTTTCTTCTTGCCTGAATAATATTTTTTTTGCTCTTGATAGTCCCCTGGTCGTTAAGATAGCTTGCTCTGCACTATCTACTAGCAATTCATACTCACACAGGTTTTTACATAATTCTTGATATTTTTTATCATCATTTTTTACTTCTTCCACTTGGGATGCAGGTAAAATTTCTCTGAGGATTTTTACCCAATAATTAAATGTATTATTTGCTTTTGTTCTCGACACATCAAACAGTAATCCCAGAATCTCAAATGTTGGCTTCTGTCTTAGGTATACTAAGCATAGACATACCCCCTCCGCCGATGTCATTTCTGCTTTACGTCCTCCTCCAGCAGCAATTAACCTAATTTTCCTTTCTTCCATTTCTGCTTTTTTCTCTAGATGCTTTTTTTCTGCTAATGTTACTAATACAATAAAGTCTTCATATTTTATTCCAATTAATCGCTTTGATTCATCGGGATATAATTTATTCTCTCTAAAGGGCTTGTCATTATTAATACGCATAATTACATTTATTCCGTTTATTTTCTCACAAAATTTATTTTAAAGATAGGTCTATTGAAAAGCTGATACAAGTGATAAAAACTATCTGTTATTTATGGATAGGCTTACACTGCAATCAGGCAAATAGGCAACTCCAATTCTAATGATAAGTTTGATAAATTCATAGATATTTTTTGCTGCCAACTCATAACCACATTAGGGACACCTTAGCTGAGTTTTCCCAGGCTTAACATCTTCAATTGAAACTAAGGTTTTTTCTAGAGCAACGCCATACCTAAACCATATCTGCAAATATCCTTTATTTGATACACCATTCTTATGGGCTTTACTTCGGTTTGAAAATATCTTTAATATATCAAATAAAAGCTAGTCTAAAATCAATAGTTTTTAAGAAAAATTCTTATTGGATTTCAAAGTTAATCGTAAATTTATAAAAGCGCCTATACTATTTTACGCATTTAAATAATTTTTTTACCACTTTAGTTCAGCTCTATATCCTGACTGCTAATATGGTGTCCATTATGTGATAACTCATGTTTTCTGTGAGGTGATCGTTCCCTCTCTAAAATCATCGCTTCTAGCTCACTGGCACGTTTTTCTGAAAGTGGAAATATCTCCTCACCCGTCTGGAGATTACCTCGACAAATCGTCCGCTTACCTTCATTTCTGACAATAAAATCACCACTGGGTTGCACATAAGCAGTCCAATGGCTACCAATTTTAAACTGCTCAATTTCATTACTTGCAGATTGATTGGCTTGTCGCTGTTCGTAGGTAGTAGCGATCGCCCCTACCAAATTATCAAACATTTCTTTACGCCAAAGTTCACGGTGAATGGCTCGGAATTGCCCAGCAGTATCTAATTTTGGTTCTGATTCCGGTAATGGAACTTCTGGCAGATTGATTGACTCAGGATTAACCTTGAGGATAATACTAGAGCCATCTGGTTGCAAAGTAGCTGCAAATGTCGCACCAATCGGCAGTTTCGGACTGTCGGGAGCAAAAGTGCCTAAATTCTTGCCATCAATCTGTAATATCGGTGTACCGTTGTAACGATAATGCTCTGGGTGTGATTCGGGTAACTCAAAAACTCCTACTTCCAGAGTAACGCTGCGCTTTTTCCATTGCTTACTAGCAAAGTTTTCATTGGCGAAGTCGTTGTATTTGATACCCAACACTTTAATTTCATCAAACTGAAAATCTTGAAGCTGCTGACATACTTCTTCTGTAAACAGGTTATATGCCAAAGCACCAACACCTGAATCCTGACGTGATGTTGCCCAACTATGATCTGCTGGCGGGATAATTCTCAAATCCTTCGGAATATTAAGTTCATCTAAATCGTTAATGTTTTCGCCAAATTTAGCAGCTAATTTATCAACTACTTTGGGGGATAAGTCTTTCAAAGCAAATTCAATCAGAGGTAATTGAGGATGAATAGTGGCATCAAATTTAATTCCCTTTTGTTCTAAAGATTCTTTCCATTTAATAGCACCTGCACCGAAAGGAACACTCAAAACATAAATATCCTGTGGTAATGCAACACTTGGCAGTTCATAATCGTTCTGAAACGAAAACGTAATTTCCATCTGTTCTGCCAGCTTTAAACAGTCTTTGCGATGCCGATCTAATTCTGGACGGGTGTGTTGTGTGTGCCACAGCGCTGCCGCGCCTTCTCTGCGAGACGCTACGCATTGACTGAGCCTGTCCGCACGACTTACAAACCTCTCTTCTGGACTGGTGAATAATTCATCAATTTCCGCCCGATAGCTTTCGTAGAGCTTCCCTAGTTCCTCATTAAAGGCTTCCCTGTCATCTCCCACCCGTTCCTTAATCTGGTCTCTAGCTTGCTGAAACCTTGTTTTCAGTTCGTCGGCCCATTCCAAGGCATCTACAGATAGCGTCTCTTTGGGAAACAGGTAGCGAAACTCATGCCTATCTCTGCTGCGAATGCGTGTTGGTTCCCACAAAGGATTGACTACAACTCTTGCAATCACGTTGATTGAGCCGGGAGCATCCGCAGGCATGGCAAAGGAGCGATAAAGCCGTTCATCTTTCTTAAAGTCAAAGAAGTAACTGGGGTGAGACTCTGACCATTTTTTGGCATCGGCGAGTAAATTTTCTCCACCTATTTCCTTGATATCTTCCAATCTTTCTGCACTTTTGGGCGAATCTACCTCAACCTGAAGTGCCTGAAATAGACGGTTTAGTAGCTTCCTTTGTCGTTTTTCAAATCGCTCGATATTCTCACTGTTTTGGGGCATTGATGACTGTACACGTCCAATGTTTGTTGCTACCAGCCCTACTTTATTTTGACTGCTGGCAGCAGCAATCTCTGCTAAATTTTTGTATTTTAAGTTGCCTTCTTTATCTGTAATTTGCGTATACGCCAGCTTAGGGCGTTGTTTAACTGGCTCAAATCTTCCCGGTTCACCTGCGCGGAGAGTTTCTTGGGCAATATTAGGTAGTTTACTGGCAGAACTGACCATTAATTGGTCGCCGTCAAAATCGGCTTGGTGGTATTCCTCGGCATCCTTGGGGTGAATCCAAACTACGTTGCGAGTTTTCCTCAATTCTGGATCGTGGATATTTTGGTAGAGGCGGATGTTGTCTGAGTTGACGATGGGGTAACGGGTGAGAATGACATCTCCTTCTGGTAGATGAGGTACACAGATTGTGCCACGAGTTAGGCGATCGCATGGCATTGCCATACCCGAATTATGGTTATATCCTCCCTTAATCGCTAAGTCACGCCATTGATTGGCTATGTAATCGGTGGCAAATTTGCGAAATTTGGGGGTTTCAATCAATTGACCATATTTATCGCTGCGTAATAGGGAAATCCAACGAGATTCCTGTGCTTGGTTGTTAGCATTACTCTCAATTTCGTTAAAAGCTTCTTCTGATTGCTCTTGCTGCGATCGCTGTTGTTTGTCATATTGTTGAATGATATATTTTGCCAACACCAAGGGATTGCGCTGCAACTCGGCAAGTTCTCTAGTTTTTTCTTCGGTGGGTTTGCTCAAATCTTGTTTGACTGCTTCTTCTGAGTACCAAATGGTAAATTGCCAACTATTATCGTAGCTGGTAGCTTTGGCGTTACCTCGATTCCCGATAACCGCTTGGGGAAACTCATAGTCACCGCAGGGTATTAAGTTTTTGAGTTCCGACTTTTTAATGCCTTTAATTGAGGAACGATCCATAATAATGTCGTAGCCTTGGGCATCAGTCAAATTGGCATCGGGTAGGAAAGTACCTTTGGATAAGAAACTGGTTTTTGGGCACTGGGAATTATCTGGTTCAGCCCAATTACTTCTCCAGGCAAACCGAAATTGGAATGGACAATTCCCTTCTCCTCCCAATTGTTTGGCAAGTTGAGGCGAAATCTTGCCGTGACAGTCTCCTGTTTTATAATGAGCATACTGCGGATCTTCAAAGTCCACAATTTTAACTCGCAGCCCTGTAAAAGTTTCTGAGCCTTTGTAGCAATTGCTAACTAGTAAAGAACCATAGCGACAGGCAGTATCCGGTTCTGTAGCGAATAAGCGTCTAATTTTTTTATGCAGTGAACCATCAGCAAAGTAATAACTATTGCCAGAACTGAAAGCTAACTTGCGTCGGATTCCATCCTGAAAGGTTCTTTGTCTTAAATGGTTGGCATCTGGATTTTTACTGTCAATTTTAACCAGTAGTAGAGATTGTAAATCTTCTGCTTCAAACATCTGTTCGAGCAGAGAATTTTTAATGATTTCTGGTTCAGATAAATATCTTCCCTTACCATTGTTATACGACCCATCAAAGATAGGTATACTCAGACCAGAACCTTCTAAGACTCTAGTGGTTAAATCCATTACCAATAATCTATTAGATAGCTTATCTAGCAAGCATGAGACTCCAATATTCACCTTGGCACGAAATTACACTCGATAAAATCATCCAAGTGGATAATTTACTGATTTCATGGCAGACGGTATTTTATACGGTATTAGCTCTGCTAGCAGACTCCCAAGAAAGTTAAATAGTTGAACAGTGCTTTTAATCGTATTATCATTGTTCCACTGTGTTACTGAGGCTACACAATTTTGAAGCTACCACTAGATTTTATGAATAAAAGAATTCAACGGCTAGAAGATGGTTTATTAGTAATGCTTTATGACGATGACGCAGATTCACCAGGAGATGAGTTGATCACTCCTTCTGATGATATATCCCAAGATGAACATTACCCTGAATATGCTCATCTCAAACCTGGTGAAAGCATAATAATTAAGAAAAATCCTATCAAACCTACATCAGGTTTTTATTATCCAAGTGGATATGAAGATTTAGATGAATTTCTCAATAGCGATCCTGGAGCAATTGATAGACTAGGTGATGAAAGTTCAACTACTCGTGGTTGGCGACCACCTGAACCCGATGAATCTTGGTAAAACTTCCCTTAAGAGGCACGCATTAATAAGTTACCTTTTTGAATAAATGAAAACCTTGATTATCAGTTTTTTTGATAAAGTAGGTAGTTATTTCAGTGTAAATCCTTAAGCTCGATTTCCCAAACTTTTTATGCTGATAACATTTTTAAATAAGCTGTTTGTACAGGTAAATAAACTGTAAAAATACTGCCTTTTCCTACAGTCGATGAAACAGAGATATTCCCTTGATGGGCTTCAACAATTTGACGGGATAAATATAATCCTAAACCGTTTCCTCGACGTTGATGCTTACCCTGTCGAAAGCGATCAAATAAGAGTAATTGTTCTTCTGGATTCATGCCAATACCTGTATCCTCTACTTCAATCGTTACCCCTTGAACAGTGGAATTGAGGCGAACTTCTACTGACCCAGCATCGCTGAAGCGAATGGCGTTACCAACTAAGTTAGTGAGAAGTCGGCGTAGTTCCAGGCGATCGCCTTTAACTCTAACGAAAGAAGCTTCAGTACCCTTTGTCAAGACAGCTTTGAGAGTTAAATGTTTAACATCAGCCAAAGGCATTAGTTCTTGCACTACCTGCTGACATAATTCCCACAGATCAACCACAAAGAAATCCAACGTTTTGCCTCCAGCTTCATACTGGTAAACTTCTAACAAGGTATCGACCATTGACAACAAAGTTTGGTTACTCTGAGCCATTTGTTCTAAAGATTCACGCATTGCTGATAAGGTATTGCCAAAAACACCTCTTTGTAGCAACTTTAGGAATTGGTCAGCAGCTATCAATGGAGTTCGCAGGTCGTGAGTGAGACGAGTCACAAAATCTTCCCGTCGCTGAATGAGGAATAGTTGTTCATCCATACTGTGTTTTAGTCTCAGCAAAGCCCGCACCCTGGCCAGTAATTCCTTCTTATCTACAGGCTTGCGAATAAATTCATCTGCACCTGCATCTAAACCTTTGACGACACTTGATTTTTCAGAACCTGTCACCAGCAAAATTGGGATAAAAGGTAAGTTTGAGTTGTGCTTAATTTGCCGGGTAACTTCATAGCCATCCATATCCGGCATCACTACATCAAGCACTACCAAATCGGGAGGATATTCGGCAATTTTTACCAATGCTTCAGCACCACTGTCGGCTATGATCACGTTGTATCCCTTCAGTTTTAAGGTGACTTGCAGTAAGCGGAGGCTGTCAGCTGAGTCATCCACCAGCAGAATTCTTTGGTTTCTTTGTTCTGAAGTTATATTCCAAGATAAAGTGTTCATAAAACGCCTTTGATAAACCTAATTTCTTTTGAGTAGAGAAAAAGAGTAATAAAGCTAAATTTCGTTGTCAAAAGTGTATTTTCAAGCGCCATGCTAACCACTACGCAGCGATGAAGATTCATCAGATTTTTCTAAAACTCAAGGCACTGGTAAATATAATTACTAATTCGTAATACTCGCCTCCGACAAGAAGCAAACTACGTAATTGGTAATTAAGAAACTGGTTATAGTCTCCCATCTCTACAGGTCACAACCTTATGATTGAGGTCTAAATTCCCATGCATAACGTAATTACGAATTGTTAATCTGGCTATGTTATGTGTAAGAGCCAGGGTTCTCGCTTAAAAATAAGCTACATCCTCCTCTAAGTGTGATGTGGACACAAGTCAGAATAAACTGTATTGGTTTCAGTTTAACTTCAGTGCTTTTATATTTTTTTATACTTTAGGAAGATTTTTTCAGAGAATTTTCAGATTAAAAGATGTCCATTTTGAACACTGGAGCTTTTTCAACAGCTAGTTGAGATATGTAGCCATTGATATATGAACTTTTCAGCCAATACTGTAAAAACTACTGGTTTCAACCTGGATGAGGTTTAATAACATTGAAATGCCACTTTGCATCTCAAGAGCCACATTTTGGCTAAATAGCTAAAATTTTTCGTCCAATGGAGTAATCCTTTCCTTGAAACCATATTCGACAGTTAAAAAAGTATAGTTACCAAGCTGCTGAGGTAAATGATGGTAGATATTCGAGTAGCAATTATTGAAGACCACAGCTTAACGCGGATTGGGATGCGTAGTTCTCTCAACGAGCAAGAAGGTATTCAAGTCGTGGGTGATGAAGCTACAGCCTCCAATGGGTTGAAACTGCTCCAAAGTACAAAACCAGACATAGCAATCATCGATATTGGCTTGCCTGATAGAGACGGAATATGGCTGGTGCAGCAGTTTCGGGAATCTTTAGTGTCGGAAACTGCTGCACAGACTAAAGTAATGATGCTCACTTCCTTTGCCAAAGAGCAGATGGTACTGGCAGCGTTTGCAGCCGGGGCAGACTCTTACTGTGTGAAGACAATTAAGTTCGAGTTGTTGTTGGAAGCACTGCATATCACCCATGAAGGTCAGTCTTGGATTGATCCAGCGATCGCTCGCATTGTTCTCAAGCATACTCGTCAAGGAGTGGCTGCTGCGGTAAAACCGAATGCTACTCAAACGGTGACGATCTCTGCAATTGACCCAGAGCAAGCAAGCATTCTGCAAGCAGATCCACTGACAAAACGGGAACTGGAAGTCTTGGAGTTAATTGTCCAAGGCTATAGCAATAACGAAATTGCCCAGAAACTCTATCTCAGCTTGGGAAGTGTAAAAGTATATGTGCGTGGGGTTTTGAACAAGCTTTGTGCAAGCGATCGCACTCAAGCAGCTGTATTAGCGTTGCGGGCTGGTTTGCTTAATTGAAGTCACTGTACAGAAGCTGCTGTACAGTGCTTGATTGTTAACTTGAGAGGGGAGCGATGTCTACGACGGTCACTGAGCTTTGTTGTACCACTTCCCTACGGGACGCTACGCAAATGTGGAAGCAAGCTACGCGCAGCGTCTCGTGGAGAAATGCGGGCTACGCCTACGCGCAGGATTGACCGAGGAGAATCGTCTGCATAATACTAACTTGCGTTGTATACAAGGATTTTCCGCTACCACTCTCTAAGTCAAAATAAGTAGCAAATCGTCGTAGTTTTCCCGTCGTCAATTGCAGCAAATAATCAAATGCTTCCGCAGCAACTCGCTGGTTAATGCTCAAGGATTGGCTATTGAGCAAAGCCATTTGTTCACAGGACAAGTTGTTGTTTGGCAACTCTTCTAGTTGTGAAACCAGTAGATCGGGTTGCTGTATAGTTGGCGCAGGTAAGCGAAAGCAGCCTAAAGCCTCGAAATCATAGTCATTGGGGTTAGTAGACAGATGAGAACCTAATAGTACCTGACCACTACGCTTGGAGTTACCGCAATCCAAATGCCAAATGTGAGGCGCAGAGCGATGAGTGTTGTGCTGAAGTACTTGGGTAATTGACTCTCTGGCTTTGGCATTGTCTACGCAAGCAGTGACAACAATTAGGGTATTGTAACTGGGGACAATCCATTGGGGTTGGAAAGGTTGAGCGATCGCTGTAACTTCCATCTTCCAAGCCAGGGAGTAGCGCAGTGCCAGAGTTTTGGCTTTGTTGAATCCGATTTCTGCATCACAGAAGCACTGGCGTAAAACGTTAGCTGACTCAACACGATCCGGGTCAACAAAGTAGAGTTTCACCTGTTTACCTTGCTGAGAAAGAACTCTACCTAACCGAACCAAAGAAGGAGCCAACCAAGAACCAGTACCGCCGCACCCAACTAGCCACAGTTCTATCTTCGAGTAGTTGACAGTCACGACAGGAGAAGCATTTGCCAAATCAAGATTTAGCTCCATAGTACGGTTGGTTAAGTTGATACAGGTATTGGTGAGGGGACAAGCATTTGCTAAATTGAAATTCACCTCCATAGCTTCTCCATCACATTTACAGGCGGTACATCGGTACTGTAAAATTTACAGCCAGATGAAAGTGAGACATCAACCATAAAAAAGTCTCGGTCAATTTCAAATACTGCTCTAGCAGGTACATCCCAACAGTGGCGAAACAGTCCAACCCGTAATTTAATCTCTGGTTTCAGGGTATTAACTCTACCTAGTACTCCATAGATGCGAAAGCCAGATTCATCAGCATTATCGGTGGTAGAGAAAAAGGCAGGTAAGGAACCGTGGGAATGGATGTCTACAGCCGCTTTCTGGTGGGAAGAGTCACTCCCAGAATCAGTTGGCTGGCAGCTAGTTGGAGTTTGAATTTGCTCTGGGACTTGTAAATCCCAGCCTGCATCAGTACAGTGGAGGTGAAAGAGAATTTCATGAAATTGATTGCCAGCTTGATAACTCGACCGCCACATTTCTAGTAGTAGCGGTTTGGGAATTAAGGGAGTGATTTTGAGATAAGGTGTTAGGTGAGGTAGCCCTTTGATAGTTTGGGAACACAAGCAAATAGGCATTAATACCTCTATGCCAGGACGAATGGCTCTAGCAAAGATGCCATTTCCGGCATAAAGGTACTCTAGTCCACTGCTGGTGTGTGTTGGCAGAGATGAAGTTGTGACAAGTTTGTAACCAATAATACCTTCAAGCAATGAGTTCATCGAGGATTTCCTGCACAAGCATAGCGACACTTTTCTGATTGCCGATAGGCACAAGGTCAGATACAGGATAGGTTGAACGTCTGCATCTTCTGTGCAGTTTTAGAAGTTGGTGGCGAACATCCTTGTGGTATTTTTGTGATTTACTTATTGTTAAATGGTTGGTGAAAATACTGGAAATAAACAAATTCCAAGCATGGTTAATTGATACACCATTAGCAGCAGGTGGTTCGTTCACTCCCCAGCAAACCTGTCCAGAACTGTAGACATTGGGTAGTGGCACATGAAAGGCTGGTGCTTGAGGAGTAAACTCATGTTCTTGAATTGCCCAAACCCAATATTTTAATCCCTTGCCCACAAAAACTATTGCAGGTAGCGGAACGGTTAAAGATCCAAGTTCATCGCAATTGATTGTATGAGTGGCTGGTGAGATAAATTTTACCAAATATGTGTCTGTACTGCCCGTACCCCAGCGCACAATTCCTGGTTCCATCCAACCAGTATCAATTGGTTCATTGCTAAAAGCAATTCTCAGGGCTGCCGGTGAGATACATTTGTAAATATGAGCATCGGCAATTTCTTTGTCTCGGTGGTGGAAGATGTAAATGCCATCCAAAAACAGCAATTCTGCTTGAATTACTGGAGATTTTCGGGGAGGGTCTGCCAAAATTGCTCGTAGAATCTCGCTGGATACAATTGCTGTGGATGTAACGTCGATTAACGTGGTTTCAATGCTTGTTTCCATAGTTTTAGTAGGATTTGAGCATGAGGTTTTAAGTCTGCTTCTAGCCAATCAATTAAGTTGGCTGCACAGTTCAGCATTCGGTTTGCTTGCTGCCATTTTCTGGTGAGCAAATCAATAGATGCTTTTGACCAAGGTAAAGAGGCGCAGTCAGGTTGGTAGTAATAATCGTCTGCGTACTCATCCAACCAAAGGTTTTTAGTTTCATGATCTAGCAGCTTTAAAGTTAAAGGCAGAAACTTTAAAGGATTATCTAAGTGATGACACTGGCGTTTCAGTTGTTTTTGGTCAATTTCGTCTGGGTGGTCGATGTCACTGTACGTAATTTCGTAAATTGCAAATTCACTATCAAACCAATCGCTACCTTCTGGGTATATGTCATCGAGCCAACGGCGACTGTCATGGCTAAAGGGTAAAAGTAGTTGCCAACCATCTTTGAGATGTTCAATTTCTCCATCCATTGTCCAGTCAATACCCATTGGGGTAATAGGAATGCTATGCAATCTTTGTTCGTAGGCTGTTTCTACAGTCCAGTGGGATAACGGAAATAGATGAGTGTAAATCAGTACAATGAATTCCAGTTCTCTGGGACTATGGCAATCTATATCTGTAGGTGGGTAAATAGTCGCTTGGCTGGCTTTCCATTCGGTAGGGAAGTAGTGCTGATACAGTGCTAGTAAGGAGTAAATGTTTAGTTGGGTTTCCAAATAATCGAGTGATTCTGTGGCATCTAAGGTAAATTGGCACTGATAAAGACTATAAATTGCCTCTGCCATACTGAGGGGTACGAGGTGAGACATACTTTCTACAACTCGCTATTATGGGGGTTGGAATTAAAGAAGAGATGCAGGTAGGGTGTGGGGTCTACTTCAGTCGAAATGCAAACTGCTGTAATTTGGACAATAATTTACCCCTCAAGTCAATTTCCAACTCCTTTTGTTAGCATTCAAAAACCTTCAGGGATAAGGCTAGATGTGGGAGTGCAGGCTGTTAGGGATTTTAGGGTTTGGTTGAGTGACTCAGAAAATTCTGTCCCAGATGCGATCGCTTCTTCAATCTGGACTGATAGTTGTCCTGCATTTTGCCAGTCAATTCCAGTGATGATCTGACGTTGACGCATTTGGTAGCACATTTGGACTGCGGGGTTGATTTCTTCAGGAGCCATTATCAAGCAATCTAGAGAAGAAGTACCTTTTTTACCGGGCTTCTTGATGATGCGAATGGGTTCTCCTGGTTGACGCTCAATGTCTGCGTTTGCCAGTTCAGCACAAAGAGGAGTAAAGGCATCCCGTAGTAATTGGTCATTAATGGCGATCGCTTCTGGAATCCAGTGCTGTTGACCTTCGTAGATAACAAGTAATTTGTTACTATTTGTAGTAGTCATGGCATTTAAAACAGTGAGATTTGCGTAGTATTACTGGCTAATTTAGTAGTATCTGAGCTAGCAGTTTCAGTGCGTACTGGAGTCTGGGTAGTGGGCGGTTTATTGGTTTTGACAGCTTTAGTCTGGGCTATATTCCGGCGAATTTGGCGATTGGGAAAATCGGCTTTGAGTTCGTCCAGTAGTTGAACAATTGCAGGTGGAAAATCACCGAGTTCTTCTTGATTGAGCATGGTAACTACAGGGAAATCACCGTGACTGCTAGCAGCAATCATTACAGGTCTATCTCCTGTTTGTTGTGTAGGTAGTAAAGTGATGACGATTTGAACTTTGCATTGCTCGAAAATAAATGGTTCTAGTTGATTTACCTTGTTGGTAGCAGATGTTTCTATGTCATCGTCATCTAACTGATGAGAGTCGATTTCATCTTCGGCGTAGCTATTTTCATCACTTACTGGTTCTAAAAGTTGTAAAAAGTTAGCTTTACCTGCACGCAAACGTTCCCTGTCAAATAGCAATCCTAAAGCTTGGAATTGTTCTTCAGCAGTGGTTTTTCCCTGTTGTTCTGAAATGTAAGATTTTAAGATTTCAGATGTAACAGTGAGGTTGGCTTTGACAATGGCCTGTTCTGGTGTTAGCCATTTTGTAGTCATAGCTTTTTTGGCCTTGTTAACTGGTGTGCAAGCAGTTGTGGCGGTAGCCAGAAGTAGAAACTGTTTTTGAGACTACGGTACTGCTAGACTAAAACATATCCCCTTTGCTTTTTTTCGGGAGCCATGTCTACGGTAATTACCCAATCCCTGACTTTGGAGGAGTTTCTCAAGCTACCAGAAACCAAGCCTGCAAGCATTTACATTAATGGTGCAATTATTCAAAAACCAATGCCAAAAGGGAAGCATAGCCGATTACAGTTAAGGCTATGCAACAGTATTAATGATGTTGTCGAAAGCGTGCATATTGCTTATGCCTTTCCAGAACTGCGCTGTAGTTTTGGTATCCGGTCAGTAGTACCTGATGTAGCGGTTTTCAACTGGTCGCGTATTCCCTTTGCTGCTGATGGGGAAGCACCCAACGATTTTCTGCTTCCTCCAGACTGGACAATTGAAATTCTTTCTCCCGAACAAAGTTCAAATCGAGTCACAGGCAATATTCTCTATTGCTTAGATCATGGTTGCCAATTAGGTTGGTTAATAGACCCAGAAGATCGTTCAATTTTGGTCTTCCGTCCAAATCAGCAACCAGAACTTTTACAGGGTGATGAGCGTTTGCCAGTGTTAGCCGGGATAAACTTGGAGTTAACTGTAGCTCAGGTGTTTGGTTGGCTAAAAATGAGCAATTAGAGAAACAGATGAAACACTATTTATTTTAGAAACGAGGCTTAATTAACTTACGTTTGAACATATTTCACTTTCCTAGTGCCAACCTACTTACAGCGCTTCCGGCTGTTATGCAATATAGTTTTCTCCTTGCCCCTCTCCTATCATCGCTTTCAGGTTTTAGGATGTACCTCATAGCTGCCGCAAGTGCTGTAAGTATCAAAAAATAGTTATAAGTAGCAGCCAACAAAACAGTAAAATCCCTGCTGTTGGCTGATAAATCAGTTAAAGCTATTGTTAAGTTAAAAGAGAGTCTTTGAAGTCATGAATTGCTGTTGCTGTCAAAGCATAGATAACTCGGCGCTTACGTATGATGTGAGTGCCATCTACAGGAATACCTTTCTTCCAAGCAGCAATAATAGCTTTCTTGTCTGCTGAGTAAACAGTCTTTTCTCTGCGGTATTTTGGAGATAATTGTTCTGCATCTATCAGCACCTCACAACTTGGCGGATTTTCTTGAATTGTGATGCGAAGTGAATTACCAATCATTTGCTCAGGTAGAATTCCTGCGGCGGTTTGTTCTAAAATAGTTTCATCTAATTTTTGTCGCCAGCGTTCTAGTCTTAACAGTGCTGATTGATGTACAGCTTTTAGATGTTCTAGTCGTTGCTTAATAGCCACTATTTCAGCATCCAGTTGTAATGCTAATTCTGCTTGGATATCAACAACTTCTTCTTGAACTTCCTGAGTTTCCCAAATAGCGGTGATGATAGCAGCTTCTTCTTCAGGAGTCTGGCAATTAGTTAGCTGTTTCCAGAGATGAGCAGCAGTTTGGGAAAGTCCTGCTAAGGATTGTTGAGCGAGTGCTAAATTCATGACTACCACTCCTCACAAACTTGGTAATATTCATATTCAGCTTCAATCTGTTCTAATATAGCTATAGTGCCTGAATCTAAATTAGTATTGAAAGATAAATTGGAAGCATTTTCTTGTGTAGGCTGAAAATTTAAAATCGGAGGAGCAACAAATTTAGGTTTAAGTTTTGTTAAAATAGCTGTTAATTGTTGCATTGTTTTGGTTGTGTAACGCCATCAATTTTGGCGCGATAGCGCACCTATCTGTGTTGGTATTCTCCCAAGTTTTTAGGAATTAACTTAATTTCAGATTATTGTTATTTTGTCAATATCAAGCGTTAAAACTATAAATAGATATGAAGCTCATCAAAAAATCGGAAAAGCTACTCCGAGAAACAAAAATCATCGAGGAAACACAAGAACATAATTTTCAAATTGACATTATTAATATGCAAGAACCAATGCTTGAAGAACAGCCACAAATAGGTGGAAGTAATAAGGAAGCTAACTATATTCCAGCGCGTGATAATCCTATAGTCCTTTCTGTTGGTAAGACGGGATGGCAAGTTTCTGATATTTGGAAGGATATTAGATTAGATAAATTCTAGTTATTGTCTTGATGTTGTTCTTCTTGATTGCTAAAAGTTTAACAAACGTGTGGTTATGTTTACTGGGTACTATCCAATTATTCTTTATCCACCACTAGTGAGACGTTTATACACTAAAGATTCTACAAGTCAGGAGCATTTGAAAGCTTCGTTTCAAGGATGTGTTCAATTACCAAATGGAAATGGTACGGCCAAGCAAGGTGTCAGTGAAAAGCAATTTTTTCGCCATTTACTGTGTGCTTTTCTAGAGAATCTTATCTGTCAAGCGGTGGAATTTGAAATTCCTGGTTCGTCTCGACGTTACTCGGCTGATTTTATCCTTTACCATCGGTTTTCTGGGTTAGCTCTCGATATTGAGATTGATGAACCTTATGCTGGAGATACAGGTAAACCTCACCACTGCATTGATGTTGATGACGATAAAATCCGTAACCGTTTTTTCTTGGAGCGCAATTGGGGTGTAGTGAGATTTGCAGAAGTTCAGGTAGTGCGTCATCCTTGGAGTTGTTGTAAGGCGATCGCTCAAATCATCGCTCGGTTGACTGGAGATGATAGTGTATTCATATTATTGCAAAGATTGGCTGATGTTCCTTTGCAGAAACAGTGGACAAAGCGTGAGGCTAGGCTGATGGCTAAGAACAATTATCGTCAGTCTTATTTACCAAAAATGGGAAAGTAAAACTAGAGATAGTACTTTCAATACTCATCTTTAATAGTCATATAGTCTCCCTGGAATAGGGCTACCGTGTACACACAAGTATTTTGGAGTTGTCCCACACCGTTTTAATCCTGTACAAAGATATGTGTACACGGTAAATTATGGGTAGAAATTGGTAGGGTATTACATCGATTTTGTCAATCTCTCGTTAATTAATCTTTTTGGTTTTCTTACGCATTGCTTTTTTGATTTGCGGTGTAACTTCCACTTACGAATGCTCATGACAATTGAGCCAAAGTCCCGACTGGCAAAGGCTGTTGTTTTATTTGCACTGTGCCAAATTGTATCTGCCTCAGTTGATTCAAGTGTAGGTGTACAGCGATCGCAATATCGATCAAATAGTTGGCGTGGTTGGGGATAATAAGCGATTCTGTTTCTAGTGAGTAAATTAGATGTACCCAGTAGGTTACGAGCTAATTTGTAGCCAGAATTGTTTCTGTTTCCCTCAAATTCGCCATAAGTTAGTAAAGTGCGATCGCTCAAAGTTAAACAAATAGACAAAGGAACAGACACTCCGCTAGCGCGTAGTTGTTTAAGAGATGAGCCATTATCTCTGGTTGTAGCCTGTATTACTGTTCCTCGTCGGCAATGCAAGGTTGAGCAAGGGACAGTCACAGAAGGTTGCAGTAACGCTGTTTGTGGGTCGATAACTTCTCCATTTTTCGCTCTTGTGAGAAGTTGCACCCACTTGCGCCAATGTTGCTCAGAAAGTTCGTAGGGGAATAAGGCTGTAGAATCAAATGCGGTTTCTAGTTCTTCCACATTGTACTGACAGTTTGACCAATGCTCTAGGGTAATGGGGATGGTTGCACTCAATATTCCATCCACCACCCGTCTGCGAACCATACCTGGCAGTCTCATGGAACGAGCTAAGTTGCAAATGGCTGGATCTGCGTTTTGGATAATCGTCAGTTGGCGATTGAGATACAGCCATTCAGCAGGATTCAAGGAATGGCTGCATTTAAAGTAAACGTGCAGCGATTTCCCACCTGTGTAAACTACGGCGGCGGGTTCCAAGTTGATTTCGTCCTTTAGCCAGTCTACAGCTTGTCGCTGCTCATTCAATGCCAAATCATCAATTTCGTAGAATAAACATTGGCATTGACTAACGTGCTGATTGCTGATTCCCTTGTCTGGTTGGTTGGGGTAAAAGCTGACTGTAGCACCAAGATATGACATTTTAAATGCCAATGCCCAACCATCAGCATAGCGTTTAGGTGTCAGTCGCCAGCAGGTGTTGCCTTGTTTGTCTCGACCTCCGTAAGTACAGCAGTAGAGTTGAAATCCTTGCTGGGTGATTTTACCGCAGAGAATGTAGTGGGAGTAGACAAATTGACCATTGCGACAGTAGTGATTCCAGTTTTTAGGTATCATTTCTGTGGGCAAGTCCCAAGAAATCCTGAGCCAAATTTTGGTTCCGGTGGTAAAGCCTATTTGTCTAAGAAATTTAATCGTTGTTTGTCTGGGATTGAAGGTCATGGCAGTTACGCCTAAAGGTTCATTTCCCAGTGGCGCAATCGCGCTCTTGTTTACAAAATCTCAGTTAAACCCTAACTCTGGTTACTAATATTAAAGTTCCCAACCTTGAGACTCTGCTATTCGACTTTGGTTGGGTTGCAGTTTGCTCAGGGTTAGCATCTCATTCCAGCTTGTTTTACCTGGAGAAACTTGTTTGGCTTGAGGTAGTTCAGCCAGTATCTCAGCTATCAAGTCCTCAACTTTCTCATTATCTTTAAAAGCGATGACTACTGTATCAAGCGATCGCAAAAGTTCTAAAGGTAATTGCTCGCTATCATCTACACTCCAATACAACGTAGGTTTGCGCTGTTTTTTGTCAATGGTTGATTCTAAGGCAATGACAGAGAGAACTTCAATCAGGTCACTCACCAATACTGCTCTTTCTACTGTGGCATCTGTAGCAATCCAAAAACTACCTTTTTTTGTCGGTTCAGAGTTCAGGGGAATGGCGGTGAAGTTACCTGTTGGTTCTAGCTGCTTGGCAAGAGTTGGAAGATCATCGAGTGTGCGTTCCACAAATATTGCTTGACCTGTTTGAGTTGCATAGAGCCAACCCTTTTCATACAGTTCTGTGAGCAGAGAATTGGGTAAATTGTACTGCTGGCTTAACTTTAGGCGTATTTGCTCCCAGTTTGTTGGTTCTGGTATAGGCAAGGAGTTTGTTTGAGTAACTGCTGGTTTGGGATTTTCAACAGTTTGCTCCATGAGTTTCTGGATACGTTTGTCATCCTGTTTTGGAGGCACTGCTAGTGTAGGATGTTCAACAGCTTGTTCCATGAGTTTCTGGATGCGTTTGTCATCCCGCTTGGGACTGTAGTTTACCCCTCGATGCTTTTGTAAACCAGGAAAGGTATATGCTTTACCCAGATGCGTACCACTAAAAGCCACACCATCAAGTTGGTAACTAATGCCTTTGACAATGCCTGTGCGAGTATAACCAACACGGACATTAATACCTTGTTGTTGCGTTCGCTCTATTAGCTCTGGCATAGTGGGATGGTCGTGGGTTGCTTGGTCGAGCGATCGCTGGAGTCTCACTCTAACGCTTTCCTCTCCAGTTCTGGCAATGTGCCTACGTTCGCCAGTAGTTGGACTGTGCTTATCTTTTTCCCAACTTGGTTGCACTGATTGTAAATTGTATTCCTGCTCCAACTTGCGAATTACCGCTTCACTTCTGCGATCGTCCCAGCTATCAGAAACTGTAGTGCCATCTAATTGAATGCGACTAGCAGTAATATGTATGTGTTCATGAGTCCGATCAATATGCCGCACTACGACATATTGGTTCATATCAAAACCCATTGCTTGCAGATACTTTTGGGCGATTTCATCCCAAGTATCATCATCTAAACTCTCTTTGTGGGCCAAACTGAGAGAAGCGTGATAAACAGCTCTGCTCACCTTCGGGTTTAATCTTCGAGATATACCAAATTCAGCTGCTAATTCCCGTGGGTTTGTTCCTTCCATATTCCCACCGATTTGTCTTGCTCCATCTTTGCCAAAGAGGTAGTTTAGCAGTCCCCGAAAACTTTTACCTTTGATGTGCTTGCCAATCATCCTTCATCTTGTAAATCAGTGATTAAATCAATTTCAGCAATCTCTCGCCGCACCTGTTTCACCAAATCTCTTACCTGTGACAACAATGCTCTATCTACGACCACAGGTTCTCCCATAAGTACTGAAGTATTGATTGCTTTAGCTATTTGGTTGAGGTTATTGCCTATTTTCCCCAATTCCCAGTAAGTTTGGCCTGCTACTTTGGTGACACGCCTGGGCAATCTATTTTTCAGAGTCTTGGCACGAAACAACTCACTCATAGTGAGATTATTTTCATCTGCCATTAGCTGTGCTTTCTCGTATTCTGCCAAAGTCAGTCTAATGTCTATCCTGTGTGAGCGTTTCTGTCGCATTATTGATGCATTAGTCATTAGCTGTTTTAAGTTTGACGACTGCACTATCATTTGTCATTGACCAAGCGGTTACTTACGATTCTGGTTCGATACCAAGATGCGATGCGAGATAATGAAATGCGCTGCAATAGCTTTGGTTGAGTACTAAGGAAGTCAAGATAGCGATCGCCTACGGCAAGCGTAGCCCATCGCGCAATTAAAAAGCTAATTCGCCCAAACCTTGCAGAAATTTTCCAGGCTGAACTCCCAGAGAGAATTTTCGTCTCATCTTCCCCTCTGTCACGGTGGTTGACCTACTTAGGTAGGGGAACCGTGAAAGGAGGGCAAGTTTGTTGCCGCACCTAGGGGGTGCGTTTTTTCTCCCCAGAAAAAATGTCCGGACAGCAACATAGCTTGCTACTCACCAAAGGGTTTTTTGGGCTGCTCAAATCAACTGCTGGATGAATATGTGATGGATCTCTAATGGATTTGTATTGGATCTTTCATCGCATAATTTTTGTCAATAGCCAAGTATTGTTGCAAATAAAAATTATACATAGAATACGTATCTCAGACAAATGGATCTCTATTGGATCAACATTGTCACTCTAAGGGATCTGCAATGGCTCGTTCGTGGATCTGGCATGGATCTGTAATGACGCACTTTTCTAAATTGAATTTTTTAGCATAAAAGTAACGACTTAATTAATAGCAGCGAAAAAAAATCTAGCGTGGCAAAACTAGCTAGAGCAAAAACTTAAACGTAGTAAATTCGTTATTATTGAAAATTTTGGTTTACCTATTTACGCCTATTTCAATCATGAAAAATCTACTCTAGCAAGTTTTACCACTCTAGAAAAAAATAACCAATTGGCTAAAATTTGGCTCCAACAAATGGTCAGTAGAGTGATGTTCACAGCCAATATTTGCATTTAAGTTAAAAACAGCTTTTATGGATAATCACAACCACAGTCAATGTCAAATCTGATAGTCAGTTTTGACCCTGGTGCTTCCTTGACCAAGATTGTTTACGAACTAGCAACTGAAGGCAAACCACATTTGATGACAATGGAACCAGAGATGCTAAAGTTGCCTCAAAGTTCGATTGACGCTTATATGTCGAGTCGCAAGGGTCTGGAATCTCCTAAACCAGTAGATGAAGCCTGGGTGTCAAGTCCTGCGGATGGTGATACACAATGTACGGTAATTGGATTCCTGGCACGGCAGTTTTCAGCATCTGCCAGACTCGATAAGCTCAAGTACGAAACCTCAATTCACAAAGCCTTAGCAGTAATCGGTGCGATCGCTCAACATAACAAATTGCCTAACAGGTTTTCACTATCACTGACCTCACTACTACCCTATGGTGAATATCAAAATCGCCAAGCATTTGAGCAACAGTTACAGTCTGCGCTCAAGGATTTTAGGTTTCGGGGTCAAAGGTTGCGAGTGAAATTGGAGCGATTCGAGTGCTTACCCGAAGGTGCGGGATTAGCAATGATTCGCCAACGCCAGAATGGTAAAGAATGGTTTAACGCTCAAACCATCGCAGTGCTAATGTTCGGGCATCGCAATACCAGCCTTCTATTATTTGAACGGGGCAAGATGACGGCGGGTTACACCAATGGGCTGGGCTTTCACCAAATGGTAAAGCGAGTAATTGAGCGCACATCGGGACAGGATGCCACTGCTTTGACCTCTGCCATCTATGCAGCCGGTTCAGATATCACACCTGACAACCAAGCAATTCGCACTCTGGTCAAAAGTAGAGAACCTAAAAATCTTGATTATGAATTGCAGATGATTGTTAATGCCATTGCTACTGCTAAAGCTGAGTATTGGTCTAGGCTTTACGATTGGCTGGAATCAACTTTACCTGCGGTGAACGAGGTGATTTTGAGTGGTGGCGCAGCATTGTACTTAGAGCAAGAGTTACAAGAGTGCTTTCAAGAAATTTCAACTTATTGGGGTGCTGACTTACAGCAACAGGTACAAGAAGTATTCAAGGATAAAAGTAATGATTATTACCGTACTTTCCGAGAGCAGGAAGCTTTGTCGTTTAGGTTGATTGATGCGTTTGGTTTGTTTATGCGGTTTAGAGCGCAAATCGAGAAGGTAGCATGACTATGACTAATAATAAATTACGTAAAAATCATGACACTAATAGACAGCGCAAAATTTTTAGATTTTCTTACCATCCTTACTCAAATACAGTAGACGGCCAGTTAATCACATATTTGCAACAGGGAGATGAAGCACGTTCTAGCAAAGAGATGGTATTGCAGGCATTACGAATGTGCTGGTTGCCTTTAGCATACAAAACACAAGCAGATGCAGGTGTAGATATTAGCGATCAAGAACTGCGTCGGGTAGGGTTGATTTGTTGTCATGCCCTGGAACAACACTTGGCATATTTGCGAATGGAACTAGGATTACCGCATAAATCAAGTGATGTTTTGACTATGCCTATAAGCACTATGACTAATCCTCAAACCCTTGCTACTATTTTCGGTCTAGATGGAGGTAATTTTAGTCACATTAATCCTGATGATAATATTGGCGAAAACAAAGGTATTAGTAATAGTAATAACAATAGTAACAGCAAGCAAAAACACAAAATAGATTCTGATTCCTTCATCCCTGGTGAGGGGTCTTTCTATGATGAAACAGACGATATGTTTGAGAATATTTAAGTATTTATTAATGCACATTCAGTCAAATCACAAAGGAGATTTAAGATGGCGGCAATTCACTTCATGGATGGTGAAAAAGGTGGAGTTGGCAAGTCTTTGTTTGCACGGGTTATGGTGCAATACTGCATTGACAATAAACTCTCTTATGAATTGGTAGAAGCAGACCAAAGTAATCCAGATGTGGGCGCATTTTACCCAGATAATCATAAAACAGCAGTTTTTAGCGAATCAGAGCGTAAAGCTTACGATGCTGATGAAATTTTTAATTTAGCACTAACAACTTCTGTCATTGTCAATTTACCTGCTCAAGTATACCCAGCAGTAACTGATTGGATTGAGCGTAATCAAATCCTAGAACTTACTGGAAAAAATAAGGTCAAAATATATAAGTGGTTTGTTTGTAGTGGTGGATATGACAGCGTTCAATTATTTATGCAATCTCTCGAACGCTTTGAGAACAAGATTAAGCACATATTTGTACGCAATTATGGTTTATGCGATGACTGGAAACATGTAGATGGACGTAAGAATTTACAGGATTTAATCAAAGCTTATAAAGTAGCTGTCATCAATTTTCCCAAGTTCAGCTATCGAGAGCGGGATATCCTTGATGCCAATCAGATAAATTTTTCTGCGGCTAGAGATTATGGAGAGTTAGGTGTATTGGGTAAGCAGCGATTACACAATTTTCTCAAAAAAGCTTCTGAGGAAATTGAGAAGGCTAAAATTTGGAACCTTCCGACAGCTTCAATTACTGCCCCGACAGAAAAAGTTGATGATGCTAATGTCAACGGCAAGGTTGCTACCAAGAAGTAATCTAATTCAGGAGTGCTGTACATGGATAGCAGGGTGTTTAGCCTGTGCAATTAATTTTACTTCTTGCTCAGGACTCCTTACTCAGCACTCAACACTGTTTCAGTGACATCTCCCACCATCAAATCAAATTACCAAATGAGCGTGGGGGACGAGGACGCGAATTAGCTAAAAGCAAATACAGATATGAGTAATTCTCACACTGAAGAACTCGATTTAGACGATGAATTTTTGGATTCAGTAGCCGCTAGAGGCAAAGGACTGAGCCAAATTCCTTACCCAACTTTACTAGATTTAGCGATTCGAGGTAAAGATGATTCATTTAAAGCTAGGGTTTGGGAAATAGTAGTCCAAACCGGACTTGACCCTGATGACCCAGCATTTCTGATGATGATTGCTACTGGCAGGCTACAAGTGCTGTTGGAAGACAATCCCAAAGAAATGGAAGCAATGTTTGACCTGTGGCAAACGCAGCTTTATGACCATCTCCAGACATATGAAAAGGCAGCAGTAAAAGGTCAGCAAAAAGCGATCGCTCAGGCTGTGACGGGATTAATTAGGCGTACTGAATTTGAACGTGCTATTCATTCAGTTCCCTCTCTAATTGCTGCGGGAATACTGCTATTAATTGCAGCTGGAGTAGGGGGACTAGTAAGTGTAGGTGGAATGTCCTGGTATCAATCTAGTCATCTAGATCCTGCTGGGCCACACCAACTCACACAAGCCCAAGCCAATGCTTTGGAATGGGCAACCAGTAATGAAGGTAAGTTTGCTCACAATCTAATGCAATGGAATCAAGATTTACTCAGTCGTGACCAAAACGGTCAACTTTCTTGTGCTAGGGATGTTAAGCGTTTGGGGGTAACACTGGAAATTGGAGCAAGTAGCAGAAAAGCCTCATCCGGGTTCTGCACGTTATGGACATCACCTAGCAATCAGCGCCAGTTTGTATCTAAACCGCGTCAACCTTGAAAACCATAGTTTTTTGGGATTAGAGTAAAGCTCAGAACTCAAGCGACGAACGAATAATACACTCTCCTTAAAAACTCCAGGTTTCAAAATGGACGGGGTTTAAGTTAAAAAATTAGTTGTCAATTTCTCAATCGTAGAAGAGGATTCAGCAGATGTTTACCTGCAAAGTTAAGTGGCTTTGGCTGCTGGTAATAGGAGGTATAGTTACAGCTTGTACCCCTACTACTGTAAATGTCAGTGGCAAGGATGAGAGGAATACGACTCAAGCTCAAACTGTGCCTGATTATCCGCCGATGTATGACGTGGATGTTAAAGTTTGTGGCAACATTATTGCCCCTCTCAAGGATGGAAAACGTTGTGTAAATCAACAATTACGTTTGTGGGGCCCAGTAGGAGAGGCAAAATTAGTTCGTGCTGGTATTTCTCTACCATCAGTTTCTAGCGTAGAGCATAAATTGGCGATCGCCTCGAAAGGCTGTTATCCTGTTTATTCCCAACCTGACCAACAGCAGTTTTATTGGGCTAATTCCATTATTCAAGTCAACAAGGGAGAAACTGCACCTACAGTCGAAGTCAAGCCAACTCAACTTTCAAACCAGCAGATTGATGAGTTGATGACTAGTAAACTTTCCAGTCGGACAATTACAACATTTGGTGGGGCGGGGTGCGAAGCTGCATCTTCTGTAAAATAAAGCTTTTACGGTTGAGGGTGGGTGGGCAAAAAAGTTACCCCACTAAAATGTGGGGCTACTGTGAGAACCAGCAGGTAATTAAGAAGCTTCAGCCCATCTAGCTGTACGTTGTTGTTTATGAGCTTTGCGCCGCTCCCGTACTGCATCCAAATCTTTCAGTCCATACAGACGTTTGGCGTATGCTAGTAGTTCATTGATGGGAGTTTCGCTATAATCCTGGCGAAACTGAATGTTATGTTCGTTCCAATCAAATTCTTGCTGATTAAAACGTGCTTGAGCAGCAAGTTCTCTGCCTGATTCCTCACGTAAAACTTCCAGTACCATTAATCGCACTTTATCCTGATAACCTATTACTTGATCCAACGCTTTTGTTTGTTCCTGATTACGAGTCATTTGAGTCATTTGATTATCCTTTGATTAACGAATTGCTACATCTCACCTAAATAGCATCGACAGATGCCTTCTGAGTTAGAGTTCACTTTTAAATTTATTGAATTCAGCAGCAATCGCTGCATTCAATTCTGTTTGTTGGATGCGGGTGGGTGGGAAATAGAATGCCCTGAATTAGATAATTCAGGGCATTCTAATTAATCGTCAATTTCTATATCTTCGTCATCTTCATCTTCATCTTGTTCAAAATCGTCATTTATCAAGTCATCAGAGTTGCTACTTAAACCATTGAGTCCGTCCATACGTTTAGACCGAGCAGCTTTATGAGAAGCACGTCTATCTCGTATTTCATCAAGATTATTCAAGCCGTAAAGTTTGCGGGCATAATTCACCAGTTCTTTTAATGGTGTATTTACATAGTCCTTACGGAATTGGGAATTGTGTTTATCCCAATCAAACTCTTGTCCGTTAAATCTGGCTGCTGCTGCTAATTCTCTTCCTGATTCTTCCCGCAATACTTCAATGACCATCAGGTGTACTTTTTCCTGATAAGTCATTACTCGTTCTAAAGCAGGAATATGCCTTTCAATTTTACGTGATGCTTTGGCAGTTTTGCGAACGTTAGCGTTAACCATGAGAATTACTCCTTGGTATTTAGTATTTTTCTCATAGAAACAGCATCGAAAGATGCAATTCGCTCCCTTTTAAATTCTTTATTCAGCAAAAAAATAACCTGTATTGTTTGAGGCAATACATGGTTATTTTAAGTTATTATTCTGTCAATTACTGAGAACAAGTCGGAGTTATTTACTCGTCCTCATCTTCTTCATCTAATTCGTCATCTTCATCTAAATCTTCGTCAAGTTCATCTTCAATATCCTCTTCATCTTCATCCAGGTCTTCGTCTAGTTCGTCATCTAAATCGTCAAGTTCTTCCTCTTCTTGTTCTTGGAAAGAATTACGACGTTCCAAAGATGCGCGGTTGAATTCAACTAAATCTGCTATTGCTTGCTCTGGGTCAGTGCTGATAGTGTCGTACAGCATACTCATGAAAATTGCCACTACTTCTGGTGCATATTTGAGTGCATCTGGTTGTCCAAACAATTTAGTAAATAATTTGGTATTCCATTTTTGCCAATCAAACTTTTTGTTACCACCTTTCTTTTTGACTTGGGCTGCAATGTCAAGTCCGAGTTTTTCACGGGCTGCATGACCGATTTTAGTTGAAACACGCGAATCCCGTAGTTGTAATTTAACACCGTATTCTTTGAAGATTAGGTTCCGCAATTCCTTCAACAATGCTAATGCCTCTTCTTGTGGTGAAGCATTCGCTACCTTTGATTTAGTTGTTGCAGATGTGCCATTGGTTTTGGCAGATGTTTTAGCATTAGCTGCGTTGCGATTGTTATTGGTTCTAGCTTTAGCGATAGCCATTTTACAGCTTCCTTTAATGAAGTAAATTTTTCACCTCCTTGCCGCAATCGCGGCTTTCACATCCATTTCATTTCAATTTCATTTTTTTGCGATTTCAAACCTGTCTTTGCTGCGACAAATTTATGCTTTTAAGAGATAAAGAAGCGGACTAGGAGCAGTTTCCGAAATTAACACTGTACTGGAGGCGATGCCTGCGGCGGGCGTAGCCATCGCTTTTTTCACACAAGAAATATAGCCAACTTGTTAGTGATAATTATCCGTCTGGCTAAAGCATCAGTAATAAATTTGCTCTACAAGGAGAAAGTAAGTTGTTGAAGTCAGATTTATGAAGTTGACAGACTGGCCTGCTCTAGCTAACAAAAATACTCCAATTGTGGCTGTGGAGTATCATACGCCTGACATAATCCAGATATTGCAGCAGTTTTACCATTGGGGTGAAAAGCGTTCTTTGTCAGTCTTTGTTTGGAATCCTGGTTACTGTGGACTACAGCAATTAATTAAGCATCAAGGTCAGTACATCTTACAGCCAACTGACAGGGGTAAAGACGGAGATATTATTCAGTATCTTCTGGAGGAATATCAACCAGGTATTTATTTACTGGAGGGAATGCTAAATGAGGGTGATGCTAGCAAAATAAGTCAAAAATGTAGCTATCAATTACTCAATGCCTGTCATCAAGCTCTCTGGTGTCAGCAACATCATTACTGGGTGTTATTGGAAACTTACGTTCAACTATCTCTAGAATTACAGCCTTTTATTCCTGTGCTATCAAATCCACTTCCAGATCAACAGCAGGTGCAGATAGTTGTGGAGCAGTTTTGTGATGCCTGGGTTGGAAGTAGCCATTCCCAGCTTCAGCAGTTTGCAGAGTGCGATCGCGATTACCTCGCCGTAGCCGATCGCAATTCTTGGTTAAAGACAACAGAAAAAACATCAGCACTGCAATTGCTCTTTCTTGCCTGTCAGGGTTTACCCATAGGCGAGATAAATATGCTACTACACCAATGTCTGGGTTTTACACAGCAGCTTGAGGAAATCGCCCAATTAGTGCTAAAGCATAAAGTTAGCAAATTGCGGGGTCGGGGTTTAGAGTACATTGCTCAACCGGATGTACCTTCTGCCGGGGGATTAGATTTGTTGGAGAAAAGGTTGGAAACTATTACCTGTCTACTTCAACCTAAAGCAAAGCAATATGGATTAAAGTTTCCCACTGGGATGCTCTTATGGGGGCCACCGGGTACTGGTAAAAGTCTCTCTGCCAAGTTAGCAGCTAAGAAAATGGGATTGCCATTGTTAGCAGCTAATTGGGGTGTACTACTGGGCGATCGTCATCCAGACAGAGCATTAAAGGAGTTTATTGCTTTGGTAACTTCCCTTTCTCCCTGCGTACTTTATTGGGATGACTTTGATAAAGGCTTTGCTGGCTGGGATTCCAATGCAGATGGAGGTGTAGCACGGCGGCTATCTGCGGCTTTGTTGACTTGGATGCAAGAGCATCAAGAGCCAGTTTATACCATTGCTACTGTCAATCGCTTGTCAATGCTACCTGCGGAATTAGTTCGCCGTTTTGATGATATCTTTTTTGTGGACTTACCCCATGAAGGGGCAAGATATGAAGTTTTCAATCTACATCTAGCTAAGTATTTTCCAGCGTTTCGAGACAATAACTCACCTTGGAGTGATGATCAATGGCGTAGACTGTTGGCTGAATATCGCATTTGCAGTCCAGCAGAAATTGGTAATGCAGTCCGTCGTTGTGCTGAGGAGGCTTTTTATCAAGGTAGACCAGGGGAAATTGAGTTTGAGGATTTGCTGACACAGCGACAAGAATTCACACCAGCTATGGAGCGAGAGTCAGAACAGATACAAGCAATTCGCAATCAGGCTATTTATGCTAAACCTGTGGCTAGTCTGGATGTTTCTCGATTTGCTTATCAGCACCAGGAGTTATTTGGGTAAGTCGAATGTAATTTTGGAAATTCAGCTTGTGTCGGATTTTAAAATGCTGATGGTAGAAGTATGGTTGGGATTATTGCTGGGTGGGTTTACATTAGAACAACATAGTAATTTTTATCACAACCAAAATGCCTGGGTGAAAAGCTCAGAAACTACGACTGGTGACATCCTTGGGCGCTGACTCTGAGACTACAGCACCGGCTGACCAACCTCACGGGAGCCCTATATTTCCCTTACAAATCAAAATCAAGACTGAAGGTTTGGTCATCAGAATCCTCTGGTTTAGAGTCTGTAGATAGCTCTTTAGTCGGCTGAATAAGTTGGTTTGACTCAGTATTAATCGGGGTGAAAGCTACTTGTTGAGTAGGGAATGTACCCTTTCTGAAAGCAAAATAACAATCAATGATAAAGTAAAGCGTCTCCAGGTAACTTTTACCTAATTGCTGTGATTCTGCAAATATCCGCTCCCGGTAGCTATCTTTGATCCGAACTTTTTCCGGTGTCAAGTCTTGTTTGTCTGCCATTGTTATAACTTCCCAGATGTGTTTGGTGAATTCTTGCTGATAATAGTTTTTGCCATTTCTAGAAGCCCAAAAACATTAGCTTCCACTGGATTATCCAGAATTTTGAAACCGTTCTTTTCTAAGAGCTTCTTAAATCCAGGTAAGAGGCAACCTCCACCTATAGCCCAGATTTCATCCCCTTGGTGCTTGGCATCAAGTGTCAAATTCACTACTTTCTTCAAGTATTTTTCATACCAATCTTTCAAACAAGCACTATATATATCTTTAATATCGATGTCACGGCTGTACTTGGTATGTCCCATTTCCAGACAAAATCTGATTTTGGATGCATCCCCGATTTTTCCCCCATTTAGATGTTTCATTTTTTGGGAAATATCATCAATGAGAACTTCTACACCGATGGGGTAGGCGGTGTGAACTTCTCGCTTCCCCTGGTTGTAACGAGAATACAGAGTCGTTCCATTGCCAAAGTCTAAAATGGTTAATTTTTTCGGTAGTTGATGCCCAAACAATGCACCCATCCCCTCTAGCACAATTTTCAGCACTTCTACTTTCACCTCTGATTGTTTACCAGCAAGTATTGGCTGATATTCCCCACTTAGTACTTTTTGCAATTCGTCAGCCAGACCTACATCATGTAAGCTGACGACTAATTTTAAGTGCCAAGCCTTACGGTGTGGTAGATGTGCCAATGCACCCAATAATGTCAACAACGCATTATTGACTTTGTTTTCATTGTTATCCGTGTTCCGGTCAAAATGATAACCTGTACGGAAAGCTGATTCTCCGACTGTGTAAGCAGTGCCGTTAAAAACTACTCGTCCGGGTACATCTTCCATGTCGGCTGTGGAAATATAGCTGGGGACACGAACTACTTCAAAGCCATCGACTAAAAGTTTTAGGCTTCCATAACCGTTATCAAAGCCAGCAGGAAAAATTTTTTGTAAGGTATGAATGTTCGACATTGGGGGAAAGGTAATACGGTTCAATTTGTAAAAGTTATCAGTTGAGAAGATATGGGGGAGCAGAGGAGAGAATAATAAAATAACTACCTCTTTTTTCTCCAGCCTCAAGAGCTTATCATACCCCCTTGGGGGCTAAGTGGGGTATAAAGTGTCAAACAGTCAAATATACCCCACAAAACATCCATATATACCCTATACAGGGGTCAAATACTCATCGAAGTCCTGAATCATTTTTGGGGTACATATAGCCCCTATAAAGCCCCCAAAAGCATTTGTGAAGTTTTATTTTCTGAATAAAATAAAACTGGTTTACTAGATTGCTCTATTATGCAATTTAGTTATTGCTGAATGACTAAATTCAGTCTTGACTAAAATTACTAACAAACAAATAGGACAAAAATCTATCTTCTCGAAGAGTAGGACTTTTTGAGAGCTAAAGTAATGACTAAATAGCGTTAATTACAATTTAGTCATTTGTAAATGACTAAATTACATAATGACTAAATAACTTAAAAACAACATTATGCATTATGATATTGACTAATTTACACAATGCTGCTGGTAGTCAGTAAAATGTTAATTCTTACTTGTGCATCCTTGTCCGGTGGTCAGGGAAAAACAACTGTTGCAATCTTATTGGGTAGAATGCTTGCTCAAACAGGACAGCGTGTACTGATGATTGATGCCGATCCCCAAGCGAACCTAACTTTTTACCTGGGGCACGAAGTTCAGCAGAATCAACCCACGCTTCTAGAAGTTCTCAAAAAACAGATCAATACTGAAGACGGTATTTATGAAATCGGAGAAAACCTATGGTTAATTCCTGCTGATGATGGATTAGATAATGCTCAAGAATTTTTGTCTGGGAGCGGTATGGGAGCTATTGTTCTGAGCAAACGCTTAAAAGAGGTATCAGATTTATTCCAATACTGCATTGTCGATGCGCCACCTCAGCGATCGCAAATCTGCCTTACATCGTTGGGGGCAGCTGACCATATCATCATTCCTGTAGAAGCATCATCCAAAGGTGTAAATTCTCTTATCCGAACTCTGAGTTTAGTTGAGGAACTTCAAGAAATTGATGCTTTTTCAGGGATAGTGCTTGGCATCTTGCCATTCAGAGATAAATGGGTAGGTAATAACCAAGTCGCACAAAGTAAGGCGAGTATCAGTGCAATGCGAACAATTGCCGAAGAAATAGTCGTTTTACCTTCAATTTTAGAATCTGAACAATTTAAAAAGGCCATAGATAAAGGTGTAAGTTTGTCCTCTCTAGGCTTTGAACAACTCGAAACTCCCTTCCAACAAATTATCGAGAGGTTACAAAAGAATGTCTGATGTTTTTGAGCGCCTTAAGAAAAAGACACGTCCAAGTGTTCCAGCACGGGATACAACACTTGTAAAAGTACAACATGATAACTTACTAAATGACCAAATTACTGAATTTAGTCATTTACCTGAAAAACCAAAACCAGATTTAGATAGTGAGGAAGTTATAAACGATAAGGTAAGCACTTCTAATCAAGAACAGCAGTTAGAGTTACCCCAGATCATCAGGCGAACAATCAGGTTAGAACAGGACATTGATACCAACCTAGATAGCTTTTGCAATGTAAATAAAATTACTAGAGATACTTTCCTAGAAGCTGCATTTCTCGTCTGCTCAGAAAATGAGGAATTATTGCAAGAGGTACTAAAGCAAGCTAGAAAACGTTATCAACAGCGTAAACAAGCTGGTGAACAACGCAAATTTCAGACATTGGCTAAGAAAATCAACGTTAACGATTAAGTTAAGCCTAATCTATCCGTGAGAGGTTAAGGTAATTGCACAAATGTCCGTGAGGGTGCAGGAAACTACACTTACGAGTTTTAGTCAAATTCTATTGCCAATGGTGAGTTATAAAGCTTTAAGGAACTGCACTGGTTCTGTAGCCTCACGGCTGTTATTCACAAAAATATCAGCAATTAGTCGTAAAACTTCAGCTTGTTCTTCTGGAGGTGCTTCAGCAATCAGCGATCGCAGGCTAATTCCTGGCCTCTGACCAAATAACTCAGATAAATACCACACCCTAGCTTCTACCGGAATAGCCAAAAGTAGCGCTATTAGTTTTGATGCTCCTAGATCCGCCTTCCCGCGACGAAAGCGGGATAACATTACTTCTGACACTTTAGCCTGTTCAGCAGTTTTCTTCGCTTCCAAATTGAAGCGATTCATCATCTCATCGAATAACTGCTGATAACTTTGTGTTTTTTCTGATACAAAACTTTGCATTGCTTTGCTAATTATACTTAAGTTTAACGGTTATACGAGTTGTAGGGCGCAAGCTGGCGGATTTCTTCTCTAGCATAGCGAAATGCCTCAGCAATAGTCTCGTTATCTTTTAAGAATCCTGTGTAGAAGCGTTGGGCAAACCTTAACACTAGTCCATCATTTACTTCCTACATAGCTCCGACGAATACAGCCACACGCGCCTCTGTTACTAACCGTTCAGCCCAACCACCTAAACCAGTAAAACTGAACTCTGACCGTCCTCCATGACAAGCATTAATAAAAAGCAATGGGCGTGGTCTGCGTCCACCAAATCTGACTCGAATGTCAGAAGGACGTACAATACCATGTGATAACTTGATCGCAGAGTTACTAGGTAAGGCAGCGTCAAACATACCGTTGAACAGATCATTGATCTTGCTCTTGAGTCAAGTGCGTTTTTTACATCTTTGTTTATGCTTATCTTAATTTATTTGTCAAGCTTAAATTATACCAAACTAGATGATCTTACCTGCTTTCCTCGCGGCTTAGATTGTAAATTTCCTTCAAGTTTTTGTTGTTTTACAAGCTTTTGCACTAAACTCTTTGAGACGGAAAATATGTTAGCTACTTTCCTGATTGAGATGTTTTTCTGAAGATGTGCTGCAACTATTTTTTCTCAAAGATCGACAGAGTAGGACTTTATTTAAAAGCATTTATATTTTAATCTGGTGTACCTCATAATCAGTAAACCAAAAAGTTTTTAAGAGAAAAGCGATCGCTAAAATACTTATATGTTTTGATACTTTTTTATATGTAATTCTCTAACCAGCAGACACAGTATAGATTAAGATTACTTATGATTAGTTGGTCGAGAGATTTTCAGTGCTAACCTGTTGGAATATAAATGCTTTCAACTACTTGATATTTGCGCTGTAAGGCTTGAGATAAAAAGGCTAACATCTGTTTAAGTGTAAAAAGTGTGCGATAAATTAATCGACTCCCTTTCCTTTTACGACTGATTCTAAGCCAAAGTATATTCACCCAAATATTAACTAAAAGAAAGGATATGCCAACGAATAGTAATCTCAAAACTGGATTTTTATTATTAGTTTTAATTCGACAAATATTTTTCAGCCGATAGCTAGTTTCAATACCAAATCTTTTTCGATAATCTTGATAGATATAATTTAAATTTGTTTTGATTTTATAAGTAACATAAGCAAAATATTGCACTCCATACTTTTTACGCTTTTCCTTTCTATACTTGCAGACAATCCATAAGTCAAAGGTGACTGAATCATCTTTGCCTCTAGTAATTGTATAGGTATTTTTATAACTTTTTTTACCCTTTAAAAGCTGCTTGATTCCTCCTTGCTTTCCTGTCTTAACAGCAGGCATCATAAATGGAATATCTAATGCCTGCAACCATCTGATTACAGGAGTATTAAAAAAGCCTCTATCTAAATAGAGCTTTTTTATATTTATCTTAAGTGAATCAAGTTCTGCTAATAAATACAGCACTTGCGGCAGCTATGAGGTACATCCTAAAACCTGAAAGCGATGATAGGAGAGGGGCAAGGAGAAAACTATATTGCATAACAGCCGGAAGCGCTGTAAGTAATTATAGCAACACTGGTATCTAATTGGCGTACTCCCCGAACAGCAAGGGTTACACGCTTATTTTTGGTAATTACATATAAAGTTGCATAGGCGTAAAATGAATGCGTACCAGATTTTGCTTGACTTCGATATATGTAAGGTAATTCCTCCGATGTTGGCTTACCATAATAGCAAATTAGATTTAAATCAATCGCTATTTTTAAACAGCCTTTTTTTAATCCTAAAGGGATTCGGCTTTTCAATGCCAAGTTAATTTGCGCCTCTAATTCTTCAAAATTATTGATTTTATTGAGATGATATCTAATATCATTGGCTGTCGGAACATTCTTTAATAGTTTAGCTGTGTTCTCAATACTGTCTCCACTGCTGGCAGCATGAATCAGAATCTCAAATAAAGTTTTTTGATCGCATACACCTTGAGTTTCAATAGAGAAATTTTCTACTAAACATTCAATAACTTGATCAAGGGTTTCTGAGTCTGTTAAAATCGGTTCCTCTGTAGACTCGCTCCTCTTGGTTTTTTCTAAAGATGAAACAGTCAATTTTCTCAGCCAATATACGACACACTAGTTTGATCATTTCATATTTTGAAATACTGCAAAATATGATAACTATTTTTTATTAAATTAGTATTTAATAATACTTGCTTATACGTATTTGTTTATTGATGATGCCTGCGGTGTGCGTAGCGATCGCCCTTTTGGAAAAACTTTTTGGTTTACTGATAATAGACGCAAATGCTATATACTCAAGGAGTGAGCCGAAGCGCTACAAGAGGTGTCATATTCGATCGACCCGTCGCGCCGGCGAACGAGTTGGCGGAGTCGGCCTTGACGTTTGCCGATCGGTTGTAGGTGCTTATGGACCATCCGCAGCAGAACGCGGAGCGTGGGCACAACGGATTCCACACTCTAACTTTATCCCCGCCACAGAGTTGAGGATGCGCTAAATAATTTACTTATGTGAATTTTTTGATGAATTACTTTCCCCTCAATGCCAAGACGATTCCGGGTTATTTAAAGCAGCTGGACAACCTCAGCAGCGTATTGATTTTCGACTCGCTCACAATTGAGGAAGTTGGTGATGGCAATGTGAATTACGTCTACCGGATTACAAGTAAGCCGAACAATACGTCAGTGATACTGAAACAAGCTGTTCCCTACCTGCGCGTCGCGGGGACAGAATGGCCGCTCGACCGCAACCGAATTGAGTTTGAGGCTAGAGCGCTGAGACTTTATGGGTCAATTGTGCCAGACCTTGTACCAAAGCTGTATCATGTTGATACGTCGATGAGCGTGATTGTGATGCAGTGTCTTTCAAACCACATCGTCCTCCGCCGCGGTATGATCGCCGGTATCGAATATCCAAGAATCTCGGATCATCTCTCTACGTTCCTCGCGGAGACGCTTTTTCGGACATCCTCGTTTTGTATGAGTAGCCACGACAAGCGGTCGCTCATGCATAATTTCAATATGAATATGGATTTGTGTAAGCTTAGTGAGGATTTAATATTCTCTTTTCCGCTAATGAAATCGGATTCTAACTATACGAACCCACATCTAAAGGAACATATTGATCGACTGTATAGGGATGCCATGTTTAGGACTAACTTTGCATGGTTTAAGTATAAGTTTATGAACTGTACCGACGCGCTACTTCACGGCGACTTGCATACTGGCTCCATAATGGTCAACGAACAGGAGACTTATGTAATTGATCCCGAATTCGCCTTTTTTGGGCCGTTCGGCTTCGATGTAGGCAAACTCCTGGGGAACTTCCTGTTGGCGTCGATTTCACACTACTACCGCAGCGTCGAGTCCAAATATCGCTCATGGCTGATGGCGGCCGGCTTAGAGACGGTGCGCTCGTTCTTCACGAAGTTCGACACTCTATGGGCTATGCATCTTGAACAGGAGACGGCGATGTTTCATCGCGGTTATCTTCGTTCCGCTGAAAGGTTTATATTTCAAGAGCGTTTCCGTCGGTCTCTGATTCAGGACATTACGGGCTTCGCGGGTTGTACCATTGCTCGACGAATACTTGGAATAGCAGGCGTCGCTGACATTCGAGAAGTCGCTGACCTAACTGAACGCGCGCGCTTGGAAGGTATTGCGCTTGAACTTGCGCGAATACTGCTTAATAATTACGCCTCGGTGTGCACTCTTGAAGACTTGGAATCGCTCGTAGCGTCTTTCTTTGATGGTGTCACAAGCGTCTTCCGTATGAGGACTGAGGTGAGCAGCCTATATTAGGATGCCGAGTTCGTTTTTCCGTTAACTTCCACCGATAATGCCGATGAAAGCACTAGTTTTGGCAGGCGGGCGTGGAAATCGCCTCGGTAAAATCACGTCCGGCACAAATAAATGCCTACTCGAACTATATGGACAGCCAATTGTCGAACACGTCCTTGAACGTGCCTCAACTGCGGGCATCAACGACGTTGTGATGGTTGTTGGTTATCGCGGCGAAGACATCATCAACAGGTACGGCATCTCTTATGCAGGCATGAGAATCCAGTATGTTATTCAGACTAAACAATTGGGGATAGTCCACGCGATCGAGTGTGCCGCGGATGCCCTCCAGGGACAGGATTTCTTGCTCATGCTTGGCGACGTCTTTCTCGTCGTCCCGAGGTGCATGGAGATGCTCGCGCAATTCCGGGACAGGCACGATGTTTTCGCGTACTGTGGCGTGTTACGGGTCGCTGACCCAGAACGCATTCGCAAGACGTTTACGGTTGCTACAAAACCAGATGGTTCCGTTATCCGGCTGGTTGAGAAGCCGAGGCGACCGTTTAATGATATGATGGGGACCGGTGAGGGCGTGTTTCGAAATGCAATCCTGCAATACAGCCACCTTACTCCACCGAGCATTCGGAATCAGGAGCGGGAACTAACCGATCTCGTACAGTGTGTGGTTGATGATGGTTATAGAGTGGAACCGTTTCTTCAGTGCAGTGATTACATTAATATTAATACGGAAGAAGACCTACAGAACGTGGCCCCTCACTTAGCGGCAAGAGATTCGGAGTAGCGTAGGGAGTTCGATCAGCGATGCGAGACGTCACCAAAGCACTAGTCGTTCCAACAGTCGATATCGAATCGTTCTGCACACATGGCAGTCGATCCGATCCTGTCGATTCGTTGACCTTGAGCGTGCTGAATGCGGCCAGGACTGCGGGTGTCATGAGTGTGATTGGACACGGAGTTTCGAACGAGTGCATAGACGCGATGTTTGCATCCGCGACTCGCTTTTTCGCACAGCCTGATGTCGTAAAGCTTTCTTGGAGTAAGCGTTCGGCGTTCAGCACCGGCTTTGTTCCCTTTGTCAAGAAAAAGGATAGCCTGAAAGAAGAGTATGACTTTGGTACTCCGCGCGAATCGAGTAGGTCCGATTTGCAAAAACATTACCCAATAGGCCCAGCGATATTTTCGGGTGTCATCGATGAATACTACCGTGAAATGGAACGTGTTGAGGCGGTATTGCTTGCACTATTCTCGCGCGCCCTCGGTAAACTGCTAGGCATGCATCTTCCGGACGATTACCTGAAACAATCGCAAGGCGGGTTTCGAGGATTGCTTCGGGTCAACTACTACCCATCCACGGTTTCCTGTGACGAAATGGATTATTTTCGTAATGGTGCTCATGAGGATTGGTCCTCCATTACGTTGCTCGCGGTTGACGGGGAGGGACTTGAGATTCTGGACTCCGGGCATTGGCACGCTGTTCCGTACATTCCGAATGCCATCGTGGTTCTCGTGGGCAATCAGTTGGCCATGCGCAGCAACGGCGGTTTCACAGCATGTGTACACCGCGTCAGTGGCAAAGTGAACTGCGTCAACGCCCGCTTGTCCCTCGTGTACTTTGGGTGCGAATGGTTTGATCCGGACGATCGCGCGGTGATAGCTCCGCTTTGTCCAGAGGGAGTCGAGCCAAAGTATCAACCGACATCGATCAAGGATCATCTCTTACGACTGGCGGGACTACAGGAGGGAAAGCTCAGTTACGGTGGTGAATTGAATGTGGAGGACGGTAATACATGACGATTTCAAATGTAAATCCCGATCTTGGTGATCCATTACCAAATGTGCGAGAACTCGAGCGTGACTCCTCACGGTTCGTTGCTTGCAACTTTCCCGTTCCAGACGGCGTTGTGTCGACTACGGATTATCTACTAAACCAACGTAGGTCTGTAGGCACTTACACAAAGGTTGCCAGTGCGTCACATTTCCAGTATACGTGGCCGTTCACGATAGATTCGACCGTCCACTGGAAATTCAGAGGCAACGCGAGCGGCGTTATTCCTGAGCGATTCGTGGCCGAAATCGGCTGGGGAAGAATTTATCGTCAGGGTGTGGTTATCACGCCAACAAATGAGATCCTCCGGGACGTCTCGGAACAGTTCTATCATCGGTCGCATGGCCATGCCTTGCTAGACCAACAGGGTATTCCGATCCCGATGGTGCTCGACAAGAATATTGCGGTTGTGTCATCCATTGCTTCGGCGAATTACTTCCATTGGCTTTGCGAGTGCTTGCCACGACTCGGCATGCTGAACGATCACGAGATTGATGCATATTATGTCAATCTGTTTGAACAAGACAGCAGGTTTCACGAAGACACACTGGCATTATTGGGGGTGTCGCCAGAAAAGCTCTTCTTTGCTGGCCGAGACACGCATGTGCTCGCTCGAAAAGTTTACGTTCCTTCCCTACCGGGGAAGCACAACCATGCATCTCCTTATACCTGCCGCTTCCTACGGCAGATGTTGGTCACTAGTCGCTCGGCTGATTGTGTCACTCCCAAGAAACTCTACGTCAGCCGTCAGAACGCTGCGCGCCGACACGTTGTGAATGAGGAGGACGAAGTGTGGCCGTGGCTGAGGGCGCAAGGGTTTGAGCGTGTCGAGTTAAGCGGACAGGTATCCGTTAAGGAGCAAATACATCTGTTCTCTGCTGCTGAGGTAATCGTTGGCCCCTTTGGCGCAGGGTTAACCAATATGGTATTTAGTCCACCGGGAGCCAGCATCGTCGAGTTCTTTTCCCCAAAGTGCGTTCGTCTCCACTACTGGTCTCTATCAAATGCGTGCGGACACAGGTACGGCTACCTGCTTGGCGAAGGAAAGCAGCCGGCGGACTTTGAGGATCCCGATCTCGGGAACGAAGATATGGAAGTCGACGTTGTAAAGCTAAGGGCGCTTTTTCAAGTGATGCAATTATGACACAAGAGACTGTGGGACATTTTAGCGGCGGTTTCGCTTACCTTGGGGTATCTCACTCCCATTACGTTGCCGCGTGGCTGCTGATAATGCAGTCTTGGAGAGCGAAAAATTTCCAGGTAGAAATTTTTCGCTCTCCGTCTTGAAACGGCAGCCTCCTAGAACCAGGGATAGGTTCGACAGCGCATCCTGCAAACGCGATCATTATCCTCCTTTTGGAGAGATTTGACGATGCTTGCATCAAGAATGACACCGGACTCACATCCTATTTGGCGTGTGTCGATCCTCCCTACGTATCGAAGCGGCACAAAGCAACTTAAACGTTCCGTTGTCGACAGTAACAATTAGTCAGGCCGAGAAATATTGGCGTACTCCAACGACGATTCAGTAGCAACGCTTAGCACAGCCTTGCCCTGCTGTACGTAGCGTCGTAGATTTTGCGAACGGGCGATCAAGTTTTCTCGAAGCCTATCTGAAACGCGTGTTGGGTCATAGTTGCTGTCCTGAGCAAGAACGTACCTGAGCATGATATTGAGTCGATCATCGTCACTCGACTTCACTGAGGAAATCGAGTACATCGGGTGGCCGAGTGCAATTGGATCGACGACTTGCCCCGAATCTCTGAATAGAGGCACTTTGTCAAGCCCGGGAGTAATTACCGCTGCCTCATAGGCCTCATTCGGCGTGACAACCCAGGTCGAGTTTACATTGTCATATACTCCATAACGCGCGCGACCTAGTGGCTTGATCGCCAATCGCCCTTCCGACCCTGGTCGGGAATGCGTTGCCACCACAAGATCACCAGTCCAGTAACGCAAAAGCGGTTGGGCTTCTTGGAACGGATACAGAGGGGTGAGCACAAGAACACCAAGCCCCTCTTTGATTGGGACTCTTGTGGCGTAGTCCACAACTTCCGGAATTACGCACGGATCGAAGTAGTACCAATCATCATAGCCAGATTGAGCCGCTCCACCAAAAACCTCACTCAATCCGTACCTATCTCTCACTCTGCAACAAAAAGACGACTCGATAAACGCACGGGACTCCGGAGTAATGTAACTTCCGAAGGAGATGATCGTATTCAAGTCGCTTTTGAGAGGTGCGATGCCTTTACTTTCCAAGTATTGCGCAAATGCAATCAACGTCCTGAGCATTCCCACCAAAACGGTGCATTTGTCATCAACATTCCTGTCAGTGTGGCGTGAAGTTATGGTCCGAATGCCGTGTTCGAAACTGGCATTGTCATAAATCCCGATTCGATGACTGTGAATCGGTGCCGGCACGGTTATAAGGAACCCGTGAAACGGGTTGTTGATTTGCAACACGCGTGTACGCGAGTCGTTGATGGGAAAAACCTGGGAGAAGAAGTCCCAAATGTAGGACAACTCGCGATCACCGCGGATAGTAAGAAACGGTGGGCCAGTACTTCCAGAACTGGAAACCTCATTACACACCAGTCCTTCTCGATTCTGGGCAAGACGACCAGCGGCGCGAACCTCTTCTTTTCTTATGATTGGTAGCAAACCGATTTCGTTAACGGTTTCAGGTAGCTCGCGACCCGTTAAGAGATCACGAAAGAAGGGAGTTTTGAGTGCGTTCTGTATCGTTGGGGACAGAAGTACATCGTGCAGCCGAGTGATTGAGTCCATTGGCAAAGCCAAATTGTCAGGCGATGCGCTCATTAGCAAACCGCGCTAGAACACTCGCTTCGGCTACCGCGCCATCCGCCGCTGCGATTTTCTCCACGGCAGACTCAGCAAACTTCATTCCTGAGGGATCTGATTTTGCCAAAGCGTCTTTATAAATTTTAATTAAGGAATCCAAAGAAGGAACGCTCATTTCTCGAGTTTCGATCATGACTATTCTCCAACGGAGGTTATTGAACCAAGGTAACGGACTATAGTCATATAATAGCACAATACGTCGTGCGTAATAGCACAATACCTCGTGCGATTCACCCCCCCTTTCAAGCCTACGGTGTACACACAAGTGCTAGTAAACTATGGAGGGAAGGGATTTTGGGGTGAAAAAAGGAGTGGAAAACCCAATAAAGATTCATGCTCAAAAGTGGCATGGGAAAGCATTTGGAGATCCAAGGCTGAAAAAAAGGGGGCAGCATTGTACGAAGCGATGTCCAAGTATCAATCAGTTAGTATTAGGCAAATAAGTAAAAACAGAGCCGAACAAGTAGGGTACTACCGTTTTTAAGAGAATGAAAATGTGACAGTAGGGGAATTAATCAGCAGCATATCAGAGCAGTGCTGTGTACAAGTAGAACGAAGGCATATACTAGCAATCAGTGACAGTAGCGAAATCAACTTACAGTCTCATGCAGGGAGATTGAAAGCACTTGGGCTAGGTGTAGTCGGAAACAACACAGACGTAGGGTTTTATATCCACCCAACACTAGTATTAGATAGCGAGTATTAGATAGCGAAAACGGATTTCCATTGGGATTAAGCACAATACAACTGTGGACGAGAACACCAGACCATGCCGATAAACATCAACGAAATTATCCAAACTTACCGATAGAGGCGAAAAAATCATACAAATGGCTGCGTTCAGCTGATGAAACGCAAAAATGCCTCAGTGTTGGTCAAGCGAAAATGATTACCCATATCGGTGACAGAGAAAGCGACATATATGAGGAATTTGCTACAGTCCCAAATCAAGATAATCATGTGTTAGTCAGAGTGCGCCAAGACCGACGTTTGTTTGGGCAAAAGCAATCACTATATACATATTTAAATCAGCAACCATGTGAGGGAACTTATACTGTTGATGTCCCAGCTGACTCACGTATCGGTAGAGTAGCAAAGGAAGCATTACTCATGGTTCGCCGTGCGGTGGTGGAAATTCAACGTCCACACAAGTTAATTGCCAAGATTACCCCAACAGCGTTACACTTTCTGCGGTCGAAGCCTTGGAAATTAACCCGCCACCAGCTCAAAAACCAATTCATTGGCGGTTGCTGACTACACACTCAGTCGTTTGTTTAGAACAAGCATTACAGGTGATTCGATGGTACACATGGCAATGGCGAATTGAACAACTGTTTGCCACCTTTAAAACTGCCGGATTAAATCTCGAAGCTACCCAATTAGAATCGATTGCTGCTATTCAACGACTGACTGTATTAGCTTTGTCAGTTGCCGTGCGAATTTTACAACTGATTCAAGAACGGGATAACCCTGATTTACCTGCTACTATTGCTTTTTCTCATCAGCAACAGCATTGCTTGTCTAGCATTTCACCAACTTTAGACGGTAAAACTCAATTGCAACAAAATCCCTATCCTCCTTCCTCTCTTCCTTGGGCTACTTGGATTATTGCTCGACTTGGTGGTTGGTCTGGTTACAAATCCCAAAAACCTCCCGGTATTACTACTTTGAGCCGTGGGCTTGAGCAGTTTGAATCCACCTTTTTTGGTTGGAAACTCGCTCTGGGTCAACTTGTGTGTACACCGTAGCCCTTTCAAGTAGGGCAAGAAGTTTGTCAATATCATGACAGAGAAATCTTTGAGCATTGGTAATGGAATGATGACCATTTCGACGAAGAATATCTAAGTACACGTCACCGGAAAAAAGGGTCGGAAATAGTAGAAGATATTCTCTGTAGGGTTGCACAAAAAATTAAAATTAGAGTGAAAAGTAGAAAATGGTTTTTGTAATTGTTCTCAGTCAAAAATCAAGTAGCAACAGTTGAAGAAAGTAGTCGATTAATTCGTAACCTAAGCAATCCGCAAACAGCCATAATCACCTGAATATATCTATGCCGAGCTAAACGGAATTTATCACTGGCTACTCGAAATATTTTCACCTGACATATCAGATGTTCAACAAAGATGCGACGTGATGATATTTATTTCTTATCCTGTTTTTGTAATTCAGAAATCTCTGTATTTTTGGTTTTTTTCTGAGGCGTGGTAATAGCATCATCTCCAATGTAAGCTTTATCGCCGAGAAACTTTTGTGTAGCAATAAATTTATGCTGGGTTTCTCGAAACAAATTAATATCACTAGTTTTTCCTACCTTTAGGTTTCAGCTAAAAGGGCAGGTGTTTTCTATACGCCTGGACGGTCGCCTCCAGTGCTGTGTCCGTTGGGACGATCTCCTCATACCCAAGCTCCTGCCTAATTCGAGTGGTGTCAAAACGTAGGTGTTGCCTGAAGTTGGTTCCTTCCGGAAACTCCTTGATCGGTGGGCGCCCACCCGGATCGCTATCGGAAAGGTACCTAATGCAGCCACGCCATCCTACTTGGCGGCCGATCTCGCAAACCCACTCCTCCTCCGGAAAGTCCTGCGGTTCAGCCACGTTGTAGACCTTCCCAGCTTCGCCTCGCTCTACGACCAAGGCAATGGCGTGCGCGATGTTGTCCACATACGCACGGGCGTTTCGCCACCGCGCTGCGGACTCTTGCAGGAAAATGATCGAGTCATCCTCCAGCATTCGTCTGACGTAGGGTATCAGCCGATGGTCCGGATCACCCGGCCCATAAACCATCGGTAGGCGAACGATATTGAACGGAACCGTGGTCTCTTCCTTAAACACTTTCTCCATCAGGATCTTGTCGAAATCGCACAACCACGCTTTCGAGTTGTCGGATTCGCAAGGGATCAGTCCCCGATAAGGATACAGCTTCCGCCTAAGCGGCGAACTCTCCTGGGCGGGCCTATTGTCAATTTCCGCAGTTTCCGAACCCAGAAACACACCGTAGTTACGATATACGCTCCCGCTGCTAATCACCACGAAGCGATCCACAACCTCACCAAGATTCTGCACGGTGAGGCGTGCATCCACGGCATTTCTACTTACCATATCCACGACGATGTCGGGATCGATTTCACGAAAAATTGGGCGATAAGCGCCGAGTTGCTCCCTCGAACCTAGAAGGTGGCGCACGTTGTCTTGCATCAACTTCGATGGATTAGGGTGGTAGACGGTTACCTCGTGTGCTCGAAGCGCCCGAACGACGCGTGTACCGATGAAGCCGGTTCCACCAATGACGAGTACCCGCATGGTCGTGAAAGTCCTAGATTAGCTGTACTTCATTCAGCAGAATGATCTCGGGCTAGAAGTGACACTGCTTAAAATGTTCTGAAGAAGTTATCAAACATTGACTAAGGTGCTTGACAACATCTTAGATTGCTCTATGGTCACCGCTGACTGACTTGCGATCACATTATACATCTGTTTATTGCGACATAACTCTTAATTTCGCCTAGCCACTTAAACCAATACTCCGGACAGTTTTGCGGGGGCAGGGCAAACGCATGTGTGACTCGTTCCTAAGCTAATACATAACCTAGGGTGAGAACCTCAAGGAACAGAACCTTGAAAACCTTATAACTAAACCTGGGATAGAGGTGAAAGTCCTCTCCTACAAGGGTAGTAGTGACTCCCGACCTGCCCACAGCGACCGAACTCGGAATTTCGGAGACTGAAGCAGGGAACAGGGGTGCGACCCGAACTGGTCGTTTAGAAAGGGAAGCCCACTTCCCTAGCGGATTCATACCCGCTACTCTCACGGAAAAGACTCTGCGAGAGTCTGGTCACGTCCAAGTAGGTAACGAAACAGACGGAGTGCAGACCCCGAAAGTAACCGAGACTAGCAGCCTAAGCCGGTTAGGAGCGAGAGAGAGTCATCAAACGGTGAACTAACGTGAACTATTGTTTTAAACTGCGTTATCCAGCAAGGAGCTAAATAAGGCTGATAAGCTCCAACCAAAAGGTAAGCAAGCGGATATTTAACTCCCTGTTTTAAATATCGTATGAACAAAATCTTGCCGCAGAAGAAATAGCACCTAATTGATGACATAAAAACTAAACGACACAACGGGGTAAACCCTACAGAGTCTAGAAAATGTCGATATTTCTAGTAAGCCAACCGTAAGGAAAGCAGAAATCTCTGGAGGGGAGAGGATGGATAAAAAAGCGAATGCCTATCTGTAATGGATAGGATTGTGATTTGAAACAAAAAATGAGATTTTAACTCATGATATGCTTCAAAAATGAGTATCCAGTTTATAGTTCACTTTTAATATTCGAGTTTTTTTACTAATAATGATTATCGTGTAAAGGATAAAAAGACTGATAAAAGCGACGTTTGTATCAATTCTTCGGCTTGATTATCATTATTATTCAGCTACGATTTGAGTAGGCGATCGCTCTGTTGTTGGGCGATCGCTTGGACAATGAAATATTTGATTTTTACTCAGATATCTACTAAAACACAAGTTTTGAACCATAACGTGGGTATTTGAAGCATATTTTGAATTGAAAGTTTAATTTAGAACAATTTGGGAGCATCCCAAATGTGTAAAAATAAAGAAAGAAACATTATTCGCGAGGTTTCATCGCGAATAATATAGGGACTTAATCTTGTGGGTCTTCCTCCTCTTGCTCAGACCCAGAACTAATATCTAGAA
>NZ_NOLJ01000018.1:0-9302 GCF_002246015.1 Nostoc sp. 'Peltigera membranacea cyanobiont' 210A
CAATCTTACATAATTTTTTCATCACTCTTGCCAGATTTCTTGGTTTTCGCACTATCCCTCAAGCTCAACGTGCTTTAGCCAATCAAATTCAAAAGGTTTTTTCTTTCTTTGTATGAAACCACCCTGCCTCTTCGCTTGCGGGGAGGGGGTTGGGGGTGGGTTTCTTGTACCTCACTCAACTGAGAACCGCTATATAACCTTTTCCAAAATCCAATTCCTAATTAAAAATGCACAAAGCGAGAAGTATTGGGTACACTACCAATTTCTATGGTTGTGAATCACCATCGGAATCTTCCTGTAGACTCTGTTGCTCCGGCAAGTCACGTATTCGTATTCGATTCATCTGAGTTAAAGCATATCGTGCTGTTGCTTGCACATCGGGATCTGGGTCTTCTAGCGCATGGTGCAACATCTGACTCATTTGACCCATCATGTCATAAACGCGCGTCAGGTCACGGATCGCATTTTGCCGCACTTGTGGACTTTCATCTTGAATTGAAATTGCTAAAGCACGGTTCATTGGTTTGAGTGTGCGGATGCCAATTTCTGACAAAGCTGCCAAGATTAAGCTACTTTCTTGAGAGTCAGCATCAATTATCAGGTCAACCAGATGTGGAATTGCCCGCGAATCTCCCTGCTGACCCACATCCCAAATAGCCTTGCGCCGCTTGGTTGGGTCAGAACTGCGTAAATCTTGAATTAATTCCTCCACGATATTGAGTTTAGCAAGACGGGAAGTTTTTTCTGGTAGCAGTAATTGTGTGGAAAACGTTGGTGGTGGAGGTGTTTGTAAACTAGTGACAGTCTCCACTAAAGGTGGTGTAATCGGTTCTTTGTTAGCTTCACTCAAACTTTTAGGCTCTGATATTTCGGACTTTTGCACTTGCTTGACCTTCTGAAACGACCTCAGCAGATAAAAAAGTGCGCTAGTACATCCTAAAACTCCAATGGCAAATAGTAACCACCAGACAAAACCTCTCTCAGATGCTTTGGGATTTGCAGAAGTCGGAGCAATAGAGGTAACTATTGGGGAGGTAACTTTTGGAGAGGTAACTATTGGAGAGGTGACAAACTGCTTTTTAGCCTCTATTGCTGCTTGGAGTTTCACCTGAGTCGCCGGGCCAGCAATCCCATCTAATTTTAAACCCTTTACTTTCTGGAATTTAGCTACAGCGATTTCCGTACTGGCGTTATACTGTCCATCTACTACACCCCTGTAGTAACCCAACTGCTTTAATTGGGTTTGTAGTCTCTGCACATCTGATTTTCGACTACCATATCTCAAAACAGCCGGACTAGCAGTAATTGTCGAACTAGCTTGTGCAAGTTCTAAAATTTCAGGTGCTAGGTTAGGTGTAGCTGCACTTGAGCGATTTGGGTAAAAACCCACGCAAGAAAAACAGGTAAATATCAGAATTGAGGAACGGCATAGCCTCATATTGCAAGTTCCAGCCTGAACGTGCTTTTCAAATCTTCGATACCACAATAGCTTCTAGACCACCAAATGTTAACTGTCATTTTTAATTGGGAATTGGGAAAAAGGAGGCAGGAGGCAGTGTTTCGACTCCCTTCTCTACGAGAGGCTGCGCCAACGACTACGCTCAGGGCAAGTCGCTCAACAACCAGGCAGAAGTTCTTTAATTTTAAATTTTAAATTTTGAATTTTGAATTGATTTCTCCCTCATCCCCTACTTAATTACTAATTAAGAATTATTTTAACAAGTTAGGGTAATATTTCTGGTTCAGATTCTCTAACTGCTAGGCTTATGGGGTTCAATTTTTTAGCAGATGCTTCTAAAACTGGTTGCTGTATATTAGCTATCTCGCCGACAGTAACTGTGTCGTTTTGTCCTCCTAAAGTATCACGTTGGTTAATGAGATAGATGCTGATTAAAGTGAGAAATACTCCTACCCACTGCAACGGACTGAGGACTTCTGAGAGGAAAAGATTGCCGAATAGTAGCGCAAAGACGGGTGTCAGGAAGGTGAGAGAACTAAGACTCGTAAGACTGCCACTAGAGGCAAAGTAGAAGAATAACCCATAAGCGATCGCACTGCCAAATACGGTAGCATAACCCAAGGCGATGAAATCAGATCCTCCCAGATTTTCCCACTGCTGGGATTCAACAACTGATGAAATTCCCCATAGTGGCAATCCGCCCAAAATCATGTGCCATCCTGTAGCGCTTACAGGGTCAGCATGTCGGCATACAAACCGAATCAACACTGTTCCCACTGCCATTGATAGTGCTGCTAACAGCATTAACCACTCGCCACTAGCAAATAAATCTTGCCAGTTGCCGATTGTCATATTTGCGCCTGAGTCGAAAAAATGTAAAATCCACTCATCAGGTAAGCCAATTAAACTAATGCCTGTGACTCCCAAGCCTAGCCCCAGCCATCCCCAAAAACCAATGTGTTCTTGGAATAGCCACAACGACAGCAAAGCAACAGCCAAGGGTTGCGAGTCAATCATCACAGACCCTAACCCTGCACTAGTTCTGACTAATCCCTCTGCCAAAAAGCCTTGAAACAGCGTCCCATCTACTAGGGCAAATAAGGCAATCCACAGCCATGCAGCCCAACCCTTCGGCTGGGGTTTACCCATGAATGCTGCTGCAATCAGAATTAACATCCCTGCTGGTATCAGACGCACACCTGCCATGAATAGCGGTGTGGTATGGGGTATGACTCCTTTCATGGCTACCATTGCCGTCCCCCATAGGAAAAAGGGGGCGATTAACAATAGGGGGGCGAAGGGGAGTCGAGATGCACTGAGTTTCAGTTGCATGGGTTTGCTGATGCCTTTCTTTGTTTAACAAGCGCAAAAATTGCTTTACCCAATTTTACCGAATTATGTAGTTTTGCGTAGACATCGCCTTTGGTGAGTGCTTTGCACCATCGCGTAGCGTCTTAGAGACGGTGAAACTCTCCAGCCTGAGCCTAGTACCACAAGGCGGAAGTCAAAAGTTAACACTGAGCGTTCGTGCAGCGTCTTGCAGAGAAGTCGAAGTGTCAAAAGTCAAAAGAATTAATTGTATTCCGAGCTTCTTGCGCCGTTTGAAATGGTATGTTTATTTACGCCATGCTGTACTAGTGCGATCGCTTGTACCAGAAATACGCTGTAAATCAGATTTGATTTTTGAAAAAATTACCTACTCTTAAAGCTTATGTTTGAAAAAATTGCTATCCCTATTTTAAGTCTGATGTTTGCAATGCTCATGTCGAATGTGGTAGCTGCTGAGACTGTAATGAAAAAAGTCGCCAGAACAGGAGTATTAACAGCTGGTACTAGTAGAGATGCGCTACCTTTTGCCTATGTGGATAGTAAAGGAAAGTTAAATGGCTATTCTGTAGACATGCTAATTCTGATTAAAGAGCAATTAGAAAAAGAAACAGGAAAAAAAATTAAACTGCAATTAGTTAGTCTTAGCCCCTCTGAGCGGATTCCTAAAATAGTTAATCAAGAAGTTGATATTGTATGTGATGCTAGTAGTTTTACATGGAAGCGAGATAAAAAAGTAGATTTTTCTGTCAGCTACGGTGCAACTGGAACCCAATTATTAGTTAAGAAAGGAAGTAATCTAGGTTCTCCTGAATCACTTATTGGTAAGCGAATTGGTGTGCTGGCAGGAACCACAAATGAGCAGGCGATCGCTCGTGTACAACCCAAGGTTAAGCTAGTATATTTTAAAACTAGGGCAGAGGGATACACCGCTTTAGAACAAGATACTATTGATGCTTTCTCATCCGATAGCATTCTTTTAGAGGGATGGCTGCAACAGCAAAAAAATCCAGATGCTTTTGCGATCGTACCCGATCGCCCCTATTCACGAGAAGGTATCGCTTGTATGGTGCCAGAAAATAACTCCAAATTCTTGGATACAGTCAACTATTCTCTGGTTAAGTTCATGCAAGGATTCGTCAATGGAAATCAGCGATATGTCACTATTTTTGACCGTTGGTTTGGATCTCAAGGCTCTGTAGCGCTCAATCGAGATTTACGCGATTTGGTAGTGGAAACTATGCAATTGGTCATAGAATTTCGTGAGGAAATTCCTAAAAATGACCTGTGATATCATGTTCGGTTGATTACTTATTAAACCCGAAGAACCCCACCCCGCCAAAGCTATGCTTTGTCTCCCCTCCCCGCAGGCGGGGAGGGGATTAATATCATGTTCGGTTGATTACTTATTAAACCCGAAGAACCCCACCCCGCCAAAGCTATGCTTTGTCTCCCCTCCCCGCAGGCGGGGAGGGGCTGGGGGTGGGGTGCAATGACTGTGGAAATCATAACTAATTATGCGAACATGATATGATATCATGTGCGGTTAAAGACTTATCATTAAGACCATTGATGAATTGCCCCTACTACTTTGTTAACATAGTTTTGATAGTTTGTAGTAAGCACTTTAGTGCTTAGAAAATAAGGACTAAAGTGCTTACTACAAACTCTCAATTTAAACTTGAAAAACTACTACCTGAAAATCATTCTTTTCGACTATTGTTTGCGTCAGTCCTTTTCGCTGTTCGGCTGAAGACTCGATAGTATAGTGACGTACTAGTTTCTTTTAAGGGAAACAGCAGATAGGTGAGAGGATTTATTGCCACAATAATATTTCGGAAGTCACGCCGTGCCAAAAATAAGATCGCACGAGCAACTTGCTGTGCAGACATCACTCCATAAGGATTCAGTTGACTCTTAAATGGGCCAAGAATTAACTTGCGAATTACACAATCCCCATCTAAACGCTTGAGCGTAACAATATCTCCTAACGCTCTTTTGCTGAGTTCATAAAGTGGACTCAGTGCTGGAGAAACCTCAGCCTCAGAAGTGTTTACCCAGATTTCCTTGGTTGCTTTTGCTTGTGGGCCTGTTACAGTTGTCGAAAATATATCTATCAACCGCAATGCTGAAAAGGTATTCACCTCATAAGAGGAGTTGATAGCTTCCGGTGTGCGGCTGGCGTAGACATTGATTCCGTGGTTGATAATTAAAATATCTACTTTCTCTAAACTATCCTTCAGATTGGCTTCGTTGCCCAACTGCCAGGAAACCACCTTTACCCCAACTTGCTCTACTAATTTTTCTGGATTAGTGGTTAATGCTACGACTTTAGCATTATTTTTGACAAGTTCAGCCGCCAACGCTTGCCCCAACGCTCCTGATGCTCCGGTTAAAGCGATGGTTTTACCTTTAAGAGACAGTCCTGTGCCCAGAATTTTATCCACTAGAGGAAAGACACCACTGTAGTAGGCATTAACATCATCAAAATGATGCCGCCAATGGTAAGACCGATTCACCCACCAAATGGATGGAATTGTCTCTAAAGGGCCGGGTAGGTGGTTGTAATCTGTATCAATTTTTCCTTGAAAATATCGCACAGACGCGCCATACAAAAAGGTACAAGCGTAAGCTACGCCCAGCCATAACCCCATTTGCTGGACAATTAAGGCAACGACTACCAACACCACCAGCAGTAGACTCGATTCTAAAATGTCGTGATAAAGCTGGGATTCTTCGGGTTTAAATATTACTTATATTTTTTGCAACTTGTCTTTGCGTAGGCGTAGCCCGTCGTAGACATCGCTTTTACGAATACCTCCCAATACCGTTCGGTTAAGGTTTTTTGATGAAAATTATAAATCACAAAGACGCGATAAATCGCCGTCAAGACAAAAGACTGATTATTGTAGAGACGGCGATTTATCGCGTCTCTTGCCTTAACCAAACAGTATTGGAATACCTCCAGTCATTTGATATTTGTAGCTATTCTTAAGGCGGAAGCTGCTACAGACTGCGCGAAACACTGAAACGTGAAGACAGAAGTTACTACAGGGAAAGCAGAAACTGCTACAGATTGCGCGAAACACTGAAACGTTAAAGCAGAAGTTACTACGGGGAAAGCGGAAGCTGCTACAGATTGCGCGAAACACCGAAACGTTAAAGCAGAAGTTACTACAGGGAAAGCGGAAGCTGCTACAGATTGCGCGAAACACCGAAACGTGAAGGCAGAAGTTAATTTTTAACTTGCTTAAGTTTCCATTAAACCTGGCTATGTGAAAGTCAACTGGGATATCTTAACCAATTTGTAATTTGGCGGACATGATATAAGTGGGCTTTGCTAAACAAAACTACCTTACTCGTGAACAAAGTTTTTGTATGGAATATTCTTGTTCATATCAAAAGCCCCCTACGGCTTTAGAATTAGCTTGTAGAGGGCTTTTGAATATTTAATAAAGGCTTAATAAAAATCCTATTTTTCCCAGAATGAATCGTTGAAACACGACTGAACAAATGAACCAAGCGTTATTTGTTCAGTCGAGAGAGTTTCAAATTGGCTGTTTGCGCCAGCTGCGTTTTTTCAGCTTAGTTTGCCAAGACTCCATGTAGGTGTAGAAAACGGGCGTCAAATAAAGTGTGAGAAACTGCGAGAACACTAATCCCCCAACTACAGCTAAACCGAGGGGACGGCGTGTGTCTGCTCCGGCTCCCAAACCAAGGGCAATGGGTAGCGTACCCATGAGTGCTGCCATTGTAGTCATCATAATTGGGCGGAACCTCACTAAGCAGGCTTCGTAGATAGCTTCATAGGGCGTTTTACCGTTTTGACGGGCAATAATCGCAAAGTCAACCATCATGATCCCGTTTTTCTTCACAATGCCAACTAGCAGGATAATGCCGACGAAGGCGTAAATATTCAAGTCAACTTGAAACAGCAACAGGGTCAGTATTGCCCCAAATCCAGCGGAGGGTAAGCTAGAAAGGATTGTCAGTGGGTGAATGAAGTTCTCGTAGAGAATCCCCAGCACGATATAAATCACCAAGATGGCCACTAGCAGTAGCAATCCTAAACCCTGAATTGAAGATTGAAATGCCTGGGCTGAACCTTGGAAACCTGTACTAATAGTAGGTGGCAGGGTTTGACGGGCGAGTTCCTCAATTTTGCCAGTGACGTTACCGAGTGAAACTCCTGGCTTGAGGTTAAAGGAGAAGGTGACAGATGCTAGTTGCCCTTTATGGTTAATAGTCAGCGGCCCCACATCTTTGCTCAAAGTTGCGACAGCGTTGAGAGGTACAAGTTGTCCGCTAGGGGCACGAACTGAGAGTAAATCTAGAGCATTGGCATTTTGTTGATATTTTGGTTCCACGCCCATAATTACTTGATACTGGCTATCGGGGGCGTAGATGGTAGAAACTTGGCGAGTACCATAAGCATTACTCAGGGCAGTTTCAATTTGATTGGCGGTCAAACCTAGAGCCGAAGCTTGGTCGCGGTTGATGTCTACTTTTATTTGGGGATTCTTGATTTGCAAATCGCTGTTAACATCTTGTAAATCTGATAGCGATCGCAATTTCTCTTCTAAAGCTGGAGCATACTGGTAAAGTTCCTGAATATTGGGAGTTTGCAGAGTAAATTGATACTGTGCTTTTGTCTGTTGTCCACCGACATTAATAGCTGGGGGATTTTGTAAGAATACCTTGATTCCAGGCACAACTGACAACTTCGGTCGGAGTTCCTGCACAACTTCATCAGCACTGAGATGGCGCTCATGGCGTGGCTTGAGTTCGATTAAAATTCTGCCAGCGTTAGCAGAAGCATTGGGCCCACCAGCCCCGACACTAGAGTTGATAGAATCGACATTCGGATCTCGGTAAGCGATCGCAGCTACAGCCTGTTGATGTTTTACCATCTCATCAAAGGATATATCTTCTGATGCCTGAGTAGTTGCCGTAATTTGTCCGACATCTGCGTTGGGAACAAACCCTTTAGGCACAATGATAAATAGATATACTGTCGCTACAAGAATCGCTCCCGAAATCACCATCGTTGTGCGATGATACTTGAGTGATTTCTTCAAACTCCAATCGTATCCGCCCAATATCACATTAAAAATGTTTTCTGAAAAGTTGTAGAGACGACGGTTAAAGTTTTGGATTTTAGATTTTGGATTTTGGATTTTGGATTGGGAATTAAGAATTTCTCCCCCTGCTTCCCCTGCTTCCCCTGCTTCCCCTGCTCCCCCTGCTCCCTCATCCCCCTCACTCTCTTCCTCATGATGAGGTGGACTCAAGAATCTGGAACACAGCATTGGCGTTAAGCTCAGAGAAATTACGCCAGATACCAAGATTGCAACGCTGATAGTAACGGCAAACTCACGGAAAAGTCGCCCCAGAATACCTTCCATGAAAAGTATCGGGATAAATACTGCTACTAAAGAAATGGTCATAGATAAAATTGTGAAACCAATTTCTTTAGAACCATTTAGGGCTGCTTCCATCCGGCTTTCACCCATTTCCATGTGGCGGACAATGTTCTCCAGCATAACTACGGCATCATCAACCACGAAACCTACTGAAAGGGTTAACGCCATCAGCGACAGGTTATCGAGGGAGAAGCCGAGCAACACCATGACTCCAAAAGTAGCTACTATCGAAAGCGGTACTGCCAAACTGGGAATGACTGTTGCAGAGATATTGCGGAGAAACAGAAAGATAACCAGCACCACCAGAGCGATGGTGAGCAACAGCGTGAATTGTACATCATCCACCGACTCGCGAATTGACTGGGAGCGATCGTAGAGAATATCCATGTTCACAGCCGCCGGAATCTGTGTCCGAAAGGTGGGTAACAGTTTCTTGATTGCATCCACAACTTGAACAGTATTAGTTCCCGGTTGGCGCTGAATTGCCAAAACGATCGCCCGCACGCCAGAATTTTGGACTTCGGCTCCGCTCAGTCGAACGATTTTAGATTTTGGATTTTGGATTGAGGATTTCTCCTCTGCGCCTTTACTCTCCTTCTTGACAGGAAAATACCAACTCGCAATCTTATCATTTTCTACGCTGTCCAGAACTTGACCTAGTTCACCTAACTGCACTGGTGCGCCGTTTTGATAAGCCACATTTAGGGAGCGATAGCTGGCGGCATCGTTGAGTTGACCGTTAGCTTGGATGGTAGAATTCTGCTGTTGACCGTAAAGTGTCCCAGTCGGTAGATTGACATTTCCATTAGCGATCGCATCAGCTACTTCATCAATTCCTATTCCCTTTACACTCAGCGATTCGGGATCGAGTTGAATTCGTACCGCGTACTTTTGAGAACCAAAAACCTGCACTTGCGCCACCCCATCTACCATTGATAGACGTTGTGCCAGCAATGTCTCAGCATACTTGTCTACAGTTGACAGGGGCAGAATAGAAGAATTCAGGGAGATATAAAGAACTGGTTGATCCGCCGGATTTACCTTTCGGTAAGATGGCGGATTAGGCATATTAGTCGGTAACTGCTTTGCTCCCT
>NZ_NOLJ01000018.1:9315-61414 GCF_002246015.1 Nostoc sp. 'Peltigera membranacea cyanobiont' 210A
CTGCCCCCCTGCCCCCCTGCTTCCTACTTCCGGTTTCACTTGGACTGTTGCACCAGGCACTAGGTTGAATTGTCCATCAGTAACTACTTGCTCACCTGGTTTCACCCCTTGCTTAATTACCGTTTCGTTCCCAACGGTATCGCCGACGGTAATTAAACGCATTTCTGCTGTTTTGTCAGGTTTAACTACATACACAAACTGCCCCTGTTGTCCACTCTGTACCGCTTGGGAAGGAACAGTAATGGCATTTGGTTCTGCGCTGAGTTTGAGTACTACATTGACAAACTGCCCCGGAAATAGCCGCTCATCAGCATTGGCAAAAGTACCCTTAAGTTGAATTGTGCCTGTTTGGGTATTGACTCCACTATCAACAAAGGTGAGTTCGCCCCGTACCGGATGCCCTGCATCTTTAGGAGGTAAAGCATCAACTTCTAACTTGCCGTTATTCGCACTGTATTTTTTGATATCTGGCAGCAGTCGCTGGGGAATAGAAAAGTTGACGTAAATCGGGCGAATTTGGCTGATTGTAATTAGCGGATCAGTGGCATTCGCCTGTACCAAGTTGCCTTGATTTAGCTTCAGGCTACCTGTGCGCCCGGCAATTGGTGAGTAAATAGAACTATAAGAAAGCTGAACTTTGGCATTGTCGATCGCAGCTTCATCTGATGCTACTACTGCCTGAGCATTTTGGACATCTGCTTGGGCTGCCGCCACTGCTGCTTGAGCATTTGCCACACCACCTCGATCTGCGTTCACCGTTGCTTGTTGAGCATCAGCGCTGGTTTGATACTGTTCGGCCTGTTCTTTACTGATTGCCCCTTGCTTGAGCAAACTACTATAACGTTGCGCTTGTGCATCTGCATTTGTTGCCTGGGCTTTATCCTTGACTACATTCGCTTTTGCCTGGTTTACTTGAGCGATCGCTTTGAGGACATTTGCCTGTGCCTGTTTCACTTGGGCTAAATCTTTCGCTTTGGCAGCATTAGCTTGCATCAGCGCAGCTTGTAAAGGACGAGAATCAATTTTAAATAACAAGTCTCCTTTTTTAACGTTCTGCCCTTGCTGAAAATAGACACCAGTAAGCTGACCGCCCACCTGAGACTTGACAGATACCGTAGAATATGCTTCCACAGTTCCCGTCGCCGATAGCTGTATTGGAATCGTTTTTTGAGTCGCAGTAGCAATCACCACTGGCACAGCTCGTTTTTTTCCTGCTTCTTTGCCACTTGATTGGGCTTCGGAAGCATTACAGGCACTACACAAGTAGGCTAAACTTAATATAAGTAGCGAAAACCGCCCTCTTTGAATAATGGTCTGAAAACGAGGAACAGTTTCAGCAGCCAAAGACGAAGGCTTTATCGTCTGAACAGGAGCTAAACAGCGCATATCAACAATCTGGGGGAAAGGGGAAGCACAGACACATACTAGCTTGTCTTTAGACATCGCATCTTCCGCAAAATGGTTGGTTGCGATTGATTCTAATTAGATAAGCACAATATTAGTTAAACTAAACATTAGTGTACTAATAATTTATTTTTTAGCCTACCCCTTTTGGAGAGAAATTATTTTAAGCCGTTGCGATCTGTGACTTTATTTATCTTTGCAGAGTGGAAGCCTACTGACGGCAAAGCAATCAAGTATTGGCAAACTAATTCGTGCCCGGCGGCATTTTTTGTTTTTCATCGATAAATTTAGTTGCTCTCATATCATGTCCGCTTGATTACTTACTAAACCCTAAGAACCCCACCCCGCCAAAGCTATGCTTTGTCTCCCCTCCCCGCCGGCGGGGAGGGGCTGGGGGTGGGGTGCAATGACTATGGGAATCACAACTAATTACCCGGACTTGATATCAGACCCTTTTGGCTATGAGGAAAATGATTTTCTAAAACTTCCTCCCCCCTGCTCCCCTACTCCCTTAACTCCCCCTCATCTCTTGCCGTTCTTTGAGTTTTAGCATAATTTCAGCGTGCATCTCGCGGGTAATTGGGTAAAAATACGTTAAAACCAAGCCAAAAATCAAACAAACTGTAGGTATGGGGCCAACGGCAACGCGAATAGCAAACAGTGCTGATTCCGGTTGGATGGGTAGTGGACTTCCGGCTACAGATTCTTTGAAACCAGATACTTGTAAAGCATTTCCCACCAAAAATAGTCCCAAAGCTAAACCAAATTTTTGCAGCAAAACCATGAAGCCATAAAAAATGCCTTCTCTGCGTTGTCCGGTTTGCAGTTCATCTAATTCAATTACATCTGGAATCATTGACCAGGGAATTAGATAAGCTGTGGATACACCAATACCTGCCATCACAGCCATCACATACATCAAAACTATTTGACCAGGCTGTAAGAAAAATAGTCCGGCTGCTGCTATAATCCACAAACTCATTCCTAGAAAATAAACAACTTTTTTGCCGATTTTTTTACTCAACGCTCCCCAGACAAATAGCATCAACAGAGCAGTTCCTTGGACTGCAATCATCACTGTGGGGACATCTGATTCTTTGAGTCCCATACAATTGACTACAAAATAGGGAATAATGCTGGCTGTTACCTGCACACCTAGCCAAGAACAAAGATATATACCAATAACAAATAAAAAAGGTCGGTTACTAAAGACAATTTTTAGCTGTTCAAAGAAGGGGAGAGATGCAGGTTCCTCGGTTTGGCTGCGTTTAGCTTCAAAAGCTAAGATGCGATCGCGGACTCCAAAAACGCACCAATATAATCCTAAAATCGAAATTACTGTACAAACTGCTGCTAAAACAAGATATTGTTGTTTGCGATCGGCAATCAGTGAAAAAACAATTTGCGTTAAAATCAACGATAAAATGCTGCCACCAATAGAAAATGTAAAGCGATAGCTGTTAAGGCTGGTGCGTTCGTCGTAATCTTGAGTCAGTTCTGGAGTCATCGCCGTATAAGGCAAATTCACAACCGTGTAAAACGCCTGAGATATCACCCCAATGACTACGTAATACCAAAATAATGGCCAAATATTCTCACTCTGATTTGCACTAAATTGCGGTACAATCCACTGCAAGAAAAAGAAAATTCCAAAGGGGATTGCTCCATAAAACATCCAAGGAAGACGACGCCCCCAACGACGAGATTTCGTTTTATCAGTCAGAAAGCCGACAAACGGATCGTTTATGCCATCCCAGATTTTGCCAATCATCAAAATACTGCCCGCTAAACCCGCAGGGATACCAGCAACATTCGTGAAGAAAACCAGCAGAAAAAAGACGGAGATATTTGCGGTGATTGCTGGACCTAAATCTCCTGCACCATAAGCCAGCTTTGTTTTTAAGTCGAGCTTTTCACTGAGAATATCTCGTTTGGCACCGCCATCAGCGGCAGAATCTTTCATAATAACTTGCGCTCATACTAAAATAAAAAGTTTGCGATTGCCTTCAATACTAGCTATCTACCACTCCCATTAGACTTATGCCAGACCTTTATGTTTCTTGGTCAGATTATCACCAAAAAATTGAACAACTGGCTATTCAGATTTATGAATCCGGTTGGGAATTAAACCAGATTATCTGTCTTGCCAGAGGAGGACTAAGAATTGGAGATATTCTTTCGCGTATATACCAGCAACCACTGGCAATTTTAGCAACCTCATCTTACAGTGGCAGTGGCAAGCAAGAAAGAAGTAATTTAGTTTTCTCCCGCCACTTAACGATGACTGCTGAAAAGTTAGGTTCGCGCATTCTCCTAGTGGATGACTTAGTAGATTCTGGGATCACACTCCAACAGACTATACCTTGGCTCAAGCAAAATATTGATTTTCCCATTGAGGAAATTCGCACCGCCGTTCTTTGGTATAAAGCTTGTTCAGTTATAGCACCCGATTATTATGTTGATTATCTGCCCGACAACCCCTGGATTCATCAACCCTTTGAACACTATGAGCAGATGAACCCCGCAGAACTTGCGGCTAAGGTAAATCAACCGTGTTGATAAATATACACACAAAGTTAATTTCACAGCCACTCATGCTCGACCAGATTTCTGAATATACAATTTTTGTAAAGTATTGGTCGCTTTTTAGATTTTAGCGATCGCTCGTCAAATCCTTGAAAACCGACCGGACTTTAGGCGAAACTAGAGATGGTGGCAGAAAAAGTAAAATCACCCTCGGATAATTAAAAATGAAATCAGCACACGAACGCGAACAATTAATTAAAGATATCAACGTACTACTAAACCAAGCTTATGACAGTACTCTAGATGAGATTTACACATTACTTCAAAAAATCGAAGAGGAAGAGGAAGAGGAAGATTTAAAAGCCTATGAGCTTGCAAAAAAATCTGCTGATATTGATGGCTCAGTGTCATGGGAGGAAGCTAAAAAAGAACTAAAACAAGAAATAAAAAAGGAAGTTGCGTGAGTTATAAAGTTGAAATCTTAAAGGGAGCATTAAAACAACTTAAAAAATTATCGCCAGAACTTCAAGAACGCATACAAGTTAAAATTGATGATTTAGCCATAGAACCCCGTCCAAACGGGGTAAAAAAGCTAAAAGGTAAAGAAAATGCTTATAGGATTAGACTAGGTGAGTATCGAGTTATATACGATATTTTCGATGATATTCTAGTGGTGAATGTTGTAGAAGTTGGACATCGTAGCAAGGTTTATAACGATAAAAGTTAGGGCTAATTAATTTGTAATTAATTCTTGATGATTAGGTACTTTGAGTCCTTCTTTGTCAATTATTTATGCTTACTAAAGAAGAAGCAAACCCCTTGTCTCGCGGTAACACACCTTACGACTTACAAAAATAAATGATTTGTTGTCATTATTGGCGGTAAAAATATCAATGGTAGAACCTAACAATTTAACTCCCCAAACTTAGGACTCCACCACCCTTTTGACGTATTGAAATAAGCCACCTCTTTATGTTTGGTATCTTTACGCGATTGTGGATCAGAACATCGCAACATTGTCTTACTCTGCCCCTCTTTGATGTAACTGTACTCCTCTAAAGGTTTCTTACATACTGGGCAGGGATATGCCGTTATCTTCACGGGAGGCTTTTGTTGATTTTCAGCTTGGACTGCTTTAGTTTGTGGTGGCTGCCAAGTTTTGTTAAAGTCGCTCCAAAATAGCACAATATTTTCACAGCCTTTAGTGCATTTGAGGAAATATTTCTTTTTAACTTTACTACTCGGAATTTTGGCGAGAAAATTTTTGCATTCAGGGCATCGCGTTTTGGAAGTTTCATATTTCCGCTCAGTTATCACATTAGCTTTTACTATTGAGGAACTTGGAACTACAGTTTTAGCTTTGGAGAGCGCTGGTATAAAGTAATTCTGATTCCAACTAGTTAAATAATGCTGCCAAGAGTTTTTCCCTTCGGAAATTGCATCAAGAGCATCCTCCATTTTTGCTGTGAATTCTGCCTCTAGTAAATCAGGCAGTGCTTTGAGCAAAAACGCATCAACTTCTAACCCTAATGCTGTCGGTTGAAGATGGTCTTTTTTCAACTCAACATAATTTCGTTTTTTTAAAGTAGCAACAGTAGGAGCATAAGTACTTGGGCGACCAATTCCTTTACGTTCCATCAATTGCACCAATTTGGGTTCACTATAACGAGGTGGTGGCTGAGTCTGCTTCTTTTCATGTCCAGCATTCTCCAGTTTCAATGCTTGTCCCTGTTGTAATGAAGGTAAAACACTATCCTTGCTGAGATTGTTCCAGTATCGGGCATAACCGTAAAATTCAATTACTTGCCCTCTAGCTGACCACAGTAGAGAACCAGACTGAGTAATCACCAAAGTTTTACGCAATTGGGCAGCACGACACTGAGAAGCAATTGACCGTTTCCAAATCATCACATACAAATTAAACTCATCATCAGGAAGTTCTAAGCGCAATTGAACTGAGGGACGAAACACATCAGTTGGACGAATCGCTTCATGTGCTTCTTGAGCCGATTTGCTACTACGATGCTTGGCGACTTGCTGCGGTACATTCTGCGGATCGTTTTGCTCTAACCATTTACGGGCACTGGCACAAAATTCTGGACTCAGCATTACTGAGTCTGTTCGCATATATGTTATCAACCCAGCTTCATAAAGCTTTTGGGCCACAATCATGGTTTTGTCGGGAGCAAACCTCAGCTTTGAACCGGCAGCTTGCTGAAGGCTGGAAGTTGTAAATGGTGGAGGTGGCTGGCGGTTAACGATTTTTCCTTCAAAATGAATCACCTGATGAGGATGTCGCTGTGCTTCTTCAACTAAACGTGTTGCCTCTGCTTCGGAAAGAACACGTTTAGATTCCGGTGTTTCTGGACTATTACCTACTTTCGCGTCATCGTGAGTTTCAGTTTCTTGCTCTGCTGCATCTTTTGCAGAATCGACCGTCCCTTTGTAAAAAGCCCGAAATCCTTCAGCATAATCTACCCAAACACTCCAGTAGTCTTGGGGGACAAAAGCCAGAATTTCGTTTTCTCGCTGACAAATCAGGTGCAATGTCGCGCTTTGGACTCTGCCAACACTCTTAGCGCCGTTATTCAATGCCCAAACTAAAGGACTACCCTTATAACCTACCAACTTATCTAGGCAATCTCGGCACAGCCCAGCACCAATTAAGTTTTGGTCTAGCTTTCTAGGATTAGCGATCGCACTCTGTACCGCCGATGCTGTAATCTCAGTATAAATTACTCGTTTCGGTTCCCTTAAACCCAGCGTTTCTTTGAGATGCCAAGCGATCGTCTCACCTTCCCGGTCTGGGTCAGTTGCTAAAACAACTTCATCAACCTGCCTCACCGCAGACTTGAGCTTCTGGATTGTTTCTTTTGCTCGTTGGTCACGCGGGACGTAATTGCACCGGACATTACTGCCGTCCATGACAAAGCCCAAGGAATCGTCCCCTTCATTGCTGAGTTCTCGGATATGTCCACAACTGGCTAGAACTTTCCAATCCGAACCCAGAATTTGACTAAGTTTTTTGACTTTTCCCGGAGACTCTACTACAAGCAGGCGTTTGATCATAGCAACTGCGTTCTAGATTTTGAGCAATAAATTGGCAACTGCAATTAGCGATGGCTGCGCCAACGCCAAGGGCAAACGCCTATTCTCGTGATATGGATTTTCATAGAATACTGTACCAAAAAGCTTTGACAATTGCTGAACTCAGTTTAGAGGTAAATGATGCTTGATTGTGCGATCGCTGTTGTAACTGGCTCAACTATTATGATTTTAACTTCAACAACCTAGTTAAACAGGGAAAAATCTCTAGCAAGATCCCGCAGGGTGTGTCGGCTACTGTCCGGGAACGCCTAAAAGCGAACCAACGACCAGAACTTTCTAAGAAAGAGGACATAAAGAATTGAAGTTTTTGTTTCCTGTGTTTTCCAGAGAAAGATAGAAGTTAGAATTAAAGCCATGAAGCCAATGGCTATAGGATTAGATGACTATGCGAATTAAGCAAATTTCCGTCAGTGGCTTATTTGGAATTTTTGACCATGTGATTCCATTGAACATGGATGAACGAATCACCATTATTCATGGCCCAAATGGTTTTGGAAAAACAGCCATATTAAGAATATTAAATGCTTTGTTTAACTCACAATACGCAGAGTTAAAAACTATCCCATTTAAACTGTTTCGACTTGCATTTGATGATAGTAGTAACATTGAAATAATAAAAAATAACGATGATTCAGAACAGGCAAAAAATAATATTGTCTTAAAATTTTCTCAACCTGATTCAGAACCAGTTCATTTTTATTTAAAGTCAAAGATAAATCAAGATAATAGAGAATTGCGAAGTATTTATTTAAATTATTATATAAAATCAATAAAAACTCCTCTAAAATCGTTGGATTTGGGCACCGAAGAAACTCTTTTACCTGAAAAAGCTTCTGAAGAAGCTGTAGAGGAAGTTGATAATTTATGGTCTTCAATCTGGAGGTCACAAGAAGAGCCTGATTGGTTAGAACAATTGAAAAGCAATATTCATATTCGCCTCATTGAGTCACAACGATTGCTTAATTTTGTTCCTAACCGTTCTTCCAGACGGTCTGCTGAAACACCTTCAATATTATCAACTGTGTCTGCCTATTCTGATGAACTTGCTAAACTGATGCAAGATAAATTTAAGGAATACGGTATAATATCTCAATCTCTTGACAGAACTTTTCCCATCAGAGTGGTGAAGCAACAGCCATCTACAGATTTAACAGATGAACAACTTCGTCATCAACTAAACGAACTTGAAGCGACTCGCTCTCGGTTAATAGAAGTAGGTCTTTTGGATAAAGATGAAGATGCAGAATTTCAAATCCAGCCTCAAGATATAGATGAAAGCACAAAAAATGCTTTGTCGGTATATGTTCAAGATGTAGAAAAAAAGTTGAGCGTTTTTGCTGAAATAGCAAGCAAGATTGATTTATTAAGGAAAATTATTAATAATAAGTTTGCCTATTCCTACAAAGAGATAAACTTTAGCAAAGAAAAGGGATTCGTTGTCACAACAAGTTATGGCTCCTCATTATCTAATTCAAAAACTCTTTTGCCAACAGATTTATCATCTGGAGAGCAACATGAGTTAGTTCTTCTCTATGAGCTATTATTTAAAGTTCAACCTAATTCTCTAGTCTTAATTGATGAGCCGGAATTATCTCTTCATGTAGGATGGCAGGTTCAGTTTTTAAAAGACTTACAAGACATTACACAGCTTGCAGATTTAAATATACTAATGGCTACTCATTCACCAGATATAATTCAAGATCGCTGGGATTTGACGGTTGAACTGAAAGGGCCACAAAAGTGAGAGATTTTCTTACAGTTGACCGTGTTGCTAACCAAATTCGATTACGACGAAGCACATATAATGGAACTTTTCTATTAGTGGAAGGAAGTTCTGACAAAACTTTTTATAAGCGGTTTGTTGACCAATTAGTTTGTGAGTTAGTCGAAACATCAGGAAAACCCTCTAGTAAACAGCGTGCTATTGAAATTTTAAAAATTTTGGAACACTCAAATTTTCAGGGCGTTTTAGCGATTGTTGATGCAGATTTTGATCGCCTTGAAACTTTGTTATACACCAGTCCTAATCTTCTTTACACTGACAGCCATGACCTTGAAACTATGCTGATTAACTCACCAGCATTTAATAAAGTACTTGCTGAATTTGGTTCTGAAGAGAAAATTGCTCAGTTTAATCGAGACATAAAATCAGTATTAGTTGAAAATGGGATATTGGTAGGTTATTTGCTTTGGATATCTAAATCTGACGGATTAAATCTAACCTTTGAGGGTATTACATTTAGCAAGTTTCTTAATGAGCAAACTCTGCAAATTGATGAACTCAAGCTGATTCAGGAGATTAAGAATAAATCCCAAGCTTTTTCTTTGAGCGATAAAAATTTGCAAGAACGGTTAAAGAGTCAAAAAAGCAATAACCACGATCCTTGGCAAATCTGCTGTGGTCATCATTTGGTGGAGATTCTGTCATTTAGTTTACGCAAAGCACTTGGCTCTAATAAAGCTGCTGATGTTGAACCGAACAGTCTTGAGCGTAGTTTGCGGCTTGCTTATGAAGAAATTTACTTTCACCAAACACAACTCTACTTGGACATTCGTAAATGGGAAAGCAATAATCAGCCATTTAGGGTTTTGCGGAATGATACATAAATACCAAATTCGGAAACTATGTACAATATTGTTATTTTAGAGGTTGTTTTAAAAGTATTTGGCTGTGATTTTAATCACAATTTCACCCCCCTTAATCCCCCCTTGGAAAGGCTACGGCGTACACACAAGTCGAATTACCCCCCTTAATCCCCCCGATGTATTGGGGGGAAACCGGAAAATCCAGTTCCCTCCCTAATACATACGGGGAGGGTTAGGGTGGGGTAAACAAATATTTGATACACTACTACAGACTTTTCAAACATCCTCTTAGACACGCCAGCGTTTGAAGAGTGTTGGTGTCAGTAGAAAATCAGGCGATCGCACTTCCGAGTTTTTGGATTTGAGATCGCGCCCCTGAGTAGCACTTCAGGCTCAAGCTAACCCTTTTCAAACAACCTCTTAATTAAATTGAAGGGTAAAAAACCCAGCTTCTCTATGAAAACCGGGTTTTTAAGTAATTGTTAATTTATTTCTGAGCAGTACAACAGGGCAATAAAGGCTTATTTACTACTTCTTTAATCTCTACTGAACTCAATAAATCTTCCCAATACTTCTGAACTTCAGGATCGTTCGGACGCTGGCGGCGTAAATTAGCTAAAGTTCTCAGAGCATCTTCCCAAAACCCAGCTGTGGCAAATAAAACGGCGCGATCTAAGTCTGTGTTTGTTTGGTTTAGCTGAAGAGATAGGTTTTCATCTTGCGATCGCACAATTGTACCTTCTACATACGAATCTTTATCGCGGTTATTCATATCACAAATCATCGAAAAAGTCCAATTGTACTCTTTACCGATTTGTAGAGATGGCTGATCGACAGGTACATTTACACTAACAATACCATTCTGCCCAACAGGTTTGAAAGTTCCCTTATATAATGGATCGATGCTATCACCATCCCGCAAAACAAATTCTAGTGCTTGCACTGTTGTTGAGGTTTGAGGAACGTAGAAAAAGAATGTGGGACGTTCTGCTGTGGTTCGTTGAGCTTCCTTATCTGTTGGTGTCAGTGGAATAAGATATTGTCCAGTTTGAAAGCAACTTCCTCGTGTTCCTGCTGACCTTACCCTACCAGGTCTACCTGGGACAAAGGCGATACGATTTCTACCGCGTTGAATGTAACTTGTAACATTTCTAATTGCAGAAGTCGCATATCTATCTCCAGGACGTAGCCGCTCTGCTTGCTGAAAATTCAATAAAGCTTTTCTATAGTTTCTCCGTTTAGTTTCGTTATAACCAAGCTGCATATATTGGGTGTAAGCAGATTTTGCTTGTGCCAGTTGGTAAACTGACTCTGTTGCCAAAACCTGGGTAATGGTTACAGGCTCGAAAGGCAGAAATGCTAAAGCAGCAAGCAGATAACTTGCCCAAAATCTATATTTCATGATGTTTATGTTTACTTGTAGTACATTACTTGGGTATATATAATACAATAGCCTAAGCTTTACAGTGAAAAGACTTTATGTGTGCTACTTTCTGGCAAGACTGAGGTAGTATTGTAATTTTTTTACAACAAAATTCCCGACTTTTTTAAAAAGTTGGGAATCTTAACCTTTGGATTTTCAGTAGTCTAAAGTTGATAGACTATTAGCTTTTGCCTATTCCTTAATAGACATCTGGTGAAATTAAAGATGCTTTATCCAGAACCCTTGTAGATACGTAGCAGTGCTACGTATCTACATTATTTTTCACTCATCTTTCTAATGAGGTACAGCCAACTTTGCATCGGCTACCTGAGCATTATCAGCAACAATTGTGCGGAATAAATCGCCTTCAATTGTCTCCTGTTCTACTAGCAAATCTACTAAACGTTCCAAAACTACACGGTTTTCTTCCAAAAGTTCTTTGGACTTGATGTAGGAATTGTTAACAATTTCGCGCACCTGAGAATCAATTTTGGCGGCAATTTCCTCCGAATAGTCTGATTTATTCATCCAGTCGCGTCCTAAAAATACCTCTCCACTCTGATTTTCCAAGGACAATGGGCCTAATTCTGACATCCCGAAGCGTGTCACCATCTGCCGCGCCATCCCTGTCACATGTTGCAAGTCATTGCTTGCACCTGTGGTCACTTCTGGCTTACCAAAAACGATTTCCTCGGCGGCGCGACCACCCAAAGTAGCAGTAATCCTAGCTTTGAGTTGGGAACGGGAAATTAACCCCTGTTCTTCGTTGGGAGTAAACCAAGTCAATCCCAGTGCTTGTCCCCGTGGAATTAATGTAACTTTCTGCACAGGATCGTGGTCTTTGAGCAATGTGCCTACTAAAGCGTGTCCAACTTCATGATAGGCAATCAAGCGCTTGCTCTTGCTGTCTACTAAGGCGGTACCTTCCATACCTGCAACAACTCGGTCTACAGCAGCATCAATTTCTAAAAGCGTGACAGCTTCTTTACGTCTTCTAGCGGTGAGAATAGCGGCTTCGTTGAGTAAGTTAGCTAAATCTGCGCCGGTAAAACCAGGAGTGCGGCGAGCGAGCGCTTCTAATGATACGCTAGGATCGATTTTCTTATTCCGCGCATGGACTTGCAAAATTTCTAGTCGCCCTTTGAGATCGGGTGGATCGACCATCACTTGTCTGTCAAAGCGTCCCGGTCTGAGTAACGCTGTATCTAAAACATCTGGGCGGTTAGTGGCGGCAATAATAATGATACCTGTGTTACCTTCAAACCCATCCATTTCGGTGAGCAGTTGGTTCAAGGTTTGTTCGCGCTCGTCGTTACCACCACCAATCCCAGCACCCCGTTGTCTACCTACTGCGTCAATTTCATCGATAAATATTAGACAAGGGGCATTATCTTTGGCTTTTTTGAAGAGGTCGCGCACGCGAGATGCACCCACACCTACGAACATTTCCACAAATTCTGAACCGGAAATACTGAAGAATGGTACACCAGCTTCACCTGCGATCGCTTTTGCTAGTAAAGTTTTACCAGTACCAGGAGGGCCAATTAACAACACTCCTTTGGGAATCCGTGCGCCTACAGCGGTAAATCTTTCTGGCTGTTTGAGGAAAGTCACAACTTCTTCGAGTTCTTCTTTAGCTTCTTCAACCCCAGCGACATCTTCAAATTTCACTCCAGTTTTTGCCTCCATTTGGAAGCGAGCTTTGGATTTACCGAAATTCATCGCTTGGCTAGAAGCATTAGTAGAGCGTCGAAGGAACAACAGCATTAAAGCTACTAGCGGCAAAATCCACATCAAGTTGATCAACAGTCCAACAGCAGCTCGACTGTTCGCAGAGGAAACTTCCCCAAAATCAACATTCTTATCTTTGAGAATATTGATTAACTCTGTGTTTTGCGCCAAAAGTCTCACCTGTTGCGGTGGTGTATTATCTTTTTGCCCCTTGAGATAAACCTTTGCTAGCTGTTCGGTTTCGTCAAGCTCTACTTTCTCGACTTCTCCCGCCTTCACTTTCTTGATCAAGTCGCCATAATTTAGCGAGGCGGTTTCTGCCTTTTGTGCCATGACAGGAGTACTTCCGAAAATTCCTGGCAACATAATCAAACTAGCAGCAATTGCACCAACCCAAGCAACGCGCTTTGAGGACTGCCTTTTTATCAATGCTTTTTTTCCCGAATTTGTCATAATAATTACCCTTTGTCTGCTGGCACAAGTTAAGCGCTGGTTTTATGCCTATTCTTCTATCAAAAATTGTAATAACTGGAAATTACACTTTTCTTATCTAGTCTAACTTCCTCACAAAAGCATTCCCAAGTTTCTTCAGGCTATTACATAAAGTTGAGCAAGGGTTATCTAGTATGCAGCTGTTAAGACTGGGCATTGGGCACAAGAGGCGGAGGGGAAAAATCTTACTGCAACTTCTCCTCTGCTCCCCTGCTCCTCTGCTTCCCCAATCCCCAGTAGATATTAATTTGACACATTCCAGCACAAATCGCTAAGATAAACATAGTCATAACGATTCCGCTTTTTAAGAAATCTGACGATAGTAGCTAGTTAATAGTTTGTGGGTTAATTATGGTGAAAATTATTGGCATTGGTGGTAGTTTAAGACCCAACTCTTATACCCAGCTTGCTTTAGAAGTCGCAGCGCAAAGGGTTGAAGCTGTAGGCGCAGAGGTAGAAATTCTCGATTTACGGCAGTTGCAGCTACCATTTTGCACTGGCGCAAAGGAGTATCCAGAGTATCCAGATGTTCAGCGGTTGCAAGAAACAGTTAGTCAGGCTGATGGGTTAATTTTAGCGACACCTGAGTATCATGGTGGCGTTAGTGGTGTCCTGAAAAATGCCCTGGATTTAATGAGCTTCGATCAACTGTCTGATAAAGTGGCAGGATTTATTAGTGTTTTGGGTGGTCAGTCTAATAGCAACGCTCTAAACGAACTACGGTTAATTACCAGATGGGTGCATTGTTGGTCTATCCCTGAACAAATTGCGATCGGACAAGCTTGGGGTGCATTCAGTCCTGAAGGCAAACTAGTAGATGAGAAGCTTTCTCAAAGATTCGATCAATTTGCTCAAAGTTTAGTTGATAACACTCGCAAGCTGCGGGGCGTAAATTAATTGTAGGGTGGGTCTAGCTTTGCCCACCCTCGTAAACTCAAAACTTAATGATGATGGTGGTGATGATGGTGATCCCCAGCTAGTTGGGGATTAATTGCTAAAGGTTGCTCTGACAACAACTCTGCTATATGAGCATCAGCCCATTGCGCCACCATTGCCAGGAATTCTGGATGGTCGTTGACGCAAGCCATTTGCACGTAGTTCGTGCCAGGGTGCTGTTTCTCTAAAGCATGGATGATATGGTGTACATCCAATAGAGTTTCGTGGTTTTCTGTGGCAAAGCCAATTGGCATAAAAATTACCACTTTTGCACCCAATTGGATCAGGTTATTTGCAGCTTGCTCTGCATTTGGTTGTGTCCAATCAATTAGGGGTGTGTCATGATTCAGCCAACCCACCGAGATTAACGGATAGCGGTTAATCAACTTATTCCGAACTAAATCGTACATTGCTTCACTTTCGGCAATCCCAGAAGTAAAGCCTTTAGCTTTGTGGGGACAGCCGTGATTCATTAACACAATACCGATTTGAGAAGGGAGATAAGCTCCGGCTAACTCAGCAATTTTCTCCTCAACCAGATGAGCCATCAAATCGATGTAAGCTGGTTCGTTGAAGAAAGAGGGAATGTAACGCTGTGCTTTAACCCAGTGTTCTTCACCATCAGTCAACTCAACGAGAGCATTGTTAACTTGCTCGATCGCAATCCCACTAGTAAAGATAGAATCAACAACTAGCAATGGGTAGATTAGCAGCTTATCGAAGCTTTGGTTTTTGATTTCTGCCAAGACTTGATTGGGTAGAAAAGGAGCGCAGAAGTTGAAAGCTTTGAAAACTTGAACCTTATCGCCCCATTTTTCTTGTAAATTCTTCTCAATGCCAGCACGCTGCTGTTCAAAAATGGCATTGTGTGGGGAGATAAAATCGTGGTGTGTGTGTCCCCACTCGTGGCGGTCAAATAGCGCCAAAAGCTTTGCCAGAGGTGGATAAATCCAGGTTGGCACTGGTGCGAACTTTGCTGTCAGTAGATTTAAAGCCTGTTCGTTATAGTTGGCGAAATCTTCGTAGCTTTCGACTTCGCCGTAGCCCATAAGCAGTACGGCTACACGGTCTTTACCTGATAGATGCTCGTGGGTGTGTTGTACTTTTTCCGGCGTGGCAACCACAATTAATTCCTCAATATAACCAGAGTGCAGAGAGATTTAGAGTTAGGGAATAGTTTGCACATTTTCCCTACTTGTAACTTATTATCCCATCCAGGGGGATAGGATAGGTGGGAAAATCAAGATAATACATCAAAAGACATACAAAACTTACGTGAAATATTGGCCATCCCTTCCCTGCGCGAAGCTCAGGGCAAGTGGGCATGGAAAATTATACGGTTTGGTTAAGCCAGGAGACGTGATAAATCGCCGTCAAGAGAAGGATTGATTATTGTAGAGACGGCGATTTATCGCGTCTTTGTGATTTAGAAGTTTCATCAAAAAACCCGAACCGTATTGAAAGCAATACGGCATCTCCTACGTTGCTGGAATAGCAAAAGTGCTTAAGATGATGCCAAAACCCGTGTTTTCAGTAAAATTAATTTGCTATAGTTTTTTGCTAAATGCGTCTATCAAGATTTAAGTCTTCAACAATGCCCAACATCAAGTTGAAAGTTTCAAAATATTCTCTTAAAGGTGCAAACTTTAACACCCTTTTATATAGATTAGGGTCAAGTATATTATTTTCTACTGCTTCTTCAATGGCTATATATATCATGTCATCAACAAAGGAAATATAAATATTTCTATTGGTTTTGTTGCGAAAGTTAACTATTTTATCCATTAAGCTAGTAGATAAAACATAACGTGCTTCTATTTGGTCATCACCATAAACAGTGAAAAACTTAGCAAATTCTGGATCTTCTAATTTAATTACCTGTTTTTTAGCATGATTAAGAGTATGAATATTAGCGTTGATAACTTTTGGCTGAACAATTGTAACTGTTCGCAAATTTTTGTTAAATTTAGCTTTAAAAAATAATCCTTTGAAGATTAAACTTGTTCTGGTAAATTGATTTTTTAAAACTTCAGATTCAAATTTCTTATATTCAATATTTTTGCCGCGTAAATTATGATTAATTATATAGGGAATTATTTTTATAATTCTGAAACCTAAAGCACTGAATGTAAATGGTAAAACAAAGATTAACAAGGATATAACACGTAAAATTGAAAATATAAATAGATAAATTACATTTGATTGAATTATTGTTTCATATCTACTAACCATAAAAAAGATAATATCTAAAAAATTAGTCCAATCATGTTTTAGTTCTAATTCTACGCGAATATTCGAGAAACAGACATCAAGACCATTAATTTTACCATAAATATAAACATTGTGGTCAATGTTATTTGGGTTGATAAGTCCTTTAAATAGTTGGCTGTGTTGAAAAGAATTGATAGTATTTTCATTATCTTGTTGTGAACATGATCTAAGATATTTTAAATTCTTATTTTGATTGACAAAAGTAAATATCTTTTCAGATATTTTGTATGTAAAACCTACGAAAAAACCTTGAAAAAGTGTCGAGTAAAAAAATATCCAAATCCAAAAAACCAATAAAAATACCAATGAATAATTGGAAAAAGAAAAAAGAAAATTTATAACTATACATATAAATACTACGTCTATTGGTGTAGAGTGATTTTCAAATAATGAAGGTTCTTCAATATAAATATAATCTTTGATATCAAAAGATATCATGGAGAGAAGCTTGAACGTTATGATTAAAAAAGATAAAAAAAGTATATGAAGAGTAATAATGGATAATAAAGCTTGTTTCCTACGAGACTCAAATACTTTTAGTTCACTCAATAAATTTGTCTGACAAAATACTTTAAATTCCTTTAATGTTTTTGGTGTAAATTTTTCAATAGCTGGTTCGGGTTCTTCTGGCAAGGTTTCGCTTGGTATTTGTAGCTTAACTTCTGATTCAGTGGGGTTTCGTGGAGTCGCGGACACATCAATATTATCTATAAATAGCTCTGTAAATAAAAGTTGCCTTGCCCATTTTCTTGTTGCTTCGTCTTCATTAATCAGGAGTTGCTGACAAAGAGCGATCGCATGATTAATTTGCCCATTGCCTTGATATGCTTTTATCAGCAATTTATGTGCTTTTAAATATTCTTTTGTATCTGGAGAAGTAGCTTTACAAAAAGAAATTAATGCTTGAATTGCTTCTAGATAGCGTTTTTTAGTAATAGCTTCATATCCAGTGTTTATAAGTTCAGTAGCTTGTGCAGGATTAAGTGAACTTTTAGTTGAGTTTAGTGATGATTTTTGTTCTGTAGGTTTAGCTTCTGGAAATATTTCGGCAAGATAGTAATGTGCTAATATTTGAGTCGTTTGATGTTTGCTGTTACTCAATTCTTGGCATAAATTAATTGCTTGATCAAAGCGTCCATTGTAGAGGTATGCGTCTAAAAGCAATACTCGTGCATACAAATATTCTTTTGTATCTGGTTCTGTATTATTTTGGAAAAAGTTTTCTAATCCCTGAAGTGCTAAATTGTAATTTTTATATTCTAAGAGTTTAGCTATTCCGTTTAATAATTGCTGATTTTGTGCAGGATTTAATTTTTTTGACATATTTTTTAATTCACTTATTATTTATTTCAAAATTTACATTGTTTCTTGCTTCTGAATTAGCTTTGAACTGCAATTTTAATTTATATTTCATCCACGAAGCTATAATATTTGTCGGAAACATCTCTACGGCATTATTATATTCAGTGACAGCAGAATTATAAAATCTTCTAGCGGCGGAAAGTTGCTCTTCTACTTCATTCAAGGAATATTGTAATTTGATAAAATGTTCGTTTGTTTTTAATTCGGGATAGGCTTCAAATACTACTATGATTTTGGTTAAAATTCTCGAAATTTGATCTTCTGTAGCGACTCGGCTATTGTCACTTAAATCTTTTGAACTTGCTCTACTTCTGAGCCTGCTAATTTCTGTCAATATTTTTTGCTCAAACTGCATATACATTTGAGCTAAGGTAACAAGTCTAGGTATCAAATCGCTTCTTTTTTGCAGAATGACATCAACGCTAGAAAACGCATTCTCAACTTGATTCTTTTTCTGAATTAAATTATTATATAGTGCAACAAAAACAATTAAGAATAAAAATATAAAACTAACTAGGGAAATAAACATTTTATTTATTAGATTCATCCAATATTATTTATAATTCAAATTAATAGTTTTTTAAAATAGTATTCTTTCGGAATAGATATGTAAAGCAGCTATAATTTGCTCAGTAAAAATAAGGTAATATATAATAATATTGCTTGATTTTTGAAGAAACTCTGTATATCTCAAGAGTCAAAAAATCAAAGGTAGTGTTACGGATGAGTATAATTATTTGCCCTGGAATCCATGAACCAGAGTTAACTGAAAGCTTTAAAGTAGAGTTGTTAGATTTAGTTTCTCATGGCGCGATCGCACCTAATTACGCAAATATACTGGTTTATCCGGGTAAAGATGTTTTGGTTTTATCAGCATTGCACATTTTGGAGTTTTTGCGCGATCGCTTGACTGGCTCATTAAAATCACCAATCATATTCATTAGCTTTAGTGCTGGCGTAGTCGGGGCAATAGGGGCAGCGCATTTGTGGCAACTCTTGGGTGGTCGTGTCAAAGCGTTTATTGCTATAGATGGATGGGGAGTACCACTACAGGGAAATTTCCCTATTCATCGGATGAGTCATGATTATTTCACTCATTGGAGTTCATGTTTGCTAGGTTGTGGGCAAAATAACTTTTATGCAGAGCCAGCAGTGGATCATTTGTCCATTTGGAAATCTCCCCAAACTGTACAAGGCTGTTGGGTAGATTCATCCATTGAGATTATTCCACCCAAAGGTCGTCTGACAGCAGCTGAGTTTTTGCTTATGCTGTTAAAACGCTATGAAGCAAATTAATCCGGACAATGGTGTAAGTACACAGGAGTTAGGAGTGAGGAGTGATGAAGGGAAAAGGTTACAGGTGACAGGGGACAGTGAAGAAAAACTATACCCTATACCCTATCCCCTATGCCCAATGCCAATGCCCAATGCCCCATCTACCCAAAAAAAGTATCTAAATGTTTCCAACTGAACCAGCTGCTGTTAATAACGGGTTTGGCGCACTGCTAAAAAACCGTGGTTTTATGCTTCTGTGGATTGGGCAACTGCTGTCCCAGTTAGCAGATAAGGTTTTCTTCGTTTTGCTGATTGCTCTGCTGGAGAACTACCCACCGCTTCCAGGGTTGGCACAAAACTCGATGTACTCAACCTTAATGCTGTCCTTTACAATCCCAGCAATTTTGTTCGGCTCTGCTGGTGGTATCTTTGTTGACCGTTTGCCAAAAAAGCTGATTATGGTCGGCTCAGATGTCGTGCGGGGAATATTAACGCTGTGTCTTCCCTTGTTACCACGACACTTCCTGATTCTGTTAATCCTGACTTTTGCTATTTCTACGGTGACGCAGTTTTTTGCACCAGCTGAACAAGCAGCTATTCCCTTGTTGGTAAAGCGAGAGAATTTGTTGGCAGCCAATGCGCTGTTTACCAGCACGATGATGGGAGCTTTAATTGTTGGTTTTGCCATTGGAGAGCCAATTTTGAGTTTGGCGAAAAGCTGGATGGGAGAAGAATACGGTCAAGAGCTTGTGGTTGGTGGATTATATATATTATCGGCTGCGATCATGCAGCTGATTAAGTTTAAAGAACCCAAACAACCGAGAGAACATCGGGCATCAAATAACCCTTGGGCTGAATTCACCGAAAGCCTCCGCTATCTCAAGAAAAACCCTTTGATCTTGAACGCTATGCTGCAACTGACAACCTTATATTGTGTGTTTGCAGCCTTAACAGTGCTGACGATTCGATTAGCTGAGGAGTTTGGTCTAAAAGAAAAACAGTTTGGTTTTTTCTTGGCAGCAGCAGGGGTAGGTATGGTCTTTGGTGCGGCAATTTTAGGTCATTGGGGTGATAAATTCCATCACAAGCCTCTACCTTTAATTGGATTTTTGATGATGGCACTAGTTTTAGGGGTGTTCACTTTTACGCACAACTTGTTGCTGGCGCTAGGACTTTGTGCATTTTTGGGTGTAGGTGCTTCCCTAATTGGTGTACCCATGCAAACTTTAATTCAACAGCAAACACCACCTACCATGCACGGTAAAGTATTTGGCTTTCAAAATCATGCTGTGAACATCGCTCTGGCATTACCTCTGGCGATTACTGGGCCATTAACTGATGCTCTGGGCTTGCGATTTGTGCTGGTAGCAATGAGTATTGTTGTCGTGGTTGTTGGTGTTTGGGCTTGGAAAAATACCCGCAATGTCTTGCAAGACGTAATTTAACTAATGTAAGCTAATAATCTAGCTTTATATCTAAATATAAAAATTAATAAGATTTTGATTGAAGTTTTCAATTAAAATGAAATCTTAACTACAGAATTCAGCATTAACTTTAGCTATAGTCTGAGGTTTGACCGTGCGATCGCTTTCCCCAATTAGTCTCCCACAAATCGAGAATCACAAACAGTCTCGTGCTTCTAGTCCGCCAGTCGTGCCCAAACGTGCATCTGGCGGTTTTGCTCTGCTTGACAGCCTTCATCGCCACGGCGTTGATTATATTTTTGGTTATCCTGGTGGGGCAATTCTCCCAATTTACGACGATCTGTATAAGGTGCAAGAAGCAACTGGTGGTATGAAGCACATTCTCGTGAGACACGAGCAAGGTGCAGCCCACGCTGCTGATGGTTACGCCCGTGCCACAGGGAAAGTAGGAGTATGCTTTGGCACTTCTGGCCCAGGAGCAACTAACTTAGTGACAGGCATCGCCACAGCGTACATGGATTCGATCCCGATGGTTGTGGTTACGGGACAAGTAGCACGTCCATCGATTGGTACAGATGCGTTTCAGGAAACTGATATTTACGGAATTACCCTACCAATCGTCAAGCACTCCTATGTAGTGCGTGACCCCAAAGATATGGCGCGAATTGTCGCCGAAGCCTTCCACATCGCTAGCACTGGGCGTCCAGGGCCAGTTTTGATTGATGTCCCCAAGGATGTCGCTTTAGAAGAATTTGACTATGTACCTGTGAAACCAGGTTCAGTGAAATTACGCGGTTATCGTCCCACAGTAAAGGGAAATCCCCGGCAGATTAATGCCGCCATCCAGTTGATTACTGAAAGTCGCCGTCCGCTATTGTATGTCGGTGGTGGTGCGATCGCAGCTGGTGCCCATGAAGAAATCAAACAACTAGCTGAATTATTCGATATCCCTGTCACCACAACCTTAATGGGGATCGGTGCCTTTGACGAACATCATCCCCTCGCTTTGGGAATGTTGGGGATGCACGGCACTGCTTACGCTAACTTTGCTGTTAGTGATTGTGACTTGCTGATTTGCGTCGGCGCTAGATTTGACGATCGCGTTACAGGCAAGTTAGACGAATTCGCTTCCCGCGCCAAAGTAATTCACATCGACATCGATCCCGCAGAAGTCGGCAAAAACCGCATTCCCGAAGTGCCCATCGTCGGCGATGTCAGGAATGTGTTAGTAGACTTGTTGCGTCGCTGTAAAGAAACAGGCGTTAAGGCTACACCAAATCAAAACCAAGAGTGGTTAAATCTAGTCAACCGTTGGCGCGAAGAGTATCCTCTAATCGTGCCGCATCATCCCGACAGCATTTCACCCCAAGAAGTAATTGTAGAAGTCAATAGCCAAGCACCCAACGCTTTCTACACCACAGATGTCGGACAACATCAAATGTGGGCAGCACAATTCTTGAAGAACGGCCCAAGGCGCTGGATTTCTAGCGCTGGTTTGGGAACGATGGGTTTTGGCTTACCTGCGGCAATGGGCGCGAAAGTGGCGTTTCCTGATGAAGAAGTCATCTGTATCAGCGGTGATGCTAGTTTCCAAATGTGTTTACAGGAACTAGGAACCATTGCACAGTATGGAATAAATGTCAAGACAATAATTATCAACAACGGTTGGCAAGGGATGGTGCGCCAGTGGCAGCAAGCCTTCTATGGTGAGCGTTACTCGTGCTCCGACATGGAAGTAGGGATGCCAGATGTAGAGTTATTGGGACAAGCTTATGGGATTAAGGGCATGATAATCAGCGATCGCAGTCAATTAAAAGATGCGATCGCCGAAATGCTAGCACACAATGGCCCAGTAATCTTAAATGTCCACGTCACCAGAGACGAAAACTGCTATCCAATGGTAGCCCCTGGTAAAAGCAACGCTCAAATGGTCGGCTTACAGAAGCAACCGCCGAAAGCAGCATCCGAGCCAGTGTATTGTAGCAACTGCAATGCCAAAAATGCTCCTACCCACAACTTCTGTGCTGAGTGTGGGACGAAACTGTAACGCTTTTTGATAATTCAAGACCAGAGAAGAGATAGTGGGGGCAAGGAGAAGGGGAGAAAGATGCAGGAATATCCCCCTACTTCCTGCCCCCTTTCCTCTTGCGTAGGTGTCGCTTAATCTTCCAGATTAGGTTGAGGTAAAAAGATATTTCCTAAGTAATTTACTAAATCGCTTTGACTGTTGAAATCTAACAGCGCCTCAGCTAACTCTTCTAGTTGAGTAATCGATTTACATAAATCAAAAAATCTCATTTTAATTAATTGTTATCTGTCTTATCTAAATAGGAATGGGTTGTAGTTTAAGGATGTCTACAGCTAAACTCATATCGAGCAAACCTAAATCATCTGTGGGTTTATATTCCAATACGCTTGGGTTAAGAAGAATAGTCGGTTGGGTTGAGCAACAGCGTTATACAACAAAGCCTTGATAATGTTGGGTTTCATTTCTCAACCCAACCTACGCCAGTTTTAGTTTTTAGCCTTAACCCAAGCGTATTGGTTTATATTCTCAATATTTACTTAATACAGCACTTTGCAAGTAAATGAAGTACAACCTTCCATTGCTTGGGGCTACAGTAAATTATCCCCCTTAATCCCCCCGATATATTGGGGGGAAACAGCAAATCTAGTTCCCTCCCCAATATATCGGGGAGGGTAATTTTGTACCTCACCAACTCGCAATCTGCTGTATAGTCAAACTTAGTGTACATTGCTGAAATATACACGCATTTATTAACGAAAACTACTTTATCAAACTTAGGCTTTATTAAAAGTTCATGTACTTCTTGCTTTAATTAGTTAAATATGCGAGTTAGAGTTAATTTTATATAAATCATTTTTGTCAAAAAGTTCAGTAACATTCCTCTTTTATTAACAAGTTAAATATTACTAGAATATTAATGGTTGTGCTGGCTTAGTTGATTAAAAAAACGTCAATTATTCCAGGTGTATCTATTTCTAACTATCTTTCAGGCAGATTTAGTAGTCTTAAAATAACCGCTCTCTTTATTTTACAAAAGAGAGTTTAGCTTCCCCTTGATTGAGGGAGGTTAGATTGTTGTTAGCTAATTAATGTACTAAGCATTAATAGTCTATTCATTTAGAAATCGCTGTGTTCAAGTTTTATTGGGCAACAGCGTCATGATTTCTATTGGAAAATTGCAGTTTTATTTCTAACTGAGAACAAACACAACTTTTTTAAGCTTTGAATATTTATCAACCCATTTTACCAATCTCCATGCAACAATATATTTCTCATTTGCTCATACTGGTATTAGGAACAAGTTCAACTTGCCTCATTACTCCATGTCAAGCTCAAACTCCGGTAAAAACCAACAGTCAAAATCCTGAGAATGTTACTTCCATATCTTCAAGTTCACCTTCGGCTGCAAAATTAAGTGATTTTGCCAATTCTACTAATAGCAAACCACCTCTCCTTTCTGAAGCAGCTAATAACTCTTCTGCTACTAATGCCAATATAACAGCAAATAAACCTCGTCCACGGGTTCCTATATTCAGCAGAATTTTTCCCACACCTTCGATGCAGCAATAATTAGCAGCTAAACATTTAGTTTATTTGCTTGGGTTGATAAAATTTTGCATTCATACGTTATGTACAATGTACATAATCTAGTGAAAATGCTACCCCAGCAAGAGGGATTCTAATTGTTCTCTCTTGTTGGGGTGGGACGAATATCATCTGGGTAGGCAAATTTTGCATTTGTGCAAGAAGTCTAATATACTTTGACCTCTCTCCTTTTAGAAGAGAGGCTTTGAGTGTTACTCCCTAACGTTTGTAGACAAGGGCTGTTTTTGTTAGGTATATATTGGACTCAACTGAGAACCACTATATATATGAGGCGTACTCTGATTTGCTTTATGCTTGCAGCTGACAGAGCAGTAAACCAAACCATTGATTTGGATCTGTCCACACATGAAGAGGTAATAAACCTTGTGCGTTTAGTTGCTGTTTAATGGTATTAAGATCGAATTTGCGGGAAATTTCGGTGAGGATAGTCTCACCTAGTGCAAAATTAACCTTAAGATTAAGAGCGCGTAATTCTACAATTTGCGATCGCAAGCTGCGTAAATGCATTTCTATTTGATGCTCGCTTTCATTGTAAAATGCCCGGTGTTCAAACTGGGTGGTGTCAAAGTTACCCTCAAATCGCTGATTTAAATGTTCCAGCATATTGAGGTTAAATGCAGCTGTCACTCCCTGGCTGTCGTTATAAGCTGGTTCCAAAATCTGTTTTGGCTTTCGTAAATCTATCCCCAATAAAAAATACTCACCTACTTGTAGAGCATTGGTAATTTGAGAGAAGAACACATCACACTCATCAGGGGTAAGATTACCTAAGCTGCTACCAATAAAACAAATCATCCGACTGGGTAATTGCGTCGGTAGGAGTTTTGCAAGGGCTAATTCATAGGTTCCCGCTAGTGCATAAACTTGGAGTAAGGGATAATCTTCTAATAACTGCTTGGCACTACTTTCCAACATACCTGCACATACATCAATTGGCAGGTAGTGCAGAGGATAGCCTAGTTGCTGGTAGGCATCTAGTAAAATGCGGGTTTTACTAGAACTACCACTGCCAAGTTCTACCAATTCACAAACGCCAGTTATCTTAGCAATTTCACCAGCATACTGCTGTAAAATCGTTGTTTCTGTACGTGTAAGATAATATTCTGGTAAATCACAGATTTGCTCAAACAGATCGGAACCACGGTCATCATAAAAGTAACAAGGGGGTAGAGATTTAGGTGTGTGAGTTAATCCCTTCACTACATCACTCCCAGCACTAGGTGCAACTATTTGAGTTGCTCCTATCAAACGCTCTATCTGCAAGCGTTTTTCAACACTCCTTTGAGAAGTAACCTTGCTATTAACAGTTTTAGATATCGACATGAAACCTCCGTTTACTTGGCGTAATAGGTTACTTTGATAGCAGACCTCTACCCCAATCAGTGAAACACATAGCCATAGTTAATAAAATCATGCTTGAGCAATATAGCTCAAGCTTTAAAGCTATTTTTCAGCATTTTCCCATTAAAATAGTAGCAAGTAAGTGCCTAAGTGCTATGTTCTAGCAGCGATAAAGATTCGATATAGGCAATATGCCCCAAGTAACAGCCAACAGCAGATCGAGTCAGAATGAGATTGACTAGAGAATGTGGCTTCGTCATATCCTGGAATAGTGCAAAAGTTTTCCAGCGACATTTATCGAAGGCTTGAGAAATAGCCTCTTTCACACTAGATTTGCTCAATTTGGATCTCACAGTCTGCTCCCACAGTAATGATGCTATTTTCTGGGCAAGCAATCCAATTACCTAGAAATAGAGGTTCAGACGCAATAATTACGGACTGTGGGAAAGTCGGATCGTCTCGTATCCAGTAAAGAGATGGAGGCGGTGAAGTGGTAGCAAAACGAGAAGCTATTAAACGATGCCCGTCACTAAAGATTACATTAAGCGAGGCTTCTACTTGATAGCGTTTTGCCATCTCTAAAAGCGTTAATAATGTGGTGCGTAAGGCATACTCTGGAGGTCGATGTTTGTTAATTTGACTTTGCGAAAGTAACAATGCAAAAATGTGTTCTGAGTCAGTACTGCCATTAATTTTTTCGTAAAATTATTGGGTTAAAGTGCTGCGAATTTTTCTGTGTAATGTTTTGCGGAAATTTTCGATTCGTCCATTGTGAATAAATAGCTGTTGTTGATGGTTAAAAGGCTGACAGTTAGCAAAATCTACCGCTTGTCCTGGTGTAGCACTGCGGATATAAGCAAGTACACACTTTGATTCGACGTAACGGCTGAGACTGGGTAGATTTATATCATTCCAAATAGGTAGGGTATTTTTGTAGATAAAAGGGTCAGTATCTTTTTGATTATGATACCAACCCACACCAAAGCCATCTGCATTTACCACTCCAGAAATCATTTCACGGGGTTGATAACTCTGGACGATGAGTGAGTGTTCTGGTTTATACAGAAGATGTTCTAAAGAAATAGGCGAACCGAGGTAAGCAAGTAAACGGCACATACATTATGAATATCCCAACTTCTATTAACACAATTATTGAGCAACAGCCTTACCCGTTTTTATTCACCATCATCAGTGGTTCCCACTTATATGGCTTTCCCTCAGCCGATTCTGATTATGACTTGCGTGGTGTGCATATTTTACCAGTTCAAGAAGTAGTGGGATTACAGACTAGAAATGAAACTATTGAAGTTTCAGAAGTTCGCGAATCTTTAGAGATTGATTTAGTAACTCATGATGTAAAAAAATTCTTTTTGATGCTACTTAAAAAGAATGGTTATGTATTAGAACAATTGTATTCTCCTTTAATATTAATAACCTCACCTGAACATGAGGAATTGAAAAATATTGCTAAAAATTGTATTACCCGTCACCATAGCTACCATTATATTGGTTTTGCCGCAACACAATGGAAACTTTTTGAGAAAGAAAATATGCATCGAATTAAGCCATTACTTTATGTTTACCGAGTTTTATTAACTGGGATTTATCTGATGAAAACAGGAGTAGTTGAGTCTAATTTAATTAAGCTAAATGAGGTTTTTGATTTACCATATATTTCTGATTTGATCGCCCAAAAATTAGCAGGCACAGAAAAGTCTCTTTTGTCAGATATTAATGTAGCTTTTCATCAAAGAGAATATGAACGTCTGCGTAATAAGTTACAGGAGGCATATCAATCTAGTCCATTACCTGAAACACCTTCAGCTAATGCAGATTTGGATAATTTGTTAATACGCCTGAGAGCAAGTAGCTATAAATTATAAGCTTTTAACTCCTCAATACTAGCTTTTTTAAAAAAGATAAATTTAGTAATTTTAAATTCTGCGTTACCTATAGATAATGGTACTAGTTTATTTGTGTTTTAATAGGTAAAATGATTGCAAACTCCGTCCCTTGTTGAAATTCTGACATCACTTCTATTTTACCTTGGTGTTTATCAACTATCTGATAACAAATACTTAAACCTAAGCCAGTACCTTTACCCACTGGCTTAGTTGTGAAAAAAGGGTCAAACAGTTTCTTTTTAATCTCTGGTGGAATTCCAGGGCCGTTATCTCTGATCCCTACTTTGATAAAAATATCATCTATTTTTAATGTATCTATAATAATTTGTTTACTTTTACCTGAATGAGCTTTTTGCTCTAGCAGAGCATCTATCGCATTACTTAGAATATTCATAAACACCTGATTGAGTTGTGCTGGATAACACTCAAGCAAGGGTAAATCTCCATATTTTTTAATTACTTCAATTTCTTGTTGAAGTCTGTGATTCAGAATTAACAGTGTATTATCAATTCCTTCATGAATATCTACCTCTTTCATATCAGCTTCATCTAATCGGGAAAAGTTCCGCAAAGATAACACAATTTCCTGAATGCGTTGAGCACCCATTTTCATAGAAGAAAGCAGGCTTGGGAAATCTTTATGAATAAAGTTTAAATCAATCTCTTCAATATTGTCTTCTATTAAATAGATGGGATTTGGGTATTGTTGCTGATATAATTTCACTAGATTAAGCAAATCTTGAGTATAATCAGTGGCGCATTGAATATTCCCATAAATAAAGTTAACAGGATTATTAATTTCATGAGCTATACCTGCTACCATTTGCCCAAGAGAAGACATTTTTTCTGTTTGAATTAATTGCCCTTGAGCTTCTTTTAAATCTTGCAGGGTTTTTTGAAGTTTTTGGGTTCGTTCTTCTACGCGTTGCTCTAAACTTTGACGAGCTAGTTCTAATTCTTGGGTTCGTTCTTCTACGCGTTGCTCTAAACTTTGGTGAGCTAGCTTTAGTTCCTGGGTGTAATCTCCCACCCATTCCACCAGTTGATTCAGGGAAGTAGCTAATGTCCCTACCTCATCGTTGCTTGTAACATTAGCTCTGAGTTCAAAATTTGACTCTTCCGTGATTTTTCTGGCAACGTTAGTAACTATTTGTAGGGGACGTGCAATTAACTTACTGGTATATACTGCTAGTATAGCTGCGATCGTAGCTGATAGCAGCATACTTACAAGAATAACTTTAATTCGCAATTTTTGCGCACTATCAAAACTAGCTTTTGCTTGCTTCCTGTTAATTTCAGCATGTCCTATAATCCGAATTAACTCATCTGAAAGTTTTTCAAATTCAACAGAAATATTAACTTCTTTTTTGAAAAAAACTAGTAACTCTTCTTGTCCAGGTTTTATTTTTTTTGCTGAAAATTTATTTTGTTCAATCTGTTTCCAAAAATCTTTGACTATTTGAGTATATGCCTTTGTATTTTCTTTATAGTTATTCAATAATTTCAATAAATCTATATTATTTATTGTTGAATCATAAGCATAAGTATTTGAAAACGTTTCTATTTTTGATAATTGTTGATTAACTTGACTCATTTCATCAATAAATCTATTTTTTTCAAATTCTAACCAAATAGAATTTTCTAATACAGTTACTAATCTTTGTGGATGCAGTCGCACTCTAATTATTGAATTTTCTAAATCTTTTAATAGAGATTGTTGTTGATAAGATGAATCTAACTGCTGTTGAGCAAGTGTTTCATAGCGGTATGCAAGTAACAAACCACTTGTTGTACCGATAAAAGCAATACTAACTGCTAGAGTATAGCCATAACTAATCTTTTTAGCGATATTCCAGTTATCGCTTAAATTACTAAATAATAGAAAAATACTTTTAACAGGATGTTTCGTAGCAGCTATCATTTATTTATTAACTTCTTATAAGAAATTGCCTTGTCCGATTTTTTGATAAACTTCACGAATCATATTATAATCGGCATCATTTGCTAGAATAAATTTGCCTCCTTTATATTTTTGATTTGCTTTAGCAGTCAGCAAACTTTGAATTAGTTTATCTTGATGCTTAATCATGCGAGATTGCATATCTGCTATAAAGCTAGATGCCAACTGGTTACTAGCAACAAATACATCACCAGGAAGTAATGACCCTTTAAAAAGTACAGAAAAATCCTTCTCAAGTAAGCCCTCAGATTCCAGAATGTTTTTATATCTGTCAGATGCAGTCGCCCAAGCATCTACCTCACCTTTTTTTAAGGCTTGTACTCCTTTATCATCCAACATGACAATTTTGAAGTCAGTTTTTGGATCTAATCCAGCATCTATTAGTAGCTTGGTTGGAGCAAGATGTCCAGAGGTTGAGCCAATTTTTCGCATGGCAATTGTTTTGCCTTTCAATTGAGACAATAATTTAATTTTACTATCTGTACGAATTACAATAATGGAATGGTAGTTCGGGCGCTCAATGGCAATTATCGGAATAGCCTTTGCCCTAGCGTTTAAAATTAAGTATTCTGAAGGCCCTGCAAATACAATATCTACCTCTTTTGATAACAGTGCTGGTGCTGCTGCTGTGGGATTTTCTACAGGAAAAAGCTCAATTTTTATGCCTAATATTTCTTCTAATGTAGTGCGAAAAACTCCATAATCTCGTTGCAAATCTTCAATTCCAGTAACATCTGTAACTGCAAATTTGAGATTTTTTGGTGTAGTTATTGCAATCTGATCTGAGTTAGTAGAATTTACTCCTGTTGTGCAACCAGTCGCAAAAAGTAGCGAATACCAAACAAAGTTGCGCCGTTTCATAGGTCTGAATAATATTACAAATGTAAAATTTTTTAGCTGTTATTGAGAGATATACTTATGCAGTTTATTGCTTTTTTGCATTCATAGCTTCTGTAATATTACGGAAATAAGCTTGATGAATTTGGCAATTCTATTTGTTAGAAAATATAGGGTGCGTCCCACTTGAGAAAAATACCTGATGATTAGAAATAACGGTCTATTCATCTAAAATGTACTGTAAAAAAAACGCGAGTTCGACGAACCTCTCCCTGCTTGAACTTTAGTTCAAGTATGTCCCTGTGGGAGTCGGAGAAGGAGGGTTTTGCGTAGTAAAAGCTCTTAGAAGTCTTTTGATTGGGCTAATTAGGCGGACACTGTATGAGCCGTTGAATTCACGTTAAAAAAGAGGAAATTGAGCCTCCAACAAATGGAGTTAGGAGTGAAAAATTTTTCACTCCTAACTCCAAACTTCTAACTTTTTTACAACTTCAAATTCCAAGCGGCAAAAGCTAAAGCACCCCAACCAGCAATCAAGGCTGTGCCGCCAAGTGGTGCGATCGCTCCCAAGGATTTAATACCGGTTAAGCTAAGGGCGTACAAGCTACCTGAGAAAATAGCAATGCCAATGATAAATAGCCATCCACTGGCTACGAGTGTGGGTTGAGGCGACTCGGTACGACTAATTAGTATTGCTACTAGAAAAAGTGCAAGAGCATGATACATTTGGTAACGAGCGCCAGTCTCAAAAATTTCTAGCGATCGCTCACTAATCTTTTCCCGCAAGGCATGGGAAGCAAAAGCACCAGCAGCAACCGACAAACCGCCTAAAATGGCAGCTACGCTCAAAAAAATCTGCGTCATTAGACCTAGCCGTAAGTTGAAGATCGTCATTGGTCATTGGTCATTAGTAAATAACAAATGACGAAGGACTAATGACAATTAAACATCAAAATGATATGATACAGCCCCTTCTTCGTTCACCTTAAAGTTTGCATTGAATTCTTTAGCTTTTTCATCTAAATATTGTCTGGCGTGGGCTGCGGGTAGTTGTGACTGGATGGCAAAGCCTAAAACAGTTACACGCCCATTATTTTCTTGTAGCATCTCATAAAAAATCGATTGCAGGCGATCGCTAACTTGTTGATTAATCGCCTTTTTCTCCTGCCGACTTTGACGGTACAATCCCAATGCTAACCACGTGCCCAGTGTTAGGGTAGGGACACCAAAAATTAGACCACCAGCAGCAGCATTATTATCTTCATAAGTAGCATTCGGTGCATTAAACTCATACTCACCCGTGGGTATTATGATGGCTTTACGTGTAGTAAATTTTTCTAAGGACGCTGTTGCTGATAGAGTTACAAACATGAATCCGAGTGTCAGTAGCCAACCGGCAGCTAATTTTTCAGCAGTTTTCATAGTTTCACTTCAGATTTACACTTTGCTAGCGATTTTAACCTGACTTTCATAAAGGTTCCAATATATCAATCTACTACCAGCGACAGTTTTTTAGCTTTTACACAATATTTTTTCAGGACTTACGGAACTAGCACAATGCGATGCCTGCGGCGGGCTACGCCTACGCTAGTTGATAGTACATCAGCCAATCTTTACCGCTCTGATGGAGGTGCAAACTGTGCAAATACCTCTGCTCCTGTTAGGTTCTTGGTTTCATTGGCAAAACAGTAATATTTGGGCTTTTCATCAATGAACATCTGATGATCGAAAACAAGACCTTCACAGCTATCGAATAGTCCAACGGGCATGAAATACTGGTTACTTTGTTTCAATTTGTAAAAGAGATGGCTACCACACTGCTTACAGAATCCACGCTCTGCCCATTCTGAAGATTGATAAACTCCGATATTTTCTTCACCAGAGAAGCTAACATCACTTTCACACTTAACTACTAACAAAGGTCCTCCACCCCAGTTGCGACACATACTACAATGACATGCTCCCACCTGATTACTCATACGGGTTGTAGAAACGTTTACTACTCCACACAGGCAGCTACCTTTTGCAATGCTCACATTAGACATATTTTTTCTCCGCTCCCAAAAATGCGCTCCAATTTTCAATACCTTAGCCAAAATAAGAGCATGAAGAGGTAGGGCGCTTTGTAGTAGAGTTATTGTCTCTCACAACGACAACTCAAAAACTACAAGCCACCCATGCCAGACATCCTATCACTGTTACAATGCCTGCTACCGCAGATCAACGCGACGACGATGCGCCGAATGAACCAGATAATCCTGGCCATGTTAGCAATGAGCGGCCGAGTGACCATGTTGGGAATTTCTCGTTGGGCAGGCGTTGGCGGTAGTTATAGGACGATGTTGAGGTTCTTCCATACAGTAATACCTTGGGCAACGTTGTTTTGGTTGTTTTTTCGCAAGCATTTATTTCGTGCGAATGAGATATATTTGCTAGCAGGAGATGAAGTTGTAATAAGTAAATCAGGGAAACAAACTTATGGGCTGGATAGATTTTTTTCTAGCCTGATTAGTAAACCCATATCAGGGCTATCTTTTTTTACATTATCATTAGTCAGTGTTGAGCAAAGGCACTCCTTTCCGATTCGGATAGAACAGGTAATCAAGAGCGATGTAGAAAAAAGTAGCCTGTCACTAACCCCAGAAATAAACAAGAAAGAGAAAGGTAAGCGTGGACGACCAAAAGGGAGCAAGAACAAGAATAAAACAGAGGTTATTCTCACATCTGAATTACTAAGAATTAAGAAGATGATTAATGAGTTAGTCAAGTTAATAGCTAACTTTATTCCCCTGACGTACTTAGTCTTAGATGGTCATTTTGGGAACAATAATGCTTTGCAGATGGCACGTCTTGTTAACTTGCACATAATTTCCAAGTTGCGCCATGATTCTGCATTATACATACCTTACCAAAACCCTGATCCTAATCGTCGCTCCCGTCGTAAATACGCGCAGAAACTGGATTATTGTAATATACCTGACGCATATTTGTGTAAAAGTAGCATTGAGGAGGATATCAAAACTGATATTTATCAAACTACTTTACTCCACAAGGAATTTGCTCAAGCACTAAATATAGTTATTTTAGTCAAAACCAATCTTAAAACTAATGCTTGTAGTCATGTAATTCTATTTTCTAGTGACCTAAAGTTGTCATACGAAAAGATAATCGACTACTACAAACTCCGTTTCCAAATCGAGTTCAATTTTCGTGATGCCAAGCAGTTCTGGGGGCTGGAAGATTTTATGAACTTAAGCCAAACGGCTGTGACTAATGCTGCTAATCTAGCATTCTTCATGGTCAATTTATCCCACCATCTTCTCGCTGATTTTCGTCAGCACAATCCTGGCTCCGGCATTATTGACCTGGGGGCGTTTATCGTGGCTTTCGATATGTCCATGAAATTTTAAAAATGCTTCCAGAAACCCCTGAGCCTATTTTATTAAATCAGATTTTTGCCAAGCTTACTTCTTTGGGACGTATTCATGCCGTTTCTACAGGCTTTAAAGCCTCGTAAATTGGCAACGGTATTGATTTTACATTCTTTTTTGTTTCATACTGGAAGTATCTGCACTATTCAGTCCAGAGTCTGATACAACTAATGTAGTCGCTTCTTGACACTGATTAAAATTAACATTGATGTTACATCTCCAATTTAAAATATGGAGTTTTGCGTTTATCGCGTAGAGTCTAACTCGATGGATGGGCTGAGGTACGAAGCCCATCTACCGTGCTTGAGTACAAACGTCTTATTTCAGTTTGCAGCTTGCAGTAAGTTCTAGATTGTAGAAAGTCCCTGGTTTGGGATTAATTGAACGCAACTGCTGGATAAAAGCATTAAATGTTGTATTGCTTATGCCGAAGCTAGCTTCAGCACAAGCAGATAAACCTCCTTCGATGGGAATAGATCCGGTTCTGGGACTATATACAATGAATTTATCGACGGTGCTAGTGCCGACTGCAAACCCGATAACCTGGCGAACTGTTCGCAAAGCGGCATTATCTAAAGGACCACCAATACTGCCAATACTGATATTAACCGCACGACTTTCAGCAAAGGCTGGCGCACTAATTGACAATACTGTCCCGACAATCATCAAACAGGTGAACTTCTTCATTTTCCTCTCCTCCAAAAAATTGAAAAACTAATAATTAGGTTTCGACATGGATGAAGTACATCAGAGACTTTACCATGTAAGGTTTTCAGACACTAGGGTATGTGTAAACTACAAAATCTATGATTCTGAACTTTTGGGGATTACTTCAGCATTAGGTCTTTCATTTTCTGAAAAATGTTAATTTCTTAAAAATTCTTTATAAATTTGTATCTGCGCTTCCCACCTTTCTAGAAGACGCGATTAATCGCGTCTCTACTCGTTTGGCTCAGACCTTAGTGTAATTATTGATTACTTTAGCTAAATCTGGTACTGCTTCTTCTACGTGCTTTTTGGCTGAACCGCGAAGTTTTTCATAGGTTCCTCGCACGATTTGGCGGTTTGAGTTCTTGACTCTCGCATCAGTAACACTTAGTAGTGCATCTGCTGTATTAGAGCGATTCGCACTCAGATATTCAACTGGGTCGCCTTTCTCTACGCCTTGACTCCAGATGGGATCGAGAGCTGTAAAGCATTGCGGTAATATCTGCTCAACGACATAGGGAATATACCCTGGCTTAACCCCCTTCAAAGCAGCAAAGGCAGTTTTCAAAGCGATGCCGCTCATGCCTGACTTGGATGCAAGCTGTCCTTCAATCATGTTGCAACAATCATCTATGACCATAGCCTTTTTGGTCGGGTTCAAAAGTCCGTCGCTAAGTCCCATTTCACTTTTCCTTATCTAAGTACTTAATTTTATTCGACTAATTTTTTTAGCAAGCAGGAAATTACAGAAAATGGTATCAGAGTTAGAGGATGTTGTGGATAAGCTGATACGCTTTTAACTTGCATAGTTGAGAAGAGGCACGGGGAAAAGACCTTTATACTACTGCCGTGAATCAGAGCGGAACATGGGTCTGAGTCCATCCACTTCTTAATAAGTGGTTCTCGTACTTTACGGGAAGCTAGCGCAACTGGTGGGGTTAATCCCTTTTCTATTTGTTTTGTCCCCCCTGCTCCCTACTCTACGGTGTATACACAAGTATGAAATAGTTTACTCACCTGTTTTTTCGCGTCAGTTTTACCCCACCCTAGCCCTCCCCTTAGAAAGGGGAGGGAACTAGATTTCCGGTTTCCCCCCTTGGAAAGGGGGGATTAAGGGGGGTAATTTGACTTGTGTATACCCCCCTGCCCCCTGCCCCTTTTAAAAGGGTTACTCTGCACTTTGCTAGCAGACTTAAAGACAAAACTTAGGTTATCCCATCCTCTTGAGACCTAAGTTGCGTCTCTGGCTGACTTGAGCCAACAGGTAGAGCTTCATGTCTAGTTCCCGAAGCTCCATTTGGAGAATCTGGAGGATTTGAACCTCCTCGCTTCCCAGGTAATATAGCCTGAGCCAAGGTTTTAACCAAAATATAGAGAATTGGCACTAAGAACAAACTCAAGAACGTCGAAAGCATCAGCCCCCCAAACAGTGCTGTTCCTAAAGACCAACGGCTGCTGGCTCCAGCCCCTTGAGAAATCACCAAAGGCAAAAATCCTAACAACGCTGCAAAGGATGTCATTAAGATTGGTCGCAAGCGTTCTTGCCCCGCTTTCACCGCCGCCCTTGTGTAGCTCATGCCCTGCTCGTGCAGCTGATTGGCAAATTCCACAACTAGAATCGCGTTTTTCGCAGCTAGACCAATCAAAGTTACCAAACCTACCTGGCAATAGATATCATCCACCACTTTCGGGAAGAGGCTACCTGCCATGAAAATATTGGAACGTAGCCAAATCGCTGTCATTGCTCCCAAAACTGCTAGGGGAACTGTCAGCAAAATAATAATTGGGTCAATGTAGCTTTCATACTGAGCCGCCAGCACCAGAAAGACAATAACGATCGCTAAACCAAAAATCAAGCCTGTAGCTCCCCCCGATGTTTTCTCCTGGAGATAAGTCCCTGTCCACTCATAACCAAACCCTTGAGGTAAGTTTTCTGCTGCTAGTTGCTCCATCGCTTTAATCGCCTGTCCAGAGCTAGCACCGGGAGCCGGAGCGCCCTGTACTTTGATTGACCTGTACAAGTTGTAATGGGCGATGGTTTTCGGCCCCACGAAGGGAGTAATTTTCACCAAACTGCTCAACGGAATCATTGCCCCACTGGCAGAGCGAACATACAGCTTGCCAATATCATCTGGATTAGAACGGAACACCCCGTCTGCTTGGACATATACCCGATACTGTCGCTGTCCCTGCACGAAGTTATTCACATATTGCGATCCCAGGTAAGTTTGCAATGCACCAAAGATGTCGTTAATTTCGACATTGAGAGCTTTGGCTTGGTTGCGGTTTACCTGAATGTCAAATTGGGGAGTATCTGCGGTGAACTGAGTGAAGACTCCTTGGAGAGCAGGATTTTTACGTGCCGCCCCAATCACTTTTTGAGCAGCCTCAATTAAGGTTTCAATCGGCGCACTGCCGGTTTTGTCTTGAATGATAAACTCAAAACCACCCGTAGTACTTAATCCTCTCACTGGAGGGGCATTTACTGCGATCGCTCTGGCTTCTGTAATTGTAGAGAGCTTTTTGTTCAGTCTCTGAAGTATGCCATAAACAGATTGAGATTCTTCAGTTCTCTCTTTCCAGGGTTTCAGGTTAGCAAAGGCAATGCCTAAATTAGAAGCATTACCATCGAAACCAAAGCCACTGATCATAAAACTAGCTCTAACTTCGGGAGCCGATGTGACTTCTTTAACCACCTTGTCCATCACAGATTCGGTGTATTTCAAAGAAACCCCGTCAGGCCCTTGGACAATTACAAAGAAGTAACCCTGATCTTCCTCTGGAATAAATCCGGTAGGTACTGCTCTGTACATCAAAACTGTTGCTAATAAACCAGTGACAAAAACCCCAATTACAATCGGCTTGACATGGGTAAGGTAGCTAACAAACCTGACATATCGCCGTGTGAACCAGCTAAATCCCCGGTTAAACTGTGTAAAAAACCACCCCAAAGGGCCTCGTGGAGTCTGAGCAGGGCGCATGAGAATGGCTGCCATACTCGGAGAGAAGGTTAAGGCATTGAAGGTCGAGATGCCAATGGAGCAAGCAACGGTTAAGGCAAATTGTTTGTAAACAATCCCAGTAGTACCCGGAATGAATGCAACTGGAATAAATACCGCCATGAGTACAAGTGAAGTGGCAATGATTGCCCCAGTTAACTCCTTCATGGCTTCGACAGCGGCCTCAAAGGGCCTCATACCCTCCTCTAGTTTGACTGCAACTGCCTCGACCACAATAATGGCATCATCCACGACGATCCCGATCGCGAGAACGAAACCAAATAAGGTCAGTGTATTAATTTGAAATCCTAAAACCAACAGAGCCGCGCACGTCCCAATCAAGGAAACGGGGATCGCTACAGTCGGAATGATCGTGGTACGCCAGTCTTGTAAAAAGACAAAAATTACCAAGACCACTAGGATAATTGCCTCAACCAGAGTGTGCAGAACTTCTTCTAAAGAAATTTCTACAAACGGAGTGGTATCAAATGCTAACTGTGCTTTGAGTCCAGGTGGAAAATTTTTCTCTAATATTTTGATCTGTTCTTCAACAGCATGAGCAACCTTGAGGGCATTACTACCCGGAAGTTGATATATCCCCAAACCCACGGCTGCCTTGGGTGCATTTCCTGGGATGGTGAATTTGGCATCAGCCAGATAGTTCTCTGCTCCTAGTTCAACTCGACCGACATCTCTGACTTTAACTAGAATGCTACTAGTGGGGCTATTAGTAGTGCTATTAGTGCCAGCTGGACTTACCTTTAGCACCATATCCTCAAATTCAGCCGCATCTTTAAATCGACTGGTTGCCCGTAAAGCAAATTCAAAGCTTTGATTATCTGGTGCTGGTTCCTTACCAATCGCCCCTGCACCCACCTGAATATTTTGTTGTTGCAGGGCAGCTGTCACATCTTGGGGAGTTAGTTGATGTTGGGCAAGCTTGTTGGGATCGAGCCAGAGACGCATGGCATATTTGCGTTCCCCAAAAACCCTGGCGCTTCCTACACCAGGGAGCCGTTTGATCTGATCGAAAATATACAGATCGACATAATTACTGATAAAAATGTTGTCATACTCATTATTTTCTGAGTAAAACCCATAGACAAGCAGCAAACTGCTCGATGCTGTTTCAACAGTCACACCTGTTCGTTGGACAGTATCTGGCAATTGAGGTGAAGCCAGTGCTTCTTTATTCTGAACGTTTACTTGAGCAATATCGCTATTGACATTAGTTGGAAAGGAGACAGTTATATTGCTCGAACCATCATTACCCGTATTAGAAGATATATAAGATACATCTTTAACACCATTAATTTGTCGCTCAATAATGTTGGTGACAGTATTTTCTGTTGTTTGAGCATCCGCACCAATATTGTTGGAGCTAACAGTAATTTGCACTGGGGCAAGGTCTGGTAGCTGAGAAATGGGGAGAATCGGTATACAGATGCTTCCCAGCAGCAAGATGATGAACGTGCAGACCGTCGTCAGCACTGGCCGTCTGATGAAGGTATTGACAAACATAAATCAAGGAATAAAGGAAAAGTTTCAGACTGGTTAGGAACGTAGTAGCTTTTTATTAATATAAGGATTTATTAAGGCTTAATGTTAGATATTTTCATTTTCCTATACTCCGTATGCGAATGCATACATTTATGCTGATGACTCAATGTATCATTAGAGGCAGAGTCGGCAAAGCTTATAATTAACCGTTCCCATGCAAAACATGGGAACGAGTCAAGTCTTATCAAGCTAGGTTTTTAGAACTTGTGTGTAACACGGTAGCTTGTTGAGAAGGCTTCTAATTATCTTTGCCATTACTCGAAAAATTTAACAATTGATCGTCATTGACCCAAATTGCTTGTTGAGGTACAGAGATGGAAATTCCAGCTTCGTCTAGGGCAACTTTTAGGCGGCGGCGAAGTTCGCGTGCGACATCCCATTGTTTGAGGGGCTGTGTTTTAATCCAGACACGAATAATCAAACCGCGATCGCCAAATTGATCTATTCCCAAAACTTGCGGTGGTTCCAAAATTTGACGCTGCCATTGCATTTCTTGATTCATCTTATCGGCAATAGTTGCAATCAAGTTCAAAGCCTCTTCTGTATCGGCTTGGTAAGCGATGGGAATTGTTAAATCGGCTCGCGACCAACGGCTAGAAAGATTGGCAACAACTTTAATTTCACCATTGGGAATTGTGATCAAGCGTCCTTCAGAATCCCGCACTTGGGTCATCCGCAGATTCAGATTTTCTACTAAGCCTCCCACATCTCCCACAGTAATCACATCGCCTAAAGCATACTGGTCTTCTAAAATGATCAAAAAACCGTTAATCGCATCTTTAATTAAGTTTTGCGATGCCAAAGATAATGCAACACCAACTAAACTAGCACCCGCCAGTAAGGGAACGATATCTATCCCCAAGGATACCAGCGCTATCAAGAAACCTACTCCTACCCAGATAAAAGTAGTGATACTTTTAGTGACACCAGAAAATGTGGAAACTCGCAGTTGCAGCCGTGCAGAACTTTCTGGAGTGAGGAAAGCACCACTGCTAATCAGAGTGGAGGCGAAGCGGTCAATCAGGGCGTAGGTCAAACGAATTGCTACATAAGTTGCCAAGCATACGACACCTAATCGCACAGGAAATTGGGCTGCTATGAGAATTGCTACCTGAAAACCTCGTGTATAGGGAAATAGACCCAAAATAAAGAAGGTTCCACCTCCCCAAATTCCGGCTTGACTGAGCTGAAACAATCGTCTCTTGGCTTCTTGGAGATGTTGCTGTTGCCGTTGATTTAGTTGTGTTGTAATTGCTTGATCTGCTGGTTTTGGGTAGTTGAAGAGTTCCCTTTGGGGTTGGGAGGCAATGGATTTTTCTAAATCCTTTTGGGTACGCCGTTGCCAGCTATATACTCCCCAACTCATGACAATCATTGCCAGTCCGATGCCCGCAGCAATTTTACCTTGGTCGATTAAATATTGAATTTGCCTTTCTTGCTTGGCTTGTTGCAAGTCTTCTTGTAATGATTCGGCGACTTGATTTGCTGATGTCGATACATCTACCTGTCGCAGTCTGGCATCTTCAGAAGTAACGGTCATCAGATATTGACCGTTGACATAAATTACTGGTAATTCGTTTACTTTGCGAACTTCTACCTTGACTGCTGTTTTTGCTGGTGATTGAAAGTAATTTTGACCAATTTTCTCCAACTTTTTTTGAATATCTTCTGAACGCTCAGGAAAGTTGGTTCTTGTTGCCGCTATTTGAAATAACCGACGACCATTTAAATAAATCCAGCCCGAAACAACTCTGTTATCTGAATCATTACTAATACTGCTGGGAGCTTGCAATTGCGGTACAAAAGGAATCTGGGCTGTGGCTTTTGGCACAGATACAACGCCTATGGCCATTGAACTGGCGATGCCTACGGCGGGCAAAGCCAACGCCAAAAATTGAAAACGCACTCAAACACCTCCTTGAATTAAATCTACTGGTGACTACTTCTATCGCTATCCTCCGCAATAACTTTGGGTAGATGTACCTATCTAAAGTTGAGGTTTTCCCTTTAGACAATGAAATTTTGATGTTTTTTTGTTTGTCTTCTATCTTTTGACAGATGACAAGATACTGAAAATCAGCAGGTAAGGCTGATTAGAATATTACTCTTACCAAAGATAAAACAAAAAGGAAGAAGCTGGGGAGGAAGTTGACATTAGGGTAATCAAACGTCAAGCTAGTTTTGAGGACTCTTGACTAGTGATTTGCAATATTCAAGCAAAAATCGCCAGTAGTAGAATAACCTAGTAGAGTGCGTAAAATTTACGTAGCTTTTTTTATTTTTTGAGGTAACTTTTGATGACCGCAACTTCTCCCCGATTAAAGCACGAGGTTAAAGACCTCGGCCTAGCTGCCTTGGGAAGACAGCGCATTGAATGGGCTGGACGCGAAATGCCAGTTTTGAAGCAAATCCGCGATCGCTTTGCTATCGAAAAGCCCTTCGCTGGTTTACGCCTTGTAGCTTGTGCCCACATTACAACAGAAACAGCACATTTGGCGATCGCTCTGAAAGCCGGTGGTGCAGATGCGCTTCTAATTGCTAGCAATCCCTTATCAACGCAAGATGACGTAGCAGCTAGCCTCGTCTTGGATCATGAAATTCCCGTCTTTGCTCAAAAAGGCGAAGATAACGAAACTTATAACCGCCACGTTCAAATAGCTTTAGATCATCGCCCCAACATTATTGTTGATGACGGTAGCGATGTAGTTGCGGCTTTAATCCAACACCGCCAACACCAAATCGCTGATTTGATTGGTAGCACCGAAGAAACCACCACTGGTATTGTGCGCCTACGCGCCATGTTTAGAGAAGGCGTTCTCACCTTCCCCGCCGTCAACGTCAACGACGCTGACACCAAGCACTTCTTTGATAATCGCTATGGTACTGGGCAATCAACCCTAGATGGCATTATCCGCGCCACAAATATTTTGTTGGCTGGTAAAAACATTGTCGTCGTCGGTTATGGCTGGTGTGGTAAAGGTACAGCCCTCCGCGCCCGTGGGATGGGTGCTAACGTCATCGTCACCGAAATCGACCCCATCAAGGCAATTGAAGCCGTAATGGATGGCTTCCGCGTTCTGCCAATGGCTGAAGCTGCACACCAAGGTGATATTTTTATCACTGTGACAGGTAACAAGCACGTCGTTCGCGGCGAACACTTCGATGTCATGAAAGACGGTGCGATCGTTTGTAACTCCGGTCACTTTGACTTGGAACTTGATTTGAAATACTTGGCTGCACAAGCTAAGGAAATCAAAGAAGTTCGTCCTTTCACCGAAGAGTATAAGTTGAAAAATGGTAAATCAGTTGTCGTTCTCGGACAAGGACGCTTGATTAACCTAGCTGCGGCTGAAGGACACCCCAGCGCGGTAATGGATATGAGTTTTGCAAACCAAGCTTTGGCTTGTGAATTCCTGGTGAAGAATAAAGGTAAGTTGGAACCTGGTTTGCACTCAATTCCTGTTGAAGTCGATCAAGAAATTGCTCGTTTGAAGTTGCAAGCTATTGGTATTACGATTGATAGTTTGACAGCAGATCAAATTGAGTACATCAATTCTTGGACAAGTGGAACTTGATACATTGATTAATTGATTTTTCGGGGGATAGGCGTTTTGCTTATCCCTTTTTTTGTTTCTCACGCAGAGACGCAGAGGCGCAGAGAGAGGATATCATACGATGGAGGGTGTTATTGTAAGTTTGTATGTCAGCAAAAGATTTTTTTCATAATGCTGTTAAGTTAGCTTTAGAGAAAGATGGTTGGTTAATTACTGATGATCCTTTAATATTTCTAGTAGATACTATAGAATTTCGTCTTGATTTAGGAGCAGAAAGACTTTTAGGAGCAGAAAAAGAAGGAGAAAAAATAGCAGTTGAAATAAAATCTTTTTTGGGAAAATCAGCGATTAGTGAATTTCATACAGCTTTAGGACAAACACTTAATTACCGTTCTATTTTAAGAAAAGAAGAACCCGATCGGATTTTATATTTAGCAATTAGTTATGAAATATATACAGCTTTTTTTCTGATACCTGTGATTCAAGAAATAATTGCTGAACATAAATTAAAATTATTGATATTTGAAAGTAGCAAAAAGGAGATTATTTTATGGAAGGAATGAATTATCCTGAATTAGTACAGACAGTATTAGCAAGACATACAGAAAGTCATTTAGCCAAGGGAACGGAAATACAATTAATATTTGATAATCAAAAAAATCACTATTTAGTAATTCATCTAGGTTGGGAAGGTGAAAAACGAACTTATGGTTCGGTGATTCATATAGATATTATCAATGGAAAAATCTGGATTCAGTGCGATTTCACAGAGGAAGGTGTAGCTAATGAATTAGTAGAATTGGGAGTACCAAAAACAGATATAGTTTTAGGTTTTAGATCACCTCATGTAAGACAGTTTACTGGTTTTGCATCTGTTTAATTTTTTCCCTATCATGTCAGCAAAAGATATTTTTCATAATATTGTGAAAGTAGCCTTAGAAAAAGATGGCTGGAAAATTACACATGATCCCTTGTTTTTTAAACTCTCTGAACAAACTTAGAATTAAAATAGACTTAGGGGCGCAAAAGTTAATTTCGGCTGAAAAAGATGAGCAAAAAATAGCAGTAGAGGTAAAAAGTTTTATTGGGGTGTCAGCAATCTCAGAGTTGCATACAGCTATAGGTCAATTTTTGAACTACAGGGTAGCATTAGAACAAAAGGACTCTGAACGAGTATTATATTTAGCAATATCTCAAGATATCTACCAAGAGTTTTTTATAGATTCTTTTATTCAAAGTGTACTAGAACGGTATGAAATCAAATTATTTGTTTTTCATGTTCAGAAACAGGAGATAGTATTATGGAAAAATTAGATTATCGGGAATTAGTGAAAAAAATCATCTATAAATATGCAAATGAGCAACCCAAAGAAGATTTAGAAAATACCGAAATTGTCTTTGATACAGAACGCGATCGCTACTTATTATTATATGTGGGATGGAATGATGAAGAAAGAGTATATGGATGCCCAATTCATATTAGTATCAAGGATGAAAAAATTTGGATTCAGCGCGATTTTACTGAAGAAGGAATAGCTAATCAATTAGTAGAATTAGGTGTGCCGACAACAGATATTGTTTTAGGTTTTAGATCACCTTATGTCCGGCAGTTTACTGGTTTTGCATCTGTTTAATTTTTTCGTATTCTATCCTGACTGAAGTTGAAGGTTGAGTATATTAATTCTTGGGAATCGTGAATCTGATGATTGATTAGTTGGTTTTTTGTGGATAAGCCAAAGCTTATCTCTTTTTTCTTGTGCGACGTTATGGATTGATTGAATGAGCCATAAAAGCACGAAGCAAGAAGAGTAAAACATCAAGAAAAGACTATTATTTGTTGTAAATCAATCATAGCTTTATCAAGTAATTCTTTTTGTTTTATTTCCCAATTACTAAATCTAATTACAAACCATCCTTCTTTCATCAATTTTCTAGCTTGTTGTATATTTTGAGAATATTCTTCTTCACTAGCTAACCAGATTTCCTGATTGTGCTTACGAGTTGCATAATGACTAATATCGTCAATAAAAATAGCAAATTTTTTATTCTTCCAGAAAGCTACAAAGTCAACCCTATAAATATCGTTGATATTCAGAGATGAGGTAGGATTTAAATATTTTTTTGATTGTGAATGCCACTGTATCCAAGCTTGAGGTATGAGTATAGGTATATTTTTATTAGCCATATTAAATGTTTTAGCATAATGGAGAAAAAAATTTGTTTCGTATTCAGTTTGATTCATGTCTCTCAAGGCTCTTCTTAAACTTGTATCTGTTGTTCCTAAATGTAAATTAAAATTTTGTGCTAATTTTTGATAAGTTAAATCAGGATAAACATTAAAGTCTATAATTCCAATACCATTTTTCCATTCAAATTTTAACTTTTGGCTACCTCTATCAATTTGAACAGCAAACTCTGGTTTTGGTTTGCCAAATGGCAATCCAACAGGGAATTGTGATATAAATAAACTATTATTAGGAATAATTGGCTGATAAATTACTCTGTTTACATCAAATTTAAAGCCAATATCTGATAGTGTTTTACGAAAATTATTTTTTGCATCATCAGGTAAATGAATAGAATACAATATTGTTTCTATAACTTGATTCAATTTTGGTATTATTACTGGACTTTCCCAATCGACTGATTTATAATATTGACTTATTAAATCACGTTTATACTCAAAATTTATTGATTCATCCCTGGTAAAGCCTCCACCTAAAAAAATAGTGTCTATTTGCTTCTTACTGAAAAAATCACAGCAATATTGTTCAAGATAAATTTTTAAACTTATTAGAATTGGATTTGACATAGTAATTATTTATATTTGAAGAAATATTACTAGTTTAAAATCTTACTATATTTTTGTGTTCTTACTTTTTGCCTTTGCATATAATTTGTTTACTTGTCTTCGACTCAAAACGAGAGGTGGTACTGCAATGGATACCTTAGATAATTATCGCCAAATCATTCAAAAAATATTAAACGAATACGCCCAACTCCCCTACGCTTACGGAGAACTAGAAAGACAGCTAATTATAGACCAAACCGCCAACCATTACCTACTACTAACACTAGGCTGGGAAAATAATCAACGGGTGCATGGTTGCTTAGTCCATATTGACATTATCAACGATAAAATCTGGATTCAAAGAGACGGTACAGAATACGGTATAGCCAACGAACTTGTTAACGCTGGTATTCCTAAAAATCAAATTGTTCTCGCCTTCCAACCAGTCGATGTCAGGCAGTATACTGAATTTGCTGTTACTTAATTAAGCCTAAAAACTAAGCTTTACATAAATTTTATATACTTTTTGTGGGAAGAGATACCCCACAAAATGAATCTAAATGTCAATTCCTTGTTCTTGTAAACTAATATTTTATTAAAGTGTTAGGCATAATTGTTTCTTGAAGATTTACGCCGCTGAAATTAGCTCCCCGAATGTCGGCTCCTCTAAGGTTAGTTCCTCTGAGATTCGCCCCTGCCAAATTCGCGTCTCTAAGGTTAGTCCAACTCAAGTCAGCTTGACTCAAATCAGCTTCACTTAGGTTAGCCCGCAACAAGTATGCACCACTTAGGTGAGCCTTGGTCAAATTAGCTTTGTATAAGTCAGCTTTGTAAAGATAAGCCCCTAAAATTTCTGCTTCGTACAAACTCGCCTCGCTGAGGTCAGCCGCAATCAAGTTAGCTTCAATGAGGTTGGCAAAAGAGAGGTTAGCCCGCATCAACTTTGCTGCACCTAAATCGGCATCTCTCAAGTTAGCGCCTTTTAAGTCAGTACCAATTAGATTAGCGTATGCGATCGCAGCACCTCTAAGATCCACCTGACTCAAGTCAGCTCCAATCAAATTGGCATGACTCAAATCTGCCTGCGTAAGTATAGCGCTACTCAAGTTAGCAACACTGAAGTTAGCCGCACTCAGGTTAGCTTCATTCAGGAAGGCTTTATAGAGGTTGGCACTACTGAGGTCAGCACCACTGAGGTTTGCCCGCACAAGTAAAGCATTACCCAAATCGACTTTTCTCAGATTTACCCCCTGGAGGTTTGCACCTCTGAGGTTATCGCCTTGCAAATTCGCACCGCTGAGGTCTGGTTCAATCTGGGGATTTTTCTTTCTCCACTCAATCCATTTAACTGCACCTGCTTTGAGTAAAGTTAGATGCTCTCGATTTGCCATTTTCTCTCCTTTACTCCTGACGCCCACCCAGAGAATTTACCCGACCAGCGACACTTTCAATAGCTGTTAATGCTCCCGCTGCTCCTGCTAGAATATCCTGTTCTTGTCCACCTAAGTAAAGCCTTCCAAAACTACCTACAGCTTGAACTTCTAGAATGTTAATCCTCGCTGCTTTTTCCGCTTCATTGGCAGCCAGTGCGGCGTAAGCAGCAGGCTCCACTTCTAATACATACAGCGTTTGACCCGCTAGTAGCATCTGTCCCCGACGCGTGCGATTAATCAGTTGTGTTTGATAAGCATCGATGTTGCGGATAATCTGGCTAGAAATAACACGCGGTTTCAGACATTCCTCTCTTTTGACTCCCAGGAACGCCAAAATTGCTTGACCAGCAGCTCTGGTTTCGCCTTGGGAGCTAGAATGAACTTCCAATAGTCCGTACAGTCGTTCAACTACCTGTACTCCCGGACGGACAGAGGCAGATTTCAGGGCTATATCCGTAATCTTATTAATTTCGATACCAGGAGAGATTTCAATCCACAGTGATGTATCTCCTGGTAATGGTAAGAAGCCTTGAGCTACTGTTCCCATATATGCTGCATGTTGAGGTTGCAGGTTGTCGAGAAATACGAAACTGCGTAATTCTATGCCCAAGATTTTGCTCTCCAGTCGTGAGGGTAAAAGTTATGTATATGCTGCAAGATATAAGCGTCTAACTTGACAATATAGGGTATAAAGGAGCGCAAAATCCGTTAAACGGATCTACAACCGTGTGTCAAAGGGTAATTATAGAAGTTAATGCTTATTTAGAGTGCGATTCGTTGATTAGTGAATCACGGTAATCAGTCCGTAAATAACTAATCCAGCCCACAGCAGATTACTGTCACTAAAGGCTGAACTCTCGGTCAGATGTAGGTGAAAGCCCTACCATTCAGACTCAGAATTGACTCCTTATCTGCCCACACCGAACAAGCTCGGTTCTTGTAGAGTGAAGCTGGGAACAGGGCGCAATCAGACGACCGTTGCGGGTTGACACTGGCGCTAATAGGGAGTTCCCACGATGAAACAGAGCCTATAAAAGCGACTTACTGCAAGGCAGGGCGCAACACAAAATCCCTGACCTCACTGGAGATTCATTCCCGCCAAAATATTCTGAAGTAACAGGCAAGAGTCCAGGGAATCCAGTAGTTGAATTGGCTACATCTAAAAGGAACTATCAATCTCTCCGAGGGAACGAATAAAAACGAGTTGCGGGTCTTGGGGCAGTCGAACCCCAGGTAGGCTAGACGAGAAGCGGAATCCTCGCAAGTCGGGTAGGACAGACCGTAATTGGTCTGAGGTGTTCAGAATACACAAACTCTAGAAGAGAAAATGATTAGACACAGTTGTAAAACCAGTGAATCTTGGAAAGCTTTACCGTGGAAGAAGTTCCGCCGTAACCTTTTCCGCCTTCAAAAGCGCGTGTACAAAGCCGTTCAAGTTGGAGACAAACGGAAAGCTAGGTCACTCCAAAAGCTTATTCTAAAATCCACCTCGGCTCGATTTCTTGCAATTAGACTTGTATCTCAGCTAAATGCTGGTAAAAAGACGGCTGGTATTGATGGTAAGAAATCCCTCTCATTTGAAGAACGCTTCAATCTTGAAGAACTACTGAAAATGAATAGTGGAAACTGGAAGCATCAAGGACTACGGGAAATCCCCATCCCTAAAAAGGACGGGACTACCAGAATGCTTAAAATACCAACCATCGCGGATAGAGCTTGGCAATGCCTCGCAAAATATGCACTAGAAGCAGCACACGAAGCAACGTTCCACGCCAGGAGCTACGGGTTTAGAACTGGGCGCTCTGCCCATGATGCTCAAAAATACATCTACAATAACCTACGTTCCTCCTGCAAAGGAATAGAAAAACGAGTTATTGAACTCGATATCGAAAAATGCTTCGACAGGATTAACCACTCAGCAATAATGGACGAACTCATTGCCCCCAAAGGCTTAAAACTCGGTATCTTCCGATGCCTTAAGGCAGGAGTAAACCCAGAATTCCCCGAACAAGGAACACCTCAAGGGGGAGTGGTCAGTCCGTTACTAGCTAACATCGCGCTCAACGGGATTGAGAGTATTCACAGATACCACGCCGAATACAAAAACAGTAGAAGTATCACACCGAAAACCTCGTCCGAGAAAATTGTCGAACCATCAGTCCGATACGCGGATGACATGGTTATTATACTTCGACCCGAAGACGATGCGATAGAGATACTTGAAAGAATCAGCGAGTTCCTCCGCAAACGCGGAATGAATGTAAGCCAAAAGAAAACCAAAGTTACCGCCGCGACAGATGGGTTTGATTTCCTCGGCTGGCACTTTAAAGTCCAGAAAAACGGAAAGTTCAGAAGTATTCCCTCAGTGGACAACTTTAAAGCTTTTCGTAAGAAAGTAAAACACATCATCAACAACTCGAATTATGGTGCTACCACAAAGGCTGAGAAATTAGCCCCAGTAGTAAGAGGTTGGAGAAATTACCATAAGTTCTGCAAGATGGACGGGTCTAGAAACTCGTTATACCACATCCAAAAAAGAGCTTACACGGTATTCAACAAGGAAACCAAGCAAAACCGCTACTCTAGTAAGAAACTACTAGACAAAGCACTCCCAGCAGTTCCCTACTCCGAAAATAAACACGTCATGGTTCAAGGAATAAAATCCCCCTATGACGGAAATATAGCCTACTGGAGCGAACGCAGAAGCAAGCTCTACGATGGCGAAACCTCTAAAGCTCTTAAGAAGCAAAACCATAAATGTGCCTCCTGCGGTTTGAAATTCATTGATGAAGAAAAGGTACACCTGCACCACATCGACGGAAATCATGCCAACTGGAAGAAAAGTAATCTTGAAGCAATTCACGAGAGTTGCCACGATTACAAACACATGAGCAAAAGCGCAAGCTAAGAACATCGGGAGCCGTGTACACGGAAACGGGTACGCACGGATCTAACTGAGAGGTGCGGGGAATAATATCCCCCATCGACTCAACCAGACCATCGTCGTCGCGGGATAAAATCTACTTTGATCGGACGACATAATTTTTATTTAACACAGCTGCTTTGTAAACATCTTGACCCCTTTACATTACCCTAGTTTTACCCCAAATATTTCTCCAACACCTCCCAACCGGAACCGCAAGGATTAAATACCAATAAATATGGCTCTTTCTAGCTCAAGTTGTTTTTCCTAAAGTATTTTCATCCCGATCCCCCCCAATCAGGTAAATAAGCAGATACAAAGCACTTAAACACCTTGCCGTGGTTTGGGATTTCGGCGCGATCGCCAATATGCGGAAGGGCGATCGCGATTTTTCTAGTTTATCTATCAGGTACTGGGCAAGTCTCCTTCAGGTAAGACATTATCTATGCTCAGTACCCACGGTATACCTTTGTCAATTGGGGAACTGACAGTAATTTTAGCTCTGTTGGCAAACTGTTTTAAGCGATCGGCAAATTGAGGAACAGTTTTCATGATATTGCGATAACTTTCCATGTTATTACAAATCAGGATCAAGGTCAAAACGCCACTATTGATTTGGAAATACCAATGACAACTCGATAACAAAATCCGTGTCATGCGATCGCACGCTAAGAAAAAGCTTTTTTTAGTTGCTTCTTCAAGCTGTCGGAATAGTATTTCACTCAACTTTATTGTTTGAGGTGAAGGCAAATCATCTGGATGTAGGCATGGTTGATTCATAAGTTTTTAGCAAGCTTCAAAAGTAACGAAGCTGCGGTAAAGATTGGGAATAATGATTTTTTGCAGATTGAATATTGCAGAAAAATCAGGTTTACTAGGTTATTGTTCTTGAGTGACAATCCACAGCAATTCTAACCACAACTGTGGATAAGCTTGCTTGAGATTTGAGAGTGGATCGCGCATCAAGTTATTGGCATTCAAGCAAACAACTTCAACTAGTCCCAAGTATTCTGCTACTTCTTTGAGTAGGTTTTTTTGTTCTACTACAGCATTAATTAGTCTATCAGGGCAATAAATACCAATGTATTTTGCTTGGCGAATGCATGTTTTTATATTCACTCTTGTTAAGTGAGGGTGAGGATTGATTATCTTCACATAACATTCGCTTAACAGTTTCCATACACGTGGGTGAGTGTGTTCAATAATTACGTTAAATTGCTGGGCTAAGTCTTCTTCTGTAATCATTACTCTCTCCATTGCTTTGTTACCATCTGTTGCATACTTTGGTAAATACCTAATTGATTGTGCCAAAACTTAAAACAGCAATTCTTTGCTGATGCTATGTGCATATTCACTTTAGTCAAATAGGTAATTTTTCGTCAGGGCAAAATTTACCCAAAAAGCGAAATTGGTTGGTATGTTTTCTACTGTTTGTATTACTCGTCTATCAAGCATCAAAGCTGAAACTAATCTCTAAAACTGTATTAAATGTTACTGTTTACCAATTTAGTTGGTAAACAGTAACTGCTAAATAAATGCTCTGTTTATTGGAATTTGGGGCTTTTGAGCCAAAAGAGAAGGTAAAAAACAACCACCCGCAAAAATAATTTGCGCTTCGCAAGCAAATTGGCCATTTCTGTGATAGTCTTTTTATATGGGGAATCAAGACAGCGAAAGCAGAAAAAGTCTTCCAAGAGAAATGATATAAACTCAAAGACCAGACTTTCGCCTTGGCAGATATAAGTTAAATCCGCTACGGCTTTTTGAAACCAAGAGACAAAGCCAATGAAGCAGGATAGTGACCTCCGTAATAACTTGAAGTCCATTAGAACTCGTTTAGGCATGAGCCAACAAGATTTGGCTAACATCGCTAGTGTGACTCGTCAGACTATTAGTGGTGTAGAGTCGGGACTATATGCTCCCTCAGTAGCCATAACACTTCGCTTGGCCAAAGCGCTTGGCTGTCAAGTTGAGGATCTATTCTGGTTAGAGCGGGATTTACCTGAAATTGAAGCCGTTCTTGCCAAACCCGTTCCTAACGATCAGCAACTACGAGTTAGTGTGGCTCGTGTGGGAGGACAATGGATAGCTTATCCCTTGATTGGTAAGGATGCTTTTCGCCAAGATATGATTCCGGCTGATGGTGAAGGCACTAGTCAAACAGGTACAAATAAAGTTCGAGTCCGTCTTTTAGACGATAATCTCGACACACTTCACAACACCGTTGTGATTGCTGGTTGTGCCCCCGTGATTTCACTATGGGCAAGAGCCACCGAACGCTGGCATCCGCAACTGCGAGTCCAATATAACTTCGCCAATAGCATGGCTGCATTGCACAGTCTATGCCGAGGTGAGGCGCACATCGCTGGGATGCATCTGTACGATCCTGAGACTGGTGAGTATAATACTCCCTTTGTTCGAGATGTTCTGGCTGGAAGGGAAGCAGTTCTGATTACCCTTGGTGTCTGGGAGGAGGGACTTTTGTT
>NZ_NOLJ01000019.1 GCF_002246015.1 Nostoc sp. 'Peltigera membranacea cyanobiont' 210A
ATAGTATTTCTGAAGTCTCTTAGGAAGCGATAAATTTGTGAGCAATTCTGGTGTTTTGCCGCCCTGGCTGGTTTTAGATCCTCTCTTGCGTAGCTGCTTGTTGGAGGATATTGGCCGCGGCGATCGCACTACAAATACGCTTCTAGTAGAAGATGTGACGCTAGGATTTGCTAAATGGATCGCTAAAGCTTCAGGGATAATTACTGGCTTACCAATTGCAGCTAGAGTGTTTCAGATTTTGAATGAAAAAGTCAGCTTTGTAGCGGTGGCGGCTGAAGGTGCATGGTGTGAGCCGGGACAGATCGTAGCTGAAATTCATGGTTCGCTGGATGCGCTGCTGATGGGGGAACGTGTGGCGCTCAATTTGGCTATGCGGTTGAGTGGAATTGCTACGCTGACTAATATATATGTAGAGAAAATTGCTGATTTACCTGCTCAGTTGGTGGATACGCGTAAAACTACGCCAGGGCTGAGACTGTTGGAAAAGTACGCGACTGCTGTGGGTGGGGCGATTAATCACCGTATGGGATTGGATGATGCGGTGATGATTAAGGATAATCACATTGCGGCGGTTGGGGGAATTGGAGAAGCTGTTAACCGTATTCGTTCTCAGATTCCTTATCCTTTGACTATAGAGGTTGAGACAGAAAGTTTAGAGCAGGTGAAAGAAGCTTTGAAGCATAAAGCTGACATTATTATGTTGGACAATATGCCTTTGGATATGATGCATCAGGCGGTGCTGTTGATTCGCCAGCAGGATAACCGAGTGAAAATTGAAGCTTCGGGGAATGTGACTTTGGAAACGATTCGCGCTGTGGCGGAAACGGGTGTTGACTATATTTCGAGCAGTGCGCCGATTACTCAATCGAAGTGGTTGGATTTAAGTATGAGGATTGTACTTTAAATGTCAAAATGGCAGTAAACCTTTATAACTGCACATAAAAAATATACGTAAATTTGATTATTGTTACTTAGATAATTCGTGCAGTGTCTAAAACGCTCAAAGTGTAAGCTCAATAAAGGTTTGGGTAATAGTGATCGCACCGCTTGTGAGAAATCTGGGGGTACTGTTTTGTAACTGATTTAGACGAAGGTGGCTTGATAAATGAGTAAAAAGTTGGGACAGCAACCAAAAACGATCACCCTAGCTTTAGTTTTGTTTTTTGCCATCGATAATTTGTGCTATTACGACTACTACACAAACAGTAGCTTAACGGCCAATTTTGGTTAGACTACGATGTGAAATAAGAAGAGCGTGAAAAAAGCGATCGCTAACTAATACTCTAAGAATTACCTGAGAATCTTCGCAATGGTTACACAGCTACCATCTTCCACCCAAAAAGGCATTATTTACCCTGACAGTGATGGACAACCAATGGCAGACAACACTAAGCAGTTTGAATTAATTGTCTGGATTAAAAATAATTTAGAAGTGCTGTTTGGCAATGACCCAAATGTGTTTGTCGCTGGAGATTTATTGTGGTATTCGGTGGAAGATGATAACAAGCTCCACCAAGCTCCTGATGTAATGGTAGTATTTGGTAGACCAAAAGGATACCGAGGTTCTTATCAACAGTGGCTTGAAGACAACATTACCCCACAGGTGGTATTTGAAATTTGGTCGCCTGGAAACCGGATCTCTAAAATGGCGAAAAAATTAGAGTTTTATGAGCGCTACGGTGTGGAAGAATATTATCTGTATGAACCTGATGTGGTTGACTTGACAGGCTGGCAGCGACGGAACTCAAGATTAGAAGTGATTGACCAAATGGTTGGTTGGGTGAGTCCTCGATTGGGGGTGCATTTCGAGTTGACTGAGGAAGAACTGCAAATTTATCGTCCTGATGGCGATCGCTTTCTGACCTTTTTGGAACTAGATCAACAACGACAGCAAGAAAGACAACGAGCAGAGCAAGCTGAGGCGCAGTTAGAAGCTCTCCGTGCTTTAGTACAAGAACGAGGAATTAATCCAGACCAATTGTGACCGAATTTAATTTACAAGTCTCAGAAAATAGCGATCGCCTTAAACAACAGGTTTACTAATTTGCAGTCCCATGATCACTAAGTCCCGTTCAACGCTGTCAAGTTCAGCAATTTGAGGCAAATGTCCCCAGCGCTGAAAACCAAATGTTTCAAATAGTTTTAAACTGGGTTGATTGTGGGCAAAAATGAAACATACTAGGCTCTTTACACCCAAACTAGGACTTTCACTAATTGCTTGTGCTAAGAGTTGCCGTCCGAAGCCAGACCGATGAAAGTTAGGGGCTATGTAAATACTAATTTCGGCAGTCTTACTATAGGCGGGTCGCCCATAAAAGGATTGGAAACTAAGCCATCCAGCGATTATTCCGTCTATTTCAATTACCCAAAGTGGGCGTTGCGAAGGCGATCGCCCTTTAAACCAAGCAAGGCGACTTTCCACGGATACTGGTTCTAAGTCAGCCGTTGCCATGCGGCTAGGAACTGCGGCATTGTAAATTGCCACAATTGCAGGTAAGTCAGTTTCAGTCGCATGGCGAATAGTCATTGCTACCGTCTCGGAAAAAATCTTCAGAAAATATTCAAAAATAATACAGCGTTAACAGTAGCAATTCTACGGCTTCTATCGTACTTGTCATAAGAGTTAGAAGTTAAGAGTTAGGAATTTTCAACTCATAACTCCTGATTTTATGCACGTGCTAGTAAGGGAGCAGCAGCTAGTAAGGTTTTGGTATAAGGATGCTGAGGATTGGCGAAAATCTGTTTTGTCAGACCGAGTTCGACAATTTTACCGCCATTCATCACGGCAATACGATCGCACAAAAATCGAGCTAACCAAAGGTCATGAGTAATGAATAGATAAGTTAACTCAAACTCTTCCTTTAATTGCAACATCAAATCCAGCACTTGCGACTGGACGCTGGCATCTAACATACTCACTGGTTCGTCGCAGATTAAGAGTTTAGGGTGAGTAATCAAAGCACGAGCGATCGCTACTCGTTGCTGTTGTCCCCCAGACAAATCCGAGGGATAACGCTCATAATACAATTCTGGCGGTGTTAACCCAACTTTATTTAGCATCCATAAAACCTGTTCTTTTGCCTTCGTAGAATTGGCTAAATTGTGGATAAATAAAGGATCGGCAATACTTTGTCCCACTGTCATCGCTGGATTGAGACAAGCATGAGGATCTTGAAAGACCATTTGTATTTGTCGCCGTGAAGAACGAATTTCTTGACGCGACAGTTTAGTTAAATCTTGTCCTAAAAACTCAACTTTGCCACTAGTAGGACGAATTAGTTGCAATATTGTTCGTGATAATGTGCTTTTACCACAACCTGATTCCCCGACTAAGCCGAGAATTTCTCCTGAATAAAGATCCAGGTTGATCCCATCTACTGCTTTAATTGTCTGCGTTTGTGTGTTAAGCAGTCGTTCGATAAAGTTAGGTTCTATGGTGTAGTGTTGCTTGAGTTCTGTGACACTCAAAATTGGGGATTGCTGATTAATAATTGGTAATTGCTTTTCTTCGTCATTGGCAATTATCAATTCTCCACTATCAGTTACTGCTTGAATATGTAAAGCTGCTTTTAGGAGCGATCGCGTGTATTCATGTTGAGGTTGCCTAAATACGGTTTCTGTAGCACCCATTTCGACCATCTTGCCGTTGTACATCACGCCAATGCGATCGCAATACTCAGCCACCATTGCTAAATCGTGAGATATCAGCAACAATCCCATGTTTTCTTCACCGCACAGGCGAGTTAATTCTTGCAATATCTGCGCGGAAACGGTGACATCTAAACTGGTGGTGGGTTCGTCAGCAACAATAAACTTGGGGTTGAGGAGTAAAGCTAATGCGATCGCTACCCGTTGCCGCATTCCACCGCTAAACTCATGGGGATACTGATTCCAGCGACTAGCGGGAATATTTACCTTTGCTAAAGTAGCAAGTGCTTTTTCTTTAGCTTCCCGCGTTGATAATTGTGGTGAGTGCGCCTGGAGGGTTTCGATACAATGCTTACCAATAGTCATCAACGGATCGAGGCGTGTCATGGGATCTTGAAAAACTAAGGCGATCGCCTCTCCCCGAAATTTCCGCAACTGATTAGGTGTCAAGTCAAACACTGACTGTCCTTGAAATATCACCCGTCCCTCAATCCGACTAGAGGATGGTAGTAAACGCATTACTGCCCGTCCAATAGTTGACTTACCACAACCTGACTCTCCCACCAATCCCATTCTTTCACCTGGTTTCAAGGTGAAAGATACATCATCAACCGCCCAGCTTGCTTCTTCTCCACTCCGTTGAGGATAGGCAACTCGCAGATTTTCGATACAGAATAAGGCTTCACTCATAGTTAGTTATCAGCCCTGAGCTACCAATTTTTATAATTTCAAATTTAGGATAGTCTATCAAATTAAGTATTAGACCTGTTTTATAAAACTTACCTAAACATAGCAAAACTTGCAAAAGTGTATCTCGTAGCGATCGCGATAAATCTCTAGTCCTAGCAATTGCAGACAGCTATCGATATTCTTGATAACCACTGCTAAAGTTGATACAGCACACAACTATGATGTTATAAGTGTAAAATTCCAATCTGTAAAAACTAGAATCAAAATTAATTCAGGAAATCAGGATTTTTAAGTCAATATTATGGAGCAAAATCAGCCAGAACAGCGCCGCGTCGCCGATCAAGTGTTTGAACAATCCCTCGAACAGTTGGAGGATATCTTACAAGAAAATTCGACTGAGGAAGAAGAGATCCCCCAACTGCATACTAGTACTTTCACGGAAGTAGAACTCGACGAAGACTTGATAGATATTGATTTAGCGGCTCTTGAGGACGCAGTTGCTGATATTGAACAATATCTCGAAGAAAAAACAAAAACCCAATTGGGGTAAAAAGTTAAAATTCACTACTGACAAATCAATTGCCGTTGAGCTTCGTACAACATTAAAGCGGCTGCGATCGCCACATTCAAAGATTCCACTCCAGGACTCAAAGGAATTCTGACTTGCCGATCTGCGATCGCTGCTAAATCTGCTGACAATCCAGCACCTTCATTTCCCAGTAAAATCATACTGGGTTTTCGCCAGTCCACTTCCCAATAAGTTAAAGTCGCATCGGGTAGAGTTGCCACTATCTGCATTCCTGCCTGCTGACTTTGTTGGACTGTCGCTTTTAAATCTTCGGTTACGGCTGTTGCGAGGCGAAACCATTGCCCTGCGGAAGCACGTAGAACTTTAGGACTATCTAAATCTACACTATCTCCACTGATCCACAGCCCTGATGCTCCAGCGGCGGCGGCGGTGCGAATCATCGTACCCAGGTTGCCGGGATCTTGTACCGTTTCTAAAGCTAGCACTAAACCAGTAAATGGTAGTTGAGTTTGGCGTTGGCTTCGTTTTGCCGTTGCCACCACACCATCCGGTTGAACTGTGGTAGCGATCGCATCCAAGACTTCTCTACTGACAATTTCGGCGCGATCGCATCGGCTACAAGCTTCTTCCCACAGCGAAAGATGGGCTACTTGCCAATCTTGGGTACAACACACTGTTTCTAGTGGGTAATTGACCGCACAAGCTTCTTCTAACAAGTGCGTCCCTTCTAGTAAAAATAACTGTTGCTTATGCCTCTCCTTGGTGGAGTGCAGCTTGCGAATTTGTTTGACTAGGGAATTCTGTAAACTGGTCAACATTTTTAGTTGTGAGTGCTGAGTAGTAAGTGCTGAGTTTTTCCTTCTCAGCACTCACTACTCGGCACTCAGCACTGGTTATGCGGAACCCGGGACTTGAACCCGGAAGCCTTGCGGCACTAGAACCTGAATCTAGCGCGTCTGCCATTCCGCCAGTTCCGCTGGCATTTGTGCTTATCGACAATTTCTTATTATTGCGTTATGTTTTACCTTTGTCAAGTAAAAGCATAATGCCTCTTTAAAAGTCTCTAACTGGAAACGAGTTTTTCAGGCACAACGTCGAATCAAAATATTAACTGAACAGTACAGCATTGATTTTTAGAGAATACTTAAGTTATTTTACTGAGTATTTAATTTTGCTTAAAACTACTGTTTATTGATTCTTTTTTTAATTTTTTTTAAAATCTCAAAAAGCCTGCTATTGCTTGTTTACAGCCTAGATTTTCACCCAAAAAGCAATTTTTTTATACAAAACAGTGCTTTAAAACGTGGACATTTTGAATCTTTACTGTAGAATCAAAACCAACTTCAAACATATAAAATACGTATTACTTTTGGAGGTAGGCTTATTAATCCTTCTACCAGCTTACCAGATGCCAAAATTGCTCCAGAAGCAGACTCCTCAGTCTTGCAAATTTGGGGTGGGCATCCTTTGCGGGGTCATGTAAAAATTAGCGGGGCAAAAAATTCAGCATTGGTAATCATGGCTGGAGCCTTGCTGTGTCCGGGCGATTGTCGTATCCGTAATGTCCCTTTGTTAGCGGACGTAGAGCGGATGGGTCAGGTGTTATTAGCTTTGGGTGTACAATTAACCCGACAAGGTGACATTTTAGATATCAACGCCAGCGAGATTAAAACATCAAAAGCTCCCTACGAATTAGTTACCCAGTTGAGAGCGAGTTTTTTCGCCATTGGAGCCATTTTGGCAAGACTGGGAGTAGCACAGATGCCCTTACCAGGCGGTTGTGCGATTGGGGCAAGACCAGTTGACTTGCATGTTCGAGGACTGCAAGCAATGGGAGCGGAAGTACAAATTGAGCATGGCATTTGTAATGCCTACGTCCCTGGCAGCAGCCGGAGATTAAAAGGTGCGAAGATTTACTTAGACATTGCTAGCGTTGGAGCGACGGAAAACTTGATGATGGCGGCTACCCTAGCAGAGGGTGAAACGATCATCGAAAATGCTGCCAGAGAACCGGAAGTAGTCGATCTAGCTAACTTTTGTAACGCAATGGGAGCGAGGATTAAGGGCGCGGGGACTAGCAGAATTATTATCGAAGGAGTCCCCAAGTTGCATTCTGTTGACTACAGCATTATTCCCGATCGCATTGAGGCTGGGACGTTTTTGCTGGCAGCAGCAATTACCCGCTCAGAACTTCTTCTCTCGCCAGTCGCTCCAGAACATCTCATCCCAGTAATTGCCAAGCTGCGGGATATTGGAGTGACAATAATTGATGAAAAGCCTGACCACTTGCACATTCTGCCAGCGGAAAGCCTTAAGGCAACGGATATTGAAACTCAATACCATCCAGGTTTTCCCACAGATATGCAAGCGCCATTCATGGCTTTGCTGGCAGTGGCAGAAGGCGACAGCGTAATTAACGAATCCGTCTTTGAAAATCGCTTGCGTCATGCCTCTGAGTTGAATCGTTTGGGGGCAGATATTCGTGTCAAAGGCAATGCTGCTTTCGTTCGGGGAGTACCAAAATTATCTGGCGCACCAGTATTAGGTACAGACTTACGAGCATCGGCAGCGTTAGTCATTGCAGGACTAGCAGCAGAAGGACAAACCACAATTCAAGGTTTACAGCATCTCGATCGCGGCTACGATCGACTTGATATGAAGTTGCAGCAATTGGGGGCTAAAATCCTCCGCGTGGGCGAAACACCAACAGATGCAGAAATCGCTCCCAGCATCAGTAGCCTGTCAAGTTGAAATCGATCGGTTGAGACTGACGCAAAGGATAAGAAGAATAAAGCAGACAAGGTAAAATTTTCTCCCTTGTCTGCCTTTATCTCTCCCATCTATACCTTGCGATCTGCTGAATTCTCCTGATAGATAGAGGCTTTTAAGCTTTGTCCATATCTTTTTTTGATGAATATTCTAGAAAAATCTGTGTTGGCTGTTACAATATTGTTAAGAAAAGTTGCCCGTTGCATTTTGGGAACGCGTAATTGGGTTTTAACTCTCTTGAGAAGACAACGCAAAAACATTTTTTAGACCAGCTGTGGGAGGCTGGTCTTTTTATATTTAAAGTCCTCACAAATTATACTTATCACTTTGGGTATAATACTCGTGCTGTTTTATTAATTACTTTTATTGGTTTGTAATACATTCTTAAATCGGTAGCATCAGAGTAGATTTATTGCAGTTGCCAGCCACTTTAAACTTCAGATTAGCGCACAGAAGTCGTTGGTGGGGTCATTAGACTTCTTGCATGAATCCTTGCCCTCACCCTAAATCCCTTTCCCAAGCTTGGGAGAGGGACTTTAAAATTGTCTCCCCTTCTCCCAATTTTGGGAGAAGGGGTTGGGGGATGAGGGCTAGTTTTGCATTCGTGCAAGAGGTCTATTGAAGAAATCCTAATTATTTGGATGTTACAGATGCTTTTTTTGAAGCTATGTTTCGTGGTGAGTTTAGCGTTGTAATATCAGTTTTGACTATCACGGAAGTATTAGTCTATCCCTTGCGACAAGGAAATACAGAATTAGCTCAACAATATCGTGAAATTCTATTTAATTCTCAAGGTTTAACAGCTATCGAAGTTTTTCCCGACAACAAGAGCTTTCAAAGATGACGCATTAACTGACTGAGCGTTCAGCATCAAAAAGACAATACCTACCAGCAGACCCAATGTTAGAGCAAGAACCAAAAATATATATGCGTATCCCAAAGTAGCCAAAAAAGCAACGTGCAATTTATAAAGATGGGGTTATTTGTTAACAAAAACTTCTAACTTCTGAATTAGCCGATCAAAACGCTCTTGATTGAAAGCCATAAATATGTATCAGCCTTATAAAAATGTAATATAGCTGACACAATATCTCTATAGCTTACGTAGAAACTCAGAAGTCAATAGTTATCATTGAGAAAACGCATCTTCTTTTACCCCGTTCTCCCAGCACCATGAGATAAAAAAATTCGATGCCTTAATTAAGTGCATATCGAGCTTCCATATAATAGTTGAAGAAGTGCAACAAAATTAAACATCAAATCAAATCCCTCTTCCCACAACCCTTACTTTGGCTTGACAAACAAGATAAATTGGGTCTAGTTGGCATCTGCGCGGTTGAATTCAATATTTTCACGAACGGAGAACACGAAATCTATGACCAGACTCGAAACCCGCACTGAACCTATGGTGCTAAACATGGGGCCACACCACCCCTCGATGCACGGGGTTCTGCGGCTAATCATGACTCTGGATGGCGAGGATGTCGTTGACTGTGAACCAGTTATCGGCTATTTGCACCGGGGAATGGAAAAAATTGCTGAGAACCGCACTAATGTTATGTACGTCCCTTACGTTAGTCGGTGGGACTACGCTGCGGGAATGTTCAACGAAGCCGTCACTGTTAACGCCCCAGAAAAGCTTGCAGGTGTCGCTGTCCCCAAACGCGCTAGCTACATCCGCGTCATCATGCTGGAGTTGAACCGCATCGCTAACCACTTGCTATGGTTTGGCCCCTTCCTAGCTGACGTAGGCGCACAAACTCCCTTCTTCTACCAGTTCCGGGAACGGGAGATGATTTATGATTTGTGGGAAGCTGCCACAGGTTATCGGATGGTGAATAATAACTACTTCCGTGTTGGTGGAGTAGCAGCCGATTTACCTTACGGTTGGGTAGATAAGTGTCTGGAATTCTGCGAGTACCTATTGCCCAAAATTGATGAGTACGAACGCTTAGTAACCGATAACCCTATCTTCCGGCGACGTGTTGAGGGTATTGGGACTATCACCCGTGAAGAAGCAATTAACTGGGGACTTTCTGGCCCAATGTTACGCGCTTCTGGCGTGCAATGGGATTTGCGGAAAGTTGACCATTACGAATGCTACGACGATTTCGACTGGGATGTGCAGTGGGAAACAGCCGGTGATTGCTTTGCCCGTTATGTGGTGCGGATGCGGGAAATGCGCGAATCTGTGAAGATTATTCGCCAAGCAATTAAAGGACTTCCTGGCGGCCCTTACGAAAATCTGGAAGCGAAGCGTTTAGCCGCAGGTAAAAAATCCGAGTGGGACGCATTTGATTACCAATTCATCGGTAAAAAAGTTTCCCCCACTTTCAAGATTCCCAAGGGTGAAATCTACGCTCGTGTAGAAAGTGGCAAAGGTGAATTGGGAATTTATTTGGTTGGCGATGATAATGTCTTCCCTGCACGTTGGAAGATTCGCGCCGCAGATTTCAACAATCTCCAAATTGTTCCACATTTACTGCGCGGGATGAAGGTTGCAGATATTGTGGTGATTCTCGGTAGTGTTGACGTAATTATGGGGTCTGTGGATAGGTAGAGTAAATATCTATCTCAGTAATTTTTAGAGCAGTTGTATTACAGTGCAACTGCTCTATTTTTTTGATTCTTCAGTAGTTAACTGTGTCACTAATCGATTAAACACGCTTACCAAAACAATATAGCAGTTCTCGAATGGAAGCAATACAGTTTGACCTTTTTCCTTTTAGGAGACAGGCTTTGAATCTTACTCCCCAACGCTAGTAGGGAAGGCGCATATTAAGCTGTTTGCTTAACCAGGAAATTAATTAATTTTTAAGTAGAATAATATTTTATGAAAGCGATCGCAGGGTCAGATGATAACAAATTTTGGCGATCGCACTGTATTAATAATTCTTTAAAACAAATAATTACCGAATGAAAACGCTTGCGAAATTTCTAAGCAGTTTGCCTATTTGAACGCTTTCGCAACAAAATACTACTTGCCACAGCAGCCAACAACCCTAGCCCAGAATTAGCTTCTGGCACAGAGTGGGGTTTAGCATTATCCGAGAATAACTCTTGGCTGGTAAATGGCAAATTAGCTAAACTAGGATTTAAGCAAACATTAGTATTCGGTAGTTGATTGGGAATAGCAAGAGTTTGACCCTGGTTGACCTCTGGCTTTCCATCCGTATTCACCTCTATGTGTAGTGGTGTAGGTTGACAAAATGATGGCTCGCTTAAGTTAATCGCTGCAACCAAATCCCAGGCTGGGTTAGGAATTAACGGGTCATTTCCAGAAATATTTGTCAGAGCATAGTCCAATAATTGTGATGCCAGAATACTCTCAGGAGTACCAGTCGCTTTCCATGCTGCTTGGTCTGCTCGAGTAAACCCAATTTGGTTAGTTGCATCCAATGGAGTTAGGTATATTGGCAATCCTGCGGAAAATACCTTTTGTGCTGCTACCGGATCAGTCCAGATATTAAACTCAGAAAGTAGGTTTTGTTTCAATATTGGGTCAAGGTGTTCCCTGAGATTTCCTGGAACAAAAACTGCACCACCCATAATTTGCAGCCGAGAAATCTTTTTAACGATACTTGGGTCGATGGTCAGTGCTTCTGCTATGTTTGTCGCAGAACCAGTCATTAAAATCTCAACTGGGTCTGGCGACTGGTTTATTGTATCTACAAGCAGTTGAGCAGCACTTCTTTGATCAACAGTTTCAAGGGCTTTATCTGGCAGTTTGCTGAAAGGAGTCCAAAATGTATCCGTATCCGCTCTAAATGCATCGGGGAAAGCATTATTCCCTGACAAGGGCGTTTCCCTACCAACCGCAACAGGTATCCCAGTTATTCCCAGTCCTGTCAGCATCCGCATGACATTATTGCCAAATATCTGAGGGCGGGCTAATCCCTGGCTTATGGTCATAGCCTTGACCTCGAACTTGGGATTTTGCAATATGTACGCCCAAGCAGTCATACCATCCTGACTACCATCATCATCCAAAATTATTGGTGTACGATTCAATGTACTACCAAAAGCAGGTTGACTACCAAAAGCAATTGGCAATGCTAATAATAGTGGTAGAGAAGAGAGAAGTGAATAACAAAGATGGCTTTTGGAGAAATACTTTTTCATGAAACTTTGCTTTTGGTTTGATCTAAATTGGAGTTTAGGAATTGACCCAAAAAAGTTTGATCGTGCAATCAGCACCCTGTAGCGTCAAATATGCAAAAGTGATAAAAAACCGCAGGCACACTGAGTAAAAATGTAGAAATAAAAACAAAGAATGCCAAATTTACATAAATGTAGCTATAGGAATCCGGTTTGAATTTTGAAAACATACTGAGACTTAAATGCATATCCAGCAAGGATTTATCTCTAAAATCCGTTCAAAAATCAAATAGGAGTCCTATAGCAGTATAAATTGTAATTGATAAAGTAACTATGCGCGCAGCAACATCATAATATATAGAAATCTGGTTTGATTCCTGAATTTACTTGCGTGGGCAGGGAATAGGGAATAGGGAACAGGAAAGAAGGGATAGATCCGTACTGAGTCTTGTTCAAAAATCAAATAGGAGTTCTATAGTTAATTGAATTTTGTTTTTTATTAAAATGAAATCATCAGGGTGCATTAAAGTAAAAAATATTACCTATCTACTAACGACCTTTTTCTATGACACCTTCGACAAACCAGGTTTATCCGGTTATTTGGCACAATAACTCAGTCTCACTAATCGATCAAACCCGCTTACCCAACGAATATACATTTGTGGAAATTCACCGCAGTGAAGATATGGCGCAGGCGATTAAAACTATGATTGTGCGAGGTGCGCCAGCAATTGGAGTGGCTGCGGCTTATGGAATGTATCTTGGTGCAAGGGAAATTAAAACAAGCGATCGCACCGAATTTTTGCAACACTTAGATAAAGTAGCCCAGTTGTTGCGTTCTACTCGTCCGACGGCAGTGAATTTATTTTGGGCAATTAGCCGGATGCTGAAAGCCGCCTACGAAACGCTGGGAACGGTAGAAGAGATTAAGCAAACCCTTTTCCAAACAGCCCAAGCAATCAACGCTGAAGATTTGCAAACCTGTCAGGCGATCGGCGATCATGGTTTGGCAGTGTTACCCGCTACCCCAGAAAAGCTCAGATTACTTACTCACTGCAACGCTGGGGCATTAGCTACAGCCGGTTATGGTACAGCTTTGGGTGTTGTGCGTTCTGCTTGGAGGGAAGGACGTTTAGAACGTTTATTTGCCGACGAAACCCGTCCCCGCTTGCAAGGCGCAAAACTTACCACTTGGGAATGTGTGCAAGAAGGTATTCCTGTGACATTAATTACTGATAATATGGCAGCCCATTGCATGAAACAGGGTTTGATTCATGCTGTAGTTGTGGGTGCTGACCGAATTGCTGCTAACGGCGACACTGCTAATAAAATTGGCACATATAGTGTAGCGATCGCAGCTAAAGCACATAATATACCCTTCTTTGTGGCTGCACCCCTTTCCACCGTTGATTTTGAATTAGCCGATGGCAGCCAAATTCCCATTGAAGAACGCGAACCAACAGAAATTTATCAAGTGGGGGATACTATTCTCACACCTGAAGGTGTCGATTTTTATAACCCAGCTTTTGATGTTACCCCGGCTGAGTTGATTACAGCCATAATTACAGAGAATGGAGCGATCGCACCTGATAAATTAGCAAAATCACAGTTAAAGCAATTACCGATTGGGTTAAATCCGAATTAATGGATAACTTGCACCCAGTTCTCGATAACTCTAAATCCGAATAACGGAAACTTTATAGGGAATTGCCCCAAAAAAATCTCCGACTTTTTAGAAAAGCCGGAGACTTTGTTTTGTGACTAGTTTTAAATCTGACGCAATACGGTTCGGTTAAGGCAAGAGACGCGATAAATCGCCGTCTCTACAAAGGACTGATTCTTGTAAAGACGGCGATTTATCGCGTCTTTACAATTAGCGGCGTGTGATCAAAAAACCTTATCCGAACCGTCTTGAAATCTGATGGATCAAAATTTATCAGCAATTTTTTCAATAATTTTATCTAAACTTCATATTTTGACTAAATTCAATAAGTAAAATCCGCAATTACTTTCTCAAAATAAGCTTTGACTTACTCAAACCCCAGTTTGCTTTCTCATTTTGGTGTTTTCCGCAAGTAAAAGAAGCTTTTGCTTTCTCAAAATGCCATTTGACTTACTCATTTTGGTGTTTTCCGCAAATAAAATAAGCTTTTGCTTTCTCAAAATGCCATTTGACTTACTCATTTTGGTGTTTTCCGTAAGTAAAATAAGCTTTTGCTTTCTCAAAATGCCATTTGACTTACTCAAACCCCAGTTCGCTTTCTGATTTTGGTGTTTTTTGCAAATAAAATGCCATTTCGCTTTTTTAAAATGGTTTATTTATCAGAGGATGTCTGAGAAGTATTAAATATTTGTTGATCCCCTCTAATCGTCCTTAAAAAAGCGTGTATATACAAGTCAAACTACCCCCCTTAATCCCCCCTTGTAAAGGAGGGAAACAAGAAATCCAGTTCCCTCCCCAATACATACGGGGAGGGTTAGGGTGGGGTAATTCGATTTGTGACTAATTAACTAACCCTAATAGAGTTAACCAAAATGTTGAATAATTGCGTCGGCAAATTCAGAACATTTTAAGGGTTCAACAGGCGGTTCTAGCAACCGGGCTAAATCGTAGGTTACTTGACTACTCGCGATCGCATCGCTTAAACCTTTCTTAACTAGGTCTGCGGCTTCTTGCCAACCCATAAATTCCAGCATCATCACGCCAGACAAAATCACTGAACCCGGATTAATCCGATCTAAGCCGGCGTGTTTAGGTGCAGTGCCGTGGGTAGCTTCAAATATGGCACTAGAATCACCAATATTCGCCCCTGGCCCCATTCCCAATCCCCCAACTATGGCGGCAGCGGCATCAGACAAATAATCGCCGTTCAAGTTCATCGTCGCCAGAATCGAATACTCATCCGGTCTGGTTTGGATTTGTTGAAAAATACTGTCAGCAATCCGGTCATTCACCAAAACTTTCTCTTTCCATTTGCCATCGCCGTGGGTTGCCCAAATTGTGTTAAGAACAGTTTCGACTTCCTTGACAACTTGCGCTTTCTTGTCTGGAGTGAGATTATCAAACCCAGGTTCAATCTGGCGGGCGTTTTCTTCCAAGGAAATATTCGGATTTTTTTCCTTGTTACTCAAAATCCAAGATTCTTGTTCTGTAACAGTTTCTTGGCGAAATTCACTAGTTGCTAGTTCATAACCCCAGTCGCGGAAAGCCCCTTCGGTGTACTTCATGATGTTGCCCTTATGCACCAAAGTCACCTGTTGCTTGTTTTTGGGCAATAGCAAGGCGTGTTTGATAGCACGTCTAACTAGGCGCTGGGAACCAGTTTTGCTGATGGGTTTGATGCCAATACCAGAATCAAGAGGAATGCGTTTTTTCCCATGTTCTGGAGTAGCGGGGATTAATTCTTCATTGAGAATTTTAATTAAGCGATCGCCGATTTCGCTACCTTGTCGCCACTCAATGCCTAAATAAATATCTTCTGTATTTTCCCGATAAACAATTACATCCAGCTTTTCGGGATTTTTGTGGGGTGAGGGCGTACCTGCATAGTAACGGCAAGGACGCACGCAGGCATACAAGTCAAAAATTTGCCGTAATGCCACATTTAAAGAACGAATTCCTCCCCCAATGGGAGTAGTCAAAGGCCCTTTAATAGCTACACCATATTCTTCAATTGCTGTTAGAGTATCTTGAGGTAAATACTGGTAAGTTCCGTATAAATCACAAGCTTCGTCCCCAGCGTAAACCTTAAACCAACTAATTTGACGCTGACCCTTATATGCTTTGGCTACCGCAGCATCGAGAACTTTTTGGGTAGCAGGCCAGATGTCTATACCTGTACCATCGCCACGAATAAAGGGGATAATTGGATTGTCCGGTACGATTGGTTCACCATTTTTGAAGGTGATTTTTGCTCCGGCTGCGGGGGGGGTAATCTTTTCGTACATAGTTCACACACTCCTAATCGATACGCTGCTAGTCAAAAAATCTTTATGTGGCAGGCTTGTATATTGGGTACTGGGGATTGGGTATTGGGTACTGGGGATTGGGAAGAGACACGAAGTGATTTTTTTAATAATTCACCCTTGTCCTCCATGTCCCCTCAGTCGTAGTACCCACTCCCTAGTCCCCAGTCCCCAGTCCCTAGTCTCCAGATTTTCCCCCTATTCCCCTTGTACATTATTTGGGGATTAAGTGTGGGATTCAGTGAAGCGATCGCAATTTTGTACGATCAAAAATAGTAAACTACTTTTCGCTATCAGTGCTTCACTTTCGAGAATGCCCGATAGCTTACCGCTCTTTCACTGACCGTTAACACAAGAATGGCATGACAGACCCAATGATTTTATCAGGCCCTGCAAATGACATCGACTCCCTCCGACAACCGTTAATCGCTGGGTCTGAAAAAGTCCAACAACAGATAATCCCACAGTTAGCTGAGTTGGGTAATGAGGGATTAGACGTGTTGATGGAATTTTTACTGAAACGACGTGAGAACCCAGCGACTTGGATTGATGGCAAAGCTTACCAAGTCTTATACAACTCTGATGCACCTCAAGTCAAAGAATTTTTGCGCTCCTGTTTTCCTGAAGGAATTGTACCTCTAAAATCAGAGTGCGGGATTAACTACAATTCTTTGCAACAGCTACTTGCTGTTCAAGACTTTCAAGCAGCCGATCGCGTCACCATCGAAAAAATGTGTGAACTATCAGGGACAACGGCTGTACAACGAAAATGGTTGTATTTTAGTGAAGTAGAAAATGTCTCGGCTGTTGACTTGCAAACCATTAACAACCTCTGGTTAGTCCACTCCGAAGGTAAATTTGGTTTTTCAGTGCAGCGAGAAATCTGGCTAAGTTTGGGTAAAAATTGGGAGAATTTCTGGCCGAAAATTGGCTGGAAAGCAGGTAACACCTGGACGCGATACCCTAACGAGTTTACCTGGGATTTGAGTGCGCCTAAAGGTCACTTGCCCCTTTCTAATCAACTTCGGGGAGTACGAGTTTTTGCTTCTTTACTTTCTCACCCTGCTTGGTCGAAGAATCCAGAAAAATGATTTTGAGCCTACTTACAAATAGATTATGATTAATCCCACGAACCGAGAATTCTACGTCATCATTGAACGCGATGAAGATGGCTACTATGTCGGAGAAGTCCCTCAGCTAAAAGCCTGTTACAGTCAGGGAGAAACAATTGATGAGTTGATGGCTAATATGAAAGAAGTAATTGAACTTTCTTTAGAGGATGTGTGAGAAGTCAAAAATATCATGCTGTAACCTGCGATCGGAGTATGACTTAAAGAATCTAAAAGTCAGAAAGTTCGCCCCGGAACGAAAAAGCTTTGGGAAGACAACAATTCGTTTAGAACCGGATGTTGCAGAGGTTTTTCCCAATGCTGATGCTGTGAATGAGGCTCTAAGATTTCTGATTAGAGTTGTGCAGGACAATCAAGTTTCTGCACTTACAAAGCAGCCTCACAGTTCCTCGGAAGGTGCGGAAAAAAACTCCTAGTGCTTAGTTGAAAGTGCCGCAGATCCCAAACTAAAAATATCAAATTTAGATAATGGCAAACGTTCGTCTAGAAGATATTAAGCGTAGATTCAATAATGTCACCGCTATTGAGGATATTACCTTTGAAATTCCTGATGGCGAGTTTTGGGTTTTAGTTGGGCCATCGGGTTGTGGTAAATCTACAATTTTGCGAACGATCGCAGGTTTAGAAACTGCTACATCTGGCAAACTCTTTATTGGCGATCGCTTGGTGAATAATATCCCAGCCAGACAACGGGATGTGGCGATGGTGTTTCAAAACTACGCTCTCTATCCTCACATGAGCGTGGCGCAAAACATCGGCTTTGGCTTGGAAATGCGGAAGGTTGACCGAAAAATCATTCAAGAACGAGTGATGAATGTGGCGCGATCGCTTTCTCTGGATCATTTGCTAGATCGTAAGCCCAAACAACTTTCTGGGGGACAACAACAACGGGTAGCATTAGGGAGAGCGATCGCTCGTGAACCCCAAGTATTTTTACTTGATGAACCTTTATCTAATTTAGATGCCCAACTGCGCGATGATACCAGGGCAGAATTGAAACAACTACATCAACAATTAGGCATTACAACTATTTACGTCACCCACGATCAAGTTGAAGCCATGACTTTGGCTGATAAAATTGTCGTACTCAATCGCGGGCGGATTCAACAAATCGGCGATCCCCAAACTATTTATGCAAGTCCTGCTAATCAGATGGTGGCAACTTTTTTAGGCAGTCCGCCAATGAATATTTTGCCTGCAATTTATCAAAATAATAGTTTTGATGTGAGTGGACAGTTATTAGTAATTCCAGCAGTTGTGAAAGAAAAATTACAGTTGCGTCAAGGACACAGTTATGATTTGGGGATTCGTCCAGAGCATATAAAAATAAACACTGACTCAGAACAGGCTGAACAACAGCTATCCGATAACAGCACTCAAAACTCAGAATTATTATTAGTTGAAGTGAAAGTTGTAGAACCTTTGGGAAGAGAAACTTTGATTCGCGCTGGTTTACCTGGTTCGGCGGTGATGTTGAATATTCAGGTAGGCGGTGATGTGCGTCTTCGTCCAGGCGATCGCCTTTCTCTACAACTCGATTTAAATCATTTGTTTATATTTGATCCCAAAACTGGGGACAGAATCTTATAAAGAGTTTCTTAAACTGCCAGAAATAATCGCCAATTTCTAATTTTTTGTAGCCAGAATCTAAGAAAATAAAAACTGCAATAGAGATTTAATGGATTAGCTGCAAAAACTTCTATGACTATTAATCGACGCCATTTCTTGTTTTTACTCACAGCAGGTGCGGGTGCTTTTGCATTAGATGCTTGTGCATTGGCAGAGAAATCTCCTAATGAAAATACTGCAACACCAAATACAACAGCAAATACAACACCCAATATAACAGCAAATACAACAGGGGCTATCCAACTACCGCCTTTACCTTATGCCTACGAAGCACTGGAACCACATATCGATGCTAAAACGATGCAATTTCACCATGATAAGCACCACGCAACCTATGTGAAAAACCTGAATGCAGCGTTAGCCAAACACCCAGAACTCAAAGGCAAAACTGTTGAAGAACTGTTGCAAAAACTTGACAATATACCACAAGATATTCGCAGAGCAGTACGCAATAATGGCGGTGGTCACGTTAACCACTCAATGTTCTGGCAAATTATGAAGCCGAAAGGTGGGGGAGAACCAACAGGAAATATCGCCTCCGCGATTAATCAAAATTTTGGCTCTTTTGCAACTTTCAAAAAACAGTTTAATGAAGCTGGTGCTGGTCGTTTTGGTAGTGGTTGGGTTTGGCTAGTACATAACAAGGGTGGCAAGTTGGAAGTGACAACTACAGCTAACCAAGATAGTCCCTTAAGTGCAGGTAAATATCCCATCCTGGGTAATGACGTATGGGAACATGCATATTATCTCAATTACCAGAATCGCCGTGCTGATTATTTAGATGCTTGGTGGAACGTGGTTAATTGGGATGAGATTAACAAGCGGTTTGCAGCCGCAAGTAAATTTGCCTGAAACCAGACAAAAATTTAGGGTTATATGTGCTTAAAAATTGGCGACAGAATATTGTTTCTGTTGCCAGTTTTTGGATGTGATAATCTAATCATTATTCATCTTTTGAAAATGATTTTCTTTAATAATTAGTTTTGTTCAATTATTGCAGGTATTTTTTTTATTTTTTGAGATTTAATATAGCTTGATTTTACGTTAGAAATATGAATATATCTCAATAAATCTTGTAACTAATCTTACCTGTATGGTGCTAAATTACTTGTGCTGACAAAATTTATATAAGATTGCAATTTCGGATTTAATCATCACAATACATGAAATTTAGAACCTTTATTTAAATGTCGAATTTAAATTTGATTATAAGGAGGATGTTCTCATGAAGATTGGTTGCAAATTATTAACGGTTGCTTTAACTGTTCCATTGCTTCTTGGAATTGTAAATTTTAAAGCACAAGCTCAAGTTACTAGACAATGGGGTGTAGGTGGCGATATTCCCGTTCCTGGCGATTATGATAATGATGGTAGAACTGATTATGCAGTCTGGCGACCGAGTAATGGGACTTGGTATGTAATTAACAGTTCTACAGGTGTAGCAGTTACTAGGCAATGGGGCGTAGGAGGCGATATTCCTGTTCCCGGCGATTATGATAGCGATCGCAAAACTGATTATGCAGTCTGGCGACCGAGTAATGGGACTTGGTATGTAATTAACAGTTCTACAGGTGTAGCAGTTACTAGACAATGGGGCGTTGGTGGTGATGTTCCTGCACCTGGCAGATACGATATTGACGGTAGAACTGATTTTGCAGTCTGGCGACCGAGTAATGGGACTTGGTATGTAATTAACAGTTCTACAGGTGTAGCAGTTACTAGACAATGGGGCGTCGGTGGCGATATTCCTGTTCCCGGCGATTATGACAGCGATAGTAAAACTGATTTTGCAGTCTGGCGACCGAGTAATGGTACTTGGTATGTAATTAACAGTTCTACAGGTGTAGCAGTTACTAGACAATGGGGCGTTGGTGGTGATGTTCCCGCCCCTGGCAAATACGATAATGATGGTAGGAGTGATTATGCAGTCTGGCGACCGAGTGATGGTACTTGGTATGTAATTAACAGTTCTACAGGTGTAGCAGTTACTAGACAATGGGGCGTAGGTGGTGATATTCCTGCCCCTGGCAATTATGATTTCTCTATTAGGAATGACTTCGCAGTTTGGCGACCGAGTAATGGCACTTGGTATATTTTTGGGAATTAGGGCTAATACTTTGTCTTTTTTCTCGCACTTACCCCTCAAAGAGGCTTTTGAGTCGGTACACCTATAGCACGAGGAAAATTAGCTGGAGTGGCAGCTACCTTACGCAAATACACACAGTGGCGGATGCTGTGACTCAAGGGTGTGGTAAATTGTTCGATTGATTCAATAACGCCACCCAACTGGTTCACAGCATTCTTTAAAGCAGCTGTTTCATCCTCTGTCCAATTACCGCGATAAATTATAGCTAAACCTCCCTGTTTGAGCAGTGGTAGGGTATATTCTGCACAGACAGAGGCTGCCCCTACAGCACGGATCAATGCAATATCATAAGCTAGTCGATGTTGGCGGTGCTGACCGATTTCTTCCGCTCTACCAACATGAGTTTTGGCATTGGTAAGGGCAAGTTCAGTTAATATATTGTCGAGAAAAGTAATTTTTTTCCGAGTGGAATCAAGAAGAGTAATTGGGCAATTAGTTACAGTAATTGCTACGGGAACACCCGGAAAACCCGCACCTGTACCAATATCGATGAGAGCAGGGGAAGCGGGGGAGAAATTTGCTGATAACAGAGGTGCAATTCCTCGTAGAGAATCCCAGAGATGTTTTTCCCAAAACTCTTGGGGATCAACGATCCGAGTTAAATTTAGTTGGCGATTACCTTCTAGGATTAACTCATAAAGCTTTTGGAATTGCGCTTGTTGTTGAAGAGTTGGTTGCCAATTAAGAGTTTGCTGCCAGATTTCTGCCATTTCAGGCAATAGGTTTGTCATTTGTCACTTGTACTGAGCGAAGCCGAAGTATTTGTCATTTGTCATGGGGCATTGAGCATAGTTATTCTCCTTCTCCCCCTGCTCCCCCTGCTCCCCCTGCTCTCACACCGTCGGTAGAGGTTCTTTAACTTTGGATTCTAGTGACTTTGGATCTACTGATTCTAGTTCACCGTGGTTGAGCGTCCAGCAACGGTCTGCGATCGCTAACAGATCCCCAGCGTCGTGTGTCACAATTAACAATGTCCAATCTTGTTTGAGTTTCGCTAATAAATTTACCAGTTGCCGACGCATTGACCAATCTAAACCAGCTGTGGGTTCATCCAATAACAGCAAATTTGGCTGGCGAATTAATTGGACTGCCAAAGCTAAACGTCGTTGCTGACCACCACTCAAAGCATGAGGGGCAGCGGAAAGCGATAAATGCTCTAATCCCACCTCACTTAGGGCCTGTCTGACTCGTTCTGACCCTAGCTCAGGATGTCCTAAACGTAATTCTTCTAAAATCGAACCACCACAAAAGTGTCGCTCTGGAAACTGAAATACTAACCCGGCTAATTGTTGTAGCTGTTCGGCTATAAGTTCTTGTTCCCGCCAGAAGAGTGCGCCAGTAGTAGGTTCGGCTAGTCCCGACAAAATTTCTAATAAGGTACTTTTACCGGAACCACTCGGGCCAATAATCAGACCTAGCTGCTGGGGTGCTAATTCTAAATTGATCGATTTGAGAATCGCTGTTGGGCACGCTGTAGGATGATAATTTACATTTCGGAGATAAAGCATTTGTTAAGATTACCAAAAAGTCAGCAAATTACTGATTACTTACACTGAGAATGTCTGGAAAATTCTGGAAAAACAATTTATAGCGCCTTACCTGGATTAACACCTTAATTTAGCAGCAAGAATTATCCACTTTTTCTCCATTGTGGCAGACTAACCCTGAAATAATGGCTAGAGCAAGCCTGGAAACATGGAAAGATTACCAATATATAAAAAAATTTTGGTTGAAGCAAAGGCAAGTTGAAATTAACCATTTTTGCATTCTAAGTAACACATACAACTATTTCAACCGCAATTATTCTGAGGGTTAAAATGACTAAAAGGTTTTCTTTGCCTCAATTAGTAGTGTCTGCTCAACTCACTACTCTTGCTCAGACTGCTTTTACAGTTGCGTTCGCCTTTGGCGTTGCCCCTTGGGCAATCGCACTTAATATCTGGGTAAATCCCTCCCTGGCTGGCGATCCGTTTCGCGATCGCGAACCTCATCAAATTGGCGACCAAACAGAAGCAGCTTTTAAAGCAATTTTCCAACAGGGCAACTATCCAGCAGCAGATCGTTATCTGGAACAAGCACTATCCAAAGAGCCAAATGAACCTCTAGCCTATGCTATGAAGGCATCTTTAGCATACGGAAATAAAGATTGGGCTAAACTAAGTACCTACAGTCAGAAAACTCTAGAAACAGGACAAAAACTGATTCCTACCGATCCATTGCGTGGTAATTTATACACTGCTGTTGGTCATTTTTTAGAAGGTGCAGTAGTTATCACCCGTGAAGGTACACTCAATGGTGTGCCACAAGCTTTTAGTCGGTTGCGACAAGTTTATGAATATTTAGACAAAGCTGAAGCAATTTCTGCCAACGATCCAGAACTGAATTTAATCAAGGGTTATATGGATTTATTATTGGCGGTTAATTTGCCTTTTGCTAGCCCAGATCAGGCAATTCGACGTTTAGAACAAAATGCTGCTCCTGGGTATTTAGTGGATCGGGGTATTGCTCTTGCTTACCGAGATTTAAAACAATACTCACAGGCACTAGAGTATGTCAACCGAGCGATTAAAACCACATCAGATAATCCAGAAATTTATTATCTCAAAGCCCAAATCCTTAAACAACTGGGGCAAAAAGAAAAAAGCCAGCAGTTGTTCCAGGAAGCGATCGCTAATTTTGACAAAGCATTGACTAAAAAATCCCAACTCCCAGGCGATTTAGTTAAACAAATTGAGCGTGAACGCAGAAGTGCTGTTAGCTTGAAGAATCCTTAACCCCCATTCCCCACTCTCCACTCCCTACTTTGATATGCTTATTTGCAGAAGAGTACTTGAGATATTAGACCAAAATGGAGATTCAGTTCCGCGAAATTAATCCTTTTGATATGTGGATTTGGCTGAAATTCAGCACAAATCCTTCTGCGCGTGAAAAGCAGTATGTAGAAGAAGTTTTCAATTCCTGGTTTTATTTAGGTAAATTGGGTGCATTTAATGCGGAGAATCTCCAGGTGCAGGACACTGGACTCGATATCAGCTACATGAATTATGATGAACAAGGCTATGACAAAAGCCTGCTAGCACTGATGCATAACATCGGTGAGTTTGAATATGAGGGACAGTGGGGGCGTTGTTGGTTTGACTTAGGAACCAGTGATGCGATCGCATTAGATATTTTAATCAACGCCCTTACACAGCTGAGTCAGGAATATGTCACCATTGAAGAATTATACATCGGTGGCGAAAATCCAGATTGGCCTATTGAGGATAGCGAAAGTCGTCCTCAGTCTATTTATGATAATTAGTTACAAAAATGAATAAAGCTGGCGAAATTCGGGTAATAGCCTTGGGGTTAATTCGGAATGGCGATGGCTCCGCCAACGCCAAGGGCGAACGCATATTTCTTTCTGAAGGCTACGACCCCGTAAAACAAGAAACATTTTATCGGGCTTTAGGCGGTGGTGTTGAATTTGGCGAAACCAGCCGCGCCGCCTTAGAACGGGAGTTTCAAGAGGAAATTCAGGCAGACTTAACGAATATTAAATATCTCGGTTGTATAGAGAACCTGTTTATATTTAATGGTAGGCAAGGTCATGAAATCATTCAGCTTTATCAATGTGACTTTGTTGATTCAAAATTTTATCAACTGGAAAGTTTAGTTTTTTCCGAATCACCACATCATAAACATAGAGCATTATGGGTAGATATCTCTCGCTTGAAATCTGGGGAATTAAGATTAGTACCTGAAGTATTTTTTGAATATTTATAAATCATCTGGAAATCGCACTCAACAAAGACACAATATATTGGTTGAGACTAACGCCTTCCCGTTCAGAAGCCTCGGCTAAACGTCGATGTAAAGATTTTGGCATCCGTAGTAGTAGTTTACCGCTATAGCTATCATTAGTACTTGGTAAGGGAATGCAATCGCCGGCTTCATGAGCTGTTTCAATCCACAATTCCCGAGCCTCATTGAGATTTGCCATTGTCTCTTCAAGGGTTTCGCCTTGGGTGAGACATCCAGGTAAATCCTTAATTTGAGCTACATATCCCCCCTCTGGATCGGGGTAAAGTGTTACAGGGTACTGGAGATTTAAATAATATTCTAAAGACGGCTTCTCAATCTGCTGGTTCTTCTGGTTCAGTGTCTTCATCAATCCACTCTTCTAAATTTAAGAATTCAACTATTTGCTGTACATAGATTCCCTTAACTTTTTGTCCTCCTGTTTTGGGTACAGTGATGGTTTTACCTTGGGAGTCTCGGAAGCTATGATGGCTACCCTTAGACCTTTTCTCTTCAAAGCCAAAAGCTTCTAATAGATAGTAAACTTCCTGAAAGCGCACTTCTGGAGGTCGCTTTAGGAACTGATCTACTAATTTTCTTAATTTGCTCATTGAGAGATGATACTATATATAGTATCAAAATTTTGAGAGATAAAAAAGCGATCGCTTGTTGTATGAAAAAAGGTATCGCACCAATCAACTCCAATCTAAGTTAATTCTGGTTCATATTTCGCCACCGTTCCCGCACAGTAAGCACTCATCTTTTGATCAAAATTGGGTATGCGATCGCACTGTGTCGCTACAACTGAGAGAGCAACTTGTTATACCTGACTTCACAATGTATCTGGATCTAACTCTTGGGTTTTTCCTGCGCGGTATTCAGCCATTACCTCAGTTGCCAGGAAAGCGAGTACATCAGGGGAACGGGCGAAAGCTTCATCCCAAGAGCGCTCATCTTCTAGTTCTTCTAAAATCATTGCCGCGATCGCATCTTGCTCATTGCCAGGTAAATTTTTTAGTTTAGCGATCGCTTTTTCAAGTAGCTCTGTCATAGCTGTCAATCGTTACAAAAGTCATACTATAAATTATCTCTGCTTGTAGTCTGTTGGGGTTGTTATGGTGCGATCGCTCTCCATAGCAGAAGTAGTAAAGTTTTAGTAGAAGCAAGTGTTAGGTTGTTAGGTTTCTTAGCGCAAAAACAAATTATGGTCAAGAAGAACGTAGTTTTTTTCCTAGTTTATTGGAATAAATCTTCAAGTATCTGGTTGACATTTACTTGAACAAAGCCAAAAAAAGACGGTTTCAGTTCAAAGTATTGTTTATTTCAAGAGGTGAGTTATGACTACTGAGGAATTGTTGGAGCGTTATGCTGCTGGGGAAAGAGATTTTAGTGGAGCCAATCTCAGTGGTGAGCTTATTGGACTTGACCTCCAAGGAATCAACCTTAGTGGTGCTTACTTGCTTGTCTATTTTGAGCGTTCCAATTTGAGCAACGCCAATTTCCAGAGTGCTGGAATTGCGGACTGTGGGTTTATGGAAGCTAATTTGAGTGGAGCCAATCTCAGTGAGGCTATTTTGTCTGAATCCAACTTCGAGGGAGCTATTTTGATTGGTGCTGATTTGAGAAAATCTCAGATGATTCGCACCTCTCTCGGAGGCGCTAGCTTGGTAGATGCCGACTTGAGAAGTGCTAACTTGGAAAGCGCCGACCTGGCAAGTGCTAGCTTGGTAGATGCCGACTTGAGAAATGCCAACTTGGAAAGTGCCAATTTGGCTAGGGCTAATTTGACTGGAGCTAATTTGGTCGGAGCTGATTTGAGAAACACCAAACTGCGAGACGCTAACCTGACTTACACCAATTTGGCTGGGGTTGATCTGAGTGTAGCTATTCTCTGCAATACGCTTATGCCTGATGGCACCTTCCGAGAAAAGACGTTGAGGTTGAACTAACCTAATGCGTGTACCTGAAACAAACCCAAAAATACCAATGCCTTCCCCAAGCCTCTACGAAACTGATTTTTACGCTTGGACACAGGAACAAGTAAATTTACTTCGCAATGAGCAGTGGAGTCAGATTGATCTGCAAAATCTGATTGAGGAGATTCAATCTTTGGGTAAACAGCAACGTCAAGAATTACGAAACCGTCTAAGTGTATTGATTGGACATTTACTAAAATGGCAGTACCAGTCAGGGCGCCGTAGCCGTAGCTGGTTAGCAACACTCCGTATTCAACGCTTAGATATTGCTGAACTACTCGAAGACAATCCTAGCCTAAAGCCCTACTTTGAAGAAGCGCTTCGCAAAGCCTACTTTAAAGGTGTCGAATTGGCTGTTGGAGAAACAGATTTGCCCAAGCGGACTTTTCCGGTAGAGTGTCCTTACAGTTTGGTAGAGATTGTGGACTATGATTTCTACCCCGGTGAACCAAGCAAGTTACTAGATGAATCAGAGCAGTAATTTGAAATTAAAGTAAATCTTCCTCAGATAGCTGGGCTATTTTTATCAAGGCTTTCAAGGTTCCAACTTTCAAATCTTGATTGCGATGAACAAGAATTGACAGAATTTTTTGTGTTTCAGGGTTTTCATAAATATGATGACTGCCAGTAATTCTTTGCAAAACCCAACCTTTTTGTTCCACAATCTTACAAGTTGCTTGCCAGAAATCGATTTCATACAGCAATTTCGACAACTCGATCTGTTGACTCAATTGCATTACCACTGTTGGCAACTTCAAGCCAACCTTCAATAGCATCTTTTAAATTAGCCATTACCTCTTCTATGGTATCTCCTTCGATAATATAACCGGGAAGCGCGGGAACCTCTGCCTAATAGCCGCCTTCTTCTGCTGGATGAATGATCGCTCTGATTTTCATAAACTTGTTGAGCTAGTTTGTAAGAATATGCTAATAACCACACCTGTTTGCTCTTAACTGTGGCTATTCAAATTAATATTTTCCACTCCAAGAGAGTGTTAGACTACTCTAACTGACTGCCTACACTTCTCTTTAAAGTTCAAGTATGTCCAGCAGATTATAGTCATTTATTCTGCTTTTTTTTAAATCTAAATATTCTTGATATGTTTTGAGATTGTGTTGCTCAACATCTCTAACAAATCCTTTTTTCTCACTGTTAATTTTTCTCATCAAAGTTATCGATTCAGAACTGAGGCAGAAATCAATCTCCCCAATTTGAGCAACTTTTTCAGACAGCCCACCTTTACGGTTTCCCTGCTTTAATTTCCCGCTTTTAGAAAGACGGTTTAACTTCACAGATAGAGTCTCTTCTTCTTCCCCCAAAAAATATTCACAATAATGATAAATTCTAAATCCATAATCTGCTATATCTACAGATGAATCTTCTAAATTATTATGTTGTTTGATCCTCTGAATGCATTCATCAAGTAAGTCTGCCATACGATCGCAAACAAACTGACATATATCTACATATTGAAGTCGATTTTTTGGAAAGTAGTCAATCTGAGAACGAAAAGAAACTGCTGAACCAGATATTCGATATCCCCAAACAACAACTTCTCCCTCATCCTCCCAAGAATCAGGACGCTTAATTTGATTTCCGTATATATCCGTGCTCTCAAAAACACCCTCAATACCAAGGTATGTTGGGCCAATGTGAAATTTTTCTTTTTCCATCGTTGCTTGTCCGCGCTATGGAAACTTAGATGCCTAATCTCTCACAGACAAAACTAACTCACCACCGAAATTACACAGATAACAGCGATGTCTACGACTGGCTATGCCTACGCACTTTGCATTTTACTCAAAACGTCGGAGTGTTGGAAAGGTATTAACGTGTGTAGGGTTGTGCCATAACAAGGCCGGGAACAACACGGTAATGTTTAACATTGAATGTACAAAGTGTTGCACCTTGCCCAACAGCACAAGCAGCTATCAGCGCATCTAACAACCCTAAACTGTTAGATAAATGGTAGGTCGTAAAGTCAGACAAGGCGCGAGTCAAGTCAGCCTCAGTAGCCCAGACTACAGGTAGCGGCGCAACCAGTTTTAAAGCGTTACTCAATTGTTGCTTGTTTTGAGAATCCTGAATCAGTTCCATGACTACAAAGCCGGGCACACTGGGCAACTCTGATAAACTGCCAAACCAAGTTATTGCAGGAGCATGACCTCGTTGAATATCAATCAAAATGTCGGTATCTAGCAAATACATCAACTTTACCTATTCTCGCTCACGGGTTTGGGCCTCATGGCGTAACTTCCGAGCGTATGCTTGGCTATCTGTAATATCAGGTCGTGAGTTTATCACACCTTCACTCTGCCAATAAGCAACGAGTTCGGCTCCTGTCTTGGGAGGATTTGCTAAAACCTGTCTCACAGAAAGAATCCGAAGAATGTATTCAGAAAGAGGAAGATTTAACCGAGAAGCTTCAGTAAAAAGCTGGTTTTCTAGCTCTGGTGGCAAATCAAGATTAATACTCACTCTGCTTATCGCCTGTAGGTTTGGTTCTTAATTGATAAAAACTTGAGCAAAACTTATCAAGCAATTGATGACTAATCTTTTTCTAGCATGGGTATGAAATTCTTGCCTGCTCAAGCATCAATCATCTTTATAAACTTCTCTACGATGTCCTACTCTGACAACGGTTACTACTAAGACATCATCGTAAATATGATACAAAATCCGATAATCGCCGACTCTGATGCGATAACGATTTTCACCATTTTTTAATTTGCCGACACCATCAGGGCGTGGATCAAGAGCTAATTGTTGAATTTTGCTCTCTAGCCTTTCCTGAATATCTTACGGGTAACTTTTTGAGTTGTTTAGATGCACCTTTGGAAATTTCTACTCGGTAGCTCATGCAGTTTTTTGCTGATGTTCTGACCAAGTTAGAGTGCCATTTTCTACGATATCTTTTAATCCCTCTTCAAAGTCTCTTTCGTCAGACTCGTCTTCTTGCTTGCGGATTTTTAACAGTGATAAAATCTCTTGTAAGGTATCGTCATAAGCGAGTTCTAATTGTTCATTGATAGCCTTGATTAACGCTTGCCTTTTAGTTGTAGTTTCCATATTTCTATCTTTTTAACTGCTCGTCACTGTCTAGAGTTTGAACACCTAATTTTACTCTAATATCACTTGTCTGAAGTGCCAGTGCTGTCAATACGCGACCACCATATTGTTTGGGATTAACTGGAATTTTTCTAAGTAAGTCTGACATAGGTTTTCACTTGATGACTAATCTTTTTCTACCGATCAAATAACAGCGGCCTCTGGAATCGCACCCTGCATTCTCCCAAAAGCATCAATCAAATTCTGCAATTGTTGATCTGCTTTAAAAACTCCTAACCCGCGCACTGTCACTTTACCAGGAGAAAACACAAAGCGCGTTTTGAGATTGTCTGGTAAATTTGCCGCCAACAAATTCCAAGCGGGTTCTTCCATCGGCGTTTCTAAAACAACGTGTTGCTTTTGTTCTGGTTTAATCCGGCTAAATCCGAGTTTTTTCGCTAGCTGCTTGAGTTCCATGACTCGCAAAAGTTGATTTGCAGGGACTGGTAAACTACCATAGCGATCGCTCCACTCAGCTGCAATTAGCTTTAATTCTGATTTAGATTTGGCTGTCGCCACCGCCCGGTATGCACTCATCTTTTGATCCAAATCAGTGATATAATCTGCCGGAATAAATGCTGTCAAGTTGAGGTCAATCTGGGTATCCTCCACTTTCGGAATTTCTTGTCCTCGAATTTCCCGAATTGCTTCTTCTAGCATTTCCATGTATAAATCAAAACCGATGGCATCCATTTGACCGGATTGTTCTGCACCTAGCAAGTTACCCACGCCTCTGATTTCCATATCGCGCATCGCTAGCTGATATCCAGAACCTAGCTGAGTAAATTCCTGAATCGCTCGTAAACGTTGCCGTGCTGCATCAGATAATGCCCGTTGCTTCGGATAAAATAACCAAGCATGAGCTTGTATCCCTGCACGTCCCACACGACCGCGTAATTGATACAGCTGTGCTAATCCAAAGCGGTGAGCATCTTCAATCAAAATCGTGTTGACTCGTGGAATATCTAAGCCAGATTCAATAATTGTCGTACAAACAAGGATATCTGCATCACCGTTGCTGAAGGTGAGCATGGTTGATTCTAACTCGCTTTCATCCATTTGACCGTGAGCGATCGCAAATCTAGCTCCTGGTATTACTTCTCGTAAATTGGCTGTTGTCTCTTCAATTCCATCTACTCGTGGAACTACATAAAACACCTGTCCACCTCTGTCTAATTCTTGACGAATTGCAGTGCGAATACTTTCAGAATTAATCGGTGAAAGATGGGTTTTAATTGGTCGTCTGGTTGGGGGTGGCGTGGTAATCAAACTCATTTCTCGAATTCCCGACAAGGACATATACAAAGTTCGGGGAATGGGTGTGGCGGAGAGGGTAAGCACATCCACTTGAGTTTTCAAGCTTTTAATTTTCTCTTTCTGGTTTACCCCAAATCGTTGTTCTTCATCCACCACCAACAGTCCTAAATCCCGGAACATCACACCTTTACCTAAAAGTTGGTGTGTACCAACTACTACATCTAATTCACCCGTTGCCAATCGCTTTTGAATCTCGCGGCGTTCTTCAGCAGACCGAAAACGGTTGAGTAAACCGACATTCACGGGGTAGGGAGCAAAACGTTCTTTGAGTGTATGGTAATGCTGCTGTGTTAAAATAGTCGTTGGCGCAAGGAGTGCCACTTGTTTACCGGCGGTGACTGCTTTAAAAACAGCACGAATCGCCACTTCCGTCTTCCCGAAACCGACATCGCCACAAACTAAGCGATCCATTGGGCGATCGCTTTCCATGTCGCGTTTTACATCTTGTACAGCTTTGAGCTGATCCGTTGTGGGTTGGTAGGGGAAAGAATCTTCTAATTCCTCCTGCCAAGGCATATCACCTGGAAAGCTAAAACCTTGTTGTTGCGATCGCGCTGCATACAGTTTCAACAAGTCCACCGCCAATTTTTTAATCGCTTTGCGGACTTTATTCTTGGTATTTTCCCAAGCTTTACCGGTCATCCTGTTAAGTTCCGGTGCTTTATCACCTGCGGCGCGGAACCGCGATAAAGCCCCTACTTGATCGGCTGCGACTCTAAGTAACCCGTCAGCATACTGCACTACCAAATAATCACGGGTTTCGTTATTAATCGTCAAACTTTCCAGCTTGACAAATTTGCCAACACCATGATTTCTGTGAACTACATAATCACCTGGACGCAGCTTATTGGGATCAACTTGCTTAGAAGTAGCTTTGTGGCGCTTGCGGATATAGCCGGGAGTCGCCAAGGAATGCTGCCCAAAAAATTCCCGATCTGTAACAATTACCAATCGGTATGTAGGCAGGATAAAACCTTCTAATTCCGCCAGACCAGAATATTTTAGAGCTATAGGAATATGGTTAATTTGCAGCTTATCGATCGCTTGGTAGTCGCGGGGATTGGGGATAAACTGAGCCGGACAATCATGTTCTTGTAATAGCGAGACAGAACGCGAAGGTTGAGCAGAAAGCAGCCAGATCGAGAAATTGCGATCGCGTTCTTGGCGGAGGGTTTCAGCTAGTCTAGCAAACTGGTGTGGCGTGGCTGGAACAGGACGGCTGGCAAGATTGATCCCACTATTTTCCTCTGACAGTTCCGATAAATATAATGTTTTAAATTTGGCAACATCAACCAGACAGTCGTCAAACGAACGGTGGATTTTCGGCAATGTTAGGGGAGTTGATTCTTCCCCATGCGCCATTCCCCATTGTTCTTCTGCATTTTCCACCCAGCGATCGCTATGAGCATGACACTGTTCTGGCTCATCAATGGCAATTAAGGTATTTTCTGCTAAGTAGTTTAGCAGAGATGCTGGTTGCTCGAATGCTAACCCCAAAAAGCGACGGCTACCTTCAATCAGCGATGAGTTATTAGTGCTGTGTGCTGAGTCAGAATTTAACTCAGCACTTAGCACTCGGAACTGGGCACTATTTTTCAGTGCAGCCATCACCACAGGAGTAAAGCTAGTGGGGGTAAGAATTATCTGGTCAACTTTGTCGAGGGCGGAACGTTGGGTTGCTGGGTCAAATTCCCGCATTTGCTCGATTTCATCACCAAACCATTCCAACCTGACTGGAAATTCAGAAGAAACCGGGAACACATCAACAATATCGCCCCGCCGACTCCATTGCCCTTCCATTTCCACCAAAGGAACTCTTTCGTACCCCAAAATAGTTATTTTCTCACTGAAGCTATTCAGGTCTAATTCCATCCCTTTTTTCAGGGTAAGACAGAATTGCCCAAAAGCTTCTGGTGGTGGTAAATGAGGTTGCAGCGCCCCTTGAGTAGCCACAATTGCTAAAGGTCGCTTCGCTCCGGGATTGGGGATTGGGAATTGGGGATTGGGAACAGACAAGGGAGTAACTTTTTCAATAATTCCCTCTTGTCCTCCTTGTCCCCCCAGTCCCCAGTCCCCAGTCCCCACTCCCCTATCCCTCATGCCCAAATCTGCCAAAACCTGCATTTGCCCCCAACTCATTTCAGTTTCCGGGTCAAAAGGTTCGTAGGGAGAAGCCTCGGAGGTGGGGTAAAAATGTACTGTTTGCCATCCCATTGCCTCCAGTTGTGCGTAAACGCGTCCAGCTTCTTCCAGAGTGGCGCAAACCACAAACAAATCCTTGCCCTGAGACTGCGCTAATGCCGAAGCCACTAGAGTCTTGGGCAGCCTGGGAATGCCATTTAACCGCAATTCTTGTTGTCGATTCAGCTTAGAAATAAATTCAGTAGTGAGCGGCGATCGGCCTAAGGCACGCACAATAGAAGAAAATGACATAAGTACTACTAGCGATGGGAGTCTTTGTGGGTCAGCAAATCTTAAGGCAGTTTATGTCAACTATTTTAAAAGTGTTAACAGCTTTCTTATTCCTTCAGTGGAAGAATAATCCACAGTGACTAATAAACTTAAGAACTATAACTACTACTTTGTATATAGTCAAAGTATTTATCGAAGCACCTTTAATACTAGATACTAGGGATTGAGCTACGTTCGCTCTGATAAGCGGCAATTTTAAACATGTCCTCCATCACTTTTGAAATTTTAATCATTTTGGTGCTAATTATTGCCAATGGCGTGTTTTCTATGTCTGAGATGGCGATTGTCTCGGCCCGGAAAGTAAGGTTACAACAGCTTGCCAATCAAGGAGATGCCAAGGCAATGGCAGCATTGAAATTAGCGGAGTCTCCAAATCATTTCCTGTCAACTGTTCAAGTGGGTATTTCCCTGATCGGTATCCTAACTGGTGCTTTTGGAGGAGCAACAATTGCCAACCGACTGGCAGTCTATGTAAAACTTGTACCTTTGTTAGCACCTTATAGTGAACCGATATCTTTTGGAGTAGTGGTTTTGATCATTACCTATTTGTCACTGATTGTTGGCGAATTAGTACCAAAGCGTCTGGCATTAAACAACCCAGAAAAAATTGCATCGACTGTAGCTATTCCAATGCGCGCCTTATCGGCGATCGCTTCGCCAATGGTATATCTTTTAAGTGCTTCGACAGATTTGATCTTACGAGTGCTGGGAATTACAGCTTCTACCGAGCCGCAAGTCACCGAAGAAGAAATTAAAATCTTAATTGAGCAAGGTACTGAGGCGGGAACCTTTGAGGAAGCTGAACAGGATATGGTAGAGCGAGTCTTTCGTTTAGGCGATCGCCCCGTTAGCTACTTAATGACACCCCGCCCCGATATTGTCTGGCTAGACTTAGACGACTCTGCCGAAGAAAATCGCCAAAAAATGGTTGATAGTGCTTATTCTCGGTATCCAGTTTGTCAGGCGGGACTTGACAACGTGCTGGGTGTAATCCCTGTCACCGACTTATTAGCCAGGAGTTTCCGAGGAGAACCACTAGACTTGACAGTGGGATTGCGACAGCCTGTATTTGTGCCAGAAAGCACCCGTGGTTTGAAAGTTTTGGAATTGTTCAAGCAAACCATTACTCACATGGCGCTAGTAGTGGATGAATACGGGGTGATTCAAGGATTAGTCACTCTCAACGACATCATGAGTGAAATCGTGGGTGATGTTCCTTCAACAGATGGGCAGGATCAACCCCAAGCTGTGCAACGCGAAGATGGTTCCTGGCTTTTGGATGGGATGTTACCTGTAGAGGAGTTTTTGGAACTTTTTGGTATGGAAGAGTGGGAATCCGAGGAACGGGGCAGTTATCAAACTTTAGGCGGTTTTGTGATTACCCATCTAGGTCGTATTCCTGCCGCAGCAGATCATTTTGAATGGCAAAGTATGCGAATTGAAGTAATGGATATGGATGGTAATCGCGTTGATAAGGTGCTAGTCGTACCGAAGGCAGTTAAATCAGCAGATACGAAAAAATCTGACTAGCAAAAGGAGGCAAAGGAGGAATTATTCAAAAAGTCACTCCCTTGTCTCTTCCCAATCCCTTTAAGGGACTTCCAGCAAATAATACCAATTGGAAAAAAGAATGCGACAAATAGACCATTTGTAGAGACGCGATTCATCGCGTCTTTACCCAACGATGTGTTGCAATCATTAATTGAATTGGTATAAATTATCCCAATAAATAAACGAACAAACCAACCACAGAGGCACAGAGAACACAGAGAGAGAAGAAATAGAGAGGGTTTTTGCGTTAGTTTTGGGATATTTTTTATTTGGAAGTCCCTAAGTGCGAGATAGACGTTTGACCTCTTCACCCGCTAACATCTGATGAGCTTGTTCCAAAAGTTGGGGGATTTTATCGGCATGGGGATTCCGGGTAAGACATTGCCGCAAGTTTAATTCATCTAGCCGATCGGCTTTGTTGCCGGGGAACCAGTGACCACCATTGCCAAGCAGGTTGTAGCGCATTTTAGCGTAGTCTACTAAATCGTAGGCGATCGCTAAATTTCGCAGCCACAAAATTACCCGAATATTTACCTCACCAGGGGTTTCGTCAAAGGTTGGTAGATTTGTTTCCCAGGATTTTACCCAATCTTCTCCCAAAGTCGCGATCGCTTCTGATTCCAACCTTGCTAAAATTGGCGGCAAAATTTCTGATGCCCGATCTATTAATTCTAAAGTCTTCAGATGCTCGTCAAAATCTTGTGGTTTTGCTGCTCCTAAGCTCAGGGTATGTACCTCTTGATGACTCAAACAAAACAAATCATTAAACATCATTGGACTCAATGGGGCGCAAAGATTTACTAATTTTTCTGGCGGTTCATACAACAAACCTCCTTTATTAGATGGGCTAATAATAAACACCCCCATATCGTGGCGTTTAGCTGCTTCAATTGCCGCCCAATTCCATTGATTAATGTAGTACCAGTGCAGGTTCACGTAATCAAATTGATTAGTATTAATTGTCTGCACAATCATATTTGTCGAGCCGTGTGTGGAAAAGCCAATAAATCTAACTTTTCCCTCTGCTCGCAACTGCTGCGCTACTTCCAAACAGCCGCCGGGACGGATGCTTTCATCTAAGGACTCAGGATGATTGATGCCATGCAACCCTAAAAGGTCAACATAATCTAGTTGGAGATTTTTCAAGGATTGTTCAAACGTCTCCCGAAATTCTTTTGCATCTGCCTTTGGACTGATTTTAGTCTGAACAATCAACTTTTCGCGGGGAAACTTGGGCAATATTCTCCCCAATTGCATTTCAGAAGTGCCATAACCACGGGCAGTTTCAATATGATTAATCCCAACTTCGACTGCCCTTCTAATAGTCGCTTCCAGATTTGCCTGGTTATCAGCAGGAATTTCATGATTGGGAACATCCTCCCATTTGAACTGATATCTCATGCCACCGCAGGAAAACACTGGCATCTCTAATTCTGTGCGTCCAAATCTTCTATATAGCATCAGTGGATTGTGGATTGCTTACCAACTTAAAATCTAAAAACGATAGTCATTCCAGCTTTCAGTGCCACAATCATTCCCTCTGTTCAATCTGTGACACTAGCAATATTCATCGCATTCTTAAATCGGTCAGGTCTTTTGGTTATTGGATTTTTACCAATATTCCAGTTCCACAGACTAATTATCTCATCGTAGTTACCACTTTCTCAAGTTTAGACCAAGAAATGGCAAAACAACCCAGCAGTGCTGAGTTGTGCGAGGGTGAACTAGCAAAAAAGTTCAAATTAATTTTTTGCAATCTGAGACTGCGCCTGAGTTAAGCAATTTCTCAATTTTTCAGCTAACACTTGTACATGGGGTTCTTTAAGTATGTCAAGGTGAGATCCGGGAAGGTAATGAATATCTAATCCTCCAACTACTAGGTCGCCCCAGCCAAATTGAGGATCGTATTCTGTGCCTATAGCTTCGTCCCGATTTTTATCCTCTGTTCGTAAAAGAATAGCTCGACCAAGGTAAGGTGAAAAAATATAGTTACTCAGGGCTTGAGTGTTAGTATCTATAACCTTTAAATGCTTGTCAGTTTCAGGTACATGAAGTACGTCTTCCAAGTAACGGTTATATGTATTTTGCAGTTCTTGCTGACGCCAATAACTCCATCTCACAACCTTTTGCCAAACGTAGTTAGGCCCTTGTTGAACAATATTATTTAAATGCAAAAAAACTCGCTTGAGAAATGGCGCCTGCCAGCTATAACCTAGACGACAACTATCAAGCATAACTAAAATGCCAACTTGTTCGCCTTGCTTTTGGAGTTGCCGAGCCATCTCGAAGGCAATTGAACCCCCAAAAGAATAACCTCCGAGAAAATAAGGGCCATGAGGTTGAAGGGTCTGAATTTCTTGAATGTAGTGCGCTGCCATATCTTCAATGCGGGTATGAAGAGGGTGTTTTCCATCTAGTCCCCGTGGTTGTAATCCGTAAAATGGTTGTTCTGTCCCCAGATGCAATGCCAATTCACGGAAACATAAGACTTCTCCACCCAGCCCGTGAATACAGAAAAAAGGTGGCTTAGAACCGTTGGGTTGAATTTTTACTAGGGATGACCAGCTAGATTTTGATTGGTCTAAGGTTTTTACTAAAGCCGAGTTTGTTGTTAAATCTTCTTCTTGGCAGATTATTTTGGCTAGAGCCTCTACAGTCCCTGACTGGAAGAGAATGGCAAGTGGCAGGTTTTTACTAAATGTCTTTTCAATTTGCCAAAACAGTTTTACTGCTAGGATAGAATGTCCTCCTAGCTCGAAGAAGTTATCCCTAACACCAATGGGCTGGACACCTAAAATTTGTTCCCAAATCTGGGTTAACTGGCTTTCCACTTCATTGCGGGGAGCAAGAAAGCTGGCTTCTGACTCTTGCCTCGATAAGTCTGGTGCAGGTAATGCACGACGGTCTACCTTGCCATTGGGGGTTAAGGGCATGGTGTCCAGCAAGACAAAAGCCGAAGGTACCATGTATTGTGGCAATTTTGTCGAGAGGAAGCCCCGGATATCAGTAATTACAATTACGGATTCTTGATTCGGTATAATATAAGCTACCAAACGTCGATCGCCAGGAACATCTTCACGAGCAATCACTACAGTCTGGAGTACATCTGGGTGTTGGGCTAACACCGTTTCAATTTCCCCTGGCTCAATGCGTATTCCCCGGATCTTGACTTGATGATCTCGGCGACCGAGAATTTCTAGAGAGCCATCTGGACGATAGCATCCGCGATCGCCTGTATAATAAAGCCAATCCTGGCGATCGTTCCGAAAAGGATTCTTGACAAACCGAGAACGGTTTTCTTGCTGGGCATTGATATAGCCCAAACTGCGGAATGGAGTTCGGATTACAATCTCGCCGGGTTCACCGATGCCGCATGGTTGGTCATTTGGTGTGAAAACCAGTGCTTGGGTTTGAGGGAGCGGCAATCCAACTGGCTGTACACCAGGGCTACACTCAACAGGTACTCGGTAATAACACTTTGCCAAGGTTGTCTCTGTCGGGCCGTAGAGATTAACTATTTCACCTGATTCGGGAAAAGCATCCCGCCAGCGAACTACAAGGGTTTCTTTCAGAGGTTCTCCAGCCAAGAATAACCAGCGTAAGTTACGTAAAGATACTCCTGACGGCACATTCGCTAACCATAATTGCGCCAGCGAAGGAACTGTATGCAGTACAGAAATTTGCTCATTTTCCAAATAACGCAGAATTCTCGTCGGTTCTAAGTTATCCTCTTCTTCTGGCAAGCATAGGGTTGCACCACTAGTTAAAGGTAAGAAAATATCTCTAAGAACGACATCAAAAGAAAGACCAGTTAATTGGGCAACGCGGTCTTGCTGATTAATTTCAAAGGTCTGTCGCTGCCAGTTCAGAAAATGCGCCAACCCTTTATGACACCCCAGCACACCTTTCGGTACACCAGTAGTGCCGGAAGTAAAGAAAACATAAGCTGCATCGTCGGCAGTGATTTCAGGTAGATTTACTGCTTCAATACTCTTTTGGGTATTTATGGCTTCTCCTGTGTCTGGGTTAACACAGATGCTAGTTAAAGACTCCCCTATCTTTTCGTCTTCTGGACGCTGACCATCAATATATAATATGTATTTAGCTTTAGCTTCCTGTAGCATCAGCCTCTGGCGTTGGCTGGGAAGTTTCGGATCGAGGGTGAGTAACACACCGCCACTCAAAAGTACGCCCAGCATACTGGCAATTAGCCCAAAGCTGCGTGTCCCAAACACGGCTACGACATCTCCCCGCTCTACTCCGTGAGATAACAAAACCTGTGCTAAGGTTTGAGCGATTTTGCCCAATTCCCGATAATTCCAAGTGCGAAATCCTTGACGAAGTGATGAATGTTCTGGGGTACGATTTACCCAAGAGGTAAACATTGTTGTCGTCAATTCATACTGTGGTTCTGGCAAAACCGCCCTTGGCTCTGGCAGCAAAGGTCGTGCTTCTGGTGTCACCAAGGAATACAAACTAATCTGTCTCTCTGGAGCAGCAACAATTTGATTTAGCAAGTGATGGAATTGATGAAGCATTTCCATCATCCGTTCTGAAGTAAACAGATCCGTGTTGTAGACTAAATCAAGTTGGATTCCTTGATTTTGTTCTGTAACGTAAAGGGTTAAGTCAAACTTAGAAGCTGTTTCTAGGATAGAGACTGGTTCGATAGCCACTCCAGGTAGTTCCAGTTGGATGTCCCTTAAGTTGAGCATATTAAACCACACTTGAAATAGTGGGTTGCGACTGGTATCTCGCTCTGGTTGTAGTTCTTCTACCAGTTTCTCGAAGGGCATATCTTGATGGGCATAAGCATCTAATGCCATCTGGCGGACTCGATTTAGCACTGAACGAAAACTGGGGTTCTCGGCAAAATCAGTGCGTAAAACAACGGTGTTAATAAAAAATCCAATTAACTCTTCAATCTCAGAACGGTTACGTCCGGCAATGGGAGAACCGATAAGAATGTCTTCTTGGCCAGTGTAGCGGTGCAGTATTGTCCCAAAGGCTGCCAGCAATATCATGAATAGAGTGACACCCTCCTGATGCGAGAGTTCTGTGAGTGATGCACTCAAAGTCTGCGGTAGCATCAGAGATTGGGCTGCTCCTTGGTAAGTTTGCACTGGTGGCCGTGGTCGGTCGGTAGGCAATTCCAGTACAGTATTAGCACCTGCTAATTGGGTTTTCCAATAGTTAATTTGCTTGGAAAGTACCTCACCTGATAGCCATTGGTGCTGCCACACAGCAAAATCCGCATACTGAATGGGCAATTTTGCCAAGGGAGAAGGCTTACTGTTCAAAAAGGCTTCATAAAGCGCTATTAGCTGCTGCCAGAGAATACCGATTGACCAGCCATCTGAGGCGATGTGGTGCATCATTAACAAGAGTATATGCTCCTGTTCGTCTACCTGGAGCAAAGTAGCTCGCAACATCAAGTCAGATTCTAAGTTGAAGGGGCGTTGCACCTCTTGATTGAGGAGAAATTCTACTCGATCTTTTGTTACCTTAATAATTTTGAGTTCTACTGACCGAGGTGTGCTAATTACTTGTATGGGGCTACCATCAGGTGATGTAATAAAGTTGGTTCGCAATGCCTCATGATGGACAACGATCGCATCTAGTGACTGTTGCAATACACCCACATTTAACTTGCCCGTTAAGCGCTGTGCATTGGAGACGATATATGCTGCGCTGTTAGGTTCCAACTGCTCCAAAAACCAGACTCGCTGTTGGGCAAAGGATAAAGGCGCTGATTCCCGGTTGGCTATTTGGGGAATAGTCTGATTTTGGGGATCGTTTTCTGGAGTTTGGTTTTGGGCAATTGCTTGAGCTAAAGTAGCGATCGTGGGATTCTCAAATAAGAGTTGCAATGGTATTTCTATTTGAAAAGCTTGGCGAACTCTAGACATCACTTGAGTGGCCAGCAGTGAATGACCTCCCAATTCAAAAAAATTGTCGTGGATGCCTACTTGTTCCAGACACAAAACTTTCGCCCAAATGCCAGCTAAGACTTCTTCTGTCGAATTCTGAGGTAGAACAAAGTTAGTTGACAGCCTAATATCAGATGTATCCGGTGCAGGTAAGGCGCGGCGGTCTATTTTACCGTTGGGATTTAATGGTAGAGTGTCCAAAAATACAAAGAAACTAGGCACCATGTATTCAGGCAACCGAGTTTCTAAAAAGCGACGCAATTCAGCCTGACTAGGAATTTGCTCTGGACTGGCAACAACAATATATGCCACGAGTCGCTTGTCCCCAGGCACATCCTCTCTGGCTATAACTAAAGTCTGTGTCAGTGCCGGATGTTGAGCTAGTATGGCTTCAATTTCTCCTAATTCAATTCGGAAGCCACGTATTTTAACTTGGTGGTCAATCCGCCCAAGGAACTCGATATTACCATCGCTCAAATAACGTGCCAAGTCTCCAGTTTTGTAAAGGCGTGCCCCAGGTTCAGAGCTAAAAGGGTTAAAAATGAACTTATCTTTGGTCAATTCTGGACGGTTAAGATAGCCTCGCGCTAGACCAATACCGCCAATGTGCAGTTCACCTGATTCACCAATAGGCACTGGCTGCAAATTTTCATCAAGGATGTGAATCTCTGCATTGGTAATCGGACGACCAATGGGAGCCATAGCATAATTAGTACCGCGCTGGCAAGTCCAGAAAGTGGTATCAATTGAAGCTTCTGTTGGCCCATAACAATTATATAAAACATTGTCCAAATTCAGTTTGGCAAAGAAGCGTTCTATAAGTTCGCCAGGTAAAGCTTCACCGCCACAGGTAATGTGTCTGATGCGGCAATTCTCAATTCCCCTCTCTTCCAACAAGACACGCAGTATGGAAGGTACTAAAGCCAGAACAGTGATTTGCTGCTCAGTAATCACCTTCACAAGGTAGGCTGTGTCTTGATGTCCATCAGGGCGAGCTATGAACAATTGCCCCCCAAAGCACAATGGCCAAAATATCTGCCACACTGAGGGGTCGAAGCTAAAAGAAATAGTTAGTAAAACTTTGTCTGCATGAGTTAATCCAAAAGTAGTTTGCTTCCAGTGGAGTTGATTGCAGATGCCACGGTGAGGGATCATTACACCCTTGGGTTGTCCTGTAGAGCCAGATGTATAGATTACGTAAATGAGGTTATCAGCCGTCGTCTCATTTACAGGATTTTCTTGACTGTTTTGAATATTCTCTTGCCAGTTTGAGTCCAGACAAACCACTTGCGCCTGATGCAGTGGTAGGTTTTTGACCAATTTTTCTTGGGTTAACAATACTGGTGTCTGGGTGTCTTCCAAGATGAAAGCTAAACGTTCTGAGGGATATGCCGGATCTAAAGGCACATAAGCGCCTCCAGCTTTGAGAATGCCCAGTAGTCCTATAATCATCTCTAAGGAGCGCTCTAGGCATATACCTACAAGTACTTCTGGCCCAACGCCTAAAGTACGTAGGTGGTGTGCTAGTTGATTCGCCCGTTGGTTTAACTGCTGATAAGTAAGTTCTGTATTTTCATATACTACCGCAATTGCTTGGGGCGATCGCTCCACTTGCATCTCAAACATTTGATGAATGCACAGATCCTGATGATGAACTACTTGGGTGTCATTCAATTCTTGTAAAACTTGAGTGCCGATGATATTAGTTAAGGTATTTAAGGTAATATTTTGCTTATATTCTGATGTCTGACTATTTATCTGCATTTTGTATATTAAGTTCCAGTGGGCATAAATAATTAAAGTTTATGAGGACGTAAATAATTAAAGGTTTATGACTAAAAAAGATATGAGCAAATACAGCCGCCAATCTTTAGAAAATGAGCAGAATACTATTAATTATCACATAACCGACATATAGCAATCTTGAATGATACAGACGCTAGGAGCACACAGATATGTTGCGCGCCCCTACCCCTACTAATTGTTTGGACTCTAAGCAATTGTAAATTGCTATAACACTTACCAAACTCAAAAGTTGCTATTTAGCTTTTGACTATTACCAGTGCCTTCATTTCTGCATTGAGTAGAGGTTGATGATAATTTTTTTGGAGGTCTGGCACAGGTTTTCCATCTACAATAACTTTGTAGATTTTTGCATGGCAGTTGCTCGGTAAATTATCAATAATTCTTGTTTTAAATGCAGCAGGACTATAAGTTCTAGCAAAGCCTTCATATGCACCCCATCCAGCAAAGCTTGCAGTATTGTCAAAAATTGTGATTGCTTTGTCAAGATTGGGCTTCTGAATCCGTTTATTGTTCCAGATTTCTGCATATTCGTTAGTTAAAAATAGCGGTGCAATGACAAGTTTTCTGCCAACTTTCAATAAACGTACTGCCTCTTTAATAAACTTAATATCCAAATCATCTCGAAAATGCTCAAAAGAGTGATGACAGCTAATTCCATCTAAAGATTCATCTGGGAGAGGGATCGCATCAATAGAGCCACCAATGTACTTAATTCCATCTGTGACTTTTCCATCCAATAAAGAGTCTTGACAGTAAGCATTCAAGTTGAAGTCCGAAACTGCCATTAAAGCCTTTATATATTCAGCTTTTTCACCACCAGCAGCATCGAGTATTTTATCACCCTCTTTCAAATCTAACAGAGTCATTGTCGTCAGATATTCAAGTGGCTTGGAATGGATATAATCAAGCTGATTATATTTACTCAGTACATCTGAATTTATAAAATTCCTATAATCTTTTTCAGAAAAAGATAAATTGCTTATTTCTGTCTGTGCTTTTCCTATTTCCGAATCATTTGTGGTTCGTAAAATTTTATTAACTTCTAAATTGTTGAGACGCAAATTTGTCAGAAAACTCCACTTTTTACTGGTTAAAAACCTGCCCAATCGATCTAATATATCTAATTTACTAGTCACCATACTTTCACCCCGTGTTTTATTGATTGAAATGAAACTCTAAATTATTACAATTGAATCCAAAAAATCAAATTTTTGTTTTAGCCAACAAACACAAACACTTACACGCAATTATAAAAGTACATTATCCTATCTCAGTAAAATCTACTGAATGAAAAATAGTTTTTACAAAATCTTCATTTTGTCTCTAATTATATAAAATTAATGTAAAGTCGTAATATTATTTTTTTGAAGAATTTAGGCTAACCTTATAAAATCCAACTACGTTTGTAACATCAGTCTTCTACTCTAAACTACAGTCTCGTCGTTAAGGTTGTTGCCCTTTTAAGACTTCATTTAGAAATGTCTATGAAACTGACTCAAGTTTAACCATAAATATTCAAAAATGTAAACTTTTGTTACAAATGTCAAATTTTTAATGCATTTTGTTATAAGTTATGTGTAGGTTTTGTTAATCAGTAATTATGCGTAAAAAAAATCAATTCAATAAGACAACTTTATATTCAAAGCTGAATCAGTCCAAGTAAATATGCTAGAGTAATTTTTGAGGTGATATCAATCATTCTATACCTCGAATGAAGTAAAACTCTCCAACATATCTGCGATATCCATAATTAATTCAGCTGATGGATGTATTAGTAACCTGAAAAATTATAATATTTTTATTTTGCCTACTTGCTTGACTGTTAACATCAGCAGTTTTGATTAACTACTAATCTAAAGTTGGACAAGAAATACTTTTTTCATTAATTTTTACAGACTAAAATTGTGATTATAAGCTGCAATCAAACCTAGGTATTTCGGTAGTAACGGCACTCAAACCGACCCTGGAGGATGCTTTTGATAAAGAACTTAAAGTTCCTCCGAAGAGAATTGTTAAGACTAGAATAAAAAGTCAAGTTTCCTTTGTAAATAAAAATAGTAAGATACCCAAATTCTCTTGTATATCTAAGATCCTATCAAATTTTACCTACATCAAGTGTTCCTAACTATGAGTAATCAAAGCATTACAACAAATAAATTCAGTGAAGTACCTTTGGATTTACGTGCATCGACATTTGTTACGGTACGTAAGGGTTCATGGTGGTTGAGATTAACAACATTATTCTTAGTAGACTGCACTCTTTTATTTCTAGCTTGGGTTTTAGCAGCATATCAATCTACTTATGGACATTTTTATTGGTATATACCGATTCATTATTTACCAATCTTAACAGCTATTGGGATTCAAATAGGATCGCTAGCTATAGAAGGTATTTATCGAGAAGGTCAAAAACGCTATGACTATTTCAATATTATCAAATCGCTAACTTTTGCTCATGGATTAATCCTTTTAGTTAGTTTTTTGTATAAACCAGTTATTGATATCACACGTCCCAGATTAATATTATTGCCTTGGTTGCTAAGTATATTTTTTGTTTGTACTGGTAGATACGCTGTAAATATTACTCTTGAATATCTACGCAAGCAGAAAAAAATAGTTCGTTCTTCTGTTTTTATTATTTGCGATCCTCAAGATCACGAGCAGATTGCGAGTTTTATAAAAAAAGAAAAGCATTACATTATATCTGGAACGGCGAATGCTAATTCACTAGACAGATATCAGCGTCAGCAAACATTGACTCAGCTTAATCAACTAGGAGTGACAGAAGTTTTTATATCTTGGGATGCGCTAAAAAATAGAATGTTTTTGTGCTGGTTATTTCAAGCATCTGGGATACAAGTACATATTTTACCGATGGAATTAAAACCAATTTATAAAAACGTACAATTCAACAAAATAGGGGGAATGCCTTGTCTGAGTTTGGATTGTCCGATAATTACAGGTAAAGATTTTTGGATAAAGCGTAGTTGTGATTTTTGTTTTGCGACTTTATTTGTAATGTTATTATTCCCGGTTTATATAGCTATAGCTATAGCTATAAAACTTGACTCTCCAGGCACAGTATTCTACAGACAAACGCGTATAGGTTTACATGGTCAACAGTTTAAAGTATGGAAATTCAGAACGATGAGGTCTGATGCGGAAAAATTACAGAAAGAATTAGAAGCTTTAAATGAAACAAAAGATGGAATTATCTTTAAAATTAAAGATGATCCTCGCATTACCCGTGTTGGAAAATTTCTCCGTCGTTACAGTTTAGACGAATTACCTCAACTTTTTAACGTTATCCTTGGAGAAATGAGTATAGTAGGACCTCGACCTTTACCCACCAGAGATGTCGAAAAGTTTTCTGAACACCATTTTATTCGGCATGAAATTTTACCTGGTATTACAGGTCTTTGGCAAGTCTCAGGTCGCTCAGATATTTTAGATTTTGAACAAGTGATTCATCTAGATATTAGCTATATCGAAAATTGGTCGCTTGGGTTAGACTTTGAAATTCTCCTTAAAACAGTTATGGTGGTTTTGAAAAAAGATGGTGCTTACTAACAGAAACAATCTCTAGCATGACGGCTAGGATTATAGAATTTACTTTCCGTATCAATCGATAAATTTATTGCAGTGTTCAGTTTAATTTATAGCGGATTAAATTAAATTTAGATTTTTCTACTTTCTACATTACTGAGTAATTAGTTACTTGTTTTGTTTGAGGATGCTATCGAAAAATCTATAAGGATATATCCGATAAAAAATTGTGGTGACTCAAAATAAAAGAATTAAGCTGAATTAAGAATTATTAAGAATGGTAGAAAAGTACAAATTCATAAGTAATTCCTTCTCAATGATACTCAATCGGTTAGCACAAAGTGTTACAGCTTTTGTATTAACCGCTTCTATTGCTCGTACTCTAGGAGCTGAAGCTTTAGGGCAGTATCTACTAGCATATAGCTACTATTTTATCTTTGTGGGCATTGCTTCACAAGGGCTAAAAACATTGTTTACTAGAGAACTAGCTCGTGAGCCACAAAAAACACCAGTCTATTTAATCAGTGGTACTTGCCTACAGTTAATATTTAGTTTTTTTAGTTATGCGGCATTGGTGATTGTAGTATTTTTACTTCCCTATAGTTCCAAAACCTCGACTGTTTGTTACATAATGGGTTTAACGATCATTCCCTTTGCGCTTTCTAATATAACAGAGGCAATTTTTCAAGCTAAAGAAAAGATGCATCTGATTGCGATCGCTACAGTGCCAGTCTATATTTTACGCCTAATAATAATGATTTGGGCGATGCAACTAAAATATGGAATTGAATATTTGGGGGCGATCCTAGTTTTTTCAGAAACACTAATTTTGGTAATTGAATGGATTTTTATCGCTCGATTAGTAAAAATGCAATGGCAAATTGATAGGAGTTTTGTCTTTAATACAATCAAAAGTGCACGTACATTTTTTGCTATTGAAGCAATAGCTGTAGTAAGTGGCAGAATTCAAATATTGATACTTTCATTGTTAGGAAATGAGATTTTAGTAGGTTTATTTGGCGGCATAACACAATTATTACAACCCTTTATGATTATTGCTAACAGTATAGGTTTAGCAATATTTCCCAGACTTTCAAAGGCAGTAGAGCAAGGACGAGAAAAGCAGAGGCAGATAGCTGAAAATATTATCGAAATCCTACTAATCATCGCATTGCCCTTATTTGTTGGAATCTTATTATTTGGCAAAGATTTATTAGTTTTTCTCTATAATGCTAGCTTTGCTGAAGCAAATATAGCTCTTATGATAAGCGCTGCATCACTCGTTTTTTTGCCGTTTACACGCTCACTGACTTATTTACTTGTAGCCAATGGTTTCGAGATAGTGAACCTACGTGAAGTAGTTATTACCACTACATTAGGGAGCTTAGGAGGTGTGATATTAGTTTCGCACTATAAGTTACTAGGTGCAGCTTTAATGGCATTATTAATGACTATTTCTGGTTTTAGCCAGTATATTTATTTCACCTATACTCGCCTATTTCCATTAAATTTATGGCGAATTATCCGCCGACCATTAATAATAACTATTTTAATGCTACCTATATTAATATTATTACAAAAGCTTAACTTAGACTTCATATTAACTCTAATTATTTCAACTTGTGCCTATGCTTTATTTGTGATTTATTTAGGGATTCGTGCCTTTGGAGGGTTTCGTTTTTTATGGTTCAAATTATTAAAATCACAGTAATTAGTTTCCGATAAATTCTTATCATTAACTCATAAAAATTGATGAAATAAATAATTTAAGGTGAGGGGATAATTTTAATTATGATTAAGGTTGCTTTATTGCATTTTGGCTTTGAAGATTACACCATTGAATTAGCAAACAGTCTGGTTAAACATGTTGATTTAACGCTAATTCACCCAGAAAAAATATCAAATGTGTGTAGCAATGTTCTTGATTCCAGTATCCGCGTAATTAGCTTTAAAAAACCACGGATTCGCGACCCACGCAACCTATTGTCCATGTACGCGATGATGCGTATTATCAAAGACATACAGCCAGATGTCTTGCACGTGCAAGAAACTAACGATCCTTGGTATGATTGGACTTTGTTACTCAACAAAATGCCGCCACTGGTGACAACTATCCACGACATATTCCGTCACCCAGGAGATAGCATGGCTGTATTCGGTTCAGAGTATACCAGACGTATTGCCTTCTATCGTTCCCAACAATTGATTGTTCATACTCATCAACTAAAAAAGATTCTAACTGAACAATTTCGTATACCTCAAGAGCGAGTTAATGTTTTGCCACATGGGGAACTTGGTAGTTTGTATCAGCGTCGCGGCAAGAAGAATAGTCAGACTCGTGAGCCAAATACATTACTATTTTTTGGACGCATCTGGCCCTACAAAGGATTGAAATATTTACTTCAGGCTATGCCTTTAATTGCTGAACGTATACCTGAAGTCAAGCTGATTATCGCTGGACGGGGAGAAAATATCATACAATATTTTCCTAATGGTTATGATGAGAAACGCTACGAAATTATCAATGACTTTATACCTCTTGAAGAAGTAAGTAATCTATTTCAACGCAGTACAGTAACAGTTTTACCATACATAGAAGCCTCTCAAAGTGGTGTAGCAGCCTTATCTTATGGGATGGGAACACTGGTTGTAGCGTCTGAAGTAGGGGGATTAAGTGAGATAATTCAGCATAAAAAAGATGGGTTGTTAGTTCCACCTTGTGATGTCCAATCTTTAGCTGATGCTATTATTTATTTGTTAAGCGATCGCGATTTACAAAAACGTATGCAAACTGCGGCAGTAGCTCGTTGTCAGGAAGATTTAAATTGGTCAAATATTGCCGCTCAAACAGCTCAAGTTTATTATAAAGAACTGAATATGCAAAATAAATATTAGTTAAATTATTATGAGGAAAATACTAATTTTTGCTGAACAGGGATTCACAATTGCCAGCTTATTGATGTATTCAGGGGCAATCTTTGTTCTTGTACTGTCAGGAGGAGCAGGACAGAACGATTTAGTAGAATATGATAGCTCTGTGATACGGATTATTTTTTCCTTAATCTACGCAGTTACCGTAGTACTACTAGTTTTGCGTTGGAAGAAAACTCTTTATTTACTTAGTAAAAGCTTTTTGCTTTATTCTTTAATTTTATTGGCAGCTGTTTCTATTATTTGGTCTTTTGAACCATCAACAACATTAAAAAATAGTTTTGCCCTCATTAATTCCAGTTTATTTGGACTATATTTTGCTTCGCGATATAGCTTAAAACAACAGTTACATTTACTTGCTTGGAACTTTGCAATTATTATTATACTTAGTTGCGTTTTTGCTATAGCACTGCCTAAATACGGGATACAGAGCGATTTGGGTGGCTCAAAGTGGCGTGGAGTATTCACGCACAAAAACGGTCTGGGAGCAAGAATGGTAACGAGTAGTATAACTTTTTTTATCCTTGGTTATCAAAATAAAAGACGTAATTGGCTTTTTTGGGGTGGGTTTTGTTTGTCAGTACTACTTTTACTCCTTGCGTCTTCAGGTTCATCTCTAATTAATCTATTAATTCTCATATTGACATTTTTTGCTTTTCAAATTTGGCGCTGGTCATACCAGTTCATGGTACCAACCTTAATAATCATAGCTACTATCAGCCAAAGTTTATATTTTTGGTTGTCTAACGATGCTGATATCCTGTTCAGTGCAATTGGCAAAGATGCGACGCTGACGGGTCGAACAGAGTTGTGGCCATTAGTAATTGATATGATTTGGAAACATCCTTGGCTTGGTTATGGCTATGGTGGATTCTGGCAAGGATGGAATGGCGAATCTGCCTATGTTTGGCTTGCAGCTGGATGGACGCCAAGCCACCCCCACAATGGCTATCTGGCTCTTTGCCTAGATCTGGGTTTTTTAGGGTTAGGATTATTCTTTTTAGGATTTTGGCGCAGTTATCTGCAAGGATTTGCTTGGGTGCGTAGTAGTAAAACAGCATTCGATATTTGGCCACTTATACACATGACATTTGTAGTCTTATCTAGCCTCACTGAGTCTAATTTGATGGAATCAAATAGTTTGACTTGGATACTATATGTGGCGGCATCTCTCTCAGTCAGAATGTAAAGATGAATTAAAAATCAGATGATTAATCAACATAACTGTAACCGCCTAGTAACCGCAAAACTGATAGCTATTATGATGTAGACATACATATTTATTGTCCAACCCAGTTTCACCAAGGATGACTATAGGTTACATAAATAAGGTATATTTTAGACTTGACAAGTGAGTGTTTTACTAAAGTAACGTTTCATATTTCCCTGCCTATCACCCATAAATTATGGGTTTTGACCATTTTACCGAGTGAGTGAATAATTACTTGCGAAACTAATTAAAAATTGAAATTATTATGGCATCACCGAAGAAAGTACTAATTATCGTAGAAAATCTCCCAGTTCCCTTTGATAGACGGGTATGGATGGAAGCAACTACTTTGCAAAAAGCTGGGTATGAAGTTAGCGTAATTTCACCTACAGGTAATGGCTTTGATAAAGATTACGAAATTATTGAGCAGATTCACATTTACCGTCATCCTCTACCACCGGAAGAAAGTTCTGTCATTGGCTATCTCCGAGAGTACAGTTGGGCAATTAACTGGCAATTCCGTCTAGCTCAAAGGGTATGGCGAGAGCGTGGTTTTGATGTCATACATATTTGTAATCCGCCCGATTTACTTTTCTTGGTAGCAGCATGGTTTAAATTATTTCATGGTATATCTATTATTTTCGATCATCATGACCTCAGTCCGGAAATGTATGAAGCTAAGTATCGGCGACGCGATATTTTTTATCATGGATTACGCTGGGCTGAACGCTTGACCTATGCCACAGCAGACATGGTAATTTCAACGAACGAGTCACACCGAGAGGTGGCTCTTAAGCGTGGGCACAAGAAACCAGAGAAAGTATTTGTAGTTCGTAGTGCGCCGGATCTTTCGCGCTTTCGCCGAATGCCTCCAAACCCCAATTACCGTAGAGGTAGAAACTATTTGATAGGTTACATGGGTGTCATGGGAGAACCAGAAGGTATTGATTATCTCCTGAGAATGGTATATTACATTGTCCACGAAAAAAATCGCTCTGATATTCACTTTATGCTAATTGGTAGTGGACCTATGGCAGAAAAGCTCAAGGACTTATCTAAAGAATTAGAAGTGAATGAGTTTGTAGAATTTACAGGGTTTAAGCAAGGTGAAGAACTTTTAGAGCGACTTTCCAGCTGCGACGTGTGTGTAGAACCTTCTCCAACATCTGCTTATAACGAAAACTGCACTATGAATAAAATCCTTGAATACATGGCAATGGGAAAAGCAATTGTCCAGTTTGATTTGCGAGAGGGAAGACGTTCTGCACAAGAAGCATCTCTTTATGCCAAGCCTAACGATGAGGTAGAATTTGCCGAGAAAATTTTGGAACTTCTAGATTCTCCTGAACGCAGACAAAAGATCGGATCTGAGGGGCGACGCAGAATGGAGGAGATTCTTGAATGGCAATATCAAGCTCCAAAACTGTTAGATGCTTACGATAAAGTTTGGCAAAGTAGGTAGCTACTTTAAGTTTCAGAATTACTATATTAAGTAAGTGAGTTGAGTAATGAGTAGATGTTTATGGTCAAAAATTACAAACTGACTAAAGATCAAGTTTTTTACTTGACTTTGAAATTTTGCCTTTGGCTAAGATAGTTGCTCTGACTAAGAAATATAGCCGTATAATATCCAAGGAAAAAATAAAGTCTTTGATAATCCAGAAATAAATTTGAATGAATATTAATGGTTAATGGCTAATGCAAAAAACTTTTAATTGAACGTCCTGTTACTAAAGGGTTGATTTATGGGACGGCAGTTATAGTTAGGAGCTAGTTGACTCACCTCAAATCCCAAAATTAACAAAGGTTTTGCTCAATAAAGGTATACACACCACCGTTACAAATTTGTACTCATGGCGACTAAATTTTTAACTTAAATATATACTACAATACAGTTCAGTTAAGCACTTCTTGCGTCTTTGACGGTTCGTTAAAAAAATGATTTTGATATAGAGTTAAGCTTTAACTGAACCGTATTGGTCTATACTATATTTTATATTGTAAAATTATACATAATCAGTATTGTAAATTGCACTGGTTTGTGGCTGTTATAAGTCAATTTTGAGTTTCTTGCTTAAGACCTGTACGTTGGAAGATTTATGTCAGAAAAATCTATGGAATCTAGAGAATCTATTGATTTAGACCTTAATCGTTACTTGTTGATATTGAAACGGTGGTGGGTGCCTGCTTTTAGTATATTTGTGGCGACAGTTATTTTAAGTGCTATATCTACAAAATTTCTGAAGCCAGACTATGAAGCAGAAGGAAAACTGTTATTCAGAGTTCCCAGTTTTAAAGTAGCAGGCAATAATCTTTCCCCTGGTACCTCTGAAGGAGGAGACTCAGGAGATTTGAAACCATTGGTAGCAACTCAAAATCCCATAAGCAGTCAGATAGAAGTTATTTCTTCCCCAGCTTTGTTGCAACGGACAATAGACAAACTACAACTCAAAGACAAGGAAGGCGAACCTCTGGAGGTGAAAGCACTACAAAAAGCCCTGAACCTAAAAATTGTTGGTGGGACAGATGTATTGCGTATTAGTTATAGCAGTCACGATCCTGAAGAAGCAGCGGCAGTAGTCAACACAGTTATGAGGTTTTATTTAGAAAATGATGTTCTGACAAATCGCTCTGAGGCAGGAGCGACTCGTCAGTTTATGGCCAAGCAACTTCCTACGACTCAAGCTGCTGTTAATAATGCAGAAGTAGCGCTACGTATATTTAAACAAAAGCATCAGATTGCAGATTTATCAGAGGAGACAAGATCAGCTGTTGCGACTATTGGAAATCTAGACAATGAGATGAATACTGTCAAGGCTCAACTGAATGAGGTAAATGCCCAAACCAGTGAACTGCGGAAGAAAGTAGAGCTAAATTCTCAGGAAGCGATCGCTGTGAGTGCCCTCAGTCAGTCACCAGCAGTACAAGGAATTCTTACACAACTCCAAGAGACCGATCGGCAGCTAGCGGTTGAGCGCAGCCGTTTTCTAGATGACAACCCTATAATTATTAACTTAGAAGCAAAAAAAACTAATTTAAAATCTCTCTTGCAACAGCAAGTTGGTCAGACTGTTGGCAATCAAACACAAGTTCCCACAAGCCTATTGCAGATTGGAGAACTCAGACAAAGCCTGATACAAAACTTTCTGCAATCAGAAATACAACGTTTTGGCTTAACTCAAAGACTCTCCTCTCTATATAATTCTCGTGTCAGTTATGAACAGCGGGTGAAACTTATACCTCAGTTGGCACAAAACCAGCGGGAGTTAGAACGGAAAGTTGAAGTTGCAGAATCGACCTATCAAACTCTATTGAAAAAGGTTCAAGAATTACAGTTAGTTGAAAATACAAATACCCCTAGTTCCCGAATTATTGCTCAGGCTTTAGTGCCCAAAGATCCTACATTAGGCAAAAAAATAATTGTCTTGGTGCTAGGAGTCATGTTCGGTTTATTCTTTGCCACCACAACTATACTCTTTCTCGCTATGAGAGATAGATCTCTAAAAACACTTAAAGAAATTAGAGATGTATTTGGATATACTCTGCTAGGAATTGTTCCTTTATCTGTTAAAAAGCTTCGTTCCCGTGATTCAAATGCAGAATTCACATCTCAAACAGTTGCCGTCAGGGATACTCCTCACTCTTTAACGAGTGAAATGTATCGGATGATTCAAGCAAATCTGAAATTCTTAAGTTCAGATAATTTGCTCAAAACCATTGTGATAACTAGTGCAATTCCGAAAGAAGGCAAGTCTACAGTTTCAGCGAATTTGGCAGCAGCGATCGCTCAACTAGGACGTAAAGTTTTACTAATTGATGCAGATATGCGAGTTCCTTCTCAGCATCATCTCTGGCAATTAACCAATGAAGTTGGTTTGAGTGAGGTTCTTGTAGGCCAGGCTGAATTTGAAATTGCCGTATCTCAGGTAATGGACAACCTTGATGTTTTAACTGCTGGGGTTAGACCTCCCAACCCACTTGCTTTGCTTGACTCAAAACGGATGGCATCACTCATTGAGAATTTCTCATCTCAGTACAAGTATGACTTTGTAATTATTGATGCTCCTCCACTGCTTTTGGCAGCCGATGCTTTGACTTTAAGCCAAATGACTGATGGTATTTTGTTAGTAGCCCGACCCGGAGTAATTGATTCCAACAGTGCTAATGCTGCTCAAGAGATATTAGAGAGATCCAGTTACAACGTTCTAGGTTTAGTAGTCAATGGAGTCATTGATAAAAATGAATCTAGTAGTTATCGATATCATTCTCACGAATATTTTAAACCAAGAGAGTTGACAAAAGAGCTTAAGGGACTGGCGAAGAAATAAAGCTTCTAAAAAATCATTTTAGGAGTTACATCAAGTCCGGATAAATATTTATTAATAAAGACTGACGCAAAGACGCAAGAAGTTTGAAATAATAAGTAATTAACCGGACTTATAATTATATAGCGATCCTAGATAGGATAAGGTATATCTTTACCAGTATAGGAAAAGCTATATTAGGAGCTATAGATAATTTTCTGCATGGTAGTCCGATTTCTTCAGGTATTGCCACTCCAATTTAATTGGGTTTATTAGGGTTTTTGCTCGCCTCGAAAGTACCTCCATGCACAAAACAAAACCCTGATTCATCCAAATACTTCAGGTCTATTTCTCCAGTAGCCGCACATAATCCCCGCTTCTGTATTCTGCTTTGCTTGTTTCTGCGGTCTGACTATAGCGTTTTGTTTTCCTTTGTAGCTCTTCCTCGCCCGTTTTCAATTGGGTTGTAGACAAAAAATCTGTATAAATAAGAACTTTTCCATACAACCCAATGCCATACTTTTAACTGCTACCGATTTTCGTATGCTCCTCTATCGGTTGCAGAGCCGGACACACGAGGATTGCCTAGAAAATCGGTTTTCAAACTACTCCACTTTAAACCACTATTAATTGCCGGACTTGTTGATTTCAATCTAAAGTCACGAGCTGAGGGATTAACAAACTGTGGATCTGCAATCATATCGTTAGATCCTGTAATCTTAATCGTCGAATTACTGGGATAAACATTGTAGTTATAATTGACGTTGACATTTTTCATATTGCTATTCGCAGCATTACCAGGGGAAGGATACATAATGTTATTGAAAATTTTGACATCAGACGAATAACCTGCATAAATTTCGCCCTTTCCCTTTTTTTTAACTTCTGGACTTTGCTGATTCAAATATGACGTGTTGTTGATAATATCGATATGCTGACTATCATGGGAATGAATACCTGAACCGCCATTATTGTAGGTGAGATTGTTCGCAACTAAAACTCGTCCTCTATATCCTTTTGAAACATCAACAATAATACCATTACCGTCTGAGATCGTTCCGGAACCAATCCAAGGAACGTACATTCGATTGTTGTAGCTCCTGTTATTGGTTACAAATATCTTGTATCCCTGGTTGTTGTCAGAACTCCAATTATTAAGCATGGAAATGCCACTGCAACCATGAACTGTGTACCAAGCGTTATTGTAAACAGTGTTATTATCCACCTTCACATAATCAGCTTGGATTGCTGAGATACCTGCTCCTCCACAATCATGCACTTTGTTGTTCAGAATATTTATGTGACGAGAACGGCCTTTGTTTCCTCCCTCAATGCTTATGCAATTTCCGCTAGTAAGCGGATTTGATGTGTTATATTTCTGGCTTAAGGCATAATTACGGGTGATATTAGCATTGTTCCCTATAACCTCCAGCCCGTTAATCTCGATATATGAAGCTCCATTTGAAATCGAGATACCATTCCACGTATTGTGCTGAATTTTTGGAGAATTCCCAGGATATGCTTTATATTTAATCCATGCATTTGCAGTTCCAGAACGTTTAATACCTAGTACAGCACCGTTTTTGGGCCCATTCTTGTATTGCCCGTTCATAATAAGTACCGTATCGCCAGGATTAGTAAGGTTTGCTGCCCTTTGAAGTGTCCTAAAAGCGGATGAGGTAGAGAGTCCGCTATTTCTGTCGTTTCCGTTACCACTAACATAGTATGTTGTCGCACTTGAAATACCACTGATCAGCTTGCGACTAGGTAGTGGTATTTCCTTAATAGTGGATGGCTGAGGAACATCTTTAAATAAAGACTCTGTTATTCTCTGTCCTTGAACCAGACCTGTTAATGCCCAGGGAAGTACAAGAGATGCGCTCAAACTGAGAAAACCGAAACCATGAATCATCATAGGGAAAAAATAGGGTATGTTGCAAAAACTCAATCGTTAACGGTTAGTAACTCTAGCCTTAGTTAATAACCCAGTATTAGATACGGTCGTATCACTGCCACTTGTAAGTTTATACACGGTTTTATAAGTTTAAACCTGCGCATTTTCGCGTAAATATGGCTGAACCACCTTTTGAGCTTGTGTTCCAAAAAATCGCAAACATCTGATAAAATCACTGAATAAAAAATATCAGTATCCAGAGTTACCCTATTGATGAACACCAAGCAACCGTACAAATGGCGTCATTTCCAATTCGACATCATTCTACTGTGTATACGCGGTATCTGTGGTTAAAATAGTATATCTGTCATCAATTAGTTAATTTACTTAAATAATTCTTATGATAATAAGAATCACTAAATGACTAAAAAGCAGTTATTGAATAGTATTTACAGAATTTGCTTTCTAAAATATTCTCATTATCATAAGAAATCCGAGTACCTACAATAAAGATTTCAAAAGTCTATCAATGCACATTATGAAGTTACAGTAAGAGTTTTAAAGTTTCTAGTATTTCTCTACGAGTAATATTACTTAAAATTATTATAAGGACGGATATATAAAAGTAGTCAGATAGCTTAGAACATTGGCAAATCACAAGAGAGCGGCCATAGCAGACTTGTCGTAACAGTATGAAGCCGCTATAAAACACAATTTGCAAGAAGCGATGCCTTGTGTAACATCTGCTGTGTTTAACTTGCTTTTGATTAAAGGATAGTGCAATTTTAGGGACGAAGACGGTTAGCCAACGCCCCCAATTTGCATCTATCTCTTAAACTAGAGTCCGAATAAGTTCAAAAGATTAAAGATAACACCTAGAGGTCCAGTTATAGTATTGACGGTATCGCCAGTCTTAGCTGAACCAGATCGATTGACTACCACAACGTCATTATTGCGGAGTATGGGATTAGTTTGCTCATTAATCCCAGCGGAGAAATCCACTTTTACTATACGTTTAGTGACAGAACCATTAGGGTTGAGGCGAATCAAATCAACAGCCTTACTACTAGCTCTGGCATCATTAAATCCGCCAGCAGCGAGTATAGCTTGATTTAAAGAGCTATTTGGCTGAACGTCTGTTAAGCCTGGTTTTTTTACTTCGCCGACCACACCAACTTGAATCCGTGTAGGAGACAAAGTAGTGGTAGCTAATTGAGTCGCTTCTGCGGGGTTAATTTCAGTTGCTGTCGGAATAACAATTGTATCTCCGTCTTGCACAATGATGTCTTGATTGGCATCACCACTCTGTAACAGTTGCCAAAGATTAATATCTATAGATTGTTCTGAGCCAGTTCTTGTAGGTCGGCGTAGCTTGAGATTACGCACATCAGCTTGTGCTGTAATTCCACCAGCTAATTGAATTACCCGTGTCACATTTGGTAAACCATTGGGAGTGGTAGTACCACTATTAGTGGTTGTGCCCCCCTGTGCATCTGTGTTGGCTGGGGTGACAAGATATGAACCAGGACGGTTAACTTCACCAATAATTGTTACTGTGCGGGGTGTGGTTTGACTGGCGGCAAAGTTGGATGCAAATATATTGCGAGATTCTGCCACGTTGAAGTTGGTGGCTGTTGGCACAACTATAGTGTCTCCATCCCGCAAGGTAATATCCTGCGATAGCCTGCCTGTTTGAATGAGTTCTTTCAAATCGAGGGTGACAGCTTGCTCTGAAGAACGTCCTATTCTACGCCGTAATTGAACTTGAGTAACATCCGCAGCTAAAGTCACTCCCTGTGCTGTTGTTAATGCGGCTAATACAGTGGGGTATTGTACGCCTGGATTGTTCCCGGCACCTCCGCTCAAGCTTAGAGTGTAAGCTCCAGGACGTGTCACCTCTCCAGCAACGAAAATATTGATGGGACGAGGAGACAACAGATTGACTGAGATTAAGGGGCGTTTGAGGAAGCGAGCATATCTTCTAGCTATTTCGTCAGAAGCTTGTTCAGTTGTTAGCCCTAGTACCGACACACTGCCAATTAAAGGTAGGTTGATTGCTCCACCTGGGGGAATTTGGTATTCACCTGTATATTCAGGTACTTCAAATACATTTACACGAATGAGATCGCCGCCTCCTAATGAATAATTAGTATCTAATTGTGTTTGTGTGATTGGTGGTTGTGTAGTTGGTGGTAATGGTTGTCCCTGAGCTAAACTGGCAGATGACATAGCGGCATTGACAGCAGTTAACACAGCCATACCTACAGCTGGCTGAATTAGGAATTTAGACAAACTTTTGTTAAGCATATTTACCTGAGACTCTGAAACTACGATCAATAAAGTACTGTCTAAACATTTTTATTTTGACTATACCTAAGTATTCAAGTTCCCCGACACTCTTATTTTCCTAGAAAAGTGTTATTTTCCGGAGGAAATTTGTTTATTGAACTTAAATTTTTAGTGAAGTTAGCTTAAAGTTAATGTTGCTTGAATAGAGTAATATCAAAAAATCTAGGATTTACGCAACTAAACCCAGTTTCTACAAGAAATTGTCTGTTAGCCAACAATCAAGTAGTCACGAATAAAGTTTTCTTGTCAAAGTTAATTTGATGACATTTAAAATCTGTGATGAGTAGTAAGGGACTACTAAAATTAGGAACAAGTTCATTAAATAAATACAAATAACCTTGAAAAGATGTCGGAATTTTATTTTTTGTGGATTGTGTTGGGCAAAGAGAACTTAAAAAGACAGAATTTGGGTTTTGTTCTTTAAGCCAGTCGACAATTTACTATTTGGCAACAAGACTAATTCAATGAGTTGTTTGTCTTTGGATCTGTTGAATAAAAAATTCTTCTAGGGAGTGACGTGACAAGTTCATGGCGATAATTTTACCTTCCATGAGACGAAGACTGGCAAGAAAATCATAGTAATCATCTTGTAGTGTACCGTGCCAGGAACCATCAGGCTCAAATATGAGAGTGGGTATCCATTTTTTGAGAATTTCCCAGTCACCACCTTGACCTTTTACTTGATATGTGGTTCTCCCACCTAAGAGTTCATTGAGGGAACCAGAGCAAATTAGTTCACCTTGAGCGAGGATGGCAATGCGATCGCAAATCTGTTCTACTTCACTAAGAACGTGGCTGTTGAAAAAAATCGTCTTACCAGCGGCTTTGAGCGCCAGAATAATTTCTCGCATTTGGTAGCGTCCCACCGGATCGAGACCAGACATTGGCTCATCCAGAAAAACTAAATCTGGTTCGTTAATTAGTGCCTGTGCCATACCAACACGCTGTAGCATTCCTTTGGAATAGCGGCGCAGCAACTTTTTACGAGCATCGGCTTGCGATAAACCCACTAATTCCAGCAGTTGGGGAATACGTTGGCGTTGGACACTTTGGGGAATTTGGAATAACCCAGCAGCAAGCTGTAAAAATTCCCAGCCAGTGAGATAGTCGTATAAATAGGGATTTTCTGGTAGATAGCCGATATGTTGCTTAACACTGCGATCGCCTATTGGTTTACCCAACAACGATCCTCGTCCAGAGGTGGGATGAATAATTCCCAGCAATAATTTTAAAAGGGTGGTTTTGCCAGCACCGTTTGGCCCCAGCAAACCAAAGGTTTCGCCTTTGTAAACCGTTAAAGAACAGTTTTTGAGCGATACGACTTTTTGATTTAGCCAAAAACCAGTGCGATAGACTTTTCGCAACTCAGAAGTTAGGACTACTGGTGGAATGTCTATCGTATTAAGTTGAGAATTAGAGTCATCTGCAACAGACTTCATCTCGGTTAAATCACTATTTACCAGCTTGATATTAATTAGAAGTTACCCGGTAGGCTGATAATAACCATCAACCTGGATGGTAGAGGAACTTGTACAGCAGCAACAGGTGTTCCGTTTTTGGATCACATGTTGCATCAAATTGCCTCCCACGGCCTGATTGATATAGATGTCCAAGCCAAGGGAGACTGGG
>NZ_NOLJ01000002.1:0-197664 GCF_002246015.1 Nostoc sp. 'Peltigera membranacea cyanobiont' 210A
CTCTGCCCCCTTCCCCTTATCATGCAATGCCCCTTGCCTATCCACGCCGTCAACGGCAACTCGAAAGTTTAGTCCAAAAATTTGGTTTGTCGCTAGAAGCACCTATAAAGTGGGAACTGCTGGATTTAGCGCTCACTCATCCCACTGTCTCTGATTCGGCAAATTATGAACAGTTGGAATTTGTTGGTGATGCAGTGGTGCGGCTGGTGTCGGCTGTTGTGTTATGGGAAAATTATCCCGATTGTCCAGTAGGGGATTTTGCGGCAATTCGTTCGGTGTTGGTGAGCGATCGCATTCTCGCCCAATTGGCCAGAGTTTATGGTTTGGAGTTATACTTACTAGTCGCTGGCAGTGCTACCGCTGATAAAGTTGGTCTAGAGTCACGGCTGGCAGATGCTTTTGAAGCCGTTCTGGGTGCGCTTTACTTAAGTACTCAAAATCTGGAATTGATTCGCTCTTGGCTAGATCCCCACTTCCACGAACTAGCAACAGAAATTCGCCTCGATCCTGCCAGACTTAATTACAAAGCTGCTCTCCAAGAATGGACTCAGGCGCAATTTAAAGTTTTACCAGAATATCGGGTTGTGGAAGTCACTCAACCACATCGCAATCAAGAACGTTTCATGGCTGAAGTGTGGCTGCACGGAAACAAACTAGGAGTTGGTAAGGGGCGATCGATCAAAACTGCTGAACAAGCCGCAGCTAAAGTAGCTTTTTTAGCAATTCCTAATCCGCAAATACCCTGAGCTTAAAAGAAGGGCAATTAGTCGATAATCAGTTGATTGTCAGTGGTCATTTGTCCCTCGTCCTTTGTATACAAATAACTAATGGCAAATACTTCTCTACGAGAGGCTGCACTTCGACTACGCTCAGTGACCACGCCAACGGCTTCTCTACGAGACGCTACGCGAACGCGGTAGTTGAGCGCAGTCGAAACTCAGTACAAGTGACAAATGACTAATAACTAATGACTAATAAAATTAATATTGCTGTCATCGGAGTTGGGCGTTGGGGAGTGCATCTGCTGCGGAATTTTTTAGCACATCCCCAAGTAAATGTAGTTGCTGTAGTAGATCCCCATCCAGAAAGATTAGCGGCGGTAAAGCAGCAGTTTAACTTAGAAGAGAATGTAGTATTAACAACCCAGTGGGAGGATTTAAAGATAGTGCCAGGGTTGACAGGAGTGGCGATCGCTACTCCAGCTACCACCCACTATGCTTTAATTAAAGACGCTCTCCAACAGGGATATCATGTTTTGGCAGAAAAACCCCTAACTCTCAATCCAGCAGAATGTCGGGAACTTTGCCACTTAGCAGAACAGCATCATTTAATACTAACAGTTGACCACACTTATTTATTTCATCCAGCGGTTGAGCGAGGAAAAACTGTAGTACAAGCGGGGAAATTAGGTGATTTACGCTATGGCTACGCCACCCGCACCCATTTGGGGCCTGTTCGGCAAGATGTTGATGCGCTTTGGGACTTAGCCATTCACGATATTGCTATATTTAACGCTTGGCTAGGTCAAATTCCTGTGCAAGTACAAGCAACGGGTACTGTGTGGCTACAGGGAGCAGGGGAGCATACTTCTCTACGAGAGGCTGCGCCAACGACTGCGCTCAGTAACCGAGGGAGCAGGGGAGCAGAGGTGAGTCCATATACAGATTCTGTGCCTCAAGGTTTGGCCGATCTAGTATGGCTGACACTCACATACCCAGATGGCTTTCAAGCTTATATTCATTTGTGCTGGCTGAATCCTGATAAACAGCGACGGCTGGGGATTGTAGGTAGCCTTGGTAGTTTGATTTTTGATGAAATGTCAATATCATCACCCCTAACCCTGCTACATGGTGAGTTTGAACAGCAAGGGAATCAATTTATTCCTGTGAATCAAAGACAGATAGTGCTGGAATTGGAGCCAGGAGAACCATTGGGGCGAGTTTGCTCCTCCTTTGTTGTCTCAATTCTCAACAATACTCCCTCAGAGATTTCGTCTGGCTGGGTAGGCACTGAGTTAGTAGAAATTCTTGCTGCTCTAACATTATCTCTTAGCCAAGGCGGTAAACCTGTTTTTTTGAGCGATCGCATCGTCAAGGATCAAAAGTTTCAGGAGTACTGATGAATATGGACTTTTGACTAAATTACTTATTGAAAGTCCCATTTGCACAAACTCCTCCTTTTGGAAGACTTACCAAAATAGTTTGCAGGGGCGAAAGACGAATCTCGCAAGTCTCATTTCCAAATAGCAACTGGGACTTCGGGAACTTTTCTTTGTCTACCTCTATTTTCACAGACTTGTTGATCCCCAAAGAAGAACTTCCCCCAGATTCCTGTAGGTTGGGGTAGCGGCTTGCCTTTACTGGCTCATTCCCAGAGGAGAATCCCAAATCCCCGACATTTGCTTCTTTATTTGGAACAGCTAACAGCGAGATATCAATCAAAGGTAAGGTAATTTTCAGTGTCGTACCTTGATGAAGTCCCGCACTCTCAAGAGTAATGCTACCTCCCATGAGTTCGATTAAGTTTCGTGAAATCGCTAGTCCCAGTCCAGTACCTTCAAACTGACGTGTCGTAGTGCCATTCACCATTACAAAGGGGCGAAATAGTTTGTGCTGTTGAGTCGGATCGATACCTATACCTGTATCTTTGACAGCAACTACCACCTGAGATTGACCACTACTAGATTGAATTTCTGTAGCAATGGTGATGCTTCCGGTGTCGGTGAACTTGGTGGCGTTGCCGATAACATTAATCAGCACTTGCTTCAGTTTTCCCGCGTCTGCCTTAATTGGGATCGCTTTGGAGGCTAACTCACATTTCAGTTGCAAGCCCTTTTGTTGGACATTAACTGATTGTAAATTAATCACTTCTAACAATAGTTGTCGGAGGTCAAGAGGCGTGGAAACAACTGAAAGCTTACCTGCTTCGATTTTAGAAATGTCGAGTAAATCATTAATAATACCTAACAAGTGAATCGTTGTTTCATCGGCACGTTTAAGAAACTCCATTTCTTCTTCCCGGTCATCACATAAGCCTTCTTCAACCAGGCGAATACAGTTAATAATAATATTTAATGGGTTTCTCAATTCATGAGAAGTCGTAGCCAAAAACTGGCTTTTAATTTGGTTAGCGCTTTTTGCTTCTTTCCAAGCTATTTCTAATTCTTCCGATCCAGCTTTTAGACGTTCTACCATTTGGTCTAATGCTTGGGCCAGTTGATTGAATTCCCGAATTTGAAAATTGTGTGGAACTGGTTGTGCAGCATGGTGAGAGTGAATATTGAGAGCATAGTCTCGCAATTCTTCTACAGGACGGGCCAAGTAAGGAGCTAAATATAGGGATGCTAACAAACTTGCGCCAATCAAACCAACTGTCAGAACGATCAGAATTAATTTGATTTCCTCTAAACCAAACAGCGCATTATCGACACTACTAACAGCTAAAACTATCCATTTTTGCTGTTGCTGTTGAGTAAGTGGATTTGCAATAACTGTATAGCCAGCGACTAATTCTTCTCCCTGTCTAAAAGACAAACTTATCGAATCGTTTTTTCCCGTAATGGCATTTTTAATTATGCTCTTGATTTGGGAAGCATGAGGGTGCTGAGTGATATTAGTTCCCACCCAGTCTGTGAATGGGTGTGCCAAAATTGTGCCATCTTCAGCAATCACTACCATAGCGCCCGTGAGCGATCCCGGCGGATTTCTGGTTTGTTGGTACAATGCAGACTGAATACTTAAGCTGTAAATTGAATTTTTTCGGCTATCGGAAACTGGTGCAGATAAAACTATTTGCAGTTGATTTTGTGCATTTCTTTTTCCAGTTGTTCCTGCCTTTGGTGGGAAGATTGCTTTGACATCAATTCCATCACTAGGCAAAGGTAATCTTAATTCTCCAATTTGTCGATCCCCGCAGCTACTGGCAATTATCTTCTGGTTGAGGAGATTCGTTAATTGGATGCACTCAATACTGGCTGGAAGTTGTTGCCTTAACTGCGTAAGAATTTCTTGCTCTTGTATAGGCGAATCCGACGGAATAACCGTTGTTTTGCTTACACTCTGCAAATTAGCTTTTAAGATTGCGATCGCATCACCAATTCTCTCCCCTTTACTGATGGCGCTTTCTGTTAAGTTTTGCCGTGCAGTTCTCAATATACTAGTACGTGCCTTATTCAAGGCAACAAGTTCCCCTACTAGTAAAACTGGAACAAACAGCAGCAATATTCTCGTTACTAAAATTCGACGAAAGGAAGATTGGCGGGAATTAGTCATCAAGTGTCTCACTTTGCACCTGCAATCTACAACACCAAAGATATGCAATTAAATCAGCTAAATGAGACATCTTATTAAATTATCAGAATTTTATTTTCAATGTTTAAAAATAACAAATTGCTATAATTCAAAAAGAAACGTGGTATACCAAAACTCGTATATGCTAGATGTAGAAGCGATTTGTGTTGCATATCAATACAGTGGTGAAATGATAAAACAGTAGCTTGTCGGTATGGTTTTTTTGAGAATCTACACACGACTAAAGTAAATATTAAAACTATCAAATCAATTCAATGTTGCAACATCGTCCTCATACTACAGTTGTTTTAGCAATGAGTGCAGATGGCAAGATAGCAGATTTTAAGCGATCGCCTGCTCGGTTTGGCTCAAGGGTTGATAAAGCGCACTTAGAAAAACAAATTGCTGCCTCTGATGCCGTTTTGTTCGGTGCTGGGACTTTGGAAGCTTATGGAACAACACTTACTGTAACCGATCCAACTCTAGTGCAACTCCGGGCACAAGGAGGGAAGCCTCGGCAACCAGTTCATATAGTGATTACAAAGTCTGCAAACCTTAATCCGGAAATTCACTTTTTTAAGCAACCAGTTAGACGCTGGCTACTCACCACAACAGCAGGGGAATTTTCGTGGAAAGAACGCTTACAGACGCTTCACTCAACTCTGGGAATCGGAGTACAAGAGTACCCTCCAGAATTTGAGAAGATTCTGGTTTTTGAAACACCAACACGAGAAATTGACATTCTCGCAGCCTTGAAGCAACTAGCCACTCTACATATAACACGCTTGGCGGTCTTGGGTGGAGGTGAATTAGTAGCTTCCTTGCTGGAACTGGATTTAATTGATGAATTATGGCTAACTGTCTGTCCGCTCATTTTAGGTGGTAATACTGCACCCACACCCGTCGAAGGGAAAGGATTTTTACCCGATTTTGCTCCCAAGTTACAACTCATAGAAGTTCATACAGTTGAGCAAGAAGTGTTTTTACACTATCGCCTGCAACGACCAGCAGATTAGATTACGCTAAGTTAAGTTATTTATTGGGTATTGGGCATTGGGCATTGGGCATTAGGCATTGATTATTTTCCTCTGCTCCTCTGCCCCCCTGCTCCCCCGCTCCCCCGCTCCCTACTCCCTACTCCCTACTCCCCTAAGATGGTGGAACAACTTAAGCCTCGCTATTCTGTCGTTTGGACAAACAAAATCGCTGAAGTACCCCAAAATGCCTGGAATGCTTTGGCAATGCCACTCAAAACGCCATTTTTAGAATGGGAGTGGCTGAATAATCTCGAAACTTCCCAGAGTGTTACGGCTAAAACTGGTTGGTTGCCAAATCACTTGACATTGTGGCGAGATAAAACGCTGATTGCTGCTGCGCCACTTTATCTTAAAGGACATAGTTCTGGTGAATTTGTTTTCGATCACCAATGGGCAGAGTTAGCCGATCGCATCGGAGTCCAATATTACCCAAAATTGCTGGGAATGACACCATTCACCCCAGCGGAAGGTTATCGGTTCTTAATTGCTCCAGGAGAAGATGAGGATGAAATCACAGCGCTGATGGTGCATGAAATTGACACTTTTTGCTCCAAAAATCGGATTTCTGGGTGTCATTTTCTCTACGTCGATCCCCAATGGCGTCCGATGCTGGAACGGCATGGTTTTACAACTTGGCTGCACCACAGCTATATCTGGGAAAATGCTGGTTTTAAAACTTTTGATGATTACTTGAAGGTGTTTAACGCTAATCAGCGCCGCAATATCAAGCGGGAACGCAAAGCTGTGGAGAAAGCAGGTTTACGATTGCAACCGCTGAGTGGCGATCAAATTCCTCAGTCTTTGTTTCCCTTGATGCACCAATTCTATGCTGACACCTGTGATAAGTTTGGCTGGTGGGGTAGCAAGTATCTCACACGGAGATTTTTTGAGCAACTACACACCGATTATCGCCATCGAGTCTTGTTTGTTGCTGCATATAGCGAGGAAGATAATTCTCATCCTTTAGGAATGTCTTTTTGTTTATTTAAAGATGACAAACTCTATGGACGCTATTGGGGAAGTTTTCAAGAAATAGATTGCTTACATTTTGATGCTTGCTATTATGCACCTATTGAGTGGGCGATCGCTAACGGTATCCAAATTTTTGACCCTGGCGCGGGTGGGCGACACAAAAAACGCCGTGGTTTCCCCGCTATGCCCAATCACAGTCTGCACCGCTTTTACAATAATCGTTTAGGACAAATTTTACTTCCCTATATTAAAGAAGTGAATCAACTCGAACAGCAGCAAATTGAGGCAATTAATGCAGAGTTGCCATTTAATAACCGAGATTCTTAAAGAATGCCAAGGCAGAGGGTGAACGACGAATTACACTTGATATAGAGTGTAAAAACCCTGAAAAAAGAAAATTTCTTTTTATAATGCTTATGGATTTAATAGTTGAAGATTTAGCCGCAATTGATGATAAACTTTCCCAGCGTCATATTGACCTAGATCCAGGTGGATATTTCATTATTTACTTGGATCGAGAGGCAGGGTTAATTTATGCCAAGCATTTTACAAATGTGATTGACGATCGCGGTTTAGCTGTCGATCCCGAAACGGGAAAGGTAATTCCGGCGCGAGCAAAGGTAGAACGAACTCATACAACAGTTTTTAGCGCCAGAACGGCGAAAGAACTTTGCGTGAAAGTTTTTGAACAAACTCAGCCCACTTTGGTAACTAAATTAGATCATGCAGCTTATTTGGGTCGAGAATTTGTCCGGGCTGAGGTAGCTTTAGTTACAGGGCAAGAGTATGTTCAAGATTAAAGTTAGGAGTGAGGAGTTAAAAGTTAGAAATTCATAACTCCTAACTCCTAACTCCTAACTCCACTCCTAAATCTCCCATTACCCATTAGATGAGGGCTGATTTATCTGATAGATATAGTAAGTTGCCATTGGGATAACGGTGGCAGCAATTAACAACCCTACTACCCAAGCAGTAGCGTTACCTTGGTTGGTTTCTTCTGCTTTCTTGAAAGTGCCTCCAACCTGTACATTGTTAGTTATTTGGGGTGGCCCTGGATCGGCTTTGCCAGAAAGAACGGCGACAAGGCGATCGCTGGCATCGAGAAATGCCTGATTGTATTTGTCACCATTGCGTAACGGCACACTTACTGTTTCAGTCGCTACACTCTCGGCAATAGAGTCAGTAAGAATTGGCTTGACTTGATCCCCAGTAATAATGGCAGTACCATTGGTAACTGTATCAAGAACCAATAAAGTTTGATTAGCTTGGGCTGCTTTTGTCGGAAACCATTTTTCAAACAGTTCTTTAGTAAAACTTTCTGGTGTTTCACCGTAGTCGAGGCGGCGAACAGTAACAATTCTGACTTCCTTATCTGTTTGCTTTGCCAAATCCTTAAAAGCGCTGCTAATCTTGCCTTCATTCAGACGACTGATGACTTCACCTTGATCCAAAACCCAGGTGTCATTCCCTGCTGTCAGGCTAGGTATTTGATACACACCTGTGGCTGAAGCAGGTGTGGCAAACAGCGAGGCTGCGAAAATAACCGTCACCAAAGGTAGAATTAGCCAGATGAGGTGTTTTTGACTGCTAAAAACTTGTTTGAGGAGCTGTTTCATCGTGTGATCCCTAAGACAGACTTGCACCAAAAATACTACAGAACCACTGCAAAAATCACCTCTTTCCCGATTTTCTTCAGTGTAAAATTTCTGATATTCCCAGCAAATATGTATATTGTACGGGATTTTTGATTACACAAACTTGTTCTGAAGGTGGTTGCAAGCATTAACCTGACGCTAAACCCCTTACTAGTCACAAGAAATACCGCCCATTTTGGGAATTAACCCAAATGCTTAGGGCGGAATTTGCAAACCATCTAGAAATCATATCGCATGATTCATATTTTGGTTCAGCAACGCCATATTTTTTCATATCTGCGAGTAGCTTTTTCTGACGTACTCATTAGATATCTGAGTGAAAAAGAATGTCAAGACGTTATCCTGCTAGCTCTCTACAAGGGTTCTAGACAATGCATATTTAGTTTATAGAGATGTCTATGTGATGGTTTATATCTGCATTTTTCTGATATTTTAGCTAAATCAATATCATATATACATGACTATACTTTTAACTAACGACGATGGCATTGATGCCCCTGGTATCCAAGCGCTGCTCAAAGCTGTAAACGGCAAAAATTCTATTATCGCTGCTCCTGCTGATCATCAGTCTGGCTGTGGACATCAAGTTACTACTACTCGTGCTATCAACCTCCAGCGACGTTCTGAGACTGAGTATGCGATCGCAGGTACTCCCGCTGATTGTGTGAGAATTGCAATAACACAAATTACCGCAGATGTCAAATTTGTACTTTCAGGTATCAACGCTGGGGGAAACTTGGGAGTAGATGCCTATATTTCTGGCACAGTGGCTGCTGTGCGGGAAGCCGCGATGCACGGTATTCCCGGAATTGCCATTTCCCAGTATCGCAAAGCCAAGCAGAATTTTGATTGGGATCTGGCTGCTAAATTCACTGCTGAAGTTTTAGCGGATTTACTCAAGCGTCCCTTAGAACCAGGAAGCTTCTGGAATGTGAATCTGCCGCATCTGCAACCAGGAGAACCACATCCTGAAGTGGTGTTTTGCCAAGCCTGTACCAAACCTTTGCCCGTGAACTATCGAATTGAAGGCGATAATTTTTATTATGTAGGGGAATATGGCAAACGCGATCGCACTCCTGGCAGCGATGTAGATGTATGTTTTTCTGGCAATATCGCCGTTACCCAGTTAAGAGTTTGACATTGGCTATCAGTTACTAGTTAACTGCTACCACCGTTTAGTGGATATTGAGGAGAGCTTCTAGGGCTATTAATTAATCTTATGGGTATGTGGTGCGATCTTGATCGCAATTTTCAAGGATTTGAAATCTGGTAAAGTTTCAGTGGTACTGAACACTAATTTCAAAAAAGGAGAAATATATGCAGTTTCTCAAAATTGTTCTTGTCGCTCTCGTATTGATGGTGAATCTACTAATTGCTCAACCCTCTTGGGCAGGTAAGGATTTCACTAAGGGGGCTGACTATGCTGAGGTAACTCAGGCGCTCAATCAACTTCTAACTGTAAAGAATACACCTGAGCAAGCTGGCTATACACCTGAACAGTTCCAGCAACGACTGGCACAATTGCAGTCTCAGAAAAATGTCATAGAAACAGCTAGAAAGCGGGCGCAGTGCCGCAATGAAACTGGAAAGACATTGGCTGTCTATGCCAATAAACCAAAAAAATTCCAACCCAACTCTACTTTCTGGGCGCAGGAACAATCACCGATGATGATTGGGATTGCGATGGCATTTACTTACCCGCAGGTTCTCAAGTGGTTTTAGGCTCGAACGCTCAACCACAACAACTGACTGAACCCATCGCCGTTAAGTTTGTCGATGGTACACAGTCTCTTGCTAGAACCAATCCAGCCACTGGTGCAATTGAATTGAATGTTGAACCTGCCAAAGTATTCAAGGCGGGTGAAAGTACTTGGTTGCTCCCCACTTATTCCCAAGCGGATATAGATACGCAAATTCCCACCCCACAACTAATTGACTAATTTCATCTAAATAATTCAACTTTTATGTACTTCCCGCATAAAAGTTTAACTAAAGAAACAGGATATATCAAGGAAAATTCTTACCATTGAATAATCAACTTTTAATTAAGGAAAAATTACAAGCAAAGCTTGAGAATATTCAAAGTAAGAGCGATGGCTCTCCCATTACCGATTTGCAGCTAGACAAAACCTTAGTCGCAGAAATTGAACAATTGACAACGGAACTAGAGAGCGTCAATCCCAATCTCAATCCTCTTCTCTATGCTACTTCTTTGCTAGAGGGAGCTTGGCAACTGCAATACTCCACAGCTAGAGAAATACGTTCTTTAGCTTCTCTTCCATTGGGATTAAAGCTAGGTAAAGTTTATCAAGTGATTGATGTTGCAAATCAATTATTTTTCAATCTAGCTAAAGTTAAACATCCTCTGGGCTTAGTATCGGGATATGTCAAAGTTACAGCTAGCTTTGAGCCAGCCAAAGAAGATTTAGAGCCTCTACAGAACAAACGTATCAACGTCTATTTTGACAAACGCTATCTATCAATTCAGAAGATTCTTGGCATTAATACTCCCCAACTTAACCCATTTAAGGTTGTTTCAGCTAATAATCCTACTAGCAGAACTGCCACATTAGATATTACTTTCTTAGATGAAACTTTAAGAATTGGACGTGGAGGAGATGGAAGTTTATTTATTCTTAGTAAATCCGAGAATTTACCTGAATTCACATCCTTAAATGAAAATTGATTGCGCCGCTGAATGAATATGGCTCTCTCAATCATACATCTTTTCAGCAAAGTAAAAGTAGGCTCTGCAATGGTAGAGCTTAATACATTAAATTTAAAGGTAAATCATGGTATAGAAGGAGATATTAATGCCGAGCCGATAAGTCCCAGGCAAGTTTTAATTGTTAGGTACGAAGATATTGCCAACTTATCAATTAAACCAGGAGAATTGCGAGAAAATATCGTGATTCAAGGTATAGAAATTGATAAATTTATCCCTGGCTCTCTGCTACACTTTGAAAGTGGCGCGGCAATTAGATTAACTTTTTACTGCGAACCATGTAAGCGAATAGCTCACTTGGTAGAGTCATTAAAAAGCATCCAAGGTAAAAGAGGAATTTTAGGTGTAGTTATTAAATCAGGTAAAATCAAGGTTGGTACTAATTTTCAAGTTGAAGCTAATCGATTTCCAGCATTATCTGAAATTCCATATAAACGATTCCTAAATTTTATTATCAAAATCCCAAGTGGAAAAGTAGTTACATATAAACAGATAATCAAAGGCATAGGAGTAGATAATAGTTATCTAAGAGCTATTCCTATATACCTAAAAAAAACTTCGGCTGCGGATTATCCGTTACATAGAATATTAGACTCTAAAGGTTATTTGATAACTTATGTTAGCCAACAAAAAATTAAGTTAGAAATGGAAGGAGTTCAGATTTTATCTGAAGCAGATTTATTAAGCAACTTAAACAAAAATTTTGTAGAGATTAAAGATTATCTATGGGAAGATAGTACTCTATATCTAAAATAGATATTACTGTAATTATCATATTTGTAATACAATCCTGCATTCAGAGTTTCATCAAGATGATGACTGATTTTTGATTTGTTTAGATGTAGCTTCCATAAAGTCGATAAAAACTTTTATGAGCTTATGAATTCCCTCGCTACCTCCTGCAATTAAACCTCCTGTCAGCAATGCATCTAAACAACGGAAAATAACTACTTGTATGGGATTCTCTAAATCAATAACTACAAGCGGCTCAATTGAGCGAATACCTATTGCGCTCATTAAAAGACCGAATAAAAGAGATGTCCATAGAGCAATTGTTCGTGTATCAGATTTATAGGCTGTTCTTTGGCGCTCTTTTTCATTTATATCATCCATTTGTGGCTTGAATATTTTTAATGGTTCTTGTTGGTTTTGTGTAAAGTTTTGGATGATTTGCTGTTCTAAACTCATTCCTTCAGGTGGAAGTCCACTGGTTTGATTAGATTCTAAAGAAGAAAATTGGTTCTGTTGTGCTTCCATAAGTCTTATCTTTTCAGACAGTAGAGCCTTCTTTTGCTCAATATTAATATCTAATTGTTCGACGAATGGGCCACGCCAAGTAGTTATAAAAACTTCTAAAGAACGCTCTAGCAATAAAGAAATAAATAATTGTAATGTGAGTAGTTGGACAATATCATTAACTCCAAATGGTTTTAAAATAAATGGTTTAGATGATAACCAAGTTGATAAAGTTACTACTAGAAAACTAATAATAATTAATCCAATAAATAGAGGAGATTCTGGAGAAAGCTTTAGCAACGTATCTATACTCCTGTTTCGCGTCACAATATCTAACACAGCCTGGAGGTGAAAACTACACCTGCTGAGTAACTTAACAACGTTAATTTGATAGAACAGTAAATAATTTATGACCTATCCCTTTTTTCTAAAAGTGTGATGAGTCACGCCGTTGTGGGAGTAGAAAACATTCTAGTGCTACTGTGCATGGGACGACGCTAGAGCAAGTAGCAACCGTAGCACCAACTAAAAACCCCTCCAAGGTGTTGGAGGGGTGAAAGTAATTTTTGCAAATGAGACGGTGATTAGGGGGAGACAGCAGCTTTTCCTGTTGGTTAGGCATTTTCTTGTCAAAGCAACCAGATGATAGTACAGCATTTTATAAATCCATTACGAATCTCTGCAAGTCTGTACTTAGTAAGATAAATCATTAGTGCTATCGTCTGATGTCAGCTGCGACTCGACAGCGTTGAGATAACCTTTATGATTCAAAGCTTCTTGTGCTGGTAACTTTTTAGCTTTAACAGCAGTCTTAACCACATTTAATGCAGTCAGGTTTCCTGTTTGGTATTGAGATACCAAAGCGCTACCGCTAGGACTACCCTGTGCTTTCAGATTACTTTGATAAGCTAGAAATGCATCATCAAAGGGTTTGAGGTAGCTGAGGTTAGATGAATTGTTAGAATTGATAGCTATAGGTTCGCCATTATTGTTAGTAGCTATTTGAGTGCCACCGATTCTAGGCAATAAAGCAATAGAAGTAACAATGAGTACAGAATCGATTAAGATAGAGAGTTTCATAGGATTATCCTTAGTTATAGTAAAGTGCAATTAGTGTTCTTGAGTAATAGAGTCTTATTTTTTATCTGTCTTAACTTCCTGCACCTAGTTCACCTGAACGGTTGATTTGCTCCTCACCCATTCGGGTGATTTAATTGAGCGCATCCTACGATTCATTCAAAGTTGCTAAGACCCATCATCTGATAAGCAAGAACAGCAGTATCAAAGGTTTTGAGGCAATTGATATCTGTAGAATCGTTGCGTAAAGTATTAGATTCGATAGCTGTGTTGATTGATGTGCCACTTTTGCTATGAGTAGCTATTTGATTCATAGCGATTCTAGATAGGACACTAGAATCAAGAATGTGTGCAAAATTAAGTGGGGGAAAGAGTTTCATTATTGATGCTGTCCTGGTTAATAAATCGGGAGTAAAGTTCAGGAGAAACTTGAACAGATATATATTTAACTGAGGTTATCTAAAAATTTATGCAACGCTGTTACTCAGTTGTAGACATAGCCCAACTGAGGCATCGTATTTCTGCGCTATCGCTTCAACAGCAGATTTATTGATTTAGTATAATTGAATCTAATTTGTCTATTCGGGTTTACCGAACAGACAAATTAGAGTAAACCGTAAAAGTTTTTCTATCTAATTTGGTGCGGTAATCATCAATTAGTTGGTGTCAAAAATCGAATTTACAGCAGCTTGAACTCTACCTAATATGAATATGTAAGCACAAGGTTAAGTGCAAAACTTATTAAACAATACTAACTAATGCGAGGAAGAGTTATGACACTAGTTCGTTGGAATTGTTGGAGAGAAATTGACACTCTACAAGACCAAATCAATAGTTTATTTGAAGATACCAGACTACCATCTGCATTGTTTGACAAAGGCTTAAGTAAAGTTCCGGCTGCTGAAATTCAAGAAAGTGAAGATGCGATTCATCTGAAGATAGAACTGCCAGGAATAGAAGCTAAAGACCTGGATGTACAAGTCACAGAAAATGCTATTTACGTTAGCGGTGAGCGGAAGTCCGAAACGAAAACAGAGGAAAAAGGTGTTACCAGAAGTGAGTTTCATTACGGTAAATTTCAACGCGTAATTCCTTTATCGGCTCGGATTCAAAACACTAACGTTACGGCAGATTATAAAGATGGCATCTTGAATCTAACACTGCCTAAAACTGACCAAGAAAAGAATAAAGTTGTCAAGGTGAATTTGGAACAATCTGCTAACTAATGATTTGCTTGCGATGTCTACGACGGGCTACGCCTACGCACTACTTTACCTGCAATAATTGATTGAAATAGTTAAGAGCTTGGTCATGCGAGTGACCGAGCTTTTTTCTAAGCAATTTAGCGTTGATAAAAAAGTACTAAAGACCTTCGAGATTTTTAAGCACTTCTGTGGCTGACTGATATCGCTGAGTGAAATTAAAATGTACCATTTTATTTAAAATAATAACCAACTCGTCTGTAGCGTCAGTGAATTCACGCCAATGTTGCCAAATCTGTTGATTAGCATCAGCTTGGCTTTGGATAATTATTTCACCAGTATTTGTATCTCTACGAAACTCTCTAGGTTCTACCCCAGTTAAGCCTTGTATTCCCATAATTCCCAACGCATAAATATCGCTGTTGAGTTTTGGCAACCCACTCATTTGTTCCGAAGGTGCATAATTAGGAGTGCCAATTGAAATTGTCTGAGCTTCTTGCTGCTGGGGTTGAATCTGCTTAACAGCGCCAAAGTCAATTAAAACAATGTGCCCATCGGATTCTCGTCTAATTAAGTTACTAGGTTTGATATCTCGATGGATTACGCCATAGCTGTGAACAAAAACCAGCACGTTTAAAACTTCTTTGAGTATCTCCACAACTTCAGCTTGTTTGAGTCGCTTCCCAGCGGTTAGCTCTTTATCCATAGCGTGCCCTCGAACAAATTCTTGCACTAAAGAGAATTGGCGATTTTCTTCAAAAAAAGCTAGCAGTTGGGGAATTTGTGGGTGCTTACCCAAAGTTTCTAAAATTTCTGCTTCCGCGTCGAATAGGCGTCTGACAACATTTAAATACTCTGCATCTTGGCGGGGAGGTCGCAACTGTTTAACCACACACTGCGGATTACCAGGACGCTGGATATCGTCAGCTAAATAAGTATTGCTAAATCCTCCAGAACCCAAGGGTTGAGTAATTTTGTAGCGGTTATTTAGTAACGTGCCTACTGCAATTTCTTGCCCGATGGAATCAACAATTACGGTTGGCGCTTCATTTGAGGCGTTGCCACGCTGCCGTAAAAGATTTTGTAATTCTAGAATTAATTGTTGGTGTTCTTGAACCCGTTGGGTAATTTCTTTTTGCTCTTGCTTGGTTTGATAAGAACTATAGGCAAGGACACTGCCGGCGGTAAATACTAACCCCAACGCCGGAGGTATGACTGGGAACCATCCAGCTTGGGTAAAAATGACAAAATTGGCTCCAAATAATACTGCCAGGGCTGTTGCTGCTGCCAATCCTAAGCCTAGCGGATGTTGAATCCGCCATACCAGCAACCCACCAACTACAGTCCATCCCCATATCCAAAGGACTTCACCCCACTCAGGCAAAAACCAAAATAGAGGCTGTTTGTTCAGAACAGCACTGAGAATTTGACTAACGCTGTGGGCATGAATTTCAATTCCGGCCATTTTGCCAGAATTATCTGATTTACCGCTAGCAAAGGGCGTATTAAAAATATCATTTAAACTATTAGCTGTTGAACCAATCAAAACGATGCGGTCTTTAACTAAATCTGGTTTAACTTGATTTGCAAGTACTTCTGTAATAGTTACCTGCTGGGCAACCTGATGACCAGAACGGTAATTAAGCAGGATTTGGTAGCCATTGGTATCTGCTTTTTCATAGCCGCCAGCGTTACTTTGTAGAGGTTTAAATACAGTATTACGTAGTTGTAGTTCCTTTTTGGGGGTAAATTCTAGTTGGATGCCTCCAACTTCTAAATATTTGAGTGCTAGTTGTAAGCTAAAAGAATAAGTACTTTGACAAGAATCGGATTCCTCTGCACTTACCAATAATAGGTTGCGGCGAATTGTAGCATCAGTATCTTCTACAACATCATTAAATCCTACTCGCTCTGCTTCAACGCCTTTTGGGGGTGCTATTCCTGGATTGTTAGAACCAGAATGTTTGCAGATAGGAATGATGATATCGCTCTGTTGGAGGTGTTGCAGTAGCTTGTCATGACCAGGCGGTACTGGTAAGTCACGAAAAATATCTAGACCAATGACTCGCGGTTGATATTCTTCAAGTTTGCCTAATAGCCGGTCTAGAAGTTCGCTAGACAGGGGCCAATTCCATTTTTGGATATCTTTTTCACTTAAAGCAACAATCAATAAACGAGTGTCTGGGCCTGAGTCGGCACGTAATTGCATCATTTGGTCGTAGACTTTCATTTCTAGAGGCTCGAAAACCCCCAGTTTTTGAATTCCTACTAATAGAAGTGTTGCGATCGCACTTGAAAGAATAACTGGCTGTCTAAATAAACTTTTAAAAGTTACAACCATTTTTTTAAATAGGTTTTACTTTAAAATATACGTGTATTTTGAGATTAATTTTTAATATTGAAATTATTCTACGCAATTTGCAACTTTTCAAAAAATATAGTAATCATATTTTACTTACAAACACCAAAATGCTCAAATCCCCAACTTCTTTAAGAAGTCGGGGATATTTTTGCTCATAACTCATTTAGAATTGTTAGATGTGTTTCAGATAATGCACAATCGCCTCTGCTGTTGAGAAGTTAGTAGCCAATAAAACTTGATTAATAGTGCATAATCTTAACAGTGCTTCTTCATTTGCTTGACCTGGCTGAGGTTGCAGCAAATCTCGCAGGAAAATAACTGCTACAATTTCTCCGGCTCCAACCAATGAAGCAATTGTTTGATATCCTCCAGAAGTTGGTGCAGGAGTTTGTTGACTAATCGTTATCCCTGCCTGTTGATGTAAGACTTCACTAACAGATGGCCAAGTAATTGTAAAGCTCTGCGAGAAAAATTCCTGATGTTCAGAAACCAATTCAGCAAGTTCTGATTTTTTGCTTTCATGAGCAATCAGTACTATATTTCTTTCAATGATTGCTTGAGGAGACTCACTGACATTTGTTTCTTCTGGAGTTTCATCAGGTTGAGTTACTTCTGCTTCAGAAACTTGTTGAATAGTTTGACTGACGTTCTCAGTAGCTCCATTTTCTGTTGTTTCCAAAGATTGAATATTAGCTGAGTCAGAAATTTCACTTACTTGTGCAGAAACATCATCAACATCTACACTAACTTCTTCAGGACTTGTATTACTCAAATCAATGTCTTGACTGCTGAAAATTTCTGCAATGTTCTCATCAGGCGCAGTCAATGTTTCAGAAACTTCATTGACTGTTTCATCAACAGCAGAAGTAGGTTCTACTTCGTCAACATCTACACTATCTGCTGCTGTAACTGACGCATCCCAATCTATCGCTTCATCTATATCCTGTGTAACTTGGCTTAATGCTTCTGGCGGCTGAATTTCTGCGTTTTCAACAACTTCACTGACTTGTTCTGCGACTGGCGTATCCAAATCTACGACTTCATCGTGAGTAGCTTCGGGAATGTTATTCTCCTCCTCAGATACAGGGTGGAAAATATCGCGTGGCTGTACGGAGGTAACTTCTGCTGCTAGTGCTGCCTCCAACTCTGCATTTTCATCGTAGGTAGTTTCTGGAATAGCACTTTGTGCAGGAACTTCGTTGAAAATATCACGTGGCTGTACAAAGGTGACTTCTGCTTCTAGTGCTGCCTCTAACTCTGCATTTTCGTTGTAGGTAGTTTCTGGAATAGCACTTATATTACGCTGTTGTACGAAAGTAGATTCTGTTGCCAATGCTGCTTCAAAATCTACAGCCTCATCGTGGTTAGCTTCTGGAAGAACACTTTCCTCTTCAGGAGTTTCAATGATGTTTTCAGGTGCAGCTATGGCGTTATCAGGTTCAGGCAAAGAAACTTCTGAGGCTTCGCTGACTTCTGGAACCTCTACTTCCTCACTATCGGCGCTGACTTCTGGTGTAACTAATGTCCGCAAATCCACAATTTCATTACGAACATCGTGTGGAACTTCGCTAACTGCTTCTGGTGGCTGAATGATGTTTTCAGGGGTGATTATCTCAGCAACTGGGATGACATCATCAGATTGAGTAGCAACAACTTCCTCAATTTCGCTAATTTCTGGGGAAGGAGCATTAATTTCAGGTGTTTCTACTTCTTGACTAATTGGCGGTGGAACTTCGCTAACTACCTCTGGGACTAGATTAACAACATTGGAAGTGCTGACATTTTCAGGCGATCGCGGCCGAGAAAACAGTGAAGGATCTATAATTCTAAAGACTGTCTCTGGTTGCTCATAAACGGGAGCAACTGCTTCCAAAATCAAAACATAATCTGCAATCCGAATAATATCTCCATCACTCAAAGAATATGGTCGATCTTTTTCGGCTTGTTTCCCATTAACTATTGAGCCATTTCTACTGCCAAGGTCAGAAAAGTAGTAATTTCCATTTTTAACAAAAAATTTAGCATGTACCCGACTGATATCAGGGCTGTCTAGGAGTAAATCAGAATCAGGAGAACGACCTATTACCCATTCTCCTCTCGTTGGAGTTTCTGTGGTAAGGTCAACTTCATTGACTTCACTTAAATTTGGTGAGTAGCTAACTTTTACTTTCATATTAATTTTTGGTTAATTTTATTGATTTCTGCCACCCAGCGCTGACGGGTAGTATGTTCTAAATTTAAAATATCATCTTGTGACCAGTGGAAATGATAAGCAATAAAAGCTACCTCCTCATATAAAGTATCAGAGGGGTAGCTTACGACTCCCCCGCTAGTTCTAGCTCCACTGAAAATTGAGTATTACAGTGGGGACATTGTGTCGGAATGTGTACATTGCCTTGTTGATTGATTCGATTGTAAAATTCTCGGAGATAGGCAATGTCATGTAGGAGAAGTCCTTCAAGTAAATCAGGACTAACAGAATTGAAGCTGCCCAAGCGAGTGATAACCCTTGCAAGCATTACCAAGACACCGTAAGCCGGATTTTCTTGAACTTTGCGCTCTTGTTGCACCAAAATTTCATCTTTGGCGGTGGCTAAACGCATCACCCCATGACGATGTACTCGTTGTTCGCCATCACTCAATCCTCTAGGAAGAGTGAAGGCAAATTCTGTGCAGAGAGTATCCTTTTTACGGCGCATAGGTTATTGAATTTGGGCATTGGGTATGAGTCTCTGACTGGTTCCCAGCTTTCAGGCTGGGAACCCATTCTGGGAGGCTCCGCCTCCTCTTTGTTGACAAGAGGTAGAACCTCTGAGAATACATTCCCAGCCTGCAGGCTGGGAACGAGGCTAATGAGTCTTTGAACTCCTTTAATGAGTCTTTGAACTCCATTAATGAGTCTTTGAACTCCTTTAATGAGGCTTTGAACTCCATTAATGAGTCTTTGAAGTCCTTTAATAAGCCTTTGAACTCCTTTAATGAGTCTTTGATACTCATTAATGAGCCTTTGAACTCCTTTAATGAGGCTTTGATACTCATTAAAGGAGTTCAAAGACTCATTAGCCTCGTTCCCAGCCTGCAGGCTGGGAATGTATTCTCAGAGGTTCTACCTCTTGTCAACAAAGAGGAGGCGGAGCCTCCCAGAATGGGTTCCCAGCCTGAAAGCTGGGAACCAGTCAGAGACTCATACCCAATGCCCAAATTCAATAACCTATGCGCCGTAAAAAGGATACTCTCTGCACAGAATTTGCCTTCACTCTTCCTAGAGGATTGAGTGATGGCGAACAACGAGTACATCGTCATGGGGTGATGCGTTTAGCCACCGCCAAAGATGAAATTTTGGTGCAACAAGAGCGCAAAGTTCAAGAAAATCCGGCTTACGGTGTCTTGGTAATGCTTGCAAGGGTTATCACTCGCTTGGGCAGCTTCAATTCTGTTAGTCCTGATTTACTTGAAGGACTTCTCCTACATGACATTGCCTATCTCCGAGAATTTACTGTATCTTCCGGTGTAGAAGTTTCGCCTTCCAAGCCATTGATTCGACGGTAAAAATCTTGGAGATAATTTAAATCTTGGGAAAAAAAGTTTTCCACGATTGCAGGAGTAACTTCTGATAAAGCACCCAAGTGGGTAATCACTCGCGACAGGATAATAATTGTGGCATAAACGGGATTAGCTTTAACGCGGGGGTCACGCAAGGGTGCAATCTCGTCTATCGCTGTTGATAACCGCATTACACCTTTGCGGTGGAGGTCGCCTTCAGAGTCTAGATACCCTTTTGGCAGTGTAAATTCAAACTCTGTGGGAAACATAGTACTCCTAATTACTTCACGCGTTTAAATTCCTCAAAAGCAACCTCCACTTCCTCAATTTCGATGTCATGGCTGCGGGCGCTGACATCGGCAATTTTGTAACTTGCGGGCCAAGCACCAGCTAATTCAAATCTAGCGATTTCTTGATTTGCCTGATTATAAATAGATAAAGCAACAAGTCTACGTTGCTGTGACCAATTACCCTGCTGGACTTTTTCAAACCACTTCCAAAAATCCATAGAGTTGGTGGTACCTCTACGCAGAATGAGATTACCACTCTTAGGATTGCTGGGAAGCTTAGTTCTCACCACCTGACCTTTTGATTGCCCTTTTGTACCCCAGGTTTGAGAAGTGACTTCAGTAATTTCAATTACCTCTTGTGTTCTTTTGAAGCCTTGACACTCCAAAAAGAAACAATTGGCATCGTTTTGACCTTCTAGTGTCAGTTCTAAATAGAACCGATGGGCTGTCAGAACTTCTGGAATTCGGCTTGCGGATTGTACCACTGTTAAATAATTCGTAATTCGTAATACTTCGGCTACGCTCAGTACAAGTTCGTAATTCGTAATTACGTTTTGTGACGGAGATTTAGCGCAAAGTGTGGTCTTGGGGTCTCCCCAAGAGGAGCAACTTTGCAAGACAGACCCCGACACAAAGCGTTCTGCCTGTAGAGGCTATGCAACTTAAACTCCCAAACTTTGATTACTGCAAATGCTAATTATTTGATTCGTTTAATTCCTTCGTGAACCAATTCAACAGTCTCATTTGCCATATCACCACCAGAGGCAGTTAAGGTAGGCCCGGTGTATTTACAGGGATAACAATTAACAATGTTCCAGCGTGCCTTTTCAGAGCCTTGTTGGTCATAAGCAACCACTGAACCAGTTTTACGATTCTGTGACCACTTTCGAGGGTCTCCCATGTCTTCGTTACAGTCTTGATACCATTTATAAAGGTCTATATCATCAGTGGCGATGACTTTTACTGTAATGTTGGTAAATTTAACAACAGTTGGTGTGGCTTGACGCATTAGTTTAGCGCCCTTAGATGAACCGTGGACTTCTTGCGCTGGTGTATTTTCAACGCCTAGTCCGCTAATTTCTTTGATAAATTTATCAGTAATTCCGTCAGCTTCAAAGTAAAACTTACAAGAGGTTAAAAATTCGCCTGCCATACTTTTAGACTCCTTTGTGTGTGATTAATTTTGAAATGGGAATGGGTAGAGACGCGATAAATCGCGTCTCTACAAGAGGAGAATTCTTGGTCTATTCGCTATCTTCAATGCCATTCCATTGGCTGATACGGAAAACAACAAATTCAGCCGGTCTGACGGGACAAACTCCGACTTCAATATATAAACGTCCTAAAATCCTGGTTTCTGGTGGGTTCAATTCTTCGTCACACTTCACATAAAATGCTTGGGCTGGAGATGCACCAAATAAAGCACCTTCACGCCAGATGCGCTCTAAGAAGTTGCTCACAGTACGGGTTACACGCGCCCATAAATCTTGGTCGTTCGGTTCAAAAACTACCCACTGAGTCCCCAGTTCTAGGGATTTTTCGATATAGCTAATTAATCTACGCACGCTGATGTAACGCCACTCTGTTTTATCTGGCTCAACTAGAGTGCGTGCGCCCCAAATGCGGATACCTCGGTTGGGGAAGCTGCGAATACAATTTATCCCCAAGGGATTTAATAGTTCTTGTTCGCGGAAATTGGTGTCATAGCCCAAACCAATTACGCCTCTGGGAACTTCATTTGCCGGGGCTTTGTAAACTCCTCTGGTTTCGTCGGTGCGGGCCCAAACACCCATCACATGACCGCAAGGAGGTACTAAAATTGGATTACCGCGATCGCGTGGATTAGGTACTTTAATCCAAGGATAATAAAGGGCCGCAAACATCGAACGACGGTTAAATCTATTCAACCACTCCACTACTTGTTGCGGTTTGACGGCTTCCGGTGGCGAATCAAGTACAACCATCCGGTTGGGCGGGTTGGGAATATCGCCACTGGCAGAACCCTCACACATACTAATCATCAGTTCGATGATGCCATGAACTTGATCTAAATTAAGCACCTGCTCTTGATAAGCCCGCATCACATCAGGACAGGCTAGCATCGTGATTTCATCAACTTCAAAGATACCGCGTACCCCGGTGCGATCGTCTCGAACCCCTTCTAAATTTTGTGAAAATCTATCGGGTGTGGCAGCAACAATGGGTGGCGCTAGTTCATATTGACCATTCACGGGACGACGAGCTAAAGGCTGTCCGCTTTGAGTTATGTCTTCTACAGTGAGATACATTGAATTTCTCAATGCCGTTAGTGCATAAACTGCTGCTTGACCAGCAGGTTCGCGGTTCATCGTCAAGTTCTGATATTCCTCTAGAAGTTCATCTCCGCGACGAATTTCGATGGTAAAATATTCGCCCGTATTTGGAGGCGCTTCTCCTTCAGTACCTTCAGGTAAGGCGCGGGGCGAACCATCAATAATGACAATATTTACTAATCCACCTGATGCTTGCTCAGGGCGCAAAGTAAAGCGCAGGGCTGGACGATTACCTCTAGAGTTAATTCTTAAAGTAGCCGGTTCTGGAGTTGCCGGTCTGGGTGCGCCTGGTAATTGAGTACCGATGCTTGTCACCCAGCAGCGACCGCCACCATTCATAAAGTAGCCGTAGACTGAAAAGGGTAAATAGGCGTTGAAGTCGGTGAACCCATCAGAATTGAGACGGGCAAAGTAATTGAGATATTGCGTCCAATTGGTTACTAGCACGGGCTTATATAGTTCAGCCCCACCGCGAACATCTTCTGTAAAACCTACAAATCCGGCAACTGCTGTGCTAACACCTTCAATTGGTCGGCTACCCCGGTCAATTTCTTCGATGTAGACACCAGGAGCAAAGTAATCAAGTCTAGCCATGAAAGTTTCTCCAAGTCAGTAAAAATCTAATTATTCAAGAGTTAGAAATATTTCTTTGAAAGTATGACTTTGGTTATCTACCAATGCATTGACGTTTTGGGGTAAATAGCCAGGATGATTCAGAGTCAAAACATAATTACCTAAATGAAGGTCTTCAAAGAAGAACAGCCCTTCTTTAGTGGTTAATATGGACTTGTCAGTTCCCCTCACAGCCACTTCTGTCGCTACCAAGGGCAGATTTGTCACCGCACTTTTGACAATACCCGCGATCGCAACTCGCCTGGTTAATACTAAACTGTCACTATCGCGAGACAATTGATTTCGCAAATTGAAAATTCGCTCCCAAACCAAAGGCACTGGAGTCGGTTGTGGCTCGAAGGGTATTGTGACTGTCAAATATAAGGCTGAACGCAACGGCACACTCAGGGCGCTCCATAAAGAGCCAATCTCAATTGGCGGCTCTAGGGCAACTGTCATGTTCAAATTACCATAGCCCCGTAATTCAGGAACCAAAAACTCCTCTTCCAAGGTGCGATGGCGCAACAGCACAGTCAACGCCTCACTAATAAAGTGATGCTCACCTAAAGCTGTTCTATCCCAGGCTGTTAATAGCAGCGAAACATCAAACCAAGCGGGTGCCCAATTTACAGTGGCAGGTTGTAGAGCGCGTGTTAGCTTGCGTTCTACTTGCCTGCCAGAATGTTGTACCTGCTTACTCTCACGTATATCAAAAATATATAAATTGAGAGTCGGGCCTGCTCCCTCTTCCCTACGATTACCAGGATGGCTAAAGTCAATTTGCTCTGTACTGGTAAGTGAGGTTCCTCCAGCTAGAATTTCGGCTAAAGTTTGAAGAACGAAGATAAGCATGAAGGTGTTCTGCTGGTAGCTAATCCAGATGCCTTTACAGTATATGTATCGGGCTTCTAAAGTTAATTAGACTTTTGTCGATATTTTTTAAATGGGGTATTGGGTCAAGAATCCGTAAAGCAGCAACTTCAGTTTGTAGATTAATCTGGAGCAGTTTTTAATTAGACGCACTACATTTTTTTCTTGTGGGGTGGGTTGAAAAGCCGACCCAAGTAGTCTATTAAGCTAATGAAAGCTTGGGTACGTAGTAAGCATTTCAGTGCTTAACATCAGGACTAAAGTCCTTACTACAAACTTATTTACACAGCAAAGTTAGCTTGATACACGTGTGAATACAAACCTTAATAATTATTTGTATGAATTATCTCAAAAGATAACTTAACAAAAAAATAAACATTCGTGAGACTGCATAATTTTATACTGGTCAGCAGAAGAGTAAAAACATTTGGTTGCAAAAAGCGAGTGAAGCTATGACACTAGGCTTTTCTGTACAAAAACTAGACAATGGCTTGAATTATTTGAGTTCCTCAGACATCCAAAGCTTTTGTCAGCTTGAGTCTGAGCAGTTAACTAGTCAGTATCCAATTTTTTTCGCTCGAATTGTCTATCATGATTCATTATTGAGAGCTAATCAAGAGGTGATAAATTATGGTCAAGACCAAGTTCCTTTTTCGCCAAAAACTTTAGCTTATTTGCGTTCAGAAGCATGGCTGACAGATTTTCCGCCTGTTTTGAATTTACAGGAATTTAAGCTTAAGGACTTTTCATCTATTTCTTACATCTGCCCCATATCCTATAGAAATCAAAAACCTGAATATATTCAAATCATTACTCATAAACCTCTATCGTCGAGTTTACAACTATATGTAAAACGCTCTGCTATGCTGCTAAGTAAGTATGTAGATATTTCCTTGGACTATGGCAGACAAAAAACTGAAATTAAACTCCTAGAAGATATCTTGCACCGAGTCGGTCATCAATTGCGTAACTCTCTAGGACTTATAGGATTGTATGCACATAATCTCTGCTTAGGTTTAGAGGATAGCCCTTGGCAAGAGCAAGCAACAATCATCGGCGAAAGTATACAAGATTTAGATACTAATTTAAACCAACTGATTGATTGCGGTCAAAGTGCCAAATTAAGGGTAACACTTCAAGATTTAAGAAGTTTAGTGGTTGAAAGTATCACAAATTTACAACCTCTAATTAATCAGAAAGACCTTAAAATATTAATTCCCGATACATCGACAATACTGAAGATAGATAGATTACAAATGAAACAAGTTTTTGATAATATCCTCAGTAATGCCGCTCATTTCAGTCCTAATTCAGGAACTATTACCTGTAGCTGGCAAATTTTCCAAGATGAAGTTTTAATTAAAATCTCCGATCAAGGGCCAGGATTGTCTCAAGAGGACTTACAAAAAATATTTACCCCATTTTATTCCCGAAGGAAAGGAGGTACAGGACTGGGCTTAACTATTGCTAAAAAAATTATTCTAGATCATCAAGGAAGTATCTGGGCACAAGTTTTATCAGAAAGCGGGGCACAATTTTCGATGATTTTGCCTCGTTCAAGGAGTATGAATTAATTCATAATTCATCATAAAAATATGATTAATGATAGTAAAAAACTTTCAGTTTTACTCGTAGATGACGAAGAACGCTTTCGTCAAGGGTTACGTACTCTCCTAAATTTTTATAGTATTAATTCTGCGTTACCTGTAGAAGTTATTGGTGATGCAGATTCTGTTGAGCAGGTTTTAAAGTTTACAACCCAGAAGTGTCCAGATTTAATTTTGCTGGATATGCAATTGAAAGGATGTGATGGAATTACAGTTCTGGCACGTCTTAAAGAAGCTGCTTACACTGGCAAGGTTTTAGTATTGTCGGCTCATCAAGAAGACGACTGGATTTTTAGAGCGATGCAGGGGGGAGCCGCAGGTTATGTATTTAAAAATCGTGTGGCAACCCAATTGTGTGAAGCTATTGACACTGTAACTAAGTCAGAAATTTATCTACCTTCAGAAGTTGCTAGTCGATTTTTCCGGTTTTTTCAGGCTTATTCAGACTCTTGTGTAAAAGCATGTCATGAGGTGCATTTAACCGAAAGAGAGCAAGAGGTTTTATACTGGTTAACTCAAGGTGCTTCTAATGAAGAAATCGCTAAACATTTATATGTAACAGTAGCAACTGTTAAGGCGCATCTCACCAGTATTTTTGAAAAATTAAAGGTTACTAGCCGGACTCAAGCGATTGTGACTGCCCTCAAGTTAGGATTAGTTCACGCTTGAGCGCGACAGAAGTAGTCGGCGCAATTCACGAAACTTTTTGTATATGGCTTCATTTGAATCTTTTTATCAAGAATACCCCTGCTCATACAATTCTCCCTTAAGTTGCGATCGCCCCTTCCAAACGGCGCAGCAAATCAAGGGTGCTAAGTTTTGCTTGGAATGTGGTTTTCCAGCAACTTTACCACAGGAGGCTGAGATTAAAGGAAGTCAGGGAACTTATCAAATAGCTAGTTTTGTCGGTGTGCGGGGTTTAGGCCGCTTATATTCAGGTGTTCAACTTAAAGACAAACAACCTGTAATCATCAAAGAATACCTGCTCCCCAATCGTTCTTTTAATGAAAGTGAGACTCAAAAGCGGAAAGAAACTTTCAAACGGGTAGGTGGGGTAAGTTTAGCCGATAGTCGAATTCAAAATTTCCGTCTGGTGGAAACTAAAGAAGCGATCGCAGATGAAAAAGGAGAACGCTGTTATTTAATTACTCAAGGAATAGACTCATCCCAAACTTTAGGTAAGTATCTCATAGAAAAGGGAGCAATGACATCTCTTGAGGTGCGTGAGGTACTGAATCAAGGTTTACAAACTCTCCAGTTTCTCCACACCCAAAAGCTGCGTTTTCCCTCCAATCAAACACAACTGGGTATCACTCACGGCAATATCAATTTAGATAGTACTTTAATTAAAGTAGAAAATAATCAAAAGTTTTCTATATACTTTTGTGATTTAGCTATCTGGGAAAACTTATTTATTCCACCAATTATTCCTCAACCTGCTCCCGCTAGACCTGAGCAAGATTTAGAATCATTAGGATTATTAGCCTTTTATTTATGGGTAGGGCGGACAACTAATTTTTCATCTAACCAGCCTCTCGATCCTAGAGATAATCAACAATGGCCGGATACTGATAGTCATTTAAAGCAATTTATTTATCGTTTAATTGGGCTGGAAACTCCTTTCGAGAGTGCAGAAGCAGCTCGCCAAGCACTGCTAGAACTTCCTCAAGAAGATCGTGCTAAAAGTTCAAGTTCAGCGCGTTCGCCAGGTTCCCAAGAAATAAAAAAGCCTTTGCCAATGCCCTTACTTTTGCTATTAATCCTATTTTTATTACTATTTGGTGGGGGAATTTGGTATTGGCTTTGGGGCAGGAAAACAGATAATCCTAATCAATATATCCAATGGTCTAGACTTGTGCGGAGTTTTTCCGAAGTCCCTAACGTTCCTTCTGGACAATTTACTTATACAGGAGAAAAAGATAGTACATGGAGTTTTGTTTTAACGCAATTAGTGGACAACAGTCGTTTAGGAGATTTATTGACGAGACCAAAGCCAGATGCAACAGCAACATTTGACTATAAATCTGTTTTGTCATCAAATATAAATAATCCGATTAAAAGTCTCGAAGAAGTCCAAACAAACAAAAAAGATTTTGCAATTACTAGTTTGGTAGACAACATTACAGATAAACTTGCAAAAAAAGCAGTAGCCTATGATGGTTTACTTGTTTTTGTAGCATTTAATAAAAGAGACTCAAATCTTGCCAATGCTCTTGGGGGGCAAATCAATCTTGAGCAATTGCGTCAAATTTACACAGGTAAAATTACTAATTGGCAACAGATTGATCCCAAACTTCCAAATCTGCCGGTGAAACCTTTTGCCCCAACTGAACCGGAAGCAATCAGTAAATTTCAACAAATAGTTCTGCAAAATGCCCCTCAAGACGAAGCTTTATTTGCAGCGAAAGTTACTAAACTTGATACAACAAAAACCCAAAACCTGATACGCAGTGAAACTTTAGATGGGCGAACTACTGGTATTATCAGTTTTGGGATTATCAGTAAAACTTCGAGTCAGTGTACTGGCTATCCTCTAGCGATCGCAGATGGTAAAAAGTCCGCTATTCAACCTCTGTTTCAAAAGCGCGATCGCCGCTCAATTAATCCCTCAGATGATTTGTGTCAACATGATGATTATTATGTTGATGTCACAACTTTCCAAAGCTACGCCTTGGGATACCCTATTTTTGTAGTGTACCCTAAAGACAGCAGCCGCCTGCCTGGTGGTTCTACATTTGCCCAGATGCTAACTACTCGTCAGGGTCAGTGTTTACTTGGTAAAGTAGGTCTCGTAGCTTTACAACCTATGCCTGATGATATAAATTCTTATGCCTGCAAATCGGTGCCCTAATCCTAGTTGCGAATATTTTAACCGCGCCCTGCCTAACAATGCTAAGGTTTGTCCCTGGTGTTCCACTCCTCTGGGTAATGTAGTTTCCCCTACACCACAAACACCTAGTCAACCTCCGCCTATTCAACAACAACCTAGTCAACCACCTGTTCAGTATCAGCGGCCGCCTACAGAGCAACCTAACTACCAAGCTCCCCAACAAGCTCCCATTGATTATTCAACGGTCTATCAGCCACGAGTTTCCTATCAACCAACACCACCTGTTTATACCCCTCCGCCTCAAAGAGCGCCAGCCTTAAAGCTGATTCATACCACTGGCAGAGAATTTCACCTCGTTGGGGAAGGAGGTTATATTGGTCGCCGCAGTCAGAGTCCAGGAATAGCGCCGCCAGAAATTGACTTGACCGGCATTCCCAGTGAGGGAATAGTCTCTCGTCGTCATGCACGAGTCGATTGGGACTGGTCGCAAAATTCTTACATGATTGTTGATATGAGTACAAATGGCATTTATTTAAACAACAATCCTTTGACTCCCGGTATGCAGTATCGCCTACTCAACGGTGATTCACTGCGATTTGGTCAAGATAACCTAGTGAATTTCACTATATATGTAGTGTAGTAAAAAGCTAATTGAGTCCTCAGCATTCTCTGTTTTGGAAAGAGACGCGATGAATCGCCGTCTCTACAATAATCAGTCATTTTGTAGAGACGGCGATTTATCGCGTCTTTGTGATTATTGAGAATTAAGTCAATCAAACGCCATACATCTTACAGCGATTTTCAATCGCGCACTTGCCTTCTATTGTTTCGCAAGACTAACCTTAATTTTAATACCGTCCTCTTCTTGCATTGCTTGGCGTAGACGATCGCGAACCTCTGCCAAATCTGGCTTTAGTCCGATCGCTCGCTGATAGTATTTGATTGCAGCCTTGATATCTCCTGATTGATGGTGAACCTTGCCCAAATCGTAATTGAGTGCAGCATAGCGATCTCGATCCGCTGCGGATAGTTTGTCTTGTGCATAGAAGACGGTTGCGATTCCTACCTCGGCTTCAAGGTAGTTGGATCGCAGGGCTTGGGCGCTTTGGTAATGTGCGATCGCGTTATCCAAGTCTCCTTGTTCTTCTAAAACAAATCCTAGATGATAGTGAACTTCTGGTTGGTTTGGATTTAGGGCGAGAGATTGCCGATAATATTCCGTTGCAGTTTCTAAATCATCTGCCTGTTTGCAGTTGTTGCCTAATTTATAATTGAGGGCAGCATAATGCGCTTGTTTTTCTAAGGGCAGCTTTCCCTGAGCATAAAGAGCATTCGCTAAACTTACTTCGGCTTGAAGGTAGTCGGGTTTCCGGGCTTGGGCGTTTTGGTAATGTGCGATCGCTTCGTCCAAGTTTCCTAGTTTTTGGAATGCGATGCCGAGGTGATAGTGAGCTTCTGCTAAAGTGGGCTGCATTGCGATCGATTGGCGATAGTATTCGATCGCAACCTTGAAATCACCTACCTGTTTTCGTTTGCTACCCAATTCATAGTTGAGGGTGGCGTAATGCAGCTGCTTTTCTGGGGGTAATGTTCCCTGAGCGTAGTGGGCATTTGCCAAAATTACTTCTGCTTCGATGGAATTGGGCTGGAGTTCTTGGGATTTTTGGTAATGTGCGATCGCAGCTTCCCATTGATTCTGTTGTTGTAACGTATAGCCAAGATTATGATGGATTGCTGATGAAAGCATTGAGGATTCGGAGGGTAGTGCTAAAGCTTGTTGATATGCTGCTTGTGCTTCTGGTAATTGATTTTGAGCTTGATGCAAGTTGCCTAAACTAAACCAGGCTTTGACATATTGAGGTTGCACCTGAAGGACATTTCTGAACAACTCTTCAGCGATTGAGTAATTTCCTTTCTGGTGCATCAAGACTCCTAACCGATAGAGTGCGTCTGGGTGTTGAGGTTGCACGTTGAGAATTTGACGATAGCCTTGTTCTGCTAGATCGAGTCGGTTGGTTTGTTGGTAATGGGTAAAACGGTGGAGCGCTTGAGGAATTGTTCTTAAATTTAGCGCTTGATTTTGGTGCGATCGCTTGGGCTGGATCGCCATAGTTTTGATCTGACGGGCTTTAGCGCCAAACGAAAACTTGTATGCCTCGTTCCCCATCAGAAAATCATAGACTTTAAATTTATTGTTAATCGCATATTTAATCGCATAGGCATGAAGAACCAGACCAGAAGAAAACTCTTTTACGGTGTCGTCACGACCTGCCATGAAGAAGAGAGCCGTTTTACGATCGAAATCCATTAGGTTTGCGATCGCGCCCAGCGGTTGTTTCCCTTGCCAAAGCACTGGTAAGTATAAGCTTTGGTGTTCAAAGCTATGACGCAAAACCAACCCGGTATTCTCTGCGGCTTTTTTGCAGTAGTCTGCGCCTTTTCTGCCTTCCCAATTGGTTTGCCAAAATCCTAAGAGGATCTCTAGATGAATATCTAAATTCTCTGCGTTGACCTGAGTCAGGTGAAATTCGTTGGAGCTTTCAACTTTTCTCAAGAGGCGTCTGATTTTCTGCCGAGTGTTGGAGCTGACGACGGTTTGCAGGTACTCTTCCCAGTCATCTGGCAAAGCGATGTACGGAACAATGCTATTGTCGATTTGATCTACGAAATCGCTCAACCATTCCTGTTGTGCCAATTCAAAGGCTTCTGTGGAGAACTGATCCAGAAAACGGCTCATTCGACCTTGGCTCGTTTGAATATTTTCGACTTCAAAAATAGACCAAGTTTCCTGCTGTTGCTGAAAGAATTGGGCAAAGGCAGAAGTGACTGCTGCTTCGTATTCTGGTAAGCAAATAAACCCAATATGCTCTGAATCTGCAACTCCCATCATCGAGAGACGACTCTGGAGCCAGCCTTCGGGATGTTCTGCGATCGCAATTTCTAGCGGAAAAAATGCCACATACTCTGAAGTCGGGGCAGTTGATTTTGCCGCTAATATAAACCACGCAACACAGGAATGATTGCACAATTTTTCCAGAACACCAGATAGCCAAGTCCAAGATAAGAAGAATTGAGCTTCAGGATCGGTTTTGTATACGGAGTCCCAATGGTTTCTGATCGTTTGAAACGTTTCAAAATTATCAACGATCTCAATTTCGATGTCTTTCATACTGACTCTCTGCCAGATAGAAGGTGAGGCGGTTGCAAAAAATCTCCTGGCTGAAAGCGGCCAAGTATCGCTTTCAAGAGCCAGGAGATTTGTGAACTATCAAAAGCTAAAGTGGAAGAACCCAGGTTTGCAAGTATGAGGTTGTGGCGATTCCGAAATGGTAGAAAACGTAAGCTCCGGCACGCTGGGAAGGTTATACAACCATTTGGGTTCCACAACACTCACTCAATTTCTAGTCTTTGCCCCAGTCTTTGCCATAGCCCTTGCCCCAGTCTTTGCCATAGCCCTTGCCCCAGTCTTTGCCATAGCCCTTGCCCCAGTCTTTGCCATAGCCCTTGCCCCAGTCTTTGCCATAGCCCTTGCCCCAGTCTTTGCCATAGCCCTTGCCATAGTTGCCTCCGCCTACTAAAGTGTTTGCGGATTCAGCTTGCTCTAAGTAGGTCAAGTCGTTAATAATCATTTAGATTTCTCTCCCGAATCAAAAGTGATTTTTGTTAACTGTTTTAGTCTTGACGCGTCAACTTTACTTGGACTTAGGACAAAAAATTTCTTTTCTTAAAGTGTAGAAAAACCTGGATTGTTGCGGCGGCGACCGCGCTTGCACAAATGATGTGCTAAAATTTCTTGCCCTCAGGCGCCTGTTCTTTAACAACTACCAGTAATGAAACATGTAATACAATCTATCTAAAGAAGTATAAAAATTTTGGTTCTTCAGTAGATAGTATGCCAAAAGGTCTGCAAATAGCCTGAAACCTTTGCTTGATAATGAAATTGATGCTAAAACTGCCTGTAAGTCCTGATTATCAATGTATTTTACGGACTTTAGACATCGTAATGTTTTCAATTTAATTGTCAAGTTAATTGCGGGTTTGACTGCTTATACTTATTTGCCTTAACAACCATTTCTTGATATTTATCCCCAAGACTTACCTGCTCAACATCCTGCTATTTTTAGTTAGTCGAACTTACATTTATTTATTAAATCCAAAATCCAATATTTGGTCATGAGTCATTTTCGGTTATCACGAAAGACAAAGGACAATGGACACATGACGGTGGACAGAGGACAAAGGAAAAATGAGCAATGTATTTCGGGAATTTCTGCAAAAAGTAGGCAGCGGAAACCATACAGCCGAGAATTTAACTCGCGCCCAAGCAGCCACCGCTACTAAAATGATGCTGCTAGGTGAAGCGACACCAGCCCAAATTGGAGCCTTTTTGATTGCTCACCGAATCAAGCGTCCTACGGGGGAAGAGTTAGCTGGAATGTTGGATGCTTATGAAGAACTGGGACCAAAACTGCAACCCATAGCCTCTGGGCGACCAGCGATCGCTCTTGGCATCCCTTATGATGGTAGGACACGCACAGCCCCAATTAGTCCCGTCACAGCTTTATTGCTCGCCGCAGTTGGACAACCAGTGGTAATGCATGGTGGCGATCGCCTACCCACGAAGTACGGCTTACCGCTGATAGATGTTTGGCAGGGTTTAGGAGTCGATTGGACTACCTTACCCCTAGCACAAACTCAACAAGTGTTTGAGCAAACAGGAATCGGCTTTATTTATCTACCTCAGCATTTTCCCTTAACTACAAGTATTTGGGAGTACCGCGACCAACTTGGCAAACGTCCGCCGTTGGCGACAATGGAGCTAATTTGGTGTCCTTATGCTGGGGATGCTCACGTAATTGCTGGGTTTGTCCATCCACCGACAGAAGGGATGTTTCAGATCGCTCTCGGACTGCGAGGAGTGACAAAATTTACATTAGTCAAAGGATTGGAAGGTAGTTGCGACTTACCGCGCGATCGCACTGCAATCATCAGCTTATCTTCATCCGTAGCACCCCAAGAGGTAGAACGATTGCACCTCGTACCGCGCGATTACGGCTTTACTACCAAGAACGTACCCCTTGGAACTACTGAAGAACTGGTGGCGGATATTCAAGAGGTTTTGGCAGGTAAACCAGGTGAATTGATGCAAACAGCCTTGTGGAATGGCGGATTTTATCTATGGCGGAGTGGTATTTGTTCAAATATGGCAGAGGGTTTAGCTAAAGCAGAAGAATTATTAACCAATGGTGTAGTAGCAGCTAAACTCCAAGAACTGAGCCAAGTAGTAAATTCAGTGTCAGCAGATATACCCTTTAGGGTGTCAACGACTTCTCCAAAATAGATTTTTGTTCCAACCAATCTTTACCTACTTGGATACTGATATCTGAGCCAAGGTTGCCAGTGCTTTCCACGCGCACTTCTCCAAATCCCAAAGTGCTGCGAATTGATTCGGCACTGTCACCATCTCCCTGTTGGGCGACAATATGAGTTACATCTAGGGGTTCACCCCATGCCTTGGCCACATAGATGTTGCGATATCCAGATTTTTCCAAGGCTCTAATTAACGGTTGGAGGTTAGAGCGATCGCCACCTGTACTATCTTGAATTGCGACACGTAAAGAGCGGGGGTTAGTTGTAGTTGCCAGCTGTTCCTCTTCTGACTCCAAACCAAAGTGTTGAGCCATCAGTTTGGCAATCCCATCTTTGTTGGGCAACCAATAGCTAGCATCATATTCATTCTTCTCGCTAAAGCGACCTGGCAGCATTAACATTTGCATATTAGAGCGATTTGTCCGCACTCCAAAACCCATTAGCGCCACTAACTCTTCAACCGTCAAGTTAGTATCAATGTGGTCTTTCACGACATCAAGAACTTTAGGTAATTGAGCAACAGTAGCTGGGTTGAGTGTTTGCTCCATCAAAGCACGCATGACCATTTGCTGGCGCTGAATCCGACCAATATCACCGAGTTCGTCATGGCGAAAACGCAGCAATTGCAATGTCTGCTCACCATTTAGATGCTGCTTACCAGCCTTCAAATTGATGTACAAATGCTGAGAATCATCTTGATATTTCATATCTTTAGGAACGTAGACAGTTACGCCACCCAAAGCATCAATCAGCTTGGCAACTCCCAAAACGTTAATTCGCACATAGCGATCGATTCCCGCTCCTCCTAAGAGATTGCTGACAGTTCTGGCAGTCAAAGCTGGCCCACCTTCAACGTTGGCGGAGTTAATTTTTTTCACTCCATAACCCTCTATTTCCGTGCGGGTATCTCTAGGAATGGAGAGCATATTTATTTTTTTTGTCTCTGGATCGAATTTGACCAAGAGCATCACATCGGAAAGACCATCAAAGGAGTTGACTTGGGGCAGGTATTTGAGATTTTTGGTATCTTCAGGAGGGTTTTGGACATCTGGGGGAAGTACGCTCATTCCCATCACCAAAAGATTTACTGGACGAGTTAATTCTGAAAATCGCAGCACACCTCCAGAAATGCGATCGCTATCAAAGGCCGCCTCATCCTTTGGAGTTAGCTGCGCTTGTTGCAAAGGCGTACTGGTCAAAGACACCGCCAAAAGTGCCCCCGCAGTTGCTGATACCATCGCAATACCACTCATACCTACCCAAAACCATAGCCAACGTCCTGATGTCGAGTTTTGGGGAATTTTTTTATTGGATTTTGAGGCTTTTCCCGACTGGTTTTCTTCCGCCGAACTTCTTTGAATGGTCACAGACTTCCTCACACTTACTCACTAATCAAATTCAGTAATTTTGCAGACTAAAAACACCTAAACAAATCAACCCATAATAGCTAACTCTTAATTATCGGTGCTAACTTTTTTAATGTAGTGTCAACCACAACACTTATAGCAGCATTTATTCTTTTTTTGGGACAACCTGGAGATGTTTTACTGAAGTATGGCAATAATAAACTGGATTTGACTAGATATATAGAGAAATCAGCCAGAAATTTTTCAAAAATCAGTAAAAACACCGACAAATTATCACCATAAAAAATTAAGATAAATACTTGCCAAGCACTCGTTCAGCTAAATTACTAAACCCTGGTAAACGACTAGATTTGCCCTGCATTAGGCGCAAAATCAACCAAATACTTACTAAAAAGTAACCTGACGTGAGAAAGCTATTGAGGATAAATAGACGTAGCGGAAAAAAATCTGAAGTTGCTGCTCCGGTAGCTAATAATAGATAACTCAACAACCAAGTAATTGCCAAAGTAATAGACAGACGACTAATAGCAAGTTGTTCCCGATTACCCTGGCCCCGATAGAGAGTCCACAAGGATGGAAAAAAGCCGACGATCGGAACTAAATGTAAAAGCAACTGTGTTTTGGGCATTGGGGATGGAGCATTGGGCATTGGGGATGGGACATTATTATTCTCCCCCTGCTCCCCTGCTTCCCTGCTCCCTTGCTCCCCTGCTCCCCGCTCCCCATTCTCTTTTGGTTCAAAATTCTTCATTGGGGTTAGTCTAACTCCTAAACTAGAAGGATGAATAAGACTCATATAGTTAGAGATAATAAGCTGTAAAGAAAAATTTCATTTAGTTCTATTCCGCAATCAGCTCAAAATGCAGACACGTAAGCTACTCGACTGGTGGCAAACATTTACTCCAATAGCGCGAATCGGGGCGATCGCGTTATTCCTGCCGCTGCTAGTTCTCAATGGTTGGGCACTTTCGGTATTCTTTAATTATTTCCATTCTCTCATAGTCATTTTAGTCGGAGCCTCAGTGCTAGCATTTCTGCTCAACTACCCCGTGAGCTGGATGGAGCATCATGGTGCGAAGCGAGAGCAAGTTGCTATTTTAGTATTTCTCTTGGCTTTATCGATTTTATTGGCGTTGGGTGTGACACTTTTTCCCCTGGCTCTTACCCAAGCTCAACAACTGGTGGCGCGTTTGCCAGATTTAATCGACTCTGGACGCTCTCAGTTAATGATCTTAAACGGAAAAGCTGAGACTTTTGGCTTACCGATTAACCTCGATGCTCTGGTGGTGCAAATCAACGATCGCGTCAAAGGACAATTACAAGCGATCGCCGGACAAGTTTTAAATCTAGCTGTACTCACAGTTACTAGTCTGCTAGATATTCTCTTGACGATGGTTTTGACTTTTTATCTTTTACAGCATGGAGGTGAACTCTGGGAAAGTTTAGTCGAATGGCTACCTAACAAATTTCGCGAGCCTTTCTCTAAAACAGTCCGCTTAAGCTTCCAAAATTTCTTCATCACCCAGTTGATTTTATCTACCTGTATGGCTTCAGCCCTTATTCCTACCTTTTTGTGGCTGAAAGTGCCATTTGGACTGCTATTCGGACTAACTATTGGCCTAATGGCTCTCGTCCCCTTTGGCGGTTCTGTAGGCATTGCAATGACTACACTGTTGGTAGCGTTGCAAGATTTTTCAATGGGTGTGAGAGTCTTGATCGCAGCGGTAATTGTACAGCAAATTCTCGAAAACTTAATTGCCCCCCGAATTTTAGGCAGTTTTACCGGTTTAAATCCAGTTTGGATTTTAATTTCGGTCTTAACAGGGGCAAGAATTGGCGGATTATTGGGTGTAATTGTGGCAGTACCTACAGCTGTTGTGATTAAGACTGCTTTAAGTGCCTTGCGTCCTGGTAGCGGGACAAACGACAGCGCCATTGGGGAGATAACTGCATCCGTTCCAGCAAATGAGTCCTCGAAAGCTGACGCCAACAAAACTTTGAGCATTTCTGAAGCAACATTGCCTTAATTACAAGAAGGCAGGAGCAGGAAGTGTATCATCAGTTATTTATCAGGAACGATAAGGGGCAAGGGAAAGGGTAAAAAGCTATTGCTCGTATGGTGGGCGACTCTTATCAACCCTTTACCCCTCTTATTTATTTATTTATTTATTTATTAAATTCTGTTGCGATCGATTGTTTAATATAAAAGATTTTCCAAATACTGTGAAAAGTCAATCCTTGCCACAAGACCTAGATGCCAATTGGTGTTTTGCTTCGATGTTTTAGATAGCCAAGATCCGAACGGGTACGTTCTCGTTTTTTCGCAACCCGTTTCTGACAACTTTTTCAAACTCAACAACTACGGCACTCATAATCATGAAAAAACTAGAAGGAAAAATTGCAGTCGTTACGGGTGCATCCAAAGGAATTGGTGCCTCTATTGCCAAACATCTGGCAGCCGAAGGTGCAGCAGTTGTCGTCAACTATTCATCTAGCAAAGAAGGAGCCGATCGCGTTGTCGCCGAGATTCTCAGCGAGGGCGGTAAGGCGATCACTGTACAGGCAAATGTTGCAAAAAAGGCAGAGATAGAACATCTTTTTGCAGAGACGCAGCAGGTATTTGGCAAGCTGGATATCTTGGTCAACAATGCCGGAATTTATGAATTTTCCCCAATCGAAGACATCACTGAAGAGCATTTCCACAAGCAGTTCGATCTGAATGTGCTGGGATTAATCCTCACCTCACAACAAGGAGTAAAGCACTTCGGATCGGCGGGCGGCAGCATCATCAATATCAGTTCAATCGTTAGCACCCTTGCGCCCGCTAACAGCTCGGTCTATAGCGCCACTAAAGCGGCTGTCGATGCCGTCACGAAGTCGCTAGCCAAAGAACTGGGTTCACGCAACATCCGTGTCAATTCCATCAATCCTGGTATGGTGGAAACGGAGGGCACGCACACAGCAGGAATAACCGTAGCCAAGAGCGAAGGCCGCCAACAGACTGAAGCGCAAACCCCCCTTGGCCGCATCGGACAGCCACAGGATATCGCACCTGCCGTTGTCTTCCTCGCATCCTCTGATTCAGCATGGATCACCGGCGAAACGCTGTACATATCGGGTGGACTTCGCTAGGTGTTCGGCGCGGTTACTTTAGCTCAATAGACATCTGGTGAAATTAATGATGCGTTACCTGAAACCCTTGTAGATACGTTAAATATAACGCCTCTACATTCATTGTCGGAGATGTCTTAAATCATTTTGAACTATTTTTTACATAAATCTAGGACTTACGCATTGACAAGAAATACTAACTATAATTAAGTTAAAAACCACATCTTTTGTAAAAGCACAGCATCGTCTATTTCCGTAGTTTACCGCCGTAGGCATCGCAGGATAATTAAAAAAAGCCTGAAATAACCTATTTTAGTTAACGCACATCACGATACATTTGTACAGTGCGTAAGTTCTAAAATCTAATTTTCAGAATAATTATCGAATTTCTTATTTAGGGAAGGAAACCACTTTGCAAGAAGCGCTTTTAAATTGTAGCAGCGGTGAAATTGCTAGGTTCTGCACTTGCCTATCGATACCATCTCCCTGAATAATCACTTGGGAACGTGACTGAATTAATTCCTGTATCTGTGGGCAACCTACAACAGAAGTCAGTTCTGTTAAAGCAAAGAGAAATTCTGTGTTTAATTTATCTAACGATGGTCGCAATGTCTGGTTTAAGTCTGGCACGTTAGCAAAAGATTTAATGCCTTGCTTTTGCCAGTTTTGAAAATCAGCGGTTTGGATGAGTTTTCCTGCTTCTATTTGTGCTTGAAAAAATGCTGCGACTCTATCAGGTTCTAGACTATGGGTTGTAGCTTGTTGCCTAACCTTTAATAGTAACTCTTGTTCGCGCTTTAGATCCTCAATCGGACGTTTTTGATTCCATTTCCAACGGGCTACATCATGTGCAATTAACAATCGCTGCTGGATCAATTTTAGTAATTTATCTACAGGTCGTTGTTGTTCTTCCCCCGTAATAGATTGGGGATTTACTAATTTTACTGACCCAGAGTTCTGGGCAGCAACTACTGTACTACTGAAAAAAAGCCCAAAGAAAATGATGATGACAAACAACAGTGGATGCTTTCTAAAAAAACTTAAATTCATCTCAAAAAGTTTATACACCCGGCTACTTAGTAGGAATTATCAGTAAATACATAGGAATACAGTATTTTTAATCTCAAACAAAATATCTCATAGTTACTGACAAAAAGCAAATTCCGGCTTATATGGGTATTGAGGAAATACATCATCAAGTTACCGAAAACAAAAAGGATACAAGCCCCTAAATTTCTTTATGGGGATCAATAATGCAAGAATTTTGAATTCGGAGCGATCGCCCTTGGCGTCTCGTAGAGAAGCGACGTGACCTCGCATGTTCGGAAAACGGAATGTAATAAATCGCACAATAGAGTTGCTGCTATGTACAATTCTTGACGGGTTAAGGTCATAAACAATTTGTCAATCAGTAATAGTTGGCAAGAATACACCTGGTTGTGCATTGATGAGATAGGTAGATGTAGAGCCGATTTCTTTGTTAAAGATGACTTTTCTCAGCACTGACATAATTCACACCTTGAGAGTACAGCCGGAAATGAACTCTGCAAGAATTGCTATTTGCTGAGTAAATTGGGATATAGATGCGGAAAATTTTTCTGGGTAAACTTGACCAGCAAATGGTAATGAAAAACTATTATCAAGATTTTTTAATTCGTGATTGGGTGAAGAGCGATCGCACAAGAGCCGCTGAAGTCATCAGTTATGTATTATCAGAATACGGTCTGGCTTGGGAACCCAAGGGTGCTGACCAAGATGTGCTGCGAGTAGAGGAATGTTATTTAGCTACTGGGGGAGAGTTTTGGGTAATTGAACACCAAAGTCAGTTAGTAGGTACTGGAGCATACTACCCTATACACCGAGGCAAAAAAGCTGTAGAAATCCGCAAAATGTATCTTTTGCCCAGCATCAGGGGTTTAGGATTAGGGAAATATTTGTTACAACAGCTAGAAGCAGCGATCGCAAAGCGTGGATTTGGGCAAATTTGGATTGAAACCGCCAGTGTTTTGGTGGAAGCAGTCAAGCTGTATGAAAGCAATGGCTACACTCCAGCAACGGGAGTAGAAACAACAAGATGCGATCGCGTGTATGTTAAGTCATTGGTCAAAGACTAATGACCATTGACCAATGACAAAGGACAACTCTAAATGCACATTTGGATTAAAAATCTCACAGGCTTACTCAATCTTTTTCTCCAATCCCATTGCCCTCTATGTCAACGCGCAACTTCTCAAGAATTCTGTCAGAACTGCACCAGACAACTGCAAAAATGTCAACGTAAAGACCCGATTTCTCTATGGCAAGAGCCTATACCTGTATTTGGCTGGGGGGAATATGGTGGCCCAGTGAAACGAGCGATCGCAGCGATGAAATACGAAAATCAACCCCAAATAGCTCGTCCTTTGGGTCAATGGTTAGGGGAAGCATGGTTGTTAAATTCACCAAGGCGAGATAGCCACCCTGTAGTAGTTCCTATCCCACTCCACGCTAGCAAACAAAAGCAACGTAAATACAATCAAGCCGCACTGATAGCACAAAGTTTCTGCGAAATAACCGGATTAAAATTGAAACTAAACGGTTTAGCAAGAGTGCGAGAAACTGAAGCGCAGTTTGGTTTGTCGGTATCTAAACGAGAAAAAAACTTGAACCAAGCTTTTGCTATTGGGCAAGAATTTCGCCATCGTCCTCCAAATGTCCCAGTGCTGTTAGTGGACGACATTTATACTACTGGTGCTACTGCCAGGTCTGCTGTGCAAACACTTCGTCAGTATGGAATTGTGGTCTTAGGATTAGTAGCTGTAGCCACTGCCGTCAAAGACGGATAAATTAAGAAGCAATAGGCAAGCTTTGACAGATAAGTACATAAATTGACCGAATTACCCTATTTTTGTAGAAAAATTGCTTGAAATGTATGAATAAAGTTTTGGCGGCAGGTTTAAAACAACTCATCATCATTCCTGCCACATTGCTGGCAATAGGCATTAGTACCAGTGCAGCTTTTGCTCAAAATAAATTGTATAGTCCAATTCCTTTATCTAACAGTACTGAACTTTCCGATAGCCTGTCCGACAAAGATATTCCCACCGGTCAAGGTGGGTTTGCGCGTGATTACACTGTGAAGTTGCAAAAAGGCGATAATTTAGCAGTTGACCTGTCATCAGAAAACTTTGACAGTATCATCACACTGCTGGCACCTGATGGTTCAACTCTGGCAGAAAATGATGATGGTCCTGATGGTAGTAGCAATTCCTTACTCTTTACTCGCATCGTTGAGACAGGGAGTTATGTTATTCGTGTCCGGTCTTTTGGGGAAACTGGGGTTGGGGCTTTTAAACTCAAAGTGACAAAGTTGCAACCGATTAAATGAAGTAGTCATTTGTCATTTGTCATTGGGGATAGGAAGAGGCAAAGATGCAGACGGGAAAGACTTACTGCTCCCCTGCTCCCCCACTCCCCATTTCTTAAAAAATGGTCAATACGCAGAGAAATAAGGCTTCAGTCCACTCAACGACTGCGCCGTAGGTATCTCCAGTGTGTCCACCTAGTTTGTGGTTGAACCATGCACCAGTTAAAGTGGCGATCGCACTTCCAACAACTATGATTGTCAGTGCGAGAAATAGCTGCTGTTTATCTATCAGCCAAAGTAAACCACTCAAACTAAACAACAACAACAATCCCGGTAACAAATCTTTGTAAGAACGAATGGCTTGTTTGTGAAATGCGCCTTTACCAGTTGCTTTCAGATAAGGATATCGGGCGATCGCTAGTTGCTGTCCCCAACGTCCCCAGCCACAAGCAGCCATCAGCAACAAGCAACGGTTTTCTGGCATATCCCTCAAAGCTGTTATTTTCAGTATCACCAAGGCGATCGCAGCCATTGCTCCAAAGGCTCCTGTAGCACTATCTGCCATCACCTCCAATCGCCGATCTGGGTCGCCCACTGCTAAACCATCGGCAGTATCCATTGCCCCATCTAAGTGTAATCCTCCAGTTATGGCAATCCAAACACTTACTACCAAAGCACTACGAGTTAACACGGGCATCCCCAGATAATCCATCCCCGTATCCAGAAACCCTAAAATTCCCCCGATTATCAATCCTACAAGCGAAGCAAGATGTGCTACTCCCCGAAAGTCCAATTCGCTTAAATACGGCAGTGGAATAGTTGTGTAAAATATGATACTAGCTGCCAGCTTTAACAGCAGCTTTTTCCACCACTGTTGCTGTTTCGTCATCTGAATTACATTAATTTTTGGTAAATTGCTGGATAATAGTAGTAATTTCGGAACAACCGACATCAGTAGACTTTAAAACTTTAAATAAGATTTACTTCCATTAAACATTGTCGTTGAAAATTTTGTTATGCTGGTCTAAGTGGTAAACAAATAACTTTGGGTAATTTTTTATACAAAAACGAGCAACTTAGGAAGTTAAAATTCCATCAGGGAGCAAAATTTGTGTTTTGTATTCGTTAACTAAAAACTTACTCCAAATTATTAGACGATTGCCCCACAAAATTGATATTTTTTTAAATGTAGGGAGTAAACAAGCTATTCAATTATGACAGTTTAGCTATGTTGTTGCTCTCCTTAGCTCAATCGCAATTTTCCTATGAGTCACCATCTACCCGACACCAGGATACCAGCTCCGTGCATTATTAACACGGGCATCATTGTGAATAAGCTCGACATCCGGCGATTGCTGGCAGATTTAGGTCGAGTCCACTACATCTACACCCAAGAAGATAAGGTACTGAGCGAGGGTGAAGGGGATGTGATGGAAGTTTTTGCCAATCCGCAAAGGTCTACCTTAGTGGCTAACCGCGCGCTATATCTGAATGTTTGTAGTTTTGATTATTTGGAACTAAAACAGTCGTCGCAACAAGAAACCTACTTCGATTTGATGCAAGAAGGAGTGTGTCTGCGGTTAATTCCCCGATCGACACCTTTACAAGAGCGACGAGAGCGAAGCTTCAATGTCAGCGCTATAGAAGCGATGATGGAACAAGTACTCTCAGCTAGGTGGGATGCAGAAATTGACGATGACTGTTCTGATTCTTTCTAAATAACAATTATTTAGAGTATATACTCGTAAAGTTGGTAACTAGGTTAGTAATGAATGCTTAAGTGTTCGCTAAAACTCAATTACCAATTTTGATGTTTGGTCATAATTTAGCCAAATAATATTATTTTTGCCCTAATACCATTTGGTTTTATGGCTGCTAGTACCGCAAGGCAAAAGTCAAAAAGCTTTGATTTTGGGCTTTCTGGCTGTAATGAAATGATAGGTTTATTTCTGCTGCATTGTACTAGTTATGGATTTTTGAAACTCTTTACCGATTAGTGTTTCACAATCCAAAATCTAAAATCTAAAATTCCAAATGGCATGAGTGCGAATTTTTCTTTTCAATGTCTTGCTTGCTGTAGCCAAACCAAAGCTAGAGCAGGAGTGTTTTTCACGCCTCACGGTCTTGTAGAAACCCCCAGATTTATGCCAGTAGGAACGCTGGCAAATGTCAAAACTATTACTCCATCTCAGCTACGAGATACTGGGGCACAAATGATCTTATCCAATACTTATCACCTTCACCTACAACCAGGGGAAGCGATCGTGGCTGGGGGTGGTGGGTTGCATAAATTTATGGGTTGGAACGGCCCAATGCTCACAGATTCGGGTGGATTTCAGGTCTTCAGCTTAAGCGAGATGCGAAAAATTACTGAAGAAGGCGTAACTTTTCGCTCGCCCCATGATGGACGAATTATTAACTTAACACCAGAGCGCTCCATTGAGATTCAAAATACTTTGGGGGCTGATGTGATTATGGCCTTTGATGAGTGTCCGCCTTACCCAGCGACTCGCCAAGAGGTAGAAACTGCAACTGAGCGCACTTACCGCTGGTTAGAACGCTGTATAACAGCTCATCAACGCAGCGATCAGGCGTTGTTTGGAATTGTGCAAGGGGGGGTGTATTTGGATTTGCGTTGCCGTGCGGCGGAAGCTTTGGCTAAGTTGGATTTGCCGGGATATGCCATTGGTGGCGTGAGTGTGGGAGAACCGCCAGAATTAATGGCTGAGATTGTCAAAGTGACAGCACCGCTTTTACCCCCCGAAAAGCCGCGTTACTTAATGGGTGTGGGTACTTACCGGGAAATGGCGCTCGCGATCGCATCTGGTATAGATTTATTTGATTGCGTCATTCCCACCCGTTGGGCAAGACATGGTACAGCGATAGTCCAAGGCGGACGCTGGAATTTAAAAAATGCTAAGTTTCGTGAAGATTTTACGCCATTAGATGAAACTTGTCCGTGCTACACTTGTCAAAATTTTAGCCGTGCTTACATATCTCATTTGGTGCGATCGCAAGAAATTTTGGCTTATACCTTGTTGAGCATTCACAACATTACCGAACTAATTCGCTTTACGCAAAAAATTAGAGAAGCAATATTGAGCGATCGCTTTGTTGCAGAATTTGGTCACTGGCTCAACTCATCTGAATCGGCATCAGATGAGGGTGAAATTACAAATGACTATTGACCAATGATCGAGACTCAAACCATGTTAAGATACTTCTCAATTATGAAAGCTGTGTTGGATAGGTGGATTTAAACAAACATGGAAGCAGCACTTTTATTAGCAAAACTGCCAGAAGCTTACCAAATCTTCGATCCTTTGGTAGACGTTCTCCCAGTCATCCCTGTATTCTTCTTGTTGCTTGCTTTTGTTTGGCAAGCAGCTGTGGGATTTAGATAAGTTAATCTATTTTTCAATTTATAGGACAGGTAGACTACCTGTCCTATTTTTTTGTAGCATCGTATTTGATAAAGTTAATATTTATTAATATTTTGCAATGAATTCTTATAATAAATAAGATGTTAATACAAGCTATGTCAATATGAAGCCTTGAAAGCCAAGCTTACAGTCAAGGAGCAATCAGTTATGGGCAATATCAAATTCGTTAAAGAAAATAAAGAAGTAGTGGCAGCAGATGGTGCTAATCTCCGGCTCAAGGCGATACAAAATGGCATTGATATATATACATTTATTGGTAAAATGACCAATTGCGGTGGTAATGGTCAGTGTGGTACTTGTATTGTCGAGATAGTCGAAGGACTAGAAAATCTTTCCCCTCGCACAGAAGTAGAAAACCGGAAATTCAAGAAAAAGCCAGAAAATTACCGCCTTGCCTGTCAAACTTTAGTGAATGGCTCAGTCAGCGTAGTCACGAAGCCTTAAGTTCTCAAATCTGTCATGTATCCAGTCAGTAGTCAAAATACTTACCAAAATTGAGTGTCCTTTCTACGAGACGCTACGCGGACATTTTGAATACTTCGACAAGCTCAGTACAAGTTTTGAATTTTGAATTGGTATAACTCTGTCATCGATAATGCTATCCTAATGTTGTTGACTGGAAATTAAAGAGAGGTTTTCTTGCCATGCAAGTTAATGACCTGGGGTTCATAGCGAGCATTTTGTTCGTACTAGTCCCTGCCGTGTTTTTACTAATTCTTTACATCCAAACTGCTAGCCGCGAAGGTGGAAAAGATAGTTAAGAGTTTGTGTATAAAATAAATAACCCCTGCACCAATAGTGTAGGGGTTTTTATTTATCAACCAGCAACTTAGCGCTGAATAGTAAAGACAACACAAGTCTTACTTTACTATTCGATGACAACAATTATTATACTCAGCACTGTTTCCTTTAAGCGATTGTCCGCGCCAACAATACCGGACAAGTGGCATTGACTCGAACATAGTCAGACAAGGAAGATCCGATGAGCCGATCTATATCAACAAAACTCTTAGCGATCGATGGACGACGATCTGGAGAACCGAGCAATAATAAGTCTATATTTAACTCTTCTGCCAATCGACAAATTTCTTCACCAGGCTTGCCACTGCTGATATAAGAACGAGATTGGATGCCTTGTTTTTCAGCTTCTGCAACAGCAGCTGCTAAAACTGGATTTTTGTCTGAGTTAACCTTGGTTATTTCCGATTTTTTACCACCTAAATCTGTACTAATATTTGCCAAAATTAACTCGCCACCCGGAATATCCCGAAGTAAAAACAGTGCCAATTTCAAGCAATTTTTTGCTGAGTCAGAGTTATCTATTGCCACCATAACTCGCTTAATTCTTTTAACATAAATGTCATCTTTTACCAGCAGCATGGGGCGAGAAGATAGCTGAAAAACATACTGACTGACTGAGTTCGATAAAATCGATTGCAGTCGCTTCAGTCCGCGTGAACCCATAATAATCAAGTCAGCGTCGATTTCATCAGCTACTTGGCAAACCACATCTTTGGGATCGCCTTCACGCAAAATTGAAGAAACTTGGCTAGGATCTAAGTTCAAAGTTTGAATAGCATTAGCCAGAATTTTACCCCCATTTTCCCATTTAGTTGTCATGGTAGCAGCAGCATTTTGTGCTTGAACAACATGCAAAATCGTAACTTTTGCAGATTGAATTGAAGGGATTTCTTTTAGGGTTTTGAGCATTTCTTCTGCGTGTCCCAATCCCGATACAGCCAGCAAAATTCTTCTGATCATTTTACGTAATTTTTGTGAAGTTTACTTTTGTTTTCGCTGTTGGTACTTGGCTCTGGTCGGATTTTCACCAACTTGTTTGATAACCTAGTTAGTAATTTGGCACAAATAAACTTTATTTTTTAGTATTTAACACTCAAACAAATGGCAAAGGATAAAAAACTAAACAAATGTTTAAGTTTGTTTGCACTTAGTCACTTAAACTTTCAACTAGACTTCAACTATTCAGCTTACTCTCAATTTAGTCTGATGAACTTAATAAATTATGATGTTAGTTATTATTTTTAATCTATGTTTACTTTTGTTAATTAGAAGTTAGTTAAGTATTGCAAATAAATGCCAAAATAACTCTAAAGGAAAATTAATTCAGTATAACCTCGCTTCCCACTTGAATAGTCTACATTCTTCCTGATTTTCCCATATTCTCTGCTTTTTTAAGTGTTTTGCAGTTTTGGTAAATCAGATAGGATTGCTATATCCGAACACCTGCAAAATGCGGGATAACAACATCCAAATTCGGATATTCTAATAGTCGAAATCATATTTAATGACTATATTAAAACCCCCCAGATTCTATTTGGAGGGTTTGTTTGATGACTTGTGAGATTTGCTTAATTTAGATGTGCCCCTGGTTGTCCGTTTTGGACTACAAAGGAAGCTAGGGTTTTGACTGAGGCATTCATATCAACGATGCTTGATACAACGCGATAGTCACTTTGCCAGCGTTTTGGAGTCAGGTTGCAGCGGACGTATCCTCGGTAAGCACCGTCAAAAAACTTAGTATGGGGATTATTAATTAGGGCTGCTTGAGATGGAGCAATGAATGAGGTGGGAAAGTCAGAGGTGATTGAAGTTCCTACGAACTCAGTTCCTACAGTCGGCGAGTTTGGGTTATTAAAGTCAAGCTTGAGGTTGTGTACCCAACTAGAATGTATGTCTCCAGTAATTACCACTGGATTAGAGGGTTGGCGCTGGTTGAGAAAACTCAAAAGCCGATTACGTGCAGCCACGTAACCGTCCCACTGATCCACATTGAAGACACCGACACCTGGACTACTATTGAAATTGTACTCGGCTAGCATGGTCTGTTGAGCAATCACATTCCAGCGCGATCGCGATTGATCTAACCCTTTTCGTAGCCACTGTTCTTGCTCTGAGCCTGTCATCGTAGCATTTGTATCAAAAGCTTGGGGACAGCGAGGCTTAAGTCCATCATCACAAGGTTGATTAGTGCGATACTGCCTCGTGTCTAGCACATTGAACTCAGCTAAATTACCGAAAGTCAACCGCCGATAAAGCAGCGTGTCTGGTCCCTTGGGCAATGAAGACTGACGTAGAGGCATGTGTTCGTAGTAAGCTTGGTAAGCATTAGCTCGCCGTTTTCTAAAAGCCTCTTGGGTTTGGTTGTCTTCGGGAATTAAGTTGGCGTAGTTGTTGTCAACTTCATGATCGTCCCAAGTGACAATCCAGGGAAAAGCCGCATGAGCAGCTTGCAGATTCGGGTCAGTTTTGTACAAGGCGTGGCGATCGCGATAGTCTTTAAGAGTGATAATTTCTGGACTATTATGCTGGCGCGGCCCACCAGACTGTGGCCCGTATTCGTAGATGTAATCACCCAGATGAACCACAAGGTCGAGATTTTCCTCAGCTAAATGCCGATAAGCGGTATAGTAGCCATTTTGCCAGTCTTGACAGGAGACAAAAGCAAAGTTCAGTTGTTGGGTATAACTATAAGATGCTGGTGCTGTGCGAGTCCGTCCAATGGGGCTAACTTCCTTACCTACTTGAAATTGATACCAGTACCAACGGTCAGGGTTTAGCCCACGGACATCAACGTGGACTGAGTGTGCTAACTCTGGTGTCGCTAGTACTGTTCCTCGCCGCACCACCCGTTTCATGTTTTCATCAAGGGCAACTTGCCACCGCACTGGAACATTTACCAATGGCATCCCACCTCCAGAGAGTGGATTGGGAGCCAGTCGTGTCCAGATAACAACACCATCCGGCAAAGGATCGCCAGAGGCAACACCAAGACTGAACGGATACCCAGAAAACCTTGAGCTAGCCAATACCGGATGCCATTGACTAGCGATTGTTAACCCCGTTAAGAATCCTGCACCCAACAAAAAATTCCGCCGTTTGCACCGATTTGCTAGCAGGCGTGTACCATCCATAAGTTCCATATTCACCCCTTCCCAGATGTAAATACAGTTGGCAAATTTTAGGAGTGTCAGTTGTGAAAAGCACAAATAATGGCTTGATTTGACTTGTTTCCTAATTGCTGCTCAACCAAACACAAGGAACCTACCAACCCAGGATCAAGTAGAAATTAAGATTTTGTTAAGTTTAAAATTGAATTAGGGAATTGGGTATTGGGGCTAAAAAAACTTTGTGGGTAATTTAGACCCACCACCAAAATAGTAAAGAATTTATGACAATTAACGATGCAGTTTTGGGAGGGATTGAAAGAGTTAGGCAATTGCTGGCGCATGGAAAGGTTGAACAAAAAATTGATGCCCTTCTAGATGTTTTTGAGTATGGGGAAGCTGGCTTAGACTTGATTATTCAAGCTTTACAGAACTCAGAGGTTGATGTTCAAGAAGCAGCTTATTGGCTACTCCAGGAAAGTACAGAGCCAAGAGCTAAACTGGCATTACAGGCATACAACCCCTATTTATTTTTTGAGTATCTTTTTACTATTGAGAGGTATACAGATCAAGTTCCTGGGATTGGTCATATTTTTATTAATGTAGATAAAGAAGTCTCAGTAACTCTTGATGATAATGATGGAATAGTGAAAATATGGAATATTCAGACACAACAAGTAACTAACACATGGAAGCAGGAAAACCCAACGAAATTTACTCAAGTTATCTTCGCTCCAGATGACCAAATATTAGGACTTTCGCATTCTAATGATTGTGCTGAGGTATGGGATCTCAAAATAGGGGAGAAAATCTTTACCACCGGTCATCATGCGGAAAACTTTTGGGCTGTTTCTTTTAGTCCAGATGGTCAAAAACTTGTAAGTACTGGTGATGCTAATATTTTTGTATTATGGAATATTCATCAAATAGAGGAAAATTCCTCTATTGAGATACCTGAATATCTTCCTCGCCGTTTTTCCATATACTCAAACTCACAAACCTTGGTCACTTATACCAGTGACAAAAACTATAATACTACTCTGGAATTGTGGGATTGGCAGACAGAACAGGTATTTTGCACAATTAATACCCAATCAAGGTTTATTCCTGATGTTGATATCAGCCCAGATAGACGTTTATTAATTAGTAGTAGCCGAGAAAATGGAACTATTAAAGTGTGGAACATTCAGACAGGACATGAACTTTGTCGCCTCATAACTAATTTATCATTCATTGATTGTCATACAATTAGCTCGGACGGACAGAGACTATTTGTTTGGATTGGAGGCAGTACATTTACAGCTCAGGTATGGGGATACCCCAGCAGTTCTGGTAGGGCGGACACGGACGAGCTACGTGAAAAATGGGACAAAGCGCAAAACTTTGTTAAAATGCTTGCAATAATTTAGGTTTTATAATCTTCTACAAGCAAGTATCCGCGTCACTACTCTCGGAATCCACGGTGATTTAAGATAGTTTTACTTCAAAATTCAGAATGATACTGTACAAATTACGAATTATTTAAAACCTACCATTTCCCTGAACAATGTGCTTAACGGTGGTCAAGGTTTCCAGGCTGATAAATCCTCGGCGATGACCTTTTTGATTAGACATACCGAGAAATACTGAATCTCCCCGCGAAGGGTTGCGGGAAAAACGCGGGGAAGTGTTGATGTAGGTAGAAGCACTGTTAACTCCTAAAGCAAACTGCCGACTTTCCTGGTAAGATTCAGTCACGATAGAGTCAGCATGACCACTGCTGTATTCATTAATCCAAGCGATCGCAGCTTCTAAGCTATCCACTAGTTTAAAAGCCACTGTCCTGGTTAAATAAGGGTTTCCCCATTCACCTTCTTTTACCAGCTGCAACTGGGGAAAGGCTTGGACTAGTTCTGCATCCCCTTTAATTTCAAAGCCTTTTTCCATCAAGCTGTTCCATAAAACTGCTAAAGATGATGGCAAGGCTTGACGATGAATTAGTACCTTTTCAATAGCGTTGACTTGATCGGGTTCACTTTGATGACTATTAAGAATCATCAAGCGCACCATTTCTAAGCTACTATTCAGCGACCAGTAGAGGTAACAGTTACCCATCGCCGACTTTAAAACTGGGCAAGTTGACTGTCGGACTACCTGCTGCACTAAGCTAGAACGTCCGTAGGGAATCACTAAATTCACGTACTGGTCTTGAGTAACTAGATCCCGAACTGAAGCCCCATGTTCTGCTGTAATCAGTTCTAGACAGCCCGGAGCTAAACCAACTTCTGCGATCGCATTTTGCAGTGCTTCAGCGATGGCGGCGTTGGAATGGCTAGCTTCGGTACTGCCTTTGAGAATTATACAATTGCCAGTTTTGATACAAAAACCCGCTGCGATCGCCCCTAAATCGGGAAATGCCTCATAAATAAATCCAATCACTCCCAAGGGCATTAACTGGGTGTAACTTTGGGAATCTTCCAGTTGATAATCAGCGGTTCTAACGCGTCGCAGCGGATCTGATAATTCCCCCAACCGTTTTAAAATGTCCACTGTCATCTCTAGCCTTGTGGGAGTCAGCTTCAGCCAGTCCAATATCAACTCAGGCACTGCCATTTCCCGACTGGCTTCTAAATCCAAGGTATTGGCTTCTAGAATGTCGTCAAATGAGCGCTCAATCGCCTTTGCCATTGCCAATACTGCACGACTTCGGTCTACTCCCTTTGTGAGCGCCAACTTTAGGGAAGCTTGATAGGCTCGTTGGGCACTAGTAATCGGTTCGGGGTGGTCATCCAATTCAACAGTCATTGAGTTAACGTCTGTAGGTAAGCCAGACCATTAGTGCTGGTAAAATAGCCAATAGCACCGCCACCATTGCCCAAGCAATAATGCTGGAACCATTTGCCAATCGCAGTGCTAATGGCAGCCATATAATCACTAGCACGAAAATAATGCCCAGCGCTATAGGCAGATAGCTTTCTCCCAAGCGGGGATGGACAACATGCCAACTATTTCCCATCCAACGCCAAGCCCGTTTGTAGGGATAGGTGGTGGAAAGCTGTTCTAGGACATGACCATTATCTTCTACAACAAAGATTTGCTGACAGCGATCGCAACCAAATGCTTCTGTCAGTGTAATCGGAATTAACTGACCCCGGCGACGACAGGGACAGGGGTATTCGGTATTGAAATCGATTTTTTCGGGTTTTTGAGATTGCACAAGCGTTCTAATAACTTGAGCGTGTTTTACACGAACTGCGAGAATATAATGCCTTAGAGGCTTCTGTCTTTATATACATAGAAAGGCGATACAAACATTGCCCTGATTAAAAATAGTAGATGCCGCTAACTTTAAGTATACTAGTTGCCAAATTAGTACAGAGTTATCTATTTGTAATCTTTCCCCATAGCTGGCGATCTTATTTAAAAATTTCCTTCTCTTCATCTGTCGCTTTTAAGGTAATGTGGTTGCGTTTTTGGGGATTTATTATGCTGACACACCTGGTACAATTTTAAGCATAGGTGGCGATTCGCTCCTAAAGCAAATCCTTTGGGAAGGCTACGCTCGTAAACAACACACATCAACAAACCCGCTAATTTCTCTTTGGGTCACTGTCACTATATATTACTATCAGTTCTCAAGGTTAGATCGGCATTATGTCCAATATCTATTCCTTGGAGTTTACAAGTGTTTATAGAGCAGGAATTACTAAAATATCTATTGTAGTGTGTAACTCTTTGTCCAAACATATAGATTGTGGCTAGTTTTTACTCACCTGTCCACATTCTGCGCAGTTTACAAGAGTGCAGAGCTAATATACGAACACTTCAACGCACCCTAAAAACACTAAACCTCTTGGAATTGTTAAATTCAAGAGGTTTTAGTTGGAAGCGGGTGACGCGATTCGAACGCGCGACATTCACCTTGGCAAGGTGACGCTCTACCACTGAGCTACACCCGCAATCAATTGCCATATATCAATATCTCAGATTTATCTGTAATTGTCAACCCCTTAATATGGTCATTAGTCATTCGTCATTGGTCATTGGTCATTGGTCATTAGTCATTAGTCATTAGTCATTCGTCATTGGTCATTAGTGAATAACAAAGGACAAATGACTAATGACTAACTAGCCGAGTTCTTCTGACTCCAAAGTTAAATTGCCAACGCTGGCACTTGGAAAAGCGGCTGGCAAAGACTGGCTATTACGAGAATATGGCTCTGCCAGGTTAGAACGCAGTTGCCGCATCAGGCTAGCCATTTCTAAGGCATTCATGGCGTAATCCCAGCCATGATTACCTTTTATGCCTGCCCGTTCTAGAGCTTGCTGCATAGTATCTACTGTCAAAATGCCAAAAATTACTGGCACCCCAGTTTGAAAGCTAGCGGCGGCAATGCCTTTAGAAACCTCTGAGGATACGTAATCAAAATGGGGTGTTTGTCCTCGAATGACTGCGCCAAGACAAATTACAGCATCATAACGATGGGAAAGTGCTAATTGGCGAGCTACTAAAGGTACTTCAAAACTTCCCGGAACCCAAACATAGTCCACCTGATTACCTTGGGGATTAGGGTCTACACCGTGGCGCTTTAAACAATCTTGACATCCCTCTAGCAGCTTTCCGGTAACGAGGTCATTGAATCGACCAATCACCACTGCAAACCGCAAAGGCTCCGTTTGGGTAAAAGTTCCCTCGAAAACTGCCATGATTGCCTCTTTATCAACTATACTTCTGGCCAATATACATTTCTTATTTAAATGTAGAGGAGCAGGAAAGCGCGATCAAAATAAAGTTAGTAGGAAAAAGAAAAAATCCCTTGTTTCCCTTAACCTTTGACCTTGGCTTTTCTGCCCCTCTAGTTCTTATATTATGTGCCTGCGCCAGAGCGAAGCCGTCGCCTAAACGACAAAAAAGTTTAACAAACCAACTAAAAACACCAAACCAATCCAGACCCCAGAACCAAGCCAGAGCAGTTTTTTAGATTCATTCCAGTTTTGGGGAGTGGCATAAGCAACCGGAACGCCCACAACTAGGACAAAAGACAACAAGACTAAACCTATCAAGGCAAATTGGAATATTATGGTCATTTTTGCTTCTCCCAATACAGCGAAATACTAAGGATAGAATATCCTAAAGGGCGACACTGACACTTTCTTATTATTTTTAAGCTAGCAGAAATTGCAACATTTTTGTCATTTGTCCTTTGTCTAAGTACAAGTGACTAATGACTCTTAACTATGGATTTAATACTTTGCCACACAACAGCTGATTTTGACGCATTAGGAGCAGCAGTAGGGTTAACGCGCCTACTACCGGGAAGCAATATTGTGCTAACTGGCGGCTCTCATCCTCCTGTACGGGATTTTTTAGCATTGCATCGGGATGAATATCCACTGATTGAACGCCGTTCGGTGAATCCAGAAAAAATTCGCTCTCTGAATGTGGTGGATACACAACAGCGCGATCGCTTGGGTAAAGCTGCTGAGTGGTTAGATTTACCCAATCTGAGAGAAATTATAGTTTATGACCATCACTTAGGACAAGAATCAGATATTCCCGCCACGCGATCGCATATTGACTCAGTAGGAGCCACCACAACTTTAATCGTTGAGAAATTGCAACAACAGGAAATTTCCTTGACTTCTGCCGAAGCAACTGTGATGGCTTTAGGTATCCACGTTGACACTGGCTCTTTGACATATGACCAGTCCACACCACGGGATGCCTTAGCTTTGGCTTGGTTGATGCAACAAGGGGCAAGTTTATCAGTAATTTCTACTTACCGTGACCCCGGATTATCTCCGCAATTGCAACAGCTATTAACTGAGGCATTGGAAAGTTTAGAATATCTCTGTCTACATGGATATACGGTCGCTTGGGTAACTCTGAAAACAGATGGGTTTGTGCCGGGGCTGTCGAGTCTAGCTTCGGAACTTGTAGAATTAACTGAAATTGATGCCCTACTGTTGGCTAATGAGTATCCTTTAGGTGAAGAGGATTCACGCTTAACTGTAATTGGGCGATCGCAAATTCCCAAAACAAATCTTAATCTATTATTCCAACCATTGGGGGGCGGGGGTCATTCGCAAGCCGCATCGCTAAACCTACGCAAAGTAGATTCGCAGGCAATATTAAAACAACTCCTTGACGGGGTAAAAGTACAAATTCCCCATCCCCTTACTGCTAGGGATTTGATGTCTTCTCCTGTCCGCACAATTCTGCCTGAAACCACAATTGCCGAAGCCCAGCGCATTTTATTACGCTATGGACACTCTGGTTTATCTGTAGTCGATACTCAAGGGCAACTAATAGGCATTATTTCGCGGCGAGATATTGATATCGCCTTACACCACGGCTTTAGTCATGCGCCAGTCAAGGGCTACATGACAAGAAATCTTAAAACAATTACACCAGATACAACACTGCCACAAATTGAGTCGCTAATGGTGACTTATGATATCGGACGCTTACCAGTATTGGAAAATGAGCAGTTAATGGGTATTGTCACTCGTACTGATGTCTTGCGGGAATTACATCAAGAAAGGGATGAAAACGCAGAAGGGGGAGAGGAGGAGAGACAAAAAAGTAATATTAATCTCCCGCAATTGCAAAATAAACTTGCTCCTCAGTTATGGCAATTACTCACCATCGCATCGCAAGAAGCAGAAAAACGGGGTTGGCATCTTTATCTAGTCGGGGGCGCGGTGCGGGATGTGCTATTAGCTGAGACAGCAGGTAGCTTGATGATTAAAGATATTGACTTAGTAGTTGATGGCTTTCACAAATCAGCAGATGTTGGCGCTGGTGTGGAACTAGGAAAAGCACTCCAACAACTTTACCCTGCGGCTCGTTTAGAAATCCACGGGGCTTTTCAAACTGCTGCTTTGTTGTGGCATAAAGACCCAGAATTAGATTCTCTTTGGGTAGATATTGCCACGGCTAGAACAGAGTTTTATCCCTATCCAGCGGCAAATCCAGAAGTTGAGGCGAGTTCCATTCGTCAAGACTTGTATCGTCGAGATTTTACCATCAACGCCCTTGCCTTGCGCCTGACTTCACCTCGTGCTGGTGAGTTACTCGATTTTTTTGGTGGTTTACTAGATTTACAAGCTAAACAAATTCGGGTTTTGCACGCCAATAGCTTTATCGAAGACCCCACCCGCATTTATCGTGGCGTGCGCTTTGCTGTGCGCTTCGGATTTCAAATAGAACCGCAAACTGAAGAGTTTATTCGCTATGCCATCAACAGTGGTGTTTACGATCGCACCGCTCAAGAGAATAGCAGAACTCCAGCCCTGCAAACGCGACTGAAAACAGAATTAAAACACATCTTAGAAGCCCACTACTGGAAATCGGCTTTGCAATTGCTAGATAACTTAGGGGCATTGCAATGCATCCATCCTAGCCTGAAGCTAAATGTGGAAGTCCTACGACAATTACGTTTGCTAGAAAGTTGTTTGCGGCGATTTGACTTGCAACCGACACTCATCCATTGGGAAATGCGCTTAGAAACGTTAATCGCCCATCTAACACCACAATATCGGGCGAAAGTTGCAAAGAATCTGCAACTGCAAGAAGATGGCATTCAACGCTTGCAAAACTTGGCTTCTGCCCAACCTGAGGTAATGGAATCTTTGCCTAAGTGTCAAAGTCCTAGTCAAGTAGTACAATTGTTGCGACAGTATGATTTACCAATGCTGATTTTAATCGCTGTGCAAAGTCCGCGATCGCTTAGACATCAGATTTGGGAATATTTAACTGTTTGGACTAATGTGCAGCCACTATTGAATGGTAATGATTTAAAGAAACTTGGTTACAAACCAGGGCCTCAATATCGGCAGATATTAGATGATATGCTTGCTGCTACCTTGGATGAAATAATTAAAGATAAGACTGAAGCTGAGGAATTTTTAGCGCAACACTATCCTAAATGAAATAGCTCTGGTCTAAATTGTATCTAGATCGATATTTAACTCCCGCAGTTTTGCTGCTAAACGTTCCGCCTTTTGTTCGGCTTGTTCTGCCTTTTGTTCGGCTTGTTCTGCCTTTTGTTCGGCTTGTTCTGCCTTTTGTTCGGCTTGTTCTGCCTTTTGTTCGGCTTGTTCTGCCGTTTCTTCCGGTGTTGGTACTAGTTGCCCATCTCGTGTAAAAAACCGCAATAAACCTTCATAAACTCCCAAATATAACCCTAGCTGATGACTCCACAAATATCCTTGTTCACTTGCTTGTAGAGCTTGATATTCTCCATCTACTAAATGAAATCCCGCAAATTCTTGTGTGTAAGGGTCAAACCAAAAATAATCGGGCGTGCGGAAGGTGTCTTGATAAATTGTTTTCTTTAAACCTTTATCAGTATTAGCTGTTGAGTTAGACAAAATTTCTAAAATTACATTCGGATATTTGCCATCTTCTTCCCAGACTACCCAGCTTTTACGAGTTTTACGTTCAGTTCCCAGTACAACAAAAAAGTCTGGCCCTCGGAAGTATTCTGATTTGCGTTGGCGCGGACTGTAGTAAATAGTTAGATTTCCCGCCGCATAGAAATCATTTCTATCTCGCCACAACCATTCCAGACATGTTAATAGTAGGATTATTTGCCGTAAATGCAGTTCGCTTTCCAAGGGAGGTTCGTCACTATATAAATCACCAGGGGGAAATATAACATCTTGGCAGATGCCTTCTTGAGAATCTAATTCTTGAGCAATGGTCATAGAATGGATATGGCATCAAGTAGTTATAAATTTACTTTAGCAGTTTTGTAGTTAGCGATCGCGTAGCGTACCGTGGGTAATCGCCTATTTTTAGGGTAAGGGTAAATAAACTATTCTGTCTTGATATTCATCGTCTTCTGATGCCAAAGCAACTATTATGAGTTCTTCTATATTTTCACCAATACTTAAATTTTGATTGAGGATAAAAATTCCTGGTACGTGGCGATTAATAGCAATATGGTCAGCTAAATGTACTGGCATAGAAGTTCGGTTATTTGTCACTAAGATAAAATTATTATCCTCACACCAACACAGAATTTCTGGATCGAGTGTACTTTTTGGTGGAGTTCCTGATTTTCCTACCACTTTAATCGCAATATCAGGTTCTCTTAGCCTAATTTGATTTGGATAGATAGGATTGACATTTTCATCAATCAGATATTGCAGTGTCATGCTTGCTGTTTAGCTTGTCTTTCAATTCGGAGTTGGCGCAGTTTTTCTGACACTGGCGGGGGATTAAGCCTCTGTTGTTCTCGCATTCTATGACCGTGTTCTATCCAGTTTTTGATGTAAGCACTGACAGTTTCTTTGTTTTGCAGATAATAAAGAATTGTTGCATATACTTGTTCTAAAGATATTGTTTGATAAATTTGGGCAATTTCTTCTGGAGAACGTCCACAATCAATGTATTCATAAAGAATTGTTTCAATACCAATTCTTGAGTCTTTCAGTCTAATGTCTTCAGAAGAGAGAAAGTTGAAATAGTCTGCGATATGTTTGGTAGACATAGATTGACCTATATTCATAGTTAGTTATTATATATAGTAATCTTTTTATTCAAGCGATAAGCTTGACGGCATAGCGATCGCTTACCACACTACATTAACGCTTTGCAAAAAAAAGCGATCACATTCTTAAGTTAGGCAGAAAAAAAGATAATGTAATCTTGTCTTCCTTACAAACAAGACAAGATATCCGACTCAAAGAAGTTAGATATCTGTTTCATTAGGGTTTGATTAAAGATTCTTCAGACTGGCGATATTTAGTAATTAACTTACGTGTTTTTAGGGGTGAATAAAGCAGCATGGAAAGTGTGGGTAAACTGGTTCCTGTTAGTGCTAACAAAATAAATGGATTTAGAAAGCCTGCTATGAAATCTGGATAGCTCATAGTTCAAGGGCAACAAGTAAAATATGCCAATTTTGCTGTGTATTACGCAAATACACTTAAATTAGCAGGGGTGATTCAATTAATCAACCTTTTTAACAATAGTTATTTCTTCTTGTGGGATGGGCGTCTCGCCCGTCCTGGGGCGGGCAAGATGCCCACCGCACAAGAGTATTTAAGACAGAATAAAACTGCTGTAAGTCTTTCTAGTAGGGCTGGGGAGTGTGGAAATAGAAAAAGCGATCGCATCCTCGCTTTCCAAAATTCCTTAGTGTTACACTGTAGTCAATATCAAACCTCATTACAACTCCAGCGAGATAGCTCAAATGAAGTAGTACCAAACACCTGTTGCGCCAAAGCAACAAATGTCAACGAAGAATAAATGCAACTAGTTTGACAGGGTTACTTCACATAGTCATGCACTAAAAATATTGTCATCACTCCTATCTACATAGAACCGCTTGACGAGTGTCTGCGGCTGAGTTTTTTTAAGTCTAATCTACCCACAGCTTTTGTAAATACGCGGGTGGATTTTGCGAATTGAGGTTTGAAAAAAATGCCGAAAAAATCAATATTATTAGCTGAGAATTTAGCCTATAATCTCAGCATAGATAGAACTTTATTTCAAGGAATTCATGTGAGTATTGAGGCGGGCGATCGCATTGCTTTAGTTGGTCGCAACGGAATAGGAAAATCAACCCTACTCAAGATACTTGCAAGTCAACTCAGCCCCAATACAGGCTCAGTTTTGCGTCATGGTATGGTCTATTATTTGCCACAGATCAGCACTATCAGACAAGAAATTACAGCAGAGACAGTGCTTAATTTTTTGATTTCTATCTCTGATGAATGGTGGAATATTGAGGAGATTTTACAAACACAATTTCACACCAACCTTGACCTTTCACTACCAATTACTAACTTGAGTGGTGGAGAACTTACTAAACTATTTCTGGCAATCGGTTTAGCTCAAGAACCAAACTTGCTATTACTTGATGAGCCAACAAATCACATGGATTTGCAAGCGTTAGAAAGCTTAAAGCAGTTTCTTCAAGATTTTACGGGTGCTTTTGTAATTGTCTCGCATAAGCCTTTTTTCTTAGATCAAGTGACAGATTTCACCTGGGAACTTACACCTGCTGGCGTGAAAGTATATGGCGGTAATTTCTCACACTATCGAGAACAGAAAGAAATAGAGTTAGAGGTAGCATTGCGATCGCACGAAGCCGCCAGAAAGGAACTCAAACGTACCCAAGCCACAGCGATGCAAGAACAGCAACGCGCAGCCCAATCTAATCGCAACGGTCGCGCCAAGTTTCTAAATGGTAGTATTGATAGAATGGCCGCAGGACTGATTAAAACCAAAGCTGAAGTGTCTACCGGAACTGCGAAGAAGAAACATGAAGCAGCAGTAGCAAAGGCTAATCAAAAGGTTGCAGAGACGAAGATCAAAACTACGAAAGTAACAAGTATTCAGCTAGAAGAAAAAAATCAAAAGCGCCGAAATCTAATTAATATCCAGGGTACAAATCTTAGGATATCAGAGCGTCTATTGATTCAAAATATTCAACTGCATATATCATCTGGCGATCGCATAGCCATGATCGGCGCAAACGGTTCTGGTAAATCGAGTTTGGTCAAAGCAATTTTGGGGATGGAAAACCAAACGGCGGTTTTAGAATCAGGTGAAGTTTTGCTCACACCAGCGATGAAAGCTGTATATCTCGATCAAACCTATGAATTGATAAATCGCCGATACACAATTCTGGAAAATATGCAAGCTGCCAATCCTAATCTCAGTTATCAGCTTTTGCGTCAACAACTAGGACACTTTCTCTTTAAATATGATCGCGTTCACAAAAGCGCTTCTGTATTGAGTGGAGGTGAATTAGCAAGATTAGCGATCGCTATGATTAGTATCTCAGAAATCGATCTGTTGATTCTCGATGAGCCAACTAATAACCTGGATATTGAAACTGTTGAACAAATGGTAGTAGGTATCAATGATTACCAAGGAACGCTTTGGGTAATTTCACACGATATCGATTTCCTCAGCCGGATTAACATTACCCAAGGTTTCAAATTGAGGGAACAAACTTTGCAAATGACAACTTATTTACCGAGTACACCAGAGCAATATTATCGAGAGTTGCTGGAATGCGATCAATAAAGCGATCGCCTCATGTAAATTTCTAGCTCAACAATAGAAGCCGCAAAGCATACAGGCAAGTTATAATTCTCTTGCGGTGCAACGTAACAAAAATTTATGAGTAATCCCCTTGTGCAAGCCTTTTTCGTAGGCAGAGCGGTAGCAGAAGTAGTTAATGAGCGTTTAGAGGTCGCCTTGACCGATGCTTTGAGCGATCTGGGCAAATTTGATGCAGAAGCTAGAGAGCAGCTGCGCCAGTTTACAGAAGAAGTCCTAGAGCGGGCAAATCGGGCAGCAGAATCAGCTAATGCTGGTGAAGCTACTGCAAGTAGTGGGCAAGCCAGTTCTGATTCCGGTGACTTGCAAGCAGATATTGACGAATTAAGAGCAGAAATTGCCCTGTTACGAACAGAATTGCAACATTATCGCCGAGCTTCTGCATAAATTTTAGTCATTAGTCATTAGTCATTAGTCATTGGTAAAAAATTATGTACAAATGACATAGACGCGCCAGCGGCTACTCTACGAGTTCTCCGAAGGAGTACCCGCAGGGTAGGACAAATGACAAAGGACACTTAAGAAAAAAACAGTTTAGGAATCAGAGTGTCTTTTCTTCCAAGTGATTCGGTCGCAAACCAACGGTAAACAAAGTATATGGAACAAGGTTATTCAGAGAAGGCATACCGTTGGAATCGGGAAAAATACTCTAGCAAACGGCGTTTTGTGGACATTTGGTCTTTTGTCTTGACCTTATTGTTCAAACTTTGGCTATACAACAAATCTTGGAGTTATCCAGGTGGTGTGACTGATGTAAAGCAAGCCGCAAGACGCAAAACCCAAGCGGTCTGGATTCGCAGTACTCTACTAGATTTAGGGCCAACCTTTATCAAAGTTGGGCAACTGTTTTCTACCCGTGCAGATATATTCCCTGGTGAATATGTAGAAGAACTAGCCAAGTTACAAGACAAAGTACCGGCATTTAGCTATGAGCAAGTAGAAGCGATCGTTGAGAAAGAACTAGGCAAGAAAATTCCTGAACTTTTCCATAATTTTGAACCTATTCCCTTAGCTGCTGCTAGCTTGGGGCAAGTACACAAAGCTGTACTACATAGTGGAGAATCAGTTGTTGTCAAGGTGCAACGTCCTGGACTAAAGAAGTTATTTGAAATAGATTTACAGATTCTCAAAGGAATTACCCGCTACTTTCAAAACCATCCCAAATGGGGACGGGGACGCGATTGGTTGGGTATTTATGAAGAATGTTGTCGCATTCTTTGGGAAGAAATTGATTATCTTAACGAAGGTCGTAACGCTGATACTTTTCGCCGTAACTTTCGGGGCTACGATTGGGTGAACGTCCCCAGAATATACTGGCGTTACGCTACTTCCAGAGTGCTGACTTTAGAATATCTCCCTGGAATTAAAATTAGCCAATATGAAGCTTTAGAAGCAGCGGGTTTAGATCGAAAAGCGATCGCTCGTCAAGGCGCTCAAGCCTATTTAATTCAGTTGCTCAATAGTGGCTTTTTTCACGCTGATCCCCACCCAGGCAATATTGCCGTTAGTGGAAGTGGGGCTTTAATATTCTACGATTTTGGCATGATGGGGCGGATTAAAGCCAATGTCCGCGAAGGATTGATGCAAACCCTGTTTGGTATTGCCCAAAAAGACGGCGATCGCGTTGTCCAGTCTCTGATCGATTTAGGCGCGATCGCCCCAACGGATGATATAGGACCAGTACGGCGTTCCGTGCAGTACATGCTCGATCATTTCATGGATAAGCCCTTTGAAAACCAATCAGTCGCGGCAATCAGTGACGACCTTTACGAAATAGCTTATAATCAGCCATTTAGATTTCCAGCAACTTTCACTTTTGTGATGCGAGCCTTTTCTACCTTAGAAGGGGTAGGCAAAGGCTTAGATCCAGAGTTTAACTTTATGGAAGTTGCCAAACCGTATGCAATGCAACTTATGACTGATATGAATGGTTCTGAGGGGAATAGCTTTCTTAACGAATTAAGTCGCCAAGCAGCTCAGGTAAGTAGTACTGCCTTTGGTCTACCACGTAGATTAGAGGATACACTGGAGAAGCTAGAGCAGGGAGACATGCGCTTGCGCGTTCGGTCTATAGAAACCGAACGCCTGCTGCGGCGACAGAGTAGTATTCAGCTCTCAATAAGCTATGCTCTGTTAATCAGCGGTTTCACGCTTTCAGCTACTATTTTAGTGGTTAAGGATTATGTATGGTTGGCACTGCTGCCTGGTTTAATTGCAGCGGCGCTTTCAGCGATCATGATCCGATTACTTTTACGCCTCGACCGTTACGATCGTATGTATTAATTGTTGCAAAAAAATTATGAAACTTAATTTCACGGGTTTTAGCGATCCGGGACTTATTCGTTCTAATAATCAGGATGCCTACTATATAGACCCAGAAGGGCGGTTTTTTGTTGTCGCCGATGGCATGGGTGGTCATGCCGGAGGTGAGGAGGCAAGTCGGATTGCTACTGGAGAAATTCAGGCGTATTTGGTAGCAAATTGGGAAACTTCTAAGTCATCTCAAGAGTTGCTAGAGCAAGCTTTGTGGGGTGCCAATGAAGCAATTTTGCAGGATCAGCAAAATCATCCCGAACGCGCCGACATGGGGACAACAGTTGTAGCAGTGATTTTTCGCTCTCCAGAGTCGCCTTGGTGCGCTCATGTTGGCGATTCCCGGCTGTATCGCTTCCGAGAGTCGCACTTAGAACAGGTAACGGAAGACCACACTTGGGTAGCACGAGCAATCAAAATTGGTGACATCACCTTAGATGAAGCACGATTACATCCTTTTCGTCATGTATTATCGCGCTGTTTGGGGCGCGAAGACTTGCATCAAATTGATGTGCAACCACTAGATGTAAAAGTTGGCGATCGCTTGCTGTTATGTAGTGATGGTCTTACAGAAGAACTTGTCGAGCAGAAGATTGCTAACTGCCTCCAAAATAGTCCTTGGCTTGATAAAGCCGCCATCTCTCTTGTTGAGGCTGCCAAAGAGCATGGAGGGCACGATAACATCACAGTTGTCATCGTCTCGCTTGAAGAAAATAGTCATTAATTATTAGTCATTAGTCGATGCTTAGTAACTTTAAACAATATGACTAAGGACATAGACGCGCCAGCGGCTACTCTACGAGTTCTCCGAAGGAGTACCCGCAGGGTAGGACAAAGGAAAAATCTGGTAAATATACTCAGTAATTTGTTCAGCGTGAGCATTTTTCCTTTTTACAATTTGATACAAATATTTTTAGCCTCTAAAATGACCTAAAGAGGCTAAATTTGTATAAATTGGTAAATTGACATCTTGCACGTAATAAGGTAAAGCGACTATAATTCACGCTTATTACCATTAATTCCCCAACCTCCTTAAAATTTCTGTCCTCCGAAGCTTCTTCCACGCTTGGGGAGACAACATCTTAGGCTTTTTAAACACAAGACTAAGACGGGTTTTGCATAGCACTAAATATTTTCTTTAAAGGAGATTTGTGCAAAGCAGAAAGGAATTAGGGAAGTAGTTATACCTATCTAAGACCAAATAGACCTTATTTTCCGGAATATGGTTCAGCTGACTTGGGTGGTATATCAGTAGGATTAGGTGCAAGATATCAGAGCAGAAAAAGTCCACACTTTGGATGTGGGCAATCTGTCAAACAATTGTTATCTTTCGTAATACGGAGGAACAAATGTTGGACAGATATAAGTCCAAATATTATCCCATTTGGACTTCTGTGAGCGATATCACCTTTACGCGTTGTTTTTTCGGAGTAAATTTATGAATCAACCAATGAAACTATCCTTGGAACAGCAATTCAGCATCTGCTCATTTTCCACTCAGGTGCAGAATATGAGCCACGAGCAAGCTAAAGACTTTTTAGTAAAGCTCTATGAGCAAATGGTCGTGCGCGAGGCAACTTATCAAGAACTTCTGAAGCATCAGTGGGGCTTAGATTCAGGTTCCACTATGGCATAGAGTCGTTCTAATGTCGCAGTGGGCGACCTCCTTCTCTTGCTTTGGTTCCAAGGAGGAAAAGAGCTGGGGATGTCGGGGCGTCAACTTCGATAAGTAATTCCACAAGATGATGCAAAAGTTCAATTCACGAAATTAACCAAGAATGAGTAAACATTGTCTACGGCATATCTGCTGAAGTCTAGACTAACTTTAGCATTGCAAGCTAAATCCGTTGTTTGCTTTAGCCAAACTTCTTGTTGTTTCGTCTAGCGGGGGAATCACACCTGCATAAATTGACAATTTACTGGAATCTTTGCACAGGAAGATTTAGAGATAATTCGGATACCACTGCTTTAGCAGCTTAGTGATTTCACTCTTTATACATATAACTAGAAGTTACATCTTTATATATCTTTTGTTTATAAAACGTTACATTCTGGGAGCGACCACCTATAAAACACGTAACATAAAGAAATTATGCCTAGCTGGAAAGATCGTATGGAGAATCTGTATCAATACTTTCCAGTTTTGTTATAATCTGAGGCTTAATCTTTTCGTACTCGTTTTTGAGTAAACTTTTACTAATTTGCGGGTCGGCAGAGGACATCAACGAATTGCTCATTGCGACCCACTCTTGCAGTCGTTGCCGCTGGGCAGAAGCGACGCTGGAAAGTAAGATGTGGGTACAGCTATTTGGTGCTTCTCGGGCAAAGAATAAGAGGCGGTAGTAACCTGTGTGCTGTAGTAACCGAGCAATTTCTTGACCAAGGCTGGTTTTGAGATCGAGGTAATAAGGCAACCATTTAGCGCCATGCTTGCGATTGTAGATGACAGTAATCCATAGCAGCATGGGATGGGGGATAGAGATGAACAGAAATTGGTTATAGCGCGTACAGAGTAAGCGTTTTTGAATTTCCTCTTGCGGTAGCATCACCCACAAAGCTGGTAAAACCTCCCCATTGGTCTGAATGGGCTGGGGAAACACAATATCGGCAATTGGTTTATTTTTGGGCCAGGAAATGGCACGAGCGATTTCATCGTTTGACCAGGATACCCGCAAATCGGCTTTGGTCTTTTGTTCAAGCTCGGTGCTAGCTGTAGTAGTAGGAACTAGGGCATGATGGCTGGCTTGCTGAATTTTGCGTGTATGCTCAGGCTTTTCTAAAGATGCTAAAACTCTGAGGATTTCAGTAATACTTTGGGGGCGATCGCCTGCTTTTTTAGCTAGACAACTCATCACCAAATTTTCAATTTCTTTTGGTAGTTCTAATCCAGGCGCAGCCTCAGCAAAAGAACGTGGTTTTTGATAGTGATGTGTTTTATACCACGCACCAAAAGAGTGAGTTGGTGCCACCAGTGGCATTTTGCCTGTGAGCATCTCAAACATCATGACGCCCAAACTATAAATATCAGCACGGTTGTCTAATTCCTTACCCTCCATCTGTTCGGGAGAAGAGTAAGCCAATGTCCCCAAATAAAATTTTGTATGGTCGCCATCTGACTGTAATAACTTAGCAATACCAAAATCTAGAACTTTGACCAATTCTCCAAAACTGGGATCTTGAATCACCAGCATATTGCTTGGCTTGACATCACGATGGATAATTGGGCAAATAATGCCATCAACCGGGATGCCATCATGGGCGCACTGTAACCCCAGGCTGAGTTGACGCGCCATACTGAGGAATCTTGCTAAAGGTAATCGTTGCTTGCGAATAATATTGTTCAGGCTTTGTCCTTGTAAGTATTCCATGACGTAGAACGGGGTATTATTGTCATCTACGCCATAGTCCATAACTCGGACAATATGGATACTTTTTTGCCCTAATAAAGCACAGGTTTTTGCTTCTCGCTCAAAGCGGTCTTGCAATCGCATCTTTTCATTTTGGATTGATAGAGCCAGAAACTTAACCGCAACAGGTACACCTCCCAACAATGTATCTTTAGCACGATAAACCCGACCCATTGCTCCAGTACCGATTAACTCTTGGAGTTGGTAGCGTTTGCTGAGTAAGCGACCAATGTTGGGGTCTGACATAGAAAATTCGACTCCAAAAGCAGGTTGTAAATGTTTGGGAGGACAAGTGCATTCAAAAATTGTGGTGTAGTTTTAGTTTGCCCAATTTTGACTAATGCGCTATCACTCTTAGCATCTCCTCTTCTCTACGAGACGTTGCTTTGTATTGGGAGAAGACGGCGCTAGTTTGGCTACACGAAACCTTACCTACCTTTGTACGGTTAACAAACCTTTAAATTCGCATTAGTCCAAGGAGGTAGGCTTTGTTTGTGTAATAGCGAATTATATTCGCCCAATAGTTTTAAAACATTTTCTGATTACCTAACAATCTTTTTAACCTTCCAGCTAATTCTTACTATGTAAGGATGCATTATTTATTGATAAAACTGTAATATCCTAAGTGGTAGTTTTTCGTTTTTTCTGTTGGTTAGGATATATATCAAAACTTGATTTATTATTCATCACATAGTATTGAATTCGACGTTCGATAATACTATTGAGTCGGGACATAAAATCATAAAAGAAACCGGGATTTTTCCTAATTTCTGTGAATGCTGTTAACCATTTTCCTTGTTTTATGGGTTCTACAACTTGAAGATAAGCTAGATTTTTCTTATAGACTGAGAGATTATAAGATAGAGCACGCATTAGAGCAGGATTTTTTTTCACAATGTCTTGTTGCATGAAATAGATAGCAGCTTTGCAAGATTGATTGAGACGTGGTAATTGGCTTTGATATACAAGAGAACCAGGGCGTGAACGGTAGAAATAATAGGGTTTTGGTTCAATAAAAAACCTAGCTCCTTTAATTAAGCATTTCATATCAAGCCAAAAATCTTGACCCATCCTGATTTCATCATCGTACTCAATGCCGTGTTTAAGCAGGAATTCTCGTTTGAATAGAGGCTTGCTTAGACCAAGATGCAATCCTGGTTCACCGAAGACATCAGTTTCTACAAAATAAACGATATCAATTTGGAAGATTTTATCTATACGTTCTCCACTTTCTTGAATCAATGTACTCCAAGGAGATGTTGTACCGTCTTTGATAAAATAAACATCATCAGCAATCATGTCTGCATTTGTTTTATTTGCCAGAGATACAAGCTTTTCCAATCTTTCGGGAGCATACCAATCATCTGAATCAAGTACAGCAATCCATTCTCCTTGGGCTGCTCTGAAGGCGCGATTACGTGCCGCCGCCGCTCCAAGATTTTGCTGATTAACTATCACTTTGAGACGTTGATCGGTGAAACTTTTAGCGACTTCTACAGTTTTATCACTTGAGCCATCATCGACTATGATAACTTCAATGTCAGTGAGTGTTTGCTCTAAGGCTGACTCTATTGCCTTCCCAATATAACTTTCAGTATTGTAAGCAGGGATAATAACGGAGACTTTAGGATTCACGAAACTGAACTCCTGACTACATGGTTAGGTAAAATACTAAAATCCTGACCATAATTTGATCATTTCTTTTTTACTATACAACTCAGTCGGTCAGTGAGAATAAACGATGAGTGGTTAAAGTTGGGCAGGACATATTAGGCGTTGGCAAACCAATGCGTTGCCAGAGTTTTTGAACGGCGGTTTTTAGCTTAGAAGAACAGCAAAGCGCTGAGGCAGCACTGCTTTTAAGCTGACTGACGCTCTAGGCTAGCTTCCATTGTGTTAGTCAAAAAATGACCAGCTAAGATACCACTACTGAGGTAATATGTATCTTGCGAAATCCGGTGTAGGGTTTCAAAGCCACTACGACGCTGACGATCGCCTAGTACCCAGTAACGCTGTACAATAGTATCCAGACCAATCCAGCCTTCGCCTTCAACCTGCCCCAAAATATTATGTTGTAGTAAAAAAGTATACTGACGCTCTCCATCATGCAACCGCCCTTTATATTGCAGAGAGATTTCAGAGCGATCGCTACCTGGGAAAATCAGTTTTGTGGCCATAGTAAACCAGTTATCTCGATTCCAAGCGACCAAGGTCATACCCTTGACGCTGATTGGCATACCATTACGTTCTAGCCAATTTCCTTCCATTGCCCAGCGTCCTGGTTCCAATAAAAAAGTATGAGCCACCTTTTATTCCCTGTCTTGCTCGAGTGCTGCCAAGACTATAGTTATAGCAGTGCTAAGTTACGAGTGCTGAGTTGCGAGTGAAGAATGAAGAAATTTTTTATCTTGTTTATTGTTCCTGACTCAGAATTCAGGATTGAACTTGGTGAATTTCTCCCAAAAGTACTTCTTGAGGTGCACCTGTGGCAGTAGGTAGGTTGCCAGGAATACCCAAATGTCGCCAATAGGCTAAAACCGCGAAGGCGATCGCTTCTTTAAAATCTGCACTCAAGCCGACTTCATCTGTTGTCGAGACTGGTATTGATTCCAACAACAACTGTAACCTTTGTTTCAAATAGAGATTGCGACTACCACCACCACATAATAGTACTCGTTGTGGCATTTCTGGCAAAAAAGTGCGGTAACTATGAAAAATTGAAGCAGTTGTAAGTTCTGTGAGAGTTGCCAGTACGTCAGCAGGATTGAGTTGGTATGCTTGAGCATCTTTTAAACACTCATGCAAGTAAGTCACACCAAATAATTCGCGTCCAGTGGATTTGGGTGGCGGTAAATGAAAGTAGTCTTGGTTGAGCCATTGTTCTACTAATGGATGACAAGGAGTACCACTCGCTGCCCAGTTGCCATCTTCATCATAAGTTTTAGCACCACCGCTTAAATGCTCCACCGCTAGATCCAACAGACTATTTCCTGGGCCAGTATCCCAAGCAAGAATTTTTGAGAGCCAGTCTCCATGCCGAGGCGGAATATAGGCAACATTGCCAATACCACCAATATTTTGAATACAACGCCCCTCCTGGGGATGACTGAGTAAATAAGCATCTACTCTGGGCACAAGAGGCGCACCATGACCACCAATAGCAATATCAGCAACGCGGAAGTTGCTCACAGTCGCAATGTTCGTAAGATGGGCAATTAATGCACCTCGCCCTAGTTGAAGACTGTAACCCAAGGGACTGCCCAGTGCTGTTAACGGATAGCTAGGGTTTAGCCCGTGGGTAGCGAGCATTTCTCTCCCCCTGCTCCCCTGCTCCCCTGCTCCCCCTGCTCCCCCTTTGGGTGGTCGATGATAAACCGTTTGACCGTGGGAACCAATGAGAGTGGCTGGCTGATGACCAATTTGAATATTTTGGGCGGCTTGGGCAAAGACTTGAGCGATCGCATCATCTATTTCCGCTAATTCTGCCATTGAGATGGCAACGCCTGCACCAACTGCTAATATTCTTTCTCTAAGTTGGGCTGGATAAGGATATGTTGCCCCGGCTAGCAACTCAACTTTGAGATCCAATTCTGTGCCGGAAATCTCTACCAACGCAGCGTCTATGCCATCTACGGATGTGCCACTAATTAAACCAATAACGCGAGTAGGGACAACAGCTTTTTCAGGTGGATGCATCGATCGAGATTCTTTTGTTGGTTGCAAGAGTTTAGTTTAATTCATGTTACTAACTATGTCAAAACACTCAAGTTGCATAGTTGGCTACAAAAGAAAAAGTAAATAGAGCGAGGGAAGAATCTCAAAACCAATAGCAATGACCACGAATCTATTTCTATTTATCAGCAAACAAAGAATTTCAAATAGTTTTGTTTATTATCTTGATTGATCCTTAATCAGGACAACATCCGAAGATACAAATTCTTGATATATACTAGCTAACTTCACAACTTTTTTATCTTCAGATAAAGAACAGATATCCTATCCACTTTCCCGGCAAGTGAAACTACTCATTTATGTTCAAAAACAGGGCAAATTATTGGCTAAATTTAGGAGTTTTTCAATAAATACAAACCCAGTAGTTTCATCCTATTGTTTCTTCTAGAAGACACTACATAATGAATCCAAGTCGCACAATTAACTTTTCAACAATTAAAAATACAGAATTTCAAAATTATGTCTCTTACAAAAATTGCTTGTATCGCTGCTCTATCTCTATCTGCAATCTCCTCATTTATCTATGCAGGTTCTGCCCAGGCTATATCCTTCCAAATAACCACTGGCATTGCAGGTCCTAATGGAGAAACTGACCAAGGTGCTTTTTCTGAGTTTACTCAACTTCCAGGTACGACAACTGTTAACTTCAATAATGGTCAAGCACCAACCACTGGTTTTGCTAAATATTCATTTGAGAATAACAGTGGAAGCAGCAGTGTGAGGTCAGATGTATGGGCACCTGCTGGGGCAAATGGTGAGGTCAATAATGGGAAGTATTTGGCAGTTTTCAACGGCGATAATGTCACAATTAACCTTGCAAGTTCCCTCAATTATTTCGGTATTGACTGGGGAGCTATTAGTTCTGGTAACGTTTTTTCCTTCTACAATGGCGATAATCTAATCAAATCATTTACAACTGAGGATGTGAACCCAGTTGCTCCAATTCGTGCATCACAGCATGGCGGTGAAGGAAATGGTTACCTTCACTTCTACTCAGATAGTAGCAACGATATTTTCAACAAGATTGTCATTACCCAAGCCGGTGGTGGTGGATTTGAAAGCGACAACCATTCTTTCCATCTAGGAACTGACAAATTTACAGGTTTTGATCCTAAATCTGTTCCTGAGCCTAGTATTACATTAGGTATGCTGGCTGTAGGTGGTATGTTTCTACGCAAGCGGAAGAACGAGAAGTTGCAAAGTGTAAGGCAATCTCATTAAATATATCAATCTTTGCTCAGTAAGATTTTCTCTACACTCTACCCTTAGTCTGTACAAGCATTTCAAAACTTAGTTAATATTAAATACAAATCAGGGTGAGCTTACTTAGGTAAACTCGCCCTAATCCTTTTGCCATTAATAATCTAATACGGTTTAGCTAAGGGCTATTGGTGTATGTAAATAATTGGTCTTTCAAGACGCGATAAATCGCGTCTCTACATGAGGGTTTTGGTCTCATCTGAACTGTATTAATTTATAATCGTGCCTTCTTCTACAGTCAATGCTACGCGTAGCAAGCTGTAGAAAAATTTTCTTTAACTAGACTTTTTGTATGAATCAAAAGCTCTCACCCTAAATTCCTCTCCCAAGCTTGGGAGAGGGACTTTGAAATTAGCTCCCCCGATCTCAATTTTGGGAAAAGCGGTTGGGGGATGTAGCAAGATCCCACAGGGTGGGCAAGTTTTACATTTTTGCAAAAGGTATAGCGGTTCTCGACAAGCGTGAAGTACAATTTTGACCTCTCTCCAAACCTCTCTCCTAAAAGGAGAGAGGCTTTGAATTGTTCCCCCTTCCCGCTTCGGGAAGGGGGTTAGGGGGTTAGGTCTATTTGTATACCTGTACCTCACCGGATTGAAAATGGCTATATACTCAATACTGCTTAGAGCTTAACCGAACTGGATTAAGAGTAAACTGTAATTCTGACTCTTAACTCCTAAATCTTCCTACAGGTTGTTGCATGAATAAAATATACATGCATTAGTTTAGATATAATAATGACTCATTCTTTGTTGTCCTAACTGGAGAAATTAATGGGTCGCGCCAAAAAGGTTGTCCTGGCATATTCTGGCGGAGTGGATACCTCAGTTTGCATCCCCTACCTCAAACAGGAGTGGGGTGTGGAAGAGGTGATTACCCTAGCAGCAGATTTAGGTCAGGGAGATGAATTAGAGCCAATCAGAGAAAAAGCTCTGAAATCGGGTGCAAGTGAATCCCTAGTGGCGGATGTCAAAGACAGCTTCGTTAAAGATTACGCCTTTGGAGCGATTCAAGCCAATGCCCTTTATGAAAATCGTTATCCTCTAGGAACCGCTCTTGCTCGTCCACTGATTGCCAAGGTATTAGTAGAAACAGCCGAAAAATATGGTGCTGATGCGATCGCTCACGGTTGTACAGGCAAAGGCAACGATCAGGTTCGCTTTGATGTCTCTGTCACCGCCTTAAACCCCAACCTGAAGATCCTCGCACCAGCCAGAGAATGGGGGATGAGCCGTGAAGAAACGATCGCCTATGGTGAAAAGTTTGGTATCCCCTCACCAGTCAAAAAATCCTCTCCCTATAGTATTGATAAGAATTTGCTCGGTCGTAGCATTGAAGCTGGTTTACTCGAAGATCCCTCATTTGAGCCACCAGAAGAAATTTATGAGATGACCAAAGCGATCGCTAACACTCCCAACGAGCCAGAGTACATCGAAATTGGTTTCCACGGTGGTATTCCCACAACCCTCAACGGTATAGCCAAAAAGCCAGTTGAGCTAATTGAAGAACTCAATCAGGCGGTAGGAAATCATGGCATCGGACGGATCGATATGATTGAAAACCGTCTGGTGGGGATCAAGTCGCGGGAAATCTACGAATCACCCGCGATGTTGGTGCTAATTCAGGCACATAGGGATTTAGAAAGCTTGACTTTAACGGCAGATGTCACCCATTACAAGCGTGGGATTGAAGAAACTTACAGCCAAATTGTTTATAACGGTTTGTGGTACAGTCCGCTCAAAGTTGCACTTGATGCCTTTATTCAAAAGACACAAGAGCGAGTTTCTGGAACTGTACGAGTGAAGTTGTTCAAGGGCAACTCTACGATAGTTGGGCGTTCGAGTGATAATTCCCTCTACACTCCCGATTTGGCAACCTACGGAGCCGAAGACAAATTTGACCACAAAGCCGCTGAAGGCTTTATATACGTTTGGGGACTACCGACTCGCATTTGGTCACAGCAGGTTAGGGGTTAAGAGTTAGAAGTTAAAAGTTAAGAGTTAGGAGTTAGGAGTTAAAAAAGCAAAATACAAAAGTAAAAGTTAAAAAAATTCACTTTTTACTTTACTCCTCACTCCTCACTCCTCACTCCTCACTTAGTTTATGCTTGACTTACTCTTCTGCTGCACCTTTAACCTGGCGAGATTCCAGCCACAGGGGCACAATAATTAAGGCAGCGAGGATTAGTAACGCTGCGATCGCAAATTGACCCACCCAAGCAACCAATTGTTCTAAAGAGACTACTTTGCCTGCAAAAAAAGCTAATGTCACCATCAAACTAGCCCAAGCAACTGCTCCTAACAAGTTGTATAAAAAGAATTTTCCAAAGGGCATTTCAGCTATACCAGCTAGTGGTGCAGCAAAAACTCGTAACAATGCCAAAAAACGTCCAAAAAACACTCCTTTAGCAGCATTTTGACTAAATTGATCTTTAATACTCAGCAGCCGCACTTCAGAAATCCGAAATATGCTGCCAACTTTTACCAGAAAAGCCCAACCGCTAACTCTACCAATCCAATAGCCACAAGTGCCACCAATGACAGCACCCATGATTGCGTCACCGAGAACCAGCCAGTAATTTAGTTCATCGCTACCAGCTAAAAACCCGCCTACTAAGGTCACGGTTTCACCAGGAAGGGGAATGCCTAAATTTTCTAGCAAAATTCCGAAAAAAATCGCCCAATACCCGTAATTATGAGCAACTTCCTGGATATTTTCTAGTGAAATCAGCTCTAAAGACATTCCACACCGCCGTCTTTACAAATTTTTACTTTTACTATATCTTTGCTTGTTTTTGGGTGGGGTGTCAATCAAACTAATACATAGAGTCATTAAGTCATTAGTTTAATACTGAATAATCCATAGATTTTAGTCTATGGTAACTGTTAAACTTTTACTATTAACTATACAATTTTTGGGATTATTACCACAGGTTCATAATTTATTAAAAAAAGATTAAAAATTTTATAGAAAATTTATAAATATCCGTTTAAATTGTGAAAATCTTGTAAAAGATACGGTTGATACCGAAATTGTTAGGCGCTTATGCCTATATTGATGAAAGTTATCACAAATTATACGACATGAATACTGAAATAATCTCTCTCAGCGGTAGGACTGCAATTGCCCAAATATTTGGGTAAAAGAGTCATTTCACCGTTGAAAGAGAAGAGGTATTGATGTCTTTTTCAATTTTTTGTCAAGTGTTCCAATTACCCTGTTAAATTCATGGCTTTCACACAAGAACTTCAAGTGATTTTGTTTAAACCCCAAGGAAGCATAGATTTGGAAGGCGGTAAGGCTTTGAGCGAACAGATGGCTGGAGTAGTCCCTCAAGCTTATCAACTCTGGGTTATCGACCTAGCAGAAGTTAACTTCATGGACAGTTCTGGGTTAGTTCCTTTAGTAAAAGGCTTAAAAGCTGCACGTCAGAGTGGTTGCCGCTTGGTTCTATGCAACGTACAAGCTCCTGTACGGTTGATTTTGGAACTTACCCAACTCGATACAGTGTTTGAAATTTTTCACACTTACCAAGATATTTTTACCACCGTCAAAGATAACAGTCTGGTGCTAGCAGACTAACTAATAAATCTACCTATAGAAGGATGGCGGAGTCAAGCAATATTTGCATTTTTTCACATTCTCTTAAGATAACAGTCTGGTGCTAGCAGGCTGAGATTATTTCTTGTCTAGAGAAGAGTGTTAAGGGAAACTCATGCCTTTGAGCTAGGCAGGATAAATTACAGATGAATGAATCTGCTTATTGGATAATCATCTACCTAAAGCAGTAAAGTTCAGAAATGACTAAAATTGGTCAAAGCAAATGCAACTGTTTGTGATACTCCCCAGCCTTTTAAGACAGGATTTTTGAAATTACTCTAAGCTAATTGTTTTATATACTGCGTAACTAGTGAAAGGAAGCAGGAGGTAAGAAAGGTTAGAATATGAGCTTTGACGTTATTTCTAACTCTATACTTATTTTTGCCTCGATCTACTACTTGGATGCCTCCAAGATGCTTCGATGCACCAATTTCTTACCTCTTAGATTCCACCATAATGGTAATTTTAGGCATTCTGGGGAGTCGAAATATTAGTTTGTTCGGATGCTGGGCGGGGAAAATTTGGTAAATCAATACCGCTGTGACTAGCATTGCGAGTTTTGAGTGCTAAACGGTAACTCACACTTTGCAGTTCTGCTTGCAGTTGGCGATTTTCCCGTTGTAGCGTTGCTACCTTTTCTCTCACTGGCGTCATCCGCTCCTCAAACTTCCGACGGTAAATTTGAGGCAACTCTTGTACTACTTGCTCCAACATCCGAGTGCGATCGGTAAGTTCTTGAACTGACTGTCGCAATTGATAAATTTCGGAGTCACGAGTTGTAATTTGCTCTTGGTAGAACGCCACCTGCTGTTCCACAGCTTGGAGTTGTTCTTGTAAAGCGTGTAACTGGGTCAGATCGCGCTCAAATTCCGGCTGCTGGGGCATAAAACTAGTGTTACCCTTTACCAGCCGGAAGAGTTCTTGAGATAGTTGTTGCACTAATTGATCGCGAAGTTGCAACTCCTGGCGTAGCTGCGATACTTCTGTCGAGAGAACTTGAATATTAGGTGTATCAGATTGGCTCACAGTAGCTTAAAGCTCCCATTCAGAATCTTGTCCACTCTTAGGTATAACTGCGGGAGTACTACCTTTGGCAAGTATTTGTTAATTTAGCATTCCCAAACAAGTCACGAAAAAAGAAAAAGACAAAATTTTATTGAATGGGGATTGGGAATTGGGGATGGTGGGGCCCCCTCTGGGGATAAGGGGTAATGGGGATTAATTATTTCTCCCTCATCTCCCTCATCTCCCTCATCTCCCCATTTCCTAAACTGTTGCAGTTGCAGGTGCAGGTGCAGCTACTTTAGTGGGCTTTTCTTTTTCCTCTTTAGGGGGTTTTTCTTCTTCAATGTCCTGCTTAACTGTCAAATAGCGAATCACTTCTTCACTCAAACGCATGGCACGTTCAAAGGGGGCGATCGCAGTTGCAGGCGCACTGTAGTTTAATTGGATGTAGATGCCATCCCGGTGTTTTTTGATTTCGTAAGCCAGACGGCGCTTACCACGATTTTGAATTTGCATCTCCTGGGCGCCTTGATCGCGAAGCAAATTCTGATATTTTGTAACCGCTTGCTCTACCTGTTCCTCTCCCAAATCAGGACGGAGGATGTACATTGTTTCGTAATTTGTAGTCATATTTTTCAGTTTCCTCATGGACAAAAGTGGCTGCTGATATTAATTTATACCTGACTTTTATTTAAAATGCCAGTATTAATCAACATCTGAAGCAACAAGGAACTATAATCTTACCAGTTTTCAATTTTGTTTCATTAGCCAAATCGCCGAAGTTTGGATTTTTTGGATGTCCCTAATGAAAACTAGGTTGGGAGGCAACCCCGATATTTCTTTCACAAGATCGATTGAGCTATCAGCTTCGCTAAGGGGTATCTTTCTTTAAGGGCATCTTAGTAGCGATCGCTTTTTTGCTCAAGACTCAATCGGTTGGCTAAACAGCTAACTGACGATCGCTACCTGCTCACAGCTTCTAATCGCAGAAAAAAGGATATTCATCAAGGTTATGGCGCAGCGCTACGTGCGAATTCAAAATCCAGAAGGACAGATTTACTATGGGTTACTACAGCTATCCCTGAATGTGCAGGTGCTAGATGCTCCACCCTGGTTACATGGACAACCCACTGATTTAACTTTGACACCAGAAAATTACCAAATTCTGGCTCCCTGCGCTCCCTCAAAAATTGTGGCGGTGGGTAAGAATTATGCAGATCATGCAGCCGAAATGGGAACTCCAGTACCTTCTGAGCCACTAATCTTTCTTAAGCCACCTACGTCGATTATTCCATCTGAGAGGGAAATTAAGTATCCTCCACAGTCACATAGAGTTGACTATGAAGGAGAGTTAGCTTTAGTGATTGGCGATTATGCCTTTGAATGTACGCCAGAGGTAGCCCAAACCAAAATTTGGGGCTACACCATCGCCAATGATGTAACCGCGCGGGATTTACAAAAACAGGATGGTCAATGGACGCGAGCCAAAGGTTTTGATACTTTCTGTCCCTTGGGTCCTTGGATTGTTCGGGAATTAAATCCAGGAGCGAGATTGCAGACTTTTGTAAATGACGATGCTAATCCAGTCCAATCTACCTGTATCGATCGGATGGTATTTTCCCCCGATGTTTTAGTTTCCTATATCAGTCAGGTGATGACGCTACTCCCTGGTGATTTGGTGCTTACAGGTACGCCGGAGGGTGTAAGCGCTTTGCATCCAGGCGATCGCGTCCGCGTAGAAATTGAAGGTATCGGTCGCCTGGAAAACACCGTAGCAACCCGTTAATTTCTAACGCACTTGCATATACACTGCATCGGAAATCGCTGGAATTTCTGCATAACGTCCGCTCACAGACTGGATGACTGAATATGCGACTGCTCCCACTATGCCGATAAAAATGGTTGTGGATAGGGTTTGGATGGCAAAACCACCGGAGGGAACTAGTCCCACAACATCAGTTAGAATGCTAAACAAAAAGATAATGATGTCCAAAAGGATTGCTTGCATGGTGTTGAAACGAATAAAGTGACTAATTTTTTCGTTTCTTACTACCAGTAAAAATAAAGCAAAGAAAATAATCATTCCTGCATAACGCACGCCGTAGTAAATTCTCAACAATGGCAGAAGCGGCAGAAACAGCAGTTGTAATGGTGGAAACTCTGAGAGCAAATATCTACCAAATACAAAAACCTCAATTAGAGGAAGCAAATAAGGCAAGGAAGCAAAAATCCGATCTGAAACTGTTGTAGACCCGCGCCAAGACATTATGCGTTCTCCTGTGGTTAAATTTTAATAGTTACTTGAGCTTAGGATAACGCAGTTGCTAGGTCTTGCTGAGAAATTCAACTATTCTATATGGGCGATGCGAAAGCCCATCATGCACTCATACTGGTCTGGCTGCTGTTGAGTAAGTTTGCGAATCGCTTGACCACAGCGCAGTTGACCCCCACGCCAACGGGGTTGACCGCTCCCATCAGCGAGTAAACAAGACTGGCAAACTTGCTCAGGGGCAAGGATTTGCTCGTCCATTAAAATGACTAGCATCGAATCCCTCCTGTAAATCTTCATTGTCAACCCACATTGCACTCAGGGTAAACACGCTTTGTCGCCCTTTAAAGAGCAGTTTCAGGTAGGTTGGATGCGTTTTGCGTGGTTAAGTGTTGTGATTTGCGCCTAACTTGGGCGATCGCAGAGGACACTTAAGAGCCACATCCTACCTCTTTGTAGCAAAAATGTGGGCAATTACAATTCAATAACAATTCTCAAGTGAATTTAAATTTATTGTACGTTGTGTTTATTGCAAAGTGGAAATCTTAGTAAAAAATAATACAAAGTTTTTTGCAATAAGTTGCGCAAAGACAACTAACGGTATCCATTGCATCCCTGTTAATTTAGCACTAGGATGTGTCAAACTTAATATTCAGAAAACAACAAAAGCTTTACACATAAGCAAGACGGCGACTTATTGAAATTCCCTTGAGGTGAGTAGTTAAAGTGTGGGAAGTCAAGTCAGTAAAACTGAGTTAACTTGATAGCCATTTAAGTGAGGCATTTCTAAAATACTGAGGTAAACTTGCAAGCAAGTTAATACACAATATTACTCAGCGGCTCGTCGGTCTGGGCATCACTTACAATGGAACACTGGCAATTTCTGATACAGAAACAAGGCGCTCGCTCGTGGCATATCCTAGAATCGCCAAATTTGGAAATCTTGGAAGGACAGTATAGAGTTTTGGCTCGTTCTAACCTTCTTAATACAGACGTGGAAGTGCGGGTAACTCACTCTTCAACCGAGGAAGTTCAACCAACGCGGCGAATTTTCAAGCGATCGCGTCGCACTAATTCAGAAGGCATAATGGCGGTAATTCCTTTTACCTACTTCCAACCGGGAGTTTGGGAGTTGCGGTGTTCCGGCGATTTGATGTCGGATCTGCTCGGTAAATCTTGGCAATACAGCGTGCAAGTACAAGTCTTCTCGCCGTTAGCAGAGAGAGAACCGAGGAAAAATTTAGGATCGAGTTCACTCGACGATCGCCTAGATACTGTTTCTGAAAACTTGGAATCTAATGCCCCAGCAGAAACTGCAATTACGTTATTTACGTTTGAGAAAGCGATCGCAGTTTCTGAAGAACTAGCAATTACTACAAATGGCAACCTTGCTACCACTGTTGCACCTGATGAAGAGAACTTGGAACCTAATGCTCCAGCAGAAACTGCAATTGAGCTAGATCGAGCGATCGCAGTTTCTGAAGGACTGGCAATTACTACAGATGGCAACCTTGCTGTTGCGCCAAATGAAGGGAACTTGGAATCTAATGCCCCACCAGAAAATGTAATTGAGCTAGATCACGCGATCGCAGTTTCTGAAGGACTGGCAATTACTACAGATAGCAACCTCACTGTTGCGCCAGATGAAGAGAACTTGGAATCTAATGCTCCAGCAGAAACTGCAATTGAGCTAGATCGAGCGATCGCAGTTTCTGAAGGACTGGCAATTACTACAGATGGCAACCTCACTGTTGCGCCAGATGAAGAGAACTTGGAATCTAATGCCCCAGCAGAAACTGCAATTGGGCTAGATCGAGCGATCGCAGTTTCCGAAGGACTGGCAATTACTACAGATAGCAACCTTGCTATCACTGTTGTGCCAGATGAAACGGAAGAAGATGAAGATATAGTTATCAATCAACCTGTGAGTCCTGTGTGGCTCAAAGGAGAGACGGCAGAGCAGATTTTACAAAATTTAATAGATTTAGCTTTACCCACCTCTGAACTGCTGCCCAAAGATGAAAAGGTTACAGATTCTTCGGCAACACAACTACCGCCACCATTACTGCTAACTTTAAGTGAGGATAATTATATTGCTCGTTGGGGACAAGCTCTTATAATCAACGGGTACATAGAATTCCAAGAAAAGACAAATCTAGATTGGGATGAAACATCATCTTTAAAAAGCTTGCGGGCGCTTGAAGTAGAAATTGATCTGCGATCGCCCAAGAACTCGAAAATCTTGACCAAAGTACGGCAACCCTTATCAGATAAGGAGTTGCCCTTTACGATCAATACCTCAATTGATATTCCTGCTGATTGTGAATCCAAGCTAATTTTGGCAGACATCAGTTTGTATGGTAAATTCGCCGATGCTGGTGAAGTCATGCCGTTAGCTAGCCAGTCTTTTACCATTACAGCAGATGTAACAGAATTACTGGCAATCACAGCCGCAGCAAAATCCAGTACATCTTTAAATAACCTCGTAGCAACATCGGACTCATCTGCTGCTTTCACAGAAACAGAGACACCAGTTAGGCTCGATTTGAAACTATTAAATCTGGTCAAGACTCCAAAAACAGACCAGTCTCAGATAGTTCATCCATCTCCAAACACACCTTTACCAGCGCAAATTAACCTGCAAGTTCTGCGAGAAGCTAACCTGCGGACATCTAAGCTCAAGAATTCAAGTATTTCGTTGCCTCAATTACCGAAACTGCCCCCTATTCAAAGTGATGCCAACATTCCCACAGATGTTGTTGCAGAACCACAGACACCGGAGGAGCTTGTAGAAAAGGATGCCACTATAGCCACCATCAACTTGGAGCAGTTGGTCATCAAGCAACGTCGAATGCCAATAATGGACACTACTTTGCCATACTTGAAACGGCTACAAGCTTCACCAAATGATGCCGAAGAAAAAGTAAAAAACAATGTTCTTCCAGATGCATTAGAAGTTAAAGCGGCTGAAGACTTTTCAAAGTTGGACGCAACTATGGCTGAAGATGAAAATACACCTGAATTAGTAGTAGGTGATGCACAATTTCAGGAAGAATCTGTTTCTGAAGTCGAAGCCCCGCAAAATACACAATTTCAGGAAGAATCTGTTTCTGAAGGCGAAGCCCCGCAAAATACACAATTTCAGGAAGAATCTGTTTCTGAAGGCGAAGCCCCGCAAAATGAACAATTTCAAGAAGAATCTGTTGCTGAAGTAGTAGCCCCGGAAAAGGCACAATTAATTACAACAGGAAACCTTTATTCATCTCCCCTGCTCAGGAAGTGGATGCAGAGCCAAGGATACTCTTTGCCTGAATCTATCAACGATCTTCAACCTCAAGATTACAATAACTATGTTTCACTACAGCAGATACCCCTTCCTCCTAGTGCACAAAATGCGAATGTTGATGTTAACTTGCCGTTAAACCTAGATGCCAACACGGAGAATAATCTGAGCGAAGGTTGGAGCAGTTCACAACTTCTCCTGACTGAAACGCGCCAGGAACATGAGACATGGGAAGAAGTTGAAGGGTTGGCTCCTGAACAGGAGAACTTTGGGGAAAATATAGACACAGCGCAGAAAGTGGAACTAGGAATTGGAGAAAATACGGAAATAGAAAAAGTAATAGAAGAACCAACAATCTTATCAGCTCTGTTAACACAAGTACCGCCCCCTCCTCCTCCGATAAAAATGAATATAGCGTCAGCTTGGTTGGCGCAAGAAATCGTTGTAGATGATACAGATACAGGACTGGAAGGCGATACCGCTATAAGTGACACCTTTGAAGAAAAGGAGCAACCACTGTTATATTCATCTTCTTCCTTACCTCTAATTGCAGCAGCCACTGAGCCTTTGCCAACTCCACATTTGTATGTGCCAGAAGGTGAATTAATTGCTGGCAAGTCTGTCATGGTGCGCGTAGTACTGCCGGAAGTACCTCTGCAAGTTGTTGTCAAGTTATGGCTTGAAGATTATCAAACTCGCTACTTACTAGATGGCCCCCATTTATTGACAAATTTACTACCTAATGTATCGGGAGATTTGGAAGTGATGACGCAATTAAACATTCCCTTTGGCTGTTTGGAAATTCGCTTAGGAGCGATCGCACTCGATCTAACAACTCAACAGGAGAGTCACAAAGTCACAATAGTGCGAACCGTGATTCCTCCAGACTTGCCAAGCTTGCAGCTAGATGAACTCCTGGGTATGTAACTCAGGTATGAGGGGCATTGAGCATTGGGCACAAGAGGCGGAGGGGCAGCACTTCTTTCTCTACGAGAGGCTGCGCCAACGGCTACGCTCAGTGACCGAGGGGCAGAGGGGAAAGAACTTGTACAAGAACTCTCCTCTGCTCCCCTGCTCCCCATCTCCCCTGTGTTAAAAATATGAAAGAATTTCAAAAATTTGGCAGAATTTGCAGTAAGCTCATTTTGAATTGTAGTGTGATTTCATAGGAACCTTTAACTATGGCAACTTCTTTTTTACCTACTGTCTTGGCTAGTACTTCGTACTTGTCTGCTATCTTGGTGCCCATAATTGGTTGGGTTTTGCCAGGTGCGGTCTTCGCGTTTCTGTTTTTATACATTGAAAGCGACGATATCAGCGATATCAACTGATACTGATGTAGTCATTAGTCATTAGTCATTTGCAAAAAACAAATGACAAAAGACAAAAGACAAAGGACAAATGACCAAAATTAATACCGCCCATCTCATAGAGACAGGCGGTTTTTTTTTACGTTGATTTCTCAACAAATGCTAGAAAGTTCTAACTTATAGTATTCGGTTCAAACTAACTAATGTTAAATCGAAGAACCGAGTCCGGCGTAGGCACCATAAAAGAAAATGCCCAAGACTGTAATTATACCTAAACCTGCGATCGTAGCGACGACCCACAGGGGAATTCTCCCACTTCCAGACACAGCTTCTCTCCTCCCTTAAAAACAAATCAACACACGTTCATAAACCAAGATTAACAACAGTACTTCCAGTTAGTTAAAGAAGTAACTGGAAAACAGAATCCCCAGAACGAAAACTAGTAGTAGTCCCAGGTATAGCGAAGTCCGGTTTAGTTCAACCGGCTGATTATTGGGATTGGGCGATCTTTCTGCCATAATTGCTCCTAACGTTGAATAAATTGCATTGCGGCGATCGCGCCTAAAAAGAATACAGTTGGTACACCTAAGGTGTGTACTGCCAGCCATCTAACGGTAAAAATTGGATAGGTAACTGGTTGATTGATGTTGTTTCCGCTAGTCATGATCTCAAACTACTTTCCAATAAATTCTTCAACTTGTTTTTTAGCTTCAAAACGGTTCTTCACAATGGGCACTTCTTGGCGTGCTGGTGTGAAATACTCGTTGGGACGGGGTGTACCAAAAGCATCATAAGCCAGTCCGGTGCTGACAAATAGCCAACCAGCAATAAATAATGCCGGGATGGTGATGCTGTGGATTACCCAGTAACGAACGCTAGTAATGATGTCCGAAAACGGACGTTCTCCAGTGGTACCTGACATTTAGATCCCTACCTTATACATAGAGTGTTATTGAGTTTATTATCCTACAAAGATAAGAAAGAGTTACAAGTTGCAACGTTCTTCTCAGAAATTGTACGTTGGGAATGGAGCATGGGGTATTGGACACAAGAGGCAGAGTGGAAAGACTTACTGCAACTTCTCCCTTGCTCCCCTGCTCCCTGCTCATTAAGCCGCCTCTGGGGAAGTTGTTTCAGGGTTTGGTAGATATTTGAGCAAAACGCCGCGATCGCCAATTATAAATCCCCGCTCTGGCTCTAAGAACACAATCTTGTACAAATTAGCCGCAACTTCTTCTATGTCACGGTCTTTTTCCCAGGTTTTGCCACCGTCGCCACTGCGTAGCAAATTACCGCTACCGCCACCTACCCAAATTTCATCGGGTGTACGATATGCCAAATCCAGCAAACCCCAACTGGTAGATAACTCTGGATATTTTGACTCTTGCCATTCTTCAGGTTTAGTTGGGTCACTAAACTGAACTTGACCTCCTCTAGCTAGCAACCACAATTTCCCATTGTCACCAAAGCCCATGTTTTCTACTCGCCGAGAACTATTGCGGTTATGGGGTACCCAAGCATCTTGGCCTGGTTCCCAAGTCGAGTAGAAGCTACCCTTAGCGGAAACAGCAATATATTTACCATCAGCAGAACGTTCCAAGTTACGCACCACACCCACTGCTGATTCCACCTGGGCTTTCCAGTTTTTGCCGCCGTCTGTGGTCTTATATATGGCTCCAACATTAGTAGCCATTTCCGCTGTATTGTCTGCTAGCGCCTTAACTGCGATCGGGCTACCTGGTAACTTTTCGCTCAGGGGGATACGCGACCAAGAAGCACCTTCATCGGTAGTGTGTAGTAAAAGTCCAGGCTCTCCGCCAATCCAGCCTTCTTTACCTGCAAAACTTACTGAGTCAAAGCGATACTTTTGCTCATCCAGTTGCAGTGTTATTGGTTTCCAGGTATTACCACCGTCATTCGTTTCCAATAGGGTGGCATTGCTACCGACTAAGTAGCCATGTTCAGGGTTATTAGTAAAAGCAATATCCAATAAATTCGAGTCTGTTGGCACAGAAATTACTTTCCAAGGGTTGTAGCTAACAGAGGGAACTTGGCTACAACCTATGCACATCAAGACTACTATTAACAAGGCAAATATTCGTTGCCAACCTTTCACAATTGAATGCATCAGTATTTCTTAGTTATTTCTAAATTTTTGTAGGAGTTGGCAGCCAGGATGCTGTAAAATCCTGGCTTTTTCATTTTGAATTTTGTTAGCGCAGTGTAAAGCCTCTGGTAGAGAGCGTTATTTGGAATTGCTTAAAGGCTGTCATTGTAAGCCGTAAAGACTGATAAAAAACAAGAAGCCAAGAGCCAAAGCACCAAAAATTAGGATATTCTTTTGGGTTGGCGTTAGGTTGTTAACACCCAAACCATAACCGAGATTTTCTTTAAAGCCGGATGCAGTACCGGCAGGGCCGATGTTGGCAAAAGCGGTCTTTTTAGCAGAACAAACTGGACAGCGCCAATTTATGGGCAGTTCTGCAAAGCTTGTCCCTGAAGCAATATCATCTTTGTCGTCTCCCTTTTCGGGTTCGTAAACATAACCGCAGGCGCGACACTCGTAGCGGTCTAACACCGTAGTCTCAACAGCTGGTTCGCTCATGGCTAAGGCCTCGCAAAGGAGAAATCTTAAATATACGTTAAAAATTATGACATAATTGTTAGGCTTTTCTATCACTAGCAAAAGCGAATCAAATACCTGAAGTCCGTCTGTTTCCCAGATTTCAGAAAAACCAAACAGATATAATGTAAAAGAAAGTTACGCAGTTAAGGGATTGGGCATGGGGCATTGGGCATTGGGGCATTGGACATGGGGCATAAGAGGCAGAGGTGCAAAGGGGCAGAGGGGCAGAGGGGAAAGAACTTATACAAGAACTCTCCTCTGCTCCCCTGCTCCCTTGCTCCCCTGCTCCCCCACTCCCCCACTCCTAAAATCCCTAATCTCTAGTCGTCAGTACCCAATCTCCACTCACTACTTAAAATACTCCATAAGCGGTAGATACTCATTGTGTTTGTCCTCAGCGGTTACGAGTACCTTCTAGGCTTCTTCATCATCTGTAGCCTAGTACCTGCCTTAGCGCTCTCAGCTTCCAAGCTCCTACGACCCAGTGGTTACAGCCCAGAACGTCGCACCACTTATGAATCTGGTATGGAACCCATCGGGGGAGCCTGGATTCAGTTCAACATCCGCTACTACATGTTTGCTCTAGTCTTCGTCGTCTTTGATGTGGAGACTGTATTCTTGTATCCTTGGGCGGTAGCTTTCCACCGTTTGGGGCTATTAGCTTTTATTGAAGCGCTAGTCTTTATTGCAATTCTTGTAGTCGCTTTAGTTTACGCATGGCGTAAAGGAGCTTTGGAATGGTCTTGAATTCTAACTTAACAACCCAGGGTAAAGAACGAATCATCAACCCCATTGAGCGTACCAATGTCACTCAAGACCTTTCAGAAAACGTCATTTTGACGACGGTTGATGACCTCTACGACTGGGCGCGGCTTTCTAGTTTGTGGCCGTTGCTGTTTGGTACTGCTTGCTGCTTTATTGAGTTTGCAGCTTTAATTGGTTCCCGATTTGACTTTGACCGTTTTGGGCTAATTCCACGTTCTAGCCCCCGCCAAGCCGATTTAATTATTACGGCAGGGACTATTACGATGAAGATGGCTCCGCAATTGGTGCGTCTTTACGAACAAATGCCAGAGCCAAAGTATGTAATTGCAATGGGAGCTTGTACAATTACTGGCGGGATGTTCAGCGTTGATTCCCCCACAGCAGTGCGCGGAGTCGATAAACTGATTCCTGTAGATGTGTATTTGCCTGGTTGTCCTCCCCGTCCAGAAGCAATTATCGACGCAATCATTAAGCTGCGAAAGAAAATCTCCAATGAATCGATGCAAGAGCGGGATAAAATTAAGCAAACCCACCGCTACTACAGCACGACTCATAACTTGAAGCCAGTAGAAGAAATATTAACTGGTAAGTATTTGCAGTCAGAAACTCGCTATGCACCACCGAAGGAATTGGCGGAAGCGATTGGTATGCCAATACCACCTGCACTGCTGACAGAAAAGGCGCAAAAGGAGGAACAAACCCGTGGCTGAAGAAGAATCTAAACCAGTACCAGCAGCGAAAGAAGAATCATTGGTACAAGCGGGTAAAGTTTCCCAGTGGTTGACGGAAAATGGCTTTGACCATGAGTTTTTAGCACCAGACAAGAATGGTGTAGAGATAATTAAGGTGGCGGCAGATTTTTTGCTTCCCACCGCTACAGCCCTTTATGCTTATGGGTTTAATTATCTCCAGTGTCAAGGTGGTATTGACCTGGGCCCAGGACAAGAATTGGTGAGTATGTATCACTTGATTAAAGTCGGTGATAATAGCGATCGCCCTGAAGAAGTTCGAGTTAAAGTGTTCTTACCACGGGAAAATCCTGTAGTGCCTTCTGTGTACTGGATTTGGAAGACCGCAGATTGGCAAGAGCGCGAATCTTACGATATGTACGGCATTATCTACGAAGGACACCCAAATCTCAAGCGGATTTTGATGCCAGAAGATTGGGTAGGTTGGCCTTTGCGGAAGGATTACATCTCGCCTGATTTCTACGAGTTGCAAGACGCTTATTAGAGATTGCTGAATCGAGACGCGATGAATCGCGTCTGTACAAGATAGTGGTTTCGGCAGTGATTAACCCCTTTCCGGTGGCGGAGAGGGGTTATGTTTTTGGTGTTTCATGTCAAGTCGGTTGACAAAATTTGCTGTAATTCATTGACTGTATTTACTGTTTTAATTGCCTGTTGAATTGTTTTTAATTTCTGCAAATCCGTAATTTGAGAGATTATCGGCATCAATTCTAAACCTTGATTGCCAAACTTAATTTCTAATGCTAATTCAATCCCTGAATACAACTCCTCTTTTCTTCCTCGCAGTTCTCCGCGTGCTTCCCCTTTGCTAAAAATTTCTTGATACCAAGGCGACTGCTCTAAAAGTGCCATATCCCACCTCAAAATTTGCTGAACTATTGCTTTGAGATAATTTGAGACAGTGCGATGTCTACGACGGGCTTCTTTATGAGACGCTACGCGAACGCCTACGCAATTTCTGAACTAATTTGAGCCTTGTTAACTTCGGGGAATTTCAGGGAAATATATAAATGTAGCTTTTATACAAGAAGATGATTAAATTGCATCTCTTTTATAGGGCTAAACTGTCGCACCTTTAAATTATACATCTTCATGTTAGGGTCGTCCGATGTTATTAGAAAACATCAAGCTATCTGAACTACCATCAATTTATTTATTAGAGAAAGAAAAACTGCCTACTTGTCCAGCTATCTACTTTGTATCTGACAGTAAAGGACAGATTCTTTATATCGGTAGAACAGTCAACTTATTTCAGCGATGGAGAGAACATCATAGATTTCAACAGCTAAAAAGATTTAATCGGAGAAACCGTGTCAGTATTAGCTGGATGACTTGCAGCAATGATCTAAATACTCTCTCAAAGCTGGAAAATGAGTTGATCGAGTTACATAAGCCGCCGCTGAACTGGACGAAAGTAGTAACACTAATTAGAAAAATAACTCCAGTTGAGACAGCACTACAGCAAAGCCTTCAGCAACTTGCTAAATTGAACACTATGATATTTGGATTTGATCCAATTTCAGATGAAGAACCACCAACAATATACTTGGTCTATCCCGTCTATGGTCAGCGTGGTCTATCAGGTAGCATACGGATTGCATTAAAAAATATTAATAAAAAGGCTAGTGGACTGAAATGGAAGGAGTACCACACAGACCCTAAATTTTTAGGTAAATTCGGTTATTGGGAGACTCAATATAACGGTATCAGAATAGATTTAGCTCCTGTTCAAGGCTTAGTTCACTTTATGCCTGATTCCACTCGTCGGACTCTAGCTGGAGTGGAGTTTATGGCCTTTAGTCGGGAACAGCTAGAAACAGTCCTAGAAAATACACCAGAGAGTAAGGAGAATATTTCCGGTCTAGATGTTTTAGAGGATGATCCTATTCCACTAAAACTTGTTGATAAAAATTATCTTGGTGAAGGGAAGTATAAAGGTGTCGCTGAAGTTGAACCTTGGGAGGAATTAGAACCAATGCCTGAAGGTGATGTTAGAGTAATGACTCGTCAATTTTTGTATGTGGATGATGTGGAAATAGAGGTGTGTACTAGCGAAAATGGGAAGCATTTTGTTAGGTACAATGTTTACTGGTGGATAATATACGGACGGAAAAATCCTGATCTAGAGCATGATGGCATAATACGTGCTTTAAAACAGACAGTAGATAGACTACCCAGCATCAGATGGTTTGGTTATAGGTTTAGATTAGAGACTATTCTATTCAGCGAAGATGATTTAGAAGTTGAGAGTATGCTGCTACCACTAGCTATGTTTGAAGACCTGATGAGAGACAAATCAGGGTTTAATGTTGAGCTTATAGAAAAAATTCAAAGTGGTGAATATAAATCAAAGCCAGATGACCAGGCAAAGATAAAACTGTATGCATGGCTGCAACGTAATTCAGTATCTTCGCTGCTTAAACTCGATAAGAGCTAAAGAAATGTAGCTAGTACAAAATAGCAAGCAGCAGAGGGCGCATCTGTGTTGCTGCAACAACCTTCTAGCCCATTTGCGATCGCACTCAGCATCTCTATCGTAATTGGTGCGATCGCTGCACTAATTAAAACCCTAAAATCTAGATAATCCCCACATTCCGCCCAGAAGTCAACTTCTGGGCTAATAGACCGATATGCAAATTATAAATGTTTACCAGAATAGAGTTATACGGATTCATACGCAAAGTGCGATCGCACTCAGCATCTCTATCGTCATTGGTGCGTAGGCGTAGCCCGTCGTAGACATCGTTGGACTAATTAAAATCCTAAAATCTAGCTCATCTTAATTGTTCTAATTTTTGTTTAATCAAAATTTCAACTTCTTCAATCTCAGCATTCGATTTTGGGATGTCAAAAGTCTCTGGAGACGCTTCAGATGTAAAGCGGTCAACAAAAGCACGAAACGCTGCTTTGTTGTCGGGATGAGCAATGACAAAGGCTCTTAACTCGGTTTTGCTCATGCTGCTAAATTCTGGCTCAATCACAAGAACCTCCAAAGACCATTGCGATAGATTTCTATCTCTATGTTATCTCCTGCCAAAATAAACACATTACCTGTTTGTTCATCGAGGCGGACAATGTAAATAGGATTTTAATGGTGCGTTGTCACAAAGGTCAACGCACCCTTATCTAAAGAAGCGGCGAGTCCAAACAATTACTTCACAGATGTCACTGTTTGTTTTACTACTGAGCGTGGTTTCTTGCGGTCTGACCTGCGCGTTCCACCAGCCATTTCATACTCATCACTATTTTTGCCATAGCAAGATGCAACATTCAGCAACATTTGCTCAGAATAAGTATTCAACTCACGTTCTGCTTCTACTAATGCATTTTGTGTCTTATCTACTATTGTTTGTGCTTGATTATAAGCAGCTAGCTTCTCTCGTAACTCAATTACTTTAGTGTTGTAAGTAGCAATTGAAAACCCATTACTAAAGTCTAACTCAGGGTTAATTGTCTGCATTCCTTCAATCCGTCGTTCAGCTTTGGTTAGTGACATGGAGTTTCGTTTCCGTTGCGTCATATAGTTTTCCTGTTTGGATTTATTTATAAATAACCCTAATTTTATACACTGAGTTATTTATATATCATCACAATACGCAATAAGCAGATGCACCAGCCACAGTGAAGTTACAGAATTATAAAAGCATTGGATGGCATTAGCCAACTAGATAGATGCGGGTATATTTGCTGAAATTCGTTGAGAAAAGCTGGTTTTGATGTCGCAAAAGCTGGTTTTGATGTCACAAAAGCTGGTTTTGATGTCACAAAAGCTGGTTTTGATGTCACAAAAGCTAGTTTTGATGTCGCAAAAGCTGGTTTTAAAGTCACAAAAGCTAGTTTTGATGTCGCAAAAGCTGGTTTTAAAGTCACAAAAGCTAGTTTTGATGTCGCGGAGCTTTATCTCATGTAGAGACGCGATTTATCGCGTCTAAAAGACTGACACGTTAGAGAGACGCGATAAATCGCCGTCTCTACAAAGAATGTATTCGTTAATTATTCCTTGACAGACTACTAACTAATAGTAACAACAGCTACCATCGCATCGGCTAGAGGGGGATGAGACGAAGCACACTAGAAATTTATTTTTATAACTGAAAATTTTATTTTATTTATGTGTTAAGTAGCTTTCAGGATGTTGTCTGTATAATCTATCATTCAGTTTAAATTATCGAATGTATAATCTATCATTCAATCTTATTGATTATTGACCTCTGTTACTTATTGATAGGTTGAAATTTGGGAATTAGGGTATCTCTTTTTAAGACATAACATACCACTCACCTAGTAGTTATTTATTAACGGAATTTGAGAAGTTATGTAGGCATACTCTATCCTAGACATGACCTAAACTTGTGCTTCAAAAATCATGAGCCATTATATGAATAGTTAGCACGTTTACGGCACTATCCAATGTCTGAAGACTTATTAAACTCCTTTCAAGAAGCATACAGCAATCTCGAACTGTTTCCGTTGATGGAACGGAACGAAATGGAAAGATTTAGAGTCGAATATGGTGATGATTTAATTGCAGACCTGAACCAATTAGTCGAAGATAGTCCTAATAGAGATGGCAAAATTGTCTTTACAGGACATCGGGGATGTGGTAAGTCTACTTTGTTAGCTGAGTTTAGCCGACAAATTCAAGATAAATATTTTGTAGTTCTCTTTTCTATTGCTGACAAAATTGAAATGTCGGCTGTTAATCATATTAATATACTGTTTGCGATCGCAGTTAATTTAATGACAGAGGCCGAAGCCCGCAAAGTTGATATTCCACAATCTACTAAAGAAGCTCTTTATAAGTGGTTTGCTACCCGCACTCGCACTGAAGAATTAAATTTGCAAGCAGAAGCTAGTATAGGTTTTGACCTCTTAAAATTGATTAGTTCTAAATTAAAAGCTGATGCAAGCGTTCGGGATGAAATTAAGCAAGAATTTGAACGCAAGTTATCAGATTTAGTTGCCAGAATTAACGAAATCGCTGCTCTAATTCAAGCTGCAACTAAACAAAACGTTTTAGTAATTATTGATGATTTAGATAAACTTGACTTAGGTAGAGTTAACGAAATTTATCGAGATAACATTAAAGCTCTCTGTCAACCTAACTTTCAAATTATCTACACCATCCCAATCGCAGTCCTTCGAGAAACATTTATTAGCACAATTATTGCCACTGAAACCAACGATCAAGTTGTGGCAATGCCTGTCTTAAAAATATTTGATAAAGGTAAAAACCGCTTCCCAAATGCCCAACCTCGCCGGGAAGCGACAAAGATTCTTGGTGAAGTTTTACAAAAGCGGATTCCTAGTGAATTAATTGCGCCTGAAACTGCTGAAAAAATCGTAATTTACAGTGGTGGTGTATTACGAGAGTTAATTCGCATTTCTAAGGAATGTTGCCGTATATGTTTGCGGACTATCCGGCGTAATCCTTCAGCCAAAGTTATCATTGATGATAAAATTCTTCTGCAAGCAATCAATAAAATTCGCAATGATTTTTCCATACGCTTAGGAAAAACTGATATCGATATTTTGCAGAGCGTTTATGAACAATTTATGCCCAACGATCCCAAACAAGCAGAGTTTTTAGATTTGTTACATGGGCTGTATGTTCTAGAATATCGCACCGATGAAACTTGGTATGATGTTCATCCAATTATTATCGAAAGCTTGAGAAGACAGGGAGCCATTAATGTTAAATGAAGATTTATTAGATGATGAAGGAGAAAATCAGGATGCGTATGATGATTTAATTGTTTCTATTGAAGCTCAAAAGCGGGGCTTAAATTTACTGATTGCGGTTTGCGATGATGCTAGCTTTCGCGAGCAGATTATTACTCAGTATGAAGCTGAACTACAACCCGCCTTCGGTGCATATCGAGTAACTTTACCACGTCAAGAACCAAGCCTGAAAGCTGCTCTTAACCAACTGGTACAACAAGAAGAATATCTCCGTCAGCAGAAGCCGGCGGTGATTACTGTGACGGGTGCTGAACAACTTTATTTTCTCAGATTGGGAAATGAGCAATCAGAACAGGAGAAATTTTTTGGTTACTTACAGTGGACAAGGGAAGGATTGCGCGAATTTCCCTTTGCGATTGTGCTTTGGGTAACTAACCAAATTTTAGTCAGCCTGATTAAAAAAGCCCCTGATTTTTGGAGTTGGCGCAATGGTGTATTTCGGTTTGAATCTAAAAAGACAAATGCTATTCCTGGTAAAGAACTAGAAAATATCCGCTTTGTTTTTCGAGACACAGAATTAGCCAGCACAGATACTAATGAAACTAATCGCTTTTTCTTACCCATTCAAGATTTACAAAGGTTAATCGAGAAAGTAGAACAAGAACAGGGAACGAAAGATCCTACCTTGGCTACGTTATACTCAAGATTGGGCGATATTTACCACAGCAGATTAGATCGGGGTGAATCTCAAAATTATCAAGAAGAACAGGAATTAGCAATTAAATATTGGCGTCAGGCGAGTGAGCTACAAAATGAATTAGGTTTGCAGATAGACTTAGCTAATAGCCTCAACAATTTAGCAGGAATATATCGTGCAATCGGAAACTACACTGAAGCCGAACCCTTATATAAACAAGCTTTAGAATTGAGGAAACGCCTGTTAGGAGAAAATCATCCGGCTTTTGCTACTAGCCTGAATAATTTGGCAGGACTTTATAAATCAACTGGGCAATATAATAAAGCAGAACTTCTATATCAACAAGCTTTAGAACTGAGGAAAGGACTCTGGGGAGAAAACCATGCCGATGTTGCCGTCAGTCTCAACAATTTGGCATTACTATATGATGAACAAGGACGTTATGACGAAGCAGAACCCCTGTATTTGCAATCATTAGAACTTGAAAAACGTCTGGTTGGTGAAAATCATCTTTCTTTCGCTCTCATACTAAATAATTTAGCGCTACTTTATTATCATCAAGGACGCTACAGTGAAGCTGAACCATTATCGCAACAAGCAATAGAATTAGATAAGCGATTTTTGGGAGAAGAAAATCCTGATGTTGCCACAGATTTGCACAATTTAGGTTTAATATACCGCGCTCAAGGACGCTATGAGGAAGCGGAATCTTTGTTTTTAGAATCATTGGAACTCAAGCAGCATGTATTACAAAAAGCGCATCCACTTTTAGCAGATACTATCTATGCTCTTGGTTATATGTACAGGGAACAGGGACGTTACAATGAAGCGGAACCCTTATGTATAAAAGCCTTAGAACTTGATAAGCACCTATTGGGAGAAAATCATCCTAATGTTGCCGAAAGTCTCAATAATCTGGCAGAAATTTATCGTGCAACTGGACGTTACGGTGAAGCAGAATTGCTTTATTTACAAGCTTTAAATATTTGTGAACGAGTCTGGGGTGTAAATCATCACCGTAGTGTTACTGTTCGTCAAAATTTAGAGAAGCTTGCCACAGCAATGCAGAATAATTAAAAGGAAGTAGCGATTTGAATGATCTGTGATGAAAAACCTAATAACAATGACTTATAGCGGTTCTCGGTTGAGTGAGGTACAAGAACCCCACCCCCAACCCCCTCCCCGCTCTTCGAGAGGGGACTATGATGTACCTTTTATGATTAGTAAACGCTATAAGGTNCAGCTTATTGCCCCGTATCGGGAGCCGATGGTTTCGCCTGAGCAATGTCCACGTCAGCGCAACCAGCTAAATACTCAAGCTATACCCAAATTAGTAACTTTTGAAGATTTTGCAGCTTGGCGTCCTGAAGGTGGAAGGTATGAATTACATGATGGCGTGATTGTTGAAATGGCACAACCAGTAGGAGACCATGAAGATATTGTCGGGTTTTTGGTTGAAAAAATTGCCGTTGAGTACGTTCGCAATGGTCTACCTTATTTCATCCCAAAAACAGCATTAGTTAAATCTGCTATTAGTCAGTCCTGCTATTCTCCAGACTTGCTATTACTCAACCGTCCTGCTTTAAAGTTAGAGCCACTTTGGCAGAAATATTCTACAGTTGAGTTTGCCGATTCTATTCCTTTAGTGATTGAAGTTATTAGTACTAACTGGCGGGATGATTATTATAAAAAGCTAGGTGAATATGAACAAATAGGGATAAAAGAATATTGGATTGTTGATTATTTAGCTATTGGTGGTAAAAAGTTTATCGGTAATCCTAAACAACCTACTATCTCTATCTACCAATTAGTTGACGGTGAATACCGAGTTACTCAATTTAGAGGCGATGACCGCATCGTATCACCTATTTTTCCCGAACTAAACCTGATTGCTCAACAGATTCTGCAAGCTGGTAGTTCCCAGTCGTAGCCGCGATCGCGCACAAGTCTATACTTCTAGATAAGATACCCGACCTCTTAAACAAGTCGGGTATCTCTGGAAAGCTTGCTCAATTGTCCTTCAAATAAATCTACTAGCGAATGCCAACGAAACCAGCTTGCTCGATTGCTCTTTGTCCCTGGTCAGTTAATAAAAGATTGGCATAAGCATTTCCAATCTGCTGTTCTGAACCTTTATTCTGCTTAATAATCACAAACAAATTAGCAATCATTGGATAGCTGCCATTTTTGATCGCTTGAGTATTTAGCTGGTTGCGCTGACGTGGACATTGCTCAGGCGAAACCATCGGCTCCCGATACGGGGTAATAAGCTGACCAGAAGTGCTACCCAATGGCAAAGCCTTCACGCTACATTGAAAGACTACTGAACGGGCAGAAGCGTAATACACACCACCAGGGGTTTTACTGAGTTGGCGCACTGCTTCTGTAGCAGAGTAAACATATTGCACATTAGAGCCAAATGCTTGCCCTTTTAAGTCGCTATTGCTAGGGAATATTACTGTATCTGCGTCCTCTGGTCGTTGAGAAAAAGCGGTGATGGGTAGATTTGGCCCACCGACTTGATTCCAGTTAGTAATTTTCCCTAAATAAATTTGCTGCAATTGTTCAACACTTAGACCAGGCACATTGAGTGATGGATTGACTACCACTGCTATCCCATCCATACCCACCTGACGTTGCTCAAGGGTGAAGCCTCGCTCTTTTGCTGTAGCTTGTTCTTCATCTGTGAGGGGACGAGAGGACTGAGCAAAGTCTAGTTTCCCATCGAGCAACATCCGAATGCCGGAGCTAGAACCAGGACTACCATTAACAGGGTTTACATAGCGTAATTGTAGTTCCGGGCGATCGCTCTGGATCTGAGAATCTACCAATTGCCGAATGGATGCCCAAGCGGTACTACCTCCGTAGTTGAATGAGGCAGGGGGAACATCAGCAACTGTCTGAAAAGTTGATTCATTATTAGAGACGCGATTGAAATTTTGATTAGAGGAATTAACGCTGTTGCGGGACAATAAATTTGGCTTCAATAACCACCAAAGTAATCCGCCAATAACCATAAGTGTGAGAACTTTACCAATAATCAAACCTCTAAGAAAGAGGGAGATTTCGCTGTTAATTAAAGCTTTTCTTTGATTTGTATTGTCCATATTTTTAAATTTTCTTTAGTTGTATTTATCTTACAGGAATATCTAAGTATTTATCCTACAGTAATCTTGAAATATTTAAATTTACAGTAAATTTGTAATAGCTAGTTAATAGCCAGTCTGATGATTGCTGCTAGATGATTAATCTTTCTAATTTAGTGAGATTAAATTTGCTCTTTGGTAGTTTTTGCAATGGTGCAATTGCTTTGACAGATTCTTCTGTTAGATGCTGATTTAGCTAGTAGACTACTTGTATTAGTTAACGGGAACTCAACAAATCTTTCTAGAAAACTCTTGAGTGGAGTAGGTTGATTTGGAAGCGATGTCCCCGTATTAATAAATGTGTAGATTAAAACTATTACTATCAAACTAGTGGTTGCACCAAGACCGATGCCCAGGAGTAAAATAAAGTTTCTATAAGTTAGCAAATAGGTATCATCAGCCTTGTGGTTGATGTCAGCAGATTGTGAAGACTGTGACAGCGCTACATCAGAATTAAGTGCTTGTAAAGCTTCTGTGGCAGACTGATAACGCTGGTTGTAGCGATCGCGAACCATTGTATCTAAAATATTTGCCAGAGTATCACTGACCTCTGCCTTGTCGCGCCAGATAACTTCTCCAGTACTGGGATCTTCTGGTAATTGCTCAGGTATTAGACCTGTTAAAGCTTGAATGCCAATCATCCCGACTGCATAGATATCGCTGCAAAGTTTTGGCTTTCCTTTAGCTTGTTCGCTTGGCATATAGCCAGGAGTGCCAACAGCAATTGTTAAGCCTGCTCCCAAAGCACCAATTTTCTTAATACTCCCAAAATCAATTAGCACAATCTTTTGATCGGAGTACCGCCGCATTAAGTTTTGAGGCTTAATATCTCGGTGAATAATATCGTGTTGGTGGACGAAAGCCAGTACTTCTAGGATATCTTTTAATAAATTTACGACTGTATTCTCGTTAAGACGCTGACCTGGGACAATTTCTTGAGTCAACGCATGACCGTCAATAAATTCCTGGACTAAATAGAAATCTCCATCTTCATTAAAATGGGCAAACAGTCTCGGAATTTGATCGTGGTCGTTGCCTAGCTGGTATAAAACTTCCGCTTCTCGATCGAATAGCTTTTTAGCGATGGGTAGAACAGCAGGGTTGGAATCTTTCGGGTGGAAATGTTTAACGACACAATGAGGTTGTCCTGGTAAATCCAAGTCAATAGCCAAGTAAGTATCACCAGATCCTCCGCTTCCTAAGTGTTTGACAATCTCAAAGCGATTCCGAAGTGTTTTTCTGTTGAGAGAGTATCTATGCCTGTTACGTGTAGCACCCCCTACTAAGTAAGTATTACCAGATTCTCCGCTTCCCATCACTTTGACAGTTTCAAAGCGACTTCGGAGTGTTTTTCTGACTAGAGGGTTCTGGCTCATGTGGCGTATACTACTTCTTAATTTACTGACCATTCAGAGCTTGAGTGAGGTTATGGATAACTGCTTGCTGCTAGATTTACTGGTATTTGCGGCAGTTAGCCATCGCTTAGTTGCTTGATTGCTTTGTTTAATACCCTTATAAGTATCTTAATACAAAATTAATTTATGAAATACTTTTGTAATATTATCACTTAAGTAAATTTAACACTATTCCACAGGATTTAAATTGTGGGCAGAGAATAATTAATATTTATGAGTCAGGATGGTTATTTATTTTAACTGTTAAGTCTGATTACTGACAAAACCTTGAAGAGTGAAATTTAAAGGCACAAATACCCTTACAGTGTTCGCCACAGTTTTGTTACCAGATTTTAGTCATCACCAACTGCGATCGCATTGTCAGATCACTGTGAGTTTGACGAAAAAACTAAAAAATATCGGGTAAGTTTTTGAGTTAAATATCGAGTAAGGCTTTTTGAGGTAATACCAATTTAATGTGAAGTTGCACATATCTTGATCCCCCTAAATCCCCCTTTTTAAGGGGGATTTTGATAGATGTTTTTCCGGTTCCCCCCTTATTAAGGCTACGGTGTACACACAAGTCGAATTACCCCCCTTAATCCCCCCGATATTTTGGGGGGAAACAGGAAATTTAGTTCCCTCCCCAATATATCGGGGAGGGTTAGGGTGGGGTAAAACCTTGGTTAATCAGCAATTAACACGTGTGATACCAATTCTTAAAAAAGAATCCATCCCTACCTACCCTTAGCAAGGCGAGGGTACGCGTCAGCGCTGGTTGGGTTATCTGTCGTAAACATTTTTTTAATTGGTAAGCTAATCAGCATTAAAGTTGCATAATCAGGGCGGACAAGATGCCCACCCCACAAGACATTGAGAAAATTTTAATATGCAAATTAAATGTGTTTTAGCTTATCAACTACTTAAACGAGAAAGCAAAATTGCGAATTACAATACTTGCAATCTCTTCAATAACTTCAAGTTTCTACTTTTATGACTAGAAGAAATATTAGGACGGCATTGCCTTAAATTAAATCCGCATAAATTTGCGAACTTTCTTTATTTATTGGTTTACTCAGTCCTTAGAATATCAATTTACAGTATATTAACTGGTTATTCAATACTTTCTTCAAAACATCCTACGTTTCCGACTTTTCCTACCTTTTACTTTACTTGCATCCTTATCACTTCCAATAACTCAATTGCATCTAGCAAAAGTAATAGTGGGAATAGTCTTAGCTTGTTTTTATATATCTTTCATTTAACTTTTTTAGCAAAATGATAAATATGCCTTATCTGTAACCATTGTATAAGGGTAGCACTCCTACGTCTCTACAATCTTTTTCACTGATATTTTTATTCTGTTAATTAAAAAAGCCCCCTAGTGGGGGCTTATTAAGTTGTCCGCGTGGATTGAACAACTAATTAATTAATACTTACAGTAGATACAGTAATCCGAACAAAATAATCCAAATCACGTCAACGAAGTGCCAGTAGATTTCGGCTGCTTCAATACCAAAGTGCTTTTCGTTACTATAGTGACCCGGAACGCGCGATCGCCACAACACAGCAACAATTGCCAAAACGCCGATAGTAACGTGCAATCCGTGGAACCCAGTCAAAACGTAGAATGCACTGGCAAATAAATTGGTAGTTAAACCAAATTCTAAATGGGTATATTCATATACTTGACCTATCAAGAAAATAGCACCCATTGCAGCGGTAATTGCTAACCAGATTCGCGCACCCCGTGTATCGTTCTTTTTAATAGCAGTGTCGGCATTGTGCATGACAAAACTACTAGAAATTAGATTGATGGTGTTAACTCCAGGTAGCAATAGTTCTAATTCTGGGGTACCTGCTGGCGGCCACACAGGTAAGGTCGCACGGAAAGCCAAATAGGCTCCGAACAGTCCCATAAAAATCATCCCTTCAGCAATCAGGAAAACAATTAGCCCAAACAGGCGATGGTCTGGATGTTCTTCATGATGACCGACGGACGCTTCCGCCGCGTGGTGATGATTCAGTTCCGTTTTAGCTGGGTCAATAGTTTGACTTTGCATGAATTTTGATAAGTGGGATTGGGGATTGGGGATTGGGGATTGNGGATTGGGGATTGGGGATTGGCGATTGGCGATTGGGAACTGGGTATTGGAAAATAGTATTTTGTTTGAATTTATTCCCTAGTCACCAGTCCCCTGTTTATTTCCGGTCTTCGGGATTGGCAGCAACCGCTGGGTCGGGTTCTGCTCTTAATACTGAATTGGGACCACCAGATAAGACGGGATTGGGATCGTATAAAGGTACACCTTCATTAGCATTTTCCAACCCGTAGTCGTAGGGGCCTGTAGCCAGTACTGGAGTTTGATCGAAATTTTCGATCGCAGGTGGTGAGGTTGTCATCCACTCTAAGGTAAGTGCCCTCCAGGGATTATTACCAGCTTTCTCACCGTATAACCAACTCCAAATCGCATTGATGATGAAGGGGAATGTCGAAATTGCCAATATGTAAGAACCATAGGTGCAGATTTCGTTCAGTGTGGTGAATTTGGGGTCATATTGGGCGATACGGCGATTCATGCCCATTAAACCCAGTTTGTGCATGGGTAAAAAGGTCATGTTGAGACCCACAATAGTCAAGGCAAAGTGAACCTTACCCCAAAATTCGTTTATCATTCGTCCCGTCATTTTCGGGAACCAGTGGTAAATACCAGCAAAAATTCCTAATACACTACCGCCAAATAGGACGTAGTGTAAGTGGGCAACTACAAAATAAGTATCGTGAACGTGAATATCAAAGGGCACTGCTGCCAACATCACGCCACTAATCCCGCCGATTACAAAAGTGCCAACAAAGCCGATGGCGAATAGCATGGCGCTGTTAAGGCGGATTTTTCCACCCCACATGGTTGCTAACCAGCTGAAAATTTTAATTCCTGTGGGTACGGCAATGATCATGGTGGTGATCATAAAAAACATCCGCAACCAACCGGGGATACCGCTGGTAAACATATGGTGCGCCCAAACAATTAGCCCCAAAAAGCTAATGGCAAGAGACGAATAAGCGATCGCTTTATAGCCAAAAATCGGCTTGCGAGAATGAATGGGGATAATTTCTGAAATTGCGCCAAAGAAGGGCAAAATCATGATGTAAACCGCTGGGTGGGAGTAAAACCAGAACATGTGTTGGTATACTACCGGGTCGCCACCGCCAGTTGGGTTAAAAAATGTTGTCCCGGCAATTAAGTCAAAGGCAAGCAGAATCAGACCTGCTGCTAAGACTGGGGTTGATAGCAAAACTAGCGCCGAAGTGGCAAACATTGCCCAGCAGAACAAAGGCATTTTGTGTATGTCCATGCTGGGGATACGCATCTTGATCAATGTTACCAGGAAATTTATCGCCCCCAAAATAGATGATGTACCCAGCAGCAAGACACTCATAATCCAAATGCCTTGCCCCACTTGTCCTGTTACCAAACTCAGGGGAGGGTAGGAAGTCCAACCTGCATCCGGTGCATCGCCTACCGCTAAACTGGCGATCAGCAATATACCCGCAGGCGGGATCATCCAAAAGGCAACAGCATTCAGCCGAGGAAATGCCATATCTTTTGCCCCAATCATCAGGGGAATTAGATAGTTAGCAAACCCTGCCCCGGTTGGCACAATCCACAAGAAAATCATGATCGTGGCGTGCAGCGTAAACAGACTGTTGTAGACTTCTGGGGTAACAAAATCTATCTCTGGAGTTCGCAGTTCTGTGCGAACCAAGTCAGCCATGACGCCGCCAATGCAGTAGAAAATAAACGAAGTGACTAGGTATTGAATCCCAATCACCTTATGGTCGGTTTGAAAGCCAAAGAAGTCTTGCCATTTTCTGACCCCTGGTTCCTCACTAAGGGCAGGGATATTGGCAGTTTCTTGCAACTGAGCTTGTGTCATAAGAGTGCTGAGTGCTGAGTGCTGATTTATTACTTTTTTAGGTGGATTGTTGACTAATGGTGAACTTGATGAAGGATTTCTGGCTTAATTCCCATGTCCTTGGTGTAAGGAGCAAGAAATTCATTTGGGGATAAATCGGTAGGATTAACAGCGATCGCTTGATTCAGCGTTTCTTTGCTGGCAACTAGCTGTTCTTGCATCCATTTGTCAAAGGCTTCTTGTGGCTCAACAACTACTGGCGCTCTCATTGCACCGTGGTAGGGGCCACAAAGTTCGGCACAGATGAGGACATAATCTCCTGCTTTTTTGGGGGTGAAGCGAATCTCGCTTTGCCTACCGGGGATCGCATCTTGTTTTAGGCGGAATTCTGGAACCCAGAAAGCGTGGATGACATCGTTAGCTGTCATACTGATTTGCACTTCTCGCCCGATGGGGACGTGCATTTCACCTGTAGTTATACCAGTTTCAGGATAGGTGAAAATCCAGGCATATTGTAGACCAGTGACGTTGACTTGTAATTCTGCTGGTTTACCTGCTTTATCAGGAGTGCCCCCAATTGTCGGAGCAACAATACCTACACCTGGGGCATTCCGCAGTTGGGGAATTTGGTCAGCATTGCGGACTTCTGCCGTAGCGGGGTCTTGCATTGCCTCATCAGATTTTTCTTGATTGAGGTTGGGTTCAGTGCTGGGAGGTGTATCGCTTAAAGTTGCAGCGAGTGCGGTTCCCGCACGCTGCGCGAACGCACTCCCATGCCCTGGCATTTTCATCGACTCCTGACTCATCGGTGCTTCATGGATAGCATGGGGATCAAAGCCACCGATTTCGTTGTACACATCAAAGCTGTAAACAGAAATACCGATAACGATAATTGCTGGGATCGCCGTCCAGAGAATTTCTAAAGGTACATTGCCCTCAACTGGTGGGCCGTCTTCATTGTCACCTGCACGCCGACGATATTTAAATGCAGAGTAAATTAAAATACCTTCAACGAGCAGGAATATACCTGTAGAAACGATCATCATCGCGTTGAACAGACCATCCACTAATACGGCTTCATCCGTGGCTGCTGCTGGCAACAGACCGTGATTTTGACCGTACCAAAAGCTGGCGAGCGTTAGCACGATGCCAATGAGTAATGTCCAGATTGAACTTGGAATCTTCACGGCTTACTTAATTGAATTTACTACGTTATCTTAAACCTGCTCACTTACTAAGGTAGTCTAGGCTGTCAGACATGGGGGACAAAGGTCTGAAATTTTTATTAATTTTTTTGCCTATTTCACTAATTTTGAGTATGAGTTTCCTATCATACAACGCCAAAAATAGATGCAAACTAGTGAAAAAAATTAAGAAAAAATTTAGAATGCTTAAATTAATTGTGATTAATCAATTTTTGACATCTTGAAAAATACCTAAAGCTTCAGACAAAACTTTGCTGGAGTGATTCAAAGTATAAGTGAGTGCTAATCTATAAACCCATAGCCTATACGCTAGGGTGGAGATGGGACACTAAAAGAAAATTGAAAATTTTAAGAGAGCCACCAAGAGCGGGCAGAAGGTATCGTTCATGAGCGAATTTGTCCTACAACAACAAAATGAAGCGGCTCTTCAGCAGCAAAAGCCCAAGGAAATGATTCGGCGCTTGGTGTGGAAAATGTGCATAGCCACCTTAATTTTGATGGCAATAGGCAGTGCCACCCGCGTCATGAATGCAGGGCTTGCTTGCCCAGACTGGCCCTTATGCTATGGCGAACTCGTGCCAGCCAAGCAAATGAATCTCCAAGTATTTTTGGAGTGGTTTCACAGATTGGATGCGGCTTTAATTGGTGTAAGCGCGATCGCACTTTTCGGTTTGTCCTGGTGGCGTCGTCGCTTCTTACCCTCTTGGCTGCCTTGGGCATCTACATTCGCCCTATTTCTAATCGTCTTCCAAGGTATTTTAGGGGGACTCACCGTTACCGAATTATTGCGGTTTGATATTGTTACCGCCCATTTGGGAACGGCGCTGTTGTTTTTTACCACCCTCCTGATTATCGGCACAGCACTCATGCCCTATCAGGGAAATGGAACTGTTGGTAAGTTGCCTTGGGTTGGTTTAACTGCCGCTGTTCTGGTTTACCTGCAAAGTCTGCTAGGTGCTTTGGTAGGCTCTCGCTGGGCGCTACACCAATGCCTCGGCGGTTCTCAACTTTGTACTGTGATGTACAGCCATATTGCTGGTTTGGTGCCACCAACAGTGGCAACCTTGGCAATGGTATTTATCTGTTGGCGGACACCAGCACTACATCCAGCCTTACGGCGACTGGCAAATATGGCTGGTGCGTTGTTGAGCTTACAAATCTTGTTGGGATTTGCCACCTTCAAATTACACCTCCAAGTCGAACCTCTCACCGTCTCTCACCAAGCTATAGGAGCTACTTTGCTAGGTACTTTGGTGGCTTTCACAGTTTTATCACTACGTGACTGGGCTACTAGCCGCGACATCACAGTATTGAGCAATGACTGCGGAGTATGGAGTGAGGGAACAGGGGGAGTAGCGGAAGGAAGAATTTCTAACTCCTAACTCCTGTACGCGATTAATCGCGTCTCTCCTAACTCAGCACAAAATTATGGTCGCAACGGCGAGTATTGCGACCCACGCAGGTGCAGAAAATCTGTGTTTTCATTTGCCTGAAAGAGCCAGCCTGAGCGGGGGCTGTATATAAGTTTTTGAAAAATAAGGAACCAGAGCCAAAATGATTGAGACTAATGTCTCTCGCCACCACGAAACATTTTTACAGGTAGTTCAAAGTTATTACCAGCTAACCAAGCCTCGGATTATTCCGTTGCTTTTGATCACCACGGCTGGAAGTATGTGGATTGCTGCTAAGGGAGAAGTAGACCCATTGCTGTTGCTAGTAACTCTCACTGGTGGCACTTTCGCTGCTGCAAGCGCCCAGACGATTAACTGTGTGTATGACCGGGATATTGATTATGACATGGAGCGGACGCGCCATCGTCCGATACCTTCGGGTAAGGTGCAGCCACGCGATGCTCTAATTTTTGCGATCGCACTGGCGACGATTTCTTTTACACTCCTAGCAGTATTTGCCAATCTGTTAGCTGCGCTGCTAGCTTTCTCTGGCATCGTCTTTTACATTTTGGTCTATACCCACTGGCTGAAACGCCACACCCCTCAGAATATCGTTGTTGGTGGTGCGGCTGGGGCAATTCCGGCTTTAGTGGGTTGGGCTGCTGTCACAGGCACATTAAGCTGGTCAGCATGGCTGATTTTTGCCATCGTCTTTTTGTGGACACCACCCCATTTCTGGGCGCTAGCTCTGATGATTAAAGATGACTACGCAAAAGTTGGGATACCAATGTTACCTGTGATTGAAGGTACTACGGCAACTGTAAAGCAGATTTGGTACTATACGCTGGTAACAGTATTTACAACCGTGTTATTGGTATATCCCTTGGGCGCAAGTGGAATTCTTTATGCTGCGATCGCTGTAATTCTGGGAGGATTATTTATCCACAAATCTTGGCGGCTGTTGCAAAATCCAGAGGATCGCACTGTCGCTAGAGAGTTGTTTCTCTTTTCCATCTCCTACATGATGCTGTTGTGTCTGGGGATGGTAGTTGATAGTCTTCCCATTACCCATAATCTAATTAATGCAGCGATCAATCAGTTGCATTTTATAGCTTAGGGGATGGAAAATTTAGCGATCGCGTTTGGTAAAGGGGCGCGATCGCATTTTCAGAAATTAAAAAATATACATAATAATTAGAGTTTGGCGGATTTGCGATTAAAAGTAAAATTTCAGTCATAGGCAAATTGATCAAAAATCTAAATGTTGACAAATTACATTCGTACAGCATTGCACAAAGCAACCTACGAGTTGCTTGAGGATGGAACTTTTTATAGCGAAATTCCAGAATGTCAAGGAGTTTGGGCAAACGCTGCAACACTAGAAGCTTGTCGGGAAGATTTGCAAGATGCTCTTGAAGGATGGATTATTTTAGGATTGCGTTTGGGTCATACTCTACCTATACTTGATGGTGTTGACCTGAATTTCACCAAAGAGGTCGCCTAATGCCACCCTTTGGATCGATTAATCGGCGGGATTTGATTCGTTATCTGAAAGATGCAGGTTTTAATGGCCCTTACCCAGGTGGTAAGCATCAATACATGGTGAAAGGTGAATTAAAGCTGACAATTCCCAATCCACATCAGGGAGACATCAGCCCAAGCTTACTAAATAGAATATTACGTCAAGCTAATATAAGCAGAGATGAATGGGAAGCGTTATAAATTATATGCGCGATCGCTCATGAGACAATAATCTCTCGTGCGATCGCACTAGGGGTTAACTCAATTGATTCCGGCTGTAAATACAATTGAATTGCTTCTTTAATATTTTCCAAAGCTTCTTCTTCAGTTTCTCCTGCTGAAGTACAGCCAGGTAACTCTGGACACCATACAGCCCAATCGCCTGTTTCTAGGTCTGATTCAAGAATCACGCGCCATTTCATAGCTAATCCTCTGGGATGTAAACTACTAAATTTTACTTAATATTACATTTTTCGAGTTGCGAAATTAGACAAGAAAATCTAGAAGTCCAATTACCAAACCCATGATATAACATAAAAATTCCACTTGGTAGATGTCCTTTAGGTGCTGATAAAGTAAAGTTAAGGTCACTATAGTTTTTCCAAGAACTGTTCATACACCATCCCACGCTATTACCAAAATCACACCAGATTTGATAGCTATTAGAAGATTTTCCCCCAACACTATCCCAAATTAACCTCTGCACAGTGAATCCAAATTTTCCATAGCTGTTATCGACCCAGAGGTTGTTTATAGTGCGTATTAGCTCACAGTGGAATCTGGTAATATATTCTAAGTCAAGCCACTTCTCTATTTCTCGACCAGATATCTTGAGAAGGATAGCCATAGTTTCTTCATCAGCATCTCTCCATCTTTGTTGTCTTAATAAATTCTCCAGTTTGTTGTAATCTACCTGCATGAGCATACGATAATTTGCTTGGGTAGATGTATTAGTTTTTATATATTTTCCATATCTGGATGTAGAAGATGGATAAATTATAGGATTAAAACTTTTTATTACCTCATCAACAGATTGATAGCGTTCCTTCACATAATCCTGAATTAACTTATCTAAAACTTGCCCAAAATCAGGAGTAATACTTCTACCTTGTGGCAAGAATTTTCTCCAGAACCAGCAACCTCTGAGCGCATCATAAAGTTCATCAGAACCATCTGCTTTTGGTAAACATTGAGTTAATAGCCGAATACAAGTTACACCCAAACTATAAAGGTCACTTGCAGGGAAAACTTGACCACGCATTTGCTCTAATGGTGTATATCCAGGCGTTCCTACTGTTGTGCCAACACCTACAAAAGTTTTTGTAATTTGTTTAGAAACACCAAAATCAATTAATATTAGCTTGCCATCCAGACGACGCATGATATTTTCTGGCTTAATATCTCGGTGAATTACACCGCGTTCATGGATAAACTTTAGGATAGGTAATAAATCAGTTAAAAGCTGTTTGATTTTTTCTTCGCTAAAGGCTCCCTGCTGCTGCAATTCTTGTAATAAATTCTGCCCCTCAATTAACTCTTGTACCAAATAAAGCCGCTTATCCTGTTCAAAATAAGCAATCAAACGGGGAATTTGTGGATGTTCTCCCAAGTCATAGAGTCGCTTCGCCTCTTGCTTAAATAACTCTGTTGCTTTCTCCAGTGCAGCCGTTCCTTCAAATTGAGGGACAAATTGCTTAATTACGCAAGGTTCGTCTATCCTATCTGCATCCCTGGCTTCATAAGTTCTGCTAAATCCACCCTCACCCAAAAGCCGTATTACTTGGAAACGGTTTCTGAGTAATGGTGTTAGTGTTTGTCCACACTTAATGCAAAACTTATTGTCATCAGGGTTAAAAGGATTTGAACAACTGGAATTAGAACAGTAAAGCATATTTGGGAATAAGCAGATGGTGTCTATTAAGTTTTCCCATTTTCTGTTTACTAGGTTTCACGAGTCTTAATATTTTTGAGCAAATTTACTTCTAGTGGCGGCTACAGTCTCAACTTACTTTTGCTAGCTTAGTGATATAGAGTTTATCGCTCCCCAGTAAGCGGCTGGAAGCAAAAGGATTAATATGGCTCATTTAAATCAGCGTCGCTCTCAAAATGTCAACGGCGATTTTTATGTAGATACTACCTGTATTGATTGTGATACCTGTCGCTGGATGGCTCCTGAAGTATTTTATGATGTTGACGATCAATCGGCTGTTTATCATCAACCAACGAATGAGGCGGAAAGATTAGCAGCACTTGAAGCACTTTTAGCTTGTCCTACTAGTTCTATTGGCACAGTTGAAAAACCAAAAGATATCAAAGTTGCTCAACAACAGTTTCCAATATTAGTAGCAGAAAATGTTTACCACTGCGGCTATCATTCTGAAAAATCTTACGGTGCTGCTAGCTATTTAATTCAACTTCCAGAAGGTAACATTTTGGTGGATTCTCCCCGATTTACGCCGCCTTTAGTCAAGCGTTTAGAAGAACTGGGACCAATTCGTTATATGTACCTAACTCATAAGGATGATGTCGCAGATCATCAAAAGTTTGCCGAGCATTTTCAGTGCGATCGCATCCTCCACACTGATGATATTACTGCGGATACTCGCAATGTAGAAATACAGCTAACTGGTTCTGAACCATTTACTTTGACTCCAGATTTATTAATTATCCCAGTTCCCGGTCACACGAAAGGACAAACTGTTTTACTCTACAAAAATAAGTTTCTATTCACTGGCGATCATCTCGCTTGGTCAGAAAGCTTGCACCAACTGACTGCATTCCACGGAGCCTGCTGGTATTCTTGGTCAGAACAGACTAAATCAATGCGTAACTTGGCTAATTACTCTTTTGAGTGGGTACTACCAGGTCATGGACGAAGGTTTCATTCTGATAGGCAAACCATGCACCAGCAGATGCACAAGTGTATTGAGTTGATGGAATCTTTGAATTGACATTAAATAACTAACTTTTCACGTTATATGGAAAAGCCCAGGAAAAATCTAAACCCCTAATCCCCTTCCCGACGCGGGAAAGGGGTAAATTCAAAGTCTCTCTCCTAAAAGGAGAGAGATTTAGAGAGAGGTCAGACTCTATTGCATAGAAACGAGAAGCGCTATAACCTGAGTTTTAGCACCTTTTTAACCAAACACGGATTATGAAAAAGCTGATCAACAAGCCGGAAGACTTTGTGCGCGAAAGTCTAGAAGGTATGGCGGCGGCTCATTCCGATTTAATTAAACTGAACTACGATCCGACTTTTGTCTATCGAGCCAATGCACCTATTCCGGGTAAAGTAGCAATTATTTCAGGTGGTGGCAGTGGACATGAACCAATGCACTCTGGTTTTGTGGGTAAAGGAATGCTTGACGCAGCTTGTCCTGGTGAGGTTTTCACTTCACCAACTCCAGACCAAATGCTAGAAGCAGCCAAACAAGTAGATGGAGGCTCTGGTATCCTTTATATCGTCAAAAACTACAGTGGCGATGTGATGAACTTTGAGATGGCAACAGAGTTAGCCCGTAGTGAAGGCATTCGATCACTAAATATTTTGATTGATGACGATGTAGCAGTGAAGGATAGCCTCTATACCCAAGGACGGCGAGGTGTGGGAACAACAATACTGGCGGAAAAAATTTGTGGCGCGGCGGCTGAGGCAGGGTATGATTTGCCACAAATAGCAAATTTGTGTCGCCGGGTAAATTTGAATGGGCGGAGCATGGGAATTGCTTTAACATCTTGTACAGTGCCAGCTAATGGAACACCGACATTTGAATTGAGCGATCGCGAAATCGAATTAGGTATCGGTATCCACGGTGAGCCAGGAACAGAACGCACAGCTATTAAATCAGTAGATGAGATTACCGAAATTTTAACGCGATCGCTCCTTGAGGATGCAGCATACAGCCGTACACTGCGCGAGTGGGATGAAATCAAAGAAGAATGGGTAGATGTAGAACTAACAAATCTACCATTTGCAAAAGGCGATCGCTTATTAGCTTTCGTCAATAGTATGGGTGGAACCCCGATTTCCGAACTGTATATTGTTTACCGCAAACTCGCCCAAATCTGCGAACAGCAAGGATTGCAAATCGTGCGAAACTTGATAGGCCCTTACATCACATCTCTAGAAATGCAAGGTTGTTCCATTACCCTGCTGAAATTAGATGATGAGATGATCCGCCTATGGGATGCACCAGTAAAAACGCCGAGTTGGCGTTGGGGAATTTCATAATCATGAATTACGAATTACGAATTACGAATTACGAATTATTTTAATATGGTGAGTCAGTCGCAGATATTACAGTGGTTGCAGGCTTATGCAACGGAGATAGAGCAGAATAAAGCATATTTGACAGAATTAGATGCTGCGATCGGAGATGCTGACCACGGGATCAATATGGATCGCGGCTTCAAAAAGGTAAGCGCTCAGTTACCAACTCTTACAGACAAGGACATCAGCAGCATTCTTAAAGCTGTAAGTATGACCTTAATTTCTTCTATTGGCGGTGCTAGTGGCCCTCTTTATGGCACCTGGTTTTTACGAGCCAGTACAGCAGTAGTTGGTAAGCAAGAATTAACAGAACAAGATGTTTTAGGACTACTCCAAGCAGGCCTAGACGGGGTGCTGCAACGTGGCAAAGCGCAACTAGGAGATAAAACGATGGTGGATGTGCTGTCTCCATCTGTAGCCGCTTTTGGGCAAGCTGTAGAAGAAAGTAAGGGAACGCTGGAAGCTATGCAACAGGCTGTAGTAGCAGCTCAAAAAGGGTTGCAGGAAACTATACCAATGCAAGCGAAAAAGGGACGGGCTAGCTACCTGGGGGAACGGAGTATCGGACATCCAGATCCAGGAGGGACTTCTACTTATTTGATGTTGAAAAGTTTGTTAGAGGTATTGGAAACCTAAACATTACAACTTATCTAATTATCTGATTCACAACAGATGTACTTTGAATACGCCATTTACTTCGTTCTCGAATCAATTCGTACCGAACTCGTAAATTATCGTTAGAAGAGTTTTTAAACTGACCATTTTCATATAACTGCGTCGCTTCCTTCACCGTAGCTACCACTGCGGCACGATCTGCGAATAAATCAATTTTTTCTACAGATTCTACCTTTACGCTATGCTCGTACTTGCGGTAGCGGTTGTCAGACCTAGCCTGTTGAGCAATCACCCGCCATTGAGACAAAGCTGAACCAGTTAAAATCTGCTCTAAATTATTAATCTCATGATTCGGCCCTAAAGCTTCGGCTTTAGTAGATAGCCAAGTGCGAATGATTTCCTGTGCCGCTGCATCTGTTAAAGGGCCATCTAGTCCTTGTGGTGGACTATTTGGAGGGGGAATAGATATTGGTGGTTGATTTATTTGTACAAACAACTGTGAAACAGGTGCAGGTCGTGTAGGAAAAAACAGATTTTTTAACCATCCAAAAGTTGTTGTGGCTAACACCCAGAAAACTAAAATACTCACTAAAGAAATAAACACTCTCCATACCAGCCGTGTTTTCCCTTCTATGGTGTTAGCAAAAGTTCGCCGCCGCCGAGGACGACGAGAATGGGGACGATTATCCGGTACACGCTCCCGGATAGCAGATGGAGTAGGTTTTCTCCGCCGACGCTTTTGGTTATGAGCAGGTGTAGCACTTTTAACTGAACCGTTCAAATTCTGATTAGTGCCTCTGCTCGTCCGTTCAGCAGCAGGAACCTCTGATTTTACACTTCCAGATGAATTCCACATAGGAGGTGAGAAGTTTAAATGTTCTGGTGTTTCTGGTAAATCTAGGTCAGGTGTTCTGCTGTGATTAAATTGCCTTGGAGTCCTAGTTAAATTTTTAGGGAAAGGCGAATTATTTGTCTGTGGCTGTGGAAAATTTTGGGGGTTAATTACAGCCCACTCATTAGTTGTTTCTGCATCCGTTGGCAGTGCTTCTAAATAAGCTTGTACCTGTGGGTTAGCAAAGTAATCTTTTAGAAACGCTTGCTGGTTTGCTAAATCTCGAAAATGCGGAAATACTTCGTGTTGCAACCACTGTTCTGCATATAGACACAGCCCTGGTAATAAATCTGGAGAGTCTTGAGATTTTTCTCTAATAAAAGCTAAAGCTTCATACTCCTGACTAAGTTCTAAAACCCGAGTCGCTTCTTCAGTTTGTCCTAAGAGTAAAGCACATAGCGACTGTTCTAAATGTACATCTTGACGCTTACCCAGACGTATGAGCATTTGCCTTGCTTGACGAATTAAAGCTGGTTGCCGTTGAGCAAATCCCCGTGCTATCAAAGCATAAACAGCTAAGTAAGTGGCAACAGCAGAATTACGTTTGCTTTGGGCTTCAAATAACTTGTGCTGTTCGGCGACTGTTAAGTGGTTGCGTAACTGCTGAATAAACCGCAGAAAGTCATCTATATTTAAACCAGAGTCATCATTGTTCGTGCCATCAATTCCGCCACGATCTTCTAAGAGGTTTTGCAATAATTCCAAACCTTGGCTTCGTTCGGCAGTCTTTTCTTGAGGTAGTGCCAACAACTCCAAAATTCGATATGGTCGCAATTTATAAAGATCCGCCTGAATTTCTGCCTGGACACTGGCGAACAATCCTTCGCGTACCAACAGTTCTTGACCAGTTTCTAGGGATATGGCGGCATTTTCATAGTGACCTTGCTGCCACTGTTCGCGACCTAATTCTAGACAAGCAAGGGCGACAGTGAGAACGACATCAGGATGTTCAGCACTTTCGTGTATTTCTTCGTCTACTAAATTATTGCCCTTTCTTGCACTTGTAGCACCATTTTTATTTACCAGGTACGGACGACCTAGTTTTAGTACAAGTTCGTATTCTCCCAACTCTTGCAAAATTAATAAAGCGCCAACCAACTCGTCTTGGGTAATTTCGATACCCAAACTTTGGGTGTCACTACCCCTTTTGGTGCTTTCTGGACGATTTTCCAGTGCTACTGCCGCAGCAGCAAGATTATCAGGGTCATAGGCGTGAGCAAGATAAAGCTGATCGTAGGTACTGCGTTGTTTTGGATCTGATAAAACCACGTAAGCTTCTTCTATGAGTTGTTTACGAGAAGAAATTGCTGCCTGAGAATACTCACGTCGCGGCAATTGTACAATGCGATCGCTGTATGCCTGTCGCAATTGTTCTTCACTTGCCGCTAACGGTAGTCCTAAAATTCGGTAGTAATCTAGCGGAATTCGCACAGCCTACTTCCCCTGCACCGTGATCAACATAATTCACCTAGAGCTTTCCAGGCCTGTAAAACCGTGCCATAAAAATGCCGTATAGAATTTACTCTACAAGTGTATATTGCAACAACTTGTTTTGTACCTTCCCGAAATTTTGAGTCACATTCTAGTACTAATTTTTTGCTTTCGCCTAGAAAGCCTCAATTGTTTGTTTTAATTCTTAGTATTTTTGTTTAACACAACTATTATCAGCCTTCGATACCACAAACCACAACTACCGCTTTTAATCACGGCATAATTGTTGTGGCTGGAAGAATCTATTGATGATTGATTTTTTTGGGACTTTCCCACTAGATCGGTAACAAAAATACCACTATTGGGGATTTACCCTGATAACAAGAGAATGAAACTATATCATAATTTACCTTTAATTACAATTACCTATTTGGGTATTATAAATTTTTGCCTCCTTTTTTTTTAAATTGTTAATGGATATGCAGAAAGCAGTCTATCTTGATTGCTAGTCTATGAAGGGGAATATTTAGGAGTGCTGAGTTTTGTTAGCGGATAGCTAAGGTTTAGCCCGTGCTGAGTTCTGAGTAAGAAGTAAGGAGTAAGACGTAGTACTTGTGAATCTTTTCCTAAGTACTCACTACTCGTAACTGATTTGATGCCTAATCGGTCTAATATTTACTTTTTACTCAGCACGGGCTAAACGCCCCGCTTCCGCTAACGTTACTCAGCACTGTTTTGGTGAGAGAGAAAAACCCAAAGCGGTAAATATTGCCGTTAGAGTCAAATCCTCACGGGGCATCAGCTGAAAAGTTAAAAATCAAAAATTAAAAATTCAGCTATTCCCTAAGACCCTTTTTTGGTGCATAAATAAAGTTTGTTGAGTCTTACAAACGCTAGCCTATTAAAAGCTGAGGTGTTATCAGACCAACTTATTTAAGACCGTAACTTTAAGTTGTACAACAGGGATACTCAAAAATAATGGTTCAAGAGCGTACTTTACCCACATTTAATCCTGCTACTACGCATATTACAAAAGAAGAAGGATTACGGTTGTATGAGGACATGGTATTAGGGCGCTTGTTTGAAGACAAGTGCGCTGAAATGTACTACAGGGGCAAAATGTTTGGTTTTGTCCATTTGTACAACGGTCAAGAAGCCGTTTGCAGTGGTGTTGTCCAGTCAATGCGACCGGGTGAAGATTACGTTTGTAGTACTTACCGCGACCACGTTCATGCTCTGAGTGCGGGTGTACCAGCAAGAGAGGTAATGGCAGAATTATTTGGCAAAGCCACAGGTTGCAGCAAAGGACGCGGTGGTTCTATGCATATGTTTTCTGCCGAACATCGCTTGCTGGGTGGCTATGCTTTTGTGGCTGAGGGAATTCCTGTAGCAGCTGGAGCGGCGTTTCAAAGCAAATACCGCCGCGAAGTGCTGGGAGATAAAAACGCTGACCAAGTGACAGCTTGCTTTTTTGGCGATGGTGCAGCTAATAATGGTCAGTTTTTCGAGACACTAAATATGGCAGCCCTATGGAAACTGCCAATTCTGTTTGTGGTCGAAAATAATAAGTGGGCCATTGGGATGTCTCACGAACGAGCGACTTCCCAGCCAGAGATTTATAAAAAAGCCAGTGTATTTAACATGGTGGGCGTGGAAGTAGATGGCATGGATGTACTAGCAGTTCGAGCCGTAGCTCAAGAAGCTGTAGCCCGTGCCCGTGCAGGTGAAGGTCCAACATTAATTGAAGCGCTTACCTACCGCTTCCGGGGTCACTCCTTGGCTGACCCAGATGAAATGCGAAGCAAAGCGGAGAAAGAATTTTGGTTCGCCCGTGACCCAATTAAAAAGTTGGCAGCTTATTTACTGGAGCAAAATCTCGCAGATGCAGGAGAAATCAAAGCCATTGACCTTAAAATTCAGGACGTAATCGACGAGGCGGTTAAGTTTGCCGAAAGCAGTCCTGAACCAGACCCCAGCGAGTTATATCGTTTCGTGTTTGCAGAAGACGAATAACAAAGTTAGGAGTTAGGAGTTAGAAGTTATGAATTGTTAACTCCTAACTCACAACTCTAACTATCCCTATACCCAGGACTAAAATTTGTGTTTAGCATTGCAGTTCAAAAGCAACAATACAAGACCTATATTCTTTCTGACGAAGCCGCTGGTTCTCAATTGGAGGTAGTACCCGAACGCGGCGGTATCATCACCCGTTGGCGCATTCAAGGACAAGAAATTTTCTACCTGGATACTGAACGCTTTACTCACCCTGAGTTGAGTGTCAGAGGTGGGAATCCAATTTTGTTTCCTATTTGTGGCAATCTACCAGATAATACTTACACTCATAACGGGCAAAAATATACTCTCAAGCAACACGGTTTTGCTCGTGAATTGCCGTGGAAAGTAACAGAACAAGAAACTGGAGATAAAGCTAGCCTCACTGTTGTTCTTGATAGTAATGAGCAAACTAAGGCTGTTTATCCTTTTGATTTTCAACTAGCTTTCACCTACCAACTTCAAGGTAATACCCTACAAGTCCGCCAGCAGTATAAAAACTTGTCATCTACATCAATGCCCTTTTCGGCTGGTTTCCATCCGTACTTTTTGTGTGGTGATAAAACTCAGCTAGAGCTTGAAATTCCCTCTAAGCAGTATCAAGATAATCAAACTAAGGAAATTCACTCTTTTGACGGCAATTTTGACTTTAGCCGTGATGAAATTGATTTTGCCTTTGGACAGCTAACGAGTCAATCAGCCACCGCGATAGATCGCAGTCGGAAGTTAAAACTCACGTTGGATTATGATGATTTCTCTACCTACCTGGTATTTTGGACAGTCAAAGGCAAAGAATTCTACTGTCTAGAACCTTGGAGTGCGACTCGTAACTCTCTCAATACTGGTAATAACCTGACTGTGTTAGCACCAGGAGCTAGCCATACAGCATCTGTAAGATTGACTGCCAATTTTTTCTAAACCCCTTTACAAATCTACAGATGTATATGCTATGATTGCAAAGTTGCGAAATGCAGCGAAAGGGTCGCTAACTCAACGGTAGAGTACTCGGCTTTTAACCGATTAGTTCCGGGTTCGAATCCCGGGCGACCCATATAATAGAAGTTTATTAAATGATGTAAAGAAGCGATCGCTGCTCTTTGTAATTGCAGGAAGGAGAATTTGGGATACTGGGCTACCAGAGCTACTAATTCTAGGGTAGCTAAATGTACAGCAATACAGAGCAGGTGTAGGGCATAGTACAACTGTAGAGAGCAAATATACAACATATTTATAGTAACTATGGCGTAAAGTTTTTCAACATAGATACACCACACTAGTTATAATTTCCTATAAGTTGAAAAAACTCTTAAGATTTAGCGTAATGATTACGCTTCTCTCAGACCGACTAGCTGACAACCACATTAGGAGGACTATCTATGGCGCTTGTACCACTGCGGCTGCTGTTGGATCACGCAGCTGAAAACGGTTACGGCATCCCAGCTTTCAACGTTAACAATTTGGAGCAGATTCAGGCGATCCTGAAAGCTGCTGTCGAGACAGATAGCCCCGTAATTTTACAAGCTTCACGCGGCGCTCGTGCTTATGCAGGAGAAAACTTCCTCCGCCACCTGATTTTAGCAGCGGTAGAAACCTATCCTCACATTCCCATTGTCATGCACCAAGATCATGGTAATGCACCTGCTACTTGCTACTCAGCAATTAAGAACAACTTCACCAGCGTGATGATGGATGGTTCTTTAGAAGCTGATGCTAAAACTCCCGCTAGCTTCGAGTACAACGTTAATGTTACCCGCGAAGTTGTAAATGTAGCTCATGCTTTGGGTGTCAGCGTTGAAGGTGAACTCGGTTGTTTGGGTTCTCTAGAAACTGGTGCTGGCGAAGCTGAAGATGGTCATGGGTTTGAAGGTACACTCGACCATTCTCAACTGCTAACCGACCCCGATGAAGCTGTTGAATTCGTAGAAGCAACCCAGGTAGATGCTTTGGCTGTTGCCATCGGCACAAGCCACGGTGCTTACAAGTTTACCCGTAAGCCGACTGGTGAAATTTTGGCCATCAGCCGCATTGAAGAAATTCACCGCCGTCTGCCTAATACTCACTTGGTAATGCACGGTTCTTCTTCTGTACCTGAAGATTTGCTTGCACTGATTAACCAATATGGTGGTGCAATTCCTGAAACCTACGGTGTACCTGTAGAAGAAATCCAAAAAGGGATTAAGAGTGGTGTACGTAAGGTAAATATCGACACCGACAACCGTTTGGCTATTACTGCTGCTGTACGTGAAGCTTTGGCTAAAAAACCAGAGGAGTTTGACCCCCGTCACTTCCTCAAGCCTTCTATTACATACATGCAGAAGGTTTGTGCTGAACGCTATCAGCAATTTGGCACAGCTGGCAACGCCAGCAAGATTAAGCAAATTTCTTTGGAAGATTTTGCTGCTAAGTATGCTAAAGGTGAACTTAACGTTGTTACCAAGGCAGCGGCTAAAGTTTAATTTTGACAACTAAATAAATAGGGGCATAGTCTTGCTATGCTCTTAAAAAACTGAGGATTTTAATGTTGTCAGAAACCGGGTAAACACCCGGTTTTTTGTTGTATTCATAAGGGCTAGGAATGGGGAATGGGGCATTGGGCATTGGGCATTGGTCGATAATCAATAGTTCTTCTTCCCCTGCTCTCTACTAGAACACCCGATGTTGTAAAGAGGGCATTTGACGGCGGACTTGTTCAAGCCTAGTAGGTTTGATTTCTGCGATCGCAATTCCCGGTTTCTCTCCAGCATCGGCTAAAATTACACCCCAAGGGTCGATAATAACGGCGTGGCCGTGGGTTAGACGACGGCCGTAGTTATTGCCTGTTTGGGCAGGAGCAATGACGTAGGCGGTATTTTCGATGGCTCTGGCTTGTAATAGTACTTGCCAGTGGTCTTTACCTGTAAAGGCGGTAAAAGCGGCGGGAATAAAGATAACATCGGCTCCCTTATCTGCCAGATGACGATACAGTTCCGGGAATCGGACATCATAACAAATAGAAAGCCCTAAATTACCGAGCTTTTCTGAAAAATATACGGGGGGTAGTTCAGTACCAGCCACAACAGTGCTGGATTCCCGATAGGTGTTGCCGTCGGGGACATCAACATCAAATAAGTGTACTTTGTAGTAGCGGGAAAGTTCTTGACCGCTGGGGTCGATAAGTAGAGTGGTGTTATAAACTTTGCCTGTATTGTCTACTGGAAGTGGAAAGCTGCCGCCCAAGATGGTAATTTGAAAGCGTTGAGCCATTTTTTTGAGAAATTTTTCACTTTCAAGAGCGATCGCATCACCTTGTGCGAGTTTATCTTTTTCTTCTCCCATATAGGAAAAGTTTTCTGGCAAACCCACCAATTCAGCACCTTGACGCACGGCAAGCTCTATTAATTCTTCTGCCTGTGCCAAATTTTTCTGTAAATCGGGCACACTGGTCAATTGAATAGCGGCGGCTAAATAAGACTTCATAGATTCAACAACGAACAGTTGATTTATGGAAAAGAGATTATCAAAATATATCGCTACTTCAAGATTTGTGAAACTTAATTAGAAATGCGTCAGCATTGCTTTTCTTTACACACACTGGTTTTATTACTGCTCTTAATCTTCCTCTGGGTTATAGCAAACTGAGCAAGATAAAGATTAGGTTGTGATCAAACCTTGATAAAAACTGTCTACTGTGGATATTTCTATTCTCATTCAAACATTTATTGCTGTGTTTGTCTTGGCGGATGCTGTGGGCAATATACCGATTGTTTTAGTTTTGACTAAGGGTATGATGCCAGACCAAAGAAACAAAGTCATAGATAAAGCAATTATCATTGCGATCGCAGTTCTTTTGCTATTTGCCTTTGCAGGGCAAATAATTTTAAATTACTTGGAAATCAGTATCGGCTCTTTGCGAGTAGCAGGAGGAATATTGTTGCTGTTAATTGCTTTGCAAATGCTGCGCGGAGAATTAGATCAGCCGATTATTGAAGAAGGACGCGATGTCGCAATTACTCCACTAGCTTTACCATTGTTAGCGGGGCCGGGGACTTTGACAACGGTGATGTTGCTGATGTCGAAATCACAGAGTCCGCATATTGCTGTGGCGGTGGGTATCGTAGGGGCGATGTTTGTCACTTGGTTAATTTTGCGTTTGGCAAATCTGATTGACCAGTGGATTGGTGCAGAAGGTGGAGTAATTGTGACTCAACTTTTGGGCTTTCTGTTGGCTGCGCTAGCGGTGGAAATTGGTAGTACGGGAATTAGGGAGTTGTTTTTGAGCTAGAAAATTCCTAAAAATATTCTGAAAGTGTATACAAATGTAAACAAGTTTGATAGACGGCAAATTTGCGCCTCTCAAACTTGTTTATGAAAATTAACTTAAAGTTAGAACAAAATGGATAACTCAAGAGGATTTTATTGCCGATTGAGTTTCAAAGATGCTTTTCGAGAGTGGAAGCTAATGTAGTTTTAGGCACGGCGCCAACCACCATATCGACTTTTTGTCCACCCTTAAAAATCATTAATGTAGGAATACTGCGGATGCCGTACTGACTAGCAACTTGAGGATTTTCATCCGTGTTGACTTTGACGACCTTGATTTGACCTTTGTACTGTTCGGAGATTTCATCGACAACAGGAGCTACCATACGGCATGGTCCGCACCAGGGTGCCCAAAAGTCAACTAAAACTGGTACATCGCTGTCGAGTACTTCTTGCTTGAAACTAGAATCGGTAACTTGTGCGGCTGTTGACATGCCTAAAACCTTCGCCAATAATATCTGAGCTTGGTGAAAATTCTACCATAGCAAAAACCTCAGCTTGGGAGTGCGAGGATGTACATTTGCAAAGAAGCTCTAGAATTTATTTATAAACATAAGGAACCGCCCGAACAGTAGTCCGGGCGGAGTGTGGTGTGAGGAGTGAACGGAAACATGCGTCTCCGCTATTTCTATTGTAAGCGACATATCGGATTTTTCCAGCAATTGTTTAAGGGGCCAGAAAAATTTATTGAAGAATTATTGGGGATTAGGGATTAGGAATTAGGATTAAAATAACTCTTTTCTAGTACCCAGTCCTCAGTCCCCAGTCGCCAATTTTATTTCCCCATACCTAATTGTTGAGCTTTTTGGTAAACTTTGCCCTCGGTTAATAAAGAAGGTGCAATCACAACTTCCACTTGCTGCATTTCTTTAATATTTTTCACTCCCAAAGTTCCCATGCTGGTCTTTAAGGCTCCTAAAAGATTGTGAGTACCATCATCTAGTCCTGCTGGGCCAATGAGTATTTGCTCTAGGCTACCAGTGCTGCCAACGCGAATGCGGGTGCCACGAGGCAAGACTGGGCTGGGAGTCGCCATACCCCAATGATAACCTCGTCCTGGGGCTTCTGTGGCTCTAGCAAAGGGGGAACCAATCATCACACCATCTGCACCACAGGCGATGCATTTGCAAATGTCGCCACCGGTGATTAAACCGCCATCAGCAATAATGGGGATATAGTTGCCAGTTTCGTTGTAGTAATCATCTCGTGCTGCGGCACAATCTGCGATCGCAGTTGCCTGTGGCACACCCACACCCAATACCCCACGAGAAGTACAAGCTGCACCAGGCCCAATTCCCACCAATACCCCAGCTGCCCCAGCTTTCAACAAATTCAACGTGACTTCGTAAGTCACGCAATTCCCTAACACCACGGGGATGGGCATGGAACGGCAAAATTCTGCTAAATCGAGTGGTACTAAAGACTCTGGTGACAGATGTGCAGTAGAAACTACCGTAGCTTGGACAAAAAATAAATCTGCCCCAGCTTTGGCCACTGCCTCACCGTATTTACTTGCGCCGGCTGGAGTCGCACTCACCGCCGCAATGCCACCTTGTTGTTTAATTTCCTGAATACGTTGTTCTATTAATTCCGGTTTTATTGGTTCGGCATAGAGTTCTTGCATGAGGGCAACAAATTCATCTTTCCCCACAGAGGTAATCCGATCTAATATTGGCTCTGGGTCGGCATAGCGAGTTTGAATACCCTCTAAGTTGAGGACACCTAATGCTCCTAACTGTGACAAACGTACAGCCATACGAACATCTACTACGCCATCCATAGCACTAGCAATTATCGGGATTTCTCGCTCAATATTCCCAATACGCCACTTAGTATCTGCCAAACTGGGGTCTAGTGTTCTATTACCAGGGGCTAGAGCAATTTCATCTATTCCGTAAGCTCTGCGAGCTGTTTTTCCCCGCCCAAGTTGAATTTCCACGCTTTAACTTTACTCAAATCTGTTTAAGCTAGGGTATCAAATTGTGGGGAAATTTGGGGTATTTTTTTTCCCGAACCATATAAGTGACTAGTGACGGCTGTCATTAGTCATTTGGATTTTGACTGATTAAAAATCCAAAATTAGTTTGATTTACCGTCTATTTTTAGCGGCATCCACACCAGTGTAACCAGTTGCTAACCAAATTACCGCTCTAGCTCCATCACGAATAGATTTCTCGATAGATTCAGGGGGTTTTTCGGAAGGAACTGGCACTGGTTTTAAATAAATACCCCGACTACCTAAAATAATTTCGCCAATGACACAAGCCCGGCGCATGTGGAAGTCGGAAGTAATCAAATAAACGCTCTTAATGCCGCGAGCTTGCAAATCATCTACCAAAGTAGTAAAATTAGTAACTGTATCTACTGCTTCATAATCCAAGTGTAAACGTTGAGGATCAACACCAGCTTTGGTAAACACTCTTTGGGTGAATGTACGTGGACTGCCGCCTGTAATCCAAATCGGTATATTTGGATGCTCGCGAACGAATTTTGCTGTAAATTTTTCTCGCTCTAAATGTCTCGTTGAACCACCTAACACTACAACTGCTTGCGGCTGCACAAATTGGTTTTGTACTTCTTTGTATCCCCACCACATAAATATTGGTAGGACAAAAGCCATAAAACGAAAAGATTTATTTGTAAACAGTAGCTTATTCAAGGCTCAATAACTTAATTTACTTAGTACACAATTTTCTCTGGCTATAAGAAAAAACAATTGATAGTAGAGTAGCAAACTTCCCAAGAATCTGCCCAAATTTTGCCCAAATATAAATTTGGTTGGTTTTTATGTAGCAGCGCGATTAAGCGTGCCTGGAGTTTTTCCTCTAATTGATGGATTATCCTAACCGATATCGGACGATTCATCAAAGAGTTTTAACCACTTTATATAGTAGTTCTCAATTGCACAGAATCAGCAGCCAGTCGCGTGGACGGATATCCCGACTTGGGCGAACAGGCGTACCACTATTAGGGGCACAACAACGCTGTTACCCTGCAAATTACTATATAGAATTGTCTGAAGATAACGGGACTGGTGCGACTTGAACGCACGACCTGACGCTTAGGAGGCGTCCGCTCTATCCAACTGAGCTACAACCCCAACTGCGAAGCATATATAATTATAGCAGTAGTTTTAGGGAGACTGCCAAAAATTATCCCAAGAGCCGCCGCCTACTTCTAAACCACAAAGAAAACTTTCGGCTTTTATAATTATTTTAGATTTGCTCCCATTTAGTTCTCGTAACTCTAAATTTAGTTTTCCTTGCATGGTGTCTCGGCAACAGTATATTAAACCTTCTGCTGTCGGCGCACGTAGAGGTGTACCAGGTAAATCTGTGGTTCCTGTTAATTCAATTTCATAACTAGAATTGCTAGCTTTCATTTGCCATCTACCCCAAGGCTGAATTTCCCACTCAACTTGTGAATTCCAGGGAACAAATTCATAAAACTTACCTTGATAGTGCAGTCCAATCATCGCTACAGATTCCATCCACCACAGCACACCCCGCCGTCCACCGCCAGCAGTTAATGCTAAGTCGGGTTCGCCCTCGAAGCAATTACAATTTATCCAAAACCATTTCTGAGGAAAAGCACCACCCCAATTTTTCTCGCCGTAGGCTGGGGCGTTAGTGAATTCGTAGATTTTGCCATTCCAGTCAATCTTCCCACTGGCTAAACCGTGAGCCATCAAAATTTGCCATCCAGGTTCAAAAATCTGCAAGAATGACAGCCAGCCTGCGGTTGATTGTTGAATGGCATTTTGATTGCCCCAACCGTATACTGGTTGAATTTCATACTGCCAACGGCAATAATTATTGGTAGCGCGATCGCGAATTATTCCCTGATTCAAAGTGGCTGTCGCTTGATATCCTTCTTGGACATGATATTCAAACTCTGCTGGCAGGAGGTATAGGGGAGAAACTTGCAAATTATTTTTACCCCAATGACCTAAACCCAAAACATCCCGACTACCCCAAAATTTGTTGACATCAGGAAAAGTACGGCAGAGGTACTCATCATCCGGGCCGAGGATTTGGGCTGCACCGCCACTGTACGGTTTACCGCCGATGGGATCTTCAATGGAGTACATAAAGGCGAATGTTTGCCCAATTTCCGGCAAAGTGACGCGGTAATACCAGCCTTCAAAGAAGCGACGGCTACTGCCATCCCAGTGATAACCAGAATGGGGGGTTTGGGTTGATTGGAGAGGATTTTTGGGAATAGTTAACATAGGTTTAGATAGTTGCCGATTTTTTCAGTATGCGCGATCGCTTCGATATAAATGATGCTTATGAAATTCTTGGGCTAAAACCCGGTGCCTCTCAAGCACAGGTAAAGCGAACTTACCGTAAACTGGTGAAAATTTGGCATCCTGATCGCTTTGTCGATCAAAGGCAAAAACAGGAAGCTGAAGAAAAAATCAAATCAATCAACGCAGCTTACAACAGGCTCAAATCTGAAATTCCATCTGAGCCTCCTATTCCTGAAAATCCATCTTCATCTTCGCCTAAAAATCCCCCCAAAATATCTGTCAATCGTTGGGATGCAGAAACTTTCTACACTTTAGGAGTAGAAAATGCTACTCAAGGAAGATATGAGGATGCGATCGCAGATTTTACCCACGCCATTCGTCTCAATCCTCACTATATTGATGCGTATAAATACCGTGGGCTAGTTTGCTCACAATTGGGATACGAATATAGAGCCGCTTCAGATTTAAATAAAGCTGCACAAATAGAAGAAGAGTTAAGAAATCCGGGCGCTGCGCGTAGATCGCGATCGCCTAGATATGTATCAAAACCTAGACCTCTGGTAAAAAGATTTTGTCAGAGGATAAAAAATTTACTGCGGCTAAATCGGCGTTGGAGATAAGGAGTGGATATAGTTTAAGACACTTCAGGCGGCGACACCAGACCTAGAGTTAGATAATACTTATATCTGGGAATACTAAATGTAGTAAGATTTGCTGCTGATTTCTTAGTATGAGTGATGTCTAACGACAAGCTGCTACCAAAGTCTAATAACATCCATCTTTGGGACACTCTTTCTCTTGATTAAGTATTAACTTCCTACAGATAGAGCCACTTGCCGATATCAGAGGTTATCCTGAGAATCACCAACAGTCGCGTAGCAAATAAAACTCAACAGTTATCAGCAACATATATTTTTCAACTCAGTAAAACCTCTTGTTTTTACAAAGTTTTTAGTTTGTCAACATCATATCGAGGAGTGAAATCAACAGCTATGTCTATTCCCAATGAACCCGAAAGTAAAAACAGTGAAGTCAAGCAAGAATCTTACACTGATATTAATGGCAATACTCACACTGACTTCACGCGAACCAGTGAAACAGTAAAGAACAACGCAGCGAATCCTAACTCTTACACCAACGGTTATGTACAAGGTCGAAATACTGAGCGTAGCAATCAAGCAGATTTAGCCCAGCGTGATGAAAACAATGCTAGTGGTGGTTTGCTGTTAGGTATTATCATTACTTCCTTGCTTGGTTTGGTTATAGGTGGGGTTTGGTACTTCAACCAGCAGAATAACGCAGCGGTTAACAATGCTGTGCCGGTCGTGGTTCCAGTACCGAGTAAGAGTAGTCCAACTCCCAGTGCATCTCCTCAACCACAAACAACGATAATCGAAAGAACTAGGGAAGTACCTGTACCTGTTGCTGTTCCTGTTCCTGTTCCCCAACAGCAAGTTACACCTCCCTCTGCACCTCGCCAACCGGATATTAACATTACTATTCCGCCCCAGCAGCCTGCGGCAGAAAAAGCACCTTCTGTAACCCAGCCAGCCCCTAAAGCGACACAAAGTCCGGCGACGAGTCCAACTACCAATACTCCGGCTTCGCAGAACGATAGTTCTAGTAATACTGTTGCTCCTGGTACGAAAAGTGACACTTCTAAAACCACTACACCTCAAGGAGTAGACCAGTCAAAGAGTACATCTAATAATGGTTCTTCTACCGCAGGCGGTTCTGGTCAATAAAGGCTTCTGAACTTTCAGCCCACTTGATAATATTGGCGTGAATGCCAATATTATCAAATGGGACAATTTTTAAGTAATATTTCTGAATTGTTGCGATAAATTAATGGTATTCAAGTTTAGTAAAGGTGTCTTGTAGCTAAACAAACACAATGCTAGATTAAGACCAAGGTACAAACAGGTTAAAAGTTAAACAAAAACTTTCAAATTAGAGCCTGTGCCTCCTGCTCTAATCTTCTCGCGATCGCTATGCTTGGTTGTGGCATCCATTGAATGTGTTTTTGCCTTAAGTTCAATGAGTTGTTTTGGAGGTTTTAGAACGCACAGCCAGAAAATGCCTGCCTAGTTGGAATGTAAGGATGTGCAATTCTGAGTAAAGCGATCGCGAATACTGTCCACCTTATTTTGAGTTAGTCATTTCTGAATTCTCCAATCTTCAAGGAACCGCCCCAAGCTATTGAGATTTATCCATCGTAGCTTCAGGCGGTTTCTGCTTTGAGTGTTATGCATTTAAATTGCACTCCGATCGGTTAGGGCTGTCATTAGTCATTTGTCCTTTGTCATTTATTTAGACCAATAACTAATAACCAATGACTAATGACTAATGACTAACTAAGGTAATTACAGTCACTTCAGGCGGACAAAATAAACGTCCTGGTTTATAAGTTCCTAAACCACGATTGACATATAGTTGATTTTCTTCCACCTTGTGAAACCCTTGCGCCCACTCCCAATATCGAACTACTTTCGAGCAGTCTCCTAAGAAAAATGTTACCCAACGCCGCAATTTTTTGGGAATTTGTTTGAGGAGCTTTTTATAATAGAGTACTACAGGACCAATACCCGGAATGACGATGTGACCACCGTGAGTATGACCAGATAGTTGCAAATCTACGCGCCATTGTTGCAATATCTTGGCTGTATCTGGGTTATGAGATAAAACAATGCGCGGTGTAACCGAGTCTAGTTGATTCATCACTGGTGCGGGGTAGAATTCTCGTGACCAATAATCAGCTAGTCCTACCAATGGTAATTCTTTTCCTAGTGGATAGGCGATTTCATTCCAAAGCACATGCACCCCAATGCTGGTTAAGGCTTGTGTAACTTCTGCTTTGGAGTGGCTGTAATAGATATCGTGGTTCCCAAGTACGGCGTAGATACCACAGCGACTTTGCAGATGCTTGAGTCGAAGCACCAATTGATGAATTGGTGTGGGATCGTCAGTTACGTAGTCACCAGTTAATAGAATTAAATCTGGTTCAGCTTCGTTAGTAAGTGCGATCGCTTTTTCTAACATTTCTTCCGACAGTCGCAAACCATCGTAGTGAAAATCTGATAACTGTACTAACGTTGTACCTTGTAAAGATGCAGGAAGTTCCGCAATCTTAACCGTTATTTTATCTACTCTTAAATGTCCTGTAAACAACCAATGCATAAGTCAACCGATACTCCTCATACCAGCGCTTACAGCTTACCAAAAATAAAAATGTAACTTGATAAAATGCAATAATTTATGTCATCTACTTCAGATACAATTAATTCATTGATTTAAATTCTGCGATGAAATTAAGCAGATTCTGACTGAGTTTGCAAGCACTCAGTAGCCAGAATACCTGCTGAAGTTGCGTTCTTTTTTGTTAAATTTGGAATTACCTACTCACCTTGTAGGGTGATTATAGTAACTTCTGGGCGGCAAAATAAGCGTCCTGGGAGGTAAGTTCCCAAACCACGATTGACATATAGTTGATTTTTACCTAGCCGATGCAAACCCTGCGCCCATTCCCAATGCTTGACTACAGAAACATTTACTTCTAAAAATGGGAATCGACGCCTGACTTTTCTGGGTATTTTTTTTACAAGTTTTTCGTAAAACAACGCCGCAGGGCCAATTCCGGGAATCACGATTTGACCACCGTGAGTATGACCAGATAATTGTAAATCAACTCGCCATCTTTGTAATATCTCCGCAGTATCTGGGTTGTGGGATAAAACAATGCAGGGTGTATCGGGGTTTAGCTGGTTCATAACTGGTGCGGGGTGAAACTCCCGTGACCAATAATCAGCCAGTCCAACGAGTGGTAATTCTTTTCCGAGTGGATAGGCAATTTCGTTCCAAAGGACGTGAATTCCAATGCTAGTAAGGGCTTCTGTAACTTCTGCTTTTGCCTGTTTATATATATCGTGATTGCCAAGGATAGCATAGATACCACTGCGACTTTGCAAATGTTTGAGTCGAAGTACCAGTTGGTGAATTGGTGTCGGATCGTCAGTTACGTAGTCACCAGTTAATAAAATTAAATCTGGTTTAGCTTCGTTAGTCACTGCGATCGCTTTTTCTAACATCTCTGCCGACAGCCGCAAACCATCGTAGTGAAAATCTGACAACTGCACCAGCTTTTTACCTTGTAACGATGCAGGCAACCCTGCAATGTTAACCGTCAATGCTTCTGTACTCAACGGCCCAGATAACAACCAATGCATAAAACGTTCAATAAAGCTCAATCATAGCGCTTACAGCTTAACTGAACATTGTTGGTTTGTGTGTAGCGACCAGTGCAACTTGTTGAGAATTTTATGAAAGCTGTAGATTTTAGTGTATTTATACTTATTCAAATCAAAAACAAATTTACTACTAAATTATTTTGTACAAAAATACTAATTAATATTAGAGTTAGTCTACGTAGGCGTAGCCCATCGTACCCCTACGAGGAAGCAAGCTATGCGTAACGTATGGCAGAGAAGATATCGCTTTCCAAATTTCTGTATAATTTTGGATGCGATGTCTAACAACAAGCTCGGAAGCAGAATGTCTTCGGTTTTGCTCTATGGGTCTACGCACGTGCAATTTACTACTGTAAACGCCAAACTTGTTTCAGTTTATCAATTAGTTGTTCCTGGCGTTTATTGATAACTTCAGGTGTCCATTCTTTTTCCATCAGCACTTGTGTAGTTAGCGCAAAATTTGAAACACCTGTTTTCGTAGTGAAATACTTCTGCTTTTTCAGTTCAAAATCGTAGTTCTGGGCTTGACTATTATTTTGTTAATATGTGTATGTGTTCTTTAGAAACGGATGTCCGTAAAGCAGCTAGCAGTATAGTAAGTGTAGTCAAACGCTGTTGACCATCCACAACCTGGGCATCTCGTTTATCTCCTTTTATGAGTACAATATTTCCTAAGAAATATGGGTTTATCTCATCAATTTTGTCGTCACTGTCTCCCAAAGCAGTAATTAAATCTTCAAGCAGTTCTCCAGCTTGTTCGGTTGTCCATGCATAGGGACGCTGATATAGAGGAATAGTGAATACAAAATCGTTGCTAAATATTTTAGAGATAGGATAATCAGTAGCTTGAATTTTAACCGCGCTCATATTTACCTGCTTTAGTGGGATAGTAGACTGCACTTTACTAAAGTTAGTTTTCCCATTAAAAACAGCAATATTTCAGGTCGTTGTAGTATTGTTCAGTTTTTTGTAGGGCTTGGGGAAAATAAGCATTTATCAAGGACAATGGAAAAATCTACACTTAGCGATCGCTAATCTTCTTATATAATTTTTAGCAATACCTGTGCTAAATTCGGTAGATTTTCTTATTTTAAACACCCTCCAAGCCCTAACACGCCCTACTAAGGCTAATTTTGATAGTTTCATTGCATAAACAATCAAAAAAATAACGCCTACCTGTCATTATGGTGGCGCTATTTTTTTAATTTAATTCACAGTTAAAAATAGTTAAATGAATTTGCTAAATCTTTGTCATTGATTTACCGCAATTTTTTATACAGCACTGCGGTTGGTTAATAAATTCCACAGGAAAACTGCGACAATCGCACCAAGAACTGCTACTGCAATACCTGGAATGCTGAGACTAGGAGCTGCTAGAGATAAAGTTCCCGTACTGAAAAATACACCTAAACTACCGCCAACAAAAGCACCGATGATTCCTAACACAATTGTTCCTAGAATTCCGCCACCTTGATGACCAGGGTAGATAGCTTTTGCGATCGCACCAGCAATTAGACCTAAAACAATCCAAGCAAGAATATTCATTGTCGTTAAGTTGGTAAACATTTTTGACTTACAAGTACATATTAACTATCTTCATTTCTAACTTAATCTACCATCAGAATTAATTATGAATATCCATTAGGAATAGTTTAATTGCTACTATAGCGTTTCCTAAGCAACTGAGGTACACCCAAATCTTTGTGAGCAAGGTTAGTAGCGTTGAAAACGTACCTCACCAGATCGGGAACCGCTATAAGCTTTTTGATAATATATTGCGGCTAACATCCAGCTTAGGACAAGTCCGCTATGGATAGCTATGAAAGTTGCTCTCTTGCGATTTGCCAATATCCTAAGCTGTCTGACAACTGCTATATGACCCATTTGAGCTAGATAGTCAATTAAAAAAAAGCTCCTAGTAGGTCTTTAACTAGGGGCTTATACAAACTATTGCTTGGTAATTGCAGTATATGCATTTTTAATTAGCTCTCTCCTCTACTAGAAGAATTAAGCTGAGTTTTTAGAGACTGTCTCTAAGGTAATGTAAAGGAAGCAAAATCAGATAATTGAGACGATCGCTTATCCCTTTACAAGTTCATGTCTAGTTTTTAATTTTTAATTGCTGCACGATCGCTGCCAATGACTCGATGGCCGATCAAGGGGAACAGTCTGCGGTAAGACCAATGCATACTTAGGAAAATCAGACTTACTAAAGTCAGCAGCATGACGCCCAGAATCGTTGTATATGACTTGGTGCGCCACCAAAATCCATTTGCACCTAGTCGCACAAGCTTCCATAAGCTAGCTATATCGACGCTTTCGGAATCGTGAATGGTGATTGCTAAGGATGCTGCTGTGTTTTGTCGTGCAATTGTCATTTTAATTACTCCTTTAAACCCAAATGCCAAGGTATTTAATCTTAAACTACGGCAATACGATAGATTTAGTGTTATTTGTATTTAATATCTCATAGCTTGATGCAAGAAGCAAGTTTTAAGGGGATTATGAATCGGGGATTGGGCATTAGTATTAAAAATTAGGTATTTACTAGATTGAAAACTATTCTCTAGTCCGAGTCCCTACTCCCAGTCCCCAATTCCCAGTTAAAATGCCTAATCAAATTTGGTTATCACAGTTGCAAAAACATCGAGCGATCGCAGTCATCCGCGCCCCCCAAATCGAAGTGGGACAGCAAATGGCAATGGCTGTAGCATCTGGGGGAATGCAGCTAATTGAGATTACCTGGAATAGCGATCGCGCTGGGGAATTAATCAGTCAACTACGTTCGGAATTACCAGCCTGTATCATTGGCACTGGTACGCTATTCAATGTGCAGCAGCTAGAAGAAGCGATCGCATCTGGGGCGCAATTCCTTTTCACACCCCACGTTGATTCGGCAATGATTCAAGCAGCACAAGAAAAAAATGTGCCTATTATACCAGGAGCTATGACTCCTACAGAAATTGTTACCGCTTGGAATCAGGGCGCTAGTTGTGTAAAAGTGTTTCCCGTGCAGGCAGTGGGAGGGACTAACTATATCAAAAGTTTGCAAGGGCCGCTGGGTAAGATTCCCTTAATTCCTACTGGCGGCGTGACTCTCGAAAATGCCAAAGAATTTTTGCAAGCTGGAGCGATCGCTGTCGGTTTGAGCGGGGAATTATTTCCCCAAAAGCTTGTCATAGAGGGAAATTGGTCAGCGATCGCAACTCAGGCAAAAAACCTAATGCAACAGTTAGGTTAACTTAGAATCAAATCATCAAACATTCACGTCTATTAAAGTAATAGATATGGAAATAAAGGTGAAACCTGATAAGTTTCTCAAGACCCCATGATTTGAGTGTGAGTGTATCTAAAATGAAAAGACAAATTTCTCCTGACTGGGTGCGTCGCTTACAAATAATCCTCACTGGTACGGTACTGTCCCTAAGTGTTTTTACTACTACTGGAACCAGTGAAGTTTGGGCGAATTCCAAAACTCAAGTAATTGCACAAAAAATCCAGACATTACAACAATCAAATCAGCGCTGGATTCAAATTGATCTTTCCAAGCAAAGATTAATAGCTTGGCAAGGTGACAAAGTTGTTTATGGAAGTGCTATTTCCTCTGGCAAAAAAGCCACTCCTACTCTTGTTGGTACTTTTAAGGTTCAATCCAAGTTTAAAACTACGCGGATGCAGGGAGAAAACTACAATGTTCCCAACGTTCCTTATGCGATGTTTTACCAAGGTAATTACGCTATTCACGGAGCTTACTGGCATAAGAGATTTGGCACTCCAGTGAGCCACGGCTGTGTGAATATCGCACCTAAACATGCAAAATGGCTATTCGAGTGGGCATCGGTAGGGACACCAATAGTCATTCATAAATAGTAGGTGAAGTAGCCAAAAGGTAATTTAGGTAAAATTATAAATAACAACAAATCAAGACAATTAAGTGATTCCCAGCAATATTTTATGCTGGGAATCTTCGGAGTCGGAATTACTGAATTTGAAATAAAATTTAGAAAAGGGCATTTAACGATTTGTCCAAAAAATAAGCGGGAATCCTGACAATTCCTCCATGAAATTACAAATGCAAACATAAATTTGGGGAAAGTTTGTATTTAAGCATTTAAATGACAGATTTTTGTAAAGGTTGTCCTTTGTAATTAGTCATTGGTCATTAGTCATCATTTAACCAAGAATAAATGACAAGTGACAAATAAAAGATGAACTGCGTAAATCCTGCACAGAAAGCAAGTAATTTTCTGGAAATTTGTAGTTTTCCAGAAAATTACTTCACTTGATGATTTTTGCGTAGTTTAGAAGGTGAGGCATAATGCAATCCTGGATTCGCAGTGGTGGAATTCGTTCTTCAGGAACTTTTTGTACAGGCGTGGCGCTGATGGTGGTGACTTTATTCTCTTGGTCATCGCCGTTAACAGGTACACCCAACTCGACTACAGCAACAGCCACATCAGTCGATGAAAACAGCATTACTGTATCTAATAATATTAGCCAACCTCGCTGGATTGAAATTGATTTGTCAGAGCAACGTTTACGTGCATGGGAAGGTAATAAACTTGTTCATTCATATCGCATTTCTGGAGGTAAGCGAGCGACTCCTACACCCATAGGTAGATTTCGGATTAATTCTAAGTATCGTATTAACAGAATGCGAGGCAGAGGCTACAACATTCCTGACGTTCCTTACACAATGTATTTCTACAGAGGGTATGCCATTCACGGGGCTTATTGGCATAATCGTTTTGGGACTCCAGTCAGTCACGGTTGCGTAAATTTACCTGTTAAGCAAGCTCGTAATCTTTACAACTGGGCTTCAACGGGAACATTAGTAGTTGTGCGAAAATAATTGCTAATTCGTAATTAAGAGTTGCAATTCTTCCTTTGATGTATAGACGGGTGCGTTCATGGAGTTAAGCACCTGTCTATACATCTTGCTAGACTAAAAACAATCTTTAAGGGATTCAGGAGCTATGAGCGTCATAATTACTCAACCTCTCACATTGGAAGAGTTTCTGAAGCTCCCAGAAACAAAGCCTGCGAGTGAATATATTAACGGAGAGATTATTCAAAAGCCAATGCCAAAAGGGAGACACAGCCGCTTACAAGGCAAGCTCTGTGCTGTTATCAATGAAGTCACAGAGAATAAGAAGATTGCCTATGGGTTTCCCGAATTGCGGTGTACTTTTGGTGGAAGTAAGGGTCATTTTTCCATTTATCCTTATCGTATTCTGCGTGGGTCAAAATGTATTTAAGATAAATTATTTGGTCACTATAAACCAAATCAATATCATATCATGTCCGCATAATTAGTTATGTTAACCACAGTCATTACACCCCACCCCCAACCCCTCCCCGCTTGCGGGGAGGGGAGACAAAGCGTAGCTTTGGCGGGGTGGGGTTCTTCGGTTTTAATAAGCAATCAAGCGGACATGATATCAGACGGTATTTGTTGCCTTTGATATTAAAAACAGTCGAATTTCCAACAGCTTCTGTTTGAGGATAAACTGCTTGCACTTGGGCAAGATTATTCCATGTAGCTTTATTGGCAGCCTTGTACCAGTTTTTAAGTGCATCACAGGAATCAGCATAATTTTGGCAAAATTCGCGCAGCTTTTTCCGACTAATGATGTGCATTATATCTAACTCAACTGTGCCACAAGTTGATTCTCCAAAAGTGTGTCATTAGTTAACAAGTCTTCAACGGTGATTCGCAAAAAGCGTTGTTCATCAACTTGAAAGAGGATTTTGATACGATCGCTTCCAGGATATCCGGTTGGTGTCAGTTGGGCAATTGTCTTCGCACCTTCTCGATCGTTGAGGGGTTTGACGCTGGTTTCACTATTGTCCATACGGCGAGTAATTAAGCGATCGCCATCAAAATAAACTTCAGTACTACCTGTATCTGCTCCCAATTCTCCCATAATTAGTTCAATGCTGGGCTGATTTTCTACAGAAGCGCCTAAGACTAATTCCACTGGCTGACTCATTGGATATGCCTGTCCAGCTTTAATTAAAGAATGCCATTTGTGGCGCTGATTGCGGCGATCCCAGTAGCGGATACCATAACTATGGTAAAGAAAGTCTTTGATTTGTATCCCTTGTGCTAACTGTAATGCACCTTGAGCGATCGCTTCAAAGGGACGTTCGCAACGGATTTTTTCTGGTTCAAAATACTGTTTGATCCATGTCTGCACTGCTGGCAATTGCACTGTCCCACCAACTAACAAAACTGCATTAATATCTGGAAGTTCTATCCCTTGCCGTTTTGCTTGCTGCAACAGTGTCGTCATTGATTCATCGAGTAACTCAAAAAATGCGTGTTCTTTGAGAATATTATCAAAAGTATCACGGTTTAGTTCCAGTTCATAGCTTTCAAATGTCTCATCATCAAAATAAACTTCACTAGCTTGGTTTTGAGTTGATAGCTGAATTTTTACCCGTTCTGCCAATCGTGTTGTCAAGGGACTTACCGCCAACTCTTGAGTTTTGGCAAAGTAATCTACTAACCAGTTATCAATATCAGTACCGCCCAGATTTTGCCCAGCTTTCGCCAAGACACGGGCAGTTTTGACTTTTTGTTTTGAATCTTCAGCCAAGGACTTATTACCCCACTTCAGGATAAATCCTAGCGGTTTGGTGGTTGCTTGGACACCTCGATCCAACTGGACAAGAGACAAATCCAAAGTACCGCCACCAAAGTCAATCACCAAGAGAATTTCTCGATCTGCCAAGCCATAACCCAAGGCGGCGGCTGTAGGTTCATCCAGCATTCGCACTTGTTCGACGGGAAGGGCTTGACAAACTTTACCCAACCAGTGACGATAAGCTTCAAAACTGTCTACGGGTACGGTTAACACGAGAGAATCTAAGCCACCTTCCAGAGGTGCTAGTTGTTCAATTACTTGAGTGAGGAACCATTGCCCGACTTGTTCAAAGGTAACAATTTGCCCATCTAGTTCGGGTAAGAAACCTTGAATATCTGCACCAATACCGCGTTTGAAGCTGCGGAAAAATCGCGTTTCGCCCTTGAGGTCAAAACCGCGATCGCGTACTTGTTGCCCGACTAAGACTTTATTTTGGGCTGCGTCTTCAACATAAACCAAGCTGGGAATCAGTGGCGGATTGAGACTTTGTTTAATTGATAAACCTGGTAGAGTCAGGGTTTCTGGCTGCTGGGTTACGGGGTTCCAACGAGCAATGACTGTGTTGCTAGTACCAAAATCGATTGCGATCGCCATATTTTATATTTATTCTCTCGCACGAAGATGCCAAAGCTGCTTTATTTGTGATTATTCTCTATAAGCTACCAAGAATGCAAATGCGCCCATAGGCTTGCTTCTTTGCATCCCAACCCAGATATCGATTCAGTCTATTGCAGCGAAGTGTTAGCACAGTTAGACAATTGGCTTGTCAGAAAGCATGGAAATCATTGGCTGTAAATGTATAAAAGGAGCAATAAACTCAACAGCAGGCTTTATCATAGTTCCAGTCTTTTTCTTATTGGCATGAGGTGCTTAAAACTCACTTCACACGTAGATGCTGAAAGGTCTGAAGCTGAAATGAACAATGATCTTGGACACCCAGCAGGAAAAGGATTAGTTACACCAGAACGCTCATCCTATAAAGGAATTCACTACATGGATTGTGTAGTGCGTCAGTACGGGCGAATCGTAGGCGTAAAAAGAGTGAAAGTAATTATAATACTAGTGCGTATGCCGGCTGAACCCCTTCTAGCTTTGAGATTGTCTCTAATTAGCGTTCCATATCCAATGTTCTGTAACAAATAGTCAAATACTATTACGCGAACGGTGATAACTTATGTATTAAAGTAATCATTCTTTGCCTTGTCTGTAAGTTTATAAACTACCTTGCCGCCTTCAACTCTCATCCTCAAAATTAATTTCTTTTCTTCATTTAGTTTCTTTGCTCTTTTTCCAATTAATTGATAAGAGCAATCAAGTTCTTCAGCAATTTCTCCAGGCTTTAAATCCTTTTCTGTTTTATTAATTTCATACAAAATACTCAATTCTATATGTGGTAACAGCTTACTCTTGTCAATCTTTTCAAGTTCTAATTGTATTGTCTCAGAGTTAGAAATTATGTTCACAGGGTTATGGCACTCTGGACACAACATTTTATTATATTCAAGATAATGTAGTTCTTCAAATGGAAAACTTTTCTTGCATTTAGGATTAATACAGATGATTCGCTTGGAGTTCTTTAAAAAATCATCTATTAAACTATTAAAATCAAATGATTTAGAGATGAAATATGTTCTGTAATTAGAACCTTTGGGCTTTCCCCATCTTAAATTTTCTTTTTTACAGAGTCCATAATTTAAGCAGTAAATGGATTGTTTTTCGCTATTTCTATCACTCCTTTCACTATATTTACTTATAAAAAAGTTCAGTTCCAAAGTTTTTAAAAAATGCTCATATGTAGGTTTAAAATAAAAATGACTTGTGTAGGGATTAGTTTTAACATCTTCATATTGATTTCCTGTAATTTCACCTATAATGATTTTTTTTCTAGTATTACTTAGACTGTCTACAAATTGCTGTAACAATTCTTTTAACTGTAAAATAGATATTTTTTCGTCAAAAGACATCATGGAGTAAGTAGTATTATCGAAGAAATGTTCAATGTTTCTTTCAAAATACTTTTGAGATGCCGCCTCAAGAGATTCTCTATTAATCGGTTTATCAAATACTATATTTCTTTCACAGCAATAGAAAAGAATATAACCGATTATTCTTGGGACATTCATTGATATCTGAAAAATTAGTTCATAATATGATTCTAAAGGTTCTTTTTTCGTGTCAAAAAAGTACTCAGCAGGCTTTTCAGTAAAATATTTAATGCGTTTCTCAACTAGCCTTCTAGTAAAATCTATAGCTCTTTCCTCCATATTATTTCTGTCTAATTCTGAATAAAGATTGTAAAAATCAAGATCGACTATATCTACTTTACTTTTGTCAATTTTTCCATAATATACTCTATTAGGATATGCAGCTATTTTGAATTTAATAAACTCGTCTGACCAATTATTTAATGGAGCTAATATAACATCAATTAATACTCGCATTGCTTGGTCATCAATTTCAGAAAAATCATCAACAATAATTATTAAACTTTTAACATTTAGAAGAGATAATATATCTTTAATTTGGGTTATAATATCTTTAACTTGAAAAACTTTTAAAAATATATCAGAAAATTGCTTATCAACCTCAGTGGCATTCTTTTGTAAGTTTTTTGAATTACTATTTTCAGAATAGCTTGCGTTAATACTTTGTTCTTTTAAATCTAGTTTTCCTCCTAACTGACTATTTTTTCCAAAAGCACTTTCATTTGTTTTTTCATTGGCATTTTTCCTATGAGTAGAAATTTGTTGCAGCAAAGGTAACTCTATAGATTTTAGAAGCTCATTATTTTCTATACTATTTTGTAACTTTTGAAGTTTCTCGCGGACAATGGACGATCTATCTGTCCCAAACAGTTCTTTTATTTTATCAATTAAAGTATACGATCTCTTATCAATTTCTTTCCTAAGCTCTGATAGAATAGTTTGAATAAAATTTCGCTCTATAAGATAGTTTTGTAGCACATCATTAGATATAATGTTTTTTAATTCTTCTAGTCCATTAACGTACTCAGATTTTGAAGATTCAAAAATAGTTTTAGCATCTACATAGCATGATAAATTATTATCTTTTTTTCTAAGTTCCTGTTGTATTTTTAAAAAAATTGTAGATTTTCCAGTCCCCTTCCTACCAATAATAAATGTCGTATTTCCTTTCAAGCAGGTTTTTAAGATTTGTTCATTTGCTAACAAATCAGTATATAAACTACTTAACAAGTTATTACCATTTTCATCAATTAATTCTGCTCTACGATACTTCTTTAATGAAGCAACAGCTTCTAAAAAATTATCTTTCTCTGATTCTGAATAAGACATAATTTATATTGGTAAGTAGATGGTTGAATGCATTGTAACATTTATTATAAGGACTTATTGGGATCAGTGGGGTGCTATTAATCAGGATTGTTTGACGCAGGGATGATCGCCTGTTTGGGTAAAAGCTATTTTTTGTCAATTTGATAGCGTAGGTGGCGAAAAAGCTGATTATTTCGTTCACCAATCCAGACGATTAACCCAGACTTATTAATAAGACACATAGCAAACCTATTTACGTAGATTACATTGTTAAATTGCCTAAGCGATCGCTGGAGGAGTTTTGTCGCTGGGTGTACCGCTTCATGGGCAATGCTCAGTTCATCTACCCTCAGCATCTAGTTGAACAACACCAGAAATTTGCTCGTGCATTAATAGATCGGTATTCTTCTAAAGCCACATAAATCAGCATAATTGACCCACATGACTTTAATGCTGGGTGAAAGTAAAAGTGGAGGTACTGGCTAATTAGTACAGAAACCTAATCTAACCCGGAGTTTCGGGTTAGTGGTAATTGATCCTCAATCTTCATTGCGTAACTGCCAGACTGCACCAAAAGCGGCCCCACCCCCAGCTAACAATCCAGTACTCATTCCTTGGATAGTTTTTTGGAATGGATCTTGAGTTAGGCACTCACTTGTAACCTTACTGTCTTCTAGGCAGAGACTACTTTCTGCCCAACCAGCAGTACCTCCTAAAATTACACCAGTGATACTACAAGAAACAATTAGCAGCAAAAGACGTTGTGTTTTTCTAGCCATAGATGGATGTTTTACTCAATTTTGTATTTTAGACTTTAAATTCGATAAGTATGTAAATACACTTGGATTTAAATCAAAAATTTTAGATTTTTCCATATTTGAGCCACTATTTAAGCGGGCTGCTTCAGTAAAATTCCAAATCTAAAATTCTGTCAAAGGTTAGAAATTGTAGTTGACTCTCAACTACTTTACACATCTGGGCAGCAAATGTCAGCTGGTTTATGGCTGATGAGCTAAACTCATGTGCCTCGCCGCGATAAATAAGACGCGATTTATCGCGTCTCTACAATCTGCGTTTTGGGTTTATCTGAACTGTATTGAGTTTTGACCACTGATGCTCAAAAAAAGCATCTACTCAATCTTCAAGTTGAAAGGCAAGCGGGCATATACCCCTTGCGGATCGTTCATCTTTTGCAAAATCTCTACTTCCTGTTGTAATTTCTGAAATTCAGCGGTGAGGGGATTGGATTGTTTTAGTTGCGCTGACTCAATCCCGAAAGCAGTTCGCGCTTCTTCTGTTGCACGCCCAAAAAAGCGTTCTCCGAAGCTGCTAGTGCGAGGATATTCTTGCACTTCCCAGTCTTCTCGTAGTTTGGCCTCCTTGACAGCATAAGCGATCGCAGTATTCAAACCGCCAATTTCATCGACCAAACCAATTTCTTTGGCCGCCACACCCGACCAAACCCTTCCTTGAGCAATTTCTGCTACTTTTTGTTCTGGGAGTTTCCGACCTTGAGAAACTTTATTCAGAAACATATTATAAATCCGGTTAACACTGCGCTGATAAATTTCTAACTCTTGAGGCGATTTCGGACGCGAAACTGTTTGACTATCAGCATAGCGTGCGGTTTTCACCGAATCCCAAGTAATACCATTATTATTAGCCAGCTTTTCTCCATTGAATAAGATCCCAAATACCCCTATGGAACCTGTAATGGTATTTGGTTCTGCAAAAATGCGATTAGAGTCGCTAGCAATCCAATAACCACCAGAGGCGGCGACATCACCCATTGATACTACAACTGGTTTTACCTCACGAGTTAGTTTCACTTCTCGCTGCATGACTTCGGCTGCGGTAGCACTACCACCAGGACTATTAATTCGTAATACAACAGCCTTCACATCTTTATCTTGTCGCAGCTTGTTGAAGATTTTCGCAAAGCGATCGCCTCCTACTTGCCCATCTTCTCCTTTACCATCGACAATCTCGCCCTCAGCATAAACAACGGCAATTTGATTTTTGGAGTTACGTTCTACACCAAAAGATTTGCCAGAAACTTGTGCGTAGCTATTTAGGCTAATTTGTCGGAATGTTTTGTCTTCTTTATCGCTATTTGTCAACTTTTTCAAGTCAGCGACAACTTCATCGGGGTATTGTACTTGATCGACTAAACCGCTAGTTTTGGCTTGTGTGGCTTCTAGTAGGGACTGATTATCTGCGATCGCTTGCAATTTATTGGGTTCAATTTTCCGACTTGCGCCGACAGCAGTGCGCCACTCTCCCCAAACATCATCCAACAATTTCTGAGTTTGTTCGCGGTTTTCTGGACTCAACTTGTTGAGAATAAATGGTTCAACGGCTCCCTTAAATTTCCCTACTCGCACGACTTGAACGCCAATGCCATATTTCTGTAATGCTCCGGCTAAGAACATTGGTTGTGAACTCAAACCGTTGACTTCCATCATTCCTAGAGGATTAAGGACAATGGAATCTGCCACTGAACTAACGTAATATTCCTTTTCACTCCAATCACTGCCATAGGCGACAATCTTTTTCCCCGCAGCGCGAAACTCCTCTAGCGCTTTCCGAATTTCTTTCAGAGAGGCATAGCCAACGTTACCAGTTTGGCTTGTGTTCGTTGCATCCACATAGATCCCGACAATGCGCGGATCGCGCCGTGCCTTTTCCAAAGTTTCCACAACTTTGCGGAGTGCCATTCTATCTTCATCCACACCTGATATTGTGTTTTGAAACAGTTGGCCTGAACTAGGTTCGCCATCAGTAATTTTCATTGACAAGTCAAAAACCAACACTGACTTATCTTTCACATTTGGCCCAGTATCTTTAGACGAGCTAGCAGCCAATATCAGCAAGAACAGTCCAGTGGTTCCCAAACCACCGAAAATAATTAGTCCTAGTAAAGTGCCAACTAAACTAGCAAAAGTTTGTTTGATAAAATTACGCATTAGTTATTTAGTTATTAGTTATTGGGTAAAACAGTTTCGTTAGCGGTAGTGCGGCATTGAGCCAGTTTCGTTAGCGGTAGCGGGGCGTTTAGCTCGTTCTGAGTAAAAAAGTGAGATTTCCCACTCAGCACTCAGCACTCATTACTAAGCACTTTTGAGGAGCATTGGGCATTTACAAATGACAAATACTTCGGCTTCGCTCAGTACAAGTGACAAATGACAAATGACCTATTTACCTATTCTATGCGCTGTAAACTGCCAGAGTGCTTTAACTGATACAAGGTGGCATTGCCAGTACAAAATAAGACTGTGGTGATTTCAGCGATTAATACCTCAGCCAGTTCTGCAACTGCTGTCTCTGATGTTGCTGCTGCTTGCAAGAAAGGCATTGCTAAACCAGCTATATCTGCTCCCAAGGCGATCGCAGTTGCAACATCCAATCCATGACGCAAACCTCCTGAAGCAATTAAGGGCACATCTGGAGCAATCGCTCTAATAGTTGTAATGCACTCTGCCGTCGGTAAACCCCAATCGGCAAACGTCCTCCCTAAGCGACGTTGTAAGGGACTTTCCGCCCGTTCGCTTTCTACTTTTGCCCAAGAAGTACCGCCTGCACCCGCGACATCAATAGCTGCTACACCGGCGGCGATGAGTTTGTTGGCGATCGCTGCTGAAATGCCGTTACCAACTTCCTTTGCAATCACTGGCACTGGTAATTTTGAGCATAATATAGAAATCTTGTCAAGCAAACCCCGAAAATTAGTATCACCTTTGGGTTGAATGCACTCTTGTAAAGGGTTAATGTGTAAAATCAAGGCATCAGCTTCTAAAATATCAACTACGCGCAAACATTCATCTAAGCCGTACTTGTAATTAAGTTGCACAGCCCCCAAGTTGGCAAATAGTAGAACATCGGGCGCATACTTGCGGACAGCAAAAGTATCAGCCACTTGGGGTTTTTCTACCGCTACTCGCTGGGAACCGACACCCATTGCAATTTTGTAGTGTTGTGCGACTTGGGCCAAACGTTGGTTAATGATTGCGGCTTGTTCTGTTCCGCCAGTCATGGAAGAAATTAACAAGGGTGCGTCAAGGTTTTTTCCCAGGAAAGTTGTACTGATATCAATTTCGTTGTGGTTGAGTTCGGGTAAGCAAGAATGGGTGAAACGATAACGTTCCAATCCATTGGTGATTTGATCGCACTGAACATCTTCTTCTAAGCAGATGCGAATGTGATCGGCTTTGCGATTTTGAGTTTGTGCAGAGATATTGGTAGGGGCGTTCACTAGTGGGTATGGCTAAAAGTATTTGCTTGCGATCGCTATTGTTACATTGTCTGCAACTGTATTTGTATAACAAAAATATTTATTTTCGCTATCTTTCGGGTACGTTACGCTATTGATAACAGAACCATTCCCCCATTTGGTGAGTTAATTAATATGGTTTTACAAACAGAAAAGCGTTACTACACCCCAGAAGAATATTTGGAATTAGAAGAGAAGGCTGAATATAAAAATGAATACAGAGATGGAGAAATTATACCCATGACTGGGGGAACAACTAACCACAACAAAATTGCACTTAATTTTTGTCGCAAGTTTCCTCTGACTGTGCAAGGACAAGATTATGAGATTTACATAGGGGATGTGAAATTATCAATACCTCGTTATCGCATTAATACTTATCCTGATGTTATGGTCATCAAAGGTAAGCCTATTTACGAGGGAACAGGTACAACAATTATTACTAATCCTTTGTTAATTGTTGAAGTCTTATCAAACTCAACTAAAAATTATGACAAAACAGATAAGTTTAAATATTATCGTTCAATCCCTGGTTTTCAAGAATATATTATGATTGACCAGTATAGTTTTGCTGTGGAACAATTTACTAAACAAGCAGAAGGGCAATGGATTTTTAAGGAATATGAAGGTGAAGATGCAGTTTTAGTCTTAGATTCTATCGATTTTCAAATTACCTTGCGTGATATTTATGAACGGGTGGATTTTGAGTTGATTGAAGAATAAAATTGCGATAACATGGGCATCATTCACGGTGAATGATGCCTATTTGTTGCTCATTACGCCGTCTGTGTAGAAGCCGCTTTTGAGTCTGCGGTGGATTTTAACCGAGTAATGGTGGCTTTACGAATGCGATCGCTTTTGCGTACTCCGCCTGTCATCTCGTATTCCCGGCTGTCTTTGCCATACTTCAACGCCACACCACTAACTAAGCGCTCTGAGGTTTCGCGGATAGTCTTTTCAAGGGTTTCTATTTGTTCCTTTGCTGTGTCAATGGCAGTTAGCATCATATTATACTCGTCAATCTGGTTGCGGAGTTGCCCGGTTAACTCGGTTAAATGGTTTAAGCTGATGGAATCACCAAAGTCGAGGCTGGAATTAATCGATTTAAATCCGATTACTCTCTGTTCGGTTTTTTCTAGCACGGTAGAGTTTCTTTTTTGGCGTGGCATCAATGCAGACTTTTTACTAAACTTTATCTTTCTAGAGTGTCTCAATGGGACAGTATAGTGGTTCAGTAAAGCTTGCAAAAAAAGGTATTTTTTGTAATAAGATTGGATTGCTCCTTCAGTAATTACACGACAATAGGCTCGTGTTCTGGACGAATGGGCTTGTGTTCTGAACGAATGGGCTTGTGTTCTGAACGAATGGGCTTGTGTTCTGAACGAATAAGCTCGTGTTCTGGACGAATGGGCTTGTGTTCTGGACGAATGGGCTTGTGTTCTGGACGAATGGGCTTGTGTTCTGAACGAATGGGCTTGTGTTCTGAACGAATGGGCTTGTGTTGTGGACGAACAAGAGAGACGCGATAAATCGCCGTCTCTACAAAGCGTTTTTGTCATCTATTATAATTTTTATCAAAAAACCCGATCCCAACCGGATTGCACGCAGTCGAGAAACGCCATATTTATACCAATTTGAAAAAAGAACGTAACCTTGTAGAGACGCGATTCATCGCGTCTTCATCCCACGATTCATCGCGTCTTAAACCAAGGATGTGTTGCAATCATTAATTAAATTGTTATTAGATTTTTTCACGCAATTAAACCGGATTCCTATATAAATCAACCAATATAGCCACAGCCCCTCTCTGCAAGCAAAGAGGGGCTTGTGATATTATCGATCTTCAGAACGGCGATGTGTGGGTAACAGGCTTTTTTTGTGTTTTTCTTGGAGACTGCTGGCTTGTTTCAGGACTGGGATACACTGGTTAATCATCCACATTAAAACCTCGATTGGTGAGTCTCCTTGCTGAAGGCGGTTTTCTGCATTTACGCCAATTAGCATTGTTTGCAAAATTAGTAAGAAAGCGTAGGCGTAGCCCGCACTTCGGCTGCGCTCAGTGACCTTCGTAGACATCGCTCTTTGACTTGCTTTTTGAGGCTTGTTTTTCATTTCCTACCACCTGAATGAGTTGTTGAATACAGCATCTCTTTGGGGTGGTGAACGCAATCAAGGCGGATAGAATCTCGTTAAAATAAGGAATACATGGGTTTGGGGTGGTAGATTCAATTAGGGGTAGCCCCAAACTTTTTGGAATTTGTTTTCGCCTGTCATGCCGAAATATACTTACGGTTTTATAGTAAAAAAACGGGTGAAGCGCCTTTTAGAGGCTTTGCTTGATTTTGCCAATTGGGAATTTGAAGACAGTAAGTTTGATATTAAGTTCAAGTGGGAAGCAGAAAATAGTGCCAACCCGAAACTGATAATCGAGACAACCCAGGTAGCTTTGGGATACCTGACAGAAAAAGATAAATATCCAAGCAACTTAAGCAAAACACAAATTCAAGAAGCGCTGAATCTGCTGAAAGACTTTTTGAAGATTCTAGAGGACAACCGCATCCAAACTCAGGGTATTGAGAGTTGGCACTTCACGCTAAGACTGTGGTCAAAGGATAAGAAAAAGAACCTGGATCAATTTGAAAAGGCATGGGAAGCTAGTAGACCAGAAAAATCTAAAGCTTTACAAGCAAATTCCCAGAAATCAGATGAGTCTTATTGGCAAGAAATCTGCGGCGCTATGCTGGAAAAGCACAAGCGTCTCACCACAAATGAGTTGCTGTTTGCTGATGATGAGATGAAATTTGAGCTAGAGGCAATTCATGTCCCTTTAGCATTGGTGGAGCGTAACAAACCGAAGAAGTGCAGCGAGGATATTTCCGCAGAACAAGGTTCGCGGCTTTATGAACCTAGTTATGAAGAGAAGCAGCGATTTGAACATGAGGCTTTTTTAGAGCAAGTTATCCGTGATGGTGTTGGTAAAACTCAAGGACACCGCATCGCTTTAATTGGAGAACCGGGTGCGGGAAAAACTACTCAGTTGCAAACTATAGCTTTTTGGATATTAAACAACAATCTGGGTTTACCAATTTGGATTTCTTTGGCAGACTTGCAAGGAAAGAGTGTAGAAAATTATCTGTTGCAAGATTGGCTGAAGAATGCTTTAGAAGTGGTGCGTGTAACAGAAGAACAGGAAAATGCTTTTGCAGATTTATTCAATAATAATCGTGTGTGGTTGTTATTGGATGCAGCAGATGAAATGTCTTCACTCCAACCATTAACTGAGATTTCCCAGCAGTTGACGGGATGGGTGAAAAATGCGCGGGTTGTGCTGACTTGTCGGGTGAATGTTTGGGAAGCAAACGCGGGCGCTTTAGATAAGTTCGATTTCAAGACGTATCGGTTACTCAACTTTGAATATCCGCGACAAGTGCAAAAATTTATTGGACGTTGGTTTGACAACAAGGATGCAGACAAAGGGGAAAAATTATGGCAGGAATTAGATAAAGCTGAACGTCAGCGCATCCAAGATTTAGTTAAAAATCCTTTGCGGTTAGCGCTGTTGTGTAGCACTTGGCAAGGTTCCGATAAAGGTTTACCGGAAACTAAAGCCGGACTTTATCAGCAGTTTGTGGAAGAGGTTTACAAGTGGAAAGAAAACCGCTTCCCTACCACCGAAAAGCAGCAAGAGGAATTAAATGCAGCGTTGGGACGTTTGGCAAAACGGGCAATCGATCAAGAAACGTCACGGTTTCGGCTACGACATAAGTTTGTGCGTGAGGAATTAGGTGATGCAAAACAGCAAAATTCTTTATTTTCGTTAGCGTTAAAGTTGGGATGGCTAAATGAAGTTGGAGTGGCTGCGGAATCACCGAAAGAGAAAGTTTACGCTTTTTACCATCCCACATTTGAGGAATATTTTGCAGCGTTGGCGGTTGAGAATTGGCACGAGTTTCTAAATCATGTTCCCGACAACCCCACGCAAGGGGTTTATCGCATTTTTGCCCCGCAGTGGAAGGAGGTGATTTTGCTGTGGTTGGGACGTGAGGATGTGGGGAGAGAGAAGAAGGAAGAGTTTATTCAGGCGTTGGTGGAATTTGATGATGGGTGCGGAGAATACAGAGCTATTGATAAAGTCAGAAGGGGATTTTACGAGTTTCGCGCTTATTTTCTGGCTGCTGCGGGAGTTGATGAGTGGAAAAATTCTTGCAACGCAGATGCTATTGTGGCGGAAATCGTTAAATGGAGCTTTGGCGAGTTTAAAGTTGAACAAAACAAGCGGGTAGAATTTCTCACACCAATCGCAGAGGGAGCAGAGACAGCATTGCCTCAGACAAATCCCATAAAGGCAATTGATGCTTTGGTGGAGTTAATCGGCAATCCACAAGTGGATAATTTTACCCGAAGGCAAGCGGCATCTACCTTAGGGAAAATTGACCCAGGCAATCAAAAAGCGATTGATGCTTTAGTGGAGTTAAGCGGCAATCCACAAGTGGATGATTCTGCCCGATGGCTAGCGGCATTAACCCGAATGCTAGCGGCATTAAGCTTAGGGGAAATTGACCCTGGCAAAGGGATTGATGCTTTGGTGGAGTTAATCGACAATCCACAAGTGGATGATTTTACCCGAAGCCTAGCGACATTTGGCTTATATGAAATTGACCCTGGCAAAGGGATTGATGCTATTTTTGAGTTAGGCCACATACAAATGGATGATATTACCCGAAGGCTAATGGCATTTGCCTTAGGGCAAATTGACCCTGGCAACGAAGAAGCGATTGATGCTTTGGTGGAGTTAATCGGCAATCCACAAGTGGATGATTCGACCCGAATGCAAGCAGCATTTATCTTAGGGCAAATTGACCCTGGCAACGAAAAAGCGATTGATGCTTTGGTGGAGTTAATCGGCAATCCACAAGTGGATGATGAAATCCGAAGGCAAGCGGCAGAAAGCTTAGGGCAAATTGACCCTGGCAACGAAGAAGCAATTGATGCTTTGGTGGAGTTAATCGGCAATCCACAAGTGGATGATTCTACCCGAAGGCAAGCGGCAGAAAGCTTAGGGAAAATTGGCTCTGGCAACGAAAAAGCGATTGATGCTTTGGTGGAGTTAATCGGCAATCCACAAGTGGATGATTCTACCCGAAGTCAAGCGGCAGAAAGCTTAGGGAAAATTGGCTCTGGCAACGAAAAAGCGATTGATGCTTTGGTGGAGTTAATCGGCAATCCACAAGTGGATGATTCTACCCGAAGGCGAGCGGTAGAAAACTTAGGGAAAATTGACCCTGGCAACCAAAAAGCGATCGCTGCTTTGGTGGAGTTAATCAGCAAACGGCAACTGGATAATGATAGCCGATGGGAAAGGGAAAATAGCTTAGAGAAAATTATGTTAGGGGAACAGATGCCGAGTGTTGTCACCGTATTGAAGGATTACTTATCACCTGAAACTTACGAAAATGACTTTAAGCGATTTGATATTTGCTACGAAATTATCTGGAAGTGCGCCCAAAGTATGCCCTACCCCGCTTTTTATCAAGCTTGGCATCAACAAGAGAAAGTGAAAGATGGAGAGTAGGAAAAAAAAATACTTCCTCCAGCCAAAACACAAGCAAAATATGGAAGCAGCAATTCCTTATAAAAGCGAGATTCATCGCATCTCGTAAGCGTCTCGTAAATCTATCGCGTCTGATATTTCCCCAATCCAGGGAATGCGATCGCACCTAGTAAAACAGACATTGTAAACAGAATGGCAATGCGTAGGCGTAGCCCGCCGCAGGCATCGTTTTTGCGATCGCCATGATGAATTGATTAAGCGATCGCCTTTACGGTTTATATACCTCACTGCGATGAGCGATCCTTCAGGGCTTTAATGTTGGGGTGCGATCGAGGAGTTTGTTCTAGCTGCTGCAAACATCGGGCAATTTTCTTAGCAAAAGCTTTGTCAGCATTGACATAAACTTCCTGGACATCGGGATGAAGAATAACTTCATACATTAGAGCGAAGAGTTCTCCATGCGGTGTATTGGGCTTTAGGCGTTACTTGATTTTGCTTAACTCGCTCTAACAATCCAGGAATTGCCAAAAGTTCTTGGGTTGCAGCTTCGCTTTCAGCATTTGCCAAATAAGCAGCAAAATCAGTCAGCACCTGTAATCGCTCTGAAGATAATTGCTGGAGTAAGTCATTAAGCCGTTGCTGTAACTCTGCGACAGAAATCAAATCTGCTGATGACCCATCATCCATCGGAGAATTATCGGTAGTATTCATTGCCTACTTCATAATTTCAAGGTTTAGTTTTTATTATGCATCAAATCTTTCAAGTGCTTTGGTTATCTTAGGGGAAACTGTGGCAGACGCGATCGCCCCTTGTAGAGACGCGATTCATCGCGTCTTCTTCCTGATTCATCGCGTCTTCTTCCTTCCCATCATTTACATAGCGCAAATAATTCCGAGTTTTTTGGGTTGGCAATTACATCAATGCAAAGCAATAATTGCATAAATTTTTGTATCAATCAAAGATGTAATCATGAATCATTCCGATCCTCAACCAGAAAATAACAAACCTAAATACAAAGGTAAATATCGAATTGATTCAACCCGTTTGCCGGCATGGAGTTATGCCAGTAATGCTGGATATTTCATTACTATTTGCACCGACGGTAAAAAATGCTTTTTTGGTGAGGTTGTGCAGGGTGAAATGCAGCGATCGCTAATTGGAGAAATTGCTCAGAAATTGTGGTACGAGATTCCTAATCATTTTTCTAATTGCCAGATAGATTCGTTTTACGTCATGCCTAATCATATTCATGGGATTTTGGTTATTAATCAAATACGAGAAGACGCGATGAATCCACGAACACGCGAAGAAGACGCGATGAATCGCGTCTCTACAAGGGGGGACGATCAACGGGGTGGGGTTACTGGGTTATTTAATCCGATGTTGTCTAACAATTCCCTTTCTAAAATTATTAGGTGGTACAAAGGACGATGTACATTTGAAATTAATCAAATATATGAAGGTTTTGGATGGCAAGAAAGGTTTCATGACAACATAATTCGCGATCAATTTGCCCTCGATCAAATTAGACAATATATTATCAATAACCCAATCAATTGGGAACGCGATTGTGAACAACCACCCCATCCCCCCTTGTAGAGACGCGATTCATCGCGTCTTGTATTTGATTCATCTATTGACGCGTATAACGATGTTTCACACCAATCGGGAAATATTCAAAATCACCCATTGGTGCTAATGTAACTTGTGGTGTTTGATATTCTACCGGAACATAATTAGCAAACTCGCTATTTAGACGTAGCAGTTGTGAAAGAATAGAAGATGCGATCGCAAGTCTTTGATCTTCACTACCCTCTACCCCTACTGCTAATTCCACAACTACAGATAAAAATCGGTTTTTATCACCATCTTCCTTCACCTGCAACACGAATTTACCCGTCACCCATTCTTGAATTCCTGGTTGTTCTAATCCCACCGTTACATTTTCGGGATAGATATTTGCACCAAAGTAAGAAACTGTAAAATTAGAACGACCGAAGACATAAACAAAAGGTAGCTGATGAATACCTCTTGGTGATTCTTGAGTATCAGAACGGAGATTTTCAAGCGGGTTAAATCCCCATTCCGCTAAAAATTGCGACATCGCATCATAACTAATTATCCCGCCAGTATCCAAGATGTCATAACGCACTAAGGGAATACCGTTATCTCCCGAAAACAACAATCCGCCATCTTGAACTTCAAAAAAGCGAGTGAAAGGATCGTATTGTACTAGTGTGGGTAAACGCGATTCCCCAAATAAAGTTTTAGCTGCATCGGGATTTTCTGCCAAAAAGCGACGGATACAGATACTTAACGGTGTTTCATTACCCAAAACTCCCGCATCCGCAGTACCGTAAAGTGATGCAAAATCATAACAAGGATTTCGTGAACCAACTCTTTCGCCAACTAAACTCCGCCATTCTTCACTAAATACTTCTCCCGCCATCACTAATTTAATCTGATATTGCTGCCACTCCACACCACGAGCGATACCAGTATCAATGACATCTTTTAAAAATGGCGGGTATCCCAATAACACCACTTGCTCAAATGCTGAACCTAATTCCTGGACAACTCGCAATATTTCTTCTTTGTTGTTACCAGGAGTAATTACAGTGATGAGATAACCTTTGCTAGCAAGATAACGACAGCAATTAGTAGTAAACATTCCACCTACCCAAGTGCCTAAAGTGAAACAAATCACTGCTAGGGTACGTCTGCTATCTGTATAGAAACTATCGTGAAAAATCTGTTCAAAGCGTGTGGCGATTTGGAGTTCATCTGTGAAAAAACGAGGCCAAAATGTCGGTTTACCACTAGAACCTGATGAAGCAGCTATCATGTCGCACTCTTGGAGTTGTCCGTTACGGCACAAGTCAGCTAAGGGATAACGCAGTATATAATTTTGTTTAGCGATCGCTGGTAGTTTTTGAAACTCCTCTAAGGTTTGAATAGTCGCGGGATTAATTTCCCTTTCTGCTAAAAACGCCTTGTAGGCTGGTACATTAGCCGCCACATCGTGAAATAAACTCAAAGCTGCCGAAGTTTGAGTGTTGAGATGCCTTTGCAATATGGTTTCTAGAGGGGTAGATAAAAAATCTTCAAATGCTTTAATTACTTGCTGCTGTCTTGATTTGCCGTTCATGACGCTTGCTTATTTATCCTGAAGTAGAACCAACCCGTTTAAAATAATTCGTAATTCGTAATGACGCTCCTGCGTCGCTAACGCTGCGCTAACGTAATTCATAATTCGTAGAATATCCGAAAATGAGGGTATGCGCGTTGTAGTCATTCAATAAAACCTTAATTTATCCTTCAGCACCATGCAGCTCTATTGCAGTAAACAACACACAAATAATGGTAGTAACCGCTTTTGCACCCATTGTGGTGAACCATTACCTCTTGCTGTGGGACAGGTTGTGGATAATCGCTATCAAATTATCCGTCATCTAGGACAAGGTGGCTTTGGACGCACCTATTTGGCGGAAGATATAAATAAATCCCATCAAACCTGTGTGCTGAAGGAATTTGCACCCCAAGTACAAGAACATCAAGATTTACAAAAAGCTAAAGAGTTATTTGACAGAGAAGCGAATGTTCTAAAAAAACTCCAGCATCCACAGATTCCGCGTTTTCACGCCTCGCTACAAGTGAAGATAGGCACTAAAGATTTTTTCTTTTTAGTGCAAGATTATGTGGATGGTGATAATTACTACCAGTTATTAGAACAGCGTGAAAGTCAAGGAAAAACCTTTAGTGAAGAGGAAGTAATCACGCTCCTGCAACAGATTTTACCTGTCTTATCATACATCCACTCACGAGATGTAATTCACCGTGATATTTCTCCCGATAATCTAATTTGGCGGCGTTCTGATAATTTGCCAGTGCTGATTGATTTTGGTGGTGTCAAGCAATTGCCAGCTTCTCAAGGTTTTTGGCGCACCAAGTTGGTTGGAAATAACACTTTGCTGGGTAAAAAGGGCTACGCTCCAGAAGAACAGCTACGGCAGGGTAAGGCATTTTTTAGTAGTGATTTATACTCTTTGGCGGTAACAACATTAGTGTTACTCACAGGTAAAGAACCGCAGAAATTATACGATAGCTATCAGGGAATTTGGGGATGGGGCAAGGAAATCCAAGTTAGTCCCAAATTAGAAGCGGTATTAAAAAAGATGCTGGCTTATAGACCGAGCGATCGCTACGAACGAGCCGAGCAAATCCTCAGAGATTTACCATCACCAACTGCAACTAAATCTCCAGGCAATTATATTACCACCAAGATCAAGACGATGGTCGTTGCTCCGGGAAGACAACGCGCCAGTGCTGTTATGAGTAGATTCCAGAGGCAAACGCAAGCAATTGCTAAACCGAGAACTTTCCCTGTTTGGATTCGCCCTTTTGTGATGAGTTTAGGGGGAACGGCTTTAGTTGGATTAACTATAGCGGCGGGAAATGCAGCCATTCGGGCCGTCACTTCAATCACCATCCCATCAATTTCATTACCTTCATTACCGCAAATCCCACAGTTTCCAACTGGTAAACCAGCCGGCGACAAAGGAAAAAATAGCGACTTCCAGAAAATTATCAGTCGTCGTCAAGAGTTAGAAATTACTGAAGGATTTTTTATTCGCACAGTAGATGATTTATTTTATACAAAAAAGCCAGAATTAAAGGGACGTAGCCTGACATCTAAGCCTGAAGATGCTGGTTTACGAGATGAATGGTCTGATATCGCCGATAATTTATTGGATAAACTAGAACAAGCTGACCTCAGTACAGCAGCTCGTCGGAAATTAGGGAACTATAGTCAAAAAGATTACGATACATGGAGACAACAAGCGCGATCGGGGCAGTTTGGGAACTATACAATCGATCAGTTGACCAAAGACACAAATGAAAGATTCGATCGGTTGTTTCCCGATCAGCAGCGTAGGAAACTCAATCAACAGACTTTTGGTCAAATTTGGTATGCGATCGCAGCCGATCAAGTCAGTAAAGTACAATCTGGCAAATAAGGCGACTGGGGACTGGGGATTGGGGACTGGGGACTGGGGAAGAGTAATAAATGACAAATGACAAATGACAAATGACAAATGACAAATGACAAATGACAAATGACAAAAATATATTGTTCTAAAGGACATGAAAATTCCCCAGGTAGTCGCTTTTGTCTCCAGTGTGGCGAAAATTTGTTGGATACGCCCATGAGTTATGGTATCCAACCGGGACTGACTTTAGGCGATCGCTATGTGATTGTGCGTCAAATTGGCCAAGGTGGTTTCGGACGCACTTATTTAGCTGAAGATGTCAACCGTTTCCGCGAACTTTGTGTTTTAAAAGAATTTTCCCCCCAAGTTCAAACCGCTTACGTTGTCCAAAAAGCTGAAGAACTCTTTGAGAGAGAAGCAAGTGTTCTTTATAAACTGCAACATCCCCAAATTCCCCGCTTCCGAGAACTGCTGCGGCTAAATTTAGGGGGCAAAGAATATCTGTTTTTGGTGCAAGATTATGTAGAAGGGGAAACTTACAATTCTTTATTAAATACCCGGATACACCAGGGTTTGCGCTTTACAGAAGTAGAAATACGCCAATTGTTCCAGCAAATTTTGCCAGTGTTGGAATACATTCACTCACTAGGAGTAATTCATAGAGATATCTCTCCAGATAATTTAATGCTTCGGACTGTTGACAAACTGCCAGTTTTAATTGATTTTGGCGGTGTCAAACAAGTAGTAGCAACTGTGGCTTCCGAATATTACCAACCCGGTATGGCTGCACCTCCGCCAGCACCAACCTTATTAGGCAAAATAGGATTTGCGCCCCCAGAACAAATGCAAACTGGGTTAGTATCTCCCCACAGCGACTTGTATGCTTTGGCGGCAACAATATTGGTTTTACTGACGGGCAAACAACCCCAAGAATTAATTGATACCTATACTCTCAGTTGGCAATGGCGACGGGAAGTTAATCTGAGTCAAGATTTGGCACAGGTATTAGATAAAATGCTATCTGCTAGACCAAGCGATCGCTATCAATCAGCCCGTCAAGTACTCCAAGCCCTCAACTCACCTCCAGCGAACTATCCGCCAACTCAATATCCCACTCCATCACAACCCACATCCGCCACCGTCGCCGTCTCCCCACCTCCCCCACCTTCCCCAACCCCTCCATATCCCTCATATCCCTCATCTTCCCCCTCTTCCTCCTGGTGGACACCAACAAAAACCTTCCTGGTGGCGGCGCTAGTCGCTGGTAGTGTGGGATTAATTTGGTGGGGATTGAATGGCAGACGAGATGTCGGGCAAGTCGATCCTAATCCTACAGCCAGCCCTATTCCAACTAGCGAACAACCAACCGATCCTTTAGCGCAATATTCGCCAGCAGAACGAGAACGCAAAGAAAGATTAAGCGATCGCCGTCAACAGTTGGGTATTGACTCTAACTTTTACGTGAACTTGGTGAATCAAGTTTTTTGGGACAGAAATCCCAGTTTACGGGGACGTACTCTCAGCAATGGGACTGAAGATGAGAGTTTGCGCGCAGAGTGGGATCAAACAGCTTCAGAATTACTAGAAAAGCTTGCACCACTGAGTAATAATGCACGCCAAAAGTTGGGAACTTACACAACTGCTGAACGCGATCGCTGGAAAGTAGAAGTCAACAAAATCAACGTTGGTAGTCGTTCTTTGTATGACTTGGGAGATACTGCATTCTTACGTGTATTTCCTGAACAGCGGGGTAAAAGTTTCCAAGGTCAGCCCATTGGACAAGTTTGGTACGGATTTGTTAGCGATCGACTCAGTGCAATCCTTGACGGTAGCGCTTTCCAGAAACTTGTCTTCGATCCTGGGGCTACTGGCAAAACAGTTAGCAGTACTCTCCAACCTGGTGGTGGTAAAGTATTCATTGCTGGACTTGCCAAAGACCAATCTCTAGACTTGAAGCTAGAAGCAAATTCTCAAGTCTTGTTATCAGTCTATTCACCCTCTGGCAAAATTCGATTTTTAGAAGATTCTACCAAACGTAGTTTGTCAACTAAATTATCAGAAAATGGATTTTATGAGTTTGTTGTAGTTTCCACAGCAACGAAACCAGTAGATTATCAACTCACTATTACAGCCGAAAATCCCACAGTTCCCCCATCACCAACACCCACGCCCACGGAAACATCCACGCCGATACCAACTCCCACGCCAACCCCGACACCTACGCCAATACCAACACCCACGCCTACAGAAACCTCCACACCTGAACCGGAACCTACACCAATACCAACTCCTGAGACAACGCCCTAGTACCGCAAGGCGGAATTAAAAATTAAAAATTAAAAATGTTGGCGAAAGGTTATACCATGTCCCCTTGATTACTTACTAAACCCCAAGAACCCCACCTCGCCAAAGCTACGCTTCGTCTCCCTGCCCCTAATCCCCAGAGGGGGCCCCGAGTTCCCCGCAGGCGGGGAGGGGCTGGGGGTGGGGTGCAATGACTGTGGGAATCATAACTAATTACCCGGACTTGATATTACTGGGTTTGGGAAAATTCCATACCTTTACCCCTTACCCCATAATGCCAAGAAGCTATTGTAGTAGTATCTTTCAATCTGTCTGCACTACACCTAAACGCAACGCAATTCGCTGGTGCTTCGTTGGATCGTAGGGTCTACCTCTGTGCATCACCTGTGAGTTGTCCCAAAAAATAATATCTCCTGGCTGCCAAACATGGGAATAGACTGGCGTACAGTCTAGAACAGTCGCAAACAAATCTTCCCAGAAACGTTTTGCTTCCTCTGGTCGATCTTCCATACCAACTGCGATCGCAGTGTCCGAACCTAAATATAATCCCTTTTTACCAGTAACTTTGTGAGTGGACACAATGGGATGCAGTTTCTTCGGTATATCAGTATCTACATTGGGTTTTTTAGAAAACATTGGTGGCGAGTGATACATCGACATCTGCTCTAACTGCTGCTGATGTTGAGGATCTAGGTTATTGTACGCTTCTACCATATCAAGGAACTCGGTAGTGTGAGGTTGCCCATCTACACCTTCCGGCACTTGTATCCCATAAAGCATCACAACATATAGTGCGTTCATATCCAGTCCCTCTGCACGGGGGAGACCATCTTTATCATGATGCCATTGCCATGCATATTTCCCGACTGCATCGGCAACCGGCCCTTTAGGATTGCCCAATATATAGACATTTTGGCTTTGTAAGTCTGGACTAATATCAGGATCTAATGTTTTCGGAGGACCGCCAAACATAAAATCACCAAAAGTCTGCTTGGCAAATTCTTTTAATTGTTGTGCAGTCATCTGTTGCTTTCTGACGACCACAACGCCATGTTTCCACAGTGATTCTTTTAATTCATGCGACTCTAGATTTGTGAGGTCGTTGAGATTGCAACCGTGTAGGACTTCAATTCCGAGTCTTGAGTGATGCTGGATTGTTTGTTGTTGAGTAATTTGAGTCATTGCTATGCATTTATTTTGGAAGCAAACTATATAGTTAATTAGTGTAGATAGGAAATTTGTGTAGTAGTATCTTACCTAAAAAAGTTGGCCAAATATATTAAATATTGAAGGGGCTAATAACGTTTTTTTACTCTGAAAAAATAAAATATTTGTAGCGACTTTCTTGAACAACAGTAAAACCCAACAAAAGCAAGGATTATTGGTGTTGGGTTTTGTTCCTAAACCCAACCTACGCATAGATTTATAAAAACTTATTACAACAAAGGTTTCTAATTTTGATCTCGTGAGAGTCATAAAACAGTACTAATCAAAGTCTGTCGGTAAATTTGGTTGGCGATAATGTTGAAAAAGTCGATTTATTTGTGCTGGTGTCACACGTCCGAGAGAAAGTTCTGGTAACGCACCTTCAGGGAAAAAACCTACTTCTTCAGTTTCAATACTTGATGATGGAGAACCACCAATAAGTTCACAGTGAAAAAACAGCTTGTAGACATAAAACGGTAATGGTGGATGTCCCTGTTTGTTTCTGTCATAGACTGCTAGGAGTTTGATAGCGCGTGCTTGATATCCAGATTCTTCATATATTTCTTTCACAACTGCCTCACTGGGCGACTCGCCAATATCAGCCCATCCACCAGGTAAAGTCCAGCAGCCGTCTACTCGTTCCTTGACTAACAATATAGTATCGTCACGAAAAATTGCTCCTCGCACATCAACTTTAGGAGTTGCATATCCGACTTCACGGCTAAATAAATCGAGGACATAAGTGTGTTCTACATTTGAATAACTCGCCATGATTTCCGTGGCGATCGCTCGTAATTGTTTGTAACGTTCTATATCGTAAACACCCTCAGAATAAGTCAACCCATTTTGAGCGATCGCTTGTAAATTTTGCGCCCATTCCAGCCATTTAAGTTGCATATATTTTTCTTATGTCGGGGATTGGATCTTAGGTATTGGGGAAAGGTGACAGGTGATAGGTGATAGGGAATAATCTGTACCCTATAACCTGTACCCTATTCCCTTCTTCAGTCCCCAGTCCCCAGTCCCCAGTCCCTACTTACGCATCATCTAAAGCTGCAATTCCAGGCAATACCTTGCCTTCAAGTAACTCCAAGCTAGCGCCGCCGCCAGTGGAAATGTGGCTCATTTGATCGGCTAAACCAACCTTTTCCACAGCCGCTACTGAGTCGCCACCGCCGATAATGGTAGTTGTGCCAGTTTTACCGATTTCGGCCAGGGTATGAGCGATCGCTTCCGTACCTGCTGCAAACTTATCAAATTCAAACACACCCATTGGCCCGTTCCAAATTACCGTTTTGGTATCTGCAAGGGCTTCTTGGAAAAATTTCACCGAGTCTGGCCCAATATCCAAACCCATCCAACCATCGGGGATATTTTCAATGCTAACGGTTTGAGAATTGGCATCAGGGGAAAAGTTATCTGCTAATACCACATCTGTGGGCAGCAATAAAGCAACGCCCCGTTCTTTAGCCTTAGCTTCCAAAGACTTCGCTAGTTCCAGCTTGTCTTCTTCCACCAAAGACTTACCAACATTCAAACCACGGGCTTTGTAGAAGGTGAAAATCATCCCACCACCGATGATTAGCTTGTCGCACTTCTCCAGCAGTGTTTCAATTACGCCAATTTTGCTAGAAACTTTGGAACCGCCAATAATTGCTGCTAAAGGACGTTGGGGATTTTCAATAGCATTTTGCAGATATTGCAATTCCTTCTCAACCAAATATCCAGCCACAGAAGGACTGAGGAATTTAGTCACACCTTCAGTAGAAGCATGGGCGCGGTGTGCAGTACCAAAAGCATCATTTACATAAAAATCAGCATTAGCTGCCAATTTTTTGGCAAATTCTGGGTCGTTTTTCTCTTCTTCTTTATAAAAACGGACATTTTCGAGTAACAGCACTTGGCCATTTTGCAGGGCGCCAACTTTAGCTGCAACTTCATCACCAATAGAATCATCAGTTTTAATGACTTCTTGCCCCAGTAACTCAGACAGACGCTTGGCAACGGGAGTTAGGCGTAATTTGTCATCCACACCCTTGGGACGGCCAAAATGGCTGGCGAGAATAACCTTAGCTCCCTTCTGCGTCAAATCTTGGATGGTTGGTAGAGCGGCGCGAATGCGAGTATCGTCAGTAATGTTGCCTTGATCGTCCACAGGCACATTAAAGTCAACCCGCACTAAGGCACGTTTCCCAGAGATATCAGCCGAAGATAAACTTGCTAAACTTTTTTTGGACACACCAAACTCTCCTGATTGCCTTTTTGTTATTGTTTTGAAAGTAGAACCATCAAGATTTTACCGGAGTCAGGGGTACCCAAGTGACAGATATATTTAAGACGGTATTATTTCCTATCGATCAAAGCCGAGAAACGCGGGAAGCTGCTGATGTTGTTACCAACGTAGTCAAAAAGTACAGCAGTCGCTTGATACTGCTGTCTGTGGTAGAAGAACCACCTCCAGACGCGCCTAGTGCCGACGATCCGATGGTGTCGCCAGAGGTAGTTGCGAAACTGCTGGAAAATGCCCAATCTTTATTTTCTGGGCAAGGAATTCAATCTGAAACCCTAGAAAGGCGAGGCAAACCAGCTTTTACGATCTGCGATGTTGCTGATGAAATTGGGGCAGATTTAATTATCATGGGCTGTCGGGGGCTAGGTTTGACTGAAGAGGGAGCGGATGATAGCGTTACCACTCGCGTGATTAACCTTTCCCCTTGCCCAGTGTTGATTGTGCCTTAGCAGTGTGTTGCTCAATACTACTTGTAGTGCGATCGCCCGGTTCTTTTCTAGCCGAGCGATCGCCATAAACAATGCCATCTCTGCTATTGCAAATAGAATGAGGGCGATCGCATTCAATTCTCGTAACCCCAACTCTAGGATTTGAGGTAGTTTGTCTGCAAAGGGTTGAAGCTGATTGACAACTTCATCAGGTAAGTCAAATGTAACTTGCATAGACGTTTGTTTTTACCAATACAAGGATACACTTTCTGGATTTTAGTTGACAGAATATTCCACAATTAAATCAATAGGATACCGCGTACCTTTGGTCGGCGTAGCCATCGCAATTGTTACCCATGATGCGATCGAACTTTTTCGCAACTTCTTGGACATGATGGCTGTATCTTTGGAAACCACCGCGTTCGCGCCATCGGTTTTCCAGTTTTTCACGAGCAACACCAAAGACGGAGGCAATGATTTGATTCCCAGCATTCACAAGTATTAAAAACTCAGCACTCCTTACTCCTTTTGAGGCCAGCGCCAGTTGTAGCGATTCCATTCATACATTCCTTGAATTTCATACTCAGCGCCATTGAAGAAGCGGACGACGCAATTAGTAGAGGAATCATTGCTGCATCTACGCCCGTCGTAGACATCGCTAATTTCCTCGACCTTAATCACCATACAGGGAAACCATTCCCGCTTACAAGGCCCATCTTCTTGCACCCATTCCCATAGTGCATTGGAAACTTCAATGCGATCGCCTACTCTTAACTTCAGTGCATCCTCAAAATAAGAATACTTATCAAAATGATATGACTCAACCCGATTCAACCACTGCAAACCATAGCGTTGGCGAATAAATTGTACCGTTCCAGAGTCATTTTCTAGCAACCAGTCGTTGAGTAATTGCACTTTCCAAGTACGGTTGCGTTGTTCTTCATCCTTAACAAATTGTAAAAATGCTTCTAACTCCTCTGGGGTAAGTTCGTCTAAAGGATTAGCAATATTTGACTTCCCAGAGGTAGAATTTCCCTGAATTTGCTCAACCACTTGCAGTAATATCTGTTTCTGCGTGTCAGTGAGAGGACAGCTTGCTGCATCACAATCATTAAAGGCTGCGAACATAGCTACTTCAATCTCATCTGGAGTCATAAGTTCATAGCAATTGAGGGGTTATTCTCTTAATTATTACAAATGTTAAATTCAAGTCTCCAATCACCCTGTAGTTAAATATAGACATAATTAAATTTAAGATGTCTAATATTCAAGGAAGTCAGGAGAAAAACTTGATTCTGTCTCCTGAGTTCTTGGTATTGGTTTGGTATTTTCTAGTGTTGACCTATTTATCACCTAGTTAGGAAAATTGCCATGACTCAAACTCAGCATCCCACAAAACTCCTGACTTTTGAGGAATTTCTGGCTTATGACGATCGCACTGATACCCGTTATGAATTAGTGGATGGAGAGCTAGTAGAAATGCCAACTGAGAGTCAGGAAAATTGTGATATTGCCAAATTTCTATTATTCGAGTTGGCAAAGCGTTTTCCTATTACCTTGCTGGCTTACAAGGACATTGAAGTTGAAGTTAGTGGGCGGCGAGCCACCTGTCGCCTACCCGATCTGGTGTTGCATACGGAAGAGTCGAAAGCGGCTTTGATTGGCAGTCCTCGCAATCTAATTACCCGCGATATGCCCCCGCCTGCGCTGGTGGTTGAAGTCGTCAGCCCCGGAACTGAGAATCGCAGCCGCGATTACCGTTACAAGCGCACGGAATACGCAGCCAGAGGCATTACTGAATACTGGATTGTCGATCCTGAGTTAAAACAAATCACCGTTTGCAAGTGGGTCGAGGGACAATATGAAGATACGGTCTTGAAGGGTACGGCGACCATTGCATCAGATATAGTACCTGATTGGGAATTGATAGTGGAGCAGGTATTTGCAGTGGCGAATTAATCAGGGAAGTAGAGAATAGAGAGTAGGTGTATGTTGTAAGCTGAGTTTATCAGTTAATAATGATTCAATTAAATCACGGGGTCTTTTATGCGGTTGCGTTCACTCACGGTCGTTTTTATTTCCTGCCTCATCACCTTTCTATCGTGGGTGATTATTCCCCCAGCTGTAGCCCTGACACAGATTAAACTATTTGATGTCTCCTATAAAGATTGTCCACCAGAACTAGCACAAGGGGCTGTTATCAGTAGTGGTAGCGCGGCTGCCAATTGTTTTCTTGTCATTGGCAAGGCAGAAAATGGCACTAATAAAACAGTCTACGACGCAGATATTTTTGGACGCATTTATGATGCCAATAATGACTCGGTGATGCAAAACCGCACTCGCTTAGGCTCTATTACCGAGTTACCACCAGGTATTAGCGATTTTGAATTGAGAATTTCTGTACCTGCGAATCAGCCTACTCCGTTGAAGCTAAAACAGTTCAAGGCTGCCGGGTTTAGCGGTCAAGTGCGTAAGTAATATGATGTTTGGTAAAATAAAATCTCACTCTGCCAAAGCTGTGCTTTATCTCCCTTCTTCGCTTGCTGTGGGGTATTAGAATATACAACTATATAATTTAGACGCAATAAAAATTGTAGAGACGCTTTTACACTTGGCGTCTCTACAAAAGTTTTTATTAGGGTAGTAATCAAAATCCCTGTACGAATGGCAGACGAGTTAGGGTTCTCAGAAACTCTCCAGCTAAGTTGAGTGCTAAGAAAGCTAAGATCGGCGAAAAATCCATACCACCCAATGGGGGAATAATTGAGCGGAATAGATTCAGATAAGGATCGGTTATCTGGGCTAAAGCGGCAAATGGCTGGTTATACCAGTTGATTGTCGGGAACCAAGTTAACAAAACCCGGATAATTAGCAAATAGCTATAAAAGGTGACAAAGGTAACTAGTGTCGTAATCAGTAAACTCATGGATAGCTTTGTTTCCTACTAGGTGTCAAACGCGGTCTTATTTTAATTTTAATTTAGTCCATGTCATGGTGTTTGCGGATTTCACGTTTACCACACTTGACACTTTCACCACGCCTGAACAAACTTCAGGAGTCTTTAGTGAGGGAGCGGTCATTGGTTGCTTGGGGTGAACCGCCATTAACATTTCCCAGTTGCTTTCGCACTTCATCAATTGTGGCATTTAGCTGGGCAATTTTATCTTCTAGCGATCGCCTGGCCGTTTCTATGCCGATGCTTTCGCTTTCTGAGGCTTTCATCTGACGCCGCTTTGCTGCTATTTTCTTAGCTTCGACTTGGCTATCTGTCAGTTCTGTCTCCTCTTCTATTAGCAATTCTGGATCGCGTCGAGAAGCAATCAGCGCTCCGATAACACCGCCAAATACGCCACCAACAAACGCCCCTGCTACAAAACCACTGCCAAAACCATCTCGCTGACTCATATCTTTACCGCCTTCAACAAACCTTGCAACTTTTACAGTACTTATGCTATTTTCCTGCCCTAGCTGCATACTAGCTTAAGTCCCAAAGATGCGATCGCCTGCATCTCCCAATCCCGGTACAATATACCCCCTGCTGTCCAATTTTTCGTCAATAGTAGCGGTGTAAATTATTAAACCTGGATAAGCTTCACTCAATTTTTGTAAAGCTGGTGGAGCTGCTACTACACAAACAATCCGCGTCAGAGCTGGGTCAGCACCCCGTTGTGTCAATTCTGCCATTGCTGCCATAATTGAGCCTCCGGTTGCCAACATTGGATCGGTAACTAACACTCGTGTTTCGGGGTCAAATTTTTCTGGTAACTTGTTCAGATAACAATGAGGTTGCAGTGTCTCTTCGTCTCGCGCCAAGCCAAAGTGGTAAATCGATGCTAAAGGCAGTAAAGTCTGCGCTCCCTCTAGTAATCCTAGCCCAGCCCGCAGAATCGGCACTACTGCCATAGGTACTTGCGGATCGATCACCGTTGCTGGACAGGTATCTAAGGGACTCTGTACTGCTGTTTCTTGAGTCGGCAACCAGTCTCGTGCAGCTTCATAAGTCAGCCATCTTCCCAACTCAGTCATGGCACTGCGGAACAATACTGAAGGCGTGCCTGCATCACGGGCAACTGCTAGCCAGTGCTTGATCAGGGGATGGGGTGGAACATAAACGCGCAATTGTAGCGTCATAGCCAGAAATAGGCGCCTTTTTATTGTATAAGAACTGAAACACCATAATACTCTTTCCTGCATCCGGCTGACAGCTTAAAATTGACAATCTCAATTTTATTGATAAAATTTTTCATTAGTAGTTGACATTAATTCTCAATCAAGGCTATATTCTTATAAAGTGTTCTCCTCTCTTTTAAGGATCGGCAGACGGGATTAGCCAGCAGTAGCAGGCTCGTCCCTCTTTTTTTTTGATTGGTCATTAGTCATTAGTCATTAGTCATTTGTCATTGGTCATTGGTCATTAGTTAAATTAAATATTGATTGACTCTAGACAAAGGACAAATACTTACTTCTCTACGTTCGCGCAGCGTGTCGCAGACAGACGCTACGCGTTAGTGGAGCTTTCGCTTTAGCGATACGCTCAGTACAAAGGACAAATGACAAATGACAAATGACGCAATCGTAATTGGATCTGGGATTGGCGGGTTAGTAACAGCGACCCAGTTAGCGGCGAAGGGAGCGAAAGTACTGGTACTGGAACGTTATTTGATTCCAGGTGGTAGCGCTGGTTATTTTGAACGCCAAGGCTATCGATTTGATGTTGGTGCGTCAATGATTTTTGGACTGGGACAAAACGGTACTACTAACTTACTCACCCGTGCATTATCAAGTGTAAATGTCAGCCAAGAAGCGATCGCAGATCCGGTGCAGATTCACTATCATCTACCGCAAGGTTTAGACCTGAAGGTTGATCGGGTTTATGAAAAATTTTTGCAAAATCTTATTGCTCATTTTCGCCATGAAGAACAAGGGATTCGTCGCTTTTATGACGAATGTCAAAAAGTCTTCAAATGCCTCAACAGCATGGATTTGCTGTCACTGGAAGAACCTCGGTATTTACTACGCGTATTTTTCCAGCATCCTTTGGCGTGTCTCGGTTTAGCCAAGTATCTGCCCCAAAATGCCGGGGATGTGGCGCGGCGTTACATCAAAGACCCGCAATTATTGAAATTTATCGATATGGAATGTTATTGCTGGTCGGTGGTTCCATCAGACATGACACCAATGATTAATGCTGGAATGGTCTTTTCTGACAGGCATTATGGCGGAGTTAACTATCCCAAAGGCGGAGTCGGACAAATTGCCCAAAAACTAGTGGAAGGTTTAGAGAAGGCTGGAGGTCAGATTCAGTACCAAGCTAGAGTCACGAAAATTCTTACAGAACAGGGAAAAGCGGTAGGTGTACAACTGGCTAATGGTAAAGTATATCGGGGTAAACGCATAGTTTCTAATGCTACACGCTGGGACACATTTACACAATTACTACCAGTAGAAGCAATGCCAGATAATGAGAAAAAGTGGCAACAAAACTATCAAAAATCTCCAAGCTTCTTGAGTTTGCACATCGGAGTAAAGGAGTCAGTTTTACCTGCGGGGACAGAGTGTCACCATATTTTGCTGGAAGACTGGGAAAAGATGACAGTGGCAGAAGGCACAGTGTTTGTTTCGATTCCCACATTGCTTGACCCAGATTTAGCACCAAATGGATATCACATCATTCATGCCTTCACGCCTCACTGGATTGATGATTGGCAAGAACTTTCTGTGAGTGAGTACGAAGCGAAGAAAGAAGAGGCAGCTTGGCGAATTATTGACCGCCTAGAGAAGCTTTTTCCCGGTTTAGATGCCGGATTGGATTATTTAGAAGTGGGGACACCGCGCACCCATCGCCGTTTTTTGGGTCGCGAAGATGGCACTTATGGGCCAATTCCCCGGCGTAAGTTGTGGGGGTTATTGAATATGCCTTTTAATCGCACAGCTATTTCAGGACTTTATTGTGTAGGGGATAGTACCTTTCCGGGTCAAGGTTTGAATGCAGTCGCTTTTTCTGGGTTTGCTTGCGCCCACCGTATTGCCGTAGATTTAGGATTTTAATTACAGATACAGCCTACGCTAAAAACTTAGTAAGCGGATAGCGTTACTAGTGAAACTGGTAGCTACTCCAACAATCTGAGTAACTCTCAATAGGGTTCAGTTAAGAAAGTTATCTGTTAAAGCGAGTTCTTTGAGCGGAGATAGAGGAAAGTGCTGGGGAAGCAAGAGTATTTAAATTTAATCTCTTCACTTTAAGTGCCTCCAAGCCACCTCCCCAGCTTATCCAAACCGTATTGAGATGGGTAGCAAATACAATCAAAAAGTTACTAATTTTAGTGCTTTTTTTAACACAATAGTAAGCTTTTTTACTCCTGATCTGGTATTTTTTGGCTCTGAAAATTAGCTAACTCTGATGCTAAAGTCTCTTCTAACGCATCTAGAATCGCTTGCGGATCAACAGCTTCCTTCATTATTTGGGCCTGCGGATCAGAGCGATTCTTGACATTGGGAATATCTTGGCGTAATTCTTCAATTAAAGCGATAAGTTTTGCGATTTTCTGCTCAGAGAGCAGGTTAAGCTGAAGGCTAAGTTGCGCCCGTTGCTCTGCTAATTTTTCCTGACGCTCTTGTTTGATCAACACCCCTGTTGTGACTAACAGGGAACCTGCGGTCAGTGAAAACTGTAGCCAATAAAATGGCGGTGGATCGAATCTTGATATGCCGAAACGTCGTGGTAAAACATTGGGTGTTACCCACAGAATAATTCCTAACAGGATACTATACAGGAATGCCGGACGATCAAAAAAGGCTGTTACTGTTTCTACAAACCGTTGATGTTGAGGTATGTCTTTCTCATAACGTCTGTGCAGGGCAATAATAGTCTCGATATTTTGACTAATCGCTTCCGGCAATGGGGCTGTGGGCAAAATGGTTTGGCAAGGTGCTGGAGCTGATACTTGCGGTGAATCTTTTGGATTTGGTTTATCTTGGGAGACCATGAACAGTTTTCTTGTACTACTGATTTCTCTAAATCAATAACTCAAGTTTTACCTATATATGTATACTTTTAGGTAGAAAAATATATGAAAGTACCTATAGACAGATTCTGGCAGATTGCTATTGCTGTTGAATCAAGCAGAGATATTGAAACAGAATCATAGCATCAAATTTCTTGTTTCAATATTGTATTGAGATATAGTGATTTGTTAAAACTATAGTTGATTATATACTTTTTAGATATGTCATTCTGATGTCAATGTTATGTCAGGATAACACTCATGTTTATGTGGTATTCCTATCGAATATCTACTGTAGATTTCGCAATAAAAGCCTTCAGTGACACAATTGTGGCATCGTGGCTCACGCCGGAGAAACAGTCATCAGCCGCGATACGCAAACGCATTCGTGCGTGGATGCAATAGATTACGCCACGCTCAAAATCGATTCGGTTGGTTCTTTACCGTGCCTTTTCACTGGAATTTACAAAACTTTTCATAATTGTGCTTTAATGGTGGGCGGCTTTTGTTCGTTCAAATGTCTTCCTCACACACAAAGCGATCGCTGATGCTACTCACACACAAAGAAAACATTGTAAAATTTAGCTGGCTTCTACCCAGTTTCTTAAGCTTGCTCCTGTTTGGCTCCACTGTTAAAGCTAATGGTGCGATGCCTGCGGCGGGCGTAGCCATCGCAAATTGGCATTTTGATAGCAATCGCAATCATCTGGACTTCACCACAGATGAGAATGTTCAACCGAAAGTACAATTACTTAACAACCCGACTCGTCTGGTAATTGATTTGTCTGGAGTTACACTAGGATATCCACAGACTAGTCAAAGAGTGGGGTTAGTAATTAAAGACATTCGCATCGAGCAGTTTAATGCAGAGACTACCCGTATGGTAGTTACTTTAGCGCCTGGTTACACCTTTGATTTAGCACAGGTGCAACTGCAAGAGGAATCCCCCAATCATTGGTCTGTGCAGTTACCCAAGCCAATACGATTGACTGCAAACCAGCCGCAATATTTAGAGATAACTCCGAGTATTTCTCCAAGAGTTAATGATAATAGCACTCTCTTTGCTGGTGTGGTTCCAATGCATTCACCGATGAAATCGCTGGAACCTCAAATTAAAGCCTTGATGAGTCGCTACAGCTTTCTGAAAACAGGAATGTTTTTTCTGGATTTGGATACTGGGGATTATTTGGATATTGGAGGCGATCGCGTTTTCCCTGCTGCTAGTACAATCAAACTACCAATACTCATCGCCTTTTTCCAGAATTTAGATGCTGGTAAAGTCACCCTTCAGGAAAACCTAACCATGCGGCGTGACTTAGTTACTAATGGTTCTGGAAGTATGCAATATGAGCGAGTTGGGAAGAAGTACACAGCTTTGGAAACCATCACTAAGATGATTACCATTAGTGATAATACCGCCACCAACATGATTATCGATCGCTTAGGTGGAGCGGCGAAACTAAATCAGCGCTTCCGTAGTTGGGGACTGAAAGACACAGTAATTCGCCATCTTTTAGCTGACTTGAGAGGAACCAACACCACAAGTTCTCAAGATATGGCGCGGGTGCTGGCTTTAGTTGTGAATAACAAGTTAGTTTCGCCACAAAGTCGGGAGCAAGCCTTAGATATTCTGCGTCACACCACAATTCACACACTGCTTCCCGCCGGTTTGGGGAAAGGTGCAGTTATCGCCAACAAAACCGGAGATATAGGTTTTCTCATTGGCGACGCGGGGTTTGTAACTATGCCTAATGGTAAGCATTACCTGGCGGCTATCTTTGTCACTCGTCCTTATAAGGACACAAGAGGGAGAGACTTTATCCGTCAAGTTTCCCGATTAGTTTACGATTATCTGAATCAGCCAAATCCAGTTGCTGCGGTTAATTCGCCTAACAGTGTTACGAGATAGCAGCGTAATTGGCGGTTAGAAACCGCGTCTACACAAACAAAACCCACACTTCTCTACGAGACGCTGCGCGTAGCTTGCTTCCCCGGAGGGGTACGACAAGCTCAGTGACCGCCTCCGTGGGTTAAAAAACCTTAATTTTGTGTTAGTCCGCCTCCGCGGACTTTGCCTGTATAGCCGCGAATTCCATGAGACTGTTGGCGAACAAGTGAGGGGTCTTACCCCTCATAAAACAAGGCAGTAAACAGTGATCAAAATGATTGTGTGACAAAAGTGGCATAAATAATCAAATATGACTCTTCATCCGCGAGACTGGTCATCGATTCCAGAAACGACAGCGCAAGTAGCACGAAAATGCTTTCCCAAAGGAAACGTGTATATGAAAATGCGGGATGAATTGGGGGTGTTGTACCTTGATAATGACTTTCTAACACTGTTTCGGGCAGACTGTGGACAAAGCGGCATATCGCCAGGACAATTGGCATTGGTAAGTGTGATGCAATTTGGCGAAGGGTTAACAGACAGACAAGCAGCAGATGCAGTCAGGAGCAGGATTGATTGGAAATACGCATTGGGACTAGAAATTACTGATAGCGGTTTTGATTACTCAGTATTAAGTGAATTTCGCAGTCGATTAATTGCTTGCGGGCGAGAAAGGGAATTGTTAAATCTGATGCTGGTACATTTTCAAAACAAAGGTTGGCTCAAAGCTAGGGGAAAAGCCAGAACCGACTCAACTCATGTACTAGCAGGAATCCGGCAACTAAACCGCCTAGAGTGTGTTGGAGAAACCTTACGCCATGCCTTAAATCAGTTAGCAACGGTTGCTGATGAATGGTTATTAAGAATAGTCAATGAAGATTGGTATTCGCGTTATGCAACCAGATTTGAACAATACCGCTTACCAAAGTCAAAAACAGAACAACAAAGCTTGGCATTGACCATTGGCTGTGATGGTCATCATTTATTGGCAGCCTTGTATGACCCATCAAACCCAGAATGGTTACGGCATCTCAAAGCGGTAGAAACTTTACGCTGTGTGTGGATACAGCAATATGAACTACAACAGGGGCAAGTCTATTGGCGAGAAGCCGACAACTTACCACCTAACAAACAGCTCATCCAGTCTCCGTATGATATTGAAGCGCGTAACCGCACAAAAAGAGAAATGAATTGGACGGGTTATACCCTGCATCTGACAGAAACTTGTGATGACGATGCACCGCATCTAATTACCAATGTTGAAACCACGCCTGCAACCACTGGCGATGTGGAGATGACTCAGATTATTCATCAAGCTTTGGCTGATAAAAACCTCTTGCCAAATGAACACATCGTTGATACTGGTTATGTTGATGCCCAACACTTGTTAACGAGTCAGACTGAGTTAGGAATTGACATCGTTGGCAGAGTACCTCCTGATTCCAGTTGGCAAGCCCAAGCCCAACTTGGTTTTGACGCTTCAAGTTTTACTATCGATTGGCACAATCGCCGTGCTATTTGCCCACAAGGTTGCACCAGCCAATCTTGGCATTTCCGCACGGATAACTATAACAATCCTGTGATTCAAGTACGTTTTCACAAGAGTGATTGTGCTGCTTGTCCCGTCCGCTCTCAATGTACTCACTCACCGAAGTTGTCCCGTGTTCTTACCCTCAAGCCTCAACCTCTTTATGAGGCTCTTACCTCCGCTAGAGCTAGACAAAACACCCAACAGTTTAAACAACTTTATTCTAAACGTGCTGGTGTTGAAAGCTCCCTATCTCTTGGAACTCGTGCATATCAATTGCGCCGCACTCGTTACATTGGTCTTGCCAAAACCCATCTTCAACATATCGCCACTGCTGCCGCCATTAATCTCTCCCGGATGTGGGCTTGGTGGTCTAATGTTCCTATTGGCAAGACCCGTGTCTCTCGTTTTGCTGCTCTTTTTACCTCTGCTTCATCATAATCCCTTTGCCATTTTTATGGGATGTTTGGTTTCACCCTCTTTTAATTCGCCAACAGTCTCATNTCCATTCGCCCAATGCACAGCTAACTGTGCGCCCATACGGTAATTAGATAATTGTGATTTTACTTGCGGCTTTAGTAGCCTTTTCCCTAGCCTCTTGAACATTAATACCCTTCGCCAAAGCTACGCCCATTCGCCGATATGGATGAGCATTAGGTTTACCAAATAATTTAATATCTACATCCTTTTCTGACAAAGCATCGGCTACACCATTAAAAGCAATAGAATCAGATTTTTCTGATGCTAAAATTACCGCACTGGCTGAGGCTCCTAGCTGTTCTATATGAGGAATTGGCAAATCTAAAATAGCTCGTAGATGTAGTTCAAATTCATTGAGATTTTGTGAGATTAATGTCACCATTCCCGTATCGTGAGGTCTGGGAGAAAGTTCGGAAAAAATCACTTCATCTTTGGTAATGAAAAACTCAACGCCGAAAATTCCGGCTCCTCCTAAAGCATCAGTGACTTTTATAGCTATCTCTTGGGATTTTGATATTTTATCTTCAGAAATTTCTGCGGGTTGCCACGATTCTTGATAATCTCCTCGTTCTTGGCGATGACCAATGGGAGAGCAGAAAATTGTCGGTGCATTCCACTGTTTAATGGTCAGTAAAGTTATCTCAATTTCAAAGTTAATAAATTCTTCGACGATGACCTTTTGACTGTCTCCTCTAGAATTAGCGATCGCATAATTCCAAGCTTTCTCAACTTCACTCTTATCCTGCACTACAGATTGACCTTTCCCTGATGATGACATCACAGGTTTAACAACATTGGGAAAGCCAATTTTATCCGAAACTGCAATCAATTCTTCTAGAGTTGTTGCATAACCATATTTAGCTGTTCTGATGCCCAATTCTTGATGTGCCAGTTCCCGAATTCTATCGCGGTTCATTGTATAGTTCGTAGCAGCCGCAGTCGGTATAACTGTAATCCCTCGCTGTTCAAATTCGAGCAGCTTTTCTGTTCTAATTGCTTCAATTTCTGGTATAATAATATCTGGCTGATGTTTTGCCACTACAGCTTCTAAATCATCAGCACTGAGCATAGAAATAACTTCATAAGCATCAGCAACCTGCATCGCCGGAGCATTGGCGTAGCGGTCAACAGCAATCACATAATTACCAAGACGTTGAGCAGCGATCGCAAATTCTTTGCCCAGTTCTCCTGAACCCAGCAACATCAATTTTTGGGGCAACTTAATACTCATTAACTTATCCAGGTCAATATCAATTCAATCATCTTATAATTTTTTGTGTTTTCATTACTAACTTATCAAGAATTAAATATAGCTTTGCGTAGTTCTAAATCTTGACGTTGTAGATGATTTAAACCAATACCTACGCCAAGCTGACACTTATCTACTAGAGCTTCTAACCAAATAGTCTCGTTCAAAGTTGCACCTCGTAAATCTGCATTTATCAAGTTGGCTTTCGTAAAATTTACAAATAAAAGGTCTGCATTTACTAAACTACTACCTTGGAGATTTGCTTCTGACAAATTTCCTCGTATGAAGTTGACACCATCTAAAATTAAACCAGATAAATCTGCTCCCATAAGATTAGGAAACTTTAGCTGACTGGGATATTTTAAAAATCGTATTATACAGATGATATTAGCTTCATTTAGTTGAATTTTAGTTAAAAACTCATAACGAGCGATGCCCAGTTGCTTAAGAATTTGTAGGCGTTGTGGGGGACTTTGTTCTAAAAAATGGATGGCTGTGTAGCGTAGGTCTTGAGTAGAGATATTTAACATGATTTTCAGATTGCTGTGATACTTGTGTCAATAAAAAAATAACAAATAATAGATAATATAGCAGTCTTAAACCATTCATAAAAAATAAAAACCCCAATTTATTTGAGAAATTGAGGTTCTAAGTTTATTGATAACTACCTAGCTAATGTTATGCTAATAATGCTTTCGTAGCAGATTCGCCTGCTAATCTCACTTGCCTTGTCAACTGCAAGTTTAACCATCCTAGAAAAGTTAACTCAGCGAGGAATGCCATAAAAACTGTTGTCGTTCCAGAGCCTTGGATACCAGCCCAAGGAAAAGTTGAAAACAGCCATACAGTAGACATCACAGTAGACACCTGTGATGTGATGCCGATAAATTCTAAAATTATCGGTGGTAGGAACACTGCTGCACCTATAATCCGAATTGCCCAGAAAGAACGTTTGGGAGTTTTCAGCAAAAGTATCAATTGGGCGATGGTAGCGTAAATCATGATTACGCTGATAGACAAAGCTATAGCTAAAAGTACTTTAAACCTGTCAACATCGTTACCTAGCCAAGTTTGGCCATTGTTGGTATCAAAAATAGATGTAAATGAAATCCAGATTAACCAAGGGATATTAACAATTGTAAGATTAATTGCGATCGCCACGAGTGCAGGGCTTTTTTCAGCCCAAATTAAATCCTGCCAAATACTCTTCTGGCTAGAAACTCCTTGATGTCGATATCTTGCCCAATCTTGTACATCTTGACGGTGAGGAGAAAGAACTGCAATTAAACTTAAAATCAACACCAAGTTGTACAATGCTAGCAAAATGTAATTTCCCCCAACTTGTTGATCTAATGTATAACTATTTTCACCAATTTGTAGAGTAAAACCCCAGATCATCAGCTGGCAAAAGGTTACTAATAAATAACTTTGCTTTTTGCTAATTATTGAGGCTTGAGGGTTACGGAAGCAACGTTTAAGAATTTGCAAAATTCCGTAACTGCATAATCCCAAGTTTAACAAATGAAAGCCAACAACACTAATAATATTTCTCCCTAATGGTAAATAGAAAAACTGCAATTGTTTAATATTAGAGCCATTTTCTAGATTAAATAATCTAGGAAATAGATAATTAGTTGTATCCCAAGGATTAAAAAGTCTAAACCAAGCAGTTGAATTATTTAAACTATTGTTATAAGACGATGCAAGTAACATCGTTATGAACAAAAACATAAAAATTACACCACTAACTAATAAACCTAACAAAGGCTGAGAACCACTAAATGAACGACTAAATAAGCTAAGTAGTAGTGCAGCACTGTAGAAGAAAATACAACTACCAGCAAGAATTGCGTAGTAACCCAAAATGTAACTAAAAGCAATTTTGGCAGAAAGCCCAGCCCATAAATGTAAAGGAACTGCTACTAAAATCATGAGATAAATTAAACTCGGAACTCCTAGCAACTTGCCAGTCAATATACTTGTTTCTGATTGGGGACTAAGACGGATAAAGTTTAGTGTGCCGCGAGTTTCTTCTTTAGCGAAATCATTGATTAGCAAATAAGTTCCTGCAACTAGTAGTGTAAATAGAAAAATTACACTAAATGTTAGGAATATATATTCCCAATGTTCTCGCCACCACAACTGCCAATCAATTTGATTTTGAGGACAAAAGTTTTTTGAGAAGAAATCATTTAATTCATCAATTTTAGATTGATTTGATTCTTTGAAAAGCTGTGTTTGCTGCGGTTCATATATTTGACGTAAACGACAGTATGTACCAGTTAGGGAGTATTTATTATCAGGAGAATTACTTAAATGATATAAAGTAACTACCAGTTGCAATAGTAAAGATGTCACAGATGCGATCGCTACATTAACAAATTTAAATTGTCCTTTAAGTTCGCGGAATAATTGCGGATTCCAATCGCCGATTTTGTCTATTAAATTGAGCATAGTATGAAAAATTTCTCCAAAAATAGTGAGTGATATTTATTGATGAATCAAGATGCTTGTTTGTGACCTAATTTTAAGAAAATACTTTCTAAGTCTTCTTGCGTGCAGTGAAAATCAGTTAGAGGAATGCCCGCTTTGATAAGCGATCGCAATAACTCGGCACTATCTTCATCTTTGCCGGAAAAATTCACCCGCACACTGTTTTTTCCTGATATAACCTCCCATTCTTCTACTAAAGGATGATGTTTAAGTTCGTTCAAAAGTGTGTCTAAGTTCCCTAGAGTTGATAACTCAATTTGCTGATGGGCTAGACGTTGATAAAGTTGCTGTAGGGAAGTACTTTCTACCAAGAAGCCAAGTTCCATAATTCCTACAGAAGTACAAATTTCCGCTAAATCACTGAGAACGTGGGAGGAAATGATGACAGTCATTCCAGCTTCTTGCAAAGCCTTAATAATTTCGCGAAAGTGCATCCTCGCAATAGGATCAAGCCCAGAAACAGGCTCATCGAGTAATAGTAAAATTGGTTCGTGGATAATCGTTCGCGCTAAACTTAAACGCTGTTTCATTCCCCTCGACAGAGTAGAAATCTGACTATTGCGTTTATTACCAAGTTGAATAAGTTCTAAAACTTCATGTAAGCGTTTAGTGCGGCGCGGTTCTCGCAAACGATATAAACGCGCAAAGTAATCTAAGTAATCCCAGACTGTCAAATCTTCATATAGTGGGTAGTCATCGGGTAAATAGCCAAGATGACGCTTAAGTTTGAGGTTACTGTTGTCACGGATGAGGCGATCGCCATTAATATAAATCTCACCCGTAGTTGCTTCCTCAGCAGTCGCCAACATACGGATGAGAGTTGTTTTACCCGCGCCATTCGGCCCAATCAGTCCATATACTTCCCCGGTCTGGATTTCTAAATCAACATCATTGACAGCAACGTGCCGGTCAAATTGCTTAGTGAGTCCACGGGTGCAAATTGTTAATTCTTTTACCATCGCTGCTAGGGTGCGGCTTGTGATTAACCGCTAACCTAACTTTTTTTACAGCTTTTGTCAGGATGGTTTCCAAAATTGAAACTAGCTTTCAGAAAAATAGCGATATAAAAAAGTAGGTGAAGTATATACCCTATATACTTTTTAATTCGTATTTTGCTATTTAGGAAATATTTGTAAATGAAAGCTTGCCTCACAATCAAGTTATTTCCGATAGTGGTGGAATGACGCTATTAATTCCATTACCTGATCGCCCTTAATTTTCAAACTTTATGCTGTGTCTCCTTTGTGGCTTTTATCTCTTTTATTAAGAAAGATGTGATTAATGCATAGAGGGATACGATTAAAATAGGTTCAACAAAGCCTGTTTAAACTCTGCTGCACTCTGAAAATAAATTCCGGCTTTTCTATCAAAGCTAAATCAATCACCTCTGCAAGTTGTTTGGGTATATTTGCATCACGCTGGCGAATGGGTACGGGGTCATTTTGCAACACTGCTAAAAATGGGTCGCCAGTAGTGAAATTACGCGGAAAAGTTCCAGTAAGCATATAATAAAAACACGCAGCCGCAGCCCATACATCTACTTCTGGCTTGGCATATTTATAATCAAGCAGTTGCTGACGACACATTAAAACCGGAGTACCTGCTTTATTTCCTGTTAATGTTTGACCGCTTAAACCTGCTAAGTCAAATGCTTTTGCTAAACCATAATCGCCTATTTTTGCTGTGATTTTACCCTGAACGTAACCCAAGAAAATATTACTTGGTTTTAAGTCGCGGTGAACTAAACCCACACCTTTGGCAAATCCACCTTTACGTAGCTTAACATTAGGTATTTCAGCATTGTGAGCGTATTTTAAACCCTTTAAAACTTGAAGAATAATTGGTACTGCAATATCTATCGATAATCTTCCTCCTTGTTTTTCCATTAAATCAGCAACAGTACCAGCTTCGCAATATTCTATTGTGAAAAAGAAAATATTTTCAGAGTAGCCATAATCGAGTAATTTCACAATATTTGGATGTCGTAATACTTTAGTGTTTTCCGTCTCCCGCATAAACATTTGTATCGCCCAATCATAAGTTGCAACCGCAGGTAACATTACTTTTAAAGCTACAAAATTACCTGTTTGATTGTGCTGTGCTAAATAAACTTCTCCAAAGCCGCCTTTCCCTAGTAATTTAATAATATTAAAATCGCGGATTGCAAGTAATTTTTTATCGCCACCTGCGGCTAAACCTAATAAGCGTTTGATATATTCTAATAAATTTGGTGAATTTGGTGCTTGTACTGCTTGTGCTATTGGGTATTGATTTTGATAATTTATATTAGGATTTGCAGGCGATAAGTTAAAAGTACCTTGTGAACTCAAGTCAGTTTCAATACTAACTACAAATACTGTATGACTCAGTTTAATTTCATCGTTGTCTTGTAAATCATATTCAGAAAATTTAACTTTTGCACCTTCTTCTGGTGTTTGATGTGCTTCGCGTTGCCCGATTTTTTTATCATTAACGTATGTACCATTTTTACTACCAAAGTCGCGTATACGAATAGCTGGAGGATTGATATCTAATAAACAGTGATAGCGGGAAATGGTACGATGGTCTTCATCATCTGGTAGTTGGGGATTGCAATCTTCTGACCTACCGATAATACAGGTTGTGCGAGAGTCGAAAGTATATTGCCTTCCTGGTAATTTGCCTTCGGTAATTGTGAGGGTGATTTTTGGGGGCATTGTCTATTGAGGATTTTATGTATTGATTTTAATCTGACAGATAATCGGGATACAGAAGGTAATGATGCTGCTTTCTTTGCTGCTTGTGCGTATGCAAATGGTGCAGTGTGGGAGACTATTTCTGGAAAATCAGATTCAGCAAGGCGTTTAGAATTTTGGTTGTGGTGGTTAAATGTTGCTATTCCCAGTGCATGGGAGGCTATAGAAGAAGATGAGAAGATACATATTCCTTTGCCTGAAGCTTCTTAAATCAAAGATGGTGCGTTAGGGCTAATTTAATATTTTTAAATGAAACCATAATTTTATCGTGCCGTAACACACCAGACTATCAATGAGTGGGAAGCCAATAATGGAGAAATAGAAAAAGTAGCGGAAAAATTTATTTTTGCTAACTGTTATAACCCGCAGTTTGTCGGTAGGGTACTACAAAAGCAAGGGGAGGATGAGGAGGAAGCGCAGTGCCATGTATCGGAACGCCTGAACCCGCAAGGCTTCGTAGAAAGTGAGTGTTGACAAATCTTTTGAAAAATCTGTAAGCCTTATTATGTTACATTCTACAATTATTGACGCGAGAGAAAAAAAGTATACACTCCCGAACTCCCAAAACCTCTCTACCGTTCCTTTCTTTTTCCTCTTTTTCCGTAACGAATCCCCCCCCCGTACGCCCTGGAGTTGTGTAGAAAAATGGTCCCATCTCTGTCTGGGTAAAAATAGGAAGGTGGGCTAATGGTGCTTTCCTACTAAAAACTACATCTTTTATCAAAATCCATCCTTTCGTATTTCTCCAACCAACGCGATCGCAAAACGCCTGCCAAATTTTGCCGTCGTAAAGTCTGGTTCCCCCCAGACTTTGATAAATAAGCTTTTGCACTGAAAAGCCAAAATATCCATTGCTATACTTTACCCAAAGTTGGTCAATAATGCGGAGGCCTTCACAAGGAAAACTATCAATGCTTTCATTATCAAGCCAGGCTTCCTTTTCTCTCCCTGCTACTGCCAGGATAACTCGGTTTGTTTCCTCATTAGCTTCTTTCCACTCCCCTGCTGCGAGCAAATCCCGCAGTCGGGTATAGTCCATCTTTGAGGATTTTAGATTTTGGATTTCCTGTATTTGTTGTCTCGAATGAGATTTTGGATTTAGTAATTCTAACCATTCTCGTACCGTCTGCGGTCTATCTTGCGGTTCTAATGGGTTGAGTCGATGGGGGATATTATTCCCCGCACCTCTCAGTTAAATCTGGGCGTGCGACTTTCACCGCACCCAGCTTCCGATGTTCTCAGCTTGCGCTTTTGCTCATGTGTTCGTAATCGTGGCAACTCTCATGAATTGCTTTGAGATTATTTTTCTTCCAGTTGGCGTGTTTTCCGTCGATGTGATGCAGGTGAACCCGTTCCTCATCGATGAACTTTAAACCGCAGGAAGCACATCTATGGTTTTGCTTCTTAAGAGCTTTAGAGGTTTCGCTGTCATAGAGCTTACTTTTACGTTCACTCCAGTAGGCTATATTTCCGTCATAGGGGGATTTTATTCCTTGAACCATGACGTGTTTATTTTCGGAGTAAGGAACTGCTGGGAATGCTTTGTCTAGTAATTTCTTACTGGAGTCGCGGTTTTGTTTGGTTTCCTTGTTGAATACCGTGTAAGTTCTTTTTTGGATGTGGTATAACGAGTTTCTAGACCCGTCCATCTTGCAGAACTTATGGTAGTTTCTCCAACCTCTAACTACCGGGGCTAATTTCTCCGCCTTTGTGGTAGCACCATAATTCGAGTTGTTGACGATGTGTTTTACTTTCTTACGAAAAGCTCTGAAGTTATCCACTGAGGGATTACATCTGAACTTTCCGTTTTTCTGGACTTTAAAATGCCAGCCGAGGAAATCAAACCCATCTGTCGCGGCGGTAACTTTGGTTTTCTTTTGGCTTACATTCATTCCGCGCTTGCGGAGGAACTCGCTGATTCTTTCAAGTATTTCTGTCGCATCATCTTCGGGTCGGAGTATAATAACCATGTCATCCGCGTATCGGATTGATGGTTCAGAAATATCACTGGCTGAGGTTTTATCAGTGATTCTGAATCCTTGGTTCCTATGATATCTGTGTATATTCTCAATCCCGTTGAGCGCAATATTAGCTAGTAAAGGACTGACCACTCCCCCTTGTGGGGTTCCTTGTTCGGGGAATTCTGGATTGACTCCAGCCTTGAGGCATCGGTATATTCCGAGTTTTAAGCCTTTTGGAGCAATGAGTTCGTCCATTATTGCTGAGTGATTAATCCTGTCGAAGCATTTTTCAATATCGAGTTCAATAACTCGTTTTTCTATTCCATTGCAAAAGGAGTTGAGGTTGTTGAAGATGTACTTTTGTGCATCATGGGCAGAGCGCCCAGTTCTGAACCCATAGCTCCTGGCGTGGAAAGTGGCTTCGTGTGCTGGTTCGAGTGCATATTTTGCGAGGCACTGCCAAGCTCTATCCGCGATGGTTGGTATCTTAAGCATTCTGGTAGTTCCGTCCTTTTTAGGGATGGGGATTTCCCGTAAGCCTTGATGTTTCCAATTTCCACTATTCATTTTCATTAGTTCTTCAAGGTTGAAGCGTTCTTTAAATGAGAGGGATTTCTTACCATCAATACCCGCCGTTTTTTTGCCAGCGTTTAGCTGAGATACTTGTCTTATTGCAAGAAATCGAGCCGAGGTGGATTTTAAAATAAGCTTTTGGAGTGACCGAGCTTTCCGCTTGTCTCCAACTTGAACAGCTTTAAATACGCGCTTTTGAAGGCGGAAAAGATTTCGGCGGAATTTCTTCCACGGTAAAGCTCTCCAAGATTCACTAGTATGTTTACTGTGTCTAATCATTTTCTCTTCTCTAGTTTGTATTTTCTGAACACCTCAGACCAGTTACGGTCTGTCCTACCCGACTTGTGAGAGTTCCGCTTCTCGTTTAGCCTACTTGGGGTTCGACTGCCCCATGACTCACAAATCGTTTTTATTCGTTCCCTCGGAGAGATTGATTGTTCCGTTAGATGTAGCCACTTCGACTGCTGGATTCCCTGGACTCTTACCGATACTGAAAAGAAATGTTCGGCGGGAATGGACTCCAGTGAGGTCAGGGATTTTGCGTTGCGCCCTGCCTTCAAATAAGTCGCTTTTCTAGGCTCTGTTTCATCATAGGAACTCCCTGTTAGCGCCAGTGTCAACCCGCAACGGTCGTCTGGTTGCGCCCTGTTCCCAGCTTCACTCTACAAGAACCGAGCTTGTTCGGTGTGGGCAGATAAGGAGTCAATTCTGAGTCTGAATGGTAGGGCTTTCACCTACATCTGACCGAGAGTTCAGCCTTTGGTGACAGTAATCTGCTGTCGGGCTGGCTTAGTTATGTACGGACTGGATACCGAGATTCACTATGCAACGAATCGCACNTTTTCTTTTGATAGTTCCAGCATCCAGAGTTTTAATCCCTATTGACCCCAGATGAATAGTACGTACAATTATACGTAGGGACTAATAATTTTCTTAAATCGGCGTTGACTAAAAACGCATAACCTATGTCTATTGGGACTTTCGGCAATATCTACTCAGATGAGTTAATTACAGCCACTGAGTTAAATCGTCAGCCTGGGCGAGTGCTGGACAAAGCTTTAGAACGTCCAGTGACAATTACTCGCAACGATCAGTCTTTTGCATTGTTGCGCCGGGAGAAAGTGACTTTTCTCATAAAGGCAGCAACACAGAGTCAAGCTGTTTTTGAGGCATTAACTGTCGCCTTCTCTTTGTTACTGGGAAAGGAAATCGGTTTTGAACATTCTTATGGATGGCTGAGTGTGTTTAAAGAAGATGATCTGCAAGACTTTATCAAGGAGCTAAGTGAGGCTTTTCGGTTGATAGATTCCTCAACTACAGCATGGGAGATAATTGACGCGATCATCCATGAATGGCATGAAAGCGCCTTAGCGATCGCTAGTCCTGAACTGGCAGATGCTTTTAGTGTCGAGACTGATGAAGTACTATTAAAGCCGCCATCTACTTAGAATGCTGTCTGAATGAGAGTATGTCAGATAACCAAGAAGAACATCCAATAGTTGAGAATGTGGAGCCGCCATTCGTTAAACTGACGGCTCCAGCATTATCTGAGATAGAAAGCACTTGGTTGGTGGTAGCTAAAAATCGTCGGGTGAATCGGGGCTGGGAAGCTTTAATGCAGCGCCATCCAGAAAACACACGTCGTTGTTACGAGGATTTATGTACTGCACCAACCACCAGACAGCCTGGGCGTGTTTTTCCTTTAAAGGGCAAACCCTACAAGGGGGCATGGGAATATGAGGTAACAAAAGGGGACAGAGTGTTTTACGTTCCTGATGAAGAACAATTGAAAGTCGTTGTCTACTACGCAGGAAAACATCCAAATCCTTCACCCACACCGTAATTCGTAGCAATAAGGAGGAGTGGGCTAAAAATAAATCTGTAAACTATGATTTATTCAATACACAGTATTTGTGTCGGCATAACCTTGGATATTTTCTGGATCGAACTGACGTAATATTTTGGTTGCTTGGCGAGTCAGAGTTTCAGAACCTTCAACGGCAACTAAATATTTACCTGCATCTAAGCGGTTGCGATAAGGTAAAGCATCACCACCACCGATAAGTAAACCGACTCCGCCACCGACAACAACACCACCCATCGCACCACTAGCAGCACCCAGCAGTCCGCCAACAATGTGATTGCCAACTTCACCCGCCCAGGCAAAAGTATCTAAACCAGTAATCAGGCTGAATGTAAAACCTGCAAAAAAGCCAAATGGTATCAGCCAGGTTGCCATCTGTTTTGCTTGCTTTTTAGCTGGATCTTTGGGGTCAATTAAGCCAAACTCGTCAGCCGTTTTATACCCCCTCCCCAAAATAGTGCTGTTAATGCCTTCTCTTTCTAAAGCTAAGTAAGCAGCTTCGGCTTGAATGCGGTCTGGTAATACGGCAACAAGGTAATTCATTGATTTTACAATTTGTCTAATAGAAGTTTTGCCTTAATTAACAGCGTATCAGTCCTGGTCGATTGAACCTCGCATGACTAGAAGTCACACACCTGAATTACTCTAAGACTTACATCAGAAGTTAGGAGGCTCACATCTTGCACCAAAGCACTGAAAGGACTACATACACAAACGCAGTGGGTAGTCCGCCTGCGCGGACTAAGGTTAGATTAAGGGTTTTGAAGCCGCTTTGCCTCTATGTTTGGGTAGGCGCGATTTTAATCTCACGATTAAAATGCGGGACGATCATTTTAGCAAATCTAGTGGCTCACAAAAATTGTTTACGCCTTGCTTGAGGACATATAGCAAAACTGGCGTTGCCAAAATCTTAGGAAATGTTGGCGTTGTTTTTAAACGTTCCATCATCTTCTGAAGAGAAGTATTAAGCAAATCTTCTCGATATTCTTGTTCGCAAATGACCACACGCCATTTTCTAGCCAAGGCATCTAACCACTCGGAATTTGCTCTTTCTGGTTGTTGTCCTGCTCGGATAGCTAGCGTCATCGCTGCATCTGGTTGAGTCGATGGGGGATATTATTCCCCGCACCTCTCAGTTAGATCCGTGCGTACCCGTTTCCGTGTACACGGCTCCCGATGTTCTTAGCTTGCGCTTTTGCTCATGTGTTTGTAATCGTGGCAACTCTCGTGAATTGCTTCAAGATTACTTTTCTTCCAGTTGGCATGATTTCCGTCGATGTGGTGCAGGTGTACCTTTTCTTCATCAATGAATTTCAAACCGCAGGAGGCACATTTATGGTTTTGCTTCTTAAGAGCTTTAGAGGTTTCGCCATCGTAGAGCTTGCTTCTGCGTTCGCTCCAGTAGGCTATATTTCCGTCATAGGGGGATTTTATTCCTTGAACCATGACGTGTTTATTTTCGGAGTAGGGAACTGCTGGGAGTGCTTTGTCTAGTAGTTTCTTACTAGAGTAGCGGTTTTGCTTGGTTTCCTTGTTGAATACCGTGTAAGCTCTTTTTTGGATGTGGTATAACGAGTTTCTAGACCCGTCCATCTTGCAGAACTTATGGTAATTTCTCCAACCTCTTACTACTGGGGCTAATTTCTCAGCCTTTGTGGTAGCACCATAATTCGAGTTGTTGATGATGTGTTTTACTTTCTTACGAAAAGCTTTAAAGTTGTCCACTGAGGGAATACTTCTGAACTTTCCGTTTTTCTGGACTTTAAAGTGCCAGCCGAGGAAATCAAACCCATCTGTCGCGGCGGTAACTTTGGTTTTCTTTTGGCTTACATTCATTCCGCGTTTGCGGAGGAACTCGCTGATTCTTTCAAGTATCTCTATCGCATCGTCTTCGGGTCGAAGTATAATAACCATGTCATCCGCGTATCGGACTGATGGTTCGACAATTTTCTCGGACGAGGTTTTCGGTGTGATACTTCTACTGTTTTTGTATTCGGCGTGGTATCTGTGAATACTCTCAATCCCGTTGAGCGCGATGTTAGCTAGTAACGGACTGACCACTCCCCCTTGAGGTGTTCCTTGTTCGGGGAATTCTGGGTTTACTCCTGCCTTAAGGCATCGGAAGATACCGAGTTTTAAGCCTTTGGGGGCAATGAGTTCGTCCATTATTGCTGAGTGGTTAATCCTGTCGAAGCATTTTTCGATATCGAGTTCAATAACTCGTTTTTCTATTCCTTTGCAGGAGGAACGTAGGTTATTGTAGATGTATTTTTGAGCATCATGGGCAGAGCGCCCAGTTCTAAACCCGTAGCTCCTGGCGTGGAACGTTGCTTCGTGTGCTGCTTCTAGTGCATATTTTGCGAGGCATTGCCAAGCTCTATCCGCGATGGTTGGTATTTTAAGCATTCTGGTAGTCCCGTCCTTTTTAGGGATGGGGATTTCCCGTAGTCCTTGATGCTTCCAGTTTCCACTATTCATTTTCAGTAGTTCTTCAAGATTGAAGCGTTCTTCAAATGAGAGGGATTTCTTACCATCAATACCAGCCGTCTTTTTACCAGCATTTAGCTGAGATACAAGTCTAATTGCAAGAAATCGAGCCGAGGTGGATTTTAGAATAAGCTTTTGGAGTGACCTAGCTTTCCGTTTGTCTCCAACTTGAACGGCTTTGTACACGCGCTTTTGAAGGCGGAAAAGGTTACGGCGGAACTTCTTCCACGGTAAAGCTTTCCAAGATTCACTGGTTTTACAACTGTGTCTAATCATTTTCTCTTCTAGAGTTTGTGTATTCTGAACACCTCAGACCAATTACGGTCTGTCCTACCCGACTTGCGAGGATTCCGCTTCTCGTCTAGCCTACCTGGGGTTCGACTGCCCCAAGACCCGCAACTCGTTTTTATTCGTTCCCTCGGAGAGATTGATAGTTCCTTTTAGATGTAGCCAATTCAACTACTGGATTCCCTGGACTCTTGCCTGTTACTTCAGAATATTTTGGCGGGAATGAATCTCCAGTGAGGTCAGGGATTTTGTGTTGCGCCCTGCCTTGCAGTAAGTCGCTTTTATAGGCTCTGTTTCATCGTGGGAACTCCCTATTAGCGCCAGTGTCAACCCGCAACGGTCGTCTGATTGCGCCCTGTTCCCAGCTTCACTCTACAAGAACCGAGCTTGTTCGGTGTGGGCAGATAAGGAGTCAATTCTGAGTCTGAATGGTAGGGCTTTCACCTACATCTGACCGAGAGTTCAGCCTTTAGTGACAGTAATCTGCTGTGGGCTGGATTAGTTATTTACGGACTGATTACCGTGATTCACTAATCAACGAATCGCACTCCAAATCTCCATCACAGTCTTCAATTAAATCCAGCGCTTCCATATCGCTAGGATCGTCTGCCAATTGAGAGCGAAACTGTGCAATTTCTTGAGATGTTACTTTAGTCATGAGTCTTTGACAAGGCAAGCGATACCTACGGCGGTAAACTACGAACACTCAGTTATGTTAGTCCAAATTGGACTATAGCGCTTCTCTGTTAAGTCCAATACAGACCTCCCAAAAACAACTCCTTCTCTATGACTTCTCCCTAACCCTCTTTTCAGAGGAGCGTAAAAACTTTTGTTACCGGAAGAAAGGGAGTAAAATTCTAAGTCTATAATAGTAGTCTATTCTCGATAGACTCAAAAGCAATCTTATTAACTCTCGTTTATTGCTAAAGGTTTAAACGTCTCCGAATAGCCTCTATCCTAGACATTGCTTTGAGTCGCGGAAACTAAACTAAACGATAAACCCTCATTTTTTCGTTGGTTCTTAACGTCGGTTGGAATCAAGAGGAATTTTAGATGCGTTTGCCTATAAAACATCGGTTGAAAAACTTATTTTGTGTTTTTTGTCAAACTACAAAATGTTTCCGATTTTTTTGAAAGAAATTATTGTCATATTTATTATTGGTAAAACATAGCATAAATTTTATAATTTTGAGGTGAAAATTGCTGATTGAGGTAAATAAAATATGCAATTTCCTGCAATAAAATCTATTGTGAAGGACTTTTCCATATCAACTGGTCTATATAGACCAATTAGGAATTTCTATCGTTTTTTAAATCAAAAGCAGTTAAAAGATCAGTTAAGTTATTTTGAACAAGAAGTTTCTTTCTACTCAAAACTCTTAGATTATAATAATCTCTGCTTCGATGTTGGTGCAAACATAGGTGCAAAATCAGAGGCATTTCTAATAGCAGGTGCAAGAGTTGTGGCATTTGAACCGCAGCCCGAATGCATGAGAGAATTGAAAGCTCGATGTAGTCATTATGGCAGTAAATTTCATCCTGTTCAGAAGGCGGTTGGTGCAAAACCCGGAGAAGCAACATTATACACTCGCGAACGAAGTGGAATCGCAAGTTTTTATGAGGATTGGCTAGGCACTGTACAAAGCAGTATCCAAGTTTCTATCACAACTCTTGACCGAGCAATTGATGAATTTGGAAAACCAGACTACTGTAAAATTGATGTTGAAGGGTGGGAGCTTGAAGTTTTAAAAGGGCTGACACAACCGATTTCTTTGCTGTCATTTGAATATCACATAACAGAACGCGAAATTCATACCACTAGAGCTTGCATAAATTACCTATCCAATCTTGGAAAGATATTGATTAATGTTATACCTGCTGAAATGCATTCATTTGTATTTCAAGAATGGTTGTCTCCAGATGAGTTTCTAAAGCGCTTTCCTGAAGATGTAGCAGACCTTGGAAAAGACGGCTACGGTGAAATTTGGGTTCGTAGTTGTTAATCAGATTTTGTTCGCGTAATCCTTTAGCGATCGCTAAAGAATTTCTAAAAAATCATACCAGTTCAATTAATGATTGCAACACATCCTTGGGTAAAGACGCGATGAATCGCGTCTCTACAAATGGTCTATTTGTCTTTTTTCAAATTGGTATCACAATTTACAATACTATCTTTTGGACTAAAAAGCCTCATCTTTCCAGTAAATACACTGAATAAATGAGGCTTTTAGCTAGCTTTTATTAGAAACGCTACTAGATTGTGTAATGCCCTGATAAACACAGCAGCAGTCAAAAGTATTGATTCAGTTGAGTTTCAGCTAATTAGCGGAATGCTCTGAGAGTAACAGACCGTTGTAACTGAGCTAAAGCGCGGTTGTAATCCAAAATTGCTGTGACTCGATTACCTTCAGCTTGGGTGAGGTCATTTTCAGAGTTAATCACATCAGTTTGAGTACCTACACCAGCTTGGAATCGCAAACGCGCTAAACGTAGAGCTTCCCTGGCTTGTTCTAAAGCGGTATTAGCGGTTTGAACATTCTCCAAACTAGATTGCTGGGTAGAATAGGCTTGTTCTACCTGAAAGCGAATTTGGTTGCGTTGTTCAGCAAATTGAGTTTCTGCGATCGCAATATTAGTTTTGGACTGATCTGCCCTTGCTCTAGCGGCTCCCCCATCATACAAATTTAGGGTTGCCCTAACTCCGAATGAATAACCATCAGTAACGCTGACATTATCATCGAACTGGTCGAGCAGGTCGTAGCTAGCAACCAAACTAACTTGAGGCCCCAGTTCTGCAAGAGCTTGTTTGCGCTGTTGCTCGCTAATATTACGTTGTGCTAACTGCTGTTGCAGTTCTGGACGATTTTGATAAGCCAACACAATACTTTGTTCTAGGGTTGGGTTCCAAAGACCAGCTAATTGTACAGGGTCAGCGGCACTGATATTTATTGCTTGCGGCAAACTGATCCGAGTTGCTAATTGACGACGGGAAATTGTCTGCTGGGATCTAGCATTAGTTAAATTTTGTTGGGCATTTGCTAAATTCACCTGCGATCGCAACACATCGAACCGCGTACCAACCCCAGCTCGCTCTAAAGCTTCTGCATCACGTAAACTAGCCTCAGAGTTCTGCACAGCCGATTGGGCAATCCGTACTTGTTCATCCGCTTGTTGCAAATTGTAGTAGTCTGTGGCAACATTCAAACGGATTGTCTCAGACTGAGTTTCTACAGCCAACTCGTTGAAACGTACTTGTTCTTCAGCCGCTTTGATGCTAGCTTGCACTCTCCCGGAACTATAAAGGTTATATGAAAGTTGTGCTTGACCAGAAAAAGATGTACTGGGTTGGTCTTGGTTAGACAGTAAGCCATTTCGCCCGTTTAATTCGTCCTGAAGCTGACTGCTAGCAGACTGACTACGAGTAAGATCCGTGCTAACTCCCAAGGTAGGCAATAAAGCAGCTTGCGCCTCTCTTAGAGCCGCTTGATTGCGTTTTAGCTCCAATAAGGACACCTGTAGATCGTGATTGTTACGCCGTGCTAACTCCAGAGCCTGTGCCAAAGTAATTGGTTGATTTTCCTGAAGTCTCACTTCCTCCGCTTTGGTGGGAAATTGCAGCGGATTTGAGTTAGGAATCAGGTTCTCTGGAATTTGCACTGCCCCTGACGGTACTGGAGTTACCGTTGTTGGCACAGCGGCAGGTTGCACCGAACCCCCTGGTACAGGAGTTACAGTTCCTGGCGCAATTAGAGTTGGCGTCGAACTCTCTGGTGTAGGAGTTACAGTTCCTGGCGCAGTGATTGGCGTCGAATCTGCCGGAATCGTGGTATTGCTCTGAGCCAAGCGACCACCAATAGCGTTTTGTCGTAAGCAGGTGCTTGAGGTTAGTAGCACAGCCAAGGAGTCAGTTTTGCTTTTGCTCAACTCCTGTGGACACCTCTGCGCTGACAACAGTTTTGCTGCTCCTGCACCTGTGGCTGAAGTTTGTAAAAATGTTTGCAACGGAGTAACAGTATTTATCTTTTGAACCACTGGCTGCTGTGCAGAAGACAGGGACAAAATTTCTTTTTGGACAGAAAGGGGTTTTGAAGTGTAGTTGGGAACTACTATCTTCTTTAATTTCTGCCCATAAGCGCTTGAATTACTCTGTTTTTGGTTCTTTTGAGCTTGGGAAGGATTAGAGGTAGCTGTCAAACTGAAAAATCTACCTTTATCTTTCTTAAGTAGTTGTTTTATTTGTACAACAGTATTTTCAGTCGTAAATACTGGAATACTGTTATTACTTAAAGGTTTCACACTAAGTTTAGTAAAACCCAAAGCAGGTACTAGGGTTGGAACACTAACATTTGCACTGTTAGACAGTTGCGTATTTATGGTATCCACAACTAAGCCTTGACCATAAGTAGAAGTCAAAACACTAGGAGAAGATGCCAGTTGTATCCCAGTTAGTTTCGCAGTACCAGCCCAAGCAGGCTGAGTTGTTAAAACCGCTGCCGTTACACCAGGTAAGAAGCTATAAAATAATTGCTGTCCTTTCACCGCATCCCTCACACGAAAATCAATCTAGCGGCAGAAAACCTTTCTTCACCACAGAATATAGCACGATACTAAACTTAGGAAAGAATATACTACGATACTAAATTTAGGGTTCGGAACTCTGTTTGTCTTCAAAACGTCTAACAATGCGAGAAAGTTCCGCCTTTTCATCGATACTAACGCGAGTAGGAGCACCGCTGATAATCCGTTCGTAGTTTCGGAAAGAATCTTTGATATCGGGCCCGTCAGCAGTAATATTATACTCACGAATGCCCTTATCATGCCAAGACCCGCGCATTTTGAATACGTTAATTGCCCGCGACATTTCTCCGCGAATTTCTACGTACTGTAACATCAGAATTGTATCGGTAATCGTAGAAATATGAGAGTCAGTAATCGAATGCGCTCCTAGAAATTGATCGGTTGTGTTAGTAAAGAAACCAGTAATTTCTTCTTGTTTAGCATAACCTGTCACACCAATTACAAACTGCCGAAATGCATTATTCGTAACTCCTCTAGCTAGTGCTGATAGAGAATCAATAGCAATCCGAGCGGGTTTGAAAATAGCAATTTCTGATTTAATAATTTGTAAGTGGTCTTCTAAACCAGTTGATTCAGGATAGGTACAGATGATTTTGAGTAAACCTTGATCTTCTAATTTTTCAAAATCAATTCCCCAAGAGGAAGCATTACGAGATAGTTGGGCGCGTGACTCTTCATAAGCAAATAATATCGCCTGTTCTCCATTGAGGCAGCCATCTTGAATAAATTTACTTACTAACAGTGTTTTACCAGTACCTGTAGCTCCTGTCGCCAAAATAATTGAATCTTTAAAGAAACCACCTCCGCACATTTCATCTAAAGTTTTGACACCAGAAGATACCCTGACATTAGAAGAACGTTGAGTCAAGCGCATTGCTCCGAGTGGGAAGATGTTAACTCCTTCATTAGTAATCGTGAAGGGATACTCGCCTTTCATGTGAGTTGTGCCGCGCAATTTGAGAATTTCAATTGTGCGACGGCGGCGTTCTCCTTCTAAAGCGTTGCGAACAATTACTACATTATCGGAAACAAATTCTTCCACTCCAAAAGAGGCAACAGGCCCATATTCTTCACTACGTTCAGTGGTAATTAGAGTGGTGACACTTAGTAGTTTGAGACGTGCTACCAGGCGGAAAATTTCGCGTCGCACTACTCCCATTGCTTCATACTGCTGAAATACTGCTGTTATTGAGTCGATTGAAACTCGTTTAGCTTTGTATTTGCGGATGGCATATTGCAAGCGTTCAATGAGTGCAGAAAGGTCAAAATTTCCAACTATATCTTGACCTTCTGGATCGGGAGATGCATCAAGAATAAATAACTTGCCTTCTTCGATTAAGCGGGGCAAGTTCCAACCAAAAATATTGGCATTTTTAATAATATCACTCGGTGATTCCTCAAAGGTTACAAATACTCCTGGTTCATCAAAGTAGGTGATACCGTTATAGAGAAACTGAAGAGAAAATAAGGTTTTACCTGTGCCGGATGTACCACTAATCAAGGTGGTTCTACCAATTGGTAAACCACCATGACTAATATCGTCAAACCCCTCGATCATCGTCCGAATTTTTTCTACACCCCTAATTATCGGTGGTTGTTTTGGTTGTACTTGCTCGTTTTCACTCATTGCTTGATAACAAAAGGGTATTAAAACCTGTTTTTTTATTACTAAACTTTAGACTCAATATTTTATGATTAAAAATTTACTCCTCAAAATCTTCTTCACTCAGTTCTTCATAGAGCAAATCCAATCCTATCAATACTCTTTCTCTATCTGAAAGATCCCCAATAATTTTGCGAACGGGTGGAGGCAAAATTTTAGATAATGTTGGCGTTGCCAAGATTTTATCTTCTTCTGCTAGTTGTGGACTTTTCAATACATCGATCACTTTTAAAGCATAAACACCTTTAAACTCCTGCTCTAAAATATCTTTGAGTGTTTTTAATGCCCGGACTGAATTCGGGGTGTTTCCGGCTACGTAAAGCTTGAGAACGTAGGTTTTTCTGGCTTTAATCATATATTTAATAACTAGTCATGAGCATAAAAATAACAAGATGCGTTCGCGCCTTGGGAGTAACTAATAGCAGTAGCTTGTTCCAATTTGAATAGAGAGCGATAACTTAATTTATTTAGAAATCGAACTCCTATAAACTTCGCACAAGTGAGCCAAGATATCGATCAACGTTAGGCGGTAATCAAGTAACGTTTCATTGCTCCTACCTTCTAATTTTAGCTGGTGAGAAAATTCTTCAATTACCTCCATGTGAATTTCGATTATTTGGGGCACAGGAATATTAGCATAAAATATAGCATTGATAAATTTATCAATTTTATCTTTAAGTGTTTTGTCTGTAGTAAAATAATCTATAAGAATCAGGCTATAATCTATTTTAAGCTGTCTTAATAATCTTTCTCTTTCAGCCGGAGTCATCTCCTGAAAATGCTGCTGGCTTTTTTGCATCTGACTGGCAAATACATAAACGTACTTGCTAGTGTATGCCTTACTTGGATTTCGTGGCAGACAATTTGGTAAATAGTTGATTGTTCCAGAGGTTGTTGCAGCAACAGGTAAGTAGCAAAATTGGGCAATAATTGCGTCCATCAATTGCCCCACCCACCTACTCAAACCTTTTAGGTTAGCTAAGTCAACTGGATTATTTAAGCATTTGTTAACATTAGATTGCAGAATTAATATCGGTAATAACATCTATTCTTGAATATATCTCCTCGATCGCCCTGACCAATAAACGCGGGCTGATAAGTTTGGCTAACGCTTGTAGGGAAGGAAATACCGCGTTGCGTGTGCAGTCAACTGGTGATTTAACCCCAAAATAACGCTCTATGCGAGCAGATAGTGCTACGCACTTAACAATTTAGTGCAGCAACTAACTGGTAGAACTTAGTAGGTCTTTGATGATGAGGTATCCGTCGACATAGCAAGACACAGTACTTAACTCATGATTTACATATCTATGTACATAAATAGATAGATTTTTTTATTTTGCTCCTTGATAAGATACTTAAACGAACTTAAAGGATTGTCGCATTCCAAATCATTATAATTCCTCAAGGTTCTAAAGCGAATCTTTGGAGCCATAATTGTTTTAGCCGTCGCTATCGATGAGGAGTTTAAATACCAGTAAGACACTGGAGAGGCTAGTTGCTAGAAATGAGAAACGTCGCCTCTTGGAAAAATGCACTCGTTTGCAATTCCCGTGTCCGTTAGGGGAAATCCCGTTGTTTTAATGGCGTTGAAATAACCAGAGTTGCTTATATGAGTCTTCTTAAAGGATATGACTTCAGGCAAAAAGACCATCAACTGGCAGATGGAAATGCCGGAGGGTTCCACAGGAAGAATGACCCCCAAATCCCTATGTTAATGCTAGATTACCCGCTTTATGACTTTCAGGCAACCGTACCTAGCTGCCCCCAAACAAGTTCTCTGGCAGTGGTGTTGGAGATTTTTGAGCAAGAGCAGTGCGATCGCTTGGTAGTAGTAAATCAACAGCAATGCCCCATCGGGTTGCTATATTCTGCCCGTTTAATCCCAAAATTATTAGCACAAAGTGACGATAAAAATCTAAATTTACAACAATCGCTCTCTACCTGGGGTCAAGGTCTAATTGAGCCAATACAGACAATATCAGCTTCTGAGCGTGTAGAGCGATTAAGCTTGCGCTGGTGCGATTCACAAGTCGAAAAACCCCAAAACTTAGATTGGGCGCTGATTGACTCTGATGGTCGATATTTGGGGCTGCTGGATAGTTCACGCCTGTTGCGATCGCTGGCTCAAGAACGTATGGCTGGCTTACAAAGGTCTAGCAAGCATCGTCATGAGTATGATGGTAGGCCAAATGAACCCAAGTCCTTAGGACATCAGCCATTAGTACACTTGCTAGAAAGACTGCCTTGGCCTTTGATGTTGCAAACAGGTACTGGCGAGGTGGTAGCCCGAAATCCCGCTTGGTGGCAGCAATTAGGAACCTTAAAAGATCCAGAAGGAGTTAGGCAACAAGTGGAGGCAATACTTGTCCCTAACCGCTCCGAAATAGCAGAATATGTCACCCAACCAGCAATCAACGTTCATGCCAAAGGTGGTAAAGAAGAACTGATTCAGCAAGAAGCATCAGGTGATGCTGCATACAGCCGATGCTATTTAGATAGTCAGGTGGGTACTTGTACCTGCGTGGTTGAAGTACAAAATGGTCAAGAGCGAATCTGGCAGTTTGCCAAAATTCCCTTAGATAGTCCTGAGTTTAAAGTGATGAGTGCTGAAGAGGAAATTGCACTCAGCACTGATTTGTGGTTGGTTTTAGCTACTGATGTCACTGAACAGCAGCAGCTTTGTAAAGAACTAGCAGCGAAGAATGCCGATTTAATTCAACTAAATCGGTTAAAAGACGAATTTTTAGCTTGTATTAGCCATGAACTCAAAACTCCCCTAACTGCCGTTTTGGGATTATCGCGCTTGCTAGTGGATCAGCAGTTGGGAGAACTTAACGAGCGTCAAGCCCGTTATGCGGGACTGATTCATCAAAGCGGACGCCACCTGATGAGTGTGGTGAATGACATTTTGGATTTGACCCGAATGGAGACGGGACAAATGGATTTGACGCTGACTCCGGTGAAAATTCAGGCTGTGTGCGATCGCGCCCTATCGGAAGCTAAAGCTATCCACACTCAAACCACCAAAGCGACATCTGCGCCGCCACCAGCAAATGCGCGTTCATCTGCTCCTCAATTCTGTCTTTCCATTGAACTAGGTTTAGATCAGATGGTGGCAGACGAATTGCGCTTACGCCAGATGCTAGTACACTTACTTTCCAACGCCTTTAAATTCACCGAAATATCTGGCGAAATTGGGCTGCGGGTAAGTCGTTGGGAAGGATGGATTGCCTTCACAGTGTGGGATACAGGCATTGGCATTCCCGAACACCAGCAACATTTAATCTTTCAAAAATTCCAACAATTAGAAAATCCCCTCACCCGTCAATTTGAAGGCACTGGTTTAGGGCTAGTATTAACTCGCGCCTTGGCTCGCCTCCACGGAGGAGATGTCAGCTTCTTATCGCGTGAAGGTAAAGGTAGCCAGTTTACCCTACTTCTACCGCCCAGTCCCCCGAAAACAGGCTTTTCGGAATCAGATATGGGAATCAGAGAAGAGGAGGAGACACGATACCAACCGACACGGGAAAACTCCGCCGCTCGTCAGCAAGTTAGTACGCCCACACAGCATCATCCCGCGAGTTCGCAACGATTGGTCTTGGTAGTCGAGGCAGTAGCCCGATATATTGAAGACTTGACCGAACAACTCAAAAGTTTAGGATATCGGGTAGTGATTGCGCGATCGGGCACAGAAGCAGTCGAAAAAGCGCGGCGCTTGCAACCAATAGCCATATTTTTGAATCCGTTGTTACCCCTGCTATCAGGCTGGGATGTGCTGACTTTACTAAAATCTGACACCGCAACCCGTCATATATCTGTAATTGTCACAGCTACGGGAGCCGAAAAGGAGCAAGCATTTGCTAACCGAGCCGATGGTTTCTTAAGTTTGCCAGTAGAGCATCAGGTCTTAGCACCAGTTCTAGAAAAATTATGTGCTGCACAAGCAATTCCGCAGATAGGGTTAAATAATAGTGCAATTATCCCAACTAAAACCCCACTGCGAATCCTCCGGTTAGTGAATCCCCAGTTAGAATCGGTCAATCCCCACCCCTCACTTCGAGAACATCGGGTGATTGAAGTAGATGACCTAGATCAGGCAGAACTTTTGGCGCGGGTATGGCAGTTTGATGTGATTTTGCTAGATGTCGAAAGTACCACCGCCCAAATTTATTTGCAACAACTAATTGGACATCCACGTTTAGCAGCTATACCACTGGTTACTTGCGATGTTGCAACTACCTTAATCGCTTCTAAAATACCGGGGCTATCTGTATTTCCTTACTTAACACCATTTGCCAAAGACAACAGCAGTCGCACCGATAAAACAGATGCTTTACTATCAGTACTGCAAATTGCTTCTGGTATTTGCTGCCCTCCCAACATCTTAGTAGTGGATTTAACAATGCTCCGGGATTTTCCCCAGGTAAGACGTAAGCCAGCTAAGGGGTATCGCACAGAAAAAAATTGCTCAATTAGTAGTGAAACTGCTGAACGGGGATCTGAGTGGTTCCAAGCTTTAATTCAATACCTTCAAACAGCAGGCTTCAAAGCGGCGATGAGTCCTTGTTGGGCAGAAGTGTTGCAACAAATTCGCCACGAAAGCGTTGACTTACTGCTAATTTGTTTAGGAGAAACCTCTATCCACAAAGATGTGCTCAAAGCACTGAAAACATTGGGAGATTCGCCTTTAAAGTTGCCACCAATTTTGGTACTAAATCAGCGATTAAATCGCCTAGAAACCAGTTTCCAGGATGGAGTAGCTTATAAGCAAATTAACAAGCAGAAGAAGAATGGTTTGGAATCGGTAGAAACTGTTGTTAGTGCGATCGCTACCCAAATATTACCGCGATCGATATCAATGGAAGACCTATTAAACCAGATCAATCAAGCTTTAGCTGTCAATGGTTACAATAGTAAATGTTAATGGGGTCATTAGTCATTGGTCATTATAGCGGTTATCAGTTTAGTGAGGTACAAGAACCCCACCCCCAACCCCCTCCCCGCAAGCGAGGAGGGGACTATGATGTACCTCGTGTGATTAGGAAACGCTATAGTTATTCTCAAATGACAAATGACAAATGACAAATGACAATTTATGATATGTCGATTTTTTGATTTTTCATTTTCTTAAAAGGAACTCGAACCAAGTTATAAGCACCCTTGGTTGATAAATTCTTGTAATCATCTGGCTGTAAGTCCATTTTCAAAAACTTTTTCTGTTCGGCCAACAGCAGCACTGAAGAAGGTTTTAGTCCTTTAGCAGCCTTGTTTTTAATATGCTCTACAGCCTCTTGGGGAAATTTTAAATAATTTACGTGGATGTGGCTGTAAAATACCACACTAGGCTTTTTGAAGCCAAGCATGATCAATTCTTCGTTTGGTTGTTTTGCTTCTAAAATCACCGCAGACAATTCCCTTAAGGGTAATTGACGTTCTCGATCGATAAAGAACGAAGCAGGCGTTAAAACAAAAATTACAAACGCCACAAAACCGATTAAATTAATACCGATAATGTAGTTCCAGCGGCGACTCAATAATAAACCCGCGACCAAAACAGCAGAAACTAGCCAAATTATACCCGCGATTACTGGTAAACCAGATTGTTCAATTAGTTCGTGGAAGTTACTGATCGCTGGATCGGTACCTAATATGTGGGTGATATTGAGCAGTGCTGTTGCCAGAACTGATAAAAATACTACATTCACCCAACCACTTATTCGCAGCAAAGAGGCGGAGATGGGCGGAGTGGGAGAGGGGGAAACAGCAATTGTTTGCCGTGTCTTTGTATCTGAAAAAAGGTCGCTCCACAACAGGGCTACCAGGATTGCTGCTGCTGGCATTAAAGGCAATACGTAGCTAGGAAGTTTAGTAACGGCAATGCTAAAAAAGGCAAAGATGCTAGCAAACCAGAACCAGGCAAATAAACCAAATTGCTGAAAACGTTCAACAGATCGCCAATGCGATCGCTGCCAAAATTTTAGTCTGATTATAGAAGCTGGTAAATACACTGAGTATGGTGCAAAACCCAACAGCACGACTAAAAAGTAAAAATACCAAGGTGCTGAGTGACCATTAACTACTTCTGTAAAACGTTCCAGGTTGTGATAACCAAAAAAGGAGTTAATGTAATTCCAGCCATTGCGCCAAATTACTAAAGCATACCAAGGCACTGACAAAGCGAGAATTATCAGTGTACCTACAAGAAGGTGCATTTCCCGCAACACCTCTCGCACTTTACCCACGTAAAGCAAAAAGGCGGCAACAATTAGCCCCGGCAAAACAATTCCCACTGGCCCTTTGGTCAAAATTGCGCCAGCAATCAGCACATAAAAAGCTAAATACCATTTATTGGGGAATAGGGATTGGGGATTAGGGATTGGGGATTGGGAAAATTTCTCCCCAGTCCCCAGTCCCCAGTCCCCAGTCCCTTCCTTCCCTGCATACCCTAGAAAGAAACATAACAAAGCCGATGCCATGCATCCGGTGAGCAGCATATCAGAGACACCCGTTCTCGCCCAAATAATGGTTTCGGGATTGAGTGCCATCAGCGCGGCTGCTATAAAAGATGTTAAGTAGCGACGAGTAGGACGTGAAACTTGCTCTAATTCGTCTTGTTTACCCAGATACCACTGGATGGTGTAAAAAGCTAAACAAACTAAGCCGAATGCTGCGATCGCAGAAGGAAGGCGTACTGCCCATTCATTCACGCCAATCAGATGATATGCGATCGCCTGACACCAGTAAATTAAAGCAGGTTTATCGAAACGAGTATCACCATTGAAAAATGGGGTAATCCAATCACCTGTAACGAACATCTGGCGGGAAGCTTCCGCAAAGAGCGGCTCTGTTTCATCAATTAAGCCAATGTTGCCCAAATTCCACCCAAAAGCCACCCAGCCAACCACCATCAACCACAAAATCGACACAGTTACACTCAGGGCTGGATTTTTTGCTATTTTGTTGAACCACCGATCAACAGTGTGCTTAACACTCAATTTCATTCTCATTTAGTCAATAGTCAACAATCACTAATCAATAGTCGTTGGTTATCTATCTTTTGTTCTTCGGAGTTTTTAATTCAACAATTTTCCTCTATCCATTACTTAACACTTTACCAACTGTAGGGTAAGGATATGAAGAGTGCTGAGTTCCGAGTTCCTCGGCTTAGAGTTAATCTTTACCCCCGCCCCGAATGGCACTAAGAAAAGCTGAAACCTCCTTGCTGGCAGGGTGTGGGAGGTGTGGGGGGTGTGGGAGGCAATGCAGCGTTCATTGATGTGCAGTTATTCAATTTCTCCTCTTTCTCCCCACCCTCCCCACACCTCCCACACTTCCC
>NZ_NOLJ01000002.1:197674-386487 GCF_002246015.1 Nostoc sp. 'Peltigera membranacea cyanobiont' 210A
TCCCCACACCTCCCACACTTCCCACTCTCCCCACACTCAAAAATCTTGTTATATCAGGGCTTTGCGATTAACTTAGTGCCATTCCCCCCCGCCCCTTATCCCCACAATGCCAAGAAGTCTATTGACTCAGCACAAGTTGCCATTCTCTGTTTTGGGAATTCCACTTAGGTAATTGAGTTTCGCCAATAATATAAGGGCCCCAGTAACGACGGGAACCATCTTGTGCAAAAGCAACTAAAACATCTCCCTTCTCCAGCTTTAAATTATTTTGAGGTAGAGATAGAACTAGTCCCTTCTCACTACCTTCTTCGGGAGCAAAATCCCAATGTGCCGGTACATCGTAGTGAGTTTGTTTTTTACTAGCTCCTTTTGCTACTGACTGTCGTGCCAGTAGAACCAGCCGCACAGGCTGATTTGTTTGATTGCTCATTCGCAAAGTCCCTCGATCCTTGGCAATGCTTGTTGATTTATCACGCTCTGCCAAGACAGGATAAGTATTCTCTTTACTGCTATGTTCTACTCGATTGGTTGGGGTAGGTGCTGGAGTAGATAGACTAGCAGAAATACCTTTTTCAGGTACGACTGAAGTTGTCTGCCACTCTTGAGTTTCTGTTGGTAGTTCTGAAGATGTATCTGGGTTTGTAGGCTCAAAAGATACGCTCACCCCGAAGCATCCCACCAGAGCAACAAGCAGTCCCAAGCACAAAGCTGTAATACCGACGTTACGATACACTAAAGATTTCATATTGATAGTTATTTAGAAATAAATATTTTGTCTAGGCTTGACCAAATAGTAGCCTATTATCCCAAAAGATAATCACACAAAATAGCCGAATATAGACTTTCCTAAAATAAGGAATACGAATGTATGATAAATATCATTTTGATTAGAAAACATTTGAAGGATATAATCTCTTTGATGTTTGAAAAACAATAGGTACAGAGATCCATGACTTTGGTTTTTGACCATAAGTATGGATAAAAACAAGATAATTCTATACCTATTCAGCCAATTCATTTGTATAAAAAAATAAAAGTTTCCTGAAACCGTTAGCAGCCTCAACAAGGCGTCCTTTGCTAAACGTCAGATAAATCTAAGTAGTGTATTTTATCTTCTGCTATTAAAAGCACCTTAAGACGATATTTGGAAAGTACCTGGTGATATAGCCAGTGCTTAGAGATCCTCCTTCCTAAATCTACACAAGTCCCTTCTCCTGTTGGGAGATGCTATAAGTAGCTTACTTCCATACATGAAACAAGTCAGCAAACCCGCTTAACGAACTAGCTTCCTTAAAAAAGGGGAATTTTGAATCATTTTCCCATTTTTTAAGGCTTAAACGTGGGGATCAAACTAAATATTATTGTTTCCAAACATCCTCTAAGAAACTGTACTTCTCTGAAGATGATAGAATGGTGAAATTTGAATAAACACTGTAATTCCAGTAGATATCTACAATAGTAACAAACAAGCTGATGCTAAAACCAATATCCTTCTTACATTAATATAGACATATTTCAAGATATCTTGACTTTTCCCAGAAGTCCCTTTGATGCAAAACACTCGTCTCAACAACTTGTTCGATGCTATTGCTACACGCTTTGGGCAATGGTTTTTAAATCCTTGGCGACGGCTATCGTTGCTGATGATTAGTTTTTTGTTCGGTTTTTTTCTGGGAAACGCAGTTTCCACAACCGCTGGACAAGAAGGTGTATTGGATATTGTGGTAGCAGCTTTTTTAGTATTGTTAACGGAAATTACCAGCCGGATATTTTATAGTCGCAGCTTTTTGGAAAGGCGATCGCTTTTGGTAGACTCACTAAATCTTCTCAAAGTTGGTTTCATCTACAGCCTGTTTCTCGAAGCTTTTAAGCTGGGATCGTAGTCAGATGGAGAATTTATGAATTTGTGGCTGAGTGTTTTGGCAACCAATGAGGTGGGGGAAACTTGGAAGCAGGAAGCAAGAGAAGCAGCGCTGGCAGATCGGTTAAGGGCAGAAGCTTTTGGCATCGTACCGGAAAATGTTGATGAAACGATCGAAAGGCGATCGCATTTACTAAAATCTGTCTTCCCAGCTTTTAGCGAATTCTGCCAAGCTACTCTCCAAGTACAACCCCAGGAAATGTTACAGGTATTGTGGGACTTGTGGCTGCCTTTGGGGATCAAACTAGCATCGCAGCGCCAACAGTTGGGACGCCCACTGATTCAAGGAATATTGGGAGGACAAGGTACTGGTAAAACCACAATGTCCAAAATTCTCATTTTGATTCTCGATCATTTGGGATACAGGACTGTGAGTTTATCTTTGGATGACTTGTATAAAACTTACAGCGATCGCTTACTCCTAACACAGCAAGATCCCCGCTTAATTTGGCGCGGCCCACCAGGAACCCATGATGTAAACTTAGGCTTAAATATACTAGATCAAATCCGTGAGTTGCAAAGCCCTGTAATGCTTCCCCGCTTTGATAAATCAGCTTATGGAGGTGCTGGCGATCGCACTAATCCAGAAATGGTCACGGGTGTAGATATTGTACTATTTGAAGGGTGGTTTGTGGGTGTGCGACCAATCGACCCAGATGTATTTAATACTGCGCCACCGCCAATTGTCACAGATGAAGATAGAGCATTCGCTTGTGAGATGAATCTTCGCCTCCACGATTATCTACCACTGTGGGAGCGATTAGACAGTTTAATTGTGCTTTATCCCACCGATTACCGCTGTTCTTTGGAGTGGCGTAAACAGGCAGAACAACAGATGATTGCTGCGGGTAAGTCGGGAATGAGTAATGCAGATATAGAGCAATTTGTCAATTATTTTTGGCGATCGCTTCACCCGGAATTATTCATCATGCCGTTGGTAAGAGATACAACAGTGGTTGATATGGTGATTGAGATTCATCCCGATCATAGTTTTGGTCAAGTGTATTGCGATCGCACTTAGGGCGTTAAGTAGATCGGTAATTTTAACTACTTGGGAAACCTCCAGCTTGAAAAATCTGTTCGGCGGTTAAATTCAATTCTGGGAAAGTAGGCGAGACTATGCGATCTGTACCTCTAAATTGAGTAACTTGGTATTCACCATCGATTAATTGATAAATAGACATAGTAGGCTGTTTGGGGTTGCCAGTGAACTTTTTAGCGCCTAAACCGAGATAATCTACAATCCAATATTCGGGAATTCCAATACCCTCATACTTACCTTGTTTTGTGTAGTAGTCATCATCCCAATTGGTACTAACTACCTCAACTACCAAGGGAATTGATGCCGGATATGATACAGTTGATTCTTTTTTCCATAACGGCTCATTCACTAAATTAAGACGATTTAATATCAACACATCTGGGGAATAAGCTGATACCGAATTAAAAGGTTTTATCAGCGCAGTTTTAGGGATTATATAAGGTAAATTTAATCTGTCAAATTCTACTGTTAGTTTTCTAGCGATAAAACCAACAACATCTTCATGTTCACCAGTTGGTTGGGGCATTTCAACAATCGCACCATTATGTAATTCGTATCTTCCGCCTTGAGGACGCCAAGCTGCAAAATCTTCAAAGCTTACTAGTTTGGGTATGGCTTGAGTCATAAATTGTTACTTTGGCTTGTATGTTGCCTTAATCATCAATACTTTTAAAGCTGACAAATTGCTTTTAAAACTTGTAGCAGCTGACTTGAACGCTCTCTTTCCATTAAATTTAATTCTGGTAACAGATAATAAATCGGGGGATTTCCTTGTTCAATATAGACAAACTGATAACTTCTACCATTAGTCGCTAATCCCCAAACTGATTTTTGATTATCTAAATTTTTATAAGCATAAGTGAGAAGCTGAGGCAAACCTGTTGATATATCAATCTGACTATTCTTAGATTCAATTAACAGTACCCAAAAATATCTTTGAAGTTTTGTATGTTTAGCTTTACTAATAGCTAAAATATCAAATCTGCCTTTAATTTTGATATCCTCATCTTCAACTTCAATATCAGCAATATTCTCTTCCAAAACAATCTCGATCGGATAGCGATAAAAACCAGCTAATCTTAGTAAAGGCGCAACTGCAAGAAACTTTACCTGACCCTCAGAAACTTTACCAGCTGTCAGATAGCGTCGAAAGTCATTTCTAATTTGCAGAAGTTCCTGCTGTTCTGTTTCCGCGAGAGGTTCCAGAGATAAGTAGTTAGAAAATGAGTCACTGTACTGTTCTTCAAAGCTAAACAGACGCTGAACTTCTTCTAAAGATAAATTACGAGCGTTGAGAATTGTCATATATTTTTAGTTAATTCATACCATTTCTTTGTGAGGCTGCGCCAAATTTTCTTTCTTCTTTGTGTCCTTTGCGCCCTTTGCGGTTCGTTCCTCATATAGTTTGGCGCATCTTCATACAGAATTGGTATCAGGTGCAACTCAATCCAAATTCCCTATATAAAACCTATTTTAACCCCTGGCTGATTACATAGAAATACAAACAATTGGTAAGGTAGCACAGCTGTGCTACCTTACCGTGAAGCAAATTCAATCTAGCTTGACTACTACAGAGTAAATGGTTTGCGATTACGATCTATTAGACGATCCCATTGCATAGTTAAGGTGCTTCCCATTTGTTGCTGTTGTTTTGCCCACACCGATAGTAAGTCTAGACAAGAGTGATCTATATAAGCCAAGTCTTGCATATAAACATGCAATTCACTTCCTGGAGGCACAAGTTCTAAAATATTCGCTAATTTTGGTAGCCTCACAAATGTTGCCGCACCTTGTAAATAAATGTCTATTCGCTGATTATTTTCATGCTTAATAATTTGGATATTCAGCACGGACATTTTGTGAATTAGTAAAACTCCTGTCAACAGAATACCAATTAAAACACCTGTGATCAGGTCAGTAACAACAATCCCGATTAAAGTGGCAGCAAATATCATCAGAGGAAAACGTCCATACTTCTTTAACTGGCGAATATGTTCTACTTCGATTAGTTTGTAACCAGTAACAACTAAAATTGCTGCCAGACTAGAAATGGGAATTATTTTGAGTAAGGTTGGGGCTGCAATTACTAAAATTAGCAGCCATAAACCGTGAAGCATCGTTGATAATCTAGTTTTAGCACCAGCTTCTACGTTTACAGAACTGCGGGCTATCACTCCTGTCATCGGCAAAGCACCCAAGAACCCACATATAACATTGCCAATTCCTTGGGCTGTTAATTCGCGATCGAAATCGGTTCTTGTCCCGGTATGCAGTCGATCTACTGCTACAGCTGAAAGCAAACTTTCTGTACTAGCAATGAATGCGATCGCGATCGCATCTAGCAAAACTGTTGCCTGAATTAGGCGTGGTAAGCTGGCAAGTGTTGGTAATTGAATTGCTTGTGCCAGATTTCCAGGTACATCAACATACTGAATCGGTAATCGATACACTGTAGCTATGACGGTGGCAATTACAACGCCGACAAGCGCACCAGGTATCAACTTTAAACTATTGGGTTTAAATTTTTCCCACAGCAGAAGACTGATAATAGTTATTACACCTATGAGTGCTGCAACATGATGAACGCTACCATCTATAGGAAAGAAAGCTTTGTAAATGGTGTTGGGAATAGAAATTAAATTCTCAATGCCGTGTATACGCGGTTGGTCGTCTAGCATGACGTGAAATTGGGAAGTTAAGATTAATATCCCAATACCTGCAAGCATTCCATAGATGACAGCCGGTGACATAGCGCGAAACAACTGGCCAAGTTTAAAAATACCTGCGAGTAATTGGATTAAACCCGCTAGCAGCAAAATTGGCCCAACCATTTCAATGCCATATTCTTTAACTATTTCTGCAACAATCACAGCCAGCCCAGCAGCAGGGCCACTGACAAGCAAAGGTGAACCGGAAACAGCACCAACAATAATTCCGCCTACTATTCCTGTAACTAAGCCGCGAGATGGCGGAAGTCCCGAAGCGATCGCAATACCCATGCAAAGAGGAAGGGCGACAAGAAACACCACAAATGATGCCGGTACTTCACTAGTCAATGAGGATTTGTCTATGATTGCTTTCAAATTTCTCATTTGCTTCTCCTCTAATGAAAAGTTTTTAATTTTTGGCTGGCAAGGTGAACTGTTACAATGCAGCCGAAACTAGACTTGCATTGAATAGTTCAAACCTATTCACTGAGTTCTAATTAAAACGTTAACGTACTTACGTAATCAGCCCTCAAATAGCAAGCACGAAATCATTAAGTTAAATTGACTTACGGTTATAGTTACTATTTACATTTCTTAATGATTACAAGTACATGATAACAATAGTGTTATCTGATTGATATTACATAACTTTTTTATTGGATTCGCCGCAGAATATTAATTAAAATTAAACAATAAATTATAATTGCTCGAAAAAAGGTATACTTTTATCCTTGTAATTTAAATAATTATATTTATGCTCGTTCTCTAGATTTTGAGAAATTTTTTTTGAAAGTCTCTTAGCGCTTGATAGGATTCATCCAAGCTTCTAATCGGCTAAACGCTTGGGAAGAAAGTAGCGTCAAACATAAATAAACAACTGCTACACCTGCGTAAATCTCAAAAGCGCGATAGTTGTCAGCAACAATTAACTGTCCTTTACGTAGTAATTCTTCAAACCCAATCACAGAAACTAAGCTAGTATCTTTCAACAAACTGATAAACTCATTCCCCAAAGGTGGAATCATCCGCCGGAAAGCTTGGGGAAAAATTACATAACTCATAGTTTGCACAGAACTCAAACCTAATGATTTTGCTGCTTCTGCTTGTCCTGGTTCAATTGATTGAATCCCAGCACGAACAACTTCGGCAATGTATGCAGCACTATTCAAACTTAAGGCAATTACCCCAGCACTTAAACGATCGAAAGAAAATGTCAAACCAAGTTCTTGTAAAATTGCTGGTAAACCAAAGTAAATCATAAAAATTTGCACCAGCAAAGGCGTTCCCCGAAAAAAATCTACATACGCCCTCGCCAACCAACGCACAGGTGCAATATGAGAAAGGCGAACAATACCAATTAAGGAACCGCCAATTAAACCAAACACTACAGAAAGTATCGTCAACTGCAACGTTACCAACGCACCCTGCAATAAGCTTGGGAAAGCCTGCAAAACCACATTAATTGAAGTTAATATTTGAGGTGTCCCAGTATTAGTTTTATTCTCAAATGGTGATTTAGCTGGTAGTGATGGTGGTTCAACTTTAAACCATTTCTGGTAAATTTGGGTATAAGTGCCATTTTTCAGCACCCTATCCAAGCCATCATTTATCAATGTCAAATTCGGCGAGTTTTTAGCTGTAGCAATTCCATAAAACTCCTCCGTCAACAATTGCTGTACAACTTTAATTCCCTGAAGATTGCCTGTATTAATTGCATATAAAGTCACAGGTGCATCATTAATCACTGCATCCACATTACCGTTGAGCAATTCTTGCAGGGCTATGGGTGCAGAATCAAAACTGCGAATTTGCACTCCAGGAATACTCTTAGCCTTTGCAGCCCCAGTTGTGCCAATTTGTACAGCAATTTTTTTATTTTTGAGACTGTCAAAACCAGTAATATCTTGATTGTCTGCGCGAATTGCGATCGCTAACCCAGCCTTAAAATAAGGACGGGAAAAAGAAATCGTTTTCGCCCTCTCTTGAGTAATCGTAATCGAACTAATGGCCGCATCTACCGTTTTGGCTTGCAAAGCTGGGATAATGCCATCAAAAGGCAGACTTTGAAAATCAACTTTAAAGTTAGCAGAAGAAGCGATGCCATTCATCAAATCAATGGAAAACCCCTGCAACTCGCCACCTTTTCCTTGAAACTCAAAAGGTGGAAACGCTGGTTCTGTAGCAACCCGCAAAGTTTTCCTCGCGCTAGAGTTCACAGCACAGCTAATCAGTAATAAACAACTAAAACCTACGAAGACACATAAATACAGCCAACGTATAAAACCAACTTTAGCCATATTATTTTCTCTCCTTCTGTGCCTTTGCGGTTTCTTAAAATATTACAATCAACTGTAGAGCAGCTTGAGATAAGTAATGAATAATACCATCCCCGCGATTATTTTTGACAATATCGAAAAAAACTTTGGTTCCCTTAAAGTTCTCAAAGGAATTACCGGCGAAATCAATCGGGGAGAAGTCGTTGCAGTTATCGGTTCCTCCGGTTGTGGTAAAAGTACCTTACTACGCTGCTTCAACCGCCTAGAAGCCATTGACAAAGGGCGTTTAATCATCAACGGAATTAACTTATCTAGGCCCACTGTCAACTATAGTCAACTGCGGCAACTACGAACACAAGTAGGCATGGTTTTCCAACAGTTCAACCTGTTTCCCCATCTCAGCGTCTTAGAAAATATGACACTTGCACCGCGTAAAGTCTTAGGTAAAACACCAAAAGAAAGCGCCCAAATAGCGAGATTATATTTAGAAAAAGTTGGCTTATCTGACAAAGCCTCTGCTTATCCCGAACAACTTTCTGGCGGACAAAAGCAACGAGTAGCGATCGCTCGTAGTTTATGTATGAATCCCCAAATCATGCTATTTGACGAACCCACCAGCGCCCTAGATCCCGAACTCGTCGGCGAAGTTCTGCAAGTGATGCAGCAATTAGCCACAGAAGGGATGACAATGGTGGTTGTTACCCATGAAATGCAGTTTGCAAAAGAAGTAGCCCATCAGGTGATATTTTTAGACAAAGGTATTGTGACAGAACAAGGCCCAGCCTATGAAGTACTGACCAATCCGCAAAGCGATCGCTTACGTATTTTCCTAAGTCGCCTCAACGTTAGATAGTTAGGAGTTAGGAGTTAGGAGTTATAAATTAAAGGCTTCTTTTGAACTCATAACTCATAACTCATAACTCATCACTACTTAAAGATACTCGCGCAAAAAATCAAAGGGATCGTCTTCCCAACAAGGTTCAGGTATTAGCCAAAATAAACTACCGCTAATGTCGGCTTCAATTTCATCACCGTCGTCTCTATCAAATAGTTCTATCAAAGCTGTCCAATCACGTTCTCTGAGAGATGTTATCGATGGGGCATATACCTGGAGATTATTTGAGTAATTCACACGCAAAGTTGTGCTTAACAGCCGTAAAAAGTTAGTATAAAAATTTAGAAATAAGCAGATTCTAGCTTTGACAACCGCAGTTATACCAATTCCAAATTCAAAAAGTCTGATTTAATCTGGCTTCTCAGGTTTGTATCTATCACATTCTTTTTTCAAACGGGTATTAATATGATGTCTGGATAATTAACCATAATAACCGGAACCCCACCCCGCAAAAGCTGCGCTTTAGCTCCCCTCCCCGCAAGCGGGGAGGGGTTGGGGGTGGGGTTCTTTTATTATGGGTGATTTGGCGGACATGATATAAATAGTTATTTTGATACTATTTAATATGGACTACTCTCATAAGTGTCTCACAATTTAAATAGGACTGCTATAGTATTTATTACATATTACAAGCTGAATTTACTCAGACTGGAAAAATCCTTGAGGCTGAGATTCTACTAATTCCACGCCAAAGACTTCCGCAAAAGATTCTGCTATGTAAAAACGCACTTCTTGGCAGGTGATACCTGGAATCCATTTGGCTAAACTGCCTACAGGTTTGTCAGAAATACCGCAGGGTACAATGCGCTCAAAGCCTGTCATATCTGGACAAACATTTAACGCAAAGCCGTGCATAGTAATCCAACGGCTGACTTTAATACCAATTGCGGCAACTTTTCGCCCTTGCAACCAAACGCCAGTAAAAGCCGGAATTCTTTCTCCTTGCAATCCATAAACTGCCAATACGCGAATTATTACTTCTTCGAGTTGCCGTAAGTACCAATGGAGGTCTTTACGATAACGTTGCAGATTTAAAATTGGATAGCCTACCAGTTGACCGGGACAATGGTAAGTAACCTCGCCGCCTCGTTCAACTCGATGCACATCATACTGGCTTATGTCAATATCAAATTTGAGAAAGTCTGAGTTGCTTCCTTGTCCCAAAGTATAGACAGGAGGATGTTCTAGCAAAATTAATACGTCATCTAGACTTGGGTCATGAATGCGCTCAGTTAGAAGCGATCGCTGCCATCCATGAGCTTCCAAGTAAGGCATTAATCCTTGATTATACAGCAAACAAATGTTTTTGTGTGGTTCGCTACTATGGATCATGCCAAAATTCAACCGTATAAAGAACTAAATATATTTCAAGTTACAGGATTAGAATCAACAATTGTCAAGCTTTGCAAAGGATTTTAAAGGAAAGTCAAGGGAACATGCATTAGAAAATACAAAGTGCTAGCTTGAATATACAACCTCAATAGGTTTTAGGAGGAATTCTCTGCCATAAGCATTATGCCAAGACAATAAGGAAGAATGTACTGGCTGATGACTTTAATACCATTGTTTGCATTTCAAACAGAATCAAACTTCCACAAAGCCTTGTATTCTTGAGCAACAGCAAGCAAACCTCAATCGAACACAGAAGGAGCAATTATCAACAGTTCTGTAAGCATTCCTTTAAAGGAAAAGGTAGTCATAGGAGCTACAATTTAGATTTCCTCACTCAATAGTGCTAATTGGATATACAATTAGACATCAGCGCAGAGATGAGGAAGTAAATCAAGGCTATACTTGACAATTCCTCAGATGAAGCAAGCTGAGAGACAGCTTAACAGCAGTAAATACAATATAGTTCACAATTTGTTTTGGCGGGAGTAATAAACCTTACCGCAATTTCTTTTCATACAAAGCAAATTCACACATCCAAAATATTCAGCGGGAGAGTATTACATGAAGCTTGTCATCCACGGCAAAAATATTGAAATCACCGATGCGATTCGTGAGTATGTACATCAAAAGATTGAAAAAGCAGTTAGTCACTTTCAAAGCATTACAAATGAAGTGGATGTACATCTTAGCGTCGCTCGGAATCCCCGAATTAATCCAAGACAAGCAGCTGAAGTAACTATTTATGCTAATGGTAGCGTTATTCGTGCCGAGGAAAGCAGCGAAAGTCTATATGCCAGCATTGACTTAGTTGCAGATAAAATTGCTCGTCAACTGCGGAAATATAAAGAACGGCGTCAAGACCAGAAAACTCATGCTCTACCAACAGAAGTAGTTGTTGCAGAGTCGATAGTAACAGATTTAATTGGCGATCGCACCCCCGAATTGCCCAACGAAGTCGTCCGCACCAAATATTTTTCCATGCCGCCGATGACTGTTGCAGAAGCCCTAGAACAACTGCAACTCGTAGGACACGACTTTTATATGTTCCATAATTCGGAAACTGGAGAGATTAATGTAATTTACGAACGTAACCACGGCGGTTATGGTGTCATCCATCCCCGCAATGGTAACGGACATACTAACGGCAAAAATGGCAAGGCTAGCCATACTAATATAGTCATGCCAGAAAAGTCCCATTCTAGTAAATAGGCACTGGGAATAGGGAGATGAGGGGAGCAGCACTTCGGCTCCCTTCCCTACGGGACGCTACGCGCAGCTTGCTTCAAATGCAACAAATCATAAAAGCAAATAACAGTAGTTTATAAATATGACTAGATATTTTTAATCAGAAGGAAATTGTTGCTATAAGCCACACTATTTAACTATTCACAAGCAGCGAGGTTAAAAATGTTGACTAGTGTTGAAGGAACATACCGTAATGGTCGAGTGGAACTCACCGAACAACCCACTGATATAGATGAAGGAACGCGAGTAATTGTAACTTTTATGAAGTCAGATGAAATTGACCTAGCTTCTCAGGGAATTAACAAAGCCCAGGCTGAGATTTTGCGATCGCATTTAGCAACCTTTGCAGATGATTGGGATAGCCAGGAAATGAGTATCTATGATAACTATGACGCAGCCAAAACAAACCTTTAAGCGAGGTGATGTTGTTCTGGTACTATTTCCAAATTCTAACCTGACTACTGCTAAAACACGACCTGCTCTGATTGTACAAGCAGATAATTTGCAAACTAGGTTTGCCCCAAGTTATCGTTGCTATGATTACCAGCCAGATGTTTCGAGCAGGATATCCTAGCCGTATCACTATACTGCTAAGTTCATCAGAAGGAAAACAATCCGGGCTTTTAGCAGATTCAGTAGTAATGGCTGATAACTTAGCAACAATTACACTTTCCGCAATTTATCAAGTAATTGGCTCACTACCAACAGCAAATATTGACCAAGCATTGAGAGATACACTTGGATTGTAGTGAGAACTAATGCAGCATAACATAAAACGCCCGTCTACTTTTTTGCCATCAATGTCTACAAGCATTTTCACTTGATATTGATCTGAAGACTTTATTACGAATTACTTATTGTACCAAGCTTTTCGCCACTGTTGCATTTGTTTAATCTCTATATCTTGGGCTTTGATAATTTCTTGGGCTAATTTCTTGATTTCAGGGCGTTTAGACTTACTTAAGGCATCTTTTCCCATTGTTACAGCCCCTTCGTGGTGAGGAATCATCGCATTGATAAAGCGCAAATCAAATTCAGCATCGGCTGCTCCTAAGTCTTGACTCATCATCATAGTTTGCATCTGATCAGACGACATCTCCATCATGTGACCCATTTGGCTGTTGTAAGCCATTGGTTTATCTCCCGCCTTGGGATACCAAGCTTGTCGCCACTGCTTCATCTGAGTGATTTCTTGGTTTTGCGATTTGATAATATTGTCTGCTAATTTTTTGATTTCAGGACGTTTTGATTTCTGCTGCGCAACATTCGCCATTTCCACAGCCCCTTGATGGTGCGGTATCATAGCGTCAATAAATCGTAAATCAAAATTAGCATCGGCTGGGCCTAAATCCATTCCCATGCTGTGATTCGTCATGCCACCACCGTGGTTCATCATCTGCTTGTCTTTAGCATTGGTAGCGGTTTCCTTTGGCGCTTGGCTTTGGTTCTGGGAAGCAGTACTAGTACAGCCTGTAATTAACCCACCTGCTGAAGCGATCGCAGTAAAGGCTAGCGCTAAAAAGCCATTCCTTAAAAATAGTAGTTGCATAAATCTTACCTAATATGTTTCTAATTCTAATGATCTAATGATCTAATGAAATTTAGATGAAATCTAAAGATCCCCGACAACTTGTTTTTACAAAGTCGGGGATCTTGTTTCTTATTACACTGATTGCTCATGCCTATACTCGGTACATGGGAGATTTATCAGGTTTACTACTGTTCACGCAGTAGCATTGCTGGCTCCTTGGTTTTCTCCTGGGGTGCATTGGGTATAGCTATGTTTCTACACTGGCTATTTGGCAGCATCGGAGTTTGTTTAGGCTACCGTCGTCTGTTGAGTCATCGTAGCTTTAAAGTACCTCGGTGGTTAGAGTATGCGATCGCCCCATGAGCAAGGCTTTCTGAGTAGCGAACAAAAAATGATAAGTTCTGATTGGACTAAATAAAATTAATTAATACGTATCTATCTTAGGTTATAGTTTATCTAGCTTATAAAGATTGATAGTTGATGGTTTTGAACAGCATGATAACTACACTCATACTGGCCATGTTTTACAAAAAAATAAATCTATATGCATAGACGAGCGCCCTTATATTATTTCTTTTTAGGAGTATTAACGAGTTCTAGCTGTTTGATCTTCAGTGTAGCAGCCCAAGTCCCATCTAATTCGCAGCAGTCCTCGACTCGGAGTGAAGCTGAAACTGCTAGTTGGTTTGAAGCCCATCGCACACAGCCAGCCGCTTTACGAGCATTTGTACAGCGAATGCCGAAGGGTGGAGATATCCACAGTCATCTAAGTGGGGCTGTGTACGCAGAACACTATCTGGAGTGGGCTGCCACCGATGGGTATTGTGTAAATCCAAAGGCGGGGGCTTTAGTTGAACCTAAGGCTTGCGGTCAGGACAGTAGCTATTTTCCAGCCTCAGAATTGTTAAACCGAACATCTGTTTATGATTCCCTAATAAATCGTTGGTCTACTCGTAACCTCCAATTTGCTGGAAAATCAGGACACGACCAATTTTTTGAAGCTTTTAGTGGTTTTGGGCCAATATCAGATTCTATGAGCCGTCGGGATGATATGGTCGCGTCAGTAGCAAATCGGGCAGCTTCGCAGCATATTACCTATCTAGAGTTAATGCTTACCGTTCAGGGTAGTGAGGTTCGACAGCTAGGGCGTGAAGTTGGTTGGAATAAAGATTTGCAAGAGATGCATAGTCAATTGCTCAAACGAGGATTAACCAAGCTAGTGACACTCGGCAACCAGCAATTTGCACAGTTGGAGCGCGAAGTCTCGAAAACACTCGGTTGTGGCACTCCATCGGCACAGCCTGGATGTGCAGTGACGGTGCGCTATTTGCAGCAAACGACAAGAACAAAGTCGCCCGTTGAAGTGTTTGCTCAGTTAGCTTATGCCTTTGCACTAGATTCATCAGATTCGCGGGTAGTTGGCATCAATCTCGTCGCCCCAGAAGACAACCCGATTGCACTGCGCGACTACACCCTGCAAATGCAAATGCTGCAATTTTTCAAACGCCAATATCCCAATGTCAAGGTCGCGCTCCATGCCGGAGAGTTAACTCTGGGGTTGGTTCCGACAGAGGATTTACGTTTTCATATTCGGCAAGCTGTAGAAGTGGCACAGGCATCTCGCATCGGACATGGCGTGGATATTCTTTTTGAGGAGCGTCCCTTCGAGTTGATGGAGCAAATGCGACGACTCGGCGTGTTGGTCGAAATCTGCCTGACCAGTAATCAGGTCATTTTGAATGTCCAGGGAGATGAGCATCCTTTTAGGGAGTATTGGAAGGCTGGAGTACCAATGACCCTTGCTTCTGATGATGAAGGCATTTCCCGCATCGATTTAAGTAATGAGTATTTGTTAGCAGCAACGAGATATGGGCTGGGATATAAAGACCTCAAGCGACTGGCTCGCAATGGCTTAGAATATAGTTTCGCTCCGGGAAATAGTCTCTGGAAGTCGTCTGAGTTTAAGGCAATGGTTCCAGCTTGTGCAAGCGATACCCCTGGTGAAACCTCTGTTTCTCAAGGGTGCAGTGCCTTTTTGAACAAAAGCGATCGCGCCCAGATTCAATGGCAGCTAGAGTCAGAATTTGCTCGGTTTGAGTCATTGCAGAACTGGCTTTGATTGACTTTCACGAAAAATGTAGAGCAACAAATTATTTGACCACAGCGACAAATTAGAAGTCAAGTTTTTCATACCTGCAAGCTTTACTGGAAACAATACCTTTGCCAAAATTTTTCTAGGCTCTTATTTTGGCAAAGGTATTGGTTGAGTAACAGTTATTAGCCCATACTGCCAAAGAACCATAGGCAACAAACTTGGAGTTTGCTCAACATAACATCAAGCCAAGCTAATAGCAGCAGCAGGAATTGCCGACTACTCTAGTAAAAAGTTGATTAATTTCGTGTATTTTCTAGATTCCATAATAAAAATACGCAAAAAATTTGAGGAACTTGTGAGGAAGTGCAAGATTATCTCTTCAATCAAACATCAACATTTAGCTGTTCTATCTGTCTAGCGGCTTTATCCCAAAGCTTTGCTGAAGTCTCATCTTGCCAATGAGTTCTCAGATTTTCCGCTTTTTTATGACATATTCGCTCTAACATTTCTAATATTGCGGATAATGTCAATTTATTAATTAATGATTCTAATATCTCCATATATTCTTTTTGCATGATACTTACCTCCTTAAGGTCAACTGATATATGCTGACAAAACTAATGTGCCCTCAAACTATAAATATAAATTAAGATTTGTTGCAGAGCGTGACTAATATTTTGCCAGTTTATACACGCAGTTTAGCCTATTTTGAAGACTCAATTTTGGGAATTTATTTGTAATATCATGTCCGTATAATTAGTTATGATTTCCTCAAGTCTTGCACCCCACCCCCAGCCCCTCCCGAAGAGCGGGGCAGGGAGACAAAGCATAGCTTTGGCGGGGTGGGGTTCTTGGGGTTTAGTAAGTAATCAAGCGGACATGACATAACATAGAAAAAACCTGTTTAGTTCAAATATTTCCTGACAAGTTCCTCAAGTGTTTTATCTAAATTAAAAATAGGGTTGGATAACTAAAAAGTATGAATTGTAATGCGATGGGCTATATTCTACCGGAGGCGATCGCTAGCCGCGCAAGCCCGGATGCCTAGCCAATTGACTATATTCTCACGCAAAAAAAACAAAGACGCAAAATTATATTTTGGCGTCTTTGCTTTTTTATCAGAAATCATTCTCAGATTTACTTGTTAGGCTGAGGAGTCATCCGCAGATAAGGTTTGATTTCCTCATAACCTTTGGGGAATTTCTGTTTTAGTACTTCTGGATCTTTCAGTGAGGGGACAATTACAACATCCTCTCCATCTTTCCAGTCAGCTGGTGTAGCCACGCTGTAATTATCAGTCAATTGCAGAGAATCAATTACCCGCAAAAGTTCATCAAAGTTACGTCCCGTGCTGGGAGGATAGGTGAAACTCAGGCGGAGTTTCTTGTTGGGGTCTATTACAAAAACCGATCGCACTGTCACAGCCGCATTAGCATTGGGGTGGATCATGTCGTACAGATCGGCAACCTTGCGATCTGCATCTGCCAAAATTGGGTAGTTAAGAGTGGTGCTTTGAGTTTCTTCAATGTCTCCCACCCAGCCTTTATGGGATTCTACATCATCAACGCTGAGTGCGATCGCTTTGACATTGCGCTTGTCAAATTCTGGTTTTAGCTTGGCAACTGTGCCAAGTTCTGTTGTACAAACAGGTGTAAAATCAGCAGGGTGAGAGAACAGCACAACCCAGCTGTCACCTGCCCATTGGTAAAAATCGATGTCGCCGTGTGTTGAGGCTTGCGTAAAGTTGGGTACTGTGTCACCTAGACGGAGAGCCATGAGAGATTCCCTGTAGTTAGAAAGGCATATATATTCTAGTATGCTATCATCCCATAAAACCCCCATTCCCCAATCGGGCTTTAGCAGTTTGAAACAAAATTTTAGGTTGTCAGCGCTCTCAGATAAAGGACGCTTTTCAAAAACTTATATGTTAATTGGGATTGGTTTTGTGATTGCGGATATTGTTGTCAAAGCAGTTCTAGCGCCTATTTGGCAAAAACTGCTGTTATCTGCGTTGGGTTAAAAGAGAAGTCAGAATTCAAAAATTCAATTCTGAGTTATGAAATTCATTTGTTTGCCAGAATTTTTTGGTAGGCTTGGATTGTTTGCTTTGCGATCGCATCCCAACTAAAATTTTCCAAGGCATATTTTTGGGCGTTTAATCCCCGTCGCTGGCGTTCGGCGGGATTTTGCAAAGCCTCTTGCAGTAACTCTACCAGTGCTTGAACATGTGTTGCGCCTACCCAACCCGACTCACTATCACGTATCTGTTGACAAATATGCACTTGGTCAGAAATGACTACGGGTACACCTGCTACCATCGCTTCAGCTACAGCAATCCCAAAATTTTCGTAGTAAGAAGGCAAGACAAATAAATCAGCAGCTTGTAGTAAACTAACTTTGAGTTCACCAGTGACAAAGCCAGTAATCGTAGTGTGCGATCGCAATGGGGAATTTTGAATTTGGGATATTATCTTTTGTTCGTAATCTGGATCTTGAGGATTAGTCCCAGCTAAGACAAAATGAAACTTATAACCAACCGCTAACAACTTCTCTAGCGCCGGAATCAACAAATTCAACCCCTTTTTCGGGTCAATTCGTGACATAAACAGCACCAACGGTACATCTTTTGGTAGTTCTAACTGACTACATACATTTTTAATAGAAGATTGACGGGGAATCACACCCAAGGGAATCACCAAATCTGGCGTAGATACTCCAAATCGTTCTGATATTTTAGCTTCTTGGTTGCTAGTAAAATGAATAGCTGCGGCACTAGCTAAATTTTGACGTTCTATAATTGCGACATAAAGCTGTTTTAATTGCTTTTTCTTCTGTAAATCAGCCGGATCGAGAGTACCCAAAGGACGGAAAATATAAGGTAGTTTTTGCTGACGACACACAAGAGCAGCAGCACTAATTATTGGCGAGAATAAAGCGTGAATATGTGCTATGTCAAACTCGTGAGCATGACGTTTTAGCCAGTTTAATAAATCTAGGGAAAATTTGTAACGACGAAACGGCGCGCAACGAAAATAAATTATTTCATAGCCATCTTGTTTAATTGGGCGATTCAAAGGAACATCCAGAGGTGTTTGACCATTATCGCCATTACTATCAGTTGTGAGAATTGTAACTTCTACTCCCTCTTTTACTAACGCTGGAGCTAATCCTAATACCATTTGACTAGGCCCACCGTAAATTAGAGAAATTGAGGGGACAATTTGTAATATTTTCATTTTTTTGTCATTTGTCATTTGTCCTTTGCCGTTTGTTATTTACTAATGACTAACTCTTTATAAAACTCTAATTGCTGTTTAGCCAAAGCTTTATTTGTATATTGAATCATTGCTTTTTGATAACCCATTTCACCGAGAGTATGAGCAAAATCTGGTTTATCCATTAATTGAACTAAGCAATTAGCAAGAGCTTGAACATCACCTTCAGGAAATACTAAGCCAGCATCACCAATTACATAGGGAATTTCCCCTGAATCAGAACCAATCACAGGAACTTGGCAAGCCATTGCTTCAATTAGCACATGACCAAATTGCTCTTTCCAGCCAGCAGAAGTTAAGGTTTTAAACTTGTAAGTTGTTTCTGAAGGTAATACTAAAGTACTCATTAAATTGATATAGCTTGCAACCTCATCATGGGGAACACTTTCTATCAAAACTAATCGTTCTTTAATATTGTTTTCTGCCGCAATTTTCATTAATTCACTTTGTAACTCTCCTCGTCCCAATAATAGTAATTTCCAAGGTTTATTTTTCAAAGTAGCTAAAGCTTGCAAAAGCGTTAATAAACCCTTTTCTTGCACAAATCGCCCTACAAAACCTACTACAAAATCCTCTTTTTCAATGCCCAACTTAGCTGCTAACTCTGGTTGAGCTTTGGGAGTAAATAAACTTTCATCTACACCCAGTTGTGGCATAACTTTAATTGCACCTGTATATCCCCGTTGCCGCAAAACCTCTGCTCCATCCTGATTGCCAGAAATAATACCGTGGCTGTGGTTGAGGTTATATTTTTCTAATAAAGAAATTGGCAGTTTCAGTTCATAAGGAAGATTCCACCAGGTAAAAAATAAATTTTTTGCCTTGAGTCCTAATAGCTGATTTAAGGCAATCATTTGTGTATAAGCCAAGGCTCTAGAACCTTGTTCAACTTGGATGATTTGCGGGCGAAATTGTTTTAATAAAGATATCAAATCAGCGCCAAATGTAAGAAGTCCCTGATGATTTTGACTAAAATTAGAAACTGGAACTATTCTAAATCTGCCTTCATCACGGTATTCTGTTTCAATAATTCTGTTTTGTACACCGCCTGGTTTCCAGCGCTTTGGGACTACAACTGTAACTTCAATGTTAGGTTCTAGTTGGGATAAAGCGCGTAATTTCTCACAGTTGAGGTCTACGATATAAGTGTGACTAGCAACTAAGATTTTCATCTATCCTTTGTTATTCACTAATGACTAATGACTAATAACTAAACTTGTTTATCCAATCGACTGTAAATTTGACCATCATTCCATAGTGATTGGATGACAGTACCCAAGGCTTTGAAAAAACCCAAAATGTAGAAAATACCGCGAGTGGCAATTTTGATGGGGGAACCGCTTTTGTGACAAGGTGGGCGTCCCAAAACGTGACAGTCAAATAAACGACCGTATAGGCGTAAAGCTTGAGTTGCAGTCAGGTTTTTCAGCCCTAGTAGGAAATGGTTGTGATAAAAGGTGAGTTGATATTTTAGCGATCGCATACTAATATCATGACAACCCCCTGTTTCTTCGCCTAAATGCACCAAATGGGCTTCTGGGTCGTACCAAATCTTATATCCCGTCTGTCTCACCCGCAAACAAAAATCTGACTCTTCACGTACTGCACTCCCGCCAAACCTCTCATCAAACCTCAATCCATACTTAGTAAAGATTTCGCGGCGAAATGACATATTACAGCCCCTCGCTGTCAGCACTTGTTGGGGCTTGATGGTATGTACCAAATCAATATGATACCAAGCAATTCCTGGGTCCATAGCTTCGGGAGGCAGATATTCAATCTGTAAATCTCCTCCAGAATCACCTAATTTCATTCTGTCAAAGACCCGACCGGCTACAGCCCCCACCTCTGGGTTTTGCACATAATTTTTCGCATGGGCTGCTAACAATCCAGGGGTTAACTGAACATCATCATCAATAAACAATATTATTTCACCAGATGACCGCCGGACAGCATAATTCCGCGCTCCTGGCAAACTTGCCCAATCTAAGCGCAACCATTTAATTTTACCTGCTTCCGCCATCTCTTCTAGATAGGCTTGAATTTCTGGTTGGTGTTTTGCAGTTTGGTCTACAACTAAAACTTCAAAATTTGGATAGTCCTGTTTTAAGACATCCACAATGCTATCGCGTAACGCTTCCTCTCGTCCGTAGGTCGGGATAACTACAGTAACTAATGGCCAATTATTCATAACTTTTATTAAGTAATTTTACTACTTCTATAATAGCCTTGTAGAAATTAATTTTCATGAAATTCAGTAAGTGGCTATTGCTTTAATTTACATACTGTATTTTCACGGATTCTGAAAAATCTCGCTTCCATGCCTCTCTCTGACTACGAAATTGTTTACCCATCAATAAGTATCATCGAAAAATAAGTTTATGGCGAGAATTTCGAGGTAGCTTTTAAATACTGAGGTCTGTTTGATCTCCAATTATATCTTTGGCCATTTTTATTTCATTTAAATTGTTTTTAGACGTTTTTTCTTGTTTTTTTGCTCAGGGTTAGCATCTTCCTTATCTTGTTTCTCCAGTTCTGGCAACTTAAAAAGAACTCCCGCAAAAAACCAATAATAGGCCGCAACAGGATCGACATCTAGAGGATAGTAATAAGTGTTGGTGCTAATAAACAATATAAACACCCACAAAGCTGCTCCAGAACTACGGAAATTACGGTTCTTTATGGAGCGATAGGTTTTAAAGCCCAGAATTGTTAAACTTGTTACCAAACTCAGAAACGCTAGTAATCCAACAATTCCCACTTCATAAAGTACTTTGGGGTAGTAGGTTTCCACAAGCTTAGTTTGACCCATCACACGGGCAGAGTTTGTTGCTCGTCCTAAGCCGCTTCCTAATGGCCCGTCTACGTTTTTCCAATTTTCTTCAAATTGCTGGATGATAAAATCTTGAGGTGGTGAAGCGTTCCAACGACTGACAAAACTCTCGGTTCTCTCTTGTACGACAGCAGGGTTAGTCACCATCGCAATTCCCAGAATGAAGGCAAGTCCCACGCCTATGGGGATAAATCGTTTCAGGTTGCCAAGTTGTCCGGTAAGTAATAGCAAAATCCCAAAGCAGATTGGTACTAAAGCTAAGGCGATTCTCTGTCCAGAGATGACAGCATTGATAAAGACTCCCACTATAGAACCTAAACCGATGATCCGCCATATTGGCGAGGGATCGGTGAAGCCGGTGGCAAAGGTAAAAAAGGTGCTAGAAATTAAGAACCAAGCCCACTGCCAAGGAGCTACAAATGTCCCTGGTAGGCGAATAATCCCTTCTTCGGGACTATATACTAGCGCTCCACCAAAATAACATCGGGCTTCGAGTGTTGCTCTAAATAAGGCATCTCCTTCAAGACCTCTAGTACCTTGACATACACCAGTTAGTAGTAAAAAGTATTGAATAAATCCCAGCGCGCAGCAAATCAGTGTGAGGACAATCTGGAGACGCAATAAAAATAGAAAATCCCGCTTATCGCGAATTAGATAGTAGGCACAACCAATCAGGGGGACATAGCCTAAAAATACTTTTAGTCCCAAAATTCCCATACCTAATGGTATTTCTGGGGCTGCTTTTTCTAATAGTCCTGCACTAGGAGGGTTAAATTGCTGTCCACCATTGACAAACAACAGTGTTAGCAGACTGCAAGCCAAAACAATATAAAGTGGGATTGTAATACCTTTGGGAATAATTATAGGTAGCCCCTGTTTACGGCAAGTCTGCCAAAGTCCAATTAGGGCTGGAACGTAAAAGGCATCTTTAGCTAATTGGAGTATGGGACTATTGCCTAAGTAGTAGGTGACAGTACCTCCCACAGGTATGTAAATAATGAAGGCATATAGGGCTTGACGCGGATATTTGTAGGAAAGGGACATGACTATTATCCCTAACACGCCAGGGATTGCTGCTTTAATTCCAGCTACGAAAAAAAGTAGAATGCCAACGAAGACACCGCCAAAAATGGCGGTGGTGAGTAAGCTAGTGAGTTCTTTACGTACTTGGGCAGATTTGCGCTTTTGGGCTAACTGTTCTTTGAGGCTAAGGGTAGAAGTTTCCTTTTTAGCCTGCTTTTTCGATTTTTTAGATTGCTGAGATTTTGGTTTAAATTTTGGCATAGTGGCACTGTAGCCTATCAGCCTCGCAAAATACTCCATTATATAGGACTAATATTTGATTTTAAAATACACGTAGGGGGGCAGTGCGTTGTGGAGGTTCCCGACGCTCGATTACTCGCTCTCAGCGTTGGCGCAGCCTAAGAAGAGAAGTCCGTTGGTGTACCTTACAGGGAAGCAAGCTACGCATGGCGTATTGCAGACCATTTCAAATTAAGCTGAAACTCCTTTAAAACTTCGTTTCTAGCCTCTGGCTGGAAATGCAACTCAAAAGCGGCTCTGCCGCCAGCAAGAGAGGCGGAGCCTCAAGGATGAGCATTCCCAGCAAAAAATTGTAGGTTGGGTGGAGGCTTTGCGTAACCCAACATCCTGATATGTGTTGGGTTGCGCTCCGCTCCACCCAACCTACGTCTACGTTTAATGCACTAGAATCCCCCGTTTTTCAAACGGGGGAGTATGTCAAAATTCTGATAGTTGATAAATCTCTTTGGATTGCTGTAGATTGTATAATCCAAATTCGTCTCTCAATGATTGATTTAATAATTTACGATTAAAAATACTAAATCTTAATCTTTTTGAATTTTCAAAAAGATTTTCTCCTGTTGCCAAAATATAAACCGCACCTGGAAATGGTAATGATTTAATGGATTTTCCTTTGTTCTTTAAAATCTCTCTAACTTTAGCGTGGTCTATATAATATCTATAGTATCCGTAGCCACGATTATATTCTGCGGTTTCTGGCAAATCATTCAAATCATATCGAATAATGTTACAAGTACCGCACATTTTATAAAAATTGCTTCTCTTGATATAGATGTAATTATTGCCTTCTTGATATTTATAACCTTTATTTATAAACCATCCATTAGAATCAGGGTGTTGTTGAACAAATTTCGCTAACTTTTTACTCACACAATCGTCAGCATCAACTGTCATAGTGTGAGTGGGATAAAACTGACGAGCATACATCAATCCTTTTAAGATTTTACGCCCTTTGTCTGTGTCTCCTTTGGCTACAGGGCTAGGCTCGTTTGGAGGAGAAAAATCAACTGTAATATATGTAATATGAGGATGAGTGAATTCTATTTTGGGCTTTTCGTGACAAACAACAATAACGTGAAAGTTAGGTGAGGTTTGATTGCAAACTGATTTAATACATCTTTCAAATAATTGTGTAACACGCTCCCAGGAATTGGAAACTTTTGCACTTTTGAGTGGGATAACAAAAACAAGCACTGTATTTTATCAGAACAAACAACTAGGAATCTCGAAGCAAATAATAACACGTTAAGACTGACGCTAAGACTAAATGTCAGTAGATCGAAAAGTTTTGTAAGTTGACGAAAGAATCAGGGTTTCAGACGAGGTTTTTCTGTTGACGATCGCAATGTCTACGACGGGCTGCGCCTACGCTTGCACTCTTAAACCACCAACAACGCTCGTTCCTTGAAAAGCAGATAACAGGATTGCGGCAAATTGTGTTTCTAAACTCTAATCAACGGCTAGTAAGGGTTCTGGAAAACTTTTCGGTCTACTGACAGTAACAAAAGCCAATTACCGGATTTCAGGCAATTTGAGTTACTTGCTGATTCACACGGGGACGGCCAAAGCGTTCCCAAGCACTCCCTCCTCGCAAAAATAGCTCTAAAAAGCGTAATGGTTCCCCTGAATCGCCTCTTGACCAACCGGAACTACCAGGAGCAAAAGCTAAAGTTCCTTCAGACACCTTGAAACTGCCATCAGAATACACTGCATCGCTGACCACATCTCCAATTCGGATTACGATCTTGCTTTGAGGCTCCAAGTTAACTGTATGCGCCCCAATAGTTGTTTTAATGTTGCCGTAGCCATCAATCCAGGCAATGCGATCTGATGGAACATCTGGAATTTGCTCACTCTTGAGGCTATCTCCCAGAATGCTAAAATCTTCATTCATAATCGCAGCCGCAGCCGGAGGAAATACATCTCGTGAGCGAAACTGCGATCCACCACGGGAAACGTTGACCACTCGCAACTCCTTTGTATAGTCTTTGATAAAGGAGAGGGTGTAGCCCGCATTCACACCCACTATTTTTACACCATTGGATAGAAGGGCATAAGTTAATCCTTCACCTTCATTATCTCGACGAGCTTCAGGATCGTCCTGACGAGGCGCACAGTTGTGATAAATTAGGCGATCGCTAGGCCCTGGGTTAAGTCCTAGTTGGGCAATCCAGAATCCCGTTGCTAAGGTACTGAATGCTGGAACCGAAAGCAAATGAATTTGGGCATGGGGAAAAGTCATCAGCAGACGTTGTGTGACTTCAGTAAATGCCGGATCTCCTGTACCGTAGTCTGCAATGACGCAGATAAACATTCTGCTCCTCCTTTTGATGGGTAGTAATTTGCAATCAACCTAATTCATAATGAGAAATTATGAATTATTCCGTCATTATGTGATTACCGGGTGAAATGAACAATCGTTTTTTCATTTCACTCCTAATTAATAACGTTAAAGTCTTAGTCAATGCAATGAAAACAATCACTTCACTTTTTAGCGAAGAACGCAACCAACTCCAGATAGATATTGATAATACAATCGGCATTGAGCAAATAGTTAAACTGGTTCAAAACCGGCTCGATAATCTCGAAAGAATTTACATTGAAAAGCTTAATTTGGCTCAAGTTCGTCTGGCTTCTTTTTTCCTGGATACGCTGCGGCAGTCTATCGCCACTCTGGCTGCGGCTAACTATCTTCAAGTTGCTCCAACCGAACAAAGGCAAATTACTAATACAGGGACAAAGTTGTTTAGCAGCAGATTCATCCTGAAACTGCTAAAGGGACTAATTTATATAGGCATCTTAGGTTCGTTGTTTTCCTTAACTAAAACTACCCCAGGTGCGTGGATGGCTATCTTATTAACCTCTCTACTTATCGGGCTAGAAATTGTACTTCAACTCGAATCAAACAACCAGCAAAATAATTCTATATCTGAAGGAGTATTGGAATTACCTCAACCGATTCTTCGGGTTGATAGCAAAGTATTTCTAGATTGCCTTGGCGATGCTCTCAACACTATCGACCTAGCAGTGGCTAGAGTAGAACAAGGGAATAAACATGAAGGCGATTTAGCAATAGAAGAACTGCCAGAGCTATTAAATTTTCTCCAAAGACTGATGGGCGCATCCAAACTTGATAAACCCCAAATGGCTTATGAACTGGCGAAACTTCTGCCACAGATTTTAATGTCTCAGGGAATTAACGCTCAAATTTACCGATCGAATAGCGATCGCGAATATTTTGATTTTGAGCCAAGTATCGACCCCGATACCAAAGAACACGTGACTCTAACGCCGGCTTTGTTGAAAGGCGATCGCTTGATTAGACGCGGTAGGGTAATTGAACCAGCATATTCCTCTGCTAGAGAATAATAGACAATAAGGGTATGGAAATTTTAGAAACAATCGGTTTTGATTTGGGACACGGTGAAACGGCTATAGCTAAAGCGATCGTGGAAAGCATCGAACCTCCCCAGATGTTGGAGATTAATAACAAGAAGAACCAAATTACAGCTCTTGGTTGGCATCCCAAACTCGGTTATCTTGTCGGCGAACAGGCATTAATTCAAGCTGGTGTTACCCAACTGACAATCTCTTTCAAGCAAAAACCCAACAACGATCCCAAATATCGAGAAACAATTAGCACTTTTGTAGCAACCTACTACCGACTTTTGAAAGAAAGCAACCAACTTGCAGGTAGTGAAGGTAGCTATTTTTACATAGGTTGCCCTTCAGGATGGTCAGTTAGCGATCGCACCGAATACCAAAAGCTACTTCAAGAAGCTGGCATTCCCCGACTCAATGTTGTACCCGAATCGCGGGCTGCTTTCATGCAAGCCAAAGAAGCTGGGAAACTGGAGTATGACAAACTTCTAGCATCGGTGCTAATTGTCGATATTGGTTCTTCAACCACAGATTTTACTCTGGTTAAAAGCTTAGAAGAAATCCCGATAGATTTTGGGAGTAATACTTTAGGTGCATCCCTAATTGACAAAGCTATTTTTGCCCGGACTCTCGCCAACCACGAACAAAAAGCATTACTCGAAAAAGTATTTCAGGAATATCCGCATCACCAAGCTCGTTGTGAACTTGCTTGCCGCAAAGCTAAAGAAGATTACTTTTCTAATGAACAGTTATACAGCGATCCTGAATCCTTTGCGCGTGGCTTCGAGTCGATCAACGAACAGATTTATTTTATTCCCCAAGTGAATAAATTGATGATGGAGGAAATTTTAAATCAACCCTTACCTGAACTGGAAAATCATAGTTGGATTAAATCATTTCGCAACTCTTTAAGCGAGGCGAAAGAAAAGCTGGAAAAACTTGAAATCGTGCCGAAACTTGTGCTGATGACTGGCGGTGCATCTCGCATGAAGTTCACGCACGTTCTTTGTCAAGAAATGTTTCCCGAACCAGAAACGCTGCTTCGCCCCGATCCAGAACCAGAACGGTGCATTGCACTGGGATTAGCAAGAGTAGGAAGATGGGATCTGCGTGCTGCTGCTTTTAAGCAAGAAGTGAATAAACTATTTACCTCGAACCAGCTTAAAGGTTTGATTGAAAGGCATATTCCAGAGTTAATCGCATCACTAACTAAGCCTTTGGCGGATGGCTTGATTGTCAACGCAGTTAAACCAGGTTTAAAAGATTGGCAAAAAAACAAAATACGGACTTTAGCCGATTTGGAAACAGCTTTGATCGGTCGGGCAGAACAGTGGCTCAAAAGCGATCGCGCTGTGCAGATAATTAATCATCAATGCGCTTTTTGGTTTAGCAATAAAATCCAACCCGATTTAGCCGCACAAACCGATCCAATCTGTCGAAAATTTCAGATACCTAGAAGCAGCTTAAGGTTTGAGGATAGTATTGACCCAACTTTTGTTAACCCAGAATTACAAATTGGAGATGCTATTCTGGCTGAGACAGTAGCATTTATCGTCAATGTCGTAATTGGTGGAGGCGCAGTGGCTAGCATCATCACTCTCATCCTAACTGGGCATTTAACTTGGCCGATTGCACTAGTATATGGGGCTTCGTTGATGGCAGCAGGAATGGAGCTAAATCGTAAGAGTGTTCAAGAAGTAATTAAGACAAATGTAGATGTACCTAGTTGGATTCGTTCTAATTTTTTGAGCGACAAAAAAATTGAAGATATGTGTGAGCAAATAAAGCCGGAGTTAGAGAAAGTTCTTCAAGAACAACTGACAGCAAATCAAGAGGCTTTTGATAAACTGATTGTCAAAGTTGAGCAAGGGCTTCAAACAAGCCTTTCCACTAAGGTTCAATCTTGCATAATTCTGATCCAATAGCGGTAGTTAGTGAGCCACAACAATAACAATTATTCTAAACTTTCTGCTTACCAGTGAATTAAATATGTAAGCTGCTCAAAAGTCAATGATTAAAATCATAGTTTTCTTTTCCTTCATTGGGCTGATTATCGCTGGTATTTTACTCAATCCGATTCTCGTCAAAAGACGAAGAAACCGTCTCAAACATCGTCCTTTTCCTCCTCTGTGGAATGCCATTATTGAAAATAATCTTCCCATTTATCTTTGTCTTTCTCCCGATGAAATCAGACGACTTCAGGGACATATTCAAGTATTCTTAGCAGAAAAGCAATTTATTGGTTGTAGAGGATTACAGGTGACGGAGGAAATGAAACTAACTCTTGCTGCTGCTGCCTGTTTACTCCTACTAAATGAACGTGGGCAGTACTTCCCCAGACTTCGTTCAATTCTGGTGTATCCCAACGCTTATTTTGTTCAAGAAACAAATTCCGTCGGAAAATATGTTGTTGAGGAAAGGCGTGTAGCAAGACTAGGTGAATCGTGGACAAATGACCAAGTAGTAGTGTCTTGGGAACAGGTGAAACAAGACATTAATAACTGGAAGGATGGACGTAATGTTGTGCTTCATGAATTTGCCCATCAGTTAGATCAAGAAGATGGTAAAGCTGAAGGAGTTCCAATACTGCAAAACAACTCAGACTATGCTATTTGGGCGAAGGTAATGACAGAAGCATATCAGCAACTTTGTAATGATGTTCTACAAGGTGCAAAGACGGTAATGGATAGCTATGGTGCAACAAATCCCGCAGAATTTTTCGCCGTAGCAACTGAGACATTCTTTGAAAAACCGCACCAATTGCTGTCTAAGTATCCGGCACTTTATGAGCAACTGCAACGTTACTATCAATTAGATCCTGTGCAATGGGTGTGAAGTAAGTGGTCAAAAATAAATCACATTATGTTCAGTTAATCAACCTTGCTTCAAAATGTTTTACGAATTCCGAACTTGTACTGAGTTTCGACTGCGCTCAACTACCGCGTAGTCGTTGGCGCAGCTTATCGTAGAGAAGTATTACGAATTACGAATTATTTCAACTAGGAGTTTTTCATCGCCAGAATCTTCAAAGCTACTGCTTCAGGGACAGGCATCACTGATAATCGATTTCCTTGTCTCACCAACATTAACTCTTCGGCGCTAAACTTCTCTTTGAGTATTGATAACAAGATGGGGTTAGAAAAAGTCTCAACAAATTCCACTACAACTGTTTGCCAGCGAGGTGATTCAGAACTTGATTTCGGATCATAGTATTTACTTTCTGGCTCAAACTGGGTCGGGTCAGCAATATCTTTTTTCACTACACGCATTAACCCAGCAATACCGGGAGGATTAGTGCCGGAGTGATAGAAAAAAGCTAAGTCTCCTTCATCCATCAGGCGTAAAAAGTTGCGAGCTTGATAATTGCGAACGCCATCCCAGATAGTCTCGTTCTCCTGTTGAAGGTCAGCAATGCTATAGGCTTCTGGTTCTGATTTCATTAACCAATAATTCATCTACACAAATTATGTATATACAAAAGCATTTTAATTTTGAGCAGGTAAGTAAGTTCGTAGTAAGGACTTTAGTCATTATTTTCTAAGCACTAAAGTGCTTACTACAAACCCTCTTGTACTAGTGAATATTTGACTTAACTGCGGTAAGCTATGACAGCATAAAACGGATCTCCTCCAGCTGCACCCAACCACTGTAATAAATTCGGTAATGTTGATTTATGAGCTATAACTTCCGCGGTTGTAAATCCTGGAACTGATGCGAAGTAAGCTTTGACTAATTCGACTCGCTGTGCTTCTGAAGCCTCCCGCCAAGCTTGAATCGCTTTTTCAAAAAACATCCGGTTAGAAAAGCTGATGATTGCCACACCACCGGGTTTCAGAATGCGATAAATTTCGGAAAATACTGCTTCGGGATATTGCATATATTGCACAGATACGCAATTGAGAACTGCATCAAAATCTTCATCTGGTAAAGGGAGCTGCGGATTTTCGTTAAGATTTTGGACAAAGTAATGATTTAAGCGGGCATTACGTGCTAATTCCTCACCATTGAGTCCGTGTCCCTCTACATGGTCAAACTGCATTTCTTCTGGTAGATGCGACACCCAACTGCTCATCATATCAAAAATGCGGGTGTTGGGTTTCAGGCGATCGCGGTATAAATCCGTTAGCTGTTGAATAAATCCTTCATCGACATGGGTGACGAAGCGAGGATAGGCGTAGAACAGTTTATCGTCTGTGTCATCTAATTTCAGGCGCTGATTCGGTCTTAACTGCATAAATCTCTGTTTTGGAGTACTGTTTCCGAAATTTGTGGCAATTTCAGATATTTTTTCACAAACACTATGTAACATATTTTAATAACAGCAGGATACCTAAATAGCAGTATTCAATTTTTCTCAATTCAATGTTATATAAACTACACTTCTTGCAGCATATTTGGCGACAAATCCGCCTAGTCGTATCATTACCCTATTTTAGTTTGTTAGTTTGGATACTGCCCTTATTACTATTTACTTCTAGACATAATAGCCTGATGGCACATGATGAAGGGCTTTACGCATCACGTGCCCGTCTGATGTTTGATTCTGGTAATTGGATAGCTCCTTGGAAAACAGCACATCATAAAACTCCTGGATCTTATTGGTTAATTGCCAGTTTCTACAAGCTGTTTGGTATCAGTGATACTAGTGCGCGTCTTCCTAGTATGATTGCTGGCATTTTTAGCTTGTGGCTTGTGTATGAAATTGGCAAAATTATACTAGGCAAAAAATTAGGTTGGCTAGCTGCTGCAATTTTAAGTGTAGAATTTCTCTGGCTGCAATACTCTCGCTTAAGTACACCTGATGTACCGATGGTTCTCTTGGTGCTTTTAGCTATTTTGTCTTTAATCAAAACGGAATTGCATCCCAAATATCGCTACTGGTGGAGTTTTCTAGCTGGTTTAAGTTTAGGTTTAGGCTTCTTAGTTAGAAGCTTTATGATTTTTTTGCCAATTATAGCTTTATTACCTTATTTAATTTGGGAACATCGCCGTCATCGTCATCTTACTAACCCAATTTTATATTTAGGTTTTTTCGTAGGTTTAATACCTACCTGTGTTTGGCTCTGGTTAAGCTGGCTGCACTACGGAAATAATAGTTTTGAGGAGTTACTCAAGTTTGTTGTACAACTAGGTTCTGAAGAGCGGGAGTCTAATGGGCCGCTATTCTATGTCTGGAATATTCCTTTAAAAGCATTTCCTTGGGCTTTTCTCGGACTTTTAGGTTTATTTTTAACTCTCCGTCGTCCCATTCCTCGTTACCAGTTAATATTAGTTGGCTTTCCACTTGTTTTATTTGTAGAAATTAGTATTTTTAGCACTCGTTTATCTCACTATAGTCTTTGCCTTTATCCGTTCATCGCTTTGTTTGCATCTGTGGGTTTAAACTGGCTAGGTAATATTTACCAGACAGAAATTCCCCCACAATTCCCTCTTCAAAAAAGTAAAAAAAAGATATTGAACCTTTTTGCAAGAAATAATCTCCCCCGAAACCTCAGTTATGGCTTGGGTGGATTAGGTGTTTTACTTGTTGTAGCGAGTATTGGCATTTTTAGTTGGGGTAGTTCTGATATCCGCAAGTATGCAAGTATTGGCTTGGCTATGGGCTTGGGTTGGTTAATTTTACCTGTGGTGTGGATTGCTCGTTACCACTTTGACAAAAAGTTTCTCACAGCGCGTTATTGGATTGCAGGTTGGTTAATTCCCTGTTGGCTGGCTTTGGCGGCGATAGGTAGCATCGGTCTGTTAAGTGACTATAACTCTGGGTTAAAAACTTTTTTACAACAAAGTGCGATCGCTTCAATTCTCCAATCTCATCCTACGTACTATGTGGAGATGGACGCTAAAACAAAAGTACTGCTTAATTTCTATCTTCCTACTCGCCCTCAACCAGTAATCTCTATTTCCCAAGTACCAGCTTTGAGCTATGCTTGGATCTATGCTAACCAGTCCTCTGAATTATCTCGACCTCACCGCATTATCGGCGCTGTCAATGAGTACCAGTTGATTCAAGTTCTTCCCTAAGACATTGTTTTTAAGTCTTCGCTACTGCTTTGATACATTCTGTTTTGAGAAGGACTAAATTATCAGTCTCAATAACTGCACAAGAGTTAATTAATGTTGCTAAAACAGGTAGAGCCTTCTGTAAATTTGCGTTCGCTTGTTGTGCCGCTGGCTGATATTGTTGTAGCCAAGTGTTTTTAGTTATATATTCTGGAAGGAATGCAGAACGTTCTAATAACCAAAAAGTTACGTGGTATTTTTGAATAAAGTCTTTAATCTGATTAATATCATCAGTATATTGGGCATTAATAAGGTCAATCATCCGCTGGCGAAATTGAGCGTAATATTTTGTATGGATCGGTAATGCATATTCTTTACCCACCAAAATTGTTCTTTGAGCAAAGATGGGTATGTTATCTGCTTCTTGGGAAGTAGAGGCTATGACAATATTTTGCGGTTGCTTTTGCAAAAAATTATATAATGTTGGGGCTTGACCTTCTAAATAAGGGGTTTTGGGAAAAACTTTTAAGCTACTAGGGTACAAAACGAGTCCTGCACCAAGGATCGTAATAGTCCCTAAGATTAAAATTTGTCTGCCATTTTGTCTCGACCATCGAAATGTAGCATCTAAAATTAAGGTAATAGAAATTGCTGCTGCAAGAGCAAGTACTATCTTAAAAGTATGATGGGTGTAGCGGCTAGGCCAGTGCAGTTTAAAAGCTAAGGCATGGGCAGTAAAAAACATGATTAAACTAGCTATTACTACCTGTAGTAATAGTTTGACTTCATCCTTTAGTTGTTTGGTTAGGGGAAAGTGAGACTGGAATTTCAGGATAACTGGTAATAATAAACCCAATAATAGTTGAGGAGGTGCAATTAAAGCAAAAAAACCGCTATCTCTACCATCAAACCAATAACTAATAATATTATGAGTAAAATACCTGAATCTTCCTCTATCCCAGTACTCTGGCATAGTTCTCGCAACAGCAGCAGTAATTGTCGGGCCAAATTGTGATGATTGAATAGTATAAGGTAAAATTAGGATGCCAGCAGTTATAGTGGCTGCTACAAATAAAATAAAATCTTTACGGTTATGAGAAATAGTTATCTGCCCATTCTGCCAGCGAAATAATCTCAAAAGTAAAATTAATAAATTGATAAAACCTATGATAGGGTATATTAAACATTGAAGCGCAAATACAATTAACATACCAAATCCAGAAGACCGTATTAAATAATATATAAAAGCTAAAACCAGGGGATAAATAAAATCTCTAGGAGTAGCAGAAAATAGGTCATCATGAATGCAAAGGCTTTGATTTAAAAGTAAAGAGGCGATAAACCCTGCCATTGGTACTGGTAATATCTCCATACAAACTACAAAGCAATAGCTAGTTGTAATTAGTCCCAGTACTAATGGAAAAAGTTTGCTAAATAAAATTGGATCTATATTTAAAGCTGCAATTATTTTATAAACAATACCATACCCAATTGGTGTCACCGATTGAAAATAATCAGCAATTAAATCCCCAGGAAATAAATCTGGGTTAAAGTAACGATAGATCCAAGAAATATATTCCCGTGCATCGTCGCTCACTATATATTTGCTGGTTAAAGCTTGTCGCAGCCCCATAAAAATATAACCAACAGCAAAAGTTAGACTGAGACTGTACCAAAAAATAACAGTCAATCTAGATTGATTTTGTCTACTTTTTTGAGTAATAGGTGCTGTTAAAACTTTTTGTAATTGTGAAATTAGCATTAGGCGCGTCTATGTCTGAATAAATTATGTTAATTAGGAAAATCAAAAGCTTTTTTCAATTTTTATGATTGTACAATCTTCAAGTACTGATCGGTCATTTATAAAGCCAATCATTCTCGCAACGCTCTGTTTTTTACCCAAAACGAAAGGTCATGAAAGCCGAACTGTCTGGATTAAAAGAACAAGTAGCCTCTATTTCGCAAATACCAGTTTTGAGCTATGCTTGGATCTATGCTGACCAGTCCCCGAAATTACCTTGGTCTTACCCTATTCTTGGTACAGTAAAAGAGTACCAGTTGATTCAAGTTCTTCCCTAAGATAGATGTAAAGTAACTATTGCTAAAAAATATTAATTTAGTTATAATATTACGTACACTAAGTATTTTGCTAAATGGTTTCTACATCTAATCACTCCCCAACCTTAGAGTCGTGGCAGCAAAATCTGGCACCATACAATTTGGGCTACAGAATCAAATTAGTCTCACAACTGCTGAGTCGCAAGTTTACTGAGAGGCTAGAACCCTTTGGATTGACACCATTTCACTGGTTGGTGTTGTGCTGTCTTTGGCAAGAAGATGGTTTACCTACTTCTAGTATTGGGGACAAACTCAAACAAGTGGGAGGGACTTTAACAGGCGTACTAGATCGGATGGAAGAACGCGGTTTGGTGCGTCGAGAACGCGACACTCAAGATCGCCGCATCTGGCGAATCTGGCTCACGGATGCAGGAAAGGAATTAGAAGCTGTTTTACCGCCAATCGCCGCAGCCGTGCGTGATGAAGCAATGGATGGTATTTCCTTTGCCGATCGAGAACTGTTTTCCCAAATCTTGAATAGAGCGATCGCTAACCTGTCTTAAAGATGATCCCACAATCACCCGACCGGGGGAGGTCGTGTAAAGATATGTTTTGAGATAATATTACGCATACTAAGGAAATAAGGATTTTTTTCCGGGAATATTACGCATTCTAAATAAACGACTATTAATCAAATTATTGAACGAGCAAGCGAGGTAGCAATCATGGGTGTCAACACATTTAACGGACGCAACGGACACAAAACCCCAATTTTAGAAAAAGAAGTGGTTCCCGATTTAGAGACATTAGAAACTGTTACCGCAGAGACATCCGCAACAGCAGAAGCGCCTGAGATCGAGAAAGAAGTTCCACCGAAACGGAAAAGACCGACTGGTTTAATTTTGGCAGGATTAGGCGTGGGTGCGATCGCCGCAGGTACTTTTGGTTATCACTACTGGCAATATGCCTCCACCCACCAGGAAACAGACAACGCCACCGTTGCGGGAAATATTCACCAAGTTAGTAGCCGCATTCCCGGAACAATAAGTGAAGTGCTGGTGAATGACAACCAACTGGTGCAACCGGGACAATTGTTGGTGAAATTAGATCCACGAGACTATCAAAGTAAAGTACAACAAGCACAAGCCGCCCTCGAAAATGCTCGTGGTCAAGCGCAAGCGGCTCAAGCAAATATTGCTTTAACTTCACAAACCACCACTGGTAAGACAACTCAAGCGCAAGGAGATGTCAGTGGTGCAGTAGCAGCAATTTCTACAGCCCAAGCAGCAGTCCAAGAAGCCCAAGCTGGGATTCCTGCGGCCCAAGCAGCAGTCCAAGAAGCTCAAGCTGGGATTCCTGCGGCTCAAGCGCAGGTAGCGCAAACAAACGCCAATTTGTCAAAAGCTCAAGCAGATTACAATCGTTACAACGAATTGTATAAAACAGGTGCGATTCCTCGCCAGCAATTAGATACAGCCAAAGCTGCTTATGATGTGGCTACGGCACAGAAAAACGCCGCGATTCAGGGAGTAGAACAAGCTAAAGCCAAGTTCGCCTCCGCCAAAGTTGGTGTCGCCCAAGCCCAGTCTCAATTAGCACAAGCGCAAGAAAATGTCACCAACGCCCAAGCTAAATTGGCAGCATCTAAGGGAGGATTGCAACAAGCTACTGCTGGTGGACAAGATACCACAGTTAAGCGTAGTCAATACGAAGCGGCAAAAGCGGCGATCGCGCAATCAGAAGCATCGCTGAAAGACGCGCAATTGCAACTATCTTATGCCAATGTTACCGCCCCCAGTGCCGGACGGGTTGGTAGAAAAAACGTGGAAGTTGGCAACCGAGTCGCAGTAGGAACACCATTAATGGCGATCGTGGATAACAGCTATTGGGTAGTTGCGAACTTCAAAGAAACTCAATTAGAAAAGATGCGGCCAGGAGAGCCTGTAGAGATCAAGTTGGATAGTTTCCCTCATCACACCTTTATCGGTCGTGTTGACAGTATTTCGCCAGCTTCCGGCGCTCAGTTTGCCTTATTGCCACCGGATAATGCTACAGGTAACTTTACTAAAGTTGTCCAACGCATTCCAGTAAAAGTAGTTTTCGATCAAAAGAGCATTCAAGGATACGAATCGCGGATTACTCCTGGGATGTCTGCGGAAGTTGCGGTGGAAGTCAAGTAATATCATGTCCCCCAAATTACCCATAATCAAAGAACCCCACCCCCAGCCCCTCCCCGCCTGCGGGGAGGGGAGCTAAAAGCACAGCTTTGGCGGGGTGGGGTTGCAGGTTTTATGGTTAATTGCTCGGACATCATTAATACCAAATTGCCTGCAAAACAGATGAAAAACCTCTTTCTAACTGTGATATGTTTCTACATCTACAGAGAGGCATATAAAGATGAGGTGAGATGATATTTATGAAAGCAGATTGGTATAAAAGAAACTTGACATGAAAAAACCGCTACTACCTGCTTTAAGGTCAAGAAACTACCAGCTGTTTTTTGCCGGGCAAGGTATTTCCCTAATTGGGACGTGGATGACGCAACTTGCCACAATTTGGCTAGTTTATGACTTGACAAAATCCCCATTAATGCTAGGAGTTGTGGGATTTTCTAGTCAAATTCCTAACTTTTTTTTAGCTCCCTTTGGCGGAGTATTTGTAGATCGCTTTTCTCGGTATCGTACTTTAATTGGTACGCAAATCTTGGCGATGATTCAATCGTTAACATTAGCAGCGCTGGCGTTAACTGGAGTGATTGAGGTATGGCACATCATCGCCTTGAGTTTGTTGCAAGGATTTATTAATGCCTTAGATGCGCCAGCCCGTCAAGCTTTTGTGCCAGAATTGGTTGAACATAGAGAAGATTTAGCCAATGCGATCGCCATCAACTCCACGATGGTTAACGGTGCTAGATTAATTGGCCCTGCGATCGGCGGTTTATTAATTGCTGGCGTTGGAACTGGCTATTGTTTTTTAATTGATGGTTTGAGCTACATTGCTGTAATCGCCGCTTTATTGGCAATGAAAGTTAAACCTTGGAAAAATTCGCTAACTGACGGTAATCCCTTGCAAAAAGTCAAAGAGGGATTTGTATATGCCTTTAGTTTCTCACCGATTCGATCCGTCTTATTGCTATCAGCTTTAGTCAGCCTGATGGGACTGCAAAATACTATTCTCGTCCCCGTTATTGCTGAAGAAGTTCTCAAAGGTGGTGCAGAAAGTTTGGGTTTTTTGATGGCGGCATCTGGAGTTGGAGCCTTAACTGGTGGTATTTATCTAGCTACCCGCCAAACAATCTTAGGAATTGGGAAATTGATTGCCTTAGCTCCAGCAATTTTAGGAACTGGTTTAATTGCCTTTTCTTTATCTAGATTTTTACCACTCTCTTTATTTACAATGTTATTTGTTGGCTTAGGAACAATTCTCCAGATTGCGGCTAGCAACACATTTTTACAAACCATTGTTGAAGACGATAAACGCGGGCGATTGATGAGCTTATACACAATGTCATTTTTGGGCATGATTCCCGTGGGTAATTTATTAGGAGGTTTATTAGCAAGTCGTATTGGCGCTCCCAATACTTTGATTATTGATGGAATAGCTTGTATTTTAGGGTCAATCATTTTTAGCAGACAGTTGCCTGCTTTAAGGAAAATAATGCGTCCAATTTATGAGCAAAAGGGGATTATTACGACTCAAGAAGTTTAAGATAAATAACCGCATTTAAATTTAGATTTATGTTAACGAGGCTTTTTATAGCAATTATTTTTTAATTTTTAGCATTGCTGATTCAAGCTCACGCAGAGGCAGAGAACATATTGGTATAAGATTTAATAATCAAGTTTTTTGTTACTTAACCTTGAAACTGGAACAAAGTTATGGCTAATACAGGTGTAATTCGTCAGCAAGGGCAAAATCCTGCTTTACCACCAGAGTATGTACCGCTAAAAACCTGGATTGGTGTATTAGCCAGTATGCTTGGTGCATTTATGGCGGTATTGGATATTCAAATAACTAATGCTTCACTGCAAGATATTCAAGCAAGTTTAGGAGCAACTCTCGAAGAAGGTTCTTGGATTTCTACCGCATATCTTGTAGCAGAAATTGTGGTAATTCCTCTAACAGGATGGTTGTCACGAGTATTTTCTCTACAACGTTATTTATTAGTCAATACTGCACTATTTATCTTCTTTTCTATTTGCTGTGGTTGGGCATGGGATCTTAATTCCATGATTTTCTTTCGCGCCTTACAAGGTTTTAGCGGAGGAGTATTAATTCCCACTGCTATGACAGTTGTCTTAACAACTTTACCCCAATCAAAACAATCAGTCGGACTGGCTGCATTTGGTTTTAGTGCAGTTTTTGCACCTTCAATTGGCCCGACATTAGGAGGTTGGTTAACAGAAAATTTTGGTTGGGAATACAACTTTTATATAAATGTAATTCCAGGGGCATTAATGCTGGCTGGTGTTTGGTACGGAATTAAGCAAGAAAAACCCCAAATCAGTTTACTCAAACAAGGTGACTGGTGGGGAATTATTGCAATGGCTATTGGCTTAGGTTCGCTACAAGTTGTTTTAGAAGAAGGTAGCCGTAAAGATTGGTTTGGTTCAGCGTTGATTGTGCGCTTAAGTGTAATAGCGGGAATTTTCTTGGCAATATTTTTCTATATAGAATTAACTCGTAAGCAACCATTTATTAATTTACGGCTTTTGTCTAGGCGAAACTTTGGTTTAGCCAGTATTGTCAATGTGTCGTTGGGAGTAGGATTGTATGGTTCAATTTACATTTTACCGTTGTATCTTGCCCAAATTCAAAAATACAATGCCCTACAAATTGGTGAAGTATTGATTTGGGCTGGTATTCCGCAACTGTTTATTATTCCCCTCATCCCGAAATTGATGCAACGCATTGACGTGCGTTTCATGGTAGCTTTTGGTGTGACTTTGTTTTCCATTAGTGCATTTATGAACTCTGGAATGACTAATGAAACAGGGTTAGATCAATTACGCTGGTCGCAATTTGTGCGTGCAATGGGACAACCCCTAATTATGGTGCCGCTTAGTTCTATTGCTACTGCTGGTTTGAGTCCGAAAGAAGCTGGTTCAGCAAGTGGTTTATTTAATATGATGCGGAATCTGGGCGGCTCTATCGGAATTGCTTCTTTAGCGACTTTATTAGCTAATAGAGAGCAATTTCACTCGAATAGATTGGGTGATGGAGTATCTTTATATAATCCAGAAACTCAGCAGCGAATTGACCAAATGACACAGTATTTTGTTAGTAAAGGAGCAGATTTAAGTACAGCACAAAATCAAGCGATCGCATCTATATCCAATATAGTTCGCAGAGAAGCATTTGTAATGGCTTTTAACGATTGTTTCTACTTTATTGGCATTGCATTATTACTCAGTGGGATTGCTATTTTATTCCTCAAAAAGGTGAAGCCAATTGGTGGCGCTGTTGCTCATTAGATTTGTCGTATGGGTTAAAATGTTTGATAAAACTACTAAGGTACTAAAATGGTCGTTAGCCAAAGTGAGTACTATTTGAGCCTTAACTGAACCGTATTGATTTATAAAAAACTAGTAACCTGACGCAGCTCGAGGATAATTTGAACAGCACCAACCACAGCTATAAGCCCAATCAACTGCATAGCTGACAAACCCGCGCCAGCTACAGCGAGAATCAGAATAACAGTTGCTGCCACAAAGCGATACCCCGCCCGGACTTTGCAACGTAGTCTGGTGTCAGTGCTCACACCAGTAAGATAAATGATTCCAAGGGTAAAAAAGCACAGCGCCAAGCTAACGCAAATAAGCCAGCGATCAGCAGACGCCAGCACCAGGCCTGTATCACTTGCCAGGGCGTGCTCCACCCCAACTCCGGTAGCGGCAATACCAATCACCAAGGGTAAGTGCATATAGACCCAAGTCTGATAAGCTCTTATGTGTTGGCAGGCACGAGCAGCCTGGATTGCTGAACCACCAAGGTTGTCAAAATACAGCCACCACAAACTAAAAGCGATACTCAAGCCAAACATGGCAGTATATGCTGATGAGAAATTCCACTGCTGCTGTGCGACACCATTAACTACTGCTAAGACTGTCTCGCCTAACACAATTAAGGTAAATAAGCCAAAACGCTCAGGCAAGTGTGAAGCGTGGGGAGCCAGTTCCACATGCACAGGCTTTCCTGCTGTCAATACTATTCCAAATTCTACTGTCAGCGCTAAGATCCAAAACCCAAATCGCAGTGGCATCGGTACAAATGCCGACGCCAGCCAAACCAATGCCCCTAGTCCAGAACCGCTCGCGATTCGGGTCGTTAGTGGTCGTGCTGTAACTATATGCTTTCCAGCACGTAAGAACTCGAGGACGAGCAACACCCGAACAACAGCGTAGGAAAGGGCGAAACCAACTGAACTTTTACCCAACCCATCGTGTACGTTCACTGCTAGTGCCGCCACTGCAAGCATTTGTAAGGCGGTCAGGAGTCGGTGTCCCAAATCATCAGTATCAAATAGATTGGCGTAGAACGTAGCGCCAATCCAAGACCACCAAATCGGCACAAAGAGCAGCAAAAAGCCAAGGAAGCCCGATAGTGAGACATCCCGATTGAGATTGTGAGCAAGCTCCGAAATCGCAACCACGAAAAATAGATCAAAAAAGAGTTCCAACCACGTCGCGTGCCGTTCTTCTTCTTTACCTTCACTAATACGTAATTCAGGAGATTTCAACCATTTATTCATCCCACACACTCCAATACTGCTCGCTTTGTGTATTTTCAAGTATAGGAATTGGGTTCGGGGTAAAGGTTAAAGGTTTTTCTTTCCTCCTTTACCCTTGCCCTTTTCCCCAAAACCCGACAAGTATTAGTTCGCTAAGGAAACTTGGCGGGGGAAAGGGGAAAGGGAAATGGGTAAAGGTGTTTTATCCTTTCCCCTTTAACCTTTACCCAATCCTCACCCAGCATTTTTGGGTTGGCAGACTAGTATTGCCACACACTCCTTAATCAACTGTGTATAAATTGCATCGTTGTATTATCAGATGGTATAAATTGGCATTGATGGCATTCAGATATTGTTTCGGCCAAAGATATGGGCAGAATAACCTGAAAACGCGTGTTTCCTGGTTCGGAGAACAAGCGGATCTCGCCTTTATGCTTTTCAACAATTCGGTAACTAATGACTAGACCTAAACCTGTTCCCTGACCCACCCCCTTAGTGGTAAAGAACGGCTCGAATATCCGCTCTTGGATCTCTGGCGGAATGGCTGGACCGTTGTTGGCAATTTCTACTAGCACACACTTATTTTCTTGTGCTGTGCGAATCCTGATTTGTCCTTGTCCACTCATTGCATCGATCGCATTGTCAATCAGGTTCGTCCATACCTGGTTGAGTTCGCTACCATACACCGAGATTAACGGTAGGCTTTGGTCATAATCGCGTGTTAAACTAATGCCGCCCTTGAGCTTATGACCGAGAATAGTCAGCGTACTTTCAACTCCCTGGTGTATATCCACCTCCTGCATCGGAGCCTGATCCATATAGGAGTACTCTTTAATAGCTTTAACCAGTTCGGAAATGCGCCCCGAACTTTGGTCAATTTCGTCCAACAGCTCAATTCCTGTGAGTGTGGCGTCGAGCCAAGCTAGAACTTCAGTGAGTGATTCTGGGGGTAAATGCTCCACAATGGTATCCAGGCATTGAGTATCCAGTCCTCCTCGGACTAAGGAAGAAACAATTTTCCAGCCATCAGGTACGTTGTGTAAATCCAGCCAGGCTGTCACCTCTTGCTCGCGATCGCTCTGCGCTAGTAAATCTTCTAAGTCACAGGGGGTTTCGGCATGTACAATTACTGAGTGCAGCAAGTTGTCAAGAAACAACAGTTGTTCTTTTGTCATTTGCTGGTGATTGAGTTTGAGTCCAAGGTATGGCAATTGTTGAAAGATTTTGTGCAAGTGCTTCCCACCTCGGACGACGGCTGTTGCTGGGTTGTTCAACTCGTGGGCTAGACCAGCTGCTAAAGTGCCGAGTGCAATTAGCTTTTGGTGGTGTTGTGACATAGATTCCAACATTTGCACCCGTTGCGCCGTGATGATTAAAAGGTCACGCGTAATCGACGGACAGGTTGTCAGCATTTCCCAGAAAGTATCTGTGTCCCATTTCAACATATAGCTCGGTTTCACGGCACGCACGTTGACGAGATGGTGAGGAGCATCTAATAGAATCAACTCATGACCTGTATATGTTCCAGCACCAAAACTCATTACGTGTTTTTCTGCATTGCCGACCTTTTTGGTAAACTCAATTTCGCCTTCTATCAGCACATAGAAATAGTCTAGTGGTTCTCCCTCAATGGCTATGTATTCTCCCGAAACCAGACATAGTTCGCAGCCGTGTTCAGATAACCATTGGAATTGCTCATTTGTCAATTGTGCAAAAAGTGACACTTGACGCAAAGCATCTAACATAATTACACCTTACTTAGATATTGATGGATGAACTGAATAGCGATCGCACCCTCTCCAACGCCAGAAGCAACTCGCTTCACAGATCCATTACGCACATCTCCAGCGACAAAGATGCCTGGTACACTGGATTCAAGCAGGAAGGGTTCGCGATCGAGTTGCCATTGCTTTGAACATCGTTTATTCGGTATCAGGCTGGGCCCGGTTAAGATAAACCCTTGTTCGTCTCTGTCGACAATCCCAGCCAGCCAATCGGTGTGTGGCTTTGCACCGATTAAAATAAACAGCAACTTTGTGGGAATAGTTTCCTTTTCCTGGGTATTAGTGTTAGCGATCGTAATTGCTTCTAGGTTAGTCTGGCCATGAGCCTCAACGATGTGCGAGTGAAACTGTACTGTGATATTGTCTGTTGCTGAAATTTGGTCTATCAAGTACTTTGACATACTTGTAGCCAGTGTACTGCCCCGTACCAGCATAGTTACATGGCGAGCGTACTTAGAGATGTACACCGCAGCCTGTCCGGCGGAATTAGCTCCGCCAACTACATAAACATTTTCATTTTGGCAAGAGAGTGCTTCGGTCATTGCTGCACCGTAGTACACACCAGCCCCAGTTAGATTTCCAATCCCAGGCACATTAAGCTTGCGATATGAGACACCAGTTGCAATCAGCAATGCATAACAGCTTAATTCTGTGCCATCTTTCAGCTTGATGATCCGATAAGAATCTTGCAAGCGAATGTCAATTACTTCTTGAGGCGAGAGAATCTCTACCCCGAATCGTTTCGCTTGAGTAACAGCGCGGCGAGCTAATTCCGATCCGGCAATTCCTTGGGGAAAGCCTAAATAGTTCTCGATCCGGGAACTCGTCCCTGCTTGCCCCCCTGGAGCCTCTTTTTCAATCAATACTGTGCGTAGGCCTTCAGACGCTCCATAGACTGCTGCTGCTAAACCAGCTGGGCCAGCCCCCACGATCGCCAAGTCGTAAAAGGGCATTTGGGCCTGCATCTTCAACCCAATTTTTTCAGCAATTTCGGCGTTCGTTGGCTGTGTCAGATACGAACCATCAGGGCAAACTACTAATGGCAAATGTGCGGTATTACATTGAGCATAACTAACCCACTGGCGCGCTTCTTCCTCTATCTCAATGTCCAACCACTGATAGGGCATATAGTTGCGGGCCAAGAAGTCTTTTATATGATGACTCTTAGGCGACCAACGAGAGCCAATAACGCGGATACCTTCAAAGGGTGGGCGGTATGACGAAATCCAATCGTCTAATAAATCGCTAAGAACTGGATATAAAAGGTCTTGTGGCGGCTCCCAGGGTTTAAGAAGATAGTAATCAATCTTTGCTGTATTGATCGCAGAGATCGCAGCATCGGTGTCCGCATAAGCTGTTAGTAAAACTCGTTTTGCAGACGGAAAAATTTGCATAGCCTGTTCAAGGAACTGCACACCTGACATTTGTGGCATCCGTTGGTCTACCACACAGAGTGCAACTGTCTCATTACGTAATTTTACTTGTTGCAATACTCTCAAAGCATTTGCACCTGAGTTGGCTCTTAGTACCCGAAAGCGATCGCCATACTCATGTCGGAGATCTCGCTCTATTACTCGTAGAACTCCGGGGTCATCGTCAACAGTAAGTAGTACAGGATTAACCAAAATAGCTCCTTTCTAGGAATAATGTTTTGTAATTATTTAGCTAGTCATATTGAGTTTTTATCAGTAGACCTGCCTTGAAAATAGGAAACATAAAACAGGGAACAGGGAACGGGGAACAGGAAGAAGTATTTTCATTGTTCCTTGTGAGTTCCACTCATGGAGTCTCTTGCAAAAGTCAAAAAATCAGGAATGTCATTTTGAGCGGAACGCAGGGGAGAGAGGAATTTCACGAGATGTTTCGCTCCGCTCAAGATGACAATTTAAGCATTTGTGGAAGAAGTCTAGTATATAAAACACTACTCGCAAGTTGATACTAAGGTTATTTGTATCGAACCATTGTCTATTTTTGCAAGAGAACCATTTTCGCTTTTTAATATAAGTACTTGATCGGGAATAGTACTCTTATTAAAAATTGCAGCAATCTCTTGGATACAGACTTGCAAACGTTGAGCTTCTGCAAAAGTCACAGTTGTGGATTCCTGATTGATTAATTCGCTTAAGCTTGCTTTTTGTGAGACTCTTTGCCAACATGGGATGTTCTTACTCCGATGCGACCTTCGCCATGTTTGCGGGGTTGTATTGTGGAGCCGGAGAAACTGGCGACCGAAATGGCGTCTATCTAAATATCCTACTGCTTCGGCAATCTGCTCGACTGACTGGTCTGTTTCTAGAAGTAGACGGCGTGCTTCTAGCATACGACGCTCAACAATCCAACAGAGCACCGTTTTTCCAGTCTCTCGCCGAACAAGGTCGGTGAGGTAGGCAGGAGACCGATTGACCGCCTCAGCCACCTCTCTAAGACTAATTGAATTATGATAATTTGTCTCAATAAATCGAAAAACATGGTTTAGCAATGGTTGGGACTGAAGCAAGAAATGTTCAAAATTTGTTAGTATCCCCGTATTAATAGCGATGTTAACTTTATGAGAGTCAGTGCCATTTAATAAGTAATTAGAGTCCATCATTTCAGTCTCGTTTATTGTCAACAAAGACTCACTTTTAAGTGAAGTAACTTGTGAATCTCTAGTTTCTTTTCATGGCTAGCAACATGAATTATTTAAACGGTTACATAACTTAACAAAAGGATTTTATGATTAGTAATGCTCATATATGGGATATTTTGCCAGTTTTGCCAAATTTTTTTTAGGCTTTTATTTTGGTAAAGCTATATGACTATTAACTGAAGTGTATTAAGCATAGTCCTAATAGCTTTGGAGAAACCACAGTTTCTTTTTTTGAACTAGGTATCTTTTATCTAATTAGGACTATTAAAATGTGTTTTAACGCAACTTATACACTTGCCATCTGAACAGTTTCGTACTCATCCAAAACGGTTACACTGTCGCAAAATGCACTCATCATCAGGAATTGTTTCACGTTCTCCGGTGCGCCGACCATGTAGAGTTCAACATCAGAACCCAGTTTTTGTTTAGCGAAAATCAGAGACCGTAGACCAGCAGTAGTAATACATTCTAAGTCTTCTAGTAGTAAGACCAAACGATTGATTGGTTGTGCTGTAGCTTTAGCGATCGCTTCCTGAAAATGTACCACACCATTAGCATCCAATAACCCAGTTAAGGAGATTTTGGCAATACCATTACTGACTTCTAACAGGGTTGCGTCGAAAGATACTTGAGTCGGAAGAAGCCTGACTCTGACTTTTAGATCGTCTTGAGTAACTGGTAGTCTGACTGTTAGGTTTGCAGCATCAAAATCGACATACCTTTGCCCATTGATCCATACATCTCCAATCCGCACACTACCTGGTGGTAAGATATCTGGTGCAACTCGCAGAATGTTGTCCTTAAAGCCACCTGGCTTTGGTTTAAAGTACAAATCCATTGGCTGTTTAGTAATCAGCAGATTCGTATAAACGCAAGCTAAGTAGGCCAATTCAAACGAGTGATAACCGCTCATTGAGTGGCTCCCTTTGCCTCGTTCTGTTCCTAACAAGTAGGGAATCCCATTTGACAGAACATTAAAGTAGATACCCCCAGCCACGTAATCGAGGAACCAAGCATTATAGAAAGCTGCCGCTTCACGGGCTTGGCGTTGATACTCAGGTTTATCAAGTGAGCCATTCAAGATCAGGTAAGCTAAGATAGCTTGTTCTTGTTGCCACCAAGCTTTCCGGTTATGCCAGACAAAGCGGTGTACCTCTTGCCCTGGTTTTAAGGTGCGTTCGACTACATCGTACCATCCCCCGCGCTGTTGGTCGCTACCGACTGCTGGCATGATTTCTGCAATCTTTTCTGCCAGAGTCACATAGTTTTCTTTTGGTTTCAGGTGGTTCATCCGCATTAAGTTCCAAGCAATTTTCAGGTTATGACCTACAACTGCTCGATTCTGCTGCCATCCCCAAGTTGTATCGTGAGTCCAGTCCTCATAAAAACGTTCTTGAACAAATGGGCTATGGTCATAATCTGGGAACCGCTTTTCAATGGTGTCGAAGGTGTACTCCAGGAAATTTGCGTATTCTTCTTTGCCAGTCGCTAGCCAAAGATTGATCAAATAAGCTGGGGCATGATCGCCTACGGAGTTCCAGTTCTTCTTGGCGCGATTGTGGCCTAGAGTCTGAGAGTGGGGGCTGAGAGTAATCGGATCGATGTGAGAGAAAAATCCTCCTTTCTCTGTTTTGTCCAAGAAATACTTGTCAAACAGATTAATCGTCAACTCGATATCTTTGATGATCCGGGGATCGCCTGTTATCCGATAGGTTTGGGTGGGACCAGCCAGCGCATAAATTTGCTCGTAAGCTGGAATAGCGTCATAATCATCCCCAAATTCTGAGGAGAATATTTTCTGCTCGCTGCCACCTGGTTTGACATCAACAGCATGATACCAATAGCAAATTCCTTCGCCTTCATCGAGAAAACGCATGTGTTGGCGGAGGTATTCGGTGCCTTTTTCCGCAGCTTCAAGATAGCGATCGTCTCCAGTCATCATGTAGGCTGTGGCAAAACCATAAACTAGACGAGAAATCGTGTCAGTTTCTTGACGAGTGCTATCTTCTTTGGAACCAACTAAACCGATACCGGTGCGATATTTCCGATAATCAATTTCGCCATCTTCAAACTGGGCTTTGAGGTAAAAATCGCCAAGACTTCGTATCTGCTTGACCCACCAATCTGGTCTTTCAAAAAGATACTCATTTTCTCTTCTACCCAGAAAAACTATGTGTTTAGCTTCAAACTTTTGCTCGCCTGCTTCAGGATAAAAAATGCCATATGCGAAAAGATAGCAATTTGGCACGAGCAGTGAATTTATTTGGCTAGTGCAATCAAAGAAAGGCTCATCTAAATTGCGTACTAGTTCAGCATAGGTCATTGAGGTCAATGCTACTTCAAATTTCCTGCCATCTGAAGTTTTGAGATCAAAAGTACCAGAATCTCCTTTACTTGAATCAAAAGCGGTAACATACCCAGCAATCAAATCTGAAAATGAAAAGTCTATATTACTCATTGAATTCACTCCTGATTGGAAATTCATTAACTGGAAACCATTTAGAAACTAAAACAACAACGCTACGCTCTTTCACAGGATAGACATTACCTGAAACTACAGTTTCTTCGCCTGGTTCCGCAATATCAATCGGAGAAGGAAGAGCAGTATCTAAGACTCTGCACCATTTTCTACCTTTAATAGAAGGAATTTCAAAGTCCAGGTCTTCCCAGTACATGTTGAGCATGACATGAATATCCGCTTCTCCTTCAAAGCCTCCGAGAGTAAATGCGAGAACTCTGGCATGAGAGTCGTGCCAACCCGGTTTGAATAACTTACAGCCATGCCAAGCAATGTCTGCTAAACCGCGCTCGTTAACTTCACCAGTGAAAAAATTACTCCGGCGTAAGGCAGAATGGCAGTAGCACTTGCGGAAATTAATCATCAGTTTGAAGAACCTGAAAATATCAGCATTCTTTTCTGCAAGATTCCAATCTAACCAACTAATTTCGTTATCTTGGCAGTAAGCGTTGTTGTTACCCTTTTGAGTCCGTCTGACTTCATCACCAGCCACAACCATTGGTACCCCTTGTGAGAGCATAAGAATGGCTGCAAAATTCTTAATCTGTCGCCGACGTAATTCATCAATTAGTGGATTGTCAGTTTCTCCTTCAACCCCACAATTCCAACTTAAATTGTCATTGATGCCATCCCGATTGTTTTCACCATTCGCTTCATTGTGTTTGTGGTTGTACGAAACTAAATCATTGAGGGTAAATCCATCATGACAGCTAATGAAGTTGATGCTGTTAATCGGTAAATGTCTGCTCGATTGATAAAGGTCAGAACTTCCAGCAATGCGCCAAGCAACTGCCCCAACCATTCCTGCATCTCCTTTGACAAAGCGCCGGATGTCATCTCGAAAACGTCCGTTCCATTCTGCCCAACGATATCCAGGGAAATCGCCAATTTGATAAAGCCCACCGGCATCCCAAGCCTCAGCAATGATTTTGGTGTCAGCTAGTGTTTCGGATGTTTCAATGTGCCAAATCACCGGCGGATGGCTCATTGGTACCCCGTCTTGGCTGCGAGATAAGATGGAGGCTTCATCAAAGCGGAAACCATCGACATGCATCTCTTTGACCCAAAATTCCAGGCAATCTACAATTAACTTTTCTACTATGGGATGGTTGCAATTGACGGTATTGCCACACCCGGAGTAGTCCATGTAGTACTGCTTATCCCAAGGCACTAGGTGATAAAAGATATCATTAAAAAGACCTTTAAAGCTGATGGTTGGGCCTTCATGGTTGCCTTCGTCGGTGTGGTTAAAGACTACATCTAGAATGACTTCAATCCCTTCTTTGTGTAAAGCCTTGACCAAATCTCGAAACTCTCTGATATGATTTCCAACATCAGGAAAAGCACAATATGACGCTTCTGGAGCAAAGTAACTGTGTGGGTTGTATCCCCAGTAGTCTTTTAGTTGCTTGCCGTTGACTTCTCGGAGAAGGTTCTTTTCGTCAAAGTCAAATATTGGCAGTAGTTCAACAGCTGTGATTCCTAACTCTTTCAAGTAAGGAATTTTTTCGATAATTCCAGAAAAAGTGCCGGGGTATTTGCAGGCGGAAGAGGGCGATTTGGTAAATCCGCCAACGTGTACCTCATAAATGATGGTGTCACTCATTGATCGGTTGAGCGGGCGATCGCCTTCCCAGTCATAATTAGATATATCAATAACTACACTACGCATAGATGTAGTTAGGTTGTCTTTTGACCCTAAAGCATCGTTGCGCTGCCAAAGAGTGTTGGTGTTTCCTCTAGCATAAGGGTCAAGCAGTACCTTATTTTTATTAAAGCGGTGTCCTGCTCCGTGTAAATCAGGATTACCATTAACTCGATAAGCATAGTGAGCGCCCGGTTTTAACCCTCTCACATAAACATGCCAAAAGTGGAAGGTTTTATTGAACTTTGGGTTTAACTGAATAATTTGTCTTGGCTGCGGAGCATCATCGCGATCGAACAACAAGAGTTCAACAGAGGTAGCATGTTCTGAAAAGATGGAAAAGTTTACTCCATCTTTGTCTGGTACCGCACCGAAAGGGTGTGAACATCCCGATTCTAATTGGTAATCAGGTATTTCTAGTTCAACCTGATATTTATCTGTAGTTAAAGTCATTCTTTCTCTCTGTCCTTATAGCATTTAACTGGTGGGTCATTTAGCACGCTTTTAGCCATCAAAAAATTATTAATGGTATTTTTAGCAATTTATTAATAGCCAAAGTTGTGTTAAATTACCCTTTAATTATTGACTACAATATTGCCCTGAAGAAGGCTTACTGATTGGAAAACCTACTTATACATCTATTCAGGAATTACTGAGTCCAAACTTTGCAACTAAAGTGAAAAATTTAAATCTACTCATTTTGGTAATTTAATTGCCTATTAATTAGTTTATATAAATTAATTTTAATGGATGATTAATATAGTTACAATGGTTTAACTTTGGGATGAGGTTTGTATTCTTTTGATAATAAATAAGTAATTAATAATATTTTTAACTATTTACAATATTTAAATTTTAGGATGCGTTCGCTCAGGCTAACGCATCCAGGCTTTATATACAATGTAGAAGGAAAACGAGAAGTTAGAATCAAGATACTATCAAATTAATCTGATAAGACCTGTTCTGCACATTGCTGAATTAATTTGGCGATTAAACCTGTCCAACCAGTTTGATGGCTAGCACCAATACCAGCGCCATTATCTCCATGAAAGTATTCATTAAACAGAATCAGGTCGCGCCAATTCGGGTCTGTTTGGAATTTTTCTGTTCCACCATAAAAAGGTCGTCTACCAGAAGCATCTGTCAGAAAAATTTGGATCAGCCTTTGAGCTAATTCAATTGATACTTCTTTGAGCGTCATCATTTGACCTGAACCGGTAGGACACTCAACTTTGAAATCGTCGCCGAAGTACCGATAAAATTTTTGTAGCGATTCTAGCAGTAGATAATTAATGGGAAACCAAATTGGCCCGCGCCAGTTGGAATTACCGCCAAACATTCCTGTGGTAGATTCAGCAGGTTCGTAATCTACTCGATACTCCCGACCATCTACGGTCAAAGTGTAAGGATGGGACGCATGAACTTTAGAAACAGAGCGAATACCATAAGGGCCAAAAAATTCTGTTGCATCTAACATTTTTTCTAAGATGCGACGGAGTTTATCGGGATAAGCGATCGCTAGCAGTCGGCGCTCACCAATTCCTTGTTTCTGCATACAAGCAATATTTCGGGTCAGATCTGGGCGATTTTTCAGAAACCATTGCGTCCGCTCTCTAAAACCTGGGAGCTTCTCTAAAGTCTCTGGTTCTAAAATGCTCACGGCACATAATGGAATTAGCCCTACTAGCGATCGCACTTTCATCGGGAATTGATGACTATCAGGTAAATGTAGAGCATCGTAGTAAAAGCCATCAGTTTCATCCCATAGCGCGATTTCAGCTTCACCAACGCCGTTCATGGCATCAGCAATGTATAAAAAATGCTCAAAAAACTTGCTGGCGATGTCTTCGTAGGTAGAATTTTCTTTGGCTAACTCTAGGGCGATGGTCAACATATTTAGAGAATACATTGCCATCCAACTTGTACCATCTGCTTGTTGCAGATATCCACCAGTTGGTAGTTGAACGCTGCGATCGAAAACACCAATATTATCCATACCTAAAAAGCCACCCTGAAAGATATTTTTGCCCTCAAAATCTTTCCGGTTAACCCACCAAGTAAAGTTCAGCAGTAATTTCTGGAAGACACTCTCCAGAAATTTTTTATCCGCACGACCATATATTTTTTGCTCAATCTGATAAACTTGCCATGCTGCCCAAGCATGAACCGGCGGATTCACATCACCAAAAGCCCATTCATAAGCTGGTAGTTGGCCGTTAGGATGCATATACCACTCTCGCGTCAAGCGACTCAGTTGCAGCTTGGCAAAGTCTGGGTCAATCATGGCGAGCGGAATTACATGAAAAGCTAAATCCCAAGCCGCAAACCAAGGGTATTCCCATTTATCGGGCATGGAGATTACATCGTCGTTAAATAAATGAAACCATTCATGGTTTCTGCCATTGAGCCGTGATGCTGGCGGGCGGGGGCCAGCCGGATCGCCTTTTAGCCATTGGTCGGCTACATAGTAGTAAAATTGTTTGCTCCACAACATGCCAGCAAATGCTTGCCGTTGGACATTACGCCTGTCCTCTAACATCGGCAACGGACATATTCGTTGATAAAATTCATCCGCCTCGTGCTGGCGCTGTTGCCAAATTGTATCAAATTCAGTCCCGAATGGTGCAGTTAAATTTTGCACGTCACTTAACCGCAATCGTACTGTCTTGGTTTCACCTGCACCGACGTGTAATTCGTAATGAGCCGCAAACTTAGTACCAATTCGATTCGGATTGACAGCCGTTTTTTGCCCATTCACTACATAATTATTTATGCCATCTTTAACGTATGGCGAAGCATTGCTAACCCCAAACAATCTTTGATTATTAGTCTCATTTTCTGTAAAAAGTAGTTCTGGAGTTTCATTACAATACAGCCATCGAGTTGCTAAAGAAGGGTGATAAGCTTCGATGGTGCTGAGGTCAGAGTTAGATTGGCTAATTTTTAACCACGGCTTTTCTTCTTGATTAGAAGTCCAAGACCAGGTGTTGCGGAACCAAAGCGTTGGTAACAAATGTAGCGTTTTTGCTTCTGGGCCTCGGTTAATCACACTAATTTCAATTAAAATGTCGTCGGGTGAAGCCTTAGCATACTCAACGAATACATCAAAATAGCGGTCTTGATCAAATATACCTGTGTCGATTAATTCAAACTCTGGTCTTTGGCGATCTCTGCGGTGATTTTCTTCTACCAGCTGACTGTATGGAAAAGCAGCTTGGGGATATTTATAAAGATATTTCATGTAGGAATGAGTCGGGGTGTTATCTAGGTAGAAGTAGTATTCTTTAACATCTTCTCCGTGATTCCCCTCATTCCCGGTGAGGCCGAAAAGCCTCTCTTTGAGAATTGCATCTTCACCATTCCAGAGAGCGATCGCAAAACATAGTCGCTGATGATTATCAGAAATTCCCCCAATTCCATCTTCTCCCCAGCGATAGGCGCGGGAGCGGGCATGGTCGTGGGGAAAGAAATCCCAGGCGGTACCATCAGGGCTATAGTCTTCCCGCACCGTTCCCCACTGGCGTTCGCTCAGGTAGGAACCCCATCGTTTCCAGTAGGCTGTGCGATCGCGGTCTGCTGCTAATCTTGCTTCTTCTTGGGTCATAGCAATTTAGGATTTTGGATTAAAAATCTTTAGCACAAGGTTGTTTTAAGTGGCTCAAACAATACTATTTATGCTGATTTTGGATGAATGCAAAACTTAAAATTCAGAATTCTCTGTGGTAGGTTCTAGTTTACCTATTGCTCATGATAGTTCCGGCTCAATCCACCATCTACATAGAAGGTTGCGCCTGTGATGTAGTCAGCATCGGCTGAGGCTAAGAAAGCAACTATAGGTGCGATATCCTGTGGTTTGCCTAAGCGACCCAAGGGAATATTTTTTAATAAGGCTGCTAATTTTTCAGGGTCATTTAACAGCTTACTATTGATTGGTGTCTCAATTGCTCCAGGAGCCACGTTGTTAATTGTAATTCCCAAAGGCCCAAGCTCAACTGCTAGGTTACGCATCATCATCTTTACACCGCCCTTGCTGGCACAGTAAGCAGTGAAGTGGGGAAATGCTATTTCCTCATGGGTAGAGCTAATATTGATGATTTTGCCGGTTCGCTTGGTTTCGATGAAGTGCTGCACTATCGCTTGAGTGGCGAAAAATGTCCCTTTGAGGTTGAGATTAATCACTGCATCATAGTCGGCTTCGGTAATATTCCAGAAGTCAGCATTTCGACCGTCGATACCAGCATTATTCACCAGAATGTCTAACTTGCCAAAGTATTGAATACCCTGGTTTAGAAGTTGACGGATGTCGCTAATTACACTCAAGTCAGCTTTAACAGTTAAGCCTTTGCTACCAGCAGCTTCTACTTTCGACAGAGTTTCTTGAGCGCCTTCAGGATGAGAGCGATAATCAATCACAACATCTGCACCTTGTTCAGCCAGATGTACGGCAATAGCTTGGCCAATTCCTCCACTACTACCAGTTACTAAAGCTACCTTACCTTCTAGTTTCTTCATTAGCTTTCTCCTTTTAGAGTATTTTGATGTTTTCAGGTCTTATAAAACAGGATTCAGCAGTCAGAATTCTGGATTCTTCTTTAAATCTACTGATGTTTTTGCAGATGTGGCACCTTAACATTCTTAAAAATACAACGATAATTGGGAACATGAAAAAGTTTACCAGTCAAAACTTCGCGTTCACCCATAGATATCAGTTGAAAAACTCCCACAGCAGTTAATGCCCCTAGTGGAGATGCAATACAATAAAGCCATTGATTTTGCCAAGACCATGCTAAGAAAGCAGGCCCAATACTGCGTGCTGTATTCAAACTAGTGCCAGAAATGGGCGCTCCCAACCAAACCATAGTTGCCACTAGAAGCCACACCATTAAAGGTGTCCAACGTAATAGCTGATGATGACTCAAGAAAATAAAGATAGACAACACTAACATAAATGTCATCAAAACTTCAGCTAGAAATACATACCACAAAGGATACCCTATTCCAGGTGAAGTAATACAATAATTGACGCTAATCAGGTAATTTCCCCACAAATTTAATGCTAAAAATGTGCCAAGAATTGCGCCCAAAAATTGACCAAAAATATATCCAATTAAGTCCTGTTTATGCATTTTGCCTTGCATCCAGAATGCCAATGATAAACAGGGGTTTAGGTGCGAACCACTCAGTTTACCTAAAGGGGAAATGCTAAATAATGCACCACTTCCAGCAAAAATAACACCATTAATTAATAAACGAGGACTCACTGCCGGGATAAGATGCTCCATAGGCAAACCTTTGCCAAAATTGAAGGTGATTATGCTAAATCCAACCAAGAGATTGAAAGCAGTTCCTAACAACTCTGCACCATATTCAGACCAATTTAGAGTTTTCCAATTTGCAAAAGTATTCATGAGTTTTTTTCTGGCAATCAACAATTAAGCTTTATACAGCAATTCCGTTAAGGTTTTGAACAAAGATTAGCTACTTGATAAAATTTTTATTCTCAACTAGTTCATCTCCTATGGAGGAATGCTGTATATAGTTAAGTTGAAATTATCTCAATTGAGTTGCAATGGTGGTGGATTATCCTGATCGACATATCCTTGGCTAATTTCAACAATATTACCATCTGGATCGGATACCCAAACCGTGCGCCACCCAGGAATAAAGCCATCAAAGTTGAGTGGGCCAAGAGTCACTTTTGCATCTTTGCCGATTTCAGCGAGTTTAGCATCAACATCATCAACCTGGAAACCAAAATGACGCCAAGCCGGATAGGTAGGCCCATCTTGGCTGGCTAAAGGAACAGGGGTTTCTCCCTTGGCTTGGAAGAGTTCAAGGTACATATCACCCAATTTCAGAAAGACAATTTGCTCATTATTGCCAATTGGTGCAACCCTTGCTCGTTTAAAGCCGAAATATTTCGTGTAGAATTTTTCAGTTGCAATCGGATCTTTGCAGCTGATTGCCATTTGTGAAACTTTTAACAAAACCATTACTTCAGTCCTTACTGACACAAAAAAGTGAACTTAGTTATGCGTATGACCCATCGGGGTACTGAATTACACCAGCAAAGTGAACAGCGATTTTGCGATCGCGCAGCACCCAGTTATCATAGAAACTCACCTCGCCAACGTCACCATTGACGCTTCTGGTCTTCAAGTTTTCGACTATCATCAGCGTGTTATCAGTTTCAGCCCACTGGTGAAGCTTGACCTCAAAATCTTCTAGACTGAAAATGCGACTTTCAAAGAACTCTTTGAGTGCTTGACGACCACGCACGTAAATTGGTTTGCGGTTTTCAGTTAAAGTGCTAATAAGCAGGACATCTTCTGCATATTGGTTGAGTAAACCATCAACATTCTTGGCTTTAATAAAGCCGATATGCTCTTTATAGAGTTTCCCCAATGGAGATGCGGGTACTTCTGTTTTAACTGTTTCTGCATTTACATAAGTTTTATCTGGATACTGAATTACGCCAGCAAAGTGGATAGCGATTTTTCCATTTTGCAAAAACCAGTTATCGTAGAACTCCACACTACCGACTTCACCAGTCTTACTTGTGGTGGTTAACTCCTCCACCATCATCAGCGTGTTTTCAGTTTCAGCCCACTGATTAAGCCTGATTTCAAAATCTTCTAAACCAAAAATACGACCTTCAAAAAATTCTTTGAGTGCTTGACGGCCTTGTACGTAAATTGGTTGGCGGTCTTCGGTTAATGTGCTAATAAGCAGAGCATCATCAGCATATTGGTTGAGTAAACCATCAAGATTTTTAGCTTTGATGAAACCGATATGTTCTTTATAGAGCTTGCTGATGGGAGAAACAATCAATTGTTCTATTGGTGTACTCATGGTAGTCCTATATGTAGGGGATTAAGACTGAAGGGAAGGAAGTTATAAAGAGGATAGAAATGAAGGTGAGCAGAACTAATATTAAATTGTTTATAGTTAGGGCTAGTTTATAACTACAAACAAGCCGCCATAAGCATCGCCTAAAATTAGTTCTATTCTATTAAACCCAAAAACCAAAGTGATAAGCAATTTGTCCATTACGGATAGTCCAGGCATCGCCAACTGATACTTGACCAAGTTTGCAGTTGAATTTTGCTTGGAAAAAAATAGCATTTTCTGCTTCTGTGAAATCTAGGGATTTGATATCTATATATTCAATTGCTTTTAGGTAGTCGTGAAAGAATGTTTTGATATTTTCACGCCCATTAATTGTGATTGGTGCAGGTGTGTTCTCAAAACCATTAAAGAAGGTGATTAACACAGCATCTTCTGCATAATCCCTATCCACCATTTCATCGATTTTTCCAGCAGAAATAGTTTCTATATGTTTGTCAAAGAATTGTCGTCCGGGTGAAATTGTTGAAACTGTCATTTTTCTATCTCCTGCAATTGTGATGGAACTTGTGAGTATGGAGCGCTAATCACTACAGATAATTATTTTTACGGTGGTTATATGCGCTCCAAAACTTCATTTTCTTATGGATGTCTGCAATCTTAGAGTTGAGCAGACCCTTCATAGTAACTAAGTGAATCAACAATGTAGGTTGCAATCACTGGCTTACCAGTGTAAGGCGATCGCTTGACTATCCAAGTTTGATAAGCATCTAAAACAATCCGTTGACTTGTGGCTGCTGGTGGATTCCACACGCTAGCTTCCCATTTGACGATGACTTGAACACTCGCCTCGTCTCCTGAAGGCTTAACGTTGACTTGCTTTAATGTATGGACTTCATCAAAGAAAATTCCGATAACGCGCTCGTACCAACCTTTAAATCCTTCAAAACCATAAACTGTAGCTTCAGGAAAGCGCATTTCTAGACCTTCTTCAGCTAGAAAAGGAATATATTCTTCTAGCGGAGCGTGAACATCTAATTTTAAATACCAATCTGTTGCCAGTTGCTTAATTTCCGAAGCTGTTAAAGGCGCTACGTTAGTTACTGTCATGATTTTTCTCCTTGTTGATAAGTAAAAATTTCAGTTGGCTATTGACCACACTTAACGCCAATCTTTGTACCGACAATTTCGTTTGTTAGTACCAAATCAATTAAAAATGGGCCATTGTGTTCCAATGCTTTTTGGATAGCTGGAGCAATCTGCTCTGGCTTTTCTACCCGAACAGCTTGAACCCCTAAAGATTTTGCTAATTCAGCGAAATCGATATTCGGGTTGCACAAGTTAAAAGAAGCTGGGTAGTCGTGTTCTGGTATTTCTTGTTCGCCCCAATAGTGCAGAATATTGAGCTTCAGGATTTGATAGCTGTGATTATTACAGATGACAAATTTGGCATCTATATTGTGGTGGGCAGCAGTCCAGAGGGCTTGGATAGTATACATACTGCCGCCATCACCCGTGAACGCAACTACAGTTTTATCTGGATTAGCCAGCTTAATACCGATCGCTCCGGGAATACCAACACCTAGCGAACCGCCTCGTGTTTGGTAATATTGTCCTAGTTTTGTCGGTGGTATATACCGACAAAGTTCGGGAGAATTGGTAATGGCTTCATCGAAAATAATGGCATCTGCTGGGAGATGGGCAGCTAATTCTTCTGCAAAACGAGTCATGTGCAGAGGTACTGAATCCCGAACCGCTTTATCAGCTTCCAATCGAGCCGCCGATTCCCGCTTCTTGTTTTCAGCTATCCGGCTAGCCCTAAGAGAAGCCTCTTGCTTCTGTTCAGGTGTCAAAGTTGACTCAAGAGCGATCGCTAATTTGCTCAGACTAGTTTTCGGATCGCCAAGCAGCCCCAGATCCACCGGAAAGTTCTTCGCTATTTCGTAGGTATTCAAGTCAATGTGAATTATTTTTGCTGACGGAGCAAAAACTCCAGACAGCGCCGGAAATACCTCTGGAAAAACGTAGGTTCCAGTAATCAAGATTACGTCTGCTTGTGATGTAACGCGACGGCTATCATCCCCAAACATGTGACCTAACAACCCTCCGAATAGAGGATGTGTGGCGCTCATATTCGCTTCCGATGAATCTGCTCCCCAAACTTGTGCGCCGATGAGTTCGGCTACATCTGTCAACTCAGCCTGGGCATCGGAAAAAGCTACACCATCGCCCATAATAATTAGAGGATGTTTAGCAGCGGCCAATAAAGTTGCTGCTGTTGCCAGTTGGTCGGGTTCGGGGGCAACCCGTGTCACGGGAAAAGAAGTTGGGACAACCTCTTCATAATTAGGAGCATCAAGGATATCCATCGGTAGGGAGACGAACACCGGGCCCATAGGAGGCGTAGCAGCTATTTTGATGGCTCGGCGTAGCACACGTAACAAAGAAGAAGGATCGACTACCCTAGTTGACCATTTTGTTACAGGCTTGGCCATACTGACTAAATCTGCTGCCATTTGGGCATCCATCGCATCGTAGCAGATGCCAGCTTCGCCAGCCAGTACTACTAACGGTGCATGACCACGCATAGCCTGATAAATCATCCCGATGCCATTGCCTAAACCGACTCCGCTATGGAGTTGCACAATAGTAGGCTTTTTGGTGGCGCGGGCATAGCCATCACCTGCACCGACTGCGATTGTTTCTTGCAATGCAAAGATATATTTAAATTCTGGATAATAGTCTTTTAAGGCATCTAGGAACCCCTGCTCAACAGTGCCAGGGTTGCCAAACATGTAATTTATACCATCTGCCAGAAGTTGTTCGATGATTGCAAAGCGACCATTTTTGTTAGCCATCAAAGGCTTATCGTTGCTCTGTTTAGTCAAACTTACCATCCGTACCGCCTCAGTCCTTTATCCAGAACTTCCACTACCTTTTGACCAGTTGTATAAGAATCTGCGGTAGACCGACCTGTGATAAATGGATAATCGACAATCACGGAGATTTCTTTCCCAAAATTACCGTGATATGCCCCATCTGGTCCGGTGGCATCTTGGAGAATATACTCTAGAGGATAGGGAGGTGGTCCCATATTAATGTCTGCGCCGACAAATCCGGTGCCATCCTTGTAATCATATTCTTTGCAATGGCCTGTGACGTGCTTACCCCAAATAATGCTCTTGCGGTCTGCTAAGTCACGAGCAAAGGCGAAACAAGTTACACCGTAGCATTCTGCTGCGATCGCCTTACCCTTTCTGTAAAAGCTGAGAATCAGGTCGTGAACGCGATGGTTATTTACTAAATCAACAATAGGGCCGCTACCACCGACTATCAGTAGCGCATCGTATTGTTCCAAATCTTTCTGTACTTCATCGAGTGCATTGTTGTAGGCTTCCATTTCCCGGAGGAATTTTTCAGCACTCCAGTAAGGGCGATCGGGCAACCATTGTGACAGGATGATTGGATTGTCCAGTCGGGGGTTCTTAGGATCTTCCAAGTGCTTGACTTTTTCCGCCATCTCTTGGGAGACAACAGTCCGGCCTAAAGGTGGGTCAATATAAGTAGGGTCCATGCTGGGAGGAAGCGCTACTGGTCTTTTTCCTGTTGGAGTTGCAAAGTCAACCTGATACCCCGCAGCATCGAAAGTTTCTAAAGGCCCTACCAGTTCTTCACCCCAATAACCATATTCCGATAAAATTATGAGAATTTTTTTCACAAGATTGTCTCCTAGTCATGAATTAGTTTTGAGATAATTAGCTTGCAACTTTTAGTCTTGAAACAGAGGTAGTAGCCCTTCTGTTTGAGAAACGATTTGTGGCGATAGATAATTGCTGGATTTGTTCGGTAATCGCATCAATGAATGGTTCAACCTCGTGTTTTGAGCGACCAGTAACAAGGTCGCCATCCACCACAACACCTGTAGGTGATGTTGTATAAACTGCACCAGCATTGAGAATATCTGCAAGGACAACCTCATGGCAGATAACTTGTCGGTCTTTGAGTAATTCAGGCATTGGTGTCAGTATCCAAAGACCGTGGCAGAGTGCGCCTTTAATAATTCTGGGATTTGCCATTGCCTTGGCGTAAAACTGTACAGCCGGTGAAGTACGAACTTGTTCAGCACTAATTGGCTGACCTATTGGTGGCTCAAAGTAACGCAGACGCACGCTAGTATAGTTAGCGGTCATAATCACAGCCGCGTAGTCGTTAACATCTACGTTTTGAAAATCAATGTTTACATCTATTGTTCTAGGCGTATTGCCCGTATCTTCATCACTGAAAAAACGAACACTCGGCTGATTCCAGAGCCTAGACATCAGATGTACCGTTGCTTTAAGTTCTGAGAAGCGCTTTTGATATGCTTCAATTTCTTCAGGGATGAACTCACTTTCTAGAAGAATTGCGATTTTTTTCCCACCAAGGGATCTAGGTATCATATTGGTTCAATATTCTTAGGGTCACTAGATTCTTAAATTTGGAATGTACGTGACTTATTCTTAAGCCTTTAGCAAAAAGTTTAGAGAGACTAAAACATAAATACAAGGGTGAATATTTTGCAGAAAGGTTAGTTTTTTTATTGACTGAATTTTATTTAAATTTAAAAACTATAAAATAAAATTACAATGGTTTATTTTTAGTTCTAAGGTTGTATTGTTTTGGTAATTACGGCTCGATAAATACTCAGAATCACCTTTATACTGCAAGTAATAATTCAGAACTAATAAAATTTCAATACTTAAAAATAATAAGTTTACGAAAATAAATAATCGTATTATATTTTTATCAATTCTGAGTTTTGACTTCTGATTGCGGAATTATGTGTAATCAGAATTTTTCTCCCACTATCAATAATAATTGGCAATTTTTCACAGACTTATCTCGACTTAACTATGAATTCGATCAACCAAGAAATTTATTACAAGCTGGAGCTAATGCGAAAAGTTCTGAGCGAAACTGGTGCAATGGGCGTGCGATTGCGCGGTTCAGATTGGTTTGCTTGGGCTACTGCTGGTGGTTCTAACACTGTGTTACTCGCTAGTGAGACTGGAGTAGCGGAAGTTTTGGTAACTGTTAAAGATGCCTGGATATTGACTGATGAGATTGAAGCTCAACGCTTACAGGATGAAGAGCTTCCGGGTAAGGATGAGTCGTCAGATAGTCTCTATAAACTGCACATTAATCCTTGGGCTGATCGGGTTGCCCGCGAGTCTTTCGTCCGCGAGGCGACAAACGGGGGAAAGATTTTCAGTGATATTCCTACTGACTAAAATTTAGCCAGCCGCAAGCCTTTTGATGCGGTATCAATGGGTCTTGCGGCTAGTTTGTTCTATTTTATTGGTGGTGATTCGCCCTTCCATAAGTTTCAGTCATTGCTCTGAGGCGATCGCTAATCTCTGGCGTTAAAGCTGCGGACTGATATCGCCAACCCCAACTCCCTACATTTTTGCCAGGAAAATTCATCCTAGCTTCGGTGCCTAATCCCAAAACGTCCTGTAGAGGAATAATCGCCTGATTGGCTACAGAACTGAGTGCCAATCGAATCAAATCCCAGTGGATTCCAGACTCACTCTGACAACCCAAATAACTTAAGACTTGTGTTTTTTCTGGGGGTAACAATTGATTGAACCAGCCAACTGTCGTGTCATTATCATGAGTACCTGTATACACAATACAATTAGACTGATAATTGAACGGTAAAAAGCGCTTTTCAGCTTGTGAACCTTCACCAAAAGCAAACTGTAAAATTTTCATGCCGGGAAATTCAAATTTGTCTCGCAGAGCATATACCTCCGGTGAAATTTCTCCCAAATCCTCGGCGATGATTGGCAGCTTACCTAACTTTTGTTGCAGTACTTCAAAGAAAGTCTCTCCAGGGGCTTCAATCCACCTACCATCCATAGCAGTTGTTTCGCCCTGTTTTACGGCCCAGTAAGCTTGAAACCCCCGAAAATGATCGATGCGAATCAAATCTACATAATTAAGCATGGACTGGAAGCGTTGCACCCACCACTTGAAGTTCTCCTGCTGTAGCCGCACCCAGTTATAGACCGGGTTGCCCCAAAGCTGTCCAGTAGCGCTGAAGTAATCTGGCGGTGTTCCTGCCATTAGTGCTGGTTCACCTGTATGTTCATCAAGGCAAAAGTTTCCGGGATTAGCCCAAACGTCAGCGCTTTCGTGAGCCACATAAATTGCGATATCTCCTAGTATTTGAATCCCACGCTGGTTAGCATAGCGCTTCAGTTGTGTCCACTGAGAGAAAAACTCAAACTGTAGATATTTATGGTAAAAAACTTCATCTGCAAGTCGCTGCTCGTATTGCTCGATCGCTTCTGGTTTGCGTTGAGCGATCGCCATCTCCCAAGTATTCCAACGAGCGCCCTTGTGGGCATCCTTGAGCGCCATAAACAAGGCATAATCATTTAGCCAGTAAGCTTGACTCTGACAAAACTCCTGAAATTCCTGGTGCTGACTTGATGTTGCACTAGTTTTGAAGTTTTTGCAGGCTTTTTGTAGGATTGGTATCTTGGTTTGGATAACCTGGGAATAATCTACTCTTTCAGTGGAAAACTTTGGTAAATTTGTGAAATCTTCAGCCAGCAAGCCTTTTTTTTGCAGCAGATCTGGGCTGATTAACAGGGGATTTCCGGCGATCGCTGAATAAGAAGCATAAGGAGAATTACTATCTCCGGTAGGCCCCAATGGCAATATCTGCCAAAGCTGTTGTTTACTTTCTACTAAAAAATCAACAAAGCGATAAGCTTCCGATCCAAAGTCACCAATACCAAACTGACTAGGAAAAGAAGTAGGATGTAGCAAAATCCCGCTAGTTCTGGGAAAAGGCATAATAAACCTCTATTTTAAGAAATAGGAATCAAACAATTGATAGAAAAGATCGACAGAAGATTACGAGTCTATCTGAAACTATCTCAAGTGAAAAAACTAACGAAGTTGAAATTCGTTGTGACTATTTATACGCATAAATTTTTGCTCTAACATCTTAAGATTAAGAGGCATGAAACATAGATGCAAAGGTTAATTTTTTGTAGAAAGTTTGTATTCTTTGGTTCTATTTTTTGATGTTAGTTATTTTTTGAAGATAATTACTCTTATTACTTACTAAAATTTTTAAAGTTTTTCAACCGAAATTGAACGCTATATCACTATCCAAATACGATTGTTCAACCTCCTATAGCAATCCGATTTGATTTCTGAATCACTCGTAGAGGTAAGGGACTGGGGACTGGGGACTGGGGACTGGGAAGAAGGAATAAAGGTGTACTGAGTTTTGTTCAAAAATCAAATATGAGTCCTATAACTAATTCTTAAACTTTGAGAAGAGAGAATGATGTGTAGATAAAAACAAGCAAATCCAAAAAATACAACCTTTAACCAAAAATTTAACCATTGCAGTTATGTTGTATATTTGATAAATTCTTTCATGCTTAGGTTAAATTTCATCCAGGTAGGTTTTGATTTTTTAGGAAAAAGGTTTCTCCTAAAATGACTCCGTTTTCATAATTTTGATCGTAAAACAATTTCCTGATTTTTAGGTAAAAAAACCAACTATTTTGATTCGTTAGAAGCTAGCACATCTAAATCTACAAGCAATGAGAAATAGTTATTTATCCTTTGCTCAAGGTGTAAGCATCCTTTGTCTGACTTTACAAAGCGCTTCTGTCCTGGCTGAAACATCACAACCTACTAACAGTTCTGAGCCAGTTGTAAACCCGACAGTTTTGAAAGTACAAACCAGCGTCATTGAACCTTTGGAACCTAGTTCAGGAATACTTACCCCGATCGCTCAGACTGCGGCTCAAGCCGTTCCTGAAGATGAAATTGCCCGGATACTTTCTTCTGAAGCCCAAGTTACTTCTGTGAGCCAACTTGCGGATGTGCAGCTTACTGATTGGGCTTTCCAAGCACTCCAATCTTTGATTGAGCGCTATGGAGTAATTTCAGGCTATCCTGATAGCACTTACCGAGGCCATTCAACTATGACCCGTTATGAGTTTGCTGCTGGAATCAAAGCAGCGCTTGAGCGAGTAGAAGAGTTGATTGCATCTGGACTAGAAACGCAAGTAACCCGTAAAGACTTGTTAACATTACAACAACTGCAAGAAGAGTTTGCAATCGAACTGGCAACTTTGGAAGGTCGTGTAGATAATCTGGAAGCTAATACAGCAAAAGTAGAAGCCAATCAGTTTTCCACAACCACCAAGCTTACAGGGCTAGTTGTAGCTGCTGTTACCGGAGGGGACTTTAATGGCGATCGCATCATTGATCCTAGAGGTAGAGAAATTGCCAATCAGAACCCAAGTACCACCGTCATCTTTCGAGCTTCCTTAAATCTAAATACCACCTTTAGCGGAACAGATAGGCTGTTAGTTCGTTTAGAGACAGGCAGTCCTGGCGGTGAAGATAACGCTGCTGGATTTCTAGAACCAAGCTTTGGTAGTGCTGTAGACTTTTCTTTACGTTCAGCCATCAACGAAAGACTTCAAATAGCTCGGCTACAATACACCTTTACGCCATTTAAGGATTTTACAGCAACTTTGGGCCCAGTGTTGTCTCCTACAGACTATCTTGATAAGAATAGCTACGCCAACCTCAGCTTTTTAGATTTCTTGACTCTGGGATTAACTAATAACTATATCCTTTTCCCTTTTGAAGATTTAGGAGCAGGAGCAGTAATTGAGTGGAACCCAGATTCAGGGCCATTTACAGTGCGTGCAGAGTATATAGCTCCAGGCGCAGATAATCCCAACAGCAGCTCTACTGCTGGTGGATCGCCCCTTGTGAGGCTATTGTATCCTACTGGCAATAGTAATAATGGCTTGTTCGGAAATCCTAATCAAACCACAGTTGAACTAGATTATTCACCCTCTAATACCTTTGCTGTACGCCTCCAGTACAGTGGCGGCAGTGTCTTCGGTAATCGGTTTGATGTCTTCGGAGTCAACTTTGAACTAGCTCTCTCCCAGCAACTAGGAATTTTTGGTCGTTACGGGTATGGGAGTTACGATAATACTATTTTTGGTGACATTAACCCCAACTACTGGATGGCTGGCTTTTCCTTCAGAGATTTATTCGTGCCAGGTGCTTTAGCAGGTATTGCCGCAGTTCAGCCGTTTATTGAGAGTATAGTAGGTAACGCTACACAGACGAACTTTGAAGCATTCTACAATTTGCCACTTAACGACAACATTCGGATCTCACCTGTAATACAAATAATCACTCATCCTGGAAATCAGGAAAGCAACGGTACGATTGTCACGGGTACTCTGCGGACAAGCTTATTTTTCTAAAAAATTACTTTTTGAGCCAAGCTTTAAGATTACAAGGCAGAATGGCACTAAGAAAAGTTGAAACCTCGTCAGGGCTGGGTGTGGGAGGTGTGGGAGGATGGGGAGGATGGGGAGGCAATGCAGCATTTGTTGATATGCAGTTATTCAATTTCTCCTCTTTCTCCTCTTTCTCCCCACACTTCCCCCACTCCCCACACTCAAAAATCTTGTTATATCAGGGCTTTGCGATTAACTTAGTGCCATTCATTACAAGGCATAAAACACAAATGTATAAAGTAATTTTTTAGTAACAAGTTTGTATTGTTTAGCTCTAAGAGAATGTTTTAAAACTACCGGAAAGTATAATTTTTACATTTTGGACTAGGGTAAGTGCAACGGAAAAATACTAAGATTTTCACAATATACTTAAATGCTTGGATGTGCTAATTTTGATATCAAAAGCCCCTTTCAAAACATCTTTTAACTGAGAAAATAAACTATTCACTAAAAAATACAACCTTGCTTATAAAAATTGACCATTGCTACTATGTTTGTTACTTACTAAACTTACATTATCGATTCTGAAAATACTTGATGCATTTGACAGAGTAAATGAATATGATGTGTCCTCACTGCATTACACACTTTTTGTCCTCTTTCTGCTTCCTGCCTTCTGCCTTATTCACAGTATGGATAGCTTTGAATTTATGTCTCATAAATTTCATAGAACGAGATGATCTTAAACTGTTTTGGCAAAAGTTAAACCTAATTTTAGTTTCGGTAAAAATATCCCTTAGTAAAGTGTTGTTACAAACTCAAACCCAACGATTTTCAATTTGATTTAAACATTCAATCTTAATTATAAAGGTATCAAGTACCTCAACAAAATTAATTACACACCCTGTTTTTCTGTTGACTATCTAGACCAATGAATTTAATTTTGTGTAACTACTTATGACACTCCAATTCAAAATCACAAATATGGCTTGTTCTGCCTGTGCAAACAGAGTTACCAAAGCAATTAAAGCCATCGATAACAACGCCTCAGTTCAGACCAATGCAAAAACAAAGCTGGTCAGTGTAGAAACTCAAGTATCAGAAACTGCAATTAAGGATGCGCTAGCAGCAATTGGCTATCTATCTGCCTAATCATTCATATCCCTACACTCAAGCAATTTATTTCATATGGATACTCTCACGCTAAAACTTAGAGGTATGAGTTGTGCTGCCTGTGCCTGTGGCGTTGAAGAAGCAATTCGCTCCGTTTCTGGGGTGATTAGCTGCAACGTTAACTTTGGTGCGGAATTAGCTACTATTCAGTACGACCAAAAGCGAACCGATCTAGAGAAAATCCAGGCTGCTGTCGATACTGCCGGATACTCATCCTATTCCCAATCTGATGCAGAAATGCATACGGTAGAAGATCGTGCTGATAAAGTAGCCCGTCTGGCAAAGTCACGCGACCTCACGCGCAAAGTTGTACTTGGAAGTACTTTCAGTACTTTAATTGTACTAGGGTCACTGCCAGCGATGACAGGGTTAAGCCTGCCCTTGATTCCACCGTGGTTCTACAATCCTTGGGTACAGTTAGTGCTGGCCACTCCAGTACAGTTCTGGTGTGGTCTATCTTTTTATCAGAACAGCTGGAAAGCCTTCAAATGTCATACAGCGACTATGGACACACTAGTTGCTTTGGGCATTAGCGCCGCTTATTTTTATTCGGTGTTTGTTACTGTTTTCTTTAGCTCTGGTGGCTTAATGCCTGATTTGTACTATGAAGCCGCAACAATTGTCATCACGTTAATTTTGCTAGGTCGGCTGTTAGAAAATCACGCCAAGAGTCAGACTAAAGAAGCTATCACTAAACTCATTAGTTTGCAACCCAAAAATGCCCGTGTCATCCGCAATGGCAAGAAAACTAGTATTCCAATTCAGGAAGTTCAGATCGGCGATATCGTGTTAGTACGTCCTGGCGAAAAAATTCCTGTAGACGGAGAAGTGATTGACGGCTCTTCCACTGTAGATGAAGCAATGGTGACAGGCGAGAGTCAACCAGTCTTTAAGCAATCTGGAGATGAAGTAATTGGAGCCACGATTAATGGGACAGGTGCTTTAAAATTCCGAGCGATACGAATAGGACGCGATACGGTTTTGTCTCAAATTGTCAAGTTAGTGCAACAAGCTCAAGGAAGCAAGACATCAATTCAGCGTTTGGCAGATCAAGTAACGGGATGGTTTGTGCCAGCAGTTATTGCGATCGCGATCGCCACTTTCGTAATCTGGTTTAATGTTACAGGCAACCTAAGTTTGGCAACAATCACCGCAGTGGAGGTACTGATTATTGCTTGTCCCTGTGCTTTGGGTTTAGCTACTCCGATGTCTGTGATGGTGGGAACGGGCAAAGGTGCTGAAAATGGCATTTTAATTAAGGGTGCCCAAAGTTTAGAATTAGCACACAAAATTCAGACCATTGTGCTGGATAAAACTGGAACTTTGACTGAAGGAAAGCCCACTGTCACAAACTTTGTAACTGTCAACGGTACAAAAGACGGCAATGAGCTAAAACTCTTGCAATTGGCAACTTCTGTAGAAAAGAATTCTGAACATCCTTTGGCGATCGCTATAGTCAAGTATGCTCAATCTCAGAATGTAAGTCTACTAGAAGTTAGGAATTTTCAGGCGTTGGCGGGTAGAGGCGTTCAAGGTGTCGTTTTAGATTGCTTGGTGCAAATTGGAACGCAACGGTGGCTTCAGGAATTGGGAATTAAAACTCGTGTCTTGACCGAAAGCAAAGCTGCTTTGGAAGCAGCAGGTAAAACTGTGGTTTGGATTGCAGTTGACGGGGAAATTCAAGGCTTAATGGCAATGTCAGATAGTCTTAAACCCTCCTCAGCAGCAGCTGTTTCAACGCTAAGTCGGTTAGGTTTAGAAGTTGTAATGCTGACTGGCGATAATCACTCTTCTGCACAAGCGATCGCTCAAAAAGTCGGTATCAGAAAAGTATTTGCAGAAGTCCGACCAGAGGAAAAAGTCGCCATTATTAAATCCTTGCAAGGGAAGATAGAAAAAATTCCCAATCCAAAATCCAAAATTGTGGCAATGGTGGGTGATGGTATCAATGACGCTCCAGCATTGGCTCAGGCAGATGTGGGCATGGCGATTGGAACAGGAACAGATGTAGCGATCGCAGCCAGTGATATCACTTTAATTTCTGGAGATTTGCAAGGAATCATCACTGCAATTCAGCTAAGTCGTGCCACCATTCGTAACATCCGTCAAAATCTCTTCTTTGCTTTAATTTACAACCTCACCGGAATTCCCATTGCCGCTGGGGTTCTCTTTCCCTTTTATGGCTGGTTACTTAACCCAATTATCGCCGGTGCCGCGATGGCTTTTAGCTCGGTTTCTGTTGTCACTAATGCCTTACGCCTGCGTTCCTTCCAGCCCAAAGCCAACCTCTAATTGTGTCTCTACAAAAAACTGAACTACCAATATGCAAAGATTACAAAGAAAAAAGATTCGCAGTCAACTTATCGGCTTGAGTTTATTGCTTGTAATTGTCACCATTTCAACTTTAGTAGCGTATAATCCCATACACTTACCACAGAGTAGTCAATTTAGCAGAATTGAACAACCATTTTTACTGAAACTAACAGTTACCTTAGCAGGGTTGGCACTGATTTGTTTGGAGCTATCGTGGTTTTTGCTCAGTCAAGACCGAGTGGGGACAAAACTAGCCAGTCAAATATTTACACTGCTTAGTGGTCTGCCAAGGCAACTTCGCATTGTGGCAAGGTGGGGAGGCTGGAAAAGTAATTTCTCCTCCAGTACCCTACGTTCGCCCAGTCTCCTCTATCAAGCAATTTTGGATTGGTCGAGTAATGGTAGTACACCACACCAACTTTGATCGGTTGAATGGTGCATTTATATGCACCATTTTTTCTCCCTGTTTAAGTTGTTAAATAGCAATAATTTACACTTAGACTAAGATATTTGCTTTGGACTTAAAACGACAATTTCAGAGAATAATGTTTGGAAATTTTCTCTTCTAAAGATTGATGAGACAAAATAGACAAACAGTTCAATTTTGAATTGATTCAACCCTTCGTATTAATTCTTGAGAGGTAGAAATGTATTTATTAAGAAATCTTTGTATTACAGCATTTTTTGGCACAGTTTCTTTATTTATTGTTCAACCAGCAAAAGCTAGCCTAATTACGTTCGATGACCTAGCATCTGGTCAAACATCTTTTGGTTTTGATGGTGATGGTGACAAAATCGATGATGTCATTTTTACTACAACTAATCCACTTGGATTTAACATTAGTGGGCCTGGACTTAACCAAGTTTTTGTCAATGAACCAGGACTGGAAGGAACATCATTACTCGATCCTGATTTAAAAGTTGATTTTTTGAAAGGTGCTAAAGATTTCCTCAGCTTTGGTTTTGCTCTGGATAGCTTTGAAGGTTCAAATACCTTTGCAGCTTTCAACCTCTTTGATTCAAATGGCAACTCGTTGGCTTCTACCCAAGAGTTGGGTGTTCTGGGAACTAGCGACTTTCCAGAAGGAAAGATACAGCTTAATTTCTCAGGAGTAGCGGCTTATGGGACATTGAACTTTAGCAGTAATTTCGGGCGCTATATTATTGATAACTTTGAAGGAAATTTCGGCTCTACAGAAGTTGTAACTTCCGTTCCCGAATCCGCTACTATTCTCGGTTCAGGAATAGCTTTGGTCTTTGGTGCGCTTTTTCACAAAAGAAAACGAAAGTAGTATGCCTAACAGTCAAGATTTCTACTCCATAAAAAAGGTATTTGTATGTTACAACTGTTGGTTAAAGCTGACTAATATGCTACCAAAAGCTTTATTATTTCATGAAATTACGGCTTATTTTGCAACTTACCCAAGAACCTCTGATCTAAAAGACAAGAAGCTTTAAAATCCTCATTTCTTCAAAGTGTTGTGGGACTAGGGCGTGTTTTCAAACCTCTGATGGTGAATCCTAGTTCACAAAAATCCCCTGAATGGTAAATAAAATACCGAAAGCATTCTTGGAAACTACTGGATTTTTCATATAACTAAAGAGTCTGACCCAAAATTATCTTTTGATTGAGGAAATATTTCTATGACTACTGAGGAAACTTTAGAACACAACAAAGCATTTATCCGAAATCATTTTGAGGAGTTCGTTAATCGAAAGAACTCTGCTATTGCTTACCAAAACTTCGCACCAGATTACTTAGATCACAATGAGCCTTATGGAGAATCGGTTGGTTTTGAACCTGCCAAAGATATGATTGAAGAGGTATACGTGAAATATCCCGATTTGCACGTCACTGTTGAGGACATTATTGCTGAAGGTGACAAAGTAATGGTGCGTAACGTCTGGCGTGGAATAGATTCTTCCACGGGCAAAAAGATCGAGTTCGCAGGTTTTGTACTTTGGAGATTAGCTAACGGTAAAATTGCCGAGCGTTGGGCAACGATTACACCTCCTTCTGAAGTTGGTTAGAACAAGTTGAAGAAGGCAGAAGGCAGAGGGCAGAAGGTTTTACTTTTCAAGGCGTCACATAATATCAACAAAAGTGTTCTATTTTTAATAAGCTTCAAGATAATTAGATTAACACCTATTTATTTTGTGAGGTTGAAGGCGATCGCCTTCAACCTCACAAAATAAATTAAACGGTAAATACTGATTGTTTCGGTTGGTCTTGACTAATATTAATTTAGATGCCTTTGTTATATAAAATGTTTCCTTGAAAATAGCAAATATCATTTAAGAAAAAATCGAGATATTAAAAACAAAAAAAACAAACTTACTCCAAAATATAAACCATTGCAAATATTTTTGTACTGTTTATACTCAATTATAAATATTAAACTAAAAGGAAAAACTAACTTACATGAAATACACAGATAAAACAATGGAACTAATTACAAATAAATCTTTCACACGTAGGAATTTGCTGATTGGGAGTTCATTTTTAACAGGCTTAGTTGCAAGCAGCACAGCCTTGTTCAACTTTGGCAGTAAACCCGCATTGTCGAAAGACCCGCAAGAATCAGGAGAATATTTAAAGGCGTGGCAAAAAAAGAAAATACATCGGATAGAAGGTCCGGGATTGCATCACTTTGCCCTGCTTTCTTACGATATCGAAGCAACAATCCGCTTTTATGAGCAAGGTTTTGGTGCTCGTAAAAGGTATGACTGGAACTCTGCAAAAACAATTCTTCCAACAGGCGAAGTTTTCAACGTCATTGGACGCCTTCAACTTATGGATATGGGCGACGGTAATTATGTAGAACTCATTTCAGGAGGTAAACCTGCCAGCGAACGAGTCGGATATGATGTATGGAATCACATAGCCCTGCGTTGCGACAGTGTAGACCGTTATTACGAGCGTGCCATAAACGCTGGAGCAAAACCTTACAATTTCGTGTACAAAGACCAGATTTGGGACGGGCGGCCTGCTGACTTTGAGGTGACTGGTAGTTTCTATGGAGAACCAACCATTAATGTCCGCCTTGCCTATTGTCGGGGCATTGACGGCGAGCTAATTGAGCTGCTTCAAGGCAACCTGCTTTAACTACACAGGTGCATTAATACTTAGTGTGATTGACTTAAACGCGAGCCAGGTCTAGGTTATGAAAGAAATGGCAGGCTTATTAAGCCTAAGAGTTGGTGACATAAGGGGGAAATTGGGACAAAAAGGTAGAGGGACTTTTCTATCCCTTGCTCCTTGATTCTTGGAACCTCTTCTTTTTTTCCGCTCTTTGCTACACGATGGTTTAGAAATAAAAAATAACTTACATGAAAGACACAGATAAAACAATGCAAAGAAGCCCAAAAAATCCATTCACGCGTCGACAATTGCTGATTGGGAGCTCGTTTTTAACAAGTTTAGTTGCAAGCACTGTAGGGTTATCTACATTAAGCTCCAAGCCCGCATTGTCGCAAGACTCAGGAGAATATTCAGGGACATGGAAAAAAAAGAAAATACATCGGATAGAAGGTCCGGGGCTGCATCATTCTGCCCTGCTTTCCTACGATATCGACGCAACAATCCGCTTTTATGAGCAAGGTTTTGGTGCGCGTAAGAGGTATGGCTGGAACTCAGCGCAAACAATCCTTCCGACAGGGCAATTTTTCGATGTGGTCAGGCGCGTTCAACTTATGGATATGGGCGATGGTAACTACGTAGAAATCGTTGCAGGAGGTACACCCGCCAGCGAGCGAGTGGGATATGATGTATGGAATCATATAGCGCTGCGAGCCGACAACACCGACCTTTATTATGAGCGTGCCATAAAGGCTGGTGCACAACCCTACAGTTTCGTGTTTAATGACAAGACTTGGAACGGGGAGCCTGCTGATTTCGTTCTGAGTGGCGACCCGAGCGGCCAAGCAACTCTTAGCGTCCGACTTGCTTATTGCCGAGGCATTGACGGTGAACTTATTGAGATGGTTCAAGGAAAAGTACTTTAACCACACAGATATGAATGGTACTAAGATAAGCGCAAACCCGAACATGACCGACTTTTGAGTTAAAGGGGTAAGGCAAAAAAGTAGCTTTGAAATCAAGATACGAGCGAATTAACATAGGCTAGATTTTCTCTACACCCTCATACCCCTACACCCAGTCCTGGGAAGAATTTCATCTTTTATTAGTGAGATTCCATACAGGTGCATCAGTACTTAGTACAGATGGCTTTATAGTTAGCGGAAAAATACGTAATTAAATCCGCACAATTAAGTTCTTTGAAGACCTCGAGCAAATAGGATACAAATCATGGTAACAACAATGAAGGCAGTCCGCATACATTCTTATGGGGAGTCGGACGTACTTCTTTATGAAGATGCACCGCTTCCTAGACCCAACGCAGGTGAGATGCTGATTCGTGTATATGCTACAACTGTCAATCCCTTAGATTGGAAAGTCCGTGCCGGATATATGCGCTCCATGATGGACTTTCCCATGCCGATAACTTTGGGATGCGACCTAGCCGGCATTGTCGAGTCTGTCGGGACAGGCGTTACAGACTTTAGAGTTGGCGATGCTATTTATGGTATGCCCCAAGCAGAGATCGGTATGTATGCAGAATATGCAGTGGTACGCGAGTCTGATGTCGCAGCAAAGCCCAGATCCTTAGACTTCATTGAGGCAGCTTCAGTACCAGTAGCCGCGCTGACTGCTTGGCAGTCGTTGTTCGAGGTAGGTGGTTTAACTCCGGGACAAACTGTTCTCATCCACGGAGCGGCCGGTGGAGTTGGCTCGATGGCTGTGCAACTAGCAAAGACTAAAGGATCTCGCGTTATTGGTACCGCCTCAGCGAGCAACCACAAGTTTGTCAGCGATCTTGGTGCTGATGAAGTGATTGACTACAAGACAACACGCTTTGAAGATGCGATCAAAGATGTGGATCTTGTGTTGGACTTGATCGGTGGTGAAACACGAGAACGCTCTTGGCAAGTTATCAAAAAAGGTGGTACTTTAGTCTCCACCGTCCCACCTTTCCCATCTGACGAAGACGGTGCTAATTATGGTGTCAACGGAAAAGGAATTGGAGTCCAACCTAGTGCAGAGCAATTGAGAGCGATCGCCACTCTGATTGATACTGGAAAGCTCAAACCCTTAGTTGACAAAGTTTTGCCCCTTTCTGAAGTGCGTCAGGCTCATGACTTGAGCCAAAGCGGTCATGTGCGGGGGAAGATAGCTCTCCAGGTCAGATAATACTTAGAGTTTAGCGTAATCGATGTGACTAGCATTCCTGCGCTTGAAGCCAGTTTTTCAATAGGAGTCCAAGTAGCGATCGACCAGAAATGTATATTATCTTGACTCCGCTAGCCTAAATGAGTTGAAACTCAACAAAGTTTGTTAAGTGCTAAAATGCTTTCCCTGTATACTTCATGGACTTAGTATACATTTTTGTTCGCTTGCTACCAAAACCCATAAGTTGAAAACACTAACCGAGAAGTCTTCAAAGTTAAACAAACAAATCATTTAATTTGAGTTGAAAAGTATGAGCAATCAAACGTTTGACTATATTATCGTTGGGGCTGGTACAACAGGCTGTGTTATTGCTAGCCGTCTGAGTGAAAATCCAGCTATTAACGTTCTGCTGCTGGAAGCAGGAGACACAGATCGCAAACCTGCTTTCCGTAATTCGGACTTGCGCTCTTTTTTCACAGACGCATGGAACACGGAAGCTGATTGGCAATATGTTACTGAGGAGGAAGAGTATATTGGTGGACGCAAATTGCCCATTTCACAGGGTAAGGTTGTGGGCGGTGGCAGTTCAATCAATGGCATGATTCATGTACGGGGTAGCCGACACGATTATGATTACTGGAACTATCTGGGCTGCGAGGGCTGGAGCTATCGTCAGGTCTTACCGTACTTCAAAAAAATGGAAGACTATGCGGGCGGTGCTTCTGAATATCATGGAGTTGGCGGTCCAATTCGCATTGTTGATTATACAAACCCATCGCCTATTTCCCAGGCCTTCATAGAAGGAGCAGTTGAACTAGGATTTAAATCTCCACCCTGGGATTTCAACGGCGCAGAACAAGTGGGTGGCGTAGGCATGTATCAATATGCCCACACTAAAGATGGCAAACGATGCAGTGCTTCTGTTGCATACTTGGAACCGGCTTTAAACCGTCCGAACTTAACGCTCCAGACAAAGGCTTATGTAACTCGTCTTTTGTTGGAAGGGACACGCGTTGTCGGAGTCGAGTATCTCCAAGAAGGCATCGTACATACGGTTGTGGTAGAGCGTGAAGTTATCTTAAGTGCTGGGCCATTTGTCTCACCCAAATTATTGATGTTAGCAGGGATTGGTCCTGCTGACCACTTGAAGGCACATGATATTGCTGTTGTAGTAGATTTGCCAGGGGTTGGAGAAAACTTGCAAGATCATGTACTGCTTGATATCGGATATGAATGCAAACAGGAACAGCCTGTACCACCTGTAATCACCGAAGTTGGTTTATTTACTCATAGCCGTAGTGGTATGGAGGATACCGCACCTGATTTACAATTCGAGTTCAGTCCCTTTATGTTTGGCCAACAAGAGCTTTTTATTGGGGGTACACATTTTAACTGCGTACCAACCCTTCTACGACCGCATAGTAAGGGCAGTGTCACCCTGCGTTCTAAAAATCCAATGGATCTGGCAATTGTTAGAACAAACTACATGCAGTTTGATATTGATATGGAAACGCTGATGAGGGGAATTGAACTCAGCCGTGAAATAATGAGTACGCCTCCCTTCGAGAAGATGGGCATTAAAGAATTATCACCCGGATCGCAGGTCAAAACAAAACAACAATTACGTGAGAGCATCCGTCAATTGTGCAGAACCGAGTGGCATCCCTCATGCACCTGCAAAATGGGACGTGATCCTATGGCGGTAGTTGATCCGCAATTGCGAGTGTACGGAATTGAGGGGCTACGAGTGGCAGATGCTTCCATCATGCCTGCGGTTGTAAGTGGGAACACGAACGCTGCATGTCTGATGATTGGTGAAAAAGCAGCAGATATGATTTCACAAGGATCGGATTCGAGGTTACAACGTTTCAGTGATGAGCTGTCTCCTTCTTCCTTGCCTCTGGGGCTACATTCCCAACTCGAAAAAGAGTCAAGAGTAATCGCTCTGGCTGATAAAGTTTGAAGGTAAAACCTAAGCCGGAGTCTCTCCCCGTGGGAAGACTTCGGTGAGACTAAACCCACTAGCTTGACTATGTAATTAAGAATTTTAGGATAATTCTATGCCAACCACATATACAACTGTGCCGAGTCCTACGGAAGCGACCTTTGATAATACCTTGCAAGGGTTACGCAATTACGATCCAGTCTCTTTCGTGGCTAATCTTGTACAGACCTACGGCGATATTGTACGTCTACCTTTTGGAACTCAAGACATTTACTTACTTAATCATCCTGACTTTATCCGCGACGTATTCGTTAACAAGTCTAGCTATTTTGCTAAACGCAAAGATACAACTTCAGAAGGAACTTACTTACACCAAATAAGTGGGATCTTACCTCTGTTTGAGGGTCAATTAGGTACAACTTATGCTCCAATAATGGTCGATGCTGCTCTACATACAGATGGCCGTTGGGATGCTATCCACCAGGAACATGACCTGCTGAGGGTGGATATTTACAAGGAAGTGATGCGTATTACGCTGGAGATTGTTTTTAAGACGCTGTTTCAAGCAGATGTGGAAGCAGAAGCTGGAAAAGTTGCTGATGCAATTGTCACAATGGATGTTGGCTATGGCTTTGACCCGATCGCTGCATTGCTAAATGACTTGGTACCCTCTACACCCGTGTCTATGACACCAGAAGCGGAGGCAGCCCGTTCTTATATGCTGAACTTGATGTTAAGCCTGATACAGGCTCACCGTGCTGACCCACCTGATTCTAAGTCTCTGTTCTTTTGGTTGTTAAAACAACAGGTGAACGGGCAACTTACTAGTGATGAGCAGATCGCCGATCAAGCACTAAAAATAATGTTTTCCATGCATGAAGTGACAGCTACAACCTTGTCCTGGGCGTGGTATCTACTCTCACAATACCCTGAGGTTGAGGCACGGTTACACGCGGAGCTTACAAGCGTATTAGCTGGACGTACACCAACTTTTGAAGATTTGCCGAACCTACCCTACACAGAGATGCTACTCAAAGAGGTACGACGACTGTATCCTTCTGTATGGATCGTCGGACGTTTTGTTCGGGATGATGTATCATTTGGTGATTATCTGGTGCCAGCTGGCTCAATTTTGCTGTTTAGCCAGCGCTTGCTGCATCGCGATCGCCGCTACTTTCCCAATCCCGATCGCTTTGACCCTTTGCGCTGGACTCAAGAGGCACAAGTAGCTCGCCCAGAGTTTTCCTATTTTCCCTTTAGCGCTGGTCCTCGACAGTGCGCTGGTCGAGACTTCGCGCCGACAAAAGACGCGCTAATCTTAGCAACTTTGGCACAGCACTGGCAAGCACGATTAGTACCTGGCCAACAACTCGAACCATATCCCCAGAAGTCATTTACACCTCGCTATGGCATTCAAATGACACTACATCGTCGATAGAAATTTTTTGATCCTAGATGGCTGGGTTTGCATCCCAAAACCTTTTTGTGCCAGATACTTTGGCTGGTATTGGTGCAGCTCAGCCGTTAAGATTATTCTCTGTTTCCAGCTATTGGTAACTACTTTGAGATAAATAGCGATCGCTATTTACAGATATTTTCAGTTAATTCAAAGTCAAACTTTGATATTTTAAAACCTAATATTTATATTTAATTACTTATAGTAAATGCGTAATTTAGAAGGAATTTAATTTTTATATTCACTATATATTTATTAACATAATTACTAAAAAAAGAGGTTTTTCTGTTGTGTGGAAATTTTCTTTGATCGCTTTGAGCTTTGCACAAGTTTTGCTACTGGCTTCTTGCCGTTATACTTCCAATAATCCTACATCTACCTCTGCACAGGCAGCAACGCAGATCCCAGATACGGCTGTAGCTCTGCCGCCAGCATATCTCATTTCACCAATGAAGGTTTTGCAGAGCGATAAATACTCTGAAGGAATTGTCTTAGACAGTGAGGGCAACCTCTACTTCTCTCAAACTAAAGCTGGGACAATCACAGTTATAACTCCTCAAGGCTTCACTAAAATCTGGGCTAAAGTCCCAGGTGCTAACGGTCACAAGATTATGCCCAATGGCACTCATATTGTTGCTGCCAAAAACTCGGTAGTACAGCTAGATACCAACGGCAAGCTCCTAAAAGTGATTGCAAAAGAATTTAATGGCAAGTCCTTGGAGTATCCCAATGACATTACTATTGATTCACCAACAGGAAGTTTTTACTTCACTGACTCGGGTAACTCAAACCTCCAAACTCCAAACGGCTCAGTTTACTATGTGGACTCTACAGGGAAAATTAACTTAGTCGTTACCGGATTAGCTTTTGCCAATGGAATTGTCGTCACGCCCGATCGCAAGCGGCTGTTTGTTAGCGAGAGCAATAAGAATCAAATCTTAGTCTATGATATACTGTCACCGGGAAAGGTAAGTTCGCAGAAAGTGTTTGCTCAACTCCCTGTCAAAGAGGGAGAGCAAATTGACAACAAGCCTGACGGTATATCCCAAGATGCCACGGGTAATCTTTACGTGGCTCACTATGGTATGGGTCAAGTGCAAGTTCTCAATCCTGAAGGCAAGCTGATCCGCCGATATTCGACTGGTAATCTCACCACCAGCAACTGCGCTTTTGCCGGTCAAAAGCTCAAACAGCTATTCGTGACTGGCGGTATAAAAACAGAAGACGGTTATGGAGGAATATTCCGCTTGGATATTGGCGTACCTGGATTAGATATCCGCTAAATGGGAACAGACTCCCGCTATCCCGTTACAAAAGAGACGGCAGCATCTATAACTTTGCCAAAATAACACATAATAAGGACTTACTTAACTACAAGTATGAATCAGCATCAGGCGAAAAAGAACGCTGACGTACTCTGGTTTCTTCTGTTGAGTCAAGCATCCTTTATGCTCTAGGTGCAGAAAATAAGAGTTTGAGAAGTAAAATTTGGGAATTTCATACTCATATTCAGCAAGCCTAAGTTTTTGATTGAATCAGGTCGAGTTTAAAACTTAGTTCGGTATACAGTAGAACCGAAAAAATGCAAACTTATTTCAAAACTTTAACCATTGTATTTGTGATTGTGTTTTGTAATTCTTAAACTAGAGACAAAATTAGGATGGCAATTGGCAGAAATCACTCACTAATCACAGTTGCCCTTAATTTTTACATACTAACCAAATCTAGTTAAGCACACTTTTCCCACTATTAATTCAGCTACTAGGGAGAAAACACTAACCGCAAAATTAACTAACATATCCAACGACAAATTCAAAGGAGAGACACATGAATTTGCAAAATAAAGTTGTTATTATCACTGGGGCTAGTGGTGGGATCGGGGAGGCGGTTGCGAAGGAGTTAGATGCAGCAGGTATGAGTCTAGTACTCACAGCGCGATCGCAAGATAAACTCGAACGGCTGGCCTCTAAACTACAAAACGCCAAAGTAGTTCCTGGTGAGATCACAAATTCTGAATTGCCACAGAAATTGGTAGATTTTGCTATCCAAACTTTTGGTCAACTTGACGTAGTTTTCAACAACGCAGGCGTGATGACTGTAGGCCCAATTGAAAGTGTTGATATCGAAGCAATTTGCCACATGGTTCGAGTCAATGTCGAATCTGCTTATAGAATAGCTTACACAGCATTGAGACACTTTAAACAATCCGGCAGTGGATTTTTAATCAATACTTCAAGTATTGCTGGGCTAAAAACAACCCCACAATTAGGCGCTTACTGCGGTACTAAATTTGCCATTGAAGCCTTTACGGATTCCCTGCGTGTAGAGCTTGCAGGAACTGACATTCGTGTATCAAGCATTGCTCCAGGTACTGTAGATACTGGCTTATATGAGAAGTGGGATGAGGAGCAAAAGAGTTTCGTCTATTCCGGAGGTGTACTGCAATCAGCAGACATTGCTCGTTGTGTTCGTTTCATATTAGAACAACCAGGTAACGTTCTGATTCCCAGGCTCTTGGTAGTTCCAGCTGCTGAACCAGTATAAAGCTATGGTGAGTAGGTTTTAATTTACACTCTTGAAAATATACAAAGGATACAATCATGAGTACAGAAAAAAGAGTTGCAGTGATTACAGGAAGCTACAAAGGTCTTGGTTTTGAGATTGCTAAAAAATTGGCAAAGCTTGACAATATTCAAGTGATTATAACTGGTCGTGACAAAGCAAAAGGATTGGAAGCTAGCGAAAAATTGGCTTCACAAGGTCAAGAAGTAGACTTTCTACCTCTTGATGTCACTGATGATAAAAGTGTTGAAGACTTTGCAGCTGCATTACGCAAACAGTATGGGCGAGTAGACATATTAGTCAATAATGCAGGAGTAAACCCTGCAAAAGAACCGGAGGAAAGCAGTCTTATTACTGCCAAATTGGATACAGTTATCTCGACATTTACAGTCAATACGGTTGGTTCTTTGCGTGTGTCTCAAGCACTAATTCCCCTGATGAAAGAGCGTAATTATGGGCGCATTGTTAATGTATCTACTGAAATGGCAACCTTGAATTTTATCAGTAATGATTTTTATCCTCTCGCTCCCTCATATCGACTGTCAAAAATTGCTTTAAATGGACTCGCTTCTCTATTAGCAAAGGAATTGAAAGGCACTAATATTTTAGTCAATAATTATTCTCCTGGATGGATGAAAACTGATATTGGAGGAGCAGATGCGCCCTTGACCGCAGAAGAAGGCGCAGAAACAGCTGTTTATTTAGCTACACTGCCAGATGGTGGTTCTCAAGGTGGCTTTTTTGCAGAGATGAGAAAGTTTGGCGGGCCATTTCCTTTGCCTTGGTAACAATTACTTTCAGGATAATATGAGTTAAGGGAGATAATATCAAGTCTAAATGAACACTTATAATTGAAACTGATGTCAAAAGTTTTGATGATAAGCAATCAACCAGACATGATACCAAATTTTAGAATTGCTCCAGCATCCTTAAGTTTGGATATATGCAAACAAAGCTTGCCAAATTTAGCGGGCTTTGTTTGCATCATTAATATTTCATAAAAAACTTAATTAAATTTTTTTTGTTACCAAAATTTGAATTTTATCTATATCTAAAGGATTGGCTTATAACTCCGTATATAAAATTATTAGTTAATCGATCTAGTAATATTTGATAGTTCAATAGAATTAATTTTAATTTAAAATTGAACTTAAAACTATAAAAATATAACTTACAAAATAAAAATATATTGAGAAATAAAACCTCAGTTATACAATGACTAAATATTCAATTAGTTCAAAAACTTCTGCACAAAATTTATATACTCTAACCTTGGATGAACCTCTATTAGAAGTAGACTCTTTAGATTGGGAATCACGAATGGCAAGCTTGGTTGGCTTTGAAGAAGAATCTCTTGCTATTGAAGTCCCGGCTTTAAAAGATTCTACTGCTTTAGAGCAGTCAGTTTCACAACCACAAGAATTTAAGACTAAACAACTTCTCTCATCTAACCCATTTGCCAAGTTAGGCTTGGTGGGGACTGCTACCTTAGTTATAGTTTTGTTAGCGGCTGGGTTTTTATCCCAGCTGATGGACACCAGCAGTCAAAAGCCAAAAAATAATATTGTTGTCTCACAAGTGCGATCGCAACTAACTACTGTATCCAGTTCTCAAGAGCTAGAAGAAGAAATAGAAATTCTGAAAACGAAATTAGCCCTGACTGAACAAACAGAATTGATCAAAGCTACACAACAAAATCTTAAAAGTAAAAAGTTAAAGCCTCGTCAGCTTGTAGCCACTTTAAATGTAGAACCGTCAGGTGATAGAAATAAACAGCCAATTAAACTGCAAAGAACACCAACACCTATACAAAGAGTTTCTCGGTCTGAGATAGCTATAGTTAAACGAGTACCTCAACCTTTACAGTTGTCATCTGTAAAGCCAGACACTCAATCAGTGGTTAATTTTACTCCACTACCCACACCAAACCCAATCCAAGAATGGACAAGGTTAGCAAAGCTAGGTAGCTATGGTCAGGTAAATTTCACTGGTAAACCAAATAGTAGAATTACTAATTATGCAGATAAACAAAATACACAGGTGGCGCGACAGATACCAAATTCTAATGCTAACCGAATCCAATCACGGACAACTTCTATGGTGAGCCAAGTACAATCACCAAACTCAAAATTGGTAGCAGTGGGAACTACCGCTAAAGCTGTATTAGCAACAGCTGTATTTGGGGAAACTACTAAAGCAAAGAATAACAAAAATCAAGACGGAAACAAAAACGTATTTGTTGTGCGATTGAAACAACCATTAAAATCTGTAGATGGTGCGATCGCTTTACCTGCTAACACCGAGTTATTAACTGAAGTTCGTTCTATTTCCCAACAGGGTTTATTAAAGCTGGATGTAGTGAAAGTCATTGTGCAAAATAATCACACCCTCACAGAAAAAAGCTTACCGCAAAATGCTATGATTATTCGCGCTCCCCAAGGTAAACCTTTAATAGCAAACCAATTTCCCAATCAAGGATCATCCATTGCTGGGATGGATGTAGGAGTATTTTTTTTAGGTGCTGCTGGTAAAGCAGGAGAGTTATATAATCGTACTGATTCCCAAATTACTATAACTAGCAACAGCGCAGAATATACCACTAATAACTCTAGAGGCAACATTTTAGCAGGTTTGGTAGAAGGCGGGATAAACACTATAGTTCCCAAAATTTCTCAGCGAAATCAACAGGCTATCTCTCAACTAAGGATGCAACGTACTAATATTTGGTTTTTGCACGCAGGCAAAGATATTGAAATATATGTCAATCAAGCCATGCAGTTTTAGATTTTAGTATTAGAATTTTTGTCTTCTACAGCGACAATTCAAAAGCTACTTTCAGATCCTAACTGTTTAATCAATAGACATGCCTTAAAATTGAAGAATAATTCAGAATTTAGCAGTCAAAATCAATACACTCTCTACAAGACGCTACGCATAGCTTGCTTCTGGGCAGGAGTAGGCGGACACGGTTTAGCTGCGCTTATCCGCTAGTCGTACAGAATTCAGAAGGAATTCTGTTTTGATAAGACAGGTCTAGTATTTAGGTGACGCAAGTAGGAATCAAGAAATTTGAGATTCAAGCACAGTCCGTTTCCTACCCAGAAAGCATGGCAACAATCTCTTTACGCCCACTTTTTTTGGCAATATCTAAAGGAGTGTCTCCGTTCTTACTTTTGATGTCTAAGCGAGCACCTGCGTTTACCAGAAGCCTGACTCCTTCAATATTGTGCTGCCAAACTGCATCGTGTAGGGCAGTATATCCGTTATAAGGACCCTGAGCATCTATATTAATCCCATATTCAATCAGAATTTTCATGACCTCTGGATGTCTCAAATAGGCAGAGGCATGGAGTGCAGTAGCCTTCATATTTGAGTCAACCGCGTGAATAAGCTATTCCACATTTAAGTTGCAATAGTAATATTACCCTTATTCTTAATTTTTCTTCCCCATTTAATAATTAATTCTCCTTGATTTAACAGCTTATTAAGTAAATTTTTTAGTTCATCGACTGATTTAAATAACCTGTGGGCTACATATTCTTTAGCTGAATGCCATACCAATTCTACTAAATTCATATCTGGGCTATATGCCGGCAGAAAATATAGTTGAATGTTTGGCAACTCTTTCTCAATTGCCTCTATAATTACTTTCTTTTTATGGTAACTAGCGTTATCCAGAATAATTAAAATTACTGGGCCATTCTCGGAAAAATTAGATTCTAGATTTCCTGCTAAAACCCATTCTTTTTTCACAAATTCATTTAATTTTTTTAACTGCGCATAAAAAATTTCACCATTCCCTTTCTCAATGAAATAACACATTCTCTTGCTGTCGTGATATCTTACTCCTCCCATTATATTTACACGCCCGCGACTCCTCTGACCTGTTACTTTTTTACTCGAACCTTTTTTGCTCCAATTTTTACGTCTAATTACCCTGAGACTAAAACCACTCTCATCCCAAAACCAGACTTGTAACCTTTCAGGGCAAGACTTTGAAGCTTCTAGATATCCAAGCAGTTTTTCTTTAAAGACCTCTCTTTTTATCGGATCTTGCTTATCCTCTAGACTGTATTTTGCCCAAAGGTAAGCATACTTTTTTTGCTTTAATATTCTCCTGACTTGTTCTCCGCTTAACTTAATATCAGTTCTTTTGTCTAAATATGTAGCTAATCTTGCTGTTGTCCATCGTCCAAATTCATAGCCTAATTCACTTGGTTCTTTGTCAATAACTTCCATTAATAATTCAATATATTCATTTGTTGCTTTCTGGTAATTTCCTTTTCTCCTGCCATCTTTTAGACTTTCTAAATTGTCTGGATCACCATGAACACACCAATATGCTACACTTCTACATGAACAGCCTAAAAATTCACTTATCTCCTGATAAGTTTTTCCATCATTCATCAGAAGTAACATCAATATTCTCTGTATAAATTGAGAGCGATCGCTATCTTTTAAAGCTTTTTGTAAATTGTCTTTTTGAGATTGAGCTAGAAACCCTTTAGCAGGCATGATAACGCTATAGACACGGATATATCTATTTTACCATTTATGCAATTTAAATGTGGAACAGCTTATCAGCACCAGCGTCAAGGAGTAGTTTTACCATTTCTGATTGGCCATTAGCAGAACTGACAAGCAAGAGGCTATTTCCACTACTGTCTGTTTGGTTAACGTTGACGCCAGTTTCAATGAATTTTTTAGCGTCTTTAAGGTTGTTATTAATTACCGCAGCTACTAAATTAGTACTCATATTTGTAGGATTAAAAACTTGAAGGCTGTTTATTAAACAACGAAAAGGGTAGGAATAAAGCAATGTCTAATGAGGAACTACTTCACATTTATGCATTATTAAAATCATGCGTTATATGAAATAATAATACCTTGATACACCTCAATTTATATCTTTAGAACCATTGAAAAAAACTTTTGTGCATTGAAACCAATATTTTCAAGGAGCGATTTTTTCAATAAGAATGATTCAATAATTTTTATTTTGTAATTTCTATTATTTTAACTATACTTAGTATTGCTGCTAGGCTGATGGGAAAACTTCACTCTCACTATCTCTGCTTGTAATACTTCTTGTTTCTCGAATTTGATGAAGTTCATTAAGCTTTCAGCTTTTTCTTGAGTTGAACTTTCTAATTTCACTAAAGGCATTTCCAGCCAGCAGCTTCGGCAGAACCAGTACACCTGGTTATTACTAATATGTCGTAGAAGCCAATGGGAGCAGCAAGGACAATTTTTCATATGATCTGCTGGTTGAGAGTTGATTTTTAACTGCTGATTGCTCTCAAGCTTTGATTAATTAAGGATTAAATCTGACGAGCAATAGACTTATTGCAGAGCTTTGCGAAAGGATAAAGATTAAAAATTCAAGGAAAATTCGGTTTTCTTAACCATTTTTTTATTCTTTTGTTCCTAACTATTATAAAAGGTAATTTTGCAAGAGGTTTAATAACCCAGTGGGGCATTGCTGAATTCAAGTATTAAATTTAAAAGTTCAATATTTTAAACTGTTTCATTTGCACCTTTGCACGAAAATAAATTCATACTGAAAATCAGCAACGTCTCAATATGAGCAATTACCCCTTGCTGCTACAAGATTATTTGCAACGAATTTTAACTTGGTGAACTACACAACCTAACTGCTATCTAGATCGGCAATCAGCACAGAAATTATTTGATTTCATCTGAACGTCTAAGTTAGAAAAATCGAAAATGATTTTAATACGATTCGCAAGTTGAAACTAAAGTTATGTGTATCAAACCATTGTCTATTTTTGCAACCGAACCATTTTCGCTTTTTAACATAAGTACTTCATTAGCAACAGTACTCTTATTAAAAATTGCAGCAATTTCTTGGATACAGGCTTGCAATCGTTGAGCTTCTACAAAAGTTACAGTTGTCGATTCCTGGTTGATTAATTCGTTTGAGTTTGCCTTTTGTGGGACTCTTTGCCAACATGGGATGCTCTTACTCCGATGCGACCTTCGCCATGTTTGCGGGGTTGTATTGTGGAGGCGGAGAAATTGGCGACCGAAATGGCGTCTATCTAGATAGCCCACAGCTTCAGCAATCTGCTCTACCGACTGGTCTGTTTCGATAAGTAGACGGCGTGCCTCTACCATACGACGCTCAACAATCCAACAGAGTACGGTTTTTCCAGTCTCTCGCCGTACAAGATCGGTGAGGTAGGCAGGGGATCGATTAACCGCCTCAGCCACCTCTCTAAGACTAATTGAATTATGATAATTTGTCTCAATAAATCGAAAAACATGGCTTAACAAAGGTTGGGACTGAAGGAAGAACTTTTCAAAACTTGTCAGTATCGCTGTATTAATAGCGATGTTAACGTTATAAGAGTCAATGCCATTTAATAAGTAATTAGAGTCCATCACTTTAGCCTCATTTATTGTATTAAATACACTTGGGTTTCATCTCAGATGATCTGAACTTGAGTAGAGTTTAAACGTTTCTCATTTGATGTCAGGTCTCAGTTAACCTCCAAAAAATAATTTATTTAATGTTATAGTTTTCCCTCATTCATTTATAAATTTTCACTGATAACTAATTTGGTGAACGCCTGATCCAATACAGCAATTCATCAGATGCATGAACGTCGCGATAAAAGCTAAGTTGCTCGCATTTGAAGTAGCATGCACCTCGATGTCCACGTCGAAGCAAAGTTTCGTTTCCCTTGGCGATGACTTCGTTCGTTTCATCATCGAAACAGTTCCATTCAGAGTAGATAACTTCACCATTGAACATAATAATTGGCCAAGCTATTGTTACACTTGGTTGAGCAAGAATTGCCCAACGATTTACTTCTCTATTTGTTGCTGCGGTTCTACCATAAAAAGGTCCATCAGCACAGAAATATACAAGATTATTGGCATACTCACCTGCTAAAATGTCTCCCCGTCCTTGTCGTAGTGCTTCACAGTGGGTTGGCCACCAATGTTTATTTTCCTGTTCTACTTGCTCTAAGCTGTATTCTAGAGTTGTTTCAGGTAAAGTATCATTACGTAGAGAAAGATATATCTCTGCGTTTCTGAGTAGTTTTACTGCTAGTTCATTAGAAACCAGCTCCGGCTTGGAGTAATCTACTAACAGCTCATTGTAGTAGTTAGTTCGCTTCGTCATTTTAAGCCTCTACAATCTGCAACCAATTTTCTTTGTGTATGCGCTTAATCATAAATGCCTATAATTCTTGTTTGATGAAACCTTGGACAACCCAGTTTTCTGTATAATCTCATGTGGAATCAGTATTAGCGTGGGGTAGTTTTCATAAAACTAGTTGTCAAACTGACGACTGAGGGAGACGTTAAAGAGTAGAAAGCGAATACCTTTGTTACCTTATTGTGCGGCATCTAATTTTTTAGATGCCCTTAATACTAAATCCATGTGTAACAAGGCTTGAAACTGAAAAATCATGAGAAAATTCACCAGGTTGAAAGGACTGGTAATAAAAAAATAAACATGGATAAACAAAATTTATAGAAAGTTTTAACTGTTTTTCTGGAATCGCTATTATAATGTTTATTCTTAGACATAATATGCTGTTAAAAAACATATTAAGTTTCTGCTAAGGGTATGCTCCTTACTAAAAAGGAATCGGAAAGCAAAACCGTTGTTGTCCAGAATATGTATATATAGCAGCCAGCAAAATTAGAGGGGAAACCCCCTGTGCATGAATCGGGGGATATAACCGAGTAAGTTAGTGTTAGGAGGCCTTGAGAGTGAGTAATTCTCTCAAAGGCTTTGCGTATAATTATCCATTTCAACATTGGTTTTAGCTAGTTAAGATAGAAAACTTAAGCGGAAAAGTTTGTGTTTTTCAGGTGGATTTTAGGCAAAGTTCCAACTGAAGCGGTTTTTAGCCAACAGTAAATGTAAATAACAGGTTTTACTAACTTTGCTAAAATTTGCATATTGTACCATTCTTAAGCAATCGGTTATTTAGGTAATTTGCACAGGTATAATGTCTAAATTTTTTGTTAATAGGGTTGAACATTACTAACTCTCCTAAAAAACAGAAATGTTTCCTTACATCCATTACGAGCGATCGCGTGTAAACAGCTTTTATTACTCTCATGAGAGTATAATCAATGTACTGTCCGCTTAACAGGGGTATTTGATTGGCTTTAAGAACGGCTACCTCCACTATCACTGTGGTAGATCGGTACATCAAAGAGCGCTAAGTAATTTTGTGGCCAGTTGAGGGTTTAAATTTAAACTCACAGAGAAGTCGGAGACACTGGACGTAACTTGCTTCCCGTTCGCCCCTAAGTCTCTCTCTTAGGGAAGGGTACGGTGGGGATAGAAAGTAAGCTTAAGGGGACGCACAGTCTTACCAAATTTAATTCGCTAAGAACTTATGCAAAGCTGCACTAAGATGTTATCCTTTGCCAAACCAGTTTTTACAGATGTACGTTTTTGAAAAATAAAATCGCCCTATTGCTCAGGTATCAAGCTTTTTAGGCTAAATAGTACATTTGTCTGTGCAACTTTAAATTTGAAGGGGAGAATGTCACAGGAAAAAAAGAACTTATCTTTATCTTAAGTTTCTTATCTTGAGTTGCAAAAGTTTTGTAAAGTTAGCAAACTTAACTGCAACAGGCATCAGTCAACCAACCACATAAATGAAGGTGCGTAAGATGAGTAATTAGCAATGCTGCGAAACTTTAGATTCGTATACATTGCCTCTGGACAAACTCCTTCAGTTGCAGATTGAGTCTGCTAACGAACGGTTTTGACTACCAGCAAGGCACTTTGGCAGGATACGAGATGCAGGAGTATTTACTTCTAATTCTCTCGCCACTAAGTGGAATACCTCTATGATAGAGGTTTGCAATAGGGAAGACAGATGACAACGCCCATGCTTTGCTTCTTTCACCAGCACTGCAACTAAAGGGCAGTTTGGACTTTGTTTGACACTATCCGATCGAAATAATCGTTGCTTCTAATTAAATGTGCAGGATGGTAATGAAACACATCCTGTATGCAATTGATTTGTTAGTCATAACATAAAAGCTTCCTGTTAGTTTCCCTAAGCCTTATACACGAATGAAGCCGTTTATCAATCAGGTTTCTGTCAATACATAAGTCCTAAGGATATGGTATTTTATCGCCATCTAAGTCATCTTTAACTACCTCTTTTGTTACGAATTTCCAGCGAAACTCACAATTGGACATTGCGTTTCTCAAAGAAAGTCAGCAAATTCCCATATCTTGATAGCCAAGGCGGTGCTCAAGATGCTGGAAGACATAGAAATGCAATATGCATTTGGTATTTCGGTAGGTGCGATGGCGTAACCGCCCACCGTAGGCGATCGCATTCCTCTAGCATTCCAATACCACAAGCTGTAACACAGTTCAATTTACTTACTTGACTGGCAATTTTTTGGAATTGTCGCTTAATAACGCCTCAAATAGCTCAACCCATTGTAATGTCTACACTTTAACCATCGGAAAAATGCTTGCTGTGCTGGTTTTTATGGGTTATTTAGCTTATTTAGCAACAACTCTATTATTGCCACGAGTGACTTGCCCCAATTCTGTAACAAATGTAAGTTAGGAAACGAACTATGCGTAATGACTTGTTAATTAATACTGAATCACCGTGTTTCGTGCCTGACGAAACAGCGATCAAGACTGCTAACTACACTCAAAGGCATCGATCCAGTTCTGCAAAAGGTAGCGATCGCTCCGTCTCAAATATAAGTGATGCAGAGAGGATAGCTCAAACTCAGAAGCTTTTAGATAGAGCGATCGCCTATGCTTGGCACACAGTCAAGAGCGATCGTAAGCCACCAAAACTAACCCGCATCCGCTGGGTATGGCAACTCGCAGCTCTCTACCATCTGACCCACTCCACTGTGCCATTGATGGAAGAAGCAGCTCAACGCTTCTCCACAGCAGGTCACAGGTGTTTAGCGCAGTGGGCTGCACAGAAAGCCCGTGAGGAGCGAGGTCACGATCAACTTGCCTTGCTCGATATTCAGGCGATGGGATATGAAGCTGAGGCTGTGGTGGAAGCACTCGTTCCTCCAGTTGCGAAGACTTTGTTAGATTACTTCACTCGGAGTGTACAGACTTCGTATCCAATCAGTTGTGTTGGCTATTCCTACACAATGGAACGCCTAGCGATGGGCATTGATGAAAATTATATCCAGGCAGTCGAGGCTTTACTTCCATCGAATATCCAAGCCACCCGCTGTTTGCGCGTACATAGTAGTGTGGGTAGCGACGTGGAGCATGTTGACAAGACGATTGAGATGCTTGCAGGGCTTACTGAGGAGCGTGCTTGCGTGGCTATTGCTTGTTACGATACTGCACTGCTGTATTTCAGATCCCCTAATGAGGGCTATATGTCAGAGGAGGAACTTCAAAATGTGTTGAAACCCCTAAAATCACATACACACGCTTGTGGGTGAGATATGAGATTGTTATGCACTTACGAAATGACCTGGAGCACGCTTAACCATACTGTCCGAGAAAACTATAAGGAGAAGACAATGACAACTACAACTACAACTACAGCTACAACTAATACAAGTATCCAACAAGAACCTTTGTGGCAAAATTCAACCAACTGCTTTATTGAAAATAATGTTGAAGTCTTGCTCAAGATTTTGGATGACATCGATATTGATTTGGATAGCATTTTAGTCGATGAATTCGAGCCAGGATTGCTAACTGAGTTAGTAGGTTTCTGATAGCTGATAGATTCGGCTTTTCTATCGGCTCAGGCTTGATCTAACTGAAGTTCCTTCTAAGCAGGAACTTCAGAGGAACTCAAGCTACTTTAGAACAATTTTGGTCTTTGAAACCAGAAATGAGCAAAAGCTCAGTTGCTCAGTTCGATACTAACTTCAAACAAAACAGAAATGAGTTCAGCAGAGATACCAAAAATCACAAATCAAGAAATCAAAGCTTTTGAACAAGATGGTGTTGTTTGCTTGAGAGGTTTGTTTAAAGACGTATGGTTGGAACGTCTTCGATCCGCTATTGACTGGAATATTGCCAATCCTAGTTCAATGGCTACAGGCTCTTTCCAGAGAGGCAACTTCCATCTCGATGTTTTCATGTGGACTAGAAATGCTGATTTTCGTGCTTTTGCCTTTGAGTCTCCTGTAGCTGCAATCGTGGCACAAATACTCAAAACAGAAAAAATACACTTCTTGTTTGACCATCTGCTAGTCAAAGAGCCTGGGTCTATAAAACCGACTCCGTGGCACAATGATCAGCCTTATTGGCCCGTGCAAGGCTGGAATATTTGTTCGCTTTGGCTAGCCCTTGATCCTGTTACTAAAGAAACTGGTGGGTTGCAGTACATTAAAGGTTCGCACCAATGGCGCAAATCTATCCGTGAAAAAAATAACCTTGTAGAAGCGGTAGCTGATTCAAAATCGCTTGAATTGCTTTCTTGGGATATGGCTCCAGGTGACTGTCTAGTGCATCACGCACTGACTGTTCATGGTGCATCAGGCAACGCATCTACCAGTACACGACGACGCGCTTTGGCAACCCGTTGGGTTGGTGATGATGTCACTTACGATCCTCGCCCTGAGACGTTTATCAGTTATATCAAAAAGCTTGGCATCAAAGAAGTTAACTCAATCAACAGCCTTCACGCTGGTGCTTCTATAGATTGTGACCTTTTTCCTCAGCTTTGGCCACGCACTTAATATTGAGACTTTTTCAATCAACTGCCCCCAGAGCTTTTAGCATACTAATAGTCGCTTCAGTTAAACCTGTAACCCCCATGATGTTCATGCGCTCATAAGGTTTTTCTACTTTCAGAGTTTTTAAGCACTTGCCTGTTCTTACATCCCAAAGCTTAATTGTCTCATCTTCGCTACCACTGGCCAGAGTATGATTATCAGGGCTAAAGACGGCTGACCAAACCCAACTCGTATGTCCCTGGAAAGTTCTGAGGCATTCACCTGTGGTGACATCCCACAACCTGAGTGTGCAGTCATGACTACTACTAACTAGTTTTTGTCCATCAGCACTAAAGGCAACTGATCGTACCCAATTCGTATGTCCTTGCAAAGTTTTGATGCATTCACCTGTGCTGACACTCCATAGCTTTACTGTATGATCTACGCTGCCACTCGCTAGCGTGTCACCATCAGGACTAAAGGCAACTGACCAAACCCAATTTGTATGTCCCTGAAAACTTTTGAGGCATTTACCAGTGCTGACATCCCACAACCTTAGCGTTTGATCCCAAGCGCCACTAACTAGCATCGTACCTTGAGGACTGAAGGCAACTGACCAGATTGCATCACTATGTCCCTGGAAAGTTCTGAGGCATTCACCTGTGGTGACATCCCACAACCTCATAGTATGGTCATCGCTGCCACTTGCCAGAGTCTGTCCATTAGGACTGAAAGTAGTTGACCATATCTGAGCATGATGTCCCTGGAAAGTTCTCAAAGCTTGACCTGTACTGGCATTCCATAGCTTCAGTGTTTTGTCTCCACCACAACTGACTAGGGTGTTACCTTGTGGGCTGAAGGCAACTGAACATACCCAATTAGAATGCCCCTGGAAAGTTCTGAAGCATTCACCACTGCTGACATCCCACAACCTCACAGTATGGTCATCGCTGCCACTTGCCAGAGTCTGTCCATCAGGACTAAAGGCAACTGAAATTATTTGATTGGAATATCCCTGAAAAGTTCTGAGGCACTTACCAGTGCTAACATCCCAAAACCTCACTGTCTGGTCAAAACTGCCACTGGACAAAATATTGTCTTGTGGACTGAAGGCGACTGAAAATATCCAATTGGAATGTCCCTCGCAGATTCTAAGGCATTCGCCTGTACTAACATTCCACAATCTAATTGTTTGGTCAAGACTGCCACTAGCCAGGATATCACATTGTGAACTGAAGCTGACTGAAAAGATCCGATTAGAATGCCCTTGGAAAGTTCTGAGGCATTCACCTGTGTTCACATCCCACAACTTAACTGTGTGATCCTCACTGCCACTCGCTAGGAACTGCCCATCGGCACTGAGGGAGATTGACCTTACCCCATCAGAGTGTCCTTGGAAAGTTCTGAGGCATTCACCTGTGTTCACATCCCACAACTTAACTGTGTGATCCTCACTGCCACTCGCCAGTAAGTAACAATCAGGACTAAAGGCAACTGATAGTACCCAATTCATATGTCCTTGGAAAGTTCTGAGGCATTCACCTGTGCTGACACTCCATAGCTTCACCGCCCGGTCATCACTGGCACTCGCCAGTAAGTGACAATCAGGGCTAAAGGCAACTGACCAAACATCATTATTATGCCCGTGCAAAGTTTGAAGGCATTGACCTGTAGTGAGATTCCATAGTTTCACAGTATAGTCAGTGCTGCTGCTAGCAAGGATACTACCATCAGAACTAAAGGCGAGTGATACGACCCAATTGGTGTGACCCTTGCAGTTAAGAATATGTTTCCCATCCGTAACTTGGTACAAGCGAATCTCACCATTAGTATTACCCATAGCCAAAAGCTTACCATCAGGGCTAAAGGCTACTGACAAAACACCACCAAAGGTTTCAGAAAAAACAGACTTATCAAAATTGGCGTTTTGGAAATTTACACCGTGCAATTTTAAACACCGCAAGTCTGCTTGCCAAATACTCAGATCAGAAAAATCATAGCCACTAAGATCACTCTCTAGATAACAAAGCAAATTGAGAATATTTCCAGCTGTATAACTTTGTTCTAGCGGTGATGTCTCTCGTAGTCTTGCTAGAATTTGGGTTAGCTGATTTTCAAGATTTCTTTTGCTTCTCAAGACAGTGAGCAAACCATCTGTAACTGGCTTAAGAATGAGGCGAATTTGAATCTCCCTTACGTAGTCTTTAGCCGTCGCCTTTATCAAAGCATGACACCTGAACAAATCAAGTTTCTGAGTTTCAATCTCCTCACAAACTACCTCTATCAATCGCTGAGTCGCATACTCCATGACGACAGGCTGTAGGGTGAAGAGTGCTGTGTTTTTCTCAACTAGCGATCGCCTTACCAGAGACTCCAGAGCCTCCAGTAAGTTTTGTGGTGGAATTGGTGATACAATATCTTCTCGTATTTCCGATAGCGAAACTGGCTCACGATTGATTGCTAGCCAGTACATAATATCCTTCTCTAAATTTGCCAAGCGCGAAAACTGCTGGTCTAGCAAATCGCGAATGTTGCCAAAAACAGCCGTGTAATGTTGCAGAAATTCACCAACATTACCATCAAAAACATCTTGGATCGTTGTCGCTACTATCTTCAAAGCTAGGGCATTGCCTGCATAACGCTCGACTACTGCTGGTAATTCTGACTCTGAGCCAGAAAAACCTTTGGCTTCAAAGATTTTTTGCCCTGCTACTACCTCTAAACCACTAAGTTGTAATGAGCGAACAGCCAGTGTTTCTCCTCCGAGTGACGCTATGTCTTTGGGTTTTTCGCGTGAAGTCAGCACTAAGGAACTTTGATGCATAACTTGTCCCAATCGTTTGATCAGTAAGCCATAATCTTCATAGCCTTCTCGATAGCATCCAGCATAAGCGCCTGTTTGTAAAATAGTCTCTACATTATCTAATACGATCAGACAGCGCTGTTGTTGCAAATATTCAATCAGTTGTGATATTCTTCCATCTACACTTTTTGCTAAGTCAATTTCTAATACCTGCTCATTAGAGAAAAATTGAATTAAATTTGCCAGCAGATCAAAAAGTGGGGGAGCATTGTAAAGCGATCGCCAGATAACGTACTCAAACCATCCTTGAACCTTTTGTGATAACTTGGCAGCCAGAGAGGTTTTACCAATTCCTCCCATTCCCAACAGCGCCACTACTCGACAGCGCTCCTGGATCAGCCATTGCTCTAGTAGAGTAAGTTCATCTGTGCGTCCATAGAAAACAGATACATCCACCATCTCTCCCCAATCAATGCGCTTGGGGTTCTTCAAGTCTTCCTGCCCTTTTAAATCAGAGTCTGGGCTTGTATAATCGCTTTTATCCAGTTCTAAATTAAACATCATAAACAAACGAACAAGCGTCCGTTTGTCAACCCCGGTTTCACGAGTAAGTATCTTTCTGAAAGTGACAGGAGTGATCCCAGCTTGTTCGCTTAATTCTTCTAAGGTAGATTTGGAGCCATTGTTTTTCCTAAATTCCCACTCAAGTTTAGCATTCTGAAGCTTTTGCCAGCCTTCACGAGTCAGTATAAGCCCACGATTGCGTTTGGGTTTCTCCGGTTTCATAATTTCTTAGGGAGAATTGTATTTGTAGTAATAGGCTCCTACCGCTGGCGTTTACCGAAGGGAATTCTCAGGAAATTAGAATTGTTGCAAAACAAGCTAAATAATCGATAAAACCCTGCCAGAGCAAGCATTTCAAAAATCTAATTTTAGATAGTTAAAACGGAATAGTACACAAGACTGAGGGACTTTAGACGTTATTAAGCGACAATTCTATTATTAGCTAAGAATTGATTTTTAAATTTGTACCCAAAATTCATGATTATATTAATAAATATCTCCTGAATTGACTTACTAGGTATTTACTCTAATGGAAAGAAATTTTAATTTCCTGTTTTTAACTTTTGATTAATCTTGATTACATTAATCTTGATTACTCAGTAGTTTACTATATAATAGTAATTGGAAAGTCATTAAAAGTCAATGACAATGGCTATAAAAAATGCTGCTAATTTAACAATTCAATTTTCGCTAGAGGAGAAAATAATTTTGGAGGAATATTGTGAGAGAATGCAGCGAACAAAGAGCGATGTAATTCGAGAGATGGTAAGCACACTTAAAAAATACTTAGACAGTAGCCAAAGTCTTTAGTAACTTTGGAAACCCATACTTAAAAAGTAAGCTGTTGTGCATCTAATGTTCCAGAATGAAGTCCCTAAATCTGCAAAATAGGCAGTTATATCTCCAATTTCTGCAACCAAGTGAAATACGCAATAGCTTATGGGTTTTCAAAGCTCTGTAATTTTATATATGCAACGAATAAATTCAAAAGCCGTCTCTTAGCTCCAGGCTCAACACAAAGTGAAGCGAAGTCAAGCCAGGGAGAAAGTCAATTCTCGATTGCTCCCAAAACTTTCAAAGAAGTAATAGTTGCTTGGGTTAAACCTGTAACACCAGTAATGTTCATTCCCTCATAAGGTCTTTCGTTTCTTAAAGTTTTTAGACATTCACCCGTCAAAACATCCCACAACTTTACCGTTTCATCTTCGCTGCCACTTACCAGAGTTTGACTATCTGGACTAAAGGCAACTGATCTTATCCAATGGGTATGACCATGCAAAGTTTTGATACATTGACCGGATTGGACATCCCACAATCTTACCGTTTGATCTACACTCCCAGTAGCCAGAAGTTTACCTTCAGGACTAAAAGCGACGGACAATACCCAACTTGTGTGTCCTAACAAAGTTTTGACACATCTACCTGTGCTAACATCCCAAAGCTTCACAGTTTTATCTTTACTGCTACTGGCTAAGGTCTTACCTTCAGGACTGAAAGCGACGGACAATACCCAACTTGTATGTCCCGACAAAATTTTGAGACATTCACTTGTGTGAATATCCCAGAGCTTGACTGTTTGATCATCACTGCCACTGGCCAGGATATTACCTTCAGGACTGAAAGCAACCGACCATACCCCATGACTATGTTCCAAAATATTCAAAACTTGACCAGTGTTGACATCCCAAAGCCTTACAGTTTTGTCATCACTGCCACTGGCGAGAATTTTACCTCCAGGAGCAAAAGCAACTGACTTTACCCAGCCAGTATGTCCCCGTAAGATGTTGCAACATTGGCAGGTGCTGGTATCCCACAGCCTCACAAGTTGATCGTAACTGCCACTTGCCAATATATTACCTTGAGGAATAAAGGCAACGGTTCTGACTCGATTAGGGTGTTCTCGTAAAGTTTTGTAGCACTTCCCATCCGCGACATTCCAGAGCTTTACGGTTTGGTCATTATTGCTGCTAATTATAGTCTGCCCACCAGGAGCAAAGGCAACAGACCACACCCCATTATTGTAGCCCTGCAAGTTTCTTAAGGCTTGACCAGTGCTAACATCCCAAAACCTCACAGTTTGGTCATCACTACCACTGACCAAAGTTTGACCATCTGGACTAAAAACAACAGAGCAGACCAAACTTGTATGCGCCTGCAATGTTTTAACGCATTCTCCTGTGCAGAAATTCCATAGCTTCACAGTTTGGTCATCACTACCGCTAGCCAGAATATTACCATTAGGAGCAAAGGCGACTGACCTAACCCTATCACTATGTCCCTGGAAAGTTCTCAGGCACTTCCCATCTGAGATACTCCAGAGTTTCACAGTTTGGTCATCACCACCACTAACCAAGGTTTGACCATCCAGATTGAAAGCAATTGAGGAAACCGAACTAGTGTGTCCCTGCAAAGTTTTGAGGCATTCTCCTGTGCGGAAATTCCATAGCTTTACGGTTTTATCACTACTAGCACTAGCGAGAATTTTACCTTTAGGACTAAAAATTACAGATAATACTGAATCAGTATGTCCCTGTAATATTTTGTAACATTTGCTATCCGGAATACTCCACAAACGCACTGCCCGATCATCGCTGCCAGAAGCTAGAATTTCACCTTGAGGACTGAAGGCAACAGATCGTACCTGTTCAGGATGTTCTGTTAAAGTTTTCAGGCATTCACCTGTGTTGACATCCCACAATTTCACACTCTGGTCACTACCTCCACTGCAAAGAATGCTACCATTCGGACTGAAGGCGATCGCTCGAACCCAATCAATATGTCCTAGACAGGTCGAAAGTTGTTCGCCCTCACCAAAGTTTCGCCACAAGCAAATTTTGCCATTTGCGTCACTCGCCGCTAAAATTTTTCCGTTGGGGCAGAATGCTACTGCAGAAATTTTACTAAAATTTTTAGTAAAAATCGATTTAGATAAATTAGCATTTTGGAAATTGACTTGAGGTAAACTTACACCCTGCATATCTACTTGCCAAACGCTTAGGTTAGAAAAATCATACCCTCTTAAATCTGTATTTAACTGACGAAGCAAGTTGAGAATATTTCCGCTTGTATATCCAGGTTCCAGTGAATATTCTGTTTGCAGCTTGACTAAAATTTCATTTAAATGATTTTCTAGCTTCCTTGGGATTTTAAAAATAGTAAAAAGTTCATCTATGACTGGCTTAATAATTAAGCGTCTTTGAGTTTCTCTAGTGTAGTCTTTCGACTGAGCTTTACTCAAAGCATAATACTTAAGAAGCACAATTTCTTGAGTTGCAATTTCTTGATAAGTTTGCTGAATTAATTTGCTAGTGACATACTCCATTACTACAGAGTGTAATGTGAAGAGTAAACCATTTTTTTCACTTAACGTTGACTGAAATTTGTCGATGAGACTTCGCCTGATCAAAGACTCTATAGCTTCTAGTAACTTGTGTGGTATAACTAATGAAGTTAAATCTTCTTGCAAATTGCAGAGTGATATTGACTCACGATTAATTGCCAGCCAGTACATAACCACACGTTCTAAATTAGATAAACGCTCAAACTGTTGCTCTAAAACAACACAAATATCACCAAAAACAGATGTCTTTTGGTTCAAAAACTCAGAAATATCACCATTGAAAACATCTTGAATAGTCGTTGCAACTATCTTCAAAGCTAATGGGTTACCAGAATAAAGCTCAATTAGTGTTTTCTTTTGGGACTCTGCTCCAAGCAAACCTTTCAGTTGAAAAATTTTTTTTACTTCTTCATTCAGACCCCTCACTTGTAATGAACGAACAGGTAGTGCTTGTCCTTCCTGTGACGCCACGTCTTTGGGTTTTTCGCGTGAAGTCAGCACTAAGGAACTTTGATGCATAACTTGTCCTAATCGTTTGATCAGTAAGCCATAATTTTCATAGCCTTCTCGATAGCATCCAGCACAAGCGCCTGGTTGCAAAATAATCTCTACATTATCTAATACGATCAGACACCGCTGTTGTTGCAAATATTCAATAAGTTTTGATATTCTCCCATCTACACTTTTTGGTAAGTCAATTTCTAAAACCTGCTTGTTAGAGAAAAATTGAATTAAATTTGCCAGCAGGTCAAAAAGTGGGGGGGCATTGTAGAGCGATCGCCAGATAACGTACTCAAAACATCCTTGAACCTTTTGCGCTAATTTGGCAGCCAGAGAGGTTTTACCAATTCCTCCCATTCCCAACAGCGCCACTACTCGACAGCGTTCCTGGATCAGCCATTGCTCTAGTAGAGTAAGTTCATTTATGCGTCCATAGAAAACAGATACATCCACCATCTCTCCCCAATCAACGCGCTTTCGAGACTCCAAGGCTGAAAGTCTCGCCAAATCAGGATTTAACTTAAAATAGTCTTGGGGATTTAGCTCTAAGTTAAACGCCATGAATAAATAAACTAGCGTTCGTTTGTCAACCCCTTCCTGGTTAGTAAGTATCTTTGCGACTGTATTTGAAGTTAATCCAGCGCGTTCACTTATTTCTTCTAGAGTGTACTTGGAGCCAGATTTTTCTCGAATTTCCCCTTCAAGTTTTGCCTGCTGAAGTTTTTGCCAGCCTTCAGGAGTGAGTATAACGCCACGATTCCGTTTTGGCTTGTGCTGATTCATAAATCATGAATACCTATTTTTTACAGCAAAAGCTTATGGACAGACCTTTAAAAATAGTGATTCCTGTCAGTTTTGGCTCAAAGCTTGGTCATACATGGAATCAGGGCTAACAATAGAACTCTTGCATAAATATTTTGTGGTATGATTAAGAGTTATTTAAATTTCATCTTTGGCAATTCAGATAGTAAGAGTTTATAAATTTTTTCGATAAAGTACTATCAGGCGTTCGTTAACTAAAAAAATGGCAATAAAGGCTGTTTTAGTTATTGATTAATTACTGAAATTATTTGATAAATTTAATTTTTTAATCGATTTATATAGTTAATTCATGATTATAGATTCCTGCAATTAAAATCGACCTTAAGCCAAAACGTCGGTGACGATTCTGAGGTAAGTAATGCTTTTTCTATAATTTTAATTGCAATATTGACAAAATCTCTCTAACTGGCGCTTTATCTGCTTCTAGCTTCTCTATTCTCCCTAATAGTCGTTTTGGAATATACTTGCACTTTTTAACCAGGCGATCGCCATCCTTCCAAAACTCATAGTGATACCAAGCTTGGGGATAATCTTTGCCGTGAAGGGTAATGGTTTTCCACTGAATGGAGCCACTACCTAATCCTTTGTGTCGTCTAGTTTTACTAGAGCTATCTTTACTGGGGGTTATCTCTGACTGTTTGACATCGTTACTAGGGTTATTTTTACTAGGGCTATTATCAATACCCCCCAGTAAAAGTTCCGATACAGGAGGCGGATGATTTTGACAGCAGTTTGAGGACTCAGATATTTCCGGAGCGCAAATTCTGGATAATTCCATAGGACTTGTCAAAAAATACCGTTGCTGTACCTGTTTCACCGTGCCGTGCTTTAGCCATGATGTGCCATCATTTGTAGGTAATCAACTACAACTAGCCCCAGTTTTCCCTCTTTAGCCTTAATTTGACGGCATTCGGAAGCAATTTGTGAAACGGTGATACCCCTTGAGTCATTCATGTACAGCGGTAATTCTGAAGCAACACCGACGATTTTGGCAATGCTTGTAAATTCCCAGTCTGCTAGGGGTTTATTACCTGAGCGATGTCTGCGGATGCGATCGCTTATAGCGGCATAGTCAATAATTCTGCTAAACCTTTTCTTAAGCAGGGATGGACAAGGTTACACTTCTACATCTTAAATCTCTCGTCCACCTGAATTTGGTCATATTGGCAGTGGTTGCGATCGCAGCGCTAACATAGAGGTGAAATGTTTTTCGTGAATCCAAGAGATTCAGAACGATATCGACTGCTGTTTTGATGTAGAACTTGTGCTGTTGCAGCATTTGTTCAAGTTGTTCCGGGGTAGCGCGTTCGCGTAACAGCAAAATCATACAACTGAAAACCTCTGTAATATCATCAAAGCTAACTAGAAGGGCGCTCTGTTTCTTGCAACCAACTTAAAATAGTCAGCGCCAACTCCCAGGATTCGCACCACTCCCAATTAGGTAAGTGAACCAGATCAGTGCTACAGAGCCAATAACCATTCCGACTAAGCCAACTACCGAACCTAGTCGCACACTAGGTTTTTCTGCTAACGGTCGCTCTACTGCTCCTTCTGCACATGATTAAAAATCAAGGTATCAGCGTCTGTGCGATCGCTAAAATACTTGGGATTCAAATGCAGTTAAATTGCACCCCCATTTGTGAAATGCTGTAATAAGCGCAATATGTAGGGAGAGGATCTCCATGACATCAAAAGGCAGGAAGAAGACCTCACGGCGTGGTTTTCTCCAAGGGGTAGCTATTAGTACAGCTGCTGTAAGTGCAGCAGAGTTACTAAAAAAAGAAGTGGCAGATGCTGCAAGTATTGGGGACGATCAGGCAATCCCTCTCCAAAGTACTGAATTTGATTTTATTCAGAAATCGGCTGCCTTAGAGCCAGACAAGATTGTAAATAGTGCTTGCCAATTCTGCAATTCTCTGTGCCGATTGAAAGTTCATCTCAAAGACGGGCGGATTATAGATGTTTTAGGTGAACCCAATGACCCAGTACAGGCTGGTGGCTTTTGTATTAAGGGGCCAATGATGACCCAGCTAGTTTACAATCGTTTTCGCTTGAAAAGCCCAATGAAGCGGGTTAGTGGAAACAAAGGTGAACCTGATTCTAAATTTGAGCCAATTTCTTGGGATGAAGCACTTTCAATTATAGCTAGCAAGTTTTTGGCACTCAGGGATGCAGGGGAAGCCAGAGCGATCGCGAACAAAACCTCTGGGAGACTGCCACGGGGGACAGGTTCTCTGGTCGGGCGCTACTTCAGTCTGCTCGGCAGTCCTAATAATACTGATGTTGGGCCTGTATGCAACGATGCTGGTGGCAATGCTTTGGCATGGACATTTGGCTTGGGTAATTTTACAAACGGTTACGGAATTGATCATGCGACTAAAAAAGAAGACTTGGGAAGTGCCAAATTCTTTCTATTTTTAGGTACGAATCAAGCGGAAACCCATCCTGTAACCTTTGCCTATCTTCTCAGAAGTCGTGTTCAGACCAAAGCCAAACTAGTAGTTATTGACCCGCGCTTGACTCCTACAGGAGCGCAAGCTGATGAATGGATTGCACCGAAACCACACACTGACTTGGCTTTGGTTTTGGCAATGCTCTATCACATCGTGACTAACAACTTATACGATGCTGCTTTTGTAAAAGAGTGGGTACTGGGTTTTGATGAACTGAAGAATCACTTAAAAAGCTTCAGTTACACACCAGAGTGGGCTGCAATTGTAACGGATGTTCCAGCATTAAAGATTAGGCTTCTAGCTGAGGCTTATGCCAAAACTAAGCCTGCTGCTATTTTCTGCAACGCTGGGATTTCTCATCAATTAGGGGCTTTTGACACTTACCGTTGTTTGACATTCCTAGCTGCAATAACAGGCAATATTGGTATAAACGGTGGTGGTTGCAATTTCATGCACAATACCTGGCCAGGGGAATTGAATTTGCCAGCTATTATTGGTAAAACACCTAACAAAGATATTGCACTACCAGTCGGGCCAGATTATTTTGCGGAATCGATCATTTCAGGTGAACCTTATCAACTCAAAGCGATCGTGACTCAGGGGAATCCTCTGTTAGCTTGTTCAGACACAATTAAAGTACAACAGGCTTACCGTCAATTAGAATTTTATGTTTACACTGGATTGTTTATGGAAGAGTCAGCGTACTATGCTGATATTATTTTGCCCGTAACCAGTGGTTTTGAAATGGAAACCGTTTATATGCGGCGGGATGATCGAGCAATCCGTTGGCAAGAACAAGTGGTTACTCCGGTAGGTGAGTCCAAACCAGATTGGCATATCTGGATTGATTTAGCACACGCCACAGCGAAATTAGACAAACGCAATCCGCCTGAATACTGGAGGGACAACTTTCCTGATTCTTGGAAAGACTATCGTCATCTGTGGACAACTTTTCTAACGAATACTCCAGGAATGGGAGGTATGACCCAACAGAGACTATCTCAAAGAACAGAACCCTTGCGTTGGCCTTGTCCAACAGTAGATCATCCTGGTGTGAGTACACTTTACCTAGATCATGCATCTTGGTATGAAGCCGCAAAAGCTCTTAACCCTGATAATATTGGTAAGCGATTCCTAACTCCCAGTGGGAAAGTAGAAATTTATACTCCCCAATTGCAAAGTCGGCTAGCCGAGGCTGGACACTCTGCTCTACCAACCTTCTATACCCATCCAGAGGTAACAGGTAAGCATCCTACCATTGAGTATGCATCTGAGTTGGTAAAAAATCCTGTGAATCCACAGGCTCTAACTCAAAACATTAAATTAGGAAAAATCTCTTCTGGTGAGGTACATAAAGACTACCCTTTGATGGGAATGACTGGCAGACCTAGCGTAGTTCATTTCCACTCTATTACCCAGTGGACTTATACAGGCAAGCAAATGAATGGTGTTCGCCTAGTACAAATCCATCCAGAGGCAGCAAAAAAAGCAGGCATTAAAAATGGTGATGAAATTATAGTTGAAAGCCCCAGAGGGTCAATCATTGGGACTGCATTGATTTGGGCAGGCATTCGAGAAGACACTATTTTTGTCCCTAATGGGTTTGGGCCTCGGCAGAAAATGGCAGAAGAGTTTGGAACTCCCTACTATGAGTCAGTTAATATCTTGATAGATAAACAATATTATGACAATCTTTCAGGACAGCAGGCATTTAAATGTTTTGCCTGCCGGGTCAAAAAAGCATAAGTCTACGTCAGTCATTGTCTCTACCTGAAAGCAGAGATGATGCAAACCAGGAGCATAGGGATCGTGTTTTTGTGCTGACCTTGCAGGTCGAATGGTTAACTGAAATTGCGGACCGAAGTAATGAGCGTGTGGTTCTTCAGCAATAACTTTATCGCCTTTGTATTGTCCGAGTTCTCGCATTACCAAGTCGTAGAATGTCTCCGACTGAGAAAAATCAGATACTGACAGGTAAATGTGGTCGATTCTTTTTAGCATCCAAGTTATGTGAACAATGCTGCACAATTACATATAAAGATACCAAGTGTAAGATAATGAGCAGTAGGGGAGTCATCCTATTTCAAAGCTTTATTACAATTGGGTTAGTTGGATTATCTGCGTAGGCATAGCCCGCCGCAGGCATCGCTTGTAGGTCTAGTGGTAGTAAGAATAGACAAACGTAAGCTTTTAGCAAAACTTCGACTGCAAATTTCCTCGCACAGTAGAGAGCGAATCTGCCCATCGAAGCCAAACCGCCGATAGATTACTGACATTGCTGCCAGAGACAGTAAATTTGCCTTTGGACTCTAACAGGGTATGACCTGCCTTGACGATTTCATCAAGAGCAGATTCCCCTAGAATTGAAAAGTTGCAGATAAAGCAAGAGAAATAGTTAATGATGCTAAATCCTTGTGATGCAAGATCCGAGTAAGAACAGACAACAAAGCGAGATAAATTTGTACGATAGTCTAAAAAAAAACAAAAGTCAGTCAAATTTGCTCTATGAAAATTATTGCTATTTCTGGAAGTCTCAGACCCAGTTCTACCAATACTGCCTTGCTTCATGCTGTAGCAAAACTTGCCCCTAAAGATTTGGATTTGACTATTTACAACGGGTTAGCTGATCTGCCACACTTTACTCCTGAACTTGATGGTGATACTTTGCCCAGAGTAGTAAAAGATTGGCGTGCGCTGCTTGAAAAATCAGATGGAGTACTAATTAGTACACCTGAGTATGCTTACGGAATACCGGGGGTTCTGAAGAACGCACTGGATTGGATCGTTCCATCAGGTGAGTTAGTAGACAAGCCAGTAGCTACTATCAGTGCATCTCCTTCAGAATTGGGAGGTTCAAAAGCTCATGCTTCACTAATGCTGACCCTAACTGCCTTAGCCGCAAATCTTGTCGAAGGTGGGTCAGTAACTATCCCGTTTGTTAGTAAAAAACTAAACGCAAATGGGGAACTGATAGATATAAACACGGTGCAGTCGCTTAAATTTCTCCTTGATGCTCTTGTGCGAGCAATTATAGACAACCGAAAATAACAGAAACTTGTACTCTATAAATAAACTGTTGAGGATGCTATTAAAGAAAGTACAATAACATGGCTTCATCTGATAAATTTCTGTACCATCGGAGTGTGCGCCCTCTCGATATGCTCCAAGGTGTAGTTACTTCTATCCTGCTACACTCTATTTTTTTAGTGGGGAGCAAATATTGGTACAGAGCTTTGATGCATGAGCCGAAGCAAGAAATTAGGGGAAAGGGAAAATTCCATCCCTTTCCCCCACTTCTGCAAGAAGTCTTTAGTAGTAGCCGTACATTGTTAATTTTCATGTGTTGTGAGAGAATTATTTCTTTTCACCCTTTACCAATCAGAGATAGTAATGCTAGATTTCCCTTATTTGCAATGCTTCAGGGTGATTTATGAATAAAGGCGAATTAGTGGATGCTGTAGCAGCAAAGACCAACATCACAAAAAAGCAAGCCGATGAAGTCATTAGTGCTTTTTTGTCAATAGTTACCAAGGCTGTAGCGAACGGGGAGAAAGTAACGCTCGTCGGGTTTGGGTCATTCGAGCGACGTGAACGTTCCGAGCGCGAGGGGCGTAATCCCAAAACCAATGAACCAATGACTATCCCAGCTACTAAAGTGCCTGCGTTTTCTCCTGGGAAGCTGTTTAAACAAAAAGTAGCACCATAGCATAGATGAATTATAAGTGGTCAAGCAATTCAATGACTGCAAAGCTGTAGCGATCGCATCGAGGTTTAGAAAATAAATCGTATGAATTTAGGTCATTTGTCATCTTTATTCTCCTGAAACTTACGCCAATTTATCATTGCAGTCGAAACCTCTACGCACTGCCTACGTAGATACTTATCGAAGAAGGCTTTTACTCTATTGTCTAAAGGCAGTACCAAAGTCACCATGCCCAGCACCTTTGACAGTAACAAAATAACTCAATACGCAAACCTTTCGTAACACTGTCTCCAGACGAGCAGCCTGAGCGTAGGAATCGGCTGAGTTAGGAGAACAGTGGTTATGGTGTTTTTTGGATGAGCAGGCAAAAAACTATGGTTCTTCAGTACTTACTATGCTAAATTATTAGCTGCGAAGGTTAAAAAGTATAAAGAATTGCATAAAATATTTAGTAAAACTTTTGACATAATTGACTTAGGACGCAGATTCATTATTAACTGTAAGTACTAGAAAAGTATTTTTTGTCTATTTACAGTTATGAACAGGAAACAAAATATTAAAATACTAACAGAGCTTCTAGATTTAAAAGATGTGAAAGTTATATCACATCGCCTTCATGTCGGGATAGGAATGATTTTACAAATAGAATCAATAAAATCATACAGTACTTGTCCTCGCTGTGGTACAAAAAGCCATAGATTACATCAAAATCATCGATACATTGTTAAAGATTTACCTTTCGGTGAGAAACCAGTATTTTTAGAAATAAATAGAAGACAATTCAAATGCGAAGAATGTAAAAAACCCTTTAGTGAGAATTTAGATTTCGTGAGCCAGAAAAGAACTTATACAAAACGGCTGGCACACAAGATAATACAAGAGGTAGTAGAAAACGATATCCACAGTGTAGCTGATCAAGGGATAGTGACAACAGAAGAAATAGAAAGAATGTTAAAAGACGCTTCGCTTGAATTATCTGATGACAAACCTTCTCTGATAAAAAGACTTGGAATCGATGAGATAGCTCTGGTTAAGGGCAAGGGTAATTACTGCGCCGTACTAATAGATTTAGATACATCTAAGCTAGTAACTATTTTAAATGGGCGCACGCAAGAAGTAGTGAAGGAAACCCTTTTAGAATGGGGATATGAGGTCTTAGAACAAATTGAGGAAGTGAGTATAGATTTGTGGGTTGGTTATAAAAACGTTGTCACAGAATTAATGCCCAATGCTCAAGTAGTAGCAGATAGATTTCATGTAATGACACAGATTAATAAAGAATTAGATACACAGAGAAAACGAGAGAAACGGAGTCTAGAAGAATTAATTAAAAAAGCGCAATTATCAGCACAAAAAGCTGAATATGAAAAACTTTTATCGGGATTAAAAAATAGTAAGTACGTTTTACTTAAAAATGAGTCAGACTTAAATGAAGAGCAAATAAATAAACTTTCTGAAGTCAAGAATGTATCTCCTGTCTTAAAAGAAATGCATGAATTAAAAGAAAAATTTAGAAAGATTTTTAATAAGACAGATAATTGGTATCCGGGAGTTTTTAAACTCGGTATGTGGTTATCGAAAGCTAAAAAATATTTTCCCAAGAGTAACAATACTATTATCCGTTGGTTTGATGAGATAATTGCTTACTTTGATAATGGGACAAGTAGTGGTGCTGTGGAAGGTATTAATAACAAGATCAAGTTGATTAAACGTTCCGGTTATGGATTTAGAAACTTTGACAATTTCCGAGTTAGATGCTTATTGAATTGGCATTTTAACTATTAGTTAAGCATACTATGTACTGAAGAACCAAAACTATTAAAGTTAGGTAAACGCGCTTCACTGTCCTAAGAGCGTGATTGCTATCTTCCCAACGTCTCAGCCAATCGCCCTTTTAGGGAGACAGCTTTGACTTGTCGCCCAAAAACAGTATCATCTTAAATTTTATGCGAAAAATTATTATTGGGGTTATGGGTCGGGGAGAAAATGCGACAGCAAATGATTTACAAAATGCTTATATACTAGGTCAACTTATTGCCAAACAAGGATGGGTTTTACTCACTGGTGGTAGAAATGTAGGGGTAATGGATGCAGTAAGTAAAGGTGCAAAATCTGCTGATGGTTTAACTATTGGTATTCTTCCGGGTGAGAATCAGGATGGTATTTCCTCTTGGGTAGATATTGCTATTTTCACAGACATGGGTAATTCTAGAAACAATATTAATGTTCTTACCAGTGATGTGGTAATTGCTTGCGGTATGGGTGCAGGAACCGCTTCAGAAATTGCTCTAGCTTTGAAAGCAAATAAGCAAGTAATTTTGTTGAATAATGATGAAGAAAGTAAACTTTTCTTTAAAAAACTGTCGCCAGAAAATGTTTATATTGTGGAGAGTGTGGAGCGGGCGATCGCTACTGCCAAAACAATTTTATACTAATTGAGAATTAGTGAATCAGTAAAGTGTTCTCAAATTGGGAGGCTCTCGAATTGATTGGGTTTGAATCCCCATCTGTTGGGCTAGCTTCCCGAAATTTAAATTATATTCCGGATCAGACTGCTCCAAGAGAGGAAAATGCTGCTGATGTAGGCTCTTGGAGTGATGAGTCGTGTATTGGGAGACTTTCTTACTTTCCAGAGTGTAAGTAAGAAATTTACAAGTTCGTAGTCTTATCGAGTCTCTTAAAGCCTAACCAGTAGGTTGCTCAATTAGTCACAAATTTATTAAATATTGTACTAAGAAGCTCATCCATCATTGAGCTAGTACTCAAAAATAACCACTGATTTTTTGAATTATTAATACTGCTTACACTTAGTTTTTAACCAGAAACTATTGATAAAGAATTCTTGTAGCAGCAAATGTCAAATGCTAAGAATTCCTTAACGCTGCGTCAGGTCAAAAGCGCCCAAATTAATATTATTAATGTGCAAGAGAATGCATTTATTTTTGAGTACAAAAATAGAGATAACCCTTAATGAACAAACCATTGCCGGAGAATGATGTGAAGATTTTAGTAATTGGAGCAGGAGTCAGTGGTCTAACAACTGCTATATGTCTAAGAGAGGCAGGTTTTAATGTTGTGATTGTTGCAGATCGTTTTGCCCCAAATTTAACCTCTATTGTGGCAGGTGCATTATGGGAATGGCCACCAGCAGTTTGTGGTCGTCATGGATCTCCTAGATCGCTGGAACGCTCTAAAGACTGGTGTATGACTACCTATAATAAATTCAAGAAAATACACACAGAGTTCGGTTCAGAAAAAACAGGGATTTATTTGAGGGATGGGTATTTCTATTTCAAGGATGTTTTGGAAAATCGACCTGCTGATCTGAGCAAAATGAATGAGTTGAAGGATAAAGTTGATGGATTTGAAAGAGGTTTACATATTGTCCAAAAAACGATTGATTTGAATTTTCAAGGAGGTATAAAAGATGCTTATAAACACATGGCTCCGATGACAAATACCGATGTTTACATGAATTGGTTACTTCAGTATGTAAAGGATATTGGATGTGAGATTATCCAGGAGAAAATCACTGTCAATGTAGTTCAAAACGAACAGGAACTACTTAGCCGTTTTAATGCAAGGGCAATTGTTAATTGTGCTGGGCTAGGTTCAATAGCAACTACAGGGGATAGTTCCATGTATCCCGTGAGGGGCGCACTTGTCAGGGTTAAGAATCTAGGGAAAGTTGTCAAAGATGCTCATTGCATTTCCCATGAAGAATCTTCTTTAAATGAGCAAGACATCATTTTTATAGTTCCTAGAGGGGATGATTTGGTGGTATTAGGAGGATTAACACAGCAAGACCAATGGGGTACAGACCTATCTCTTGAGGTTCCAATTATTCGACAGATGTATGATGGTTGTTTAGAGTTTCTACCGGAATTAAAAGAACTCCCGCTAGATGAGAAGGAGCCTGTTAGGACTGGTTTACGACCATTAACATCGGAAAATGTTTGTGTGGAAAGAGTTTTAAACACACGCATATTTTATAATTATGGACATGGAGGGTCAGGCGTAACGTTGTCATGGGGATGTTCACAAGAAATTGTCCAGTTAGTACAACAAATGCTCCGCGAGGAGGCAAATCCAGTTGCTTTGCATAGTAGTAAGATAGATAGCAATAAGCAGAGTGTCTTTGTGCTACATGATATGCTTCTGAGCAAAACTGATTTTAGGCATATCTGCTCAGATAATAGAAATCTAGTTTTACTCTGTAGTAGGCGAGGACTCAGTGAGGTTGTACCCTCCCAGTATCAGTACTTGTCTATTGTGCAGATTGTAGAACCTTATAATTTACAAAATCTGTTCCAAACCTATCAACAGATTAAGGCTGACTATAAACTATTAGATGACAACTGCCGGATTGTCACCAACGATGAGTATTCAGTGCTGTTAACTGCACAGTTGCGTGAAGCTCTAAATTTGCCGGGCGATCGCCCAACGATGATCCACCAGTTTACTGATAAGAGTTACCTCAAATCTGCCCTCAAAAATTCCCTTATTCGGGTGCCCAAGTATCTGATTTTTGCTCAAGACCAATACCGTAAAGAGCCAGTTTCATACTTAAAGTTTGTTCTAGAAGAACTAGGTAATCACATTTTTATCAAACCAGTTATCGGAGCCGGATGTGAAAAAACCAGAAGAATCTATACTGTTGATGATTTGAAAGCTTGGTGTGAAAGCAATGTAAATTCAGATGAAGAATTTGAGTTGAATGAATTCATTAGAGGTCAGTTATACAATACAAGTGTTGTCATGAAAAACGGTCAGCCTTGTTATTTCGCTGCTTGCAAGCAGTATCGACCGAATGATGAGTTCATTTATGGTCATCAAATCGGCAATATTATTGTTAGAGAAGAAGAACCAGAATTTCAGAAACTCTGGCAATTTTCAAGTGATGTGTTAAAAAGTTTAGAACACGATTACCCTAAAAATGGTGTACTCAATATTGATTTATTGCTACCTTCTCTTAGCGAAGAAGCAATCCTAATGGAAGTAGCTGCACGCCCCCCTGAAGCGCTTGTATCAAGAATGTTTTATATATATCAGGGGATACGTCTAAACGAGTTACATCTCCAATTACAGATTGGTGATTCGCCTGATATCATTCTCAAGGATAGAAATGAGTGGAAGTACAGTGCTTCCTCGATTCATCCAAAGCACAATGGTGTTGTTACAAAAATTGAGAAGCCAGTTCTCGAAAGTGATGTGGAAATTTATTGGCAGATTTATTTGGGAGAGAGACTGGAAAAATCACAAAGTATGAGGGATGTTGCTATTGCTATTCTTTTGAGCCATTATGACTTTTCAACCCTTCAAGAGGAATATCAGGTAGCCAATTCTACCAATTTCTACAATACTAAGAAAGATTTTTTCTAGCAGCCCGAAAGAAACTGTTTTTACAGCAGTGTTTGAGTTAAGAACCGAAAAATTACCACCTAAATGAGTAAATTTCAGTGCATTCTGCGCTTCTCTAGCAACAATACTTTTAACTCAGTCGATTTTAAGATAAGCTTTGTTGATTGATAAATGACTATAGAAAGAAGATAAAGTCCTCTTGTTTACATAGAGAACTTCTGTTTAAATCTGAAATTTCCATCATTTCACGCGGTTCCTAGTAGTCTGCTAACCAAAAAAGTAAACTATCGACGGAAGCAGTAGGACAATGCCAGTCTAGAAAGAAGGCAATAACTAATGACTAGTAAAGTTGCTCAATTTACCATAGATTCTACCTATCTTGTTCTTGGGGAAAATGGTGATAGTACTCCAATCCCAGTAAGCGATCGCTTTTTTGCAGATTTGGAAAATAAATTTGGTGACTTCAAGGGAAAGCGGCTAGTTTCACACTTTACGTTCACTAAAGACTGGGAAACTTGGGAAATGCACCCTGCTGGAGAAGAGTTTGTTTGTCTGCTTTCAGGTCAGGTCGATTTAATCTTGGAGCAAGACGAAGCGGAAAATAGGATATGCCTGAGTACTCCCGGCGCTTATGTCCTTATCCCTCGTGGAATATGGCATACAGCTAAAGTTGATACACCAAGTTCGATGTTATTCATCACTCCTGGTGAAGGAACGCAGAATCGACCGAGAAGACAGTAGGTGCGCCAAATTAGAATGAATACTAATTGCAATCTGAAGCTTGCCAAAGAATACGAAGTTTTGTGACTCGAACATTACCTATATCCGGTCGCATCAGCAGGTTTACCCATTCACAAATGTAGCGCCACGCATCAGGCTTTGAGCCATCAAGCTCGGTAAAGTCATAAACCTGTGGTAGTTGCCCACTGGAAAGCGATTGTCCATTCCAGCGCACCACTTGTGGATCGCCAGATAAGCAACTGCACGCCCAACATAATGGGGCGTTTCAGAAATGATGAAGTGCGGTTCCTTTGCGCTTGCGTCCTGCCAGTTAGCTTCACTCACTCCAAAATGATCGAGCATAAGTTCCGAGCGCAACCAGCCCGGAGTCAGCGCCACGGCAGTACATTGATGCGGTTTATATTATAGTTCTTGCGCTAATGCCCACGCCATGCGGCTGATGACAGACTGCTTCAATATTATGCCCGTCTGGATCAAGAACGAAAGCGGCATAGTAGTTAGGATGATAGTGAGTGCGAAAACCGGGCGCACCATTGTCTCGTCCACCAGCAGCTAAAGCTGCGTTGTAAAATGCCTCAACAGCAGCATGGTTGTGAACTCTGAACGCTACATGAACTCTTACAGAACCAGGATTACCGTGAGTAAGCCAGAATTCAGCTTCTGGCGGCTGACCGAAACCAGCAATATCGGTACTTCCAGTGGTAGAGGCTGAATACTCTGCAATGAGTAACGGTCATTAGGCAGAAGAAACTTTTTCAAGGAGGAAATCCAAATTATCATTAGGATAGTACTCTTTTGTTTCTTCTCCGAACTTGAATAAATATATTGTTTTGTTGCCAATCAATCTGATTGATGAATCTTCAACTTTTAACATTGCTCCTTCTTGCAACCCTACAACATAAATATCTGGATTTAAAACTAAAAACTCTTTGAGTCTTTGTTCTCTTGTTTCTCCATTGTGATTTGGAATTACTGCATTTGTATAGTGGGGGTTGATTTGAAAAGGAACTAAATTCAACCCTTGAAAACTTATCGGTTCAATTATTGGCATATCATTACTTGTTTTGATGGTAGGACAAGCAACATTAGAACCTGCACTCCATCCGATATAAGGAGTTCCATTACTAACTTTATTTCTGATGTCCTCAAGTAGTTGAGTCTGGTGTAAGCAATGTATTAAATGAAAAGTGTTTCCGCCTCCAACTACTACAGCTTCTGCGTTTTTAATTAATTCATGAGGATTTTCAACCAAATGAATAGCATCAACTTCATAACCTATATCTTGAAATACTTTTTCAACTTTTTCGCTATACTGCTGATAAGTTGAAGTAACGGCTGCAAAAGGGATGAAAACTATTTTATTGACAGAGCTTCCTAAAAAGTTTTTAATTTCCTGACGAGGATAAAATAAGTATTCTTCACCGATATTTGTTGAATTACTAAGTAATAACAATCTTTTTGACATAAGTTATTTCCTATAGTTGTAATTATCTATACTAAACAATAGTTAATTTGCACTCGGTGTTGGTTGAGTAAACCAGTTCATAGCTTTTTGGGCGATCGCGCTCGGAACTATGTGCAACCCGTTGAACTCATGATATTGTACGTCATAGCCTGCGTGTCTATAACTGCTACACAATGGGGGGACTGTACTGTTCAATAGGCAAAACTGTATCCCATTTTCCCTGAGAAATAAACACAGACAGTTTCCCTTTTTGCCTGCCAAAAGCCATAAATCCTGGTCAAAGGAGGCAAGGGGGCAGGGGGAACAACTGAGACTGAGCTTGTACTTTGCCCCAGTTCAAGCTGTATCACTATTGCTCAAGTTGACAAATAAAATCCAATATGAGTGATGTAAATTTTTCAGGATACCAGAGTCCCCATTCGTGGAAACCTTCTTCTACAGTAATTAATTTAGAGTCTGGAATAATTGCCGCCATTTCTTGAGCGTTACTTAATGGTGTAGTTAGGTCTTTTTCTGACCATAATAACAAACAGGGAGCTGAAATTTTTGGTAGTAGATGGTTGATATTTTCGTATAAAGAAATTAGCAATCCTTGAATGACATTTACTGTGTTGAACAACAAGTTATAGGAGAAAACCAAAGGAATATCAACTAATTTCAATCTGCGTCTTGGAAGAAACATTTGAGCCGTCATTTCGATTGCCCTTCGCGGTATCATCTCTGGTATAGATGGCGTGGGAAGTCCAGTACTATCTACCAGAATTAGACTTGTGACTTTTTCTGGAACAAGTGTAGATAAAGTAATGGCAATACCTCCGCCGAATGAGTGTCCTACTAGATGAAATTGTTGTAAATCCAAAACTTCCAGAAACGAAAGGAGACATTTGCTATAGCTAAGGTAATCGGGAAGTAGCCCAGAGTAAGTTGATCTCCTAAAACTGGGTAAGTCAGGAGCAATTATAGTATGGTGCTGTGCTAGTAGTTTCAGCACTTCTTGATAAGGCTCAGTAGAGATTCCCCAGCCGTGTAGCAATAAGATAGGGATTGAACTCGACTCCAACCTACTTTGCTGATAAAAAATAGTGCAATCTTGTAAATGTACCTGATGATTAGTTAATTGGGATTTCAAAACCGCAACCTCATTCGCTATGACTCGGTAAATTACTTCTACTGTGATGTAATAGTAGCAATGCCACAGAGTTGAGGAAACTTTCTCAAGGATTATATAGGTATGACTTATACAAAGAAAGGAAGTTGCACTTAAGAAACTTAAATTAGTAGTACTTTTAGAAATTGCATCTGTTGCCTAATTTTGAAAATGTCACGTGAACAAGCTCAAGAGTTTTTGCTGATGCTGTATAAGCAGATGATACGCCCGTTAGCGGTGATGAGAAGTTTGACTTGTAATGAGGGTGTAGCGATATCGTTTGTGGCAGACACACCTCGCAAGCAATAGTTTATTGGTCTAGCACTAAACTTGGGTGTAAATCAAGCCATCCATTCACTCCACTGTGGCGCATCTGTTACCAGTTGAGCAAATTTATCTGGACTGACCTCCTCAAACTCCAGCATCACTCCTCAACGCCGATCACTCGTCAGGGCGCTGAGAAACTTTTTGACGGCATTAACTCCATATTCCACCTGACTTTTCCCGTTATCTCGTTGATTGAGCGATAAGCGAAGCTTAAGCATAAAGGCTATCACTTACTATACCTCTAGCCCAAAGCCCTATTCCTCGTGATTTATTGTCACTAATATTAAGTTATTGAGAATAAACTATAGTTTGAAACTCCTGCTAATTCGTGGTTTCATGACTTAACGGGAAAAGTCAGTTTCAAGATTCAGGGCAAGTGACGGCAAATCCATCTTCTGATTCATCTCGTCTACTATCTCTTCATGCTAGGTCGAATAAAAACTTAGAGGGTGCTTAGAGTGTAATGGCTCAGATTCGACCTACGCGACGACGCTTGATTCAACTACTTGAAGGAGCAAGTGTCCTGGCTTTTTTGGGCTGTAATCGGCAAGAGCAAGCAATGGTGACACTATATACCTTTGGTGACTCAATTTTAGATTGCGAACGATACAACGAGTTTGGTATTCACCCAGGTCAACTCCTTGTCCAAAATGATGATCGCTTGTTTCCTGAATTTCAAGGTCAGGATCTTACTTCACGTGCTGGGAGCTAATATCGTATAACAATATAAAATACAGGTATTATCTGCTACTGATTGAACAAATGCTTGACTATCGGAATTAGGATTGAGAAATAACCTTTTAAGAAGTAGGAGTATTAATGAGTTTACCAGTTAAAGAAATTGTATTAGCACCAGGACAAGGTAATCATTTAACTACTGGGAATAGTGAAATAACATTTAAGGTAGTTGGTGCTGATACTCATGGTCACTTGGGACTGTTTGAAAACTTAATACAGCCAGGTGGAACTGCTCCAGTGCTGCATATTCATCGACAAATGGAGGAAATGTTTTATGTTTTGTCAGGAGAAGTAGAAATTCAAGTTGGCAATCAGATAGTGCAGGGACAACCAGGAGCATTTGTGCTAGTTCCACGTAATACACCTCATACATTCGCTAACCGAGGAACTGTGCCTGCAAAATTATTAATCATGTTTTGTCCAGCAGGAGAACGCGAAAAATATTTTGAAGGGTTAGCTTTTCTTTTAAAGGATGGACAAACACCAGACAAGGAAGCTCTTGTAGAATTGATGCGAAAATTTGATCAAGAACCAGTAGAAATTTAATTATCAGTTGTTGGTGAAAAGCAAGTAAACAGGCAACGCGATGGTGCAGCAGATTAGCGATCGCATCAGTCGGTTAGGGAAAAACGAGAATTTAGAAGAAGCTGCCCGTACTGTGCTGAAGCGCTTGGGGGAGTTGAAGCGACCGTATTTGACTGCGGTGGAGGAGAAGCTGTTGGGTTTGATTGAGCGAGAATACGGGCTTGGAGATTAAATCTCCACAAACTCGTAGACAATAATAAATACACATCTTATGATTATGGAATCAGTTTGATGTTTGGCAAGTCGAAGCGGGGTCAAAAACCCTGGGGATCTGCCAAAATCGCCAGAACCTTGACAAGTAAATAGTTTCACAGTTTCAGTACTAAGAAAAGTTGATAATTAGTGGCAATAAGAGCGGCTGAAATCGACCTATTTTTGAGGTTCGCCAAAATGCTTCCCAGGAAGCCTGCTCTGTAACAGTTTCAGCACCGAGCGGTTTCCACTAACCAAATCCCCTCACGGGGACTGAAACATCATAATTTACAAACTGTTCGGGAGTCCAAAAAGCGTTTCCACTAACCAAATCCCCTCACGGGGGCTGAAACAGTAGTCGATGGTTTCCAAAGACTATTACCCCGCAAGGGGACTGAAACGCGAAGATAAAGCGAGTAGTTGCTGATGAATATGAAGTTTCCAAAGACTATTACCCCGTAAGGGGATTAAAAATCTAAAGATTAAGCAGGGTTTTCCTGGCACAATTGGCTAACAACTCTTTCGATTTCCTGTGTCATCCAATCAGAGCCGGTCTGGTTGTAAATCTGGACTAGAGATTGGTAGAACCACAAAGTTTTCTCTTTCCCAGCCCTAAAATCAGACCAAATGACATCACCATGTTGTTGCCAATCAGTAAGCAAAGACCTAGCATTATGCAATTTATCTGCTAAAGATACTAGTCGAACAGAAGGTAAAGCATAGCGCAATTTTTCTAAATATTGCTGCTTACGTTCTTGCCAGGGAGGTTTAGCCTGGATTTCTCACTTGTGAGAAATCCAAGGGGTGTGGGAGGTGTGGGAGGTGTGGGAGGTGTGGGAGGTGTGGGAGGATGGGGAAGAAGTCTTACCCCCCACACTCCCCACACTCCCCACACTCCTCTTCCACACTATGCGTGAGAAATCCGGGTTTAGGAGGTGTGTCCCACTCAGTACAGGCATCGATAATAGCCAAAACTGTTTCACCAAAGAGTTGATGGATGTCTTCACGAATGGGTTTGCCGCCTTGGTCTTCGACTGCATCATGCAAAAGAGCAGCGATGCCTGCGGCGGGCTACGCCTACGCTTCTTCTTCCGTACCTCCAGCTTCTAAAACTAAAGCCGTTACACTTAACAAATGTGAAATGTAAGGAACGCCGCTAATTTTGCGTGTTTGATTAGCATGAAGACGAGTTGCGTAAACTAAAGCTGATTCAAATCGTTCAGTCAGTTTTAATGAATTCATAGTTGCGTCAATTGTGATAAAGCATAAATTGAGTAGCGGCATCAGCAGCAAAGCTTTGCCGTAAATCCCAAGGTGTTAAAACTTCAACTTTTGGAAGCCAAGCTCGTAAACGCATGACTAGATTGTTATCTCTGTGTTCGTTATCTTGATATCGGATACGTGCTTGATAGTAAGCGTCTGTTTCCGAACGGTTGCCAAGGACTTTTAATAAATCTTGCTGTTGAGGTTGTTTAATTTCACGTTGAATTAAACGTTGTACTTGCTGATAAGTAATTTCTTCAAAAGTGTCGTGGCGTTCAGTACCTTTAACGTAGCGATCGCAGAACTGGCGGTCAAATCGGAGTAACATCAGTTGGGAAGGCAAGTAGAAATCAAATCCCCATGCTTTAGACATTTGCAAAGCGATATCATCTGGGTTTGGTAAAGACTTCTGTTGATATTGCTGTTGTAGGTTTGAGGGCAGTTTTGGGTCTGTCCAGTCTAGAGCAACCAAACTCTGAATGCGGTCAAGGCGAAAATTATACCAGTTAGTATCTTTTTGAGGGCTTTCGCCATAGGCACACAGATAAACTGCCCTCTGTACGTAGTAGATGCATACTGGATAAACGATACAATCAACGTTATTAGCAAGTCTGGCACTACCATAAGTGAGTTTGATGGGTGGAACTGGAGTTTTAGCCCAAAGTTGTCTTAACTCGTATTGCAAATCATCAACTGCATCTAAGGTAGTACGAGGAATCACATAATCGAGCTTTAAGAAGAAACGTTGTACTCCATTGATTTTTTGGGAGTGATTTTCTGCAAACCCTACCAAATCTTCATGCATGAAACTCAATTCATAAGCACCGACTTTAGCAGCACTTGCCTCATCTTTTGTAGTTACGGGGCGTGGTGGGAACTCAGACACTCGGTAGTATTTTTGATATTTGTATACAAGCCAGCCGAGTTTAGCTAGAGTTTCCAAATCACCCTGTAGTGAACGACGAGTTACGCCAAATAAGCGCCGTTGCAGTAAAGTATCCAGTTCAGATTCACCTATGCCTGTATGAGCAAGGATTAATTTTTGCCAGTGGGTAGCAACTATTCCTGTTTTTTCACTGAATAACCATTCGGCTACGGTTTTGGCGCAGGGACAATGAGAGTCATGTATGGCAGGAATTTCTTCTCCTTTAGGATGTGTAGAACTAAAAAATGCATTTCGCCAGTCTGCGTAAGAGAAAGAATCGTCTAAAATCACACGGTCTTGATTGTCACCATAGAGCGATCGCAGCCACACCCACAAGCGAATTGCTCGTATTAGATTTTGCTTGAGATATCCGTGTCCTAAGCACTGCAATAGTTCTATGTCAGGAATATCTTGAAAAACTAGTTCAGACACCAGCCGAATCTCGATAAAAATAATAATACCAAGATACAACATCTTGGAAGACACTTCTTCCAGGCACGTGTATGATGTACGCATCACATAAAGCTAAAGGTAATGAGTTCTTACAAAATCGAGCTAAAAGAGGGAATTTTACGGATAAATTTTGGTGAACCTGCTCAAAATGACCAGATTGTGCGCGATGCCGCAGCCCGATTGGAGGAAATGGCAACATCAGGAGAACTGGCGGGAGGGCCACTTCTAAAGATTAATGGGCCTATTTCTATCCCTGTAGCGTTTGTTCTAGCACATAAGCTTGCTCATATATATGGTGCTGTTGCTTTTTACGATCCGAAATTAGGTAAATATGTCATTTCTATCACACACAATCCATCGTATAAACTAGGGGACTTAATAGATTGATATTTGACTGATGGAGGAGATGGGTGTAGCTAGCAAGAAATTTTATGACAACGTATCACATCAGGCTAGAAGGCGACGTTTTGAAAGTTGGGTTTGGTAAAGATGCCAATGGCGACCAATTAGTGAGGGATGCGGCGGCGCGTTTAGATGAGATGGTGGCATTGGGTGAACTTTCTGGAGGAAAACTACTGAAGATTGATGGACCAGCATCTGTAGCCGTTAGTTATGTAATCGCACATAAGATATCTCAGCTTTATGGTGCGATCGCTGTTTTTGACCCCAAGATTGGTAGAACAGGATATAAAACTTTTATTACCACAGTTTCCCAAACTCCAGCATACAAGATAGGCGAACTTATTGAAACGGACGAACCGCAAAAGACTAAAGCAATTCTCAAAGTTGTACTTTGTGGCCCTCCACAGTCTGGTAAGTCATGTCTGCGTGAAGGTTTAAAGCAAGCAATTTCTCTGATTGAAGGCGCACCCTATCCTTATGTAATTACTGCTTGTCCAGATGGGGAAGGTGCTTGGTTTTCTGACGCTGCACGACGAGATCCAGATTTAGCCAGAAAACTCAAAGATGAGTATAAAGCCAAGTTCACCCCAGAGTTTGCACAAAAGGCGGCTGGTTGGGTACGGAGTGCCAATACGCCCCTGAATATCATTGATGTTGGGGGAAGAATTACTGATGAAAATCGGGTGATTGTACGAGAAGCAACTCATGCAGTAATTGTGGCTGGCGATCAAGGTAAGGCAGAAGTTCCGCTATGGGAAGAGTTTTGTCGGGATTTAAATATAAATATCATCGCTAATCTTGATAGTGATTTGCAAGGCAAAGAAGATAAAATCGTTACCCAATCTCCTTTATTAACTGGTAGCGTTCATTACCTTGTACGAGGAGAGGATGTTTCATCTCGTCCAATGGTGCAGATTTTGGCGCGTTTGTTGGTGGGGTTGTGTGGAAAGGGTTAAAAGAAGAAGCGATCGCTTACTATCCCAGTTCAGATAGATTTTGCAGTTTCGGTAATCAAAAGTTTTTATGGTGACAAGTTCTGAAAAGGTTGCATTACAGGTTATTCAACAGGCGATTGCGATCTTAGCTAAATGGGCTGATTTTGCTTATCCTCTTTTAGATAACGAGTATCCAGAAGTTACTAGAGCAAAGAAAATATTAGGCTGGACACAAGATACAGAAATTTCATCTTTGCACTTGTTATTTGACAGTGTAAATCTACCTAATGAATCTAGGAAAAAAACAACAAAACAGAATTATCATCAATTGAAAGTGATTGACAATGACGATAATAAAGAATATCCTGATATTCCTTATCCCTTAAACTCCGAACCTACCCTAGAACAACAAAAAGCTTTCAAAGCAGAGATTAAGAACGAACTTTCAAAATATCTCAAAGATAACGGAGAAAATCTTTCTTTATTACTACTAATATTAGAAAAATTCTCTTCGTGTCTTAGCTTTGGAGAATCGAATGTAGCTTTGGTAGACATAGCAAGAACTACAGCAGCCGTTGCAGTAGCTTTATGGAATAATCCTACTGAAGAAATTAATTTAATTGCTGGTGATTTATCAGGGATTCAAAAATTCATATATAGCATTTCTTCAGAAGGAGCGCTTAAGTCATTAAGGGCGAGAAGTTTTTATCTTGAATTAGTTACAGAAGAAGTTGTAAAGCAATTATTAGACCAACTTCAGTTACCAAGAACAAATATAATTTATGCAGGTGGTGGCAACTTGTATATTTTGGCATCTGGAACTGAAGAAAATCAAAATATTGTCAAAAAAGTACGTCAGCAGTTTAATAAATGGCTCTTAGCAGAATTTCAAGGGAAATTATTTCTGGCTTTGGATTGTTTAAATTTCCCCATTACAGAACTTCAAGCTAAATTTGCCAAAAATTGGTCAAATGCAACCAAAAATCTAGCTATATATAAATCTCGGAAATTTGCTGAACATCAAATTAGTGAATTTATCGCATCACGTCATAGTTATGAACCTTGTCGCGTCTGTCATCGTGACGATGTAGAAACCTTACAACCTCTTAATGACCATGAGCCAGATTCAGTTTTAGCTTGTGGAATTTGTCGGAGTATGTTTGATTTAGGGAGTCAATTGTTTGGGGTCAAAGCAATTGTACGCTCAACAGATAAAAATATTAAGAATGCATTACATACACTCTCATTTAAACTTTCGACAGGAGATATTCATTATCATTTATTCAAAACTTGGAAGCAAATAGACACTGATTCAGATCAAGTTTTGTTAGTAAATGATTGGAAGTTAGAGCATTATCAATTTAAGCATTTTCAAAATGCTTCTCCTCTATTATTAGGTAATTATGGAAAGAAAAGTGAGGAAAACTCTGAGAATCTAGAAGAACCAATAGGCTTCATGCGTGCTGGTGAAATGGCAAGAAACGCCAAAGGTACACAGAGAGTTGGTTATCTACGAATGGATGTAGACCGATTAGGGGAAATATTTGCAAAAGGTTTAGGTGAAAAACAAAGTTTAACTAGATTAGCCGGGTTATCTCGCCAAATGAGTTATTTCTTTAAAGTGTACCTTAACAGTTTAGCAGCAGATAGAAAGAAAAACGTTTCTAATAAAATGAAACAACTTACCCCAGATCACCAGCGATTAAATTTACTATTCATTTATGCAGGGGGTGATGATTTATTTATCAGTGGTGCATGGAATGAAGTCGTAGAATTTGCTTTTGATATTTATCAGTCATTTCGTATTTACACAGGTAATAATGAAGATATTACCCTTTCAGGTGGGATTAGTATTGATGATATTAAATTTCCCTTATATCAAGCTGCAAAATCTTCAGGAGAAGCTGAAGATGCTGCCAAAGGAAATGGTAGAGACAGCTTAGGGTTATTTGGTCAAGTTTTCAAATGGGATGAATGGCTAGGAATAGAGAATATTAATAGTATTGACGTTGATGCCCAAAAATATCTGGATTCCGAAGCCAAACCAAATTTATTTGGTATTTTCCCCTTTGTTGAAAGATTGAAACAGCAAGACATTGGGATAAATTATTCTCGTAATTTTGTACGTAATCTGCTCATCACTGCACAAATCCAAGAACAGGCATTAGAAAAGTTTAAAGAAAATAAAAACTCACAGGAGGCTTTAGGAACTCGGTATTATTTGCATTTGCCAAAGATAGCTTATACGCTAGCGAGATTACCTAAAGAGGTATTAAAAGATAGCGATTTTCGTACTTCTCTGAAAAGTCCTTATAACGCGCCTTATTTTCGAGCGATCGCCACTTGGATTGAATTATTAAACCGTTCATCAGAATCATGACACAAACACCTATACCTAGAAACAGCGAAGATATTACCGTCACGATGGTTAATAAAATTGATAAATTCACTTTAGGTTTCCAAGAATATGATATTCGTGAATTGGTAAATCATACGGAAAAGCTTGGCCAACAACTTGTAACAAAACAGCTTAAAACTAATCAAATACGTAAGTTCTTGGATGCCGTTAAACGTCTAAAATCAAAACTAGATAAAAGCGAAACAAGAGATTTTAGTGTAATTAAAGATGATTTAGTTCTTCTACGACCTCAACTGGCTTATGCTGCTGCTCGACAACAAAAAAATAATAAAGACTTGGGACCAGTTGCTCCTTTTAAGCAAGTGTTAGAAGCAGCAATTAAACAAGTGGATACAACCAAAGATTTTGATAGATTTGTTCAATTAGTCGAATCAATAATTGCTTACCACAAAGCAGCAGGAGGGCAAGACCAATGACATTTTCAATAAATAGATTTGAATCCAAAGAATTAGTAGGTAAGGTAACAATTAACAGTACTCTCAACGTAGAAACTGGTATTCACATTGGTGGTGGTGGTGAAAGATTAGACATTGGTGGACTAGATAAACCAGTTATCCGTAATCCTGTAACGCGTCATCCTTATTTACCAGGGTCATCTGTTAAAGGTAAACTAAGGGCAATTTTAGAGCGTTTATGGAAATTACCTCTAAATCGTCATGGTGGTAGTGGCACTTATCGCTACGAAAGTGATGATTTAGTGGGTGGTTATACAGAAATAAAAACAGATAATACTCCAATAGTTATCAAATTTGATGGCTCTAGAGACTGCAAACTTTCCAGAGTTTTTGGTTCAACTGGTACTAATTTTTGGGTAAATAGTGATGTCGCTAATCAAGAGAAATTAGAGCGTGTACCTAATATTGAACAACGCATGATTATTACACAGGCTGATCAGACAAATAGATTTGCAAGATTTGCAAAACAAGGGGAAGAAGCTAAAGATGGAGAAATCAAAGAGCAATATGTCAAAGTTAAAGGACGAAATACACCTGCTCGTTTAATTGTGAGAGATTCTCACTTACTAGATAGCTCAATTGCTTTACTAGAACGAGTTGACACTGGTTTATATATGACAGAGTGGAAATTTGAAAATGGTATTGACAGAGTTACAGCAGCAGCAAATCCTAGACAAGTAGAACGTGTACCAGCAGGGGCAAAATTCGATTTTGAGTTAGTTTATACTGTCGAAAATCCAGACCAAGCGGTTGAAGACTTGCAAAATATAGCGATCGCACTGGCGTTTCTCGAAGATGATGCGCTGGGTGGACATGGTTCAAGAGGCTATGGAAAAGTCAAATTTGAGAACTTTCGGTTTAACTATCGCAGCTTAGAACAGTATCGCCAAATTGCCAACGCACCCCAAGGAACATCAGCTTTACAAATTTTAGACATCATTCCCAATACCCAAGCACTGTTAGATAACTTCAGAACCTTACGCGAGTATATCGAACAGCAATTATTACCAGGAAATGAATCATGAGCGTCTGGAAATTAGTAAAACTGAACTTTGGACGCAATCTGGCTCACTTTGGGGAAGTGGGAATTGGTTTAGAAGAAACAAGCGATCGCGTCCGTTCAGATAGTTTATTTAGCGCCTGGGTAAGCATCTATGCGCGGTTGTTTAGGAAACAAGCAGTAGAAGAATTATTACAGCTATTTCCCACTGATAAACAACCCCAAGGCATACCCCCCTTCCGCATCAGTTCTACATTTATCTATCGAGAAATGGAGAACGATACAATTTACTATCTTCCCCGTCCCCTGAAATTTCCCATCAACTACCCAGATGATGATTTAGCATTTTTCAAAGCCTATAAGAAACTCAACTATTTACCCTTGGAAATATGGCAAAGATGGTATCAAGGTACAGGATTTACAACAGATGATGCTCAGGAATTAGAAAATTACACCCCTGGTAAACTCAAAGGCAGACTAGCAACAGCAGGAGTATTTGACTACAGTAAAGCTTGCAAAATTGAACAACTGCCAAAAATAGCCATAGATAGAAATACCAGAGCTACAAATATATATCATACAGGCTTTGTTCAATTTGATTGGGAGAAAAACCCCGCAGGTTTATATTTTCTTCTAGAACTCTCTCTACAAGGTGAGAAATTAGCCGATAAGCTCGAAGCCGCTTTACATCTTTTAGGAGAAGAAGGAATTGGCGGTGAACGTTCTAGTGGTTCAGGACGATTTGAAATTAAGTGGTTAGAATTACCAGAGCATTGGCAGAACGTAGTTAATTTTCATGCTGGAAATCACCACACACTCATGAGTTTATTTTGGGATTTAACCATAACAACTGAATTCTTGAAAAATGCCAGTTACGAAATTCAAGAAAGAGGTGGTTGGATAGCAGAAAGTCAGTTACGTCGTCAAATGGTACGAATGTTTAGTGAAGGTTCTGTTTTTTCCGCACCACCACAAGGAAAGCTGGTAGATGTCAAACCACAGGAATTCAATAAACACAGTATTTATCGGAGCGGTATCAGCTTAAGTTTGCCAATTCAAGTACAGGAAAAATAAAATCATGGTTGTTGCTCCTGAATCTGCACTGAAAAAACCTGACTTTTATCAATCAAAACGAATACAGTTAACTAGTCCACTTTTACATATTGGCTCATCTGTATCTAGATTAAATCCTTTTGAATATGTGCAGACAGCCAAAAAAGTTTATCTTCCTAATCAAGAAGCCTTAGCTAAAGAATTATTAAAAAAGGGAGGAAGTTTTCTTAACGACTATATTCAAGCAATTGAAGAACATCAAGACCTCACTAGACTTTTAAAACAAGCTTTTGGAGATGAATGGTGGAATGCAAAAGACACAGATGAAAATCCCATTTTCCCCAAAGATTCAATTAGCCAAAACTTCACGCAAGAAAAGATTACAGATTTACGTCCGATGATTCGGAATGGTATGGGATATTTATTTATCCCTGGTTCCTCAATTAAAGGTGCAATTAGGACAGCTATAGCCTATCATTTACTCAAATACCCTGACCGTTATCAAGTACCTTTGCAAAATCGGGTAAGTGAAATTGAAGACAGACTGAAAAAAAGTTTAGGAGAATTGAGAAATAAGCATAAACAAAAATTTGCTGATGATCAACTATTTATGGAAAATTTATTTTCTAATTATACTCTCAATTATCAAGGTAAAACACTAACTGGTAGCAATCAAAATACAGACTTTTTACGCTGTTTGAAAGTTAGCGACTCTGAATCGATAATTGAAACAACAGCACCCAGAAAAACAGGTAAACCAACTCCCATAAATTTTTCTGTTGTCGCTGAAGTAATAGTTTCCAGCAGATTTCCTGATTATTTAGCCAAATATAAAGCCTCTATCTATGCTGAGATGGTGCGGAATGTCAAGACAGAATTTACCCTCACCTTAGATATAGAAATGCTTTCCTGGTTCCAGCATAAACAGGGGATGAAATTACCCTTTAATAATCTTGATGAACTACTGCAAATATGCCAGGATTTTGCTCAAGAACAATGGGACTATGAGCATGATTACTGGGGGGCAATAGAAAATAATTATAAAGCATCTGGTAAGAACTTAGACTTTAGTCATATCCGCGATTTATACGAGCCAGAAAAATGTCCCCATACACTACGGCTAGGTTGGGGTAGTGGAATGACAGGAACCACAGTCGGATTATGTTTTGACGACCAACTCAGAGCAGAAATCCGCGATATTTGTGGTATTCAAGCACCTGGTTTTGAAGCCCCAAAATCTCGGCGAACAGTCATGAATAGCAACGGCGAAATTAAATTTGTTCCTGGATGGGTGAAATTCAAGACTTTAAAAGACCTATGCTAATTCACTCTACCTGGACATTAACTGTATCTACATCAACAGTTTTACCCCGCCCCTATGGGTTGGAACTGGTGAAACAACTGCATCAACAGCTAGGTTTAGAAATGGGAAGCGAGACTATACCTGCTGTTTCCTACTCAGGGATAATCGGTTTTTATTCTACTGCCAGAGATTTTATCACCTTTCATCCAGAGGAATTTTATCAACTATCTCTATGTGGATTAAATGAAATTTCAGCCAAAGCAATTTCTCATCTAAATCTTACAGATTCTCTAGAATTTCTGGGTGCAAAGTTCAACATTATAAATCGTGAAGATGAAATTACCAGTTATGAAGAATTATATACAAATTTAGTAGGAAATGAGCCAGAACCAGTCAAACGTTTTGACTTGCAGTTTATTACACCTACAGCCTTTGCTCAAAGTGGAGTAAATTTACCTCTACCATTACCTACATTAATGTTTCGTAGCTGGTTAGAACGCTGGAATACTTTTGCGCCTATTTATTTAGGAAGTGATGAATTAATTACTTATCTTAGTAACGTGGTTTTCCTGAAAAATCACAAAATTCAAACGCGAAGTTATCAGTTAAATAAAAGTTTTGTAAATGGATTTGTTGGTGATGTAACTTTACAAAGTTTAAACCGCGCTGATCCTTTATTGGCAAATGTAGCTAATTTATTAGTTCAATATGCGCGGTTTTCTGGTACGGGAATGAAAACTCGTTTGGGTATGGGACAGACATTAATAAAATAAACAAATAACAAATAAATCATGAGACAAATTATAACTTTTTTAGGGCTTTATCCACGGGAAACCACATATAGTTTTGAAGGACAAATCTACAAAGGTGAAGTTTTTGCAGAAGCACTACGCCAGTTTTGCAATTATGATTATATGTTAGTTTGTGTGACACGTGAAGCTAAAGATAAAGCTTTTCCCGTATTGGCTAAATTAAACGACCCACGTATTAAAGCAGTTGATATACCAAATGGTGAAACAACTAAACAAATGTGGGAAACCTTTAAAATCATTACCGATCAAGTTCATGAGAATGATTCTGTAATATTTGATATTACTCATGGTTTGCGTTCTCTACCTTTTCTTGTATTCTTATTTGCTGCTTACTTGAAAGCAGCTAAGAACGTTACCATTGATGCTATTTACTATGGTGCATTAGAACTAGGTAACTTTAAAACTGGTTTACCTGCACCTGTAATTGATTTATCAGAATTTGTAGGAATGCTTGATTGGATTACAGCGACTGATCAATTCATTCAAACTGGTGATGCAGAAAGACTTTCTAAACTACTTAATTTAGATGGCACAGCTAGTAATATAACGAAAAAAGCAGCAACAACACTATCAGATGTATCTCTTGCTACCCTTCTCTGTCAACCATTACAGCTAGCAATCAAAGCTCAAAGTCTTGAATCCGATTTGCTAAAAGCACAAGAACAATTGCAGCTTACAGCGCCACCATTTGAAATGCTACGACAGCGTATTACTGATACCTTTGGGAATTTTATCGGTGACTTTCAGCAAGATACTAAAAAAGCATTAGAGGCACAATTCCGTTTGATTATGTGGTATCACAGTAACAATCGTTTAATTGAGGCGATGAGTTTAGCTCGTGAGTGGCTCATAAATGCAGTAACTTACCGTCTCGGTTTGCCATTTACTCTGAAAATGAGTACTCGTGAAAACCTAATTGCAAGAGCCATATCTGGCGTTGAGATGGTTAGCCGTAATGATCTTACTGTTGAAGAACTAAATGAGTATGGCAGAATAATCAATGATACATGGGCCGAGAAGGATAAACTGATTCAGTTATGGAATGCTCTCCAACCTGTGCGAAATGGCTTAGATCATGCCGGACATAAAGAAGGAGCAATGTCTGTTAGTAAAATTGTTAAGACAGCTAATGAGAAAATTAAACCACTTCTTTGCGCTCTTGCAGAAACTTGGAATTTTGAAAACTGTTTTGAGAGCATATAGAACTGTTAAGATGCTATTCTCGGCTTACTGACAATTGAATACCCAAACAGTAAATTTATCCTTCACCTCCATATTCCAAACCTTTCTTATCTAACCCATCTGTCCCCTTACCCACTCTCTGATTGCTTGTCGGAAAACTCGTCTTCCTGCCATAGGGTATCTTTCAATTAGTGAGGGAATTTCTTGAATGTTCAGGTTTGGAAACATTAAACTTGTTTCTCTTTCAAGATATTCCTCACCTTGCAACTGGTAAATTTTGATTTTTCCAGAGTCATAAGACCAAATTTCAGGTACACCTAACCGTGCATAGATAGGAAAGCGATCTAAAGATTTACTGGTAACATCAATTTCTAAAGCTAAATCTGGAGGTGGGTCTTGATTTAAATCAAACTTGAGCTTGCCTCGAATTAAAGCTTCGTTTTGGAAATAAAAGCAATTATCAGATTCTATCCCAGCCTTTTTTAATTCGCGTTTCCAGGTAGTTGAACCATAACACTCATAATCTATCTCTAAAACATCAGCTGTATCTTTGATGATGTCACCAATTATTTCTTTGTAATATTCGTGTTCTGGTAACGGTGTCATAATCTCTAATGTGCCATCATCATAAGCTACCCTAGCTGAACGGCTTTCACCTAAGTCTACTAATAAATTCTCAAATTTTTGCCAACTGATATTGTAAAGAACCACTCGGTCAGCGCGATGTTCAGTTAGCAGCATAATTCCTCACAGAAGCAGTAAGCAGTTAATGGTAATCAGTATTAAGTAAAAGCTTAGTATAAATTTCCAAATTTACAACTGATTACTAACTAATATCAAAATCATCCTAATTCATTTTATCAATTATGATTAATGAATATTTTCAAACCCTCACTACCTTCGCCCCGCGCAACTTTCAACGAGAAGCGATCGCTAAACTCTTACAGCGTCAAGATATCCTCCTCCGCGCCCCCACAGGGTCAGGAAAAACAGAAACAGCGATCGCACCCTTCCTCTTCGCCAAAGCCCTCAATATAGACTTCCCCAATAAACTCATCTACGTAGTACCCCTACGAACACTGGCCAACAGTCTCCGCCAACGGACTGAAATATTAGTTGCGAACTGGGAAAAGGTTTATCCATCATCTCGTTCTTTAGTAGTAACTCTGCAAACAGGAGAAAACCCAGAAGATCCCCGTTTTGAAGGTGATATCGTCTTCTGCACAATTGACCAAATGTTGAGCAGCTTCCTGAATATCCCTTACTCAGTCGGTCGTGGTTCTGCCAATGTTAACTCAGGAGCGATTTTTGCCTCATATCTGGTATTTGATGAATTACATCTACTCGATCCAGACCGTTCTTTCGCTACTGTTCTGAAAGTTTTACAACAAGTCAAAGGCATTTCACCTTTTTTGCTAATGACCGCGACTTTAACTAATGAACTTGCAACCCAAATACAGACGTTGGTAGATAATGGAAATTATTCAAGTTGAAGATGCAGATTTACAAGCCATAGAAGGCGATCGCCGTCGTACCTTTCAAGCTGTGTCCCATCCTCTTAACGCTTCGGTAATCCTAGACGATATTCGAGCTTATCAGCGTAAACGTACCTTTGGCATACCTCAATGCCTGGGAATATTGTCCACGCAGATTTTACCTTGAATATGTCTTGGGTGAGATGTCAGATAACGAGCATATTATCTTGGGTCGGCACATACACCGTAACATTAATGAGGAAGGAACGCTCCAAGAAGGAGAGATGCTAATTCATCAGCAACAGTGGGTGTGGAGCGATCGCCTAAAGATTGCAGGTATTATTGATGCAGTTGAAGAATGCGATGGTCAGCTTGTCCCTGTGGAATATAAAAAAGGGAAGATGGCACAGCACCTTAATGACCATTTTCAACTTTGTGCTGCTGCTTTGTGTATAGAAGAACGTACCGGACGCTGCCTTGCTTATGGTGAGATTTTTTATCACGCTAACCGCAGAAGACAGACAGTAGCATTTACACCTCAACTACGGCAAATGACTGAGCAAGCAATTGTTCTTGCTCAACTTGCATCTCAAACAACTATGCCTGCACCGATTGATAACACTAAAAAGTGTCTTTCATGCAGTTTAAAAGAGATTTGTCTGCCTTTTGAAGTTAAACAGTTACGGGGGTGAATGACTCCTGAAACCGAGGATTAATTTCATTGGGAGTAAATTGATTAATAAGTTTTATCCATAACTCATTATCACCACTCTAAAATGTCAGTACTTTACGTAACTCAGGCTGATGCCGTTTTGAGCAAGAATTACGAAGCTTTTAATGTTGCTCTTAAACAATCAGATGGTTCTTGGAAAAAACAGACTGTTGCAGCTCAAACTGTTGAACAAGTTGTCTTGATGGGCAACCCTCAAGTCACAGGTGATGCTCTAGTTTATGCTTTGGAATTGGGTATGCCTGTTCATTATCTTTCTAGCTTTGGTAAATATCTAGGTTCTGCACTTCCTGGTTATTCGCGCAACGGTCAATTGCGATTAGCACAATATAAACTATATAGCGATCCCGTCGGACGTTTAGAATTAGTCAAAGCAATTGTGGCAGCGAAAATTCATAACCAATATCAGGTTTTATATCGTCACAATGAGCGAGATAATCCTCTCAAAGAACGTAAAAGTCTTGTTAAAAACCAAAAAACCATAGATCAAGTAAGAGGAATTGAAGGTTTAGCTGCACGTGAATATTTTGCTTGCTGGCCACGGATGGTTGGAAAGCAATAGACCTATCCTTAATATAAGCTTTGTGGGATAATCAACCAAGAATTAAGAAATATGTATATTGAATAATGACAAGTCCTCTGGCAAGAATTGAATCACATCCGCAAGAAGCAAAGCGATTAATCGGTATTGATTATGAGCAATTTTTAGCATTAGTAAGTTTAGCGGAAAAATGCCATTTAGAAAAACGTGCAGAAATCGAAAGGAATAAAACTCGTATTATTGCCCCTGGGGGTGGACGAAAACCGGAGATATCTTCAAAAGAAGGGATCTGCTTATGCCTAATTTATCTTAGACAAAAACCAATTTTTGAAATATTAGGTTTACTCTTTGACATCTCCAAAACAAAAGCTAATGATACATTTAATTATTGGGTAGAAATTTTAAGAGAAGTTTTACCAGCCTCTCAAATAGAAGAAGTAGAAAAAGATAGCAAAAAATATCAAAATTTACGTAAAATACTTGGTGAATACGAATTAATTGTAGATAGCGCAGAGCAAGCCATAGAAAGACCTATGGACTACCAAAACCAGAAACAATATTATTCTGGTAAGAAAAAAATGCACACTCTAAAAAATCAGTTTATTGTGCTGCCAAAGGGAGAAGATATTGTTGATGTATATGTTGGTAAATTAGGTAAAACAAGCGATATAGGTTTATTTCGAGAAACACGGCATAAATTCAATGTTGAACAAAAGTTTATTGGTGACAAAGCTTATATCGGAGATAATGCAATTACTACACCACATAAAAAACCCAAAAAATCAGAGATTTCACAACTGCAAAAAGAACAGAATAAACAATTATCTTCACGGAGAATTGGTGTTGAACACATGATATGTCGAGTGAAAATATTTCGAGTAGCGAGTGAGAAATTTCGTTTATCTCGTCATCGCTATAATCGGGTAATAATGGCAGTATGTGGACTTGTCAGATTGCGACTTAATTGCTCATGGTTTTTATCTGTTAATAATTGAGTTTATCGGGAAAAAATAAATTTTCACTCTTTCTATCTTTTCCTTGCTAACTGATAAATTAGCTCGATTAATTCCCCTAAAGCCTTATTCTTGCGTCCACCAAGCGCAAGCGATCGCAAGCCATTAAAATCGCTAAAAGCATTGTATAGTAAACATTTCAGATTTTTGGATAAGTCTAATGGACATTTACTGGTCGAAATCGTCGTCCGCCTACTGATCCCGTGAATTCACTTCTCAGTTTTGCCTATGGTTTGTTGCGAGTTCAAGTAACAGCTGCGGTTCATGTTGCTGGGTTAGATCCTTATATTGGTTATTTACACGAAGTCCATCATGGTCAGCCTGCAATGGTTCTGGATTTAATGGAAGAATTTCGTGCTTTGATTTCTGACAATGTAGTACTAGCTGTATTGCATAAACATGAAATTCAACCTGACGATTTCAACGAAAGTTTAGGTGCATATCGTCTTAAGGATAGTGCCAGGAAAACTTTCTTACAGGCATTTGAGCGCAAAATGAATGATGAATTTAAACATCCGGTTTTTGAGTACAGATGCACTTATCGACGAGCGATTGAACTACAAGCTCGGTTATTGGGTCGCCATTTACAAGAAGGTATTCCATATAAAGCTTTAGCTTTACGTTAATTATCAATTATCGAAAAAAATGACTACTCTGTTTTATTTGATTATTTATGATCTGCCTGATAACAAGGCTGCAAATAAACGTCGCACTCGCTTACATAAAATGTTGTCTGGTTACGGGAAATGGACACAGTACAGCGTTTTTGAGTGTTTTTTAACAGCAGTACAATTTGCTACCCTTCAAACCAAGATAGAAAAACTGGTTAAGCCTGAACAGGATTCGGTTCGATTGTATATACTTGATGCGGGTGCAATCAAACGAACAATTACATACGGGTCTGAAATTCCTCGACAAGAAGAAACAATAGTCTTATGATTATGTAATCAGCTTGATGATTGGCAAGTCGAAGCGGGGGCTAAAACTCTGGGGGATCTGCCAAAATCGCCAGAACCTTGACAAGTAAATAATTACAGCGTTTCAATACTTCGGGAAGTTGCAAATTAGTTGCAATAAGAGCGGCTGAAAATGACCTTTTTTTTCGATCCGTCAAAAACCTTCCCAGGAAGCCTGTTCTGTAACAGTTTCAGACTGGGCGGTTTCCAAAGCCTATTACCCCGCAAGGGGACTGAAACTCCTCAATAGTTCCTCGTCCGCACTCACCTCCGCTTGTTTCCAAAGCCTATTACCCCGCAAGGGGACTGAAACACCAGTAATAGGAATTAAAACGATGGAAATCTATTTGTTTCCAAAGCCTATTACCCCGCAAGGGGACTGAAACTTTATTTCTAAAATACTCTTGTTTATTAAAGAGGTGAGTTTCCAAAGCCTATTACCCCGCAAGGGGACTGAAACAGTTATTTATGTGCGATCGCTCTTGAATCTTAGATTGTTTCCAAAGCCTATTACCCCGCAAGGGGACTGAAACTGGCAGGTACTCGAAGTTGTTCTGGTATTCTTTTGTTAAGGTTTCCAAAGCCTATTACCCCGCAAGGGGACTGAAACATTTTTTGGTGGTATCTTCGTGGAACACTTTATCAACTATGTTTCCAAAGCCTATTACCCCGCAAGGGGACTGAAACATGCGTAACTCTGGAGTTACAACAATCAATGTTACTATATCCAAGAGTTTCCAAAGCCTATTACCCCGCAAGGGGACTGAAACATACTTTCAGATACTCTTGCAGCTTTTGAGCATCAAGTTTCCAAAGCCTATTACCCCGCAAGGGGACTGAAACACGATGATTAACAGCATTGAGAATACTGTTTGTATAAGTTTCCAAAGCCTATTACCCCGTAAGGGGACTGAAACATAAAGATTACATAAACATTGCAGATATAGTGGACAGTTTCCAAAACCTATTACCCCGCAAGGGGACTGAAATACTTCCTTGGTATCGCTCCAAAGGTCAGAATTTTTCGTTTCCAAAACTTATTACCCCACCAAGTTCACAAGAGCGAATTACTAGCTGTTTGGCTCTTGTTAAGTCAAAGAGGATGGAAATTGCGTACAATATTGAGCATTATTTTAAAGCCATAAGTAATGCCAAGAGCAGCTACATCTACTAGTCGTAAACCAAAGCCAAAGCAAAAATCTGTTGCTTCTGTTGTGACATGGGCAGATGAGACAGAATTGGTTGGATTAGTGTTTGAACTGGAGTCAACTGCTTCTGCTTTGCTTTACTCGCAGTACACGATTGGGCTGCACGCGTGGTTTTTGGAGCAGGTGCGGCAATTTGATCCAGACCTTTCAGCTTATCTTCATGATGGAGAGTCAGAAAAACCCTTCAATATTTCAGCGCTGTCAGGTCAACTAGTCGCCAGTGGCAAACAACTACGATTAGAAGCGAATCAAATATACTACTGGCACGTGAACGCTTTATCTCAACGGGTAGCACAGTTTCTCAAACACTGGTTAACTCAACTACCAGAAAGGTTAGATTTAAAAGGTGCATCTCTACAGATAAAACAGGTGAGCATAGCCTATGCACCAACTACCTACAGACAACTACTGGAATCATCCACAAATAGACCTTTTACAATTAATCTCAGTTTTATTTCACCTACAAGCTTTCGTCGAAAAGGAAATCATTTCCCTTTGCCAGTACCAGAAAACCTTTTCCATAGTTATTTGCGGCGATGGAACGATTTTTCAGCGATGCCAGCAGAACAAGAATCTTTTCTCAAATGGATAGATGAAGGGGTGATTATTCATCAACATCGTTTGGAATCAGAGAAAGTGGCAGCAGGGAAGCGTGGGTCAGTCACAGGTTTCACAGGTGCAATCTCATTAGGTTTAACAAAAGCAGCTTTAGGGAACTTTGAATTTAGTGAGTTGTTTTATGCTTTAGTACGGTTGGCTCCTTACTGCGGCACAGGGCATAAAACTACTTTTGGGCTAGGACAAACTCGTTTGGATTGGGTAGAGCAGGAAACGAGTAAATCGATACAGTTGCTAACAAATCTGCTGGGAGAGCGAATTGGGGAACTGATAAAATTATTCACTGCACAACGCAAACGCACAGGAGGGGAGCGAACTGATAAAATTGCTGTTACCTGGGCAACGATTTTGGCGCGGCGGGAGATGGGAGAATCAATCAAGGCAATCGCTGAAGATTTAGAGATGCCGATCTCGACCGTGAAAACTTACGTGAAATTAGCCAGAAAATCGCTCAAACAAGAAAGCAATAGTTGAAAATCTTTGCTTATGGACAAGCATAGGTAATTGTCTTATGATTAGATAATCAGCTTGATGTTTGGCAAATCGAAGCGGGGTCTAAAACCCTGGGGGTTCTGCCAAAATCGCCAGAACCTAGACAATTAAATACTTACAGCGTTTAAACAATTGGGAAAGTTGCAAGTAATTTGCAATAAGAACGGTTGAAAATGACCTTTTTTTTCGATCTGCCAAAAAGCTTCCCAGAAACCATGCTCCATAACAGTTTCAGATGGAGCGGTTTCCGATAACCAAATCCCCTCACGGGGACTGAAACCTTTCTTTAAATCATCAAAATTATTAATTGTGTTACGTTTCCGATAACCAAATCCCCTCACGGGGACTGAAACATGATTCAGATTTCTTTTTAAAGCCCACTCCCGGCACGGGTTTCCGATAACCAAATCCCCTCACGGGGACTGAAACATTTTCCATAATTTTGCTCATCTCGTCCCAAACATAGGGTTTCCGATAACCAAATCCCCTCACGGGGACTGAAACCGGACGCATAGCTACCAATGAGGGTTGGCGAATGGGGTTTCCGATAACCAAATCCCCTCACGGGGACTGAAACCTTAAAACTTACAGCTAGCGATCGCAGTCTTTTTTTGTTTCCGATAACCAAATCCCCTCACGGGGACTGAAACTGCCCATGCCATCCTTGCGCTCCCACACTGCACTGATGTTTCCGATAACCAAATCCCCTCACGGGGACTGAAACACGAAGATAAACCATTTACTCTTAAAGCTTACCCAGGTTTCCGATAACCAAATCCCCTCACGGGGACTGAAACAGTTTAGCGGCTACCTCTGGGAAGTGTCCCCGCCGATTAAGGTTTCCGATAACCAAATCCCCTCACGGGGACTGAAACAAATATTGTGTATGCCTGCTTGGTTTATTTCCCGAAGTTTCCGATAACCAAATCCCCTCACGGGGACTGAAACAGGCAATTACTAAAGCTTGTAGTTCTGCATCTCCGGTTTCCGATAACCAAATCCCCTCACGGGGACTGAAACATTGATGATGATATTGATTTAGGAATACTTGAGGATTCAGGTAAAGTTTCCGATAACCAAATCCCCTCACGGGGACTGAAACACTTGAAAACTAGTTTTCATTAAAGAAATTGCGATCGCTTTTGGGTCAACACCGTAGTTGTGGTACAAATCGAGAGTATCAACGATTGGATTTGACTACATAGCTCCTGGTAGCTACTCATACGTAAAAAGTTGAACATTGTTGCAATTAAGGCATTTACGCGCCCGTAGCTTTTCGCCTTCTCCCCACCCAGCCCCATCAGCACGGAAATATACCCACTGACTTACTGATTCTCCAACGGTACGACCCCAAACAAAATTTTGTGAGCCGCAGATAGGACATGGCGTTTCTTGTAGACTAAGGTTTTTGTGATTTGGTTGGTTATTCATGAGCTTCCCGCGATAACTTCTGAGTGCAATCTTCAGGAGGCATTGCGCCAGAGTGCGATCGCCCCTTTGTTCCTCTAAGAAACTGGAACTGGGGGGCGTAGTTTAGCACCGCAGGAATCGCTTAATCTGCTGCATGAGAGATACCACTTTGATGTTTCTATTTTTATTGATAATTCGTGCTGGGTGACTAAATGACGAGTTATCAATTGTCCTACAAGTATCTTCTAAATTACTTCCTTTCAGTATACCGTCTTTTTAAAAGAGCCGCACCCGTTTCATTTTTGGGGTTATTTGTTTAACTACAATATAAAACTTAAGGAAAGTGTCAAATCTGAATTCCTGTTTTCCGGTCTAGTTTTTTAAAAGCGATACCTACGGTAAGCTACGCTAACGCATGGTGGCGGATATGATCTTCAATAAAACTGGCGATGAAATAATAACTGTGGTCATAGCCTTCTTGGTAACGCAAGTTTAGCGGCTGGTTAACATCTGTACAAACTTGCTTAAACACCTCTGGCAGTAATTGTTCAGCTAAAAATTTATCAGCAGTCCCTTGATCAATAAGAATTGAACTGTGATAACCTACTTGCTTGACTAATTCACTAGCATCATAAGCACGCCAATTTTCTTGATTGCTGCCAAGATAACCACCCAAAGCCTTTTGACCCCAAGGACAACGCATAGGTGCAGTGATCGGTGCAAAGGCTGATACTGATTTGTAGAGTTCTGGGTTTCTCATTGCACAGACAAGCGCCCCATGTCCGCCCATCGAATGACCGAAAATGCCTTGTTTATCAGGTTGGGTGGGGAAATTTGCAGTAATTAAAGCAGGTAGTTCCTGGACGATATAACTATACATTTGGTAGTTTTGACGCCACGGTTCTTCTGTAGCATCAACATAAAAACCTGCACCACTGCCAAAGTCCCAGTCATCATCCTCACCTACAATGCCAGTATTACGCGGACTTGTATCTGGTGCAACCAATATCAAACCGTACTCAGCCGCCAAGCGCTGCGCTCCCCCTTTCGCCATAAAATTCTCTTCTGTGCAAGTTAATCCAGAGAGGAAATAGAGAATCGGTACAGGATTTTGAGTTGCTTGTGGTGGTTGATAGATGGTAAAGCGCATTTCAGCGTTACAAGTGGAGGAGTGATGACTGTAGAAACCGAGTTTGCCACCAAAGCTTTTATATTCTGAAATGAGGTTGAGGTTAGCCATTAGTTATATTCTGCTTTCCTGAGCGGCTGCGGAGAATGGTTATTTTAGCGTAAACTACGGGGTATTAGTACGATTGGAACAGAAAACCGGGTTAAACATTATTACATTAATAATACAAATTTATTTCAAAGCTGAAACCTGGTTTTCTCGTTAAGCAACTACTTGGGAACTTGAAACATCAGTTCCTACAATCTTCAATAAAAACCTTACAGGATAATACTTTTAAGCTTAACCTAGTTTTCTGTTCCGATGATACTTGTACCCCTAATTAAGGTAAATTAAGTAACTCGAAAAAGTTGTGTACTTAATTTAATAGGTACTTCGCCTACTTTCCTCTAAGAATGAACAGAAGAAAGGGCGATCGCTCCCCCTCACAAACGCCAAACCCTGTTAAAATTCCTGTATTCAATACATCAACTACCAGGTCTGGCAAAGGATTTGGACAACGCCAACCTACAAAAATCGATAAAGTTGTTGAATCTGCGGTGCGTTATAAACCCCAAGCGACACCAAACAGCCCGTCGTATTAATGATTACCGCACAAAATTAAGCAGTAAAAAAGATTACGGTAACTAGCTATTGCTTCGGCATCGTCTCCCAAGCCAAATTTTTGTTTAAGTACTGCTAACACTTCATCTAGGCAAAATTATTCTAGTTCCTGGGCTGCTGTCTGCAAACTAAGATAGGGTTAAATGCCATCTCTAGAAAACTCAAGTTATGACAATACCTTTGCCAAAATAAGAGCCTACAAAAATTTTGGCAAAAATGGCAAAAATACTGATACATGGGCGTTTAGCTGACAAACGAGCTTGGAGGCTCAAACCCAATACCCGTGAAGGTAATACGTAAAAAAAGCTTGCGGGAAACCTTGAAGGAATTTTTAGGACTTATTGTTTTTGCCTAACCCAAGAGACAAGCGAGTTAACATATCAACTCACCCTCGTAAATTGGCGAAGGTATTGTATGAAGTACAAAATTTTAGCTACACTTGTAGTACTAGCGACTACTAGCTTTGTTACTCCTGCTAAATCTCAAGAACCTGTAACTGAAGCTCCAGTAACATCAAATCAAATTGTGAATGCTTGCGTTCAAAATCTTGCCCAAACTTTACCAAATCCTTTTACTGATGTTCCATCAGACCATTGGGCTTTCAAATCGAGTTTAACTTCCCTGATGCAAAGCAGTTTTGGGGGTTGGAAGATTTTATGAATCTGAGGCAAACTGCGGTGAATAACGCTGCTAATTTAGCCTTTTTTATGGTTAATTTATCTCATCATCTTCTCACTGATTTTTGCCTTCTTAATCCCGGCTCCGGCATTCTTGACCTGGGGGCGTTTATCGTGGCTTTCGATATATCCATGAAATCTTAAAAATGCTTCCAGAAATCCCTGAGCCTATTTTATTAAACCAGATTTTTGCCAAGCTTACTTCTTTAGGACGCATTCATCCCGTTTCTACGGGCGTTGAACCTTCGTAATTTGACAGAGGTATTGTTCATCAAACTCATTCTGGATGGGAGGAAGAAGTGAGTAATTATTCTGATCATGAGAATTACTGTATAGTTTGAGGTATGCCAGATTATCCTCTCAAGAGTTGCTCTATGATTGCTCTACCTGGTATTGCCATCCAAGACAAGATATACGAAAGTTCTAATTCTCTAGTTTATCGGGGCATCAGAGACGACGGAGTAGGGATCGTCGTAAAAATGCTAAAGCTTGATTATCCCTCACCTCAAGAACTGACCCGCTACAAACAGGAATATAAAATTACCCGTTCCTTCAATCTGGAAGGAGTTATCAAAGCATACAGCCAGCAGGATTATCAACGCACTCTGGTGATTCTCTTAGAAGATTTTGGGGGAGAGTCCCTAGAGCAATGGATGCACAAGCGCCCAGATATTTTCTGCCCCATGCCCTTATCCACTTTTCTTGGTCTTGCGATCGCTATTTGCAATATTCTAGGCAGAATCCATACAGCCAGTGTCATTCATAAAGATATCAATCCTGGAAATATAGTTCTCAATCTGGATACTGGCGTTGTCAAAATTATTGACTTTGGAATTGCGACCCAATTTAACCATACAAATCCGACTTTCAAGAATCCTCATGTTTTAGAAGGGACACTCGCATACCTATCTCCAGAGCAAACCGGGCGGATGAACCGTTTACTCGATTACCGCACCGATTTTTACTCCCTTGGTGTGACATTTTACGAACTGCTAACTGGATATCTGCCGTTTCCCACAACCGACATACTTGAGTTAGTCCACTGTCATATAGCTAAACAGCCTGTTCCGCCTGATGAAATAAATACAACGATTCCTAAGCCAGTTTCAGATATCATTCTCAAACTGATGGCGAAAAATGCCGAAGATCGCTATCAGAGTGCTTGGGGAATCAAAGCGGATTTAGAAATCTGTGCTGAACAATTAGAAGAAATCGGTCAAATCTCTAGCATTCAACTGGCGCTTCAAGACGTTTCTGAGCAATTTAAAATTCCCCAAAAACTGTATGGACGGGACAAGGAAGTTGCAATGTTACTGGCGGCCTTTGTTCGCGTAGCGTGTCCAGAGTCAAATTGTGTCGCTGCTTTACCAAACAATTCGGAAACAACTTCGCAAAGCGAACAAAGAGGCAAACCAAAATTCCAAGTCGAAATGATGTTGGTATCTGGCTATGCTGGCATTGGTAAATCTGCGTTAGTGCAAGAAATCTATAAACCAGTCACCCAAAAGCGCGGTTATTTTATCTCTGGTAAATTCGATCAATTTCAGCGCAATATTCCTTACAGCGCGATCGCAGATGCTTTGCAAAAATTAGTGCAGCAATTGCTCAGTGAACCAGACGACCAAGTGCAACAGTGGCGATCGCTCTTACTTACAGCTTTGGGAAACAACGCACAAATCATCATTGATGTGATCCCCGAAGTTGAATTAATTATCGGCAAGCAGTCGCCTGTACCAGAAGTGGGAGCAACTGAAGCTCAAAATCGCTTTCACAGAATCTTTAGGCAGTTTGTGCGGGTGTTTTGTTCAGAATCACATCCCCTGGCGATCTTCTTAGATGATTTGCAGTGGATAGACTCAGCAACGCTGAAGTTAATCGAGTTGATGCTGCTGGATGAGCAAGCCCAATCACTATTTTTAATTGGAGCTTATCGAGATAATGAAGTAAATCCAACGCATCCATTAGCATTAATGCTAGAGAGACTGCGAAAACAAGGGGCAGTACTTCAGGAAATTACCCTAACACCATTAACGCTGGGTCCATTGAGTCAGTTGATTGCCGAGACGCTGCATCGGAATGCAGACATCGTTCGTCCCTTAGCTGAGTTAGTTTTGCGTAAAACTGAGGGCAATCCGTTCTTTGTCAATGAATTTTTGAGAATGCTGTATAGCGAGAATCTGCTGACATTTGATGCTGAACACTTATGCTGGCAATGGAACATAACTGATATTCAAGCCCAGAATATTACCGATAATGTGGTGGAGTTGATGCTTCACAAGTTGAATAAACTGCCAGAAAATACACAGCAAATTCTCCGGTTAGCTGCTTGCGTCGGCGCTGAATTTAATTTAGATACTCTATCGATTGTTTGTGAAAAACCACCTGAAACGATTTTTCAAGATTTACTAACAGCCATACAAGTTGGATTAATTCAACCACTATCTGAATTAGATGAAAACTTGTTAATTCCAGAGTATAAGTTCTTGCACGATCGCGTGCAGCAAGCCTCATACAAATTAATCGATGAGTCGCAAAAACAAATTGTTCATTTACAAATTGGTCGCAATCTCCTTGGAAAAATTTTGCCAGAGCGACTATTAGACCGACTGTTTGAAATTGTCGATCATCTGAATCATGGAATTGAGCTTGTTGCAGATCAACCAGAACGCAATGAAATTGCTAAATTAAATTTAATCGCAGGACAGAAAGCAAAAGCTGCGATCGCCTATAGTATGGCTCAAAAATATTTAGCCACAGCAAGAGTTTGGCTAGCAGCTTCTAGCTGGCAAACAAACTATGACTTGACATTAGATTTATATTTAGAAACAACAGAAGTCGCGTATTTGTGTGGCGATTTTGAGCAGGTAGAATCCTGGGCGGCGATCGTTCTGCAAGCAGCCAAAACGGTTCTCGACATCGTGAAAGTTTACGAAGTCAAAATTCAAACTGACATCGCGCAGAACCAGCCATTAGAAGCAATCAACACTGGATTGCAAGTTTTGCAGCAACTGGGAATCAGTTTTCCTGAAACGCCAACTCAGTCAGACATTCAGCTTGAGCTAGACACAATCACATCACTCATTGGCGAGAAGCCAATCGAGGACTTGCTCCATTTGCCGGAAATGACCGAACCGGACAAGTTGGCGGCGATGCGAATCTTATCAAGCATCACGATCGCTGCCTATGTTGCGGCTCCTGATTTGATGCCTCTGCTTGTGTCTAAACAAGTAAACTTATCAATTCAATCTGGTAATGCTGTTGTATCTCCCTTTGCCTATGCTTTTTACGGATTAATTCTTTGTGGAACGAGTGGGAACATTGAGATTGGGTACGAGTTTGGACAACTTGCGTTAAATCTATTGTCACACCTTAATATTCATTCTCTCAGAGCTAGAACATTACTCATTGTGAATAACTTTATTATTCATTGGAAAGAGCCTATTAGAAACACAATCCAGCCCTTGCTAGAAGCCTACCAAAGAGGTTTAGAAGTTGGAGATTTAGAGTTTGCTGCTTATTGTGCCCATTGTTATTGCTTCCAATCCTACGCAGTTGGAAAGGAACTCGTAGAAGTTGAGCGCGAGATGACGAAATACAGTGAAGCAATTCGTCAAATCAAACAGAAAACGGCGCTAACCTGGAACAAAATATATCAGCAGACGATCGCAAATTTGATGGGCTTTTCGGTCAGCCTAACTCGCCTAGTGGGCGAATTCTACAATGAAGAAAATGGATTGCCACAACATGAAGTAACAAATGATGGAACGGCAACCTTTGATGTCTATTTCAATAAACTTTTCCTGTGCTACCTATTTTCTGAGTATGCTCAGGCAGTTAAAAACTCAACCATAGCAGAACGTTATTTAATCCGAATAACAGGAACACCTGTTGCGCCTTTCTACTACCTATATGATGCTTTGACAAGACTCGCAACATACCCTGAAAGCAGCGCTCAAGCGCAAGGGGAAATCCTCAAAAAAATTGCGGTTAGCCAGGAGAAAATAAAGCAATGGGCACATTATGCGCCCATGAATCATTTGCATAAATATTATTTAGTGCAAGCAGAGACTGCACGAGTTTTGGGTCAGTTGCTTGAGGCAGAAGAATTTTACGAGCAAGCAATTCTTGGGGCTAAAGACAACGAGTATTTGCAAGAAGAAGCATTAGCTTATGAATTAGCTGCTAAACATTATCTGGCAAGAGGTAGAGAAAAAATCGCCCAAACTTACATGAAGGAAGCACATTACTGCTATGAACGATGGGGAGCATACGCGAAAGTCAAAGATTTAGAAACTCACTATCCCCAGCTATTTCCTCAATCGTCGGGCATGGCTTACGTGCCAATCCACAAAACTTCTGTCACCACCTCTAATCAATCACCCATTGCTTTCGACTTAGCAGCAGTGATGAAAGCTTCCCTTGCGATTTCTAGTGAAATTGAATTGGATAAGTTACTCAGTTCTTTGATGAAGATATTAATCGAGAATGCTGGCGCACAAAGAGGATTTTTGATTTTAGAAAACTCAGGAGAATGGGTGATTGAAGCTTCTGGTGAACTCAATGAGGGTGAGAATGTCTATGCTATACAAGTACTGCAATCTATCCCAACTGCAAATCATCTACCTGAATCAATTGTTAATTATGTTATTCGTACTCATAAATCTGTCATTTTAAATGATGCTACTCGTGAAGGTAATTTTATTAATGAGCCATATATTCAACACAATCAAACTCAATCAATTTTATGCTTGCCGCTGCTGAATCAAGGAAAGCTAGTGGGTGTGTTGTATCTAGAAAATAAATTAGCGGCTAGAGCATTTACACCAGAGCGATTCTCCGTTCGCGCAAGCGTGCCGGAGGCATTAGGAGACGCTACGCGATCGCAAGTCTTAAATCTGCTATCCACTCAGGCAGCGATCGCAATTGAAAATGCCAAACTTTACTCCAAGCTCCGCGCTAGTGAAAGTCAGATGGCTCAATTTCTAGAAGCGATTCCGGTGGGAATTGGCATCGTCGATGCGGCAGGTTGCCCTTACTACGCTAATCAACGAGGCGTTCAGTTAATGGGCAAAGGGATTGATTCTTCTGTCCCACGGGGTCAAATTTCAGAAGTTTATCAATTCTATATTATGGGAACAGATCAAATCTACCCAACAGAAAGACTGCCAGTCATCCGGGCATTAAGCGGCGATCGCACCAGGGTTGACGACATAGAAATTCACCAACACAACGCAACTATTCCAGTTGAGGTGTGGGGAACTCCAGTTTTTGATGAACATGGCAATGTGGCTTATGCGATCGTCGCCTTTCAAGACATCACAGAGCGCAAACAAGCAGAACACCTCTTAGCCAATTACAACCGTACTTTAGAGCAACAAGTAGCAGAACGAACTGCGGCTTTACAAAAAAGCGAAGCCGCACTGCGCGATGTCTACGACGAGCTTCTCTACGAGACGCTGCGCGAACGCTTACGCGAACAAGAATTACGACTAATCACCGACGCTCTACCAGTTCTTATCAGCTACGTGGATGCAAATCAGCGCTATCTGTTTGTTAACCGTACCTATGAGGTCTGGTTTAACCTTAGTCGAGATGAGATTTTGGGCAAATCTGTTCATGAACTCCTGGGTGAGACGATTTATCAGCGGTTTGAGCCGTTTATCAATCAAGTGTTTGAAGGGGAAACTGTAACCCTGGAAGTGGAAGCAGAGATTTCCTTTTCACTGGGTAAAAGGTGCATCAGTGCTACCTTTATCCCCGATTGCCATTGCCCAACGGGTAGTGCCAAAGGCGATCGCAATGCTCAAGTCAGAGGATTCTACAGTCTAATCACAGACATTAGCGAACAGCGAAACGCTGCACTGCGTGAACAAAAACGTGCCGAGCAAGCCTCAATTCTGGAAGAACGCAACCGCATGGCGCGAGAAATTCACGATACGCTAGCCCAGTCCTTCACAGGCATTCTTGTTCAAGTAGGAGCTGCAACGCAAGTGCTAGCGGACGATATAGAAGCGACACAGGCACACCTGGAAATAATTGATGAACTAGCACGAACCGGACTTGCTGAGGCGCGTCGATCGGTGGTAGCGCTTCGTCCTCAGCTATTGGAGGATGGCAATTTACATAGTGCCCTTCATCGCCTTGTGACTCAAATGAGAGCCGCTGCCGATACCGCTCTGATCTACGAAATCAAAGGCACAGCCTATTCTTTGCCAGCCGAGGTTGAAAATAACTTACTACGGATTGGACAGGAAGCATTAACCAACGCCATAAAATACGCTGATGCTGCCGAAATTCGTGTTGAGTTGGTATATGACAATGCCCAATGTATTCTGCGCGTTAAAGACGATGGTCGGGGTTTTGGGGTTGCTACGATCCCAGCTGTTGGCGGATTTGGATTGTTGGGAATGAGCGAGCGAGCAGAACATCTTGGAGCGCAACTGAGTATTCAGAGCCAACCTGGGCAAGGAACAGAAATTGTTGTCATTGTAAATCGAGAGTGAGAATATTAAAAATGCACTGGTTACAAACGCAAAGTGTAGTAATATCATGTCCGCATAATTAGTTTAGTTATGCTAACCACAGTCAATACACCCCACCCCCAGCCCNCCCCCAGCCCCTCCCCGCTTGCGGGGAACTCGGGGCCCCCTCTGGGGATTAGGGGCAGGGAGACAAAGCATAGCTTTGGCGGGGGTGGGGTTCTTCGGGTTTAATAAGCAATCAAGCGCACATGATATAACATCTCAATTTCTAATTTTGTACTTTCAATTTATTAATAATTATGAGCCAATCAACGAATATTCGGGTTCTGATTGTTGACGATCATTCCATTCTCAGGCAAGGATTGACAACCATCATTAACCGCGATCCAGAGATGACGGTGATTGCTCAAGCAGAAGATGGACAACAGGCGATCGCGCTTTTTCGTGAATACCAACCAGATGTAACGCTAATGGATTTACGAATGCCCCAGATGGCAGGAGTTGAAGCCATTACTGCTATTTGTGCCGAATTTAAAGCTGCCCGAATTGTTGTGCTGACAACCTACGATGGAGATGAAGATATTTATCGTGGTTTACAGGCAGGCGCTAAAGGATATTTGCTCAAAGATGCTAAACCCAACGAACTTCTGAGTGCCATTCGCACAATTCATCGCGGTCAGCAGTATATTCCACCCGAAGTAGGGGCAAAATTGGTGCAGAGGATGAGCAATCCAGAACTGAGTGAGCGAGAACTAGATGTACTTCGTTTAATGGCGCAAGGAATGAGTAATTTAGAAATTAGCACAACCTTGAGTATCGGTGAAAGCACCGTTAAATCTCACGTTAATCGAATTTTAAGCAAGTTGGGAGTGAGCGATCGCACTCAAGCCGTGATTATTGCTGTTAAACGAGGAATTGTCAATTTGTAATATCAATTTTGCAATTAAATATCTATATAATTAAATTCCCCCTTGTTAAGGCTACCATCTACACACAAATCTTTTAAAGTTACTAGGTAATCTAAAGTAAGTTAATTTTTGCAGATCGATGCAACAAAGGTGCAGGTCGATGCAACAAAGGTGCAGGTCGATGCAACAAAGGTGCAGGTCAATGCAACAAAGGTGCAGGTCGATGCAATTAATAAATACAAGATCGACATTAGGGACTTCCAGAGAATAAATTACCCAATTTATTTAGATGATATTTTTCTTTTCCCCCTGCCTCCTGCCTCCTGCCCCCTGCCCCCTGCTCCCCTGCCTACACAGCGATTGATTATTTTTTTNAATTGGAAGTCCCTTATGCCTCGTATTCAGCTAGCGTATCCCAAAATTCCTGGTAGTAAAAACTACCCATCCGGGCGCTGTATTGCCTTCGAGAAGTACGACGGGACTAATCTGCATTGGGTTTGGGAATTTGAACTTGGGTGGTACGGATTTGGGACTCGGCGCGATCGCTTCGATTTCGATGAGAAAGGAATCGCTGACTTTAACGCCGCCCATCCAGGCTTGGAAGCAGCACATAGCATATTTAAAACGCTTTTTGCGACCCCGCTAGATAAACTGTTTCAGGAAAATCCCATTTATAATACAATACAGTTCAGTTAAGCATTTCTTTCTTCTCTCAGTGTCCTCTGCGCCTCTGTGGTTCGTTAAAAAAATTGACTTTGACAAAGAGTTTTAGCCTTAACTGAACCGTATTGATTTATAATAGTCCAGAAATCACCGTCTTTACTGAGTTTTTCGGTGCTAGTTCCTTTGCGGGTATGCACAAACCCGACGAACCGAAACAACTGATTCTCTTTGATGTAGAGACTAATCGCGGTATAGTTCCGCCGGAACAGTTTGTACAGGATTTTAGTGATTTAGCGATCGCCCGCGTTGTCTATCGTGGCAAACTCACCGGACAATTTGTAGAAGATGTCCGCGCTGGGAAGTATGGCGTAGCTGAGGGTGTCGTGTGCAAAGGTGGTAACAGCCCTGTGGACTTGTGGATGGTAAAAATCAAAACTAATGCCTATATGAAAAAGCTACAGCAAGCCTTCCAAGATGACTGGGAAAACTATTGGGAGTGATAATGTGGATAAACGCACGTAGTATTAGTGGCGATTGAGCCGTATTATGAGTTAGCTTTTTTAAGCTATATATAGCAGTTAATGCTTTAGGAAAGGAGGCTCTTCGGTTGCTTTTATGGAGATTGTTCAAAATAATTGAATTATAGTGAATATAATTTAGTGATGTTAATACCTGTAATATAGATTTGACAGGTGTTTAAGAGATATTAAGCATAGTTTTAAAACCCCGGACTTATAACTTGTATTATAAAATAGTAAGTTTTAGGTGTGCGCCATGAAGTTTCCTGTAGAGCAAATCTTGAATCTTCCCGATATGAAAGTATTAGATTTTCAAGAAGTTGTTGGGGAAGAAATAATTATAACGATAGAAAAAGGCGTGAATTATTCGACTTGTCCTGACTGTGGAAAACTTACTCAAAGTATACATCAAAATCATTGGCGGATGATTCATGATTTACCGTGGAATAAAAAACCAGTACTCTTAAAAATAAATCGCCGCCAATTTAAATGTCATAAGTGTAAAAAAGTATTTAGCGAACAACTAAATTTTGTAGAGAAAAGTAAAGGATATACTAAAAGATTAGCATCCGAGATAGTTCAACAAATATTAAATAGTAATATTCATAGTGTTGCCAAAAGAAATGGCTTAAGTGATGAAGAAGTAGAATCAATGTTAAAAAGCCAGGTGTCAGAGATATTAAGTATTAACTTAAGTCAGATAAAAAGGTTAGGAATAGATGAAATTGCCTTGGTGAAAGGTCAGGGAAATTATCTAGCAGTATTAGTAGATTTAGATAGTCGTAAACCAATTGAGATAGTGCAGTCGAGAAGAATAGAAGATATTCGTGAAGTCCTTGTCAGTTGGGGAATTGATGTACTTAATGAAATAGAAGAAGTGAGTATTGATCTCTGGTCGCCTTATAAAAAATTAGTAGAAGAGTTAATGCCAAATGCCAACATAACTGCTGACAGATTTCATGTGATGAAACAAATTACGGATGAGTTAGATACTATGCGTAAAAATGAGAAGAAAGCTGCAATGTCGTTAGATGATAAATCAGAAAAAACCAGAAAGTTAGAGGCACTAAACAAAAGTAAATATAGCTTACTAAAAAACGAAGACTCTTTAAATGAAAAGCAAAAATTGAAATTACAATCTGTGCTAGAAGTTTCGCCTAATCTCGCTAAGATGCACGCACTTAAAGAACAATTCCGCCAGATATTTGATACAACTAAATCTTGGGGAGATAGCATCACTAAATTATTAGACTGGATGTATGATGCTCGTTCATATTTTCCGAAAAGTCTTGGGACAATGGTGAGATGGTTTGGGGAAATAGTTGGTTATTTTGACGGCAGAACTACTAGTGGTGTTGTAGAAGGAATTAATAATAAACTCAAGTTAATTAAAAGACTTGGGTATGGCTTTCGTAACTTTAACAATTTTCGCTTACGCAGTTTATTAAACTGGCACTTTTCTATTAATTCTCCATAAAAGTAGCTGAAGAACCGGAAAGGAAAAGAGCAAAATTCACAAATAAATGATACGAGTAAGTTGTACTTTAGTTGAAATGTGGATTCCAACTAAAGTTGGAGTTAACCTTCCATTTTGAGATGGACTGATTTATCAATCATTCTATTGAGCAAAAGTTTCAACTTTTAGCGGACGACAAGTTAGAGTTAATTGCATATATTTAATTCAGGCAAATATTGATTGCAACTAAGTTGCAATCAATGTTTACTTTACACAAAGAAAGTAGAAAGAGGGTTGTATGTTCAGCGTTGGCGACGAGCATACAACCGTCGGAGGTATTAGTGAGTTTTGACCGCGATCGCAGTTTGTTATTCGTCCCACCTTCAACACAAGATCACATAAAAGGTGTGCTGAATGCCACAGTAGTGCTGGTGATGTATGGGGACTATGAATGTTCTCAAAGTGCGGACGTTTACAGGCTGATTAAAGTCATTGGGCAACAGCTTAGTGTTTCTTTGGGGGAGAATTATTTGTGCTTCATTTTCCGTTATTTTCCACAGATAGAAATTCATTCTCATGCTCAACGTGCTGCTGAAGCTGCTGAAGCTGCCGCTGTCCAAGGTCAATTTTGGCCAATGCATGAAATGCTGTTCAGCCATCAACAAGAGTTGGGAAACGGCTATCTAGTGGAGTATGCCAATAATCTAGGACTTGATATTTCCCAATTTCTACAAGATATATCTAAAAAAGTCTACATCGATCGCATCAATGAAGATATTGAAAGTGGATTATACAGTGGAGTAACGGCTACTCCGGCACTGTTTATTAATGGAATTCGGTATAGCGAACGCTGGAAAATTGAGCAGTTGATGGCAACTATTATCACTGCAAGTCATTAAGTTTCTTGGTTCTTAACCACATAGCCAAAATTACTGCTTATTACACAAGCAATTAATTAACAGGAGGAATCTGATGGCACAATCTCTCTGGCTTTTTGGCACTCGCCTCAACATCGTTGCCGATCGCACCACTACAGGAGGTCAGTACTTAGTTGAACGTGGCATGACCGGAGTGATGGAAAAGCTGGCAATACTGTTATTCGTTGGCGCAAATATTGCAATCGGCAGTATTGCTCTGGGAACAGTACGGCTGTTGCTACGGGGTAAACTAATACCATTGCCTGCGACAGGCGATCGCAGTAAATAAGCAATATTATTCAGCGATTTTCATAGTTTCTCATAGAACAAGACAGATTGCGTAATTGTCTGGTGCATTGAGGGCAAACGTCAACGTGAAATTCATACAAATGGAGAAGTTTTATGGCGGGTAAACTTACAGGTAAGATCGCATTAGTCACAGGTGGTAACAGTGGAATCGGACTCGCTACAGCCCAACGGTTTGTACAAGAGGGGGCTTACGTCTTTATCACTGGTCGTCGTCAAAACGAACTTGATGCTGCCGTGAAGAAGATTGGAGAAAACGTCACTGCTGTTCAGGCTGATGCATCGAATCTCGCAGATATCGATCGTCTTTACACTACGATTAAGCAGGAGAAAGGACACCTCGATATCCTCTTCGCTAACGCTGGAGGCGGCGAACTTGCACCACTCGGCTCGATTACCGAGGAGCATTTCGATAAGACCTTTAATACCAATGTCAAAGGTTTACTCTTCACTGTACAGAAAGCACTGCCTTTGATGCCAGAGGGTTCATCCATCGTCCTCAATGCTTCGACCACTTCCATTCAAGGCACTCCAGCGTTCAGCGTTTACAGCGCAACTAAAGCCGCTGTGCGCTCCTTTGCCCGTAACTGGACACTCGACCTCAAAGAGCGCAAGATTCGTGTCAATGCCATCAGCCCCGGTGTAGTTCCGACTCCTGGGTACAATCTCTTGGGATTGAGTGAGGAACAGGTGCAGGGATTTGTGGCTAGCCAGGTTGACACTATCCCCCTGGGGCGGGTGGGTACACCGGACGAAATCGCTAAGGCGGTTGTTTTCCTTGCCTCGGATGACAGCAGCTTTGTGAACGGCATTGAACTGTTTGTCGATGGTGGTATGGCACAAGTTTGAATCTGCTTGCGGAGGACTCCATACTTGTGTTTCCCTAAACGTTTACTCATTACAAATGTCTCAATGGTTTCCCATCAACTGAAGTCGCAAATCTGATTATTGAAGCTGCAAAGAGCAGAGGAGCCTCAAGCTAAAGTTCATTAAACTTAATTGGCGTTGCAACGAGATGCGCGACGTGAAAGTTGTGCTTAGAAGTACTCTATATAACCTTACAAGGAATAAAGTTATGACCACATTTCGCACGGTTTCGATCGATGGTTTAGATATCTTTTATCGAGAAGCTGGTTCCCGCAGTAATCCGACAATTCTGCTATTGCACGGCTTCCCGACCTCATCTCACATGTTCCGCAATCTGATATCTGCCCTTAGCGATCGCTTCCATCTGGTTGCACCCGATTATCCAGGTTACGGCAACAGTTCAATGCCAACCGTGAATGAGTTTGACTACACATTTGATCGCCTGGCACAGATCGTGGAAAAATTTATTACCGCGATCGATCTCAAGAAATATAGCCTTTACGTGATGGATTATGGCGCTCCCATTGGCTATCGAATTGCGGCTAAATATCCAGAGCGAGTGGAAGCGCTGATTGTCCAAAACGGGAATGCTTACGAAGAAGGTCTGCGTGAATTTTGGAACCCAATTAAGGCTTACTGGCAAGACCGTTCGCCTGAGAATGCTGAAAAGCTCAAACACCTTGTCACCTTGGAAGCCACGAAATGGCAATATACCAACGGTGTTCGCAATTTAGAAGCAATCAGCCCTGATACCTGGAATATGGATCAACTGTTCCTCGATCGCCCAGGAAACGATGAGATTCAGCTAGCGCTGCTGTATAGCTATGGCACGAATCCACCATTATATCCCCAATGGCAAGAGTATTTCCGCCAGTATCAGCCACCAACCCTGATTGTTTGGGGTAAGAATGACTACATCTTCCCCCCAGAAGGCGCTCATCCCTACAAGCGCGACTTAAAAGACGTGGAGTTGCATTTACTCGATACTGGACATTTTGCCCTGGAAGAAGATGGGGACGCGATCGCAGACCATATCCGTCGCTTTCTGACCACTCACGTTGTAGAGAACACCAAGCTAACCACTAGTAACAAATAGTTTTGGCTGGGAAACGATGTCGGTAAAAAGTAATTGTCATTCTACAATTACTGCTTATCAAGCAGTACTGTTAAATCAATTAATTTAACAGTGCCATCTTAACAGATTGTTTACAATTCATTAAAGGAGAATGTCATGGTTGCTCAAGCAAACTCGCAAGCAGCAAAAATTTTGGAAGTTGCGGATGATCCACGTCTTTCCAAAGGAGTAAAGGAATTTTTGAAAGTGCTGAATTCAGGGGGTGTAGCGCTGGAGAAACTCACTGCGCTCGTTGCACGTCAAGTCCTTGTAGATGCACAGGCTTCCGTTTCAGTAGACCTTTCAGGCATTGAAGAGTCCCAAAAGACAATTAATGCTGATGGTTATTCAATTACCCTCAATATTGTACGACCAGCAGGTGTTCAAGGCACATTGCCTGTTTTCATCTTTATTCATGGTGGTGGTTGGGTGCTGGGTGATTACCCAACACACAAGCGCATGGTTCGCGATCTGGTGGTGCTTTCAGGGTTTGCAGGTGTCTTTGTCAACTACACTCGCACGCCAGATGCTCAGTACCCACAGGCAATCAATGAGATTTATGCTGCGACCAAATGGGTTGCCGAGCATGGTGAGGAGATTGGCGTGGATGGCAAGAATTTGGCAGTCGTTGGCAACAGTGTTGGCGGCAACATGACAACTGTCACTGCTTTGAAGGCAAAAGAAAAAGGAGGGCCACACATCAAGCTGCAAATCCTGATGTGGCCCATTGTAGATGCTGATTTTGAAACGAATTCTTATCACCAATTTGGCGATCAGCGTTTTCTAACTGTACCAGCGATGAAGTGGATGTATGATATGTACATCGCTGACCCAGAAAAGCGCAAAGACATCTATGCTTCTCCCCTACAGGCGACGCTTGAGCAACTCAAAGGCTTGCCTCCGGCGTTAATTGTGGTTGCAGAGAGCGATATCTTGCATGACGAGGGCACAGCCTATGGACGCAAGCTCGATGAAGCTGGGGTGGAGGTGACAACTGTGCAGTACAACGGCATGATTCATGACTTCGGACTACTGAATGGTTTAGCCGAGTTGCCAGAAACCCGTTCTTTGTTTGTTCAAGCTGCTGCCCAATTGAAGAAATATCTGCAATAGGATGCGATCCATGTTTTTGGGGAAGGGAAAAGACGCTCTTCCATCGCTTTGCTGCTTACCGAGTTAGCGTAGGGGAAAAGGGTAAAGCGACTGTGCTTTGTGCAATCGCCTCATTAATCAATCCAAAGAGTCAACCCTATGCTCAAAGCAAGTAAACACAACCGCCGCCGCTTTTTGGGAACGGCGGCAGCAAGCATTTTCACAGAAATGGCACTCATGGGTATCGCACACGCAAGCTTTGACAAGCCCAAACGATCTGAATTTAGGTTTACTCCCATCAAGCAGATCAAAGCGGGTGTCCTCGACATCGGTTACTACGAAGCAGGACCGAGCGATGGATCTCCGGTGTTGCTGCTGCATGGGTTCCCGTATTCCATCGATAGCTACATTGACGTTGCACCAATGCTTGCTGCACGCGGATGTCGGGTGATTGTTCCCTACCTGCGGGGACATGGATCTACCCGTTTTCTCGACAGCGCCACACCACGCTCCAGGCAGCAAGCCGCCATCGGTGTCGATGCGAGCGCCTTGATGGATGCATTGCAGCTAAACCGTGGGAAGATCCTAAAGCATTCGCAACTGCGGTCTGGGAACTCGCATCAAAGAAACGTTAATGGCTTCTCTGGAGCGATGACTCTGCGCCGTTTCACCTTTAAATGGATCGTAATACCAAACTACTCTCAGGTAATTACTCTGGATAACAACTTGATTATTGGCGAGGCAAGGTTTGTTGCTCCCAAAACGATCGCAGTAACGACGACTGAGGGGAACAATCGCTTACTTACCGCCGAACGGTTATTTATTAATACAGGCACACGACCGTTAATTCCATCCATTCCCGGACTCACAGAAGTTGAGTTTTTAACCAGTGAGTCAATTATGGAGCTAGAATACCTGCCTGAACACCTGATCGTTCTCGGTAGTGGCTATATTGGTTTAGAGTTTGCCCAGATGTTTCGGCGCTTTGGCTCTGGCGTTACTGTCATTGGGCAAAGTGAGCAAATCCTGTCACAGCAAGATCCAGATATAGCGATCGCCGTTCAAACACTTTTAGAACAAGATGGTATTGAATTCTTATTAAAAGCGAAGGTGTTAAGGGTCGTTCGCGTTGGCGTAGCCTCTCGTAGAGAAGCGTCTCCTTTGGAGAATCGCACTGGTAATGAAACCATCCTGCAAATCCAAGTTGCCGATAGTGAAATCACCGTCCAGGGGTCGCATTTGCTCGTCGCCGTTGGTCGTGCGCCCAATATCGAGAGCTTAAATTTAGCTGCTGCTGGTGTGGCAACCGATACACGCGGATTTATTCAAGTCAACGATCGCTTGGAGACAAATGTACCCGGAATTTGGGCGTTAGGCGATATCAATGGCGATCCGCAATACACCCATATATCGCTCGACGATTATCGCATTATTAAAGCTAATTTAATTGATGGGGGCGATCGCAGTACAGGCGATCGTCTCGTTCCATCCTGTTTGTTCATCGATCCAGAACGGGAGCAACGCGAAAAAGTGAGATCCTCGTGAAAAGAGCTTTCTTAGGCAGGGGGAGCAGGGGGAGCAGGGGGAGTGAAGAGAAAACTTTAGTATTTTTTATGACCGTTATAGCTCTAAATACACTTATTTCTTTCTCTTCCCCTGCCTCCCCTGCATCCCCTGCTCCCCCTGCTCACAAAATCGCATTGCTCCCTCCAGAACTGGCTCATGTGGGTTTGACTGAAACTGAAGCACAGCAACAAGGATATGCCATCCGCGTGGCGAAGGTTGATGCGTCAGCCGTTCCCAGAGCAAGAACACTCGGTCAAACCGATGGACTGCTAAAGGCGATTGTAGATACCGAGACAGGTCGGATTTTAGGGTGTTCCCTGTTGTGTCATGAAGCAGGTGAAGTGATTTCGACGGTGCAGATGGTGATGCAAGCTCAGATGCCCTACACCGTCCTGCGCGACGGTATTTTGACTCATCCCACGATGACCGAAGGGTTAAATATATTGTTTTCCAAGTTGTAAGGGACTTCCAAATTAAAAAACATTCAAAAATCTCATACAACAATCCTCTCTCTTCTTCATCTCTCCGTCCCCTCTGCGCCTCTGTGGTTCGTTTTCAAAGATTACAACATTACGCCAGAGTCAGCTGCAAATTCGCTCAATCAAATTAAGAGACTGTTCGAGAAGGTAAATAATCTGCTTGCTGATGGACGTTCCTACTTGGTTGGGAATTCCTTTTCAGCAGTAGACCTTACCTTTGCTTGTCTGGTTGCTCCCATACTCAGTGACCACTGCAAATACCACGCTTGACATTTTTCCTTTTTCCTTAACTTGTCACCAATGGATACAGGGGTGAAATGAGCAGTCGAACAGAAACTTACGCTAAGGAATTGATTAGGCGTTTTGAACCCAAGCGATCGCCTCTTATAAACCTGTACCAATTGAAGGCTCTGAAATTTAAAAGCCTCAAATCCTTACTGTGCCTAGAAAGAAGCTGTACTAAATAACCTATACATCTTCATAAAGAATTGCTATTAATTCTTAACCGAAAAGTATTGCACTACCAGTTACTTTTGTCACCTTGCAACCTTTTAAGGCTGACTAATTGTTTCTGCAACTATTTGTCCATACTTAGCTGTCCCTAAATAGCCACCAATATCTACAGTGCGTGTGTCTGGGTTCAAAAGTACGTGTTCTATAGAGGACTTAAAACATGATGCCGCCTCTAACATATTTAGATTATTATGCTTATTTCCAATCCATTCTAATAGCATTGCCGTAGAAAGCATCAATCCTGTAGGATTTGCTCTATCTTGACCGCTAATATCAGGTGCAGAACCGTGAGCAGCCTGTGCTACTGCCCGAGATACTCCCTCATTTAAAGAAGCTGCAAGTCCTAAACTTCCCGAAATTTCTGCCGCTTCATCTGATAAAATATCACCAAATAAATTAGTAGTCAATACTACATCAAACCTTTCAGGATTCCGAATAAGCAGAGCCGCCATAGCATCAACAAAAACTTCATTCAATTCAATATCCTGATATGAAGAAGCGACTCGCCGCACTTCCCGAAGGAACAGCCCATCACTCAGCTTTAAAGAATTTGCTTTATGTACTACAGTTACCTTTTTCTTCCTGTTGAGGGCTAACTTGAAAGCAGTTTCAGCAATTCTTTTGGAAGCGCTGGCAGAAATTTTCCGAACAGCTAAAGCTACATCTTCTGTTGGCATAAATTCGCCACAACCGAAGACCATGTTACGATCGGCAAGAAATCCTTCTGTATTTTCTCGAACAATAATTAAATTCATGTCCGGTGAATACTTTGATATCCCTGTCCTACCAATAGAAGGGCGGATGTTTGCAAAGAGATCCAATTTCTGCCTGAATTCGCGGGAAATGTTTATCCCTCCCTCCGCAGCTGGTGGATAACTGGCAGTAGAAAGCGGACCCAGTATAATACCATCAACATCCTTGGCACGCTCTAGTAAATCCACTGGCATTGTTGCACCATTTTTTTGCAATCTTGCTAGACCTACTTCTTCCACTTGCAGTTGCAAATTGAGCGAAAAACGTCTATCAAGTGCTTCAATACACGAAATGACTGTTGCTGTTATTTCAGGTCCAATTCCATCGCCCGGTAAAATTAGCAGTTCCACAAAACACCTCGAAAATCTAATAGGCTATAACTCGCATTAGTCTCGGTCACAAATAAATAAATTTCACCCATATTTTTGCTCGAATTTCTTCATAAATGATACTAGCGCTTCAACTCCTTCACGCGGGAAAGCGTTGTAAATCGAGGCACGTAGACCGCTAACTGAACGATGACCTTTTAAGCCTTCAAAGCCTGCGATCGCGGCTTCTTCAACAAATAGTTCTTCCAGTTCCTCTGACGGCAGCCGGAACGTAACGTTCATCATGGAGCGCGAGTTGGTATCGGCATGACCACGATAAAAGTCTAATGCATCAATGACATCATAAAGCAATTTCGCCTTCGCTTCGTTTTCGCATTGCACCGCAGCGAGACCGCCTTTATTTTGGAGCCACTGGCAAACAAGGCTGATGATATAAATGCCGAAAGTGTTTGGCGTGTTATAAAGCGACTTATTTTCGATGTGGGTGCGGTAATCAAGCATCACAGGCAAACCAGTAGGAATGCGATCCAGCAAATCGTTGCGAATGATCACAAGCGCGACACCACTGGTTCCTATGTTCTTTTGCGCTCCAGCATAAATAAGTGCGTACTTATTGATGGGTATTGGTCGCGAGAGAATGTTGGATGAAGCATCGGCGATCAGTGGTACATTGCCAACAGAGGGTTCCGTTTTCCACTCCGTGCCGAAGATCGTGTTGTTCGTGGTTATGTGGATGTAAGCAGCACTATCATCAAGCTTTAATTCATCCTGTTGGGGAATACGTGAGAAGTTGCTGTCTTCTGGCGTTGTTATGATGTTGACCGTACCCACGCGCTGGGCTTCTTTGACAGCCTTTTTTGACCAAGTACCGGTGACGATATAGTCTGCGCTTTTGTCCTTTGCAAGCAGATTCATTGGAACCATCGAAAACTGCAAGGTGGCGCCGCCCTGCAAAAAGAGAACGTTATAGTTATTCGGGATTCCCAGTAGTTCGCGCAAGCTACTTTCTGCACTTCTAATAATTCGATCGAATGTTTTGGAGCGATGGGTGAGTTCCAGAATTGACATACCCACTCCGGGCAAAGCCATAAGATCGCGCTGCACCTCTTCCAACACTGGCAACGGCAACACTGCTGGGCCGGAGTTGAAGTTAAAAACTCTTTTAGTCATGGTTTGTCTCCTACCCGATCGAGGTAAATTCCCAGCCGTTCGGCTAAAAACTGGACGTTAGGTTTGCGGACGATCGCGTAATGATTACCGGGAATATTGTGGATTTCTACGCCGCCAGCAGCTAGCTTACTCCAGTCATGGCTGACTGCTGCAACTTGTTCGCTAGCACACAAGAGGGTAATTCGGTTAGGATAAGGCTGAGGTATATAGCTATACAAGGCTTTGAGATTGGCTCTGAAAACCTTGAATAACTGACGCATCTGCTGTAAGCCAAAGTCTGGCGATAAAATATTCAGCATTTTTGCTTGTTCTAAAATGTAATTCAATTGCTCCTCTGGTTCGAGTTGCTGCAATTTATCAGATGAGACTGAGAGTTTTTGTCCAAAAAGTCCGTCTAAATATTTGGCAAGAGAGACTAAGAGCATAGCTTCATTAATTTCTTTGGGCTTGTTCATGGCGATCGGTACATAGCTATCGATCAAGGCAAGCAGAGCTACTTGATGTCCTGAAGCATACAACTGCTGTGCCATCTCAAAAGCAATGATGCCACCTAAAGACCAACCGCCAAGATGGTATGGCCCTTGAGGCTGAACGCTTTGCAATGCCTGAATGTAGCAGGCTGCCATATCCTCGATGCGGCTCAAAGGTTCTTGTTCCCCATTTAAACCCAGTGATTGCAAGCCGTAAAATGGTTGTTCTCGTCCTAAATAACGAGCTAAATCCATATAGCAGAGGACGTGACCGCCACCTGGGTGAATGCAGAAGAAAGGCGATCGCTTTCCAACTGGTTGAATTGTTACCAAGGGAGACGAAGAGCGGTAATCTATTGAGGAGCGAAGAATACTTGCTAGTTGTTCAATAGTCGGGCTTTTAAAGAGTGTCGCTAGGGGCAGAGTTTTGCCAAACTGCTGCTGAATTCGTGCCATGAGACGGACAGCCAAAAGGGAATGTCCGCCGAGATCGAAGAAGTTGTGCTGGACGCCAATGGGATGTGTACTGAGAACATCTTCCCAAATCTGCGTCAGTTGTAATTCTATGGTGTCGCGGGCTGCAACAAAACTAACTTCTTGAGAAATGGCAATATCTGGTATAGGCAGCGCTTTTTGGTCTACCTTGCCGTTAGGAGTCAAAGGTAGGGTTTCCAACAACATAAAGGCACTAGGTATCATGTAATCAGGCATCTGCTGCTTCAAAAAGCGGCGCAGTTCACTGACGAGCAGTTGTTTACCGTGGGGAACAATATAAGCTACTAGGTGCTTGTTAGCAAGTTGGTCTTCACGAACAATGACAACTACTTCTTTTACCTCTGGATGCTGTGCCAAAACTACTTCAATTTCTCCGAGTTCGATGCGGAAGCCGCGAATCTTTAGCTGATTATCGATTCGTCCCAGATATTCAATATTACTATCCGGTAAATAACGTGCCAAATCCCCAGTTTTGTAGAGGCGAGAGTAGTTCGTACACGCTTGGCGATCGCAATTAGAGAATTGGTTTTCTATTTTCCCCCTGCCCCCTGCTCCCTGCCCCCTGCCTCTTTGAAAGGGGTTGCTGATGAATCTTTCCTGAGTAAGTTCGGGACGGTTGAGATAGCCTCTTGCCAACCCAATGCCACCGATGTGCAACTCTCCTGGCACACCCACAGGCACTGGTTGCAAATTTTCGTCTAAGATGTAAGTTTGTACATTGGCGATCGCCTTACCAATAGATATTTTCTCGTCATCTTCAGTGCATTTAGCGATCGTGGCACAGACAGTAGCTTCTGTTGGCCCGTAGGCGTTGAAGAAGTTTCTGCCAACAGACCATTGTCTGATTAGTTCAGCCGCACAAGCTTCTCCAGCGACAATTATTGTTTGCAGTGCCGGAAGTTCCTCTACAGGCATAACTGCTAACGCCGATGGTGGTAGGGTGATATGGGTAATAGAATAATCACGTAATCGCTCAATTAATGGTTTCCCTGGCAATAGAGAGTCTTTTGTTCCCAGGTAAAGCGTTCCACCTGACCTCAGAGCCATTACGACTTCCCAAATAGAAGCATCAAAACTCAAGGAAGCAAATTGGAGAATGCGACTATCCGAAGTCAAGCCAAAAGTCTGAATCTGAGCTTGAGCTAAGTTGCATAGTCCCTTATGCTCAACCATGACACCTTTAGGTCTACCTGTAGATCCCGAAGTATAAATCACATTAGCTAGATGAAAAGCTTTGACTCCAGTGATGGGATTATCTCGATCGTTTTGGGCAATTTGTTCCCAGATTTCATCTAAACAGACTTGTTTTACTTGATACTCAGGAAGTCTGTCAATAAGTCGTTGTTGAGTCAGCAGCACCGAAACTTGAGCATCTTCTAGCATGAAGCTCAAGCGTTCAGTAGGATACTCTGGGTCAAGTGGTACATACGCTCCACCAGCCTTGAGAATCCCCAAAAGTCCGACCACCATATCTAAAGAACGTTCTACACAAATACCCACCAGCACATCTGGTTTTACACCCAATGAGCGTAAGTAATCAGCCAATTGGTTAGCACGACAATTTAATTGGTAGTAAGTCAGTTGTTGATCTTCAAATACTACTGCCATAGCATCTGGGGTACGATCAACCTGCTCCTCAAACAACTGATGGATACATTGATCGCAAGGATAATCTGTTTGAGTATCATTCCATTCCACTAATAGCTGCTGTTGCTCACCCGCTGTCAGCAGGGGTAACTGGGAAATTCGTTCTTGAGGATTAGCGATAATTCCTGACAGCAACGTTACAAAATGACCAGTCATTCGTTCAATTGTGCTGGCATCAAACAAATCAGTGTTGTATTCCCATACTCCTACCAGTCCAGTGGCAGTGTTCTGCATGATTAAAGTTAAATCAAACCTTGAAGTTGTACCTTTTATTGGCAATGTACTAACAGTGAGCTTAGTCAATTCTACTTGTGATGTGGGCGCATTCTGGAAGACAAACATTACCTGAAACAGTGGTGTATGGCACAGATCCCGTTCTGGCTGCAATGCTTCTACCAGCATTTCAAAAGGCAAATTCTGATGGGCATACGCGGACAATGTAACTTCTCGAACACGAGTCAGCAATTCGCTAAAGCTCGGATTGCCGGCCAAGTTGGTACGCATCACTAAAGTGTTGACAAAAAAGCCAATCAACCATTCTATTTCACTGCGATCGCGGTTTGCAATTGGCGAACCCACCAAAATATCTTCTGTACCTGTGTAGCGGTAAAGTAGCGTGTCATAAGTTGCCAACAGCGTCATGAACAAGGTGACTCCTTGTTGCTGACTCAGTTGTGTAAGATCGCCAGTTAACTTCTGTGAGAGTGCAAACTCTTGATATGCACCATTGTAAGTCTGCACAGCTGGTCTGGGTCGGTCTGTGGGTAAGGACAATAAAGCTGGTGCATCTTTTAATTGTTGCTGCCAGTAACTCAGTTGGTTTTGTAGTACATCTCCCTGCAACCATTGTCTTTGCCAAATTGCGAAATCTGCGTACTGAATCAGCAGTGGCGCTAACGATGGAGATTGACCTTGAGAATAAGCATTATACAGTGCCGCTAATTCTTGAACAAACACGCCCATTGACCAACCATCAAAGACAATGTGATGTATACACACTAATAAAACGTGTTCTGTTTGTGACAGCACTACTAATGTTGCCCTGACCAATGCTTGTTTTGCCAGGTCAAAAGGCCGTTGCGCTTGTTGTTGCGCTAATTGCTGCAAAGCAATTTCTTGTTCGGTTACTTCTGCTTGCCTCGGCTCCGCTCGGCACGAGTCGCTCAGTACAAGTGTGGATAAATGCCTTAAATCAACAATTGATACTGTCCCCAGTCCGCTCCTATTGTGAATAATTTGAGAAGGTTTTCCATCAACCGTGATGAAGTTGGTATGTAACGCTTCGTGGCGAGCAATTATTTCTTGTAAGCTTTGTTCTAAGGCAGTTTGGTCGAGAGTTCCGACTAGACGCAAAGCTATGAGTAAGTTGTAGGAGGAGCTGTTCGGGTTTAACTGGTCTAAAAACCATAGCCGTGTTTGGCCAAATGACAGTGGTAATTCTGCATCCCTTGTCCTTGGTAAGATGGGTTGTGTAGAAAGTTCTAAATCCTGGTGTTGCAACCGTTGAATGTTTTGAGACAATTGGGCAATTGTTGGTGCAGCAAATAAATTACGCAATGGTAGTTCTACTTTCAAGCTGGTACGCACGCGGGAGATGAGTTGCGTTGCTAGTAGCGAGTGTCCTCCAAGTTCAAAGAAGTTATTATGTATACCCACCTGCTCTACTTTTAACACTTGCTCCCAAATTACTGACAGGATTTCTTCGATTGGGTTACGTGGGGCAACATACTTGTCTGATAATTGGCTGTGTAAATCAGGTGCCCTCAATGCACGCCGGTCTAGTTTACCGTTGGGTGTAAGTGGTAAAGCTTCTAAGATAACGATCGCACTTGGCACCATATACTCTGGTAACTTTGACTTCAGGAAACTACGTAGAACGCTGACTGTAAGTGTTTGCTCTTTTTGAGGCACAATGTAAGCGACTAAACGTTTGTTCCCAGGAATGTCTTCGCGGGCAATGACACAAGATGCCTGCACATCAACATGTTGGCTCAGTACTGCTTCAACTTCGCCTAATTCGATGCGGAAACCACGAATTTTTACTTGATTGTCTATGCGTCCTAATGATTCGATGTTTCCATCAGGTAAATAGCGTGCTAAATCCCCAGTTTTATATAATTTACTCCCTCCTGCCTCCTGCCTCCTGCCTCCTGCCTCCTGCCTCCTGCCTCCTGCCTTCTCAAACGGATTAGGGATGAATTTCTCTTGTGTTAACTCCCTTTGGTTGAAGTAGCCTTGCGCTAAAAGGACACCAGCAATGTATACTTCTCCTGGTACACCAATCGGTACAGGCTGTAAGAACCTGTCCAGGATGTAAATTTGCGTGTTGGCAATAGGTCGCCCAATCGGAGGAAGTAGCGGCCAAGTCTCTACTGAATTATTTAGGATAAAACTGGTGGCTAAATGGCTCTCTGACGGCCCATACTGATTTTGCAATGTACAATCAGTTAATTTACTGAACCACTCAGAAATAGCCGGAGTAATCTGCAACTGTTCCCCAGCAGTAATGATTTCTCTCAAATGACTATTAACTAATTCATTACTAACAGCGACTTCAGCTAGTTGCTGTAAGGCAACAAAGGGGAGAAACATTCTTTCTATTGCTTTTTCTTGGAGAAAACCTAATAAATTTGAGGTATCGCGGCGTAATTCTTCCTCAATTAAGAACAATGTGCCTCCAGAACACCAGGTAGTAAAAATTTCTTGGAAGGAGACATCAAAGCTAATAGAAGCAAATTGCAGGGTTTTGGCCCCACAAGCAATTTTCAGATTTTCTCGATGCCACAAAATCAGATTACAAAGAGCAAGCTGGTTCATGGCTATACCTTTAGGTTGACCTGTAGAACCAGAAGTATAAATTATATAAGCTAAGTTATTTGTTTGTACTGAAGAGATGAGATTGTCCTGGCTGCACTGAGAAATCACTTTAGCGTCAGTATCCAAACAAATAAGCTGTACTTGATGCTGGGGCAATCGGTCAAGGAGTGACTGCTGGGTAAGCAATACTCTTGCTTGAGTATCTTCTAAAATAAAGCTCAAACGCTCAGTTGGATACTCTGGATCAAGTGGCATATAAGCAGCACCAGCTTTGAGAATCCCCAGTAGTCCGATAACCATCTCTACAGAACGCTCAACGCACAGACCAACCAGCACCCCTGGTTCCACGCCAATCGCTTGCAGATGGTGCGCTAGCTGATTGGCGCGGGTGTTCAACTCTCGGTAGGTTAGCTGTTGGTCTGCAAACACTAATGCGATCGCATCCGGTGTTTGTTCTACCTGTTCTTCAACTAGCTGATGGATACATTTATCCTGGGGATAATCTACCTGGGTATCGTTCCACTCCACTAGTAACTGATGCCGTTCCGACACTGATAAAAGAGAGTAAGATTCATAGCGCTCAGAATGTTGAGTAGCCATTGCAGCGAGAGTTTTGGTGTAATAACTGCCGATGGTTCTTACCTGTTCTTCACACAACTCGCTGGTTTCATATTCCAGCAATAGCTTTACTTGGGACGAAACCACATCCAAGCCAAAGTTAGCTTGAAAAGTAAAATTTGTTTTTTGAAAAGTCTTCCTATCTAATTCTTCTAAACCTGCGAGTCCTAAGATGTTCTGGTAGACGTGAAAATGCACAAAGTTAAAAGCTGCTTCAAATAAAGACTGTCCACCAAGAATTTTCTGCAATTCGATTAGGGGATAGCGTCGGAAAGGAAGAAATTCTCGTTCAGCTTTGAAGGTTTCTTGTACCAGTTCTATCCAAGTACCCCCCGCTAAATTTAAACGAAATGGTAAAGTATTGAGAAATAGTCCCAGTACCCGTTCTCCATCACTTTCCTCTAGTCTACCATTAGATACTAGACCAGTAACTACGTCTTGCTGATTGCTCAAAACGCTTAACACCTTCAAATGTGCAGCCAACAAAACACTTTTCAAGGGAACTCCCGCTGCTCTTGCTAGCTGTTTCAAGCCATCAGAAACTTCAGGAGATATGCTCATCTCCATTTCACCGGATTGCTCAACTTGAGGTGAACGGTAGGCTTCTGGCCAGCGAGGTATTTTTGTAATATTGATGTCGCTGAGTTTCTCAACCCAGTATTGTCGGCACTCCTGTGATTCTAAGGTAAGCCGCTCTAGGGCAACAAAATCTCGGAAAGGAATTGTCGGTGGTGGTTCGAGAGTCAGGGCTTCTTGGTTGAGGAGAGATAAATACCGTTGCCACAATTCAGTCCGAAATGAAGCCAAGCTCCAGCCATCGAATATAGCGTGGTGAAAGCTCAGTGTCAATTGAAATGTTTCATCAGTGTAGCGATGAACATGAAAACGCAACAGTGGCGGACAAGTCCAATCAAAATGCTTTGCCTTTTCTGCTTCAAACCAAGTATTGAAAACTATTTCCTGTTCTGTAGTAGACAGATGACGTAAATCTTCTACTTCTAGGGGAATACAAACTGTTTTATGAACTAATTGCAACATTTCCCTGAAGTTGCTAAGGTCGAAAGAAGTACGCAGGATGGGATGACGCTCTGCAAGGTCTTGTAGAGATGTCTGCAATATTTGCTCGTTGAAAGTAACTCGTACATGGCGACTGCTGACATCGTGATAAATTGAAGATTCGGGATTATACTCGCTGTGGAAAATCATTCCTGCTTGGAGTGCAGTCAGAGGGTAGGCATCTTCGATATCTGATGGCAAATGAGTGCGATCGCCCTCACAAATCAGGCTAAATGCTTCTGTTTTCGGTGTAGAGAAAGAACTGAGTTCATCCCTAACTAAACGGCTCAACTGATAAATTGTCTGATATTGAAAGATTTGCGAGAGTGAAAAATTCAGACCAAGTTGTTTAGCCTTAGCCAAAACCTGGATGCTTCTAATCGAGTCTCCTCCCAAATCAAAGAAGTTGTCATAGATGCCAACCTGTTTCAGGTCAAGAACATCAGCCCAGATGCCAGCTAAAAGTTCTTGCTCTGGAGTATAAGGTGCTACAAACTCAGATTCCAGTTCGGGTCGTGTTTGGTCAGGAATAGGAAGAGCTGGGCGGTCTATCTTGCCGTTGTGTGTTAAAGGTAGAGTGTCTAAAATCACAAAGGCAGAAGGAACCATGTATTCTGGTAGTTTTTGCCTGAGAAATTCACGTAGTTGGCTAGTAGTGAGTGTTTGATCGCTAGGAACCACATAAGCAACCAAACTTTTGTTCCCCGGAATATCTTCTCTAGCAATGACTACAGCTTGTTGGATTTGGGGGTAGCTATTGATAACTACTTCTATTTCACCTAGTTCGATACGGAAACCACGAATCTTCACTTGATGATCTATCCGACCAAGGTATTCTATGTTGCCATCTGTTAAGTAGCGGGCTAGGTCGCCTGTTTTGTAGAGACGTTCTGATTTGCCATCAAAAAAGGGATTTTGGATAAATTTTTCTTGTGTTAATTCTGGGCGGTTCAGGTAGCCTCGCGCTAAACCATCACCACCAATATGTAGTTCTCCAGGTATGCCTATGGGTACTGGTTGGAGGTGTCTGTCTAGGATGTAGATTTGGATGTTACTTATGGGCTGACCAATCGGGACTATTTGTAAATTTTCTTGGGGTTGACATTGCCAGAAAGTGACATCAATCGCTGCTTCTGTAGGCCCGTAGAGATTATGCAATTCACATTCAAGTTTGGAGAAGAAGCGTTGAATAAGTTCACTGGGTAATGCTTCTCCACTACAAAATACTCGCTTCAAGCAACTGCAATTGCCAAGGTTGGGTTCTTGGAGAAAAACTTGAAGCATGGATGGGACAAAATGTATTGTCGTAATTTGTTGTTGAGAAATTAAGTTAACTAAATAAGTAGTATCTTTATGCCCTTCTGGTACTGCGAGTACAATCCTAGCTCCAGTTAGTAACGGCCAGAAAAATTCCCACACTGACACATCAAAACTGAAGGGAGTTTTTTGCACAACGCGATCGCTACTGGTTAATTGATAAGATTGTTGCATCCACAGCAACCGATTGTGAAGTCCTTGGTGAGTATTCATTACCCCCTTGGGTTGTCCAGTAGAACCAGAAGTGTAAATCACGTAAGCCAAATTATCCGATTTCACCTCAGGATTCAAATTATCCTGACATTGTTGCTCAATCCTCCCCCAATCAGTATCCAAACAAATCACCAGTGCGGTATGTGGCGGCAAAGATGATAACAACTCCTGTTGAGTCAACAACACCTCAACACCCGAATCCCTTAACATAAAACTTAATCGTTCTGGAGGTAATCGCGGATCTAGTGGCACATAAGCCGCGCCAGCTTTGAGAATACCGATAAGTCCTACCACCATCTCCAAAGAACGTTCAACGCATAGACCAACCAACACCTCTGATTTCACATTGTTCGCTTGCAGGTGGTGTGCTAATTGATTAGCGCGGGTGTTCAACTCTCTGTAAGTTAGTTGCTGGTCTTCAAACACCAGTGCCACTGCATTCGGAGTTAGTTCTACTTGTTCCTCAAACAATTCATGAATACATTTGTTTTGGGGATAATTTACCTGGGTGCTGTTCCACTCTCCTAACTGGTGTAACTCAGCTTTAGTTAATATAGGTAATTCGGAAACTCGCTGTTGTGGATCGGTAACAATCCCTGCCAATATTGTTTGGAAATGCCCGACCATGCGATCGATTGTGGTTGCATCAAACAAGTCGCTGTTGTAATGACACTTTCCTTCAAGTTCCTGCTCTGTTTCCTTTATCGATAGGGTTAAATCAAACTTGGTAGGAAAGTTTTCGATTTCCAAAGGAGTTAGGATCAGACCGGGGAGTTCTAATTTTTCAGGAGGCACATTCTGTAAAATGAACATCACCTGAAACAACGGATTATAGCTTAAAGAACGTTCTGGCTGTAAAACTTCTACCAATTGCTCAAACGGCACATCTTGATGCATATAGGCATCCAAAGCTACCTGCTGCACTCGTTGCAGTAATTGCTCAAAACTCGGATTGCCCGCACACTGAATACGCAGTACCAATGTGTTAATAAAGAAACCAATTAGGGACTCAATTTCATTGCGATTACGGTTAGCAATTGGGGAACCAACGATAATATCTGACTGATTGCTGTAGCGTGAAAGTAAAGTGACGAAGGCAGCCAACAAAGTCATAAACAAGGTTGTCCCAGACTGTTGGCTGAGTCTTTTGAGCTTTTGAGTGAGGTTACGATCGAGTTGAAAAGACTGTGTACCACCTCGAAAAGTCTGAATTGGAGGTCGCGGTCGGTCAGTAGGCAATTCCAGTAGTGGTGGTGCGTCGGCTAACTGTTGCTTCCAATAGTTGAGTTGAGTTTCCAGTACTTCTCCTTGAAGCCACTGTCGCTGCCAAATAGTGAAGTCGGCGTACTGTATAGGCAACTCCGCTAAAGGTGTACCCCTTTGGGGAAGCAAGCTACGCGTAGCGTCTGTCTGCGACACGCTGCGCGAACGCAGAGAAGGCATTCCTTTTGAGAAGGACTGATAAAGTGCAGACAATTCGCGGATGAATACCGCCATCGACCAGCCATCAGAAACTATGTGATGCATAACGAGCATCAGCACATGGGAATTTTCTGACAACCTGAGCAGGGTAACACGCAGTAATGGATCGTGTGCTAGGTTAAACCGTCGTCCAGCTTCTTGGGTAACTAACTGTCGTACCTGTGCTGCCTGTTCAACTTCTGTTAACCCTTGCAAGTCCACTATTGGGATATTCACTTTCTGGTTGGAGTGAATGATTTGAATTGGGGAGCCATTCAGCATCTCGAAGTTGGTACGCAACGCTTCGTGACGCCGGACAATTTCTTGCACAGCGACCTCTAACGTGCTTACTTGAAGCGACCCAATTAGGTGCCAAACAGTTGGTATATTGTAGGTAGATTTCTCTCCCTCCAGTTGGTCTAGGAACCAGAGGCGTTGTTGAGCAAAAGACAGAGGAATTGCCCCATCTCGCGCGATCGCCCGAATAGGTTCAAGATGACGATGCTCGGCTGGATTGCCTTGGTTAAGAAACGCCAAGATTTCTGCTTTGCGTTGGGCTAACTGAGTTTGCAAGTCTAGCGTCAGCTTTCCTTGAGGAGCATTACAGCGCAGGCGATCGCCTTCAACCGAAATCTTTATATCCAAAGTGCAAAGGTAAGACAAAAACTCTTCTATAGATTTCATAGCTCTACTCCTCTCAGTTGCCCGACTTTTTCAGCAAATTAGCTGTAACTGTTTCAATATTGAAGAAATCATTTGAATGTGCTTAATAATTCAGCTACATCGGCATCCGAACACTGTTACTAATTAAAGATGGTAATTGTTGACTTTTAAATGTATACTTTTTTGCAACTTCCCCAAGCTAAAACTGTTGAGTCTATTCAGCTTAAATCAATCGTGCTTTCTGTTTGTGCAGCTTGCTCTTTTCTTCGTTCCAACCATAACAAGTACCCTGCTAGGACAATCGCCAGCATTATAATTGGCACAAAAAAACGAAAACTCATCTGCACACTTTCCACCAATGCTTCAATCGGTGCTTCTGTAATATCAGTTTTAGGGGCAAGATTTGCGTTTATAGTAGTCAAAAATGAAAACAGAGTACCTGTGAGTGCTAAACCAGTTGTCTGACCTAATATATTTGACAAAGATAACAACCCTGATGCAATGCCTAACCGTTCTGGAGGCACAGATCCCATAACGGCGCTGCTGTTGGGTGAAGTAAACATTCCCAACCCCACTTGCAGCAGTATCATCCTGACAATAAAGCCTAGTACGGTTAATTGAGTATCAAAGGTGCTGATAGCTAAGTACCCAAACACGACCAACACTAGCCCGATTAAGCTAATGATCCGCGAACCAAAGCGGTCAGACAGAGTGCCAGCAATAGGTGCAATCACTGCTGTGAAAATCGATGTTACTGCCAGCAAAAATCCTGTCTGTTGGACTGAGTATTGTTTAACCAATTCTAGAAAGAAAGGTAAAATAAAAATCATCCCTGCCATAACGGCAGCCACTATTAAACGCATTAATAAGCCGAAACTTAACTCTACAGAGCGAAAAATTTTCAGATCGATCATTGGCGAGTTACTGCGGGCTTCTACAATGAGAAAGCACCATAAACTAATCGCTGCGATCGCTAACAGAATCAGCGCTATTGGGGAGCCAAAACCCTCATTCTGGACTGTTGTCATACTAAATGCGAAGCAGCTTAATGTCACCGCTACGAGTATTGCCCCAGCTATATCAAAGCTTTTTTTAGCTTCACGGCTCACCGAATCTGGTACGGTTAGAGCGACAATTAAAATAGCAATTATACTGATTGGCACATTCACCAAGAAGATTAAACGCCAGCCCACCCAACTAATCAACAGCCCTCCTACTGATGGCCCGCTGGCAACACCTATCCAGTTAATCCCGTTAATAATGCCCAATGCACGTCCACGCTCCTCTTTTGGGAACACTTCTGCGATAATTGCCGATCCCATGACTCCGATCAACACCGCTCCCAATCCCTGGAGTACTCGAAAGCCTATTAAAAAGCCTACATTTGGTGCAGTTCCACAAAGCACAGAGCCGATGGTGAACAGAATCAGTCCACCCAAAAACAACCACTTTTTGTTCCACATATCTCCTAGACGCGCCGCAATCAGAATAAAAGCAGCGCACACCAGTAGATAACTTAAGGAAACCCATTGAATGGTAGCAAAGCTCGTGTGCAGCGATTGGATCAAAGTAGGAAGGGCGAGATTGACAATGTTGATATCTACAGTGCATACAAACGCACTCATGCCAATAGCCAACATTGCCCACCATTTTTTTGATGCTCCTGGGTTTGTCAGATCCTTAGATTCCTCTTGTGTGCTTTGCATGGCTATCTTTTATTAGTTATGGGGGCTACATTACACTTTGAATAAGTAAGTCGGCGGGAGAATTTATGAGTATGTAACGAAAACTTACGCTTGAGAAAGATGGCAGAGGTTTAGGTTTCATAGCTCTACTTCCTCTCGATTATTTGACATTTCCAGAGGATTAGCCTGTAGCTGTTTCATTATGGAATGAATGCTGTCAATTCTTTTTGCCAATTCAGCTATAGTTGGTAATTCAAATAAACTGCGTAAGGGCAACTCTATAGAGAAGGCTTGGCGCAACCGTGAAAAAACTTGAGTAGCTAGCAGCGAATGTCCTCCCAATTCAAAGAAGTTGTCGTAGATGCTGACTCGTTCTAATTTTAAGACTTCAGACCAGATGGCAGCTAAAATCTCTTGGGTGGCGTTATCAGGTGGAACAAAGCTTATTGACTGACTGAGACTGGAGGCATCTGGTACGGGCAAGGTGTGACGGTCTACTTTACCGTTCGGAGTTAGGGGGATTGTCTCCAGGTTGACGAAAGCACTAGGCACCATGTAATCTGGCAACTTCTCTTTAAGATAATTACGCAATGTATCCAAAGTAGGAACTTGCCCTTTTTGCGGTACGAAATAGGCTACTAAGCGCGGGTTTCCCGGTTGGTCTTCACGAAGAATCACCACTACTTCCAGTAGTTCAGGGTGTTGACTTAAAACTGCCTCGATTTCTTCAAGTTCGATGCGGAAACCGCGAATTTTTACCTGATTATCAATCCGACCAACAAACTCCAGGTTGCCATCAGGTAGATAGCGGACTAAATCTCCTGTTTTGTAGATTCGAGAACTTGGCTGATCGTTGAAGGGATTTTGGATAAATTTTTGAGCCGTTAAAATTGGGTCATTCAAATAACCAAGGGCAAGACCGGAACCACCAATATAAAGTTCGCCTACTACACCTATAGGCGCTAAATTCCCCATTTTGTCCAGGATATAAACTTCTGTGTTTGGCAGTGGTCTGCCAATTGGGATAGAAGTTTTGTTACTCTTTTGACAACGCCAAGTAATGGATGATGGCCTTTCTGTCGGCCCATACTGATTGTAGAGGTCAGCACTGAAATTATTCATAAATGCTGCCATTAAATTAACTGTTAACTTATCACCTCCTGTAATAACCCGGCGTATAGATTTGCAAGTGGTGAATTCTTTTTGCTCAAGCAGCATTTGTAACATTGGAGGTACAAATCTAGCGATGGTAACTTGTTCTCGATTAATCAGGCAAATCAAATAATCAAAATCACTCGTTTTTTGCGGATGTCCGATAACAATTCTGGCTCCAGTTAATAGTGGGATAAAAAGTTCCCATACAAACATATCAAAACTGATATTTCCTAGTTGCAGGATGCGGTCATTCGATGTAAAATTATGAACTTTTTGGGTTCTATCAACTCGACTAATGACACCTTCATGTGTCATTAAAATACCTTTGGGTTTTCCTGTTGACCCAGAAGTAAAAATCACATAAGCTAGGCGATCGGATGTTGTTTTACTAACTAGATTTTCTTCATTTTCTTGGGCATTCGCTTCTGAAATTGAATCCAGATAAACTACTTTCGCTCCGCTTGGTGGTAGCCGATCGACAAACTGCTTTTGAGTTAAAAGTACAGATGCCTGTGACTCATTTAACATATAAGCTAAACGTTCTTGTGGATACGTAGGGTCTAATGCCACAAAAGCCCCACCCGCCTTGAGAATTCCCAAAATTACCGCCGCCACTAAGAGCGATCGCTCTAAAAAAATACCCACTAAAACTTCTGTTCCAACTCCCAAGGTTTGTAAGTGGTGCGCTATTTTGTTGGCACGGCAATTTAATTCTCGGTAAGTCAGTTGCTGGTCTTCAAATACCACTGCTACTGCATCAGGATTTTTCTCCACCTGGGCTTCAAACAATTGTGGGATAAGTTTATGAGGATACTCTACTGTTTGGCGATCGTTCCACTCCACCAGCAGTTGGTGTCGCTCTGGCTCAGTCAGCAAAGGTAATTCCGAGAGTCGCTGCCTTGGATTGATCGCAATACCTGCAAGTATTGTCTGAAAATGCCCTAGCATCCGGGTAATCGTGGCAGCATCAAAGCGGCAGCTATCGTAGCTAATTTGCACGGACAATTGCGAATCAGGCACGGCTACAACTGCCAGAGGATAATTCGTGCGTGTAATAGTTTTAATATTGGCTATTTCTAAGTTGCTATTTTGCTGCCACAAAGATGCACCTGTCGGGTAGTTCTCAAAAACCACGATGCTCTCGAACAAGGGCATTCCCCAGGACAAGTCACTCATCCGATGAATCTCTACCAATGGGCTGTAGGAGTACTGCTCTCGATCTACCTGCTGAATCTGAAGCTGCTGCAACCAAGACAGCAACTCAGTTTCTTCAGAGATTTGTACCCTCACTGGTAGAGTGTTGATAAACAGCCCAACCATAGATTCCACCCCTAACAGAACTGGGGGACGACCAGATACAGTAGCTCCAAAGACCACATCTCCTTCGCCACTGTAGCGTGAGAGCAGCAGCGCCCATGCTCCCTGCACCAAAATGTTAAGAGTCAAATGATGCTGTTTAACAAAAGATTGCAGTGCAGCTGTGATCTCTGCCGATAATTTAATCTGCTGCTGATTGTAGGTTTGCTTTTGATTGGAATTACTGTCGAAAGACTTGTCTACAACAAAAGGGGTAGGGGCAGTAAAACCTTCAAGTGCTTGCTGCCAAAACCTCTCCGCTTTGGAAAGATCCTGTTGCTGCAACCAAGTGATGTAGTCACGGTAGGAACGAGGAGTTTTTAAGTGTAAATCATCACCACAATTGAGGGCATCGTAGAAAGCAAAGACTTCTTGAAGAATTATAGGCAAAGACCAACCGTCTATTAGTAGGTGATGCTGAGTCCAGATAAATTCATAAATCTCATCAGCCATCTGAATGAGCGTGCAACGCATCAACGGAGCTTGGTTAAGTTCAAAACCCTTTTCTAAATCTGCTTGTAAAAAAGTCTCTAGAGATTCCTCCGGCTCAACCAGAGATAGCGATGTCTGATGACAAGTTGTTGGGCGTTCACGCCAGTCAAGGTTCGCCCAAGGCAAGTTTACCCTCTCTCGCACGACTTGAAGCGGCTTTTTGCTGTCCTCCCAAATAAAAAGGGTACGCAAAACTGGGTGGTGGTCTACTACTCTAGCCCAAGCTTGCTCAAACGCAGAAACATTAAGTTTTCCATTAATAGTACATCTCCATTGAGTGCAGTACATCCCAGAATCTGGGGCATAAAGGGTATGAAAAAGCATACCTTGCTGCATAGGAGAAAGGGGATAAATAGATTCAATATTATTTTGTGTATTCATTTCCATCTACTTTTTATTTGGTGAGTTGGGCGATAATTTTATCAAGCTCTTCTTGATTCAACTCAGCTTCGGGAAAATCAGAAGGTGTGTAGTTTTTTGCCTGTCTTAACCGGCAATGAGCAATCAGAGATTTTAAAGCCTCTATAAAACCAAAAGCCAGATTTTCAACGGTAGATTGCTTATGGATATTCTTACTGTAAGTCCAATCCAATTGCAGTTTGTCTCCAACTATCAATCCATTTACTTCTAGCAGATGGCTACGATTTCCTAGTACACTCCGTTCCAAACTAATAGACTCTTTAGCCCATCCTAATAAAGGAGCCTCTGATTGAATTTGGTCAAACTGACCTAAGTAGTTAAAACTTACTTCTGCTTGGGGAAAACTCTTTAGTTTTAAGCGTGTTGCTGAGTCTTGGTTGAGATATTGCAAAAGACCGTAGCCAATGCCTCGATTCGGGAGACGACGCAGTTGCTCTTTGATTAACTTGAGTGCCTCTCCTGGATGGTCAACTTCTGTTAGTTTCAACAGGATAGGGAATTTAGTAGTAAACCAGCCGACTGTGCGCGAAAGGTTTATATCCTCAAATAGTTCCTCTCGCCCGTGACCCTCCAAGTCAATAAAAAGGGAGCGCATTCCATAAAATCGAGCAAAACTTTGTACTAATGCAGTCAGCAACGCATCGTTAATTTGGGTGTTGTACGCTGACGGTACCTCCTGCAACAAAGCGCGAGTCTGTTCCTCACTCAAAGAAACCGTCACCTGAGCGGCTGAGTCCATAGTGTTAGCTTCTTTACCTAATGAATAATCTACTGGCAAAGCCACAACACTTGACCAGGACTGAGCTTGCCAGTAGTCTAATTCGGCACGTACTGTTTCCGTTTGAGCATAGGACTTCAGGCGGTGACTCCAATCTTTGAAAGCAGTTGTTTTAGGTGGCAGTTGAATTTCTTTTCCAAGGCTTAGTTGTTGGTAGGCGGTAACAAAATCCTCTAGCAAAATCCGCCACGAAACCCCATCCACTGCTAGGTGATGTACGATGAACAGCAAACGATTTGGTTGGTCAACGCCCATCTGAAACAAAGCCACTTGTACAATTGCTGCTTGTGATAGGTTCAGACTAGCCTGTAGTGAGGCGGAGGCTGTTGAAATGGCTGTTTGCTGCTTGTTGGATGGAATTTCTGACAAATCTAATACTGTCACAGGCACTCTCTCGTCCTGGCTGACGTTAATCTGCTGCCAGCCAGTTTCCGAGGGTACAAATTTTAGACGCAGGGCATCGTGATGCACAAGCAATTGCGATACGATTTGCTTTAGTAGCTCTGGCTTCAGGTCTGGAGATACCTCAAGCATGACAGACTGGTTGTAGTGATGAAGATCGGGCAGATTTTGTTCAAAGAACCAATGCTGAATGGGTGTTAGTGACACCGAACCTGTAACTAATCCCTGTTCGGGTAGAAGCGGCAGGTATGTGCTAGTCACCGCAGATAAATCAGCTATAGTTTGGTACTGAAATAGCTGTTTGGAGGTGAGTTGTAGTCCTGACTGTTTGGCTTTAGAAACAATCTGAATACTGAGGATGGAATCGCCACCAAGTTCAAAGAAATTATCGTAAATACCGACTTGCTCCACTCTCAAAACTTGTACCCAAATAGATGCAAGTATTTCCTCAATATGGGTACGAGGGGCTACTAAACTGACTTCTATTCCTGAGCGGGACTCTGGTGCGGGTAGGGCGCGGCGGTCTACTTTACCGTTGGGAGTTAGTGGCAAGGCTTCTAGGATGGTGAACCCTGTGGGTAGCATGTATTCTGGCAGCCTAGCTTTGAGGAATTGCCGCAGTTCGCTGATTGTCGGTGTACAGTCCTGATGTGCTACCACGTAAGCAACTAAACGTTTATCACTTGGGGTATCTTCGCGGAGGATGACACAACATACCTGCACATCACGATGTTGACTCAAGATTTCTTCTATCTCGCCCAATTCAATCCGCAAGCCTCGAATTTTTACTTGATTATCAATACGTCCTAAGTATTGAATATTGCCATCTGGTAAATAGCGTGCTAAGTCCCCAGTTTTATATAATTTACTCCCTCCTGCCTCCTGCCTCCTGCCTCCTGCCTCCTCAAACGGATTGGGGATAAATTTCTCCTGTGTCAACTCTTGACGGTTAAAATAACCCCGGGCTAAACCTGTACCACCAATATGTAGTTCTCCTGGTACACCAATTGGTGCTGGTTGTAGATTTTTATCTAAGATATAAACCTGAGTATTAGCAATCGGACGACCAATAGGAACAGAGACATTTGGGCTAAGTGACTTGGGTATTTGATAACAACAAGTAAAAGTTGTATTTTCTGTTGGTCCGTAACCATTAATCAGTCGGCAATTTTCTACAGTTTGGAGAAATTTCTGAACATGTGGAACAGATAAAACATCACCACCTGCTAACAGTTGACGTAAGGGTTTTAAAGCATCAATATTTTCATCTACCATCAAATGAAATAAACCCGCAGTTAGCCAAAGGGTAGTAACTTGATATTGCTCAATAACTTGTCCTAATTCATTTATTGATGGGGTGTTGGAGGGGTATATTACTAGTTCTCCACCATTAAGTAAGCAACCCCAAATTTCAAAAGTTGCAGCATCGAAGGAGATAGGAGCAACTTGGAGAAATACTTCTTGATCAGAAAAGCTTACATAGTCAGTCTGTTTGACTAATCGAACTATACCTTGATGGATAATGCTCACACCTTTGGGTTGACCTGTAGAACCAGAGGTGTACATTACATAAGCTATGTTATCAGCTTTAATGCTGTTAGTCGGGTTGTGTTGTGTTTGTTGATTGATGATATCCCAATTTGAGTCTAAGCAAATTACACTAGCTTTGCCATCGCGTTGCGTCTTCTCTGGAGAATCGGCAAAGCTGTGCCGGAGGCAATCGCCTAGTTTCTTAACTAGTTTTTCTTGAGTTAATATGACTGATAATTGAGTATCTTCGAGCATGAATGTCAATCGTTCTTGAGGATACTCTGGGTCAAGTGGCACATAAGCACCACCTGCCTTGAGAATCCCCAATAGTCCCACGACCATTTCTAAAGAACGCTCCACACATAACCCTACCAGCACATCGGCTCCCACACCCAAAGACTTCAGGTGGTGCGCCAACTGGTTAGCACGACTATTCAATTGCCGATAAGTCAGCTGTTGATTTTCAAACACAACTGCCACTGCATCTGGAGTATGCTCAACCTGCTCCTCAAACAACTGATGAATACATTTATCTTGGGGAAAATCTACACCTGTATCATTCCACTCAATCAATAACTGCTGCTGCTCAACTTTTGTTAGCAGAGGTAATTGCCAAATCTGCTCTTGAGGATTAGCTACAATGCCTTCAAGCAAGGTCACAAAATGCCCTGCCATGCGCGTGATTGTCGTCGCCTCAAACAAGTCAGTATTGTATTGCCAGCAGAGTTGCAACACTCCCTGAGCTTCCATCACCATTAAATTCAGATCAAAGTCTGCACCACGTTGATGTCCGAGCAAGTACGGCTCCATATGAAGTACTTGCTCTTCACTGTGCAATGAATTTTCTGTTGGTTCGTACCAACGGTGTGCTTGCCAAGTGAAACTAACTTGACATAAAGGAGAACGACTAGGATCTCGTTCTGGCTGGAGTTGTTCTGCTAACAGAGAAAAAGGGTAATCTTGATGTTTTTGGGCTTCTCTAACTGTCTTGCTGACTTGAGCGAGAAATTCTGTAAATGTGGCGTTTTCCTGTACAGAAACTCGTAAAACGTTCAGGTTAACGAAGTAACCGACAATCTCTTTAAACTCTTTACCCCACCGACCTCTCATCGGACTTCCTATGAGGATGTCTGTTTGATTAGTGTAGCGATAAAGTTGGACGTAAAATGCTGCTAACAAAATCTGATAAAGGCTTCTTCCAGAAGCTAGAGCTAGATGCTTGAGTTTTTGAATTAACTCTTCATCCAGATTTGAAATATGTACTGCTCCTTGATAAGTCTGTACAGTCGGGCGGGGTTTGTCTGCGAGCAAATTCAAAATTGGCAATTCGCCAGCTAATTGTTTTTGCCAGTATTGCCATAGTTTTTCTCCCCTGGAACTCGATAACATTTCGGACTGCCAGCGGACAAACTCTAGATAAGATTTATGTTTAGTCAAATAATCTGCTGCTGCTTCTGTCTTATCTTGACTAACTTGTTCAATTTCATTAACATACAAAGCTTGAAATTCACTCACGAGTAAATCAAAAGACCACATATCACCTGCGATGTGGTGCATTGTTAGCAAGAGTATGTGTTCTTGTGCTGAACGAGTAAATAAATTAACCCTCAGAACTGAATCTTTTTCTAAGTTAAAAGGGCAGTCAGTTATAGCAAATATTTTCTCTCTTAAGTGGTCTTCACTCCAATCGGTAGCGTCTATTAACTCAAGATTAAATTTTTGTTGTTGATTAACTTGCTGAACGGGTTTACCTTCATGAAGGGTATATATGGTTCGGAGAATAGGATGATTTCCAATAATTTTTTCCCATACACGTATTACGGTAGCAATATTTAAATAAGAATTAATTTTTACTGTAATATATATGTTATAAGCAATGCTCTCTGGAGCAAGTTCGTAGATAAACCACATTGCTTCTTGACCATAGGATAGTGGGGAGCTTATTTTTACAATTCTATCCATTGAAGTTCCTTAAAATCTTTAAAGTCTTAGTTATAACAGTATAAATATAGAAATTATAAATCATTTCTGAAAGAAAAAAATGCTGAAAAGCTTATAAATTATCCGTATTTTTTACACTTAAATCCAGATTGCTATAGGACATCACTTATAGTTATTAACTAATATCTTTAATAGCTGTTCTTACTAACTGTTTGCGAATTTGAGCAAGTAAACCACCATGCTTTACCATATCAAGCATCTCCGTTGAGGGAGGTACAAAGTGTACAATCCCGGACGGGCTTTTCACTAATCCTTGGCTTGGTTCGAGATCAATTATTTCTCCTTCCGAAGCGGGTAAAGAGTCGATTTCAATTGCCAAAAGTCCAAGGTTCCAGGAATTACGAAAAAAGATGCGTCCAAATCTGGGAGCAAAGACAGCAACAACGCCAGCGGCTAGTAATGAACTGACTGCTTGTTCGCGAGAACTGCCAATTCCAAAGGTATCGTCAGAGCTAATTACGTCACCAGGTTTAAAAGTTGCTGCCAAGCCTGGCACCATATTCTCGAATACATGAGTAGCAAGTTCAGCTGGGTCTGTAGACGCGTGCTTATATCGTCCGGGAATAATATCATCGGTAGACACGACACCGAAGACTTGACGCACGCGTAAATTTTGATAAATGTGACTCATGATAAATCTCCTGTTTTAGGTATTTCCCCATGAATGGCTGTATGTGCAGCTACTAGTGGTGAAGCAAGCCAAATTTCTGCTTTGGGATTACCCATGCGACCAAGAAAATTACGATTCATGGTGGACAAAACGCGATCGCCTGATGCAGGTATTGTTCCCTGAGTTCCCAGACAAGCACCACATCCTGGTGGAGTTATAATTGCACCTGCACGTATTATAGTTTCCACATATCCTAGACGTAGAGCCTCAAGATATACCTGCTGAGAACCAGGAGTCACTAAACAATGCACTCTGGAATGAACTTTTTCGCCAGCAAATACCCCAGCCACCTCAGCGATGTCTTCCAAGCGGCTGTTAGTACAGCTACCAATAAAAACGTAGTTAACTTTTTCCCCGCGACATTCGTCTAAAGGCACAGCATTTGATGGCGAATGTGGTTTAGCAATGAACGGCGGTAAGTCACTGATGTCAAGCCGAAATCGTCTCGGATCTCCTTCCTCTGGTAGATTAATCGGTTCAAGATTATATGTATTATCTCGACTCGCTGGCAGGAATGAGCATTTAGCCCCAAGTTCAACTGCCATGTTTGCAATAGTTGCGATCGCATCAAGGCTGAGTGTGTCTAACCAATTACCGCTCCATTCAATAGACTTGTAAAGAAATGGTTTTTGTCCTAGTTTTAATAGAGTATAGAGCATCACGTCTTTGGCACGGGTATGCTGCTGGGGAACGCCATAGGTTTCAATCCAGGCTGTTTCTGGTACTCGCAGCCAAGTCTTACCAGTAATCATCGCCGCGACTATATCAGACGCTCCCATCCCTAATGCCAGACATTGCAGAGCGCCACCAGTACATGTGTGAGAATCGGAACCAACCACAATCGTTCCTGGTTCAAACCATCCTTCTTCCAAAGCTACAACGTGACTGATACCTGTGCCAGCTTTGAAAATACACAAACCTAATTTTTCCGCAAAATCTTCGGCTTCGCGCAAGCGATCGGCAATTTTGATATCAGGAGCTAAAACCGAATGATCGAAAAATACACCGATGCGTGATGGATCGAATACTTCGGTAAAGCCATTCTCAGCAAAGAGTTTACGAATTGTTGGTGAGTTACCATCTTGAAGGTAAACTCGATCTACCGCAACTGTTACAAGTTCACCTGGTGCAACGCGATCGCGATTGGCATGGTTTGCAATAATTCTTTCAGCTAAAGTCATGCTACACGTTCCTTGGAAATACGAAAGTAGATATCCCGCAGTTGTTCGGGGCTAACAGAGCCACCTTGTTCGATTGCTAAAGCACGCACTTGCCTTAAACAATCCCCTAATTGGGTTTCATCGACTGTTACGCCTTGCTCTTGCAAAAGATGATTTAAGATTGCCCGCCCAGAATGCTTGCCAAGGATATACTTGCGTTCTCCTCCGACTTCTTCAGGTGAAAAAGGCTCGAAAGTTTTGTTATTTTTCAGCATCCCCTTTGCATGAATGCCCGATTCATGGGCAAAAACATTGTCACCAACAATTGGTTGCCAAGGAGTTATTTTTTGTTTGCTTGCTTGGGCTACTATTTCACTCAGCTGACGTAGACGAGAAGTAACGATACCTAAATCCTTGCTGTAAAGCTGTTTGAGCGCTAGGGTAGTTTGGGCGAGATCGGGCATCCCTGCACGTTCACCGATCGCATTGACTGTGACATGAAAATAGCGTGCGCCAGCATTCAAACCTGCTAGAGTATTGGCTACAGCCAGACCAAAATCATTGTGAGTATGGCATTGAACATCTATAGAAGAGACATTGACAACGCTTTGAACACGTTCGGCATAGGCTTCTGGTGTGAGGATACCAATAGTATCCGAAAGGCGTAGGCGATCGGCACCGGCTTCAGTAACGATGCACGCATATTCTTGCAAAAACGGAATTTCAGTCCGACCAACATCTTCAGCGCTAATTGATACAAAAGCACCCCGGTCTTTTGCGTATTTAATCAGATTTTTTGCTTGCTCTAATAACCAGTGGCGATCTTGACCTATGCTGTCCTTCAAATGCACATTTGATGTTGGCAAACCTATATGAACAGCCTTAAATCCAATATCCAACGAAAGAGCTACTTCTTCTTTTACACCTCGGTTCCAAGCGACTAACGTGGCATCACTACCACGAGCAATCATTGTTCTCAAGGTGTCTAGCTCTTCGTCACCCATTGCAGGAATTCCTGCTTCAATCCAGCGCACTCCAGTAGCTACCAGATAATCGTGAATAGCTAGCTTACTAGCTTTGGAAAAAGCAACACCTGCGGCTTGTTCACCGTCTCGTAAAGTTGTATCTTCGAGGATAATATCGTCTCTGATCATTGGTCTCTCCAAAATAATATTTTTTGAAAATGAGTCAAACAATTTTGGATTTTAGATTTGGATTTTTGATTGCTGCCAAATCTAAAATATGCTAATCACTTTATTTCTTACAAATCAGTATTGCTACACCAAATGCTTGTTCTGAAGAAAAAACTTCCTGTCTGGTAAACGATCTGATTTTATTTAGCTCATAAAAGGTATCGTAGTTTAAGTTTTCTGGTTCTGGTAATGGAACACCACCTGCATACTCAACTGTCAACCCTGCTTTTTCGACAAGCGTCCAAACATCAGAGAATGGTCTTAAGATATCTTCAGTGAAATTATGATGTTTCCAGGCTTCTATTTCGGAAGCGTTTTTGAAATTATTCTTTAAATTGTTCTCACCCCGAATGTGGATCATTTTAGCAAATGACTGCCATGATTTTGTTGTGTTAGAACTGCTGGCACACTTCTCCGCAGTTACAAAGCAGCCACCTTTCTTTAAAAGACTTTGCAACTTTTTCAGTAAAGATAAAAACTCTTCATCATCAGCTATATGGTCAAGTGTTAGCGATGATAAGATCAAATCTTGACTATTTGGTTCAATATCATTTTGCCAATCATCACTCAAAAAAGAAGCGTGTTTGAGTATGGGAGTTATTTGCACTGAAGGTGTTTCAGATAGCTTTTGGTTTGCTATTTCTAAAAATGGCGCACTGTGGTCTAATAAAAGTAAGCTTTTCATTTTGATGTACTGGCTGACTGTAATTGATAAATTAGCACTGCCAGAGCCAATTTCTATACAATCTAGAGCGTCTTTATCTGAAAAATATTCGCTCACACTTTCGCCAATGAAATTTAAAGCAGGCCAGTAAAAAGGAATGTTCTCGCCAATATAACCGTCATATTTGTTGGCGACTTTAGTTTTAACGAAGTAAGTTTCTTCTACCATTGTTTTTTACCTTTTTTGTTTAATTAGAGTGCAACTTCGAGCTTCGTAATAAAAATCTGTCTACTTGTAGCCAAAAACCATTTCCCTGGTTCCTAATCTCGCTATCTTTAGTTTTGTTCAATTGACTAGTCAATTGCGATCGCAATCATCCCTAACATCATTCCAGCAGCAGCAAAAAGGCGGCGCGGAGCATCACTTTCTCTAAGTAAATGAGTTCCCATAAAAGCGCCAACGAGAACGCTAATTTCCCTAGATGGTGCTATGTAGCTTACAGGAGTAAAAACCAGTGCAGTCAGGACAAGGATGTAAGATAAAGGATTTAAAAAGGCTACGCCAATTGCTTCAAGACGATGAGTAGACCATTCTGTACGAACTTTATCCCACGAACGCAATGCAAAAGGGGCAAGTAAGGCTACACGACCCAATGTCGAACAATAATCTAACAATAGTGGTGGGATTAATAACGTACTGACCGCACGTTTATCCCATAGAGTGTATGCAGCAATAATCGTTCCAGTAAGCAGACCGTAGATTACTGTTGAACCAGTTCCCATTTTCTGGAGTTGGCGTATATCACCACTGAGAATGAACACACAGATCGCTATGAGAATTGCACCACCAAGAGCTATAGGAGTGGGTCTTTCACCGAAAAAGACAATTGCACTTACAGTCGAAAGCATCGGGCCAGTACCCCGTGCAAGGGGATAAACTAGGGAAAGATCGCCTGTGTTGTAGCCTCGTTGCAGTAACAAAAAGTACATTAGGTGAAGGATAGCGCTTCCCAGTATGAATAAGAACTCAGGAAAACCTATATGTGGCCGCTGTATTACGATAAGAGCGATCGTGATAGGTGCATAGATAATTGCTGAAAGTGTAGCAAAGAGCCATACAAAAGCAGTTCCTCCACCTGCACGTTTAGCAAGGAAATTCCAAGTAGCATGGATAAAAGCGGCAACAATAACAAGTACGATTGCAAAACTAGTCATTAAAGCTTTACAAAGAACGAAGATTAAGAAATAGATTTTAGGTCAATATTCAATTTTGTTTATGAAATTTGAAAAGTAGTTTCAATACTAGAGTATTGAGACTTTAAGCAACTACGTCTTTTTTCTGGAAGAATTCTGTGTCGTAATGACATATTTTAAGCCTGTAAACATTCCTTTAACGAAAGACTAAAATTTATCTTCCTGCATAGTGAGAAGAACTAACAGTTATTCTATATTATTTTTAGATTTGCTTGATAAAACACTGTTAATTGCATAAGAAAGTTTATATACAGATGTTTTCTGTCTAAAAACTTTTACAAGCTTTTACCACTTAACTTGCATGTTAATTATTAACTGTTAATTATCTTCATTATTACAATAGCCTCATTAATTTCTACTTCTCAAACTTTATAAAGAGGATTTTCGTCAATAAGCTAAAATACTTGTTTTTTTATTAAAGATAGTAACTGTATGTGGGAGAGAAAGGAAGAAAGTGTCCAATGTTCGCTTTTCTCAGGGCAAACGCATCTAAATATTGACGAGTCAGAATAAGAGTGAAATACGCCAATATCACAACTACATATAGCTGCGTATGATTAAATTCCATAGTATTTTTGTGGTGAGCTGTACTAAGCATACAAATATACAGTTAATCAACAGCATAATCAAGAGTTCACACAAAACATCCTACTTTTCCCACTTTTCCTACTTTTCCCACTTTCAGTAGACCTAAAAGTTCTACAACGGCTAAAAAATAGTAGTGTATGATACCGTTTTTTGGGAAATGTTCAAAAAGTGATTGTGAGTAATGATTCATAAGCTAAACTTATGAATTAACTGCTTAAAGTCAACCCTACCTAGAGCTTGGTGAAATTGATTGATTGCTCTTCAAAATTACTATTTCCCATTCTGGGTAAAAATTCCCAATAGAATCGTAAATTAAACTAATCATCATCAAATTCTTTCGCTGCCATTTCGTTTTATCAATCACTAAATAAATTCTTCGATTCTCCGAAAAATTTTGAGTTAACCAGTTTTTTATTATCGGAAACCAAAATTATTCAACACAATAGCTATCAATTAATGATATTTGCTAAGATTTGCTTAGGCTTTTGCTTTCGTATATCTTTGATGACTTTCGACCTTCCCGACTCTCTGATTCTCGATACAGCGCTTTCAGTATCTGGATTAACTGACTATATCCGCTTGCTGTTAGAACAAGATGAACAATTGCGGCAAGTTTGGGTAACTGGCGAAGTTTCCAGCGCTAACCACCATCGCAGTGGGTTGTTTTTCACGCTGCAAGATCCCGATCGCACCGCCGGAATTAAGTGTGTAGTATGGAATAGCCAATTGCCAAAACTCGCCCAAATGCCTGTTCCTGGCGAACAGATAATCATTTTGGGCAGCATTCGCGTCTATCCGCAACGGGGAGAGTATCAGTTATCAGTTTGGCAAACTCTCCCTGCTGGTGTTGGTTTACAGGCGTTACGCTATCAACAACTCAAAAATCGCTTGCTGGCTGAGGGGTTATTTGACGCGCAAAGAAAGCGATCGCTTCCCACTCATCCCCAAACGATCGCTGTCGTCACTTCACCAACGGCTGCTGCTTGGGGTGATATTCAAAAAACCCTGAAGCAAAGGTATCCAGGTTTACACGTTTTATTTTCTCCCGCAACCGTACAAGGCGAGCAAGCACCAGAATCTATCGTCAAAGCAATTGAGCGCGTGGAAAGAGATGGTCGTGCCGAAGTGCTAATTTTATCGCGGGGTGGTGGTGCGGTGGAAGAGTTGGCCTGCTTTAATGATGAACGAGTGGTGCGATCGCTGGCTAGTTGTTCCATTCCTATAATTACTGGGATCGGCCATCAACGAGATGAATCTTTAGCAGATTTAGTTGCAGATGTATGTGTGCATACACCCACTGCGGCAGCGGAAATGGTTGTGCCAGCACTTTTAGAGTTGTATATTGAGCATCGGCAGCGAGTTGTCGCTTTACATGAGGCGGTGCATGACTTTAGAGAAAATGCTGAGAATAAACTGCAAGTATTACGTAATCGTTTGCGACGTTTGCGGTTAGATCGGCAAGTGCAGCAGGAGGTGGAAAAGCTAGCTTGGAAGCGTCAGCATTTGGTGCAAATTACGACGGGGCGATCGCAGCAAGCAACGCAGCATTTAGAATTATTGCGGCAGAAGTTGGCTAGTCTTGACCCGAAAGCAGTGTTACAGCGTGGTTATGCGGTGGTGAGAAGGGAAGATGGAGCGATCGCTCGTTCGGCTGTGGAGTTGGCTGTGGGAGAAGAGTTAGTGATTCAGTTGGGGCAGGGTGGGGTTAAAGTGAAGGTTATGGAAATAAACGAACCGCAGAGGCGCAGAGGACGCAGAGAGGTTAATGGTTAAACGTAAGAGTGCTTCTAGTTCTGAGGAAGGTTGGAATTATGAAGCGAAAGTTGCTGAGATTGAGGGAATTATTACTCGCATTGAGGCGGGTGAGTTGGAATTGGAAGCTGTGTTTGACCAATTTGCAACTGCTGTAGAGTATTTGCGTCAGTGCGAAGGTTTTTTGCAGCAGCGACAACAGCAGGTAGATTTGTTGATTGAAACATTAAGCCAAGAGTAGAAGCTGGAGACTCTAGTTTGAGTCTAGGCTAGTAGTGTGAATATAGGAGTTCGCTTTTTAAGTGAGGTACAAAATACAGGACTTAAAATCTAATATATAAAGCCATACAGTTCAGAATGAGCAACAAAACACTTGTAGAGACGGCGATTTATCGCGTCTAAATCCCCGGACGCGACTCGTTAACACAAAACTTAATTACGAATTATTTAAGCCAGAGTTCTAATGAAGAGTTGGATAAACAGAGAATGACTGATGAGATCATAGATTTGGCAAATTGCGATCGCGAACCGATCCACATTCCTAGTTTGATCCAGCCTCACGGGATTTTACTGGTTTTGCAAGATCCCACCCTGGAAATCCTTCAGGTGAGCAGCAACACCCAGAAAGTCGTTGGCCGTCAACCTGATGAATTGCTGGGCAAGCCGCTATCAGATTTACTCAATGTCAAGCAGATTAAACTAATTCAACAATGTCTGGCAGAGGATTTTGAGAGCGTTAATCCCCTAAATATAGCCATCCAACATCAAAATAAATCAATTCATTTTGATGGCATTATCCATCGTTTAGATACTATTATTATTCTGGAATTAGAGCCGAAAAAATCTAAGGACAAAACAGGCTTTTTTGACTTCTATCAACAGGTAATATCAAGTTCGGATGAGTACTTATAATAAAACTGGAACAGTTGTAGTGCATCTATTTAAGTCTTATGCCGAAACGGATTGCGATCGTTAACCACGTGAGTACGGAAGAACTACTGGTTCGTTATCGTCAAGCGACAGAAGCAACAATTGGCAATAATATTCAACTACTTTATGCCCCATACCCTACTGTTGTAAGCTAAACTCCTTTAGTACTGCTACCAATTTTTCAATATGTGCTACTTCATGAGTTGCCATCACGGATATTCTGATTCGACTTGTGGGCACTGTGGGGGGGCGAATTGCTGGGGCAAAAATGCCAGCATCTCTTAGCTGTTTTCCAGCTTTGAGCGCATCTGTCGCATTAGGCAATTGAAAACATAATATGGGTGATTCAGAAGGCAGCAATTTCAGGTTAGGTAACTGTTGCAGCAAAGTTTTCAAGTAATGTATATTCCCCCACAATTGGGCACGATGTTGCGGTTCTTGTTGCACGATCTCGATCGCTGCTAAGGCCGCAGCTGTATCAGCAGGTGAAAGCCCAGTGGTATAAATCCAACTGGGTGCGCGGTTCCGCAAAAAGTCAATTAGAGCGCTACTTCCTGCCACATAACCGCCTAAACTACCTAAAGCTTTACTCAAGGTGCCAACTTGAATTAATTGCTTTCCTGTACACCCAAAATGTTCGACACACCCAGCGCCAGTTTTTCCTAATACGCCGGTAGCATGAGCTTCATCGACTAGCAGCATACAGCTAAATTCATCAGCGATCGCCAATAGTGCAGTCATTGGACATAAATCGCCATCCATACTAAAGACGCTATCAGTAAGAATCAAACAGCGTCGGTAATTTTGCCGCTGCTGGTTCAACTGAGTTTTTAATACTGCCATATCACAGTGTGGGTATTCCACAACTGCTGCACCGCTGAGAATCGCTCCATTTTTCAGACTGGAATGATTGTACTGGTCAGAAAATATTAGATCGCGCTTGCCTACAAGGGCGGTAATTGCACCCAGATTGGCTAGATACCCAGAACTAAATACCAAGGCATCTTCTGTTTGTTTGGTAGATGCGATCGCCGACTCTAACTCCCTGTGTAATTCTCGATGCCCACTGAGTAATCTAGAACCAGTACTACCAGTCCCAAATTTTGCGATCGCAGCCGTTGCCGCTGCCATCAACCGCTCATCCCCAGCCAATCCCAAATAGTCATTGCTGGCAAAATTAATTACCTCTTGCCCAGCTAAAACCACCGTTGCACCCGGACGACCATCGATAGGTTGTACCGAACGATACCAGTCCGCCCGATGAATTGTTGCTAC
>NZ_NOLJ01000002.1:386497-523927 GCF_002246015.1 Nostoc sp. 'Peltigera membranacea cyanobiont' 210A
GTAGCAACAATTCATCGGGCGGACTGGTATCGTTCGGTACAACCTATCGATGGTCGTCCGGGTGCAACGGTGGTTTTAGCTGGGCAAGAGGTAATTAATTTTGCCAGCAATGACTATTTGGGATTGGCTGGGGATGAGCGGTTGATGGCAGCGGCAACGGCTGCGATCGCAAAATTTGGGACTGGTAGTACTGGTTCTAGATTACTCAGTGGGCATCGAGAATTACACAGGGAGTTAGAGTCGGCGATCGCATCTACCAAACAAACAGAAGATGCCTTGGTATTTAGTTCTGGGTATCTAGCCAATCTGGGTGCAATTACCGCCCTTGTAGGCAAGCGCGATCTAATATTTTCTGACCAGTACAATCATTCCAGTCTGAAAAATGGAGCGATTCTCAGCGGTGCAGCAGTTGTGGAATACCCACACTGTGATATGGCAGTATTAAAAACTCAGTTGAACCAGCAGCGGCAAAATTACCGACGCTGTTTGATTCTTACTGATAGCGTCTTTAGTATGGATGGCGATTTATGTCCAATGACTGCACTATTGGCGATCGCTTGTTTAATCCAGTCTTCGACATAAGCATCTTTGGGTAGTCCAATGTCTTCGCTGACTACGTGCAGGGCGTGACTGACCTCATGGGCAGTATATCCCAAGGCGAAGAGGGTCATTTGCACTTCTTCGAGTATTCCTGGTGCAGGCCCGCCTGTGGCAACGAAGAACCCGGCTGATTTGCGCCACTCGACCAATTTGCTTTTCAGTTCCAAACAGATGCGTTCAGCGATTTTTTTGCCCACACCTGGAGCCTGAATGAGGATTTGTGTATTGCCAGCGATAATTGCTTGGACTAAATCTGGTAGTTCCAGAGTATCCAAAAGGGCGATCGCTAAGGCTGCACCAATCCCTGTGACAGTCAGCAAGTGGCGAAATAAATCGCGTTCAGATGGAGAAGCAAAGCCATATAGAAAGGGCACTTCTTCACGAATTTGCAAATGGGTAAAAATTTGCGCCACTCCTCCCGACTCTGGTAAATGGTTTGCTAGCCGTTGGGGAACTTGCAAATCATACCCCAAGCCATTCACTTCCAGAGTCAGAATCACGCGATTAGCGCCAATTGTTTGGATACCAGCGACTATACCTTTTAAATAACTAATCATTACAAGAGACCAAAATAATTTAAGCCTTCGATAATTCCACCTGCACAAAAAGCTTTTGCCAGGTAGCGGTAGTCAGCGGGATGCTCATTGTGCCATTGAAGTAACTCTTTGCGGGCATTCCCCACAATGATTCCCCGTTCGTTGCCTACAGCAAATAAAGCAATATCATTACCCGAATCACCACAGACAACTGTTTGTTCTGCTGCAAATTTCCACTTCTGGCGTAAAAACTGCATTGCCTGACCTTTATCGCTGCTATGGGGTACAATGTCAAGGTCAATCCCACTACTGTAGATTAACTTTACATTTAATTTAGATTTCTGCAACTCTGCTTCAAGTTGTGGTAGAACATTCGCAGATACTTCTTGTTCTAGGAAACAACTCACTTTGAAGGGACGCTGTTCTGAATCTGGTTGCCGAACTAACTCAGGATATTTTTTTGTAATAGACAATACAGTTTCTCGTTCCCATCCCGGAGAGAGGATTTCTGACCAACCTGAGTCTGGAGTATCAGTACCATCAAGGTAAATTTCTGTACCCACAGAAAGGACAAGGGCATCGGGTTGCAAAAGATTTTTTTGAGCTTGGAGTTCTTTGTAAAGTACAGGCGATCGCCCCGTAGAATAAACTATTTTAGTCCCGTATTCTTGGCGATGTTGACTCAGGAGTTGATTCAGTTCTGGTAAAGCGCTATCATCGCCGACGGTGCGATATACGAGGGTGTCATCTAAATCGGTTACAAACAGAAATGGTTTCATAATTAAGACCTCTTACAAAATTTCGTTATTCTACCGCGTGAAGAGACTTTTGCAAGAGATTTGTTTGCTAAAAACAAAACGTTATATCAGAAATTATTCTTTTGTAGAGACGGCGATTTATCGCGTCTTTGTGATGATTGATCGCATTTTTGGGATTTAGAATTGTCATCAAAAAACCTTAACCGAACCGTATTGTCTACTGCCTCTTGAGAATGACGATCGCCTCATTAGTGCAGAGTTTGAGTATCGCTATAATGCCATACTCAATCTCAAGAAAACCGAATTGATTGAAGGAGTTGTTTATGTAGCATCACCTTTCGATTAAACTGAATTATAGTTTACTGTGTACAAGTGCCACCACAGCTTGAACTAACTCTTCTGGATCGAGGGGCTTGGTAACGTGCCGCTGATAGCCACTGATGATGGCTCGCTCGTAATCATCAACTCTGGCATAAGCAGTCAAAGCGATCGCGGGAATCTCTCCCCTTTTTTCGGGCGTTAAGGTGCGGATCTGTTGAATCAGGGAATAACCATCGACTTCGGGCATCCCAATATCACTGACTAAAACATCGGGTTGAAAAGACTCCAGGTTTGCTAAAACTTCTGCCGCAGATGCAACAGTTAGGACTGTAGCTCCGTATTCAGTAAGCAATACTGTTAGTAGTTCACGAGCATCGGGATCATCATCAACTGTGAGGACTCGAATCCCCGTAAGTTCGAGTGCTGGTTGTGGCAACTCATCTGGCTGCTTGATTTCCGGTTCAATATTCAGCAGTGGCAACTGGACTGTAAAGGTGGCTCCCAAGCCTTCACCAGGACTATCAGCCGCGATCGTGCCGCCGTGCGCCTCAACTAACTGCCGGACGATCGCTAACCCCAATCCTAACCCCCCGTACTTGCGGGTAATTGAGACATCTTCCTGACGGAATGACTCAAAAATATACGGGAGAAAGTCTGAGTTAATGCCTTTACCAGTGTCACTGACGGTAATCTGTGCTTGCTCGTTGACTCGCTCTAGTCGGGTTTCTACGCGTCCTCCCTTGGGGGTAAACTTGATCGCGTTAGAAAGTAAGTTCCAAACGATTTGTTGAAGGCGGTTGGAATCTCCACAGACTTGCCCAATATTTGGCAGTACCGAATGCAACACAATTGATTTGGAAAGGGCTGCTGTATTTACTGTATCGATCGCAGATTCAATGACAGATGCCAGATTCACAGGAGTAGCCTCGATGCTGAGTTTGCCGCGTAGAATCTTGGCGACATCGAGTAAGTCATCAATCAGTTGAGTTTGCAATTTGGCGTTGCGTTCAATGGTGGCTAAAGCTTCGGCTGTTTTGGCTTCACTAAATTTGCGGGTTTGTAGCAGTTTTGTCCAGCCGAGAATTGGGTTAAGAGGCGATCGCAATTCGTGGGAGAGAACCGCCAAAAATTCATCTTTGATGCAATTGGCGCGTTCGGCTTCGGCTCTGGCTGTTTGTTCTAGCTGCAATAGGCGATCGCGTTCAATTTCAGTTTGTTTGCGATCGGTGATATCCTGTACATTACCTACCATCCGTACCGCATTGCCCGCAGCATCATAGAAAACCTGACCTCTAGCCGCTAACCAGCGAATGCCATCAGGATGTAGGACGCGGTAATCATCTTCATAATACTCTTCCTGTTGCTGGATGGTGCGACTCACTCTTTCATTGGCTGAGGTGCGATCGTCTGGGTGCAGGAGACTTAACCACAGTTGATATGTGATTTCCTTTGTGGTTGGGTCAAGCCCAAACAAATTGATGTACTCTTCAGATACATGAGCGCTATTGTGGATAATGTCCCAGTCCCATAATCCTGATTGCGTAGCTTTGTACGCCAATTTCAACCGGGCTTCGCTCTCCTGCAAGAGGAGTTCTATCTTTTTGCGATCGGTAATGTCTCGTGAAATCAACAAGATTCGTTCCATCTGCCCAGAAGCATCCAAAATCGGGCTAATGACCACTTCCCACCATTTCGGAGTACCTTTTACAGTTGGGCAGTATCCGCTAAAAATGCTGACTTTGCCTGTTTTAGTGGCAGCAAGTGCCTCCTCTGCCTGTTGCCGAGAACTGCCTTCCCAGAAACAGAGCCATTCATTATTGAGATAGGAATTTAAATCATCAATTTCCATCAAACACAGTCCACCTGTATTCATGTACAGCAGCCGCCCATCAAGGTTTAATACCTTGATGCAATCAGAACTGCTGTCTAAAATACGATTTTTAAATTCTTCACTCTGGCGCAAGGCTTCTTCGGTTTGTTGGCGAGTGGTGATATCTCGCCAGGTGGCAACAAATCCATCTCCAAATTTAGCCACGCGGATATCAAAGGCTCTAACTAAGCGTTTTTGTCCGTAATCATCCTCATAAACTAGGCTGTCTTTAATGAGCGGCTGTCCTGTTTCTACTACCTGGCAGTATTCATCAAACAATCCACTGTCACGATGACCTGGTAGTAATTCACACAACCCTCGTCCAATCTGCTGCTCATAAGTCATTTGATTGTTGAAACAAGCCGCACTATTGACATATTCAGTCACAAAATCGACAATCTGTCCCCGCTCATTCCGTACAGCACGGTATACCCCAAAGCAGTCCAGCATATTTTCAATTGAGGTGCGGAAGCGTTCTTCGCTCTTTCGCAGAGCAAGTTCTACCTGTTTGCGGTGGCTGATATCATGATGGATGCCTGAAAGGCGGAGTGGATTGCCCTGTCGATCGCGCGAAACTACCTTTCCGTGGTTGGCAATCCATTTCCACTCCCCAGACTTGGTTAACATTCGATATTCAAATTTGTAAGATACCGAATCGTCGTGAAGATGGGCATTCAACCGTTCCATCACCCAAACTTTATCGTCAGGATGAATCAGTCGCTCCCAAGCGCTAAAGTTCCCAGGTAAATCTCCTTGCTCATATCCCAGCATTTCCAGCCATCGGGAACTAAAATAATCTTCATTGGTAACAATATTCCAATCCCATAGACCGCCACCAGAGCCTTCCAGTGCCATTTGCAGGCGTTCTTCACTGTCTCGCAGGGCTTGCTCTGCCTGTTTGCGTTCGGTGATATCGAGATCGATACCCGCCATTTGAATCGGTTGCCCCTGTTGGTCGTAGAATACCTTACCCTGACTCAGTGCCCACCGAATCGTGCCATCAGGATATACTACTCGAAATTCAATGTCATAGTCTTCTCCGGTGGCGATGGCACGCTCGACGGCTGCCAAAACGCGATCGCGATCGTCAGGGTGGACTCGCGCGGCAAACATCTCGAATGAGCCGTCAAACTCTCCTAGCTCCAGTCCAAATAAGGCTTCCAGGTTCTCCGACCAGGAAATTTTTCCCGTTTGGATGTTCCAGTTCCACGTTCCCATCCGCGAAGCTGATAGTGCCAATCGCAGCCGTTCTTCGCTCTGGCGTAGTTCTGCTTCTACCTGTTGGCGTTCCTTTAGTTCATGCTGTGCCTGCTGATACAGTTCTGCCTGTCGTAAGGCGATACTCATCTGAGTTGCCAACTCTTTAAGCAAGTCAATTTCTAAGGGCTGCCAAAATCGAGGGGAGGTACAATGATGAGCAATTAGCAATCCCCAAAACTGGTTGTCTTGCAGAATTGGTACAACCAGATGAGCTTTGACTTGAAACTGTGCCAACAATTCACTGTGGCAGGGGTCAAGACTGCGATCGTGAATATCTGATACTGCCGTTACTTGCCCCTGATAATAACGTTCGATATAATTTTTAATCGAGGCGGGATCGTGCTTGACAGGTTGCGGTCGATTCGAGACAATGTAGCTCTCAGCAAGGCAGGGATCGTACATAGTAGACGAAAGCAGCGATCGCCACTGTGTCCCAACTGATTCTGCTATTACTGTGCCATTCCCGTCAGGTTTTAACTGAAAAACTAAGACGCGATCAGTGTGCAGAAATTCTCGCACTTCGGCTACAGTTGTTTGAAGAATTTCATCCAGATTCAGCGATTGGTGAATTTTCTGGGTAATATGTGAGACTACGCGCTCTCGTTCAATACGCTGTTGTAGTTGGGTGCGTAACCGCACGGTTTCAATTGCCCCATTGACTGCTATTTGCAGCCCTTCTGCGGTGATTTGCTCTTTGATAATATAATCTTGTGCGCCCGCTTTGATCGCCTTAACTGCGATCGCCTCATTCCCCTGCCCAGTGACGACAATCACAGGTAGGCAAGGCTGTTGGGTCGAGGGTTGCAATTGTGCCAGAAATTCCAGTCCGTCCATGTCGGGCAGTCGATAATCAAGCAACACAGCATCAGGCTGATGTTGCTGCCAAAGTTCTAGCCCTTGTTGTCCCAGCGTTGCTTCTAGGATAGTGTAAGAAGATTCGCGATCGCGCCGCAAATACCGCCGATATAGTTCTCGATCTTCTGGGGAATCATCGACAATTAGGAGGGTGCGCTGTTGCTGAGACATGTAAAATTAATTTAGCGGATAGAGTTAAAGCCCACATTCCGCAGGTTATCATAGAGAAATTAGTGTTTTAAAAATAGCGCTAAAATCCTCACCTATGTAAAGATTTTATCATAACGAATCCTGCGGGTAATCAGGTAATGTCGTTACTTCAAACCAATATTCCACGAGCATTTGAATATCTCTTTTCAGTTGAGCAAAATTGATTGGTTTAACAATATAGCTGTTGACACCATATTGATAACATACTTCAATATCTTTAGGATTGTTAGAGGTAGTAAACACCACCACCGGAATCATCTTCAAGTTGTCATCCTGTTTAATCCGGCGTAACACTTCTCGTCCATCGGTTCCGGGCAGGTTCAAGTCAAGCACAATCAAGCCGCGACGGGGCGCACTCTGGCGCTCTACATAGCTGCCAGTTCGATAAAGAAACGCCAAGGCTTGTTCCCCATTCACACACCTCTGAATAGCGATCGCAATGGTAGATCGCCCTAGAAATCGTTGCAGTGCCTCAAAGTCTTCGTTGCTATCCTCGACAATTAAAAGTAGTGGCGTTTGCTGCATCGGGGAGACTGAAATCTGAGTCATGTATTTGCCTCCGCTGACAGGGTGAAGTAAAATGTACTACCTTCAGTGGGGGTAGATTCCACCCAGATTCTACCACCGTGACGTTCCACAATTTTGCGGGCAATGGTTAACCCTACCCCAGTCCCACCGCCAAATTCGTCCCGTCCATGTAATCGGCGGAAGATTTCAAAGATTTTGTCGAGATGCTCTGGGGAGATGCCAATGCCGTTATCACGAACGTAGAAGCACTGGGGACTGGGGAAGGTGGGGACCCCTCTGGGGATAAGGGGTAATGGAGATTGGGGAAGAAATTCTTTTGAGATTTGGTTGGTTTGCCCCGATTCGATGAAACCAATTTCGACCCACTTCTGGGGTTTATCATTGTACTTGATGGCGTTGCTGATTAGGTTGCTGAAGAGTTCATTAATCTGAGCGCGATCGCATTGAATTGTCTTAAAGGGGTGAGGAATGCGAAACTCGACTTCGCTTTGTGGTCGGGCAATGGTCAAGGTGGCGATTACCTGGGGTACTAACTCGTTTAGATGCACTGGTTGCCGGATCAGTTCGGCGCGTCCCAACCGCGAGAAATGGAGGAGGGAATTGATCAAGTCTTCCATTCGCTGCGTCAGCCGCACCAAGGTTTGCAGTTTCGCTATATTAGTATCTTCAGCGATGACACTGCCTGCCCCTTCGCGATCGAATCGATAGACCATGACGCGATCGAAACCAGTGATTCGCCGGACTTCTGTCACCACAATCTGGCACATTTCCAGTAGTGTAGGTGCTTTTTGAATGCGGGTAATGGTTCCTCTTGTATCAAGTTCGGATGAACACTTATAATTAAGCTGTCCTTGTTTTTGGCCACCAGTAGTAGCAAGTTAAACCAGAGATTAAATCATCCGTTTCGGCATAAGACTTAGATAGATGCACTGCAACTGTTCCAGTTTTATTATAAGTACTCATCCGAACTTGATATTACTGCTGGCAATTTTGAGTGGTCTGACGATGTAATAAACCGGCTCAACTGTATTGGCTTTCCGGGCTGTTTGGTAGTTGGCAAACTCTACGCACTGTTCACTTTATCACTGTTCCTACTGTCATACTGTTTACAATTGCTCATTCCTTACTTGCCCTGAAGGTAGGAAGCGTGCATTTAGTGAAATCTATGTTTCTGTAGAGGTTTTATGAGTCTGATTCTTCCCAAACGTACCCTATCCCGTCGTCGGTTACTGCAAGTGTCTGGACTTTCAGGGGTAGGCTTTCTTCTTGGTGGCTGTGGGACAAATTTGTTCTCAGATAATCTGCGGCAAATATCTGAGCCACTAAACCAAAGTCTTGAAGCACTCCTCTTAACTCAAAAACCTATACTTGAATTTCCTGTCAGTGCCATAGAAGCAGATAAATTGCTGGTTAATACCTTTGACTTCACTCCGCAAATTGATCCGGCACAGTTTCGCTTAATAATTGATGGTGAGGTCAATAATGCGATGCAATTGAGCATGGCAGATATTCAAAAACTGCCCTTGACTTCAATGGTGATTCGCCATGTCTGTGTTGAAGGCTGGGCTGCGATCGTTCAATGGGGAGGTGTGCGATTACGAGATTTAGTAGCGCTGGTACAGCCGAAGTCAAATGTCCGCTATGTCTACTTCAAATCTGCTGATGGCTATTATGAAAGCTGGGATCTTGCTTCTGCTATACATCCCCAAACTCTCATGGCTTATCAAAAGAATGGACAACCCTTATCAGTTGATAATGGTGCGCCGATGCGCCTAGCATCTCCAATTAAACTGGGCTACAAGCAAAGCAAGTGGGTAACTCAAATTACATTTGTCAGCAATTTGTTACCTACTAAAGGCTATTGGGAAGATCAAGGCTATGAGTGGTTTGCAGGGCTATAAGGCAGGCAAAAAGCTAATCTATATCGGGTTCAACACCTAGCGATGTCTAACGACAAGCCACTTCGTGTCTACGCAATTGTGCAATCAACCGTTCAGCTCGTTGTCTTTCTTTTTCAGCTTTGGTGGACGAAAGGTTTCGTCTAACAGACGAGGTTGCAATAAATGAAACTGATCGGGCAAACCAGGCTCCTCTGGGTCTTCACTGGGAAGATCATACATGGTCGGCAATACATCTTTTGGCGATCGCGGCGGGTCGGTTTGATACATCATAAAGCAGTCCTGATGATGAAACTCTCAGTTCTATTATGATTCAATTGTTTTTGAGTAACTCAACACCTTGCAGAACGCGGCAGCATAAATTTCTCGCCCTCTGCTGCAAAGTTACCGCGAACCATCAGCACAGTTTCATCAAAAGTATGGGGGAATGCTTGCACATCTTTGACATCAAGAAGTTCTGGACTAAAGTAAATCACCACTTCTTTAATGGGTTGAGGTATCTTACTAAGAATATTCTTTAAAGGGCATATCTGCGTTGTCACTAAATCGAAAAGATGAAGTCGGTTATCTTCTATCTCCATACAGGCAATTAAATCTAAATCTTCTGCATAGTATAAAGGACGACTTCCTTCATTGACGCAGAATACAGGTTTTTCGTTGACTACGCCAACTATATTAGAAACATGAATGCGTGTTTCTAAAAGTCTGTGTAGCAATGTGTAGTCTTTGGTATTGGTAAAATCCAGTACTCGGAAGCTATAAGTGCTACTTGTGGGGTAACACTTAACTTTAAAGATGTGTTCTTCGATAACACGAAAGCCAAAAGGTAAGTAAAACTCTGGTTGTGGTGTCGTCAGTACCAGGGTTTCGTAAAGGCGATCGCGATCGCAATACCCTAGCACTTCCTCCATCACTTCACGGTAATACCCTCTCCGGCGATACTCTGCACGGGTAGCTACTCCATGAACTCCTCCGACAGTCAGCCTTTGTCCCATAATTTGCATGGGAATTTCTAACACTCCCACATGGGTAATAGCTATATCATCATGAAAACGGATAAAGGGAGTTGAAGCTGTTTCCCAGGATGCACCTAGTTTTCTTGCACATTCTGCTAAACTGCTGAGTCCGGGAAATGTGACTTCCATCAAGTCAAAAAGCTTATCGCTTAAGCTGGGATCATCAGAGAATGACTGTTTGAAACGATACTGGCTCATAATTCAAGTATTACAATCAATTCAGTAGAGACTACAAAATCAATTCCAGCAAATCCAGAAACAGGTCGATACTTCATCTCCAGGTTGCAGAGTTCTCAAAATAGGCACAAAAACCTCCTGATAATTGAAAGGGACACAGTTAGGCTGTGTCCCTAAAAGCTACTTCAAGATGCTAGGACTGGCGATAGCAGGCAAACTCCATTGAAAAAGTAGCCATACCAGAAGTAAGCGATCGCAATTCTGTAGAATACCCAAACATTCGCGCCAGCGGTACTTCTGCTCGAATCACCGTGTATCCCTGCATTGTCTCAGAACCCAATAACAAAGCCCGACGAGAGGATAAGTCACCCTGAATCCTTCCCATAAACTCATGGGGTGTTTCCACCTCTACAAGCATAATGGGTTCCAGGATGTAGGGTTTGGCTTTGGCGATCGCACCCTCAATTGCTTGATGGGAAGCTGACCGGAAAGCCAATTCTGAAGAGTCAATTGGATGATAAGAACCGCCATCCAAAACGACCTTCACCCCAGTTACCGGATAGCCTTCCAGCTTTCCTGATTGCATCGCCTCACGGCAACCCTTCTCGCACGCCGGGATATATTCTTTGGGAATCGCACCTCCAACCACCCGATTCTCAAAGACAAACGGCTCATCTGTAGGTTCAATCCACCCAGTAATATGGGCGTACTGACCAGGGCCGCCTGACTGTTTCTTAAATCGGTAGTCAAAGGTAGCTTGTTGCCTAATGGTTTCCCGGTACGCCACCGCAGGAGTACCGACGTAGACCTCGGCATTGTATTCCCGTTGGATGCGTTCCAGGTAGATTTCCAAGTGGAGTTCGCCCATTCCAGAAATCAAAGTTGCTCCTGATTCGGGGTCGATACTCAACCGGAAGGTGGGATCTTCCCTTTGAAAGCGATTGAGTGCCTTGGAAAGGCGATCGCTATCTTCCTGTTTCTTGGCCGTAATTGCCAGCGTAATCACTGGTTCCGGCACAAACATCTTCTCTAGAGATACCAGTGGTTCCCCAGAACAGAATGTATCACCAGAAGCACAATCCACACCCAATAAAGCCACAATATCCCCTGCTACGGCGACTTGTACCTCTTCTCGCTTATTGGCGTGCATTCTCACCAAGCGACCGATTTGCACTCGCTGTTCAGTCCGCGAGTTGTAGACGGTATCACCGGGTTTGAGCGTCCCAGAGTAAATCCGGGTATAGGTCAACTGTCCAAAGGATTCAACGGTGAGTTTAAATGCCAATGCCACCAAGGAAGCATCAGGGTCAGGGGAAAGAGTGATTAGGGATTGGGTACTGGGTACTGGGGATTGGGAATTGCTTGTACTAGTTCCCAGTCCCCAATCCCCAGTCCCTAGTCCCTTGACTTCCCTATCTACGGGAGATGGTAGATAGAGCGTAACTGCATCCAATAAGTTTTGCACTCCTTTATTTTTGAATGCCGAACCCAGCAGTACTGGTGTGAATTCTAGGCTCAAAGTTGCTTGTCGGATGGTTTCCCAAATTAATTCTTTAGGAATTTCCTCACCAGCCAACAACATCTCGGTCATCGTTTCTGAGAACAGCGACAAAGTATCTAGCAACTTCTCCCGTGCCTGTTGCGCCTCATCCCTAAGAGGTTCGGGAATTGGCTTTTTCACGCGGTTTTCCCCGTTTTCACCCTCAAAGTAGTCAGCAGTCATTTCTACCAGGTCAATCACTCCCTGGAATTGGTCTTCACTGCCAATAGGATACTGGAGCAATACCGCATTTAGTTGCAAGCGATCGCGTATTCCCTGTACTACACGAAATGGGTCTGCTCCCGTCCGATCCATCTTGTTGATGAACGCCAAACGCGGCACACGGTAGCGCTTCATTTGCCGATCCACCGTAATGGACTGGGACTGCACACCTGCCACAGCACACAGCACCATCACTGCCCCATCCAATACCCGCAGGGCGCGTTCCACTTCAATTGTGAAATCTACGTGTCCAGGTGTATCAATCAGGTTAATTTGAGTATCGTGCCACTGGCAGGTGGTAGCAGCGGAAGTGATGGTTATACCATGCAGCTTTTCTTCTGGCATAAAATCCATCGTTGCACCCTTACCGCCTCCCCGCACTTCCTCAATAGCGTGGATTCTGCCCGTGTAGAAGAGAATTCGCTCTGACAGCGTAGTTTTACCAGAGTCGATGTGGGCAGAGATACCAATATTTCGGATGCGTGTTCGGGGAATCATAAAATTTCCTTTTGTTCAAGCGACAAACAGTCACCAGCTGAGTGGTGATATATTTTGTATTATATACGTGTTACAAAGAAAAGACAAGGCTGATAATAAAGAAAAACCGTTGATATTTGCCCTAGCTGACGTTTAAAATAGGTATTCAAGCGGAGGAAATGAAAGCTTGAAATTGATATTGGTAGCTCCTGACTCTTTGTTGTGTGCAGCCTTTGAACAGCATTTTAATTATTTACCCAATGTAGAAATAGTGAATAACTATTTCGAGTGGTTGCCAGATTTTGATTGTATGGTCAGCCCTGCTAACTCTTTCGGAATGATGGATGGTGGCATAGATGCGGCAATTATCCGTTTTTTCGGTCATTCCTTAATGGCAAGAGTCCAGCAGCGTATTCTTGAGGATTATTTGGGTGAACAGCCTGTGGGAACATCAATGATTGTGGAAACAGACCATTACAAACATCCTTTTTTGGCTCATACACCCACTATGCGAGTTCCCATGATTATTGCTGGGACAGATATTCCTTATATTGCGATGTGGGCTATGCTGCTGGCAGTTCGACACCATAATCAACACGCTAGGCAAAAAATTAACACCATTGCCTGTCCTGGATTGGGTACGGGAATAGGACGAGTGCCATATACTGAAGCTGCTAGACAGATGGCTTTAGCTTACGATCATTTTCTGTACCCACCAAAATATCTCAATTGCATAGTTGCGGCTGAAAGACAACTTCAGATATGGGAAGGAGGAGATTTTAGGTAAAGCAGGACTTTGGATAATAGTCTGAGTTCATTACCAGCGAAAATATGGTGTTCCCTATGGTGTTAAAAATTTAAATGCAATTTATCAAATATTTTTGCAACCCGAAGAGAAACACTATTAATTAAGGGAGCATTATGTCCTTATTAAAATTTATAAAAAAATATTAATTTTTAATACATCAATTCATTTTCTAACTCTCAATTTTATTTCTCGTCTGTTTACCACTTTAAGTAGCATCAGGGAGTGATAAATCCTTGGTTTTATGGGAGTTTTGAATTTAGCGCAGGCCGAAATTGTAAAAGACGAGTATTTAGTTTTATCATAAATTTAATATAACTAAAAATCTCAGGTAATGTATACATGACTTCCAGCATTACAGACAAGATCCAAAGACATACTCTTTTAGTAGATGTGAATAACAAAAACCGAATTGCTTACCAAGCCAACCGCACAGCGATCGCTGCATTCAATGCAATCCTAATGGCAGGAGCAGAGGCTTACATCAATGGGCTAAAAATCCCCGATACTTTGCTTAAATCCCTTTTAAATCTCTCCATGCAAATCAGCTACAAATATTTTCCTTCTCTTTTAGTTCCCTATGAATGGCTGTTGCAAGAAAGCGATCGCCTTGCAGAAGGGTCACACGAACTAATGAAGGTTCAATACAACTTACCTGAAGAAATGTTCAGTCTGATGTTAAAAGAGACAGAACTTTTATATCCCAAATACACAATGGCTTTATGGGAAAAAGGAGCATCTAACCTTGAGCAAGCTCAAATGCACATGCTCGATGATTTAATCGCAAAAGCAGGCATCGAAGACGGAGACGAAATCTTAGATTTGGGATGCGGTTGGGGTTCTGCATCAAATTACATTCTTTCCCGGTTTCCGCATGTGAAAGTAACGGCTCTTAATTTGAGCCACGGGCAATGCGAATATATGCGGAAAAAAATGCGAGACTCTACCAGTTACCTCAGTTCAGATAGATTCACTCTATATGAAAAGGACTTTAATGATATTGATTTTGAGAATAAGTTTGATAAAATTATGGCGATTGGCCTGTTTGAACATGTAGGGAATTTAACGAAATCATTTCAAAAACTGGCTTCTCTCCTCAAAGATGATGGCAAGGTGTTAATTCACATAATCACAAGCAGATTACCTTATAATATAACCCATCCTTTTATCGACAAATATGTTTTTCCAAACATGCGGGTGTGGAATTATGATGTCATCCCAAAGATTAATACAGACCTGAAAACTATTAATCAATGGTATTTAAATGGTGCTAACTACTCAAAGACTCTGATAAATTGGTTGATGAATTTTGACCAAAATCAAGCTAAAGTCAAAGATTTAAATTATGGCACGAACTATGGCAAGTTCTGCCGGATGTGGAGACTTTATTTGCTCTTGTGCATTGTATATTTTGACGGTTGTGATGGTGAAATTCTTGGTAATGGTCAATACTTGTTGGTTCATGCGTGACAAGTTAATTGCATAAGTCCTAATAATTGAGCGATCGCCCAACCATATTGAGAGCAATTATTGGTTCCTTAGTTGTAGAAGCCAGCAATAAGAAACGATCTGCAATACGCGTGCGAGTAGCATTGAATGGCAAATAAACGCTTTTATCACATTGGCTTTGGGCAAGATGATTTAGGTTCATCGCCTCCCAGCATTGCTCTATTATCTGGCGACCCAGAGCGATCGCACCTAATTGCCCAAACTTATTTACAAGATGTACGCGTGTTGTCAGAAAATCGCGGACTCAATAGCTATGTGGGATACTTACCGAATGGTCGCAGCATCTTATCAGCTACAAGTGGTATGGGTGCGCCTTCATTAAGTATTGTTGTCAATGAGTTGGTACAAGTAGGAATCAGGCAAATTATTCGCATTGGTACTTGCGGATCAATTCAACCTTATATACCAGTTGGTAGCGTTGTTATTAGCAGTGCAGCATTGTGTCGCCAAGGTGCAGCGAATGACATTGCACCAGTGGAATATCCGGCCGCAGCCGATCCTTTTCTGACAGTTGCTTTAGTTAAAGCTGCACGAGAATTAGAGGTTGAACATTACATCGGAATTACGGCATCAGTTGATACTTTTTACGAAGGACAAGAACGCACTGATTCAGCAAATCCAAATTTAATGCGATCGCTGCATGGCATTACAGAAGAATATCGGCGCTTAAATATCTTGAATTACGAGATGGAATGCGGCACACTCTTCAAAATGGCAGGAGTGTATAATTTTGCTGCTGCTGCTATTTGCGGTGTAGTTGCTTCGCGTACTGATAGTGAAAATATCATTCTAGAACAAAAAGATATCGCTGTGAAAAATGCGATCGCAACTGCTGTAAATGCAGTAGCAAGCTTTGAGTAAGCTAACAAATTTCTCTTATCCAACTTCTTAATATGTCAGATTGAATCTGCTCTAAGTAGTTTCATCATGTCTTTACTTAATCTTTAAACTTCAATCAGTAATTCTAGGTAAGATGTATTGAGTAAGTGCAATTTCATAATTTTGAGATACATATAGCGTTTTCTAATCACATGAGGTACATCATAGTCCCCTCCTCGCTTGCGGGGAGGGGGTTGGGGGTGGGGTTCTTGTANCTCACTTAACCGAGAACTGCTATATATAAAACATTAGCTAATTTAAAACTAAAAAAGTCGTTATAAATATCCATTTTAAATAGATAAAATTTGAATTTTTATATTAAAACCCTATTCTTTTAACACCATGTTTTACAGCCACCATGATGAGTTTAGATATTAAGAGTAGTCAAAAAAATTGGAGCGCAGTATAACATGAAGAATGCTTGGAGGCGTTGGATTACAACCGTTAATCTAGCTGCAATTGCACTAATGCCGACGCTGATATTTTTAGCATTCTCTCATCGGGCAACAGCAGACGATCCAGGAGCGTGTTACATGATAACTTCCTCTGGTAAAACCGTTGGATTGGGAAGGATTTGTGGCAATATCATAGCCGCACCTTCAGACAATAGAGTTTTTCGAGTCTCAATCAAACGCCGTTTTGGTGGAACTCCTGTGATTGATGTCACCTTCAACGACAAAAAAACCTTTGAAATGATTGTAGATACAGGTGCTAGTGGAACCATTATCACTCAAGATATGGCTAATACACTGAAACTACAGGCTACAGGTACAATGCAAGCCCAAATTGCTGATGGTAGTGAAGTAAAATTCTCAACCAGTAAGGTAAAATCTATTGCAGTAGGTGGAGTTACAGCCAATAATCTTCAAGTAGCGATCGCACCAAAAGCAAGCATCGGGCTACTAGGTCACGATTTCTTTGGCAACTATGATATTAAAATTCTGGAGAAAGAGGTAGAATTTCATCACCGCTAATGTTTGCAACTTCTTTCGATTTTTACTATTGAAATATCAAAAGGAATGTGAACCAAGGTACTCAGCACTCCTGAAGCAGCTTAAGAGCGTTATAGAATAGAAAGAAACCTTACATACATTACGCTGATTCAGCAGAATTGCCCATGACCACTTCTAAACGCCAATATCACATTACTACTTTCGGTTGTCAGATGAATAAAGCTGACTCAGAGCGCATGGCTGGCGTTTTGGAAGACATGGGCTTTGAGTGGTGCCAAGACCCGAATCATGCAGATGTGATTCTCTACAATACCTGCACCATTCGGGATAATGCTGAACAAAAGGTATATTCCTATCTCGGCAGACAAGCAAAGCGTAAACATGAGCAGCCTGATTTAACCCTCATTGTTGCTGGTTGTGTTGCCCAACAAGAAGGCGAAGCGTTGTTGCGGCGAGTGCCAGAATTAGACTTGGTAATGGGGCCACAACACGCCAACCGTCTGAAAGATTTGCTGGAGTCAGTATTTGAGGGCAACCAAGTTGTCGCAACCGAAGCAGTTCACATTATTGAAGATATCACCCAGCCGCGACGGGATAGTACAGTAACAGCTTGGGTAAATGTGATTTACGGCTGTAACGAACGCTGCACCTATTGCGTAGTTCCCAATGTGCGCGGTGTCGAACAATCTCGCACGCCGTCAGCTATCCAGGCTGAAATGGAAGAATTAGGACGGCAAGGTTACAAAGAAATTACTCTACTCGGTCAAAATATTGATGCTTACGGTAGAGATTTACCTGGAGTGACAGCAGAAGGTAGGCATCTGCACAACTTTACAGATTTGCTTTATTACGTGCATGATGTGCCGGGGATTGAAAGATTAAGATTTGCTACTAGCCATCCTCGTTATTTTACCGAGAGATTAATTCAGGCTTGTGCTGAGTTACCCAAAGTGTGCGAACACTTCCACATTCCCTTTCAATCTGGGGATAACGAACTTTTAAAGGCGATGGCGCGGGGTTATACCCATGAGAAATATCGCCGGATTATCGATACCATTCGGCGGTATATGCCAGATGCCTCCATTAGTGCCGATGTAATTGTCGGTTTTCCTGGGGAAACAGAAGCACAGTTTGAAAATACCCTGAAACTGGTAGAAGATATTGGCTTTGATATGTTGAATACAGCAGCATATTCGCCGCGTCCAGGGACACCAGCCGCTTTGTGGGACAATCAGCTGAGTGAAGAAATTAAAAGTGATCGCCTACAACGGCTCAATCATCTGGGAAACTTGAAAGTAGCAGAGCGATCGCAACGTTACTTTGGACGCATTGAAGAAGTTTTAGTAGAAGACCAAAATCCTAAAGATCCAACCCAGGTAATGGGACGCACTGGTGGTAATCGTTTGACCTTTTTTAGCGGTGACATCAAAGAACTCAAAGGGCAGTTAGTAAAGGTAAAAATTACCGAAGTTCGTCCTTTTAGCTTAACGGGCGAACCAGTTGAAGTGAGGCAAACTGTTTTGCACTAAGAAGCATTTGAAGATTATACCCCTGACTTATGATTAAGTTACCGCAAACGATTCCAGTTCTTCTTTTTGGGGCTAGCTTGGCTATAATTTCCCCTCAAGTTTGTGCTGCTTTCACTGTTCAAGAAATAGCTATTCTTGCTCAAGCATCAAGCGATTTGCCAATGGTCAAATCGGCTGGACTGTCCCCTGATATGGATGTACCTTGGTCGAAAGCCGTAAAAATTGTTGACCCCTTTGAAGGGGAGTTTGTTGGAGTTTTCGACCGCAATTCCTTAGGTGGCTATTTGTTCCGTGAGGGTTCAACGCAAGTTATTAGTTTGTGGACACCTTCGAGTATTCGAGTACTCGTAACAGTAAATTCGGGTCAAGCAAGGTCTTCTTTCTACACCGCAGGTCGTGTTTATCCCAGACCTGACTATCTTAGATTTGTCACGACTAAAAAAGTAGATAAGCTTTTGCTCAAGGTCAGAGAAAAAGTTTTTCAATTAGACGGTTCAACCGGCACGTTTGCTATCAGTAAAGAATTAGCCACTGCTTTGAAAAATGCTCCAGATGAGAATTTAGATATCAGACTAGTCTTAGAAGGAGGTCAAACTGTTGATAGCGAAATTGGTAAAGGGACGGTGAAAGCTTGGCGAATTATTTATTAAGCGATCGCATTTTTCAGCCAAGTATTTTCTATGTTTAATAAAGAAAAAACCTCTCCGTTATCATCAAAAATTAACTGGTAAAACTTATACCAATTAGAAAAAATACCAATTGGAAAAAATAATGCGACAAATAGACCATTTGTACAGACGCGATTCATCGCGTCTTTACCCAAGGATGTGTTGCAATCATTAATTGAATTGGTATTATTTATAGATTTAATAAGAACGAACATTGTTAGAAGTAAGCCTGATTAATTCTTCAACATTGTTGGAGATTGTATTGCAAATAGTATTTAAAGGTAAGTCATTAGGATCAAACCCAAAAGGTTCTTCGATTTCTGAGCCAATTTGTTCAATGCTTAATAATGTAAAACTTACAAAAGCCATTACTATACCAGTCCACCAATTTAAAAAGCTCACAATTTCCAAAGGTAATATAAGACAAAAAATTAATAACAGTTGTCTGAGTTTAATAGTATATATCAAAGGCAGCGGCGTTTTTAAAATGCGTTCGCAACCACCTAAAATATCGACTAAATCATCTACACAATTATGCAGAGTAGTTAATTGATACACATTTAGACAATTTCGGTCATGCTGATACTGCAAGTAATCTCCTATCCAATAAGCAATTTGTAGTGGCGGATGATCGCTATCTTGGAGGTGTAAATATTGTTTTTCAGACATTAATGATGCCAACTGAGTGTCTAAAGGCACCGATCTTAGATGTAACTTCATTGCAACTGCAAAAGCAGTTACTAACCGAAGCATTGCTTCCTTTTCTAATTTATCTTGTGGTGTCTTCTCTTTAACTATTATCGCAATTCCACGAGTTAAATTACGCGATGTATTAACTAAAGCTCCCCATAGTTGACGACCTTCCCAAAATCTATCATGGGCTGTATTTGTCCGAAAAACTAATAGTAATGTAAAGCCAATATTAAAGCTTAAAACAGCATTAGTAAGAATATTACTGGAATCTGAAAATGCGATTGGTAATCCTAAATGAGCTAAAAATGATATGAAAGTACCATATATAGTACAAAAAATTACCCAAGGAAGAATAATAGAGATAATTGACCTTTCAAGCCTAAGAGTTACTTGAAGCCAATTCAGCTTTTCGCCTTTGTAAAGATGATACTTGTCTCTTAAAGAGTTTTTAGAATTATTTTGAAAATAGTTAGGTTGTTTCATATTGGTAAGATTTGAAGATTACATCAATTAGCAAACTAACTTTTTTAGCTAAATATATCTTGCTTAAGTAAGATATGTGCAAAACATAGGTTTCCAAATAGTCACTATAGTGTAACTATAATAAACACAAATTATAGTTGTAACATTGAAATTTATTTCTGTGAACCATCTTTAGGTAGGGAAATTCAATACTGTCTTCCAATTCTTCACCACAAACCTGATTTTCTGCTTATATTGATTAAACTTTGATATTAAGCCAGGGAGTTACCCAATTTTAGATGTCCGTTTTGAGGAAAAGCATTATTGGGTGAAAGGTTATGCAAATACTTTTTAAAATGACAAAACTATATCATTACTAGATGATATAGTTGGAACTTATTTTAATAAAGATTTAGCAACAGTATTTACACAAGTTGGCATTGAAAGTATCAACGTTACCGAAATCAATCGGCAAATTCTCAAAAAAGTAATACTCACTTAATAGTTACTAGAGTCTGTTGGAGGTAAAAGCGATCTTGCTATCAATAAAGCTGATAATATTAAAACTATTAAGACGCGATCGCATTAGCTAGGCTACATATCAGACGTAGACGTAGGTTGGGTGGAGCGGAGCGCAACCCAACTGATTATCAGGATGTTGGGTTACGCAAAGCCTCCACCCAACCTACAATTTTTTTGCAACATTAAAGCCATGACAGTCCATTACAAGACTACCGGGATTTTTCAGAAATCAAATATGATTCCTATAATATTAAAACTATTAAGGCGCGATCGCATTAGCTAGGCTACATATCAGCAGGCAATCCTAACAATGCAGACAGAGACAGAAAACTATTTGACGCGATCAAATTATTTCAATCAATTATTGTTGGTCGCAGTACTGTTAATGGTGATAGATGAGTTTAATCTTTAAACTCTCCTCAACCAGGCAGTGGGTTAAAAAATTTATAGTTTCTGTCCTGCATAAATCGATCGCACTTCGCCATTACGTCGGATGACTGCTTCGCCATTACTGACATCTACTAGTGTCCAACCGCTTGAGCCGATACTTTCACCCATATTGATGCGGCGAGTCACACCATCAATTTTAAACAAAGCGGCAGATTTGTTACCCAACTCTAGCAATCCTTCTAAGGTATTACTCGGAGCAACTGCGATCGCAGTTGCCGGATATACTTGTTCCTGAGTAATAGTTGGTTCTGACTCTGGTGCGAGTGCAGCACGCAATGGAACTACTGGTAATGCAGGCAGAGGCTTGGGTGTTTGGCGCACGGTAATGGGTGCAGTTTTCGCAGCCACCGGTTTGAGTTCGGCTCGTACAGCCGCAGCTAACATATTGACGCTTACAGGCTTGGCAGCTTGTCGAACTGTATTCAGGGCAGTTTTCACAACATTAGGTTGAGATACCCGTAACGCACTGGCAACTTGTGGTAAAAGTGTGGGCGTCCCCGGAATGGCTGGAAGGGCGTAGCGCATTGGTGACGGCGCTTGATAAACGGGGACATAGATGCGCTCAACAACGCTTCCAGAACGATTGGGGGCTGGTGGTATATTATTAGCTAGAAGTGGAAGTGCTGGTAGATTACCAGTTGCTTGTTGGCGACCAAGGGCTATTTGGTTAGTATTTGCCTGACTGGAGAATCCTGGATTGAAAGATTTTTGATTGCTTTTTGCTCCTTGCTTATCTATAACAGCCAGGGATTGGAGCATATAGTCAACTAACTCTGCCTCTATTTCTGTTTTTACCGGCAACTGTGCTTGCGGTTGCGGCAGCAAAAGCGCTGACTCAGGCAATTTGTTATTTAAAAGATATACAACTCCAGACTGCACCAAGTAGATCGTACTAGCGATCGCCACGCCTAAAGTTGTTCCTACAATCAGCAGTTTGCCCAAAATCAAACTAGTTTTTTGACGCTTTCTACTAACTGATTTAACAGTAGAGGTGTCAAATACAAAGGTACTCAATTGCTTGTGGTTATCTTGAGCAACTGACTGTACTCCTTGATTCTGTGTGTTCGGTAAGATAATCTGTGGTATCGTAACTGTTTGCAGAGGCACGTATTCTGGAGGCGATTGGCGTTGAGCTTGGGCGGAAACTCCAGCAACAGAGTGGCTCGATCTGTTCTGACTACTGTGCCTAACAGTTTGAGAAGGTAGATTACCACTAGCATCCAGAATGTAGTCGATATCGGCAAAGAGTTCATCCATTAGGCCATCAGCATAGTTTTCTATCGACCAAGGCTCGTTGGTGATTAAGTCTTCTGATGGTTCTGGTACTATGAGACGGGTGCTGGCTTCTTGTAACATAGACGTTCTGGGTTGTTGCTTGGACGAGGAAACGCCACCCCTACTGCCTGAAAATTAGGATTATCAGAGGAGGCAGCAGGTAGAGGGCAGTTCTTACTGAAGGAAAGAAGTATGAATAAAAACTTTAGTCCTGGGTGATTACCCTGTTTAAAAAGAAGAATTGTATTGAGAATGTATCGGGCAAGATACAAACAGAGGAGCCGCTCCGCCTCCGGTCTTGCCCCAATCCTATGCAGTTGTGCGTGGGTTACTCCTGCGTGGTTGTTGAGCGTAGTCGAAACACTGCCTCCTGAATATAATGAAACATCCAATCCCCCATCTGATTGAGATAAGTTGATTGAGTGTTGGTATTAAACTCAACTTTCATCTGGGGATTGTTGATGATGCCACTACTAATCTTTATGTCATCTATCATACCAATCTCTCTCCCTACTACTATACTCAGTCTTTATCAAGCTTGTGTTAAGCTAACGCTGGAAACTCTGACTGGCTCTTGCTTCTACGCAATTCTAGATATAATAATAAGGCGTTAATATCCGCTGGGTTTACACCACCTATACGTGCAGCTTGACCAAGGGTGAGTGGTTTTATGTGAGTCAGCTTTTCCCGTGCCTCTTTAGAAAGAGTATCAATTGTTGTATAGTCTAAATCCCCAGGTAACTGGCGGTGAGCTTGGCGGGCAATTTGGTCAATTTGATTTTGTTGCCTAGCGAGATAGCCAGAATACTTGATGTCAATTTCTGCGCCTTCTTTCTCGGCCCGGTTCAGGTTGGGGTTTCCCAGTCCGAACCTGTCGAGATCAACGTAATGTAATCCTGGACGCCGTAACAAGTCATTGAGGGTAATCGAACCTTTAATTGCTTGTTGGGTATCAGATGCGATCGCTATTCCAATTTCATCATGTTCTTTAACTCGTGTGGCTTGCAATCTTTGTTTTTCTGTGGTAATGTTACCCTGTTTTTTGGTAAACATATCCCAGCGGCGATCGTCAATTAAACCAATTTCCCGCCCCAAGGGTGTCAGGCGTTGGTCGGCATTGTCAGAACGCAATAGCAATCGGTACTCTGACCTACTGGTGAGCATCCGGTAAGGTTCTCGCAGGTCTTTTGTACACAGGTCATCAAGTAGTGTCCCAATGTAACTTTGCTCGCGGGCAAACACAATCATTTCTTGAGAGCGAACAAATCGAGCTGCGTTAATTCCCGCCACCAGCCCTTGAGCAGCAGCTTCTTCATAACCTGTAGTGCCGTTAATCTGCCCAGCACAAAACAGTCCCGCAATCTTCTTAGTCATCAGTGTGGGGTAACACTGAGTTGCTGGTAAATAGTCATATTCCACAGCATAGGCGGGACGCAGCATCACACATTTTTCTAAACCGGGGAGAGTCCGCAACATTTGCAGTTGCAGATTTTCTGGCAACCCTGTAGAAAACCCTTGAATATAAAGTTCGGGTATATCCCTTCCTTCCGGTTCAATAAAGATTTGATGGCTTTCCTTATCGGCAAAGCGGACAATCTTATCTTCAATGCTGGGACAATAGCGCGGCCCTTTGGCTTCCACCCAACCGCCATAAACTGGCGACAGATGTAAATTTTCTTGAATCAGGCGATGGGTTTCGGCGGTTGTGCGGGTGATGTAGCAAGGCATCTGTTCCCGTTCTACCCAAACATCTGGGTCAAAGCTAAACCAGCGCACATCTTCATCCCCTGGCTGGATGAGCATTTTACTATAATCCACTGATCGCTTGTCTACCCGTGCTGGAGTTCCAGTTTTAAGTCTGCCGGTTTCAAATCCCAGGCGATTTAGGGTTTGTGTCAATCCTTCAGCTGCAAATTCTCCAGCACGTCCAGCTGGCATTGATTTGTTACCAACCCAAATTTTGCCGCCCAGGAACGTGCCAGTTGTCAAGATGACTGCTTTACATTGGAACCCTACACCAAAATAAGTTTCAACACCGATGACTTCACCGTTAGCACCCAGCACTAAGTCTGTTGCCATACTTTCACGGATTGTCAAGTTATCTTGGTTCTCAACAATATTTTTCATCACCGCTGCATATTCGCGCTTATCAGTCTGGGCGCGTAATGCCCAAACAGCAGGCCCCCGTGAAGAGTTGAGGATACGTTTTTGTAAGTAGGTGCGGTCTGCTACTTTACCAATTTCGCCGCCGAGTGCATCTACCTCATGAGTCAACTGCGATTTCGCCGGGCCACCCACCGCTGGGTTACAAGGTTGCCAAGCGATTTTATCCAAGTTGAGCGTCAATAACAGGGTACGACAACCGAGGCGTGCAGAGGCAAGAGCTGCTTCGCAACCGGAGTGACCTGCACCGACGACTATGACATCAAAAGCGTCTTGGAATTCAACGGAATTGTGCATGGTCATACTTACAGGATCGGCAAGCTTAGAGTTCTTTTCAATTTTAACTGTTCCAGTGGTTTCATGGATGTAACTTTCTAATAAAAAAGTTATCAAATTTACTAGTACTCAATTAAAAGCAAGGTTTCATTTTTTTAACTTTAGTAGGAAGTGAAAAATATGATTTTTTAAAATTTGTGACAACATTCCGGTTTGGCGATCTTAGCTATTGTTCATATCGTTAGCCAAGATAAATTAATTTATAACTCGTATGTATTAGATATTTTCTCGAACTTGGATGAAACTATAGTTCAATACCGATAAATCATCTGTGATTTTAATTTAGTAATAATAGATATTTTCTAAAAGCTTTTTAATTTTATTCTTAAATCACCAAATAACTATTTAAAATGAAACTCACCCTCAAAAATCAAAAAAATATTCCTAGGTTTATTAGAAAGACAAGTTTCATCAGTATCGTTATATTGATGATTTTTGTATTAGTAGCTAGCAATGAGATTACCCACCACAAAGTTGCTAGAACTGCTCAACCATTACAAGAATGCTTGATTAATAATTCATTACCTTGTATAGATACCTCTAAAACAACATCAGAACCATTTATTCCCGATCCAAAATTAGATGCTAAACAGCGTTTTTTATCTGCGATCGCTAGAAAATTAACCACAATTCCCCAGCCTAGTACTTATGAGTATACTTTGCTGCAAAGCTATGGTGCAGTATTCGTAAATCCAGATATTGGGATTAAATTGCCACAAAAAAATATCTTTGTTAATGAACAAGAAACCCAAGAGTTTCAAGCTACTTTAACAATGGGTCATGTTGATGGCACCAACGACTGTTACTTACAAAAATCGGCGGCTGATGCTTTAAATAAAGCGCGAATCCAGCAACAGATTCCGCTAAAATCTGGTTATGGCTCTGGTGATTGTACTCGCACTTTCAATACTAATTTAAAATTTTGGAATAAATATGCTAACAATCAAGTCTTAGCAAAAGTTCAACAGGGTAAAGAAACAAAAATTCTCGGTTTAGTTGCACCCCCTGGAACTTCACAACATATATGGGGATTAGCAATTGATTTACGCGTAGGCAATAAAGAGCAAAGAAAAGCTCTTAATCAAAATGGTTGGTTTCAAACTGTAGAAAATGATGTTCCACATTGGACTTATGTGGGTTTATCTGAAGAAAACTTACCTCTGTTTGGTTTTAAGAAACAACCTATTCGAGGGATTACCTATTGGATTACGCCACTTTAATTCTTAGATAGCATGAAAACTTGTTAATACTAACCGAAAACTAACTTAAACGATTAAAATATCTGTTTAATAAAAATAAAAATCCAGTTAGTCTTTAGAAAAAGTACAGGTAGTTTGGTAAATAAAACTTTTTTATCTTTAGCTCCGTTCTTCAACTCTTGTAAATACTACTTTTACAAGAGTTGAACAAAGAGTATCCTAACGACTGTTATTCATTAACAATCGTAAAGCCTTCATAATCAACGACTCCACTCACAGCATTTGGTAAATTAACGTTACCAAGCAAGGTGGCGGTTGCAAAGCCAGCACCATTAGCACCACCAGCACTACCTAAACCTAAACCTGATGCAGAAAGTTCATCTTGGTAGCCTGTGATCTCATAGACAGCGCCAGTTTCCAGCCAACCCAACAATCTTTGAGATCCGCTGTTAGTAAATGACAACCCAGAATCTGCGTTGAGATTCAAAGCTTGCCCTGAAGGAGTTCTCAAAGCGATTGGCGCAGATAGCTGACCAGTGAGCAGATCAACTTTGTAAAGCTGGTTCCCATCTCTATCATTAGTCCTAAAATCGCTAGCAAGAGCGCGAGTATTACCAGGATTGAGATTGTCGATGGCTAATCCATCGGCAAATTGAGAGTTGGTAGGTTGAGTTCCTTGTCTTTGTGCAGCAGTAGTAGCTGGGCCAAAGTTGTCTACAAGGCTAATAGTTCCAGGGGTAGCTGTAGTAATTCTATAAAGAGAGCTTCCTACTGGCCCATTTGCGGGATTCGGATTCCCTGAAATGTTGTATAGAGCACTACGATTAAAGTCAGCACCTGACTCAAATCCAAAACGACGGAGGTCGGATGGTGTACGGGTTGGTGAGGTCGTGGCTGGAGCAAAAGGCTGATCTACATTATTAATGCGAATAACGCTTGGATCAATTGGTGTTGTAGAACCAGTGACCCGTGCTTCGTTAACCGCACCTACCCTTCCGGTAATGGGGTTAGTTCCCAAACCTTCTAGATCGGCGGTAGTAGCAGTAGCTGCAAGATTGACTGTACCTACTCTTGTAGGAGTAATAGTACCTCCAGGTCCAGAAGGGATCAAAAAGCGGTAAACGTCAAGTTGCTTGCCATTACTAGCGTTGCCGTCACGATCCTCTCCAATGGTATAGCCGTAAAGAGCCATGAGAATTTTCTCCTTATTGAAACCTGTTAAACTTTTGAGAACACTCCAAATATGCAAATTGCTATCTGACTAAAAGCTTGTACGACACAAACAAAGCTAACTTTGCTAGGCTGAGATTTAAGATTAGTCTGCGTTATCTTACTTTGCTTATATAGCCGCGAAATTTGCAAAACTGAAATACTAATTACTAAACTTTTGACTGTAAATAGGCTAGGAAAACTTAACTCAAGATTGTTGTAATTACTATTTGCTCAAGTTTTGAAATTAGGATAGGTGAGAACTTGATGTCGGATGTAGAAATCTCAAAACTACATCTAGCTAAAGTTTCACACTTTTTTTTGGAACCCATTATTTCCAAATTTTATTACAATTAGCCGAGAGTTAAGCATCTTTTATTTGCCCATCAAAAGTCAAAAATTAAGGTTGTAATCTGTATTTGAAGTTATCTTAGCAAGAGTGTATTTGAATAATGTTAAGAATATTTTTCCTAATCATTAAGGTTGAATAGCATCTTGGTTAAGGTTTAGTTTTTGCTAAGTTTTTTGACTGGATTATATGCTTTTTATATTTTTTCAAAAAAGAAAAATCATTGACTACATTAATCTGGAACTGCTACTGATTACCTATGAGGTAGCATAGAATAATTGCTTTAATAGCTATTAAACAATTTTTGTTCGCAGGCGATCGCTTTTAAAAGCCTCATTGTAAAATACGTGTAACGAAAATAATTAAATAAGAGTTTAAGGGCAAAATAAAAAAAGTTTCATGTTTTAACTTTTCTATTTGACCTGATTTTTCCAGAAACTTAATAAATTTTTGAGAAGGACTAAATCAGACTTTTTCTCAAGCGCAAACGCACAGCATAAAGCCGGAGACGTTTCCGCTACTCCGGGCTTTTCTTCATATATTGCAACCTAGATGCAATCAAATAGCTCCTCTAGTTTCAGCAAAATATTAATTAGAAAGTGGATTTATTTATTACTTGACTTCACTGGGTTCAAATTTAGTTACCTTACCTTTCTTAATGGCAACAATCACATCGTAATGCGAACAGTAAGCGAATGTGACATCATTAGCTTTGTTATAAAGGTTAACTACATGACCTGCACCACCTACTTGGATACCGATTGGTTCCAAGTCACCAAAGAAGAAACGACGCAGTTGATCGCCACTACCAATTTGACCTTTACTCTTAGTAAGCAAGTCTATTTTTTGTGCTACAGACATTTCTTCGGCTGCTGATGCCTGTACTAATAACGGATTGATCGCCTTTAATGGTACGTCCCAAACTGTGAAAAAACCAACCAAGGCTACACTTGTAAGTAAGGGTGCGAGTTTCATTTGTTACTTCTCTTTTTTGTTTTATCCTGAACATCCCAAGCATCTCAGGTAGCACTGAGAACGGATTGAAACTAAGCCACTATTTTCATGAATTTATTCCTTGAGAAAATTTAGTTAATTCTCAGGATTTTCTCAGCTAATCATGGTTGCTCAAAGTCACAGGAAAATTTCAGTATTTTCTCAACAAAACCTCATTTTTAAGTGCGTGAAGGTAACTTAATATGATGAGCAATGCTTTCATTGCAGTGATGTTATTGTGACTAGACCCAAAAAACCACATCGCCAAATCCCTAGAATTTCAGGACAAACATATCTTTGGCTAGCAATGCTAATTTTTGGAGCATCTAGCGCCGTTACCAGGAAACTAACAGAAATTGGTGCTCAACACTTTATCGGTAATGCCTACGGCGGCAAGCTACGCAATCCGATTTCTTTGTGTAATGTTTTATTTGTGGGAAACCTTTGTGCCTTGATACTTCTGATCCTAATCTATGGGCGGCAGTGGAACAAAGCTAATTTGAAGCAACTCTTAAGGAAGGATTGGGTCAGTCTAACAGTAGTAGCTATTTTATCAGGAGCGTTAGCCCCTGGCTTAATTTTCCAGGCACTGGCACTCACAGGGGTGAACAATGTCATTTTGGTGGGACGCTTGGAACCGCCTCTAACTTTGGCTTTATCAGTCTGGTTATTGAGAGAACGGGTAAATATTTGGGAATTTCTTGGTGCGATCGCAGCTTTTGTTGGGGTTATCCTAACTATTATCCTTCAGCCTGCAACAGGAACCATGATGAATATGGGAGGTTTCGGTTTAGGCATAGGGGAATTTTTGGCCGCAGCCGCATCTGTGGCCATAGCCGCTTCTACGATTATTAGCAAGAAACACCTTTCGCAGATTCCTTTGGGAATCTATAGCATCTTTCGGACTGCACTTGGGACTGTAATCTTTTTCTTCATTGCTTTAGTCCTCTATGGCAGGGATCATTTCGCTGATGTTCTCTCACCATTCTTGTGGCAGTGGATGTTTCTCTATGGCGGGTTGATTGTGGTGCTAGGCCAGTCTTTTTGGGTTAAAGGCTTGAAAACTTCCACTGTATCTACAGCTTCCCTAATTAGCTCATTTGGCCCAATTGTAGGAATTATAGCAGCCTATTTAATTTTGGGTGAAGCCCCTACCCGACCTCAATATATTGGCGGTAGCTTGATTTTAGGAGGTATATTCTTGAGCCAAGTTGGCACCAGGCGTCAGACTTCTAGCGGCAAGGTAAATTCTACTCCAGCACAGCAACAGATAGAAACTGGTATGGGATTCAAAGGGATTTGAAGGATGAAAATTCTAGATCGCCAAAGATGTGATAAATCATCACAAAGACGCGATGAATCGCTGTCAAGACGAAAGACTGATTATTGTAGAGACGGCGATTTATCGCGTCTCTTACCTTAACCATTCTGTACAGCGGTAGTAATATGTCAAAATAAAAATACCCGATACATCAAGGTGAGCGATCGCTCCCAAAGCTAGATTAAAGGATTGACCTGAGCAATGGCAGACCCAACCAATCACAATCAAGCGGGAGAAGTAGCTCCCAGCACTGTTGACCAGCAAGCTCCCAGTGTGGCTGAAGAACACGCTCCTAGTACAGACTCACCCGAAGCCACAGACCTTCCTACTGCCAACGCGCCAGATCCTAAAGCCGCAAACCCCGAAGATAATCCCAATGCTGCTAAACCAGCTGCTGCATCACCCAAGCGAGAAAAACCCGTAGCCGCAGCTAAAGCCGCAACAGGAGAAAAACCCGCTGCTGACGAAGCAACAGAAGAAAAACCCGCCGCAGCTAAAGCCGCCAAAAAGGAAAAAGCCCCATCTGTTGAAGACAAGCCATTTGTAGAGTTCATTGAGCAAGACTACTTGCCAGCTTTACAAAAAGCGATCGCTCAAAAAGGTGTGCAAGATTTACAGGTGTCTTTTGCCAAGCAGAAGATGTCAATCACTGGCTTTGAATCTGCTGAAGAATGCTGGCAAATTATCGGCAGTTGGTCAGAAATTGGTAAGCGTCAGTTTAACCTGTATTTCCCCGATGAAGATATTCAAGGAAAAAAGGGATTTTCTTGTAATGAAGGCAAAAAACCTAGCACTCTTGAGTCATTCTTAATCGATGAGCGCAAAATTACCCTCGATTTGTTGGTATATGGCTTAGTTCAGCGCTTAGACGGTCAAAAGTGGTTAGGTAGAAATTAGTCATTAGACCACTTGCATAAATCAAAAATAAGAAAGAACCCCTCCCCGCTTGCGGGGAGGGGTTGGGGGTGGGGTGTTAGGGACTTTTGCAAGAGGTCTGTTAGTCATTGGTCATTGGTTATTGGTTTTTAACAAATGACTAATGACAAATGACTAATAACAATTAAAGTTCGTGGAAATGGTAGGTAACGGCTCCAGTATTGGGGTCGTTATCGATTTTCACATAACCTGATTTGTACATCTCATTGAGAGTAGCTTCCACTTCAGCAAAGCTGGCTCCTGTAAACTTCACCCCTTGAGTGACAGTTAAAATACCACCCTTGTTTTCCGCTGCTTCAATCAGTTTCATCATGAGTTGGTTGCCTGTTGGACGATGGACTTGAGAAGCAACCACTGCTTGATTGAATGGCACACCAAAGGGAGATACACCCGCTTTTAATCTCAGGTTATGTTCGTAATCGTCAACCATATTGGGGATAAAGAACAAATCCACAAACTGCCCTATACCAAACACGCCACCAGTTAACAGCCATAACAAACCAGTTCCGATCTTGCCATTGTAGAAACGCTGCAATCCTCCCACCCCCATAAATCCGACTGCACACAAGATATAAGAGACAAGAAGTCGGTCTTTCTGCTGCTGATTGTTTTCAAGATTCATCTTGTTTTCAACCTTTTGGATTTACTCTTGTTGTTTAAAATGGTTTTTTCGGACTATTTTTTATACCAAGTTCTAATAGCTAGACTTACATCTTGCACCAGTTGCTTTCTAACAATTTTCGTAATAACAATGCTGTTCTTATTTGAAGTTGTGGGCACTGTCTAATCTCCAGTTAGTGAGAAAGGTGCAAAAAACAACTAAAGTACTCAGATTTTTTCAGTAATTATGCTACTCATGGATTGTTAATTTTAAGATGCCCAACGTATTAATAGAACCCCATGAATTTATTGTAGTAACAACCAGAGAAAATTACTGAGATAGTAGTGCTTTGAGAATCAAGAGGTGAGTGCTACTCCACTTGAACGAGATAATGCTGCTTGCTGAACTATATTTATTTGACTACCAATCCGCGATTTTTGATTCCGTAAATATTGAATGATTGTTGCAACTCTTAATGTTTTGCTTACAAATTTCTCACCCGCACCTTGGTAGACTGAACTTTATACAATTGGATTATTGTGGGCTGTTACGGTTTGCCAGAGCATTTCTGGTGAGGCAGCCCAGTCTTCTCCCAAAGGGAGAGGCTCACACCAACAGGGTTTCCTCCGTGAGGAACTGCCGTTACCGTGGCGGTAGGGACGTAAGAGCGTCACCCGAAAGGTCTACTTAAGATAATAAAGACGAAAGAGAAATCAAGACATGGTAGATTCCCTCAAAAAACCAGGCTTTGAAGAAATCCGGCCAGGGATTAAAGTCCCGGCAAAAGAAACCCTGTTAACACCTCGGTTTTATACTACCGATTTTGATGAAATGGCACGGATGGATATCTCCGTCAACGAAGACGAGTTACAAGCCATTCTCGAAGAGTTCCGCACTGACTACAACCGCCACCACTTTGTTCGGGATGCCGAGTTTGAACAATCCTGGGATCATATTGACGGGGAAACTCGCAAGTTGTTCGTTGAATTTCTAGAACGTTCCTGTACAGCAGAGTTTTCCGGCTTTTTGCTGTATAAAGAACTTGGCCGTCGCTTGAAAGGAAAAAGCCCTGTTTTGGCAGAGTGTTTTAACCTGATGTCACGTGATGAAGCGCGTCACGCTGGCTTTTTGAACAAAGCTTTGTCGGACTTTAATATGTCCCTAGATTTAGGGTTTTTGACTAAGAGTCGCAGTTATACCTTCTTTAAACCGAAATTCATCTTCTACGCTACTTATCTTTCTGAGAAGATCGGTTATTGGCGCTACATCACCATTTATCGCCATTTAGAAGCACATCCCGAAGATCGGGTTTATCCAATCTTCCGGTTCTTTGAGAACTGGTGTCAGGATGAAAACCGTCACGGCGATTTCTTTGATGCGATCATGAAATCTCAGCCGCAAATGTTGAATGATTGGAAAGCACGGCTATGGAGTCGGTTCTTTTTATTATCAGTGTTTGCGACCATGTATCTCAATGACATCCAACGCAAGGACTTTTATGCCACCCTTGGATTGGATGCGCGAGAATACGATATCCATGTAATTCAGAAGACCAACGAAAACGCAGGTCGGGTATTCCCACTGATGCTGGATGTAGAAAATCCAGAGTTTTATCAGCGGTTGGATGTTTGTATAAGCAATAACGAGAAGTTGGGTGCGATCGCTAACTCCAACACTCCCAAATTCCTGCAAATCTTCCAAAAACTGCCGCTTTACATCTCCAATGGCTGGCAGTTATTGCGGCTGTACCTGATGAAACCGATTGATACTGTTTCTGCTCAAGGGGCAGTTCGTTAATTAGATAACAAGTTTGTTTGCGAAAGCTTTGGTGGTTCTGCTGGTTGCAGAGCCGCTTTTTTTGTCCTTTTTCCAAGCCAATGATTACTGATATGTCAAACAATTAGTAGTGCGATCGCTAATTTGTTAGCAGGCAAAAATCGGAGATAGTTGCTTAGGTGTAGTTTTGTAGTAAATCCCTTGAGTTAAGCTGATTTTTCCATTCTGATTACATCTGGAGTCAATATTTGATGCTTGGCTGCTTCTGCCTCGTAACATCTGAGAATCAGTGATGTCAGCTTATCTAAATCACTGACAGAAGAAATAATTACTTTTGATGCGGCATCCCCCAGAGAAGCTGTTACTTCCTGCACTTCAAAGTTTGAAGCTAGCGACTTTACTTCATCTACACTTAGTCGAGTAACAAAACTTTTTTTCTGCGAAGATAGATACAGCCGCAGAAACCACCAAGTACTTTTGCCAACAAGATTGATACCAAAGTATGAAACAGTATCTTTGTATTGGAGTTGATAATTGTAACTCGTTGAGGTTTGCGTAATTGTTTTAATTTTTTCAAAAGCTTCGATTTCTTCAGCAGTTGTTACTACTTTTGATTCTTGAGGATCTGGTTGTATATCCCCTGCTTCAATATCTATGTCTATTGGAGGTTCAACAGGCTGATCTATTACTGGAGTAAGTGAGCGAGTCATTAACTCTACTAAACTTCCCTGAATCGACTTTTTAACAATTGGTTTGAATTTATCAATAATTTTACCAGTAATTCGACCTTTAATTTCATAACTAGGAGCAACTGTACCAAGTTCAGTCACTAAAAAGCGAACAAATTCTTCAGAAGGAGAACGTAAAAGATTTCCTAGAAGTTGAGTCATGCCTTTTACATAAACCATTTCCTCAGCATGGTTAGTAATAGCTGTAACCTCAAAATTATCACGGTGAAAGAATTTGAGGTTATCAATATCTTTGGTATCATATTCCAGGATGTTAAAAGTAAAAAATGGCTCCTTGTCCATGACATTTGTTTCACGCAAGTCTGTAAAAAAACGGTATTCAATACCGTTAGTGACGATAGCTACTTTTGTTGTCGAAAGTGCATTAAAATATCTGCTCAATTGTCCATCATGTGCCTCAGCTTTTTGACCACGGGCTTTTGCTTCTACGAGCATAATTTTAGTACCGTTAATAGCTAAGGCGTAATCTACCTTTTCAAACTGCCCTGCTTTTTTGATAGCAAAATCTGCTACGTATTCCGGTATTACTTCACTAGGCTCGTAGACATCGTAGCCAAGAACACTCAAAAAAGGAACAATCAGTGCCATCTTAGTAGATTCTTCACCAACAACTTGGTCAGCCCGCTTACGCACTTGTTCAGATAGCTTGGTAATATCTTCAGTGAATGCCATCTTGATTGCTCCTGGTAGATTAGTGAGTATTGATAGGTCTTTTTTGTAAAATAGGAGTGATTGTAAGGTGACGTAGTAGATTTGAATTGAAAGTGTTAGTGCGATCGCCTTTTTTATCACTCCTATAAAAGTATTCCCAAATAAGTACCAGCCTGTAACACTCATAATTTGTTCACAGGTGCAATGGCATCGGTAATGAATAAAAATAAATCAGAATGATTTTTTATTAAGCTTCAGCCTATAGCGATTCTCAAAAAAATGCTCAAGCTATAAAGCCCACGAATTCATCCGTGGGCTTTTTAATACAAGCTAACTTGCCGTTGCTGCTTTGAAATGGAAATCTTTGCTCTTTCTTTTCTGCGAGACGCGCAATGGGCAGACCAAAATATTGCTGAGTGAATGAATTTTACTTTTTACTCAGCAATATTTTGGTGAGAAAGGTTTTCGTGAGTTTCTACGGATATAACAGAAGCCGACATTAGGATACACTGGCATTTGAATACACCGGAAGTTCATCAGCGACTTAGTTTGTCGCTTCTGGTGACTTCCTTCCTAGTATCCTATTGCTTTTGGCTGTATGAAACTTACACCAATCTACGGTAAGTCTCCCTGAAGAAGGTTTTTAGCATCTAAAACGACTGCCACTGTTTTGAGGCTATAGCCTTAGAATATTTACAAGCTTTACTTACGAATTAGCACTCTCTAGATAAAAGTACCGTTTTTGCTGTGTAAGCTGACATTCTACCTGTTTCATCCAGATTTGTGTAGCTTATTAACAAATCAACGGATTCATTAATATTAAGCCTGCTTTACTATTTAGTTTCTTAGCCCGACCTATTAGACAGCTAGAGTCTTCATTTCACTTTGTTCAATAGCTTTTAGCCCTTATCGCTCCCATGCTGACCCATCACCGCAAGCCCGTGTGCTTATCACTTATTTCCACAGACCTACCGATCTGGTCTGTTGTCGAAACTGCCGCGACATTGTATCAAAAAGATACCGATCGATTTCATTTACTGATGACTGCACCGCCTTTAATTAGCTGCGAAGTAGAGAGTGTCATAAGTCCAGAAGACACACTTCCTCAAAGCAAGAGCAAAGCTTACGCCCCTAACAGTCCCAGAATATTGTGGCTGGAGATTTCACCTTACCGAGTCATCATGACTATGCAAGGTAACGCTCAAGTGAGTTACCGTCACTTTTGGGAACAGGGTGTTTATGGCATTAGTCGCTATTGGTTGCCAACTGAGTCATTGCAACCTAACGATCCGATTCGTTTACGAAATTTTACTCGTAGCCTAACTCTCAACGGACATCCTTTGCCAGAGAATTTGCGGCTGGAATATGAATTGTGGGCAGAAAAAGTCCAATTAGGATGCTACATACTGAATTTGGAAATTAAACATTGATAGGTGTGGAGAGTGAAGAAGATAACAGGGTACAGGGTATAGATTATTTCCTGTCACCTGTCACCTGTCACCTCTCCCCTAATCTCAATTCCCAATCCCTCTTAACCAAAATAACTGGGTTGGTTTCCTGGTTTCCATTTAATATTGCAACCAACACTCGGCTTTTGCTCACTTGTAACAGGTTTACCCGCTAGCACTGCTTCAATGGCTGCGCGTAAATCTGCACCTGTTACAGGTTTACCGTTACTGGGGCGGCTATCATCTAATTGTCCCCGATAAACAAGTTGGCGTTGATCGTCAAATACAAAAAAATCTGGTGTGCAAGCTGCTGTGTAAGCCTTCGCCGTTTCCTGGCTCTCGTCATAACATAAGGTAAAATTTAACCCTTGTTCTGTGGAAAAGGCTTGTAACGACTCTGGCGCATCATCTGGGTAATTTTTTGCATCGTTAGCACTAATAGCAACGATCGCTAAATCACCTGTAAAATAATCTCTTCCTAACTGCACTAATTCGTTTTGGACGTGTTTTACAAACGGGCAATGCCGACAAATAAACATTACCAATAGTGCTTTTTTATCTGCAAATGTGGAAAGTGAAGTTGCCTTTCCAGATACTACTTCCGGTAGATTAAAATCTGGCGCTTTAGTGCCTAGTGGCAACATAGTTGAAGTAGCTAAAGCCATAGTTCACCCAATATTTTTACGCTGATAACTAACGGCTTTTGTTATCAGTATATTTTCACTCTAGCACTAAGTTTTCCATAAAATAAGAGACGGTAAATTTACCGTCTCTGACATTTTTTGAGATTTATTTTAAATAAATTAGTTTTTACAGACTTGCCAAAACACCAACAATACCGTGTCCTGTGAATACTTCTAATGCTATGAGAGAGACAAAACCAATCATTGCTAACCGACCGTTGAGCATTTCTGCATAGGGAGTGAAACCAGTGCGATCGCCTTGCTCATCTATATAAACTTTTGGCTCGATCGCAAAGTTGTTCAGTTTGCCTTGGTCATCAATGATAGCAGTACTTGTACGCATGGATTTTCCCCTGTCTTCTCTTTATGTAAATAACTGTAACAAAGTTATTAATATTTGTAAAGTATCTTAATCTAATCAAGTAGTAGTCCAAGCAAGCCAGAGAAAAGATATGATGATGAATCGAGTTCAAAGCCATGTCTAAGCAACAGGCTCCCCTCTTTGTGCGTAAGCACTTTCAATCACGGTAGTTTCTCATGGGGGAAACCCCCTTCTCTACGAGACGCTCCGCGAAGGTGTGAGCCTCTCCCTTTGGGAGAAGACCGAACTACCTCACAAATCCATTCCCCAACAGCTAATGCATCGATTTCGAGTAGAGGTTATTGCCAAAACACCAAACCCGCAGCAGGTGATTTATGCCGCTATGCACCAGGACTATACTGATGGGTTTGTGTTTGATGAGCGCGACTCCTGGCCCTCGGAGTCACAAAGCGGCGAAGTTATTGTTAAGCGGCTTTTAGCGGGTGAGAGGGGACACTATGGGCCTTTAGAGCATCCCCAGATTGTTTTCAACTGTGGCTACTTTCCCCACAGTGTGATGCAGCAGGCGCGGACTCATCGCGTTTCTGTATCATTTGATGTGCAATCTTTTAGGTACACAGGCAACCAATTTATTGATGTAGTAGAAGGCAAGAAAGACATAGAAGATATTTTTTACCTACGTCCCGTTGGTTATTACACTGATAGACAAGGCAAAAAGTATCACTATTCACCAGAGCAACGAACAGCAGATTTGGAGTGGTGTTTAGAAGCAGCTAAACGATGATATAAAGCTGATTTTGAGAGTGGAATGTCTGAAGAACACGCTAGAGGCAAAGTCCCTTTTGATTATCGCCAGCATTTTGTAGTTAGTTTTAATTTAAGGTCTTTCTTGCATTTTTGTGACCTGAGAAATAAGAAAGATGCTCAACTGGAAATTCAAAAGTTATGTGAAATGATGTGGCCTCATTTTGAAGATTGGGCACCTGCGATCGCACAATGGTATGAAAAGCAGCGTCTTGGTAAAGCAAGGTTAGCACCTTAGATAATGGCTGAAAGTTGACAGAATTTGCGGTAGGATAAGGCGAAGCGATTATCCTCGGATTTATTGGGTTTGATTTAGGGCGATCGCATCTATTTTTTTTGATGAACAAAGCTGCCGATATTAGCACTAAAAAATTAATCAGCCTTGCACCAAATAATTGGGCAAAATGGGTGACAGGAATTCCTGACATTGTTACAGGCGAAATCTTAAATACAGAATTCCAATGGATTAGCCGACAAAGCGATGTTGTAATTCAGGCTGAAAGTCCCCAATACGGTAAGTTTCTCATCCTCAATGAGTTACAATTACGCCACACATCAGAAATGCCGCGTCGGATGCGTGCTTATGCTGCTCTTGCGGAAGAGAAATATAAACTACAAACTTACCCTGTACTGATTAACATTCTCAAAATCAGTAACAGCGAAATACCTACAAGCTTTGCATCAAATTTTATCGGGTTAAGGGCAATTCAAGATTACCGCGTAATCAACCTTTGGGAAGTTGACGTAAATATTGCTTTTGAGACGCCGTTACCGTCGCTGCTTCCCTTTGTACCAATTCTCAAAGGCGGAGAAAACGAGTCTACAATTAGGGAAGCATTGCGAATGCTGCGTGCTGACGAGCAATTAAATCAACTTGAGACAGTTCTGGCATTTTTTGCAACCTTTGTATTAGAAAGTACTTTAGTTCAGGAAATCATGAGGTGGGATATGACAGTCTTAAGAGAGTCACCTTGGTATCAAGAAATTTTACGTGAGGGACAAGCAGAAGGAGAAGCACGAGGAGAAGCACGAGGAGAAGCACGAGGAGAAGCACGAGGAGAAGTACGTGGAATAATCTCTAGCATCGAAACAAGTTTAGAGGCTAAATTTGGCAGCGATGGTTTGGAGTTGATGTCGCAAATTTCACAAATTTCTGACTTAGAGCAATTGAAAGAGATTTTACGCAGGATTGTTGTAGCAAATACAATTCAAGAGTTACAGAATGTTTTGTAGGATAAAGCGATCGCTCCAACTCCTGCCTGAGAGCTAGAATTATGATGAAAGTTTAGACTATAAAATTTTCGAGTTATTACACTTAAAATTTTAATGAATGTCTGCAAGAGATATTTTCCATAATTTAGTTAGATTGGCTTTGCAAAAAGATGGCTGGACAATTACACACGATCCACTGTCTATTGATTTAGCAGATGGACAATTGCAAATTGATCTGGGTGCAGAACGGTTAATTGCTGCTCAAAAGCAAGATGAAAGAATTGCTGTAGAAATCAAGAGTTTTGTTGCTCCTTCTGCGATTTCCGAGTTTCATACAGCTTTAGGACAATGTTTAAATTATCGAGTAGCACTAAAACTAAAAGAACCAGAGCGAGTTCTCTATTTAGCTGTTCCGCTAGCAAGTTATGAAGATTTTTTCTCACGGCAATTGCCACAACTGAGTATTCATGAATATCAATTGAAACTGCTAGTATTTGACCCGGAAAATGAGGTAATTGTACAATGGATAAACTAGCGGAGTATAGAGAAATCATCCAGCAAGTTTTGGAAAATCATGCTCAGGTTAAACCTGCCTATGGTGAAATCGAACGGCAAACTATTTTTGATGTACAACAAGATCATTATCAAGTTGTGAATACGGGTTGGGAAAATCGTCGTCGGGTTTATGGCTGTTTAATTCATCTAGATATTCGAGATTGTAAGATTTGGATTCAGTATGATGGGACTGAGATTGGCGTGGCTAATGAATTAATAGAATATGGTATTCCTAAGCAAGATATAGTACTGGCTTATCAGCCTCCTTATATGCGAAAGCTGACAGAATTTGCAGTGGGATAAAGCAAGCGATCGCAATCTGATTTATGGAACTGGATTCAGAGCGATTTAGATTTAGTGATACGATAGAAGATCGTTAATTTTTTAATTTTAGCCAATCATGACAGCAACGGGTAAGGCAACCCAATTCGAGTACAAAGCACTGTACAAGCCCAACCAGCTTATTTATGGTCTAGGTCAGACGGCAGTGATTACAGGATGGACAGTAAAGCAGGCGATCGCTAAACACTTGCAACCGCCAGAGTATGCTGTAATTGGGCAACTATACTCGCCCACAAGGGGGATAAACTTACTGATTCGCAATTTGCTGTTTAATCCCCACGTCCGCTTTTTGGTTGTTCTCAATGCCACAAGGGAAGATAATAACGCAGGTGCGTGTCAGTGCTTGCTGGACTTTTTCCGTAATGGCTTTGAAGAAGGTGTTTGTGATACTGGATTGCGTTGCTGGGTAATTCGCTCCCCTATCCCTGGATATATTGATCTTGAGGTGAAAGCTAGCGCTTTAGAACACCTGCGGGAGTCAATCAAGTATCAGGAAACCAAATCCATCTCGGAAACCGTTAGTCTAGTTAAGTCATATGTCCAACAGAAAGCTCTTGCTGCATGGGGTTTGCCCTTAAATTTTCCCATGCCTACTGTTGAACCAACTATCTTACCTGGGCCGAGATACGGTCACAGAATTGAGGGTAAAACTATAGCTGAAACTTGGGTAAAAATCATTCATCGGATTAAGACAACAGGAACAATTAGACCAACTGGCTATGATGGGCAATGGCAAGAATTAATTGATTTAATGGCAATTGTTACTGAAGAACCTACTGAATTTTATTTTCCTGAGCCGAATTATTTACCAATTGACCGTCCTTTTCTTGAAGAATATATTTCGCAGATTTTAGATGATGCACCTTCTAGGGAAGGGTTGAAATATACATATGGTCAACGTTTACGTTCCTGGTTTGGACGCGATCAAATTGACCAGGTGATTCAGAAGTTAATTGGAGAAATTGATGCTGCTAGTGCAGTGATGAACTTATGGGATGTAAAAGACCATGAAAAAGGCGGTAGCCCTTGCCTAAATCATATTTGGCTGAGAGTGGTTGATAATGAATTATCACTAACTGCAACTCTTAGAAGTAATGATATGTTTGCTGCATGGCCTGCAAATGCTATGGGATTGAGAGCTTTACAACGATATATTAGGGATAAAATTTCTAAGAGTTCTGAGTATAATTTGAAAATGGGTCCACTGATTACTATCAGTCAGTCTGCTCATATTTATGATGATACTTGGAGCAATGCAGAACAACTGATCAAACAACAATACGCAACTATTTGTAGAAAAATAGATTACCATGATCCTGCGGGAAATTTTTTAGTCGAGATTGCAGAAAACGAGATAGTTGTCACACAAACAACTCCCGGTAGTGGTGAGGTTGTAGGTTGTTATTCTGGTAAAGATGCTTTGAAATTAATTAGAGAAATTTGCACTGCTTCGCCTTCAATACGTGGAGATCATGCTGGATATTTGGGAATGGAATTACAGAGAGCATCTGAGTGTTTGAAAACAGGGGCTAAATACATTCAGGATAGTAAATAATGATTTACGATGAGCAAAGACCAACATGGGATGAATACTTTTTGATGTTGGCTAAACTTGCAGCAACTCGCTCAACGTGTTTAGCTTTTCCCGTGGGTGCTGTGATTGTGAAAAACAAGCAGGTCGTAGCAACAGGTTACAATGGCTCACCATCGGGTTCGGCACATTGTACGGCTCAGGGCTACTGTTATCCAGGATTGAGTAGCTGTGATGCTAGTAAAACTTTACCATCAAGGGCTGTACATGCGGAAGCAAATGCGATCGCGCAAGCTGCAAAGCATGGTACTTCTACATATAGTGCAAGTATTTACGTCACCCTAGAACCTTGTCTGTCTTGTTTAAAGTTAATTATCTCCGCAGGTATTAAGGAAGTGTTTTATGAAACTTCTTTCAATAGCGGCGATAAAGTTTTGGTGAGAGATTCCTTTGTGAATGAAGGTCTAGTTACCCTCAAACAAGTTAAGCTTTCTGAAGCTACAGCAAAAAGAGCAGCCTCGTTCCTGCTATCTTCTACATCTGTTGTCAATTTTGACATTGTATAAAATCCATAAACTCATATCAAAACATAATTATTAAGTATGTTGAGTGATACAGATATTAAACAACAAATAGAAGACAGAAAAAATAATCCAACAGAGGGAATATATATAGATCCCTTTGAAGAAAAGTACTTAACCCCTGTTGGTTATGATTTTAGAGTAGGGCTAAAAGGATTCTCTTGGAAAAATAAGCGTGAAATTGATATAGAGAAAGATAAAGAGATTGAGATTGAACCCAACGATACGGTAGTTATTGAAACCCTAGAATCAGTCAGTTTGTCTAAAGAAGTCGGCGCTACCATACATGCAATGGTTTCAAAAGCTGTTCTTTATGGTTTGTCTCATATTTCTACCACAATAGATCCAGGATGGACAGGCAAACTGTTAATTTCAGTAAGTAACTACCGAGATAGCTCTGTAGTACTTCGTTTTAGAGATTCTTTCTGTACAGTTTGCTTTCACAAAATGGAATCTGAATCAAAAGTACCTCTTGGAAGACCTGCTGATAGGGATGATATATGGGGAAGCCTACTAGAGATATCTAGGCAAGAGAAGAAAAAGAAAGAAAAAGAAAATGTTCGCCGCAATATATTAATAATTTCTCTTATTATGATTGTCTTCTTTTGTGGAGCTTTCGTATCCTTAAAAAATCCCGATTTGGGATCTGCACTAGCAGCTTTTATAGCTTTGATAAGCCCTGTTGTGTACGATAGACTCAAATCAAAATAAATTTTTGATTAACTATTAAAACTTAGCTCGACTTTATCCATTTTTGTCGTAACGCGATCGCTTAAGCTGAAACCTTTGTAGGGCAGTAGTTTTACTTTTTTAACTTCATCTATAATCTGTGACGTGGAAAAAGTATTTGCCAAAAAGCTAGGGTTTTTGCCGGATAAAGAAAGCGAGTTCTTAATTTTGGATAAAGTCGAGCTTAGAGGATGTTTGAAAAGTCATCCAACGTATGTTTGACTACTCTGGCTATCAAGAAGTTGAACGAGATAATGAGGGTTATGGGACTTGCGATCGCTTCTCTGAGTTGAATTTAAGGCTCAAGCTGACACTTTTCAAACAACCTCTTAAGTATTTAATCTAAAATAAAACTAAAATTTGGAGAATATAGCTAATTGAATAGTAGAAAATGAATACCACAAAAACACGTATATATATTTCTGGTGCGTTGACAGGTATTGATAACTTAGATAAAATCAAGGCTTTTTATACAGCGATCGGCTCACTTTGCGACGAAATAGGATTTCAGAGTTATGTTCCCCATCTAAACACTGACCCCATAGGTCATCCTAATATCAGCCCTCGTCAAGTTTTTGATACTGACAAGCAGCAAGTTAGCAAATCTAACCTAGTTATTGCCTACATTGGTTATGCCTCGCTAGGTGTAGGGATGGAACTAGCATATGCAGATACGAATGCTATTCCAATTATTTTACTCTACGAAAGAGGTAAAGTAATATCGAGATTCCCTCGTGGTATACCTACTGTATTTTCTGAAATCGAGTTCAAAGACTATAAAGATGCTTTGACTCAACTTGAAAGTGTTTTGAAACAGTGGAGACAACAGCACAAATAAAAATCCTTATCAGCGCCATTCTCCTCCACTTAAATACTACCAGTGGCAACTCACCTTTTGCAGCAACTTATCAATTGGAGATGGATTGTTTAAGGTCGATAACTCCGGCGGATTTCTGTAATTTGATCTGCCACATCAAGAAGAGATTTTGGCATCTCTGGCCCTGTGAGAATGATATCGACGTGGGGAGGGCGTTTTGCCAAAAACGCTAAAACTTCCGTTTCAGGAATTAAACCAAAGTTAATCGCTAAACTTAACTCATCTAAGACTACGAGAGAATACTTACTCGCACACACTACTTGTTGTGTATACTGCCACAGCTTTTGTAAAGCTTGGTTTTCCGTATCGTCTAAATGCGGTGTATCGATACAACGAGGCAAATCACAGCGAATCCAATCTAAATTTTGTCCTAATTGGATGGGTCGATCCTGTCCTTGGCGAATACCTCCTTTGAGGAACTGTACTATTAATACAGCCGTTCCTTGTCCAGCTATTCTCAGTGATTGAGCCATCACGCTCGTAAAAAAGTTGCGATGAGAGCTAGTGAAAACTTGCACTAGTCCTTCAACTGGATATGGTAGGGTTAGGGTTGAATTGATACTTTGACTTTCTAGCTGGGCAACCATAAGGTTAAGTTAAAAAAATACAACAAGTTAAGGGTTATTGCTGGCGGTAATTCTGATAAATTTGCCTGTATAATCAATCTGGTTTTCACAGGTGTGGTGGATTTGGCAAATTGCATTCTTAGTCAAACACTACGTTTGTATTGAAGTCAAGGGTTATTTTGATTTAAATTTTTTTCGTCTTTTATCGGAAATGAGTTGTAAAAATGAAAACATAAGAGTTACAGTCCCAATTATTCAAAAAAGCTAGGCAGAACATCTGAAAATCGCTAAATGTTAGATTTGTCGGTTGTTTGGGCAAAACAGACTTAGCTAGTAGTGAATTTGACAGGATGAGGAGTAAATCGTTGTGAGATTGGTGATTCTGGGAGGTTCAGGATCGGGGAAAAGCACTCAAGCACAAAGGCTTTGCAGATACCTTGATATTCCTCTGATTTCCACAGGTGACATTTTACGGTCAGCAATATCTGGCAATCAGCCCCTGCCGGAATTCCGATGGTTGGAAGCCGATCCTCGGACTTCTCTTTCGGTTTACGCTAGCTTGAGTGAACTAGGCTACCACGCACAACCCTACATCCAAAAAGGGGAGTTAGTTCCAGACGAAATGATCGTTGAATTGATCCGAATACGGCTCAGACAACCAGATATTAACTCCGATTGGGTGTTAGAAGGCTATCCCCGTACTGCTTTCCAAGCTGAAGAATTAGATTTTTTATTGGATGATTTAGGGCAAAAGCTAGATTGGGCAATTTATCTCCAAGTCCCGGAAGCTGTCATGGTTAACCGCTCCTTAGGGCGATCGCTACCAGATGACCAACCGGAAATCGTGCAGCGCCGTGTAGAATTATTCTACGATCGCACCATTCCCATCCTAGAATATTACGACCGTCGTCGCTGCTTGTTGACCATCAACGGCGACCAATCACCAGAGATGGTGCAGCAAAATATTTTGACTCTGCTTTCAGTTCCTTGAAGAGTGCTGAGTGCTGTTAGCGGATAGCTAAGGTTTAGCCCGTGCTGAGTGGGAGAGTTAGGAGTTAGGAAAAATTATTGCCAACGCCCAATGCCCAATGCCCAAAAAGATGATTTACAACACTAAGGTAATCTTAAGGCAGTATTGTAAAACTTGAGGCAATTCCAATGGCTTGGCAGCGTCCTGATGGTCGGATTCCCTACGAACTACGTCCGATTAGCTTTCACCCCAGTTTCACCCGCTTTGCCCCCGGTTCTGTTCTTGCAAGATGCGGTGATACGCAAGTACTTTGTACCGTTAGCGTTAATAAGGGAGTTCCGAAGTTTCTCGAAGGAACTGGTAAAGGCTGGCTAACTGCTGAGTACCGAATGTTACCATCTGCTACCCAAAAACGCCAAGAAAGGGAATTATTGAAATTATCTGGACGGACGCAAGAAATTCAACGTCTAATCGGACGTAGCTTACGCGCAGCAGTGGATTTTGAGGCACTGGGAGAACGCACGCTGACTGTGGATGCTGATGTGTTGCAAGCAGATGCCGGAACTCGGACGACAGCCATTACAGGCTCCTTTGTGGCGTTGGCTCATGCGGTTTCTAAATTATTGCAAGAGGGCGTGTTGGAGCGATCGCCTTTGTGTGGACAGGTAGCAGCAGTTTCCGTAGGATTACTGGAGGGAGAGCCATTTTTGGATCTAAATTATATCGAAGATGTGGCTGCAACAGTAGATTTTAATGTAGTGATGAATCAACATCTGGGAATCATTGAAGTCCAAGGAACAGCCGAAGAAGGCAGCTTTAGCCGCACTCAGTTAGATCAACTGTTAGATGTTGCCCAAAAAGGAATTCAGGAATTGTTAATTGCCCAACGTGAAGCGATCCCTAACTGGGAAGCGTTGTTTGTAATTAATTAGTTTTATTAATTTTTAATAAGAATTAATAAATGTATCCTTTATGGCGTTAATCAACCAAGTATCAAGTAACTGGATGTAAATAAAAATAATCATGACAGTAGTTAGTACGACTGACTACTGAAAACTTACTGTTGAAGGTGATAAGGAGGTCTAAGTTTTTCCAGCTTACTTAATCCACGATGTTAAATGTTTCAAAAGTTAAAAAGGGAGATTGTAATAAGTTCGGTATTGTATTGCTGGAAGCCAGCAATATGATGATGAAACCATGAACAAAACCGTTGAAGTTCTACCGGATCAGCCGGCGCTGGTTGCACGAGCGCTAGAATTAATTTTGTCTAAGTTAGAAACTGCCATTGAGCAGCGGGGGCAGTTTACTATCGCTTTATCTGGCGGCAGTACACCTAAACCGTTATACGAAGCGATCGCTACTCAAAAACTGCCTTGGGATAAAATTCATATATTCTGGGGAGATGAGCGTTACGTACCACCAGATCACCCCGATAGCAATGAACTGATGACGCGTCGTGCGTGGCTAGATCGCGTTGATATTCCAGCGACTAACATTCACCCCGTACCAACTTTAGAAGCCAATCCAGAACTGGCTGCTGCCAAGTATGAACAACATCTCAAAGAATTTTTCAATTCTTCTGGGGTCGAGTTTCCCCCCTTGGATGTAGTATTACTAGGAATGGGTGATGATGCACATACTGCATCTTTGTTTCCCCACACAGAGGCTCTTAAAGTACGCGATCGCCTTGTAACTGTGGGTAATAAAGACGGAAACCCCAGGATAAGTTTCACATACCCCTTCATCAACTCTGCTCGTAGCGTGATTTTTCTGGTTGCTGGTGCGAATAAACGACCAGCTTTAGCGCAAGTCTTTGCACCTGTAGCCGATGACTTTACTTACCCATCCCGCTTAATTCAGCCCCAAGGAGAACTTTGGTGGCTGCTGGATGCGGCAGCAGGTTTGGAACTTCAACATTAAATAATGGGGAATTGGGGATTGGGGAGTGAGCAATAATCAATAGTTTTTCTTCCCCTGCTTCCCCTGCTTCCCCTGCTTCCCCTGCTCCCCCTGCCTCCCCTGCTCCCTCATCCTTTTCCCCGCATAAGAGTGTCTTCATTGTTCCATTAGCAGTAATTGCTAGAATCTAAAGCTAGGGCCGCCCTCTGCTTGCCAGTCCTAACTATATTTATGATGATCTTGAACAAAGGCTAAATATCGATGATCGTCTGCCCTAATTGCAATCATCCCAATCCTGATGGCGCTGTCCAGTGTGAAGCTTGCTATACACCATTACCTGCGACTACTAATTGTCCCAGTTGTGGGGCAACTGTGCAGGCAGATGCTGCATTCTGCGGTCAGTGTGGCTACAACCTTCACTCCGCAGGAGTTCCACACGTTCATCCCGCAGTAGCTACAACAGTCACTCCCGATATTCCCGTGGAAGTGCCAGCGTTAGTTCCACCCGATCCATTGTTAGAACTTTTACAACCAGATGCTTTGGGAATGAGCGGTTCTACTAACTCCCATCCTCCCGAATCATCTTTACCACCAACAGAGATGGCAGTTCCCCCAGAACCTACGCCACAGATGCCTGTTGCAGAAAGCAGCCCTCCAGAATCTGTGTCAACCGTTGTAGCTCAACCCGTAGTGTCTGGACAAAGTAGTATTCCGACTCCACCTCCTGTGGAACCAGCACCAGCCTCTGAAGCCGAAGTAGAAGAGCCAGCACCAGCACCAACTGCAACTGTTGCCAGAACGCAATTGCAGCAGGTTACAGCCCGGTTACTCCACATTCAAAGCGATCGCTTAATTGAATTGCCGCAAAATTTCTCTGTGATTCATATCGGCAAGCCCAATGACCGGATTCCTCCTGATATAGATGTTTCAGGATTTCCCAATTCCGAAATTGTCTCGCGGATTCATGCAGATATTCGCGTCGAGGGAGATGCCCATTATGTAGAGGATGTGGGAAGTTCTAATGGCACTTACGTTAATAATTTGCCACTTTTACCAGGGAACCGTCATCGCTTGCGACCAGGCGATCGCATTAGCTTGGGTAAAGGAGACTTGATGACATTCCTCTTTCAACTTGCTTAACTGATTCTTGCTAAATTGTGACATCAGTCTAAGTTTTTTCTGCCCATCCTCCGGCATCCATTTTGGAGGAGAAACAAATGAACTGCATCAGACAAGCGACGGATAACTATGTCGTTCTTGATAGCGCCATAGTTATCCGTCGCTTTGATGTGCGAATTGTTGCATTGTCTAGCAACTCCATTACCTGAATAATTACACTAGGATGGATGGAAATACACTGCCAATTTTAGATTTTGAATTTTTCAGAAAATCTAAAATCTAAAATCTAAAATCCAAAATCCAAAATTGAGTGACCTATGAGGGAATCAAGTAAAAATTTTGAAACCTTGCTCACCAAAGAAGCCCCGCCAGTTGTTGAACGTATGGGGCTTACCTGGCTAGTTGCAGCAGCGATCGCAACTGCTTTATTGTGGCAAGTACCAGGAGGGGATTATATCTTATACCCATTTACAATTCTGGCAACTTGGTTTCATGAAATGGGTCATGGCTTAATGGCACTGGTATTAGGGGGACAGTTTCAGAAGTTGCAGATTTTTAGCAATGGTTCCGGTGTCGCAACTTATGGCATCCGGTCGTCATTGGGGCCAATTGGCCCGGCAATAATCGCCGCAGCTGGGCCAATGGGGCCACCTCTTGCCGGTGCAGCTTTAATTCTGGCTTCCCGCAGTTTTACAGCAGCAACCCTCTGTTTGAAAATTTTAGGAGGTTTTTTGCTGTTGTCCACATTAATTTGGGTGCGTTCCTGGTTTGGATTGGTGGCAATTCCCTTACTGGGTTTAATAATCTTAGGTATTTCCCTGAAAGCACCTCGCTGGGCGCAAGGGTTTGTCATTCAATTTTTGGGTGTACAAGCTTGTGTAAGTACGTACCATCAACTTGATTATCTATTTAGTAGTTCTGCTGGCCCCCTTGGTGCATCTGATACAGCGCAAATGCAGCGATATTTGCTTTTACCTTACTGGTTTTGGGGTGGGTTAATGGCGATCGCATCTCTGGTGATTTTAATCCAAAGTCTCCGCGTTGCTTATCGTTCGGAGTAATCAGTAAGAGTGAGTAAGAGGCAGCATCAAAGCGATTTCAGAACTAAAATAAAAATTTATCAGTATAATAACCTGGATATTGTTAAAAAATTTGCCGCTAATAACTCTTGCCTTCGCGGTTCGATACTCTAAGCATGTCCACCCAACCCACAATTCAAAGCATATACACCGATGGTGCTTGCACTGGTAATCCTGGCCCTGGCGGTTGGGGTGTTGTCGTCTACTTCAGTGACGGCTCAATCCACGAAATGGGCGATGCATCTCCTCATACCACTAATAATAAAATGGAGATGCAAGCTGCGATCGCCGCCCTGCAATTTCTGCAAACATCTCAACAAGCCCAACCCATCACCCTTCATACCGATAGTGAATACCTGATTAACTGCGTTACCAAATGGGTGAAAGGTTGGAAAAATAAAGGCTGGAAAAAGTCAGATGGTAAACCCGTCCAAAACCAAGACCTTTTAGAAATCCTAGATGAACTCAATACCCAACAAGTAAAATGGCAACACGTCCGGGGACATTCTGGTAACATAGGTAACGAACGCTGTGATGCGATCGCTCGCACTTATGCTAGTGGCAAAACCCCTTCCCTACAACAATTATCTTCCACAGATTTTTATAAATCTTTACCTTCCAAAAATGAACTAAATGTAGCAAAAGTAGCTGATTATGAAAAAAACTCTAGAATAACTAACCAAAGTCCGCAAGAAATCAGTACTTCTGCACCAGAAATAACCGTTATGGAACCATCAACCGGGCCAACTGCGGCCGCAACCGATGAAAAACCATCAGAAATGAGGGTTTCGCAACTCCGCAGCTTGGTCGAAACTCTGCGTATAGCTGACGAAATTTCCGAAAAAGGCTACTTAATCACCAGTTCTGAGTTAGCAGACTTGATGGATGTCCACGCCAGCGCTGTCACCAGTCGTGGAGATCAATGGCGCTGGCGAAACTGGATAGTGTCACGGGTACGCCGTGAAGGAAATCAAATTCTTTGGGAATTGGAACGCGGGGATCAAATAGGAGGTGAAGAGGATTAGGGAGCAGGGGAGGCAGGGGAGGCAGGGGGAGAAGAATTAATAACCAATGCCCAATGCCCAATGCCCAATGCCCAATGCCCAATCCTCTACTATATATACTTGCGTCCTCGCCACTCGCGCGGGGTGCGGAACGCAGATAAGAAGATTCGTAGCACAGCTAAGGGATCAGCCAAAGGGGAAAGCCAGAACAACCAGCCGCCTTTAGCGCTTGTGCGATCGTAAGAAGGTGCGATCGCTATTAGCATAGCAAAGCGAATTACCAACAGGAATAAATTCAGTCCCAGCAGCAGGAGTAGGGGAGTGGGTAGAGACGCGATTAATCGCGTCTGTAGCAAGTAGGAGAGTGGGGGAGAAATCAACAAGTAAGTGAGGACAATTAAAAGCGGTAGACCCTGAACAGATGTGAGTAGCCATAAATCTCCCCACAACTGAGAACGAGAAGTTGCATCTTTGAGATCGAGACTCCGCCCCCATTCTTTCCACGTCTCCATCGCCCCTTCATACATGCGTACCTTCAAGACTTTTGCGCCATCTAAAAAGCCCACCTTATACCCTTGGATAGCAATATTGCGTGCCAAGGTGACATCATCACAAAAAGAACCACTCGCACTGCTATAACCACCTACAGCAGCTAAAACGGAGCGACGACACAAAAAACACTGCCCATTTGCCATTACCCGTTCTGGTTGCTCTGTATTGATCCCCGCTGGGTCAAATCGGTAAAGCAAAGTCATCAACAAAGCAGGTTGTAGCCAGCACTCCCCAGGATATTTGAGGACGAACTGGGGTGAAAGGGAAACCAGATCATAGCCTTGTGCTTCGGCCGTCTTCACCAAACCAGCAACTAAACCAGGATGGGGTTGGATATCAGCATCCAGCCCCAGAAACCACTGACTAGCCTCGGAGCTATATAGAAAACCGTTATGCAACGCCCAAGGACGCCCCACCCAACCAGAGGGTAAGGGATCATCTGTCATCAGGCGAAAACGCGGGTCTTTCTGCTGTAAGGCTTTTACCAAGTCGGGAGTACCATCACTGGACTTACTGTCTACAACCATAATTTCCCGAACTTCATAGCTTTGCTGACTTAAACCAGCCAACAGAGGGCTAATGCGAAGCGCTTCGTTCAGTGTGGGAACAACGATGCTAACCCTACCCAAAAGCTCAGGTGTCGGCTGTTGGGGTTCTATTGGAGGATGGCGTCTTGGCCCCTTTAACAGGCGCGAAAACAGAATCGCCGTTGCTGGTACTTGGATAAGTAGCAAGAAAAGGGAGATAGCGCTTTCTACTATCAAAGCGTTGTCATTTGTCATTGGGAATTGGGCATTGGGTATGGGGCATTGGGCATTGGGTATTGGGTATGGGGTATGGGTTATTCTCCTTGTTTCCCCAGTCCCCAGTCCCCAGTCCCCAATCCCCAGTCCCTAACTTTTAGGACTTATTTCAAGGCAACTTCAACCTTTGCTACTGATACTTCTTTGGTTACTGGTTCAACAGTAACTTGAGCCAGTGTGGTTGAACTCCTTGACCACAGCACCGCAGCCGGAATCACACCTAGCAATAAGCCAAGTAACACAGGAATAAAAAACCCAGCGGCCAAGCTGAGTCCAGCAGCGAATACAAAGTTAGTTAAATAAACGACTAAGGGCAGATTGAGTTGCGATCGCTCTAATTTAATCGAGGTATTTCTCCACAATAATCCTGCCACACTCATAAACAGGGCGCTAGTACCAAACCAACCTATATAGTTCTGGTAAGGTGTTCCAAAGAAAGCTCCTGGTTGTTCCCAATACCAGAAGGGCAGAGAAGTTTGACTCATAGCCGGTTCAAGAGCAAAGTCCCAGCAGGTGAAGAGCAAAGCACCAACGGCTATTGCAGCAATATGGCGACCCCAACTGGGTTTTTGAGCCACTTTCAAACCAGTTCTCGCAATTAAGTAAGACGACAGCCCAACATAAAACCAAGATAAAGGAATTGTGAAAGGAACTAGCCCGCCAATCTTATAACCCAAGCCACTCAAGTAGCTATAATCACCAAATGGAAACCCTGTACTAGTTCCCAGTAGTTCACTCCCCAAAGAGATAAACATCGCTGGTAGCATAAATGCTAGCCAAGTTCCTAATCCCAACGTCCGGTAGGCATAAATAGAGACAGCTACTGTCCCTAAGATGATATCAACTACACCGCCGCCAGCCATACTTAACTGTACGGCAGTTTCTCCTACCTGCGATAAGTTGAAAATTATTTCAGCATTAGGTACTACCAGTAGCATCCCTACCAGTCCAAAGGCTTTTGACGCGATATGACCAATGAGGCATACGCGTTCAGCAATAATAAGTTGTTTCATGATAATTCCTTAACAAGATGTGACACGCGGCTACTCGGCTGCTAACAGTTTACAAATCTTTAACTACTTTGTACCGCAATTCTCGACAAACTTGTTTGGCTTTCTTGTGAACAGCATAAAAGTCTATTGATTGAAGCTATAAAATATGATGCTAAACTTATTAGTTTAAGCCATATATTCAAAATCTACATAATTTTATCTGTAAGAACTTCTGGTTTCTTGTCTCACTGATACCCGTATCGGAAAAAACTCCTTTGATACTGGGATATCCTTAAGGAAGGACAATCATCATAAACTGAGCAAGTCCTCAAGCAAAATAAAGTCTTGAGTTACTACACTTATTTATGTGATAAAACCTTAATGCTGTACTAGAAATATAAACCCATGTCAATTTTGAAAAGAGTTCCTTGGGTATCCTTGGCACTAGTACTGCTGAGTTACAGTACTTTGGGCTGGGTAATATCAGAAACACGTGCTCCTATATTTGTGTGGGTGGCAACTGTAATTGCTATCTTGCTTTTAATCATAACGTTGACCGCTCCTTGGCCGAAGATGACATATTACTACAGTCTTTTTCTTCAATCAAATACTAGGGCTTTCGGCGTTGCCGTCTTAGCAGCTTTCTTATTCTTTATTATGATTGCCTGGTTTCGGGTATTTCTTGATACTTTACTCATCATTTCAGCGACTATATTAGTCAGGATAGACTTTCAAAGAGCAGGTCTTAGGGAAGGGTTAGCTTTTTCGACTACCTCTATCTTTTCATTGGGAGGTTTAGCTTTGGGTGCGCTAATCTACAAGTTCATATATTCCCAAATTCCGTTAACGTGATGAAGTATATCCGAAAAAGCAAGCCATGACTGGGTTGGTTTGTGCCAATGCTTTAGAAGCAGTATTATTTACCCACAACTTTCTTTGTAGCTCAAATTCCCAACTTATTAAAAAGTCGGGAATTTTGTTCAATACTTACTTGGGTTCAAAATGCAGGCTGTTCAAACAGCAGTAGAGATAGGAAAAAATCCATAATAAAAATTGATACCCAACTAGTAACAACTGCTTTTGTTGCCGATTCTCCTACTTCCTTTGCTCCCCCTCTAGTAGTTAAACCCCAACTACAGCCAATGACAGCAACCAGCACTCCAAAAATAAACCCTTTTAGCAAAATAATAAACAAATCTGACGGTTCTAAAAAATTTCTGACTGATTCTAAAAATGTTTCGGGAATAATTTGGTAGAACTTTGATGCGGCAAAAACTCCGCCAATGATGCCTGTAACTAAAGCCAAAATCGTCATCAAAGGCACCATCAAACAACAAGCAATTACTCTAGGAAGTACTAAATAATCAATTGGATCGGTTTTGAGCATATAAAGTGCATCAATTTGCTCGGTAACTCGCATTGCACCTATTTCTGCTGCAAAAGCAGAACCTACTTGTCCCGCCATAATACTAGCGGTCAAAATTGGAGCTAATTCTCTACAAAAAGCTAAGGCAAAAGCACCTCCCACTGCATCAACAGCACCAAATCGCGCTAATTCCCTCGCCGTTTGAATAGTAAAAATCATTCCTGCAAAACCGCTGACAAGGAGAACTGGAGAGATAGAACCTGGCCCAGCGGTAACAAGATGTTGTAAAATCTTGCGATAGTAGGTTTTCCCTTGGAGTAAATGTAGCCACACTTGACCAAAGAGCAGTATTGCTGCAAAACAGCGTGTAATCCCAGATTGCTCAAATTTTGTTTTTGGTTGCAATTTTATCGTCCTTACGACTGACTTTTTTTGCACATTTGTTGTTATATCAATTTTCTAAAATAAGACTACAGATACAAATAGTGGGAACCCAGCTAGATGTAATCTGACTTTCTCAATTAAATAGACGCACTAAGTGCAGCTTGCCGCAGGATATTACGAATTGGTATTAGGGTATGGTACATGAACAGACGCACTAGTACCGCAAGGCGGAATTTAAAATTTAAAATTTAAAATTCAAAATTTAAAATGAATACAGTGTAAGCGTTTCATTGATTTGGAATAGGTGGTTTATGTAAGCCGTGTTGTACTAGATGTTTACCCTCAAAGTAGAGGAGGTGTTTGGGCATGGTTCAATTGAGCTTAGTAAACTTTAGCGGAAAATAGCACATAAAGCATTGTGAGCTTTTTTGCTGCTGCTCTCATGCTTTGTGTGCATGTGGAGTAGCAATCTCTCGTCCGTCAAACTAGGAAAAGTAATTGAATCAACTCAAAGGGTTGAAAAATTTAATAATATTTCCAAATAATGTTAAACAATTTTTTATGAGCAGGATTAAATACATAATATTTATGTTGCTATTAATACTACCTTTCTGCGTGGTACATCCGGCTTTTGCATCTGTATGCCGCAATTACGTTGTCTACAACGGTCTACGCCACCAGATTTGCATTCTCAGTATCAGCCGAAGTGCCAAAAATTATTGGGAATACAGGGCAATTGTTAGCGTAGATGGCATAAAAAGACCTACAGAAGTTTACAATTGTCGCGAACGAGTCAAAGTTCAACAAGCTGGGACTGTTTTGCCCTTTGAGCAAAAAGGCCCTGGTGAGATGATATGCAGCTTTTTTAATTCTTCTCGGCGGTAAACACGCGCCAGATAATGAAGACGGTAAAACCTAGATAGGTGAATACTGTTAGCCATTCTTGCCAGCTACCAAATCCATTGTTCATCAGCAAAAGCCGGAAAATTAATATTTATCAATCCTACACGCTGATGCTACCAGTAGGTTGCTGTATTTTGGGAGATCAAAGAAGACTAGTCAAAAATTCTTAGCTAATTTTCCGGAATGGGTAACAATGGCGTGGTAGTAAATATCAGAGCATCGATATTATACTGAACCTCTATAACTAACCTTCGGGGAATATATCCCCATTGTTTTCCCTCAAAAACCCGGTCATGAAGACCGGGTTTTGATTTTGCTTCTATTTTAAGTTTTGTTAACTAGTTCCGATATTCATTTAGGCTTGTCTTGACTATCATTACATTTTGCACTATCTAAGCTGTCTGGGATTTCTGAATCATCTAAATTTTTAGACTTATTAATATTTTCTTGGGACTTAGTTGTGCCAAAAAAATAAACAACTGCAATTTTTACAATATCAAAGTATGCAGGGCGATTACTCTGATCAACAATTGCCAAGGAAAGTGAACCTGCTACTAAAATCACTAATATAGGATGAAATTGTTCTTGTCCAGAAAAATTGTTGTATTTTTTTGTCATCCTTACTTTCGTCTCCCATTTATAATTTATTGGTTGCACAAAATTCATGTATTAGCTTGGTAAAATCTTCTAGCAGATTCTCAATACTGCTAGGTATAATTAGAGACGAAATTTTTACGGCTCTAAAAAGCTTTGCAAAGGAATTCAGACTTTCACACTGATAGCAATATTGTTCATTTAGAGTGAGCGAGGATATTAGTTGAGAATGATGTGAGATGTGAAAGTCGAATATTAGTTGTGAGATGTTAACGAACAGATTCAAAGATTACTGTCGTCAATATTAAGCAAAGAAGAATCAGCCCACACCGGAAAATAACCCAATATAAAACAAAGGGTAGTAGACTCATCGCAATATGTGAACTTCCAAAAATAGCTGACAGAAGGTAAGCGATCGCTAGACCAAATAATCCCAACGCAAAATATTTAATAAACCGGGAAGTCAAACGAAATAAAAAGCTGTGACGATTCGTATCCATATTTTCCTCCTGATAGATTAATAAAAAACAACAGGGTTGATGTGGCACTGTTTAGCACCATATCAACCCTGCTGTAGTCTTTTTCTAGACTCTCTTGGGCTGGAAAACTATTCACTTGTTAACCTCAATAACGAAAACAATTTTCTACTGTTTCTCTGAAGCTTGAGGTGAAATCAGTGGCTTTTGGTAATTACTTAGAATAATCAACAAAAAAACAACCAAACTTAGTCAATATCCAACAATTCAGATACCATCCAGCCGAATATCGGCGCGGTATTTCCCCTCTTGCATTTAGAAAAGTCTAGGCTGAGTAGTCCAAACCCATTCTTTAACAATCCCCTCAATCCCACTCGAAAGCGATCGCGATAGATAGATACTTGACTTTGCCTATCTGTCGGTAACTCCTCTAAATACCTATTTAGATCCGCATGAACGCAACGAAAAGAACCTCGAAAAGAGATGACACGCACTTCAAACTCATCGGTTCCGATCTTGCGGATACTCACTTCAATCATTCCATCCTTGCAAGTGTGACAAGCAAGAATGTCTTTCTCAAGTAAGTCAAATAATTCCTGAGCAGAATTTGAAACGTCAGGTGTTGGCATAGTGTGGGGTACCTCAGTGCTAGTTACTTCAGCTATCCTCGCGATTCACACCTAATTTGTTATCGATTCTACATTTACTTTATTAATCTTGTCAACAAGTTGATAGGTAGAAATTGACAACTTGATAATTTAGAGTATATTTTAGTAGTGTCTTGTCAATGCACTTTTCTGCAAGATGCTAGGCGATGTCCACGACGGGCTACGCCAACGCGCGAGACTGGAGACTGGGAAACTCGATAAATTTATCGGGTTTGTGGTTGAGTCCAATACAGACCTAACCCCCAACCCTTTCCCTACTAGTGTTGGGGAGTAAGAATAAAAAGAGAAGATTTGGGTATAAAGCAGTAAAAATATATCTCACATCTACCTCACATATCGATAAATAGTTTTGGCTGGAGAAATTTATTTCATGACGGAAATTCCTGAAAGTTTCTTGAGAGCGGTTACAGCCGAACACAATGTATCTGAGGCTGAGGTAAGTGCCTTACTTCTAGCTTTAGCTGGCCAAACGGCAGAATCTATTGCCACCACTCTCAAAATTAGTGCCGCAGCAGTGCGAAAGCGGCTTGGTTCGATTTACCAAAAATTTGACATTGCTGGGAGTACTCCTGGGAAATTAGAAGTAATCAGGAGTATCTTCCAGGAAAGATATCAGTTATCAACAGTAGTTAATACCTCATCCTGTTATGATTTTGGTGAAGCGCCTGATGTCCCCGTTTTCTTTGGGCGTGAGTCGGAGTTAGAGGTTTTAGAGCAATGGGTAAATAAAGATCGTTCCCGACTGGTGGGAATATTTGGGATGGGGGGAATTGGCAAAACAGCGCTATCTATCAAACTGGCACAGAAAATTCAGGAACAGTTTGAATATGTTATCTGGCGATCGCTACGTCATGCACCCTCCGTTAAGGAGATTTTTGCAGACCTGATTGAGTTTTTCTCTAAAAAGAATGAGCCTAAAGAAGTAGGAATTTCGCAATTGATTGCCTATTTGCGGAAACATCGCTGTTTATTGGTACTAGATAATGTCGAGTCAGTCCTACTTGGAGGTGATTATGTTGGTCAATATCGAGAAGGATATGAAGAATATGGAGAATTTTTCCGGCAAGTTGGGGAAGTACCTCATCAAAGCTGTTTAGTCTTAACCAGTCGTGAAAGTCCCAAAGAAATTATCACCTTAGAAGGAAACAATCTTAAAGTTAAATCCTTGCAGCTAAGTGGGTTAGAAAACATCGCTGCAAAAAACATATTTGTCGGCAAAGGTGATTTTTTGGCTTCCGAGAAAGACTGGAATAAGTTAATTAATCAATATGCAGGTAATCCTTTAGCTTTAAAAATCGTTTGTAATACGATTCAAGAAGTTTTTGGTAGCAATATATCAGAGTTCATTAGTTGTGATATTTCCGTGCTGTTTGGAGATATCCGTAATCTATTAGAACAGCAGTTTAATAGGTTATCAAGTTTAGAAAAAGAAATCCTATACTGGTTAGGAATTAATTGCAAACCTACTTCATTTGTAGAATTACAAGCAGATATTATTTCAACGACATCACAACCACAATTGATTGAAGCTTTAGAATCATTGCGACGGCGATCGCTAATTTTTAACGAGAAGGGTTTGGCGAAATTCATGCTCCAAGCTGTAGTGATGGAATATATAATTAGCCGATTTGTTGACCAGGTTTGTGAAGAAATTATTTCCGAGATTAATCTAGAAAATATTTTCTTATTAAAGAGCCATGCCTTACTCAAAGCGCGAACCGAAGGAAAGGTTAGAAATGCCCAAATTCGTTTAATTTTGGAACCAGTTGTTGAAAAGCTAATTAATAAATTTGGTAATAAAGATCGGATTAAAGAACATCTATTAAAAATTATAGAATTGCTGCAAGTAAACACTCCTTTGACATCAGGGTATGCTGGCGGAAATATTATTAACCTCCTTTGCCATCTGGAAATTGATTTAAATGGATGTGACTTTTCCAATTTAAAAATATGGCAAGCATACCTAATAAGTGTGAAATTACATAATGTCGATTTCGCTAATTCTGACTTATCTAAGTCTGTATTTACAGGAATATTTGATAGTATTTTATCAGTGGCATTTAACCCTGTAAATGGAGAAATTGTTGCTACAGGTGATGCTGATGGTCGAATTAGTTTTTGGCAAGCTACTTATGGTGAGAAACTATTTCATTGGAAAGCACATGATAATTGGGTAAGAACTGTTGCCTTTAGCCCCGATGGTAAAACTTTAGTTAGTTGTAGTGATGACCATACTGTAAAACTTTGGGATGTTGCTAGCCAAAAACTCCTCATGACTTTTGAAGAACATACTAACTGGGTCAGGTCTGTTGTCTTCAGTCCTGATGGCAAAATTGTCGCCAGTGCTAGTAGCGATAAAACTATTATACTCTGGGATCTGGATACCCAAAAATGTTGGAAAATTTTCAAGGGACACAGTAACTTTGTTCGTTCTGTTGCCTTTAGTCCTGATGGAAAAATACTCGCCAGTGGTAGTGCTGACCAAACTGTAAAATTGTGGGATATAAAAACAGGTAAATGTTTGAAAACTCTTGAAGGACATACTAAATTAGTCCAGTCTGTAGTTTTTAGTTCTGATGGAGAAATACTTGTCAGTTGTAGCGACGACAAAACCTTAAAACTCTGGGATGTTCAAACAGGAAAGTTATTAAAAACTTTAGAAGGACACACCAATCTGATCCATTCTATAGCCTTGAGTCCCATCCCCTCTTCACAAGGAGGAGAAATAATTGCCAGTAGTAGCGATGACAAAACTGTGAAACTCTGGGATATTAAAACGGGGAAATTATTAAAAACTTTAGAAGGACACACTAATTCTATTCTGTCTGTTGCATTTAGTCCTGATGGGAAAACACTTGCGAGTGGTGGCTATGACAAAACCGTTCGGTTCTGGGACATTGAGACTCATCAATGTATCCAAATATTGCAGGGATACACCAATTGGGTACACGATTTAGCCTTGAGTCCAGATGGGAAGATAATTGCTAGTAGCAATGATGATAAAACCGTTAGGCTGTGGGATGTTCAGACTGAGGAATGTATTAGTACTTTAGAAGGACACGCTGGCCGCCTTTGGTCTGTTGCTTTTAGTCCGTTAGCTGGGGGACTATTAGCTAGTGGTGGTGATGACCAAACCATCCGCTTTTGGGATACTCTGAGTGGACAGTGCGTGAAAGTTTTGGAAAATAGCGATCGCATCCGCTCTATTGCTTTTAGTCATGATGGTCAAATTCTGGCTAGTAGCAGTATTGACTGCAACATCAAACTCTGGAACATTCGGACTGGCCAATGCTTTGAAACATTAGAGGGGCATACAAATTGGGTGCAATCTGTCAGTTTTAGCCCTGATGGTGAAATTCTCGCCAGTGGAAGTGACGATCAAACACTGCGGCTATGGAATGTTCATACAGGGGAATGTATTCGGATTTTAGAAGCGCATACTATGCGAATCTGGTCTGTTGCTTTTAGCCCGATTCTCCCTTCACAAGGGCAATTTGGAAGGTTATTAGCTAGTGGCGGTAATGACAAAACAGTACATTTGTGGGATGTTCAGACTGGCGAATGTTGCAAAACTTTAGTCAATAACGATTGGATACGTTCTGTTGCTTTTAGTCCTGATGGTAAGATTCTTGGCTGTGCTTGTGTTAATCATACTGTAGAAATTTGGGATGTTGACACAGGTCAACGTCTGAAGATTTTACAAGGACATAATAACTGGGTTCTTTCTGTTACCTTCAGTCCAGATGGAACTTTGTTTAGCGGTTCCCAGGATGGAACTATTAAGCAATGGAATGTCACAACTGGAGAGTGTATCAAAACCCTCATGCCAAAAAGACCTTATGAGGGAATGAATATCAAAGGTGTTTTTGGTTTAGGGGAAGAACAAAAAAATACACTTAAAGAATTGGGTGCTATTGAAAATTAATTAGTTAATTAAAAATCATGCTCTTGAATTGCAATTTTTAAAAATTGTAGTAGTTTCTTATTGTCCAAAGTCCAATAATTTCTGGAGATATTGTTGTTATGAAAATCAAAGAGTCTTTTATGAATAAACTTCAATTTATTTCGCTTTCGATTTTAGGTGTTGTTGTTGCTGTATTTCTTTCATCATTCAACCCTGCATATCCTAATATTTCACCTGCTGATATTTCAATTATTCAACCTGTAAAAGCTGCTAATAAAGTAGCTTTTGACTTACGCAATTTTGTTGATAATTTGCCAGAAGGTCAAGTTGCTCATAACATCCCTTCTACTATGATTTTACAAGAATCTTATTCTGTAAAAGTAAATATAGCTAAAGGTATATCTGCTGATATTGCAAGAGACTTTAGTTCTGAAGTAGAAGTTCAAAGTTTAAAAGTTCATACTTTAATGAAAATCGATTTGGTCGGGAATAATTTTGAAATTCAACCTGTAGCTGAGCAAAATCAGATTATAGATAACTCAGGTATAGCACAATGGGAATGGAATATTATCCCTAAGGGAATCGGTAAAAAAGAGTTATATATAATAATATATGCACGGATCAAATTGCCAGATGGGAGCCAAGAAAATCACCGATTAAAAACGATTAAAAAATCTGTAAATGTGATAACTAATCTTCAAGTTTTTGTAAGTCAAAACAGTAAATGGTTTTTTGAAATGGTTATTCCTCTATTTCTAGCTATCATTATCACTGCAAGTAATTTCAATCGTTTGAAACAATGTATAGTTTCTATCTTTAATTATTTTAGAGGTGGTGGTTCTGGTGGTTCCACACCTTAAAACCTCTAGTAATAAACCAGGGTTAGTGCTTCTCAAAAGAATACGGTTCAGTTAAGCCTAAAACCCTTTGCCAAAGTTAATTTTTTTAACGTAGACGCGGAGCGGCTTGCCGTAGGCTACTACAGAAGCACAGAGGGCATTGAGAGAATAAAGAAATGCTTAACTTAAGATCGCAACTCAATCCCCATCCAGCCGGACAGGCACATAATATTCCCACTTTAGATGGAAAACAATTACCAGGAATTCAACATAAATAGGACTTACGCATTGACATAAAAGCAAAAATGACAGGTAGAGTTTTCAAGGCTTCTATCTAGGTTTTTCAATCATATTTTGGCGATCGCCAGCAATCAAAAGCAACCTCCAAAAGCCTAGAACAACGTATTTACGTTAATACACAAGATAGTTATTTTGTACAGTGCGTAAGTCCTAATAAATATCCCGAAACAGTCTTAATTTTTCCGACAGCAGATCAAACTTGTCACGCATATTGCACATTTTGCTTCCGTTGGCCCCAGGTTGTGAAAATGGACGGAATGAAATTTGCTACTCGTGAATCAGGACTTTTTCAAAACTATATGTTTATGGAACGAGATACTGGAGCAAAACATTATTTTGAATTGCCAATTATTCGAGCTTGGGAAATTTATCAAACAGCAATACAAAAAGTATCTGGATTAGCTCGTACTGCTCGCGGCCCAGTTATGTCAGCATTACCGGGTAAAGTTGCAGTGGATGGCATAACTGAGATTTATGGCGAGAAAGTATTTGTACTTTCTTTTTTGCAAGGACGCGATCCCGATTGGTGTAAACGTCCTTTTTTTGCACGTTATGACGAGAAAGCAACCTGGTTAACTGATTTAGTTCCAGCTATGGGAGAAAAGGAATTTTTTTATGAGAATAAATTACAGGAAATTCTGAAAATACAAAGTTGAATTGGAGAATAATTTATACCTCTTTCCAGAAACTTTTAAGAGATTTTATCAGTCTGGTTCTCCAACTTCTGCAAAAATTAACCAATGTCATCTTCTGCTCAAGGTATTCCCGGATTACCTGATTTGACGCATCCAATTGAGCTTGTTCAATTTGGAACCCAGGCGCTCAAAGCTTCACTGTTATTGGTATTTTTGATCGTAGCTTTAGGAGTTGCGATCGCACTCATCAGTTTTTCTCTCCGTCGCAGCCAGCCGGAACAATTTATATTCATTGGCGAATGGGCTGTTCGTTATTCCCAACTTTTACAGGGATTACAGCATTTAACTCTGGTATTAGTTTTGTTAATACCTGGATTTTTTCTCTGTTCAACTTTGAGCAATCGTTATCACTACTGGGAACAAACAAAGGTGGCTCAAGTAGCTGAAAGTGTCGCAGGTGAAAAGCTCGAACAATCTGCCCCGCAAGTTCGTTACACTACCCAGGAGCCATATTCCTATACCACGCAAGCCAATGGCAAAATAGTCAAAGTCAATGATACGCGAGAAATCAACCGCTTCTTAACGCTGGGGGGTTCGCAAATTCAAGTTAAGCTAGACCAAAGCGTAGATGTTCCAGGTCGCAGTTCAATTTATCGCGTGGAATACACTGCTGATTATAAAGTAGTTAACCAACTCAAGGATATTAATAATTTCTTTTTTGAAGCATCGCCACCTAACGGCTACACACTTCTTGCTGGCTACAAAGTAGAGCGTAACGGTACTAGGCTACAACAAACCAATCCGGGAGATTATGGCTTTCCCTTCCAGCTGCAACCAGGAGAAGAAACCACCTTTAGAGTCACCTATCAGGCTCAAGGCGGGCCTCGCTGGGTTTACAGCGCCGCAGGACAGTTGCTTTCTAATTTTCGCCTCACAGCAATTGCCAACTTTGCTCCGGCTGATTTTGCTAGTGGTGTTGTACCGAATGAGATTAAAGTTAATGGACGCAGTACGCAATTTACTTGGAAATTTGACGATAATGTTTCAGTCAAAAATCCATTTGGAGTGTTTACTAACACTGACCCCATTCGTCATACTGGCATCATTCCCCGGCTTTTATTACTAGCACCGGCAATATTTTTGTGGTGGATATTGTTGTTATATTTGTCACTGCCAATGAGTTTTAGAAATATTGCGATCGCTGGTTGTATTTTCTTTGCTTGTCTGTTGACTTTGACCTATCTAGCTCGCGTTATCAATGCTCAGTTGGCTTGGACTTTAATTTCCGTCATCTTACTAATTTTAACGTGGGGATTGGGAGCTAGCCGCAGTGCTTCCCTGGCTGCGATCGTCGCCACTATTGCTGGAGCAGTGCTACCAATTTTTGGATTATTAGTACCGTTTAGCGGACTAACCCTTAGTTTAGCGGGTTTGCTTTCAGCCGTTTGGCTAGCAGTTCGTCACTGGTATGGCTGGTACAGTTTGCACCCAGAAGATCAAAAATTGCAGACTCAAAAAAATGCTAAAGATTAGATGATTCCGCTATGATTAGCGAAGTTTTAGCGTGGGGCATTTATGGATAACGATTTACTCGCTTTCTTTGCGGCTGCTGGGTTACTCATTCTTTATCTTATCTTCTCAGCTTTAACTGAAATGGGGACTAAATTGCCTTGGAAGAAATAAGCTGATGGGCTAAAAAGTTTATACTTCTAAACCTCATTAGGCTTGGAAAAAAAAGGTAAACATCCTTTATGCTTGGTTAATATTTATTGTTCGAGAGAGTTCCAAATGCGCGATCCACAAAATAACCACATTAAAGTTGAGCCGGCAACCCTGGTTTTGATTGTATCTGTCTTAATACTCTTGCCTCTGCTGGTTGTTGGTTTTTTCTCGCAGTAAAGTTAGCGCGATGCTCTTTTTATCAGGTGCGTTAAGCTACTGTTAACGCACCATATATCAAAACTACTTAGGTAAAACCTGCCGTAGTGCTGCTAAAAGTTGGTCAACGCTTTCTTTTCGACTATTAAAGCCCATCAATCCCACGCGCCAAACAAGACCCGCGAGTTCGCCAAGACCACCGCCAATTTCAATATTATGTTCATTGAGTAACTGCCGAGCGATCGCTTTTCCATCTACCCCTTCTGGAATGCGGACAGTGGTAAGTGTTGGCAGTCTATACTCTTGCTCAACGTGCATACTCAGTCCTAAATTCTCTAAACCTTCCCAGAGATATTCTACGTTCTTTTGATGCCGCTGCCAGGAATTTGCTAATCCCTCTTCTGCAAGCAAACGTAGTGCTTCCCGCAATGCATAGTATAAGTTAATGGGTGCTGTGTGGTGATAGGTGCGTTCAGCGCCCCAATACTTGCCTAGCAACAACATATCTAAATACCAGTTTGCAACTTTCGTTTGCCGCTGTTGCAATTTCTCAACGGCACGCGTACTCATTGTAAAGGGAGAAGCACCAGGCGAGCAACCTAACCCTTTTTGGCTACAACTATAAGCTAGGTCAACTCCCCAAGCATCCAAAAATAAGGGGACGCCGCCCAAACTTGTCACCGTATCCACTAATAACAAAGTGCCAAATTCACGACATAAATCAGCGACTCCTTCCAACGGTTGACGTGCGCCCGTGGAAGTTTCGGCATGAACTAGAGCTAAGATAGCTGGACGATGAGTTTTTAAGGCAGTTTGGAGTTCATCCAAGTTGAAAACTTGTCCCCAAGGTTTGGTAATGGTTCGCACATCAGCGCCATAACGTCCAGCCATATCCACAAGGCGATTACCAAAGTAACCAGCTACACCAATTAAAACTACATCACCGGGTTCTACAGCATTGGCGATGGTTGCTTCCATTGCAGCTGTTCCTGTACCACTGACTGCAATGGTAAGTGAGTTTTCTGTTTGCCATACGTAGCGTAGCAACGACTGAATTTCATCCATGAGTGCGAGAAAAGCTGGGTCAAGATGCCCAACGGGTGAAGTATTCATCGCTTGGAGTACTGTGGGGTGGGCATTAGATGGCCCTGGCCCCAACAGCAGACGGGATGGGATTTCTAGCGGCGTGAGTTGCAAGCGCCCGGAGTCGTTAATTGAAATTGTTTGCGTCATAAATCTCTCTTCATTTAGACGATACTTACCGGATCATATAGGAATCCGATTTGATTCCTGAACTTACTTGTATAGGGAGGGAACAGGAAATCTGGAAATAGAGCATTGCAGCACAGTGGTATGAATTGAGGCAAGCAGGGGAAACTGGGGAAAATTTTGGACGTTGCTAAATCATCCCGCAAATGCGTAACGCCGGGATATAGATGTGTACTGAGTTTTTTTATCAAAAGTTTCAGCTACTTTCTATGCCCAAAATTTCTAAATCTTCGTTAATTTGAGTATCGCCTAGTCTGAAGTGACTCGTATAGATGTAATATAGCCTGTAAGCTTTATTGAGCAATGAGTACAGGCTTTTTGATGAAAAAGTCAAAGATGAGTCATAAAGAGCGATCGCATTACCGATGGGGAGCAACGCGAAAAAGTGAGATCCTCGTGAAAAGAGCAGGGGAGGTAGGGGGAGCAGGGGGAGCTGCTCCCCCTACCTCCCCTGCTCACAAAATCGCATTGCTCCCTTACCGATGTTTTAGTTAATCTCTCATTTGCCAGAAGATGCGATGTCTGACGACAAGCCGCTTTGCGTCTACGCAGCAAAGTATTACAGTGATTCAAACAAATATGTGAGAGTATATTTATTCACTTACCCGGACACATAATTATGGTTTTTGCTGGCAAACGACCAAATAATTTAGGTATTAGCAACGGGAAATTAGCATCCTGCCCTAATTCCCCTAACTGCGTTTCTAGTCAGAGTCCAGATGCATCTCACCAAATTGCACCACTGACTTTTACATCTACTCCAGAAGAAGCAATTACTAATCTTAAACAGATTATTGAGTCTTTACCAAGAACCAAAATCATTACCGAAAGCCAAGATTATTTATATGCAGAATTTAAAAGTGCTTTACTGGGATTTGTGGATGATGTAGAATTTTATCTAGACCGGAATGCTAATGTTATCCATGTGCGTTCAGCTTCACGTTTAGGTCAGAGCGATTTGGGTGTTAATCGTCAACGAATAGAGACGATTAGAGCCAAGTTCAATTAATTTGTAATTGAACTAAGGATTGGAGATTAAAGACTGGGATAAGTAAGTAGTTGGGCAAAATTAATTACACAATGTGATTACGAGTGAGACATTCGCAGATTATTGGATTGATTCACTGAGTTTACAATGGTTGTAAATATTTTTGTCCATCTACTTATGTGGATTCAGACCACAGTAAAATCTGGAATGACGATTGTGAAATGTGGTGTGATATTTCACCGAAAATTATGAATTACGAATTAGTTAAACTCTGCGATCGCAATATTTGTGAAACTTAATTTATTTAAAGATTTTGACTCCCGACCCCGACTGATAGTTGCTATCGGACTCGCTGTATTAGTTTTAGTAATCCTGCCGGATTCTCTGCACTTACCTACTCGCATTCTCTGCGCTTGGAACTCCGGTATTGACTTTTTCTTAGCTATAACTTGGTGGAAAATGACCAAGGCTAACCCAGAAAAAATTCGCCGTTATGCTGAGAGTGAATATGAAGGACATTTGGCTATATTTCTGCTGGTGATTGCTGCGGCTTGTGCCAGTGTTTTAGCTATTGGGTTTTTATTAACTGATAAAAAAGGGTTGTCAACAATTCTGCTTACCCTACATGTCATACTTTCAATTATGACCATTGTCGGTTCCTGGTTACTAGTGCATACGATGTTTGCAGTGCAATATGCACACAGCTATTACAAATATATTAATCGTAATCATAGTCAAGAAATCATCGGAGGTTTAGATTTTCCTCATAACGACTATCCAGACTACTGGGAATTTTTATATTATTCATTTGTAGTCGGCATGACCAGTCAAGTTTCAGATGTGCAGACAACATCATCCGATATGAGACGCTTGACTCTGTTACATGGCATATTATCCTTCTTTTTCAATACCACAATTTTAGCTATGAGTATTAATATTATTGCATCGCTGATTTAAAAATTGTTTGACTCAGCCAAAAGTATGATTATTTGGTTCTCTACTTAGAGAAAGAGGAAATTAGATTACCACTTGTTTAGGATGAACTTAAGTTGAGATAATCGAAGTGAGTTCATGCCTTATAACAAAATAGATGAATTATCTGAAGAAATCAAAGGACAACTGCCTGAACACGCACAACAAATTTTCGTTGCGGCATTTAATGCTGCTCAAAGTGATGCTTTGAGTGAAGAGGGTGCGCTTGATATTGCTTGGAATAGTGTAAAAAATGAATACGAACCAGGCAATGATGGCAAATGGCAGAGAAAGCCCGAAGATACTGCGATACATAATAAATCTGTTGTATCTGGCGGAAACTAAGTAAATTTCACCTGTGGATAACTATCTGATTTCAAGGGTCTTATAAGGGTATAAGGGGAATTTCATTCTTAGAAAGCAGAAATGAAATTTCCCTTTTTTCACAACTTATGTCAGAAGATAGATATTTCTTATAACTTATATTAGTTGCTATCAATGTCATAGATCCGCACGTTGATAATTATCGTGCTATTCGCTGCTATGAAAAATGTGGTTTTGTGAAAGTAAAGCTATTGCCGGCAAATGAACTGCATGAAGGAGAATACTCAGATTGTTGGCTCATGGCAATAGAGCCAAATAAATCATGAGGAAATGCATTCTACCTGTTATGCCTTCTTACCTGCTACTGGTTCAGCTATATTTTCCATATCGACCAGATTCCACTTTAAACCTTTGCTTCTATATATACGCTTCTGCAAATTTGGATAATCACCGATATCATAGTCTAGCCTTTGACCAACTACTATACATTTGAATATAGAATTGCCCGTGTTTTTCAGGTTGTGCGGCTTACCACCAGCGCGATATCCAATAAAATCTCCTGCTTTAACTGGATAAACGCTTTCTCCAATTGTTGCCTCAGCTTCTCCCTCAAGAACGTATACGCACTCTTCTTCGTGATAGTGCAGATGAAGCTCCGTTGATTCACGTCCAGGCTCTACTTCAATGATGTGGAAACCGATATTTTTTAAACCTGTCAAATCCCCTAAAGACTTATTCAGTCTGCGAGCATTGGAGTTGAGAAAATGTGTTTTTTCTAGTCCTTTATAAGACTCAATCTCTTCTTTGGTGACTAAATACTTTTCCATTTCTTGATACCAAGGTGCTAAGAAAATTTGATGGTGAAAAAGCGAGGGGCCTAAAGATGAATTAAGACGGAAGTTAAAACAGGTTCAAGGGTTCCATCTCAGTAGAAGCGATGCCCTTCGACAGGCTCAGGGTAAGACCTACGGCGGTAAACTACGCTTCTATTTGTGGATGGAATTATATCATCACCTCGTTATTAAGTGCAACTTCATAGAGAATTTGTATCAGTTAATGACTGATTGCATACCGAGAGTAGTACATCAGCCTAGATCGTAGCTAGCTATAGTACGTTACTAAATTAACTCGCGTGTTCCCAGTCACTAAGTAACTCATGTTGTTGTACTATTTTATGGCATTTATGAAATGGTACTTTAGGAGTACCAATACTCCTACCAGGAAAAGACTGTTTTTTGGTCTTGGTAGGTCTATTTTGTAGGGTTGTTGAACTGAACTGTTGGGTTTTCATTGGTAAATAAATCTCTGATTAAAACCTGAGCACCAATGTATAACATCAATTTGCAAACGGCAAATTTCTGAAGAAAAATAAAAAATACATATTTAATTTGTAAAGGAAAAAAGAGAAATTTAAGAGTTTATTTACTCTCAAGATGCAGTGTTGCCAATGAGACTAACGATCGCTGCGGCTAAATCCACAGGATCGACGGGTTTAGGTAGATGTTTTTGAAATCCTGCTGCCATTGCTTGGTTGTAATTAATTTCTCCAGCATAAGCAGTTAAAGCGATCGCAGGAATTTGTCCGCCTTGCTCTGGCGGTAATTTTCTCACTTCGCGTAGCAACATATAGCCATCCATGAAGGGCATTCCAATATCGCTTAAGAGGATATCTGGCTGGGATTGCACTAATGTTTGCAGCGCTTCATCTGCTGATTCAACTGCCGTTACTGTCGCGCCATATTGTTCCAGTGCAAAGCTAAAAAATTCTCGCACATCGGCTTGATCGTCCACAAGCAGGATTTGTACTCCAGCCAGTAATGTCTCCTCAGTACTGAGTTCTGCTTGAGAAGCCTCACTACTGCTAACTCGCAACTCAGAATTTTTGAGCAAAGGTAGTTTGACTGTGAAGGTAGCTCCTTGTCCTTCTCCCAGACTCTCTGCCTGGACTGTGCCACCATGAAGTTCTACTAAATGACGTACAATTGCCAGTCCCAATCCCAATCCACCAAAAACTCTGGTTGTCTTAGCATCTGCTTGCCGGAAGTAATCAAAGACGTAGGGTAAAAATTCCGGGTTGATTCCTTTACCTGTATCAATTACCTGGATTTGAGCGTCTAAACCAACTTGCTGTAGACGCACTTCTACTTGTCCCTCTGCGGGTGTGAATTTAACGGCATTGGAGAGGAGATTCCACATCACTTGTTGCAAGCGATCGCCATCGCCGAGAACTTTGCCGATATCATTACTTAAGATGATTTGAATTTGAATTGATTTGGCTTCTGCTGCTAAACGCACCGTTTCTAGTGCAGCTGCGATCGCTATTTTCAAATCCACTGCATGGAGATTTAAGCTGACTTTACCTTGCAAAATCCGCGAAACATCAAGTAAATCTCCAATCAATTGGGTTTGTAACTTGGCATTCCGCTCGATGGTTTCCAATGCTCGGATTCTAGTAGCTTCGTCGAACTTGCGGGTTCTGAGTAACTTTGCCCACCCTAAAATCGGATTCAAGGGAGTTCGGAGTTCATGGGAAAGGACAGCGAGAAATTCATCTTTAATGCGGTTGGCTGTCTCGGCTTCTGCCCTAGCAGTCTTTTCAGCTTCGTAAAGTTGAGCGCGGGCGATGGCTTGCGCACACTGCTGTCCCAGTGTCAACATAAATCCCCGGTCTTCTTGATTAAATATTTGAAGAGGAGTAAAGCTTAATCCCAAAGCCCCAATTACTTTACCTTCTACTATCAAGGGAATGGAAGCCCAGGCATTATTCGCTATCACAGTCACAACATCTGCTAAGTCGGGATATCTAGCAATCATGGCTGCTAAATTTTCTAAAAAAATCGGCTGCCCAGTTCTGACTGTTTCTGCTATTTGGTTAGGTGCTGTTAGCGGAAAACTTGTCCAAGTATTTATGAGTGTTTGCGGATAGCCAATTGCTTGCACAACTTTTAGGGTAGTATTTCCTTCAGTAAGTAAGACAACGGAACCACCAGTAGCTTCCAAGGCGGCAATGCCTTGGTTCACCACTACATCAGCCACCTGTTGGGGAGTTAAGGCTTCCGAGAAGGCAGCAGTTATTTTTTGTAAAAGTACTGTGCGGTTGACAGACCGTTGAGTTTCCTGGTAAAGTCTGGCGTTGTCGATGGCTGTCGCTGCCCGTCGCGCAATATCTTCTGCTAAAGCCAAGTCTGTTTGTTGATAGTACCGACCAGATTCGGCGGTAAAAAAGGAGATTGCTCCAAATAATTGCCCGCGAGAACGAACTGGAATCACCATTAGAGAACGAATACCCAGACTTTGCAGCAATTGCAGATGTTCGTTGTCTTCAGACATCTCTACAAGATTAGAGTCAGATAATTCGGGATAAAAAACAGATATTCCTAGCTTTAGCTGCCGTACAAGCTGTTTGGCTTGGGTTTTGGGTCGATAACGCCGTCGGATTTCGTCTAAAATATTCAGTTTTGTGGGATCGGCAATTGCGATCGCAATTTGTTTACTTGACCAATCTTCCTCAAAGACATCTACAATGCACAAATCGGCTAAAGTTGGGACTGCTAGATTTGCCACACTTTCCAAGGTGATTTCATAATCTAATGAGGCAGCTAGTAAGGTGCTGGCTTCGACTAAAAAGTTTTGTGTGGCTTCAACTCGTCTGCGATGGCTAATATCTTCAATAATCCCTAATGCATACATTGGTTGTCCATTAGCATCCCAAACTGCTGATGAAGTTAGATTTACCCACACAATGGAACCATCTTTGCGGATGTAGCGCTTCTCTAAGGAATAACCACTAATTTCTTTTGCTACAACTCGCCGAGCATTTTCCAAATCAACTTCTAAGTCGTCAGGGTGGGTAATTTCCTGAAAGTTCATTTGAATTAACTCTTCATGGCTATACCCAGTAATTTCGCATAGGGCAGGATTAATTTGCAGAAATCGTCCATCCAACCCTACTAAAGTAATACCAACAGCGGCTTGATTGAACATTGCCCGAAACCTTTCTTCACTTTCTCGCAAAGCAACTTCTGTTTGCTTTGCTGCTGTCACATCTGCCAAAATAATGCCAATTCCTACCGTTTCACCCATTGCGTTATGAACTGGGTAATAGTTGCCGAGCCAGTAACCGTAACGTCCTAGTTGTCCTCTTGTCTCACCACTGATTTCCATATTCAGCAGGGGTTCTCCAGTATCTAACACGCGCTGTAACTGTGGCTCTAACTCAGCCGCCATCGCTGGCAAAACTTCCCTAAATTTGCGTCCTAGATGTTCTTCTATAGTTAAACCGTTAATGTCAGCGAAAACTTGATTAATGCGGATATATTGCAGTTCCCGATCCAAAAAGCATACGGCAACAGGAGCCGCTTCTAGCAACGCATCTAAAAGAGATAGAGATTCGGCATAATGGACTAAAGCTTGCTGGATGTCTCGATAAAGTTGGGCATTTTCTACTGCTAAGGCAGCACGATGGGTAATATCTGTTGCTAAAGTTAGGTCGGTGCGATCGTAGCGACGGTTTGATTCTGCGGTGACAAAGCTGATAGTGCCGAGTACTCGCCCTTTTGCGATTAACGGCACAATCATTACAGACTTCATCCCCAATTGCCGAACAAGTTCTAAGTGTTCCTGATTCTGAGTAGCCGCCACTAATAGCGAATCAGATACCTCTGAGATCAATTCGCTTTGCCCGGTTTGCAGTACTCTAGTAATTGCACTTGCACCCTTGTAATCTGTCACATACTCTTGAAGTTTACGCGCCAACTCCGCTTTCGATGGGTCTGCATGGGCAATGGGTAGGCGACGAATGGAACCATCTTCATTTAAAATATCGACGCTACACCAATCAGCTAATTGGGGAACTGAGATTTTAGCGATCTGTTCTAAGGTTTGTTCATAATCTAGCGAAGTAGAGAGTAAACTACTAATTTGGGCAATATAGCGGAGTCTTTCCTCAGCCTGCTTGCGCTCTGTAATATTCACACCTGCACAGGTAATACCTAAAATGCTATTGTCTGCATCCCTTAGTGGTTCAACTAGCAAATCATAAAAACAGTCTTTTCCAGAAGTTGTCAGACAAACTTCTTCACGGGTTGCAACACCAGTCTCTATTACCTTTAGTTTAATTACCTGCAATTGCTCTGCTACTGAGGCTGGAAATAATTCATCATCAGACTTACCTAACATTTCCTCAGCAGTGTCTAGTCCTTGAGGATTATGAATCCACTGATATCGCAAATCACGATCCTGCTGAAAAACCACGATATCTGAACTACTTAACGCTAATCGAAATCTTTCTTCACTAACTCTCAGCTGTTGCAGATTTCTATCAGATCCTCTTTTAGCAGTCTTTAATGCCTCACATAAGATACTAAAGAGCAATCCTTGTAATGCAAACAACCCAATTCGTACAGAATTAGATAAGTCAAAACTCAGCTCATAAACTGGGGGGAGAAAGAAGTAGTTGCTCAGTAACGCAGACAAAGAAGTTGCTAACAACCCTGACTTCAAACCACCATACCAAGCACTCAACATTACAGCGCTAAAAAACAGCAGGAAAGGAGTTCCACTCATGTTTAACCAAGGGTCTAGCATCAACATTAGCACTAGTGCAAGTGCGACAATTAATACAACGATGCCATAACGCAGTAACTGAGAATAATGAATATGGGGCATGAAAAGTTTTTGGAACAACCAATACTCATTACAGAAGCTCTATATACCCTAAGCTAGTTTGTAAATTTCAGTAACTTATCTCCAGATAGATTTTTGCTGAGTTATAAAAACCTCTTTTGCTAGAGGTCTATTTGTTAGCTATCTGGTATGTAAAAGAAAAGTTTAGCTCGATCTATCAAGATAAATGGCACTGTTTTGCTAATCTAAAATACTAAATACAAACACGAAACTAATTTATAACAAAAATTATATAATAATATCTGGTTCAGGATATAAACAAATATAAAATATTGGCTATTGGTCATTAATTGCCAGACTACTATTTATTTGGTAGACATCAATATTGAAATTTGAATGCATAACTAAACAATTGATATTGTCAGGATATTTACTTAAGTATTAGAGATAATCACAACGCGATCGCCTACTTATAATTTGACTTATTTGTTCCTAAGACAATATCGATGCTTGTACTGATAACCACTTCCGAATCATTAAGTATCAATGGTGTTTGAAAATCTTTTAGAATCTGCTCAGTAATTTGAATAGCTTTTTCAATACCAGAAATACCTTCCAGGAGAATTACGAATTCATCACCATCGATTATGGGACGGGTGAGGACACCCATACCACAAGAAAATTTGGGATTTTTTTTATTTGGAAGTCCCTAAAGAGGTTTTTCAGGAACTTTACCCTTTGTCGGCTAATCTTAGTGCCAGTCCCCCATACTCAATATTGCGATCTAAGATTATTGGGTATTCTATAATTTGCGATCGCCACTATACGGATGATTGAAGTTGAACATCTGAGTAAAATATACGGCTCTACCCCAGCGATTACTGATGTCACCTTTAGCGTCGAACCTGGGGAGATTTTAGGATTATTGGGCCCCAATGGCGCTGGAAAAACCACAACCATGCGGATTCTGGCTGGTTATTTACCGGCAACTAATGGAAATGCTCGGATTGCTGGTTATGATGTCCATGAAAATTCTCTGGCTGTGCGCCAACGCATTGGTTATTTACCCGAAACACCACCGTTATATCCAGACATGACGGTGGAGGGATTTTTGCATTTTGTCGCCCGAATTAAGGGAGTTCCAGCAGGCGATCGCCCCAATAAGGTGACAGCCGCCATCGAACGCTGCAACTTAGAAGAGAAGCGGCGGGTGATTATTCGCAAACTCTCTAAAGGATACCGCCAAAGAGTAGGAATTGCTCAAGCGATCGTCCACGATCCACCAGCAATCATTCTCGATGAACCCACCGTTGGACTCGATCCTCGACAAATAATTGAGGTGCGGAATTTAATTAAAAGCCTTGCTGGTACTCACACAGTTATTCTTTCCACGCACATTCTGCCAGAAGTGAGCATGACTTGTAGCCGCGTCGCCATTATCAATCGCGGTAAAGTGGTGGCAACTAATACACCAGAAAACCTGATGACTCAGTTGACAGGTGGTTCAGGGTATGAATTGGAAATAGAAGGAGAAGCTGCCCTAGCGAAACAGGTATTGCAAAAAGTCGCGGGTGTGAGCCTGATAGAATCAATTCCGACAGCCGGAATCCACGGACATCAACCCCAGGAAAACCGCGCTTACCTGCGGGTGATATCGCAACCAGGAAAAGAACCAGGAAAGGATATTGCCACAACATTAGTGCGTGCAGGATTTGGTTTACATGAACTGCGGCGGGTTAACGCCACCTTAGAAGATGTATTCTTGCAACTAACCACAGAAGAAAAGAATTTCGATCCTGATGTAGACTTAGCAGCAGACAAAGAAGGAGCAGCGTAAATGGGTGTAGTGCTGAGTAATATTATTGCCATTTATCGCCGAGAGTTACAGAGTTATTTTGTATCGCCTTTAGCTTATGCGATCGCAGGCATATTTTGGTTAATTGCCGGGTTATTCTTCGTGATGATTTTGCTAGGGCCAGATGGCATTTTGGTAGGAGTTGCGGCAATAGATGCACAAGGGCAACAGCTGGGAGTACCAGTACCGCCGATAGATGTCCCCTACGAATTTGTCCGAGCATTTTTAGATCGTATGGGATGGCTATTGTTGTTTATCCTGCCAATACTCTCAATGGGACTCTATGCCGAAGAACGGAAGCGGGGCACTTTAGAATTATTAGCCACCTCACCAATCACCAATTGGGCGGTAGCTGTAGGTAAATTATTAGGCACGATCACATTTTTTATCACAATGGTTTTACCTATGCTAGTGTTGGAAGCGATCGCCATCAGCGGTTCAAATCCACGAATGACACCCTCAATTCCCTTGCTGGGTCATATTGGATTAATCTTACTAGCAGCAGCAATTTTATCTGTAGGAATGTTTATTTCCTCATTAACAGACAGCACAATTTTGTCTGCCGTTTTTACCTTTGCAGTAATCTTATTATTGTTATTGATTGATTTAATCGCTAAAATTGTCCCTGGCCCTGTAGGCGAAGCTTTAGGTTATCTATCGTTGCTGAAACATTACAACACTTTAATCCAAGGTATTTTTGATACTAGCGCTTTAATTTTATTTGCCAGTTACATTTTTTTGGGCATCTTTCTCACAGCTCAATCAATTGATGCACTGCGTTTTCAAAGGCAATAGTCATTTATCATTTGTCATTTGTCCTTGGTCATCTGGTACATTGCCAATTGAGTTTAGATAGGAGTTTAATTTGGGTGCTAGTTCGTTAATGATTGTTTTGATTGCATTTATCTGTTCAGTAGTTAAAAGGTTACGAGTGTAAGCCCGTCTTAACCAATGTTGAGTTTCATTCAAAGAACCTCTTGCTATTTTGATAAAACGTCTATTTTCTTGAAAACTACCTCTTCCTAAACCTTCTGCTATATTGGCTCCAATACTATCTGCCGAACGAACAATCTGTTTACCAATAGTATCTTTTGCAAAAAAGTTCCATCCTTCAACAATTTTCCAAATGTTATCTGCTAATTGTTCTGATAATTGATAAACTTGTAATTCTTGGAAACGCTTTGTCGCCATTTATTCAGTTGCATTGCTTATCTTCTTTTTAATTACTCAATTTTCGCCCATATATTTTTACTTGTCACTATTTTTAGACCAACGCTCAATGACCTACGCTCAATGACCAATAACCAATGACAAATGACCAATGACAAATGACAAATGACAAATTATGAAAATAGTTGCAAAAAAGAAACTGTGGAAATATCTGTTTTGGTTAGGCCCATTCCTAATTACTGTCGGCTTAACAGTTGGATTAGTCTCTGAACAGTGGGGATCAATTCCATTAATATTTCTGATTACGGGAATTGTTATTAGTGGGTTGGGGATAATATGGCAAAGCTACCAGAGTAACTGGTGGAACCGTCGTTCTACCCAAGCTGGAACTAATGCGCTAGTGGCAACTTTGGCAGTACTAGCAATTCTAGGATTGATTAACTTTTTGGGGACTCGCTATCACTTGCGGGCAGACTTAACAGAGGCTCAATTATTTACTCTTGCACCCCAGTCACGTGAATTAGTAAGAGTTTTACCACAGCCAGTTAAAGTGTGGGTATTTGATATTAATCAAAATCCCCAAGACCGAGAACTGCTAGAAAATTATCAGCGCCAAAGCTCAAAATTTAAATATGAGTATATCGACCCCCAAGCTAGACCAGGACTTGCAGAAAAGTTTGGTGTAAAAGATTATGGAGAAGTTTATTTAGAATCTGGCGATAAACGACAATTAGTACAGACGATAAATGAAAATGAGCGATTATCAGAAATTAGATTAACTGGTCGTCTGCAACAACTAACAAATTCAACCACAGCCAAAGTTTACTTATTACAAGGTCATGGCGAACGCCAACTTTCGGCTGGTAAAGGTGCAATATCACAAGCAGTTCAGGGATTAGGCAATAAAAACTTTACAACATCACCTCTGAATTTAGGAGAAACTTCCAAAGTTCCTCAAGATGCGGCTGTAGTGATAGTAGCTGGCCCCAAACGAGGACTGTTTGAGGGTGAAGTCAAAGCTTTGCAAGAATATCTTAATCGCGGCGGTAACTTACTGCTGATGATCGATCCGAATACCGATCCCAAACTTAACAGCTTGCTACAAGAGTGGGGTGTTCGTCTAGATAATCGTTTAGCAGTCGATGTCTCTGGCGAAAGCGTCGTGGGACTTGGCCCTGCTGCGCCCTTAGTCACAGAATATGGACAACATCCAATTACCAAAGATTTCGGTAACGGTAATTCCTTTTATCCGATTGCCAGACCACTGGAAATTACCTCTGTGCCTGGTGTTCAGGCTATTCCACTGCTACGAACCAAACCCTACCCCAATAGTTGGGCAGAAAGCGACCTCCAAAGCGAAAAATTGGAGTTTAATGCAGATAAAGACCTCAAAGGGCCTCTAACCTTGGGTGTTGCTTTAACAAGAAAACAAGCAGCTAAACCTGTTTCCACTCCTCAAGCTTCCCCCATCCCTTCACCCCTACCATCACCAACCACCCAAAGCAAGACTAGCCCTACTCCTTCCCCTTCCCCCAAAACTCCGCAAGCCTTACCCCTACCATCACCAACCACTCAAAGCAAGGTTTCCCCTACTCCCTCTGCTCCCCCTGCTTCCCCTGCCTCCCCTGCTCCCTCTACCCCCTCATCTCAAACAGCCACTGAGTCTCGGTTAGTAGTTTTAGGAAATTCCGATTTCGCCACCGATGGTTTGTTTCAACAGCAATTAAATGGAGATGTATTCCTCAACTCAGTTACTTGGCTGAGTCAACAAGATCAGCAACCCCTTTCCATTCGTCCCAAAGAACCGAAAAATCGCCGGATAACCCTGACAAACACACAAGCTAATCTTTTAATATTGTCATCTCTGTTGGTTTTACCCTTAATTGGATTTGCGATCGCAGTTATTATTTGGTGGAAACGACGGTAAGAAGTGAGTTAGGAGTTAGGAGTGACAAGTAGAGACTGGAGAAGAGTTTTTTCCATGCCAAATGACAAATGACTAAAAAATGAAATTGCCACGAACGACTTTAATTTTAATACTGCTAGCGCTGGGTTTAGGTGGTTTTGTTTACTTCTATGAAATTCGGGGTGCAACTCAGCGAGAAGAAATTAAGGAGCAAAAGCAGAAAATTTTCTCTTTTGGTGAAGATGATGTGCAGTCTTTAACAGTCAAGACAAACAAAATCACTCTTAATCTGGAACGTAACCCTGAATCTTCTAGTAACCCCAAGTGGTTAATCAAATCTCCGATATCGGCTCCAGCAAATGACGCTATTGTTTCTTATTTAATGGATTTGTTAGTCAAGGGTAATAGCGAGCGTACTTTATCAACTCCAGCAAAAGAGCTTGGAGAATTTGCCTTAGATCCACCCCAAGCAACTATTAATATCACCCTGAAAAACCGACAAAGCCATCAGTTGATTTTGGGTAAATCTAACTTTAACGGTCGTTTCTTGTATGCTCAAGCTGACCCTAATGCTAAACCCGATGGTAATATAAATGTGCTGTTAGTATCTACAGATTTTGCAAATGCCGTAAATCGGGAACTATCAGAGTGGAAACAACCTGTAGATAATAGTCAGAAACTACCTGGACTCAGCACCCCTTTACCAACTCCAACAAATAGTAAATAAGCAATTACGGTTTCTGTGGTATGTTTCGGTAACGCACAGTGGGTTAGCACATCTGTGCTACTCTACTTCAAATCTCACTAGTTTTTCTAAGTTACCATGACAAATCCGACAGCAACATTGCTGATTTCCTGCCCCGATCGAAGGGGACTGGTGGCGAAATTTGCCAATTTCATCTATTCTAACGGTGGTAATATTATCCATGCAGATCAGCACACAGATTTTGCTGCTGGATTATTCCTCACGCGCATTGAATGGCAGCTAGATGGGTTCAATTTACCGCGAGAATTTATTGCCCCTGCATTTAATGCGATCGCACAACCTTTAGGTGCTAAGTGGGAATTACGTTTTTCTGATACAGTACCACGCATTGCTATTTGGGTAAGTCGGCAAGATCATTGTTTATTTGACTTAATTTGGCGACAACGCGCTAAAGAGTTTATTGCTGAAATTCCTTTAATTATTAGTAACCATTCTAATTTAAAGGAAGTTGCAGAGCAGTTTAACATCGACTTCCAGCACATTCCCATCAATAAAGATAATAAATCAGAACAAGAAACCCAACAATTAGAATTATTACGCAAGTACAACATAAATTTAGTTGTCTTGGCAAAATATATGCAGATTGTTAGTGCAGACTTTATTAATCAATTTCCGCAAATTATTAATATACATCATTCATTTTTACCAGCTTTTATCGGAGCAAACCCTTATCACCGAGCTTTTGAACGTGGAGTAAAAATTATTGGTGCAACTGCTCATTATGCCACAGCCGATTTAGATGCAGGCCCAATTATTGAACAGGATGTGGTGCGAGTTAGTCACCGTGATGAAGTGGATGATTTGGTCAGAAAAGGCAAAGATTTGGAGAGAGTTGTATTAGCAAGAGCGGTGCGATCGCACTTACAAAATCGTGTATTAGTATATGGTAATAGAACAGTAGTCTTTGAGTAATTTTATACCTGAGGTAATGCAAGAGAGCGATGCCTACGGCGGGCTACGCCTACGCGGGAAGTTGTGAGATGATGTTTTATAGTCAGTCGTTTTTCAATTATCTATCTCCCAATCTTCAATCAGCAAGTTATTAATCCGCTTAAATTCTCTGGTGTTATGAGTAACAAGGGTTAAATTATTTATCAGTGCGATGGCAGCAATTTGTAAATCATAAGCTCCAATCGGAGTGCCTAATATTTCTAGCTGAGATCGAATCATTCCAAATGTCATTGCTGCGAGATCGTCAAACGGTAGTAATATAAATTGAGCTAAAAATTCTTGCTGTAAGGTAAGATTACGTTCTGGGTTGGCACTTTTCATTGTGCCATAAAATAGTTCAGCTTTGACGATTGAGCAAACGGCAATATCTTTAGTAGCAGTGGTTTGTAGTTTCTGCTTTAAGGTGGAATTTTTACCACGCATATAAATAATGCAAGTGTTAGTATCTAGCAAAAATTTCACAGGATGGGTTCGCGTTCTTGTTGTTGTTCTTGGGGATGGCGAAAGAATGTTTCATCTTGAATACATCCATAGAATTTAGTCAAGGGATATTCTGGGGTTTCGGTTTGAGTTTCTGGTTGTAGGGACTCAATGAGGGTTTTTAGCAATGTCAAGCCTCGGCTAAGGTCGAGTTCTTCGGTGAGTTCAGTTAGGGGTGATTGACGGAAGAATTCTGAGAGTTCGGTGGGTTGGTCTGGGTGGGTGTTGTGTGTGGTTAGGCTTTGAGCAAGGAATTGGATAATATACAGTTTATCGTTGGGGGAAAGCTGAAGGAGTTGTTGTTCGAGTTCTGGGATAGCCATGATGGGGTTAAAGTACAGGATAATTTTATTTTACTTTCACTCTTCAGGGGTTAATTTAGTGTGACTCGTTTTTTACCTATTAATAGTTATTGCATTATCTAGATTTATCACAACTCATATAAGATTGCTATATACAAACAAAGTCCGCCTACGCGGACTTTACAAAAATACTTGTTTCAATAATTGCCGTAGCTGTTTTAGTTAGCTGAAACTAACCCTGTCTCATCTTTCGATTCATCTCTGATTTCAAAGTAGTAATAAAGATTACCAATAGTTAGGTCTGATGCCTGTTGCAAATTAGATGTAACTAATGTTTTATAGCCAGTAATTACAGCTTGTTCACTAATATAAAATTCGTACTCTCGACGTAGTTCAGGCTCAAATATAAATAACAACTGGTCACGAAGCGAATAGAAATGAGATTTTTCGGCTAAACTCTCATATACTAATTGTTCTGGCGGTTCTGCTAAATTGGTTGTGGAGTAGTGAGTATCTGAACTATTAAAATCAGCGCTACTTAAAAGCTTTAATTCTGATGAAGGAAGCGATTGCATCCAGTCAACATGATTTTGCCACGAATCCAATACTGCTAAATCATGATTTTTAATGCGGATAATTTCGGGAAACAGAAAATCAAGCTCATCATGTGATTCGCAGCGATTAATCACAGTGAGAGCATCTTTACAGATTTTATCTTGGAGTAGGATCAGGCGATCGCTCACTGCTGAAACCTCATTCTGCACTTGATAAGTTGCAACAATCGCCTGTTCAATTGCCCAAGCGCATTCAAGTCTGCGTAGTTGACCAGCTGCACAGGTTTCTTCCAGTAGATGCGGATTGCTGTAATCCGCTAAAGCCGTAAATAACATTCCCCTCACGCCATCAATCTCAGCGTTTCTTCGGCTAAAATCTTGCAATTGCATCGCTGAACGGAAGCGGTTCATCGCCTGGATAAACACTCCATACGCTCTCACTAAAGCTGTGCGATGTTGCTCAAATTTTATATCTTGGGCTACTTGTTCGATTATTTGTCTAATTTCTACTCCTTGGCCTTTTAAGGCTTGTTTCAAGTCAATAAAACCGTTTTTGACTTCCAGCCTCATTTGCTCTACTTCTTTTCTTAATTTCATTGTTTGGTGTAGGTTTACTGCTGTCAACGCTACACCTGCGATTGTTCCCACACCAATCAAGGCTGTAGTTGCTTGCAGCACACCCAAGCTAGTCTGTATAGTTTGCAAGCCATTCAGTACTGCTGTAAAGCCTTGGTGAGTTTGATACATCTGCGCCCCACTCGTTACTAGATTTGAAGCTGCTATCAGTGGAGATAAAGGGCTGTTGTTAACAGTAGCACCAATAGCATGGGCAATAAACTGCCCGTTTGCTCCTCTAACCATGCTTAAGGGTACTCCGTTGCTAAAGACTTGTAGATATTTACCAGCATCAATACCAGCTTGAATTGCAGGCGCAAATTGAAACAGCATATTTTTAGGTTGCTAAAAGCTAATTTTCTTGAGCCTAACTGGTATAAAAAAGTAAAGATAACCGTATTTATTCGGTATATTAATTAATTTTGTCTAAACCTGGGAATACTAAGCTTGAAAACTTCTCGCCTTACATAGTTTATGGATACTTCACTACTTAACTCTCAGACTGTTGAGCTATTGTCGCAGATTACTGGACAAAAACTGACTCAAAAGAATCTCACACCACCCGTAATATTTCTGGCAAATTTAGTCACGGTGCTTTTGGGAGTGATATTTGTAGATGGCACAGTAGCAGAGTCAGAAAAGCAACGTTTACTGACAACCCTTTATCGATTTAGTAATCCAGAAAGTGATGTGCGTAAGTTGACACATTTGATGATTAAGGGAGTTAAAGATAATCAAGTTTATAAGCAAATTAATAATTTACTAGCATTGGCGGCTCCGCTTTCCGAGTCAGAAAAGCTTTTGTTAATTGGATTTGGCTATGAAATGTCAGCAGCAGATGGTGAAATTGACCCCCACGAGAAAAAATATTTGGAGATACTTGCCAAGCACTTAGGTATTAAACCGCAATATTTAGCAATTTTAGAAGCTGGTTTTACTCATCAAGAAAATGTGGAGCCTGTTGATTTAAATGAAGTGCATTTTTTACTCAGCCCTGCTCGCTTTCAGGAACTGGATACTATATTTGTCAAGGCTGCAAGTGATATGCTAGCCGCTCTACCTGCTAAACCAGAACACAAAATAACTAAACACCATAGCAATATATCCTATAAGGAGTTGGCAAAATTCCAGGAAAATCGTAAGCAATTAGAAACTTATTGTGGTCAAATCTCTCAAATAGTTAAAGATTGTAATGAGCGTAGCTTCTTACCTTACACTTTAATAGAAGAGATAGAAAAAGTATCTAAAAAAATAAAATTACAACGGTTTCGTTTAGCAGTTGTAGGCGAATTTAGTAAAGGAAAATCAACCTTACTGAATGCCTTGCTAGGTGAAGAAATCCAACCTGTGAGAGAAATTCCTTGTAGCGGCGCTGTGACAGTTTTGAAACATGGAATACAAAAGCGAATAATTTGTAGATATCAAAATGGAACAGAGGAAGAGATTACTTTTGAAGAATATCAACTAAAGGCAACGATTTCAGAGAATGCAGCTATAGATTGCCTAAGTGATGAATTGGCTGATTCTCAAATTGATGAAATTATTTTTGAACATCCTGATTTAGAGTTATGTAGTAGTGGGGTAGAAATTGTAGATTCTCCCGGATTAAATGAACATCCTGACCGCACTAAGATAACTCAAAAACTTCTTAAAGATACTGATGCAGTTATTTTCCTAACTAATGCCTCATGTTCTCTAACTCAAGTAGAACGCGAGTTACTCCAAGATGTGAAAACTCAACTAAATTATGGTAAAGCAAATGAACCTGCCAACAATCTTTTTGTAGTAGGAAATTTTATAGATTTAGTGCGTAGTGACAAGGGACGTGAGCAGGTGAGACAGAGAATCGAAAGATTTGTAAAAGGTGAAAATCCTATAGTGGCAGGTGAAAACAGAGTTCATTTAATTTCTGCTCAAGCTACGCTGGAGGCAATATTACAGGGAACTGAAAATGAGTATTTAAAAGCCTTCCAAAATTTTACTCAGTCTATTGATAAATTTCTGACTTTTGACAGTGGAAAACTAAAAATTAAGCAATTTATTACTCAACTAAATAGGGTGGTACAAAAAAGTTTAGATGGATTCTATCAATTTGAGGATATTTTAAAGGGGAAAATTAAAATTTCTGAAGTAGAAAAGCAGAAAATATTGGAAAACATAGGAGAAGCTAGTGGACGAGATATCAAAATTAAAAACTTAGCAGAAATTCAACAAAAAGAAGTAATTAAGCAAGCTACTGATTCATGGACTAAGTGGCGTGAAGAACTGAAAGAAAATATTACTCAACAAAGTAAACACTGGGATTCGTTACATAGTCCTGTTTTTAGTCAAGACAAACTTATTAAAGACTACATAAATAAATTTACTGGAACTATGTCACAAGAGATAGATATATGGGGAAATAAAAAACTTAGAGATGTCATTTTGCTCAAAAGTATTGAAGATTTAGATGCAAAAATAGCTTCTGAGTTAAATGCAATTCAAAGCGAATTTCAAAGCATAGATATGCATATACAAACAAATTTAAGTCAACAACTTAAACTTTCAATAAATGGTATAAATGATGACTTTACAGGTTTCGGAGGAATTGGTGGTGGTCTTGGAATTGGTGCTTTAGCTGCTGGATTAATGGTATTTACAGGGCTTGGATTTATTGCCGTAATTTTTGCAAGTGTAGCTGCTGCAATTGCAGGTTCGTTTGGTTTTGGAATGCTAGATTTTGATGGACTAAAAGACAAAATAAAGGGGAAAGTAATTGAAATAGGATTTCAAAAATTTAATGAGTCAATGAATAAAAATAAATTACCCGCGAAGTTAGATGAGATTATTGGCTCAGTCTTTAATAGCCGAGTTGAATCAGCTAGTCGAGTCATCGCACAAGCGATCGCACTTTACGAAAACCTCCTAGAACAGCAGGAAAAGGCTCACAGTGAAACTCTAGAACAACGTGAGGCTGAAAAGACGTGGATTTACCAAAAGCGTGAAGAACTTGAGCAGGTACAGAATGGGTTGGAAGTCATTCTCAGTAAATGCACTATTATTTAATCACTTCTATCTGAAAATGCAGACTGCATTCATCAATCACCTATTTAACATCTTTACTCATGACTAAGCATTACTCCTCTACTTTCTTCAGAGCATCAGGCTTGTGAGCAGCTTGTTTTCCTGTCTTATCACTTTCAACTAAGTATTCAGGATTATCTTCACTTGCAGCAATATGGTGTTCTTTTATATCTGTAGGTGAAGTGAGCTTCTTTACAACTTTGCCAGTTGTCTTACCTTGTGAAGTGTTCCATTCAACCCGATCGCCTTTTTTGAATTGTTCAGCCACATTCATCTCCTATTTGATGTTTTATACCTACTAAGGTCACATTATGTCTGCGACTAGAAAAGCAGCCATCATTCTAGTGATAGAGAAAATATCCGTTATGAAGCCAGTAATTTAATTAGGTGTGAGATGAAAAATTAGGCGATCGCTACAACTCGCTTGATACAAAAACTGTGCGCTCGCCTCATAATAAAGAAAGATTAAGCAGATTCTCAGAAAACTCTCAATGAGCCAAACTAGCCTAAATTTAGTTGCAATATCTATCTTTCTTATGACCCTATCGGTACTGGTGGGGCCATTCTTCAACTTATCACCGGCAGTACCAGCACTTGCTACCTTCACCATCTTAGGCATAGCGACATTAGATAGCTTCAGCCTGCAAGGTAAGGGTGGTACTATCTTTGTAGATTGGATTGCTGGTTTTTCAAAAGAACATCGCGATCGCATCGTCCATCACGAAGCAGGGCATTTCTTGGTTGCTTACCTGTTGGGTATTCCCGTTACTGGCTACACACTCAGCGCTTGGGAAGCCTGGAAACAGGGGCAACCTGGCCAAGGCGGCGTTAGCTTTGATGATGGCGAATTAGCATCTCAATTAGAAGTAGGTAAAATCAGCGCCCAAATGCTAGACCGCTACTGCACTGTTTGGATGGCGGGTATTGCTGCTGAAACCCTGGTTTTTGATAATGCTGAGGGTGGAACTGATGATAAAAGCAAGCTGATAGGAGTCTTGACAATGTTAGGCTTTTCTGAGTCAGTTTATCAGCAAAAACTGCGGTTTCATGCTCTCCAGGCAAAAACTCTACTGCAAGAAAATTGGTCTAGCTACGAGACTTTAGTTAGTGCCATGCGACAACGTACTTCGGTAGAAGATTGTCATGCTGAGTTAGGAGTAGGGAGTAGGGAGTAGGGAGTTATTCAATATTGTTCGGTTAAGGCAAGAGACGCGAGAAATCTCCATCAAGAGGAAAGACTGACTATTGTAGAGACGGCGATTTATCGCGTCTTTGTGATGATTTATTCAACTCTGGCGCGGAGTGCAGGAGATGGAAAAAGATTTTCAAATCCAGCTTGTCGCTCAGTTAAAGATTCTAGAGCATCGTTCCAAAGACTTTCATAATAAAAGAAGGTTACGCCTAGACCGCGTTCTTGGGCAGCCCGCACCTGAGACTTAATTTGTTGCATGGGAACTGGGTTATTTCGTAACCCTGTCATAATGCCAACTCCAGTTGGAATTGTTTGTTGCGCTTCTTGAATTTCTGCGCGGGAAATATTTGCCACAAAACTTTTTAGATCCGGACGATAAATTTGCACAATTAACTCGTCCACAATATTTTGTCGCATCCAACCTAGCCAATCTTGCAAGTGAAACTTGTAAGCAAAATCATAGTAATTAGGAGAAACAGAGAAAATCGCCTGGGGTCTTCTCTGCTTCACAGCTTGGTTAAGTTGTACCATGAACGCTGTAATTTTATCTGCCCGCCACTTTACCCATGCCGCATCTTGGGGATTCTTTGGGGGAGCATTTTTGGTTTCTTTGGTGTACAAAGCAACTGTATATTGGTCGTAACCAAATTCGTGAGGCAAACTCATGTGATCGTCAAACTGAATGCCATCGGCATCATATTGGGTAACAGTTTCTAGCACTAGATTGGTGATGAACTGTTGCACTTTTGGATGGAAGGGATTGAGCCACATCACCTCACCAGCCGCGCTGTTTGAAGTTTGGCTACCATCCCGCTTTTGTGTGAACCAATCCGGGTAATTCATTGCTAGTTCTGAGGTTGGGGGAGCCATGAAACCAAACTCAAACCAGGGAATCACCAGCAATCCTTGGCGATGAGCTTGAGTAATGAGGTCTGCCAGAATATCATGTCCATCTGAACCTTTGTAGACAAAAGGTTGAATACCTGCACGTTGTGCTAGGGCACTGGGATACATCACATACCCAGAATTCCACACTACAGGATAGATTGTGTTGAAGTTCATCCGTCGCAGTTGACTCACTGCATCCTGCACCTTGTCCCGATTCTTGAGGGTGTCAAAATCATTAGTGGTCATCCAAACCCCGCGAATTTCCTGACGGGGTAGCTGTGCGATGGCGCTGAAGCGATCACCGAAGGTGGGCGCAGGGGTGAAACTGTCCACCAGCAATACAGTAACAAACGATATTAAAATAAGAATGGGAAAAAGAGACTTAAGTAGTCGCCGCCAATTTTGGACAATAAAAGATAATTTCATAAATTTGAATGATGCATTAGCTACCTACACACGCCATTGCTTGTTTTTATTAATTGAATCTACTAACCATCTAGTTTACAAGTATTTATGCTTACTACAGGATTGATTAGTTGGTAGTTGTTCGTTCCCTGCTTATGGAACTTTTGCACCAGAAAAACTAAAGCAGACAAATTAAGATAGTTGACGCAGCTAATAAGCATTTGTGCCCAATAGATATTGGTATGACGAATAGGGCATTGGGCATTGGGTATGAGGGAAGAGANCCCTGCTCCCCTGCTCCCCTGCTCCCCTGCTCCCGATCTTCACATTCCCCCATGCCCCACCTGTGTCACAATAAGGAACTGTAATAAGAAAAATATTGTTAAGGTAATTTAGTGAGTCCAACTGCTCAATCCACGGCAAGTGCGCGTCGCGTAGTATTTCCTTTTACGGCAATTGTGGGCCAGGAAGAAATGAAACTGGCGCTGCTATTGAACGTGATTGACCCCAAAATTGGGGGTGTAATGATTATGGGCGATCGCGGCACCGGGAAATCCACAACTATCCGGGCGCTGGCGGATCTGCTACCAGAAATTTCTGTGGTTGCTAATGACCCATTCAGTAGCGATCCTAGCGACCCCGACTTAATGAGCGATGAAGTCCGCAAACTGTTAGAACAAGGAGCGGAAATTCCTGTAGCTCACAAAAAAGTCCAAATGGTAGACCTGCCGCTAGGAGCTACAGAAGACCGAGTTTGTGGCACAATCGACATCGAGAAAGCTTTATCTGAAGGTGTCAAAGCTTTTGAACCGGGACTGCTGGCAAAGGCTAATCGGGGCATTCTCTATGTGGATGAAGTCAACTTACTAGATGACCACCTTGTAGACGTGTTACTCGACTCCGCTGCCAGTGGATGGAACACTGTAGAACGAGAAGGTATTTCTATCCGTCACCCAGCGCGTTTCGTGCTTGTGGGTTCTGGAAACCCAGAGGAAGGCGAACTACGCCCCCAATTACTCGATCGCTTTGGGATGCACGCAGAAATTCACACAGTCAAAGAACCAGCTTTGCGGGTGCAAATCGTGGAACAACGGGCGGATTTTGACCAAAACCCGCCAGTATTTCTCGAAAACTACAAACCCCAGCAAGAAGCATTGCAACAGCAAATTGTCAATGCTCAACAGCTTTTGCCAGAAGTGAAACTTGACTACGATCTGCGGGTGAAAATTTCTGAAGTCTGCTCAGAACTGGATGTGGATGGTTTGCGGGGTGACATTGTTAGTAACCGTGCTGCCAAAGCCTTAACAGCTTATGAAGGACGCACTGAAGTTACAGTTGATGATATCCATCGCGTAATTACGCTATGTTTGCGTCACAGACTGCGGAAAGACCCTTTAGAATCGATTGATTCTGGCTACAAAGTTGCCAAAGTTTTTAGCCGCGTCTTTGGCGTTGAACTACCAGAAAGTGATACTGCACAAAAGAACGGCACAGGTCAAAAGTTAGGGGCTAGAGGTTAAAAGTTAGGAGCGGAGCCGGAAACGCTCCGCTTCCGGTGAAGAATTAAGAGTTAAGAGTTTTGAATGGAAAGCTGCTTCATATCTCACAACTTTAATTCTTCACTTAGCACTGACTATATAACTCACAACTCCTAACTCTTAACTCCTAACTCTTAACTCAGTACTGAAATATGAGATTTTGGTCTTTTTGGTTCAACAGCTTTGTTCTATCTAGCCAATACAACCCGCCCAGGTTTGTAGAATTATTGATGCTCTTATTAGCGATCGCTATGCTGGCAATAGCCAGTATTTTACCCGATATACCCTATTTAATCTTAGGCTTGAGCTTAGTAGTTGGGGCATCTATTTCCATCTTAGTGCGGGAAGCGATCGCCCCCTCACCCCAGACGCGAATTACCCAACTAACAGCATCCCTATTACTCATCATCAGCCTATATGGCTTTGCTGATTTAATGTACACTCTTTAAAATGAGTCATTTGTTATTTGTCCTTTGTCCTTTGTTAGTTATAAGTAGGTAATTGGTCTTTGAAGACGCGATAAATCGCGTCTCTAGATGAGGGTTTTGTTGCTCATTCTGAACTGTGTTGAGTTATAAGCACCAATAGACCAATGACCAATAACCAATGACTAATGACTAATGACTAATGACTCCATTTTTGCATTTCCACCAATTCCATACACAACTCATTAATTTGCTCCAAATCAGGTTTATGAGGTAGGGCAGATTGTTCGCAAACAACGTCTATTTCGGCGACCAAATCTTCTGCTATTTTCATCACCTGTTCATAAGAATACTCACCTTTTAAAATAGCTTTTAAATCTTCAACATCACCAGCTATTCTCCTATCTACAATCACTTCACCTCGTCGCAATATTTCTACTCCACTGCGTAACAATCTAATGCAGTGCATTCCATGTTTGAGGTCAAAACCCGACTTTCTTTCCATTTCTGCCCTAGCCGGATTTCTATTCTCCTGCCAAGATAAGTAAGCCTTCCATTCTCTTAAAGCAATTTGATAGCTTTGGCTTTTCTGAAGCAGACGAATAAAATCTTTACGGCTATTGGTTAACTTTTGGGTATATTCCAAAGTTTCATCAGGTAAAGTATATTGTTTTAACACTCCTTTAAAATCAATATCTGCTGTCAGCAATTGATATAATTGTTCTGCTTCTTCCAAAAACTCAATCCGTCCTCTGATTAAGTTATAAAGATATTCCAGAAAAGCATTTAACTCATCTTTGCTAAGGGGTGCTTCGTCTTCTATAGCAAAGTCAGATGGTATCGGTTTTTTTTGCGGTGGCTTTAACAACCACTTACGATGAGTTTCCATCTTTTTGATTTGGGCAAAGGCATAACCAGTGTAAGTATGTTTTACCTTCTTGCTCAAGAATAACTGTTTATGATTAATTAAATGCTGTCCGACTGCGCTTAAAAAAGGATAGTTATTTAACCAGAGCAATTCTAAAACATTGGGGTTCGCGCCCGCTAATAACTGGAGGATTTTTCTTAATTCATATATAACTGTGTCTTTGTTACCATCAACGAATGGAAATATTCCTGGTTCATCCCAACCAGTATCTTTTTGTTCTATCCGATCAAATCCCAAGTAGTACCTTTTGGGTGCAATAAATACTCCCCGATAATCAAAGTCGGAATCAGGGCGATTTAAACCATAGCCGTGGCTACCAGCCAAACCAATTAAAATAGTTCTTTGCTCAACTTCTATTCTTTTCATATCACCTGATTAAAATATAGTCATCCTAACTCATCAGTTAAGCAGGTGGCGAGATGGAGAGTAGAGAAAGGATTTATTAACTCTCTTCAGATATTCCGTAGATAATGTCACAGCATAAAGACAGCTGACGATCGGTACATAACAACCCTACTTAATCATTCGCGAACAATAAAATCCCCAACTTCTCTAAGAAGTCAGGGATCTGAGTTTTGTATTTAACAAGAATACCCCTAAAGGAGATGATGCAACGGTATCCCCTTGAGTAGCAAAACTTGTCAATTCAGTTATTCTTATACTTTCGGTTTCCTAGAACAGAAATTATCTAGGATAAATGTGGCGTCTAGTTCCCCATCCTGGATTGACAATGGCGGCTAAATCTTCTTCAGATAATTTGCTAATCTCACTATCCAGTTCTCTGGCGGTGAAATCATAGCCACGCTCTTGAGCAATTTTGATGAAGGCTTCTGGATCGGCTGTTGCTTTGAGCCTTTGCTGTAACGCTTGATCTTGTTTTACAGCTTGAAAAAGTCGGGCAGCATTTTGCTGTGTCATGACAATCAATCTCCTGTTTGAAATATCAGGTTTGAATGTGATAGTTTAACTCTTGAGGATTCACTAACTTTTGTAAAGAATTTATAAATGAGATTCCTTATATTTCATCTTAAAACAAAGAAGAAAAATGTGTTGATTATGATAAAAAAATATAACTTTTAAACTAATATTAACGTTAGTTTTTTGTAAAATCAGCCCTAAGATAGTAGCAATTTTTATCTAACAATAATTAAGTCTGATTTCTTGTAAATACAATTTACATTCGTGCGGGTGAGCGATGCTCATAACGACTATTGGTTAATTCCTCCCCACTCTTGAAAAATGAGCGATCGCACAGAGTAATACCAATTCAAAATTCAAAATTCAAAATTCAAAATTAAGAAAGCCAGACAGAACAAAGGTTTGGGAGTATGTATCTGTCGCATTCTTTTTTCAAATTGGTATAATTAACTGATTTTTCATCTTCCGGTTGACCAGACAGCAATGCCAAACCCAAAAAATCCTGTTATAGCTTGACTTGACGCCTATGAATAAAATACTATGTTAGATTGTCTGTCTAATTCCTGCTCGGATCAGGTAGACATATTACAAAGGCTGGCAAAAGCATCTCTACAGGAGATAAAAACCAGCTACCTGTACGGCAACCTCAAGGACAATTCCATGACCTACGCGATTATTGAAACTGGCGGCAAACAAATACGAGTAGAGCCAGGGCGGTTTTACGACGTTGAACTGCTTGCGATCGAACCAGATGAAAAAGTTACAATAGATGCCGTATTACTCGTGCAGCACGATGGCGAAGTCACCATTGGACAGCCATTAGTAACAGGTGCGACTGTAGAAGGGACTGTAATGCGACATTACAGAGGTCGTAAAGTCCTGGTATACAAAATGAAGCCGAAAAAGAAAACCCGCAAAAAACGGGGGCATCGTCAGGAAATTACCAGACTTATGATTGATTCCATCATCCTTAACGGTGCAGTGTTTGCTGCCCAAGGAGAACCGGAGAAGGAAACCCCCATTATAGATAACAGTTCTGCCGAAGAAGTTGAAACCGCTGCCGAATAATAAAAGAAGAAGATACACAAGAGGAAATTATGGCTCATAAGAAAGGAACAGGTAGTACACGCAACGGTCGTGATTCTAATGCCCAACGTCTGGGTGTCAAACGTTATGGCGGTCAAGTTGTACGTGCAGGAAACATTCTCGTGCGTCAACGCGGCACCAAATTCCACCCTGGTAACAACGTCGGTATTGGTAGCGATGACACTTTGTTTGCCTTAATCGACGGTGTTGTAATGTTTGAGAGAAAGGGCAAAACTCGTAAAAAAGTTAGTGTTTATTTACCCATAACTGCTGCTGAAGCAGTAGCAAGTTAGAGTATTACGGTGGACATCTGCCGTTGGTGTCTAAGTTAAGGCATCAGCCCAGATGTCAAGAGAACGAGCAGCCGTTCGTCGGTGACGTTGACGGACGGCTTTAACCAAGCTCATCGAACAATTATTATCCATTCACAGCTTATACCTAGAGAGCTTTTTTACACCCTACATAATTTTTCAAACACCCTCTTAAGCTAGTTATACGGAAAAATTCCCTATAATACCCGAATATGAATGTTATATAGACAGTTTCCGCATAATAAATAGTAATAGTTAGGCAGCGTGATGGATGACGGTTGGGAAGGTGTCGACGAGGCGCTGAGGCGCTTTGGGCTACCGGCGAAGCACGCCGACCGCCCGGCGATTGTCGCCGCACTGCGTGAGCAGATCCGACTTGAAGCCAATGAGGTCGGCGACCAGTTCCTGATGCGCCTCCTGTGCGCCCAGCTTTTCTCGCTGGGTGTGGTCGAAGACTGCCTGTTAGTTTGGAAGGCGAAGTCGTGCAACTTCGATACACACTGCGGGATTGATGTCCAGTTCCTATGTGGAGCGGGTTTGAAGCAGACCAAGGAGTTCCTCCGCGCCCACGGCAGTGACCCGGCACAGGATGCCTTGGAGTACATCGCTCGATGTGACTGCGACTTCGCCGACTTCTCGGTCGAGCGCACCCTCCGACAGGCGCAGGAGTTCTATCGGGTGGCGTGACTTGCTGCGGCTAACCGGCCGCTGAACGTCGGTTCGTTAGGCAGCCATACCATAGTCCTTTGCGATATAACCCAAGCCGAGGTACTTCGAGGACTACGAAGACATTAGAATTTAGCGCTGTAAATGCCAACTTATGAGTGAAAGTAGCAATGGTGATTTTAGTCTTTAGCTTCACGCTTTTTTTGGCTTGATTCTCCTTTTACAATGACTTTACCATTAATGTCCGATTGCTGACCCCTACCAGAGCGATCGCTCCACATCACTTTGCTAGTTCTTATGTACTACCTTTCCCCACCTTACCCGATAGTTATAAAACAAACGTTGATAAATAACAAATGCCAAGATGTTGGGGTGCATGTTAAAGGTTACTGGATTTGGGAAAATTCCATACCTTTACCCTTTAACCCTTCCCCTTTTCCCCACTTCTGCAAGAAGTCTAGTGAACAGTCAGATTAATAATAGCTGCCAGATTTACGATACTCCAAAGCCGTGACACCATCATTTTCCAACACTTCACCGCGATCGATGACGGCATAAATTAACCATCGATCGCCACATTCCAGCTGATTTTGCACTGTACATTCTAAATAGGCTAATGCCTCATTCAGAATTAAACAACCATTCAGAGCAGTTTTTGTGGCAAGATTTGCAAAGGGATTATCTCCTAAAGTGCTGTGACGAGAAAAATAGCGGCGGACATTTCTTCCTTCTTTAAGGATATTCAGCACAAATTTATCCCCAGGATGATGCATTAAATCTGCATTTTGCTCGTTAGCGATCGCAATCATAATTCCTGGCGGGTTAAAAGTTGCCTGCGATACCCAAGAAGTTAAAACCCCTTTGTGAGTTTCTTCATCACGAGTTGTCACAACACAAAGAGAACCAACAATCCGCCCCACCGCTTGTTCGGTACGATCTACATGGGTTTCTGTGACAATGTGGCGGGAAGTCCGCAGTTTTTTGGTTTTCTTCAAGTTTTGAGCAAAAAAAGCACCAGCTTCTTGACACTGCTGGAGAATCTCAGGAGTCGGACTGAAACGCACCCGAATTGTTTCAAACCCTAGTTGATAATTAGCATCTTTGAGCTTGCTTTCGATTAAATCTATCGCCTCGCCACTCCAGCCATAAGAACCAAACACCCCTGCTAACTTAGTTTTAGCCGCCACCGAGAGGACGATTCCTAAAGCAGTTTGAATTTGAGTCGGTGCATGGCCGCCTAAAGTGGGTGAGCCGATAATCAAGCCATCGCAGGATTCTACAATGCGGTTAATCTCCGCAGAATCGGCTAGTTCACAGTTGATTGATTCTACATTAACTCCAGTTTGGATCAAACCTTGAGCGATCGCATTCGCTAGAATTGCTGTATTTCCATAAGCAGAAGCATAAAGCAAAGCGACACTCAACTCTTGAGATTTTTGCCCTTGACACCATTGACGGTAATCATAAGTAAAACGACTCAGGCTGTAACGAACAACTGGCCCGTGTGCTGGGGCATAACATCTGGCTCCCAAAAGCGATATTTTATCTAAGGCTACTTCGACTTGTTTGGCTTGGGGCGCATGGAGACATTCAAAATAGTAACGACGTTCCGCATCTAAACCCTTCCAATCTTCATCAAACAAAATATCTTCGCAAATATGAGCGCCAAAAAGTTTGTCTGTGTAGAGTATTTTTGTAGCGGCATCGTAGGTACAAAGTCCATCCGCCCACCGAGGAGTCGGTACAGAGATAAATGATAGAAGATGTCCTTGTCCTAAATTTAGAGTATCCTGCGATCGCATCGCTTGAATAGGTGATTCAAATTCGGGAAAAGCGGTTTTGAGAGCATTGGCGGCAGGGCGAGAACAAATGAGAGTGGCTTGAGGAACCAGAGAGAGTAATACTCGCAAGGTTGCTCTGCGGTTGGGATTGACATGACTGAGAACAATGTAATCGAGGGAGATGAAATCTAGATGTTGTGCAAGTTGCTCAAGGTAAATTTCGGTAAAAGATTCGCCGGGAGGGTCAATTAAAGCCTTTTTATCAGCTTGAATCAGAAAAGAATTCGCTGTAGTTCCCCGTTGGCGGGAATATTCCACCTCAAATTTTAATCTGTCCCAAGTCCGCGATCGCAAAATCAGAGTATTTTTACCAATTTCAGCAACTTGTACATCTCTGCTATGGTTGGGCGTTAATGTGGCGGCAGACATAATAACCTCTCTTAAGGATAGGACATTGACTAAATAATTCGTAATTCGTAATTCGTAATTTGAAATAATAATGCTACGCCCTTTTATGTCTTCATTGAGGAATATTGTGGGTTTGTATTCTTCAATTACGAATTACGTTAGCGAGTCATCGAGCGTCATTATAAATTACGAATTATGTTGACCATTGTTTTGTATTAATTCAGACTTGGCTTTGCTTCTATAGCGTTTAGATACTTCTTGTTCGGGATCGATACCTTCAAAGGTAGGAGGTAGCCAAACTCGGAGAAACAGTAGTACTCCCAGGACTAATAAAAAAGCACAAGTTGCTAAAACTTGACTCCAACTTGTTTCTAGAACACCTTTAACAATGACTTCTCGCAATGCGGAAACGATAGAAACTTCAACAGCTACCCCAATAGATACTCGATGTTCCTGTAGGTAAATAATCAGTAGTCGAAATAACTCAACTAAGATAAGTAAAAAGAGAATATCGGCAGTAACAGCATGAAAATCTAGAGGTGGAAGTAAGGAGAGAAACATATCTCTCACCTGAAGCACCATGAAGCTAAATAAACCGATACACAAAGAAATTACAATTACATCTTGGATAAATTCCAAGCTTCTGACAACGCGCCCACGATTGATTTCGTACATGGTAATCGGGGTATTTTCAACAGATTTATACATAGTTTTTTAGAAGTTGTAGAGACGCGATTCATCGCGTCTGTGGAGAGCAGAGGAGCCTAACGAGAAATAACAAATGACCAATGACAAATGACAAATGACAATTTAATAATGATTGCCAATTTTGCGGTGATGGGCGGCAGTAAGTGCATTTAGTTTAGCGACTCTTCCAGTTTGGACTGTACTATAAATTACCCAATGATCTCCACAATCCATGCGGCTAGTAATTTCACATTCCATGTAAGCTAGAGCGTCAGCTAAAACGGGCGATTCATTTTTAGCTGGATATGTTTTCACTCCCGCAAATCTATCTGCACCAGGAGGAAAACGCTTGAGAAAATGTTTCATTAATCCTTGATATTTGCCTTCTTCTAGAACATTTAAAACAAAGCGATCGCCAACGTGCATCAACGATTCAATTGCCCGATCTTTGGATACTGCGATCGCAACTCCCAAAGGCTCAAGACTCGCTTGTGTCACCCACGAAGCCAGCATTGCGCTCTGAATTTCTCCTTTTTTGGCGGTGATGATGTACAATCCTGTGGTAATCCGCCCCAAAGCTTTTTCTAGCTCGGTATTGATAGATTTGATTTGTTTTATAGTGCGATCGCGCGTTAACCATTGACCCATATCTGTCCCCGCTTCATCACAAAGTTGTTCCGTTGCTTGGGTAGGAATTTCCTTAACTAAAATAGGTGGAAAAGCTTCAGTTAATCCCAGTTCTTGAAACTTATTGCGTAACGGGTAAATTGGTTCATCTTCTCCCCCTCCCGACTCTAATAAACCAATTGCTTGTTTCTTATGAACAGCAGCTAAAATAGTGCTTAAAGCCGCTTGAGCCATTACCGAAGATTGCGCTGGCATGGCAATTACTAAACCAGAGGCTTGTGCAACTAATTCTCGAACTTCTTGAGGCTCGGTACTATTGAAGTCTACTAATTCTATTGCCACGCCTGTTTTTGCGCATCCATGTGCAATGTTACGGACTAAATGTTCGCTATGTCCATAATCTTCAACATAAAATAGAGCCACTAAAGTCTCTGTTTTTGCTTGTTCTAAACTCCAGTTTTGATACCGTCCCAGCCATTCGGAAATATAGTTTTGTAATAAAGGGCCATGTCCTGTAGCAACAGTTGCTATTTCTAACTTTTCAATCCGCTTTAAAGCCGCTAAGACAGACCGGGCATTAGGCCCCATGAGACAATCATAGTAATATTTAAAATCCTCCTCAAGTAAGGTGATATTTTCATCATAAGTGTGGTCATCACAGTAGTGCATCCCAAACACATCGCAAGTGTAGAGAGTGGAAGTTTTATGGTCATAGGTCAAGATTGTGTCAGGCCAGTGTAAGTTAGGTGCAGAGATAAATTCTAATTCGTGTCCGTTGCCTAAATCTAATCGCTCTCCACTTTTCACCTGCATTGATTTAAAAGGCTGGTGAACCATATTTTCTAAAAATTGAATAGCTACCTTTGCACCAACAACAGTAATGGAAGGAGCTAATTGCAAAATATCTTTCACTAAGCCACTGTGGTCAGGTTCTGTATGGCTAATAATCAAGTAATCTATCTTGGTTGGATCGATTAATCCCGTCACTACCTCAAGATATAATTGCTCAAACTTGCGGTGAGATGTGTCAACTAAGGCAATTTTTTCTCCTTGAATTAAAAAAGAATTATAGGTTGTACCATTCCGTAAACCAAACTCGATATCAAAACGTTCTCTATCCCAATCGAGACAACGTATAGCAGTCGTTTGATGAGCAATTTCAACAGTTTCAATCGTCAAACGTCCAGGATTGGAAATAACTTGAGTAAGCTGTGTGAGTGCAACCATTTCTTTTCTCCAAAAGAATATTATCTGGAGCGAGTGTTATGTCTCTTATATTTACCTGAAATTCTCAATTAGTAAAATGTCAATTTCTAAAGCTAATCATTAGAAAGATTTATTCATCATCTTGATTGACTTACCATTGAATTACTCAATGTTTATCATTACTTTTATATTCGATAATGAACGTGAGAAAATGCAAATTCTAAGTTAGAATCTTGACAGATGTCGTTAACCTTTATTACTCCTCCTGTACAACAAATCAACAGCGAAATCGCCCGTCACGCTGGTGTTGAACTATATGTCCTGCGCCTGGATCTCATGCACCCGTGGGTTAACGGCAATAAGTGGTTTAAGCTGAAATACAATCTTTTGGAGGCCAAGGAGAAAAATTTCACAACGCTGCTAACCTTTGGCGGTGCTTATTCCAATCACATCTATGCAACTGCGGCGGCTGGTAATCTTTTTGGTTTTCGCACCATCGGCGTAATTCGTGGAGAGGAGAGGCTACCATTAAACCCGACACTAAGTTTTGCTGTACAACGGGGTATGCAGCTTGTGTATCTGAACCGTGAAATGTATCGACAGCGCAACACACCAGCGTTAGAGGAATATCTGCGACAACGTTTTGGCGAGGTGTTTATCATTCCCGAAGGTGGGAGTAATTTAAATGGTGTGCGCGGCTGTATAGAAATAGTTAGTGATGCAATGATCGCATTCGATCATATCTGCGTAGCCTGCGGTACAGCTACCACACTAGCAGGTATTGCGCTTTCATTGCATAAAGGACAAAGAGCGATCGCTTTTCCCGTATTGAAAAATGGCGCATTCCTCGCACAAGAAATCGAAAGTTTGTTGACAAATTACCTCGCCTCTGGTTTACCCACATTATATAGTTCTCCGGCTTCTTGGGAATTGGTATGTGATTACCACTTCGGCGGCTATGCAAAGGTGAACGATGAGTTACTACTGTTCAGTCAGCAGTTCACACAGGAACATGGCGTACCCCTCGATTACGTATATACCGCCAAAATGTTTTACGGAGTGATGGATTTACTACAGCAGGGATTTTTTTGTAAAGGCGATCGCTTGTTGCTAGTACACACAGGCGGCTTACAGGGCAACGCCGGGATGGAGGAAAGGTTGCAGAGATTGTAGAGCAAAAAGTCAGGCGATTAGCCTACTCAAACCTATGAACAAAGTTCACAACACTTTGTTAGTATATATTTTTACTGCAATATAGCTTCTATATATTGTCCAATTCCTATATCGGAAAGACCCTGAAAGTCTATAATTCTGTAGCATATTAGCTACCAATATTGGTTCACCTTAATCATCTGTATCTAGATAAGATTTATGACTGTAGACCTATTATCGAAAGCAATCACAGCAATTGCTAGTATGGCGGCTACTCCTATAAAAAACAAGTTCGAGCGTAAAGAGGCTGTAATTAAATTATTAAAGAAACTGAACCTTAAGTATGAGTATCCACCTGCTGATTTCTCTGGTGTATATGTCTATACTCTTGTACAGTACGGGGTTGGAAAACCACATGAAATTCTAGAATTATTTCGGCAAGAAGAAATTAAGCAAGCTTTCCGTGAAGCATTTGAACAGAATGACCCTTTAATATTCATCAAAAAAGGTCAAGATTTTATAGATGGGTATGCCTTGGGTGATGAAATCAAAAAACTTGGTATTGACCCGTTTCCAGAATATGCTGCTTTTGCTATGGCTTTTATTGAGGTTGCCAACAGCACACGCAAACCATCAGAAGTTTTAAGAGATCGAAAGCTTGACGCTATAAATCAAAATTTATCAGTTCTTCAAGAGCAGTTATCTAAGCTAAAAGAACCAAAGGAAATTCTACTTGAGTTAGCTATACAGTCACAAACTTATCAAAAACTTCAGCCCGCAGATGAGTCAAAGAATGAAAAAATTGGGATATTTATATTAGCAGAGCAAATGAGGGGGTGGTTTGAAACTATAGGATACAAGTTTGATAGCTATAAAGTAGAAGAAGAGAAATTTTTTGAGTGGATCATTAATATTCCAGCACGGCGAGGATATGACCGCATCTTTGTACGTGGTGTTGAGCGTGAAGGAGGACTAAGTGATGTTCAATCTTTACGAAAAGCTGTAGATGAGCATAAGACGAAAGAAGCTTGGCTTGTCTCTGCTCGGAAGATTAGTCCAGCAGCTCGCAATGAAGTGAAAAAGGAAGAAAATCAAGATATCTTCTGCTATACCTTTGACGAACTACTAGATGAACAGGCTGACTTTAGCAAATACCTAGACTGGCTAGAAGCTGAGGTTAAGCGTAAGGGGATTGACAGAATGTATGTTCCTCTTGCTTGTATTAAAGAAGAATATGATCCTGTTACTCAAGAAAAACTAGGGGTTAGTCGATACAACGTAGATGATGGTTGGATTGAAGGCTACATTGATCATTGGCTAAATGATCGGGCTAAAGAGCATATCTCAATACTATAGGACTCCTATTTGATTTTTGAAAAAACTCCGTACATCTGGAGAGTAGCGAAATCAAAGGTAGTGTGTCGGATAAACCACTCAAACATCCACTTTAAATGAGAGAATGAAGGAACCAAAGCACAAAAACGTCGAACCCATGTTTTAGCCTGCAACCAAATATCCTCAATAGGATTTTGTACTGGGCAATTGGGAGCTTTAGCGTTCGCAATGTATTTTCCATTGTTCAGATGACAACCCAAGATTTACCTCGTCCAAAAAACCTCGAACTTCTTTAGAACGGTGGTAACTAGCGCCATCCCAAAAAATTAGTAATTGCTGATCGGGAGAGTCAGCTAGCAGATATTGTAGGTAATCAATAGTATTTTTTGAATTTCCCGCATCATAAGCTTTGAGAACTAATTTTCCTTGCAGATAGTCAATTGCCCCATAGTATGTCTGCTTATCTCGTTCATTAACAACTGGGACTGATATTTCTTGGTCACTTTTTCCCCATACGTAACCATCTTATTTCTCCCCACATTAAATGGCATTCATCAATTAGCAGTACTCTCAACTTTCCTGTTTCGATTTCCACGCTTGTGATGTGCCAGCAATGTCTCAATCTCTTTTTTTTTGCTGCAACAGCATTCTCGTCGGCTTTGGGATTCAGCTTTGTGGTTTTCTTCCAACTGATGTCAGCGGCATCAAATAAGTCGTAGTAACTTTGTTTTGAATCATAAACTACGTCGTACTCAAAAGCTAATTTGTACTCCAGTTCACCCAGTTCCCAGCAGTTCTTGGTTTGCAGCCAACTCAACACTTCTTCTCGCTGTTCAGCACTCAGGTAGCTTTTTCTCACGAGTGTAGTTCAAGCACAGTCCATTAATTCCATCCTGCTCATAGGCTTGTTTCCAGCCTGTTATCGAGCCTAAAGACACATCTAGAATAGCTTGGATTTCTTCGTACAAGTAATCTTGGTAAATCAATTTAACTGCCAAAGCTTTTCTTGCTTCACGGGCATCACGACAAGCTGCTATGAAATCTTGTAACTCAGCGATGGCTACGCCCGCCGCAGGCATCGCAGTTGCCACTCCTCCAGGTAGTATTGCCGATTGTAGATGCTGGTTTATCATTGTCTGCTCTTACACTTGTCAACTCATCCGTATTATCTCGTAGTCTTTTTCAAAAATCAAATAGGATTCCTATAGGTGAGTTTGGCACTGGTAAAACTTGGCTGACTTTGCACTATGCTTGGACTGCTCTACAACGCTATCGTGATGCCAAAGAACGCAAAAGTGAACGACCTCGGATTCCATTGGTTATTCCTTTACGCGACTATGCTAAAGCAGTCAGTGTTGAGTCTTTGTTTTCAGAGTTCTTTTTTCGCAAGTATGAAATTCCTATTCTTGGTTACTCTGTATTTGAGCAACTCAACCGGATGGGGAAATTACTACTCATATTTGATGGATTTGATGAGATGGCAGATCGGGTAGATAACCAAAAGATGATTAATAACTTCTGGGAGTTAGCTAGGGTTGTTGTACCTGGTTCTAAAGCAATTCTTACCTGCCGAACAGAACACTTTCCAGAAGCTAAAGATGGTCGAGCTTTATTAAATGCAGAATTAGAAGCTTCTACTTCTGCTCTCACTGGTGAACCTCCACAATTTGAGGTGCTAGAACTAGAGAAATTCAACGATGACCAAATTCGTCAGGTGCTATCATTTCGAGCGGGAGTTTCCACTGTTGAACAGATAATGGAAAACCCCCAACTTTTAGACTTAGCCCGTCGCCCAGTGATGACTGAACTAATTCTGGAAGCTCTACCTGATATTGAAGCAGGAAATCCAGTAGATATGTCACGTATTTATCTCTATGCTGTACGCAACAAGATGGAGCGAGATATAAAGGCAGAGCGTACTTTTACCTCATTAGCTGATAAACTCTATTTTCTATGTGAGTTGTCGTGGGAGATGCTGTCAACTGATCAGATGAGTCTTAACTACCGACTTTTCCCTGATCGGATACGCCGTCTTTTTGGCCATGCCGTGCAGGAGGAAAAATATCTAGACCACTGGCATTTTGACATGATGGGTCAGACTATGCTCATCCGTAATGCAGATGGTGACTATTCACCAGCGCATCGCTCCCTGTTAGAGTTTTTTGTCGCCTACAAATTTGCTGCTGAATTAGGAGTTATAGCTCCTGACTTTGCCGACTTAGCTAAAGCACAATCTCACTTAAATGAGAGTGTTTCATCTGACTATACTTGGTCATCTTATTTTAATCGGGAATGTGATGAAAATGGCAATATTAAACCTATTTTATGTCTGCAAGAGTTTATTCCTGAAGAAATAGAATTGCTAGCAGAAACTGTGGGTAAAGAAACACTAAATACAGACTTTTTTAGTAATAATCACGACAAGCTAGTAAATATAAGACGGAATAATGCTATCTTTGAATTGATAGGAAATATGATTTCTTCAGACAACGAAAAGGTCAAGGCTAGATTATTGACTATAATTACAGAAACCTGTGGTAAAACTTCACAAGAAGTAGGTATAGTTGGTGGTAATGTTGCCAGCCTTTTAGTGCAATATGATCCTATTAGTCTGAGAGGAAAAAATCTAGCTGGTGCGAATTTAAGGTATGCAAACTTTTCTGAAGCTGATCTCACAGAATGCAATTTAGATAATACTGATTTAAGTAATGCTAGATTTGATAGTCAATCTATAATGTTAGACGCTACCCTACGAAATAGTAACTTAAACAATTTGAGACTAGGAGACCTTTTAATCGGTTGGATTTCAAAAATACCTTTAAATAAAACACCCTCATTATTAACTACTCGGAATCCTGATACACCAGCTATCTTTTTTTATTACCCTCATGGGGTTAATCATTCAGATAGACCAAATTTACCTTTTAAAGTTAAACAGAATGAAATAGTTGTTGCTTATGGAGAAAATAGATTATTAAAATGGAACTATAGAATTAAATCAGTGTACATTTTAAATGAGGAAGTTCATCAAGAAGTTCTTAAAATTCTTACTGTTGAAGGTGAAGATGTTTATCTTGAACTAAAAACTGGTCTAAATTTACCTGTTGATGAAGCTACAAGCTTTTTAAGGTCTTGGCGTTGTGCAGATTTTACAGGAGTGATAGGGCTTGGTGAACGTGAAATTTACATATTAAAAATATTAGGCGCTATTAGTCTACCTAATACTTCTTACAATCCCCGCAATGATAGTAAGCTAAACTTCGGCTTAAGACACAATAAGGGTGAATACGACTTTGATGAATTGTTGTGAGTTTAAAAGTCTGCTTTATACAAATGAAGTCCGCCTGTACAGACTTACATATTAATTTCTTATTCAAATTCAGTAACGCCATCTTTTTATACTAGCAAAAAAGGTTCTTTCACTTTGTTGCTACGCTCATCCACTTCCTAATTTTTGAGCTGATTGCTACTGAACTAAATATCAGTTAGCTAATCCAAAAAGATTTCAGGGTGCTTACCGTTTATTTTGTAAACTTTGAATGGTAGCGATCGCGTGTTTTGCCACAATATCAATCTCCTCTTCTGTATTAAACCTGCCAATGCCAAACCTGATTGAGGCATAAGCCAGCTGTTGGGGGTGTCCCAATGCTGTGAGAACATAGGAAGGTGCAGTATGTGCCGACGAGCAAGCAGAACCAGAAGAAACTGCCATTACTGGCTGCAATCCTAGCAAAAGTGCGGCTCCATCCACTCCCTCAACACTAATACTCAAGTTTCCCGCCAATCGCTGTTGAGGATGTCCGTTGAGATGAATTCCTTCAACTTGCAATAGCTGTTCCCATAATCTTTGTCTTAATTGGGTGAGGCGTTGGGTTTCTGTTGCTTGTTCAGCCAAAGCGATTTCTACAGCTTTCCCAAAGCCGACAATTTGCGGTGTATACAATGTACCAGAACGCATTCCCCGCTCATGTCCGCCGCCGTGCTGCTGGGGAGCCAGTTGCACTCTAGGATCGCGTCTGCGGACGTATAGCGCTCCAATGCCTTTGGGCCCATATACCTTATGTGCTGTTAGCGACATCAAGTCAATTTTCATCGCTTGCACATCTAAAGGAATTTTACCAATAGCTTGGGCGGCATCTGTATGGAAAATGATTTGGTGTTCATGGCACATTTCTCCAATTTCTGCCAAAGGCTGTAACACGCCAATTTCGTTATTTGCAGCCATCACCGATACTAAGATTGTCTCAGGACGGAAAGCTTTTTTTAACTCAGTTAAATCAATCAATCCATCTTTTTGGACAGGGAGAATAGTAATTTCAAAACCGAGGCTTTTTAAATAATTACAAGGATCAATCACTGCATTATGTTCAGTGGCAACAGTAATAATATGCTGACCTTTTTTAAAATAAGCTTCGGCAACACCTTTAATAGCTAAATTATTTGCTTCTGTTGCACCACTCGTAAACACAATTTCTTCTGGTGTGGCGTTGATTGCTGTGGCTAAAATTTCTCGCGTTTGCTTAATAGCGGCTTCTGCTTCCCAACCATAAACATGACTAATACTTGCTGGGTTGCCAAATTTTTCTGTGAAGTAGGGGATCATTGCTGCCAGTACCCGTTCATCTACGGGTGTAGTAGCGTGGCAATCAAGGTATATAGGACAAATCGACATAATTATTAACTCAAACTTTGACTCAAATTTTTTAATACGCTTAGAACTTGATACAGTTCACTTTTTCGTTTCAAAAGTGTAAATTGGTCAGATATAGCATACCTTGGGTGATTCTCTTTGGTAAGTTTCAGGAAAATAAAATCACTACCATTTGTTACTAATCCAAAAATAGGTTTGTCTTGACTAGGATTAGCAAGCATATAAACAAGTGCTTGAGGTACGGCTTCTAAAAGAGAAAAGCTAGACCTTTTAGATTCAATTACTAACAACCAGAATTGTTCTTGAATAACTAAAATATCAATTCTACCTCTAATGATTTCTCCTTCATCTTCCGCAGAAATTTCTATTGATTCCTCGCCTCTCATATAAAAAGGCTCATCATAAAATCCAGCTAAATTGAGTAAAGGAGATAAAACTACTAATTTAACCGTTTCTTCTGACAAAGGAGGACGCTTGACTAAACGGAGAAAATGAAATTTTATTCTATCTAAATCTGGCTTTTCTAAATCTGTAATTTCCGGTAAATTTTCAAACCATTCTGTGAAGAATACCTCATCTTCGGCTAGCTGTAGGCTAAATCTTTCTTCCAAATAGGCAAGCCCGACATTTTGTGCTTGGATAAATTGAACCATAATTCATTTCAAAGATGCAATATAACTATTATGACACTATTACAGTATTAACCTAATGCTTAAAGATAGTTTTGAGAGTTTGTAGTAAGCACTTTAGTGCTTAGAAATAACGACTTTAGTTTTTACTAAAAACTTGCTTACCTATCAATTTAAATTTGACATACGAGTAGATATAAATAGCAAAGATAATTAATTTAAAACTTGACCTATTTTTTTTAATATATTTAAAACTTTATATAATTCATTCTCATGTCTATATAAAGTGAATCTATCAAACAAAGCATACATTAGTTTATCTTGTTTTATCAACTTAATAAATTGGAAATCTTCTCCATTCATTACCAAGGAATATGCAGGATGCTCAGGCTGAGGATTTGCCAGCATATAAGTTAGTGCTTGAGGAATCGCCTTTGCCAAGGAAAAACTATACCTTTTAGATTCAATTATCAGTAACCATAGCTGATCTTGGAGAACTAAGACATCAATTTTACCTTTAATAACTTCTTTAGTCTCTTCGGTGTTTGATTCATTATCAATAATAGCTTGTTCGCTAATTTATACACTTTCTTCCGTCGCAATATAAAAAGGAGGACGATAAAAACCAGCTAAATCTAGCAACGGAGATAATACTACCAATTTTACTGCTTCTTATAAAAGAGGAGCATTTTCAAGGACGTTAAGATAGTTATTTTTAACTCTGTCTAAATATTGCTTTTCTAATTCGGAAATTTCAGGGATGTAGTCAAACCACTCTGTAAAAAATTGCTCATCTTCAGATTTGTATAGAGCAAATTTTTTTTAAGTACGCAAGAGTGAAATTTTGGGCTTGGATGACTTGAACCATGTTTATTTCAAATTGCAAAAAGTCTAATTATTTACTTTAATCATCACGCTGGCAGTTTCTAGAGCAATATTACGTAGCATTGCTGTAACTATACCTGCATTCAGTTGCGTTAGGTGGCTGCTAATTCTCGTAATTTAGTTAAAACTGCTTGAGCGTGACCTTTGGTTTTCACATTAGGCCAAGTATAGACAATAATTTTATCAGGTGAAATTAGAAAGGTTGAGCGAACAACACCCATATATTCTTTGCCCATAAATTTTTTTAAGCGCCAAGCACCGTAGACTTCTGTCAAAATATGTTCTGGGTCACTTAAAAGGGTGATTGACAAGTTATGTTTGCTGATAAATTTACAATGGGACTTACCCAAATCTGGACTTACGCCTAAGATTTTTGCTCCCAGTGCGCTGAAGTCTTGATACAACTCGCTGAAATCTTTCGCTTCGGTGGTACAGCCCGGTGTATCATCTTTGGGGTAGAAGTAGAGGACAACCCACTGACTGCTGAAGTCGTCGAGAGTGACTGCATTACCATTTTGGTCAGGTGTGGAGAAATCTGGTGCTGGTTGTCCAGCTTGGGGAATGTTGCTCATGATGATGCGTGAGAGATTGCGATCGTTTTAGAATTGTACATAGCTTAGGCGATCATTCTCATTCAGAAGTGTCACAAATTTATCAACATAATCCTGATTTACTTAAACACCAGACTGTTTTCTTGCTTCTAGGCTAATGCATTCGCCAAATCTTAATCGTACTATCCAGACCTCCACTAACTAAAATCTCACCATCTGGGCTAAATACAAGTGCATTCACACCATCTAAATGGCCATTGACAGTGTTAACTTCCTGCCCATTGCTTAAATTCCAAACTTTAATTTTTTCGTCATCACTGCCACTTACTACTGTCTGACTATCTGGACTAATTGCGACAGAATTAACAGCATCTAAATGTCCACTAAGAGTATAAATTTGTTCTCCAGTATTCAGATTCCATACAATAATTGTTTTGTCTGCACTAGCACTTACTAAAACTTGATTATTCAAACTAATGGCAACACTGTAAATAGCAGACGAATGTCCAGTAAAAGTTGATTTTGGCCAAACCTTGATTGTGCTATCCCAACTACCACTAGCTATTGTAGATCCATCTAAGCTAATTGCTACTGAAGTAACTGTGTTTATATGGGTGGCTAAAGTTCTAATATACTCTCCTGTATTCATATTCCATTGCCTTACTCTTTTGTCAGAACCACCACTGATTAGCGTTTGCTTATCTGGGCAAATTGCTACAGACAAGACATATCCTGAACTCGCTTTTATGGTGCTAATCTCCTCACCAGTTTTCAAATTCCAAATCTTAATTGTCTTGTCATAACTACAACTAACTAAAGTTTGACTATCAAGACTAACTGCTACAGAATTTACTTGTCCTGAATGTCCAGAAAGCGTAAAAATTTCCTTACCGCTCTTCAAATTCCATACTTTGATTGTATTATCATTGCTGCCACTAACCAGAAATTGCCCATCTGGACTGATGGCTAAAGTCAAGACAGCTTCAGAGTGTCCATAGTTCCAACTACCAAGAGTGCATTCTAGAGAAATTATTTGTGCTTTGACTGTATATAGTGGTTTAGGCAATTTTGATTTCGTTAATTTCACGGGATATAAAGTCTCATTAATTTCTAACAATCTTTCTAAAATTACCTGGGTATTGGCTGGGCGATCCTTTACTGGTCGCATCATCAGATGATCAATAAAATCTGCTAACAAAGGAGAGATATGATTAGTCTCAACACGCCAGTTTAGACCAGCAGTATATGGATCTCCATAGGGGTCATCCATTAGTTCAAGAGGATACTTTCCTGTCAGCAAATGTACAAAAGTACGACCCAAGGCAAAGAAATCGGATTGCGGAACGGCATGACCATTTATTTGCTCTAAAGGAGCATAGCCATCAGAAACAAATTTTGTGATTTGGCCTGCTGCTTGTTTTTTCTCGTAGGTTCCAGTAATTTCCCGCGCGATGCCAAAATCTATTAATACCAATTCTCCCTCGACAGTTAGCATAATGTTTGAAGGCTTAATATCCCGATGGAAAAACTGCTGCTGATGTACTTCGTGCAAAATATTAGCCAACTGAGTTAACCAAAGGACTGCTTGCTTTTCACTGATGGGACGATTACCACGTTTTTCTAACCATTCGTGTAAATTTTCTCCCTCAATTTTATCCATTACCAAACAGTGAACTGGCTCTTGGCTATTTTGAGGAAAAAACTTGAAATATTCCTCAGCATTAGGAATCCCTGGATGATTTAGTCGCTTCAAAACTTCAGCTTCTTGCTGAAAAAGTGAAACTGCTTTAGTTTGATTGAGTGTAAGAACCTTCAAAATTTTTAGCTTTCCTCTGTCACTCACCTCAAATGTTTTAGCAAAGCCACCTTGGCTTATAGCTCGTGTTACTCGATAACACCCTTCTAGTAGCAATTCAGAGCCACAGCTTTGGCAGCGCAGTAGATTATCAGGGTTGTCAGTATTTTGGCAGTTAGGATTGATGCACAAGCTCATGTCTCGAACAGTGACAGATTTATCTGATATCTTAGCTTTACTTACTGAAAATCTGCATCACTGCGATGCCTGCGGTGGGCTATGCCTACGCACTGATTCATCTTTGCTTACCATGAAAAAAGTTCTCTCATAAGGTTGAGAGCGATCGCTTATATTTATTCGCCATAATAATGACTTAACCTACAGGTATTTTTGTTTATCTATTCTTACTCTTCAAAGTTCACATGCCTAAAGATATGCAACGCGAATTTACCAACCGCGATGAGTTGGTAGCCTACCTGCGCGAACAATTCCCAGGTGCAGCAGAACGCGATAACCACATCAGCGAAACTCTGGGGGGACGCAAAGCGGCACAAACAGCGCTGCAAAAAATCGACCCAGTTCGCTACGCCCAAACACGTAATTTCTTCACAGGTGCAGTCACGCGACTTTCGCCTTACATTCGCTATGGCGTTTTGAGTTTGCGAGAAATTCGAGATTATGTCCTTGAACGGGTACAACACCAAGAAGATGCTACAAAACTAATTAACGAGTTAGGCTGGCGCGACTATTGGCAACGGTTGTATATGAAGTTGGGGGATGAAATCTGGAAAGACCAGGAAGAGTACAAAACTGGTTATACTGTGGGCGAATATGCACCCGAATTGCCGCAAGATATTAGAGAAGGAACTACAGGCAGAGTTTGCATTGACAGTTTCAGTTGTGATTTGAGAGAAACTGGTTATCTACATAACCACGCACGAATGTGGTTAGCGGCTTATGTTGTCCATTGGCGGCGTATTCGTTGGCAAGCTGGAGCCAAGTGGTTTCTTGAGCATCTTTTAGATGGAGATCCTGCTAGTAATAATATGTCATGGCAGTGGGTTGCTAGCACTTTTAGTCATAAACCGTATTTTTTCAACCGTGAGAACTTAGAACGCTACACCAAAGGCATTTATTGTCAGAAATGTCCCCTTTACGGTCATTGTGATTTTGAAGGCAGTTATGAAGAATTAGAACAGCGACTTTTTCCCAAAGGCGAATTTAGCAAACAAGCCAATAGCCAAAGTTGGCAGCGTGGAAAGAAAGGTAAAAAATGAATAAACCAATTGTTTGGGTACATGGAGATTGTCTCAGTCCACATAATCCCACATTGCAAAAATACCCTGATGCTCCAGCTATCTGGGTTTGGGATGAGGCTTTGATAGAGGAATGGCAATTGAGTCTTAAACGTCTGACTTTTATCTACGAATGTTTGCTAGAGTTACCTGTTGTTATTCGCCGTGGCAATGTAGCACAAGAAATTTTAGCTTTTGCTCAAGAACATGATGCCAATTTAGTTGTCACAGCCAATAGTCCCAGTCCCCGATTTGATGATATCTGTAATCAAATGGAGCGTTCTATAGCAGTGGAAGTGTTAGAGGTAGAAGCATTTTTTGACTATGACGGCTATGTTGACTTGAAACGGTTCTCGCGTTATTGGAAAGTGGCTCAAAATTATGTTTATCAAAAGCCTTCACCCTAAATTCCTCTTATAAATTGGGCGTGTGTACACAAGTCAAATTACCCCCCTTAATCCCCCCTTAGAAAGGGGGGAAACAAGAAATCCAGTTCCCTCCCCAATACATACGGGGAGGTTAGGGTGGGGTAAAACCCTGGTTAATCAGCTATTTCAGACTTGTGTGTACACCGTAGCTTGGCAAGGAGGAGTTAGAAGGGACTTGTGTGTATACCGTAGCCCAATTTGGAAGAGGGACTTTGAAATTGGCTCCCCTTCTCCCGATTTGGGCGAAGGGTTGCGGGATGAGGGCGGTTAATTTTACTTAAAAGATTTTGATTGATTTTTTAAGTAAGATTAACTCATAAGTGAATTACAACAAATGTTGCAATCATTTAAACGTTTCTTATAGATGGAGGAGTAATTGTTGCAAAGTATTAAGTCTTTCCAGCACTTGCTTATAGATTTCTTGGAAATACTTAAACGTTTCTTATACATGGAGAAGCAATTGTTGCAAAGTATTAAGTCTTTGCAGCACTTGCTTATAGATTTCTTGGAAATACTTAAACCTTTCTTATACATGGAGAAGCAATTGTTGCAAACGCTTCAATTTTGGCAACTAGTCTTGCAGGTTAATGAAGTTATGAGTGCTGAGTTGCAAGTGAGATTTTTCACTCAGCAATCTTAAATCTATTGAGGTTTGTAAATAATTTGTATCTCTGCAAGGAATATTCCTTTAGACTGAGTTTCAACTGAAAAAATGTGGGAATAAACACAAATGCATTCGTTAAATATATTTTGTCACGAATCTGTAGTTGCTGTTTCCTTTGTCGCTTGCATTATTGGACTGTTGTTACTGTGGAATAGTAAGCAGCAAACAAATGAGATGGAAGAAACAGAGCGAATTCTGTTTAGAATGAGCTTTAGTTACTGGCTAGTTTACTGTGTAGCTTTTGGCATCGAAAAAATAGTTTTACCTGGCTGGGAATCTGTAGTCATGACTTTGAAAATAACTACGGCTCTGTCATATTTCTTAACTTTTTCTTGCATTGTTAGTCTGCCGCTACACAAATTTGCAGTACATCGGGTTGAGGAATAGTAATTGGGCATCCCTTCGGCTTCTCTGCGAGACGCTACGCGAACGCTCAGGGCAAGTGGGCATGGAGTATGCGATTAACATCTCATGGCGATCGCTAATGCAGCTTCTAGTTGATCTTGGGGTAAAGTCGTTAAAATAAAGACCTCTTGTACCGTTTTCCCCTGCCGTGCAATGACTTTATAGCCGCCCCGAATGGGTACTGAGACGCGTAGTTGCATTTTTGGACAATGACCCTTCGATCGCCCAATCACTCCCGGCGTCACAGTTTGGATGCCATCTTGCTGACAAAGACGTTCTAAAATGGGGATAAGACCAGAAAGGTGTGTTGAGTGATTCCAAACCAGTCTGGCAGCTTTTTGTGAAGCCGTGCGGAGAGGATCTACGGAGGGTTTGCCCATAATAATTAAGGTTAAGCTGCTTCTAGAGGTGCCATTGTCAAACCTGCTCGGCGCAGCTGCTGGTGATAGAGTTCCGCAGGTTCTTGGGGCCCGACCCAGACGATCGCTTGACCTTCATAGTGTACCTGATTAGTCAAATCCCACGCGCGATCGCCACTCATTCCCGGAATATATTTCATCAAACATTCAGACACGTGTTGGAATGTATTAAAATCATCGTTTAATACAATCACTTTGTAATTCGGATAAGTCTTACGGATAACTTGATTAGACCGTTCAGGAGCTATAGTTGGTGCCGTGGACATCCCGTAAACATCTGCTGAAAGTGTCATAACCATAAAACAATTGGTCAAGATAATTTTACAAAACTACACTACAAGTAATTAGTTTAGTTCATTGTTTAGTTGTCTGTTGTCATTTGTCCGTTGTCATTTGTCCCTAACCAATGACCAATGATATCGTGTCCGGTTAAAGACTTATCATTTAGACCGCAGTTCTTGCTTGGGGAAGAGGCTTTTGGGATTTTTGCACAGATTCGGTAATCAGAAGTGATTAACCGGACTTGATATGACCAATACTTCTCTACGAGAGGCTGCACTTCGACTACGCTCAGTGACCACGCCAACGGCTACGCTCAGTACAAATGACAAATGACAAATGACAAATGACAAATGACAATCTATTTCCAATTATCCCAGTTTTCGTTAAAAATAGATGTATCTGGGAAGGCAGTAGGGTTGCCATTTTGTTGCAAAAGCCGTTTGAGTGCTTCTAGTTGTGGCTCTTGTTTAGGTAAATCATCAACTAGTTGGTAAGGTGCGATCGCATTTTTGAGTGCAAAATTAGCAACAGTGCCCGCAGCTGCGCCAGCCGACCATTCAAAGGAGTGTACCCGATAGGCAGCAGCGGCAATATGACTAGTCGCAATACTTTTGCCACCTACCAGCAAATTATCAATTTTCTGGGGAATCATTGCTCTCAAAGCAATTTGGAAGGGATAAGCTTGACCCGCACCGCGTCTTTCGCCTGGACGTTCTGTGTTACCAGGGGCTGACGGGGGACTATTCACCATGCAAGGATGGAAATCTATGGCGTAGTGACCAATACCCACGGCATCGGGGAAAACGGTAGAACGAGTCCGTCGCATTGCTTTGTCTGGTGGAACTTTACCGTCAATTACTGATATTGCTTCTAAACCTGCAACTGCTGCTCGTAGACGACGATACATATCTGCTGGCAGAGTCTTGGAGTAATACTCGTCATTATAATCTCGGCGGGAAATATCAATTTCCCAGATACCAAAACCTCCGGTTTGTCCCCAACTGGGGCGGCCAATAATCCGCCTTCCTTCTCGCATATAGGGATATTTTGATAAACCATGCGCTGTCCCCATTGGTGAATTTAAACCGGAAACAAAGCGGTTATTAGTTTGCGGCTTCTTGACACCATCCCCTAGTTGAGAATCCGTAGTCCCAGCTACCAACCAGTAATAGAAAGATAAGGCATTTTCCTCAGCGCTGCGGAGGGCTTCTGTCCGCAGTCCTCCCATCCAACCCCCTGGTTCTAGCTGTCCAGTACCTTGTAACTGTTGACGAGTGTAAATTAGGTTATCTTGGGCTGTTCCGGGGCGGTAGTCGTTACCCCAAGTCCAGTTTTGCATGGAGATATCCCCTGGTGCAGCCGCAGTAAAACTTACACCGCCAAATTTTGCTGGTTTTCCTTTGTTTGGACTCCAAATGCGACGATAGCTAAAAACTAAATCAAAGTTAGCTAGTCGCGTTAATTCATAGCTGAAATATGGTGCATATTGTGGATAAAATGCAGGCATTGTCTGCGGTTGCGGTTCCTTAGTGGCCTCCATTGCAAAGGTGTAGGTAAAGCCTTGGGGGCAATAGGGGTCATTATTGGCACTGGAAGCAGAAGGTTCTAGGTAAGAACGGGCATCAATGCCTAATCGGTAAGGGACATCAGCAAGGGCGATAATTTCTCCAGTTTCGCTAGCGTCTACGACATACCATTTAGGAGCATCCTCTTTCGCTACCTTGGGGATGAAACGGACAATAGTTTTGGTAAATCGAGATGAGTTTTCGTAGCGATAGGCATCTTCAATACTTTGAGATAACGTAAAAGTATTGAGAGGTGGTGCGCCTTTTGGTGGTTGAGATTGAATTGCGATCGCACTATTAATTATTTTGCCATCAGCAGCGATTTCCAAATCCTTAATTACTGTGTTGGGAAACCATTGCAACTTCCCTTTGCCCTGCTTTTCGGCATCTTTAAGCATCTGGGTCAAAATTGTGTGAGCATCGTGGGGAAGAAAACACGATTCACTTACCCAGCATTCACCTGGGTTAAGCTTACCGTATTTACGCCCAATGCGGTTTCGCAATTCTAGGTAGCCGCGAGAATAGAATTTCAAAGCTCGTTGAGTTGGGCGTTCATCTAACGCAGATGTCCCTTGAGCAGAAATTTGTCCTCCCAGCCAGTCAGTAATTTCTGTGAGACAAACTGTTCGCCCTGCTAGCAAGCCTTCATAAGCTGTGGCTACACCAGAAAGTCCACCACCCACAACTAAAATTTCGCAATTTACACTTTTGTCTGGGGTTCTCGGTGGTGTGGCGTTCGCCCGATCAAATGCGACTAAACTAGAGATTAAATTAAGACCGATCAGCGATGTTAAGCTAAAAGCTACTTTGTGTCTATGCTTCATAGTTAAAAAAACCGTTCCAAATCCTGTGTCACCTTGTAGACGTTAGCATTTAGGAAATGTCTAACTCAAGCAAGAGACGCGATGAATCGCCGTCTTTACAATACAATACAGACGCGATGAATCGCCGTCTCTACAATACAATACAGACGCGATGAATCGCCGTCTCTACAATACGCGATGAATCGTGTCTTTGTGATGATTTCTCACATTTTTGCGATCTATAATTTTCATCAAAAAACCTTAATGGAATCGTATTATAATCACTTCCCCTAACAGGGATGAAAACGAAATTTGGCATAATAAAATCCCCCCTTCCTATACTCCCTAAAAAGGGAGAATCGGGTTAGAGGGGAATGCCATTGCTCTGACTGGAACAAGCCTCTAGGCTGGGAAACCATTCTAGGAGGCTCCGCCTCCAGTAGCTTGACAAGAGGCAGAAGCCCACTTTAAATACATTCCCAGCCTCCAGGCTGGGAACAAGACAAAAGGAAGAATTGGTTTAGAGGGGATAACTCAGGGTAATATTAGCTTTCGGAAGTTTCCTGAGAGAACTTCTTATGAATAGTTCTTGTGGATTCCCCATCAGCAGCTACCGTGATTAGATAGTCCATTAAACCATCTGAAAAGGGAAGACGTAGGTGGAAAGTACCATCGGGTTTAACTTTGATCGCATGTCCGCCAATGTTTACGTTGGTATTTGGTTGAGTTGCTCCGTGAATAATTAACTCAGCATCAGCCACAAACCAGAAATCTCCGTGGGGACGACTGAATACCCGAACGTTAGCGGAACGGGCGATGAGTAACCAACGTAGTTTACCGCCTTCGGCATCGCCATCAGCAATATAGCCAATTTCAACCATGTAATCGCGATCGCTCACGGGAATCGCCACAAAGCGATCGCGTGCTACTTCTTCAGATTCATACTGCTGGACGAGCTGGGGACTTTGATAACTCAAGTCAATGCCAGTAACATCATAGAGTCGCACTACTAATTGGGAACCGCCCTGTTGTCGTAGTGCTTCAGATTGAGCTTTGGAAATCTGCCAAGAGACATAAGCCCACTTGGGAGTGCGGGGTGTGAGGACAATACTGCTCTCTTCTGGGACAGTTTCTGCTTCTACATTTGCCAAGCCAACAGCTGTTTCGCTGACTAATGCTACATTTTCAACAGTGGAATCTGTTGTCGGCTCTGCAACAGTGGAATCTGTTGTCGGCTCTGTAGGCACTGGACTAAAGACACGAACGATCGCAGAACGGGCAATGAATAACCAGCAATCGCCATCAGCGACATAGCCAACTTCAGCTATGTAGTCGCGATCGCTGATGGGAATTTCTACAAAGCGATCGTGTGCTGTCTCTTCACATTCATACTGCTGGACAAACTGAGGATTTTGATAACTCAAATCTATGCCAGTCACATCATATAGCCGCACTACCAATTGAGAACCGCCCTGTTGTCGCAGTGCTGCTTTTTTGGCTTCGGAAATCTCCCAAGAGACTTCAGCCCATTGGAAAGTGCGGGGTGTGAGGACAATACTGCTCTGTTCTTGGACATCTACCAAATCAACATCTGTTTTATCCGCGATTGCGACATCATCAACTACCGGATCTGGATTCACAGGATTGAAGACATGAACGATCGCAGAACGGGCGATGAATAACCAGCGATCGCCATCAGCCAGATAGCCAATTTCAGCTATGTAGTCGCGATCGCCCAGGGGAATGTCCACCAATCCGTCGTTTTCTGTTTCCTCAGATTCATACAGCTTGACAAGCTGCGGAGGTTGATAACTCAAGTCAATGCCAGTCACATCATACAGCCGCACGATCAATTGAGAGCCGCCTTGTTGCCGCAGTGCTGCTTTCTTGGCTTCGGAAATCTCCCAAGAGACATGAGCCGATCCATCAGTATCTGGTGTCAGGACAATACTGCTTTCTTCATCTGTATCTACCAAACCAATAGCTGTTTCGGCTGCGATTGCCACATCATCAACTATCGGATCTGGATTCACAGGACTGAAGACACGAACAATTGCAGAACGAGCGATGAATAACCAGTGTTCGCCATAAGCGATATAGCCAATTTCAGCTATGTAGTCGCGATCGCCCTGGGGAATTTCTACAACGCGATCGTGTGCTGTCTCTGCACATTCATACTGCTGTACCAGCTGCGGACTTTGATAGCTCAAATCAATACCAGTCACATCATACAGCCGCACTACCAATTGAGTACCGCCTTGTTGCCACAGTTCTGCTTTCTTAGCTGGGGGAATCTCCCAAGAGACATGAGCCGATGTATAAGTATGTGGTGTGAGCACAATACTGCTTTCTTCATCTGCATCAACTGCGTAGGCATAGCCCGTCGTAGACATCGTCTCATTTGAAGCATCCGCTCCGAAAGTGCTAGCCCAAGCGCCAACTCCTGCACCCGTTGCTAAAGCTGCGGCTGCGGCCAAATCTGTAGAGTTAGCTTCCCCAACAGTCGGCTCGGTGGGAAGTTCTGACTCTGGCAAAGTTAAAGTGGGTTCGGCTGCGTCCGCTACCACATTCAATGCATCTTTACTCAATACATCTTCTGGAAATTCCGGTAAATCGAGCAGTGAGGATGTATCTGTCGCTGATGCTTCTTCATCAGCTGTCACTTCGTCATATTCCGCTAAGGGCAATTCATCTACTGAGGCTGTATCTTCAGTTGAGGTGATACTCTCTAGCCAGTTCAATTCTGCCTGAAGCTCATCATCTGCCTCATCTTCACTAATTGCTGTGTCCCAATATCCAAAATCAGATGTTGCTTGTGGCACATCTGGTAATTCTGGGAGTGGGGCTGTCACCTCAGATGAAGGCAGTTCCAGATCAGACACTTCTTCTGGAATATTACCTGGGTAAGGATATGAAGTATTGACTACAGCTGCCGGAGCTTCTATATCCCATGCAACTTCATCAGCATCAGGAGTGTATGTCTCCGTATAATTATTTAGATCAACTGTCTCATCAATTGCATTTGGTTCTGTTTCTTTGTTGTTAAAGGTAGACCAAGTAGCCGTCCCGATGCCTGTTGCTATAGCCGCACCACCTAAAGCTGCGGCTCCTAAGTTGTTATTTTCTGAGCCATTCGCTACGCCCGATGTCGCGCCTTCATAGAGGTTAGAAGTACCATTACTTGTCTCTTGTACTAAATTTCCTGTCCCCTGAGTAGCATTTTGGTTCAGATCGGATTGTGTTTGAGCGTAGATGTTAAAAGGAGTGCGATCGGGGGTTTCTTGCTCTTGGAAGTGCGGTACTGCCTGCTCCTCCAGCGTCGTTCCATTCAGGGAGGAAACTGTGCTGGCATCGAGCGCCGCCGTTTCTCCATTGGGTGGATGAGGATTTGATTCTGGTAAATTGTCTATTCTCTCGGTGGGCAATGGGGGTTTTTTCATAATCCACCATAGTACAGAGCCACCTACAGTTATAAAAAAGACAGGTAGCAGCAACCACAATGGTGTTTCTTTATTTACAATTGGAGTGCTTTGTGTAGGTGCAGCCACAAAGGGCTGTTCGGCAAATGCAGAACTAGTGGCATTAGGGGAAGGCGTAGGCGCTGGTGTCGTTTGGACACCTGGAGAAGCTGCAACAGCAGGTTGTAATACGCTGGCTGCGATCGCCTCGGCTTCGGCAGTTCTACCTTTTTCTATAGCCTGCTGTCCTGCGGCTGCTAGGGTAAAGCCAAGAAAATCTACTGTGGTTAAACTCTGATCTTTTTTGTAAACGTAAACTAAAGGTTGCGAGAAGGGATATCTGGCATCAGCTGGCAAGGCTTGATGTAATTGCAGAACTCGCACACCTTTCAACTTCGACACCTGATTAGCTAACACATAGCTGATGCCGTCTTTGCCCAGTTGTTTGATGATTTCTGCGGTATTATCGTCAATTACTTGGGTAGCATTAGCCCCTGTAGCAAATTCAGCAGTTTTGAAGGCTGGATAAGTACGAAAAGTATTGCGAGTTTCGCTCGTGTTCGGGCGATCGATTAACCGAATCTTCCCTGAAGGCGCTCCCAGTTGTGACCAATTTGTAATTTGTCCCCGGAAAATCCGGGCGAATTGCTTACTAGTCAAGCTTCCTTTGAAAGGATTGTCTGCACCAACCACGATCGCAATCTTCTCACGCTGCAAACGAACTTGCTCTAGTCCTTGAGCTTTTTCTGCTGGCGTCAACCCACGCCCCATTGCGACTATATCGATTTTGCCATCTAGCAAATCTTTCAGCGCCTTATCAGTGCCGTTAGCAGCAACTTCAACCTTTTTACCGACAAACTGTTTTTCAAAACTTTCTTTCAGGCTTTGGTTGATTGCACTCAAGCTACTGGAACCGTCAATCCGCACTATCGGTTCATTCCGCACTGTTTGTGGCAGTGGCGAAGAGGTAGCTTCAGGTGTAGATTGTGCCAGCATCGGTGCTGATACCACCAGAGATGCTGCCATCGGGGTTGTAGCTAAGGCAACCCATAATAACAGTCTGACTATCGAAGTATCTTTTTTTTCTTGTTGCCACATAAGCCCCTTAATTAAAGTAAAAAATAGAAAGCCTGCCAGTCCTAAATCGCAATCTTTATAAAGATAATGGAGGAGACGGGCTAATTATACATCTGAGTTATCTTTAGTTCTAATTGCTTCAAAGCACTTATGCTGATTTATACTTCGCTGTAGCTTGGATAGCATGATAATTTATACTCTAATTGCCAAAGCCTGTTTACTATAAATTTTTCTAAGTTATATTGCAACTTATACCAAGTTGGTAGTTTATGGCCACAATTATGAATTATTGAATTACTAAAACTGGTAAAGTGTAGCAAATTCAATATTATTTAACAATATTATTTTCAGTAGTGCTAAGTCTGAGTTATGAGTGCTGAGGTTATGAGTGCTGAGATTATGAGTGCTGAGTGGTGAGTAAAAATCCCAGTTCCTAGAACATTTTCATACAAGGCTTTTGAAACTCGTTTCATTAAGACTGGCTTAAATGAATACTTATTTGAGATAACAATGACAATCTGGCTTATCTATCAGTGACTCCACCAAAGCATTTAAGGCAGTCGCAGCTAATGCGCCACCTCCCAAAGTCCCTTCAACTGTAATATAAGGTATCCCTTGTTGCATCAGTTGTCGCTTGGCTGCGGGAGCATGACTAAAGCCAATAGGCATTCCAATTACTAATGCCGGCTGAATTTTTTGATTAGCAATCGCTTCACAAGCTTCCAGAAGTACTGAGGGGGCATAACCAACTACCAGCACACAACCCTTACTTACTTGCAGCAATTTTGTTCGCCATTCTTGATGTTGCCAAAAGGCGAGTTCTGCTTCAGTGGCGGTAGTAATATGGGGGTTATCAATTAAGGTTTCGGTGTGGCATCCCAAGTGAAGTAATCGGGTTTGATCTAAAGCAGCAGCAACCGTTTGAGTGTCGACAACAATTTGACAACTTGAAGATAAAGCTTCTCGACTAGCTGCGATCGCATCTCGACTCAATTTCACAAAGGACACTAAACTGACATCGCCACAAGCCAAAACCAACTGAGAAATTAAATGCTGTTCAATTTCCGAACGGTGAGACAAATCAGGTAGTAAGCGTTGTAGCGATTCGGTAAAAGCTTCCGAGTGGGTATGAATTTCGGCATCCAAGCCACTCCAGAGATTTTCCAATCCCCCCAATCCGGCTTGGGTTTCAACATCAAGTAACTTCAGTTGCGCCAAAACTTCCGCTTGGATAATTTGACAATGGCGATCGCGCCCCAATAATCCTTCTAATGCTGATGCAGTTTGCCGCAGTTGGGAAATTTGTTGCATCACCGCCCGATATTGCTGCTGGAGTTGTCCCATGAGGTTAACAGTTGTATCGGCTTCTGGTTCCACTTCCAAAATATTGCGGATATGGTTTAGCTGAAACCCTTGCTGCTTGAGTGCGACAATTCGTTGCAACCGGAGAACATCTTTTTGGGTATAGAGACGGTAATTGCTGCGCGATCGCACTGGTTGCGGTAACAGTCCCAATTGATGGTAATGTCGCACCATCCGCGGAGTTAAACCACCGCCTACCAAGTGCGTTAACTGCTTAATTGTCAGTTCGCTACTTTTGATTTCCACGAATTACGTCTTAATAAAGGTTAATTATTGTCGAGGGGGCTTTTAGAAAAGGCGATGTCTGACGACAAGCCACTGCGTGCTACGCTTTTAACCTAGCTTAGTTCAACTATCTGCTAACCAATAATTTTTTCTGTCTATTAGCTTCTTGGATAACGTTGCTGTTGCTCGTAAATACCTGAATATCTGGAACAACAGCATAATCCATATCATCTGTAATAATTTTAATTTTCCCTGCTCCTGCTCTGCTAATAGCTTCGAGAAGTAGTAAGTCATAGCCATCAACAGCTTGAGTTTGGAATCTGTTTAGTGCTGCATCAGTTGTTGCGTCATCTACTGTCAGATCAACAGGAACAGCAAGCGCCTTAACCTGACTCCAAGCTGACTGAACTTCGGCAACAACATTCATCCGTTCATTTGGGTAATTATGACGGTATTCTTTAAGTGGCAAAAACCCATGCAATTTTTTATAAATCTCATATTCAGTTTTTTCAATAATATGAGCTAGTTCAGCCAAAATTAGCCCAGAATATGTCAGTGTGGCTCCATTTAAAAGAGCTTGATTAATATATTTGAGATAATTGCTGAATTTGAAGGTTTTAGTACCAAAACCAGCATTTGTATAAGTCTGCCAAAACCAGACGTTCGTATCTACAAGGAAAATATCACCCTGCTGGGGATTATCAGTTTTGATATCGATGATATCAGCTTGGATGTTAAGATTGACCACCATGCTTTAAAAAGTTGCAGCCTGCTCTGCGATCGCTGCATCAACCGCATTACGAAATTGCTCATCAGAATAGTAATGCTTTGCATTGGCAATCACACGCTCAAGAACATTCCACCCCTCAGAACTTATAGCGGTGAATTCAACAAGCTGATTAAGGTTATCTGCTGGAATATCTTTCAAGAGATGACCGATCGCAAAGTTGAAAAAAGGAGACGCAAAGACCTGAACTCCAGTAAAATCTAATTCTACAGGGTTGCCAGAAACCAGAACTGGATGAATCTGGTCATATACCTTCTGCCCACTCTCAGCACTGATGGCGTATTTTCCGATGAGATCAAAAATTTTGTATGCCATTCCTCTATCTCCCTCTTTAAAATAACCGCTTCTTAAGTTGATGAGCTTCAGTTGCTAGGCAGTAGTAAGATTCATCACAGCGAAGTGCAATATTAATTAAGGTTACGCTAAAGTTAGTACCTTTGTTCTCATATATCATATTATCGCCTATATACTCTGCAAACCTACCCACTCTGCGTTTCAAAATCATTATAAACCTTGACATTAACATTAATGTCAAGGTTTAGCGTGAGAGAGTCCCTGTTCATTTATCTCTCATGCTCTACCCCCAACGTTTCAGCCAATTCACCAGAGAACACGCAGATACCGTAGCAGCTCTTTTATGTGGCTTACTGCTATTTCTCGGATGGTTCGCCTTACATCTTGGCGCTTTGGGATTGGCGTTCTTACTACTACCCGCTGCTTATGTAATTGGTGGTTACGAAAGTGCGCGAGAGGGATTGACTACTCTCTTCAAAGAAAAAGAACTCGATGTCGATTTGCTGATGATTGTGGCGGCGATTGGTGCTGCTAGCCTCGGCTTATGGCGAAGAGAATATCATCTAATTATTGATGGGGCAATTTTGATTCTCATCTTTGCCATCAGTGGCGCACTAGAAGGCTATGCAATGCAGCGAACTGAGCGGAGTATCCGCGGTTTGATGAGCCTAACACCAGATACAGCAAGAGTTTTACTTCAGGGAAGGGAAGAGGAAATTCCGATCAGTCAGCTAAAAGTGGGTGATGAAATTGTCGTCAAACCTGGAGAGTTAATTCCTACTGATGGGATAATTTTATCTGGTTACAGCACCCTCAATCAAGCTGCAATTACAGGCGAGTCTTTACCTGTAGAGAAAACAGTGGGCGCAGAAGTATTTGCCGGTACACTCAATGGCTATGGTGCATTGCAGATTAAAGTACACAAACCAGCCCAAAGCAGTTTGATTCAGCGTGTAATTCGTTTGGTAGAACAAGCGCAGACAGAAGCACCACCTTCCCAAGAGTTTATCGATCGCTTTGAGAAGGGATATGCCAAAGTCATTGTAGTAGCTGGGATATTGCTGGCAACTTTACCGCCATTTATTTGGGGTTGGGATTGGGAAACAACTATTTATCGCGCTCTTACTTTCCTGGTGGTAGCTTCTCCCTGTGCGCTGATGGCTGCAATTATGCCTACCCTGCTTTCAGGAATCGCCAATGGTGCAAGACAGGGGATTTTGTTTAAAAATGGGGCGCAGTTGGAGAAGATTGGCCAAGTCCGAGCGATCGCATTTGATAAAACTGGTACTCTTACAACAGGACAGGTGCAGGTATTTCAGGTAGTTTCAGCTAGTGAATACACTTATAATGATGTATTAAAAGCCGCTGCTAGTATAGAATCATCTTCGGAACATCCCATCGGTAAGGCAATTGTGCAGGCGGCTGGCGATTTAGATTGGGTTGCTGCAATCGAAGTGCAAGCTATACCGGGACAGGGAATTGTCGGAATTGCTCAAGAACAACAAATAATTGTCGGGAATGCCATTTTTGTGCAGCAGTATGTAACAAATTTACCTGAAGAATTGCGAGAAATCGTTCAATCTTTGGAGCAAGAAGGTAAAACTGTCGTTTGGGTAGCGAAGAACCCCTCCCCGCTCTTCGAGAGGGGAGCAGAGGTGATGGGTGTAATTGCGATCGCAGATCAGGTGAGAGTCGAAGCAGCCGCAACCATAAGCCGATTAAAGAAACTGGGAGTTGAACAAATTGTCATGTTAACCGGGGATAATCAGGAAACTGCTTACAGTGTCGCCAAAGCAGTAGGAATCGATCGGGTATATGCCCAACTTCTACCAGAAGATAAGCTGGATGTTATCCGCCGTTTACAGCAACAATATCAAACAGTTGCAATGGTAGGCGATGGCATTAATGATGCACCAGCTTTGGCGCAAGCATCCGTGGGTATAGCGATGGGAGTATCTGGGAGTGATGTGGCATTGGAAACCGCAGATATCGTACTGATGGCAGACAGGTTAGAAAAAATTGCTGTGGCGATGCATTTGGGCAGGCGATCGCAACTCATAGTAAAACAAAATATAGTTGTAGCATTGAGTTTCATTATGTTGCTTTTAGTCGGCAACTTTCTAGGAAATATTAACCTACCAATCGGGGTCATTGGCCATGAAGGTTCCACAGTATTAGTTACCCTCAGTGGACTAAGATTATTGAAATAAGATAGGACGCCAGGTGAGCAACAAAACTCAGATGTAGAGACGCGATTTATCGCGTCTTAAAAGACCAGAAATACCCGAAATCACTGAAATTTATGAATTAGAAACTTTCATCGGGTCAAAAAAACAAAATTTGAGTATGAAATGTGGCCAATACTCAATTCACATTATACGTAAATTATTATTTTGACTTCTTAACTTTTAACTCCTAACTCCTAACTCTTAACTCCTAACTCCTAACTCCTAATATCATGCCCGCATAATTAGTTATGCTAACCACAGTCATTGCACCCCACCCCTTAATCCCCTCCCGAAGAGCGGGGAGGGGAGACAAAGGGTAGCTTTGGCGGGGGTGGGGTTCTTCAGGTTTAATAAGCAATCAAGCGGACATGATATAACTCCTAACTCCTAACTCTTACTCTTACTCATGCAAACCGATCCAAAACCAGGAACACTTTACGTTGTCGGCACACCAATTGGCAACCTGGAAGATATCACCTTTCGGGCAGTGCGAATTTTGCAAACTGTGGATATCATTGCTGCGGAAGACACGCGTCATACTGGGAAACTGCTACAACATTTTCAAGTTAAAACACCCCAGGTGAGTTACCACGAACACAATCGTACCAGCCGTATTCCCGAATTATTAGAGCATTTAGTTAATAATAAAGCGATCGCTCTGGTGAGCGATGCGGGAATGCCAGGTATTTCCGATCCTGGATATGAACTGGTGAAAGCCTGTATTGAGGCGGGAATTCCTGTAGTTCCCATTCCTGGCGCTAGTGCAGCAATTACTGCTTTAAGTGCAGCTGGACTACCAACGGATCGGTTTGTCTTTGAAGGCTTTCTCCCGGCTAAAACTCAACAGAGACAAGAACATTTAGAATCTCTGCAAACAGAATCTCGCACCTTGATTTTCTACGAATCGCCGCACCGTTTGCGAGATACTTTGCAAGATTTAGCAGAGGTTTGGGGAAGCGATCGCCAAATTGTGCTAGGACGGGAGTTAACTAAATTGTATGAGGAATTTTGGCGGGGGACAATTGCCGAAGCGATCGCTTACTACACTCAACGAGAACCCCAAGGTGAATATACATTAGTAGTAGCGGGAATTCCAGCCAGTCAACCCCAACTAACAGAAGAAGAATTGAAAGCCGAATTGAAACAGTTAATTAGTCAAGGAATATCGCGATCGCAAGCTAGCCGTCAGTTAGCAAAATTTACTTCCCTTCCCCGTCGCCAACTATATCAACTAGCTCTTTCTATAGTCTCCAGTCCTGAGCCTTGAACGGCTGATATCACTTTTTTGAAAATCAAAAATCTCAATTTGAAATGTATATGTTTCGGGAGCATCTCACCTTTGCAAATATACCAGGCGAATGGAATTCGCCAGGGCAGGCGTATTTTTACACTCATTGAGATGCTCCCTATATTTCTTTATTCTTTCTTCCTTTTCTGTCCTTCTCTACGAGATACTACCCTTACCCATACAGGGAAGTAAGCTACACGTCGTGTCTCATATAGAATGCGGTTAGCTTCCTTATCTACATCTTGTATGATGTCAAATAAGACTGCTATACAAATACTTAAATGTACAGAATGTGACTAATTTGTATATTCATCCTCAAAGATGACTTGGCGAATATTCAAATGATATCTAAAGATTCCTGATATTAGTTCTTTAGATAGATCGGAAATTTTGGAGGCAAACTTTAATATGAAATTAGTCAAATGCAAACAAAGCAGATTTTCAGTGAAGGAGAAATTCGATGACTAACATTATTGCTTGGTTGGTTTTGGGTTTAATCGCAGGTGCGTTAGCTAAGTTATTTTATCCTGGAACCCAAGGCGGCGGTATTATCTCTACCATTGTATTAGGAATCCTGGGAGCCGTATTGGGTGGTTATTTGGGTCAAGTATTGCTAGGAAGTAGTTCGGCAGCAGCTGCATCTGTAGGAGCTTTATCTCTGGGAAGCATTTTATTTGCTGTTATTGGTGCAATGATACTAATTTTCGTTTGGGGTTTACTGACTCGTCGAGCTGTGTAATTACCTCAATTTCAGGTAACAATCTTGGGAATCACTTCTAACTGCAATAAACCGATAAAATGACATTAGAAAAAGAGCGAAGAACTATAGGAGTTTTCGCTGGGTATTCCGATGCACAATTGGTACTTCAGGAACTAAAAGCTGCTAATTTTCCAATGGAGAAAGTTTCTGTTATTGCACGGAATACAGAACACCAAAGTGATATTGCTGGTGTTGAAATCATCGAAAACACTGGCAATATATCCTCAGAAGATGCTGCTGGAGCCGTTACTAGTGATGCTTTAGATGGTCTTACTGGTTTATCAGTCGATCTAGTCCTCTTGGTAATTCCTGGTATAGGCCCAGTCATCTTAGCCGGAGCGGAAGTAACTGCGATCGCTACCACTTTAGCAGGTGGTTTGCCTGGTTTGTTCCTAAGTTTAGGAATTGCTGAAAAGCAAGCACAGGGTTATAGCGATCTTGTCTGTAAGGGTTACTATTTGGTGATAGTAACCGGTATAGACATAGAAATTCGTCTCGCCAAGAGAATTTTTAATCGCCGTGATATTCAACAATGGGGAGTCTTTGAGCCATACTCGACCCCAAATAATCGCTATAAACACGCACTTGGTGTTTTTTATAAGCGTCAAGACGCAGAAAGAGCGCTTACTGAACTGAGAACTGCTGACTTCCCAATGAGTCAAGTATCAATAGTTGTTAAAAATACAAGCAACTTAAGTGATATTTGTGAGGTAGACATCAGCAGTTCCCAAGATAAATATACTACCTTAGGAATTTCTGATGAGTTAGCTAGATGTTATGAACATCATCTGACTCTTGGTCATTATTTATTAGTATTAAAAAGCACTGATATCTATGTAGCAGGCGCAAGAGCCATCTTAGAGAGTAACAAGATTCAACATTTTAGTATTTATAGTCAATCTGAACTTGATGCGGCTAGAAGCGATCGCCAGGTTATTACCAACTTCTAGTTAATCCTCAAGTTAATATTAATAGTTTTTACGACACATCATGATTGTGCATATTAGGAATATGAGTATAGGTTGTCTTTTGAAACCTTAACTTTCCTGTGGAATGAATACCGCTTGCGATCGCTAAGGTTACGGTTGCTCTGTAGTATTGATGTATAATGTCATAGATGTCATATCCAACCGCAAAAGCCACTAGATTTAGTGTTTAACTAAATTGTGTTTTCATAATTTAATTTTCACTATCCAACTGTTTAATTTTACTATCCAGCCTAGTTGTAAAGCTCAAAGTTATTTAACCATTACAAGATAATTTTAAGAAATATCATTTTTTAGTAAAATTGAATGTTAAATTTATAATTTCAACATAAGTGTTTCGTTATTCACGGCGAGATTCAATTACAAAATCAGGTAGTTACTTATTTTGAAATAAATTATACTATCGAATGGTTTATTATTAATAAAATTGTCAAAGTTTAAATAAATAAATATATAATTATTTAAACTAAGTTTACATTGGGAAAAATTAGGATATAAATGGTAATCGTTGGTATGCAAAAAACTAAGTATATCCTAACCTTAACTAAATATCCTCCATTTATCGAAACTCTTATGCTGTATTCATTTTTAATTTTTAATTTTTAATTTTTAATTCCGCCTTGCGGTAATAGTCTCAGAAACAGAAATAATTTGAATACCTGTTTGGAATAATGTTGAACCGTTTGAAGATTGGAACCAAGATTGGAGTAAGTTTTGCTTTGAGTTTGGCAACTCTGACCACCATTGGTCTAATCTCCTACCAAAGCACCAATGAGCTAATTGAAACTTCGCGCAAAGAAAGCCATACTTACCAGGTGTTAAGTCAGCTTGAAGACCTCAACTTGCAACTGACAAATGCTGAGACAGGGCAACGCGGTTACATTATTACTGGAGAACAGCGCTATTTAGAACCTTATAACGCTGCCATTCAAGTACTGAATCAAAAAGTTGGGGAAATTCAAAGGTTAACGGTAGATAACCCCAACCAACAAAATCGGCTTGATATTTTGCAGCCACTACTAACCGAGAGAATGGCTGTAATGAAAGAAGTCATAGAGCTGCGGCAAAGCCAGGGTTTAGAAGCTTCTCAGAAAGCTGTTCTGACAGACCAGGGCAAGCAGCTGATGGATAATATCCAGAAAGTTATCCAGGCGATGAAAAATGAAGAGAATGCACTGCTAAAACAGCGCTCTGAGAAGGCACAAGCAGCTGGTCGGCAAACCCTCGCTAGCATTGTCTATAGTATTCCCTTCTTTTCTTTGCTCTTAGCTTTGATCGGCTTCACCCTGACCAGACATATTTCAGTACCCCTGAAGCAAGTTTCTGATTTAGCAGAAAAAATGGCAGATGGGGATTTATCGGTAAGTTTACCAGATAGCGATCGCCAAGATGAAATTGGTGTGTTGACGCGCACCTTCAACCAGATGATCGTTAATCTGCGAAACACAACTCAAAAAAATGAGGAGCAAAACTGGCTAAAATCTAACTTAGCTGAATTTACCCAGATGCTCCAAGGGCAGCGAAATCTGGAAAGCGTGTCTAATCTGATCTTGTCGAATTTAGCACCACTAGTTGGGGCCTCACAGGGCGTTTTTTATGTAATGGACTCCATAGACGACCATCCTGTGCTGAAGTTGCTGAGTGGTTATGCTTATAAAGAGCGAAAAAACCTAGCAAATCAGTTTCGTTTGGGTGAGGGACTGGTGGGACAATGCGCCCTAGAAAAACAAAGAATCCTCCTCACAGAAGTTCCCAGTGACTATATCCGCATCGCTTCTGGCTTAGGAGAAGCACCACCGCTAAATATTATTGTGTTGCCCATACTATTTGAGGGGCAGGTAAATGCTGTAATTGAACTTGCCTCTTTTGGGCCTTTTAGTGAGTTACACCTGACATTTTTAGAGCAATTGAGTGAAAATCTGGGTGTATTTTTAAATAACATCGCCTCACAATTGCAAACACAGCAACTACTTGAAGAATCTGTTGCTTTAACAGAGGAACTGCAAACCCAGCAAGAAGAACTACAGCAAAGCAATCAACGCTTGGAAGAACAGACGCAAGAACTGGAGGAATCACAATTTCTTGTCAAGCAATCTAACGAAGAATTACAACAACTAAATGAGGAGCTAGAAGAAAAGGCAGAATTGTTAGAACTTCAAAATCGAGAAGTAGCCCGCAAGAACCAGGAAGTTGAGCGGGCGAGGAAGTCTTTGGAAGAAAAAGCTGAACAACTGGCCTTGTCTTCCAAATATAAGTCAGAATTTCTGGCGAATATGTCCCACGAACTGCGGACACCGTTAAATAGCCTATTAATTTTAGCAAGGCTGCTGGCAGATAACTCTCTTAACAACTTGACCGACAAACAGGTAGAGTACAGCCGGACTATTTACTCGGCTGGGACTGATTTGCTGGAATTAATCAATGACATTCTAGATTTGGCAAAAATTGAGTCGGGTACTATGTCGCTCGATATCGAGCAAATTGTTCTTGCAGATTTGGAGACATCTCTAGAACAGACTTTCCGGCAAGTTGCCCACAATAAAGAAATCAGTTTTACTATTGAACGGGATGAGAAGTTACCCCCAACAATTTATAACGACTCCAAACGTCTGCAACAAGTGCTGAAAAATCTCCTAGCTAACGCCTTTAAATTTACAGAACGGGGAGGCGTGAAGTTACAAATATTCCAAGTTGATAATTCCACGATTGCTTTTGCCGTCAGCGACACGGGGATAGGCATTCCAGCCGAAAAGCAGAAGATTATTTTCGAGGCATTTCAGCAGGCAGATGGCACAACTAGCCGCAAGTACGGCGGGACTGGCTTGGGCTTGTCCATCAGCCGTGAATTAGCTCAACTGTTAGGAGGGAGAATTGAACTACTCAGCCAACCAGGACAGGGAAGCACCTTCACCCTTTACTTGCCCAGACAACAGGAAAAGAATGGCCCAAATATCACTACACCACCCCTTGAGACAACTACCTCTACCCGTACAACATCGACCATAAAAGAAGTGTCACTGGTGGAAAACAGACCCCCAACTGTGGACATCTCTCCATCAGTGAAAGTGCTTCCTAGCTTACCCCACGATATTCCAGATGACCGGGAAATAATTCAATCGGGCGATCGCATTTTGTTAATTATCGAGGATGACGATAAATTCGCCCGTATCTTACTAGATATGGCACGTCAGCAGGGCTTTAAAACGATTGTTGCTTTACAGAGCAAACAAGGTCTAGCACTAGCGGAACAGTTTAAGCCCAATGCAATTATGCTAGATATCCACATGCCAGAAATGGATGGTTGGACGGTGCTGGATCGTCTAAAGCATAAGCCAGATACCAGACATATACCAGTACACATACTTTCTGTTGATGAAAGACAACAACGGGGATTACAGCTAGGAGCGATTACCTATCTGCAAAAACCCGTATCTCCAGAAGCGCTAACTCAGGTATTGACTGAAATTAAAGGCTTTATTGAGCGTCAGGTAAAAACTCTCCTAATTGTAGAAGATGACCCCGTACAAGCCCAAAGTATTATCGAACTTATTGGTAACGGCGATGTCCAGAGTACAGCAGTGGGTACGGGGGCAGAAGCCCTCTCGATTTTGCGATCGCATCACTTTGATTGTATGGTACTGGATCTCGGTCTGCCCGATATGAGCGGGTTTGCCCTAATTGAGCAGATAAAGCTGGAACCCAGACTTTTGAAACTGCCGATAATTGTTTACACCGGCAAAGAACTCAGCCGACAAGAAGAAACCCAGCTGCGGGGACTGGCAGAGACAATTATTATTAAAAATGTGCGATCGCCAGAGCGGTTGTTAGACGAAACTGCCCTATTTTTGCATCGAGTGCAAGCAAATTTGCCCACGCCAAAGCGGCAAATGCTAGAGCAACTACATCAAACCGACCCAGTGCTAGCTAATCGAAAAATTTTGATTGTAGATGATGACCTGCGAAATATTTTTGCCCTTACCAGCTTTTTAGAAAGCTATCAAATGCAAGTGCTGTTTGCCGAAAACGGCAGAGATGGTATAGAAAGACTGCAAGCTAATCCTGAAATTAATATAGTTTTGATGGATATCATGATGCCAGAAATGGATGGTTACGAAACCACCCGCGCCATCCGCCAGCAACACCAGTTTCGCTCACTACCAATCATTGCTTTAACTGCCAAAGCTATGCCAGGCGACAAGGAAAAATGCATCGAAGCTGGAGCCTCTGACTACATCACCAAACCTGTAGATACCGAGCAACTACTTTCACTGCTCCGGGTTTGGCTGTATCGGTGAGATTATTGTCAAGCCGTTGCTTGCAAATTTTTCGCAGTATATATCTATTCCCTATTTCCGATAGTCTCATTCAACTTTTGCATAAATTCTTGATGTTCAGTGGCAGCTAAACCTGCTTGTAAAACAGATAACACCGTTGCCATTTCTCCTGACAGCAAGGCAGGTATCGACAACCACAACCCTGGAAACACCTGACTACGAATAATTCCCTGCTCATCGGTTGGTAGCGAAACATACTCGTCTGCTTGCAGCCTAAACCAATCCAACTGATTATCTAATGTTCGCCAGACAATATACTCCTGTACTCCATTCCGCCGATAGGTGCGTTTTTTATCATGTAAATCGATAGCTGCACTGCTTGCTGCCACTTCTATCACCAGTTCGGGTGCGCCTTGGATATAATCATCCTCACTAATCAATGCCTGTCTGCCCGGAATGAATAGTACCGCGTCAGGCTGTGGTTCATTATCCGCATCTAAACGCACTGTGGGTTCAATTCCCAGAACAAGGCCAGGGGTTGCAGTTTTATAGTTCCACAACCACCCGATCAGGTTTCCATGTGGTTCCCCATGACTTTTAATTCTGAGTGGGGATGCCATTATATACACAACTCCTTCAACCAGTTCAGCTTTTCTTAAATGCGGCATTGCCTGATAGCGACGCTCAAATTCGTAGCGAGATAAGCGATCGCCATTTTCCAGAGGTAAAACTGAAATCACTTTTTTAGGAGCTGCAACCATCCTTTTGTCCTCTTTACCCAAATTGTCCAAACTGAATCAAAATATTCTAATTTGGCAGTGCTGCATCCATTTTACTACCGCATATCAAAAAAGCTCTTGTGGCGCGATTAGGGGTGCTTTCGCCCACAAGGGACGTTAGTGTTGGCGTAATAACTAAAAGCAAAAGCCCACACTGCACCCGATCAAGGGGTCAATGTGGGTAATTTATCCCTGTAACGGGAATGTAGTTAGCGGAACATACTACTGACTGAAGTATCTTCATGAATTCGCCAGATCGTTTCTCCCAACAGATTAGCTACTGACAGCACCACTAGTTGCGGAAAACGATTGTTGTCTGGTATGGGAATGGTATTGGTGACAATGACTTCCTCAAACAAGCCACTAGACAACCGCTCCACCGCTGGTGGAGAGAATACCGCATGAGTTGCACAGGCATATACCTGACGCGCTCCTTCTTCACGCAGTAATCGCGCTCCTTCTGCGATCGTGCCCCCAGTGTCAATCATGTCATCTACTAACACTGCGGTTTTACCTTTAACATCGCCGATGATATTTAATACTTCGGCAACATTATGGGCATGACGACGTTTGTCAATAATCGCCAGTGGAGCATCACCCAGTTTTTTCGCAAATGCCCTAGCTCGTGCTACACCACCAACATCGGGAGAAACAACTACCAAGTCTGGCAGCTGTTTGCTTGCTAGATAATCTAGTAATACTGGTGAACCGTAAACATGGTCAAAGGGGATATCGAAATAGCCTTGAATCTGAGCTGAGTGTAAATCCATTGCTAGAACGCGGTTGGCACCTGCTTCGGTGATCAAGTTCGCAACTAGCTTGGCGGTTATTGACTCTCGTCCTGCTGTTTTGCGATCGGCACGAGCATAGCCATAGTAGGGAATTACTGCCGTTACCTGTCGCGCAGAAGCTCGACGACAGGCATCAACCATAATCAATAATTCCATCAAATGATCGTTGACGGGTTGACAACATGGCTGGATTAAATAGACATCACAACCCCGAATCGATTCTTGGATTTGAACGTAAAGTTCTCCATCCGCAAATCTTTTGCGAATCATTGGCCCCAAGTCCATGCCCAGATAACGAGCGACTTCTTGAGACAGTTGTAAATTGGCAGAGCCAGAAAACAGCCGCAGGCGGTGATTATCGTTCAGTCCTGTTGCAGATGGTTGCATTTTGAAAGTTGCAGAACTGAGCACAGCAGATCCTCTATGTGCATTCATAGTAATATTATCATTAGAGATTTCATAGATTTAACCAAGAAATAGCCTAAAAAAACATCTGTAAGTTTTATTGAAGCTTCCATACAAAATTTAAACATTTTTGCATAAAATTATTATTCGCTAGTTATCTAGTTTTCTTGACAAACAAGCTATTGATAGCTTAACTGACATCAAGTTAATGCACTAGGTCTATAGTTCAATTTTTTGGTTGAGGTAAATAACCCTAATCGCTTAAACATTATTGGTGTGGTAGGTTCTTCTAATTACCTCATTGATAGCTGAGAGTAAAGCATTGACAACTTTAGTGATATTAAAGAGTTTGTCCTCACACAGTATAGCACCTATCTCTAAGTAGTCAAATGGTAGCTTATTAGTCCATGAATTACGCATTGACAAAAATGACAATCATAACAAGCCCAGAAGAGGCTAACAGTGGACAAATTAATCCACGTACAAGCACATTTTTAGATAAAGTTTGCATAAATATTAAATAAATATTAAATAAAGATAGTTTTTGATACTAAAAATATGACTCAATAAAAATAATCCTATCTAAGTAAATCCATCTAAATTTTCAACCTGAGCATCCTGTCAAGTGTAAGCTACCAATTGCCGCTGAATTAGTTAGCATCCGTATTGTTGCCGGGATAAAATTAGTACTGTTGGGTTTGCTTTAATCTTTGGGTGGTAGCGATAACTGCCTCTGACTTTCGATTCAAACGAATGATAATTTGGGATGTTGGGGCGATCGCCACTCGAATAAATTTGGGAAATAGCCAAATAGCAGAAAAATTGACAAAATCAAGATTTTTAGTGCTAAAGGAATCATTCTCGCTCTTGATTCAGAATTCAGAATTCAGAATTCAGAATTCTGCATTCTTCTTCAATTTCCCCAAGAATTGATTGAAAAACAGAAGAATGATTTGTATAACCTGGATTCTCAAGTTAATTTTGCATATTTCAAAATCTCTGGTTTTTCTAGGAAGAGAAATTGAATGGGAAATTGGGGACTCTGAAGTTATAGAGTAGGAAAAACCTTGCTCTGGTGGAGTGTACTTGTTGAGTATAGTAGAATATTGCCGCAGGTAACTGTCCGTCGCCTCTTGGACTTAATCTTTGTGGGTGATCTCCTCAGTTGCTACTACACTCAATCAACCGATCATGCAACCACCGATTACAGTTGGCACTGTCTTGCAAAACCGTTACCGCATAATTCAAATTCTCGGACAAGGAGGATTTGGTAGAACCTATCTGGCAGAAGACCAGAGGCGCTTTAACGAACTTTGCGCGATCAAGGAATTGAATTCAACAGTAGGGTCGGCTTTGGATTGGGAGAGGGCACAAGAGCTTTTTCACCGAGAAGCTGCCATTTTATATCAAATCGAACACCCACAAGTGCCGAAATTCCGGGAAAGATTTGAGCAAGACCAACGCTTATTTTTGGTGGAGGACTACATTGCAGGTCAGACGTACCGCACTCTGCTGGCTGAACGTCAAGCTGTGGGTAAAACTTTCACAGAGGCCGAAGTATTGCAGCTGATAGAGTTGTTGTTGCCTGTTTTAGAGCATATTCACAGTAGAGGAATTATTCATCGGGATATCTCGCCAGAAAACATTATTTTGCGAGATAGTGACGCTAAACCTGTGTTAATTGACTTTGGGGTGGTGAAGGAACTGGCAACGCGTTTACAATCGCCAGATAGTCCCATACCAAAAACCACCGTCGGAAAATTAGGCTACTCTCCTAGCGAACAAATGCAAACAGGGGGAGCTTATCCTAGTAGTGACTTATATGCATTAGCGGTAAGCGCGATTGTTTTGCTGACTGGTAAAGAACCAAAGGATCTATTCGATCAAAACCAACTAACTTGGAATTGGCAACGGTGGGTAAAAGTGAACCCGCGATTTGCTGTAGTGTTGAATCGAATGTTGAATCATATACCGAGCGATCGCTATCAAAGTGCTGCTAGTGTATCTCAAGCACTACAACCTTTACACGAAGTCAATCTTCCTAATGTAAATGTGTCTAACTTGCAGACAATGGCAGTTAGTCGCCGTCCTGACTTAGTAACACCAGCAACTTCGCCCAAGAAACCCGATCCTGTGATTCCACCAAGTCCCACTAGCTCAATTTTGGATAATCCGTTAGCGATCGCCGCAATTGCTATTGCTGTCGTGATCGTAGCAGGATTTGGTTCTTGGGCACTAGTTAGTTCCATCCGCAGTCAGTCGAAAACACCAGATGAGACGCTTCCACAAAATTTCCCTTCACCAGTAATTTCTGGTGGTACTACATTCACACCGACGCCAACACCAACACCAACACCAACACCAACACCCACACCTACTAACCAACCTGTTAAATCTACTAAGCGCCTCAACCTTACAGCATCTAACCCGATCGCGGTTGAAGGTACTCTCAAAGCAAATCAAATCATCCAGTACAGCTTTTTTGGGCGAGAAGGTACTAAATTAAACACGTTTATTGACCCAGGAAGCAACATTCTGCTAACAGTCTTAAGTCCCAATGGACAACCAATTGAGAATACTGCCCAACAAGTCACATTTTATCAAGGCACATTGTTGGTTACTGGTAGATATACTATTGAGTTAACTCTGCTTTCAGGAGTTGCCGAAAGCAATTACAATTTCAATGTTGCATTAGAAAAACCAGTCAAACCAACACCGACAGAGACACCTTTGCCACTTCCCACAGAAACACCCTTGCCAATTCCCACAGAAACACCCTTGCCATTTCCTACAGAAACACCCTTGCCACTTCCCACAGAAACACCTTTGCCAATTCCCACAGAGACACCCTTACCAATTCCGACGATTACTGAAGCGCCAACTTTGCCGCCGGCTGATGAAACACAACCATTTTCTGGCCAAAGAAATTAATGTTAAACACACTACTGATTACTGGAACTGATACGGAAGCTGGTAAAACTGTTTTAACAACAGCGTTAGCAGCTTATTGGCAAAAATATTACCCGCAGCGTCGCTGGGGAATCATGAAACCGATTCAATCGGGGATTGGCGATCGCGAATGGTATCAAAAGCTATTTGTGCTAGAACAATCTGATGAAGAAATTACACCTTTATACTTTCAAGCACCTCTGGCTCCTCCCATAGCAGCAGCACGGGAAAATCGCCGAGTAGATTTAGCAGTAGTTTGGCAAGCTTTGTCTAAGTTGCGATCGCAGCGTGATTTTGTACTTGTAGAAGCCTTGGGAGGGTTAGGTTCGCCAATAACTGAGGAATTAACAGTAGCTGATTTGGCGGGGGAATGGCGTTTACCAACAGTATTGGTAGTACCAGTGAGATTGGGTGCGATCGCTCAAGCAGTGGCAAATGTGGCATTAGCTAGACAATCGCGCGTCAATCTCAAAGGCATTGTTTTGAACTGCGTACAACCCCGAACGGATGCAGAAATAGCCGACTGGACACCATTTCAATTGATTCAATCACTCACTAACACGCCAGTTTTAGGCTGCTTACCCTATCTAGATAATCTGACTGATTTAGATAAACTTGCTCAAATAGCATCAGATTTAGATTGGGAAACACTAACACTTGAGAATGATTAAATTGGGGCAGGGGGCAGGGG
>NZ_NOLJ01000002.1:524448-735005 GCF_002246015.1 Nostoc sp. 'Peltigera membranacea cyanobiont' 210A
GGTGTTAGGGGACTTTTGCAAGAGGTCTATTGAATAAAAGTGAATTTTTTGGGATGGGTATTTTGCTCGTCCCTTTTTTTCTGGTGGCAAAATTGAGTTGCAGTAACCGTATTGCAGTCAGGTAAGCACTGCTACAAACATCAAAATCGAAGTTTTCGGTATTAACAGTCCCACTATGTAAAAATAGTTTTATTCAATAGCAGAGTCATCTTTAGATTTTTTATCCATGACATTAGTCACGATTCAACTAATTACCTTTTTCACTAGTGAATAGCTCTTTTTAGCCCTAGTATTTATTTGTCAAAGGAATTCATATTTTATGAAAAATTAATTTCTTTGATGTCAATATCATAAAAGGGAAGTTTGCGAATGAGTATTAAAAGAATGCTTGCTATTGCAGCGCTGATTTTACCAATTGCTGTTACCTTTATTCCTTTTCAAGCCGATGCTCAGATCAGACGACCAGTTAGGCGATCGGTTCCAACTAGAATAATCAGAAGACCAGTGCGAGTTAGAGTTCGTACCCCTGTTCAAGCGAGAAGGAGAATAGTGGTTCCTGGACGTTGGGTGCAAACAAATCGTGGTCGCCGCTGGATACCTGCTCGCTCTGTATATAGATAATATCATGTCCGCTTAATTAGTTATGCTAACCACAGTCATTGCACCCCACCCCTTAATCCCCTCCCCGCAAGCGGGGAGGGGAGACAAAGCTACGCTTTGGTGGGGGTGGGGTTCTTCGGGTTTAATAAGCAATCAAGCGGACATGATATAAGAAGTCTTACAATTGCAAAAAATATTGTCCATCAATATTGATTGCAAATTTGTTTTTTCATAGCTTTAGTTAGTGTTTAAAAATCCCCTTTAGAATATTTCTAAAGGGGCATTATTTCATATTACAATAGACTTCAGCCCTCACCCTTAATCCCTCTGCCAAGCTTGGGAGAGGGACTTTGAAATTGGCTCCTATTCTCCCAATTTGGGGAGAATTTGATTTATCAGGACTAAAGTCTTGACTACAAACTTTAATTTCTTTATGCCTAGCAATAGAGTTGCAACTGAATTTTAAGCTAGAGCTACTGCTGGTTGCTGCCAGCGTCCTACCGCTTTACCAATTACTGCCAATTCTTGCATCAAGTTATCGAAACGGTCTGGTGTCAGAGATTGGGGCCCGTCCGATAAAGCTTTGGCAGGATTAGGGTGAACCTCTATCATCAGGGAATCTGTGCCAGCTGCGATCGCAGCCATTGCCATTGAAGGCACAAATTCAGACCAACCTACGCCGTGGCTGGGGTCAATCATGATTGGCAGGTGAGTCAGCTTTCGCAACACGGGCACTACCGATAAATCCAGTGTATTTCGCGTATACTGACGGTCAAAGGTGCGTATTCCCCTTTCACACAAAATTACATTGGGATTGCCAGATGCCAGAATATACTCGGCTGCCATCAACCAATCTTCAATAGTAGCTGCCATTCCCCGCTTCAACAGAACTGGTTTCGGCTGCGCTCCCACTTTTTTGAGCAAGGAGAAATTTTGCATATTTCTTGCCCCCACCTGAATCACGTCAGCAACTTCGGCAATTTTATCCAGGTCTGCGGCATCCATCACTTCTGTAATAATCCCAAGTCCGCTGACTTCCCGCGCCTTCGCTAACAAATCTAAAGCACTCTCACCGTGTCCTTGAAAGGCATAAGGTGAAGTCCGCGGTTTGTATGCCCCTCCGCGCAAAAATGCGGCTCCAGCAGCCTTGACACGCCGCGCCGTCTCTACAATCATTTCTTCATTTTCTACGGAGCATGGGCCAGCAACAACTACCAAAGGCTGATGTTCGCCAAATACCACCGCTCCATTGGGAGTATTAACCACCACATCCGAAGCTTCGCCGTGGCGGTACTGACGACTAGCTCGTTTATAAGGCTGCTCTACCCGTAACACCTGCTCAATCCAGGGGCTAAGTTCCTGAATTTGTAGCGGATCTAAGTTGGCGGTTTCACCTACTAGACCAATAACTACTTTGTGTTGACCAACAATTTTTTCTGGAGTTAGCCCCCAACTGCTTAGTTCCTCATCAATGCGGTTTATTTCCGCCTCTGGGGAACCACTTTTCATTACTATAATCATCTGAAAGTTCCTGATTAATTAATTGAGTAAAATTTTCTGTAAATAGGCTAACTTTATTGTTACCTATTGGCCTAATTACAAATAGTTAAAAATAAAATTTGTTTACAAAATAAATAGACAAAATGTAGCGCTCAGTCAGTAGTCTTACCACTAAATAACTAGATATGGGGTATAAAAAGGATTATATAATTTTAATTACAATGTTGAAGTGATAAAATTTCAACTTCAACATTAACTTTTTCATTTACCCAATATCACAGTTACTTAATGCCTGAGCGCCGTTCATTATAAGTTTTTTTGCCGAGTTTCGCGCCAAGCTGCCACCATTCGTCCCAAATTGGTGCTGAACTCACCCAAACCCAACAAACTTCCGACTTTTTCTTCATCCCAAGAGGCAGAGAGAACGCCATAAGTTATCCCTAAAACCCCCAAACCAAATAATCCCATGTTCACCAATAACACGGCGATGGGAGGTAGTCGGATATCAGAGTAGGCAGCAAGCAGATAGCTAGCAACCAAGGCGCTAATGCCCAAAGCTGTTGGTACACCAGAGAACCCAGCTACCCGTCGGATCATCCGTTGGCTGACTACTTGGGGAATTGCCATCTCTTGTTTGCTGTAAACCACTTTTTTCTCAGCCTGTTTGACGGATTCTTGGGGCTGTGCTGCTGGTTTACTTTGAGTTTTTGCGGGTTTTTGGCGCTTTTTGTTCGGTTCAAAGGGCAAACGACTGCGTTCAGATTCTTCAGCAGACATAAGCGGTAGTCCTATCCACGAATACCGAGACGAGCAATCAAAGCTAGATATTTTTCCCGGCTTTCTTGCGATATATAAGCTAGAAGACGCTTGCGCTGACCGATTAGCTTCAACAGTCCCCGCCGAGAAGAATGGTCTTTTTTATTTGCCTGGAGATGTTCGCTGAGGCGGTTAATGCGCTCAGTTAGCATCGCAACTTGGACATCGGCCGAGCCAGTGTCAGTTTCGTGAACTTGGTAGTTGGAGATTATTTCTTGTTTCCGCAGTTGCGTGAGGGCCATGGTCGATTCAGTTTCTAGTTTTTCTAAAATGTATGCAGCAGTCTCCTATAATATCACAGCCCTCAAGCTGGATGTGGAATGACTCTTGAGGTAATATTTGTACTTTTTGATACTATCTTTTACAGGATAGCTCTCAGTAGACTTCGTTCCAATCCCTGATAGGGATTTTAGTTGATTGCGATCCAGTAGAAATATGGGAACCGGAAGGGGCAAGCTACTAAGTTTCAATCCCTAATAGGGATTTTAGTTGATTGCGATATAGAGATGCAGTAGCAAATAAGCCTATGCGTGATGTTTCAATCCCTAATAGGGATTTTAGTTGATTGCGATTCTCTAGTACTAGCGGGTTTAAATAGACTTGCTGAGTTTCAATCCCTAATAGGGATTTTAGTTGATTGCGATTTGAAGTTGAAAAGCCAGAATTTGAAATTTACCCGTTTCAATCCCTAATAGGGATTTTAGTTGATTGCGATGACAAGGTTTAAGCTGTGTGGTGCGATCGCTCGAGTTTCAATCCCTAATAGGGATTTTAGTTGATTGCGATAATTTAAAGTTTAGTTTTGCTGATACATTAAATTTTGTTTCAATCCCTAATAGGGATTTTAGTTGATTGCGATTCTCTCATATTTCCTTTAAGCGTTTTTTACTTTGTGTTTCAATCCCTAATAGGGATTTTAGTTGATTGCGATCCTTGTAAACTAAGCGATCGCACTAGTGCAATGGGTTTCAATCCCTAATAGGGATTTTAGTTGATTGCGATCGATCCAAATATAAAAAGTGTCCGTTGCCCAACGATTGGTTTCAATCCCTAATAGGGATTTTAGTTGATTGCGATTTATATAGTCGAGGAATTGCTGTTTTAAAAGCAAGTTTCAATCCCTAATAGGGATTTTAGTTGATTGCGATCTGTTACAGGAGGATGCACAGCGACTCGCTGTTTCAATCCCTAATAGGGATTTTAGTTGATTGCGATGCAATTAGGGGAATTGATAACTCAATCGCAGCGTTTCAATCCCTAATAGGGATTTTAGTTGATTGCGATCTGAGAATAAACGGGAATACTAAGAGCAGTGTATACCCTGTGTTTCAATCCCTAATAGGGATTTTAGTTGATTGCGATGTCCCTGAATCCATTAGTTACAAATCTGTCACCGGTTTCAATCCCTAATAGGGATTTTAGTTGATTGCGATTTAAAATGCAATGTCCTGCCTTACTATCGAGACGAGTTTCAATCCCTAATAGGGATTTTAGTTGATTGCGATGATGGTTGGTAGTTTGGTTCTGGGCGCAACTATGTTTCAATCCCTAATAGGGATTTTAGTTGATTGCGATATTGATAGCGCAAGATGCCCGACGTGCAGCGCTGTTTCAATCCCTAATAGGGATTTTAGTTGATTGCGATAAATTTCGTAGATTGGCATGGGATGACGTGTGGGTTTCAATCCCTAATAGGGATTTTAGTTGATTGCGATTCAAGGTGCTTATCTTTGAAGCCTTCTTGTTCGTGTTTCAATCCCTAATAGGGATTTTAGTTGATTGCGATCGCAGTCGTCTGAAAGGCTTGTGTTATTTGATTTTCAAGGTTCAATAGCGCGAATGCAAAAATCATAACATAAGGAGTAGCAATTGTGCTAACTGTAAATAGCTGAAAGTCAGTCTACATAAGGTGCGCGGATGGTTTCAAGATACTACAGCCCTCAAATCCTTGCATATACGGCAATTCAGCTATTTTTGTATTCACCCCTTCGCCAACACCTACCCATCCGCGCATTGAGCGAAAAAACTAATCTGATTGGAAAGCTGTTTCTGTTTACTTACATATATCCTACTCGATTAGGTCAGCCGACTTTAGGGTGATGCCTAGGCTTACGCAATTCCAGCATCTATGTGGGTTTGGCGTGTATTTGGGAAGAAAAGGCCGACTTTAGGGTGATGCCTAGGCTTACGCAATTCCAGCATCCCCATGACTAACCTTATTTGTCAACGTCTTCAAAGTCTGTTATTGCATAAGCAAATTCTCTAAAAGCTGTTTTAATCAGAACCTCTTTTGTTCCTCTTTCTAGAGAAGAGTTGCGTATGAGGTCTGTTAATTCTATGAACAACAGAGAAAACATAAAACGATCTTGGCGGTCAACTTGTTTCAAGCAAGACGATATAAACTGATAAAGCTCTGTTTTTCTGGGTTTGGTCTGTTCATCCCATATTTGCAAGCCAAGCCGAAAAGTTCTCAAACGGATTTCATTGGTGTTGAAGGACGCGTCTTTGTAGCGGACTGATACGCGTTGGGGTAGTTCCATGAGTTTTAGCTATACATATTCAACGTAAAGTAATTATTCACTTATATTTTGGCTCAACCGGAAAAATCTGATATTTTGCACCAATGGCAACAGCCGCCAGATGTTAGAAACGAATGACTGGTATGGAATATAGGGAGTTTTGTAGGGTAGAACGGTTATACTACCCTACGATCGTCAATTTAGAGGATACCCCAGAAATGGAGTAGCCCTTGACCAGAAAAAGCTTCAATCAAAATCGCAGATACAAAACCAATCATTGCAAGACGACCGTTCCAATTTTCACTCTGAGGAGTGAAGCCAAAACGCACAGCATTAGGATCTTCTGAAACAATAGGCGCAGGATTCTTAAAACCTGACATGAGAATAACTCCAAAGTTCAAGTGTTGTAGCAGTTGTAACTGTCTGTAAAGTAATGTAACAGATGTTTAAAAAAATGCAAGATTGAGCGAATTAGAATCTACTCACTCTTTACGAATTCTTTGTCTACAAGACGCTGCGTGATGTTGATGATAACAGCGAATTAGTGCAAGAAAATTGGACTATTAGCTTGAGTATAGATAATGATTTTGACGATTTTTGATGGTTAAAGCGCTTTTCAAATGTGCTTAAAGTCACAGCGAAACACTTTTCAAACAACCTCTCAGACTGGGAATGCCGTCTTTGGGGCTGCTGCCTCCCTTGCTGGCGGCAGAGCCGCTTTTGAATCTCGTTTCCAGCCTCTGGGCTGGAAACGAGATTCAAAACGTGATATTCAGTTCTCTGGCTTCCCATCACGGGATGCATTACCCCACCCTAACCCTCCCCGTATGTATTGGGGAGGGAACTGGATTTTCTTGTTTCCCCCCTTTACAAGGGGGGATTAAGGGGGGTAAAACGCCTGTGGAATAAGCGTTTTAGCTTAAGTTGACACCAATGATGGGCCTTGCGCCCCTACTATGGGATATTTTTTTTAACTGGAAGTCCCTTAAAGTTACGCCGGATAAATCCGTAATCTTCTATTTGGTTCTTCGCCAAAACTATGCGACTTGAGGCGATAATGTTCTACCAACTCATGTTGCATTTTGCGGACTTGGGGAGAACGCGGCAATAACTCGACTGGCTGTCCTTTAGGAATCACAATTTGCTCAACGGCAAGTCTAGCTTCTTCCAAGGCATCCATTTCATCATCGCTACCATTGTGCAAAAACAATTGTAGTTCTCTATCATCGGCCATCTCTGGATCGTCAATATTCAGCAACCGCCGCAAACCACGGGTAATTTGGGGAATGGTGCTGGACTTAATTACGTGGATGGGTACATGACGAGCTTTGGCCATTTGGCGCAATTTGGCGTGGTTTTTGACGTGCGATCGCAGTGCTAAAATTGCATCAGCACTATCTATATCTTTTGTCAATACCACGGGCAAAGTTAGCACGCTAATTACCTGTTCCAGTTGGTGACGGCTAACCCCATAAGGGTAAACGTGCAATGGCAAATCTTCCCCATTCGGCCCTGGCACTCTTGTAGCAGCATCAAAATCAATGCTCTCAGAATAATTGAAAGATTCATCCAGTAAACGGTCAAACTCGCTGCGCCCAGTTACCCGCTCTACAGGCAATTGGGGTAGTGCAACCATTTGTCCAGATGAACGCCAGCCATTAGACGGTCGCGCCGGCGGGAAAGAATCTTCCACTGTTGCTAGCTGTCCACCACGACCGTTGACAACAGCTAACTGACGTGTAACCGCAATTTTGCCGTGGTCATCAACGGTTCTGGTTTGTGGAGTAGCTTGACGACCCCGCAACAGATTATCTACGGTGTCAGCAACACTTTCGTGTACTGTCCAGCGTTGGCGTTCCAACATTTCCACCGCAATTTCAAAGGTAGGCGGCGCTTTCCGCTCCAAAACGGTCTTTTGAGAGCCTCGCCGTCTGGCTTCATCGTCTCCCAGCGTCACAGCTTGGATACCCCCAACTAAATCAGCGAGGGTGGGGTTTTTAATCAGGTTTTCGATCTGATTACCGTGGGCAGTACCTACCAACTGTACGCCCCGTTCCGCAATGGTACGAGCCGCTAAAGCTTCCAGTTCCGTGCCAATTTCATCAATGACAATGACTTCTGGCATGTGGTTTTCTACTGCCTCAATCATCACCTGATGCTGTTCGTTTGGATGAGCCACCTGCATCCGCCGAGCGCGACCAATGGCAGGGTGAGCAACATCACCATCCCCAGCGATTTCGTTGGAGGTGTCAATAATCACCACTCGCTTATGCAGATCGTCCGCTAAAACACGGGCTATTTCCCGTAAGGCGGTAGTTTTGCCCACGCCTGGACGCCCCAGCATGAGAATCGATTTACCAGTTTCTACCAAATCGCGGATCATGCCAATGGTTCCGAATACCGCCCGACCAACGCGACAGGTCAAGCCAATAATCTTACCAGTGCGGTTGCGAATGGCACTGATCCGATGCAAAGTTTGCTCAATTCCTGCTCGATTATCTCCGCCAAAGATTCCGACTCGTTGAATGCAATCATCTATTTGTTCTTGAGTAACGGGTACTTCGCTCAAATACTCAGCTTGATTAGGAAAGCGAGCCTCTGGGCGACGACCCAAATCCAAGACCACTTCTACTAAACTATCTCGTTTGGGATGACTCTCTAGTACTTGTTGCAGGTCTTGGGGCAAAATGTCTAATAACTTTTGGAGATCGTCTGTAATCGTCATGCTTTCTATGGTGACGTTTTTAGAGATAGCGAGGACATTTGCGTGCAGGAGAACCCGTCCTGGGTATTTTCCGAACGAGCGATTAATGCTCCTGCTGTGACTTGATCTGGGAAACGAGAGAATGGGCAAGTTCTACAGCTTGCCAAAGTAATACTTCATCTTCTTCTAAGCGAACATTCGCCTTCATATTAATGTTACTTACCTCCTTATTCTCTAACTGTTCGAGAATTGGTGACAGCAGTACACGAGCGTAGCTACCGTAGGCGACCCCAGAAATGGAGGAGGGGGGGCAGGGAGCGGGGAGCAGGGGGGAAAACTTTTCTCCTCTGCCCCCCGCCCCCTGCCCCTCTGCCTCTTTTAGCAGTCCCATTGCCTTTAACTTAGCAACGGTATACTTATTTGTGCCGCCTGCTAACTGCACATATCCCGGTAACTTAGCTGCCAAAACTTTTTGCCCTAATTTCACCGCGGCTATTGTGGTGCCATCGCCAATATCACCACTCATCGGACGACCATCGGTTTGCCAAATTAAAGCACCCTTGAGTGGGGCAATCCTGTCATACAGCGCTCTCAAATAGTCAATCATCCCTTCGCCATCAGGACAGCTGATTGCTAGTAACTTTAGTTGATCCGCCCACGGTGAAATTGCTTGCCATAATCGCTCAAATTCTGCCAACCGCCCGACTTGTGTATGGATTTCTACGGCATCTACTCCCGTTGACATTACCAATGGCGCGATCGCTCCCGGCGTTGTCACGTATGAAGCTGTATAAATTATACTATAAGGACAAATTGGTATGCAACGACCGCAGCCATAACACTTTTCGGATACTACTCCTGAAAAGTCTTCTTTGATACTGTCAAACACGATCGCTTGTGCCGGACAAATCCGTTCACAGGGTCTAGGGCAGTCTGTAGGACACTCATGAGGATTAAATTCTGCTTTGCGAAAATGGGGGTCTTCTCCATCGTTTAGGCTGACCATCAAAAAGGGTAAATTGCCTTTGTAGTCAAAGCCTCGCTTTTGGGCATCCCTAGCCAGAGATTTGGCTGCTTGTAGCCCTGATTGCGCTGCTGCAATTACTGCTGGATCAGCTGCAACATCTATGCAGTCAGCGCCCGCCAAAGTATAGGCTAACGTTAAACTTCTGACTGCCGGCAAATGCTGGAAGCTGGCTCCGCAGATCAGCTTGAACCAGTCACCTTGTTTGAGAGATTGTAAAGGTAGAAACAGATCAGTCACTATTCTATTATGCGTTTATGCGACTAAAAATAGTAGTCTGCGATCGAGAAAAAGTCCGAATTTGCTGATTTAGGGTTTATTGAATTGGAGATTGGGCATGGGGCATTGGGAATGGACAAGAGACAAGGTAGACGAGGGAGAGACTTGTTCAATAATTCCCCCTTGTCCCCTTGTCTCCCCTACTCCCCCATTCCCCACTCCCGCAGCTATCTTAGGAGGCCGACATACATGACAACTGTATTTTTTGTAGAAGACTCTGCTGAAGATAGAGCTTTGTATCGACGCTTCCTAGAGCGGGACGATCGCTACACTTATGATATTTACGAATTTGAGTCTGGAAATCAGTCCCTACAAGCTTGTCAAACAAAAATACCAGATGTGATTTTGTTGGACTATCGATTACCAGATTTAGACGGGCTGGAATTTCTTACTAGGCTACAGAGGCAAACTTCTAACAGCCGAATTTCAGTAATTATGCTGACTGGACAGGGAGACGAAACGATCGCAGTCCAAGCGATCAAGAGTGGGGCGCAAGATTATCTAGTCAAGGGAAAGTTGACCTCTGACAATTTACGTCGAGCGGTTCATGGGGCGATCGAGCAGATGCAGCTAATGCGGCAGCTAAAACAACAACAGGAACAACAAAAGTTAGTAGGAGCGATCGCTCTTAATATTCGCCAATCCTTGAAGCTTCAAGATATCCTTGCCACGAGTGTTCAACAAGTCCGCCAGTTACTGCACACCGATCGAGTACTGCTGTATCAATTTACGCTGAACCCATTAGCATGGGCATTGTCGTAGTTGAAATCAGCGATCGCAAACGCGCTGAACAAATGTTAGAGTTGCAGGCGGTAATTACCCGCAACATGGCGGAGGGAATTTGCCTAGTTCGTGCTATGGATGGCGTGTTTGTCTACGCCAATCCTAAATTCGAGCGGATGTTTGGCTATGACTCTATTGCATTAAATATCCAGGTAATTTACATCACAAAAAGTCTGATAAATGAGGATGCTAAATCTGGTGTATTACATAATTTTCAAGTTTCTTATTTTCAAATCACAATTAGCAATTCTGGGGTGATAATTCCGAAAAAAGAACAATCTCGAATTTTTGAGCCGTTTTACCGGATTCCTGAAAGCGAACGCTGGCAACAGAGTGGCACGGGATTAGGTTTAACATTGGTTAAGAAGTTAGTAGAATATCTCCAAGGTAGGGTTGAAGTTAGCAGTTCTCAGGGCTGGACAACGTTTACAGTTCAACTGTCTTTAAGTTTGTAATGGTATTTGTCCTTTGTCCTTTGTCATTAGGCGTTGTGGTTATTAATTCTTCTCCTCCTGTCTTTCTCACTCACCGAAAGAGTTCAAACTACGCCAAAATCTAAATAAACGCGATCGCATCTTACCGACAATGCAGATTACCCAAAGTCTCCATACAGCGATTCTTGTGACTGACTTAGAACGCTCGGAACATTTTTATGGCAAAGTATTGGGATTATCCAAAATAGATCGTTCCCTAAACTACCCTGGTGCATGGTATCAAGTCGGTGACTATCAAATTCACCTGATAGTTGCACCCACTGTCCCTACGGAAAACCCAAACGAAAAATGGGGACGTAATCCCCACGTCGCCTTCACAGTAGTTGACTTAGACGCCGCCAAACAGGAATTCATCAATCAGAATTATCCCATTCAAGCTAGCGCCTCCGGTCGCGCTGCTCTGTTCACTCAAGATCCTGATGGGAATATTATCGAGTTGAGTCAGCAGTGAGGAGTGAAGAAGGGAATAGGGTACAGGTTACAGGGTACAAATTATTTTCTATCACCTGTCACCTTTCCCCTCTCCCCTCTCTTCTATTCTGGTAACTTATATTGCCCAACAATACGCTTGGCAAACTCTGGAACGTGCGCCTCTAATTTCTCTGGATGATTCCGCTTCACATACAAATAATTCCGAGTAAAGTGAGAATCAATGGAAAATCGCGCATATTCTAGACCCTTGGGGCCGATTTTTTCGATTACCACACCCATCAGTTTTGCTGCCCACATCGGCAGAGTAACGCCTTTATCATAAGCGGGAATACTTTGTTGTACGGCTTCTTTCCGGTTGCCTTTAGACGTTACTGGTTGAGTGTCTAACTGGTCTTTCACTAAATCCAGCATTTCCTTACCAGTGTCATTTCTAACTACAATCCATTGCCAGCCGAAGGGTGCGCCCATGTAGCCAACAACTAAGTCGGCTAGGGAGTTGACGTAATCAAAGCAACTCATACAAGATGGGGCAAAGACATCTTTGAGTTGATTGGTCTTCAAGCCAAAGAAAGGTACTGTTTCTGATGAGCCATCTTCATGTTTGAAGTGAACCCGGAAGTCTTGCATAAATTCGTAATGCACAACTGTGTCAGGCGATCGGCTGGTCGTTTCTAAGAATTTTTGCAGTCCGGCGCGGTTAACGTTATCTACGCAAGGCGTACCCAAAACATACAGCTTTTCTAAACCAAGTTGTTTTTCTACGGCTCGTAATGCTTGAATTTGGCAACCAACACCAATTACCAACAGTCGTTTCATCCCCGATTTTTCTACCTGTTCCAACACAGAAAGGTTCGGGGAAAGTGTTGGTTTATTTACCCGTGCTGCTAGTATTTCTTCTGGGGTACGGGCGATGACGGGCATGGGTTGAAAGCGGTCTTCTTTGGTGTTTTGCACGCAGACTACACCTTCAACTAAGCCGCGATTAAGCATTTCAATGGCAATGCTGCTAACAATACCCGTCCATTGTGAGCCTTCGATGGGCTGCTGTTTCTTCGCCGCTATCATGTCTTGATGAACACCAAAGTAGAGTTCATCGGGGTTTTCGAGATGGCGCGATCGCGTGTGTGTTTCTTGTTCAAGTTCGCCTATTTGCTGATTAATAAAAGCGCAAGCTTCCTTGACATAGTGAATATAATATGTATCGCATAGTCCGCACTCGCTACAGAGTTCTTTCGCAGGGCGGCGGCTGGTAGCTTTTAAGGCTCTAGCTTTTTTGTGAGGAGAAACTGAGGTCATATAAACTTTTTGTTTTATCCAGGAATCGCTTTTATTACAATACCTTCACTCGCTATGAACTTGACGATAGAGGATGAACAAGACATCTTGCACAAATGCAAAATTCGCCCTCATCCCCCAACCCCTTCTCCCAAAATTGGGAGAAGGGGAGTGAATTTCAAAGTCCCTCTCCCAAGCTTGGGAGAGGGATTTAGGGTGAGGGCTTTTGATTCATGCAAGAAGTCTAATGTTTTGAAACGCAGAGGGACGCAAAGTAACGCAGAGATTTTTCTGAATTTATTTCGCTACGAATTAATTAAATATTGTACTGAGACTTTGATGAGGAACTATAGAAATACAATATCAATTAGCGATGAGTAGGAGAAATAGAATTTGATTTTTGATACACAGATAAAAGCAGACATTCCCAAACTAGTCGTGGTTGAGCGTAAGAAAGCAAGTGTTTTCGAGATTGTTCTAGCTGGTTAATGATACTAGGTTGATGCCACTGCTGCCAGTAAAATTGCTGAAGATAATCAACTAACCACAGTTGTGCTTCTGTATCTAAATCCTTATCAATTTTTTTGGCTAACTCTAAGGCGTTACGGTAAGATTTAGGCGCTTTTTTCAAGTCTTCGAGTAACTCATCGGGAATAGCTTGTAATTGCTCATAAGATGCGATCGCACTTCCCGCACTACCAGCTGCTATGCTCAAAACTGCCTGATTTTGCAAAATTTCCTGATGGCCTGTTTGTGTAAGTACAACAGCCAAGGACTGTGCATCTAAGCGATAAAAAGGAATGCGTTGACAGCGTGATACCAAAGTCGGCAACACAGATTCAGGTGTAGGTGCAATTAAAATTAATGTCGCCTGTCCCGGTTCTTCCAAGGTTTTAAGTAAAGCATTGGCTGCGGCTTCTGCCATTGTTTGGGCTTCTTCCAGCACTACCACATTTCTCGGCGCTTCCAAAGGCGGACGACCTAAAAACTCGGTAATTTCCCGAATTTGCTCTAGTCTAATTACAGGTGGTGCTTTACGCTTTAGTCCTTTCTCGGCTGCTTCTGCTGCTGTTAATCGTTGTCCCTGGTATTGATACGTTGGTTGCACCCACAACAAAGCTGGATGGTTCCCCTGACGCAAACGGTTTTGTAAAGACGCAGTAATTCCCATCCCACTAGAAAATAGCAATTCCACAAAACACCTAGCTGCTAAACTCCTGCCTACACCATCTGGCCCCACAAATAAGTAGGCTGGAGGAACCCGGTTTTGCCTGACAGCCTGAGTAAGTAATTCTATAGCTTGCTGTTGTCCGATAACTGGTGCAAATGGATCGTTAGTCATTAGCCTTTGGTGGCAGTTGGTTGATGAGTGCTGAAGTGCTGAGTACGATTCTTACTTTTGTACTCAGCACTGTTTGGATTAGCAATCAAACCTTAGACGTGAGAAATCTGGATATCTCCGCGTGTGCCAACACAGCACCAGGTTCGCGCTGGAGAGCGTTGTAATACTTTCTCTCGAAGGTATTACCCGTCTCTAACGGTACAATCAGCGTGCGGACATCAGCAATCAATTTTTGGAAATCGTCCAGCAATATCGGTTCATCTGCTTGGAGCATTTCATCAACTTGCACAACCATCTCAGAAATGCGATGTAGCCAAGCAAATTGTTCGTGAGCGATGACTAGCTGAAGAAGTTCTCCACTTGATACTCGTCCACTAATCTGTTCGTAGGCAATGCGTTCTGTCTCCAGCAACATCTTGTGAAGGTCGAGTAATTTGTTTCGTAAATCACGCAGATATTGATGCTGACGTATTCTTTGTGTAAGTGTGTTAGAAGTCAATGTTACTTATCCTCTCGTTACAATAGTCTTCAATGGCTTAAATAATTTCTAAGCATTGAGAATTGGGCACTTGTACTGCCCTTCCCTGCGGGACGCTACGCGTAGCTTGCTTCCCCGGAGGGGTACGACTACGCTCAGGAACCGCGAACGCGAACAGCGTCTGGTAGAGAAGCCGTTGGCGCAGCCTCTCCAAGAGTTGTATTGGGATTGGGGAAGAGGTGACAGGTAACAGGTGATAGGGATCTGTACCCTGTAACCTTTAACCTATTCCCTTCTTCTCCCCCATGCCCTTGTGAATGGAGTTTTGTATGTATTTGGTTTCCTTCCTAAGAAGCATTATAATGAGCATATCTTTTTATAACCGTTATATCTTATATTTGATTAATCATATAATAGCATAAAATTATAAGAAGTACATAGTGTAGAACCGAGCGAGAAAATATCAATTATGGGAAAACCATCTTCATGTCGCTAGCAAATGTAATTTTAGGTCTTCTTCAGCAGCAAGAAATGACGGGCTACGACCTCAAAACGAGCTGCTTCGATCAATGCATTGCCCATTTATGGCCAGCAGATCAGGCACAAATTTACAGAACTCTCGATAAGCTAGTTGAGCAAGGCTGGATTACCTGTAACATTGAGATTCAACACGATCGCCCCAACCGCAAAGTCTACAGTGTGACGGAGCCAGGGAAAGCCGAATTTAGCCGATGGTTAGGGATTCATCAGCCCTTACCGACTATCAGAGAACCTTTACTCGTCCAGTTGCATTTTGCAGATCAGTTGTCGAATGAAACCATCATTTACGTACTGGAGCAACAATTGGCGGCTCGAAGCAAGAAGCTGGCTGAATGTGAAACTATCGATTTGCCATCACTCGGCGATGAATCTGCCAACCGCAAGCAGGTGATGCAAAGGCTGGTGCTGGAGTTGGTAATCCGAAGAGAAGAGACTTATATTGATTGGTTGAAGACAGTGATTGATGTTGTCAGTCGCCAAGAGCCATATCCATGTACCAAGAAAGAATTCAGGAGTCAGGAGGTCACTGAGCGTAGTCGAAGTGAGCCAGAATTCAGAATTGAATTTTGAACGAAAGAGCAGATGAATCGTGGATTATTTGTAGGTTTAGTAACTTTAGATTTGATTTATCTTGCTGACTCTGCCCCTAATAATAATCAGAAGATTGTCGCTACTGACTATACTGTAGCGGCAGGGGGGCCAGCAACAAACGCGGCTGTAACTTTTAATTATTTAGGAAATCAGGCTACAGTCTTAGGTGTAGTAGGTTCTCACCCAATGACGCAGCTAATTAGAGATGACTTGGCAAATTACAAAGTTGCGATCGCCGACCTTGAGCCTAGCACTGATTTAGTACCGCCTGTATCTTCGATTATTGTCACTCAAGCCACAGGTGAACGCGCTGTGGTTTCGATCAATGCTGTCAAAACTCAAGCTAGCAGCGCATCTATTCCGCTAGATATTTTGCAGAATGTCGATATAGTACTGATTGATGGACATCAGATAACGGTTGGTGATTCCATCGTTCAAATGGCTAAAGCCAATAATATCCCAGTAGCGATCGATGGTGGTAGTTGGAAGCCTGGATTTGAGCAAATTCTACCATTTGTGGATTATGCTATCTGTTCAGCTAATTTTTATCCCCCCAACTGCCAGACTGGAGAAGACGTTTTTAGCTATCTCAGTGGATTTGACATTCCTCATATCGCCATTACCCACGGACAAGAACCAATTGAATACTTGAGTGGCACTAAAACTGGTATCGTAGATGTGCCGCAGATTCAAGCGGTTGATACGTTAGGGGCTGGAGATATTTTCCACGGTGCTTTCTGTCATTACATTTTAAGGCAAAGCTTTACTGATGCACTGGCACTGGCAGCTAATATTGCTGCTGATTCCTGTAAATTTTTTGGTACTCGGCGCTGGATGGATTTAAGATAATTCGTAATTCGTAATGACGCTCAATGACTCGCTAACGCTGCGCTAACGTAATTAGTTAAACTAAGTATCGTTGTGCGCCCCTAATCACGTTATACATATTTTTAGATAGGCCAAATTAATGAAAGATTTACAAGAAATATTAGCGATCGCTCGTGAGGTAGGTTGGGGCGCAGCAGAGATACTGCGATCGTATTACGACGGCACTGCAAAAGACCCTGACTTAGAAATCCAATATAAGCAGAATGAGCCTGTCACTGTTGCCGATGTAGCTGTAAGTCAATACATTTTGCAGAGGCTACAAGCAACTTTGGGTAACGAAGATTTTGCTTACATCAGCGAAGAAACTTATCAATCGTCAAGTAGTGGTAGACAGCCTTCTGCCCCTTGGGTATGGATAATTGACCCTTTGGATGGCACACGAGATTTTATCGAAAAAACTGGAGACTATGCAGTTCACATTGCTTTAGTCAAGGAAACACGCCCAGTGTTGGCAGTGGTGGCAGTACCAGAGGCTCAAAAGTTATATTACGCTACCAAAGGCGGGGGTACGTTTGTAGAAACCTGTAACGGTTCTGTTCCTTTACAAGTGTCTTCAGGTAAACGAATTGAAGATTTAACCTTAGTCGTTAGTCGCTCTCACCGCAACCAACGGTTAGATCATCTGCTACAAAACTTACCCTGTCAAAATCAGAAATCTGTGGGTAGTGTTGGCTGTAAAATTTCCACCATTGTCGAGCAACAGGCAGATATCTACATTTCCCTTTCCGGCAAGTCTGCGCCCAAAGACTGGGATATAGCCGCTCCAGAATTGATTTTAACAGAAGCTGGTGGTAAATTTACTCACTTCGACGGCACTCCGTTGCGGTATAACACTGGTGATATCAATCAATGGGGAGGTTTGCTAGCTAGTAATGGTGAATATCACGAAGAACTATGTAAGAAAGCAGAGAGTATCTTAGCGCAGTTTGACCATAGCTAATGTACTTGAGGATAAATATTTTTTAATTTAGATTAATTTGCTTTTAAGACAGTTGATCGTGGTATGATTAATCCCATTAGCGAAAATAATCTTTACCCCTTAGTCCACAGCTTAATTTTGAAAACACTAAATATCTGGGCGATCGCGAGTTAATTACGATTTCCGATTAAAAGTGTAACTTTATATAGTACAAGCAAAAAAAAGCCAGTCTTTAGAAAGTCTGCAAACCGCCTTTAAAGGTTTGATTTGTGAATAAAATTCACTATCAGACAATATTCAAAGGCTGAATGCTGTGCTACACTCGTGGACATAAAGATTATTTTCGGTTGAGTAACTCGTTTTGATTTCTAAAAACCGTCTCTCCGAATTTAACTCTCTACACTCCCTGAATTCGGAGATTTCTATGTCAATTTACGTCGGAAACCTGTCCTATCAGGTTACAGAAGAGGACCTAAAGCAGGCTTTTGCAGAATACGGAACAGTAAATCGTGTTCAACTACCCACAGATCGGGAAACAGGCCGGCCTCGTGGGTTCGCTTTTGTGGAAATGGAATCAGACACACAAGAACAAGCTGCCATAGATGCACTTGATGGTGCTGAGTGGATGGGACGTGATTTGAAAGTGAACAAAGCTAAACCTCGTGAGGAAAGAAGCAGTTCTCCTCGTGGTAGCTGGGGTGGCGGTAATGCCCGCCGCAACAATAATCGCTACTAAGTCGATTCCTGAAAATTTCACATTTAGAGTCTCCAGCAGATAAAGCTAAAGGCTAGATTCTGCTGGAATATTTTATTTGGTATTTAGTCCTGAACTATTCATCCACATTAAGGAGGAATGAGAATGACACAAGTAGTTTTAGGGGAGAATGAAGGTATTGAATCAGCCTTGAGAAGATTTAAACGGGAAGTTTCTAAAGCAGGAATTTTCCAAGATATGAGAAAAAAGCGTCACTTTGAGACACCGATAGAAAAAGAGAAGCGTAAAGCAATTGCTAGGCACAAACAACGTCGTCAACAACGTTCTCGCTTCAATTAAAAGTCCAAGCAAATTTGCCCTTCCATTTGACATCTAGCCAGCATCTCTTCATTGTTGCCATACTTCCGGCAAGCCACAAGTAATTAGGCATACATCAATCAATAAACAAGCTGTTCGTAGTAGCGCTGTACTGTTTTTTCAGCGCTACTAACTGTATATATTTTGAATTGCGTTAACTAAGTAGGCATAATTAAACATACAATAAAATCCTAGTTTGTAGTGAGCGATTCATCGCTCATAGCAAGGTTTATCAGGACTAAAGTCCTTACTGCAAACTTTAATTTATTTATACATAGCTACTTAGAGCAGTTCGTAGAGACGCACAGCTAGCTATGCGCCCATCACTTATACCTGATTTCACAAAGAAGCGCTATAGTTTGTTGAGTTCTCTTTACGGAACTCGCAGCAATATAAATGTATTCTCCCTCTGTATCCATAAAGTATTGTAGATATCGTTAGTCTGCAATCTCTGGCTCTGGATTTTGAAATAAAAATGTTACGACTTTATCATTTATTACTAGGCTCTATTTTGCTGGTGTCAATACCGGTGGGAGCGAAATTTCTTCTACCCCAATTTTCTCCACCCAAAGTAGTAAAAACTCCTACCGTTGCCAAACTTCCCAACTCTAATCAGGGAAATATCTGGCAGAAAATTCTGGGAAGTGCTGCTGCTCCAACTAACTGGCAAGTTGCTCCCTGTGAAGGAAATGCACCGCTGTTGTGTGTCTCCTCCAAAGGAAAACGTTTGGGTACAGTTGAGATTAACATTTATCCACTAGCAAACAATGAGGATTTACGAAAGAAACTCTTAGCAGCTGGTATTCCAACTGCTTCCCTAGTAGACTACCAAAGTCCCAAGTACCAAACCCAATTATTACCAGTACTTAAGACTTGGGTTGCAGACCACTACGCTGCGTTTGCCAAAGATCGTCAGGGTAAATATGGAAAACAGATTACTTTCTCATCCTACCCACCGCAACCAGTACCCGTTGGTAAGCTTCAGGGAATCCGCTATGGGTTCGCTGAACTCAATCAACAAGGTGGAGTACAAGAGCAACATATCGGTCATGTTGCCTTTGATGGCACTAAACTTTACGTAATTACCACTGCATTTGACACAGGTAGGCAAACAGGTAAGTTTGATAAACTAGAAAACTTGGCTATTTTTCAACCTTACTTGTATGCGATCGCAGCAGATTTGCATTTACCCCAATAGGCCTTGGGTTAGGAGGTTACAGGTTACAGGTAATAGGGAATAATTTGTCCCCTGTAACCTGTAACCTTCTTCAATCACCCATCAACCTAAATCTCAGCCACCGCGCGTTCAATCAAGCGATGTGCTAAAGTTTGCGTGCCAGTGTGCTCATAATAATTTGTTGCTACATCCAGGAATGCTGCGAGGTAGTCCAACTTGTCATCAGCAATATCGGTAAAACTTTGCAAGTTGTGGACAACCTTTTGCGGCGTTAAATTATTGGCGCTAACTAACCCACTCATCCAACCTTTCACAGAGTCAAAGCTTTCGCCGATAAAGTTGAGTTTACTGCCGGCGTTGCTCCCTGGAATCACATCTTTGATGTTTTGGAAAGTCGAGTTTTGTTCTAACTCCTGTGGATTTGTTTGATTCAGCCCAGATATCGCTTTGCTGATAAAATCTGGGCCCAAAGGTATCAAACCATCAACGCAAACTAACGCTACCATGCGGATCAGCGACTCACCACTATACTCACCTAAAGAGGCGACAAAATCCCCAATACTGTCTCCCGGAATGCCGTTAATTTGACAGAAGGCTACCAACTCAGCCACTAATTTTAATGTCAAATCAATGGTTTGGGCTTTGTCAGGTTTAGGAGTGACAGAGTTTAAAAAACCCAACAGAGGAATTTTTTCGCCGACTTTGTTAGCTAAAGCTGCTGCACCAAGTGCTCTATCTGTAGCATCAACTGTTTGATATAACCACAAAGCTGTTTGGTATCCTTGGGATTTATCGTTGAATAGATAAATCGCTCTTTCGCCAATTTGCTGAATTAAATCTTCGTCGTCTTCGCCAGTGACTTTCTTAATAGTGTTGACAAAGCCGACGGTGTTTTGCCACTCTCCAGGAGCAACAAAATCGAGGGACTTCAACATAGAAACAGTCAAGCCGCCAGTTGGCAATTGATCGACCAACTCAACAATCGATTTGCTCACAAAAATCTCCTTATTTAGGTTTTATGATCTGAATGTTAGTAGTGCAAATCATTTCAGTCTAGCTAGACCATTAAGATTAAACTTCTCTAGCCAATCTGCGCGATCGCTAGCTGTAAATGATGAATCACGAGAAAGTGCTTTTACTTGGTACTTACCTACCAAAATTGCAGTTTGCGTTTTACCAACTTCTATTGCGGGATAACCGCCAATTTTTTTAGTGCTTTTCGAGAACTTTGCTGCTGCACTGGGTGTGCTAGTAGTATCAGAAATAGACAGCACCGCTATATCTTTACCGCCTTTTTTCAACTTCGCTTCCGCAAAGCCTTTTTTCTCTTGGGTATAGACGCGTTGGTAGCCATCACCAGCTTTTGGGAAAAGTTTATTAAATTCGCTACCCTGAGTTGCGGTTTTAGCTACCGCAAGACCCTTTTTCTGTTGAGTACTTTCTTTTTGCGCCTGGTCAAAACGTCCAGGTGTTTTTGGGCTACAGGCTGTTGTCAGTAGTACCACTGACAGCAACAAAGCGGCTACTACCCTACGCCCACGGTGTAAAATCATTCTTGGCTTTTCCTTATAGTTGAGCTTTCAGGCAATTATCTGCGCTGCTAGCAATTATTACCCGTAAAATTTACTTTTTGATAATTATTGCCTAAGTTCTTAAATATAGAGGTCTAGTTTTGATGTAATACCCATCATTTTGCACTTCAAAAAAAAGTTCAATGCCATACTCAACGTAGCAATTAATGCAATGCAAAAACGCCCCCCCTTTCGGGAGAGCGTCTTTCGTCTACAGATAAACTTGAAGACTATATCTCAGATTACGATTAACCGTTGATAGCAGGAGCAGTAAGAGCTACAGGAGCAGAATCGCCAGCAGCCAAATCTAGAGGGAAGTTGTGAGCGTTGCGCTCGTGCATTACTTCCATACCCAGGTTAGCGCGGTTGATTACATCCGCCCAAGTTGCAATCACACGACCTTCAGAGTCAATGATTGATTGGTTGAAGTTGAAACCGTTCAAGTTGAACGCCATTGTGCTTACACCCAAGGCGGTGAACCAGATGCCGATTACAGGCCATGCTGCTAAGAAGAAGTGCAGTGAACGGCTGTTGTTGAAAGAAGCGTATTGGAAGATTAAACGACCGAAGTAGCCGTGGGCTGCAACGATGTTGTAGGTTTCTTCTTCTTGACCGAACTTGTAACCGTAGTTAAGAGACTCGGTTTCAGTTGTTTCACGAACCAAGGAAGATGTAACCAAAGAACCGTGCATTGCACTGAACAAACTTCCGCCGAATACACCAGCTACACCTAATTGGTGGAAGGGGTGCATCAAGATGTTGTGTTCTGCTTGGAACACGATCATGAAGTTGAAGGTTCCGCTTATTCCCAAAGGCATACCATCAGAGAATGATCCTTGTCCGATGGGGTATACCAAGAATACTGCACTTGCTGCTGCTACTGGAGCAGAATATGCGATCGCAATCCAAGGACGCATACCTAAGCGGTAGGATAATTCCCATTCACGACCCATGTAGCAGAATATGCCAATCAGGAAGTGGAAAATTACCAATTGGTAAGGACCGCCGTTGTACAACCACTCATCAAGAGAAGCTGCTTCCCAAATTGGGTAGAAGTGTAAGCCGATAGCGTTGGAGGAAGGAACAACTGCACCAGAGATGATGTTGTTTCCGTAGATTAAGGAACCTGCAACAGGTTCGCGGATACCATCAATGTCTACTGGAGGAGCGGCGATGAAGGCGATTACGAAGCAAGCGGTAGCCGCTAGCAAGGTTGGAATCATTACTACGCCGAACCAACCGATGTAGATCCGGTTGTTGGTGCTGGTGATCCATTCGCAGAATCGATCCCATACGTTGGCGCTTTCGCGACGTTGTAAGGTTGCTGTCATTGTTTTATAAGTGCGGTTAGTTATTTATGAATCAGGCGGTAAAGTCTTTGCCTGTGAATCTACTTTACAATGCTTTACAATTTTTAATCAACTTTTATTACTTCAGTAAAACTGATGTAAGTCATTAGGTTTACTTATTTAAGCTCGATCTTTCTAGTGTTTGCAGGTGTTCCAAATACAGTGAACATATAATTTAGATATGTTTACTCTGGTGTCAGCGCTGAAAAGATAAAATAGAAAGGAACGTTGTTGTTATCGACTCTGAATAAACAGTTGATATGAATTACTACCAGAGTTAGGAGGGAAGGTGTGACATGACAATTACTCTAAATCACACCATAGTGCCCGCACATGACAAAGAAGCATCGGCGAGGTTGTTTGCAAAAATTTTCGGTTTAGAGGTCGAGCTTCCCGTTGGTCACTTCGCTGCTGTGCATATAAATGATGCATTAACGCTCGACTTCGCCGACGCTGAAGCGTTCGAGCCACATCATTATGCGTTCCATGTCAGTGATGAAGAATTTGATGCAATTTTTGCACGCGTCAAAGAAGCGGGTATTGAATACAGTAGCGACCCCATGCATCAGAATAAAGGACAAATTAACCACAGAAAGGAAGGTCGTGGCTTCTATTTCTATGACTCCGATGGCCACAACTTAGAATTATTAACCCGTGCATAGATTTTTGACATCAGGTCAAGTCGCTTCGCTCCAATTAAAAATTAAAAATTATTAATTAGAAATTGAATAAACAAATTTTAATTAATAATTTTTAATTGCCGAAGGGTGGGAGCTTGTACGCCAAATTAATTAAAAATTATTAGTCTTAATTTTTAATTAAAAAAAGGTCAATGCATTACTTCTTGACTAAGAAATATGCTGTGGCATAGTCCGGTAATTGGCTGATATTCTGCCCAAATTCTGTTTTATTCTTAAAAATACCAGCCAAAAAATCGAGCTGATAAAGATTGGGTAAAAATGCTCCGCCTGTATCGGCGATGACTCCCATTTGCAGATGTTTGCGCCCACCTTGAGTATGCTCAATCACAACCACCTTACCTAAACCAATATTTAAAACATCTCCAGCAAAAGTAACTCCGGGTTTGATAGAAATTTTTGCATCTATTTTGTATCCATAGCCTTTAATATCATCAACTTCTCTAAAATACCAATAACGCTTTTGTGCTGTTGCCTTTAATCCGCGGATATAAGCTATTCCATTGTTTCTATCTACATTAAAAAAGGCCTTATCACCATCGGTAAAATTAATCAGGATTGTTCCTTCCATAATTGCTTCTTCTAAGCCGTTTCTGGTTAGATAAGCAAGAGTGTTAACTTTTCCAAATTCTCTACCACCTGGTTCATAAATACCAGACAAAACATCTTGCTTTGTGTATCGAGTGTAGAACTTATCGTTATTAGAGTTGTCTTTTAAGCTATAAATTGGTATATTAAAAGTAGAGGTTTTCTTGCGGGAACCAGGGTGAGTAAATACAGCATATTTGGTAATTCGTAATTGTTTTTGCTGTTTACTTTTAGGGTTGTAGGCAGACCATTTAATAACTCGGAAATTGGTATTAATAAAATTAGAGTCTTGTAAACGAGTAGCCCGATTATTAGCAATATCCTCCTTCAAAACAGCAATCATGAAATCTAAAGTTTTGAGGACATCTGGTACAGTAACTCCTTGAGTAGCAAGCACTCCTGTACGCATAATATCTGGGTCTTGGGAAGCATAATCTTGAAAATATTTTCTAGTATTAACGAGAACAGTTAATAAATCTCCTTGATTGAATTTAACCTTACTATTTGGGAGTTTTCCTGGAGTAGCAATTTGGCTGCCATTAATGTTAAATTTATATTTTTTGAACTCATCAACAACTGGATAAGGTGCAGATGCTGCTAACAAATTCTGTCGAGATGAAAAAGCATTTGGAAGCCTTGAGTTAAGTTGTTCGGCAGCTTGATTTGAGGTCAGAGAAATCTGTGATTGAAGTAGGGCAGAATTTTCTTGTTGAGTAAATGAGTGATTTTCTTGAGCTAGTTGTTTAGTTTTTGAGTGGGTATATAGATAACTACTTGCTAAACTGACAATTAATAAGGCAGCAGAACCTACTGTAAAGCGGAATTTTTTGCTAAATAACATATTCTTTAATGCTAAATAATTAACGTTATGTTTCTATCACCTCACGCACTAACTGCGCCAGCTTTTCCGCACTATCAGGAACTGCGATCGCATAAGCTTTTTCCCCCATCTTTACTAACTCTTGCGGTGACTGCAATAAATTCAACACATGATTTTGCAATACTTCAGTCGTCAACTCAGATTGCTTCAACGTTAACGCTGCACCCGATGAAGTAAATACGTCTGCATTGTAAGATTGATGGTCTTCTGCGGCAAAGGGGTAAGGAATCAAAATCGCTGGCGTTCCACATACTGCCAATTCTGTTAAGCTACCTGCGCCAGAACGACTAATCGCCAAAGAAGCACGTTGCAACAATGCTGCCATATTGTTGTAAAAAGGTAAGGCTATGTACTGTGGGTGTTTGAGACTATCTGCTTCGGGATCGCGATCGCCAGTTAAATGTACTACATAAATACCAGCATCAAACCAAGCTTTTGCAGATTCGCGCACCAACTTATTTACTGCAACTGCACCCTGGCTACCACCAAAAACAACAATTAAAGGCACACCATCAGGAATAGCTAAATCAAGTGGTGCATTAATTGCCCCATCAAGAAATTGCGCTCTTACAGGAGTACCAACATAGACATTTTTGGCACGAGGTAAATACTTAGCAGCTACTTCAAATCCCAAGGCTACCGCACTACACCAAGGGCCAAAAAAGCGAGTTACTTTCCCTGGTAAGGCGTTAGATTCGTGAAAAACCACGGGTAAACCGAGAGAACGTGCCGCAATCACGGCTGGCCCGGCAATGTAACCGCCTGTGGTAAACACCCCTTGAAAATTTCCCTGTTTGAGAATTCGTCTGACTTCTAGAATCGAAAGGGCGAGTTTACCCAAAATGCGAATCGAGGAAAGTCCAAACCCTTGCTGAAACCCTTCAACTGCAATAGTATTCAAGGGATACTGTTTGGGGACAAGTTGAGTTTCTAGGCGATCGGGTACTCCCAGCCATTCTATTTGATAATCTGGAAGTTTTTGCGCCAGGGCGATCGCTGGAAACAAATGTCCACCAGTCCCACTGGCAGCTATTAATAATCGTATCGGTGCGTTTGCCATCAAACCTCTACCGTTTAGCGTCTAGCTTAACTAAGATAAAACAATTTGCTTACTTTCTCTAATCAAATCAGTAAATTCTTACCAATGACTAACATTATTACCGCCTTAGTGAGACGACAACTCAAATTTCCAGCAAATATCTGGCTGGTTTCATTCCTGCTAACCATTGGTTTAACAAGCGGTTGGCAACGCACTCAGGCTGCAACACCACAGCAATTATCCCAAGCCACGACACCGCAAAATGCACCAGCCGATCTGAAAAGCCTGTTGACACAAGTTGATAGCGCCGCCAACCGAGGCGATGTCAAAGGGGTGTTGCAATTCTATAGCCCCAATTTCACTCATGGGGATGGATTAAACCTCCAAACCCTAGAAAAGTCTTTGACTTCACTTTGGCAACGATATCCGAAATTGCAATACAGCACGAAATTGCTATCTTCAAAACCTGAAGCCAATGGGATTATTGCTGAAACAGAAACGAAGATAACTGGCTTACCCTCTGGTAACGGTAATAAGTTGGCTCTCAATGCGACGATTAAATCGCGTCAGCGTATTGAAGGCGGAAAAATAGTCCGCCAAGATATTTTGTCAGAACGAACCTTGCTTACCTCTGGCAGCAAACCGCCCCAAATTGATTTTAAATTACCGCAGCAGGTGCTGGTTGGTCAGAAGTATAATTTTGATGCGATCGTCCAAGAGCCACTTGGTGATGATTTTCTACTAGGAACGGCACTAGAGGAACCCATCCAACCAGAAAAATTTCTCAACCCCACACCCGTAGATTTGCAATTACTAACATCTGGCGGACTGTTTAAAGTTGGACAAGCACCATCTACCCCAGGTAGCCAATGGGTTTCTGCTGTCATCCTGCGGGGTAATGGGATGACGATGGTAACTCAGCGCTTGCAAGTGGTGAAGAAGTAGTTAGGAGTTTGGAGTTTGGAGTTAGGAGTTATAGACCGACTGATGATAAATTATGAACGATGAAACTTCTGCTAATTCATAATTCATAACTGTTAACTCCTCACTCCTAACTATCCTAATGATTTCCCTACAAAATCAAATTATTTTGATCACTGGTGCAAGTAGTGGTATTGGTACTGCTTGTGCAAGAATCTTCGCTGGTGCGGGTGCAAAACTGATTTTAGCGGCACGACGCTTAGAACGTTTGCAGCAGCTAGCAGATACTCTGAGTAAAGATTTTAGTACTGAAATTCATTTACTACAACTAGATGTGCGCGATCGCAATGCTGTTGAATCTGCCATTGCAACTCTACCCCCCGCCTGGTCTGACATCGACATTCTCATTAACAATGCTGGTCTAAGTCGTGGTTTAGACAAGTTGCACGAAGGCAGCTTTCAAGACTGGGAAGACATGATTGATACTAACGTTAAGGGTTTACTTTATGTCTCCCGCTATGTCGTTCCGGGAATGGTAAGTCGCGATCGCGGTCATGTGGTAAATTTAGGTTCCATCGCCGGACATCAAACCTATCCCGGTGGCAATGTCTACTGTGCTACCAAAGCTGCTGTGAGAGCCATTTCTGAAGGTTTAAAACAAGACCTGTTGGGTACGCGAGTCCGTGTAACTTCTGTCGATCCTGGTATGGTAGAAACGGAATTTAGCGAGGTGCGCTTTCACGGAAATACTGAACGTGCTAACAAAGTCTACCAAGGAGTTACACCCCTAACAGCAGATGATGTGGCTGATGTGATATTTTTCTGTGTGACGCGATCGCCCCATGTCAATATTAATGAAGTTGTGCTAATGCCTGTTGACCAAGCTAGCGCTACCCTAGTTAATCGACGAACATCAAAGTAACCCATCTCATACGATTCTAAAAAAGCTTACCCCTGCCACTTACTCTACTCAAGAGACATTTGGTAGAAAAAATGTAGAGACGTAGTAGTACTACGTCTCTAGAAGGGTTCTGGATAACGCATATTTAATTTCACCAAATATTGAAAGTCTTACAGTTGATGTTTCAGTTTACGTCTAGAGAGTTTGTTAAGGCTTTACCGACTCAGCTAGAGTGAAATTGATATATAAAAGAGCAATTTTCAAATGACCATTTACTTTTATAAGGTTTGGCAGCCTTATGGCTGTTTTTCTAACTTTTCTCTCCACGGAATTCACATCGAGGGTGCTTACTGGCTAACGGTTGAGCATTATTATCAAGCGCAAAAGTTTGTAGGCAGCACAGATGCGGCAATTATACCTCTCATCCATGCTGCCAGCACCCCAGAAGAAGCTGCCATCTTGGGAAGATGTAGCACTCGCCAACTGCGTCGAGACTGGGATTTGGTCAAAACTCAAATTATGCGAGAAGCTGTACTCAAAAAGTTTCTCACTCATACTGATATTCGAGAAGTTCTCTTAAAGACAGGTGATGAGATTTTGGTTGAAAATTCCCCAACCGATTCTTTTTGGGGCTGTGGTGCTAATAAAAGCGGTCAAAACCATCTCGGTAAAACTCTCATGAGTGTGCGTGAAGAAATTCGTAATTTACGATCTTTAACGGTAATTTACGAATAACTTAATCAAAATAGTTACATTCAATATAAAGTCAGTAATTCAACGGGGAATAGTAAAATTCCCCAGCAAAAAATATTTTAAAAAGTTACTAATAATTTAGTTATTGCTTTGAAGATATCTTAATTAATTGAATTAATGGGCAAAAATGGGAAAAAATATTTTAATTTCAAGAAATTATTCCAGCACTAATTTAAGTAAAAACACTGAAATAGTTTAATGAATGAGAATATAAAATTAGATAGATGTCAAGGATTAAAATTTACTTAACTTTAAAATTGAGATGAAACTTAAAAAGTCTTTAATGATATAGCCGTTTGATATCTTTCTAAATCAACTTGAAAAGAGTTAAAGCGATCAAGCGAAATATCTGACGCTTTTCAAATATTATCTGATCTATTTGCCAAAATATTGGCAACAGATGTACGCCACTAGCAACGCATTTGTAGCAGCCAGCAATTTCGTGAAATGGGATGAAAATCAAAATATTGTAAGTTGAAAATTCCGAGCGGGGACAATTATAAAAAAAATTAGACTTCAGTCATAGTGTATATAAACAATGACATTTACCAAGAAACCAAACGAGTTGCAGCAAAGCTTAGTAGTCCAAAAAAGTTTACTACACCGGATGATCAAACAGATCAGGCGATCGCTCGACCTCCCAGAAATATTAACGACTACCGTTAGCCAAGTGCGTTTATTTTTGAATGTAGATCGGGTGAAAGTGTATCGCTTTAATGCTGGTGGTAGTGGTGAAGTCATTGCTGAATCTATTCATGAGCAACGTCTGCCATCGTTATTGGGGTTAAACTTCCCAGTTGATGATATTCCAGAAGCCGCCAGAGAGATGTTTTTGTTAGCGAGGCAACGTTCGATTGTGGATGTGCCAAACGGGAAGATCGGGCTATCGCCTGTACAGTCAATAGAATCTGAGAAACATCTAGAAAGCAATATCTACTATCGGCAAGTAGACTCGTGCCATATTCAATACCTAAAGGCAATGGGCGTGCAGTCTTCGTTGGTAATACCAATTTTAAATTCCGACCTCCAAGAACAATCGGGAAAGCCTAAATTGTGGGGATTATTGGTAGCTCACCACAGTGAACCGCGAGAGATTTTGAAGGGGGAACTAAAAGTATTGCAGGAAGTTGCTGACCAAGTAGGGATTGCGATCGCTCAAAGTAATCTACTCACCCAATCCCTCGCCAAGCAAGAGCGAGAAGCTACTATTAACCGAGTTACCACACTATTACATAAACTACCGACAATCCAATTACAGAAAGCGCTAGAAGAAGTTATTACTGGCTTCGGTGGAGTCGGTGGCAGGCTTTACATTGAAGAGAATCAGGAACTATACACCTGGGGCGAGCAGCCGAGACTCCCTTATGAGTCAGATAACAGTATTATCGAACAGCATCTCGTATGGCAAGACTGGATGGCTGAGTGTAAACCAGGTAATGTTTGGGTAAGCGATGACCTCTACAAAGAACCACGTTTGCGAGTTTTGGCTTTAGGATTCCGTTCTACTAAAATTCGCGGACTGATGGTGATTCCTCTACATTACCGCGAAAAATTTATTGGTGTATTAAGCATTTTTCGCTCTGAATTTGAAACAGAAGTCTTGTGGGCGGGACGATGTGAAGAAAATCGGCGACAAGTGTTACCTCAGCTTTCCTTTGAGCTTTGGCGAGAGAAAAAAAAGGGTCAATCATCTGAGTGGAAAGCGGAAGAAATCTTGTTGGCGCAAGCCTTATCCGAGCATTTCTCAATGGCAATTGAGCAACACCAAATGTATAAACAGGTACAGATGCTCAATGCCAACCTAGAATTGCAGGTGCAAGAGCAAACTGCTGAACTCGAAAAATCATTACTGCTTGCCAAAGTCCTCAAGCAAGTCACAGAGCATATTCGCCGCACATTAGACTTGCAGACAACCCTGCAATCCATCGTTCGGGAAGTCCGTCCCCTGATAAATTCAGACCGAGTGCTGATTTTCCAAATGAAGAGTAAATCAGTGATTGTGGAAGAGATTAATGGCAATTGGCAGTCAGTTTTGGGATTGAATGCACCAGCAGAATGCTTTCCTGATGAGTATGACCGTCTATCCTTTCAGGGCAGGGTAAAGGCAATTAACGACGTTTCGACGGCTACTTTAAGTGATTGTCATCGAGAGTTTTTGCAAAGTATGCAAGTGCAAGCAAACTTAATAGTTCCGATTAATATAGGTATGGAACTATGGGGCTTAATAATTGCCCATGAGTGTGAGGCTCCCAGAGATTGGCAGGATGCAGAAATTGATTTATTGGAACAGCTAGGAGTTCAGGCTGCGATCGCTATTCAACAAGCACAACTCTACGAACAAACCCGTAATGCCGAAACTGAATCCAGAAATCAAGCTGCCCAGTTAGCGCATTCCCTGCATGAACTCAAAGAAACACAGACAAAATTGATTCAGATCGAAAAAATGTCCGGCTTAGGACAGTTGGTGGCGGGTGTCGCCCACGAAATCAACAACCCCGTTAACTTTATCTACGGGAACCTGTGCCACGCCAGTGACTACACCGAACAACTGCTAGAAATTTTACGTCTCTACCAGCTACACTATGCCCATCCTCATAGTGAAATTAGCACCGCGATCAAAGCAATGGACTTTGACTTTTTGCTAGAAGACTTCCCGAAAATCATCACCTCAATGCAAGTAGGAACCGATCGCATCCGCTCAATAGTACTGTCATTACGCAATTTCTCTCGCTTGGATGAGGCTGAAAACAAGCGTGTTGACCTACATGAGGGCATTGACAGTACCTTATTAATTTTGCAACATCGGCTGAAAGGAAATGCTGAATTTCCCCGCATTGAGGTAATCAAAGACTATGGCAACATCCCACTGGTGGAATGCTATGCCGGCCAAATGAATCAGGTATTCATGAATATTATCAGCAATGCCATAGATGCCTTGGGAATGGGGAATGGCGAATGGGGAATGGCGAATGAGGAAATGATCACAGAGGATAATGGGGGCAATGAGTATAGCCTAGTACTTCGGGAACGCTCAGTACAACTGCCCACTATCCACATTTCCACTAAACTCTCAGTAGACAACTCTCGTCTGTTGATTCGGATTATTGACAATGGAGCTGGAATGACTGAAGAGGTGAAAAAGCGAATTTTTGACCCGTTTTATACTACCAAACCTGTAGGCAAGGGTACAGGACTAGGACTGTCAATTAGCTATCAGATTATTGTCGAAAAACATGGTGGAATAATGGAGTGCATTTCAGAACCTGGCAAAGGTACAGAGTTCTGGATTGAGATTCCCGTCAAGCCTCCAGCCAAAATAGTTAACTAAAGGTAGAGGAGTAGGGAGTGGCGGATAAGGACACAGGCGAAGAATAACTATTGGTTATTGACCAATGCTCAATTATTAGTTTCAAAACTTAAAAATTGCTCAGTCAATTTTTAAACTCATCCAAAAGGTAGATGATAATTTTCTTAATAATAGACTCAATAAAATCTCTATAGTTTATCCAGAGTGTGCAATATATTGAATTTGATTACAAACCATTTAAAAGTAAAGTTTAATTGCAAAAAAAGTCTTTCCTATCTACAAGTGATAATTTAATAATTGAAGCTAAGAAATAAGCTTACTTGGCAGATATAACAGCTGCATTTGAAATGTTAGTAAGAGGTACAAGACGCTGTTTAACTTACATCTGTCTCGTCAAAATACAGCAACACCCAACGCAAAAACTGCTGTTTCCTCAAATGTGGAAGATTAGGGGGCACTGTAACTGATTTTCATTACTTGTTTACAAAAGCAATGGAAGTTAGTGCATCCCTGGCTATAATCAACAAAAAGAGGAGATAGTTCAGCGAGTAGAGGTTTGGGTGTTGTTGTGTTTAAAGAGAAGTCTGAAATAGGGACTCCTCTGGGTGTAAGATTATACGAAGTTAAATAGCGAGAAACAGTTAAAATAGCGCCTTATGTCAATAATTGCGCTCAGAGCGTGGTATCTACAGGATTATGAGCCGATTCCAGAACTGGAAAAACGTCCGCCAGACATTCGCTTAAGCAAAAAAAGTCTGCTGAAATCAGCATTGCGAGCAGACTTTTTGGAAGAAAGTGACGAAGTTAAGCAATCAACTTGGTTTGGGCGCTATCTGGAAGGGGAAAATATTGAATTTTATATTGAAGGTAGTGGTGGCTATTGCGTCTCTAACATTGACTTAATTAGTCATGAAATTTATTTCACCAAGCAAGCGGTGTTGGCTCAGTTAGAACCAACGATTTTTTTATCCTATCAAACTGAGTATGCCGCAGCAACGAATATTCTCAAAGAAGAACTGCGAAAAAGTTTAGACAATTTAAACTTGCGATCGCGTCTTCCCCTAACATTAATAGAATCCTCTCGTCCTAGCGGTGCTACTTTCCGAATTAACCGCACAATCATGCGGAAAATCCGTAAGAGTTTGTTATTTATCGCTGACACCACCCCTATTGCTAGCATTGAAGGTAAAGAAACCCTCCAATTAATTCCCAGTCCGAATGTCTGTATTGAGATTGGCTATGCCATCCAAAGTAAACGATCTGAACAGATTCTACTAGCGCAAATGCAACGCCCAGATTTTGAAGGTGAATTTCCCTTCGACTTACCGACGCAGCAAATTTTACAATTTCAAGACACTACAGAACTGGACAAAATCCTGACAGAGACGATTAAAAACCAGCTAGCACGATTCAAATTGTTTTTTTAACCTTATTTCCCAGTCAGACTTGCTGGCTGTTTTTTCTTCTCAGTTTATACTTTACAAAATTTAGCAATAACAATGCTCTCTTTCAGGGAGCATCTCACCTTTGCAAATATACCAGGCGATTAGAAATCGCGGCTACACAAACTAAGTCCGCCTGTCCGCCTGCGCGGACTCGAAGAATTTGAAACCCACGGAGGTGGGTTTTGTTTGTATAGCCACGAATTCCATTCGCCAGGGCAGGCGTGTTTTTACACTCATTGAGATGCTCCCCTCTTTCACAGGAGGGCTTTTTTTAGAGAAAACAAAGGCTGAAAGTATTGTTATTGCTTTAATTAGAATAAACGAACAGGTTTATTTTGCAGCTTGGAACTAATTGAGCTTACCCGATCGACCACAGAAATCATGTATTTGTAATCTGGTACTTGTCCATTGGGTACATACCCCACTTCTTGAGCCAAATCTGAAGACGATTCACTCATCACTTTGCGGATAAATTCTTGACGGTTACGTTCTACATTCGGCCCAATCAAGACCACGCCCAATGGTACATAATGAGGGTCTTTAAATAATATGCGGAATTCGGTTGGCGCCAACTGTGAGCTGTAGAGACTTAATTCTGCCTCCGATACGGCACAGGCGATCGCTTTTCCTTGAGCGACCAATTCCAGTGCTGCTTTGGGTGTGGGTGCAAACAGTATCTCAGCCAGCGTTGTACCATAAAGATTGTAAAGAGGAAAATAATATCCTGTTGCTGAACCTAACTGTCCTAAAGCCACTGTTTTGCCTTGCAATTGTTTCAAGTCAGCGATCGGATTATCTTTACGAACAACGAAGATTGAACGTAAATTACTAATACCTATTAAAGGAAATAGGGGAACATATTGGTGACGTGCGATCGCGATAGCCGCTAAACCCGGTGGAGCAAATACCAATGACCAAGCACGAGCATTAAGGCGCTCAACCGCTCTATTTTCATTAAAAACAGGCTCTAACTGAATATATGAGTTTGTTTTTTCACCTAAGTAACTATTAAATTTAGCATATTGATTAATTATCTGTTCGCCTCCACCATAGTTGATTACACCAATAGTTAACGTGCCCTCAACCCCATCTCCATCTTGTGGTTTGCAGGCAGCAAATGTAAAACCTAGTAGATAAAATAGAAATAAACGACGGGGAAATCGCACAAACATCATTAATTATGGTTAAGGAAATAATTTGGCTTTCAGGACTAATTTAAATAAATTTAACTGCTGCCTAAAGAGGTTATATTGCACTCAAAAATTAATATTTATTTAAATATTGTTGAGATGCTTTCTAACAGGTATAAATAAATATTAGACACACTCACAGGCCACCTTCGTTGCTTAGGTTATGTTAAACAACATTACGTTAAAAAACTTAAAAATAGGTGCTAAATTTAACTTGCTTTTAATATTAGTTTTTATCATCAGTATTTTGGGAAGTGGTGTTGCCTTATCCAGTGTACTTCAAGGGAGAGCGCAAAATGAAGTAAGTTCTCAAGCGCAGATTCTCATCCAAATGGTGAATGCAGTTAGAGATTATACACAAAATCGTATTGCTCCCCTATTAGAACCTAGATTAGATACTAACCCAACATTCATGCCTGAAGTAGTACCAACTTTTTCGTCTAAAGAGGTTTTTGAAAATTTTCGTAAAAAGCCTGAATTTAAAAACTTTTTTCATAAGGATGCAACACTTAATCCAACCAATTTAGCGGATAAAGCTGATAATTTTGAAACTCAACTTGTCGAGCGTTTTCGCAACGAACCTAATACTCTAGAAATTACAGGCTTTCGTAAATTGTCAGAAGGCGAAGTATTTTACATTGCACAACCACTAAAGATTACACAAGCCAAATGTTTGCGATGCCATTCTACACCAGATCAGGCTCCTAAAAGTCAGTTGCTAAATTATGGCTCGGAAAATGGTTTTGGCTGGCAACTCAATCAGATTGTTTCTGCTCAAATAATCTCTGTTCCTTCTCAAGATATTTTTGCCAATGCCAAGCAGACTTGGATATTAATAATGGGACTTTTAATTGCGATCTTTGCGATCGTAGTTTTCTTAATTAACTTCTTAATTACAAAATATGTGATTCAGCGCATCAGAAGAATAGAGAAAATAGCTCAAAAAGTTAGTGTTGGTGATATGAGCGCTGATTTTGAGGAAAGCTCTCATGATGAAATTGGCGGGTTAGCAGAAGCATTTAATCGGATGAAAGCGAGCTTAAAAATAGCTCTGGAAATGCTGAATAACCAAGGCTAATAATTCGTAATTCGTTATTCGTTATTAACGAAGACAAAAACGCAATTTTGAAAAATTCAAGATAGTAGGCGTTGCTCAAATTGCAAAGCTTTTTGAGGTTCGGGGATTTTTGATGCTAAAATTTTCACAAATTCTGCACGAGAGATTTGCCCAGAAGATTTAACAGTTTTTTGGACTATAAACTTAGCTATTGGGCCAATTAATTTAGCCAACTCACGTTCGCACTCTTCTAGAAATTTGTCACTGATGACTTGAGATTCCTGGTTTAGTAAACCATTTGAGTTAATACCAGATAGGTCGGATTTAATAGTAAGTTCTTGTAGTAGAGTAGGTTTCTCTAGTAGAAAGATTGTTTTCTTCTTAAAATCAATTTGTTGATTTTCTCGAAGATGAAGAGCTAATTGACTAATTAATTCTTCAAAATTGGATGCTGAGGCCGCAACTTGTCGTAGTAATCTTGAGGCGATGGGGCCGACAAATTCTAAAAGAATTGTTTCTAAGCGATTGTAATTTTCCCCAGACAGAATAGAAGCAGGCGGATATCCAATTGAGTTTTGTTGAGCAAGCGAAGCTTGAGGCGGTTGTGTAGAAGATGGTAGTTGAAGTGATTGCGCTTCTACTCTAGGATCAAGATCCTTAAGCACCTGTAAAACTTCAGCGGCAGACTGATAGCGCTGTTTAAAGTGATGTAGCACCATCTTAGATAGCACAGATGCCAACTCAGAACTGACGTTAGCTTGATGCTGCCAAAAAATTTCTCCTGTATTTGGGTCTTCCTCAAAGTTTATCGGATGTAACCCTGTCAGCGATTGTATACCAATAATGCCTAAAGAATAAATATCACTATTGGGGCGGGGCTTACCTTGTCCCTGCTCTGTAGACATATATCCGGGAGTACCAATAATAATAGTAGCCCCCGTGTGCCCTGCAATTGTGAGCAGTTGAGTTTGGACTTGTTTAACAGCGCCAAAGTCAATCAGCACTAGCTTACCGTCTTGTTCCCGCCTAATTATATTGTCCGGTTTGATATCTCGATGAATAACGTTGTGGCTATGAATAAATTGTAGAATACCCAGAACCTGTTGGAGTAATTGAATGACTCGATCTTCTGTCCAACGTTGATTGGGGAATAGTTCCGCTTTCAGGGTATGTCCTTCAATGAACTCTTGCACCAAGAAGAACTCTTGGTTGTCTTCAAAATAGGCTAAAAGCCGAGGAATCTGGTCATGGTAGCCCAGTTGTTCTAGAGTTTCTGCCTCACTAGTAAATAGCCGTCTGGCAGTTTCGAGAAATTCAGGGCTACGAGTGACGGGCTTCAGGTGTTTGACAACGCATTTTGGGAAACCTGGCCGATGGGTATCTTGGGCTATGTAGGTTTGACCAAATCCACCTCCACCTAATATTTGGAGGACTTGGTAACGTCCGTCTAATAATTGTCCTAACATTGTGTCACAAGCCTTAATTCCTCAAATTAATCTTGACACAACTACCAGCTTTGGTAAGGTTTGTTCAGACAGAAAGTAGGTAGTGCCAAAATTCCAAGCAAGGTTTTTTGAGGATTGTATTACAAGTTTATAACTAACTAGACTCCAGATCGGCTTGCAGGCATATTATTGTTGAAGCTTTAATAATTCCTCAGAAATCGCCAGGGCCTCAAGTTTTGAAATAGCTGTTGGTTGAGAGACTACGCTAACTTCTCCTAATTGAGTTTTATTTACAAAATAGGTGATTCCCCGAAAGCTCAATTTATAGGTTATTGGTACTAGAGGAACTTCCGCCGATTTGGAATTTGGATCGACACGATAGTTAACGCCACGGTACATCAAATTATAAGCTGGCCCAATTTGAGGAACTGGTTGAAACAGCTGTTCTGTTTTTTTGCTGCCAACTTTGTTTTGGTTATATTCGTAGCTCAGACCACGATAGTAAAGTTTCATAATTTTTGTCTCCTGAATAACTGTTTTTCAACAATGCCAATGATTTATCAGAGGTTGATTGGAATGTTATGCAAGAGCTAATGTAAAATTACACTTTTTAAGGAACTGGTTAAAGGATTAGGCGTCTAGAGTGAAGAGTCATTGGGTATGGGGCATTGAGCAAGGGAGGCAGAGTTGCAAAGGAGCAGCACTTCTCTACGAGAGGCTGCGCTCTGTTACCGAAGGGCAGAGGAAAAAAACTTACTGCAAATTCTCCCTTGCTTCCAACCTCCCGTATGCTTACCCTTTTCATTCGGGGGTTAGGTGGTTAACAATGGGTTGAATGTTTTTTAAATGATTCAACTTTATGGCTAGAACTGCAAACGAATATGCCGTATACATCCTACTGGAAAGCGGCCACCGAGAAGAAGTACGTTTTCCTACTATTCAAGAGTTTCAGAAATGGTATAGCGGCGAACTTGTGCCAAAATCTGCTTCTAATGACTTTATTAGCGTGCCGATCAAAAATATTCAAGGGGAATATATGGTAGTACGCCCTTCTCGGATTGTGGCAATCCGGGTAGAACCGATTTTTAGTTCCAGTGTTGAAAGATTCAACTAAATGATGAGAAAAACCCTTGCTTTGCTTTCCTTGAGTCTAGGAATTGCCCTCGTAAACCCTCTCTGGTCGGCTGTTGCTCAGGTTCCTAACTTACTGCCGTTGCCACTACCGACTACTCCCGATCTTCCACCTATACCAATACCGATCACTCCTGCGATCGCGCCGCCGCTAAAACCAATCACTATCGGAAGCGATTGTACAGTCCGGCCAACTTGCTTGGGTTGGGATGAGCAAATTTGGAGTCAAAGAGGTAAAACAGGCGTTGGCGCTTCGCCCACCGGAGGCGATCGCAAAGCGCTGTTGGCTTCCATTGATAACAGTCTGCTTTACCTAACAAAGGGTGACGCGATCGCAGCATATCAAAATTATCCAGTTCGGGAAATTACCCTCGATCGCGTCCGCCGGAGTTTGCTGCGTTTCCGCCAACTGGTTGTCAGTTCTAACTCAGCAGCGCAATTACAAGCCGCTGTCCGCCGTGAGTTTGTCTTCTACCAGTCCGTGGGCAATGATGGCAAGGGTACTGTTAAGTTCACTGCTTACTATGAACCTGTTTACACTGCTAGCCGTGTAAAGACTGCAATCTATAAGTATCCTCTTTATCGGCTACCACCTGATTTCAGGCAATGGCCTAAACCCCACCCAAAACGAATTGATTTGGAAGGGAAAGATGGTTTAAAAGGGAATAAGAGCAAGTTACGCGGTTTAGAACTGCTTTGGTTTCGTGATCGCCTAGACGCATACATGGTACATATCCAAGGTTCTGCCCAAATTAAATTAACTAATGGCAAGACAACATCAATTGGCTATGCCGGTGGAACTGATTACCCTTGGACTAGTATCGGCAAAGAACTAGCGAAAGATGGCAAACTTCCACTAAATGGATTGACAATGCCACGTCTGATTAGTTATTTCCGACAAAAGCCCCAAGAGTTGAACAATTATCTGCCCCGCTGGGAACGATTTATTTTCTTCCAAGAAACAAGCGGTAGAGGTGCTACTGGTAGTATTCATGTGCCAGTAACAGCAGAACGTTCCATTGCTACAGATAAGTCTCTCATGCCACCGGGAGCGTTAGCCCTGATTTACAACTCATTTCCCTATCTTGCCAGTGGTGGCAAATTAGAGAGGCGTACTGTCAGCCGCTTTGTGCTTGACCAGGATACAGGAAGCGCCATCAAAGGGCCGGGCCGGGTGGATTATTTTATGGGGTCTGGCAAACTAGCAGGCGATCGCGCTGGTGTCACAGGCGGTAATGGTTCATTATATTATTTGCTGCTCAAAGAATAAAGTTAGAGGTTAGAAGTTAGGAGTTAGGAGTTATTAATTCAAAACTCATCACTCCTCACTCCTCACTCTCCTTAGTACGGCGGATAAGCAAAATCATCTTCATCAGCATAAACGTAAGAGTTGGAAACTCCTGCCATTGCCAATTTAGGCGTTTCTGATTTTACAGGTTCCTTGCCAAAATCTTTGTGTTCTTCAAAAGTCTTGCAAATCATTGCAGACTCAAGAGCATCGGAAGCAATTAAATATTGCGTTAAAGTCCCTACGGTGGGATGTTTATAGTCCACAGTTGAAGCTACCAAAACTGTATTTGGTTCAATACCTCTTTCTTCACACTCAATGATGGGACAAAAAATCCCGTGAGCGTGGAACAAAGGCCCTTTTGATGTTAAAGGTTGCTTGCGGTAGATAGCGTAAGCTTTTTCTAGTTCAGCAACGAATCCACTTACTACTCTGCCTTGTTGATATTCGCAGTAGGTTTTGCTGAAACTCGCTCCGGCTGCACCATTGAGAGTTAGTTGTAGTGGTGATTCATGTAAAAACTTTTTATTCTCACCCACTATAAAAATTAGATAGCGAGTAAAGGTTTTAAATTTAAGTTTGTCGGCTAAAAAAGCATCATAATTATCTTTGAGCGTACCCAGTTTTAGACCGCTTTCCCGGTCTTTAACAGACAATGGCCCCCGACGCACTATAACCAAGCGTGGAGTAGCGCTAATAAAGACTGTTTCTACTCCAGAGCTAAATTCATGCTCAACTTGCTGCCAATTATCATCTGGCACAAAGCCGACAGCATTGGCATTATCCAGCTTAATCGCCAAACCGTGAGATTGTATACCATCTGTGCCATACCGAGGATTAATCATCTGACACCAGGGAAGGACTTGAGAAGGCGGTGCATTGAATTTCTCGTCTTCAAAGTCAAAATTAGCAGATGCTTTCATCGTTTTAGGCTATCAAAGTGTTTTATTGAACAAGGTTATCGGCAGGGCGCACAGGAAAGGAAAGCCAGTTATATGCTGTGGTTTCCAAAGTTTAAGAAAATTAAACTGACGTAGTATTTTTTCTAGAGTAAGACAGAATCAATCTATGTTGCAATCCCTGTTTAGTTTTTTAACAACAAATTCTTTTTTTGGCATCTCTCTATCTAAATACGATCTCCTTTTTGTTCCTCTCGTGGTTAAATTCAAATCAGCAAATTATTGTGAACTTAAAGCAGCGAGAGTCTTCAAATCACACACCTCTAAATCAGGTTGAGTGACTGCTGGTAAACTCGCACTAACCCCTTGCTCTGCTCGACGATTTACCCAGACTGTTGATAATCCCAGAGATTTGGCTGTCACGATATCATGATATACACTAGCGGCAACGTGTAATATCTGCTCTAGCGGCAAATCAATTCTCTCAATAGCCAGTCTGAAGTTGTTGAAGGAGGGTTTGTAGCTTTTTGCCTGTTCTGCTGTGATTATCTCGTCAAATTCCACCTCCAAGTGCTTTGCCGAGAAAGCAAAGAGATCGTCATCTACATTTGAGATAATTACCAGCTTAAACTTTTGCTTTAAAGTTCTAAGTGCCTCAACTGTATCGGGAAAAGGCAGCCAATCCTGAATCGAATTGGCAAGTGAATTTAGTTCGTCAGCAGTTGGCTTAAAGCCAAATCGTCCACCAAATTTCTGGACTACTCTTTTCAAAACTTCTCGATATTTGATGTATTCTCCAATTTCGAGTTCTGCTTCAAATTCAGCAAAAATATCGAGAATTTTATCGTTATCCAAATTAGTGTTGTGTGTCAGCAGAAGTGGCTTTAGCACCCCTAAGATGCCATTTTCCCAATCAATTAGGGTTCCGTAACAATCGAAAGTTAAAGCCTTATACTGATTTAATTCAATCATCTTTTTATACTCCAGAGCTTGATTAATAGCGTTCAGTTTTCACAAACTAAAAAGACGGATGAAGTCGTCCGCGTTGGCGCAGCCCGCACTTCTCTATGTTCGCGCAGCGTGTCGTAGACAGACGCTGCGCGTAGCTTGCTTCCCCGGAGGGGTACGACAAAGTGACCACCGCAGGCATCCCCACATCTACTATTCTTGAAGTCTCTGAACATTTTTCTATATCAGGGCAATGCGGAACTTATAGGTTGCTCAAAGATTGGCGAAGTGAACCGCCAAGGTAGTTTTACTGTTATACCTGCGTTAGAAAGCAGTACTCACCGAAGTTGTATTAGCATTATCCAAACAAATTCATATTACATTGAGATTACAATATTACTAAGTTGAGGTGTGGGATAATAGTTATTCCAGAAAGGAAATTATTCCTAAGTATAGTTTGTATGGATGTTAAATTTCAGGATACACAAGCAAATACCACTACAGAATTAAACTCAAGTAAACAGCCATCTCATAGCAAGCCATCCGAAACTTTTTCGATAGCGGAGGCAGTGGTAAAAATCCTGGAAGATATGGGAGTACAGTATGCCTTTGGTGTATCGGGAGGTGCGATCGCGCCACTATGGCAAGCGCTACAACACAGTTCAATCAAGGTGCTGCACTTTCGCCACGAAGCAGGATCTGCTTTTGCCGCCGTTGAGGCGTACTTTGCTAGCGATCGCCCCGTCGTAGTGTTTACTACAATAGGCCCAGGGATTACGAATGCATTAACTGGCTTGTTTGCTGCACGTTGGGAGGGTGCTAAAGTTATTTTTCTGTCACCTTCAACATCGGCATCGCAGCGTGGAAGGTGGGCATTCCAAGAAACCAGCACTTACACCATGCCTAGTGGGGGACTGTTCACATCAGAACCACTGTTTCATTATGCGACGACTCTCGAATGCAGCGATGAACTATCAAAGGTTCATCGACGGTTGGCACTTGGTATAGCCCGACCAGATGGTTTTGTAGCACACTTAAATATCTCCACTAATATCCAAACTAGTTCAGTTAAGACATCATTGCCACGAGTGGCTTTCTCTTTTGCTCCCGCAGCCGTAAATGAGGAAACTATTGCAGAATGTACGCGGTTGCTTTCAGAAGGGCCATTTGCCATTTGGGTCGGCTTTGGTGCGCGGGGTGCAGCAGCAGAAATTTGTCAGCTTGCAGAAGCGACGGGAGCGGCAGTGATGTGTTCACCTAGAGGCAAGGGCATTTTTCCCGAAAACCATCCTCAATTTGTTGGTGTTACAGGTTTTGCCGGACATACGTCAGTTTTAACGTATATGCAAGAACAACGACCTTTACGAGTGTTGGTGCTAGGAACGCGCCTCAGTGAGTGGACTTCGTTCTGGAATTCCGTGATGATTCCAAAACGAGGGTTCGTGCATGTCGATATCGACCCAGAGGTTCCAGGAACTGCATATCCATCTGCCGAAACGTTTGCCATCCAGTCCGATGTGGGAATGTTTGTAAAGGCACTGCTAAAGTACTTTCCACAACACCCAAATCAGTTAACAGAAATGTTGCTGCCTTGTTCTAAGCCTGTAATATTTAATCTACGTGCAGAGGGACTAGTGCGACCGGAAGTACTCATGGATGCAATTCAACGGCAAATAGTTGAGGGAAGCGATGCGGTTGTCATGGCTGAAGGAGGAAACTCGCTAGCTTGGGCAATTAACTTACTGCGATTTGCCAAACCAGGTCGTTTTCGAGCCAGTACCAGGTTTGCATCTATGGGTCATTTCGTCACAGGTGTCGTGGGTGCTTCACTGGCACGCAATGGTAAGACTGTCGCCATAGTTGGAGATGGTGCCATGCTAATGAACAATGAGATAAGCACGGCCGTAAGATACCAAGTTGCTGCTGTTTGGATTGTACTAAACGATGGGCGCTATAGTATGTGCGACCAGGGAATGGCTTTGTTAGGGTTCAAAGATGTAGATGTAGAGATTCCGCAGGCGGACTTTGTTAAGATAGCTTCTGGAATGGGGGCTGAGGGCATCCGCGTTGAAACGGAACCTGAAATCCAAGCAGCTTTAGAGAAAGCGATGGCCTCGACCTGTCCGTACGTTGTTGACGTAGTAATTGACCCAACCCGCCTTGCACCAATTAAGAGTCATATTCACAATCTGATTGCACAAGGTGCTAGGAATTACTAAGAGGAGATTTGTCATGGTGCATCACCCAGTAGGTATTCGCGCGATCGCAGTTAACTTTCCCAGCGTCAGACGTACAAAAGATTATTACAGAGAGAAATACCCAGATATAGTTGCTCAAGTCGAGGAAAAAAGCTTGGGAAGGCTGTTTTCGCTTGCTGGTACCCCCAGCAACGAGTTTGACTTGGAGATGTTGCCATATCTGTCAGATCCTTTTCGTGGTACTGTCGAACAGCGGGTACTTGCTCCAGGTGAATCATCGCTGATGCTGGAAGAGCGCGCAGCTCGTGATGCTCTCAAAGCGGCGAAGCTTACCCCTGAAGAAGTCGATCTCATGCTCGTAGCCTCAATTTGGCCCGAACAAATCGGATTTGGTAATGCCGCCTTCCTTGCCCGAAAACTGGGACTGCAAGGTGCTGCATGGAATCTTGATGGAGCTTGTGGTGTCACCCCAGTAGCATTGCAAACTGCCTGTGCTTTAGTACAAGCAGGTGAGTACCGCAATGTACTGGTAGTAATTTCGTGCACTTACTCTCGCTTTGTCGATGAGGACGATACCGTTTCCTGGTTTCTTGGCGATGGTGCTGGAGCCTTTGTTATCGGTTCAGTCAAACCTAACCAAGGAATACTCAGTACAAAAACTGTTAATACGAGTTGTTTCTGTGACTTATTAACCTTAAATATTACAGAAAACAAGCAAGGCAATCCACGAATTCGTATGCAGTTGAACAAGGACGCAAAAAATGCGCTCAGTGAAGAATCGGCGCAGCTTTTACGTACCTGTTGCGAAGGTGCTATTTTGGCAGCCGATTTAACTCTCGATCGGATTGACTTTTTTCTTTTCAATACAGCCACAGCCTGGTTTTCAAGCTTCTGTGTACGTGTACTTGGTATTGACTCAGAGCGCACCCTTAACCTCTATCCTCTGTACGCTAATATTGGGCCAGTACTTACCGTGGCCAATCTTTATCACGCTGCACAGATGGGTAAAATTCGTGAAAATGATTTGGTTCTCGTTTATGGCTTTGGTGCAGCAGGAGTCGCCTCTGCAAGTGTGATGCGTTGGGGTAACGTAGCGCTAGGTCTTTTTCCACATCAGGGCGAACCTGAATCAGCACTGAAAAGTTCCTTAGATCATAGCTTTGCTCCTTGTTAAAGTTATCTATCAAGATTTAAATCATACTCAGTAGTTAATCGTGCAAAAAGAAATTCTGGCGGCGGGCTTTTACCTGTTATCTTTGATATTTCCGCTCAAAGTCTCGGCAAAGGATTATGACGAGATTTATGTTTTTGGAGATAGCTTTTCCGATACGGGTAATGTATTTAATGCAACTAACGGAATCGTTCCCCCAAATCCACCTTACTTTAATAAACGTTTTTCCAATGGTCCGGTTTGGGTGGAATATCTCGCCTCCAATCTACGGTTAACTTTTAATCCGAACACCAACTTTGCCTTCGGTGGTGCAACTACAGGATTCAAGAATATAGGAATCAGCACTCTACCAGGATTACAACAACAAATCAACAGCTTTACAATAGCAAATCCGTCTGCCGATCCAAACTCCCTCTATATCTTGTGGGCGGGTATTAATGATTATTTAGATTACTTTTTCCAAGGCACTCCTAACCCTACCCAGAGTGTTACAAATTTATCAACGGCGGTAAAATCGCTTGCTGCTGTTGGGGCTAGAGATATCATGGTATTGAATTTGCCAGATTTAGGAAAGTTTCCAGTTACAAGCGGTAATCGTCAAATTTCTAGCTTACTTAGCACTTTTACCAGTAAACACAACTCCAGCTTGACCAAAAACCTTAACCTTTTGAGTCAGGAATTAAACCCTAATATCAAAATTATTCCTCTTGATATTAATTCTCTTTTTAATCGGATCATCGCAGAGCCGGAGGAATTCAGTCTCATGAATGGAACTGACTCGTGCATCGGAGATTCACCAGTGGTGCCGATTGAAGTTACCACACAGCCAGTTATATGTATCCCAGACAAGTTTTTATTCTGGGATGAAATCCATCCAACAACTGCCACTCATAAGCTAATCGGAAAATTAGCATTTTCAGCGCTTAAGCCAGTGTCTGTCCCTGAATCTTCTGCTGTGTTAGGAGTCTTAGCTTTTAGTGTAGGTGCAGTATCGCTACGGAAACATAAATAGCTATCAGTTAGTGCAAAACAAAGCAATCAAAAGGGAAAGAACACATCTATGACAGGTCAATTGGATGGAAAAGTTGCGCTAGTTACAGGGGCTTCATCAGGTATTGGTCGGGCGAGTGCGATCGCATTTGCCAGCGCTGGAGCAAAAGTCGTGCTTGCTAGTCGTCGGCTCGCTGAAAGTGAGGAGACTGTACGCCTGATAAAAGAGACAGGAGGTGAAGCTATTTTTGTTAAGACCGACGTTTCAAATGCTGCTGAAGTGGAGGCACTGGTCAATACAACTGTCAAAATTTATGGTCGTTTAGACTGCGCTTGCAATAATGCTGGGATTGGGGGCAATCCCGGCTTAATCACCGATGATATGTCAGAAGAAGACTGGGATCGTCTGGTTAAGGTAAATCTTAAAGGAACGTGGCTCTGCCTCAAGTACGAAATCAGGGCGATGCTCAAACAGAACAGCGGGGCGATCGTAAATGTGGCTTCTGCTGCTGGTGTTGTAGGTATTGCGGGCATTGCAAACTATAGTGCTACCAAAGGTGGCGTCATCGCTTTAACCCGCGCGTTGGCTATGGACTATGCTAAGGAAGGCATCCGGATCAATGTCGTGAGTCCCGGTGTCATCGAGACTGATATACTGAGTGCTTTGTCTAGAGATGCACTTGCTCAACTTAAGGCAATGCATCCTATAGGACGCATTGGAAAGCCGGAGGAAGTGGCAGAAACAGTAGTGTGGTTGTGTTCGGAAGCAACTTCCTTCATCACGGGGCACAACATGATAATTGATGGAGGATATACTGCACAGTAAAGCAAGGCAGATGGAGGCAAGTTTCATAAGTTGTGATAGATATTACTTGCTTCCCGAATATCGCTTTTGCCAAAAACAAGCGCGAAATGTAAGAGCAGCATTTACAACTGTAATACTACTCCTTATATTCAACTGCTCCTAAAGCTTTTAGAGTGGCAATAGTTGCAGAAGTTATACCTGTAATGGCCGTGATATTAGTGCCTTCGTAAGGTCTAGAGCTAAAAAGAGTTTTCAAGCATTCACCTTTTAAAATATCCCAAAGCTTAATTGTCCCATCTTCACTGCTACTAGCTAAAGTATTACCTTTAGAATTAAAAGCAACTGACCAGATTAATTTAGTGTGTGCTGATAAAGTTTTCTTGCAGTTGCTTGTGCTGACATCCCACAGCTTCACCGTTTGATCTCCGCTACCACTTGCTAATGTGCAACCATCCATACTAAAGGCAGCTGAATATACGGAATTGGTATGCCCATACAAAGTTTTAAGACACATTCCGGTGCTGACATTCCATAGTTTCACTGTTTGGTCACTGCTGCTACTTGCCAATGTCGTAGCATCAGGACTGAAGGCAACTGACCAGACCCAGTCAGTATGACCTTGCAGAATCTGGAGGCATTTACCATTGCTGACATCCCAAAGCCTTACTGTTTGGTCATGGCAACCACTAGCTAGCGTATGATCGTCTAAACTAAAAGCGACAGACCATACCCGCTGGGTGTGCCCTTGTAAAGTCTTTAAGCATTTACCAGTGCTGACATCCCACAACTTTACTGTTTGGTCATCACTGCCAGTTGCCAGCATTGTACCATCGTGACTAAAGGCAACTGATAAAATCCGATTACTATGCCCCTGCAACGTTTTGAGACACTGACCGATGCTAATATCCCATAGTTTCACTGTTTGATCTTCGCTGCCACTAGCAAGGATGCTACCATCTGGACTAAGGGAAACTGATGTAACCCGATTACTATGCCCCTGGAACGTTTTAAGACATTTACCTGTGCTGGTATCCCATAACCTTATCATTTGATCGCCACTACCACTAACAAGCATCGTGCCTTGAGGATTAAAGGTAACTGACCATATTCCATTACAGTAACCCTGCAAAATCTTAAGGCATTGACCTGTACTGACATCCCACAGCCTTACCGTTTGGTCATCACTGCCACTTACCAGCATCGTAGAATCAGGACTAAAGGCAACTGACCAGATCCGAGTGCCATGCCCCTTGAAAGTCTTGAGGCATTGGCTTGTACTGACATCCCATAGCTTTACCGTTTGGTCATCACTGCCACTTGCCAACATCATACTGTCTGAATTGAAGGCAACCGAATTTACTAAGTCAGTATGACCTTGCAAGGTATGAAGGCATTGGCTTGTAGCAACATCCCACAGCTTTACTGTATGGTCATGACAACCACTAGCCAATATTTGACCGTCTGGGCTGAAGGCAACTGACTGTACTCTATGGGTGTGTCCCACTAAAGTGGCTAGGCATTGACCAGTGATGATATCCCATAACCTTACCGTGTGGTCGTCACTTCCAGTAGCAAGCATTGTATCATCAGCACTAAAAGCAACTGCCCACACCCGACTACCATGTTCTAGTAGAGTCTTAAGGCATTGCCCGGTACTGATATCCCACAACCTCACTGTTGTGTCCTCACTGCTACTCGCTAGTATATTACCATTTGAGCTGAAGGAAACAGACCAGATTCCACCGCTATGGCCCTGTAAAGTGGCTAGGCATTGACCACTGCTAGTATCCCACAGCTTCACTGTTTGATCATCACTACCACTAGCGAGAACACAACCATCGGGACTAAAGGTAACTGGCCAAATCCAACCCTTGTGCCCCTTGCAGGTAAGCAGTTGTTTTCCATCCACAACTTGATACAGGCGAATCTCATTATTAGTATCTCCTGTCGCTAAAAGTTTTCCATCAGGGCTGAATGCCACTGAGTGAATCCCCCCTATGGTTTCAGCAAAAACACATTTACTTAGATTGGCATGAGCAAAATTTACATTGTGAAAATTTACGTTGCGTAGGTCTGCTTGCCAAACAGTCAGATAAGAAAAATCATAGCCACTTAGATCCGTCTCTAGATGACAAAGCAGATTGAAAATATTGCCAGCCGTATACCCTGGTTCTAGCGGAGATTCTTCTCGCAGTCTTGCAAGAATTTGAGTTAACTGACTTTCAATATTTTTTTTACTTCTTAAGTGGTTAAGTAACCCATCTATAACTGGTTTAAGGATAAGGCGAATCTGAATATCTTTAACATAGTCTTTACCAGTCGCCTTTATCAAAGTATGGCGCCTAAAGGACTCAATATTCTGAGTGACAATCTCTTCACAGACCTGTTCTATCAATCTACTAGTCATATACTCCATGACCACAGGCTGAAGTGTGAATAGTGCTTCACTTTTTTCAATCAGCGTAGGCGTTGGCATTAGCGTACCCCTACCGGGAAGCAAGCTACGCGCAGCCTCTCGTAGAGAAGCCTTCTCGATTAGCGATCGCCTTAGCAGAGATTCCACAGCCTCCATTAATTTTGCTTGCGGTACTTGGGATGTAATATCATTTCGCAATTCTGGAAGCGCCATTGGCTCACGATTAATCGCTAGCCAATACATTATTTCCTTTTCTAAATCTGACAAGCGCTCAAACTGCTGCTCTAAAATATCGCGAATGTCTCCAAAAACAGCCGTGTCTTGTTGCAAAAATCCAGTGACATTACCATCAAAAACATCTTGAATGGTTGTGGCAACTATCTTTAAAGCTAATGGATTGCCTGCGTAACGTTCAATCATTACTTTCCATTCATCTTCTGCTGCCGATAGTCCCTTGAATTTTAAAATTTCTTGCCCTTCCGCCACCTTCAATCCACTCAGTGGCAATGAGCGAACAGGTAGTGCTTGTCCTTCCAGAAATGCTATTTCTCTGGGTTTTTCACGACTAGTAAGCACTAAGCAGCTTTGGTGAGTTGCTTCTCCTACCCGTCTTAAAAGCTCACCATATTCCTCATATCCTTCAGGGTAAAGTCCGGCGCGGCTGCCACTACGGAGAATTGATTCTGCATTATCAAGGATGACTAAACAGCGATAATTTTGTAAATAATAGAGTAGTCGCGATACGCGATCGCTAAAACTTTCTGGTAAGTTACTTTCTGTTTCCCGTTCGTCAGATAAAAATTGGATTAAGTTACCTAGAATAATTTTAACAGGCGGTGCTTCTCGTAGCGATCGCCAGATCACATACTCAAAGTTGTCCTGAATTTTTTCAGCAAACTTTACAGACAGTGCTGTTTTGCCAATACCTCCTATTCCCAATAGTGCAACCAATTGGCAGTGCTCATTGAGAATCCATTGCTCTAATGTAATAAGTTCTTCTACACGCCCATAAAAAGCGGAGTTAAAGATAGCCTCTCCCCAATCTAGACGAGTATTTGAGCTTGAATAGTCACTTTTATCTATTTTTAAGTTAAAAACTGAAAAAAGCTTCTCAATAGTCTGTTTGTCAACTCCTCCTTCCCGATTCAATACTTTCGAGATGGTAGCGGAATATAAACCAGAACGTACACTCATTTCTTCAAGAGTATACCGATTTCCAAAATTTTCTTTTGCTTCTGACTGATGCTTTGCTTCTTTAATTTTTTGTAACCCATTGGTAGTAAGTGTAACGCCACGCTTACGTCTCCAATTCTGTAAAGTCATGTATTAACTCACTGTTCGTTTAATCACTTTTTATGAAAAGGAATTATCTACTAGTACAACACGGCGGAAATAAACCAACCCTTCGGGTGACGCTCGCAGGCTCGCTAACGGCAGTTCCTCATGGGGGGAACCCCCATCGCCCTTGGCGTCTCCCCTTGGGAGAAGACCGGACTGCCTCACCATTCCAAATCAACGAAACCTTTATACTGTATTCATTTTTAATTTTTAATTTTTAATTTTTAATTCCGCCTTGCGGTACTAGGTTGCTATAGATATGGGGTAATAGCCATAACAAACGGATAATCTTATGTTGCAGAGAATTTAAAACACGTATATTACCAAAATATTCACTGATAAAAAGCACCTTTGGCATCCACTTATCTCGATAATTCAACACCGTTTGCTCAACAGACCATCTGGACTGTAGGGCATTGCTGACACCATCTCTTCAGCCGAAAGCTTCTTGCATTTGGTGATGACAGATTTATTACGTATGGTACTAGTTATTTAATACCTCGTATTATCCGTAATATTTTTGGGGCGTAAAGCTTAAGTTCAATCTCAAAATCTCGATTTTCACTGGTAAAGACAGTTCAGAATTGGCAATCTTGATAAAGAAAGTTTTGTATATATCTAGCTTATCAATCAATGAATAAAACTGCTGCACTTAAATTTCCCCGTTTGACAACCTCCAGTCAAAAAAGAGCGCTTAAGCGAATCACTATCAATTTGACATCAGATGAAGCCCAAAACCTTGAAAAGTATTGCGAACAGACAGGCAAACTAGCAATAGACGTGATTCGAGAACTCATTCAAGCTTTGCCTTGACCTGCTGCTGAACGTTGACGCCAAGTCTGAAAAGCGCCAGTCCAGAAGAGTTTTAGCTGAAGTAGAAAGTGTTGCAGATTTGGACAAAGGTTTCCAATTTTACTCTGACGTGAGTAATTGCAAGAGCAGTAATCATAGAAACGAACGCGAGTGCGTCTCGCAGAGAAGTCCGCCTGCGCGGACTTAAGAAATTGGAAACCCGCCTACGCGGGTTTTGTCCGTGTAGGCGCGAATTCCATTCGCTAGGCTTTTTACAAAAGTGAGATGCTCCCCAATTAAACCAAATTTTAATACTTATATCTTGAAAATGAACCAAGGTGAAATAGTTAGCAAATCTACTTTTATTTCGTCAGTGGCAAGGCCCGAATGAGTTCTCTAATTACATCCGTTGCTGGTCTGCCTGTCTGTTCACAATATTTTTCAAGGTTTTTGGCTTCATTTGATGCCAGGTTTATAGTGATTCGCTTGACCGCCCATTTTTTGTTCATACTGAAATAGATAAATCGTGTAATCATAACTTCAAATCCTGATTTTACCTTCCAAATGGAAAGTAACCTAAATTTTGGATATACTGAGATACTTTTTCAATAGGACACGTTGTAAATAAATATTACAGGTGTGCTTTACTAATTTACTAACTTTTCTATAAATGATAAAGGAAGAATCAATATTTGCTACTCTATCATTTAATTTTTTATCCCTTTTAGCTTAGGCTGTAGTCTAATGCCTACCCGTTCGCTGCGCGTAGCAAGCTATGTGCAACAGCAACTACAGGACAAGGGTGACACATAAAGTTGCGAGTGTCTACAACAAGAGTCAGCTAATGATCTAGAGTAAGGGAATCCAAACGCACTTGGCAAATAAAGATAAATTCTAAAATTATTCCTGTCTTTTGAATGTTAATTCATCATTGAAAGTGCAGGTTGAGAGCGATATTATTACTCGATTTACAGAAAATATATATGGCATCTAGTTAATTCTAGACGAGCAAAATTTTACAGCGTTTCCATTAAACTATAAATCTACTTGATTCACCTCAGCAACTCAATTAATATTGGCAGAATATCTATTTATATCATTCTAAATCAAGTCATAATTGAAGATTAATTGCAATAAATTTAGAATTAACAATATTGTAGAAAGCCTTAACCTAAATTTGTACTAAGTTTAACTCAACCTTTGCTTACGCTGTATGCCTTAGTAAGAAGATTGTGTAGTAACTATAGCAAAATACTGTATTCCAATCGGGTTTTAGATGTATTGATACCATTAACCCAGAGTTAAAAGTCAAATTGGAGGTTCTTACGAGTTGCTGATTACTGCATTAAGGATTGGAGATTCATAGAAACTGCAACTAAACCAATTACATATACTCTGAGCCAAATTAGCTGGAGCGTAGACACATAAGACGCACAGATGCTGCTTTAGTGGCGGAAAACTAGGTGTCTATGCCGACAGCGTGAGACTTGCATATTTTCTGTGGAGTTTTCTTAACTATTCTTGAGGAGTACAAATGCTTCAGGCTATCGCTGTTGCTTGGTTATTACTGTTTTTTGGCGATTTTCTATCTACATTCTTTTATCACGTACCCGAGCACGTTTTTGGTAGCCTTCATTTAAAAACGCACCACTCCTGGAAGAAGGACTTCCGCCATTATGCTATTTTGACTTTTAATCCCCAGGTTCTTTTAGATGGTATCTTGGGAGCTTTACCTTATGTACTTGTAGCAGTAGTCTTGTGGTCTTTCTCTCCCATTGGCGTTATCTCTGGATTACTGCTTGGTCAGTTTCATGTATGGTGGAGACACATAAGTGTACTAGGTTGGCAAACTCCAAAGCCTGTAAATATCTTATGTCAAATTCTATTTATTACCACTCCTGAGAGACACTGGTTACATCATCACAAAACTAATTTAGGTTTTGGCGATATTTTCACCTTCTTTGAACAACCTGCACAAATGTGGTTGCGCTGGCTGCGATTACTCAGACTTCGTTTTCGCGATTCTCGGATCTAACTAAAACTAGCGCTTACTAAATACTTTTTAAAATTACCAAAAGAAGCTGCGATCGCAGCTTCTTTTTATACACTAGAGGGGATTGTTCCAATCTCATAAATGCGCTCACCCACATACTCAAAAACGCTGATTCCCAATTTACGAATAGTAGTAATAAGAGACATAAAGTAATTATAATTTAAACCTATAGATTGTTTAATACCTAAAATTTTACTTATATTTTTATAGAACTCATCAAAAAGTAAACAAGTTACATAGACGGAAGGATGCCTCTGGTAGGAAGTTTAAAGGTATTTACTTCCGCTCAACTTCGCTGTTATATCGCCAATATTTTTGGGAAAACTAGTCTTAATTAGTAAATTATTATATTCCTAGATTTTTATGACAATTCCTCTCTTTTCTGGAAATGCTGGGCGTAGCTTGCTTATCCGAAGGGGTACGGATAGCTACGGTGAAGAAGGCAGGAGGCAGGAGGTAGGAGGCAGAAAGTTGGAATACGGTGTAGGTTTCTCTGCGAGACGCAACACGAACACACTTACACTAATTGCCAGAAATTCGCAACCTGCTCTAGATGAGGTGTCTCATGTCCGCAGTTAGCCTCAGAAAGATGCTCAACAAAAAAGAGTTGCCATCTCTCCTTCATAACTTAATCTACCAGTTCAACGTTGCCATTGATGTTGAACTGGTAGACGGCACGAAACTGATTAGCATTGGAGAGCAAACTGTAGAAAACCGTTATCCAATCGAGGTTTCAGGAGAGATCATCGGTTGGGTTGTTGGCGGAGAACAGGCAACTATACTTGCAAATTTGCTCTCATTTCTGGCAAAGCAGGAAGCTGAGAAGAAAATACTCGCCATAGAATTGCTGGAGCGATACCAGGAAATTGATTTGTTTGACGATATCTCAACTAAACTCACAACAAGTTTAGATACGCGACAGATTGCCCAACTTGTGCTTCAGGAATTGAGTCAATTAATTGAATCGTCTGCGGGGATGATTCTGCTACTGAGTCCTGATGCAACTGCGTTTGAAATTATTGCGGAATTTGGAGCCTTTTTTGACCATAATCAGCCGGAACCGGGTAAGGGAATTATCGGCAACATTGTGCAATCGAACCGAGCAGAACTTGTCAATGATGTGCAAGCTGATTCTCGATTAGAGGGGCAAAAAAACGTTGCTGCAATGATTTGTGTACCGTTACGAGCCAAAGAGCGGGTACTAGGAGCGATCGCTATTGGAACCTCCAAAACTGACTCATATAAGGCTGAACACCTGAAACTGGTGAGTATCTTTGCCTCTCAAACAGCGATCGCCATTGATAAAGCCGTGCTTTACGAGCAAAGCACTCAAGCAGCCCTCCAGGCAAAAGCCCAAACACAGAAACTTCAGCAAGCTCTCCATGAGTTGCAATTAGCTCAAACTAAGTTGATCCAAAGCGAAAAAATGTCCAGTTTAGGGCAACTTATTGCCGGAGTTGCCCACGAAATCAACAACCCGGTTAACTTTATTTACGGCAATTTAAAGTATGTTGCCGAATATGCCCAAGACTTGTTGCACCTGTTGGAAAAGTATCAGAAATTCCTACCTGTTGCTCCTCCAGAACTGGAATCAGAGTTAGACAACATAGACCTGGAATTTATTATGCAGGATCTCCCCAAACTGCTAGATTCAATGAAACTGGGCACAAGTCGCATTGTTGAAATTGTCCAATCCTTGAAAAACTTCTCCCGCCATGACGAAGCAGAAATGAAAGCCGTTAACATCCACGATGGCATCGATGGAACCTTAATGATTCTTCACCATCGCCTGAAAGCAGATGCTCATCGTCCGGCAATTGAAATCGTTAAAGACTATGCAACACTTCCTCTGATTGAATGCTACCCCGGACAGTTGAATCAGGTATTTATGAACATCCTGGCAAATGCCATTGATGCTTTGGAAGAAGGTATAGAAAATTCGGGAGTCAGGAGTAGTTCCCAATCCTCAATCCCCAATTCCCAAATCACTATTCGTACCAAAGTCCTTGACCAACAATGGGTTGTGATTCGCATTGCTGACAACGGCCCAGGAATGAAGGAGGAGGTAATTCGCCGTATTTACGATCCCTTCTTCACCACGAAAGATATTGGCAAGGGAACCGGGTTAGGCATGGCAATCAGCTACCAAATTGTTGTAGACAAGCATGGGGGAATGCTCAAATGTCGTTCTCAACCAGGTGAAGGGACAGAATTTTGGATTCAGATTCCGTTAAATTGTGCATTTGCAGAAGCTACTGAAGAACAGAATTGCGCTTCTGCCTCGTCAACTCACACCACAGAATTATCTCATATTCCCGATATCGACGGCTTCATTCCATCAACAGTTCCAATGCTCAAACCGACAGATTTGCTGATCCGCCACACTCAATTGATCCAGCGACTTTCACAGCACAGTCCAGATGTGGAAGCTGCATCACCCGATCAACTTTATCAGATGTTTCAACACCACCCAATTTCGTTAAAGCTTTACGCCACTTTGTTGTCTTGGTTCTGTTGTTCTAACCCTACCCAAATACGCCGCTAAAGAAAGCTCAACCATGTTTAACCAACTTGATGAATACAACAGTCACCTATTTGAACTATGTCCTGTTGGGCTAGCACTATGCCGAACAGATGGAACAGTAATTAACATCAACCCCGCCTATGCTGCCATTTTGGGGCGTACTGTTCCAGAAACCCTGAATCTGGGTGATCGCCAGATTACTCCTGAAAAGTATGCCGTCACTGACCAAGCTACCCTAGAGAAACTAGAGCAAACTGGTCGCTACGGCCCATTTGAAAGGGAGTTAATCCACAAAGACGGGCATCTGGTTCCGGTGAGGATTTCTGGACAGATGATTGAGAAAGATGGAGAGCGACTGATCTGGTGTAGTGTAGAGGACATCAGCTACCTTCGACGCGTCCAGCAGGAACGCCAAGATACCGAACAAATACTGAAACAGAGTGAAGCCCGATACCGTTCTCTGGTGACAGCTAATACACAAATTGTCTGGGTAAGCACACCAGAGGGAATTTGCTTTGAACTGGCAAGCTGGATAGCCTATACAGGTCAAAGTCTAGCTGAAGCTGAGAATGGGGGCTGGATTGATGCCGTTCATCCTGACGATCGCGCCTATACCGGAGAAGTCTGGAGTGCTGCCGTGGCAAACCTGAGTATGTATCAAATCGAATACCGAATTCGTGACAAGGATGGCAACTATCGCTACTTTTGGGTCTGGGGTGCGCCCGTTATAGAAGAAGATGGCAGCGTCCAGGAGTGGATTGGCACCTGCACCGATATTCACGATCGCAAGCTGGCAGAAGCCGAAAATCAGCGTCTTAAAGAACGATATCGCTCTTTAGTAACTGCTACTTCACAGATCATTTGGGGAGCTACCCCGGAAGGACTGGGAATAAGCAGTGAAATGCTTACCTGGATGGACTATACAGGGCAGAGCGAAGCTGAAGTTGAAGGGTGGGGCTGGATTGATCAAATTCACCCCGATGACCGTGCCAGTTCCACAGAAGCTTGGAATACTGCTGTGGCAAACGGAGGTATCTACCAAACTGAATATCAGCTGCGTAGCAAGGATGGCACATACCGCTACTTTTTTGTCTGTGGTGCCCCCGTCCTAGAAAAAGACGGCAGTATTCGAGAATGGATTGGCACATGTACTGATATTCACGATCGCAAGCAGGCAGAAGCTGAAAATCAACGTTTATTTGATATGTTGAATCATTCCAGCGATGCCATCATTGTCCGCGACATGAGCGACAAAATCTATCACTGGAATCAGGGTGCTGAAAGGCTTTACGGTTGGACGCGTGAGGAAGTGAAAGACCAATACATTCACGCATTTCTAAAATCAACCTTTCCAAAACCTTTAGAAGAAATTCTATCAGAGTTTCTACGGGAGGGCACTTGGGAAGGAGAACTGGAACACATCACGCGCGATGGCAGACAGATCGCCGTTCAGAGCCGCTGGACTTTGCAACGAGATTTATCCGGTCAACCCTGCGCCATGCTAGAAATCAATACTGACATCACTGCCCGTAAACAAGCAGAAATCGCTCTGCGGCAACTGAATCAAGAACTGGAAGCCAGAGTTGTCGAGCGGACGGCTGCCTTGCAAAATACCTTAGCAGAAGCGCAGGGGTTAAATGCCATTTTAAATAACTTAGCAGATGGTTTGTTGGTGGCAGACACCACAGGACAAATCACCCACTTCAATCCTGCTTTTTTAAGTATGTACGGATTGACAGCTACCGCCCTCAACGGTCACTACCGAGAATTGCCGATATCTGGTTTAGCAGACCTGGTTACACGAACTCAGTCCCATCCCAAAGAGGTGTTCTCTGCCGAAGTTGCACTGACAAAGGAACGCATTGGTCAGGCAGTAGCAACCGCCATTTTCAAAAAGGCGGCAGCTAATGAACCTGATACCTGCTTCGGTTCAGCACTACTGATTCGAGATGTGACGGCAGAAAAGGAAATCGACCAGATGAAGACCGATTTCATCTCAACAGTTTCCCACGAACTGCGGACGCCACTGACTTCTGTCCTCGGCTTTGCGTCCATCATTCAAGAAAAGCTGGAAACCGATGTGTTCCCAATGATTTCTACCGAAGACCGTAAGCTTCAGAAAACGATTAAGCGGGTGGCTGACAATCTCAACATTATTGTGTCGGAAGCAGAACGGCTCACGTCTTTGATTAATGATGTCCTGGACATCGCCAAGATGGAAGCAGGTAAGGTGGAATGGCAGATGCAGCCGATCGATCCCAGTGAATTACTCGATTGGGCAAGCAATTCTACCGCCGGGTTATTTGAAACCAATGGCTTGCAGTTGGTGTGCGAGATTGAACCAGGACTGCCTCAGATAGTAGGCGATCGCAATCGTCTATTGCAAGTTTTAATCAACCTGATTTCTAATGCCGTTAAATTTACCGAATCTGGTTGTGTCACCTGTCGCGTCAAACAAGGAAATGACGGTGTTTGCATCAGCGTCATTGATACGGGTATTGGGATTGCACCTGAAGACCAGCCGAAAGTATTCGAGAAATTCCGCCAAGTTGGCGACACCCTCACCGACAAACCCAAGGGCACTGGTTTAGGACTGCCCATCTGTAAACAAATTGTCGATCATCACGGCGGTAGAATCTGGGTTGAGAGTGAACCAGGGAACGGCAGCGTATTCTCGTTCATCATTCCCACCTACGCCAGCGATCAAAAAACCACTGCTAATCTGAATTTGGATACGCTAGTCAAACAACTCAAAGAACACGTCATCACCAAAAACACTGTGCTGAACCAAAACCGTAAAACCATTTTGGTTGTAGATGATGACGCTAACATTCGGGAACTGCTCCGCCAACAACTGGAAAACGAAGGCTACAATGTTCGCGAAGGAAAAGACGGCATGGATGCAATTCATCAAATCAAAACAGCCCGTCCCGATCTGATTCTCTTGGACGTGATGATGCCCCAAATTAACGGCTTTGATGTGGCAGCAGTTCTCAAAAATGATCCCCAGACCGCAGACATTCCAATTATCATTCTGTCAATTATTGAAAACAAAGAACGGGGCTACCACATTGGCATCGATCGCTATCTTACCAAGCCCATTGATACAGAAAAACTCCTCAACGAAATTGGCTCACTGCTTTACCAAGGCACTTCTAGTAAAAAGGTATTGGTTGTAGATAAAAATGCATCAGCCTTAAAAACGCTATCAGATGTACTGCAAACTCAGGGATACAGCGTGATTGAAGCCTCCAATCCGCAAGAATGCATTTATAAAGCCTTGTCAGCCAAACCTGACATGATCATCATCGATTCTATCTTCTCTCAAGAAGCCGATTTGGTGAAAACCCTCCGGTTTGAGAAGGAGTTGGAAAATGTATTTTTTATTATGCTGTCAGAACAGTAATCGCTGGTGCTGGGGACTGGTAAGGAATTCTTCTAATCCCCAATCCCTAATTCCCAATCCCTAATCACTAATTCCTAATCCCCAGTCCCCAATCCCCAATCCCCAATCCCCCCAATCCCTATGACCCAGAAAATTCTAATTGTTGATGATGAACCCAATATCTTGATTTTGATGGAACAAGCCTTAGAAGCATTAGAGGACGAAGGTGTTGAACTTCTAACTGCTAGAAATGGAGAAGAAGCTCTCGAAACTATTAAAACTGAAAAACCAAACCTGGTTTTTCTTGATGTGATGATGCCGAAAATGAATGGTTTGCAAGTCTGCCATATTGTAAAACATGACCTGCAAATGACTGACATCTACATCATAATCTTGACAGCTAAGGGACAAGAATTTGATAAACAAAAAGGAATTGAGGTTGGTGCAGACTTATATCTAACTAAACCATTTCGCCCCAAAGAAGTACTTGAAAAATCAATGCAGGTGTTGGGTTTTTCAGGAAAACTATGAAAGCTTTTCATCGGTGATCGCAGTACTTGGAAGAATCGGAACAAATCTGGTTACGTTTCCTTAATGGATCAACGGTTAACAGTACTCGCTCGAAGGGGTGATAAAGTAGCTACAAAGCAGACTGGATACTAGCCATAGGACGTATACCCTTCTGAAAATAGGGTAGTTTACTGGGCTTGAGACTCATCAAATCATGAGCTAAATCAGCCTAAAACTCTATTGCACCTACCCATAACTTCTCATACAAACCGATCTAAAATACACTATGTCTATACTGCGTAGGCGTAGCCGTCCGAAGGCATTGCTGTAATTCCTTGAGACGACCAACATATTTTTATAGTCCCATTTGGCGGGATTTACGACCAGCTAAAATAGCACAAGTTTTAATCCACGAATAATTGATTTTTTTCTACATATCATAAACCTGAAACAATACGAACTCCTTTTTTACGCATAGTTTCTTTGAGATCCTGATAGAGAGTATCATCACTAACTAGCAAACCATGTTTAGTTTTCGTGTTTACAATTGCATATCTTGGTTCTTTTTCTGAAGGTGAAGCATTGAATTTTAAGAGTGCCCAATCAGAGTCCTCCCAGAGATATGAAAATTCTTCTAAGTTTGTGTTCATATCAATACCTCTTTTTTTAAACCTAAATCTTACTTAGCGAAGAAAGGTTTTTACCTTAATTATGGGTAGTTTTCATTACCACTCTTGTATCTTATACGTATCTACGAGCTAAATTTTAGCAAATAGAATACTACTACCAGCCGATCGACTTAACGTAATTTTAGAAGCAGAGTGTTTGGGATAAGTCACCACTTTAGGAGCATAGAACATCGCCAACTCCCGTAGTCGGGAACTGGAACAGCTAGAAACCTAGAAGGCATTGAACCTAGTTTTAAGGTTTCAGACAATCTTTATTGGTTCTAAAACCCAAAAAATTGGTCTAATCTGAAAAGCCTACCCATAAGTAGCTCCCCTGCTTGTTCAATCAGAAGGTAATTCTGGGAAAGCTTAATTTGTGAGAGCGAGAGGCTTTTGCCAGAAGGAACTAGAATTAGGAAACACCTAGCTGGGTTCTTCTGACTTTTGAAATTAGGAGTGCATGTGTGCCAAAATCCCCTAAATATTTGCTGATTGGATCGACCGAGAATTACAGCGGTAAATCTGCAACTGTTCTGGGTTTGTCTCATCAGCTACAGCAAAAAGGTCTGGATATTAGCTACGGTAAACCACTTGGTACGTCTTTCAATTCGTCTAGTGGAACCGTAATTGAGGAAGATGTCCAGTTCATCGCTCTTAGCCTCAATTTGCCGGAAAACCGCGTTGCACCTACAATGCTGGCTTTGGATGAACCAAATGTGCAAAAGCGCTTGCGAGGGGAAGACAAAACCGATTATCAGCAGTCCTTAATACAGCAATATTTACATAAGTCTCAAGGAGATTTAGTGTTACTGGAAGGGCCTGGTAATTTGTCTGAAGGCAATTTGTTTGACTTGTCTTTACTGCAAATGGCTGAAGTATTGGATGCTGGTGTGCTGTTAGTAAGCCGCTATAAATCCTTGCTTTCGGTTGAGGCGCTATTGGCTGCAAAACAGCGTCTGGGCGATCGCTTGATTGGAGCTGTGATCAATGATATCCCTGTCACCGAACTAGAAGCAGTTGAAACTCTCTTGCGCCCATTTTTGGAACAGCAGGGGATTCCGGTGCTAGCAATGCTGCCAAACAGCGATTTGCTCCGCAGTGTGAGTGTTGGCGAACTAGTCAAACAGTTAAAGGCTGATGTTCTCTGTCGCAACGATCGCATGGATTTGTTGGTAGAAAGTCTGGCAATTGGAGCGATGAATGTTAATTCAGCTGTGAAATATTTCCGCAAACGCCGGAATATGGCAGTGGTGACAGGAGGCGATCGGGTGGAAATTCAGCAAGCGGCTTTGGAAACTTCTACCCAATGTTTAATTCTCACTGGGCAACTACCACCCCCACCGTTCATTCTCAGTCGCGCTGAAGAACTAGAAATACCCATTTTGTCTGTTGACTTAGATACTCTAACTACTGTCGGAATTGTTGACCGCACTTTTGGTCAAGTCCGTGTCCACGAGCCGATTAAGGTTCAGTATATTCGTCAGTTGATGTCCGAGCATTTTGACATTGACCGCTTGTTATCCAAACTAGGTTTAACTCCCGCAGCGGCATTGTCTTAGATTCATGAGTGTATTGAAGGAGGCAGAAGGCAGGAGACAGAAGGAGTAAATCATCCGGGATCGAATCCCGGATGATTTGAAGCTACTGAAGTAAGAATTCAGTGGGATCTTATTAGTGATGGCTATAGAAGTCACTGGAACTAGGAGAAAATGGATTTAACGGCAATTGATCCCCTGAAACTACCCTCGCTTCCATTGGAGAAAAAAGCTGATCTCCCTGACTGTCCAGCCATCTATTTTGCGATTTCTGGTTCTGGGGAAATTCTCTACATAGGCAGAACTGCTGATCTTGCACGTCGTTGGATATCACATTATAGATTTAAAGAACTCATTGATTTGGGAAATGTCAAGTTAGCTTGGCTACAATGCGTAGATCCTTCCATTTTGAAAACTCTTGAGGCCAAGTTGATTTATGCACTCAAGCCAAAGCTAAACGAACAACTGCCATCAAGCAATACACTTTTTTCTTATCTTCACAAAGCCAACCAAAGTACAAGCCCGATAAAAATACAAGGTAGCAAATTAGCGCACGCAATCTTAGCGGCTCTGGTTGACGCACCATGTAGTGGATATGATTTAGCAAAACGATTCGATGGCTCTGTAGGCTTTTTCTGGTCAGCAAGTCACCAGCAGATTTATCGGGAGTTGACGAAGCTAGAAGATCAAGGATAGATCAGTTCTGAGTCAATTCTTCAAGCTGGACGACCGGATAAAAGGCTCTACAGCGTTATAGACTTGGGAGAACAGCACCTCAAGGAGTGGATTGCTCAACCTTGTGAACCCACACCAATTAAAGATGATTTACTGGTTAAAATTTTTGCTGGCCATATTGTTCCTAAGGAAATTATCTTGGCAGAGCTAGAAAATCACCAAAAAGCCCATCAAAAAAAATTGTCTACGTACCATAACTTAGAACAGCGTTACTTTCAGAATCCGCAAGAACTGCCAGAATCAGGCAAATTTCAGTATTTAACTCTCCTAAATGGCATTAGTTATGAAACACATTGGCTAGCCTGGTGTAACCAAGTAATGGAGTTATTGAACCAAAGAATCGAAAAATAGTCGCAATGTCTAACTTAAGTTTTCCTCGTATCTACACGCTGTTTGGTAAAATATCTGGGTCGTTTAGTCTGATTATCTCCATCTTTGAGCCAATCAACAGACCTTATTAACCTCGATACATTAGCCCAAGAACTGGCGACAATCCAGCAAACAGGTTCTAAAAGAATTGCCTTGCTAGGTTCTCGTCACGTCCCGATAACGCATCAGAATCTTATTGAAATGATGACTTATGCCCTAGTTTTATCGGGTAATCGAATCATTACTTCTGGTGCTACAGGTACGAATTCAGCGGCCATCAAGGGAGCAACGCGGGCTGATGCAAATTTGTTGACGGTGATTCTACCCCAAAGTCTGGAACGCCAGCCTTTAGAATCGCGCCAGCAACTAGAACAGGTAATGCATCTAGTCGAAAATCCCAGTAATGATAATTTGTCTCTGGCGGAAGCTAGTTATTTGTGCAACAAGGAAATTGTCTCCCGTTGCCAGCAACTAATCTGCTTTGCGTTTCACGACAGTCGCACCCTGTTACAAACTTGTCAGGATGCAGAAGAACAAAGAAAAGTGGTGACGCTTTTCTACTTTGATTAGTCATTTGTCATTTGTCTTTTGTCATTTGTATTTGACTAATGACTAATGACTGATGACTGATGACTAATAACCAATGACTAATAAGTAATGATAATTTTTTTGTACTCGATCGCTGCTGCTGCCTGTCTCATTTATGTGCCATTTTTGCTAGTAGCTTATGCCCGTGCGCGTATTGGGCCTGAAATGCTTTCTACTCCTCGCGCCCTGTTTGATAAATTGCCACCTTATGCCCAACGGGCTACTTGGGCACATCAGAACACCTTTGAAGCCTTTATGATATTTGCCGCAGCCGCATTGATGGCTTATGTAACTGGTGTAAATTCTTTTACAGCCCAAGTAGCTGCGATCGCCTTTGTGGTGGCCCGTTTCCTATACTCAATTTTTTATATTTTGAATATACCCCTTTTGCGATCGCTGATGTTTGCCATTGGCATCCTTGGCTGTGGCACTCTCTTTTTCTTGAGCATCATCCAAGCTACTAATTAAGTGGGGCATTGGGCATGGGGCATTGGGCATGGGAATTATTATTAATGTTTTATGCCCAATTCCAAAATCCAAAATCTAAAATCCAAAATGTTTTATGGCTTCTACTTTTTCCTTTGACATTGTGAGCGACTTTGACCGACAAGAGTTGGTTAACGCCGTCGATCAAGTTATCCGAGATATCAAAGGTCGTTACGACCTCAAAGACACTGAAACTACTGTCGAGTTAGTTGAAGAAAGTATTAATGTTAGCACTGACAGCGAGTTTACCTTAGATTCTGTACACACCATTCTGCGAGAAAAAGCCGCCAAGCGTAACCTTTCCCAAAAAATCTTTGATTTTGGCAAGGTTGAGTCAGCCAGTGGTAATCGCGTGCGTCAAGAAATCAAACTCAAAAAAGGCATAAGTCAGGAAATCGCCAAACAAATTTCCAAATTGATTCGGGATGAATTCAAAAAGGTACAAGCTTCAATTCAAGGGGATGCTGTGCGGGTTTCTGCTAAATCTAAAGATGACTTGCAAGTTGTCATGCAGCGGCTAAAACAAGAAGACTACCCAGTTGCTTTGCAATTTACAAATTATCGTTAAAAGATTCGTAATTCGTAGTTAAAAAGTCAATTACGAATTACGAATTATTTTAAGTCTGTCCGCCAATACTTCTTAGAAATGCCGGACGCTCAGATAATTGCTTCATATAGTTCAAAACTGTTGGATAGGGGCTGAGGTCTAGCTTCAGTATCATGGGAATATAATTCAGAATAGACCCCACTGCCACATCAGCAACAGTGAACTCATTGCCAAGTACAAAAGGTTGCTTACTGAAAATTTCATTTAACGGAGTCAACAAACGGGGCATTTCCCGTTCCCGATTCTCCTCTCCAAAAATCCCTGGAGCAAGGGTAGCATTAGCAAACAAAACCCATTGGGAAAATACAGCACGTTCTTGGAGTGAAAGTGGAGTTTTACTATACTTATCGGCAAGATACAGCAAAATTGCCCCAGATTCCCAAAGCTGAAAATCCTCATCAACAATTGCTGGGACTTTACCAAATGGGTTAATTGCTAAATATGCAGGCTGGAGGTGTTCACCCGCCTGCATATCAAGCTTGACGAATTCGTAGGGAATTCCTAATTCCTCTAAATACCAGTGAACAATTGAGGCTCGACTACGAGCGCCACCGTAAAGTTTTAGCATAATTACTTAAAGCACTTTGTGAGTATGAGAATGCTGTTTCACGTTATCTTCTTTGGTGACAACTCTGGCGGCGTTTAACACCCGTTTCCGCTCAATGGAATACTTAAATTCAGTGTAGTTTGTACCCAAGGGAATCAGGGATTTTGCAGATTCACGACGTTTGTAAGTACGAGCTGCTGCAAATGCCCGTGGCACAAATTCCTCTCCAAACTGAGCCGACTCTGGGAAGCCATCTGGCAGCAGTGGTGAATCGCCATCCAGCACAGATCCCAAAGTTGTGGCATGAGCCAGCTTATAGGAGGTAGGAATGCCCTTTAACAGCGCTTCCACAGCCGCAGAGGGAATCGGTTCTATAACTTCGATTTGATAAACTTCTCCATCTTCTTTGACGAAGCAGGTTGCCAAGCCGATGACAATGTAATCATCGGTTGCTAAATCAGGGGCATTGGGATAAGAAGTTGCGGTTGTCATCGGGAAATTTCTCAAAACTTAAAAATTGAATTTAGGGAATGGGGCATAGGGCAAAACAGTTCCGGGTTCCGAGTGCTGAGTAGGGAATCTCACTTCTTTACTCAGAACTCAGCACGGGCTAAACGCCCCGCTAACATAATTGGGCACTATTGAGGGGCATTGGGTATTAATTACTCTCCCCTTGCTTCTCCTGCTTCCTCATCCCCTCTTTAACGAACGGCTTGTTGGCATTCTACCAATTTGCTGCTCTCACTACTTGACTAGTCTTTGAGATTTAACGTCTGCTATTTCTGGAATTTGCCTTCGGGATCAAGTATCCATGAATAGGTTTGAGGAGCAATTGTTTATTTAGGGCGTAGATTTCTACTGGTGTGAGTAGTTAAATTCAGTCTTGAGATGGCTTTCAAGTAACCATAAATACCTTAAAAATAGACACAGTGGTAAAACCACCATCGGTAAAAACTAGACTTTTATTTCATAAAGCAGGGATTTCAGGCAGGGAAAGATGAATATTCACTCATTTTTAGCTGACGATGACCAGCAAAGTAACCAATATAAATATGTTCTAAATACTACAAACAAACTTCAAGAGCGGAGGAAAAACGATCGCAGCGAATCTATTTTTGGGGATAGCGACTTGCGCTCTTGTGCTTTGAGGTTGGCTCAACAAGGAGATTGTACTGAAGCGATCGCACTTTTAACCCAACTAATTTTCCGCCATCCCGACAATGCCGTTGATTACAACAACCGGGGGCTAATTTATTTCCAAAGTGGCGAAAGGGAAAAAGCGCTTTCCGACTATAATACTGCCCTTAAATTTAATCCTTATTTGGCTAGTGCTTATAATAACCGCGCAAATTACTACGCGGCTTGTGGAGAATTAGCAGTAGCAATTGCCGACTACGATCGAGCGATTGATTTGAAACCTCACCATGTCCGGGCGTGGATTAACCGAGGCATTACTTGGCGAGATTTAGGGCAATACGAGGTGGCAATTGAGAATTTTGAGGTAGCACTGCTTTTCGGTCAACTAGAAGGTCATATCTGGGCTGAACGCGGCAGAAGTTACCATCTTTGGGGCGACTGGAATTGTGCCATCTCTGATTATCGTCGCGCCCTCACTCAACTGCCCTCTCTCGACAACGATAAGGATATTATTGGTTGTCGCTTGCGTTTACAACTCGAAAATTGGCTAGACGAGTTACTATCTCAATCAACGTCCTAATTGGTAGATTAGTCCTTCTGGGAGATTCAAAATTCAAAAAGTAAATTCTTCATTTTGAATTTTTAATTTTGAATTTTTAATTGGAGCGATCGCGCAGCGTCTCGTACAGAAGCGACGCTGTATCGCTAATGACTAATAGATGATAACTACATAGCTATTCAAAAATTAGCTATTAACCATTACTTATTAGCAATAATATAAATTAACACCCGGTTTATACGTAGCCTGAATCACAATAAACCTAAATAATCCCAAATTCGCCATTTGTCTTAGGGTGACGAGTCTATTTGCTCATCTTCTCGGCGATCTTGATTCATCAACACGATCTGACGCTGGCTTGGATCGAATCGGTATCCTTGTCGTTGTCTAATAATTTTAGCTTCTTGCGGATCAAAGTTACGGCTAAATTCTGCCTGCAAACCATTGACATGTCCTTCCATCAGCTTAACTTCAGTACTCATTTCTCGCAATTTTTCTTGCTGTAACCAATGATAAGGCAAGAGTTGTGTTAAAGCAGATGCTGCAACGGCTGTAATCACAAGATTGACCGCTATTTTGGCTGTGCTTTCCAGTGCCATCACTCGGTAAGAACGTTGACGAAGATGCCGCTTTGGTCGAGGAGTGACACGGCGTTTTTGTATAGGTTGTGACGGTGGTCTAGATGGTTGAATCGCGTTCATGATGCTAAAAAATAACCTCGCTTAGTGAAGGGAAGTACTATCAAGAGTGCTGAGTGAGATTTCCAACTCAGCACGGGCTAAACGCCCCGCTACCGCTAACAGCACTTAGCACGGGCTAAACGCCCCGCTACCGCTAACAGTACTCAGATATCAGCACTCCTGAATGCTTGATTTAGCTGTCATATTACTTCATTTTTTTGAAATAGCTACAAGTGTCGCATTAGTTAAAAAATAACCTGGCTTACGTAAGTGCAAGGTTTCCAGATTTTATGGCATAAAGCCATAGAATCTGGAAATTGCACCCCGTACTGCCAGGATTATTAGCTTTTTAACTGTGTCACATCGGAGCGTTATTTGTAAAGTTCTGTGGCTAATCGCCAAGCCAGAACTCCTGGGATCAAGGCTACAACTAGAGCGATGTAGACTTGAGTATCTGAGATGGAAGATATCTGAGCGATGTACAGAGTATCTAAGATAGGCATGGCTGAAAACCTCCTAACCTGAATAGATTTTGAACAGTTCGTTTACTACTTTTCCTTGTTTTGCCAAGATTGTGGAATATCTTGTTACAAGATGCAACAAAAGCAGTTATTTGTCAGTAGTCCTTATTTATTCTCCATTAAAAAAATTTATAAAAATTATGAATTTATATCTGGGTATCGACTTCGGCACATCTGGCGCACGCGCTGTGGTGATTGACGAGGAAGCCTCTTGTATTCACGCAGAGGTGCGATATCCCTTTCCCGACTCACCAAATGCCGTTACGCCAAAAATTTGGCAGGAGGCATTGTTTGCGTTGGTGGAACAAATACCTGACCAATTACGGCGAGAAATTAAAGCGATCGCAATCAATGGGACTTCTTCCACCGTTTTGCTGGTCGATGCTGCTGGCAACCCTGTAGATGCACCACTTTTGTACAACGATACGCGGGGATCATTGGTGCTAGAGCATTTGACGAGTATCGCACCCCCCAATCATACAGTGTTGAGTGCCACCTCCAGCCTCGCTAAACTTTTGTGGATGAGACAATTACCATCTTTTAGTGAAGCTAGATATTTCCTGCATCAAGCAGATTGGCTGGCGTTTCTGCTGCATGGACAGTTGGGTATTAGCGATTACCATAATGCTTTAAAGCTGGGTTATGACGTAGAAGAGTTGAAATACCCAGAATGGCTAGAATTGCTGCAAATACCCATTCAGCTACCCAAAGTTTTACCTCCTGGGACTCCGATTGCCCAATTGCGTCCTAAAATTGCGGATAAATTCGGTTTCCGCCGTGATTGTCTGATATGTGCTGGTACAACTGATAGTATTGCAGCTTTTCTCGCCAGTGGCGCAAAATTACCCGGTGAAGCCGTGACTTCCCTTGGTTCAACTTTGGTACTAAAGTTGTTAAGTCGTACCCGTGTAGAAGATGCCAGATATGGGATTTACAGCCATCGGTTGGGTGATTTGTGGCTAACTGGGGGCGCTTCTAATACTGGGGGTGCAGTACTAAGGCAATTTTTCACAAACGCTGAGTTAGAAAGCCTTAGCTGTGAGATTAATCCATCAAAAGCCAGCGAGTTAGATTATTATCCGTTATTGAAGGTAGGCGATCGCTTTCCGATCAACGATCCCAATTTACCCTCACGATTGTCACCACGCCCAGATAACCCAGTGGAATTTTTGCATGGGTTATTAGAAAGCATTGCCCGCATAGAAGCGCGAGGGTATGAATTATTACAGCAAATCGGCGCAGACAAATTGAGTTGTGTTTATACTGCTGGCGGTGGCGCGGCGAATGACACTTGGACTGCAATTAGGGCGCGTCATTTGCAGGTTCCTGTAGTCGCGTCAGTGTACACAGAAGCAGCTTATGGAACGGCGCTGTTGGCTATGGGAGGCGGAATTAAGGGTGAACAAGAGTAATTGTGTAACAATCTTTTCGTAGGTATTTCGTAAATCAGTATCTATCCCAGTGACAATCTACATATCTCGGCCGATACTGTGATTATTAGATACCGGACTATAGATTCCAGGTTTATGATCTGGGCAGCTATTCGGGGATGGGTGCTTCGCAGCAAGCGAATGTCATCTGTCCCCTTTATTAATTATTGGTGTGAGTTCTGAGGGATTAGGAGAAAAAGGTTTTTTAAGAAGGTTTGACCTGCGCGATCGAGATTATCATCTAGGGAAAAGGTGAGGCTGCGGACTCGGATTTGATCGCTTATAATATCCAGTGGCTGTGTCAAGTCTTTAGGGTATATCAAGAAGGCTTGCTTGCATTTTGTTGTGTTGGCGTAGCTGATCATTTGATGAATATCTGTATTTTCTGCCCGTTCAGGGGCTTTATACTTTGTATCCAAAACCGCTATTGTTTTGCCAGTAGCATCACACAGTAATATATCTATACTGAAGTGCCTATTCTGACTAATTTCTATTGGATGTTGCTGTTTGAAAAAATAGCCTTGTGGCGTGCTTTTCTTAAGCCATTCTGCAACAAAAAGTTCATATAAATGTGCCATATCGACGAGAAAGGGTAGGGTTTTATGATTTTCCTTTTCATGACTGGGACTACTATTTTCTAAAAAGAATCGACATAAATTATGTAATATTTGATAGTCTGGATTGAGGCGATTATACTGTCTGGCGATACAATCTTCTGCACTACAAGGTTGCAGCGTTACTAATCCTTGTAGATCATGATAAGCTTTTCGTACTTTTGGTGATACTCTTTCTGAACATAAACTGCTACGACCAATGATATAAAGTGTCCATGCCAGGATTTGATTTTCTTTAACATCAGCCGTATGTTCTTCGTAATTGCATTTAAGTTTAACATTCCACGGCTTTTGAATTATCTGTTGCACATCTAGCCTTCCCCGCACATAAGAAAGCTGCTGTGTTTTAGGCAAGTAAGTACGATATAATCCTTTGCGGTATCGCTCTAAAACTTTCTGCGCTAAAATATAAGCCAGATTATTATAAAAGTCTTCTAGAGATTCACAATCCATCCACCCTTCAAGAAAACGAAAACTTTTTAAATTGTAGGCATATTCCAGCATTCCGAAGAGGTTTTGGATAGGCACTTTCGGATTTATTTTTAGATGCAATTCAGGAGTTACAGGTATGTAACCTACCCATCCTTTAGCTTTCAGTTTCCAATGTTCTCTCGTTGTATAGGTAGGAAATTCTATATCTACTTGTGTTTTGTATTTTTCGTATAACTCGACTCCGGCTGAATAGGGTATTTTATCAAGCAGAAATAATTTATTTTCGTATTCTGTAATTTCAATGATTATTAGTTGTGATGGGTTTATATCCATAGTTTATTTTTTATTTCATCCCAGCGAAACTGATCTACTTTTTCTAGCTGGTTAAAAAAGTATTCTTCTAAATATGGTTCAATTTCCATGCGCCATATATCTTCTATATCTTCCCGTAGGTTGTCTGTTAAAAAGAATGAAATACCAATTTCGTAATTTTTATCTGCGATCGCCTGATTTAATTGCTGTAAAATATTAATTAATCCCTCTACTGCAAAACCTGTTTTTAGGTGATAACGTCGCAGCACATCATAGTTTGGGCGAAGTTCTATAAATGCAAAGCGACGGCGTAGCGCATGATCTATATTTGCAATAGACCTATCTGCTGTATTCATTGTCCCAATAATGCGGACATTTTTCGGGATGCGAAAGTTGTTACCGCCAGCTAATGGAATTTCTCTATCTCGGTACTCAAGTAAGTACATTAATTCGCCAAAAACTTGTGCGAGATTAGCACGGTTTATTTCATCAATGATTAAAACACAAATTCCTTGATGATACTCTGCTTCTTTGCAGAATTTTAGAAAACTGCCTGGAAGCAAAGGGTATGTTAATTGTCCATCTTGGCTTTGAGGACGTATACCTTGAATAAAGTCTTCATAAGAGTATGTGGGGTGAAATTGCAGAAGTTCTGAGAAGCCATCACTACCACCTATTAAATGTTTTGCAAGGTGTTCAGCAATAAAGGTTTTTCCTGTTCCAGGCGAACCGCTTAAAATTACTTGTTTTTTGCGATTAATTGTACGTACCCACCGTTTTAAATCTGTTTCATCAAACCCAACTATTTCAGAACATTGCTTGAGAGAAAAGTTAGGATTTATTTGATAACAGGAAAAAAAAGCCACAAATTTATTAGTAGCATCTATAACTTCTTCAGATTGCTGAAAATCTTTATTATTTATGCCTTTCATCCATTCTATGTCTGTATTATCTTCGTAAAAAATATTTCTATAATTGCAGTTTCATCTCTAACAAATCTATTATTTTGATTATAATTTTCATGTATTTCGGCTAAGTTGACCATCTTATCAAAAAATATATTCTCACTAATTATTTCAGCTTCTATTCTCTGCAACTCATATATATCTCCATGTACTTTAAACTGCTGGTGGTTAATTTCCCATGCAGATTTAAATAGCATTGAGTCACTGTCTAGGCTATCCATCAGTACTTGCATTACTTGCTCTAAAGCATTACCGACAAAGTACAAAAGTAGATTATTTGGTTCGGATTTCGCTAGTATAGGAAAGCGTAAATCATTTACATGGTCGATTATATATTCGTTGTACTCATGAGTTATATGAATACCTTCAAGCCACTCTGTGCTGTAATAAATAATATAGTATTCCCAATAATAATCATTAAAAAATTCCAGGTAAAAACTTACAATAGCAAAAAATCGTATGACTACTAGCAAAAGCTCACGTTTATTAGAATAAGTTGCAAGTCCGGTGTAGATTATTATTTCCCATGCTTGCCAAATCAGTTCTAAAGCTTCCCATTCCTGCTTTGATCCTCCAGTCGCAATTCGTGAAGCGTAAGCTACATCACCCCAAGTAAGAATGTTTTTTTGATTCATATCACAGATGATCTAAATAGCCAAATTCATTACTTTATAACATTTAATACTTATTTATTAACTATTAAGGCGATCGCAACAAACTTTCACTGGAAAAAGAACGCCAAATTGTAGGTTGAAAGTAACCGGATACTGCGGCGCTATAGTGTAGAAGCTAATGACAGCAAGCGTAACACGGAGACAAAAAAGTGCAAATCACTAAGCGCAATGTTGAATTAAGAGTAGATGGCAGCTTAATGCGTGTTTATGTTGCAGCTCCCAAAGCAGCAGGAAAATACCCTGGTATTGTCTTTTACAGCGATATTTATCAGTTAGGTGATGCAATGATTCGTCTAGCTAACTACTTAGCAGGATACGGCTATGTAGTAGCAGCACCAGAAATTTTTCACCGAATTGAGCCAGTTGGTTTAGTAATTGAGCCAGACGATCTGGGAAGGATGCGCGGTAATGACGATGCGCGTCGAACTTCGGTAGCTGATTATGATGCCGATTGTCTTGCTGTGATTGAATTTCTGAAAACAGAGAGTGCGGTTTCTCCAAATCAAATAGGCACTCTCGGATTTTGTATTGGTGGACATTTAGCTTTCCGCGCTGCATTTAAAAGCGAAATTCGGGCTTGTGTCTGCTGTTACCCTACTGGTATTCCCAGTGGCAAACTGGGTAAAGAGATAGCCGATACAATCCAGAGGGTAAGTGAAATCAAAGGCGAGATGCTAATGGTGTTCGGTACTCTTGACCCTCATATACCAGATAGCGATCGCCAAACTATAATAAAAGCAATTGAGAATGCTAACATCCCTCACCAAGTTTTCTTGTATGAAGTAGAACATACATTCATGCGCGACGACGGTTATCGTTATGATTCTAGTGCTAGTACCGCAGCTTGGTTTGAAATAGTAACTTTCTTGGGGCGCATATTTGCAGACTGAAAACTTATATATTGCTTTATTCGCGTTAATTTTGAGTTGTCTGCAACGCTAATAACCCAGCACCGTAAGCAGGTTCATACCTCGGAAAAATCACGTTTACATTAGGAAATTTCTTAACAAGAGATGCTGCAAATCTTTCATGGATCTTGCATCTACCGCGCCACACACTTCCTGTTGTGACGACTTCTAAAGCTGAGTCAACACTAAAAATTGCATCAATTATTGTAGATGTAGCTTTTACTAACTCTTTTACAGCATCCTCAATTATGATATTCGCTACTATATCACCTGAAGCTGCTGCAAAATCTACAACTGGTGCTAAAGCAGCTATCTGTTTAACTCCCCATTCTCGCCGATATACTACTTCTATTAAATCTTCTATATTTTCCAAATCAAGATGCTGTTTGAAACCCTCTATCAAACTCGTTGAAATCTCTCGTCCATCATAAGATTTTAATGCTGCATTCATGCCTGCGATCGCAATTTTATAGGCACTACCTTCATCTCCTAGAATATAACCCCAGCCGCCGACTCGCTTAGTATCTCCCTGATGATTTCGTCCAAAAACTATCGAACCAGTACCGGCTGCAACTACAATTCCTACAGGCTGACCAACTCCACCAACCAAAGCAATTAAAGCATCGTTACAAATTACAATATTCGCTGGCTGTAATGCCCAGGTAATAGGCAGACATTTGTTATTCTGTAACTCTTTGACTAAACCTTTTACTACTTCGATATCTGCGGCACGACCTACACCTGCTAAACCCAGACATATCGCGTCAATATTCACAGGATTTGTAATTATTGCTGCCTCAACCGCATTATGAATTGCAGATTTAATAGATTTTAAAGTTGCTTTTATACCTATACTTTGATAATTAGATGGCCCTGCTTCACCGTGACCTAGTACTTGATACAAATCATCCATCAAGACACAAACAGTCTTGCTACCGCCGCCATCTATTCCCAAAACATAACTCATGAGCGGTAATAATATTAATTATTTTGACGCTTCGGTTCTTCTTTTAAAGGTATAAAAAACAGAGCAATCATCCCAGGAATAGTCAACAAACAAACGAAGATAAAAAATAATGGATAGCCAAAAGCTTTTTGCAGATAACCGCTAATTAAACCTGGTAGCATCATCCCTAAAGCCATAATGCCAGTAGAGATAACAAAATGAGAAGTTTTATATTCGCCCTGGCAAATATGCATTAAATAAACACTAAAAGCTGTAAATCCAAAACCATACCCAAATTGCTCCAATGAAACTAAGGGATACACTAATGTTAGTGAAGGTTTATTGTAAGCCATATACACATAAAATATATCAGGTAAATTCAAAGCTAAAGCCATAGGAAATAGGCACTTTTTTAATCCATATTTTGAAATTAATAAACCTCCTAAAATTCCTCCACAAATTAGGGAGATTACCCCAAATGTTCCGTAGACTAACCCGACATCTGATGTTGATAGTCCTAAACCCCCTACTTCTGGTTTGTCCAATAAAAATAAAGAGGCTATTTTCACAAGCATTGCTTCGCCAAATCTGTAGAGTAAGATAAATGCTAAAATGTTTATAATTTTATTCTGAGCAAAATATGAGCGAATGATTGACCAAAAGGGTATATTTTCCCTAGCTTGTATTTGTCGTTGATTATCTGATTCGGGTAAGGGTAAAATTAGGCGATGGTAGATAAACAAAATTGCTAAAATTAAAGCTGAGAAGCCAATGGCTATAGTCCAGCTTAAAGGAATATTATTGAGAGATACTTCAAGCTGACCTGCTAAGACTACTAATATTCCAGAACCAAAAATGACAGCCATTCGATAAAATAGTGAGCGAATGCCGACAAAGAAGGCTTGTTGTTCTGGAGATAAAGCCAGCAGATAGAAACCATCTGTAGCAATGTCATAAGTTGCAGAAATAAATGCTCCTATTGTTAATGCTGCGAGGGAGATAAAAAAGAAATTTGGCAGTTGTAATGAGAAGGCTATCAAACCCAAGCAGCAGAACATGGCAAATTGGGTATAAAGTATCCATTTACGTTTGGTAGAGTAAATATCAACAATTGGGCCCCAAAACATTTTGATGACCCAAGGTAGATAGAGGAAGCTTGTCCAAAGGGCAATTTGGGCGTTATCGATTCCAAGTTTTTTGTAAAAGATTACGGAAACTGTGTTGATGATAATGTAAGGGATGCCGGAGGTGAAATAGAGGGTGGGGATGAACTTCCAAGGGGAGGTTGTTTGGTGTTTCATGGATTTGGGGGACGAACCGCAGAGGCGCAGAGGGCACAGAGAGATTAAGAGAGGATGATGCGTTTGATGCCGTCTTTGAGGAGGGGGACGTTAAAGTTGATGAGAAGAGCTAAGGGGTAATTAGTCATTTTAAGGTATGAGAGGACTTGAGCTTCGTGGATTGGGGCTAAATTTTGAACAGCTTTTAATTCCACAATTAAACAATTGGCAACTAGAAAATCTAATCTCCCCTTGCCTACTTCATGTCCTTTGTAATTCACTATTACCCCCTTCTCAACCACATGAGGTATCCCGCACCTGAAAAATTCTATAATTAGCGCCTCCTTATACACCTCCTCCAAAAACCCTGGCCCCAAAACCCTATGCACCTCAATCGCCGCCCCAATCACCTCGCCCGTAAGCCGATTCATATCCTCTCCTAACTCTCTTCCCTCTGTGTTCTCTGCGCCTCTGCGGTTCGTTTCCATCAATCCCTCTCCAACCCTATGGCAAAATTTATTAAAGTCCTTCCTTAGTTTTCCCGCATGACTGCAACCATTCCCAATCTCCCCAGTCTCTACGACCCCTTTTCCACTGAAGCCAAGTGGCAAAAATTCTGGGAAGACAACCAAGTTTACAAAGCTGACCCCAACAAAGGCGGCGAACCCTACTGCATCGTCATTCCCCCCCCGAATGTCACCGGCAGCTTACACATGGGTCACGCCTTTGAAAGTGCCTTAATTGATACCCTCGTGCGCTACCACCGGATGCAGGGACGTAATACCCTATGGCTACCCGGAACTGACCACGCCAGCATCGCTGTGCATAGTATGCTGGAAAAGCAACTCAAAAAAGAGGGTAAGACTCGCTACGAATTGGGGCGCGAGAAGTTCCTAGAACGCGCTTGGCAATGGAAAGCGGAGTCTGAGGGAACGATTCTGAATCAGCTACGACGCTTGGGTGTCTCGGTGGACTGGTCACGGGAAAGGTTTACCCTGGATGAGGGTTTATCTAAAGCTGTTGTGGAGGCATTTACTCGCCTTTACGAGGAAGGCTTAATTTATCGTGGTGAATATTTAGTTAACTGGTGTCCTGCTTCTCAGTCGGCGGTGTCTGATGTGGAAGTAGAAAATCAAGAGGTGAATGGAAATCTCTGGCACTTCCGCTATCCCCTCACCGATGGTTCCGGCTTTGTAGAAGTGGCGACAACTCGACCAGAAACTATGCTGGGTGATACGGCTGTAGCGGTTAATCCCAATGACGATCGCTACAAACATCTCATTGGTAAAACTGTAACTCTGCCAATTCTACAACGAGAAATTCCCATTATTGGCGATGAATTTGTTGACCCGACTTTCGGCACAGGCTGCGTGAAGATAACTCCTGCCCATGACCCGAACGATTTTGACATGGGTAAGCGTCACAATCTGCCGTTGATTAACATTATGAATAAAGACGGCACTCTCAACGCCAACGCTGGGGAGTTTCAAGGACAAGACCGCTTTGTTGCTAGAAAAAATGTGGTTTCTCGCCTAGAAGCAGATGGCTTTTTGGTGAAGATAGAAGATTATAAGCATACCGTTCCCTACAGCGATCGCGGTAAAGTACCTATTGAACCCCTCCTCTCAACTCAGTGGTTCGTCAAAATTCGCCCCCTAGCTAACAACACTCTCGAATTCCTCGACCAGCAAACTTCTCCAGAGTTTGTCCCCCAACGCTGGACTAAGGTCTATCGTGATTGGCTAGTAAAACTCACTGATTGGTGTATATCTCGCCAATTATGGTGGGGACACCAAATTCCGGCTTGGTACGCTGTCAGTGAAACCGATGGGCAAATTACCGATAATACGCCCTTTGTGGTAGCAAAATCGGAAACCGAAGCTTGGGAAAAAGCCAAATCACAATTTGGTGAAAATGTCAATCTAAAACAAGACCCAGATGTGCTAGATACTTGGTTTTCTTCTGGACTTTGGCCGTTTTCGACTTTGGGCTGGCCGGAACAAATTCAAGATTTAACGACTTATTACCCAACTACGACTTTGGTGACAGGCTTTGACATCATCTTTTTCTGGGTAGCCAGGATGACCATGATGGCTGGGCATCTTACTGGGCAAATGCCTTTCCAAACAGTTTACATCCACGGCTTGGTGCTGGATGAAAAAGGTCAGAAGATGTCTAAGACCAAAGGTAATGGTATTGATCCGTTGTTATTAATTGACAAATATGGTACTGATGCCCTGCGGTATACCTTAATTAGAGAAGTGGCTGGTGCGGGTCAAGATATCCGCTTAGAATACGATCGCAAAAAGGATGAATCGGCATCGGTAGAGGCATCCCGCAACTTTGCAAATAAGTTGTGGAACGCTGCCCGGTTTGTGATGATGAATTTGGATGGACAAACGCCGCAACAATTGGGGAACCCAGTAGCTATCGAATTGAGCGATCGCTGGATTATCTCGCGATATCATCAAGTTATCAAACAAACCACCAATTACATCGATAATTACGGTTTAGGGGAAGCAGCAAAAGGACTCTACGAATTTATCTGGGGTGATTTCTGCGACCAGTATATTGAACTGGTGAAATCCAGATTGCAAGCAGATGCCGATCCAGTATCGCGGCGGGTGGCACAGCAAACCCTCGGCTACATATTGGAAGGAATTTTAAAACTGCTTCATCCGTTGATGCCTCATATTACCGAAGAAATTTGGCAAACTCTCACCCAACAACCGATAGATTCCCCGCAAACTTTACCATTACAAATCTATCCCCAGCTAGATGCAAACCTAATTGATTCAGTTTTAGAAGAACAGTTTGAATTACTCATTGCTACTATCCGCACAATTCGGAATTTGCGAGCTGAGGCAGATATTAAGCCTGGGGTAAAAGTGACAGCGAATTTGCAAACTGAAAGTGAGAAAGAGCGGGAAATCCTCGCTGCTGGTCAGGATTATATTAAAGATTTGGCGAAGGTTGAGACTTTAACCATTACTGACAAACAAGAAAACCAAACTGTTGCTGCTAAAAAACCTCAAAGGGGTTTGAAGACAATTGGCTTAATTATCGTGGCCATTGTCTTTGGTAGAGTGGGTTTAGCTGCGGGAAATGCCATTGATGACACTCCCATCATCGGAACTTTCTTTGAACTAGTTGGTTTTAGTTACACAGCGTGGTTTGCTAGCCAAAATTTACTAACTGCTCAAGCAAGACGTAGGTTATGGAGCCAGTTTTTCCCGCAGAGAGAATTAGAACAACCACAAGAACCAGAAAATGCGATCGCAGGTGTAATTGGTACAATACAAGTGCTAATTCCTCTCAGCGGTGTGGTAGATATTGAAGTTGTGCGTGCCAAGCTAGAAAAAAGTTTGGGCAAAGCTGAAGCTGAAGTTCAATCCCTGAGTAACAGATTAAACAATCCTAGTTTCGTAGATAGAGCTAGGGCTGACGTGGTACAAGGGGCGCGGGAAGCCTTAGCAGAGGTACAAAAACAAGTAGAGATTTTGCGCGATCGCCTCAAGGGGTTGTCGTAGCGATCGCCTGCATGACTTAGGATAACTGTAATGGGTAATATGAAGAGTTATTAATTCCCAATTACCCATTACCAATTAACAAAATCCAAATATAAATTCTGGTACTTATTTTTTATTAAATTTTTTTTGAATTTTGAATTTTGAATTTTGAATTTTGAATTGGAGCGAAGCGACCCTCATGCTATATCTAGCCCAGGTGCGTAAAAACGATTTTTTAGACCAGCACCAGTTACGCTTGTTGGCGCGTCAAGAAGCTGATAACTTGTGGGCGATAATTCCCGAAGAGGCTTTCATTTTGCTGGGAAAGGGAAAGATCATGAGTGAGAACTTGCTTGTTCTAGTCGAACTTTCTCCTACAGGCGATATTGAAAGACTAGAAGACGCCACCAACTGGGTACTGCATCTGGTACAAAACTACCTCACCATCGGCATTACCCCAGAGTTTTTGCAGCATGAGGCCGAGCGAGCAGAACATTGGCGACAATCCCTGACGTTGCAAAACCAAGACTTAGCAAGGCGTTCTTTAGAGTTGGAAGCCAGACGCGAACAAATTCAAGCCTTAGAAGAAAGCCTCAAACGCGAGAAAAATGGTTATTCCCAAGAGGAAAGTTAAAAGTTTGCACTTATGTTGCACTCAAATGTGTATTTATAAAAGATTACCCAGCAAGAGTTGCTCTGTCTCTTACTGGGTAATTTCTCAATGCTTGCTATAGTTAGCTTGCGTTAGGCAATGATAGTAATATTTGCACTACTAAGCGCTACCTTATTGGAGAACTGGGCAATTTGAAGAACTTGTGCAGCCTTACCAATCCCATCCGCGTCAAAGAAAAGATTACCCGTAGTTTGATCGTACATAAAGCGATCGCTTGCTGTTATCGCAGTGGTACCAAGTCGAAACAGTCCCGAATCGAGCGTAGTATTTTGAGATTGAACCAGTCCGAATTCAGCCTTGGAAATCAAGATAGTATCCTCTCCAAGAGTAAAATCAGCGATCGTATCATACCCTCCAGTACGGGTACCAGTTAGGTTGAAGCTATCTTGCCCAGTTCCACCAGTCAATACATCTCGACCAACTCCACCAGCGATTAGATCGTCACCTGCACTACCGAACAAGGTGTCATTCCCTGAGTTACCAAAGAGGCTATCATTGCCATCTCCTCCTGTTAATGTGTTAGCACCATTATTTCCCATCAGGATGTTATTAAGGCTATTACCAGTACCATTGATTGCCCCGGTTCCAGTCAGAGTCAAATTCTCTAGGTTATTTCCCAACACCCAATTCACCGAAGAATTGACTAAATCTGTACCTGCTTCTAAACCTTCAATAATACTATCGTTCAGGTTGTCTACGATGTAAGTATCATTGCCGATTCCACCATCAAGACTGTCAATCCCTGCACCTCCATTCAAGGTGTCATCGCCGGAATCCCCGAACAAGGTGTCATTACCTGAGCTACCAAACAGGCTATCGTTGCCATCAACTCCATTCAACGTGTTAGCACCACTATTTCCCGCCAGTATGTTATTAAGGCTGTTACCAGTACCATTGATTGCCCCACTTCCAGTCAGGGTCAAGTTCTCCAGATTATTTCCCAACACCCAATTCACCGAAGACTTAACTAAATCTGTACCTGCATTTAAGCCTTCAGTAATGAAGTCGTTTACGTTGTCTACAGTATAAATGTCATTGCCGATTCCACCATTGAGACTATCAGCTCCTAAACCTCCATCCAAGGTGTCATCACCTGCACCGCCCAACAAGGTGTCATTGCCTGCACCACCAATTAGGCTATCATTGCTATCTTCTCCACTCAAGATGTTAGCGCCAGCATTGCCAATCAAGATGTTCTTAAGACTGTTACCAGTACCATTGATTGCCCCACTTCCAGTCAGGGTCAAGTTCTCCAGGTTATTTCCCAACACCCAACTCACCGAAGACTTAACTAAATCTGTACCTGCATTTAAGCCTTCGATAATAATATCGTTCACGTTATCTACGATGTAAGTGTCATTACCGATTCCACCATCAAGACTATCAGATCCTAAACCGCCATCTAAGGTATCATTGCCTGCACCACCCAACAAGGTGTCATTGTCGGAATCACCAAAGAGGTTATCGTTGCCATTTTCTCCACTCAAAATGTTAGCGCCAGTATTGCCAATCAAGATGTTATTAAAGCTATTACCAGTACCATTGATTGCCCCACTTCCAGTCAGGGTCAAGTTCTCCAGGTTATTTCCCAATACCCAACTCACCGAAGACTTAACTAAATCTGTGCCTGCATTTAAGCCTTCAATAATAATATCGTTCAGGTTGTCTACGATATAAATATCATTGCCTTTACCACCAATGAGACTGTCAACTCCTGCACCACCATCTAAGGAATCATTTCCATCGCCGCCATCAAGAGTGTCATTATCACTTAGTCCTTGGAGCGTGTCATTGCCCTGCAATCCTGAGATGATATCAATATTGACTGTACCATTCAGGTTGTCTGCACCTAAAGTACCATTAATCACATTGTACTGATTAATAGTCAAGTTGACGGTAGCAGTACTATTGCCTCCGTGCCCATCACTTAGAGTGTAAGTGAAGCTATCAAAGCCATAATAGTTTTGGACAGGGGTATAAGTGTAAGTACCGTCGTTGTTGTTAACTAAGCTTCCTTGGCTAGGTTGGGTGAAGCCAGTAATACTCAAAACATCACTAACATCGACATCTTTATCATTGCTTAACAGAGTAGTAGCACTAATAATAACGGGTATGTTTCTTTTTGTGGTGATGCTATCGTTAACAGCAACAGGCGCATCATTCACCGCCGTAATATTAATATCGCGAGTAATGGCAGTACTATTAGCAGCCCCATCATTAACTATAAAGCTGATGGTACGAGGTGTAAGACTGGGGTTATCACTGTTGTTGGTATAAGTAATAGAACGTAGAGCGGCTTGATAGTTAGCAACGGTGGAACTGCCAGTTAAGGTTAAGACACCTGTGGTGCTGTTGTAGCTGCCCGCAATCCCATTTTGATTGGTGAAGGCGAGGGTATCTTGAGCAGAAATAAAGCCACTGCTAATTCTGACAGTAGCACTAGCTAGATTAGCAGAGTCTACATCGCTGACGGTGATGCCTGAATCGATGGCTGTAGTAGCGTTCTCGGTGTATGCCAGAGCAGAGTTGCTAGCAGTAGCAATGGGTACATTGTTCACTGCTGTAATATTAATATTGCGGGTAACAACAGTACTATTATCAGTCCCATCATTGACCACAAAGCTGACGGTACGAGGTGTAGTAGTGGGGTTATCACTACTGTTGCTATAAGTAACAGAACGTAGTGCAGTTTGATAATTAGCAATGGTGGCACTACCAATTAAGGTTAAAACACCTGTGCTGCTGTTGTAGTTGCCCGTAATCCCATTTTGGTTGGTGAAGGCGAGGGTGTCTTGAGCAGAGGCGAAACCACTGGTAATGCTGACAGTAGCACCGGAGAGGTTAGCAGAGTCTACATCGCTGACCGTGATACCTGAGTCGATGATTGTAGTAGCATTCTCGGTGTATGCCACAGCAGAGTTGGTTGCAGTAGCAACAGGTGCATCATTTACTGCCGTAATATTAATATTGCGGCTAACGGCAGTACTATTAGCAGCCCCATCATTAACTATAAAGCTGACGGTACGAGGTGTAGTAGTGGGGTTATCACTACTGTTGGTATAAGTAACAGAACGTAGTGCAGTTTGATAATTAGCAATGGTGGCACTACCAGTTAAGGTTAAAACACCTGTGCTGCTGTTGTAGCTGCCCGTAATCCCATTTTGATTGGTGAAGGCGAGGATGTCTTCAGCAGAGGCAAAACCACTGGTAATCTTGATGGTGCCACTAACCAGGTTGGGGGAGTCTGTGTCGCTGACGGTGATGCCTGAGTCGATAGCTGTAATGGTGTTTTCAGCGTATGTCAGGGCAGAGGCAGAACCAGGGGTGATAGTTGGGGGAGCCCCACTGTTGTTTAGTTGGGCATATATTCCATAGCCAGATCCGTCCTGACCATTGCTTTGCCAGGAAATGATAAAGTCCCCAGTGGCATCCATTGCTATTGTGGGGTTAATTTGCTTATTGTTGGTGTAAGTATTGACTTGGAATTCGCCCCCAATAGCTACCCCAGTACTGTTGTAGCGTTGGGCATATATGCCATCCCCAGATCCGTCCTGACTATCACTAGTCCAGGAAATGATAAAGTCCCCATCTGCATTCATCGCTACTGTGGGGTTATATTGATTGCCCTCGGTGTGGGTATTGACTTTGAATTCAACCCCTTGAGCTAACCCAGAACTGTTGTAGCGTTGGGCATATATGCCATCTCCAGATCCGTCCTGACCATAGCTTTGCCAAGAAATTACATAGTCCCCAGTACCATCCATTGCTACTGTGGGGTTATATTGAGAGCCTTGGGTGTGGGTATTAACCTGAAATTCGTTCCCAATAGCTAACCCAGCACTGGTGTAGCGTTGGGCATATATGCCTAAGTAAGACCCATCTTGATAATAACTTTGCCAGGAAATAACAAAATCCCCAGTGGCATCCACAGCTATTGTGGGGTTATATTGAGAGCCTTGGGTGTGGGTATTGACCTGAAATTCGCCCCCAATAGCTAACCCAGCACTGGTGTAGCGTTGGGCATATACTCCATAGCTAGACCCGTCCTGACCACTGCTTTGCCAGGAAATGACAAAGTTCCCACTGGTATCCATCGCTACTGTGGGGTTAACTTGATTGTTGTTAGTAGAGGCATTGACCTGAAATTCGCCCCCTTGAGCTACCCCGGCATTGTTGTAGCGTTGGGCATATACTCCATAGCTAGAACCGTCTTGGCTTTGCCAGGAAATAACAAAGTCGCCATCGGCATCGATCGCTACTGTAGAGTTAAGTTGATTGCCGTTGGTGTTGGTATTGACTTGGAATTCCCCCCCAACAGCCACGCCAGTACTGTTGTAGCGTTGAGCATACACCCCACCGCCAGATCCATCCTGAGCATTGCCAGTCCAGGAAATAATGAAGTCCCCATCAGCATCCATCGCGACTGCGGGATTAATTTGATTATTGTTGGTGTAAGTATTGACTTTGAATTCATTCATGAAAAAACCTCTGAAAAAACTAAAACTTTGATTTCAACAATTAGGGCCTGATTAAACAGATTTCTTAGTCATTAGGAATCACTGCACTCGGTCGCAGCCAATAATTAAACTCTGGGGCAGTAAATGCTTGGCGGATTTCTTTTCGTTCCTGATTTAAAACCATCGGACGCTGCACACCAGCAAGAAACTGCACATCATAAAGTTCTTGACAGCCTGTGGTGAACTTCAGCATCCCCACCTGTTGCCCATTTCGCAAATCCACGACTGCCACGCCACAGAGCAATTGCTCAAACCGTTGAGTAATAGGCAACCCTCCGAAAATGTGCCGTTCCCGAATCTGGCATAGTCCGACTAGGGCGTAATACCCGACGCAGCACAACCCCCGCAGAAATCCAGGGAGTACACAGACTACTTGTTTGTCTCCTGATTCTGGATGAATGCGCCATATTTCCCCAGCACCAGAGTTGAGTAACCACAAAAACCCGTCATGCCAAATTGGCGAATGGGGCATTGATAATCCATCTACAATAATTTCATTGCTCTCTACTTCCACTACGACCCCGCCGTTGGCTTTGCCCGGTCGCCATCCCCCGACGGTATCTGTCGCACCGAGGGCAGTCACATACTTGGGTTTGCCATCCACCATCGCTAATCCATTCAGGTGGCAACGGTCTTCTGGCACTACTTCAGAAATAAATTTCGGATGCCAGCGCGGTACAAAGCTAAAGTCTGGACTCAAGGCAGAAAGACACGAAAAGCGGGTGTTGACAATCCATAGCCCTTCTCTGCCAAATTCCAGGTCGTGAATATTGAGGTCGCCTGTGAAGTATGCCATCCGTGGTAGGTAGAGGGCATCGTAACGTCCGGGCTGGTCTTCTAAAAACTCATAAGCTAATGCGGGGGCATTGGCTAATAAACAGACTTCGTGATGACTAGCCAGTGCCAATCGTGAACCATTCACTGCCAATCCCATTGGTTTGGAAAATTGGCGTAACAGCATGGTTATCTGTTCCCCATTCCAGCCTACTAGTGCTAGTTTTCCGGCTTGGTAGGTGGTGATGGCAATTGAGCCTCCGGCTTGACTCAGCCAGGAGATAAATCCCTGATCGGCATCACATTGAATTAAGTTATTCTCTTCTGGGGCAGTAGTGGGAAAAGTGGACAACATAAATCAGTTGAATTAAATTTCAAATTTTGTTGAGGAACTTTAGACTTAGTTAAATACAAAATATACTCAGTGGCTCCAGCCCTTAAAATTGAGGGGTCAATTACCAACTACGAACCCCGAAAATTACTGGCACAAAACACTAGTACTGCATGGCGTAAATCCAGCTATCACCTCAATTAAGTAGACAAGTTGCTCAGAGCAACTTGTTAAAGGTGAACAAATTTATGCCAAGGTGTACTAGTGATTGATGTCATTGGTTTTGATGAGTTGTGAAAGTTTGTAGTCAGGGCTAAAACCCTTGAAATTGACTGATAAATCGCTCACTACGAAACTCTCAGAATTAATCACACAGACCACTAAGCGTGCCATCATTGTCAGTAAACAAGTCTGTACCAGAAACAGCACTTAAAGGAATCGCCCCCAGAAAATAGGTCGCGCCGCCATAAAGCTGCACTGGGTCTAACTTTGCAGATATTTTGAACTTAGTTTTTTATAATGTCTTAGCAGTAAATCTTGTTTGGTAATCTACTGTTATAATAAAGACTATTCTATTTAAAAATAAACTGTATATATACTGAATGTAAAAATTAGTTAAAACTTTAATAATTTGAAAACTCGATCGACAATTTTTGTTACTATAACGGCAAATTGCGTTGTTAGGGTAGAGAAAATGCGTAGGTGTAGCCTGTCGTATACATCGCCATGCTTCGTATTAAATATTTAGCCTAAATACGTATAATTATGCGATTTTTCACTCGAAATCAGTAGAGGTAAAATTAGCAAGGTTAACATAGGATGCCTTGCAATTGCTGAAATTCCTGCTAAAAAAGGATTATAAAAATAAAATTACTATTTGACCCACAATTACCTAAAAAAGCTTTTTTGGTGTGCCATTTAAAATTTACGACGAAAGTAGGATGAGACAACAAGAGTGTGGTGTGACAGTATGGTTCACTGGTTTGAGTGGTGCAGGTAAAACTACTATCTGTCAATTCGTGGAGAAGGAACTGCGGATACAGGGATACAGAGTTGAAGTTCTGGATGGTGATGCAGTACGTCAAAACTTATGTAAAGGATTGGGTTTCAGCAAAGAGGATCGAGAGGAGAATATTCGGCGCATTGGCTTTGTAGCTCACCTTCTTGCCAGAAATAATGTAATTGTATTGGTTTCGGCAATTTCACCGTACCGCGAAATTCGAGAAGAAGTGCGCCAAAGTATTCGATTTTTCATTGAAGTTTACGTCAACACATCATTAGAAGTTTGTGAACAACGAGACGTAAAAGGGTTATATAAAAAAGCAAGAGCAGGGGAAATTAAGCACTTCACTGGTATTGATGATCCTTATGAAATACCACTCTGTCCTGAAGTCGAATGCAAAACTAACCAGGAAAGCGTTGCTCAAAGTGCAACTAAGGTCTTAGAAAAGCTAGAAGAGTTGGGTTATATAGTTGCTAGAATAAATAATTTATGAGTTAAAAACTTTGTTTAACTCATAACTTTTACTAGGATGCCAATAATTGCCGAATTAACCTGGCTACAGCTTTCTGTGTGAAGCGGTTGGCTATTTGTTGACCTAAACGTTGTACATCTGAATTTACCAATAACTGGGCAATTTGGGATGTAATTTGCACTGGGTCAAAGCCTCTTGTTTCTCGGAGAATACCTAATATACGTTTGATATGCTCTAAGGTTTGTTGTTGTTCAACCGTGGCCGCTGGAGTTTTATTCACTGCTGTCAATCCTACGCGTTCTCGCAACAAGGAGGTAAAGTTATGCAAAACATTTTTACCTAAAGCATCAAGTCCGTTAACAGATTCATCTACTAATTTGTCACGAATAAAAGCACCGCGTTCAGATGACAGGAACTCTATTCCCTGATTTAGTACTAAATTAAAGTCGTAGTCTTGACTATTACGCGCATTTTTTAACAAGTTTTCTAAGCGATTCCAGCGAAATCTGCCATCTTTAAATAGCAAATCTTGCAATGATGCTCTTAATTGCGGTGCTGGATCTGTTAACAGGCGTTTGGAAACGTAGGGATAAGCTTCGCTGAGGACTTTAAAGTTGGGATCTATATATATTGCAATACCTTCTAGCGTCACAAGGGAGCGAATAATTAAGGCGTAGTAGGGCGGTACGCGGAAAGGATACTCATACATCAAAGCCGATAGTTCATCTGTGATGCTTTTAATATTAAGATCGGCAACACTGGCTCCTTCGGCATCAGCAAAGACTCTCGCAAAAGCTGGGATAATTGGTGTTAAATCGGTTTCTGGTGATAAGAAATCTAATTTAACGTAATCTTTTGCTAATCCTTCAAAGTCGCGGTTGACGACGTGGACGATCGCTTCAATCAAACCATAACGCTGTGGTGGCTTAATCTCGCTCATCATCCCAAAGTCGAGATAAGCTAACTTGCCATCGGTTGTTGCTAACAAATTACCAGGGTGGGGATCGGCGTGGAAAAATCCATGTTCTAGCAACTGGCGCAGGGAACACTGCACACCCACTTCAATTAGATAACGAGCATCTATACCTTGGGCGCTAATTTCTTCTGTCTGGGTTAATTTAGTGCCGTTAATCCACTCCATCGTCAAGACGCGACGATTGGTGTATTCCCAGTAAATTTTCGGTACATATACGTCTTTCATGTGACCGTATAACTCGAAAAATCGTTCGGCATTTTCGCCTTCATGGATGTAATCCATCTCTTCAAAAATGCGATCGCCTAATTCATCGAGAATCCCAACTAAGTCACTTCTTACCCGTTTAACCTTTTTCTGCACCCAAGCGGCGAGGTTACGCAAGATATACAAGTCAATGGTGATTCCCTCTCGTAAGTCGGGGCGTTGAACTTTAACAGCGACTTCTTCACCAGTTTTTAGCTTACCTTTATATACTTGCCCCAATGAAGCCGCAGCAATTGGCTGGGCCGACAGTTCGGCGTAAACCTCTTCTGGAGGTGCGCCTAATTCTTCTTTGATAAACTGGTATGCAATTTCGTTGGGGAAAGGCGGTAATTGGTCTTGTAGTTTAGTTAATTCTTCTAAATATACGGGAGGAACGAGATCCGGTCTGGTGGATAAAGCTTGGCCAATTTTGATGTAAGCAGGACCTAATTGGGTCAGCAATACTCGTAGCTGAGTAGCTCGGCGGGGGTCATTTTTGACGACAATTCCCCGTTTACTATCCGACCACAATCCAAAAGCAAAGGATAGAGTCGGCCCCAATACGGCAAAAATCCGCCGTAAAACTTGCATTTTTTTATTTTGGTAATGCGCCGCTATGCCCACGGGATCGTAAAGCGTCTCAGGTTGGGCTGTTGTCCTCACCTTTTGGGCTGCTAAGAGTCTTGGTGAGCGTACAACTAAACTTGATGTACCATCTTCTGGCACTACATCAATAACATCCAGTTCGTCGCTTCGGCGATTTGTGCCGTTGCGACTGTCCTCTTGAATCGGTCGGGAACTAGGGGGAAGTGTCTTAACAATCATGAAGAAGGCCACCAGTCAGAACGATCACATTAAGTATTGTAACAATATGTTTAGAAATTGGGAATTGGGAATGGGGCATTGGGTATTTTTTCCTCATCTCCCTCTGCTCTCCTTACTCCCTAGTACTAATAGGTCTGCTACACTTAAACGGGCATACTAGTTCAATAGTAGTAGGTATTGCTAGTTGCTGAAAGATCATACTTATTGTCTTGTAAGTTAGAAGTATCCGGCATCTGCCCTCATGGAGAATTTGGCTTGATGTTGCTTTGCCTGCGAATTGAAAACTTTGCCCTAATTGACCAACTGGAATTAGAATTTGGCGCGGGACTAAATGTGTTAACAGGTGAAACCGGCGCTGGAAAATCGATTATCTTGGATGCCATTGATGCCGCTTTGGGCGGTAAAGTCTCTAGTCGAGTCATTCGCACGGGGACAAGTCGGGCGATGGTTGAAGCTACTTTCACCTCAAACGCCCCCCTAGCGGCTTGGTTGACTGAACAAGAAATAGATTTGCTTGATGAAAATTCTGTAGTCATTAGCCGAGAAATCACAGCTACTGCGAGTAATGTCCGTAGTCGATCGCGGGTGAATGGTGTGTTGGTAAATCGGCAGATCATGGGAGGAATGCGCGATCGCTTAGTGGAAATCACCGCCCAAGGACAAACGGTGCAAGTAGGACAATCTGCCCAAGTTCGTGACTGGTTGGATTTATATGGGGGTGACTCCCTGATGCAACAGCGTCATAAAGTCGCCACGAGCTTCAGTGCTTACCAACAGGCGCATTTAGCACTAGAAAAACGCCGAACATCAGAACGGGAAAGGTTGCAACAACTCGACTTGCTTACTTATCAAGTGCAGGAATTGGGAGCAGGCAATCTCAGTGAGCCTAATGAATTGGAACAGTTGGGACAAGAACGGGAACGCCTGAATCATGTCGTTGATTTGCAACAAATGAGTTACAAGGTTTATCAGGCTTTGTATCAAAACGATCATGAAACTCCCGCCGCAGGTGATTTATTGGGAGACAGTGAGGCGATATTAAATGACATGGTGGAATATGATACCCAACTGCAACCCCTATTAGAATTGGTGCGGGACGCGCAAGCTGCGGTAATGGAAGTGGGAAGGCAGATTAATGCTTATGGGGATGGATTGGAAGCCGATCCCCACCGATTGGAAGAGGTAGAAGAACGAATTCAGGAATTAAAGCAAATTTGCCGCAAGTATGGGCCGACACTTACAGAAGCGATCGCTTATTACCAACGTATCCAAGCAGAATTAGCCCAACTTAACGACAGCGAACAATCTATCGAAAGTCTAGAACAGCAAGAAAAGGCGTGTTTTGAGAAACTTACCCAAGCAAGTAATCAGTTAACTCAATTGCGGAGTAAAGCGGCGGCTAATTTAGAATCACGTTTGATAGCTGAACTCAAGCCCCTAGCGATGGAAAAGGTGAAGTTTCTGGTTGAAATATTACCAGCTTTCCCAACTGCGATGGGAGCAGATAAAATTACTTTTACATTTAGTTCCAATCCCGGAGAACCACTGCAACCTTTAACAGAAGTTGCCTCTGGTGGGGAAATGAGCCGCTTTTTACTGGCTTTAAAAGCTTGTTTTTCTCAGGTTGATGTTGCTGGAACTATGGTGTTTGATGAAATTGATGTTGGGGTTTCGGGAAGAGTCGCCCAAGCGATCGCGGAAAAATTATACCAGCTAAGTCAACGTAACCAAGTGTTATGTGTTACGCATCAACCTTTAGTTGCGGCAATGGCCGATCGGCATTTTCGTGTAGATAAGCAAACTATTAATCAAGGCAAAGGTAAAAAAGCCAACAATGACAATACCGAACAGCGTACCGTTGTCAGAGTTACTACCTTGGATAATTTAAACACCCGTCGGGAAGAACTAGCGCAGTTGGCTGGTGGTAAATCTGCAACTGATGCGATCGCTTTTGCAGAGTCTCTATTATTACAAGCTGCTAACCACCGTCGCACGAAGCATGACTTAACCAAATAATTACGAATTACGTTAGCGCAGCGTTAGCGACGCAGGAGCGTCATTACGAATTACGAATTACGAATTATAAATTTAGGCTGCCAATTCTGAAAGGCGTAAACCAGCGATATTCTCACAGGAAAAAGTCTCTTTACCTGTCCATTGGCGGCAGATTAGCTCTATAATTTGACCTGCCCAGTTGCGGAAAAACCATTGGCACAAGGAACCATCCTCTTGAGGAGTCATAGACAGAGGAAGAAAGCCCTTATTTTGCCATACTTGTGCTGCTGCATAGATATCATCAACAAGAATGGCAACGTGATGGACAGTGTTAAAACCTTGCTTCTGGCATAAGCTAGCTATCTGTTCATCTGGCGCGTTCGGTGCAAGCAGCACCAAAATCATGCCTGACGGCATTAAGGCTGAGAGAAAGTACATACTAGCATCTTCGGGCAATAAGTTTTGCTCAGGACAAAAATCATCAGGCCATTTTCCTGGGCCTTCGGTGATTTTGGCATCATAGTTGATCAGAGTTTTAGCATAGTCTGTAAGAGTTTCTGAATCAGGAAACAACAGTACATAGTGATCTACGATAACTCGTTCATCAAATAGATGTATGCAAAAGGATGAGCTTAAAAATTCTGGAGTCTTGTACCCATCTTTATAGAAGAGTAATCCATCACTTTCCACAAAAGGCGACTCCTTATTAATTGAAGTCTCGGCTAAGTTAAAACCGTTTCTAGGCTCTGCTGGAAGGTTATTGTTCATAATATTCACCTAGAAAAACAATCTATAGTATTTATCCGAAATTGAGACTAAGAAACAGGGCTTATATTTACCATTATACTAAGATTGCTTTGAGCCAATCTAAACCATCTACGATGCGCTTGTGGTAACTACTAATACCAATTCTCAAACTTGCACCAAATAATTCTTAACTTATTTCTTCTTTTTTTTCTCTATGAGAGGCATCTCTTAGCTTGCTTCTGTGCAAGAGTAAGCGTCATTTTCTACGTTCGCGTAGCGTGTCACATACAGGTGCTGCACTTAGCAGGTAACGAGCAGCTTTGTTACCTTGCAACTCCAAGTAGTTTTTTAGGTGTATGAGCAATCTATTCCTTGAAATTTTCAAAGATAACATTGTAGTCTTTTTATTCATAATGCCCATTTGTCAAGTCCGATTTATACAAATTTCAATGAACTTACCCTGCAAATTTCAATAGAAAAAGTATCTAAAGATTTGACACAAGCATCTAAAGATTTTTCATTGTAAAAACTAAGTTAACTTTTGTATATTTTTTATAAAACTAGCGTTAATTACAGTTTTTTTGGTCAGTAAGTTTCATAAAGGCACTCTGTAATTCAGTCCGAAAAGCTCAAGATTAACAACTAAAAAAAGTTACGAAGGAAGCTTAATTGTGCCTTCCTGACATTTCTTGATTACGCAAAATTTATGTCCTAATAGGAGAATAAACTCTAATGGCATCTGATTCAAATTCTGTTTTTGGTAATACCGTTAATAGTGGTGGTCAGGCTAGCAACCTCAGCGATCCTTTCGCACCTGAAGGCGCTTTTGGCATCCCAACGGCTGACAGCTTCGATTTTGATAAGTATGGAATTCCTAAAGAAGGCAGTTTCGATCCCGCTAAGTATGGCATCCCAACGGCTGAAAGCTTTGATCCTACTAAGTATGGAATTCCCAAAGAAGGCAGTTTTGATCCTGCTAAGTATGGCATCCCAACGGCTGAAAGCTTTGATCCTGCTAAGTATGGTATTCCAAAAGAAGGCAGCTTTAGTTTAGGTAGCTCTGGCATTCCAACGGCTGATAGCTTCGATCCTTCTAACTTTGGTATTCCAACTGAAGGCAACTTCAACCCTTCTAACTTTGGTATTCTAACCGGAGGCAGTATACCAAATATTGGCAGTAGCCCAACTGCTTAGTGTGGCAATTGGTAAATTTAAGTTAGACATAATCCTAAAACTCTGGGTTTGTCTACCTCTTAATTAAGCGATATGCAACTTCCACTAAACAAAAATCCCATCCTAGCAAGAGATAACAATTATAATTTTGTAGCTTTTGCATAGCATGGGGTTTTTATTATCTATGGAAGACTTAGTAGTGGATATAACTCCATCATCTAATACTTCCATTTTAAATTTATTTATATTCCTGCAAAGCCCCTAACTTGCGAATTCCCGGCCAAATCATAGCCGTAGCAATCACTACTACAATTGTGCCAATTCCACCACCCACAACGGAAATCACTGGGCCAAATAAAGCAGCAGTCAAGCCGGACTCAAAGCCCCCTAATTCATTGGAGGCACTAATAAACACGCTATTAATAGCAGCAACCCGACCACGTAAATGATCCGGTGTTCTGATTTGAACTAATGTATGGCGAATCACAACGCTAATACTATCTAGTGCGCCACCAAGGATCAGCATCAACATAGATAGCCAAAAGGAACGAGAAAGTCCAAAGATAATTGTTACAACCCCAAAGCCAACCACTGACCACAATAAGGCTGGGCCTGCTTTACGTAACGGTGGTAAATACGCCAGAGTAATCGCCATAGTCAAAGCACCAATGGAATGGGCTGCTTGTAAATATCCCAACTCCACTGGCCCGACATGTAAAATATCTTTGGCAAAGATGGGTAGCAACGCGATGCCTACGGCGGGCTACGCCTACGCACCACCCAACAATACAGCAAACATATCCAATGTAATCGCTGCTAAAATCAACTGATTCTGCCAAACAAATTTAGCACCAGCTGCTAGTGCTTTAAATGAAATTGGTTCAGTTGTGCGGATGGCTTTTTGCTCTTTAATCGCCAACGTTAAAATAAAACACAGCAACGCTGCGATCGCTGCTAATACATAAACTCCTGTAGCACTTCCCAACAGCGCAATCCCAAATCCTCCGAAGGCTGGGCCAATGACTGCGGCTAACTGAAAGCTACTACTATTCCAGGTGGCTGCATTGGTAAAAGCACTGACAGGTATCAACTGCCACATCAAAGCATCACTGGCAGGTTTGAGGAATGCCCTAGCAACACCTGTTAATACCAAACAGGCGTAAATTAGAAAAATTGCACCTTGAGTATAGGAAAGCACTGCTAAAGCCAGCGAGCAGAGGGCTAGCAGTATCACCGACAGTAACATGGTGAGTTTGCGTAGGCGCAGCCCGCCGTAGGCATCGCGGCGATCGGCAACATCTCCAGCAATTAAGGTGAGAATAATCATCGGTAGGACTTGTGCCAGTCCTACACCACCTAAAGCGATCGCTGAGTTAGTCCGCTCATAGAGTTCCCAGCCAATCGCTACAGTTTGCATTTGCGACCCCACGAACAGCACCAGCCGTCCAATGGTAAATAGCCGATAGTCTCGAAACTTAAAGGCTGCAAAGGGATCGTGTTGTGCAACCTCAAAGTTATGGGGCTTTGAGTTCTGTTTTCTCGAAGACATTTTTTAGTAGAGTTAAGCCTTCTTCAATGTTGGAAATTTGGTCTTCTGAAAGACCTTTGAGCAAGTCAGTAATATGAGCGCGAGTTTGATCTTGGGATTGCTTGAGATGGTGTTTTCCATCTTCAGTTAAATTGAGCAACACCCGCCGCCGCTCTTGAGGATGAGCAATCCGTTTCACGAAGTCGCGTTGTACCAAGCGTTCTATAGTTGCTGATGCCGTGGCAGAGGTGACACCTAAATGCTCTGCTAAGTCAGATAATGAAGCACCAGGATTGCGATTGATAAATGCTAGCGATCGCAATTGAGGTATAGATAAAAAAGCGGCACTATGGGCACGCATATCCGCTCGGATAAACCGCATCACTAATGGAACTGTCTCCATTACTCTAGCGGCACATTCTTCGGAAGTTGCACCTTGATTAGGTTTATCCAAGGTCATGGGCTTGTTGTTCTCCTAGTTACATGGCCACCCGTGGATAAAGTTTTCCACCAATGATGGCCAAAATGATTAATGTGAATAAGAGAATTGTACAATCCAGACCAAAGCCATAGATGCTAGTGCCGTTTAACAGCATGGTGCTGCGTAAGCCGTCAACCAGATAAGTCAACGGATTTAAATGGGAAATGAACTTTAACCAACTGGGCATCAAAGAAATTGGATAGATGGCATTGCTCGCAAAAAATAACGGCATGGTTAACAATTGTCCAATACCCGTCATCCTTTCTCGGCTTTTCACCAAACAGCCAATAATTAATGAGAAAATACAAAATGTTCCCGCCCCCAGTATGACTAGCAGCAGTACTTGGAGAATAGCTAGAGGATGAAGATTTAGTTTGACACCTAATAAAAATGCTAATCCGTAAATGAATATTACCTGAGATAAACACCTCACCCCACATGCTAGGGCTTTGCCCAACACCATCGCTACACGGGGTGTAGGACTAGCTAGAAATTTATGTACAATCCCTAAATCTCGCTCCCAGATAAGCGTCATCCCACCACTGAAAATTGCCACAAACAAAATACTTTGAGCCAAAATTCCAGCAGAAATGAAGTCCAAATAAGGTAAGTTTCCTGTAGGAATGGCGCGAGTGCGGGCGAAAACTTGTCCAAAGATTAAAAGCCATAATGCTGGTTGCACAGCTCGAACTATTAAATCAGTGGGATCGTGGCGGAGTTTACGTATTTCTAATTCTGCGATCGCCAGGGTTTTCGTAACTAGCTCTTTAATTGCAGAGATCAAATTTACTCGGACAGTGGGCGGTGATTTAACCCAACCGTTGAGCAGTACGTCTGGTTCTTGCTGTGTCACGGTAGTTGACTCCTGATGTTAACTGGTCGCCTGTATAGTGAATAAAGACATCATCCAAAGTTGCATTTGGGTTATCTAAAGAAGCTTTTAAGTCGCTTGGTGTACCTGTGGTAACGACTTCACCTTGTTGCATAATCGCCACTCGGTTACATAAGCTATCCGCTTCTTCTAAAAAGTGGGTTGTTAAAAATATAGTTGTGCCGTAATCAGCACAGAGTTGTAATACAAGCTGCCATACTTGAGTTCGAGCGATGGGATCTAGTCCGACAGTCGGCTCATCAAGAAACAGAATTTGGGGTTGATGTAGAACTGATATGCCGATTTCCAGCTTGCGGATCATCCCACCAGAGTAGTTTCGTACCAAGCGTTTCGCCGCATCTTGCAAACCCATGTATTCTAGAATTTCATAGATGCGGCGATCGCGTCCTTTGGCAGGTATTCCATACAGCTTGGCGAAGATTAAGAGATTTTCGTAACCCGTGAGACTACCATCAGCAGAGAGCGCTTGGGGTACATAGCCAATAGCCCGTCTCACAGGATTAGATTCACGAGCCACATCATAGCCAGCTAAGGTTGCTTTCCCTGCACTGATAGGCAGTAAGGTTGTCAACATCTTAAGAACTGTACTTTTCCCTGCGCCATTGGGGCCAAGCAGTCCAAAGACTTCGCCTTGTTCCACAGATATGCTCAGGTTATTAACTGCGGTTAACTTCCCAAAACGGCGTGTGAGTCCCTGAGTTTCCAAAATCAACGGTTTTGGTTCTTCTTGAGGTTGCGATCGATTTATTTTTCCCGTCAGTATTGTCACAAGTTTGATGCACTTCTATTAATTAGCAAAACTAACTATTAGCTTCTCAATAGATTTACCAGAAGTCAATAGACTTCTGGCATAAATTTGAATCAGAGTTAAAGGAAACTCAGTAGAGTGGCGGCGAGGTTATTGATGGGCGAAGTATGACTGACAAATTAACCGCAAACACTTGCTAAGATGGTTAATAGGTGAAAAAATTTTCAGAATGCCTACTGCTGCTCAGTTAGAAAGTCTATGCCGCATTTAATTTTCATCAACAAGCTGCAAAACCCTCTTGTATAAAGGTTCCGCCACCCAAAATCCTGCTTGGTTAATCAGAGCATCTAACAAAGGTTTCACAGCAGATATCAGCCTTTGGCTTTTAGCTTCAACCAAAATCCCTAAAATCCCTGTGTAACCAAGATTTAGCCTAGCTGCAATCATGCGACCACGACGTTCATCAATTAAAACTTGATCTGCTTTCGTTTCTAGCGCTAGAGCGTAGACACGAAGTGGCTTGTCGTAGACATCGCTTCAGCTTCACCAATATCCAGTTCATTGCTGAGTGCTTCAACCAATGTTCGATCTTGAACTGGACGAGTTTGAATCCAGATAAAAGTTTGGATTTCAATTGCACCTGCAACTGGAAAGTTGGGATCAGTTAGTTGTCGGTAGACAGCTTCAGGAATTAGGACTGTTCCATAAAGCTGTTGTAGTAAATGAAGATGGTTAATGGCCGCGAGGTTATTAATGGGTGAAGTATCACTGACAACGATCACAGTCTACCCATCGCCCGCAAGTTTTCTATATCTTGTTCAAAATCTTCCACACCATAATGCACTGAAATTTGACGACTTGCGAGTAGATGCTGAAATGCTATACGGTTTATCCCTGCAAATCGGCTGGCTTGAGCAAGGGTTAACTTTTCTTTTTGAAAGAGCATCACTGCAATTTCCTGCTTCATTTCGCCTTCAGTCATCCGAGTTGCGGTTAATATTTCATTAGGAATGACGACGCTCATAATTATAATCCTCTCTATCACTACTATTCTAAGCAGCTTGGCATCGCCAAGTGATAATCAGGTAAATAAACCGAACCATATCCTTTTTATAAATCTTGCTCATGTCATAATGTAAGGCTTTGTTCTGGTTTGGGAACCCTAAGAATAATACTTGAGTACTGAATACGCTTTATATGGCAATAAAGGATGTTCTTGCAGATTTCGAGGGAGATGATTTCGTCACTCCCAGAATTATTCGCGCTACTCGCAGTTTTAATGGTCAAGGTATTTCACTTTATTACTATATTTATGGTAAAGATTCTGATGGGCTTGTTGCTGGTCTAAAACTAGACTTCTTTAGAGACGTTCGCTTCACTAACTTTAAGAAACCTCATTCAACAGAAAAATATAAACCTTATTTTGATCAATTTATTGCTGGATGGTATTGTAGCCACGATGACGTGTTGGAATGTTTTGCATCATCGAATTCAGTAGTAAAAGTCCAATTAGACAAGATGGCTAGACATTGGAAAACTCCTGTGGAGCGATTTACCAATACCTTGTTACTTGCATATATGTTGTTGTTGGATGCTGAGGATGATGGCTGGCTTGATGGATCTGATTGGGACGGCGGAGATTTCGGGGGTTCCTTACCTTCACCAAAGCGATGAAGTATGAATAAAATTAGAATTGAGTTGTTGGATGTAGTAGCACTGACAGTTGATTTACCTGAATACAACCTGTACCGTGATCAAGTTGGCACAGTAGTAGAATTATTACCTGGTGGTGCTGCATTTGAAGTTGAATTTAGCGATCGCAACGGTTGCACTTATGAATCTGTCGGTTTACGCCCAGAGCAAATTATGGTGTTACATTTTGAGCCAGCATCCCCTGATTCAGTACGATCAATGGTGACAGCATAAGTAGTTGTGTCCAGAGCGATGCCTACAACTGGCTACGCCTACGCAGTTTTATCAGATATTCTGAAATAAGATCATATCTATAAACCTTCCACAAAATATCCGATTATGGCGATCGTTGTTTCCCTTAGTCCAGAATTAGAAGCACGACTGCGCGAGAAAGCTACACAGCAGGGACAAGATGTTAGTTTCGTTGCAGCCCAATTGCTAGAGGCTGTCCTAGAGTGGGAGGTGCAAGACTCAGAAGCAGCTATTAAGGGTATTCAGCAAGGATTAGAAGACTTTGAAGCGGGTAGATTCCGTTCATTTGATGATTTTGCTGACGAGCAACGTCGCAAGTATAATCTGCCAGCCGATTTATGAAATACCGCATTGAAATCTCTAGTGTAGCTGAAGCAGAAGCAGACAGCGCATTTTTGCAGTTATCTCAAGTTACTTCTCCAGAAAGGGCAAGTCAGTGGTATGCAGGATTACTACAAGTCATATCATGTCCGACTAAATACTTGTCATTACGAACGCAGCGATAGCGGAGTGAAGTAATCGCAATGACTCTGTGATTGCTTCGTTTCACTCCGTTCCAATCGCAATAACATATCATAAGTGATTAAGCGGACATGATATCATTGAGTCTTTATCGCAAATGCCAAGCCGATGTTCTCTAGCTAGAGAAAATGATTATTTTAGCCAAGAAATTCGTCAGATACTTTACGGTCGAGGGCGCAACTTATACCGAATAATTTTCACAATTTTGGCAGGACAAGAAATATCAACAGTGCGTGTTCTTCATATCCGTCACGCTGCACAGCAGACCCTTGGTGAAGCACCGGATGACTCTCAGACGACCTAAAGACTAGTAAGCGCACGGGGGGGTACGCTGGAGCATATTAAACATATACCAGCAAAGCGATCGCATTAAAAATTATTTAAAAATTGAGCGCTTCTTGACAAAAGCCTGATTAGTAATCACAATGTAATTACAATTAAGGACAAGTATCCTCATGGGAACAGCAATTAGAACCCGTATTGTTAAAATCGGGAATTCTCAAGGTATCCGCATTCCTAAACTTCTGCTGGAACAAAGTGGTATTGGTGAAGAGGTGGAAATTGAAATTCAAGATTGTCACCTAATTGTTCGTGCTGCCTCTAAATCGCGTAAGGGGTGGGATGAAGCATTTGCAACAATGGCGAAGCAACACGACGATGCACTGCTCGATGATGCCGTAACTACAGAGTGGGAGCATGTAGAGTGGGAGTGGTAGTCAATCGATTTGATGTGTTTTTGGTTAACCTCGACCCAACGATTGGCAGTGAGATTCAGAAGACAAGACCTTGTGTAGTAATTTCACCAGATGAGATGAATAAATATATTGCCACGGTTATTGTTGCTCCGATGACAACTAAAGGACAGTCTTATCCGACTCGTGTTGCTTGTCAGTTTCAGGGCAAGGATGGGCAAATCGTTCTAGATCAAATTCGTACAGTTGACAAAACTCGATTAGTCAAAAAGCTAGGTCAGATTGACTCTAATGAACAAAAAGCAGTTTTAGATACCTTAGCTGAAATGTTTGCCGAATAATCGTATATACTCGATGGTTATGAGATTCGACCGTAATGGTTATACCAATTCTCTATGAATACGAATTATATAAAATCTCTGGTTATCTTCAACATTTTATTCCCACCAGGCTGTAGTTCGTATTCAACCATTTCAATATCTACCTTATAACCAATGGAAGTGTAATATCTGACAATTTCATCTAAATGTTGTGAATGTTTCCACATTAAAGTTATGAGGGGGAATATTCGGACTTCTTTAGCAATACGCAACATCTCACCTACAGAATCTAGGTGAAAATCGTAATCGAGATGGTCTGAATATAAAAACAGTAAATGTGAACAAAGCGCTAGGTCAAATTCTTGATTATTAAATGCCAATTTTGGCAATTCACCGATTGTGTATCTGTTGCTTTTTTTGCCAGCTTTATAATCAGACAGAAATTCTTGAATAACTTTCACCCTATTATGTCGCAAATCATCCGGGGATTTATGATAGCTCCATACCCAATCATTTGATGTAGCCTTGACTTGATTAATAATATCATCTACTACTTCATTAAATCTTTGCAATATTTCATCACTGGAGAATTGGTACAGTGGATCAACAGAAACTACACTTTTACCCTGACGTGTCATTTCTGCATTAAAGCTTGCCGGGCCATCCCCAATCCCAATAATTTTTTTATTTAAATCTGCATTTGTTAAATTGAATATTTTTATATATTCATCCATTGATCTCCCAAAAGGAACTACTTTATCTAGAACCATTGCCATATAATTTTCCTCGCAAAGGACTGATTAAACAAGATAATAGTAAACTCAAAATGTTTTATCCACTGCTAGACGGCAATCATTCAGAAGCACGTTAAGTTATTTTACAACTGTCAAGGGATTTCTACCTCTAAATACAGCAGCGATCGCAGCTTCATAAGGATTTCTACCTGTTCTTTTGACAGCATTTATTGCAGCATGATTTGATAATCCTCGGACACTAACTAGCCATGCCGCTAACACATGTCCAGTACGTCCAATTCCACCAGAACAATGTACAACGACTTTCTCATTTTGTTTATCGGCTTCTATTAAGAAGGGAAGTATTTTCTGTGTGAGGGTTTCTAAATCAGATAAATGGAAATCTGCAATTGGTGCCCAACAAACTAGCTGATTCCCAAATTCCTGTTTGTATGTGTTTAGAAGATCGGAGTAAAAAGCTAGCTGTTGTTCATCAAGAAGACAGCAAACACGCTTGATATTTTGGCGCTTCATGAATTCTATCCAATCCTGAACATTCTTGTCAGTGTATCCAGATCGCGCAGCACCAAAGACTATTTGCTCTTTCTCCCAAGCTGGGGCAAACTTGTACATATTTAACTGTCTAGAGTCGAAGTTGGTAAATCTGACCAATGGCAAAAAATAGCTATGGCTGCGCCAACACTTTCAGCGATCGCAGTTTAAAAATCTCTCTACAACCGATGCTAGCTAAAGTAACTATATCAAAGACCTAATACGATACCTACGTATACCCCATTATCTTGCTTTAGACTGATACTGCAATGCATCCAACCTACCTGGAAAATAATAAGGTAGATTGAATGGTAAGAATAAAGTTTTTCAATAAATTTTATATTTTTGTGAATTATCTTGCTGGCTATACTACCTCTAATGCTTATTCTTAGGACTTTTGCAGCTTACTTAGCTAGCTCCAGTTGTTACCTTGACTAATCAATGAGCTTAAGAGAAACTAACTAAATATTGATGTATGTGCTTATAATATTAATAAGTTTTGTAAAGATTCTGAGATATATATGTTGAAACATGGAACATTAGTTAACAAATGGCGAGTTTGTATCTAAAAATGTTCCTACGGCTATATTTTTAGCCTTCTGCTAAGGCAGTACAATTTAAGCGTACTTATCCTGGTTGACCAAAAGAATGGAGACATTAGAGTTCATAATCTATCCAGACGGTCGGGTACAAGAGAAAGTCACTGGCATTGTGGGTAATTCTTGCGCTGAAGTTACAGCAGCAATAGAGGCACAGCTGGGGCAAGTACTTAATCATGAGCCAACCTCAGAATATTTCGCCGCGAAGGTGCAGCAATCTAATGTGGCGAATACACACACCACTTACAGCGATTGGTAAGTTTTCACAGTAGTTTAGTGTTATTAATTCACAACCACCATGTCACACTTTAGCCAAATTAAGACTCAAATCCGTAACCTTGATTCTTTGAAAGATGCTTTGACTGAATTGGGCGTAGACTGGAAACCCGGCCCACGCGAAGTCCGTGGCTATCGCGGTCAAACCCATCCTGCGGAAGTTAGTATTGAGCAGGAAAATGGCTATGACATCGGTTTTAGATGGAATGGCAAAGAATATGAACTGGTGGCTGACTTGCAATATTGGCAGCAAGATTTGTCTGTAGATGGATTTTTGCGCCAAGTAACACAGCGCTATGCTTATCAAACAGTTGTGAAAGAAACCGCTCGTGTTGGTTTTCAAGTTTCTGAACAACAAAAAAATGAAGATGGTTCAATTCGCCTGGTAGTACAGCGCTGGAGTGCGTAATGGCTGATTTTCTGCCGTCGCCGGAAGAACAAGAAGATAACCGTTCCGGTTTGGAACCAGAACTAGGGGGTTTTTTACGGGATGCCCCAGAACGTTCTGGTTTAGAACCGGAATTGGGTGGTATATTGCGCCAAAATGGTGTTTATGTTGACGAAATCACCTGTATTGGTTGCAAGCATTGCGCCCATGTTGCCCGTAACACCTTTTATATTGAACCAGATTACGGGCGATCGCGCGTGGTTCGGCAAGATGGGGACGCTGAGGAAATTATCCAAGAAGCAATTGACACTTGTCCAGTTGATTGCATTCATTGGGTTGATTACACTGAACTGAGAAAGTTAGAAGACGAGCGCAAATATCAGGTAATTCCTATAGTGGGTTATCCTGTAGAACAAGCAGTTGCTGCTAGCGAACGTCGGCGTAAAAAGCAAAAATTAAAAACCAAAAAATCCCGTTATTAAGATAAAAACGTTAAATCAATATAATAAAGGACTGGTATATCCAGTCCTTTTGTTTTTCGTTATGTAGTTAATTTCTGATGCAAGGATAATTTTGAATTCCCTGTAAGGACTAACTCCCTTCATTTGAAATTTAGAGGATCGTGTTGTGAAAGTAATTTTTCTACTTTTGCCTCGTCTAACCTCGCAGTTAATCTTCTTGTTTCGTGCAAGTCTCTAGTAGTTTTTGCCAAAGTAAAAGTTGAGCCAACAGAGAAAGCCATACCCATACCCATAAAGCCTTTCACCCAGCCATTTACAGGTAAGTTTACAATACCGAAGGTGGTCATAGAAATAGAAATCACAAAAGCTGCCCAAGTTTGAATAACCCAAGCTGCACTGTCTTTTTGGGTACCAATTGTTTGCATATTTCTACCTTTGATATGAGTTATTAATACCAATTCTTAATTAAGAATTAAGAAGCGTAAGATTTAATCTGGGTTTCCAGACTTGTATCTATAGTTAGTTTTGGAGAATTGGTGTTAACAGTAATTATATTTATTGGTAAGTTTACTGGTATCAATAGTAAGACCAGTTTCATAACTGGACTTCAACAGGTAAGCTCAAGAGCAATTGTAATAAGTAGAAACTGGCACAAGATTTGTACCAGTTTTACAAGTGGCATTAAAAGGATGAGTTTAGTTATTGATCTGGAAAAGTCTGTACCTTGCCATCAGGACTGAGAACAACTCGAATTCTGACATTTTGTCCATTTTTATTAGCGGAAACAAAAGGTTTGCCAACTTCAGGCATCCCAGCGTTATCAACGAATTCTCTTGCTGCCTTATTAAGGGGAAAAATTCGTTCAATTGTGCCGTCAACACCAACTATCAAACTGTACTCTAATGTTTGCCCCAGTCCAGTAGGTGGTTGCCAACGCTTTGTTAGATATTCTCTAGCTTCTGCTACTTGAGTTGTGTCAAATAATGTGCCAGTAGCTACTTCTCTGGATGTGGGGTTTTTACCTGCGTCCCCTAATTGATCGATAAATGGATTATTAGCAGCGGTTCTAGAGGAGGGAAGTTGTGAAGTAGGTTTCTCTCCAGCAGAAGATTGCTGTAAGGAACTGATTCTTTCTTCTAGTTGTTGTGAGGTTAGTGGAGAGGGTTGGGTTGGGGTATTGACACGATTATTATTGGGTATGGTGTCAAGAGATGGAGGGAGGACTGGTGAGATATTAGTTGGTAAGCTATTGCCGTTAGAAGATAGTCTGGGTGGCAAATTCCGCAGTTGAGGGATAGCACCGGGTTGGGAATTTGACCCGGTTGGATTCTGTCCCAGATTTGGTAATATGGCAATTTCCTGACCTGGGATTTTGCTGGATGGTGCGTTAGTGTTTGCGGAGCGACTCGTAGAGAAGCTCGCCGGAGGCATCGCTCGATTACTAGGAAGGGTTGCAGTCGTCCCTTGAGGTATTGTCAATGTATTTGGTAGTGCTGGAGAGAAACTAGAACTAGGCGCTGTTAGAGGTGCTTGGGGTAAAGTGGATGTGGAAAGTGGAGGGGTGGAACCTAGCAAATTATTTGATGGCGGGGTTAGCCCAGGTTCAGGCGTGGGAAAGTTTAGTGAAGATGAAGGTTCAAGAGCAGTTTTTACCGCTGTTGAATCTGATGTTTTGGCTGTCTGCTGTTGCTTTTCTCGAATGTTGTTAGCATATTGCCAAGTAACTGGTAAAAAACCTATACCTAATACTAATACTGCGGCAATAGGCGCCCAAGCAGGAAATCTCAGAGTCGAACCTGTGCTGTTGAGAGTTGGAAGTGCCATGACATCAGTTGAGTATTCATCTAAAGCACTTGCTAAATCGAATAGTTGCAGCAAACTCAGTTGAATTACGGGGCCAGATGAATAGTTGGCAAGAGAACCAAGAAATAGATTGTGAGTTAAATAGCTGCTTGGTTCTAAGTGGATATTTGCCCCTGGAATCTGGGTACTAAAGGCATTTAATGTTTTTGTTGAAGACTTTAATTCCGGCTCATCCAGTGCTGTGCTTGATTCTTGGGTACTGGAGAAACTGACCCAAAAGCTTTCTGGAGACTGTTGGAGAAATTGCTGTACATAGTTGGTGACAGCATCACATAAAGCTTCGAGTTGCTCGCGATCGCCCCGAATTGGAACTCTTTGTTCTTCTGGTAGTCGGGGATCGTCAAAACGTAGCTCAAAACTGAGATGTTTGAGGACAGTTTTCCCCATCCAACGAGACAGAGGTGAGCTTTGTGCGAATACTTCTAGCGTGCAAGTTGGTGGTGTGTAGCAACGAATAACTGAATTTGATAGAGGCATGACAGGAACTGCGAAGAAGACTATATTGGGATTTTGCAAAAATTGAGCCAGTTGCTTGCAAAGAAAAGTTGGAACGGTGGATTCCTCCACTTAGCAATTTGTCAGGTTCCTTCTGTTATGCAAACTGGCGTGCAAGGAGGAAGCATTGCTGATAGTGCATCGCTCAAGAGCTAATGACCATCAAAAAGGTTTCCTGACCTAGCAAACTTTCATGAGCAAATTTTGGTTGAAAAATTTCAAATCTAAAATTTAAAATTTTGTTGAACGGTCTATAAGTGCTAGCCAGAGACGGCGATGCCCACCAGGAGCGCTGTAAAAAAGTAAATCTACAAGCAGTTTTAGGGCCAGGTTGGTTAGTAAATCCGTTGAGATTTGCTCGTCCTCTTCCATTCGCTCTTGGTAGGTGTTGCAAAAAGCATCAATATAGTCTCCAAGTAAAGCAGCCTGGTGAGGTTCCCGGTTATTTTCTGCCATTTGTTCTAACAGACCGACAGCACGGCGAATCAATTCCTGGTGCTGTTTGGCTAGATAGCAGATGATCAAAACAAGCGATCGCGCTTCTTCGACATCTAGCTTTTTTCGCCCTCCTTGACCTTTGCGTAGAGGATTTGATTGGCGCAATCGCCATAAAGCTACGCGGTCTGGCACTCTTGACTCTAAATTCAGATCGGTTGCCGCCGAAAGCATTGCCTCTGAACCAATCCCAGTTAAGGTTTCTAGCGCCAACAGCACCAAGTCTAATTGGGTTTTGATATTGTCCCATTGAACTGTGTTTGGGGCTGAAAGCTTGATTAAATCCTCCCACTGGGAATTTGGAGTGGCTGAGTTGGCGGCCGAGTGCATAACTTTTAGCATAGGTGATCGAGCTGATAGGTGATGTTGCTGTTACCCATTTTGAAACCAGACTCTTAAGAATCAAGCTTGGTTTCCCATAGCTATGAGCCAGAGGCTTCAGCTAGCTTTTTTATGTGGTAAACAGTAGGTATCTTTGTCTTACTCTAGATGAAAATTTATTCTCGACAAAGTAAAAAATTATCAATTCTAATTAAGGTTTATCCGACTTTCGCTGTTAGCTCCGTATCAGAGTATAAATAAACTATTGTTTTAAATGCTAACCGCTAACGAGCGCTAAGTAATTATGTAGAATACCTCCTAATTTGTTTGCGGTTTTAAATTTTTAAATTTCTTGATATTTATTACTTGGTCTTAATGTATACATAATTACTCTACAAAGATTTTACCTGTTTGCTAAAGGCACTTTTTGCTGCTGGACATTATCCCAACTTAGTTTTACTTGTGTGCAGCCTGTTATTTCAGTATAGGCTGGGCAACATCAGGACGATTGACGCCTCCATGAATAAAACTGATGACAAACTTAAAAATTTGATAAAGTCAGCGTTTGAAGATGTTGAGCGATTGATTTATTCCAACTTAGTTGGTAGTATAACTCTAACCACAAACCACGCACATATCAGAACTCATTTATAAAGTTAATGGGAAGAGGTAATAGTTTAGATATTTACCAAAACCCATGCTTCAGTATGGGTTACAGATCATTCACTTAGTAGAAATTAGCAACGCAATAATATAACAACTATGAAAAAGCATTTTTTTACCTTTTCACTGATAGCTTGTGCTGTCAGTGTGACTTTGCCAACTCAGGCATTTGCAGTTAAGCTATACGGTGCAGGAAGTTTGCGCGATAGTCTCACAGAAGTAGCTGAATCTTTTAACGAAAAGTATGGAATTCCAGTAGAAACGCGATTTGGCCCGTCTGGTTTAACACGAGAATTTATAGAACAAGAATTCTCTGAAACTGGAAAATCCGCAGATGTTTTTGCCAGTGCAGATATTAATAACCCTCAAACATTGTTTGAAGAAGGTTTAAGTGAACCTGTAGCGAACTTCACTAGCAACCGCATGACTGCTATTGTCAGATCGGGACTTGGTATCACATCAGATAATTTGCTGGACTTTTTGCTAAAACCCGAAATCAAATTAGGAACTTCAACGCCCATAGCAGATCCATCTGGTGACTATGCATGGGAAATATTTGATAAAGCCAATCAGATTAAATCTAGTAATTCTCAAATTCTGAAGGATAAAGCATTACAGTTAGTAGGTGGTAATCCTAATGCTCCTATAGTTCCTAATGGCAAAAATAATTTAGTCTACTTTTTAGAAGAAACAAAACAGGCAGATATATTTTTAGCTTATTACACCAGTGGCAAGACTGCCCAAGCAACAGAAGGTGGTGAGAATTTGCAAATAGTAGAGTTACCCGACTATTTAGCAACGAAAGCTAATTATGGACTAACTACACTAAAAAATGCCGATCCTGATGGTGAAAAGTTGGCTGAATATATCCTGTCACAAAAAGGGCAAGAAATTTTGGCAAAGTATGGATTTAGCGCACCTTCTACTTCTGTTCCCGAACATCAAGGTACGGGTGGAATTTTGCTGGCGGTAGGGGTAGCTTTTATCTTGAATAAAAAACAAGTATTGCTCAAAAAGCAATTAATTAAAATTGTTAACGGAGATGCAGAACAAGGGCGTCACAACCTTTTTAAGTAGCCATTTATGACAATTTCAACTAAATCGGGCTACTAATTTTCTGTCTTATCCACGCACGAAATGCTTTCATTGTCGCATTTCTGCCATTGCTTTTACTCTGCATCAAATATTCGGGAATCGCTTGGAAAATTGGGATATTGGGAAAAATAGAACTGGTATTTGATTCTATATATTTACCATCGAACAGCACATTGATTTCCAACTTGCTTCCATTCCATCGCCACAGTTCCGGTACTCTCAAAGCTTGATAATTATTAAAACGAATTCGGGAGGTAATATCAATTTCAATAGCCAAATCTGGAGGCGGGTCGGTTTCTAAATTGATTCTATCTTTGCCCCTAATTATAGCCTCATTTTGGATATAGAAACAATCATCGGGTTCTACCCCAGCATCCATATTTTCCTTATCAAAAGTCGTAGAACCCAAACTCCAAAATTCCAGATCGAGTTCTTCTAATAATACTTTTACCAAGTCGCCAATAATAACTTTAGCTACTTCATGCTCTGGTAATGGAGCCATTATTTCCAACACCCCTTGACTGTAACCTATGCGAGAAATGCGATTGTCTCCCAATTCCGCTAAAATGCGTTTGTATGCCGACCAGGAGACATCTTTAATCAACAACTGATGACCGGCTCTAACAATTAGTTGATTGAGTTCAAGTAACATCGCAAATTTCCTTCTCTTGATTAATGGCAATACGCTTGTGTTAGTGATATTTTGCTCCCGAAGATTCCCCTAACACAATAGGGTTTACTTATGCTTCATCCTAACTTTGGGTGATGAAATATAGCAGTTCTCGTTTGAATGCAATTGAGAACCGCTATAGTTACATTTATTGCTACTTTATTTCATATGAACAACGGTAACACCACTGCCGCCATCTGCTTGTTCAGCTGGTTCATAGTTGTTCACTCTGGAATGCTGTTGCAAAAAGGCGTGAACTCCTTGTCGCAGCTTACCAGTACCATAGCCGTGAATAATCCAGATTGGGCCTGTAGCTTCCGAGATAGCTTTATCTAAAATGTATTCGGCATCAGCCACCCGTTTACCACGCAAATCAATGGTGTTTTGGGAAGTCCGAATTTCTGGGACATTTTGCGGTGGCGGGGTTACTACTGCTGGGGCTGGTTTGGGTTTGACAACTGGTTCGGCTTTTTGACCATCTAGAGATTCTATATCCTCTAACTTCACAGTCATCTTCATTAGCCCAAAGCGAACGCTTAACTCGCCATCTTGATCGGGGGCGGCGATCACTTCTGCTATCTGTCCCAATTTGGGAACGCGGATGCGATCGCCTACTTTGGGCATAAACCCGACTTTTGGTTTTGCTGGCGTTGCTGGCTGATATTGCTGGCCAATTTGATTTAAAGCATTGGTTGCTTGCTGCGCTTCTTGGGCTGTGGGCGTACCTTTCTGCAAACGGCGGATAACTTGGGCAATTTCACCTTTTGCCTGAGCGATCGCTTGTTGCACTGCTATTTCCTGTGAAGCCCGCAAACTGCTTTCCCGCTCCTCTAAACTTGCGGCTTTTGCCGATACTTCTTTATATAAACGTTCTGCTTGCTGCAACAAACTTTGGGCTTCCGCAGCTTTGGTTTCTTGGCGGCGGCGTTGCGCTTCTAAGCCAGCAATCACCTGGTTAACCTCATCTGTGGCTTCTCCCACTTGGGTTTTCGCCTGTTGTACCACTTCTGGTTTTAATCCCAAGCGCAAGGCAATGGTTAAGGCATTAGAACGTCCGGGGATGCCCCACAGCAGACGATAAGTAGGCGACAGAGTACTTTCGTCAAATTCTACAGAGGCATTTTCAAACCGATCGTCTTGGTATTTCAGGGCTTTCAGTTCCCCGAAGTGAGTGGTGGCAATAGTTAGCTGGGAATGATTGGCGAGATATTGCAACAAAGCGATCGCTAAGGCGCTACCTTCTACTGGATCGGTTCCTGCGCCGACTTCATCAAGTAAGACTAGGGATTGGGGATTGGGGATTAGGGATTGGGGATTAGGAATTTCCTTTTCCCCAGTCCCCAGTTCCAAGTCCCCAGTACCCAGTCCCAAGTCCCCATTCCCCAATGCTTCCAAAATCCGACTAATTCGGCGGATGTGTCCAGAAAATGTGGATAAACTCTGCTGTAAGGATTGTTCATCGCCAATATCTGCCAGTACTTTATCAAACCAAGGTATTTCTACTGGTTCGCGGGCGGGGACAAATAAACCCACTTTGGCCATTAATGCTGCTAACCCCAAGGTTTTTAAGGTTACAGTTTTACCGCCAGTATTAGGCCCGGTAATTGTCACTACCCGAATTTGCGGACTGATCAGCAAATTTACAGGAACTACTGGTTGACCTTGTTCGTGCTGTTGCTGCCACACTAACAAAGGATGTCGTAAGTTCCGCAAGGTAATCATTTCCCTATCTTCCCGCTGGATAAATCGTGGGGGGTTGGCTCCTAGCCAGAAACTATATCGCGATCTAGCGGTTGCCAAATCCAAAGTGGTAGCGATCGCTAACAATCTCTCTAAATCTGGTTTGACTGCGGCTACTTGTTCTGTCAAAACACGGCGAATCGTTTCTTCTTCAGCTTGCTCTCTTCTGATAATCTGCCGCAGTTGGTTGCCTAGAGGTACTACTGAATTCGGTTCCACATACAGGGTGGCACCGCTGGTAGAGGTATCGTGAACTATACCAGGGATGGCATCTTTTTGGGGTGCTTTTACAGGGATAACAAAGCGATCGCTCCGTTGCGTAATCAGCTGTTCTTGAACTGCGCCAGATTTTGCCTGTAAGATATTTTGCAGCTTTTGAGTAATTTGGCTGCGTAATCGCCGCAAATCTGTACGAATTTCTCCCAGTTTTTGACTCGCGCGGTCAGTTACCTGGGCCCGTTCATCAATACAGCGGTGAATTTCTTGTTCTAGTTCTGGATAAGTCCGCAAATCGGCAACTAACTCAGTCAATATCGGCAAATCTTCTTGATTGTCGATGACACGGCGCAAATTTCTGGCACCAGAGAGGGTAGTAGCGATCGCTAACAGTTCGTCTCCTGCCAAAACTCCACTGCGTTCTGCCCGTTCTAAGGAATCGCCAATATCTTGAATTCCTTCAAATGATAGTCCCGTAGTCAGGCGAGTTTCCAGTTGGTAGATTTCTTTGGTTTGCTCTAACAACAGTTCGCTTTGGGTCTGAGAATCAGGTATTTTCAGATGACGCGCAGCTGTCGCCCCCAGCTTAGTTGCGGCAAAGGTGGCAAGGTGCTGGCACAGGCGAGGCCATTCTAATAATTCTAAGGTTTCAGATTGGATCAAGGTTTCAACATCTAATCTGAAATTATGGTAACAATTCTAGCTGCTAGATGGATAAATCTTAAAGGAGAAAATTTTGCTTTAATCAAATCAGCCAGCTAGTCCGTGGCAATAGCCAAGTAATAACTGGCACATTCAACTATCTTTTCTGAGAAAATAACTCAACACTAACTGCCATCGGAAACAACACAGAAACGAATTAGGCAGCAACTATTTCTTGGGCTAGAACGTAAGGTTGAACGATGAGAGTATTAAATCGCTTACTGCGCTCAAGATTCCATTCTCCTACCTGTACTGTTGTGGGTTTGGTAATCAATTGTTTATCAATCCACTGTTCCACTGATGGAATGTTATCACTGGCGATCGCTACTCCAACATCCACCAAGTCTAGCTCAAGCGCCACCAAAATTACTGCATCTCGTTGTACATGAGGAATTAACCATTCCCACTCTGCCTCATCCAAAATTTCTGTTAATTCCGCTCTTAAATCCGACATTACTTCCCAATGTTCATTTGTAAATGGCTATTTTTACATTATTCACTAGTTCCGAGTTCCTGACAAATGACAAATGACGAATGACAAATGACCAATAACTAAACTTCAGATTTCATTTCATCGATTTCAAATAAAGACACAATTACTCCAGCGATGGGAATAGATATAAAAACACCTAATAATCCTGCTACTCTAGCCCCTACTAGTAAAGCAAAAAACACCACTACAGGATTAAGATTTAGCGCGCCTTGCATAATTCTGGGAGCAATCAAGTTGTCTTGTATCTGCTGGAGAACAATACAAGCTATTAATACTTTTACTGCTAACCAAACACCTTGAGACAACACAAATAGAGTCACTGTGCTTACTCCTAATGTCGCCCCTATGCCAGGAATTATATCAACAATTCCGACTATTATTGACAATATCAAAGCAAAAGGCACTTTTAATATTACAAAAACTAGGAACGTCGAAATTGTTAAAAACCCACTTAATAGCAACTGACCTCTAAAAAATCCTAAAAAAGACTTTCTGATGATATTTGTAAATCTATTACGGCGATGTTTTGGTACTATTTTTAAAATAAAATTCCACAGTTTATCTCCATCTAATAGCATGAAAAAAGCTACAACTGCAATCAATATAAAAGTTACAAAGTTCGTCATAAAACCTTGTAAAATAGCTAAACTAGTAACAAGACTTGATACAGCTTGATTCCGCAATTGTTCTTCAATAAAACTTAAATCTATCTGTAAATTCCGGTTACGCAAAAATCCTTCTAGTCCCTCTAATAAAGGTACTAAAGAATTTAAAAATGCAGTGATACTATTAATTAATTGTTGTCCTTGAGATAAAACCGTTAAGCTCACAGTAATTATCAGACCGCCTATAATCACAATACTGAGCAAGAAAACGACACCAACAGCTATACCGTGGGGTAAAAAACGCCGTAGCCCTTGTACAGGATAACTCAGTAAAAAAGCTAAAATTGCCGCAAATGTAAAAATAACAATGACCGATTCAAAATAAGCTAAAAGTTGTACAATTGCCCAGCCAGAAGCAACTAAAAGTAAAAATCGAACTAATGCCAGATTATTTAATCGCTCCCAAAAATTCTTGGCTTCAAAGCCGCTCATAATAATTCATAATTCATAATTCGTAATGACGCTCGATGACTCGCTAACGCTGCGCTAACGTAATTCGTAATTAAGCCATAAAAACGCTAGTTGTTTAGCGTGATAAAGTTAGCCACCCTGTAAGATTGAGATTTATTTTTTGGAAGTCCTTTACTTTATTGCTAGAGGAATAGAGTTTAAGATTAGAGTAATCTAATAGCGATCGCTACCTCCCTAAAGCATATATCTGTAGTTTCTCTAGATTCATCGTCCTAAATCATGCATTTCGTTTATTACTCTGGCACACTTTTGTGTCAACGCTTCCAATTCCTCTTTATTACTGGAACTAGGAGCATCAATCAAGTTACCAATTCTGACGGTAATGGGAACTGCGTGAGGTAGTGACGAGCCTTTTTGTAAAATCTTCTCAGTACCCCAAACACTTACTGGTAATATTGGGGCTTTTGCTTTCGCCGCTAGCAGCAGTGCGCCTCTTTTGGGGTCTGTAATTCGACCATCTGGAGTGCGAGTACCTTGCAAGAAAACACCGACAGCCCAACCTTTATTGAGATATTCTAGGGCGGAACGGATGGCATTGCGATCGGCATTTCCGCGGCTGACTGGGTAAGCGCCATACAATTTAATCGCTTGCGCCAAAACGGGGATATTAAATAACTCTTCCTTAGCCATATACGCTACTGGACGACGTACACAATTAGAGACAATCGGCGGGTCAAAGTAACTAGCGTGATTACTCACTACTAATAACGGCCCTGATTTGGGGACATTTTCCGCACCATGAATCTGGCCCCGAAAGTAAGCGTGAAGCATGGGGCTGACGACTGACCATTTAAAGGCGTGGTAAAGTGCCAGACTGATCAACGGTTCGCGGTTTTTGTCCACAGAAGATAATGCAAATCAAACTGAATTTAGCATACGCGATCGCAACAACCAGATCAAACGCAAAAAAGCTATAGATATGAATTACTTCACCCATCTGGGAACACTAAATCTAGAAATCTTTAGAATTTAGCAGTATGTTTCTCACTACAGTCAGTATTCCTGGATACAAGGTTAGCGAACAACTCTACAACGGTTCTCGAACCCTGGTTTATCGCGGTTATCGAGAAACTGACTCATTACCTGTAGTGATTAAATTGCTCAAAAATCCTTATCCGAGTTTCAGCGAACTCTTATCGTTTCGTAATCAGTACACCATAGCTAAAAATCTCAACTCACCTCTAATCATCCAAACCTACAGCTTGGAACCGTATCAAAATGGCTATGCGTTGGTGATGGAAGATTTTGGCGGGATTTCTCTTAAAGATTATTTCATCTCTAACCAGACGCGACATACCGCTTTTCTACAAGAGTTTTTACTAATTGCGATCGCACTGTGCAATACCTTAGATATACTCTACCGCGAACGGATTATTCATAAAGATATCAAACCCGCCAATATTCTAATTAATCCCGAAACCAAACAAGTTAAATTAATTGACTTTAGTATTGCATCTCTGCTACCACGAGAAACCCAAACGCTGATCAGTCCAAATGTATTAGAAGGGACACTCAGTTATTTATCACCAGAACAAACAGGCAGAATGAATCGAGGGATTGACTATCGAACTGATTTTTATGCTCTAGGTGTAACTTTTTACGAATTACTAACTGGAAGATTACCATTTAAATCAAACGATCCAATGGAGTTGCTGCATTGTCATATTGCAAAAGTTCCAGAAAAAATCAAAAGCGAAGAAATTCCGCAAGTGATTTCAGATATTGTCATGAAATTGATGATGAAAAATGCTGAAGATCGCTATCAGAGTGCATTAGGGTTAAAATTTGATTTAGAAAAATGTTTACATCAGCTAAAAGCAACTGCCAGAATTGATAACTTTGAAATTGCCCAAAGTGATGTGTGCGATCGCTTTATTATTCCCGATAAACTCTATGGACGAGAAGCCGAAATAGCCGCCCTCATTGAAGCCTTTGAAAGAGTTAGCAAAGGTGCAACTGAAATGATTCTGGTCGCTGGTACTTCAGGCATTGGTAAAACTGCCGTTGTTAACGAAGTTCATAAACCGATTGTGCGCCAACGCGGTTACTTTATCAAAGGCAAATATGACCAATTTCAACGGAATGTTCCCTTTATCGCCTTTGTACAAGCATTCCGAAATTTAATGGGTCAATTATTAACAGAAAGTAATGCTCAAATTCAGCAATGGAAAAGTAAAATCTTAGAAGCTTTAGGTGAAAATGGACAAGTAATTATTGACGTGATTCCCGAATTAGAAAGAATTATTGGCAAACAAACGCCAGCCATAGAATTATCAGGAAGCGCATCACAAAATAGATTTAATTTATTATTGCAAAAATTTACTCAAGTTTTCACTAGCGTTGAACATCCATTAGTAATATTTTTAGATGATTTGCAGTGGGCTGATTTGGCATCACTGAAATTAATGCAGTTATTAATGGCTAATACAAAGTATCTTTTATTAATTGGTGCTTATCGAGATAATGAAGTCAGCCCAGTGCATCCGTTGATGTTGAGTGTCAGTGAGATGCAAAAAACAGCAGCAACTATTAACACAATTACTTTAGCACCATTAAGTCAAGGGGATGTGAATCAATTAATTGCTGCAACGCTTAAATGTTCAGAAGCTTTAGCATTACCAATTTCACAGATAGTTTATCAAAAAACTTTTGGTAATCCATTTTTTGATACTCAATTTCTTAAATCATTATACCAGGATAGGCTAATTACATTTAACTTGACAGAGGGCTACTGGCAATGTGACATCACGCAAATTAGTCAGCAAGCAGTCACAAATGATGTAGTTGAATTCATGGTATTGCAATTGAGAAAGCTATCACAGCCAACTCAAGATGTTTTGAAATTAGCTGCTTGTATTGGAAATCAGTTTGATTTGAAAACATTGGCAGTTGTTTCAGAACAATCGCAAGCAGAAACGGCAACTAATTTGTGGAATGCATTGCATGAGGGTTTGATTTTACCTACTAGTGAGGTCTATAAATTTTATCTTAGTGAGGGAAGTCAAGCGATTGCTGAAGAAAGTTCTGAAATTGTTAACTATAAATTTTTACACGATCGCGTCCAAGAAGCTGCATACTCTCTTATCCCTGAAGAACAGAAAAAAGCTACCCATCTACAAATAGGTAAGCTATTACTTCAAAACACACCTGAAATCAAAAAAGAAGAAAAACTTTTTGAAATTGTTAATCAGTTAAATATTGCATTAATACTGATTGTTGATCCAATTGAACGAGAACAACTCCTCAAATTGAATTTAAAAGCGGGTAGGAAAGCACAATTGGCAACTGCTTATACATTAGCAGTTGAATATTTAACAATAGGCTTAGAACTTTTACCTCATGAGAGTTGGTATAGCCAGTATGAGCTAACACTATTACTATATCAATCCATTACAGAAGTACTTTGTCTGAGTGGTGACTTTGAACGCATGGAAAGCTATGCAACTGTCGTTATACAACAAGCAAAAACTCTCCTCGAACAAATTCCTGTCTACAATGTAAAAATTCAAGCTTACATGGCACAGGCACAGCACAAGAATGCTTTGCAAATTGCACTGACTGTTCTTCAATCAATAGGAGTGGAACTGCCTCAACAAGTCAATCAAATTGATATCGAGTCTGAACTGGAACAAACAAAACGTCTTTTGGCAGATAAACCAGCGATGGATTTACTAGAACTGCCAAAAATGACGGATGAGAATATTCTGGCAGCAATGCGAATTTTGTCGAGCATTATGTCAGCAGCTTACCAAGCAAATCCCCCATTGTTTCGAGTAATTGTATTTAAACAAGTTCAATTGTCAATCCTCTATGGTAATGCTCCAGAATCTACCTATGCTTATGCTAGCTATGGACTTATACTCTGCGGTGTTTTAGGAGAAATTGATACAGGATATGAATTTGGGGAAATGGCATTACTGTTACTTGAACATTTAAATGCTTTCAAAGTTAAATCAAAAACTCTATTTGCAGTAAATTGTTTTATTCGACATTGGAAATCGCCTGTTAAAGACACTTTAAATCCTCTTTTGCAAGCCTATACGAGCGGTTTAGAAACTGGAGATATTGAATATGCTGTAATGTCTGCCTATGTTTTTGGCAGATATGCCTATTTGAGTGGTTATGGATTAGAGGAATTAGCCCAAGCTATGGGAAACTATGGCACAATTATGCACCAGTTTAAGCAAACCACCTATTTGAATTTCAATAGCATCTATTATCAATCAGTTTTGAATTTGTTGGGAATGTCAGATAATCCTTGTTTTTTAATTGGCGAAATTTATGATGAAGTCGCAATGTTACCTCTGCATCAAGCTGCCAGTCAAACTAGTATTATTTGTCAACTTCATTTTTGTAAATTGCTTTTGTGCTATCTCTTTGGCAACTATCAAGAAGCACTAAAAAATGCCGATATTGTCGAGAAATATTTAATCAGTGTGACTGGATTAGTGCTAATTCCAACCTTTTATTTTTATGAATCTTTGACTAATTTAGCTTTATATAAAGACTGCTCAATAACTGAGCAAAAATTAATTATTGAGCGAGTAGCAGAAACTCACAAAAAACTCAAAAAATGGGCAGAAAGTGCGCCACAAAATTATGCTCACAAATGCAACTTGGTAGAAGCTGAAAGCTTTCGGATATTAGGACAAAAAACTGAAGCAATAGAATTCTACGATCGCGCCATATCTCTTGCCAAAGAAAACGCTTACATTCAAGAAGAAGCACTTAGCAACGAACTAGCAGCCAAATTCTACCTCGACTGGGGTAAAGAAAAAATCGCCCAAGTCTATATACAAGAAGCATACTACTGCTACGCCCGTTGGGGAGCAAAAGCCAAAGTTAATCACTTAGAAAAAACTTATCCCCAACTACTCCAACCCATCTTGCAACACCAACGAATCAATCTCAATCCCTTAGAAACCATTGCTTTTCGTGGCACCTCCTCATCTTCTAGCACTGGCAGCACTAGTATTGCTAATGTTCTGGATTTTACCTCTGTTTTCAAAGCTGCTCAAGCTATTTCCAGTTCTCTAAAATCAGATCAACTCATTGCCAGCCTCACTCGCATTATCCTAGAAAACTCTGGGGCGAAAAAAGCTGTACTCATTCTTCCCCAAGATGATGACACTTGGCAAGTTAGAGCAATTACCTTTATTGAGCATGAGGAAATACAAACTATCCTCAACTCAGAATTACTAGACAATTGTCAAGATATTCCCGTAAAAATTATCAATTATGTCAAAAATACTCAACAAACAATTGTTATAGACAATTGCAAAACAGATATTCCTGGGGTAATTGGGAAATATATGTTGGAACATCAACCTCAAAGTGTGTTGTGTGTCCCGATTATTAATCAAGTGCATTTGGTAGGAATTCTCTACCTAGAAAATAGCTTGACTCAAGGGGTTTTTAATAGCGATCGCCTCAGTGTAATTAACCTTCTTTCATCTCAAGCCGCAATATCTCTAGAGAATGCTCGACTTTATCAACAAGCTGGGCAAGCATTACAAGACTTACAACAAGCACAATTACAAGTTGTTCAAAGTGAGAAAATGTCGGCACTGGGTAACTTAGTTGCAGGGGTAGCTCATGAAATGAATAATCCTTTGGGCTTTATTTCTGCCAGTCTCCAACAAGCTAAACCCACTATTGCAGATATTTTTGAACACTTAAAACTATATCAAGAAAGTCTACTAAATCCGAGTGATAAAATTAAAGACCATGCCGAAGATATTGACTTAGATTATAGTTTATCAGACTTACCGAAGATAATTGATTCTATGACAATGGCGTGCGATCGCCTCCGCAACATCAGCACCAGTCTTCGCACTTTTTCCCGTGCTGACAAAGATTACAAGGTGCCTTTTAATATCCACGAAGGTATTGACAGCACTATTTTAATTCTCAAACATCGTCTGAAAGCTAATGAAGAACGTCCAGAAATTGAAGTGGTCACTGATTACGGTAATTTGCCTCAGATTGAATGTTTTCCTGGGCAATTAAATCAGGTATTTATGAATATTCTGGCAAATGCCATTGATGCGCTAGATGAATCAAATAGGGGACGGACTTTTGAGGAGATTAAGAAAAATCCCAACCGAATTACAATTAAAACCTCAGTAGAAAATAAAGGCGTGAAAATTGCGATCGCGGATAATGGCAATGGGATAAGTGAAGAAGTGAAACAAAAGATATTTGACCACTTATTTACTACAAAAGGCGTGGGTAAAGGTACGGGGTTAGGATTAGCGATCGCTCGGCAAATTGTCGTAGAAAAACATGGAGGAGTGATTGAGGTAGATTCTAGACCAGGCGAAGGTACTGAATTTGCGATCCAGCTATCTCTGTAGCATATACATCCATCTGCACATCCATAGGAACTTTCAGGAAATCTTACTTATCTCTGCTACTCCATGCTTACCGTGGTCTTTGAGGTGTAGCCATGTTGTTAAGAATCGCCCTACCTTAACTTACCCACAAAACACTAATGAATGTGACAACAATAGTCCTACAATTCCTCATCCCGCCACACTACAGGTTGGTAGGAGTACCCTTGCAGAGTTCTAGATAGCACTGCAAATAATGATTTTCGTGTCTTCACCCTACCTAATAGAAGCTAAAAAAATTAAACAGGTAAATCACTAGCATTCTGGATGTTTTGTAAAATCAAATCAGGGCTATTACGTTTAACCAAGCCAGTTAGAACTTTACCAGGGCCAATTTCCATTACTCGCTCGATACCGTTAACTGGTAATTGCAGACAAATTTCTCGCCATCTTACAGAACCAGTCATTTGTTTATTCAGGCGTTGCTTTAAAATCTCGGCATCAATAGACGGAATTGGTTCGACATTAGACAGCACTGGCACAATCGCGGGTTGAAATTCCACAGATTCTAAAATGTCTTGAAATTCCGCAGCTGCTGGTGCTATTAAATGTGAATGAAATGCTCCAGAAACTTTTAGGGGAACCGCACGCTTTGCTTTAACTTGAGTCATCACCGCTTGTACAGCCTCAGTCGTGCCTGAAATTACCACCTGAGCCGAACTATTATCATTTGCTATCACTACATCAGGCGTTTGGGCAATGACTTTTTCTAATTGTTCGCGGTCAAAGTTCATCAAAGCTGCCATCATCCCATCGATGGAACTATCCATAAGTTCTGCACGGCGCTTCACCAGATATAAACCAGCCGACCACTCAAAGACACCCGCTATATAAAGGGCAGTATATTCTCCCAAACTGTGGCCAGCAACTAAATCTGGCTGGTGTCCTCGTTCTCGAAGCAGGTCAGCAAGAATGCTTTCAACCACGTAAAGACTTGGCTGAGTATACAGTGTCTGTGATAACTTCTCTTCTTGAGTTTGACAAATTTCAGTTACAGACCAGCCCAAAATATCCTCAGCTTTGGCAAGCTTGTCTTTAGCGGACGGTATATCTAGTAAATCCATTCCCATTCCCAGCGTTTGGGAACCTTGTCCGGGAAACACCCATGCAGTTTTTGTCATTTGTCAATAGTCAGTGGTCATTGGTCATTTGTCATTTGTCATTGGTCATTCACAAAGGACAAATGACTAATGACTAATGACAAAATATTTATCTTCCCCATTGAAAGATTGCCGCGCCCCAGGTAAGACCGGCACCAAAGCCGGATGTCGCAACGATGTCATTGGGTTTAATTTTACCTTGTCGTACTGCTTCATCTAAAGCTAAGGGGATGGAAGCAGCTGAGGTATTGCCGTACTGGGCGAGATTACTGATAACTTTATGTTCTGGGATATTCAGGCGTTGGGCAACAGAATCGATAATCCGCTGATTAGCTTGATGCAATATCAGCCAATCTATTTGATCGACGTTGATATTGGCTTGAAATAATGCTTTATCAATGATTTCTGGCACTTTTTGCACAGCAAAACGATAGACTTCTTTGCCGTTCATCGTAATCGGTTGGTAAGTGCCTTTGGTGATATTTATATCAGTCAGCAGTTCTTGGGAAGTACCTGCATAAGCAAGGTTGAGGTAATGGTTTTGAGTACCATCACTTTTAAGTGCAAATCCTAATAAGCGATCGCTTTTGGCAGCTTGTAATACCACTGCTCCAGCACCGTCACCAAATAATACACAAGTCCGGCGATCTTCCCAATCTACCCAGCGAGAGAGGATATCTGCCCCTATCAATAGTACGTTTCTATAGACACCAGTTCTAATGTATTGGGCTGCTGTAACCAAACCAAACACAAAGCCGGAGCAGGCAGCGGTCAAGTCAAAGGCGACTGCGTTGGTGGCTCCCAATTTAGCCTGTACTTGACAAGCACTACCAAACAAATCATCAGGGGTGGAAGTCGCTAGCAGAATCAGGTCTAGGTCTTCTGGTTTAATTCCTGAAGCTGCGATCGCCTGACTGCTGGCGGCAGTCGCGAGTACACTCAAGGACTCAGATGGCAATGCTAATCGCCGTTGACGAATTCCCGTTCTTGTGGCAATCCACTCATCTGATGTTTCAACTAGTTCACTTAATGTATCGTTGTGTAGGGAAGTTGCTGGTACTGCCGAGCCGCTTCCGGTGATTGCTACGCCTAAGTTTTGCACTCTTTATCTCCCAAGCTATCAGCTTTTTGTCTTTTGTCCTTTGTCCTTTGTCCTTTGTCAGTTGTCCTTTGTCCTTTGTCCTTTGTCAGTTGTCCTTTACAAATGACGAATGACTAATGACTAATGACTAATGACCAATGACTAATGACCAATGACTAACCGCTCTCGCGCTCTAGGATATATTGGGACTGAATTCGTTGTATCACCTGGTTGTCAACAGCTTCTTTTGCCATGCGAATTGCATTAAAAATTGAAGGTGCTTGGGAGCTACCGTGACCGATAAAACAGACTCCTGCCACGCCTAGCAGTAAAGCACCACCATGTTCTGCGTGATCCATTCGCTGCTTAATCCGCTTCAGGTTTGGTTTTAAGAGTGCGGAACCGATTTGACCGTGCAATCCTTGGGGTAATTCTTCCCGCAAAATTTGCAGAATCACTTCTCCAACGGCTTCGGCAAATTTTAACAATACATTGCCTACAAAACCATCGCAGACAATTACATCAAAGCGACCGGAAAGCACATCCCGCCCTTCAGCATTGCCAATAAAATTAATTTGGGAATTTTCGCGTAGCAGTTGGTGGGCGCGGACGGCTGCATCATTGCCCTTAGAGTCTTCTTCACCGATATTCAGCAAACCCACCTTCGGTTCATCTGTACCCAAGACATACTTACTGTAAGCCGATCCCATAACGCCAAACTGCTCTAAAAACTTGGGGCGGCAATCTACATTAGCGCCAACATCAAGTACCAGCACTGGCTTACCAGCAATAATTGTGGGGAAAACTGTCCCAATAGCTGGGCGTTCGATTCCTGGCAATCGTCCTAAGCGGAGCAAAGCTGATGCCATAGCGGCTCCAGAATGACCAGCAGAAAATACGGCATCTGCCTTTTGCTGCTTGACCAAATCCATCGCCACATTGATAGAAGCCTTGCGTTTGCGTCTAACTGCATTTAAAGGCTCCTCATCCATCGCGATCGCTTCTTCAGCAGTCACGATCTCTACCTGCCCTAAACTTGTTTTTGATGGCAAGGCAGCTTCTATTTGTTGGGGATCGCCAACCAAAAATATATCTACACCCAATTCTTCTCTTGCTCGCAATGCGCCAGCAACGATTTCACCGGGTGCATGATCCCCTCCCATTGCGTCAATTGCGATCCGTACGCGAGTCGATCCCATTGCTCACAGCTTCTAGAAACCTTACAAATTTTACCAGATGGCAAAGCCCGAAAAAGCTTAATTTTCTGACCGCCAAATTAATTCTGTTACTATTGCAACAATTTTTGCTGGCAAGCTCAAGATAGCACGAATTTGGGGATTGGGGATTGGGGATTGGGGATTGGGAAAGAGAAGGCAGGAGGCACAAGGCAGAAGTTTTTGATTTTTGATTTTTGAATTGATTGCTGCCTTATCTCCCCAGTCCCCAGTCCCCAGTCCCTAGTCCCCAGCACCCAGCACCCAATCAACTAACGTCCGAACGCCGTAGCCAGTTGCCCCTGCGCTGTTGTAACCATTTTCTTTATCTGTCCACACTGGGCCAGCAATATCTATGTGCGCCCAAGGGGTTTGTTTAACGAATTCCTTGAGGAAAAGGGCAGCAGTAATTGCACCACCCGGACGCGGCCCTGTATTTTTCATGTCCGCAATACCAGACTTTAACCCTTCAAAATATTTTTCTTCCATTGGCATCCGCCAAATCTTTTCCCCTGAAGTTTGGGCAGCTTTCTCGATTTGGGAAGCTACAGCATCATCGGGAGTGTACAAACCAGCAATATCGTCACCCAAGGCAATGACGTTGGCACCAGTCAGGGTAGCTAAATCAACGATCGCATCTAATCCCAATTTGTCGGCATACACCAAGGCATCTGCGAGGGTCAAACGTCCTTCAGCGTCGGTGTTGTTCACTTCGATTGTTTTGCCGTTTGATGCTGTGAGAATGTCTCCAGGGTGCATGGCGTGACCGCTAATCATGTTTTCAGCCGCTGCTGAGATGAAGTGAACTTCAACATCTGGCTTAATTTGAGCAATTGCTTTTGCTGCCCCCAAGGTAGCAGCTGCACCCCCCATATCCATCTTCATGGTTTCGATGCCGCTACCAGCACCTTTAATGTTAAGTCCACCGGAATCGAAGGTTACACCTTTACCAATAATTGCTAATTTCTTTTTGGGTGTACCTTCTGGCTTATAAGTTAGGTGAATAAATTTCGGTGGCAAATCGGAAGCTTGGGCTACTCCCAAAAATGCACCCATGCCTAACTTTTCACAGTCTTCTTTTTCCAGAATTTCTAGTTGTAAACCGTATTCCTTGGCGATCGCTTGAGCCGTTTCCGCTAAAGTAAGTGGTGTTACCGCGTTGGCTGGTGCTGCCACTAATTGCCGTGCCAAATTTACCCCGGAAACAATTTGATTGGCGCGGGTGATGGCAGCTTCTTGTCCACCGAAACCCAGTAAATCTACACTTTCTATTTGTGAACCTTTATCTTCTGGTTCTGATTTAAAGCGAATATCTTGGTAAAGTGCTAATTCCACACCTTCTGCGATCGCTTGGGCACTGGCTGCTGGATCGTTATTCCACAATGGAAAACTAAAACCCAAAATTTTGCTTTTTTGCTTTTTTCCTACCCTGGCTACAGCCGCAGCAGCACGGCGCAGAGTATCTAGTTTTAGTGAATCTGGTTTACCTAAACCTACCAAAATCAATTTCCGCACTGGGCTACCAGCATTTACACGGGTGAAAATAGTGCTATTGGCTTTACCTTTAAATTCTTCTTCAGCAATCAGTTCTTTTAAAACCCCAGAAAAGTTTTGATCTAAAGTAGCTAGTTCTCCGGTTAACTCTACTGCATCTTCAAATAATCCAATTGCCAAACTATCGCCTGCCCACTCTAGTAAAGGCTTATCACTAGGTTGAATTGTCATTTTGGGATTTTGTGTAAATATTCCTTCTTGTACCAGTATTGCTCAAAATTCTTGTTTCATGGTGAGGGGAGTGGGTATCCCTTCGGCTTCGCTCAGGGCAAGTGGATATGGGGAAGCAGGGGTCAGTAGCTATAATTTAGCCAATTGGTATAAATAGCACTCATTAACGAGTCTTTGATCCTCATTAATCCACCTCAGAACTCCGTTAATGAGTCTTTGCTCCTCGTCAATCCACCTCAGAACTCCGTTAATGAGTCTTTGCTCCTCGTCAATCCATTTTAGAACTCCGTTAACGAGTCTTTGCTCCTCGTCAATCCACCTCAGAACTCCGTTAACGAGGCTTTGATACTCGTTAATAAAGCTATGATCTCCATTCTTTTACCTGACTTTTCACATTATGTGGAAAAGTCCACCAAAAACCTAACACCCTAACCCCCTTCCCGACGCGGAAAGGGGGAATATTCAAAGTCTCTCTCCTACAAGGAGAGAGATTTAGAGAGAGGTTTTCCAGATACCGTGAAAAGTCAGATTCTTTTACGTCCTCCTTCTTGCCCCATGCCCAATGCCTATTCCCCAATTTTGTTTGTGTCAATGTCAAATTTGTTGGCGATCGCTGCTATTATTTCTTGCTCAAGTGGTGTAGTCTTATTGTCAAGCTGGGCAATTTTTTCACACTGAACGAGCAAAGGTATAGCAAAATCACGATTCAGCTGATTGAGCAGTATATCTAAAGACTTAGGTGATTTGATATTTTGGGCAATGGCATCCAACGAGGTAGGACTGAGTTTTACAGCTTGTAATTCTGGCAAAATTTCTTCCAAAGTCTTATTTGGATGGCTAGCCAAAATCATGTGAACTAAGATTTGATCCATGACGGCTTCTTGAGCGATCGCACTTTCTAGATACTTTTCACTTTCAGCTTTTAATGTTGCTAATGTCTGTGGCGATGCCAGAGAAGTAGATTCATCCAGCTTGGTTTCGTAAAATCGACAAGCAGCATACCCCAATGAATAGATCATCGTTGCATTTGAACTAGCTCCAATAACTGCACCTGCCAAGGGCACATTTCGCAGCAAGCCTAATCCCGCAGCTTTCAACAAACGCCCTCCACCCAAAGCCAACCCAAAAATTGCCAAAATTTCACCTTTACGGGCAGGATCTTTTAAATCTAGCCCGTAGACAGATGCAATTTGATAAAGCATTTCTGACTGCAATTTTGTTGTGGCTGTTAAATCAATTGCCAATAATGCCACTGCTATTCCTGGCAAAAAACTAGTAGCTAGTCCAACTGTGGCTGCTTGAGTTGCTTTTTCCACCATGATTCGGTGAGCAAGCTGGCTGGGTGATTCATTTGGATACTGTTTCTTAAGCTTGTTTACCGCCGCTTCTGCTTGTTCTAAATCAACAAGGTTACTATCGTTAATGAGCCAATTGAGATTTAAGACTCCAGATAGTTTTCTAATCAGCCAATTTTCGCTGAGGCGATTCACAAACTGACCGCTGGTTTGAGTTGTTTGCTCAATTAACTTGTGTGTTTCTTTTGCCGTCGCTTCTCCCACCCCTACTGCTGTATCTAAAACTGCTTGGCCAGTCTGAACAACAGTTTTAACAAAAGACTCTAATACAGACGGTTCATTTTCTATTGATGATTGAGCCTGAATTCCTACTTCTGAAGTCTCTCTGGGTGAATTAACTAATTTATTCACCTCTATTTCTTGGGGTTTGTCTGCCATTGCTTGACACCATCTTGTAAAGCCTCTCTCTTTTGGTTGTAGCGAAGTTTGAGGGGCTTTGACATCTCTCGATAAGTACAATTCGTCAGAGCAAATAGGAATTATTCTGAGCTTTAACTATAGACATAAGATGGATGACAGAGGTTGTGATTTTACCACTGATAACCTAATGTCAATAACACTTTACCTTCTAAAATAGTGAGTACTTCTGGAGTCAGAACGCCCACTTTTGTTTGCAATCTTGTTTTATCAATTACCCGCAATTGGTGGCAAAGAGCAACTGAATCCCGTTCTAATCCACCTTCACTACTTTGAATTAATAAACAGGTTGGCAAAGACGCACGACGCAAATTTGTTGTTAAAGGAATGGTGATGATAGTGGTAGATAATTCGGCGACGATATTATCTTGAAAGATAATAACTGGTCTTGTGCCTCCTTGTTCAGAACCCTTGCTAGGGTCTAAATTGGCTAGCCATACTTCACCTCGTTGAACCCTCATCTTAAATCTTCTTGTGTAAGAAGTTCTGCATATTCATCTAATCCTGCTTCAGCTAGTTGACGATCTTCCTGGGCAAATTCAGTATAAAGAGCAGCTATTTGATTTTTATCTATTTGCCAGCTAATATTTTTGCTACGGAATTTGAGGAAGGCAATAAAATCACTAACTTGTTTGAGTTGTTCTTCATTCAATTTGTCTAATTCTTGTCCAAGTAAGTCTTTGAGAGCAACCATTTGAGAGTCTCCAAAAATACATGGTTAAGGTTTTTGAGGACGCAAGTATTGTTTGAAAGTGATGAGATATTAGATGTCCTTTTCCCTATCTTCTCACCGAACTAAGCAAAAGTTAAAAAACAAAAGAAAAAATGGTTGCGATCCGCATGAATTTATGTGTATCACACTTTTTACTTTTTAACTCTACCTATATCAGCTTTACTTTCTAAAAAGTCGTTATCCTTAAGAATTTCATAGAGATTAGTATCTTGCTCTAGCAAGCAAGCGTGTCCACAATGGGGCAACACCACAATCTTGTTATTTGGTAAGATGTTCGCTATCCGGTTCACTTCGCTTACAGAAGGCAAAAGGCGATCGCTAGCACCAGCAATCAATAAAACTGGTTGAGTTAAGCGACCTAACTTTTCCTCATCAATATTAAACTCTCGCAGTAAAGACAACCGCCAAAGAACGGTTTCTGCCGGGACAGAACGCATAGTTTTCAGCAAATCGTGGCGATCGCTGCGAGAAATGCGTGACAAAGATGCTAAAAATGGCAACAAGCCTAGTGCGCCAACATCATACAATCCTGATGGCACTAAGTAAGTTAGCTGGGATGCCCAACTTAACCAAGGGCGAAGATGAAAGGACGAAGCTGGGTTAATTAGGATAATTCGCTTAAATAAATGGGGTGCTTGGATTGCCACTTTCATTGCCAAGCAACCACCAAAGGACTCACCACACAAGTAAACTGGCCTCTGAGAGCTTTTTTCTAATTCGGCGTCGATCAAGTCCAATACACTCTTAGTTAGGGCATCCCAACTGTTAAGGTCTTTCCGGGGGAGCGCCAAAGAGCGCACATCAAAGCCAGTTTCTAATCCTGCGGTTTGCGATCGCAATAGTTGACCAGTTCCATCCATTCCTGGCAAATATACCAATAGTGGATACTCTGGCTGTACTCGTTTAGGAGTCAGAAAACAAGGGTTTAGCTCAACTTCTGTGATAGTCATTGGTCACTTGTACTGAGCGTAGTCGAAGTATTGGTCATTAGTCATTAGTCAATGGTATAAAACTTTTGGACTGCGAATTGTTGCTTTTATTAGCTTCGGTACTTTTGAGCAAAAACAAAAAAGTCTCGGAACAAGCTACTCAAAGTTTTGCAGACAATCCAAAATTGTTCGACTGAGCGGAGCCGTACCCCTGCGGGGAAGCAAGCTACGCGTAGCGTTCCCCAGGAAAGTCCAAATCGAATAGCTTTAATAGCAACCTTGAAGCAGTAAATTGCTAATTTCATCCTGACAGTGTTGTGTCAGTTCAGCCACAACAGTTCTGGCTTGTTTGCCATGATATTTTTTATGATGTTGGGGCGTAATCCAATAAGGACGACCGATTAACACCGCAACTCGACGATAAATTACCAAGGGATGCCAACCACTTTGATTAAATAAAGGTTCTGAAGGGTCGAATACACTTAAAAGTCTTAATGGGAAGCCATTGGTGTTTATTTCTTCTAAGGAAGCGATCGCGATCGGCAAAATAGCTAAATCCTGCACATTCGCCCGCAAAGCCAAATGGGCAAATCCCCGATGAAACTCACCCACCTGGTTTGGCTGAGTAAATTTCACCATTGGTTCAGTCCCTTCTGGAAATACTCCCACCATCTGCTTGGACTGCAATAGCACCTGCGACTGCAAAAAAAAGCTTTGCAGGCGGTTTTGAGTTTCTTCCAAAGGAAAACACCCCAATTGACCGGTGACAATCTCTCGCATGACTGGAACTTGTCCCATGTAGTGATGGCAAGCAAAGCGAATCGGACTCGATAACGCCGCCATTAAAATCAGTGCATCCATAAAGCTACGATGATTGCTGACTACCAAGACGCTCGCATCCTGGGGAATGCGGTCTTCGTAATAGCGGAACATTTGCGTTGAGAATGCCGCCACCAAAGCGCGAGAAATCTCTAGGGGGCTATTTCCACTCATACCTAATCAATATATTTTCCGGTAAATATGGCAATTTGTCTTAATTTAATTTTTACATTTCTTTACTAATGCCATGACCGTCTTAAGATAGAAATATCTAATCTCCAAAAGCAACTAAATTTTCTGTATTCCCGATTATGTATTCTCAATCACAATAATATCTAATAGAAACTATTCAAAAAAATTATGATTAGTTAATTTCCATTTTTTAGGTAAAAATGAGTTTAATTGATGCATATTAAAAAACAATTCTGGACTTGATAAATTTGCTAGTATGAAGATGTTATTGGAAAAAATAGGAATAATATTGTATAATTGCGTGGTTTTGCCGCTGAAAGCTAAGAGATAAAACCTTTTAATAAGTTAATTTTTATTTTGCATGAATCTAGTGAATAAAAAAGAATTGACATTTGCACTGACCACACCCCTATATTATGTAAACGATGTCCCCCATATAGGCAGTGCTTACACGACGATCGCAGCCGATGTAGTGGCGCGATTTCAGAGATTACTGGGACATCAAGTATTACTAATTACAGGTACAGATGAACATGGGCAAAAAATTCAGCGATCGGCAGAAAATTTAGGCAAAGCGCCACAAGAATTTTGTGATGAAATTGTCCCTAGTTTCGTGAGTTTATGGCAATTATTAGACATTCAATACGATCGCTTTAGTCGGACTACTGCGCCTCGTCATCAAGCGATCGTCAAAGAATTCTTTGAGCGAGTCTGGGAATCTGGTGATATTTACCAAGGACAACAACAAGGCTGGTACTGCGTATCTTGCGAAGAATTCAAAGAAGAACGGGATCTGTTAGAAGGACACCGTTGCCCAATTCATACTAACAAAGAAGTGGAGTGGCGAGACGAACAAAACTATTTTTTCCGCTTATCCAAATATCAAACTAAGCTGACAGAATTTTATCAATCTAAACCGGATTTTATTCAACCAGAAAGTCGGCGCAACGAAGTCCTCAGCTTTGTCAATCAAGGACTGCAAGACTTTTCCATTTCACGAGTGAATTTAGATTGGGGTTTTCCCGTACCAGTTGATCCCAAGCACACTCTCTATGTCTGGTTTGATGCGCTGCTAGGTTATGTCACAGCATTACTAGAACCAGATGCAGAACCGACTTTAGCAAATGCGTTAGAAACATGGTGGCCGATTAATTTGCACCTAATTGGTAAAGATATTCTGCGCTTCCATGCAGTTTACTGGCCAGCAATGCTGTTGTCAGCAGGCTTACCCTTGCCAGAGAGAGTATTTGGACATGGCTTTTTGACTAAAGACGGGCAGAAGATGGGCAAAAGTCTGGGTAACACCCTTGATCCTGTGGCATTAGTTAAGAGCTATGGTAGTGATGCCGTTCGTTATTACTTCCTTAAGGAAATCGAATTTGGTAAGGATGGAGATTTTAATGAAGTTAGGTTCATTAATGTTCTGAATGCAGATTTGGCAAATGATTTAGGTAATTTGCTCAATCGCACTTTGAGCATGGTGAAAAAGTACTGTGCTGAGAATAATGTCCCATCAATCGGCAATGAAGGGATTCCTGACGAAAATCCTTTGAAAGCAATTGGTTTACGTCTAGGGGAACAAGTAAAACAAGCATACCAAGAGCTAGCTTTCAGTCAAGCCTGCGTGGCCATACTTTCACTGGCACAAGCCAGTAATAAGTTTATTGATGAACAGGCTCCTTGGTCATTATATAAACAGGGACAGCAGGAGTCGGTGGAAAAGGTTCTCTACGCAGTTCTAGAATCAGTTAGACTAGCAGCTTATCTGCTATCCCCAATTATTCCGAACATTAGTAGCGATATTTATCAGCAGCTAGGCTTCAGAATAAATTTTAACGATCGAATACAAAGTTCAGTAACTGCTCCTTTTGCCATCCATGCTACATGGGGACTACTATCGAGCAAACAACAGTTGGGTACACCCCAACCGATTTTTAAGCGAATAGAACCCCCGAAAAACGATTAGTCCTTATCAAACTCTGATTTTGTTCAATTTCTTATTTTCTCACAAAATTTATCGTGGCTCAATTTAAATTAGCCGCAGAACATTATCATAAGCCGCTGTGACTAGCATCTAAAAGTTGGTAATTTGTATCAAAAATAACAGGGATAAAAATTGAGGTATCAGAATGATGTTGAATAATTTGGAAAATGATTCAATCTTTACGCCAGAACAGGTTTTGGAGAATCGGGGTAGGGTCGCCATATTTATTGATGGCTCAAATTTATTTTACGCTGCACTGCAACTAGGTATTGAAATAGATTACACGAAGCTATTATGTCGATTAACAGGAGGTTCTAGATTACTGCGTTCTTTTTTCTACACTGGCGTAGATCGGACAAACGAGAAGCAACAGGGGTTTCTGCTGTGGATGCGTCGCAATGGCTATCGAGTCATTGCTAAGGATTTAGTCCAGCTACCAGATGGCTCTAAAAAAGCTAACCTGGATGTAGAAATAGCAGTAGACATGATGGCGTTAGTAGATTCTTATGATACCGCAGTTTTAGTTAGCGGTGATGGAGATTTAGCTTATGCGGTCAATTCGGTCAGCTATCGTGGCGTGCGGGTAGAAGTTGTGAGCTTGCGTTCCATGACCAGCGACAGCTTAATTAATGTAAGCGATCGCTACATTGATTTAGAAGCGATCAAAGAAGATATTCAAAAAACCCCTCGTCAAAGCTATCCATACCGGCCGTTATCTGGTATCGGTTTTTTGGAAGACCCCAGAACTAGTGATGGACACCTAGAAATCCAAGAATAATGGCGTATCAATTTCATAAAAGAGGGAGATGGGGAAAGAGAAAAATGCAAGATTTCTCCTCCACTCCCTCCTTTCTTATTTTACCTTTGACTTTTTTCTTGGTATTTGGTTTAGTTGGCTGCGGGGGCAAATCCCCCCCAGCTTCCCAACAAAATACTGCGGATTCATCTAACAAAGATAGCAATTTGACTTTCTTTGATGTCACTTTAGAACAAGCAGATGAAGTGGGAAGACCAATTTGGAAAGTCAGGGCTAAAACCGCAAAATACACCAAAGAAAAACAAATTGGTCAGGCTGAAAGTCCTTATGGTGAACTATATCAAGATGGAAAAATTGTTTACCAAATCAAGGCAGATGTAGCAGACATTGAACAAGATGGTAAGCAGTTGTTTCTAAAAGGTAAGATATTTGCTACAGATCCTAGTAATGGGATTGTGTTGCAAGGTAATGAATTAGAATGGCGCCCCAAAGAAGATTTGTTGATTGTTCGTAACAAGATTAACGGCACCCATAAAAAACTACAAGCAGTAGCGCAGGAAGTGCGAGTAAAAACCCGTGAACAGCGGATGGAATTTTCTGGAGGAGTGGTAGCAAATTCTATCGATCCCCAGATGCAAGTGAGAACTGAACATTTAATTTGGAATATTAAAGAAGAAAAACTGATTGGCGATCGCCCCCTAGAAATCGACCGCTACAAAGATAATAAAATTAGCGATCGCGGTAAGGGAAATTCTGCCGAAGTCAACTTAAAAACAAAAATTGCCACTGTCCAAAAAAATGCTCAACTAGAATTACTAGACCCACCAATGCAAATATCTAGTAATTCTATGACCTGGAACATGAATACAGAAACTGTCACTACAAACTCGCCCACACGAATGTTCCATCGTGCTGAAAATGTCACAGTGACAGCCAATCAAGGTGAAATGAAAATACCGCAAAAAACCGTTTATTTAAAAGGTAACGTCAATGCTATTGGTCAGCGTCGCCAGTCTCTAAGATCCAATACACTAACTTGGTATTTAGACAATAAGTTAGTTGAAGCTCAGGGAAATGTTGTTTACCGACAAATTGACCCACCATTAAATTTTGTGGGTGAAACAGCAGTTGGTAATCTGCAAACAGAAAATATTGTTGTCAAAGGTGGCAGTTCTAGCGGTAGGGTAGTAACGGAGATTATTCCTCAAGAAAAAGCCAATCGTCAGCAGTAAAGTTAGGTGAATGGGGCCCACCTTCACCCAGAAATTTTGGGTTGGTCGAGTACTAAACTAGGATCTTAGTAATACAAGCCTTTTGATAGCCCATGAATGGATCAAACCGATTAGGTAAGGAATCCTTGCCAACATCCCAGCAAGTAGAACATTCCCACTATCACGATACAGACCACGAGCATACAGATGGTACTCATGGAACTGGAGAGTTGACTCATCCTCATATCCATAGCGAAGAGTCTTTACGGCGAATTGTCAATCGATTATCGCGTATAGAGGGACATGTTCGTGGTATTAAGGCAATGGTGCAGCAAAGTACCCCTTGTCCTGATGTTCTACTGCAAATTGCCGCAGTGCGGGGCGCATTGGATCGAGTCGCGCGAATTGTTTTGGATGAACATTTAACTGAGTGTATTGGTAGAGCCGCACAAGAGGGTAATATTGACGTTGAAATAAAACAGTTAAAGGCTGCTTTAGATCGATTTTTACCTTAAGAATGAGAAAAATAATCTAAAATGCATTCGCAAAATTAGTGATGCACTACCAGCGATATATCAAAATTCAATAGTGTATCCTGAAATTCACTCCAGCGACATCATATTGCCAACTGGTAGATAAGCTATTTTTATAGACTTTCCTTTGTTCACTTTTTCTAATAGGCAACGAGGGAAAAACTTATTACATCAGATAATATGCTGTGCAATGATGATTTTTACCTAGACTATGATTCTAAAAAATTATCAATTTCATTATTCTTTAATTGGCACTCTAGATAAACCACTAATTCTTTTTTTGCATGGCTTCATGGGTAACATGGATGAATTTGATGAAGCCATAAAATTACTATTTAATGAATTTTCCTATTTAACACTTGATCTCCCCGGACATGGCAAAACTCAAGTTTTAGGTGAGGACGAATACTATACAATGGCAAATACTGCTCATCCTTTAATCAACTTACTAGATGAGTTAAAAATTGCCAAATGCTTTTTAGTTGGTTATTCAATGGGTGGAAGATTGGCTTTATACCTAGCCCTGCATTTTCCAGAACGTTTTCATAAAGTTGTGCTTGAGTCAGCTTCCCCAGGTTTACCAACAGCAGCAGAACGATTAGAACGGATTAAAATCGATACACAAATAGGTAGAAAATTAACAAGAATTATTGAAAAAAGCGATTTTGCCGCTTTTTTATCAAATTGGTATAATCAACCGATTTTTGGTTATATAAAAAATCATCCAGAATACGATCGCATGGTTGAAAGTCGGTTGCAGAACAATCCACAGGAATTAGATAAATCGCTGCGCTTTATGGGTACTGGATGTCAACCTTCTTTATGGGAAAAGCTACAATTAAATACAATTCCCATGCTTTTACTAGTCGGTGAATACGATCAAAAATTTATATCTATTAATACAGAAATGGCTAAAATATGTGAATTTGCTCACATAAAAATAATTAGTAATGCTGGGCATAATATCCACTTTGAAAATACCTTCGCGTTTGTGGAAAATATCAAAAGTTTTTTGTCCGCAGCAAATTAAAAAAAATTAATTAGGATAACCTCACTACTTCTTTACTGCCTTGCTAGAAGGAGTTGGGGATGGTGGCAAATTCGGGGCTGTTGGTTGTTTAGCTGCGGTTAATTCTTCTTGTAACATTTTCTGATAAACCTTGGGCAAAGAGTTACTAACAGAATTAGTTTCTATGCCATATCCCAAACTTGTCCAAGTGGGAGAGAGCCGCCGCAAAACATCATTTAACTTTCCCTGACGCAACTGTTGAGAAATATCAGTTCCCCAAACTTTAGAATCATTTAACCAACGGTAAACTACTATATCTTGATATTCTGCTTCAAAACTATAAGCAGTCCAAAACATCATCTGCATCGGCTTTGGGTGATAACGAGGGGCTAAACGATACCAAGTAATGTTGATAATTTGATATCTGCCAGCAGCGGTAGAACAATTACCTGTGTTAGGGCCTGTGATAATTGTGACGCATATCTCAGGATGTCGGCTAAGGTCGTTGACTTGCTGTCCACCGTATAACAGCGAATAGGGACGGTTTCCACTAGCCTCACTTGCCGAGATGGTTCGCATTAAAGCGCGGATATAAGGGTCGCCCTGTTTCATCACCAAAGGCGGCTGTTTATTTTCAAAGATGGGATCGGAAGGCGATCGCAAGTCTCCAATATACCATTGCAACAAATACACAAAGCCGAGAAGCGCGGCTATTGGGCCAATAAGTTTTTCAACACCTTTGAATTCAAAGCCTTTCAGAGTCTAACTCCTTTAAATTCACTCTTTTTGCTAACAAAAATCATCGACGAACTGATTCTAGTAAAGTTCATACCTGATTGTTAGTTATTATTTCTGATTTGCCCATTTTTTTAGGAATTAGCGAAAAAGAGTATAAATACAGGAGTTTCAAGTAACTGAGGTAAAAAATGCAGGACTCACGCATCAGATATAAAGAGTTTCTACCTCCTGCCTCAAAACCCGTAGCTTTCTACTTTATGCAAAAGAAAACTATTCTAACTATAACAAGCGAGATATTCGTAAAAATCCCGGACAAGTATAAACTCAATCACTTCTAGTAGCATTTACTCTCGGTAATAATTGCTTCCTTGCTCAAATCGGACGATAAGTCGATACAACGTCATTGCAAAGGTTTCGATTTAAGTTGACACCGATGCACATCTGTGAACCCTTACAAAAGGTCTGTATTACGACCGATTGAGAACTGCAATCAGGGTGATTGGGTAATTAATGAGTTTGTTCTTCTAGCTCAGTATCAAATTCGTATCTTAAAATACCAGGAATTTCCTGAAGACACTGGAGATAACAAATGTTACTGTGGCCTAGTTAAAAACCAAGAGGCAGATAGCCTTTACCAATATTGAGTCTGCTTTGTGTTTTTACACAATAGTCATAGTCATGGGCACAATATTCAAGTAGCTTGAAATATGAAAATCACTCGTATTCTCCACCAGTTTGAAAAACTATGGTTAACCGTTTTACTTCCGTGACTACTGCTCTCACACTTAAGGTAGTTGGAATAATCTGCATTTTGTCCTTTTTCGTTGACTTTTTGATTCTGTTGTTACCCTTTCAACCCACCGATCGGGTATGGCAAATCAATTTGGCAACAGCGCTTGTCGATCGAGGAATTGTTCCTCTAGTCGGTTTGGGGCTTCTATTTGCTGCCTATTGGATTGAGAATGCCGATCCAGCAAGCGATCGCCCCCAAGGTATCGATTTAAGATTTCCTGCCGCGATTATCTCCAGTATTTTAGGGTTGATGTTCTTGCTGATTTTTCCCCTGCACTTAAATAACGTCAATCAAGCCAAGACTCAAACACTCAACCGAATCACCCAAGAAGCAGATCAGGCAGAAACTCAACTAAACACTCGATTATCGCAATTGCAAGCACAACTGAATACCGATCAAGGAAAAGCGCAACTAGACCAGCTGCGAAACCAAACCAAAGCTCAGTTTAGTGAAATCCTCAAAGATGACCAAAAATATAAGCAAGCAATTGAAAGCCCTCAAATTCCCGCAAATATAAAAGAGTTACTGAAGAAGGCTAAAACAAATCCCCAAGTACTTGACAAAGCTATCGAACAGCAAACAGATATTCAAACGCTGCAAACTCAACAACTGAGCCAAGTTCGCCAGCGCCGAGATGAAGCACTGCAACAAGCTAAAGATACTGCTTGGAAGTCTGGGCTGCGGATTGGTATTAGCAGTTTGCTATTGTCTATTGGTTACATTATCATCGGCTGGACAAGCCTAAGAGGTAGTGGTGCTGTACAAGGTGGTAAACCTAGAACTGCCGCACGCTAATCCACTATTGGCATGGCAGTAGGACGTATCCAAAAATTATTGACGGCTGATACTGCCATGCGCCTAAGAGCTAATAACAATAACAAAGCAATTATCACTGAGTAAAATCGCTATAAAACTTGAGTAATGTTCTCAATTTACATACTGACATATAACGAAGAACTAGATATTGCTGCTTGTATCGAATCGGCGATGTTATCAGATGACATCATTGTTGTGGATTCATGCAGTAGCGATCGCACTGTGGAAATCGCCAGTCGCTATCCCATCCGCGTCGTCCAACACGCTTTTGAAAGCCACGGACGCCAACGCACTTGGATGTTAGAGTCTATCCCCCCGAAGCATCAATGGGTTTATATCCTCGAAGCTGACGAGCGTATGACCCCAGAACTGTTTGCGGAATGCGAAAAGGCAAGTCAGAATCCAGACTACATCGGTTACTACGTGGCTGAACGCGTCATGTTCATGAATCGTTGGATTCGCTACAGCACACAGTATCCGCGTTACCAAATGCGACTCTTCCGCCACGGAAAAGTGTGGTTTACAGACTACGGTCATACTGAGCGAGAAGTTTGTGAGGGTGCAACTAGCTTTTTAAAAGAAACATACCCACACTACACTTGTAGCAAAGGTTTGAGCCGCTGGATTGACAAGCACAACCGTTATTCTACGGATGAAGCTCAAGAAACCTTGTATCAGCTAGAACAAGGAAAGGTTAACTGGCAAGATTTATTCTTTGGCAAATCGGAAGTCGAAAGACGGCGTGCCCTGAAAGATTTGTCTTTACGTTTGCCCGCCAGACCGTTGCTACGGTTTATATATATGTATTTTATCTTAGGCGGATGTTTAGATGGACGCGCTGGAGTCGCTTGGTGTACATTGCAAGCATTCTACGAATACCTGATTTTGCTCAAAGTCTGGGAAATGAAGTATCTACCAAAACCTAATTTAGATGCAACAGCGATTTTGGTACAAGAGAGTACGCAACAGTTGCAGGGCGCGGATTCTGAAACTACACAGGTTGATGCAGCGTGAAAAGACCTGGAGATTAGAAGGATTTCCCGGATAGCGATCGCAAAATTATAGGGCGCCCAGATGTGATATACAGATCCCTGACTTCGTAAAAGTTGTCGGGGATCTTGTTTTTTATAATTTAAGACTCGATAAAACAGACTTCCAAATAAAAAACATCCCAAATTCTCTAGCAGGAAGGGTATCTCCATCGCTTCTATATTCAGGGCGGGCAGGATACTCACCCTACAAGATAGATAATTTATTTCTTGGATAATCCCTAACAAATTACTACTCTTAACAGAATATTTTCATAAAAGCCGCTCCTGCTCAAAAGTGAGTGACTGACCAGATAAAATAATTTATTAGTTTACCCTGTAGTACTTTCACAATCATGAGCAGCTTTTGATTAAGCGCGCTAGATTAATAATAGCCAAGAACTTGCAACAATTATTTACAAGTCTTATAAATAAAAGTAACATCCTCTAAGAATAACCAGTCGCCATCGGATTGGTTAATGTCTATGTGTATGCTTATAGGAAAATAGCTGATTTCCAGCAGCAGGAAACTTGCTAGCGTTTTAGACAGTTACTTGCGGCAGAATCTGCCAAAGTTAAAGCCTTCGGAACTTGACGAATCTGCTGGTATGGATACGAATAACAAAAGTTCCTCTAGCTTAAAACAGGAGAATCGGGCTTGGTAATCGATCGCCTAAAACAGGACTTAAAAAACGACCTAATTGCTGGTTTGTTGGTAATAATTCCCCTAGCAACCACTATCTGGCTAACAATTACCATTGCGACTTGGGTAATCAACTTCCTCACCCAAATTCCTAAACAATTGAATCCCTTTGATGGGTTAAACCCAGTTTTAGTAAATATACTTAATTTATTTGTAGGTTTGGCTGTACCGTTACTAAGTATATTGCTAATGGGCTTGATGGCTCGGAATATAGCTGGGCGGTGGTTGTTAGATTTCGGTGAGCGATTATTACAAGCAATTCCTTTAGCAGGGCAGGTATACAAAACTCTTAAACAGCTTTTAGAAACAATACTGAAAGATTCTAATGGCAAGTTTCGCCGAGTAATTTTGGTAGAGTATCCTCGCCGAGGAATTTGGGCGATCGCTTTTGTTACTGGTGCAATCAGCAGTGATATCCAAGCCCAGATGTCTCGCCCCGTGCTAAGTGTTTTTATCCCCACCACGCCAAATCCGACTACCGGATGGTACGCAGTCGTTCCTGAAGACGAGGTGGTGAACCTTTCCATGTCGATTGAAGACGCCTTTAAAATAGTTGTATCAGGTGGCATTGTCGCCCCCAATACGCCTTTGGTTTTTTCCAACGAGTCCACATTGGAAGTGAAACACAAAGAGATCGAGCAGCAGGTTATTCCCGTTGAAGAAACGTGAAGAAGGGAGGAGGCAGGAGGCAGGAGGCAGGAGGCAGGAGGTTCAATAAAGAATAGTGGCTCACACCCGGATTTCTCACGCATAGTGTAGGCAGAGGGGTGTGGGGAGTGTGGGGAGTGTGGGGGGTAAGACTTCTTCCCCATCCTCCCACACCTCCCACACTTCCCACACCTCCCACACCTCCCACACCTCCCACCCTCTGCCTCTCTGGAATCAATCTGGCATAGTCACAAGCAAATGCGTAATGTTGTTGTTTAACTGTGCCAAAATTGATAGGCTTATAAGTTTGTCTTGCCTAGTAAATTCAGTTCTCGCACAATCACCCCTCAGTTTTATGCAACCTCGTAAACCCCAGCAAATTGCTCGTGAATTGGCGCTTTTAAGCCTTAGCCAATTGCCAGTCAACCCAAAGAAATTAGATAAATTGGAAGACGACCAACTAGTATCCAAGTTGGTACTAGGTGCAGTACGCACTCTGACCTCAGAAGTTCAAGATACCCTTGATAATGCCGCAGGTGAACTGCAACGCAGTAACGATCGCCTCTTAAGTAGCCAAACTCGGGCCTCCGACCTCAATACTGCCAGAACAATGCTTCAAGAAGCGATCGCCTGCACCCAGACAGCAATCAATCAGTTGGGTACAGCTGTTGATTTCCCAGTATTGATTCAGTTAGCTAATCAGGATAAGGGAGTTCGGAATTACGCTAAAGAGCTTGTGATTACCGTCAATGAAAATCGACACATTATAGAAGAACTCATTTCTGCTGCCTTAGTAGATTGGCAAGTAACTCGCCTCGCGCAAATTGACCGCGATATCTTGCAAATTGCCGTGGCAGAAATGAAGTTCTTAGGAGTACCAGACAGTATCGCCATCAACGAAGCTGTGGAGCTAGCCAAACGCTACAGTGGAGACGATGGTCATCGGTTTATTAACGGTGTTTTGCGCCGAGTCACTGAGCAGAAAAAAACTGCGTAGTACCGCTGCGGAATTCATAATTTTTATACTGTCGTGGAGAAAAGTCTGTAGCCGCTTCTGCGGCTTCCTCCAAGCGGAACTTCACTCAAAGTGAGACGCTGCGCGAACGCAAGGAGCCGTCTATTGTCACGATTCTCCTCAAACTGGCGTTGAAAGGTGAGGATAACTCGGAAGTTTTCACCCCAAGAAAAAGTGCAAAGTTAAATTAAACTCATAATTCATAACTCATAATTCATATAAACAATACTGCTGCAATGGTTTTTAATTGGTTCCGTCGTCAACATAACGATTCCTCTAATACTCCCTCTGATAAGAAACAGGAAGAAACTCCTCCTGTACAAGAACCCCAACCAGAGCCAGCCGACACCTCAACACCAACTGCTGAAACTGCACCAGACACAACGGCAGACTTATTGGCATTTGCTAAAGCTGCCTACAAAAATATTCAGCAAAAACAGCAAGTTGAGGTAGTAGAAACCCCACCTGATTCAGCAGATACCTTATCACCATCAATACAACCTGAAACCGCAGAAACGGTAATTGCGGCAATAGCTGAACCAGAAGCAACTGAAGAACCTGCTAGTACAACCGTAGAAACAGCACAGCCAGAAGTTATACAAGCTGCTAGTGAGGAAGAAATTACAGAAGATTCCTCAGTGGCAGCAATTGTTGAACAGCCAGATGTTTCTAGCCCAGAACTCACGGCAAGTGAAGTTGAACCAACACCCACTGAACTACTAGCTACGCCAGAGGCAACACAGCCAACAGCACCAGCTAACTTATCCTTTTTAGAACGAGCGGCAGCAGAACGGCAAACCAAGCTAGAACAACTAATAGCCACCGCCATTGAAGTTCCAGAACCGGAGGTAGTACAGCCAGTAGCGACAACCTCAGAAACAGGAGAGGAAATTCCCGGATTGCTATTTGATGATGGGTTTGTTTGGTCAGCGAAAGTTCTAGCAGCTCAAGGTAGAAGTGCAGAAGACGTTTCTATTGAAGAAATTACCTGGCTGAAAAAGCTCCGGCAAGGATTAGACAAAACTCGCCGTAGTATTCTCAATCAACTGAAGGCGATCGTTGGTCAAGGGCCGCTTAACCAAGCTGCTGTGACGGAAATTGAGGCATTGCTTTTACAAGCTGATGTTGGTGTAGAGGCGACAGACTTTATTATCAATGCCTTACAGACAAAACTGCGAGAAGAAGTTACTGCACCTGAAGAAGCGATCGCTTTCCTGAAAAAAATCCTTCGGGATATGCTGGATGCACCGAGCAAAACCTCCCACAAGACTACCTTTACCCCAGAAAAAGAAACCTTAAATATTTGGTTAATCACTGGGGTAAATGGTGCCGGTAAAACCACCACCATCGGCAAAATTGCCCACCTGGGACAAAAATCTGGCTATAAATGCTTAATTGGCGCAGCAGACACCTTTCGCGCCGCCGCCGTGGAACAGGTGAAGGTTTGGGGTAGTAGAAGTGGTGTGGATGTAATTGCCAATCCGGGAAAGAATACAGATCCGGCAGCAGTTGTATTTGATGCGATCGCAGCCGCCCAAGCGCGTCAAACCGAATTACTTCTCGTAGATACAGCTGGGCGACTGCAAAACAAGAAAAATTTAATGGACGAACTCGGTAAAATTCGGCGAATTATCGACAAAAAAGCCCCAGATGCCAAAGTAGAATCTCTTTTGGTTCTAGATGCCACTTTAGGCCAAAATGGGCTGCGGCAAGCCGAAGTTTTTTCCCAAGCTGCCCAACTCAGTGGTGTTGTTTTAACCAAGCTAGATGGTACAGCCAAAGGCGGCGTTGCCCTTGCCGTTGTGCAGCAACTAGGTTTACCCATTCGCTTTATTGGAGCTGGCGAAGGAATTGAAGACCTACGCCCCTTTTCGAGCTATGAGTTTGTCGAAGCTCTCTTGAGTGGTTAGTTGAAAAATTTCGAGTGAAAAATTTTTCTTACCAAACTTAGGACTTACGCAATACTGTATTATTCTTCTCTGGGAGACACTGCGCGTTGGCGTCAGCCTCTGACAGAGAAGGAGGTTCGATAAATTAAGCTTTTTAGCTATTTTTGCGTAAGTCCTAAAACTCATAAATTTAGGGATGACTGATCTGGTATTATCACTTGAACTAACTAGAAGCAGCTCAAGTCCTAAAATTATGAATTTGTCACAATAAATAGGTGACTTTTGCTAAAATTTCTAGCTAATGCCCTTTTTGAAGTCTGAAATGGGCTTTTTAAATGTAGCAGCACGGTATTTAGTTGCGACATAATCCCCTAGACTTTCATCTTGCAGCAATTGAAAAGGGAATCGAGACGCTCACCCCCACAAATACAACTCTATTGTGGGATAGACAGCAGTGCCAATGGTGAGCAGTGCGTTGGGGAACCAGCGCGGGTGATTTCAGCGCTGCTGGAGGTTTATTTCTCCATAGGTGTTTGGTGTTGGCTATGGTGACTTACTCGTGCAACGTCTATCGAGAGGTTGGAATTCTGATGGTTAAATGAAAACACTCTTTCTGACTTTTGACTTAAAGTTCTTAGAAGATATTTCTTCTATTTTTAGTGTCATCTCTTTTATTCATATCTTACACTTACCAAATGACTCACCCCTAAAATAAATTACAGGCGAATGGTTTAACTCTGTTACATCTGACTAAAAAGATAGAGTCACTTCACTTTTATCTTGTTTTGATGGGTTTAAGTTTTGCACCTTCAGCAACTCAAAATTCGCAAAACGAGAAATTAAAAATGGAAAAGCTCAATTTTGGCGATTATCCCAGCGATTATGGTATACAAATTAAGTATTTGAAAACTTATTTACATATTCTCAGGTGTGGAAACGAGTGTAATTCTGTTTTTGAGCAAATCAAGCTCGATTTGAGCGCTTATAGAGGTTTTTACTCAAAAAACTTCTAGTCTCCTAGTTGCTTCTGCCCAAAAACGTCCCTCTGAGAGCGTTATAAATTATTCTTTGAATAAAGTATTTTTATGACTTTAGAGATATGCTTTGGTAATTAAGTTATGAAAAAATGAAAAGCTTTCTGATATATCAGCAAAACTAGTAATTTTTACGGGTAGAATTTGGACTAAAAATACATGATTTGAAATTACTAATATTCCATCAGAAATACAATAAGCAAATAAAATACTTATAAAATTTGCCTGTTACGTCTTTATACTCTTGCTAAAATGGCAAGTCTTGCCTAAATATGGTTTAGCAATGCCAAAGCCAAAAGATTTATAAATCATCTAAAATCTGCCAATATAAAGTGCAATAATACCCGTGCCTGTGTCTCAACTGCCCTCTCAACCCACTGATAATAATAGTAGTGCCGCGACGGATGTCACACCAGTCGTGGCACTCAAAGAACTCGTGGCAAGGTTGCACCGGGAACAGAACAAAATTCAAGATTTGCTAAGTTCTTTAGGATTTGCCCTGAGAAGTTTCAATAATTTGAATCAGTTTTTGGAACTGATTCCGCTGATGGCAACAAGAGTGACAGATGCAGACGGTAGTGCCCTGTTTCTCTACAAACCTAATGGTCAAGTCAGGTTAGAACAGTTACACTGGCAAGATAGTGGCCAGCGCAAGAATATCCGCAAAGCGCTAGAAATAGCCAGTAGTCAAATCACGCTTTTGCCCAATACTGCTCCCCTAGCCAATGCCACGGGGATTTTGGATGACCAGATGCATCGCTATTTAGGGCCAGATGTGCAAATCTTTGGTACGGCGATTCTGGTAAAGCATACAGAACGGGGATGGCTATATGTCTTGAGCCGCGATCCAGAATATAGTTGGACAGAAACCAGGCAAAAGTTAGTTAGGTTAGTGGCAGACCAAACAGCAGTAGCGATCGAAAACGATGAACTAGCTGTAGAACTAAGAAAAAAAGAACGCCTAGACCAAGAACTAGAAATTGGCGCAGAAATCCAACGGCGACTTCTACCACGTCAATGCCCCACAATTCCTGGTGCAGTCCTGGCTGCACGGTGTAAACCTGCCAATCGCGTCGGTGGAGACTATTACGACTTTATTGCTACCAATCATAATAAGATTCAGCCCAAGCTCAAAGGTGGCAGCGAAACTAGTCGCTGGGGTTTGGTTATTGGAGATGTCATGGGCAAAGGTGTCCCCGCTGGGCTGATTATGACGATGATGCGGGGAATGCTACGGGGAGAAGTGCTACATGGTAATTCCCCAGCCGGAATTCTACAAAACTTAAATAGAGTTATGTATGCGGATTTGGAAAATTCCCACCGCTTTGTAACGCTATTTTACTCAGAATATAACCCTTACAGCCGAATTCTGTCTTATAGCAATGCGGCACACAATCCTCCCTTATGGTGGCACGCAGCGACAAAAACTGTCAGCCGTTTAGATACTTTGGGAATGTTAATCGGTTTGGATGCTAACAGCCAATATGAAGATGCCCAGGCACAGTTAGAGCCTGGGGATACAATTATCTACTATACAGATGGCTTAACCGATGCCGCTGCTGCTGGTGGCGATCGCTTCGATGAAGACAATTTTGTTGCTGGCTTCAATACGGCTTGTAAATACTGCAATGGGCCAGAGGAGATTGTGGATTACCTATTTGACCAAGTTCAGCAATTCATCGGTGCTGATAAACAAAACACTGATGATATGACACTAGTTGTTCTGCAAATTTTATAATCATTGGGCATTTATGCTCGGTCAAGTCATGAGTCAATGCTTGAGTTTATGGTGACAGAGGATTCACTACAGTGATTCCACTAAATTTAATTTTTTATTTATTTTTATTTGAATTTCTGTAGCGATCGCCCAAATGATTGTACATCAAGCTTTTTTGGTAACTTGTTTGTATTTAGCCTTTAGGATAATACATAAAAAATGATCCTTAGAATACTTTTCCGTTTAATTAAAAACTATATATTTTGCACATCTAGCACAGTAGGAAACGCCAAGGGGGAGAGCAGGTAAAAGGTAAAATGTACAAGGTAAAAAGTAAAAGGTAAATTTACTTCTTCATTTTTGCTTTCTTTCTATCCTTGTGACGCAAGCATTTGGTCTGCTCCCTTTTGGCGTTTTAATTTTTCTTTCTCCGCCGTAGCAAGTTCACAACAGCTACGACGGAGTTTTGCTTTCTTTATTTCTTCGTCCTAGATTTGCTTTTTTAAACTTCCTTGATATTTAAGGTGAAAGCCTTCATTTAATGATTTGTCAAGATATTTCTGAAAATATTTTAGATGAAGAATTTAGATTGCTATTCTTGCGCCCCAGCTTTTTGCAGACTCCGCACCACATTTTTATAACCATTAAATTCTGCAATCATTAAAGCAGTATAACCGCCCCGATTTTTTAAATTCACATCTGCCCCAGCTTGGAGTAATAACTGCAAAATTTCGTCATAACCTGCTGAGGCAGCCCACATCAATGATGTGGCTCTCGCTGAGTCTTGAAAATTCACATCTGCCCCCTTTGCCAGCAGCAAATGTACGATCTCTTTGTGTTTGCGTTCGGTTGCCTTAATCAAAGCAGTTTTGCCATCATCCCCTGGAATGTTGACATCAGCACCATAGTCTAACAACACTTGCACCGTTTGGATGTGTCCCTGTGATGCAGCCAACGTCAAAGGAACTTCACCAAGATTTTTCCCATTTATATCTCCGCCAGAACCTAGCAGTGCCTCGACAATTTGGCTATGTCCCTGCAATGCTGCTACAAGTAGTGGTGTATCGCCCAGGTGGTTGCTAATTTGGACATCTGCACCCCTGTTAAGTAATATTTGTACGACATCAATGTAGCCTTCCACAACGGCAAGGTGTAAGGCAGTTTCACCATCTCGATCTTGAAGATTGATCTGGGCACCTCGATCTAGTAAAGCTGCTGCGATCGCACTGTGTCCAGCCGCTGCGGCGGCCGATAGGGCAGTTCCACCATCAGCGTTTTTCACATTCACATCAGCCTCTGCCGCTAGCAGTGCTTCCACAATCTCCAAATGTCCCAAGTCTGCTGCTAGCATTAAAAGTGTCTCACCCTCCTCATCTGGGATATTGACATCGACACCAGTTTGGAGAATTGCTTGTAAAACTTCTATTTTTCCCTGCTTAACGGCAAGTTTCAACGCCGTATCATCATCTTTATCAGCGATATTAACTTGGGCACCAGCAGCCAATAAAACTCGCACTACATCAATGTTACCTTTGAGTACTGCTGCCATTAAAGCTGTACTGCCATCTTCATTAGTGGCATTGACATCCGCACCTCTAGATAGTAAAAGTTGCAAAATGTCAAGCTGTTTGGCACTAGCCGCCAACATCAAAGCCGTCAAACCATAGAGTTTTCTCGGCAAGTTGATATTTGCCCCAGCATCCAGAAGCGATCGCACAATTTCGGTGTAACCTAAATTGGCAGCAAACATTAACGCCGTGGTGCCTTGGCGATCGCACGCGTCCACCCTCGCACCAGCAGCTAGTAGCGCACACAGCCCCTTGATATCACCACTTTTAGCAGCTTTGAGCAGCAAAGTATCGTTGTTTTCAGTCATGAATGAGATCCCACGCAGGGGGTTTTGTTCGTCTACCCTCAAAATTTAGTCTGAGATTGTTTATCCACTTTGGCAAGAGGGCGAAGCAAAATAGTCCGGGGAGATGGGGAAGTCTCTTTTAATTTGTGCAACTTTAAGCACAGAAAATAGAGTTATGCTAATTTTTATGAAGATTTAATCATTAGGCGAGAACACGATGAGTCTAGAACTTTCTACGTCGGTGAAATATTGGCTGAACTTCTTCCATCCGGTGCTGATGTGGGCGCTATTAGTACTCTCAATTTATGCTGCCTATTTAGGACTGCAATTGCAGCGTACCAGAAATGCTCAGGGGGAAGAAAAAAAAGAATTGATTAAAGGTAAATATAACGTCAGACACTACCAAATCGGGTCTATACTCCTAGCTTTGATGGTGGCAGGTGCGATCGGCGGGATGGCTGTCACTTACATTAATAACCAAAAGTTATTTGTCGGGCCTCACCTACTAGCAGGACTGGGTATGACAGGTTTGATTGCATTTTCTGCTGCCTTGTCCCCTTATATGCAAAAAGGGGCAAATTGGGCACGTGCAACTCATATTTTAATAAATTTCACGCTTTTGGGACTTTTTGCTTGGCAGGCTGTTACTGGCGTGCAAATTGTCCAAAAAATTCTCACTCAAGCATAGTTAGCAAAGCAGGGTAGCACAATTGTGCTACCCTACAAACGTATAAATAATTTGGATTTATTGATTTTTTAGAAATCCCTATCAACGCTTTTGCTTAGAATTAGCAGGAAAGGGTATTCCCAAAGATTTATGAAAATCTTCCTGAACTTTGCGAGTTAAGCGGCGGGAGACTTGGCGGACAATTTGATTAAGTAAGCGATCGCCTGTAGATTGAATTATAGACTTGGGTAATCGCTGAATAAATCGGGGAAAGTGAAGATAAACTATCAAATCCAATTCCCATTCAACTTTTGTAACTTCGGCAATACTACTGCAAGCATCGTTTCCGATTAACTGTAGAGATGCCCGATAATCTACGTCATAACCAGGCGGCTGGTAGTCAGGAATGGGGATTGTACGAATGCGGTAAATACCCTCTTCTGGGGGCAACAATTCCAAACCTATTTTCGGTTCTACTTCATAACCGAAAGAACCAAAACGACCAATTGTTAAAGCATAGCCATTTTCCCCAAGTGATTGTACCTTCATGGGTTCAGCACAGCGCGAAAACCATGAGGAGTGAGAATTGAGATACTCAGCAACCTTCTCTACTGGAGCAGCCATTTCCATAAAATCTTGATAACGACCGTAAAATTTTGTCAGCGTCGCTACATTTGGTTCTGTTAATGTGTCCTCGGCTTCTTGGCTGGAGGCTACAGGTAAAACTGCTTCTGTTATTTCCCAGGATTTATATTCGCCTTTTCTTGAAAGCATAAATGCATTACTGTATATTTTGGCGTTAGTCTATATTAATGATTCCCCACACACCTGGGTCATTTCGCATTCAGATCCCATTTTGACCGAAACCTCATTAATCTGCGATCGACTCCATAGAATTACTAAAATAAAGAACTGAACAAGCACACAATAGTTTCCCAGGATAGCATTTATCATGAAAGCATTTGTAGCAGGGGCAACAGGTGAAACAGGTCGCCGGATTGTGCAAGAATTGATTGCGCGGAATATTCCCGTCCGAGCCTTGGTGCGGGATATAGAGAAAGCTAGGGCTATTCTGTCTCCTGAAGCCGAATTAGTGGTAGGTGATGTATTACAACCAGAAAGTTTAACTGCTGCCTTGGGAGATAGCACAATTCTGTTGGTTGCGACTGGGGCAAAACCTAGCTTTGACCCCACTGGCCCCTATAAAGTGGATTTTGAAGGGACTAAAAATTTAGTAAATGCTGCTAAGGCAAAGGGAATTGAACATCTGATCTTAGTTTCTTCTTTGTGTACTTCCCGCCTTTTCCATCCGCTAAACTTGTTTTGGCTAATTTTGTTGTGGAAAAAACAAGCTGAAGAGTATATTCAGAAAAGCGGTCTTACTTATACGATTGTGCGGCCTGGTGGGTTGAAGAATGAAGACAACTCCGACCGCATAGTGATGCAGAGTGCAGATACACTGTTTGATGGTAGTATTCCCAGACAGAAAGTCGCCCAAGTTGCTGTTGAGGCGCTGTTTGAAGCAGATGCACGCAATAAAATTGTCGAAATTATTGCCAAACCTGAAGCAGCCTCAAAAAGCTTTAAGGAGCTATTTCAGCAGTGCTGATATTTCCACAAGATTTTATTGCTTCTGTCTCTTATTCTCATCCCCAAGATAATCGGCTCGCATTTTCATGAAAAAGTGATGCCTACAAACTTTTCCATTAGCTTGCATTATCTAAATTGGCTGACCTTTGATTTAACTCACTAAAGCGATCGCTCTATCTACTCTGCAAGGGCTTGTTCCCAAATTGGCAGATCCTCCGGTCGGTCAACATCAGCTAAGGGCAATAAGTCCACGTATGACAAACTAAGTTCCTGGGCAATATCCACGGTTTTCTGGAATACTTGAGCAGTTCCCCACTCGATATCAACGAATAGCTCCGGGATGGGTTGGCGCAAACCAATTAAGTAATATCCACCATCGATCGCAGGGCCAAGTACAAGGTCAAAGTCGTGTAACTTCTCAAAGGCTGTTGCTAAAATCTGGGCATTCATTCCAGGACAATCTGTGCCAATGATAGTTACTTTTTCTGCACCAGATTGAAAAGCATCAAAAAGCGATCGCGCCATCCGCAAACCTAGATCGCCTTCACCTTGAGACTGGTAAACTAAATCTAACCCCAGCCAGTCTTGCATAAGTTGCGAATCGCCACCTGCAAACCGCACTTCCACAGATATGTCAATGGCTTTTTGCAATTCTTGAACCTGAAATATTGTATGCTCAGTCATTTCCCGTTGAAGATTGGCAGCACCAACATCTCCCAAAGCAGGTATCAATCGGGTTTTTGTCCTACCTGGTTCTGGATAACGGGTGAAAATAATCAGGTGCTGTTTTGGGCTTGCTGGTAAGTTCAGCACACAATACCTTGTTTAACAACTAAAAATATTTTAATAGCAATACTTGTCGTTTTCGTTGGCTCTAGCATGATCTTTTCCCGTTCGCATAGCCCCCAAAATTGTAGAAACATAGACACAACGTCTAGCTTTACCACCATTCAAGCTATAGAAGGTTATCTGTCCTAATCCGCCTATAGTACACTGATTTCCAATTTCAGAGATAGGACAACCGTGATAGTTAAATAAAACTCGCCACATTTGCTGTGAAGGGTGTTTTAGTAAAGTTGTCTCCTTTTTTCCTTTATTGTTTTCCTCTTCATCAATGCGAATGTTCGGCTCCAGATTATGCCATAGGCTGCCATTGTTTTTAACAGTATCAGGAATGAATTGTCCTGCCTCTGCTTGATGAACTGCCCATTGCACGACACCATTTTGTATGCGAAAACTGGTTTGCCTAGTTAATTTATCTTTAGTGGCTTGGCTTTGCGCTTGGCGTATAGCATAATAAACCTCATTTTGGGTAGTGTTGAGACGACGAGTCTCCACAAAAGCCAGCCAATTGGATATTCCGATCGTAGCTAATATACCAATTAATACAATAACTACTAACATCTCTGGTAAGGTAAAACCACTGTTAGAATGATTATGCTTCAAGAGATTTTTTGCATAAACTAAAGATGGTAGATATACTAGGCTATCCATTTTTATTCTGAGAGTTTTTCAGCTAACTAGCCGTTAAACAATTTTCAGTTTGTTTAGCTTTTTACTTCGCGCTGGTTAGTAATATTTTCGAGCAACGTAGGCATCAAAATCATTATGAAAATTTTTAATAATAATTTTAAAGTAAAATTTATCCGCTGAAATCTTGAAGAATTATTCAGAATATAATTCCATAAAAATTTAGCCCCAGTTAAAGCGTTTTGTCGATTAAATGGCTTTTGTAGGGCTTTGCATGTCAGGTATTTATATAAATTTGTCAGACTTAGATTCCTAGTACTCTTAAGTGCTAAAGGTCTTTCCTTATATGCTCTTTCAAGCACCTGCAAGCAAGCTTTTTCTTGCCTTATAAGATTAGCAGAAACTGAATTAGCACTTATTCTGTACAATATTTGTACAGATGGTACGCATACAAAATCAAACTGGCAAGCTAATCGCAACCACATATCCCAATCTTGAGCAGCACTTAGAGATTCATCAAATCCACCTAATTTTATTAAAGCTTCTCTACGAATCAAAGGATTGGAACCATTCTCTAAAAAGTTTGTCAACAATAACTTTTCATAAATGTCTCCATTGGCTGTAATGTGTGTACCAGAGAGTACTATTTCACCATTTTCATCGATATAATCAGTCCAACTGTAAGCAACTGTCGCAGTAGTGTTTTCTTGCAAAGCCTGTAACTGAGACTGAAGCTTATCAGGTGTCCAAAGATCATCAGCATCTAAGAAACTAACAAATTCTCCAACTGCACGGTGAAGCCCTCGGTTACGACTGACGTTTCCGCCAGCATTGGAATAGGAAAATACTTTTATTCGTGAGTCTTGTATTTGTGTGACAACTTCTAAAGTTGAGTCTTGTGAACCATCATTAATTACAATTAATTCAAAGTTAGCAAAAGTTTGATTTAAAACAGATTCAATTGTTTCTCTAATAGTTTTTTCGCTATTGTAAGCTGGTATAATAACAGAAATTACTATTGTATCTAAAGTTGAATTAATCATTTTGTAGAGTTGTATTTTCTGATATTCTGTCTAACTTCAATTTTAGAGAATAAAAGGGACTCATCATACTAGCAAAGTAAAAATTAATTTCAAAAAGTGCGATTAAATTACTTTTTAATTGACCTCTATATTTAATGAGATGCTGTAATACTCGGTGTAAATTGCCCAAGATAGTTTTAACCAAAATTATTGGTTTTTGCCAATTTTTGGCATTTATCAGGCGTAGCTGGAAAATACACAAGCCACAGCCGCGTGCTAGAGTTAAGAGGTAATCTCTTTCCAGTCGCCAATGTGGTATTTGATGATAAGTATGCATCGTGGGGTTATACCAAATTTGCCAGCCTCCATAATGTATATAAAGCAATGCTTCGTAGTCATCACCTTGCACAAAAATACCAGGTAATTTTCCGCTTAAATTAGGTCGTTGTGGTACATTTTCACACCATACTTGTTTCCGAACAACAAGCGCCGCACCAGGAGGAAGTCTTAAATTAGCTGCATCAAATAGATGTGGATCTGATCCATGTTCTCTTATAGCTAAAAAAGCTTGAATTCGTTCAAAGTTTTCTGGCGGTTTTACTTCAAAAGCACCATGAATCTGTCCACTCCAAGCACCTGCTTGAGGATGCTCTTTGCCAAAATTATAAGATTGTAAAATCCAATCAGATGCTAGTAGATTATCATCATCTACAAATGCAATAAACTCGCCTCTAGCTTCACTTATAGCCCGCATTCTTGCAAAGGGTATACCTTGTTTTTTCTCTAAAAAGTACCTCAAAAAAATATTCTGGCTATAACTTTTTTGATAATGTTTAATTACCTCACTTGTATCATCTTGACTATTGTTATCAATAATAATGATTTCCCAGTTTAGCTTTTCTATTCCTGTCTGCTTAAGTAGCAAATCTAAAACTTGAGGTAAGCGTTTTGCACCATTGTATGTAGGAATAGCAACGGTAAAATCCAGTTTTTCAATTACTTCATTCATGATTGTAAATATTTAATCTTTAATTGCATTTTCTACTTAAATAGCCATTTTTCCAGAGATAAAAAGGGCTAACTAAACTACTTAGAAAAAGTTGCATTTCACAAGCTGCAACTAAATCGGTTTTCAACAGATTCCGGTATTTTAGTAAGTGTAAAGTAATTTTCCGCACGTCATTTACCATATAGGCGAAAAGAGCAACTGGTCTATACACCTGTTTTACATTTACCATTCTAGTTACATAACGGCTAAGTCCAATACCTCGAAAAAATGGAATTAAATAATCTTTTTGCAAACGAAATTTTGGTATTTTGTGAGAAATTTCCATTTCTGGGTTATACCAAATTTCCCATCCTGCTTTTTGGATATAAGACAACATTTCTAAGTCTTCACTGGTAAGCATACTGCCTTTAACTCTCCCAGTTAGAATAGGCTTATCTGGTACACTTTCTAACCAGGCTTGTTTACGGACAACAAGTCCGGCAGATGGTGGTAGCAATTTTTTAGCTGCTTCATATAATAGTGGTAAATTACCTCGCTCTGTAATTGCCAAGAATGGAGCAATTCTCTGAAAATTTTCAGGTGGTTCTACTTCCCAGTCAGGATGAATTTGGCTGCCATAAGCTCCCGCTTTCGGATATTTTTCACCAAAAGTACAAGCTGCTGATACCCAATTTGATACTGGGTAGTTGTCATCATCTAGAAAACCTATGAGTCTACCTTTAGCTTCTGCAACTGCCCTTTTTCGCGCATAAGCTGCACCTTGTTTTTCTTCAAAGCAATACTTTAAAGGGTAAGGAGACTGCCAATTTTTTTGATAGTTTTGAACAACTTTAGCTGTATTATCAGTGCTGTTGTTATCTACAACTATGATTTCCCAATATAAATTTTCGGTGTGAACTTGGTTTTGTAGTCGTTCTAGTAGTTCAGGCAAACGACTTTCACCGTTATAAGTTGGGATAGCTACAGTAAAGTCAAGGTTCTTAGTCATTTTCCGAAAAGTATATTTTGATGATGACGCTTTTTATTATGTTCAGGCAATGGCTAATTTATCAATGGCTCTTAAATAACTCTATCAAATATTAAAACTGCACATGATGTTTCAATTTTGCTATCAACGTGCAGTTTTATGTTCAGCAATATTACCTATTTTTAAATAAATGGTGGTATTTAAATTACTTAACTGCATTTATCATCTTTTGCTGTCAGCATCGAGCCTAAGAGAGTTTTTACAATGACGCATCGCTTTACGCTACTAGCCGATGCAGGATTTGCAGAGCTTGGTACAGCTACCACTATTTTTAACCCAGGTGGCTCTGTCGAAGGGGCTATAGGTGTTCCAAAGCTGGCATTGGGTAAAGTTCCCATATAGTCAAAAGTAATTTTTGCTGATGCATTTAAAGAATAGGATACAGTAGAATCGGCAGTGTTTTCAGTAGTGCTATTTAGATTTGTACCGAGCAAAAATTTATCAGAGCTAACGCCTACATCTGTTCCTAAAGGTTTCCATGTGCTGATTCCAATATCGGTACGATAAATAGCAACCTCTTGGGTTGTGCTATTTTTCCGAAAACTGACACTGTAGCTAAGTTTTTTGTTTTTAGCTTCGCGCTGTGCTTGTTGCAATGCTGCGAAAACGGCGTCGTTAAACTTATTTATCCGTTGCCGATTTACAAAGGCAGCCCAACCAGGAGCTGCGATCGCTGCTAAAATTCCTACTAGCAGCAGTACTACTATTAACTCTATAAGACTAAATCCAGCATCTTGTTGATTGTAGCCATTGGTAGAGGGTCTATTTGCTAAATATTGCTGCTTTAGCTTTGTTTTTCGGCTGTGCAACTGGAAAGAATCTAATAGTTTTAAACTAAGAATATTCGGCATACTATCCTGCTTTTATTAATATTTATCAAAGATAGAAGCTATTTTGTAAAAATGAAGCTGCTTCCTTGAACCTTAATGTTTGCACTTGGGAAATAACTAGATTTGCTCTGCGCGTAACGTACTTTAGTTTCATCATTTTGTATTAGGCGAGCTTGTGCATTACCTCTTAAATAAACTTCCGCAGCACTTCTATTATCTGCGCTAACTGAATTTATACAAGCATAGAATCCTGTTCTAACACTAGTTGCTGCTACTGGAACTTGACTAAAGTTAGTAGAGCATGTTGCTGCTGGCGCTCCCTGTGCTATTGTTGTTTGATCTATAAAATCAACCAAAACCACGGGATCTTGACTGTAAGCTCCCCCTCCTGTCCAACTATTCATTTTTGCTTGTAACGTTATGCCCTTTTGTGACAAGTCAAATGGTTTAAAACCTTTATCTGGACATGGGAGATATTTGTCGGTTGCAGCAAATCCAGGGCAAGTCACTGTAGCAGCAGTATTTGGAACGCCATCTTTAATTTCCCATCTGGCGATACGTGCAGCGTTAGACCAAGTAGTACTAGTGTCTTTAATTAAATAGTAGGCAACTAATGAGTAAACAAAAGTATCATCTTTTTGAGTGCCTGTAATTGTAATTGCTTGATTAATTAATTCTCGTTTCCAAAAGACAAGCACAGGAACTCCATTTGTTGGACTAGGTAGTTGATTTGTACTTGCATTTGGGCAAGTGTTAGTATCAACAGTACCGCTTAGACAAGCAATTCCGGTAGCATTATATATATATATTGCTTGTTGGAGATCGCGAGTAATATAATCTAGTGCAGCTTTAATTTCTTGCTCAGAGGTTGATTTGGCTTGTTCCTGACCATCAGTGTTTAAAATACTGATCATAAAACTTAGTAACGGCGTAATTACTAAAAATGCAATGAGCATAGCCACCAATAATTCAATCAGGGTAAAACCACTATTTTTGTTTTGCTTGTGAGAGGGTTTTAGCTGAGTACTTAACAGCCACCTCAATATATTCATTTTGTTACAGATTCTCCTTAGTGACTGATACTGAGTCATGAAATTATTTATGTTTACCGGGTTAATTATGGTTGACAACCACCAAGGCGATCGCACAAAGCGCTATACGAGCTTTGACCCCTGACAATTTCAGTTGTCATTTCTACTAGTGGTGCTTTGCGATCGCCTAGTCCCCCAGTGAATGTTGCTGCTTTTTTTCCACTGCTACCCGCAGTTAAGGTACCAAATTCAGCATCTGAACGATATACCCTAACTCCCAAACGATAGCCTTGACCTTTATCAGCGTCGCTACCTGTGACAGCAACGCGAATAGCCTGAATGTAAAATAGATCGCTAGTACAGTCGGGATTAGCAAGGCTGCCATTTTTGTTAAAGCAATACAAACCAGTGCTAACAGTAGGAGCTGACGTACTACTCAATAAATAGTCACCACTTGAACTGGATACATTTCTAGTTGTGCTAGCAGCCAGTGTAACGGTGATTGTCGGATCTGAGATTGTTTTAGACTTAATAGCATCAATAAAGGCTTTAGCTGCTCCTGTTGCTAATTCTATGCGTCTAGCTTGGACACGGGTTGCAGTTGACATGACTAGGACAGGTGCGATCGCTACCAGCAAAATGGCAACCACGAGGATCGCCACAAGCGATTCAATGATCGTAAAACCAGAATCGTTAGACTGAGCAGATAATTTTTGTAGTTGGCGTGGGTTCATACTCAATTTCTTAATAAGGCTATGTTTTAAAGTAATTTGCGATCGGGTGTAATACACTCGTAACCTCTCTTAAAACCTCTCCCCTACAAGGGGAGAAGCTTTGAATTTTCCCCCTTCCCTATTAGGGAAGGGGGCTAGAGGGTTAGGTCTGTTAACGTGGTCTATTCACCCGAAAAGTGATGTAAAAACTCTCATTCAAACACTTTAGGATGGTTGGAGTTGGCAGCTAGTAGGACGTTCAGTTGCAGGTAGTGCAAATTTGAAACCACTGCCATAATAATTAGTGTCCGCAGTAGCATCCATATCAAACCCATCCGATGTTTGAGTTTGTACACCACACAACAGAGTTTTCACCCAAAGGTCATCGCGGCCTACTTCTCTGAAGTATTCATTTGGAGGATCTGCTGCTGGAGTTACAAAGCGCTGGGCAAACAAGTCGGGGTTTTGCGCCAATAACGCTACATCAAAACCCCAGTTACGGTTAGGAGGCATATAATAAGGCGCTTCACCACTAGGATTAGTAATGAAAGTACTATCTGATGTGTAACCAGGTCTTGCAGAATTCAGAAGTCTGAAAAAGATACTGTTATTCTTCAAAAGGTCAGCAGCGCTAGTACTATTAGGGTCAGAAGTGGTTGCAGGAGGAGTTGTTGGTCCTGGTCTGACAAGAGCTTGGAATGGTGCAGTAGCATAGATACTGCGTTTAAATTGGATGAATGAACCGTTGATATTGGCATCAACCCCATCCCAGTTTTCTAAGAAGCGCACAAAGTTATGCAAACCCCCATTGATTTCGTAGGTACTTGCACCCACACGAGCCGGAGTATCACCAGCAGCAACTACTAGATTAAAATTTGTTTGACTTGCCTGAGACAACCATCTAGTGTTTTTAACGACACTAGATGATCCTGCTAAAGCGGCGTAATTTTGAGTACTAGGTGGTGTTGCGGTTGTTACTTGTAATTGCAATACAGGTTCAAATAGAGGCTGGTATGACGCATCTCTGGCGGGTGAAGCAGGGTTAAATAGTGACGCGCTTGTATCTCCAGGAAAATCCCTAAGCGAACCAGAAGCCGGTAGTCTGGGGTATCTGTAAAATACACGATCGGTGTTGTTGTATTTGATCTCGCTCATTGTCGATGGTGGTGGGCTATTAGGGGAACTAGTATTTGTTGTGGTTGCAAACCATAGAGCATTAGTTGCTATGTCAGGTATACTAAGCGGGTCTAACACACCACTTATGAAATTTATCGGCAATTCTCTTACTACACCTGATTTAATACCTAGTGGAATGGGATTAGCACTAGTATAATTTATGGCGTTGTTACTAGTATTAACAAGCTTACCAAAATCAGGATCACTTGTTGGTGTGTATTTCCGTTTGAACGCAACCCTACGAGCAAATTGAGCAAAATCAGCCCTTGGCGATCGCGCAGTTGTACCAGCTAAGAGTCTTTCAGGATCTGCACCTATTACAGTTACATCACTAGACCTTTTTAGGATATCTGTTAGCTTCAAACCATTGGTTGCATCTTTATCATTAGACTTGTCATTATCATTATCTAAACCCACATACCAGTCACCCGGTTGACACTCTGAAACTGGTATTTTGAAGCACATCTCCATTACATACTCTGGGAAACTTCCTCGACGCTGAATGGGCGTGACGAAGTTGTTCACGTAAGAACTGTTATTGTTTACTGAGTCGGCAGCAGCGGGAGTACCTGTATAGTAGGTATCACCACCAGAGTCAGTCAAGAATTTAGATGAAGTGAGAAAGTTGTTATTCCAGAAACCTACCTTCAGCCGACTGAGTACGACGTTAGGATCGCTCCCTTGGTTATTTCGCAAATCGTAATCACCCTCATTGCGGAAACCTTCACGGAAGTTACCAGAGAGCAAGGTAACAGCATCGGCAATTACTGATGCTGGTCGCCAGGTTTCGCCTGTTGTGCAATTGGGTAGTAGTCTAGGGTCATTAGGCCGACAAGCAAAGTCACGATCGCGATTTGCCGCAGCACGAGTGTAAAATTTAGTATCGTAGGTAGCAGCGCTGGGAGCAGGTAAAAGATCCGGGGTTTTGAATTCTTGTTTAGTGTGTAGATTAAAATCGCCTTTAACATACACTGGTAGCTCAGTTGCTAAAATTAAGCCTTTTTCTTGTGCTCTGTAATCAGTCTGGCGACTCAAGTTACTGCCATTAATCAACATAATGGCGTTAGGTCGCCGTTCTGGATCGAGATTGTAGTCACTAGCGCTGATATTTTCGCTAGTTGGGTTACTGCGATCTTTTTGAGCATCATCACGAGAGGCATAGATAATGCCGCTATTGGGCAATAGATATTCGTTATCCGATGCAACCGATGCAGTGCCGATTGCTTGTGTGCGAAGCAGACCTAAATCTATAGTAGTGGCACGAATTTCTAGAGGCTGACGCTGTTCAACTTCTAAATTGTAGTTGCCAGTTAATGTACCACCTTTATCTATAGCCTTAATTTGTCGGGCATCAAGAAATGTAATTTCTTTGATTGCGCCATCAGGAATATAGGTAGTACTCCGAGTCAGAGTGCCATCAGCAATCTGTATTGCACAGATAGTAGAGTCAATTGCTGATTGTTCAGAGAGAGTAAGTTTGCTGGTTGTTGCTTTGGCCAGTGCTTGCCGTAGTAGAGGATTCACAAGGCGGCCATTCGGAAATACCAAGTTAGCTTGATATTTCAAACGATTTAGCAAAGTTACACCAGTGTTGGTCACATCATCAGCATTAGCCCCAGGTGTAAAAAAACCATTGGCATCTACTGTTTGTCCTCTAGTTATACCATCAGATGCAGTAGCGGGAGCAGCATAAACAAGCCCATTGTTAGATGCTGCTACTGCTGTCGAAGTAAGGGGATCATAAGTGTTTGTAGTTGCTGTTGTCTGATTAGTAGGGTTGTAGTAGCTACTTACACAGGCCATGGGTGTTTGATAATCGTCTGGTGTACTCGCCTGAGGATTATAGGAATCCCGGTTGTAGTGATACACCACCGTGGCACGCATTACCAAATCACCACGTTTTTGTTTACTTGCATTCAGAGGATCGGTCGGATCGGGTACAACCATAGGCATAGTATCAGGCCAGACTACAGTGCCATAACTTTCGTTGACTCCCGACGTGCTTGGATCGTCAATCAGTTCGGGCTTTCCTCCTCGTGTTGAAAGAGTAGGTTGAACGAGTGTTCTTAGTCCAGAACCTGTAGGTGTATATACTCCAGCACCTGTAATCACCCTCAGTCCACCGACCACATCAAGGGGATTAGATCGGGGTGAAGCGGCTGAAATTTCCCAAAAACCATCACGTCCTGTTACCCCTAAATCTGATAATTGTCTGACGCGAGTGGTACGAGTTCGATCTTTGGTAGTACTACTTGTCCACCTCACAGCAGGACTGATGGGTTGAGGATCGTTGTCTCCTACAAAGTCTCCTTTTGTGCTGTCCCATATTAGTTCAGGTAGGTTGTTGCCTAGTACGATGCGATCGCCTAACTGTGTTTCTATTACGGGAGTATTATCTACAACATCTGGATCTCTGGTAGGTAGTTGCGCTGTATCTAGTGTTAGTGTTGTATTAGTATCTGTTGGATAAATCCAGGCATCCATTGGACGTAGCGTATTAACAGAACCTTTCATAAAGGTTGTTGCATCTGTTATATAGTCGTACTCAGTAGTGCCAGTTTTTATAATAGCAGAATTACCATAAAGAACTTCTTTAAATGGTACACGCCTAGTACGTTTACGGAACCAGTTTTCTAATTCTTCCTTGCGTACTTTAGTCGCATCTAAACTTGGATCGTTTAGAGTACGGTTAGTTATATTAGTTCTGATTTCTTGAGGATCGGTAGTAGCAGCATTGTTAAGTTGTGCCTTCACTAATAAGTCTATGCGTTGAGCATAAGCCTGAGTGTTATAGGCAATGTCATTTGAGTTATTTGAGGTAGTTTTATTAGTAGATGCTAAAGTTTTATTTGTAGTAGGCGCACCATTTTCTACAAATAAATCTACGTATGTTCCACCTGTATTACTTGTACTGATTGGACTACTAGTTGCAATATTGCCGCCAACAACTATCTTGCTATTTTCTCGTTCGTAGTAACATGAATACCTACTACTGACCTGAAATAAGGTTATATCTTCACTAGTTTTAGCAGTAAATAAGTTACTGTTGGTAAAGATGCGTCCATTGAGACGGAATCTAGGCCCTGGTGTAATATCTAAGTCATCTTCATAGACAACGGCATTATTAGTAATAGAAACTTGACTACGATCTTGTTGCATTTCTAATGCCGAGAAGCCCTTATTACCTCGATACTTCTCATACTTAGTTGTATCAAGAGAAGTCGCTTGAGCAATATCACTAATTGGAACCGTTACTGCATATACGAAAAAGCTTTTTTTCAATTCGCCAGTTGGTAGTTTATACCAACCCGAACTACCTACTAAGCTAGCACTAGTATCACCAGCTACGTCACAAGCTCCACCTGCCTTAGCTGGTAGCATAGGAGGGGTTCTAGCATCTAGTGGGCTTCTACTTCTAGTTTGGGTTGTACCAGTTTGGGGGGGAGTACGGAAGTAGATCCCATAGAGAATAAAGCTATCAAATTTACCGTTATTATCTGTATCGGCAGGAAATTTCCAGGCTGTTTGTATGTTTTCTTGATTTTCTAAAGCGATAGTACTACCTGCTTGAATCTTCGGAGTTGTAGTACTTTTATCAATGTTATAAGCCAGGGTTATAGGAGTTTCATCACCAAATGTATAGATAGAAAGTTTATTGATTAAGGTATTGTATAGGGTTAGATTTGATGGGACAGAACGTGGTAAAGTCGGGTCGGCAAACAGTGCGCTTATTTTGGCTTTAGCCCTGTCTAAAGCAGGGGTAGCAGCTTGCATTGTTGCTTCATTCACACGGACGTTACTAGCATTTTTAGAACGCTCAAAAGACCGAAATAAAATTGCAGTTGTTAACAGTACGACTACCAAAACTACCATCGCCACTGTTGGCAATACAAAGCCAGAATTAACCGAACCGCGTCTTCTTTGAGTACCAAAGATAGTTCGCAAAAGCCAAATAATTTGCTTATTGATTGCAGATAAAAGCTGCTTATTAATTTGTCTGAAGTTTTTTTGAATTACCTTGAATAGCTGACGTTTTCGAGACATATCTGCTTCCTGAACGAGTAGATTATAGCGGATTTTCTATTTTTTCAAAGTTTCACTCATACCTATCAAGTATTTCTACAGGCATTGGATGAGACGATATTTATCTAACTACTTTATTTGGCTTTGCTAACCTCCAAACAAAGTAGTTATAAAAAAGATAATTTATTAAAGTTATATCATTTATGAATTGTTCATTTGATCCGGTAAACACTGATTTTTTCAGAATTATTTGGCTCCAGTCTGATAAATCATAAGAGCATTACTTCACAGTATATTTGCGTAAATGTGTTTTATTTGAAGACAAATTTATGAAGATGTTATCAACAGAGTAGGCTTATAATACCCATCCGTTAAAGGAAAGATATCAGTTAGGTGCAAAATAATCAGATGTGCAGCTTAAATTCCCGACTTCTTAATTTAAAGAAGTCAGGAATCTTGTTGTTGACATTGCTTTGATTAATTACTAATTACTCACTAGTAGAGCTTGGCATAAATCCCACTACTACCTTTAAGTGCAAGCAAGCTCATACCACAGGTACGAGAAATTAGTACCCTGTGGCAGAAGCAAAAAGGGATTAACGTTAAAAAGGGCGGTTAGAAACTGCAACTACACGGAGTTTATCCACTTAGGTGCTATGTAGCAATCTGTGGTACTGTCACCTTCACCAGCACTTTTTTGCTAAAAGACAAACCGTTTTCATTTTTGTCTATGATAATTGTGTCTCCAGAGATAAAAGTATTTTCCAATAATTTGGTGGCGAGGGGGTTTTCTACTTCTCGCTGAATTGCCCGTTTCAGTGGACGCGCACCGTAAACTGGGTCATAGCCTGATTCGACAAGATAATCACAAGCAGATTGGGATATCTCAAAGAAGATTTTTTGCTCGCGGAGGAGATTTTCTACCCGTTTGAGTTGAATACGGATGATCTGCCGCATTTCTGTGCGATTTAGGGTATGGAAGAGAATAATATCATCGACGCGGTTGAGAAATTCGGGGCGAAAATGCGATCGCAAGTTTTCCATTACCCGTTTCCGCATCGTTTCATACTGGGAATCATCACCAGATACATCCAAAATATGTTCGCTACCAATGTTACTGGTCATCACAATAACGCTGTTACGAAAATCTACCGTTCTTCCCTGAGAATCAGTAATTCTCCCATCATCTAAAACCTGTAATAAAATATTGAACACATCGGGGTGCGCCTTTTCCACTTCATCCAACAGCACCACTGAGTAGGGACGGCGGCGAATCGCCTCGGAAAGTTGGCCGCCTTCTTCATATCCTACATATCCTGGAGGCGCTCCTACAAGGCGAGAAACTGAGTGTTTTTCCATATACTCAGACATATCCAAGCGCACCAATGCATCATCAGAATCAAAGAGAAACTGAGCTAAGGCACGGGCGAGTTCGGTTTTGCCTACGCCTGTGGGGCCCATGAACAGAAATGAACCAATGGGACGAGAGGGATCTTTCATCCCCGCACGGGCGCGGCGAATTGCGGCTGCTACTGCTTCTACAGCCTCTTCTTGCCCAATGACTCGTTGATGCAAATGACTTTCTAATTGCAGTAATTTTTGTCGTTCCGATTCCAACAAGCGATTGACGGGGATTCCTGTCCACTTTGCGACAATTTCGGCAATATCGGATTCAGTAACTTGTTCTCTTAGCAACGTGGAACCTTGGTTTTGAATTTCTAAAAGGCTCGCTTCTTTGGCTTCGCGCTCGTGCTGTACTCCCTCCAATTTGCCATACTTCAGTTGGGCAGCTTTATTTAGATCGTAGGCGCGTTCTGCCTGTTCAATTTGCACTCGCAGCGCATCTTCTTCTTTCTTTAAGGCGCTTATAGCCTCCAATATCTGCTTTTCACCTTGCCATTGCTCATTAAATATTTGCTGCTTTACAGTTAAATTGGCGATTTCTTGTTCAATGCGCTCTAAACGTTCTTTCGTTTGGGGAGTACCCTTTTCTTCGCCAGCTAATGACAGCTTTTCCATTTCTAACTGCATGAGGCGGCGATCGATGGTTTCCAATTCGGCTGGTTTGGAGGTAATCTCCATTTTCAACTGTGCTGCTGCTTCATCTACTAAGTCAATAGCTTTATCTGGTAAGAAGCGATCGCTAATATAACGTGCTGACAGAGTTGCTGCTGCTACCAAAGCCGAATCAGAAATTTTGACGTTGTGATGCACTTCGTAGCGTTCTTTCAACCCCCGCAGTATGGAAATAGTATTTTCCACAGTTGGCTGATCAACAAATACTTGCTGAAAGCGGCGTTCTAGAGCAGCGTCTTTCTCAATGTGTTTGCGGAATTCGTCAAGGGTAGTTGCGCCAATACAACGCAATTCTCCCCGTGCCAGCATTGGTTTGAGCAGATTTCCGGCATCCATTGCCCCTTGTTGAGTAGAGCCTGCGCCGACTACGGTGTGCAGTTCGTCAATAAACAGAACAATGTCACCGTTAGATTCAGTAACTTCCTTGAGAACTGCTTTTAGGCGTTCTTCAAATTCACCTCGTAATTTTGCTCCAGCAATTAAACTGCCGATATCTAACGAGATCAACTTGCGGTTTTTCAGAGATTCAGGAACATCACCGTTTACCATCCTCTGTGCTAATGCTTCTGCGATCGCAGTCTTACCTACCCCAGGTTCACCAATCAATACAGGGTTATTTTTGCTACGACGAGACAATACTTGAATTACCCGCCGAATTTCATCATCCCGCCCAATCACTGGGTCGAGTTTTCCAGCTTTTGCCTGTTCTGTCAAATCTCTGCCAAATTTTTGTAAGGCTTCATAGCGGGATTCTGGGGTTTGATCTGTCACCTTTTGGCTACCGCGAACGGTTTTGATAGTAGCTTCGAGTTTAGGTGCATCCGCGCTAAAGCCTTTGAGTATCTTTCGTCCAATGCGATCGTCTTCAGCAAAGGCCAAAAGTATGTGTTCCACGGAAATGTAGGAGTCTTTCATCCTAACTCTAGCTTCTTCGGCTCGGTCTAGTAAAATATCTAAATTGCGGCTAAGGTAAAGCTGATCGCTTTTACCAACTTTGGGCTGGCGTTGGGTAAAGGCTTCTAGCTGTTGCTGCAAGCGGATTGGATCGACCTCAGATCGAGCCAGGATACGTATTGCTAGACTAGTGGGTTCTTCTAACAGGGCAATAATTAAATGTTCAACATCTAGTTGCTGTTGTTGATAAGCACGGACTATATCCTGAGATTTAACAATTGCTTCCCAGGCTTTATCAGTAAATTTATTGGGATCTGTAGGTTGCATCTTTAGAATTTTGGAATTTGAATTTTTAGTTTAAGGATTGGGGATTATTAAAGGGAGTAGGGAGTGGTTGTAACCCATTGGTGTCAACTTAAGCCGAAAACTATATCGGACAGGCGTTTTGCAAATCCCTTACACGCTCATCCCCTAACCCCTTCTCCCTTGGGAAAAGGGGAATTGAATGTCTAGCTCCCCTCTCCCATCCGTGAGAGGGGCTGGGGGTGAGGGCAAAACGTTTTCACCAAGCGGGTTTAGCGTTAAGTTGACACCTATGGTTGTAACCCTACTCTTTAATACCCAGATAATTATCCAAACATTCTCAGCGTATATCCGCGTGTATCTCCAGTGGCAATTTGGGATTGGCAATTGATGATAGTTTAATCGATTGCCTATTTCCTAATTTAAAACGAAAACACTGTTATGGGCAGACTTTCCCCGATGGTGTTATTGGAGCGATGTCTACGACGGGCTATGACGCTCTCTACGAGACGCTGCGCGTAGCTTGAGCTTGCTTCTCTGTAAGAGTACGCGGACTCGCTAACGCTTCTCTACGAGACGCTACGCGAACGCTATCGATGTCGCTATTAGTGTTGCTGATCAAGAACAGTATTGGAGTAATACTAATAGGATTTACGTAGAGGAGATCCCTTAACCCGCCTAAAAAGGGAAAAGTCTCGCGCGTCTGGGTTTCCTGACACGAGACGACAGTGTGCAGGAAGAATCAATCTCTCTCTAGCTCAACTTTTTAAGACATCTGTGTGGATTTTCCTATGGCTCTTAAGCACAAGTTGCTGCCCAGATTACCGGCTTCTTGAAGAAGTCGAGGATCTGAATCTAGCTTAAATAAATGACATTCCACCCTACCGGATAATTGATTTTTTGGAAATCCCTGATAAAATTATTGACTCACAAGTTGCTCTTGTGATTCCTGTTTGACTCCTGAACCTTGAGTTCCCAGTTGAATCAGTTCAATTTTATACCCATCTGGATCTTCCACAAAAGCAATTACCGTCGAACCATGTTTCATCGCCCCTGGTTCGCGCACGACTTTACCGCCCTGATTGCGAATTTCCTCACACGTAGCGTAAATATCATCAACGCCAAGAGCAATGTGACCGTAAGCATTACCTAATTCGTACTTTTCCACGCCCCAGTTGTAGGTTAGTTCGATTACCGAGTTATCGCTTTCGTCGCCATAGCCAACAAAAGCCAGGGTAAATTCTCCTCCTGGATAATCTTTTCGGCGCAGCAGTTTCATTCCGAGAATTTCACAGTAGAACTTTAAGGATTCTTCAAGGTTGCCCACCCGCAGCATTGTGTGTAGTAATCGCATATTGACCTTTTCTCTGTAATTGATTTAGTGTTATTCTCTGCAAACATTTTACCTAGCTCAAAGTCTTAAGGTAAAAATGCTGTCACAGAAAGAATTAAAAGCCGAAAGGACAGAATAAACAATTACCCATTCTGGGCATTGCTCCCGATCCCTATAATGGAAATCTTCTTTAATCTCAGCCGAGAAAGTCTCTTAACCGCCTATGCTAGCGATTGGGTTAGGCAACTGGACTGGATGCGTAACACACTCGAATAAAGGATAAAGTACAGATGAGTAAATTTCTAGATACTGCCATTGAGGCGATCGCAGCCCGTGAAATTCTTGATTCTCGCGGTAGACCGACAATTGAAGCCGAAGTGCATTTAGCTAACGGTGTTGTCGGACTGGCGCAAGTTCCCAGTGGTGCTTCTACTGGCACTTTTGAAGCTCACGAACTGCGTGATGGTGATAAAAGCCGTTATGGGGGCAAAGGCGTACTCAAAGCAGTACAAAATGTCAAGGAAGCACTTGCACCAAAATTACTAGGCTTAGATGCCCTCAACCAAGAACTCCTAGACCGCACGATGATCGCCATAGATGGTTCTCCTAACAAATCCAATTTGGGCGCGAATGCGATTTTGGGGGTTTCCTTAGCAGCAGCCAAAGCAGGTGCTGAATCTCTAGATATTCCTCTATATCGCTATTTGGGTGGCCCTTTAGCGAATTTGCTCCCAGTGCCGTTGATGAACGTGATTAACGGTGGCGCACACGCCTCAAATAACGTGGACTTTCAAGAGTTTATGATTGTCCCAATTGGTGCAACTTCTTTTCGAGAAGCATTGCGCTGGGGTGCAGAGGTGTTTGCTACCCTCAGTCAAGTATTAGATGAAAAGGGTTTGCTTACTGGCGTGGGTGATGAAGGTGGTTTTGCCCCTAACCTAGAGTCAAATCAGGTGGCTTTAGAATTGCTGGTTGCTGCCATTAAGAAAGCTGGTTACAAACCAGGGGAACAAGTCGCTTTGGCGTTGGATGTGGCGGCTAGCGAATTTTACAAGAATGGTCAGTATGTTTACGATGGTAAACCTCACGCCCCGGCTGAATTTATTGATTATTTAGGACAACTAGTTGACCAATACCCAATTGTGTCAATTGAGGATGGCTTGCACGAAGAAGATTGGCAAAGTTGGCAATTGTTGACCCAGAAGTTAGGTTCGCGGGTGCAATTGGTAGGGGATGATTTGTTTGTAACGAACGTTACTCGCTTGCAAAGAGGCATCCAGGAAAAAGCCGCTAATGCCATTTTGATTAAACTCAATCAAATTGGTTCACTCACCGAAACCTTGGAAACGATTGATTTGGCAACTCGCAACAGTATCCGTTCAGTAATTAGCCATCGTTCTGGTGAAACAGAAGACACAACGATCGCTGATTTAGCTGTAGCAACCCGTGCCGGTCAAATCAAAACAGGTTCTCTGTGTCGCAGCGAACGCGTAGCAAAATATAATCGCTTGCTGCGAATTGAAGATCAACTAGGCGATCGCGCCGTTTATGCTGGTGCTGTGGGGTTAGGGCCGAAGTAGGGACTGGGGACTAGGGACTGGGGACTAGGGATTGGGGACTAGGGACTAGGGACTGGGGACTGGGGACTGGGGACTAGAATTCTTCCCAATCCCCAATCCCCAATCCCCAATTACGGATAAAACCCCAACTTGGGCAACCCCAAGGTTTCATCCCAGCCCATCATCAGGTTTAGACACTGAATAGCTTGGCCCGCCTGTCCTTTAATTAGATTGTCAATTGCTGACATGACAATTACGCGACCTGTCCGTGGGTCAACTTCTACACCGATATAACAAAGATTGCTGCCGTTAGCCCATTTGGTTTGGGGGTAAACGCCGCTACCGCAGACTCTTACCCAAGGAGAGTTGCGGTAGAAGGCTGAGAAAATTGTGATTAAGTCATCTCGCACTAGACCAGGATCGCTCATTTTGGCATATACCGTTGCCAAAATACCGCGTACCATTGGGATTAGGTGTGGCGTAAATTGGATCATGAGTTCGTGACCAGCTAAGTCACTGCAAATTTGCTCAATTTCTGGGGTATGACGGTGACGACCGACGTTGAAAGCGGCTATCGAGTTGTCTGCTTCAGCTAGTAATAAGTTGGTTTGAGGCTGTCGTCCACTGCTAGATGTACCAGACTTGGCATCGATAATAGCTGTTTCTGGTACGATTAAACCTTGCTTTAAAAGTGGCGAAAGTGCAAGGAGACTAGCAGTGGGATAGGAACCAGGACAGCCAATGAGTTGAGCTTCGGTAATGCGATCGCGGTAAAGTTCTGGTAATCCATAAACTGCTGTAGCTGCGATTGTGCGATCGCTTCTCTCTGTACCATACCAATTTGTATAAGTTGTCAAATCACTAAACCGATAGTCTGCACTCAAATCTAGTACTTTACATCCTTTTTCCAACAGTTTGGGCGCGATTTGGCAAGCCAGACCATTTGGTAAAGACAGGAAAACTACTTCACAGCGATGAGCAATTATTTCTGGTTCTACTGCCTCTATTAGCAGGTTAGTTGCATGAGCCAGATGTGGGTAGAGATCCCCAAAGGATTTCCCGATACTACTCTCACCTCCTAAATAAACGATTTCGACTTCTGGGTGATCCATCAGTAGTCGTACTAACTGCACTCCACCATAGCCCGACGCGCCAACAATCCCAACCGGTACGCGTCTAAATTTGCCCATGATCTGAAATCCTTATCCCATGAATGGTTAATTCGTTCTCAGCTATCAACAATATCAGCGACCAGACGCACAGCGCACAAAACGTCTTAAACCCCTCTACTTTGTTCTGGGAAGATGGGCGAGCAAACAAACGATTATTATTCTTCCTCATCCCCTTCATCTTTTACTGTCGCTCCACTTTTTATGGCAAAAATTTTTGCCCCGTTATCAAATCATTGCTAGTCTACTTCTCTGCCTTATAAAGGAGCTACAATCTAAAAGAAGAAATTGTAAAAAAAATTTACGTTTATAGCTGGAAATCTTTCTGTGTCACAGACTAATCCTACCCAAGCTTTTAAATTTGATTCGATTGATGCCGCTTTAGCAGACCTAAAAGCTGGTCGCGTCATTGTAGTGGTAGATGATGAAAATAGAGAAAATGAAGGCGATTTAATTTGTGCTGCCCAATTTGCCACACCCGACATGATTAATTTTATGGCGGTGCAAGCAAGAGGACTAATTTGTTTGGCAATGACAGGCGATCGCCTAGACGAGCTAGACTTACCCTTGATGGTAAGCAATATTACAGATACTAACCAAACTGCCTTCACTGTCAGTATTGATGCCGGGCCAGAATTAGGTGTCACTACAGGCATTTCAGCAGAAGACCGCGCCCGAACTATCCAGGTTACTCTCAACCCAGCCACAAAACCTACCGATTTGCGTCGTCCTGGTCATATTTTTCCCATTCGGGCTAAGGCTGGAGGCGTACTCAAACGTGCAGGACATACGGAAGCAGCTGTGGACTTAGCTCGGTTAGCAGGGCTATACCCAGCTGGGGTAATTTGTGAAATTCAAAACCCCGATGGTTCAATGGCGCGGTTGCAGCAGTTAGTTGAATACGCGAAACGTCACAATTTAAAAATTATTAGTATTGCGGATTTAATCAGCTATCGCCTAAAGCACGATCACTTAGTGTATCGTGAGGTGATTACCAAGCTGCCTAGTCAATTCGGTCAGTTTGAAATTTACGCCTATCGCCATACCCTGGATAATACAGAACACGTTGCAATTGTCAAGGGCGATCCAGCTAACTTCAAGGATGAGCCAGTGATGGTGCGGATGCACTCAGAATGCTTAACTGGTGACGCTTTGGGTTCTTTGCGCTGCGACTGTCGGATGCAGCTTGAAGCTGCACTGAAAATGATTGAGGCTGCCGGTCAAGGTGTAGTTGTATACCTACGTCAAGAAGGGCGGGGAATCGGCTTAATTAATAAGCTGAAAGCCTACTCGTTGCAAGATATGGGACTAGATACAGTGGAAGCTAATGAGCGTTTGGGATTTCCTGCTGACTTGCGAGATTACGGTATGGGGGCACAAATGCTCATGGACTTGGGCATCAAAAAGATTCGCTTGATTACTAATAATCCCCGCAAAATTGCTGGAGTCAAGGGTTATGGATTGGAAGTAGTCGATCGCGTGCCATTGTTGATTGAGGCAACCGATTACAATTCCTATTATCTAGCAACAAAGGCGAAAAAGCTGGGTCACATGCTGTTACAGACTTATCTGGTGACAGTAGCAATCCATTGGCAAGATGACCCGGAAGTTGTAACGGAACGTTATGAACGCTTAGAGAAACTGCGACACTTAGCGAAAACTAACGATCTTTTGTTGCAGGAAGAAGCGCGTCCGTTAGCGATCGCTATATTTGACGAGCCATCTTTAACAGTACACTTAGGTTTCGATCAGGCAAAAGTTGCTAGCTGTGATTGGTATCAGCAGAGTGGCCATCCTTACATACAGGCAATCTTCCAAATTTTGGACAACCTTGCTACTTTGCCATACATCCAAAAACTAGAATTTCTAATTTCTTCTGGTTGCGATCCTTTGAGTAATTTACAAGTCCAACTAGACCGGCAGACATTCGCGGAAGGTACACTGCCTTCATCAATTAGCGATCGCTTGGAGACACAGCAAATTTACAGCTTTAGCAAATAGCCACGCACCATATTATCATGGCGGTGCGTTAGGCGCTCGTGTCATTTTTTACGCGATAAATTATATCGCAATATACCCTGCTTGTGACCAGACTACAGCAAAAACCAATGAGAGCAATCAAAATTATTGTTGAAAAACATAATGACGGTTACGTAGCCTATCCGTTGGGTATCAAGGGGGTTGTAGTTGGCGAAGGTGACAGCTATGAAGAAGCACTAGCTGATGTTAAATCTGCTATCCACTGCCATATAGAGATATTTGGTCAAGAGGTTTTAGAACAGGAATCACCAGTTCTAGAAGCTTTTGTGGCGGAAGCTGAGGTTCCTATTTAATGGTTAAATTCCCAGTAGACGTACCGAAAGCTAAAGTAATTAAGACATTGGAATTTCTGGGATTCACTGTTATTAGAGAACGGGAACATATTGTTATGGAACGAGAAAACGAAGATGGAACAAAAACCCCACTGACTATGCCTAACCACTCTCAAATTAAAGGTTCGACGTTGAGATCCATCTGTACTCAAGCGGGTATCTCAAGAGAGGATTTTTTATCTGCTTATGAGCAAATCTGAAAGGCTGCGTTCCATTTTCACTCAAAACACTTTAAAAGATACAGTCACAAATATATTCTTTAACTAAGCGATCGCATTTCTCCAGAGAAGGTTATCAATACACGATTCGTGAAAACAAGATGATATGCTGATCGCTCTCCAAGCTTCTACTTTTGGCCTCTGAACTCGGAACTCCGAGATGATAACTCGACACTTCAGTTTTATAGAGACGAATGGAGTTTAGAGAATAGTTTTACACTACCCTCTAGCATCTCACTTCATGCCCCATGCCCAATTCCCAATTCCCAATTCCCAATTAATAATGAGTTGCCGACTTGCGATGATGGACGGCTGTAACGCCATCATTATCTAACAATTTGCCGCTCTCGACAGTTGCATAAACCAGCCAGTGGTCGCCAGATTCCATCCGATTTTGTACGGAACATTCGAGATATGCTAGGGCATCCGTAAGTATGGGAGAACCACTTTCTGTTTCTTGGGCGGCGACATCAGCAAATCGGTCTTGTCCTGGGCCAAAAGGTTTAAGGAAGTGCTTCATCAATCCCAAGTGATTGCCTTCTTTAAGGATGTTGAGGACAAATTTGTTTCCTGTATGCGTCAGTGTTTCCACTGCCCGATCTTTGGCGACGGCGATGGTTAAACCAGGTGGATTAAAGCTGGCTTGAGATACCCAAGAAGCTAACATGGCACTGGAGCGATCGCCTTCTTTTGCTGTAAGCACGCAAAGAGAACCTACAATCCGACCAACTGCTTGTTCTACATTTGTTGCAGGTTGACTTGGCGATCGCACTTTTCTCGCTTTCTTCAGTGCTTGGGCAAAGTCGGTTCCAGCTTCTTCACATAATTGTAAGGTGGCATCGTCGGGTTTGAATTTTACGCGGATGGTATCAAAACCAAACCGATAGCCAGCATCTTTTAATTTACTTTCAATTAAATCAACTGCTTCCCCACTCCAGCCAAAGGAACCAAAAGCACCGGCGAGTTTATTGTTAGTAGCGGTGGATAGGACAATTCCTAAAGCTGTTTGTACGGGTGTCGGTGCATGACCGCCGAGAGTAGGAGAACCGATGATGAAACCACCAGCTTTTTCCACAGCCGCCCGGATTTCTTCTGGTTCAATAAACTCGCAGTTAATGGATTCTACGGCGACGCCAGCTTTTGTAATGCCACGAGCGATCGCTTGGGCTAATGTGGCTGTATTTCCATAAGCTGATGCATAAATTAGCGCTACTGTCAAGTCAGCAGAAGTTTGCTGTTGACTCCATTCCCGATAAGCTTTGGTTAAGTCGATTAAGCCATAGCGTACTAAAGGCCCGTGTCCATTGGCATACATTCGCACGGGAAAATCAGCAAGTTTATCCAGTGCTGTTTCAACTTGACGGGCGTGGGGAGCCATGAGGCAATCAAAATAATAGCGCCGATCCTCGTTATATACTTCCCATCCTTCATCAAATACCTGATCTCCACAAACATGCGCCCCAAATAACTTATCTGTGTACAAAATTTCTGTTTGTGGATCGTAGGTACAAAGTTGATCTGCATAGCGGGGATTGGGGATGGGAATAAATTGTAAATTATGCCCGTTACCTAAATCTAGAGTTTCTTCGCCGCGCATGACAAGAATTTGCAAATCTGGATTTTCCAGCGCCGCACGTAAATTTCTCGCCCCTGGATTAGAACACACAAAGGTGATTTGCGGGGCAATTTCTAACAAAGCTTTCAAAGTTGCAGCGCGGTTAGGATTTACATGTCCCAAAATTACATAATCTAAATCTTCGAGATGGAAACGTTGCTGCAAAGCTTCTAAATAAATTTCCGTAAACGTTTCCCCTGGAGGATCGATTATGGCAGTTTTCTCACTTTCGATTAAATAAGAATTAGCAGTTGTACCCTTAGCAAGAGCATATTCAATTTCAAATCTCAGCCTTGACCAACTGCGCGATCGCAGTATTCTCGTATTTGTAGCAATGGGAACAACTTGAACGTCACGGGGTTTATTTGTTGACATGGCTGAAACAATTTTAGATTTTAGATTTTAGATTTTGGATTATTAATTCAACATCTAAATTCGGGATATTAAGTAGGAAGGGCTATACTGCACAAATGCTTTATTGAGTATTTTTGGATTTTGGATTATTAATCTTAAATCCAAAATCCAAAATCCAAAATTAATAGTGGTTTCCAACTTTACGGTGATGCACAGCAGTCAAAGCATCTGGTTTAGAAACTCGTCCAGCGTAGACGTTGCTGTATACTGCCCAGTGGTCGCCGCAATCCATTCTACTAACGACTTCACACTCCATGTAAGCTAGGGCGTCATTGAGGATGGGCGCACCATTTTCGGCTGGCTGAGTTCTCACACCTTCAAAGCGATCAGCACCAGGAGCGAACCGTTTCAAAAAGTGTTTCATTAGTGGTTGGAAATTACCTTCTTCTAAGACGTTGAGAACAAAGCGATCGCCTACTTGCATAAGTGATTCAATTGCCCGATCTTTGGCGACTGCAATGGAGAATCCCAATGGTTTAAAGCTAGCTTGAGCAACCCAAGAGGCTAACATGGCACTGGATACATCGCCTTTTTTAGCAGTAATAATATATAAGCCGCCACTGATTCTACCTAGTGCTTTATCTAAGTCAGCGCCAAGAGATTTCATAGCTTTGATGCTGCGATCGCGTGTTACCCATTGAGCTAAGTCTGTACCCGCTTCTTCACACAGTTTGTAAGTATTTTCCGTAGGCGTTTGTTTAATCCGAATCGCTGGAAAAACTGTTGTCAAACCCAAATTGCGGAATTTACTCACCAAAGGATCTATCGGCTCATCATCGCCACCGCCACTTTCAAACACGCCAATAGCTTGCTTTTCTTTGGCAGATCCTAAAACTGTGCTGAGTGCAGCTTGGATACTAGCAGCACCAGAAGCCGGAGGTAAACCAACGATTAGTCCAGCACAGCGGCTAACTAGTTCCCGCAGTTCTTGTAAATCTACTTCAGATCCCAAATCGACAATTTCCACTGCTACACCGGTTTTACCGATACCGTTGGCAATTGCTTGGGCAAGGCGATCGCTATATCCGTATTCAGAAACGTAAAATATCCCAATTGTTGTTTCTGCCTTGGTTTGGCTTTGGCTCCAAGTGCGATAACGTCCAACTAGTTCTTCAACATTGTGAGATAATAATGGCCCGTGTCCTGTGGCAATCATGTCGATGGTTTTCAGTTCTGCCATCCGCTTCAGGGCAGACAGAACTGACCGAGCATTCGGCCCCATCAAGCAATCGTAGTAGTAATGAAAGTCTTCTTCGATCGCTGCCAAGTTTTCATCAAAGGTGCTATCTGAGCAATAGTGCAACCCAAATGCATCGCAGGTGTAGAGAACTTTTGTTTTGTGGTCAAAGCTGAAAATGGTATCCGGCCAATGTAAATTTGGAGCAATCACGAATTCAAATTCATGCCCATTGCCCAAATCTAAGCGATCGCCATTTTTCACAATCCGCCGCTTAAATGGTTGATGTACTAAATCTTCAAGAAACTGAATCGCCACTTTAGAACCGACAACGGTTATTTCTGGAGCCATTTGCAGCAAATCTTTAACTAAACCGCTATGGTCTGGCTCAGTGTGGCTGATAATTAAATAATCAATCTCTGTTGGGTTGATTAGTCCAGTAAGCGTATCAAAATATAGTTGACGAAACTTTTCGTGGGAGGTATCAACTAAGGCAGTCTGCTCTCCACAAATGAGAAACGAGTTATAAGTAGTACCGTTTTGCAGACCAAACTCAATATCGAAGCGATCGCGATCCCAATCCAAAGAGCGAATAGCCGTCGTCTCTTGAGCAATCTCTACAGTCTGTATGGTGAGCCGTTTTTCAGTTTTTTCGGTGAGTGCTACCATAACTCCCTCCTTGACACAATGAGTATTTGTTCCTCTTCTTTTATTGTGACACGGCTTGAATGTTAATTTTTATTAAAAAACCTATAGTTGACTTAAAAAAGTTAAAAGTGTGAAACCGCAGAGGCACATAGAGGAAATTTGGCTAGCCTTGGAAATTGGTAATTCTCGGCTGCATTGGGCATTGTTTTTTGGCGAGACACTTTACTCAGCTTGGGATACCGACTATTTTCCTCAGTCTGTCATAGAACATCTAGCTGAATGTCAAACCCTAGATGATTTATTGCTAGCAATTTCTCCACCCGATCAACAAAGTAATTTTCTCACAAATACTTCACCCCTTTGCACTTTTGTCTCTCTGCCCCCGTGCCCTCTTCTCCTCGCCTCGGTAGTTCCCAGCCAAACTGCTATTTGGCAAACTTACCCAAATACTCACGTTATTACCTTAGACCAAATACCACTAAAAGGAGTGTATCCCACATTAGGAATTGACCGCGCTTTAGCTTTGTGGGGTGCGGGGAAAACTTGGGGTTTTCCGATGTTGGTGATTGATGCTGGTACAGCGCTAACTTTTACAGCTACGGATGCGAATGAGTATTTAGTTGGAGGTGCAATTTTGCCAGGATTAGGTTTGCAATTTGCAACACTTGGTCAACAAACAGGACAATTACCATTAGTGGAAATGCAAAATTTTCCGTCTCTACCACCACATTTTGCTCTCAATACTACAGAAGCAATTAAAAGTGGAGTAATTTACACAGTATTAGCTGGAATTAGAAATTTTATTGAAGCATGGTGGGATTTATTTGCTGATGGAAAAATTGCGATTAAAGGGGGCGATCGCACTTTATTAATTAACTATTTGCAAGCTTTATATCCTGAAATTGCAGCACGTTTAATTGTGGAACAAAATTTGATTTTTTTGGGAATGCGCGAAATAGTAATGGAGAATAAGGAATAGGAATCCAATTTTTCCCGGCAAAGAGACAATCCAAAATCCAAAGCCCAGATAGCATAGAATTAAAAGAGAAGTTTACCCCTAAATAAACTATTCCCAAAACTTCACAGCTAGATGTAATTATGCAGCACTTGGATGCCCTTTCTTCAGCAGAATTGCTAGTAGTTAGGGCAAAAATCGATGCCTTGATTGAGGGACAATCGTTGCCATTGGGTAAAGTTATACCACCTTTGTTTCCTTGGCGTAACGTTCGGAACACTGAAAATATTGCATATCGTGGGAGTTTTAGTAGATTTACATTCATTCATAATGATAATAACGATGTAGACATCCTTGCTGCACTTGCAACCATAAACACACTTGGAACAAATGCAACAAATCTCTTGCCAACCTGGTTACGAGAATCAAGGCAAAACCAACTTGCCCAATTTTCTGAATCGGAAGCAAAAGTGGATGATACCTTAAAAAAAGTAATAGGATTGGTTGACGAATGGATAGCTGATGAATCGGGATATGATGAACAAAGTTACCCACAGATTGAGACAGGCTTGAATCCAAACCGGATGTAAAGCTAGTTTAATTCGTTGAAATTATGGATTTTTAAAATACCTTGAATAAACTCCTGAATTTCGGTCGCCACAACCTCAGCACAAGATTCTGGTAAATCGTTTCCAGCATGGGCAACCATTTTTAACTCGACTTTCGGTATCAGTTGAGCATAAACACGGCTTCTGGCTAAAGCATCTGGTGTATCTTGTCCACCTTGTAAAATAAAAACTGGGACATCTATCATATAAAGCTGCTTTTGCAGTAATTCCGCCTCAATTTCTACTTGTCGCCGTTTGAAAAGTAACTGGCAACCTATGGGATACGGCAATAGCGATTGACGCAACTGTAAGTCTTGTGCAATTTTTTCATGCCAACCCAGGATTTTAGTCAAGGGAGTTAGCGATCGCAACAATTTAACTACTAGTGGTGGATAATTCAATAATCGCCGCATCTTCCGGCAATACTCTTCTTGTCCTGCTATCTCCACGCCCTCTGGTGCTACCAATACCACACCATCAACTTTCTCTGGATACTTTAAAGCATAGCTAGCAGCAATCCAACCCCCAAGAGACTGCCCCACTAAATATACTTTTTCTAGCTTCACAGCTTGCAAAAATTCAGCTAGACATTCAACTTGTAAATCTATCGAATGGTGGATATTGGGATTTTCTGATTCACCAAATCCTAACAAATCAGGTGCAAAACAATGAAAATCTTGTGCAAGGGATTCCATCACAGATAACCATTGACTGCTCTCATTCCAAGCCCCATGTAAAAAAATTATAGGAGTTTTTTCACCAACTTCACGCCAGAAAAGTAGCCCTTGAGAGAGCTTTCTCCGGGAGTTACGGAATAGTGTATCCATTTTATTTAGTAGTTAACTTTTAGCACCATAATAAATAGTCATTAGTTATTAGTCATTAGTCAAATTACAAACACAAAGATGTGGTGCGATTCGTTTAGCGTCTCCTTGGGGGAGCCTCTCGTAGAGAAGATTCCTTAAATCATAACTTTGGTGGCAAATGACCAATGACCAATGACAAATGACAAATGACAAAATATTATTATGCCAGTGTTGTCAAGCCATTCAAGTAGTCTTGCAACTGCCTAGTATGGTCGTGAGACATCTTTTCTGAAGGTAGTAAACTGGGAGAGAAAGCTTGGATTTCCATGACTTCTAAAGTGTCTTGAATCTCCATTGTCCCATACACTTCGGCTTCAACCACAATACAAATTGAATGGATTCTGGGATCGCGGTCTGGTGCAGAGTAAACTCCTACCAAACGGTTAATTTTCACCAATTCTAGCCCGGTTTCCTCCATCAATTCCCGGCGAACTGTATTGGGAATATCTTCTCCCCAATCCACAATCCCTCCAGGCAATGACCAAAGACCATTGTCGCGCCGCCGGATCAGTACAATCCGACCATCGGGTAAAATTGGGATGATACTAGTGCCAGTAATGGGATGACGAAATATTATACCCAATACTGTTTGTCCAATACGCCATAAGCTACGTGTGGACTCTACAGCTGCCGGAAAAAAAGCAATAACGTTCAATCTTCAAAATTTATGTGTTGTATTCTATAGTTCCCTACCACTTACATAGGCTCAACTAATAAAATTTTTGCTGAGTTTTGTTTTATACAAAAATGTTTGTGGGTTGAGATTTTATTCTCACGATTTACGTAGAATATTATCAATTCTAACATCAAGTTTCAATAGAAGCACTGTGTTTATATATACATAATATTTCTTGAATCAGGTAAATTTTCAGTTGATAGCTAGCATTAGTGCTGTTGAAACTAGCTGTTACTAATAGATTTTTAGAACACATTAAAAGAAATAATATGAATAATAAGTCAAAATCCAAAATTATGAATTCTGAATTTATAAGAGGCAATTAAGTAGGGTTTAAAACCTACAATTAATTAAAGATAGCTAAATCAAATATTTAGACTCTATGCTTAAACCCACCGATGCCTTCTGAATTATTTCTTGATAATATTGGTTTGTTTCAAGAACAACAACTAATGAGCTAATTTCCAATCTATTAAATAGATTAGAATCTCAGAAAAGATATTTTTCGTCTTGCTACCAGGGAAAATTCATAATTTTTATTGACAAATTTAGGTATAATGCGATAGACTAGTACACTGTTTAAAGCGTATTTATTGCTGCACTAGGTTAAAAGTATATCAATAACATTGGTAGCTAATATTGCCTACGTGATGCCTAGTTGCTACTTTTTTGTTGTTTATTAATAGAGGTGAACATGGCCAAGCGCCGTAACCCGAAAAAAGAAAAGGCGCTACGTAACCAGGCGTATGCCAGAAAGTTTCGTAAACGGACTACGACAGGAAGAATGCAGAGAAGGTTCCAACAAAGACCACCAAAGAGTGAAGAAGAAGAAGGCGCAGCAACAGCAGCTGACACTGACTAAGCTGCTTGCCTAAATCCTTATTGTTTGGGTTATTTACCTTTTGGGGCGCACATTTATTTGTACGCCCTTATTTATTTTTGGGGATTGGGGCATTGGGCATAGAGAAAAGACAAGGGAGACAAGGGAGAGATTTATTCAAAAACTCCCCCTTGTCTCCTTTTCCCCAATTCCTCTATTGAGCAATTTGGGCACGGGCGGCTGTAAGTGCTTTGTTTACCTGTACAAAGCCAGTACCTCCGTAACTGTTGCGCGCAGCAACAACTTGACGGGGGGATATCGCCTCATAAATATCTGCTGCAAATGCCGGATGTAGTTGTTGCCACTCTTCCAATTTCAAATCTTTTAGGAGTTTACCTGCGGCAATACTAGTTTTTACCACTTTACCCACAAGGTTGTAAGCTTCCCGAAAAGGAACGCCCCGTGCTGCCAGATAATCTGCTACATCGGTAGCATTAGAAAAATCTTCTGCCACAGCTGATGCTAACCGTTGGGTACGAAATTCTAAGCCTTCCCTGAGCAAAATCGTCATCGCTTCTAGAGACGCTTTGACTGTATTAACGCTATCAAATAGACCTTCTTTATCTTCTTGTAAGTCTTTGTTATATGCCAGAGGTAGCCCCTTCATAATCACTAACATCGCCTGGAGATGACCGAATACACGTCCCGTTTTCCCCCGCACCAATTCTGGGACATCGGGGTTTTTCTTTTGGGGCATGATACTGGAACCCGTAGCACAGCTATCTTTGAGGGTGACAAAGCGAAATTCTTCAGATGACCAAAGAATGACTTCTTCTGCAAGGCGGCTGAGGTGAACCATAATCAAGCTAGCAGCACACAAAAATTCGATCGCAAAATCGCGATCGCTCACTCCATCGAGGCTGTTAGCATAAATATCGTCAAAATTCAAGAGTTTGGCTGTGTAGTGGCGGTCAATAGGGAAAGTCGTTCCCGCTAAAGCACCACATCCCAAAGGTGAAATATTCACGCGGCGAGAAACATCTCCTAAGCGTTCCCAGTCACGTTGCGCCATTTGAAAGTATGCCAAGAGGTGATGAGCTAAACTCACGGGTTGGGCGCGTTGGAGGTGGGTATAGCCAGGAATCAGGGTTTCAACGTGCTTTTCGGCTATATCTAGTAAAACACCTTGAAATTCTCGCAATTCGCTTTTGATTTGTTGGATTTGGTCACGGAGGTAGAGTCTGGTATCAGTACCAACTTGATCATTACGCGATCGCGCTGTATGCAGCTTTTTACCCACGTCGCCAACAATTTCTGTCAGTCGGCCTTCAACTGCAAAATGTACATCTTCAGCATCGACACCGGGCTGAAATTTTCCCTGGCTGTACTCTTGGCGAATTTGTTCTAAACCGACAACCAGTTGCTCTCCTTCTTCTGGGGAGATAATGCCTGTGTGAGCAAGCATTTTGGCATGAGCTTGAGAACCAGTCAGGTCGTATTCGATTAATTCAATATCAAAACTTATACTGGCATTAAAACGAGCGATCGCTGGATGCAACGCTGATTCAAACCGCTGGCTCCAAGTTTCTTTTTTGGTCATAAATTATGAAAAGAGTGGGCGAGAGTTAAGAGTTAAGAGTGAGGAGTTATGAGTTTTTGACTCCTAACTTCTCACTCCTCACTTTTAACTCCTAACTTTTAAATTTAACCGTAGCTAGTTAGATTCCGAATCATATAGCCAATGACTAAACCAATCAACAATGCCCACACTTGACCTGTTTGTATAAAGTGGCTCCAAGCTTTTTGCATCTGACCCATAACGTTTGGATCGGTGATTGTTTGTGCTAATGCTGTCAAATTTACAGGCAAATGCCAAAGTAACTGAGATGTCAAATCGCTGTAATTACTCATCTTTGGTGATTAAGAAGTTAGGGGTGGCAAATTTCAGCATCAGCTTATTATTTACATTAATTACTGATATTTACTGAAATATTGGATGTAACTTCAATGTCTTAACTCAAGATGTAGCCGATGCCAACCGCAATTTCTCGGCTGTCCGCAAAATTTGCCCCGCCAAAACTGCTGCGCCAAAACCATTATCGATATTTACTACGCCTACTCCCGCAGCACAAGAGTTAAGCATTGTCAATAGAGGTGCTAAACCACCAAAACTTGCGCCATAACCAATGCTGGTGGGTACGGCAATCACGGGACAACTCGCTAAACCTGCGACAACGCTGGGTAAAGCGCCTTCCATCCCAGCTACGACAATCAACACTGATGCTGACTCAATCAGGTGACGGTTACTTAATAAGCGGTGAATTCCCGCAACGCCAACATCCCAGAGACGCTGTACTCGAAAACCAGAAAGTTCAGCAGTGACAGCTGCTTCTTCAGCAACAGGTAAATCGGCGGTACCAGCAGAAAGAATGCCAATTTCACCCTGGAATTGTGGTTCGATGGTAGGGGGAGCGATCGCACAAATTCGCGCCGATTCGTAATATCGCAAACTGCTAACTTTTGATTCTAATACGGCATAAACTGCTGGTTCAATCCGAGTCGCCATCACCACCGGATTACGGAGACGCATCACCTCCATAATTTGAGCAATTTGATCGGGAGTCTTACCAGGGCCCCAAATCACCTCTGGGAAACCAGTTCTTAGCTGGCGATGATGGTCAATTTTGGCAAACTCACCCACAGATTCATAAGTTAAGTCTTTGAGGGAGTCTAATGCCGTATCTGGGGTAACTTTACCATTGGCAACCGCAACGAGTAGCGATCGCAAAGTTTTTTCATCAGTCATTTGTCATTTGTCCTTTGTCCTTTGTCATTTGTCATTTGTCATTTATTTTTATCTGCAAGTAATGACCAATGACTAATAACTAATTTGTTATTTTAATTTCATGAATGTTCCAGAATGCGCCACCAAGTGCAGAGTATTGGATGCCTTCAAAGCGATTACGCACTGCTGACATTGATAAAGCGTTAACTAGATAAATAAACGGTAAATTTTCTTGGGTAATCTTTTGGGTTTCGGCATAAATTTCTTTCCGCTTTGCTGGATCTAATTCCCTTGCTCCTTGAATGTATAACCTAGCAATTTCTGCTTCCCAAGGAGCCACTTCCCAACCTTGCACTGGCTTTTGTCCAGCTTGGGGTTTCTGATTAAACATGTGTAATCCACCTTCGGGAGACCAGACATTAGCCCCATCATTTGGTTCTAACCCACCAGTCAGACCCAGCATAGAAACTTCCCAGTCTAATGAATTTGACAGCTTATCTGTGTAAGTATTCCACGCTAGAGGAGTGAAATCGACTTGAATACCAATTTTACTCAGGTCTTGTTTAATTTGCGATCCAATTGCTTCGCGGATTTTGTTACCAGCATTGGTAAGCAACGAGAAGCGAACTCGGTTTCCTTGAGCATCAATTAGTTGGTTGTTGTTATATTTGAATCCTGCTTTTAGTAGCAGTTCCTTCGCCTTTTCTATATTGTAGTTATAAACTTTTAGGCCTTCTTCTGGCGACAAATAATAAGGGCTTTGCACAGAAATTGGCGAATTTTGTGGTTTACCTAAGCCACGAAAAGTGTTGTTAATCATTGTTTGCCGATCAATTGCATAGGCTACTGCCTGCCGAAACTCTACAGTATTGAACCAACGCGATTTAACTGGATCGACCAGCGGTTTTCCATCCCTTTTACCTTTATTTAAATTGAATAAAATAAACGTCGTACCAGTTGCTGGGCCACCATTGAAAATTTTGAAATTTCCCTGCTCTTCTTGCACCTTTAGCAAAGAAAAATAATCTGGTGAGACTCCCACAGTATCTAATCCACCAGAACGAAATTGTAGCAAGGAGGTATCTGTTGATTCTACAATTTGCCACACAATCCGTTCAATATAAGGCTGGGATTCTCCCTTTGGCCCTTTGCGCCAATAATAGGGATTGCGCCTGAACACTACACGCTGGCTGGTGTCGTAGCGCTCTAGTTTGTAAGGGCCGTTAACGATAATTTGATCTGGAGGAGTATCAACACCCCACTTTGACAAAAATATGGGCTTACCCTCTTGGTCTTTTGTCTTGATAAATGGTTCTAGGGTGTGAGCAGGTAAAATTGGTAGTCCTAGAGTTCCCAAAAATGGTGCAAATGGTTCTGGAGTTGTGAATTCAATCCGTTGAGTATCGATTTTTCGTACCTTTGGTAAAGCCCGACTTTCACCAATGCGTAGCACATCTCTAGCATCTGCGGGAATCGCTTCGTTCAGGTAAATTTGGTTGAAGGTAAATATTACATCATCTGCTGTTAAGGGTTCCCCATCAGACCATTTCAATTCCTTACGCAAGGTAAAAACAAATCGCAATTTGTTATCAGAAATTTCCCAAGATTCTGCTAAAGAAGGCTCAATTTTGCCAGTTATGGGGTTTTCAGAAGTTAACCCTTCATAAATCAGAGGAAAAACATTCGGAGATTCCTGACTCAAAGGGTAGTTAAAGGTTTTGGGATCGCTGAGAATGGCACTGACCAATTGCGGCATTTGAGCAGCTGCACTTTTAAAGTTAGCGGGGTTGCAGGCGGTAAGTGTAAGTGCTGTTGCTGAAGTCAAAATTATTGGCAACCAAAAATATTTAATTGCCAGAAATATTTTTCTAAAAGATTTCATACTTTCAATACGCGAGTAGTGTCATTAATTTGATTGAGATTGTAGCCAACCAAGGAAGTTTTGGGTTTTATTGAAATACTGGATTTCTCTATCTCGTAAAATCTCTAAAACTTCACGTCTGCCAAATTCTTTAGAATTGCTACTTAAAAATACTTTATTTTCATTAGGATGTAAGCCAGCATGAAAAATTATACATTCCAAGATTATTCTATCTATAATGTGCTTCTCAAAGATTGCTCTATTTAAGGTTAATTGAAAAATATCTTTACTTAATATAATCATTTCTGATGTATTGATAAGCCGATTAAAAGCTACATCAAAACGTTCTTTAACTTCATTACTTCTTTGAAGAAAGCTAATTCTTGATTTCTCTAGGTGAGACAGTAGTGATCGTGCATTGCTTGAATTATCTCGCTCTGCTTGATTAATTTGTATATCTAAATTTCGGAGAAAATCTAAATTATATTTTTCTTCTTGTTCTAATGTTGTCAACGATTCTACAAAACAAATACTTGGCACTACGATACGTAGAGATGATGGTGGATTTTGCAGTAATTCTTGTGCTTGTGAATCTTGCCCTTTAGCAATACTCATCAAGAAATTAGTTTCAACGTAAATGATCACTACACAACATTAAGAAATTTCAGTTGTTCCATCTTCTATTAATTGCAATAAACCAATCTTTGCCATTTCCTTTGTGAAAGGTGGTATTGCCGATTTCCAATGATATGCCAAGTCACGTAGCCAAGCTTCTGTAAGACCTTTAAGATAAAGACTAAATATCCTTTTGTCGCGGAATTTTGGCTCGTAATGACTCAGCACATCAGCAGTATTAAAGCAGACAATTGGCTCTGATAAATTATTGCCATCCCATTTTACAATTTGAATTTTATCTACATCAACAAGCATGGCAAATGGAATCGCTATCTTTGCAGCTTGCAGGTAATCGATTAGCCGTAAATTAGCATAATCTTGGGCTTTTGTTTCTTGAAATTTTAAGGGGAAACCTTTAACTTCAGCTATGAGAATAATTTGCCCCTCTTTGTCGAGGGCGACAATATCGGGAAAGTCTACATCTTCTAAGTTTGTAGCTTGCATGGTTCTAATTCCCCACCAAGTTAAGCTTTGTTTAACGCTATCAATCATTTATTTCCATCCTAATCAGTCTTGAATATCTTTGAATCAGCGGCTAAAACAAAAGTTACTCTGAAGCAACTAGTAAGACAACAGCATAAGCACATATACCTTCTTCCCGTCCAACGGGGCCTAATTTTTCATTGGTGGTAGCTTTAATACCAATTTGATTTGGTTCTAATTCTAAAACCGCCGCTAGTTTGTCACGCATATTGTGAATATGCGGTTTTAATTTTGGACGTTCTGCTACTATCACCGAGTCAATATTTCCCACCTGCCAGCCTCGATCGCGAATCAGTTGATTTACTTGAGTTAATAGTATTAAACTATCTGCTCCCGCCCATTGAGGATCGCTAGGCGGAAAATAATGACCAATATCCCCCAAAGATAATGCCCCAAGCATGGCATCCATAATCGCATGGGTTAGTACGTCAGCGTCACTGTGCCCCAACAAACCCAGTTCATGGGGAATTTTAATTCCACCTAAAATCAAAGCGCGATCGCTCACCAGTTGGTGAATATCGTAGCCGTTACCAATACGAATTTTAGTCATTAGTTATTAGTCATTGGTCAAGAGTTAGAAATGAAATTATTATTCTCTCCCTGCTCCCCCTGTTCCCCCTGCTGCAATTTCTCCAAAAGATCGGGGCGGCGATCGCGGGTTTTTTGAATTTGTTGTTCGTAACGCCACCGGGCGATCGCTGCATGATTCCCACTGAGCAAGACATCAGGCACTTTCAAACCGCGAAAATTCGCAGGGCGAGTATATTGGGGATAGTCCAACAACCCTTCCTCAAAACTTTCTGCTATGAGGGACTCAGTTTTGGCCACAGTTCCTGGGAGCAGCCGCACGACGCCATTAATCAAAGCCATTGCTGGAATTTCCCCACCAGTCAGAATAAAATCGCCCAAAGATACTTCACGAGTTACCAAATGTAGCACCCTCTCATCAACTCCTTCGTAATGCCCACAAATAACTACTAACTGGTCATAATTTGTCACCAATTCTTTCAAAAGAGGTTGATTAATTGTTTGACCCTGGGGACTCATCAAAATTACTTCTCTTCGGGATAGAATCGGCAGCGACTCCACAGCGGTAAAAATAGGTTCTGGCTTCATTAGCATCCCAACACCACCACCGTAGGGTTCATCATCTACTTTTCGGTGTTTGTCAGTGGTAAAGTCCCGTGGATTAATCAGATGCACTTCAGCAATCTGTTTGGCTAAGGCTTTACCTAGCAGCCCAGAATTGAGAACAGAGTTAAAACAGTCAGGAAAAAGCGTAACTATATCAAAGCGCACAGTTATTCGTATTCGAGGACACTAATCTTAAATTTGAATGTCTAGCAAACACCAGCAAGCCAAGGTCGGGTTAAACTCCAGTTAAACTTTATCAATAGTATCTAAAACTACCAGACCTCCTGGATTTTAGATGGGATCAAAAGTTTTTCTAATTACTTAATTTATGTTTAAATGTTGTCACAACTACATTTAAATTAATAATCATATCAAGTTAACAACTTCCAGGATGCATCGAGCCAGCCTCAGAAAAAAGCGTAGTCTTAACTGCTCTTCCCCAACCCTAAAGGGGGAATATAGCCACTTAAAGACTATTTTGCCCTGCTACAAGTGGACAGGTGAAAAACAAGGCGCTGGCTTTGAGGAATGTGAACAAACACGTTTAGACTGAGGCAACGCGAGCGTTAAGCGAGAATTTGGAGAGTGGCTGACCCAGTTCCAAACTTCCAAAAAGTGTCCTCTCGAAAGTTGCAAAGTGCAAAAACTATCAGGCAACTGAACCTTGTTAAATTCACCTGAAGTTGTTGACAGGAGAACCAAAATGCCGCAATTACAAGCTAAATCGCTAGAAATGAGGACACCCCAAGCAACTAAAACCGCCGTTCTGGTTATCGGAGGTGCAGAAGATAAAGTTCATGGGCGCGAAATCCTACGAACTTTTTTTGGACGCGCCGGTGCTAGTAAGGCTTATATTACAATTATTCCATCTGCCTCTCGCGAACCTGCCATCATTGGTGGTCGGTATATTCGCATTTTTGAAGAAATGGGTGCCCAGAAGGTAGAGATTTTAGACATCCGCGAACGAGAACAGTGTGAAGCCTCCCAGATCAAAGCATCCTTAGAAGCCTGTAGTGGGGTATTTTTGACAGGAGGAGACCAGCTGCGTCTTTGTGGCGTATTGGCAGATACGCCAGCAATGGAAATTATTCGCCAGCGGGTGAGGGCGGGGCAACTGACGTTAGCAGGCACCAGTGCAGGAGCGGCGGTGATGGGGCATCACATGATTGCTGGCGGCGGTAGTGGAGAGACGCCCAATCGTTCTCTAGTGGATATGGCAACGGGTTTGGGATTTATTCCTGAAGTAATCGTTGACCAACACTTTCACAACCGTAATCGGATGGGGCGACTGATTAGTGCGATCGCAGCTCATCCCGATCGCTTAGGTATCGGCATTGACGAAGATACTTGTGCTGTGTTTGAACGTGATGGTTGGTTACAAGTCATGGGCAAAGGCAGTGTAACTATTGTTGATCCCACTGAGCTAACCCACACCAACGAACCCCACGTCGGCGCTAATGAACCCTTAACCGTACATAATTTACGTCTCCATATCCTCAGCTACGGCGATCGCTTCCACTTGTACCAGCGGACTGTATTGCCTGCTGTACACCGAATCTCCAGCTGACGGGATAGAGTATCTGAGGTTACACTGAGTTGACCGCACATTTATTTCTTACCGTAGAAAAATGATAAGAATACCATGTAAAGAGAAAAAACTGTTTGTGATGAACAGTTTAGCGGTCAATTCCAGTAAGAAACTAGAATTTTGGTTCCGAATCTCCATCTACCTATTCCCATGAGAATCCTCAAGATCCAGACATTACGCGGCCCAAACTATTGGAGCATTCGACGCCACAAACTGATCGTCATGCGCCTCGATTTAGAAACCCTTGGCGAGACGCCCTCGAATGAAATCCCTGGCTTTTATGAAGGATTAGTTGAGGCGCTGCCGAGTCTGGAGGGTCACTATTGTTCGCCTGGCTGTCGCGGTGGTTTTCTGATGCGAGTCAAAGAAGGCACTATGATTGGCCACATAGTGGAACACGTAGCCTTAGAACTCCAAGAATTAGCTGGTATGCACGTCGGCTTTGGTCGCACCCGCGAAACTGCCACACCCGGAATTTACCAAGTAGTAATCGAGTACCTGAATGAGGAAGCGGGACGCTACGCTGGACGAGCCGCAGTAAGGCTGTGCCAGAGTATCGTTGATCGAGGCCGTTATCCCAAAGCAGAATTAGAGCAAGATATCCAAGACCTGAAAGACTTCACCCGTGATGCTTCTTTAGGCCCTTCCACCGAAGCGATCGTCAAAGAAGCAGAAAAAAGAGGCATTCCCTGGATGTCCCTGGAAGCCCGCTTTTTGATTCAGCTAGGCTACGGCGTCAACCAGAAGCGGATGCAGGCGACAATGACTGACAACACCAGCATTCTGGGTGTAGAACTAGCTTGCGATAAAGAAGCCACTAAACGTATCCTCGCTGCGGCTGGTGCGCCAGTACCCAGAGGTACAGTAATCAACTTCTTAGACGATTTAGAACAAGCCATTGAATTCGTTGGCGGCTATCCCATCGTTATCAAGCCACTAGATGGCAATCATGGACGTGGGATCACCATTGATATCAGAACTTGGGAAGAAGCTGAAGCCGGATATGAAGCTGCCAGACAAGTTTCCCGGTCAATTATTGTCGAAAGATATTACGTTGGACGTGACCACAGGGTACTGGTGGTAAATGGGAAAGTAGTAGCAGTAGCGGAACGTGTCCCGGCTCATGTCATCGGCAACGGCAGATCCACCATCTCCGAACTAATCGAAGAAACCAACCTTGACCCGAATCGCGGTGAAGGACATGATAACGTCCTGACCAAAATTGAACTAGACCGCACCAGCTACCAGTTGCTAGAAAGGCAAGGTTACACCCTAAATAGCGTGCCACCCAAGGGTACTATTTCTTATCTCAGAGCCACGGCAAACTTGAGTACAGGTGGTAGTGCCGTTGACCGTACCGATGAAATTCACCCAGAAAATCTTTGGTTGGCACAACGAGTTGTCAAGATTATCGGTTTGGATATTGCTGGACTCGATATTGTCACCACGGATATTAGCCGTCCTCTGCGGGAAGTTGATGGCGTGATTGTTGAAGTTAATGCCGCTCCCGGTTTTCGGATGCACGTTGCCCCAAGTGTTGGTATTCCCCGCAACGTCGCTGGCGCAGTCATGGATATGCTGTTTCCTAACGAGCAATCTAGCCAAATTCCCATCCTCAGCATCACGGGTACTAATGGCAAAACCACCACTACTCGACTACTAGCACATATTTATAAACAGACGGGCAAAGTAGTAGGTTATACGACTACCGATGGGACATACATCGGTGATTACTTAGTAGAATCTGGCGATAATACAGGTCCCCAAAGTGCCCACGTCATCCTCCAAGATCCAACAGTAGAAGTAGCAGTACTGGAAACGGCTCGCGGTGGCATTCTCCGCTCTGGATTAGGCTTTGAAGCCGCAAATGTAGGGGTGGTATTGAATGTAGCGTCCGACCACTTAGGAATCGGCGATATAGATACCATTGAGCAGTTAGCTAACCTCAAAAGCGTAGTAGCGGAAGCTGTATTCCCTGATGGCTATGCTGTACTTAACGCCGACGATCGCCGCGTCGCCGCTATGTCAGAAAAAACTAAAGCTAATATTGCTTACTTCACCATGAACCCCGATTCGGAATTAGTGCGGAAGCACATCCAAAAGGGTGGAGTAGCGGCAGTATATGAAAATGGCTATTTGTCAATTGTTAAAGGTGATTGGACACACCGCATAGAAAGAGCCGAAAATATACCTTTAACAATGGGCGGACGTGCGCCGTTTATGATTGCCAACGCTTTAGCAGCAAGTTTGGCAGCGTTTGTGCAAAACGTCACAATTGAACAGATTCGGGCTGGTTTGAAGACCTTCCGGGCTTCAGTTAGCCAAACACCGGGACGAATGAATCTATTTAATTTAGGAAACTACCATGCTTTGGTGGACTATGCCCACAACGCAGCCAGTTACGAAGCTGTAGGTTCCTTTGTGCGGAACTGGACTACAGGACAACGGATTGGCGTAATTGGCGGGCCAGGCGATCGCCGTGACGAAGATTTTGTTACTTTGGGTAAATTAGCAGCACAAATTTTTGATTACATCATCATCAAAGAAGATGATGATACACGGGGACGACTACGGGGATCAGCTGCCCAGTTGATTATTCAAGGCATCACGGAAGTTAAGCCTGATAGCCGCTATGAATCAATTCTGGATGAAACCCAAGCGATCAATAAAGGCTTAGACATGGCTCCTGATAACAGCCTGGTGGTAATTTTGCCAGAAAGTGTTACTCGCGCGATTAAATTAATTAAGCTGCGTGGTTTAGCCAAGGAAGAGACACACCAACAAAATCCCGGTACAACTGTCATCGATTCCCAAAATGGGATCGCACCTTCTTCTGTTGTTAATACCTTGCTGTAGCGAGTAATCAGGAGAAAGCAGTGTGCTGGCTCCTCCTGACTCTTTTAATTACTGTTTTTCTTCTTCCTGATTGGTTTCCTCACTGGGAGTTTTCATCTCCTCCTTAAAACCTCGTAGGGTTTTGCCCAGTGCAGTTCCCAGTTCAGGAATTTTTTTTGGGCCGAAAATTAGAATAGCGACTATGCTAATTACAGCTATTTCTGGCCATCCCAGTCCAAACATATAAATTTCCTCTAAGGCATCTGTAATTAAATATAGACATTGATGGCTCACATCCCATAAGTTTGCCATTGATGAGCGCAACTAACTTCTAATTGGATTGGTAATTGGCAAACCTAACCAATCGCTTAATTCCTGAGCTAGCCATTCCAGTTCTGCTTCAGATTTAATTGCACCACCACTACCACCAAGCTGATATTTTTTTACTCCTACCCAAATATCCAATTGTGCGGGAACGGCACTTCTAGTGCCTTCAGAATCTTTAGTAAAATGTTTGGGAATGTAAACTAACTTATTAATACTTTGTCTTGGCAATGCACGGGGACGATAAAATTTCCAAGCAAACAACTCCCAGGTTAGGGTTATTTGTTCGGGATTCAGGCGTAAGCAGATGCGTCCAAATAAATGAAAGAAAAATTTATACCCCATCATAAAGCCAGCACCCCAAAATGGAAGTGAAAACAAGGCAAAGGGGATGTTGACAGGAAAAGGTGCTGAGAGTGCGCCAATTGTCCAAAATAAGATAAATGAATTCCAGACGATCGCAAATAAACCTGTAAATATTATTGATGGATCAAAACCAGATGGTGGAACGATAATTTCTAAAGAATCCCCATTTTTGGTTAGTTGAATCTTACTCCCATCTGGTTTGCCAACAATCAAAGTAGGTAAGTTTGTCGGTTGTGGTTTCTCTAAAGCTGCCATCGCTTCGGTAGCAGAACTTAAACGCCGTTCTAAATTAGGTTCAATCATCCACTTTAACCAATTGCTAAAGCTGGGACTGAGATTCGCCAGTTGTTCAAACTGAATGCGAAAATCTTTTTGGGGTAAATCGGCTGGGTGAGTACCCGTCACCAAGTAAATTAAAGTTGCGCCTAAACTATAAAGGTCTGATGCTGCAACAGTGCGTCCGCCAAATTGCTCTGGTGGCATATAGCCATAGGTTCCTACCACAGTTCTTGTCCCGGTTTCGCTAGCTAAAACTGTCTGTACTGAGCCAAAATCTACTAAATAAACTTGACCGACACTATTTCCAGAACGCTCCCCCAATAAAATATTGCTAGGCTTAATATCACGGTGAATTACAGGCGGATGTAGTTCATGTAGGTAAACGAGAATCTTTAAAAGTGCTTTAGCTATCTGTTTGATTTCAGTTTCTGTAAAAGTCCGTCCAGCTTGTAAGTATTGCTCTAAAGTTTGTGCAGGGATATAAGTTTGTACTAGAGCAAATCCTTTGATGGTTGGTAAATTTACCTCAAAATAGTTTAAATAGCCAGGAATTGAGGGATGTGCTAGGTTTTTTAAAGTTTCGGCTTCTCGCTCAAACAACTTGAGTGAATCCCACTCAAAATCACTACTAAAAGAGAGTAACTTGATGACAACTAATTCCTGAGTTTGCAAATCACGAGCTAATAGCGTCCGCCGCCCTGCTTTTTTTCCTAATAGCTGCTGAACTTCGTAGCGATCGCTTAATATTTCACCAATCATTATGTTTTCTTGTAATGCTACGGTTGAAAAGTTTTATAGCTGATAGCTTTTCAATTTGGCAAATCGATATCTTTAGTATAATTGCGTAATTCTATGCTCTCCCAACTTTGGCCTTATATTACCCCAGGTATTCCCGATGACTTGTTTGAGCATTTGCCAGGAATTCCCCTGAGCCAGCGAGAAGTCCGACTGCTATTGATTTCTCAACTGCGGCTAAAATCAGATTCTGTGTTGTGGGATATTGGCGCAGGGACGGGTACAATTCCGGTAGAGGTGGGGCTATTGTGTCCAGGCGGACAGATTATCGCTATCGAAAGGGATGAAGAAGTAGCTAATTTGATCAAGCGTAACTGCGATCGCTTTGATGTAAAAAATGTCGAAGTTGTTGAAGGCAGCGCCCCAGAGTGTTTACATGACCTCAAGATTACCCCTCACCGTGTTTGTATTGAGGGAGGTCGCCCCATTCAAGAAATACTGCAAGCAGCTTGGCATTATTTGCCGCCATCCGGTCGGGTTGTAGCCACAGCTGCTAATCTAGAAAGTCTGTATGCTATTTCCCAAAGCTTTTCCCTATTAAGGGCTAGAAATATCGAAGTCGTCCAATCTGCGGTTAACCGCCTAGAGACACGCGGCTTTTCTCAAACCTTTACCGCCGTCGATCCCATTTTTATCCTCAGTGGTGAGAAACTGGATTAGGGAATGGGGACTGGGGACTAGGGACTAGGGACTAGGGACTAGGAAAAAGTTTTCCAAATAAATACCTAATACCCAGTACTCAATTCCCAGTACCCAGTACCCAGTACCCAATCCCTAGTACCCAGTACCCAATCCCAAATACTTCTATGCCTTGGTCTCGGATTATAAGTGGAATTGTTGCGATCGCTCTTGCTCTTTCCGCAACCCTTTTGGGGGGTTGGTACTTTACCATCATCTTTGCGGTCATCATCTTTTTGGGTCAACAGGAATATTTTAATTTGGTGCGAGCCAGAGGCATCGCTCCCGCCGCTAAAACCACTATGGGTGTCAGCCAAGTCTTGCTGGTGATTTGTACCCTTGATGGCAGTTTAGCTGACGCTGTGATGCCAATAGCTGGCACACTTATTTGTTTTTACTTGCTGTTTCAACCCAAATTTGCCACGATCGCTGATGTTTCCGCTTCTATTATGGGGCTATTTTACGTCGGTTATTTACCAAGTTACTGGGTGCGGTTACGAGCAATTGATAGTGCTGCTTTTAGTAATCTCCCTTTCGGAGGTTACTGGCCCACAACCTGGACAGATTTCTGGGAAAAGGCAAATTCCGCTTCTTTAGCACAAGGTTTTACAGCCACACTACTAACTTTTTTGTGTATTTGGGCAGCTGATATCGGTGCTTATACCATTGGCAAATTCTTTGGAAAAACCCGTTTGTCTGATATTAGCCCGAAAAAAACAGTCGAAGGCGCTGTCTTTGGTATTACTTCAAGTGTTGCCGTAGCCATAGCAGGAGCTTATTATCTTCACTTGCCTAAATCCCCCTTCACAGGTTTAGCATTAGGTTTGCTGATTGGTATTGCTAGTCTTTTAGGGGATCTTACAGAATCTATGCTCAAGCGGGATGCTGGAGTTAAAGATTCTGGGCAGTTAATCCCCGGTCATGGTGGTATTTTAGACCGTACCGATAGTTATATTTTTACTGCTCCTTTGGTTTACTATTTTGTGACATTACTTTTGCCACTACTTAGTAAATAGGTGAGTTGGGAATTTGGAACAAGAGGCAGAGGGGCAGAGGGACAGAGAGGCAGAGAGAGGGGAAAAACTTACTGCAACTTCTCCCCTGCTCCCCTGCCCCCTGCTCTTATTCCAAGAGATGCCACATCATTTAAAATAGGGTATTAATATTTTTTAATTTGCGATCATCAAGGGTTAACGTTAATCCGCCCACGACATACTAGCTTGCCTGGGATCAGCGTTAGTTCTTGTATATCGACATCTGAGCCGAGATCCAGATTGTACTCATAATTGTCCTTTAATATATCTTCCCGATCGCGTTTGATTGGGATATGTAACAGTTGCAACTCATGTCCACTGAGTAATTGTAAGCCCAGACAAATCTCTAAAGGCGTTGTTTCGCTATTGGTTACTTTCAAACCTCGCAGTATAATTTGGTTGTTCCCAAGGAGAATTTCTTGCCACTTGATTGGTTGTGACTGGGGATAATCTTTTGGTAAAACCTTAACCAAGAGATCGCTCAAAGCAGTCGATAATAAGTCTGATGAGAGAGAAGCATTCAGATCCTTCTCGTCTATGATTAAATCGCCAACCACTGGTACTGTTTCTAACAGTCGCAGAGATTTTCCCTTGAGTACGGAACCGATATTTACCCGAATATTTTCTGCTATTAATTGAATTTGTGTAATTAGGAGACCTTGATAAACTGCATGAGTAGCAAAAACAGATACCGAAGGAATGCGTCCAGAGAAAAGTTGGCGATCGCTAGCTTTAATCTCCACTTCTAATTCCGATATTTGGCTGACCTGCGCTCTCAACCAGAGCTTGACTGCTGTTGTGAGTACCTGCGTAATTATGCGGATTTTATTTCCACTTGTTGTTTGGGGATTTTGCTCTGGCATTTAACCAATCTATTTAGGAGTATTTGCTCAACAACCGAACCGAAATTAAATAAGCTTTAAATGTAACATTTATGCCTACTCGCTACAAAATGCAAATATCATTTAATTGATAACAGTAAATAAGCAATTTCCACATGGAGGTACGGTTACAAAAAATTCTTGCTCAATGGGGTATCGCCTCACGTCGTGAAGCCGAAGAAATGATTAGGCACTCACGGGTGCGGATTAATGGGGTATTGGCACATTTAGGTCAAAAAGTTGATCCTGAAAAAGATGCGATCGCAATTGATGGTAAGCCTGTATCCGAAAAGCAGCGTCCGGCTTTAATATATCTATTGCTGCACAAACCAGCGGGAGTGGTTTCTACTTGCTATGACCCTCATCGCAGAACAACAGTCCTGGATCTACTACCGAAAGAATTACGGGAGGGTTCAGGTATTCACCCAGTTGGCCGTCTAGATGCAGACTCTACAGGAGCATTAATCCTGACTAATGACGGAGAACTGACATTTGGACTAACCCATCCACGTCACAGTATTTCCAAGACATATCATGTTTTGGTCAAAGGACATCCTCCAGAAACAGTACTACAGACGTGGCGTCAAGGTGTGATGTTGGAGGGTAGAAAAACCAGGCCCGCTAAGGTACGCCTAATCGAACGTCGTACCGAGGAAAGCGTTTTAGAAATAGTGTTGCAGGAGGGAAGAAATCGCCAAATTCGCCGTATAGCTCAACAGTTGGGATACCCAGTAATCAAACTGCATCGGACTGCTATCGGCCCAATTCAATTACAAACTCCAAAGCAACCCTTTTTGTCAGAGGGTAAATATCGTTCCCTCAAAGATCGTGAGATTCACTTTTTGCAAGATCAGATAACGCAACCTAATTATTGATTCAGTGGAGTTAAGGAGTGTCAGTAGGCATGAAATGGCTAAGAAAGAAGAATAAGCACCAGCCATCACTTTCATTAGAGGAACAACGAGCCGAAAAGTTGGCAGAGTTAGGCGCTCAACTTTGGGCATTGCGTCAAGAACAGGGTTTATCTCTAGAGCAAGTGGTTGCATTGACTCGGATTCCCCGAAGATTATTGCAGGCGATCGAAGAAGGTAATTTAAACGATCTACCAGAACCAGTCTATATTCAGGGTTTAATCAGGCAATTTGCCGATGCACTAGGCCTGAATGGAGTAGAATTTTCTGGCACTTTTCCGATCAGTTCTGCACAAGTTAGCCCTCTAAGTAGGGGGAATAATTCACCCTTGGCTCAACTACGTCCAGTTCATCTTTACTTTCTTTACATATTGCTAATAGTATGCTCTGTAAATGGGTTATCTCAGTTATTAAATAACGCGTTACTACAAGCAGGTAATAGCCCAAACCAGCAATATCCAAAACAAAAGTCTGTTGTTAAACCAGAACTAGCTCAACTAAAAGAGTCAACTCAGGTACAACCTGTCAGCGATACCCTGAGCGGTGTCCAAAAGGGACAGGTTGTACAGGTTGGTGTGACTTTGAAAGCCTCATCTTGGATTCGTGTAGTAGCCGATGGCAAAACCGAGTTTGAGGGTATCCTGCCAGAGGGAACTCACCGAGTTTGGAAAGCCCAAGAGCAACTGACAGTGAAAACTGATAATGCTGGTGGTGTGTTGGTGAGCGTCAATCAAGAGAAAGCTAAGGAAATGGGAGAACCAGGGAAAGAGGAAGAAGTTAGGATTGCTGCCAAGCCTAAGTTTTGAGATGAGGGAGAAATCAATTCAAAATTCAAAATTCAAAATTCAAAATTGTACTCTTACCGAGAAGCAAGCTAGGTGCAGCGTCTCATAGAGAACAAAAAGACTGTGGGAGATGAGAAGGATAAGGGGGACAAGGAGAAAAGGAGGAAAAGGAAGGATTTACTCTTCCCTCTCCCTTGTCTTCCTTGTCTGCCTTCTTTTACCCATCTCCCCCTGCTTCCCTGCTCAAGAACTACCTTATTGTGCTTCCGGGGCGCGTCCATTGAGTCTGGTAAGAACTTTTAAGCGATCGCGTAATTCGTCTGTTATCGCTCCTGCTTGATAGCGCCACTCCCAGTTCCCCTCAGCAACACTAGGAAAATTCATCCGCGCTTCGTTTCCTAATCCCAAAATATCTTGCAAGGGAATAATCGCTTGGTTGGCTATGGAACTCAAAGCTAGGCGAATTAAATCCCACTGGATGCCTTCAGGACTAATACAACCTAAATAAAGCCATAAGTTATGCTTTTCGTTGTCATTAGCTGAATTGAACCAGCCTACAGTTGTGTCATTATCGTGAGTGCCGGTATAAACTACAGCATTTCGCGGGTAATTGAATGGTAAAAATGGATTACCAGGATCGGAACCAAAAGCAAACTGCAAAACCTTCATCCCAGGAAATTCATACTTGTCTCGGAGCGCTTCTACCTCTGGTGTAATTACTCCCAAATCTTCTGCCAAGACGGGTAGCTTGCCCAACTTCTCCCTAATCGCTGCAAAAAAAGCATCTCCAGGTGCTTCCACCCATTTCCCATTCATGGCAGTTTCTTCACCTTGGGGCACAGACCAATAAGCCTCAAAGCCCCGGAAGTGGTCAATGCGAATTATATCTACATAATCCAGCATTGCCTCAAAGCGCTGTACCCACCATTTAAAATCTTGTTTTTGCAATTCCTCCCAGTTATAAACCGGGTTTCCCCACAATTGACCGGTGGCGCTGAAGTAATCGGGTGGAACTCCTGCCATTTGTGCTGCTTGTCCAGTCTCTGGATCTAAGCAAAATATGTCGGGATGCGCCCACACGTCGGCACTATCATGAGCTACGTAGATGGGAATATCGCCAATAATGTCAATGCCGCGCATATTAGCGTAGGCTTTCAGGTCAGACCATTGCCGGAAAAACTCAAATTGGACGAACTTGTAATAATAAATCTCTCCATTGAGCCGATGCTGTGCTTGCTCCAATGCTTGGGGATCGCGCTTGACAAATTCTGGCTTCCATGCGTGCCAGTTTGCATTCTCGTTGGCATCTTTCAGCGCCATAAATAAGGCGTAATTATCCAGCCAATAGGCTTTACTATCGCAAAAACCTGCAAACTCTTTCTGCTGGATAGGCGTAGCATTGGCTCTAAAGTGGTCACAGGCTTTTTTGAGTAGCCCAATCTTAATCGGCACAACCTGGTCGAAATCTACCTTTTCTACCGGAAATCCTGGTAAATTAGCAAAGTCTTCTTCAGATAGTAAACCTTCTTCTAAGAGTTTTTCTGGGCTAATTAACAGAGGATTTCCTGCCATTGCCGAGTAGCACATATACGGAGAATTCCCGTATCCAGTGGGGCCCAGTGGTAAAACTTGCCAATATTGTTGATGGCTCTCTTTAAGAAAATCAATGAAGCGATAGGCTTCTAAGCCTAAATCCCCAATGCCAAATCGACTGGGAAAGGAGGTAGGATGCAGCAAAATGCCACTGGATCTAGGAAAAGGCATAAATAACCTGAATTATGAGAGGGAGCAATTATCTGATAGAGACAAGATGCGATCGCATCGAATTTATCACTGAACGGTATTTGCAGGGGAAATCAAGTAAACTCATTTTGTTTGTCATTTGTCTTTTGTCCTTTGGGAATAACCAATACTTCTCTACGAGAGGCTGCGCCAACGACTACGCTCAGTACAAGTGACTAATGACTAATGACCAATGACTAATGACTAAATAACTATGACTTACCGAAATCCTACACCAACAGTTGATATCATCATTGAACTAGTAGATCGACCTCATCGGCCAATAGTGTTAATTGAAAGACATAATCTACCTTTAGGTTGGGCTATTCCTGGTGGCTTTGTAGATTATGGCGAAGCTGTGGAAGTGGCGGCGCGGCGAGAAGCTGAGGAAGAGACGGGTTTACAGGTGGAATTAGTTGAACAATTACTGGTATATTCTGACCCAAATCGCGATCCGCGTCAGCATACGATTAGTATTGTGTTTTTGGCGACAGCTAAGGGTGAACCAAAGGCTGGTGATGATGCTCAGGGTGTAGGCATTTTTGAGTATTGGTGTGTGCCTGGTAATTTATGTTTTGACCACGATCGCATTTTGCGGGATTATTGGCGATATCGGCATTATGGGATACGTCCGAGGTTGGGGTAAGAGGAACGAACCGCAGAGGCGCAGAGAGCGCAGAGAGAAGAGGAGAGAGGAATATCTGTGACACAAAGTTTTTGTGATTATACTGTGTCAGTGGTATTTAATGGTGCATTATGGATGCTGAAGAACTTTTAGAGAAATACGCGGCAGGCGAACGGAAATTTCATTCAGTAAATTTGAGTGAAGAAAATCTCAAAGGTGCAGACCTCAGTGAGATAGACCTAACTAGTGCAAATTTGACTGGAGTTGATTTAAGTGGGGCAAATCTAACCAAAGCAAAGCTTAATAGTACCAATCTCACTAACGCATCTCTAGCAGATGCAAAGTTAAATTTGGTAAGTGCTTCTTCAGCAATTTTTGCTTGGACAGACTTTAATGGCGCTGACTTAAGTCGGTCAACTCTGAATAGCGCAAATTTGAATCATGCAAACTTAGAACAGGCAAACCTAACAGCTATAGACCTAAGTAATGCACAATTAATCAATGCAAACTTAGATACAGCAAATTTAAGTGGAGCAAACCTTAGTAGTGCAAACCTGACTGCGGCTTCCTTAGCTAAAGCTAATCTCAGTAAAGCTAATCTAAATAAAGCAAGTTTGGGTGAAGCGTACTTAATTGAATCTGACTTAACTCTAGCAAACTTAACTGAGGCAATATTGAAAAGTGCCAACCTTCAAGGAGCTAAACTTTATAGAGCAAATTTAAACCAAGTTGATCTGTCAGGTATGAATTTGGCTGGTGTAGATTTTACAGCAGCATCTTTTCAAGGTACAAACCTTACAAAAGCATTTCTCCAAGGAGCAAATTTAGAAAGAGCCAACTTGCGACGGGCAAATTTAACTAAGGCAAATCTGGATGGAGCAAACTTGAAAAGAGCAGATTTAACTGGTGCAATAACTTACGGTATGAGCTTTAAAGATGCTGACCTAACTGGTGCGATAATGCCAGATGGAGAAGTCTACAAGCCGATCGCTTCTGAAGCGGAAATCGGTAAACAGGAAACATCGTTAGAGAAAGTAATATCTATGACCCGTAAAGTAATTAATACTGATAACGCACCCGCACCAGTGGGCCCTTATAATCAAGCGATCGCAGCTTCAGGTCAATTTGTATTCATCGCTGGACAAATTGCCATCGATCCCCGCCTTGGTGATGTCGTCTACACTGATGATGTCAAAAAGCAAACTGAGCAGGTATTAGCTAATCTTGAAGCCATCCTCACAGCAGCCGGAGCGACTTTTCAAGATGTCGTGAAGACCACTGTATTTTTAGCTGATATGAATGATTTCGCGGCGGTGAATGCCGTTTATGCTAAATATTTCCCGGAAGATACAGCCCCAGCGCGGGCTTGTGTGCAGGTATCGCGCTTACCTAAAGACGTGTTGGTAGAAATTGATGCGATCGCGGTGATTAGCGGTTAGAGAAAATAGAACAATGAGCAAAATTTTAACGGTTACATTTGATGGTTCTGTTTTGCGATACAAATTCCATACTCTACTCTAAAAACTCCATCACTTCTTGTAGCACATCGGCTATATGTGGTTTTTCGCAAGCAATTACGTTGTCGAAAAGATGTTTATGGTGCGGGAAGCTAGGCAAGTTGGGAAAGTGTGGTGTACTGTCATAACCAAAAATCAGACTATTTTGCTCATCTTGAAAGTGATAGCGGTAATAGATATATGTAATTTGATTATCTACAATAACAAAGGCTTCACTGACTGCCAGTAAATATTTAAGAGCGAAACGTATCCTAATGCGGAGATTGGCTCTCTCTGTCGTTAAAATTACTGCATTAAATTCCTCAACGTATGTGTTAGGGCAGTTGAGTAAAAGTTGCTCAACTTCATCTAAATAGGCTTGAAGAACTTTACGCGACATCTCTGAGTTTGCTCTCTAGTTCTTGGTGTAGAGCTAGATAATGTTGGTAGTTTGCTGCCCATTCGACAAACACTTCATCGTCAGAAGTTTCGCCTTGGCTATATTTAGCAAAAAATTCTTCTGAATTTATTTGGTACTTTATTTCATAAGTATTTAACTGTTTGGTCAAAGCAATCAGCGCATCTAGTGGAGATGTATATTCGATGATTTGTTTACGCATTTATTTCTGCATTCATTTTCATTAGTTTATCCTAAGCCTCTTCTTATAAACTCCCGTCTCTTTTTTGCAAATCTAGATAAAATTCTGTTAATTACCTCTCAACAAACGCGATCGCCTCTACAACTTTGGGAATACTGAAATTAAGTACCCTAAAGGAGTATTAAAAATGGCAGAAAATCGTATCAGTGCCAGTTTAGCCCCAGCAGACAAAGAAGCGGTTATGCAGGCGATCGCTACAATTAGAGAAAAGTTACCGTTTTTGGTTGATTTGACCCCTGAAGATCGGCGAACAATGCTGAAGATGGGAGATAAAAGTCGGGCTTTTGTCAGCAAAGCCTTACAAGTGGCAACACAAAACCCTAACTTTTTGCCTCGTTACTTTGATTTAGAAGAAATGCGTCGGGACTTGGAAATATATGAGGACTTGTATCCGGTGCTGTTGTCTCTAACGCAACTGCAAGAATTGGTGGATGATACCTGTATAGCTGCTGCTAGTGAAGCGTATGCAGCAGCATTAGCAGTTTATAGCTATGCCAAAGCTAGCGGTGATATCGCAGGTTTAGATGCAGTAATTGATGAGATGGGACGCAGGTTTAACCGCCGTTCTAAGAAAAAGCAATCCGAAGTCCCAGTTAGCTAAAGCTTGAAACAGGCAATTATACCAGTTGTCAACTTGGTAAAATACACGTCATATTATGTCCGCTTGATTACTTATTAAACCCGAAGAACCCCACCCCCAACCCCTCCCCGCCTGCGGGGAGGGGAGACAAAGCACAGCTTTGGCGGGGTGGGGTTCTTTTATTATGGGTAATTTGGCGGACATCATATCATTTCTAGGGGCATAACAATGTTATGCCCTTTTCGCGTTTTGAATTTAAAGATTTTTGAAACCCGCGCAGGTGGTCACTGAGCGGCTGGTGAGCGGAGTCGAACCATGTCGTACCCCTTCCCTACGGGACGCTACGCGAACGGGGAAGCAAGCTACGCGCAGCGTCTCGTAGAGAAATGCGGGTTTTGTCTGTGTAGCCGCGACTTCTAGTCGCTAGGGCATTTTTGAGCCTCAGAAGGTCAACATTGAGCCTCAGAAGGTCAACGTCGAGCCTCAGAAGGTCAACGTCGAGCCTCAGAAGGTCAAAGTTGAGCCTCAGAAGGTCAACATTGAGCCTCAGAAGGTCAACGTCGAGCCTCAGAAGGTCAAAGTTGAGCCTCAGAAGGTCAACGTCGAGCCTCAGAAGGTCAACGTCGAGCCTCAGAAGGTCAACATTGAGCCTCAGAAGGTCAATGCATAAAAACTACCCAGGCAAAGTTCAGTAAATTACGAAATACACCTTGTATATTTAGTAGTTATTCTGTAAGCATTCGTATCTCAAAATTGAATCTTGTAATGAACCCGCAAAATAAGCCCAAGAATCTACAAGATAAACTTAAGCAACTCCAGCGATTAGGTTTTGTGGGTCGTGAAGACCAAGTAAACCAATTTCGTCAAAATTTAGCATTACCTCCAGAAGATGATCGCCGTCGTTTTGTGTATAACGTTTGGGGTCAAGGCGGAGTTGGTAAAAGTACCCTGCTGCGACAGTTTCGTAAAATTGCTGACGAAGCAAAAATCATTTCGGCTTACATTGATGAAGCTGAAAAAACTGTACCAGAAGTCATGGGTCGTTTAGCTGAGGAGTTAGAACGGCAAGGTCATAAACTAACGCAGTTTACAGAACGCTACAAAGTTTACCGTCAAAAGCGCCAAGAATTAGAAACTGATCCAGAAGCTCCTCAAGGCTTTTCGGCTTTTGTCGGGAAAACTATGGTAAAAACTGGTGTGCGTCTAGCGCGTCGAGTTCCCGTTGGCGGTGCTGTATTTGACTTTGTAGATGAGGATGCTTTGGCTACCCAAGCTGGAGAATGGGCTTCTTATGTTGCTAAAAAAATAACAAATAAAGACGAGGTGCGCTTAGTTCAAGAACCTGAAGAAGTGCTGACCCCGCTATTTTTGCAAGATATTTTTAAAATTGCTGAGAAAACTCCTGTTGTCCTGTTTTTTGATACTTATGAACGCACTGGAGAATTCCTAGATAACTGGCTACGCGAAATTCTAGAGGGTCGCCACGGTGAAGTCTCTCTCAATATATTGATAACCATTGCTGGTCGGCAGGAATTAGATAAAAATCATTGGGAACCTTACGAGGGGGTAATAGTTCGTTTTCCTCTGGAACCCTTTACAGAAGAAGAAGCCCAACAATATCTAATTCGGAAAGGCATTACAGACAATCGCATTATTGAAGTGATTTTGCGCCTTTCTGGAAATTTACCCCTGCTGGTAGGAATGCTAGCAGATGCTCATCCCAATGACCCTAACCAAGTAGTTGAGCCTAGCAGCAGTGCTGTAGAACGCTTTTTAAAATGGATTGATGACCCCAATCGGCGACAAGTGGCGCTTGATGCTGCCATTCCTCGGTGTTTGAATCGAGATGTTATAGCTAAGTTGAGAGCAGAAGAAGAAGCTGATGAGCTATTTACTTGGCTAAAAGAAACATCCTTTGTCAACGAACGTACCGACGGCTGGGCTTATCATGATGTCGTTAAAACCCAAATGTTACGCCACAAGCGCCTTTCGTCACCGCAAGGTTGGGCTGACATACATGGTAAGTTGGCAGACTATTATGACAGCCTGCGGAATGATCTTCAATTGGAAGAAGAGGAAAAACAGCGCGATCCTAGCTGGCAAAGTCATACTTTAAACGTGTTGTATCACAGGTTATGTCAGTCACCGCAAAGGAATTTATCTGTATCTCTGAATCAATTTCTTGCAGCACTCAAAAATCAAGGCAAATTTGCCCAACAACATGCAGAAACGATGCTTCAGGCTGGTAAAGATGTAGATTCTGCTGAAGTTCAGCGTTGGGGTGAGCAATTAGCAAATGGGTTAAAAGCTTATGAAGAAAACCTTTATCAAGTTACATTAGAAATGTTTACCGCAGTTTTACAGGATTCTAGAATTGAGGTTAAATGGCAACCAATTGCTCTAGGTTGGCGCGGTCAGACTTACCGTTTAATGAAGCGTTACGAGGAAGCATTGCAAGACTTAAACCGCGCCATTGAACTTGATCCCAAATATGACTGGGCGATCGCAAGTCGCGGTTATACTTACTGTTTAATGAAGCGTTACGCAGAAGCTCTACGAGATTTCGACCGTGCTATTGAACTTGATCCTAAATTTGCCTGGGCAATCGCAAATCGCGGTTATACTTACCGCTTAATGGAGCGTTACACGGAAGCTCTACAGGATTTTGACCGCGCTATTGAACTTAACCCCAAACTTGACTGGGCAATCGCAAGTCGTGGTCTAACTTACCGCTTAATGAAGCGTTACGCGGAAGCTCTACAAGATTTTAACTGCACGATTGAACTTAACCCCAAACTTGACTGGGCAATCGCAAGTCGCGGTCAAACTTACCGCTTAATGGAGCGTTATACGGAAGCTCTACAAGATTTTGACCGTGCTATTGAACTCAATCCCAAATCCAATTGGGCGATCGCAAGTCGCGGTCAAACTTACTTGATGCTAAAGCTACATAATGAGGCTCTTGCAGATTTCAACCGCGCTATTAACTTAGATTCTGACAGTAATTGGAAATTGTATAATCGCGCTTTAGCCTACCAAGCCCTTAACTTAGCAGATAAAGCACGGGCTGATTTCATGCTTGCCATCAAGCTTGCTAAACAGCATTGCGAAAAAGATGCTAAAGACTGGAGTAATACCTTTAACTTAGCCCTTTACTATTTAGCTGCTCAATATAATCAACCAGCAGAGCAGTTATATCGCTATGCCTTATCTCAAGGTACTTCTTCAGAATCTATTCGTGAAGCTATCCAAAACCTCAATGACTTTTTAACTGTCTTCCCTGACCATGTGCAGGCTACATCCATGCGACAGTTGTTACAGTCTTCTCTAACTTAGGTCATGTAATTTCCAACCTACCCGCCAGAAAATTCACAAGTCCCAACAACCGCCTGGGAATCAATTCCCTCTCTTATACCTAAAGTCTTCTAAACAAAACTAGAAAAGGGTTTCAGTCCACTTGAGTGGACTTGCGCTATGAGCCTGAGATTTCAATCTCTGGCGGACGCATGGGTAAGTGCAAAATCCCAGCTAGCTTGCCTTCGGGAGACTGGCGGCTAAAATTAATTACATACAAATATTAAGCGATCGCAACTACTTTGCCTTGCTCATGACAAATCGTAAGCGATCGCTCAATTCAATTGCATAGAGATGTTAGATACAGTGCGTCTACCTACTCACCAATCAATCACATTCCCTTGAACTTTTCCAAATTATCGAAGCATCCCAGTTAAAAATTGCTTAATAAAAATCCTCTTCATTCAAAAAACTGGCCTTAATTAAAGCCAGTTTTTTGATTTTATTGCAAACTTCTATCGGACTTTACGGCCGAGTATTAACGGAACACACTTGAGAAGATATTATTAAGCTTTCTCATTCAAATGTCAAGATTTTATGAACTAGTTCCCCAAAGTTTGCCATTAGATATCGCTACTTTCCTTAAATTCTCAGGCTGTGCTGACAAATTTTTGTCGCCAAAATGCTGATTCATCAAGGCTGGAACCTGTGCAGCTTGAATTCGGCTATGGCGGGTTTTATCTGGCATTACTAAATTCGGCCCAGCTTTACAGTTCTTCATACAACCAGTGCCCTTGATTGTAACTTGGTCTTCTAAACCGCGATCGCTTAAAGCCGCCTCCAACGCCTGACAAACTGCTTTACCACCGCGTTTCATACAATCAGACTTTTGACACACCAAAATCGTGGCCTTAGTCTTAGCTGGTTTTACCTTGACATTATCAATAGATGGGGGTTCTTGTGGTGCTGCGATCGTTTGAATTGTTGCTATTTCAGAACGCGCCGCCATCACACGTTCAGCTTTCAGTGTAACTTTGTCTTTTTTTATATCGTATTCTTTATAACCAACAACTTGTAGCCAAGTACCTGCTGGTAGCCGCAAATCAAAAGCAGCCCGTAAGTGTTTAGCAAGTTTAACGTAGCATTCACCCTCATGAGTACCTAGCACTAAACCTTTCAGCTTATAGCCGTCTTTAATCACAAAATCTATAAATCTGCCCTCAAGGCAAAATTCTGATACTTCCATATTCTGAGATGCACCCATTTTTTAACCTCCTTTTAGTTAAGACAAGCTGTCAAGCGAGATATTCTCAGCAGTAGCTAAACATTAGAACTGTTAATAGCGACTTTTCCAGCAACACTCAAGAGTCCAAATCTGGTCTTGACGAGAGGCTGTAAATCGCTGTACTACACTCCAAAGTTGAACAGCCGCAGTCAGATTGCTAATTTCAACTTTTAATGGCTGGTTAGCCGCACAACTACAGGGAATGTCTAACTCCTCTAAGCGTTGATAGACTTGCCAGCGGTCTACCCAATTCACCTCTACAAGGTGGTTTATTTCTATTTCCGAACTATACGATTTCAAGAGAATTGCCCTCAAAGTGCAACAAACTTGCAGTAACTACCGCCATTTAACTCCCTGCTTTTTGAAAATATTAGTAGTCTAGCCTCTTCAAACCAGCATACCTTAAGTGCAAACAATTCTCATTAATTTTGCAAAAAAAATAAAATTCTTGCGATCGTCCCATGAGAGAGATCGGGGGATGACAAGGAGTATTAGGGCAAGGAGGCATTTACTCCTCCATCTCCCCTCACTCCTTCGGTAGGTATGCACACTTAACTGTTCATGTCAATAGTAATGAGAAATATACACAACTTGATGAGCTTGCCATAATTTAGCCAATGATAAACTTAAGACTTTTAGTAAACAAAAATACAAAATCTTGTGATGGCAAATTGGCTTGCTATTATTGTGAAAATGTTAATATGTAAGGAATAAGCAGTTAAAATCTATAATTGCTAAATAACGAGGAGAACAATGTCTGAAACGCAAACTTTGTTACGGAACTTTGGTCATGTATATGACAATCCTGTGTTGCTGGATCACAGTGTAACCGCTCCAGTTACAGAAGGATTTAACGTTGTATTAGCTAGTTTCCAGGCACTGTACTTGCAGTACCAAAAGCATCATTTTGTAGTTGAAGGCTCAGAATTTTACTCTCTGCATGAGTTTTTTAACGAAAGCTACAACCAAGTACAAGACCACGTTCATGAAATTGGAGAACGTTTAGATGGACTGGGCGGTGTGCCAGTAGCTACCTTCAGCAAATTAGCAGAATTAACCTGTTTTGAGCAAGAATCTGAAGGCGTATATTCCTCTCGCAAAATGGTGGAAAATGACCTAGCTGCCGAACAAGCAATCATTGGCGTAATTCGTCGCCAAGCCGCTCAGGCAGAGAGTTTAGGCGATCGGGGCACACGCTATCTATACGAAAAGATTTTGTTGAAAACTGAGGAACGTGCGTATCATTTATCTCACTTCCTCGCCAAAGACAGCTTAACTTTAGGGTTTGTGCAAGCTGCTCAAAGCTAAAATTTTCATAATCTAGATTTGTCTAACTAGACTGAAAGCAAAAGTTGGCAGCACCAACTATTAAAATATTATAAAAAATGGCAGAGAATGGTATCCCTATTTCTCTGCCATTTTTAATCTAAGTAAACATATTTATATAATATTTAACGTTGAAAATGTTTAGCAATTAGCTAGTTAAGATAATTTTTTATCTAAGTAATCTATTTGTGTATAAATAAGCAGACAGATAGATACCAAAATAAATCATCATTTATCGCAAGAGTTATCAGATTAAATAATAAAGATTCGCAAAAGCTTTAGAAATTTGAGCATCATAATTAAATAAAATTAAAAATACAAAATAATCATTAGGCATTGGGCATGGAGAAAGAGACAAGGTAGACAAGGAAGAGAGGGGAGACAAGGGAGAGACTTAGTTCAATAATTCCCCCTTGTCCCCTTGTCCCCTTGTTCCCCTGCTCCCCGTTCCCCACTCCTTCGTGTCATCAAACTTAGAAAACTTAATAATAAAAAGCACCAGAGGGGGTAAAGACCCTTAAAATGATCAGGATTTCTATTCTCATATTCCAAGGCAACGACTATGCCCCGCCGTGACGACCTCCAGAAGATTCTACTGTTAGGTTCTGGTCCAATTGTGATCGGACAAGCCTGTGAGTTTGACTACTCTGGCACTCAAGCCTGCAAAGCGCTCCGAGAAGAAGGCTATGAAGTGGTTTTGGTCAACTCCAACCCTGCAACGATTATGACCGACCCGGAAACGGCCGATCGCACTTACATTGAGCCGCTGACGCCGGAATTGGTCGAAAAAGTCATTGAGAAAGAACGCCCCGATGCTTTACTACCAACAATGGGAGGACAAACCGCCCTCAATCTCGCCGTTGCTTTAGCCAAAAATGGCGTGTTGGAAAAGTACGGCGTTGAGTTAATCGGCGCTAAACTCCCAGCGATCGAAAAAGCCGAAGATCGAAAACTGTTTGGTGAAGCAATGGCAAGGATTGGGGTAGCTGTTTGTCCCAGCGATACAGCCGAAACTTTGGAAGAAGCCAAAGCTGTTGCCCGCCAAATTGGTACTTATCCCCTAATTATTCGCCCAGCTTTCACAATGGGAGGAAGTGGCGGCGGTATTGCCTACAACCAAGAAGAATTTGAAGAAATGGCACAGGTAGGTATAGATGCCAGCCCCGTTTCGCAAATTCTCATTGACCAGTCTTTACTCGGCTGGAAAGAATATGAACTCGAAGTGATGCGTGATTTGGCAGATAACGTGGTGATTATCTGCTCCATCGAAAACCTTGACCCTATGGGCATTCACACAGGGGACTCGATTACCGTCGCTCCCGCGCAAACCCTCACTGATAAAGAATATCAAAGGCTGCGGGATATGGCAATTAAAATCATCCGTGAGATCGGGGTGGAAACTGGTGGTTCTAATATCCAGTTTGCTGTCAATCCGGTTAATGGAGATGTGGTTGTAATTGAGATGAACCCCCGTGTTTCCCGCAGTTCAGCTTTATCTTCCAAAGCCACGGGTTTCCCCATCGCCAAAATGGCCGCAAAATTGGCTGTGGGTTACACCTTGGATGAAATTAAAAATGACATCACCAAGAAAACTCCCGCGTCCTTTGAGCCGACAATTGACTATGTGGTGACAAAAATTCCCCGCTTCGCCTTTGAAAAGTTCCCTGGTTCTGACCCAGTGCTGACAACCCAAATGAAATCTGTGGGGGAAGCAATGGCAATTGGGCGCACATTCAACGAATCCTTTCAAAAGGCGCTGCGATCGCTCGAAACCGGACGCGCTGGTTGGGGTTGCGACAAAGCCGAAAAATTACCTAGTGGCGAACAAATTCGCGCCCAACTACGGACACCTAACCCCGATCGCATTTTTGCTGTGCGTCATGCCTTGCAGCAAGGGATGACTATTGAGGAAATCTACGAACTCACAGGTATTGACCGCTGGTTTCTAGATAAATTGCAGCAACTTCTAGATGTCGAGAAATTTTTGAAGCGGACACCTTTGCAGCAATTGACAAAAGAGCAACTTTATGAAGTGAAGCGAGACGGATATAGCGATCGCCAGATTGCTTATGCCACCAAAACCACCGAAGATGAAGTTCGCGCCTACCGCAAGTCACTAGGAATCATCCCAGTTTATAAAACCGTAGATACCTGCGCCGCTGAGTTTGAAGCGTTTACCCCCTACTACTACTCTACCTACGAAGAAGAAACAGAGGTTTTACCAGCAACCAAGCCAAAAGTGTTGATTTTGGGTGGTGGCCCCAACCGCATTGGGCAGGGAATTGAGTTTGACTATTGTTGTTGTCACGCCGCCTATGCTTTGAAGAAAGCGGGGTATGAGACGATTATGGTCAACTCCAACCCAGAGACAGTTTCGACAGATTACGATACCAGCGATCGCCTTTACTTTGAGCCGTTAACAAAAGAAGATGTCCTTAACATCATCGAAACTGAAAATCCAGTTGGGGTGATAATCCAGTTTGGCGGACAAACCCCGCTAAAGTTGGCTATCCCATTACAAGAGTTTCTTAACAATGACACCTCTGGACTCCTGACTAAAATCTGGGGTACATCACCCGATTCCATAGATATGGCAGAAAACCGGGAACGGTTTGAAAAGATTCTCCAACAGTTGAATATTTCCCAACCACCTAATGGTATTGCCCGGAGTTACGAAGATGCGCTGATTGTTGCTAAACGTATTGGCTATCCGGTGGTGGTGCGTCCCAGCTATGTGTTGGGGGGACGGGCGATGGAAATCGTTTATTCCGATGCTGAGTTGGAACGCTACATGACCTTTGCGGTACTAGTGGAACCAGAACATCCGATTTTGATTGATAAGTTTTTGGAAAACGCCATTGAAGTCGATGTCGATGCGATCGCCGATCACACGGGACGGGTAGTCATTGGCGGCATCATGGAACACATCGAACAAGCAGGAATTCACTCAGGAGATTCCGCTTGTTCCTTACCTTCCATTTCCCTATCACCAGCAGTTCTCAATCAAATTCGCACTTGGACGGTGCAGCTAGCACAAGCGCTGTCAGTCGTGGGATTGATGAATATCCAATTTGCCGTTGTCGGCGCAAGCAGCTATTCTCCCCAAGTTTACATTTTGGAAGCCAACCCCCGCGCTTCCCGCACAGTCCCCTTTGTATCTAAAGCAACAGGCATACAATTGGCGAAATTAGCATCCCTAATTATGTCAGGCAAAACCTTAGAGGAGCTACATTTCACTGAGGAAGTCATCCCAACTCACATTGCTGTAAAAGAAGCAGTATTACCCTTTAATAAATTCCCAGGAACTGATACAATATTGGGCCCAGAAATGAGATCCACTGGTGAGGTGATGGGGATTGACAGCGACTTTGGCCGTGCCTTTGCCAAAGCAGAATTGGGTGCTGGGGAGCGTTTACCACTAAGTGGAACTGTATTTGTATCAATGAGCGATCGCGATAAAGCTGCTGCAAGTGGTGTGGTGAAGGAATTTATCGATTTGGGCTTTACAGTGATGGCTACCCTTGGTACACGCCGAGTTCTTCTGGAACAGGGGCTAAATATTCAATTAGTCTTAAAACTCCATGAAGGTCGTCCCCACGTCCTAGATGCAATCAAAAACCAAAAAATCCAACTTATTATCAACACACCATCCGGGGAAGAAGCCCAGACTGATGCTAGGTTAATCCGCCGCACAGCCTTAGCTTACAAAATTCCCATCATTACTACCATCGCCGGTGCAAAAGCTACTGTCGCCGCCATCCGTTCCTTACAAAATACGACTTTGGATGTAAAAACTATCCAAGAGTATTGTGCGAGGGTGTAGAAAGTAGGGGAAGCAGGGGAAGCAAGGGAAGTAGGGGAAGCAG
>NZ_NOLJ01000002.1:735155-744795 GCF_002246015.1 Nostoc sp. 'Peltigera membranacea cyanobiont' 210A
GGAATGAATATAGTTCTCATTGAGATACTTTAACAAATATGAGGAAAATTATTTGAACCAGATAATTTCTTAAATTGACTTTTAGTCAGCCTTAAGATAGAGGGCAAGGTTACATTAACTGGAAAAACCAGAAGATTTCATGTCATTATTTAGCCAAAATCTTCTCATAAATGTTACAATTTTTAATAAGACTTCCATAAAAAATGTTTAAAAAGCAACCTTTTATCTAACTGTAGATACTTGTGAAAACTAGGAAATAACTGTAGTTTTAGCAGTTAAGAAGCCTAAATTTGATGATTATGAGCAGCCGAGTTTCTCAGGCGCGTAAGTTGCAAACCATAACATGGGTTCCCAGTCTGACTGGGTAGCACCCTAATAAAGAAAGCATCTATCCCTTAATGACCCTACCGCCAACCCCATCATTACCAAAGAGTAGCGCCATGAAGACCGCTCAGACAGCCACAGACCTCGTGCGGACTTACCTGCGTGAGATTGGCCGTGTGCCACTCTTAACACACGAGGAAGAGATTTTCTATGGTAAACAGGTGCAACGTTCTTGTGCTTTGCACGAATCAAGGGAATCTCTTGCCACCCAGCTAGATCGTCAACCGACTCTAGAAGAGTGGGCCACAGCAACAAACCTAGAACCAGCAGAGTTGAACGAAGCGATCGCAGATGGTGAAATTGCCAAACGCAAGATGGTAGAAGCCAATTTGCGGCTGGTAGTGTCCGTTGCTAAAAAGTACATCAAGCGCAACGTCGATTTACTGGACTTGATCCAAGAAGGTAGCATTGGTATGCAACGGGGCGTAGAAAAGTTTGACCCCACCAAAGGGTACAGATTTTCTACTTATGCCTATTGGTGGATTCGGCAAGCGATTACTCGTGCTATAGCCGAAAAAGCTCGCACCATTCGGCTGCCGATCCATATCACCGAAAAATTAAATAAGATTAAAAAGGCACAGCGTCAATTGTCTCAAAAATTGGGACGCGCTCCTACGGCTGGTGAGCTAGCTGAAGAATTAGAATTGACCCCCAAACAAGTACGAGAGTATTTAGAAAAGGCGCGTTTGCCTCTTTCCTTGGATTTGCGGCTGGGTGATAACTACGACACCGAACTCGGAGAAATGCTGGAAGATCCAGGCGCTTCTCCCGAAGAGTTTGTTATGCAATCTTCCCTATCTTATGACTTAGATCGTCTGATGGGCGATCTCACACCACAACAGAGGGAAGTAATCACATTGCGCTTTGGCTTAACTGATGGGCAAGCCCTGACTCTGGCTAGAATTGGTGAAATATTAAACATTAGTCGAGAACGAGTCCGACAAATTGAACGGGAAGCCTTAAGCAAACTTCGCAAGTCTAAAGCCAATATGGATGAATATTTGGCAAGTTAGAAGTTAGGAGTGATGAGTTTGTAATTAACTCCCCACTCCTCACCTATTTATTGGGGTGAGAAAATACGCTGACTTTGGTACGGTTACACCTACTTCCACTCTTGCGCTAGGCTGTTACATTAGTTGACAGGAAGACAAAATAACTAAGTCAAATCCAAAACAGACATTTAATATTTAAATCACAAGCACCGCAGCCAATAGTGGTAGTTAAGGAGCTAAAAAATGAGTAACCCATCCAATCGTGTCTCAGAATTTTTTAATAGTGAATCAGAAACTAACGATTTACTCTGGCAGTACGTTAAATCCTTGAGTCCAGAGACAGTTACCCAGCTATCCAAACCCACGTCTGCCGAAGTCTTTCAGGTGATGGAACGGAATATTACAGGGCTATTAGGTAATCTACCTTCAGAACACTTTGGTGTTACTGTAACCACAAATCGCGAAAATCTAGGTAGGCTTCTTGCTTCTGCGATGATTAGTGGTTATTTCTTGCGTAACGCTGAACAGAGAATGAATTTTGAAATGGCTCTACAAGGATCTGAAACCGACAACATCGAAATTGACTAGAAATGTAAAATTTGGTAAATTCAATCAATATTGTTGGGCTGAGAACTAATCATAGTTACAGCGATACGAATTGAAAATAAGTCTCTGCGAAATTTTTGCTGCTAATTCCCGATTATACATCAGCTAAGTTTTTTAAAATATCCAAAATAGTGACGAATTCAGGTTGAAATTTCAACGCAGAGGAACGCGGAATCTTTGATTTCGCTTCTCTGTAAACTCCTGTAATTTTGTGATTAATTCAATCAATTATATGTATGATATCAGGGATGTCAGGCTAGTTAGTTATAACTCCCGAACCTATGCAGAAAGCATAAAAATCCCTCTCCTCTAAACCTTTTTGCGGTCTGAATAATTAAGTATTTAAGCGAACATGATATTAGAGGCTTATTTATAAATGATGAATGCACATTTGTGGATAAACGAACAGCGCTAAATCACCTTTGCAATAAATCAAAACTCGGCAGAGTTACAACTAGTCTGCCGAGTTTTGTTATTAGTCAAGAGTCAAAATTCACGAATTCTTTCCCTACTCTCTACTCCTTACTCCCCATTCAATTATGAGTGAAACCAGTTCTTTCCCACCCCATAAAATCATTGGTGTTGCAGTAATTTGGAATGACCAAAAGCAAATTTTAATTGACCGCCGTCGCCCAGAAGGAGCGATGGGTGGTTTGTGGGAATTTCCTGGTGGTAAAATTGAGCCTGGTGAAACCATCCAAGAATGTATTCAACGGGAAATTTCCGAAGAACTGGGAATAGTGATTGAAGTGGGAGAGCATCTGATTACTATTGACCACAGCTATACAAACTTGCGCGTTACCCTCACAGTACATCACTGTCGCCATCTTACAGGTATCCCCCAACCTTTGGAATCCGATGAAATTCGCTGGGTAAGTTTGGAAGAACTGGAGCATTTTACTTTTCCGAAAGCAAATACTCAAATTATTGCTGCATTGAAAGGAAGTGGGGGCTAGGGACTAGGGACTAGGGACTGGGGGAACAAAAAAATAATCAATGACAAATGACCAATCCCGTAACAATCTATTAATTGCATCAGGTTGAGTCCCGCAATTTTCTACAATAGGCGCAGGGACTTTGATTTAAGGTGTCAGCAAATAAATGCCTAAAACCGTTGCCGATGTGATGAGCCGCGATCCTATTGTTGTCCGGGAGGAAACTCCACTCAAGGAAGCTATCCAAATTCTCGCAGAACGCCATATCAGCGGACTACCTGTTGTGGACGATCTCGGTAAATTGGTAGGCATTATCTCGGAAACCGATTTGATGTGGCAAGAAACTGGTGTTACTCCACCTGCGTACATTATGTTTCTTGATAGTGTTATCTATTTAAAAAATCCTGCTACGTATGACCGTGATTTGCACAAGGCTCTAGGGCAAACCGTTGGGGAGGTGATGAGTAAAAACCCGATCGCTATTTCCCCTGATAAAACTTTAAGAGAAGCAGCTACAATCATGCACGATCGCAGCGTTCACCGCTTGCCAGTACTTGATATTAAAGGTCAAGTAATTGGTATTCTCACTCGTGGTGATATTATTCGGGCTATGGCTGCTAGTCAAGATTAGTCAAAAATAGAGACGCAATTAATCGCGTACAAAAGCCAAAAATAGAGACGCGATTAATCGCGTCTGTCTTTTTTATACATTTGAAAATCAAGGATAACTAAATGAGTATTACTCCGGAGTCTGTTAAGCAATTGCTCAGTTCTGAGGATTTAGGCGATCGCTTACGTGCTGTAAATCAAATCCGCGAATTGGAACCTGCGGTTGGCTTTGAATTAATTCAAAGTGCTATTGGCGATCGCAATTCCCGTGTCCGTTACTCAGCAGTTAGTCAAATGGATACACTCGGAACGCAAGATTTACAATTATCCTTGGATATCTTGCGCGATCGCTTACTTCATGACTCCGAAGTAGATGTCCAAGCAGCAGCAGCAGACTGTTTGGGCGCTCTAAAGTTACGTGAAGCTTTTGAAGATTTACAGCAGCTTTATCATACAACTGGTGAATGGCTCATACAATTCAGTATTATTGCTACATTGGGAGAGTTGGGCGATCCGCGAGCCTTTGAACTACTCAAAGAGGCACTCTCATCAGAAAACGAATTAGTCCAAACTGCTGCGATTAGTTCTTTGGGTGACTTGGGAGATGTACAAGCAGTTCCTCTGTTGGCTCCCTATGCTACCAATCCAGATTGGCAAATTCGTTACAGACTTGTGCAAGCCTTAGCTCGTTTGAGTAATCCAGAAGCCAAATCTATATTAGAAACTCTGGCTAATGATGAAGTCGATGCGATCGCAAACGAAGCCAAAAATTCTTTGCAGTCAGTCTGAGTTCGTCTTTCTAGGAATAGTTAACCTGACTTTTCCATAGAATTACCGAAATGGGAAAAGTCGTTTTCAATAAAGTTTTTCTTGGAAATAATTAAAGGTTCGCAGTAATCGCTAAATTACTACGAACCAAAACCCATAACACTTCATTGAAAACCGATATAATTGGATAGATTTTGTACAAGGTGGTAGTCTTTACAATTGTTCTACCACCTTTTTATCAGCAATTTATCCGCTGGATTTTTTCATTAATTAGCCAGAGTTTTACGATGGCGAGACATAGCCATGACTGCACCTAATGCACCTAAGCCTAGTATTGTTGTTGGCTCAGGAACGGATTGTGAGATAGCATCTATTTGAAACTCATAGCGCCCAGAATTATTACCTTGCTTTAGAGTAGTAACTGATCCCTCGCCTATGGCATTTGTACCATCATAGAATGTTCCAAAGATTTTAAATACATCTAAGCTAGTAGTATATATGTTGTTTTTACTCTTTGTATTTTTTCTAGTAATGTCCTCTATAGTGGTTGCCTTAAACTTTATCCCATTATCAAAACTAAGGAATGGGTCAGCTATTGAACTCACACGAACTTTGTAATCTGCTGATACCGTTGTAGATAGAGGTGTAAATTTAGTGCTTGTGGTGCCTGGAACTAGATCTAAAATTAAGCTGTAAGGGTCGTTGTTCCCTACTGTAACTTTCTGTACACCAGTAAATATACCACTAGCAGATAATATCTTTGCTGGATTATCAAATTGGGCTACTTCAATGTTTGGAGTATTTTGTCCTGTTTTTTGAAGAGTCAAATCTCCCGAGAAAGAAACACTACTAAGAAAAGCCGCTTGAGCAGAACCAGCAGAGGCAAACATTCCAGCAGTAGCCAAGGGGATTGCGAAAGTAGCAGCCAGAGTCGCGTTTACTAATTTAGATTTTAAACTAATCATGAGCGTTTGAGAGTCCTAATAATAACCTGGAACAGAGAAATTGATTGCTTGACTTTTACTATCAGTAATCTATTTAAAATACTGTCAGTGAAAGCAAAACTTGCATGATGTATTTCTTATCTCCATAAAATCACATAGACTTAGAACCTGCAATATTTACTGAGTGGTCTTCATCACATCTTCAACTAATAAATAGTCTTCATAAAATTTTAATTTCTTACATATCTCCGCTTCGTATATCTCTTACTCTCTAGGGTTTAAATTATTGGCAATAGCTCTGACTTTAAGAAAAAATATTTACGTAATTAAAAATAAAAGTATATTTTTATACGTAAGATAGCTCAATCATATTTTAGATACATGGAGTATGCAGTGTATCTATAATCTTTCGAGTTGCCAATATTTAGTTAAACGGTTCCTCTCATAGAATAAATGGGAGAAACCGCTGTATTTGTTTACTATGGATAGTCTTTGCGATCAAATTGAATGTTTGTAACAAACAGCTAACTGTTAGCTATTGCCGCTGTTCTCATATCTGTCAGATTTTTCAAATGCTAAGAGCCAAAGACTTGTGGCCAGGTTGTTACAACAAAAACTACAACTGCGGCGATCGCTAACAACCCTTGAATCAAATTTCCAACCAAAGATCCGACTACAATTCCTATACCTGCTTTAACTGCTAACCCAAATTCACGTCGGTACAGATACTCACCAATAATTGCTCCCAAAAGCGGGCCTAGTAAAATTCCTAACAGTGGCCCCCCAAAAGGTAAAGTTGGCAATAATCCAAAAAATCCTACCACTAAGCCGACAATTGCGCCAATTTGTCCCCACTTGCTAGCTCCAGCTTGTTTTGCTCCCACATAGCTAGCCAAAAAATCCACTCCGACACTGAGTAGTAAAACTATAATTGTCACAATTAGTGGAATCTTGATAGCTGCAAAGGAACTACTAACGATTCCCCAGACAATAATTGCAATTAAAATTAAGCTGCTACCGGGAATCGCGGGAACTACAGCACCAATAATACCCACAACCATTACGGCAAGTAATAGCCAATAAATAATTTGCATAGATCAATTGTAAATTTCCAAATTTTCTCATAGGGACGCACATCTGTCATTGGTGTCAACTTAAGCCGAAAACTATATCGGACAGGCGTTTTGCAAATCCCTCACGCCCTCATCCCCTAACCCCTTCTCCCTTGGGAGAAGGGGAATTGAATGTCTAGCTCCCCTTTTTACGGATGGGAGAGGGGCTGGGGGTGAGGGCAAAACGTTGTCACCAAGCGGGTTTAGCGTTAAGTTGACACCTATGCACATCTGCGCGCTCCTACTGTATATTCTATCTGGGTAATGATAGCGAAAAATGCCTAGTACAATGTGGTGCAAGTTTGCCTAATGCTTCTAAACTGCTATTTAGCTCAAAACCTATGACGAGAAAAATATTAACTGGACTAAGTTCTGAAGCCTACGAACACCCCTTCGATCGCAAAGCCTTGGCTTCTTTGCAAAATATGCCCGGTGTCTCCCTACTACTCAAAAAAATTAACGAATACGGTATCGATCGCCTACTCAGACTGCAAAGCCTTGGTAGTGAAATCAGAATTTCATCCCGTAATTTTCCCCAATTACATCAAGCATTTGTAGAAACTTGCCAAATTCTTGATGTTGATCCACTTCCTGAATTGTATCTATTTCGAGGCACAGGTCACATTGAAACCTATATAGTTGGCGTGGAAAAACCCCTTGTCGGTATCAATTTAGATGCAATGGAGTGGCTTGACTCGGATGAATTAATTTACGTTTTCGGACATGAAGTTGCTCGCATCAAGAGTCAGCACATGGTTTATCACCAAATGGCAATTGTTATGCCAACTTTGAAAAATTTGTTGAGCAGTACCACACTGGGTGTAGGTGGCTTGGTAGCTGGTGGAATGGAACTAGGTTTGTATAATTGGCGGATGATGGCTAGGTTCACTGCCGATCGGGCTGCTTTGCTTGCTTGTCAGGATATTGACGTAGCAACTACTACACTGATGAAACTCGCGGGTTTACCAGATGAGTACTTGACTACTGCTGTAATTGAAGATTTTCTCATCCAAGCCCGTGAGTTTGCATCCAATAACTTTGATAGTGTGGATAAAGTCACCAAAATATTAAGCTATACAGAATCTGGGCTTTCTTGGGTAGTTATGCGGGCTGGCGAGTTATTGAAATGGGTTGATTCAGGAGAATATGATAATTTAATTCAACAAACAAATTTAAAGATCCCGGAAGAATTAGAAGAAAAAGAAGGAAAGACACCGCAAGAAAAGGAAGGTTGGAATTTTTTAACTTCTTGGTGATTGAATTTAAAACTTAAAATTTTAGATTTAATTTTTAAATTTAAAATGCGCTTGTGACACTAAATGACTTACCAATACCGATTAGCTGTGAGCTTGCTCCCAAACAAGGGGCTTAAGCCCCTTGTCTCACTAAAATTGGCTGGCTGGCTGGCTTTTAAACTAGCTGACAATCTAAGTACTAAGAGTAACGGCTAACTTATCAGCAATTCCCGCAATCCAGTTTTCATCTTGTTTGGTGTAACTGCGAGGAGCATTTGCTCCCAAAATTAATGCACCTTGGTTGCCAATAGGTTGACAAATTATACCTTGAGTATTTTCTGGTAAATAATCAAATTCAAGCCTACCTGGATATATTTTGAGAGCAACTAGATAAATCGGTTTTTGTTTTTCGAGTACCTGTTTTAAGATTACTCCTGGTACAACTTCAGATTTAGTACCCAAAATCCCGCGCCGCAACAAAACTTTACCTTGATAAAAAACCACAAGCGATCGCGTTACTGTATTAGTCAACAATAAATGAGATGCCCAGGCTAGCTCTGTTTTCACGGCTTCGGGTAAATCTGCTGCAAGTACAAAACCTTCTTCTCCAATTAGTTCTACAATATCAGGCGATCGCGGCTGAACTTGCTGCCAAATTAAACCCGTCAAAATTAACACCGCACTCAAAATCACACCCACTACATCACCACGCGATTGAGACTGGGTTAATTCCGGTGTCAATAAACGGTTAATTAGTAAAAGCACAGCGCCTAGCCCACCCACGACAATGGGTAGACGCCGCAAAACTCGATTAGGATCAGGTTTAGTCATTTAGTGTCACAAGCGCATTTTAAATTTAAAAATTAAATCTAAAATTTTAAGTTTTAAATTCAATCACCAAGAAGTTAAAAAATTCCAACCTTCCTTTTCTTGCGGTGTCTTTCCTTCTTTTTCTTCTAATTCTTCCGGGATCTTTAAATTTGTTTGTTGAATTAAATTATCATATTCTCCTGAATCAACCCATTTCAATAACTCGCCAGCCCGCATAACTACCCAAGAAAGCCCAGATTCTGTATAGCTTAATATTTTGGTGACTTTATCCACACTATCAAAGTTATTGGATGCAAACTCACGGGCTTGGATGAGAAAATCTTCAATTACAGCAGTAGTCAAGTACTCATCTGGTAAACCCGCGAGTTTCATCAGTGTAGTAGTTGCTACGTCAATATCCTGACAAGCAAGCAAAGCAGCCCGATCGGCAGTGAACCTAGCCATCATCCGCCAATTATACAAACCTAGTTCCATTCCACCAGCTACCAAGCCACCTACACCCAGTGTGGTACTGCTCAACAAATTTTTCAAAGTTGGCATAACAATTGCCATTTGGTGATAAACCATGTGCTGACTCTTGATGCGAGCAACTTCATGTCCGAAAACGTAAATTAATTCATCCGAGTCAAGCCACTCCATTGCATCTAAATTGATACCGACAAGGGGTTTTTCCACGCCAACTATATAGGTTTCAATGTGACCTGTGCCTCGAAATAGATACAATTCAGGAAGTGGATCAACATCAAGAATTTGGCAAGTTTCTACAAATGCTTGATGTAATTGGGGAAAATTACGGGATGAAATTCTGATTTCACTACCAAGGCTTTGCAGTCTGAGTAGGCGATCGATACCGTATTCGTTAATTTTTTTGAGTAGTAGGGAGACACCGGGCATATTTTGCAAAGAAGCCAAGGCTTTGCGATCGAAGGGGTGTTCGTAGGCTTCAGAACTTAGTCCAGTTAATATTTTTCTCGTCATAGGTTTTGAGCTAAATAGCAGTTTAGAAGCATTAGGCAAACTTGCACCACATTGTACTAGGCATTTTTCGCTATCATTACCCAGATAGAATATACAGTAGGAGCGCGCAGATGTGCATAGGTGTCAACTTAACGCTAAACCCGCTTGGTGACAACGTTTTGCCCTCACCCCCAGCCCCTCTCCCATCCGTAAAAAGGGGAGCTAGACATTCAATTCCCCTTCTCCCAAGGGAGAAGGGGTTAGGGG
>NZ_NOLJ01000002.1:744805-1002138 GCF_002246015.1 Nostoc sp. 'Peltigera membranacea cyanobiont' 210A
GCTCCCCCTGCTTCCCCTGCCCCCCTGCCTCATCTCCTCACTCCTCTCCTGGTTCAATAATCCGCTGGAAAAGATAACCAGTACCCCGTGCAGTGAGAATCAATTCTGGGTTGCTAGGATCGTCTTCTAATTTTGCGCGCAAACGTGATATATGCACATCTACTACGCGGGTATCCACATGACGTTCTGGTGTATAACCCCATACTTCCTGCAAAATTTCCGAACGAGAAAAAGCTTCTCCAGAGCGACTGACTAACAACTCTAACAAGCTGAACTCCATACCCGTCAATCGAATGCGCTCATCGCCTTTGTAGACTTGTCGCTTATTCGTATCGATTTTAATATTAGCGACATGGATTACCCCAGAACTGGGAATTCCAGAAGCTCCGTTTTTATCTACTCGCCGCAGCACCGAGCGAATCCGGGCTTCTAGCTCCTTGGGGGAAAATGGTTTAACTACATAATCATCAGCACCCAATTCTAACCCGGTGATGCGATCGGCGACATCACCCAAGGCTGTTAGCATAATAATGGGCACATCTGATTCTTTTCGTAATTCTTGACATACACCATAGCCGTCTAGCTTTGGCATCATTACATCTAAAACTACCAGGTCAGGCTCAGTTTTGCGAAAAGTTTCCAAAGCTTCTTCCCCGTCGCCAGCCGTCACTACATCGTAGCCAATCATGGAAAGGCGTGTTTCCAAAATCCGGCGAATGCTGGCTTCGTCGTCTACCACCAAGATTTTTTCTTTATGGCTTTCCAAGTTTCTCTAGGCTCCTTGACTAAAAATTTACATGATTAATTTTTAATACCATAATATTAAGATATCATTCCATGAATTGATTTGGAAAAAGCTCTAAATACCACTATTATTAGTTTTTAGTTTTTTTCAAGAATTAAGTAAATATTAAGATTATTTAATAAGATTTAAGAATGGCAAAGCCAAAAACCTTTTTCACTTGTAACGAATGTGGAGCAGAATCGCCCCAGTGGTTTGGTAAGTGTCCAGCTTGCGGTACTTACAACTCTCTAGAAGAACAAATTTCTATTCAATCCTCAGTAGATGTACCCAGTCGAGGGGGGGTGAGTAGTTGGCAATCCGCTCAAGGCAATGGCAAATCTCACAATAAACCAGCTAAAGCGCGAGCTTCTTTAACATTTGACCAAATTACGGATCGCCAAATTGCCCGATGGGAGTCTGGTTATGAAGAATTGGATCGGGTGCTTGGAGGTGGGATTGTCCCCGGCTCTATGGTGTTGATTGGTGGCGATCCTGGTATCGGTAAATCTACTCTATTATTGCAAGTATCAAATCAATTAGCGCAGAAATACCGCATCCTTTACGTAACTGGTGAAGAATCGGGACAGCAGGTAAAATTACGAGCTTCTCGTTTGGGAGTATCAAAACCCCTAAGTGTGGTGAATGAGGAGAATGTAACAGTAGTAGTAGAGACTAAACTTTCCATAGATCCTGACAGTATAGGTGCAGATTTATATGTACTGCCAGAAACAGATTTAGAAGAAATTTTACGGGAAATAGACTCTCTCAAGCCAAATGTCGCGGTGATTGATAGTATCCAAACGGTGTTTTTTCCGGCGCTGACTTCTGCACCAGGTTCAGTAGCTCAGGTACGGGAATGTACCGCAGCGCTGATGAAGGTGGCGAAGCACGAAGATGTCACCATGCTGATTGTGGGACACGTCACCAAAGAAGGAGCGATCGCAGGGCCAAAAGTTTTAGAACATTTAGTAGATACAGTGTTGTATTTTGAAGGCGATCGCTTTGCTTCCCACCGGTTATTACGCACAGTAAAAAATCGCTTCGGCGCAACCCACGAAATCGGCATCTTTGAAATGGTAGCGGAGGGACTGCGAGAAGTTTCCAATCCCTCAGAGCTATTTTTAGGCAACCGTGACGATCCAGCGCCAGGTACTGCCATTGTGGTTGCTTGCGAAGGCACTCGCCCGATTGTAGTGGAATTGCAAGCTTTGGTGAGTCCCACCAGCTACCCTTCCCCTCGGCGTGCGGGAACTGGCGTAGACTACAACCGCCTAGTGCAAATTCTCGCCGTCTTAGAAAAACGGGTGGGAATTCCCATGTCCAAGTTAGATTCTTACGTTGCTTCTGCGGGTGGGTTGAATGTGGAAGAACCGGCAGTAGATTTAGGGATAGCGATCGCAATTGTCGCTAGTTTCCGCGATCGCATAGTTGATCCCGGTACAGTATTAATCGGTGAAGTTGGGTTAGGTGGACAAGTGCGATCGGTTTCCCAAATGGAACTGCGGTTGAAAGAAGCAGCTAAGTTGGGATTTAAACGAGCGATCGTGCCAAAAGGAACAAAATTTCCCGACTTGAATATTGAGATATTACCAGTCTCTAAAGTAATAGATGCGATTATCGCCGCAATCCCCCATCAGGAATTGACAGCCGACGATTTAGAACCCGATGAAGATGAGTAGCTACTGGGTACTGGGAAATTGTTTCAAAATTTGGGAAGGGTCAAAGTAAATTCCATATTTTTACAAGTGAAAATCCAGTACCCAATCCCTTTTACAGACCAAAGGAAAACCCATCATGACAACCCTCACCCAAGACTACCAAATCACTTGGGAAAAACTACCCGATGATTACAAACTCCCCGATGATCCAGTGGACAACATCAATCAACCAGCATTAGCTGCTGCACTCACGGAAAGCCTACAATTAGCCGGAAAAATTTCAGTTAACACCCTAACAACAACTAATTACGGCATTTGTGCGACTCTAAACAACAAAATAGTCATTAAAGCGCCTGATTGGGCTTTCATTGCCAAAATTAATGTTAGTAGAGAAGAAGTAATACGCAGTTACACACCTCAACTACAGGGTGACATTCCGCTAATTGTGATGGAATTTGTTTCCGATACACAGGAGACAGAGTATTCTATCAAAGCGACATATCCCCCAGGAAAATGGTTTTTTTACGAGCGCATTTTAAAAGTGCCAAACTACATCATCTTTGAGCCAGACAGCGGTAGTTTCGAGATGTATCGCTTAACTACAGAACAGTACATATTGCAAGAGCCTGATGAAAATCAACGCTACTGGATAACAGAAATGAATCTTTACCTTGGAGTGTCGCAAGGTACTCGTGAAAACCGCACAGGAAAGTGGTTACGATGGTGGGATGAACAAGGAAACCTTTTACCTTGGGGAACAGAATTAGCCGAACAAGAACGCCAACGCACTGAACAAGAACGCCAACGTGCTGAACAGGAACGCCAACGTGCTGAACGACTAGCAGCACAATTGCGGGCGGCGGGAATTGAACCGGAAGATTAGACTTCCTGTAAATAATTTAGGTTTGCTAGATTAGTGAAAAATTTGCTAAATCTAGCATTTTTTTTAGAAAGATGAAATTTTAAATAATACCAATTACAGCCAAAAATTGAGAGAATTTTTGTTAATTAGGGTTTGCTAATAATACCAAAGCTAAGGCTAATTTATTCCCGTATAAACTTGAAAATTATTATTAATAATTTTCAAGTTTATAGTTAATAAGTATAATTTTATACTTTAATATAAAGACATGATAAAGGCGATCGCCTAATCCCGCGAAGAAGAATGCGATCGCCTTTATGTAACCCCTTTATCAGGAGACAAATACAATGATGGCACAATTACAAAAGTCTGCCCAATCACAGTTAAAGCAATACCTGGGTGAAAATTTAGATACACCCACCCGCAAGGAATCAACTGCACAGCCATTTCCCAACAGAGAACCGATTAAACATCTACTGATTGGTTCTCCCAAAGCCGTTAGAAGTACAATTCACTACTTGCAGGTAATTGGCTATGCCGGTGTAGGAGATTGGAGTCCACTGCTATCAACCGCCAACCCAGGTGAAGTAATGAGTATTTTAAGCCGGCAAATTTTAACGCAATAACCCCTATCTAACTTAGAATCCCGACTTTTCAAAAAAGTCGGGGATCTGAACAGCGCAAGGTTTCTATTTTTCCTGTCGTGGATCTTCACAGGGAGGATGAAAACCTCCTTTTATCCAAAGTTGCCGGGATTTTTGAATGAAGCGATCGCTACGGCGTTGATCATTCAAATCTAATCTATTACAAGTTGCCCGACCGATGGGTGTGATACCAATAATTTTTGTAGCATCTGCTGACCAAACAAAGTGTTCAGACCACATCAAGATAAATTACGGCATCACTTTCGAGATGAAGCTTTGAGACTGGCTTTGTGTCGCCATCCTCATATTGTGCAGGTAGAAAATGTCTTTGATGAGGAGAATTTGCCATGTATGGCGATGGAGTACATCGAAGGCGAAGATTTGGAGTGTCCGCCCATAGCCAAGGGCGGACAAGATGTCCACCCCACAAGTGATATCTCGTTAATTACTAACCTTGAGCAAGTTTCACCATTAGAGTCAAGTGGCATTTGATCCAAGGAAGCCGAACATTTAGAGATAATAGTAGCAGAAGCGATCTCAAAATTTGGCGTTAGCAGAGCGGTGCGCTAGCACTTCGCAGCTAGTTGTGAAATAACATTATTACTTCTTAGAACTTACGCATTGACAAAGACAGCCAACTGTGAATTACCTCTCGTTACAAGGCAGAGCCTTGTAATGCTCTTATGGGAGGCTCTGCCTAGAGTCAAACAAGTAGGCAGCAGCCCACCCTGCCTCGTTCCCAGGCACAGCCTGGGAACGAGGCAGGGTAAGACTTTTAGTTTAACAAGCTGACTATGCACATAATGGTCAATGTGTAAAGTGCGTAAGTTCTAACTTCTATAGGAATCCTATTTGATTGCGTGAAAAAACTCAGTAAACATCTATTCGCTTTTGTTCCCTATTCCCTGTTCCTTTTTAGAAGCTGTAAATTTAACATAATTAGTACGGTAGAGCCATAAAAGTAATAGCCGAAAAATATCAAACCCAATTTTGATTATGAATTCTTTTCCCCGTTACATCCCTCAATCTGACCCGCCGCTTCCTCCTTGGGAAACTCTACCAACGATGTATGATTTACCAAGTGACAACCCAGAGGAACCAGGCTTGCCAGACGATTTTCACTTTTTACAACCCTTACTTTTATACTTAACTTTTCAGCCCATTAACTGGAATCCCGAACTAGTTTACAGTGCGGCTGATCTTAATCTCTACTATGATCTACAACATCCTTTGTGGTATAAACGCCCAGATTGGTTTGGTGTAGTAGGTGTAGGAAAATTATATAAAGGGCAAGACTTACGGTTGAGTTATGTAACTTGGCAAGAACCAGCAAATCCCTTTGTGGTTGTTGAGTTATTATCTCCAGGTACGGAAGACGAAGATTTAGGCACAAGAAGAGAAAATGCAGCAGATAAACCTCCTAGCAAATGGGAAGTTTATGAGCGAATTCTGCGGATTCCCTACTATGTTGTATTTAGTCGCTACACTAATGAACTTCGGGCTTTTCAGTTAGTTGGCGCTCACTATGAACCGATGAACTTGACTAATGGATACCTACTGATGCCAGAGATAGATTTAAGTTTAGGCTTATGGCAAGGTTCATTTCGAGATATTGAAAGGTTGTGGTTGAGGTGGTTCACTTTGGCGGGAGAATTAATTCTCGCACCCACAGAGGAAGCGGCGGCGGCTACTGAACGAGCTATCATTGCAGAACAAGAAGCTGCTCAAGCCAAACGAAAAGTAGAACAATTAACAGAACGTTTGCGTCAGTTAGGTGTGAATCCTGATGAACTAGATGAATTATTCTAGCTTTACAAGTCTTTTCTTATACGCAGTATAATTTTCTGTTTTTGAGAAATTATCTGCACTAAAAACTTTGATAGCCGATGCCGAAGCAGCTATCTGATAACGATATTGGCTTCCAGAAAGATTAATTTTTGAGAGCGATCGCATATTTAGCACTTGAAATACATATAATATTCCTTTCGGCAAGTCTATAGCAACCTCAGTTTTTATGAAAAACCATGATGTCACGCTATATCCTTACTGTTCCTCAACTCAGTTTCAATTGGGTTACTAAGGGGAAAATAAGGTTCAGCAGCAAATCTCAAAGGCGATGCCCTGAACATTTGCAGATATTACCGCAGACACTGATTATGTTGCGGCGGCTAAAATACTTAAGTATAAGTAGTACGATCTAACTACTCAGGTTAAAATTGTCTATTTGGTAACACAAGACCATCAGAAAATTGTAGAAAAGTGTATTTCCTTGACTTGCATAGTGGTGCTAACCTCAATTTAAAGGATGTTATCAGCCCTTATCTGCTAGAGTTTCTGACTTTCAGCAAATTAGATAATTTATCAATAACAAAATCGCTAGGAGTGCGATGATGATGTCACAGTCCCCTATGACAAGACCAGAAATAGCTGCTGGAACTCTAATCGATAACCGCTATATTATCCAAAAACTTCTAGGACAGGGAGGATTGGGACGAACTTACTTAGCATTTGACACTCGTCGGTTTAATGAAGCCTGTGTTCTCAAAGAATTTGCACCCATTGGCACAGGCGAAAGTGGACTGGAACAATATCGTAACTTATTTAAAAGAGAGGCAAAAATTCTTCATCAATTGCAACATCCTCAAATTCCCAAGTTTTTGGCTTGCTTTGAAGGAGATGGCCGGCTATTTTTAGTACAAGAGTATGTTGACGGGAAAACATATTCAAGACTGTTAGGAGAACTTCAACGTCAAGGAAGAAATTTTTCTGAAGACGAAGTTATACAGTGGCTCAAAAATCTGCTGCCTGTTTTGGAATATGTCCATCAGCACAACATCATCCACCGAGATATTTCTCCTGACAATATTATGTTACCCGATGGCAAGGATCTGCCAGTGCTGATTGATTTCGGGGTAGGCAAGCAAATTGCTGATATTAACGAAGGGAGAAGTTCCAACCACCAAATAACGTTTGTTGGCAAAATGTCCCTTGTAGGCAAAGTTGGATATGCTCCCCGCGAACAGATTAGTTTGGGTTTATGTTCACCCTCTAGTGACCTTTATGCTTTGGGTGTAACTGCCATTGTATTACTCACAGCTAGAGATCCATCTTTACTAATGGATCAATACTCACTTGAATGGAACTGGCGTGATTATACCTATGTGACTGATGGGTTTGCTCAAGTACTTGATTGTATGTTGGAAGATAGACCTAATAAGCGATACCAAACAGCCAGCGAAGTTCTTAGAGATTTAGGCTATATTGGAGAACCAGAAGTAGCAATGTCTTCTGCAATCATGGTTGATGATTTGCCAGCCACAGTATTTAACCCTGAATTTCAGGCTATGTCGGTTATATCACAGTCATATAACCAACCTGAAGAAACAATTTTTAGTTCACCTACTAGTCCACCAAATGGACGACGAATTGAACAACAACAATCTTCACTCCAACCAGCATTTATCAAACATTGCCAGCAAGAATTAGCCTACCACATCGGCCCAATGGCAAATCTGATTATAGAAGAAATACTAGCTCACAATCCTTATATTTCAGCTGACCAATTTATTGAACTTGTAACTAAGGAAATTCCTAACTTTCAAGCAGCTTTTGAATTCAAAAAAAGCTTATTTTCATAGAGATTTAGAAATCATGAAATTGATGAATAATTTTTCATCTCTTAAGCAATTCTGTAAGTTTAAGTCAAGAGAGCTAATAAAAGTAACAAGGTTTTTTGGCAAAGCTACACGCAACATCTTCTACAGAAAGTTATTACGTTAGCGTAGGGGTAGCTAATCCACATACCCCTGCTCTTAAGCAAGCTAAACGCAGCGTCTCGTAGAGAACATGATTACGAATTATTGTAATCGCTTGTACCTCCTTGAGTACGTTTGATTCTTTTCATCGCCATTTCTAAACTTAACTGCATCCGTTTAAAGGCTTTAGCTAAATTACCGATTTCATCATTAGACATCTGCTCGAATTCAACTTCCATATGTCCCGTACTAACTTCTTCGGCTATGCGAGTCATGCGTTTGAGAGGCATCACAACTTGTCGATTCAAGAACAAGTTGACTAACAGGATAGTCGCTATAAATATAGCTGATACAATCAAGATAATTAGTAAGGAAGACTGATTGGCTTTGCTGATGACATTCTTTGCAGGTACTGATATAATCTGAGCGCCAACAATTTCATTAAGCTTCCACCCAAATCCATTAGCAGCACCATAAAGACTAATCATACTTTGAGGTGCAGCTTCAGGTACACTATGACAGACCAGACAGCTTTGTTCAGAAACTGCTAAGGGACGAGCAATATAAAAGATATCCCCTCCAGGAATTGAACGAAATCCACTAACTTCTTTAAGGTCTGATTTATTTCTGAACTGTTCTACAATTTCCGTCTCAAAACCGTCAGCCTTATCCCGAAGATTTGTGGGATTGAGAGTTGCTTCTTTATAAAAGAAATCACGGTAATCTGTTGTTTTCCGTAAAATTTCAAACACTTCTCGTGCTGAGTATCCAGGAACGGTTTGCGGCAAAAATTCAGTAGCTAATTTATCAACTAGCTCTGGATTCACTTGAGTACTGGTGTATTTACGAACAGAACTCATTGTTTGGATGAGCATGAGACCAGTGGAGCTAATATCTTGTTTAGCATTCTCCCTCAGTAGAGAAGAAAGAGTAAATCCACTCAAGCTCAGACCAAATGTCAAAATTACCAGTAGCAGAATTGTAAATTTTTGTTTCAAATTGAGATTCTTTAGCATAATTTTAGATTACCTACAAGTCAAATTATTATGAACAAATATGTCTAAAGTTACTGTTTACTCTACCATGAGCAATCAACTTTCATGTTTTCGTATAAAGGCATAGTTTAGGCAAAACTATGAGGGTATATCCAACTTTATACTATTAGTAATTATTGAGGTTAATAAAAATGTTATCTAAGTAATTAAGTTCCAAAAAGCTACAACAGCAATTCAAATGGAATTCCCAAAAATTCGTGTTGGCTGTTCTGATACCTTGCCAAAATAAATCCCAGCAATTGTCAAATATTACTAATGGTGTGGAATGCAGGAAAGTCTTTATTCGGGGGACGCTACATTATTGAAGGCCAATTAGGTGAAGGCGGAATTGGCATTACTTATCTTGCCAGAAATCAACGAAATCAACAGCGAGTGATTAAAACCCTCAAAGAAGAAATCCTGAATCACCCCGCCTGGATACTCCACCGAAACAAGTTACGGCAAGACTTTCGTGATGAAGCAGTTCGGCTGGCTGTGTGCCACCATCCTCATATAGTACAGATAGAAACCATCTTTGATGAGGGGAATTTGCCCTGCATGGTGATGGATTACATCGAAGGGGAAGACTTAGCACAACGCTTGAGGCGAATAGGGGTGCTATCAGAGGCAGAAGCACTACTGTACATCCGGCAAATTGGTGGTGCTTTGACCCTAATCCATTCTAAAGGACTGTTGCATCGGGATCTAAAACCACGCAACATCATGATCCGCATTGATAAATTAGAAGCAGTACTGATAGACTTTGGCATCGCTAGAGAATTTGTTCCTAATATGATCCAAAGGCATACAGTGTATCGTACTCCTGGTTTTGCCCCACCTGAACAGTATGAATCAGAAGCGCCGCGAGGAGAATACATTGATATTTATGCCCTAGCCGCTACTTTGTATAACTTGCTTACCGCAGTTGTACCAACTAGTGCAGATGATAGGCGTCACAATATTAATTTAGAACCACCACAATATTTTAATCCCAACATCAGCAACAGGGTAAATCAGGCTATTATGTGCGGCATGGATCTGGAGTCAACGTATCGTCCCCAGTCTGTACAGGAGTGGTTGGATTTATTGGGTTCTGATACTGGGGAAGATATAACTAAAATATCATCTACTTTAGTGATAACGCCTAGAGTGAAACTACCTGTACCTGTTGTATTAGATCGGCAGAACTGGCAATGTGTACAGACCCTCAAAGGTCATTCTAGTATGGTTCATGCGATCGCCATTAGCCCAGATGGGCAATTTATTGCTAGTGGCAGTAATGACAAGACCATCAAACTTTGGCAAGTCGGTACTGGTAAGTTAGTGCGTCAACTGGGTCGTTGGTCTTCTAGTCATTCCAGTATGGTTCATTCCGTCGCCTTTAGCCCAATCTCTTCAAACCTTTCTTATCAAGGCGAATCCGGCAAATCTGCGGGAGTTACAGACCTGAACCGGGGAATCTTAGCTAGCGGGAGTTGGGACAATACAATCAAATTGTGGGATGTCAAGACGGGTAAAGAAATTCGTACTCTCACTGGTCATGCTAATTGGGTAAATTCGGTTACTTTTAGTCCAGATGGCAAGTTTCTGGCTAGTGGCAGTGCTGACTGCACAATCAAACTGTGGCAGGTACACACAGGCATAGAAATCCAAACTTTCACAGGTCATTCCGACCCAGTTTCGTCAGTCGCCTACTCTCCGAGAACGCCTGCAACCAATAGCCAGGATAGACAACTAGTGGCTAGTGGCAGTAATGATTACACTATTAAACTGTGGCAAGTATACACAGGCAGAAACATTTACACACTCACAGGCCATTCTTTCTTTGTCAACTGTATCGCCTTCAGCAAAAATGGAGAAATTATTGCTAGTGGTAGTGGTGACAACACGGTTAAACTCTGGCATGTAAATACAGGCAGAGAAATTTGTACTCTCACAGGTCATTCTGATTCAGTTTGGTCAGTCGCCTTTAGTCAGGATGGACAATTTCTCGCTAGTGGCAGTTGGGACAACACTATCAAACTGTGGCACATACACAGTGGTACAGAAATCAGCACACTTACAGGGCATTCCAACTATGTTAGATGCGTTGCCTTCAGTCCCGATGGCCAAACCCTAGTTAGCGGTAGTGATGATGACACTATTAAAATTTGGCGAAGGGGGTAGTAAATAATTCGTAATTTTTCTATGAATCTACAGATAGAACTGCGATCGCCCCAAATTTGTGACAATAATGACGGCAACCGTTATTTTTGAACAAAAATAAATTATATGGGCTTTGGTATTGGTGATTTATTCTGGATTTTCCTCCTTCTGACTTCTTTGCAACCCCTTTGGCAAAAACGTCAAATAGAATATCGGCGCTTGCGTGCTTTACAACAATTCCAGCAGGAACGCAAAAGTCGGGTGATTTTGCTGATTCACCGCCAAGAGTCCATTAGCTTTTTGGGAATTCCCATATCTCGCTACATTACTATTGAAGACTCAGAACAAATATTGCGAGCAATTCGCCTAACACCGCCAGATGTAGCGATTGACTTAATTTTGCACACTCCTGGCGGTTTGGTTTTGGCTACAGAACAAATCGCTAGAGCGTTAATTCGCCACCAAGCAAAAGTCACAGTCTTTGTACCCCACTATGCTATGAGTGGCGGTACAATGCTTGCGATCGCCTCTGATGAAATTATTATGGATGCTAACGCTGTCTTGGGGCCAGTTGATCCCCAACTGGGTAATTACCCCGCAGCCAGTATCCTGAAAGTGGTTGAAGATAAACCCATCAGTGAGATTGATGACCAAACTCTAATTATGGCCGACCTCTCACGCAAAGCAATTCAGCAGGTACAGCGATTTGTGCGAACTTTGCTAAAAGACAGTATACCTAAACAAAAAGTTCTGCCAGAAAATATCGAACCGATTATCGAAGCCTTGACAACTGGGCGCGTCACCCACGACTATCCCATCACTATTGAAGAAGCAACAGAAATGGGGCTGCCCGTAACCGTCGGACTGCCCCATTCTATTTATGATCTCATGGATCTGTACCCACAGCCACAAGGAGGACGACCCAGCGTGCAGTACATTCCTATGCCTTACAACGATCTCCGTCCAATTCTACCTACACCCAAGGGCAGACCCTTAGAGGAACCAAATCAGATGACCTGAGGGGCTAGTTTTGGGGTAGGAGTTTTTTGTGGGGACTAGGGTGTAGCTGTTGGTGTAGCTGTTGGTGTAGCTGTTGGTGTAGCTGTTGGTGTAGCTGTTGGTGTAGCTGTTGGTGTAGCTGTTGGTGTAGCTGTTGGTGTAGCTGTCGGTGTAGCTGTCGGTGTAGCTGTCGGTTTAGCTGTCGGTGTAGCTGTCGGTGTAGCTGTTGGTTTAGCTGTTGGTTTAGCTGTTGGTTTAGTTGTCGGCTTAGTTGTTGGTTTAGTTGTCGGCTGGCTAAAGAGTGTCTTTGCTTCTTCATTCAGCTTTTGGCGGAGTGCTAAATTAGCAATTCCAGTTTCTTGCAACTGATATTTCTTCTGATACTCCTTCACCACTTCTTCCGTGCGGGAACCATAAAAATGATCCCGCGGCAGGGGAGGATTTGGCTTCACCACTGCATTCAAATTTCTGTGCAGAATTTGAACGATGTTAGCAGCAAAATCTTGGGTTTTTGGCCCTGCTATGCCATCAACAGGTTTTAGCTTGTAACCAGTCTGAAATTCTCGAATTGCCTTTTTAGTTTCCTCATCCGTCAAAGCAGTATTTGTTACCTTGACGTTATAGCCTAATCCCCGCAATACTTGACGGAATTGCTGGGGCGTATAACTTTTTTGAGGGGCTGCAAAACCTGTGTCTGCAATTACCAAACTAGCAGTCATGAGGCAAGTAACAGCAAAGGTTGCGCTTGATTTTCCAAACCCACACCACATACTTAAAAACTCCTTTGGGTTAAATCAGCAGGATCATAAACATTAACAGCTGCATTTTAAGTTTGTTTAATAACTTTTTTCACGATTATTTAATGAATTTTGAACAAATTGTGATTTTTTTTTGGTAAATTTAGCTGGTTTATTAAAAAGTAATTTATGTCATCTATCAAAAGAAGTATTTTGAATTAGCAGGGGTGCAGCAACGCTCCGATCGTTTAAATCGAATACACCTTTTTAACACTAAATTGCCGTATAGTTCACATCTGTGCATTGGTGTCAATTTAAGATGAAAGGCAGTCTCTTGACCTATGGCTATGCTTCAATGAGGAGTATTTTCAGCCTATGCTTGAAAAAGGGGTTTTGGTTTGGGCTGAAGTTGACACACAATAGATGTGCCCTTGTGCTGGGGTTCTATTGCACTGGAAATTGCTGTAATTGATTAGAAAGGGCAGAAAGAATAATTAATAAATGAAAGAGTTTATATTTTAAATACCCAAACAAGTATCATATTTTACAGAAAATGAAAAATGTAAAATCTTCTAAGCAGCGTAATCTTTGGTTTGAAAGATTTATGGCAATTGCTGCCACCGTAAATTTAAGTTTAGTGTTGTTTGATTTAAGTTACGTACCTTGGCGAGATTTCTACTTGCGAAAACTTCCCCAAATTACTAAGATTTATGACCCAATCAAAGGTATTGAAAGTCATCGAGACACAAAAAGTTATCTAGAAACAGTAGACGCATTAGAAGAAGAAGTTAGACAAACAGGGTTACAGTCGCCTCAAGTAAATGGCAGGCTAATACAAATAAGTCGTCTTAGCAGCGAGATGATTGACAGTAACCCGTTTGCGGGAGCTAATAAGAGTGGGACGCTGGAAAAAATCAAACAAAGGATGCGATCGCACATCCGCAAAGAATCTGCAAAACAGTCCTTCGCTACTTTTTGGAGTCAGCCGCATTTATCACAAAATGGCTGGCTTGAAGAAATTAATTTTTTTAACAAAAGCATCCGCCCTTTGATCGCCAGTAACTACTACCGCCAAATCGGGGAAAATGGCGATTTTATTGATAAATTCTGGATTATTGACTTACGCTTTGTGATTTTATTTGGCGTAGAATTGCTGGGGCGCACCTTCTTGCTCAAACGCCAACATCCTGGTTTTAGCTGGTTAGAAGCACTATTGTGGCGTTGGTACGATTTATTTTTACTACTACCATTTTGGCGAGAGTTGCGAATCATACCTGTATTAATTCGCCTTGATCAAGCGCGGTTATTGAATCTGCATCCAGTGCGAAAGCAACTTAATCAGGGGATTGTCGCCAATTTTGCCGAAGAACTCACAGAAATTGTCGTGGTGAGGGTAATTAATCAGGTTCAGGGTTCAATTCAGCGGGGTGAGTTAACAAGTTGGCTCTCGCAACAAGAAAATTTACGTCCCTACATAGATATTAATAATGTGAATGAAGTAGAAGCGATCGCAGGTCTTTTGGTAAAAACAATTGTCTACCAAGTCCTACCTGATATCCAACCTGCGATCGTTGCCATTCTGCGCCACAATATCGAAACCGTCTTCCATCAAGTCCCCGTCTACCGCAACCTCCAGAATCTCCCTGGCGTAGGACACGCCCAAACCCAGTTAAGCGAACAACTGGCGACTCAAATCACAACTAATCTTTACAAAACTTTAGTTAGCGCTGTTGAAGACCCTGTGGGCGCAAAACTCACCAGTCAACTAGTAGAAAGCTTCACCAAGGTATTGGGATCTCAAATCAAGGAAAAACATGTACTCTCAGAAATTCAGAGTTTACTTTTTGACTTCTTAGAGGAAATCAAACTCAACTACGTCCAGCGTTTATCCCAAGAAGACATAGACCAAATTATCGAGCAAACCAGGCAGCTACGAACACAAGTATCAGTTCCGGTGGTAGTGGATAAAGGCGCTACTCTCCCAAAAATACGGCAAGGGTAAAGGAGTAGGGGGGCAGGGGAGGCAGGGGGAGAATAATAATACCCCAATCCCCAATCCCTAATCCCCAATCCCCAGCCCCCAATGCACGACTATAAAAGAAATGCGCTAAACTCGAATTAGGCGAATCATCATTTGGTTCGTCACAAGACTTCTTGGAAGATATACCTATCGCAGGAAGTGGGTCGATGCCCACTTTTTTTATTGAATTCTCTCATGGCTCATCCTTTAGTTCCACAAATTATTGATTTGGCGACACCAGTGGCAGAAGAACTGGGATTGGAAGTGGTTGGCGTGGTTTTTCACACCAACCAAAGTCCACCAGTTTTGCGGGTAGACATTCGCAATCCTGAGCAAGACACTGGATTGAACGATTGTGAGAGGATGAGCCGTGCTTTAGAAGCCTCCTTAGATGCTGCGGAAATCGTTCCAGATACATACGTCTTGGAAGTGTCTAGTCCTGGTATTTCGCGGCAACTGGTAACAGACAGGGAGTTTATTTCCTTTAAAGGATTTCCTGTCATTATCTCCACAAAGCCCCCCTACGACGGACAACAAGAGTGGATTGGTCTGTTGATTCGTCGGGATGAGACAGCACTTTACTTAAACCAAAAAGGTCGTGTAGTCGAAATTCCCCGCTCCCTAATTACTAAGGTGCAGTTAGAGGAGCGCCGATAAACAAAGGGCTATGGCTCAAGAGTTAGAGACTAGAGCACCTTAGCTCAAGGCTAGAGATTAGGAACTAAGGGCTAAAGGTTAGAGGCTAGGGGCTAGAGGTTAGAGATAAAGCTATTCTCTAATCCCTGGCTCTAGTGCGTAGTTTTCAGTCCCCAGTCCCCAATCCCCAGACCCCAGTCCCCAGTCCCCAGTCCCTAATTTTTAAAGGAGATTGCTTATGTCAATGGTTACTTTACCTGGATTAAAAGAATTAATTGAAAGTATAAGTCGCGATCGCAATTTACCCCGGCTTGCAGTTCAATCAGCGATTAGAGAAGCCCTACTCAAAGGCTATGAACGTTATCGCCGCGCCCAAAATTTAGAGCGCAGACAGTTTGACGAAGATTATTTTGAAAATTTTGAAGTAGAACTCGATATTGAAGGAGAAGGATTTCGCGTTCTTTCCACCAAAACCATTGTTGAAGAAGTAGATAACACAGACCACCAAATTTCCCTAGACGAAGTTCAACAAGTCGCTCCCGAAGCGCAGTTAGGGGACTCTGTGGTACTGGATGTTACCCCCGACCAAGGAGAATTTGGTCGGATGGCGGCGATGCAAACTAAGCAAGTATTGGCGCAAAAATTACGGGACCAACAGCGCCAAATGGTTCAAGAAGAGTTCCAAGATTTAGAAGGAACTGTTCTCCAAGCAAGAGTCCTGCGGTTTGAGCGGCAATCAGTGGTTCTAGCAGTTAGCAGCGGCTTTGGTCAGCCAGAAGTAGAAGCCGAATTACCGAAGCGGGAACAGTTGCCCAACGATAATTATCGGGCAAATGCCACCTTCAAGGTATATCTCAAAAAAGTCTCCCAAGGTCAGCAACGAGGGCCACAGTTGCTTGTGTCTCGTGCTGATGCTGGTTTGGTAGTTTATCTTTTCGCTAACGAAGTCCCAGAAATCGAAGATGAAGTGGTACGGATTGTTGCCGTAGCGAGGGAGGCAAACCCCCCCTCCCGTTATGTCGGCCCCCGGACTAAAATAGCAGTAGATACTCTCGATCGCGATGTAGACCCAGTTGGCGCTTGTATTGGAGCCAGGGGATCGCGAATTCAAGTGGTAGTCAACGAATTACGCGGTGAGAAAATAGATGTAATTCGCTGGTCGCCAGACCCAGCAACATACATTGCTAATGCCTTAAGTCCAGCACGGGTAGATGAAGTACGCCTAATGGACCCAGAATCGCGGCAAACTCACGTACTTGTAGCTGAAGATCAATTGAGTTTGGCCATTGGTAAGGAAGGGCAAAACGTTCGTTTAGCAGCCCGTCTGACTGGCTGGAAAATAGACATTAAAGACAAAGCTAAGTATGACTTTGCAGGAGAGGATGCCAAATTTGCAGCCGTCAGAACAAAATATCAATCAGAGGAATCAGAGGAAGACGATCTTGAATATGAAGAAGAATTCGAGGATGAAAGTCAGGAAGAATTAGAAGAGGAAGATAGTTTTGACAATAACGATGATGAATAATTGATTAATTTTGTAAAGTTTTGATACTGTAGATTGTAGTCTCAGTCTCAAGGATTATTTTCTCAAAAGCTACTTGGTATAGGTAAAAAATAGTAATAATAAGCTTCTTTTTACTTCCATTATCCTGGGCTGAGATCGTAGAGAACCGATGAAACCAAATTATCGGCGCTGTATTAGTTGCCGTAAAGTAGGCTCAAAAGATCAGTTTTGGCGGATTGTCCGCGTCTTTCCATCGGGAAAGGTACAATTAGATCAGGGCATGGGGCGTTCTGCCTATATTTGTCCAGAAACGAGTTGCTTACAAGCGGCTCAAAAAAAAAATCGACTAGGGCGATCGCTACATGCATCAGTGCCAGAAGCACTGTACCAAAGCTTGTCGCAACGTCTAGCCCGCAGTAATACCCAAAACCAAATTTAGTTGGAACAACTTTGTGACGTAATCATTAGAGGAATTGTGTCGAAAGCCGAAGTCGTGCTTTCATCACACTCCCCGTTGATCGTTAAGGTTAGTGCCAAAATAGTAAATGGGTGTAAAAGGCATTCGGCTCTCCAATAACGAGGGGCGAGGCAACACTCCCAGAACAAAATGTAATCGATTGTGTTGTGGAAGACTCAGAATCAACAAAACAAGAAACTACAAAATGGCAACCTGGTAGCGCTTAGGCGCAGTTCGGCGTCAAGGGTTCCTATAAAAATCTTTTATTTAAGAAATTTTTATGGGTATCCCTCAACCATCATTCCTGGTGGGGATGCCATTATTAAACCGAAACATCTCTCTTTCCTGATTGGAGGCACCGGCAAAAACTGAACGGCAGTCTAAAAACAGTAATCCAAGGATGGAGATGTCGCAAACCAGGCAACCATCCGCTAAAACTGTAAATTAAAGGGGAAGAGTGGATGACCAACGGCAAAGTTAGAATTTATGAATTATCAAAGGAATTGAATTTGGATAACAAAGAGCTACTAGCAATTTGCGACCAGCTCGATATTGCGGTCAAAAGCCATAGCAGCACGATTTCCGAATCCGAGGCAGAAAACATCCGGGCGGCAGCAGAAAAGCTTGCAACTACGAGTGTGTCTGCCAAAAAGGAACTAGGTACAACCAGCCATAAGCCAAATTCACCACCCAACGGCGGACGTAACCGACCTGCTGCACCCCACAAACAGCAAATTTTGGAAATACGCAAACCCAAAATATTGAGAAATACTACTCCCAACGCCCCAGAGGCGTCACTTGCTAACAATACCCAAGCTGCCTTGTCTGAAGCTAATCCTCCCTCTCCTCCACGGCCTTTCGCTACACCAGTCTCACCCCTGAAACCGGCAGCACCAACTCGACCTGTGCCCCGGACTCAATCTGAGACTCAAGAGCAACCTCCGATCGCTGACTTGGAACAAACGCCTAATCCAAATCCAGCACCGGAAAAAATAACATCTCAAAAACCGGAAAAAACAGTTTCACCCAGACCGAAATCGGAAAAACCGATCAAACCACAACTAGTTGCTCCTCCAGCCAGACCTGAGGCAGAAGTTGCCCAGGTGGAAGATGAGCAGCCAGTATCTCAGGCAGATAAACCGATCCTCAAACGTGACCAACGGCTACGACCCGCGGAAGGCGATCGCGAACAAATTAAGCCGAGAGTCGCAAAACTGCCAACCGACCAGTCCGCACCAGGTACGCCACAAAGGACAAGTCGTCCTACCCCTGCACCCAGCAGACCAGAGCCGAGGGGCAATAGACCATCTGCACCATCACAACTAGGAGAGGGACAAAGACCCAGACCGGCACGTCCAGGTGAAGCAGTAGCAGCCGCAATGCCGATCGCTACTCCACCCAGACAGATGTCAGGCATAGCGGGCAAATCTCAAGGATTGGGTGATGAACCAGTCACTCCCGATCTCCTCGATTTGAAACGCCCAAGTCCGCCTCGCCCGACCAAAGGCGGCAAAAAATGGGTAGAAGAGGAAATCATTGACGAAGTTAAAGAGAAGGCGAAAGCTGGCGTCAAAGGCAAGCGGATCAAACCCATCCTTGATGATGAGTTTGAAGAAGATTTGCTCGATGATGACGATATAGATTCACCAGCCACAGTCCAAGTCAGCCTTTCTATCGCTCGTCCTCCCAAACCGAAAGCGACTCGACCTGTACAGATGCCAGGTGCAACCCTTGCTAGCGCCCCAACTGCAAGAGGGAGAAAATCTGGTTCTAGGTCTGGTTCCAAGTCTTCGGGTCGCGACCATCACCAAAACCGTCGCCAAGAAGCTGAGACAAAGCGCGATCGCCCCGAAAAAGTGACGATCACAGGGCCGTTGACTGTGCAAGAACTGTCTGACGTATTAGGCGTTGCCGATACAGAGATTGTCAAAATCCTGTTCCTTAAAGGTATGGCGGTGAGTATCACTCAAAATCTAGATATTCCCACAATTACTCTGGTAGGAAAAGAACTAGAAATAGAAGTTGAAACTGTCGAACGAGAAGCAGAAGCTCGGAAAATCACCGAAATGGTCGGCGTAGAAGACCAAGAATATCTTCATCGCCGTCCACCAGTCGTGACAATTATGGGTCACGTAGACCACGGTAAAACAACCCTGCTGGACTCAATCCGCAAAACCAAGGTGGCTGCTGGCGAAGCTGGCGGTATCACTCAGCACATTGGTGCATACCATGTAGATATAGTACATGAGGGCAAACCACAGCAGATAGTCTTCCTGGATACTCCTGGTCACGAAGCCTTTACGGCGATGCGGGCACGAGGAGCGCGGGTAACAGACATTGCCGTGTTAGTAGTGGCTGCTGATGATGGTGTCCGTCCCCAAACTATTGAAGCCATTAGTCACGCCCAAGCTGCGGGAGTGCCAATTGTTGTTGCCATCAACAAAATTGACAAAGAAGGGGCACAGCCAGAGCGGGTTAAACAAGAACTTACTCAGTATGGTCTGACCGCAGAAGACTGGGGTGGTGAGACAATCATGGTTCCCGTGAGCGCCATCAGAGGTGAAAATCTGGATACGCTCTTAGAGATGATTCTGTTGGTAGCAGAGGTTGCAGAACTATCTGCCAACCCAGATCGTACCGCCAAAGGAACTGTCATTGAAGCACATCTGGATAAAGCTAAGGGAGCAGTTGCTACCCTGCTAATTCAGAATGGCACCCTGCATGTGGGAGATATCTTGGTAGCTGGCTCGGCCTTCGGTAAAGTCCGGGCGATGGTGGATGACAGAAGTAAGAGAGTAGACATTGCTTCTCCTTCCTTTGCTGTCGAGGTACTAGGTTTAAGTGATGTGCCAGCCGCCGGCGACGAGTTCGAGGTCTTCCACAACGAAAAAGAAGCCAGATCCCTCGCTAGCGATCGCGCAGACAGACAACGCCTATCCCGCCTGTTACAAGGACGCGTTACCCTCACAACCCTGTCGGCTCAAGCACAAGAAGGCGAGTTGAAAGAACTCAACTTGATCTTGAAGGGAGACGTACAAGGTTCGGTGGAAGCTATTGTGGGAGCGCTCAAGCAAATTCCGCAAAACGAAGTCCAAATTCGGATGCTGTTGGCTACGGCTGGGGAAATCACCGAGACAGATATCGATTTAGCCGCTGCCAGTAACGCTGTAATTATCGGCTTCAACACCACCTTTGCCAGTGGCGCTAGACAAGCCGCTGATGAAGCAGGTGTAGATGTCAGAGAATATAACGTCATCTACAAACTCCTAGAAGATATCCAAGATGCCTTGGAAGGTCTTTTGGAACCAGAGTTGGTGGAAGAACCTTTGGGTCAAACCGAAGTCCGTGCCGTCTTCCCAGTCGGTCGTGGTGCGGTTGCTGGTTGCTATGTTCAATCTGGCAAGCTAGTTCGCAACTGTAAAGTCAGGGTGCGACGCGGCGGTAAGGTGATCTTTGAAGGCGTTCTTGATTCCTTAAAACGGATGAAAGAAGATACCCGTGAGGTCAACGCTGGTTATGAATGCGGTGTCGGCATGGATAAATTCAATGATTGGGTTGAAGGTGACATCATCGAATCCTATCAGATGGTTACGAAACGCCGCACTCTCACCTTAACGAGATAGTGTTAAGGGTAAAATGGTTAGAAGTTAGGAGTGATAAATTAGGAGTTAGGAGTTAAAGGCTGCTAATTCTTAACTCCTAACTCTTAACTCATAACTTTTTATTATGCATTCATTTCGCTCTGAACCTATTTTGTGGATTCACGTCGCTGGATTGGCGACGTTGCCTGTTTTTTTAGTACTCTGCTTATTGTTCCTGTCTGTAGGCGAACCGTTTTTGCCGGTCTGGATGGAGCTATTTTTAGTTGCCGCCATTGGTGTTCTCCCACTGCTATGGATGCAGTTGCGTCGCCCCTTTTATATATTTGCTCTTTTAGGAATAGCCCTAAAGCCAGAAAATCTGACTGAACGGCAGCGGAAAATTCTCTGTTTAATTAATACAAAATTAAATCGTGTCCTGGCATTAGTGGCAGCAGTATTATCGGTTTGGATATTGTGGAATCTTTACCAAATTGCCCCATTAGTAGCAAATTCAGCTAAATTCCTCCCACAATGGCGCAGCCTTGCACTAGTGCTTGCGGGATTAGCCTTTTTGGGCAGCAATCTATTTTTACAAATACCTGTGAGTGTAATGCGAGTTTTGGTGATTAATGAGACAGAATTCGCTGGCATAGAACCATTATCTTTAGAAAAGATTAAGCAAGATTTCACCATTTTAGGAGTGCGGGTTAATCAAATCGTGCCCCGATTATTGCAATCATTGTTTAGGATAAATACAGATTCGTAGTAGCCCCTAAAGTATATTATTTCACTTTCAAGGGCTAGAGATAAGAGCAGGGCGGTAGGGAGAGATGAGGGAACCGAGAAGAAGCAAGGGAGCAGGGAGCAAGGGAGAAGAATTTTCCCCTCCGCCCCCCGCACCCCGCCCCTCTGCCTCTTTTCAATGCCCAATGCCCAGTTACCGTTCAAGTTTAAAATAAAGGAATAAGGAACTATGGCTCAAATTCCAGCTTCTAGCGATCGCCAATTTTCTGCCGATACTGAAATTTGGTATAGCCTCAAATGTGCGATCTCCACTAGTTCAGGTTTTCAACGTTGGCAACTAGAACGCGATGCTCAATTGCATGGAATTCGCTTGGAACAGCAGGTACAACGGTATTTACGAGAAACTTTAGAAACTTTAGCTTACTAAACACCAAATAAATCTTGTAGGTTTGTTTGCAAGCGGCGGAGTTGACGGTATGCACTCTCCAAGCGATGCCTACGGCGGTAAACTACGCCATCAACTTCCACTTCATTGGTGGGATAATTCTTAATAATTTCAATCAGCGATACTTGCCTGTCTTGACTAGCAGAAAGTACTAAAGCGGCTCGTAAAGCCTGCCGATCTGCTCTCCGAGACGGTGTATAAGTAACTTGACTAATTTGATCCAAAATAATATTACCAATCTGGCTATTTAGCACTTTATCTAAAAATACAGGGTTTACCTTCACTGGCTTTGTTAAATACTGACGAATGGCTTTGGGGTCTTGTCGCGCTAAAGCTAAATTCACTCTTAGTGAACGTGAGAGTTCACCTGTTTGGGAAAAGGTGGATAGTTCCTCTACAGAAATCGATTCACGGAAGATACCATACTTCAGCACTACTCGTTCCGCAGCAAAGGCAGGAGTGGACAAAAATAGAAGACAGATACTACCTACTAAAATTAAGACGCGACGCAGCCCCAAAAAATTAAAACACATTTCTCCCGATTTCCAATAGGTTTGTTTTTCCTGCGATCGTATTCCAGCAGAATTAGTCGCGGTATCTAGCTTTAAAGAATACTAAAAATCGCCTCATCCCCATAGTACCCATAAGAAAATTTTCTAGACAACACAATATTAGGACTTACGCAAAAAACCTTTCTACCTTTTATTCCTCTACGTCCTCTGTGGTTTGATTTTCCATGACTGTGCGTAAGTCCTAAATATAAGCAATGTATAAGTTCTGTGATCTATCTAAGGAATTTAGCTGAATCAGTGCTAATCATCCAGTATAGTTTGCATGGGTTTTACAGCAGCTACAAAGCTGCTACCTTTAACCTTGTTCGACATACCGTAATTCAGCACATCACAGACTCAAAAAATGAAATATCGGGGTTCTCACATTTCTCTAGCGAAAAATTTTCGCCTTCTTTCTAGCAGTCATCTCAGATATACTTTGCGCGTAGGAGCCGGACTAACGGCAATGCTTGTTATTTCTAGTGGGTCAATACTACTACAAGGTAAGGTTAATGCTGGCGCAACTTACCCAGAAAGTATTGCCCCAACTCGCACCGCGCAAGCTCCTGCAACTGCCGCAGCGATTTACGTTAATCCAGCAACTGGTGTAGATAGGGCTGGTGCTGGTGCCACCTCAGCTGCACCCTACAAAAGTATCAGTTTCGCTCTTAGTCAAGCCCAACCAGGTGCAGTGATTCAATTAGCACCTGGAAACTATAACCAGGAAAGTGATGAAACCTTCCCGCTTTTACTTAAACCAGGGGTGACACTGCGGGGTGATGAAGCTACAAAAGGTCAGGCGATATTGATTACAGGTGGAGGCTTCTACACTAGCCGCACCTTTGCCCAACAGAACATTACCATCCTTGCCGGACAAGATACCACGATTACTGGTGTCACCGTCACCAACCCAAATAGCCGGGGTACGGCTGTGTGGGTGGAATCAACTAATCCCGTCATCAAAAACAGTACTTTTACTAACAGTGCCAGAGAGGGTGTTTTTGTCACTGGTACAGGCAATCCTAAAGTCGAAGGTAATCTCTTTGTGCAAAACAAAGGCAATGGGATTTCAATTGCTAAGACTGCCCAAGGAGAAATTCGGAATAACTTATTTCAGGATACTGGTTTTGGTCTAGCGATCGGTGGCACTTCCACACCTCTAGTTGTAGAAAACCAAATTATCGAAAACCAAGACGGTCTTTTTATCTCAGAGTCAGCGAAGCCCGTATTGCGTAAGAATGTCATTCAAAATAATAAGCGGGATGGAGTTGTAGCAACTGTTAGTGCTTTACCCGATCTTGGCACTAACGAAAATCCTGGTGGCAATCTTATTCGCAACAACACTCGTTATGATGTGAACAACGCCACCAAAACAGGTAAGATTGTCGCTGTTGGCAACGATATCGATCAGAAAAAGATTTTTGGCTCAGTAGATTTTGTTGCCGCAAGTGTTGACGTACCCCCTGGAGGGCCTGTTGCCTTTAAAGATGTGCCAGCAAATTACTGGGCAAAAACCTACATCGAAGCCTTAGCCTCCCAAAATATTATTGCGGGCTTTCCTGATGGCAGCTTTAAACCCAATGAACCTGTAACCCGCGCTCAATTTGCCACTATTGTCACTAAAGCCCTAAAGCCACCAACTAAACGCGCAGCCATTCAGTTTAAGGATGTAGCAAGCAATTTCTGGGCTTACGCTGCCATTCAATCTGCTTACCAGAGTCAATTTGTTTCTGGTTATCCCGATGGCACTTTTAAACCACAGCAGCAAATTCCCAGAGTGCAAGCGTTAGTTGCTTTAGCTAATGGTTTGGGCTTAACTGCGAGTAATCAAAATATCCTTTCTTTTTACACCGATGCGGCCCAGATTCCTAATTATGCGATCGCTCCTGTTGCTGCGGCAACTGCACGGCAACTAGTAATCAATTATCCCACAGTGAAGCAACTCAATCCTAATCGTCAGGCAACTAGAGCCGAGGTTGCTGCCTTTGTTTACCAGGCACTCGTCAATGCTGGACGTGCCCAGCCAATTCCTTCATCTTATTTGGTAACAGCCCAATAAATGCCTAGTTAGCAAATTGGAAGCGCCAGGCTAATAATTTGTTAGTCTGGCGCTTCCAATTAATGTGAATTTTTTTAAATTTAGGGGTTTTTAAACATAAAATTTGGGGTCTTTAAATATAGCTGACCCCATTTGAATGTTCTTGGATTTATGGTCAGGGTCTTTATATTGGCTGACCCCGTTTCAATGATTTATATTTTCTCAGAAATTTTTGCTTTTTAGGATTTCCTAACAATTTTTTCTTTTTTCTTTTTTTACATTTTAATCTTCATAAAAGCATTCATAAATTTGAAGAATATAAAGATATATCAAAAGAAAGTAGTCAAAAATTAACTAGCTAAAATTTCTCCCTTCAGGAATTAGGATTTTTACCTGATTGGGGGCGTTGTTGCCGACGCTGTTCCCAGCGCCAGAGGAAAACCATTAGAGCAACTATTCCTACTTGGAGAGCTAAACTTGGCATTGCACTCTCAACATTTCGTCCGGCAAGCACTTGGAAGAAAAAGACGAATGCACCGAGTGAACCAGAAGCACCGAAAGCAATATAGAAAAATTGTCGTAAGCCCCGATAAGGAGCCGCTATTTCTGCTTTGAGGCTGGCGTATTGTTCAGGATTAAGGCGATTTTTAGGATTTTGATCTACCATGATTAAATCATGTTATACTCTTAGATTGTGTACGCCGATGTGGCTCAGTGGTAGAGCAGCTGATTCGTAATCAGCAGGCCGTGGGTTCAAATCCCATCATCGGCTTTGATGTAAAGTATTCCTCAATAGTCAAGTTTGACACAAATCATATTGTACAGTGACTAAATTATTTGTCGTCGGTGACAGATTAATGTCGCTATGACAAATTATTGTCATCAAACCTAGACACGACTTACGCACAGGTAACGGAAAATCGAACCGCAGAGGACGCAGAGGGCACGGAGAAATAAGAGTTTCAGAGAGTTCTTACGTAAGTTCTACTAGATTATTACTAATGATGGTGATTATGTGACAGTGCCAGGAATTCAGGTATTTACTACTAATTCAGGAGCGTAGGCGTTGGCGTAGCCTCTCGTAGAGAAGCCCGTCGCAGACATCGCCGCAGCTAAAAATCAAGGCAAACTTATAACTAGATAAGCATTGTCTTAACCAACTGCCAGAAATTACACAGCAGTTACTCGCATCTTCAAAAGACCTAATACCAATTCGTAATTCGTAATTATGTAGCGATACCTTCTCTACGAGACGCTACGCGTAGCTTGCTTCCCCGTAGGGGTACGGTGGGCTTCTCTACGAGAGGCTACGCCAACGCCAACGCATCCTCGATATAACAAAATGTTGGCGACAAAAAGATCCCCGACTTTTCTAAAAAGTCGGGGATCTGATTTCTTGTTTAAGTAGGTGTGGATTATTGCAGCAAAGGAGTTGTGCCATTACCGTTAGTTGAGGCATTCGCAATTGCAGCTTGAGTAGGTTGAGTAGTAAGAACCGCTACAAGTGAAGTAACTTTTGAACTAGATTGTTTACTTCGTTTTCGATTAGAGCCGCCAGCCTTGGAATACTCCATACTGTTTTTGCCGTAGACAGTTGCAACTCCACTTAGCATTCGTTCAGATATTTCGGAGAGAGCTTTATCCATCTGGGTTACTGTTTTACGTGATTCTTCCAGATTGGCAACCAGCGTATTATTAGCTTCTAGCACAGCACGGGTAGTGTTAATTAGGTGGTTGTAAGCTTCAATGGTTAACCCATGTCCTAAATCCAGATTTTCATCAATAGATTTAAGCAAGGTGAGACGAAGTTGGGCTTTGTCAATAGCAGCAGAACCACGAGTTTTTAAAGACATGAGATATCCTTTTTTTAATGCCTTTTTCAAGATAGTGGAGTATCCTTTTGCCTGAGATGGGTAGTTTTGTGGATTTATTTCATTAAAAGTTCAACAAAAGAATTACGACTTTGACTGTGTTTTTACTCATTTTTCATATCAATTTGTTGTTTTAGAATAAGTACAATCAGCAACAGTAATCACAAAATCAATAAATGCGTACCCCGAAATAACAATTGCGTACCTCGAAATAGCAATTGCGTACCCCGAAATAGCAATTGCGTACCCCGAAATAGCAATTGCGATCGCCAAATCTATAAATGCATACGCGGAAATAACAAATGCGTTGGCGAAGACCGCCGTAGGCATCGCCAAATCTATAAATGCGTTGACGTAGACTACCGCAGGCATCACAAAATCATTGCGCCTACGTTATTGCTCAACCCAACCTACGCAAAAATCAGGTTCTCTCTAACACCGAGCGTATTGGGATATTATGCAGGATAATAGAGATGGTTCAATTAGCGTGTCTAAATTTTCATGCAGTTTGAGTGGGATGAGACGGAAAATTTAGAGAATCTTCGCAAACATGAGATTGATTTCGCCGATGTTCCTGAGATGTTTGAAAGTCCAATGCTAATTGAGTTAGATGATCGTTTTGATTACGGAGAAGACCGTTGGTTCGGTATAGGTTTCCTCAGCAACGGTGTAGCCGTTCTAGTGTTGGACAGAACGCAAAAATAATGTGATTCGGATCATTTCAGCACCAAGGGCAAATCGGTATGAGCGACAAAAACTTGAGAAATACCTCTCGTATTAACTGGACAGCATTGGAGTCAATGAACGATGAAGAAATTGACTACTCTGATATTCCACCATTGACAGAAGATTTTTTTCAGAAAGCTACTCTCCGAGTTCCCGCACCTCAAGCACAGCAATTGGTACAGATTGAGCCAGATATACTAGAGTGGTTTCAAGCTCAAAGCGGAGAATATAAAACCTTAATCAACTCTGTTTTACGTCGTTACATCAAAAACTGCGACGAACACAGAGCAGTGTAACAATTTAAAATTCAATATTACACCGGAACTTCCCCCTCGATTAGATGACAATTTATATCGGGGGGTATTGCTTGATATTTACTCAAAAGCTTCTTAGCAAAACGCGATCGCATCTTTTGGAAATCAAGCGATCGCAAAATCAGTATATTGTCTGTTCACAAGTAAAAAACACTCATCCAAGGTTCTTGCGTCGCCGGGAACGCAACATTTGTGATGAAATTCTACACTTTTCTGGAATTTAGCGTGTTGGTGGTGAATGTTTCTTATGATCGAGTTTCGTCTCACGCCCTAATCCATGAACGAACAGCGTCAGCAAGCCTACATCAACCTCATTCAAAGCCTGCTTAATTGTCGTACTAACGATGAAGTCCAAGAAATTTTGGCAGCAAACCAAGAACTAGTGGATGTTGACTGGATACCAAAGATCCTGGAAATAGCAAATCATCTACGAAAACATGGCGAATTAGACCAAGCTAATCATTTAATGAATATAGCAGGGCAACAGCTTGGAGTTTATAGTAAATTACCATCAACTGTCACAACAAAAGAATGCTTAGATTTCTTAGAGCAAGCACTGAAAGTGATGGTAGATAATAGAGATAACGTGCAAGTAGTTAACCAAAGACTTGTGAAAAACGTTAAAAAACTTAATAATATTTCCGCAAGATTATTCCAAAGTTGGTTACAGAATAAGCTTAGACAATTTCAATTAAATGAAAACAAGGATATTGCATCAGATATTTTTGATTTAAGTACATTAATTCAAGAATTATCTTTAGGAGATAAAGCCAATAATATAGAAATTGCTATTGCTGGCTATGAAGTCACCCTTAATGTTTTTAATTGCAGTGTATCTACAATAAAGTGGGCAATGATACAAAATAATTTGGGCATTGCTTTCTCTCAGAGAATACAGGGAGATAGAGTAGAAAATCGGGAATATGCTATTAAAACTTTTACCAGCTCGTTAGAAATAATAACCTACTCTAAATTTCCACAAGAATGGGCAAAAACGCTAAGTAATTTAGGAAATGCTTATTTATATAGAGTTAAAGGAAACCCGATTGAAAATATTGAATGTGCTATAAAAGCTTATACTAAAGTATTAGAAGTCATAACCCATTCTCAATTTCCACAACAATGGGCAGTAACGCAAAGGGCAGTAACGCAAAATAATTTGGGAAATGCTTACCTTGAAAGACAAGGGAAAGATAGAGAAGAAAATATCAAAAATGCGATCATTGCTTATACTGCCGCTTTAAAAGTATACACCCGCTTTGAATTTCCACAACAATGGGCAATAACGCAAAATAATTTGGGAAATGCTTACCTTGACAGATTACAGGAAGATAGAGAAGAAGATATCGAAAATGCGATCGCTACCTTTTCTGTTGTATTGGAAGTATTTAGCCGCAATGATTTTCCAGAACTATGGGCGATGACGCAGAATAATTTAGGGAACGCTTACCGTCAAAAAATACAGGAGGATAGAAGAGAAAATTTTGAAAAAGCCATCGAATTCTGTACCAATGCTTTAGAAGTATTCACCTGTACCAGCTTTCCACACAATCATGTATTAACTTTATGTAATATTGGTATTCTCTATCAAGAAGCACAACAGTTAACTAAAGCCTATGCCACCTTTAATTCTGCCATCCAAATAGTCGAATCATTACGAGGAGAAATTATTTCTGGCGATGAAAGCAAACGCAAACAAGCAGAAGAATGGAACAAACTTTATAGGCGCATGGTAGAAGTTTGCAGAGAATTAAATAAGATTACCGAAGCAATTGAATATGTTGAACGTAGTAAAACCCGCAATTTAGTTGAACAAATTCTTGAACGTGACTCTAAAACCATCTTCCCTCCAGAAGTATTCACTCAACTAGAAACATACAGGGATGAAATAGCCACAGGACAATATCAAATCCAAAATGGCAAAGCTGAAAATCCCAAAGTCCTTGCACAACATCTTCAAGAATTGCGACAGCAGCGTAATGAATTGCAAAACCGCTACTTACCTGTCGGTTATGGTTTCAAATTCGACTCCTTCCAAGGTTCTTTGGATGAGCATACAGCCATTATCGAGTGGTATATTCTCAACGATAAAATTCTGGCATTTATTGTCACAAAAAAAGGAGAGGTAACAGTTTACCAATCCCAATCAGAAGACCAACAAGCTTTGTATGATTGGGTAAATCAATATTTGCAGAATTACTACGGTCAAAAAGACCAATGGCAAAATAACTTAGGGAAAGCACTCAAAGAATTAGCTTCGATTCTGCACATTGATGAAATACTAACCCAGATACCAAAGCACTGCGATAAACTCATCCTAATTCCCCATAGGTTCTTGCACTTATTCCCCCTTCATGCAATCCCAATAAATCAAAATTCTGAAAATTCGTCTTGTCTTCTGGATTTATTTGCTGGTGGTGTGAGCTATGCACCCAGTTGTCAACTACTGCAACAAGTACAACAGCGCAAACGTCCTGATTTTCAATCTCTATTTGCAATTCAAAATCCTACAGAAGATTTGAATTACACCGATTTAGAAGTACAAGTTATTCAAAGCTACTTTAATACTTCCAACGTTTTGAAAAAAACAGCAGCGACACTCACAGCAATTAGTAATACTGACTTAAACACTTACCACTGCACCCACTTTAGCTGTCACGGGTCTTTTAACTTAACAAACCCCGGTAATTCAGCCTTAATTTTGGCAAAAGCATTCATCGCAGACACTCCAACAAAACCCGACTCCGAACGTTACCTGAATTTACGAGCAGGGGAAACCTACGATTTAGAAAAATGTCTGACTTTAGATAAAATATTCACTCTCAAATTAGAAAAATGTCGCCTCGTCACCCTTTCCGCTTGCGAAACTGGATTGATTGATTTTCAAAATACCAGTGACGAATACATTGGTTTACCTAGCGGTTTTCTGTTAGCTGGTAGTCCCAGTGTCGTTAGTTCACTGTGGAAAGTAGATGACTTGTCTACCAGTTTTTTAATGATTAAATTCTACGAAAATTTATTCACACTTGATAACCTAGAAGCAGGAGATATTGCCATAGCTCTTAAGCAAGCTCAAATATGGCTACGAAATCTGACTATTGAAGGATTAGACAGATTTTTAGAAGAACACAAACCCCAAATTGAAAAAGTCTTGGCTCAACTCAGAGTAGGACAACGTATCAGGTTTCAAGAATCTTTGGAACGAATCAAGCAACGTCAACCCCTACCTTTTGCAAATCCTTACTACTGGGCTGGATTTAGTGCGATTCGTTGCTTAGTGAATCACGGTATCAGTCCGTACATAACTAAGCCAGTCCGACAGCAGATTACTGTCATTAAAGCTGAACTCTCGGTCAGATGCAGGTGCAAGTCCTGCCATTCAGACTCAGAATTGACTCCTTATCTGCCCACACCGAACAAGCTCGGTTCTTGTAGAGTGAAGCTGGGAACAGGGCGCAATCAGACGANCCGTTGCGGGTTGACACTGGCGCTAATAGGGAGTTCCTATGATGAAACAGAGCCTAGAAAAGCGACTTAAAGCCCGGGCAGGGCGCAACGCAAAATCCCTGACCCCACTGGAGATAATTCCCGCCGAACATTTAAGTCAGTAACGGCAAGAGTCAAGGGAATCCAGTAGTCGAAATGGCTACATCTAACGGAAAAATCAATCTCTCCGAGGGAACGAATAAAAACGAATTGTGGGTCAAGGGGCAGTCGAACCCCAAGTAGGCTAGACGAGAAGCGGAATTCCCACAATTCGGGTAGGACGAACCGTAATTGGTTCGAGGTGTTCAGAATACACTAACCAGAGAAGAGAAAATGATTAGACACAGTTACAAAACTAGTGAATCTTGGAGAGCGTTACCGTGGAAGAAATTCCGCCGTAACCTTTTCCGCCTTCAAAAGCGCGTGTATAAAGCTGTTCAAGTTGGAGACAAGCGGAAAGCTAGGTCACTACAAAAGCTTATTCTAAAATCCACCTCGGCTCGATTTCTTGCAATTAGACTTGTATCTCAGCTAAATGCTGGCAAAAAGACGGCTGGTATTGATGGGAAGAAATCCCTCTCATTCATGGAACGCTTCAACCTTGAAGAACTACTGAAAATGAACAGTGGAAATTGGAAGCATCAGGGACTACGGGAAATCCCCATCCCCAAAAAGGACGGGACTACCAGAATGCTTAAGATACCAACCATCGCGGACAGAGCTTGGCAATGCCTCGCAAAATATGCACTCGAACCAGCACACGAAGCCACCTTCCACGCCAGGAGCTACGGGTTCAGAACTGGGCGCTCTGCCCACGATGCACAAACCCACATCTTTAATAACCTTCGCTCCCAATCCAATGGAACAGAAAAACGAGTCATCGAACTCGATATCGAAAAATGCTTCGACAGGATTAACCACTCAGCAATAATGGACGAACTCATTGCCCCTAAAGGACTAAAACTCGGTATATTCCGATGCCTCAAGGCAGGGGTAAATCCAGAATTTCCTGAACAAGGAACCCCACAAGGGGGAGTGGTCAGCCCATTACTAGCAAATATTGCACTCAACGGGATTGAGAGTATACATAGATACCATATCGGATACAAATCCGGTGGAAGTATCACAGACAACACTCCAGAAAAGAGAATTGTCAAGCCATCAATCCGATACGCGGATGACATGGTTATTATACTCCGCCCCCAAGATGATGCGACAGAGATACTTGAAAGAATCAGCGAGTTCCTCCGCAAACGCGGAATGAATGTAAGCCAAAAGAAGACCAAAGTCACCGCCGCGACAGATGGGTTTGATTTCCTCGGCTGGCACTTTAAAGTCCAGAAAAACGGAAAGTTTAGATGTATTCCCTCAGTAGATAACTTCAAAGCGTTCCGTAAGAAAGTAAAACACATCGTCAACAACTCGAATTATGGTGCTACCAAAAAGGCTGAAATATTAGCCCCGGTAGTTAGAGGTTGGAGAAATTACCATAAGTTCTGCAAGATGGACGGGTCTAGAAACTCGCTATACCACATCGAAACAAGAGCTTACAGGGTATTTAACAAGGAAACCAATCAAAATCGCTACTCTAGCAAGAAATTACTAGACAAAGCATTCCCAACGGTTCCCTACTCCGAAAATAAACACGTCATGGTCAAAGGAGTAAAATCCCCCTATGACGGAGATACAGCCTACTGGAGCGAACGCAAAAGTAAACTCTATGACGGCGGAACAACTTCTATTGCTCTTAAGAAGCAAAACCATAGATGTGCTTCCTGCGGTTTAAAATTCATCGATGAAGAACGGATTAATCTGCATCACATCGATGGAAATCACCCCAACTGGAAGAAAAATAATCTGGAAGCAATTCATGAGAGTTGCCACGATTACAAACACATGAGCAAAAGCGCAAGCTGAGAACATCGGAAGCTGGGTGCGGTGAAAGTCGCACGCCCAGATTTAACTGAGAGGTGCAGGGAATAATATCCCTCATCGACTCAACCCAGCATCTGGACGTTAAGCACCAGATTCAGGGACTTGACAAAACTTTTTCGCCCCCAGTTTAAACACCAATATACTAAGTGCAGTGGCAGTACCCAAAGGAATACCTGTACTAACTGCCAATGGTTCTATAATTGGAGCAATTAATCCTGATTCTAAAAACTCTCTGACTTCCTCTTGACAGAGGAATTGGCGACATCTTTCTAGCAAATCATTTAACGATCTATCTGCTTCCTGTGCAGTTTCCCGCATAACCAACAGTGGAACAGCATCATCTAAATAGCCTTCACACTCTTCTATAGCATCCAAAGCCGCTAAAGCAGCCTCTGGACTATCGACCAACTGGTTGCGAAACTGAGTAATTTCCTCTGGTGTAACGGTAATCATTTAATAGTTTTAACTCGTAAATAAATATATGAAGTATTCAGGGATTATACATCTAATCCCTAATCTAGAGATATGGCGATGTCTGCGACGGGCTATTTGGCATCGCCGCTCATACCACATCAAAAGTAGGGACAATTTTGCGATGCGATGTCTACGACGGGCTACGCCTACGCGCATTTTCGACAACCAGAAAAATTCACGCAATTTTGAGTTGATATGCGATCGCTCTTCGAGTGAAAGCCTCGAATTATTCCTCAAACTCAGTTTCACAGAAAGCTTTTAACAAACGGCAATAATATTATCGGCACGATGTCTACGGCGGCAAGCTACGCACCAGACTTCTACATCCAGCGCCGCAAATCGTTGCATCAACAACTGGTTAATCTCAGTTTCTGCACACACCACTCGGAGAATGGTGCATGGCTAATTCTTCAATAATTTCAAATAAGCGATCGCAATCTCACATCAATTAGTTTAGTTTTTAACTGTTATATGAGGAAATTGTGCATCGATAACCCGGACTGCTGACCTTTTTTGTTGACGCTTCAGCACTCCTACCGCACCAAAAGCACTAAGGGCTAAAATCCCCAAGTTTATCGAAGGTTCAGGAACAGACTTAGCCTCAATCGCCGCCAGTGCTGTATCTGCTATCACCTTATGAGCGTCAGTGGTAGGGTGGAAACCGTCCCAGACGAGAAACTTGTTGTCACCTGGCTTACATATATCTGGTCTAGATAGACAAGATTCGGTTACATTCGTAAAACCTAATGCACTTGCCTGATTAAATAAAGAATAAGTATCAATAGAGATGATGTTGAGATTCGGGTTTTTATTCAAAGCGTTCACAGTTTGTGCTAAACCCAAGTTAAACTCACTAGTCGATTTACTGAGGGTTGTAGGGTTGCGACCGTTGATTTTAGCTGCTGGTAGCTGTCCCAAATCTGGCAAGTTAAACACCAAAATATTTTTTGCGCCGACTCCTACCAGAGTATTCAACGCCAGGGATATATTACTGATTGGCGTCTTCGAGTCTTCCGGGTTCAGAAAAAAGAAATCATTAGCACCTCCCCACAATGTGTAAAGTGCATCTGGGTCAGCAGTTTGATTATTTGCTTGCAGAGTTCCAGCAAAACCAAGGACTTGTTTGAGTACTCCCGGTAAATTTTGATTGGGAACGACAGCGTTATCTAAACCAGAGCTAGCACCACCGAAAGCGAAGTTTATCCCTTGAGTAGGAGGTGTGGAAGGAATAGTAGTCAATAAAGTGGGCTTTAATCCTAGCTGATCTCCGAGATAATCTATCCAGATCGGCCCATCGGAAAAACGTCCATCAAAGTTAGGTGGGCTTGCAGGGTATGTTTTACCCGTAGCATTATATATATTACCTGTATCAGAAAGACTATCGCCAAATACATAAAGCCGATCAAAACTCACAGCCGAAGCTTTGGTCGGCAACATGAAAGAAAATAGAACAAATCCTGCTGCTACAGCTTGTTTTTTCATATTTGTGTTACCTGTGGTCTTTTTAATTGTTTAAAAGCAATGAAAGGGCGATACTCTGACAACTTACTCAATAGAGATACTTCAAAATTAAGTACGTCTATTGAGTTAATTTACGTTGTTTCACTTAACTATGCCTCAAAAATTTATGAAACACAGGTAAAAACGCTTAAAACACTTAGATTTACATTTTCTTGATGAAAAATAGGTATATTACAAAGAAATAGCAAAATTTTTGTACTAAAGGGCGGAATTGCCCACTTTTATGCTGAGACTGGACTAAGTGCAACTAAATCAGGTACACGTCGTAGACATAGCTTTAACTTTGCTTTAATTTCAAAGCCTCAGTAGCCGATACACCCTCACCCTGACTACCGAAATACCACAAAGCCGTAGCAGCCTCAGCACGAGTTACTGATTTTTTGGGTTGAAACAGAGTCGTATAACCAAACACCCGCCGAATATTCGATTGTTCGCCATTCTGGTAATCAGCCAATACTGCTCTTAAAGCCTTCGGGTCAATTCGCGCTGCGTCTTGGAAACCCCAGGTTTGTTTGACCGCATCTAAGTTAGCAGAGGGTAAAGCTTGGCGAGTATCTAGGGGTAATTTCCACAGCAGCAACTGTTCCCGCGTTAGAGGTGTATCAGGACGAAACAAAACTACCGTAGAATCTCCAGACAAAGGACTGGGAATTAATCCAGCTTCGGCTAATCCCTGAATTGCTGGAAAATCAGGGTCTTTTGCTGACACATCACTAAAAGCGGGTTGAGTACTTTCTGATGCCAAACGAATCTGTTTAGCCGGATTGTTGGCATACACAGCATTGTTAGCAGCAATTAGCCAACGGGCGTATTCCCGATGTGTAACGATTTTACCGGGTTCAAACTGATTAGTTGTGGTCGTAGAGTTGCTCTTAGTTGTCTTTGCTTCTATAGATAAAACACCTAATGCAGCCAAGTCTTGGATATGTTGCCGCCATTCTTGTGGTGCCTTATTCAGATCGTTGAATACCTGAGATTTAGTCGTAACTGTAGCGATTGTTTGGTTATTCGCTGTGCTTGGTGGCTGTGTTGCTAAGTTTGTGGGTGGTACTGGGCCAATGAACTGTGAATTTCCCGGTTGAGGAACGGCGTTAGTAGTTTCGTTAGGATTTGTAGTTGAAGTAGGTTGTGCTGTTGCAGTACTATTCGGTACGTAATCAATCAGTAATTCAGTGGCTGTTTGGGGTTGATTAGGTGTGGCGTTAGTAACTGATTTGGGCTGAATGGAAACCTTCAACAGCAAATCGTTGCGACGTGCCTCAAAAGCGCCTCCCGCATCATCTGTCGGCTGTTGTAAAATCTGCCAGTTATTTGTTTGAAACTGGCTGCGATAAAAACTAGCAATAAAATTACTGGGGTCAGAACTTAACCAACGAGTTGAGATTTTATTTTCTGAGCCGCTAGCAGGTGTAACTTCCTGTAGTTTGGCATTGGAATATAAAGGGATATCTTTAGGAAAATCAGATGGTAGCTGAACGGCTGATTCATTTTGCTGTGCTTGCGGTTGATTACCTTGAGATTCTCCAAAGACAACTGGATTGCTTTGCAGTTTCGGATCTGCCGCCAAAGATTCCTCAAGGTTTTTGGCAACTGGACTATTAGCACAGGCTGTTAACGAAGTGAGTATAACAGCCCAAATTAGAAATACAGCTGGACGTTTACAGGGAAGCACAGGAAATCACAGATTGAGTTTCAATTCCTACCCTAGCGCAGACTGTCCATTAAATGGGAATGGGGCATGAGACATGGTTATTCTCCTTTATTCCCCTGCTCTCCTCTGACTCTCTATAATAATCACCAAAAGACACTACCGACTTACTACGTCTTCTTCCTAAATGTCTATGTTGGTGATGATATCTCCAAAAATGAGTAAACGGTAGCAAAAGCTACCGTATTGTCTTCGTTTTACAGCCATTAGGTTTTGATAATTCCTATGCTTATTTATAGAGTTCCCTAAAATTCTGAAAAACTAACATTTTTGAGAAAAAATATAAATAAATCTGAAATCCTTACTAGATAAGAGTTTGAGGAGTTGAAAGTTCGTAGTAAAAAATTTAGTCTTTAGATGAGGAATCGAGCCACCGACTACAAACCGCTCGATACTTGATTGTGAACCAATTTTTCAGATAGTTACCTAAACATCCAAGTTGTAGAGCAGATAACTGATTGATAACTGGTCAAAAAACAGTTTAGCTAGCAAAAGCTGGAATCTACTTCCAGATGCACTAGTTGTAATGGGATGCCTACGGCAGGCAAAGCCTACGCCAAATAACTGAAGTGATAGACTAGGAATAAAGCCCCCCTTAGCCTCACCCAAAGAGGGGAATAGATCGAGTAAACTAACACTGGCTGAAAATCGATTCTGGAAATTATTCATTTGACGATGGTAAGGTGAGTAAGGGAATCTCTGGAAAATGCCAGTGTTAAACAATTCCAGGAAATTAGCGTAAGTTCGTTATTCTTGGCCACTGGGGTAAATAGGTAAAGCAGTCAAGAGTCGCAGCAGTTTCCCTAGTATTTCTAAATTGATTTTCTGGAGAAAGTGCCACTTGTGCTGTAGTCAAGGGTTTATTGACAGCCTCGAAAGCAGTGAGTGCTTCCTCTAAAAGTGCGCGATCGCCTCTATGTTATCCAAAACTTTCCCTCAATCAACCCATCCTCTGTTATTCTAGGATAGGGCTGTGGTTCTTTTAGGAAAGCTGGAAGGTGCGCTTCGCAAGTTATAGAAGTAGTACATAGTTAGGTATGGCTGTTTTTCCCAATCCTAGTTAATGATTGGCTTGAGGCGAAAAAGACACTTCATCAAATGCACTGGCGGTTGAAAAAAACCTCTACAAACTTGGTCTGAACAGTTAACAGCTTCCTGATAGATTAGATACAATTAGCATCTGTGTTTTCTTGGGCGTAGGCGTAGCCCGTCGTAGACATCGCTTGCTTAAATTGACATGGTGCTGCACTAGCCGATTTGACATACCATTAAACCTTTCACCTCCTGGCTCTGGCGAAAATTTTTGATTCAGGGCAAATTAAGACTTATATTCAAGGGGCTTGGGTGTTTCTTGGAGATAAAGTTAACCAAACGGGAGCAAAAGGCTGAATAAGATATGTCTGATGTCAAAAACGCAGATCGGATAGGAGTATGAAAATCTAAAATAGATATTAAGAAGAAAAAACAACGACCATCGACAACCGTCAGTCTTTTTTACTTTCTGTAAAGCGTCACCGGGTTGTTACCAGTGCTGAAACACGATTACATGCAAGTTTCCCAGGATCAGCCTATTTATTCTGAGGCTCCACTCCAGCTGTTACTGTTTGTCGATGGACGCCCCAAGTCCCGTCAACAGGTGCAGCGAATCCGTGCTTACTTAAAAGAATTGCAGGCTGAGTATAGTTTTGAACTTCAAACTATTGATGTTGGTCAACAACCTTACTTAGCAGAACACTTTAAATTGGTAGCAACGCCAGCTTTAATCAAAATTCACCCGGAACCACGACAGGTTTTGGCTGGGAGTAATATCATAGCGCAATTGAAAAACTGGTGGCCTCGCTGGCAAGCCGCTGTAGACGCCTATTTGAAATTACAAGAAGACTTACAAGAACGGATAGACGATACTGCTAGAGTAACATCACCCAAATCAACTATCCGTTCAGTTGCTGTTTCTGCCGAACTCATCCGACTCTCAGACGAAATTTTTCGCTTAAAACAAGAAAAAGATAACCTCCAAGAGCAGCTACAGTTTAAAGATCGGGTGATTGCGATGCTGGCACACGATCTCCGCAATCCCCTAACTGCTGCCGCGATCGCCATCGAAACTCTCCAATCTAACTACAATTTAGAGACAGGACAATTTCAGCGCCTCAAACCATCCTTGACAGCGCATCTATTAAAACAAGCCCGGAATCAAACGAAGATCATCGATCGGATGATTACCGACCTTTTGCAGGTAGGTCGCGGCAAAGATACTGAGTTTCCAATTTTACCACAAAAGGTGCAACTAGGTAAAATGTGCTTAGATGTACTAGAAGAATTGTGCGATCGCTACACCGCCAAATCCCAAGAGGTCGAAACAGATATTCCCAATGACTTACCTTATGTATATGCTGACCCAGAACGTATCCGGCAAGTGCTAGTGAATCTGTTGGATAATGCCATCAAATACACCCCAGAAGGTGGCAAGATTAGCATCGCCGGATTGCACCGCACTACCCAAAAAGTTCAGTTTAGTATTGGCGATACTGGGCCTGGTATTCCTGTAGAGAATCGCGATCGCATCTTTGAAAACCACTTCCGCCTGCAACGGGATGAAGGTACAGAAGGTTACGGCATTGGCCTTTGTCTATGCCAACGCATCGTCCTGGCACATTATGGCCAAATTTGGGTGGATTCCGCCCCCAATAACGGAGCATGGTTTCACTTCACACTGCCAGTTTATCCTTCTTAAGTAATGGGTATTGACAAATGACCAATGACAATTAAGAACTTGAGATAAAGCGATCGCGTCCCCCAGCCTTTGCTTGATAGAGTGCTTTATCTGCCAGCACGATCAACTCTGAAGGTGAAGATTCCCAAGTCGGGACAACAGTTGCCACGCCCATACTGAGAGTGAGGTGCTGACTCACCGCAGAACCGTCATGAACAATTTGCAAATCTTTGATTCCGGCTTGGATTGCGGCGGCAACGTGAAGTGCGCCAGATGCAGGAGTGTATGGCATAATTACAGCAAATTCTTCGCCACCATAACGGGCTACTAAATCCTGATGTTTTTGTGCTTTAAGGGTTAAGATAGCACCCACCTTTTGTAAACATACATCTCCAGCCGGATGACCATATTTATCATTATAAAATTTAAAAAAGTCGATATCACACAAAATCATTGACAAGGGAGATCCCTCTTGTGCGAGATTAATCCATTGAGTATTGAGATAATCGTCAAAGCGGCGACGATTAGCCAACTCAGTTAACCCATCTACATTGGCAAGGTGATGCAAAGCTTCGTTTGCCGCCTCTAACTGTTTGTATACTTGTGCTTGCTGTAGCAGTCGGCGCAACCGCTGGCGTAATACAGGCCAGTGAATTGGCTTAGTGACATAATCAGTCGCTCCTGCTTCAAAAGCACGGTTTACAGATTCCTCATCGTCCAAGCAAGTGATCATCAAGATGGGAGTACGCTCCCATATCTTGGAGATAACCGTATTGTTAAGAGTCGAGTCAGTATCAAAGGTGGCAAGGGCTGAAATTAAATTATTCCTGGCAATCTGGAGCAAGTGCTTACAGCAAGTAAAGCCATCCATCACAGGCATTACAGCATCTAGCAAAACTATATCCGGCTTGATAGTCTCGTAAGCATCTAAACATTGCTTACCATCATTGACCTCGACCACTCGATAACCTTCTTGTTCCATTGCTTTACGCAACAATACCCGGATGGTCTTGTCATCATCAGCCACTAGAATCAATGGTGGTTGCTTAGAAACAGTAAATGGGCTTATGCCTGACATGAGTTGCCTTCCACTTGCGGGACTATCCTGAAAAAGGCTGTGCAACTCAATCGTATGGGGGCGATCGCTATTTTCATCAATGCCAGGATTTGCGGCAAAGGCGTGTCTGGCTTCACAATCAACTGTTTTTTGACAATGGACTGCCCAATGTTGTTGGGCCAAGCAAGCGGTAGATAAATAAGTTGCATAGACAATCTGTAATTGGAACACGAAGGCAATTGCTGCCTTTTTGTTCAGCGATGGTTATGGGAGAAAATGTTACTTTTATATTTCCCTATTGTTAAAGTCAAATTACGATTTTTTTGAGAATTACAAATACACACCCTAATTATTTAGTTATGTAGTTAGTTTATAAACCTAGCGAGACAAGGAAAAGCAATTGCCAAAGTACCCTCAGAAGATAGCTAATACTAAATACTAATATCACCTGACTGAAATTTATTTAGTCTATCCGACAAGGCTTGCTGAGGTTTAGTATAATTACATAAGATTGAGATAAAACTTAGTGCAAAACTTTATTTTCAAGTGACTTCATAACCATTTCTTTCTAGCCATAAACCATACAGAACTCAAGCTGATTACACAAACAAGCAAAAGTTCTTACAAAAATCATCCAAACCTATTGACATTCGCTAAATCTTTAAAATGCCAGACTCATTAATGTACCAGCAGGATCATTTTGTTGTTTTAGAAACAAATCAACCAGAACAATTTATGACACCATCAGAGCTATTAGAAAAGCTCAAAATAACTCTTCAACAACTCATAATTCAAGATTTACCGCCTGACTTGCAAAAGTTTGATACTGTGGAGACTCAAGCCCAATATTTAATTGACACTAGTTGCGAATTAGATATTGGGCCTGGGAAATATTTACAGTGGTACGCAGTTCGTTTAGAAAAGTAACTTTTTGGTAAATGCTTAAGATTTTGCTCTCAACTACTGACTAGTGACTAGTGATTCTTTTTGAATATTGATTAGCGCTAGCTCAATTGTATTTTCAGATGGCTGCGTTATTTTAATTTCCAATCCAGGACCAAAATAATTGGTCATTTTTTCATGCTTTTTTTGCCACACATCAATTGGTATTAACGGTGAATCAAATTCTAAAATGAGGGCATAGCTCCCATCAACTTCTGTTTCTCGTAACCCTGTGACTGTTGGCCGTTCCTGATCGGTGGGACTCAAACCCAGAAAAGAAAGTGTTGTATCTAGATGAGCATCTTGACCGTAGCAATATCGGGTGATGTCTTTGCGAATTTTATTTTGCGTATCAGTTGCTTGCTGCTGGCGCAGTATCAATGCTGATGGTGACGTAGTTTGGGTAAATGGTACTGGCTTAAGTTCATTAGCTTTTAGTGCCAGCCCTCCCAATAATAGAGGAATCCCGTAAAAAAATCCGACAAGATTGAGTGTGGCATTATTATCAGCATAGGCGACGAAGCCAATGATGGTTAATATGCCACCGATAGTTAGACCGAGTGTTCCTAAAGAAATTTGGCGTAGCATGAGCTTAAATTAGTATAAAGTCTGAATACCTTGTTTTATTATCATCGGCTATGAGCAACAAATTAGGAAAGAACATCGTCCCCAGGCGCTAGTATTCAACATTGCCATATTAAGGCGGTTAAACCGCACGGCAGTTGCTAAAGAGCCGGAAGGCAACACACCAAGAGCCAACAAGTCAGGCATTTTTGCCCAAAGCACTAGCTTCGTTTAAACGAGACTTTACCCACTTTTATCTTTGTGATTTTCAAACACTCAATTTTTCCTTAGTCTACTATTTGCGCAGCATCTCGTAGGCAAGGCAGGTAGCTCTAAGTTGACTACTAACGGCGTATAGTGTGCCAAAATATTAGATTTTGAGTTAACTTTAAATTTAAAGGTAGTTAAAGATAGGAAAAAAATAATGGATTTACAGACTATAAAAGAACGAATTGTCGCAGTTCAAAGTAAACGCGATTACCTATTAAGCTTACTGGAGCAACCAAACCTGGGAACTTTGAGAATAGATGTAAATCAGGCTTTGGAAGAACTGGATGAACTAATTGATGAATTTACACGCACTATTCCGGTAGAGTAGAAGTTATCAAAAATTACGTCGGTTCAACCTCAACTTCAGGCTAGACCGACGTTCTTCAGTAGTATCATGTCTTCAAATCCCCAGAATTGAACTAAGCCTGAGTTGGCGAAGCAATAATCACTGCATCATTTATCCTGCCACTGAACCATCTCCTGCACGCTGACCCAGCTGCCTAACTAAGGCAATAAGTTCGCTTGTAGGCACATCTTTCTTGCAAACGTCATCAAAGCTAGACATTGCCTTTGTCCCGTGAAAATTGACATCTTCCACTGAGGAGTAAGCAAGTATCTGGGTGTTCGGAGATATAGCTTTAATGTGACTGGACGCACTCCAGCCATCCATGACTGGCATCTGTAAATCTAGAACAATTACGTCAGGATGGCAACGTTTAACCATTTCTATAGCTTCTTCACCATTACTGGCTAAACCTACTACTTGAATATTTTCCTGGCAAGAAAAAACCAATTGTAAGGTTAAACGAGTCAGTTCGTGGTCATCAACTACTAAAACACGCAAGGTAGAAAGCTCGCAGGATAACATTAACATTGAGGGGAAAGACAAATTTATTCAGAATAGCCTCTCCAGTTTATGAGAACAAGTGCCAGCACTGACTCTATCCTATGGTTGAATAACTTGTGTGAACCTATGATAAACAACTTAGACAACTGCTCAAAAAATTCAATTTTTCCAAAAACAACTAAGTTGAGCTAGTTGTCAAGGTATAAGTAACTTATTTTTTTATCAATCAGGTTGGGACTACACCGGTTGAGCGCAATGCCATGTTCATGAGAATTTTTTGTGAATTAGCTTCTGGAGAATCATCATAAGGACGCCGTTGAATGTAAGTACCATCAGCTTGTAATTCCCAAGCTTGGCGATTATCTGCGAGCATAATTCCCATAATTTCTTGCAAATCTTTAGCAATATCTGGGTCTTTTACTGGGGTAATTACTTCGACTCGGCGATCTAGGTTGCGACGCATCCAGTCAGCACTGCCGATATATATTTCCTCCTGTGTATTGTTATGAAAATAATAAATTCGAGAGTGTTCTAAAAAGCGACCGACAATGCTGATGATACGAATGTTTTCACTAATATCTTTGATTCCTGGGCGTAAACAACAAACACCCCTGATAATTAAGTCGATTTGCACTCCAGCGCGGGAAGCTTCATATAAAGTGGCGATAATTTCTGGATCGACTAGGGAATTCATTTTGGCGACAATCCGTCCAGAAAATCCATTTTGAACATTTTCGATTTCGCGGTGAATTAGTGCCAAAAAGCGATCGCGCATATTCACAGGGGCAACCAGCAACTCTCGATAGGATTTTTGCAGGGAATATCCGGTTAAGAAATTAAATAAATCTGTAATGTCAGCACCCAATTCTTCACGGCAACTAAACAATCCTAAATCTGTATACAGTCGTGCTGTTTTAGGGTTATAATTACCAGTGCCAATATGCACGTAGCGACGTATCCGGTCTTTTTCGCGCCGTACCACCATGACGGTTTTACTATGGGTTTTTAGCCCGACTAAACCATAGACGACATGAACTCCAACTCTTTCTAGTCGTTTTGCCCAATAAATATTATTCTCCTCATCAAATCGCGCCTTTAATTCCACCAGCACAGATACCTGCTTGCCATTTTCAGCAGCGGCAATTAAGGCGTTGACGATGGGTGAGTCACCAGAAGTCCGGTAAAGGGTCATCTTGATGGCTAACACATTTGAATCGTAGGCAGCATGGGTAATAAAACGGACTACTGTAGCCGAAAAGGATTGATAAGGATGGTGTACTAGTAAATCCTTTTCCCGAATTACAGCAAAAAAGTCTTTTCCTTCGTCCGTCTCCAGCGCATCTGGGTCTAAACTCGGTTCTCTCAACCTTTGCAGGCGTAAGGGTACAACAGATTGGCGTGGTGGATCTTTGAGTTCCGGCAATGGCAAGGACATAAAGTACATTAAATCTCGCAGTCCTAAAAGACCATCTACCTCGTAAACATCACTTTCTGTTAATTCCAAATCTTGCAATAATCGCGATCGCACTATTTCAGGAGTCTGGGATTGAATTTCTAGCCGGACTGGACTACCACCCAGACGCCGTTTTCGCAATTCCTGTTCGATCGCTAACAACAAATCATCTGCCTCATCTTCTTCTAAGACCAAATCGGCATCACGGGTAATGCGGAACGGATGATATTCTTGAATGTTCATCCCTGGAAATAGAGATTCCAAGTTATGAGCGATCGCCTGTTCTAAAGGTACTCCAGTCCAGTGGGCAGGTTTTTCGCTGTTCTGATCTCCCAACTCAGGCGGTATCGGTAAAAATCGTGGTAGAACACTAGGGACTTTGATTCTGGCAAAGAATTCCTCTTCGGTGTCTGGGTTCTTGACTACAACAGCCAGATTTAGACTGAGATTAGAAATAAAAGGAAAGGGATGACTGGGGTCAACAGCCAGGGGAGTCAAAACTGGAAAGACTTGTTCCTCAAAATAGCTGTTGAGATGAGTCCGCTGCTTTTGATTTAAATCTATGTAATTCAGAATATGAATGCCATGATTTACTAGTAGAGGACGAAGTACTTCCTCAAAATGTTGGTGCTGTTTGTTGACATGGGGAGTGAGGGTAGACCTAATATCGTCTAGCTGTTGTTGTGGTGTGCGACCATCGGGAGTTAACAGGCTAACTTTTGCCTCTACTTGTTGCTTTAAGCCAGCAACGCGCACCATGAAAAACTCATCTAAATTAGAGTTAAATATTCCCAAAAACTTAAGACGTTCCAGAAGTGGGGTGCGATCGTCACAGGCTTCATGTAATACCCTGGCATTAAATTCTAACCAGCTTAACTCTCGGTTAAGATAATATTGTGGATCGCTGAGATTGATGGGGGTAGCGCTTTTCTTAGATTTTGCCATAATGACCTAAAGGCAGGCAGATGTAGCCCATTCAACTGGGGGATAATAAATATAGTAAGTTAAATGGTGCTTGAGGGTAACGCTGAGGCAATTTTTGGCTGTGCTTATTATCTACCTCACTACTGGTAAAGGACAGACATCAGACTTTTAAAAATCTATTTGTATTTAAATAACTTTAGTCAAAGATTCAAAAATTAACTTGTGTAGACACGAAAGCCAACATTACTAAGAAATTTTTGGGCGCTTTGCGCGATGCCTTGGGTATCTTCCAGATAATTACCCTACCCACCCAACCTATAACTAGATTTTATAACCGTTTTCAACTTTGTGGAATATGGTATTGGCGTATAGTTATCTGCCCTTTCAAAATATTGTATCCATACAATAACTGCCATCAGCCTGAGGATTTAAATCGTTGCCCACAGCATATTAACCATAAAGATGCACTTAAGATTTAGCAAAGATATGACGTAGCCATATCTGACAAGTTTTAACGAATTATTAAGCAGTGTTTACATAGATTGTGGTGTTGAAAGCAGTCTCAAGCCTTACCTCCAGTACTTTCTGGATTTAATTTTCTAAAATCCAAAGTTTGGTGATTATTGCCACAAATTTTATACAGGCAATGGTTATACATAAGCCTTGCTGCGACTCTATTTAGATGATGGTTTTGAAGCTTTTATTCAGATCCACGCCATTACTTCCATCTATTAGTTTTTTTTATTTCTGACCTCTGTAATTTATCTAAAATTCAGTATTGTTACTGGGATTTTTTTGGTAGGCAATGGTTATATTGAGAACGTAAAGAAAAACAACACGGGGAGTTTGTTAATCATGAAAATTTCTGCAATTCTCAAAGGCAGCGTTTGTGTATTAGGTTTGGTTGGTGTTGGTAATTTCTTTGCAGCACCTGCAAATGCAGGAGACGCTGCTGCTCGTGGTGCGGTTACAATTGTTAGACCATCAGGTTCTTCTGTCAGCGTCAGTGCTGAGTTAACTGCACCCACTTCTGCATATTTCACCGGACCAATGTTACTTGTTACACCTGCATATAGCGGTACCGCGGGTGGAAATGACGAACTTGTAACTAGTTTAACAATAGATCCAGGTGCAGTTGTAAACCTAGTATCACCACCCAGTTCTACAATCGAAGCAGCTATTGCAGCCAAGATTGATGCCGGTACTGCTACATCAATTGAAGACCTAGCAGCCCTTGTCAGAGCAGCTAGTGTTAATGGCGGTCTAGAATAGACTGATTGTTAACTGACAGAAAATCAAGATAGTGTAAAAAGCGATCGGCTTTTAGTCTATATGCTTTCACACCTTGCATTGATTTTCAATCTCTTTTTGGGTATTGTTTGAAAAAATTTTGCCATCAGTTGAGACGAAACGTCTACGACTATCCCCATGCTGGGCATTTGCATCAAAGTATTTGGTAATACGCGAATCAATTTTTTGACTGACTCTTCTTTACTTGTATCCATAGTTTTCACAGAAGATAAAGTAGAGAGTGATTGAGATGTAAAAGATTGAAGAAAAAATACAGCCCCTTGAATGTAGTTGAGGGATTGAAGAAAAAATACAGCCCCTTGAATGTAGTTGAGGGGCGGTATTTCCAAACTTATCTACTATATTACCATATAAACCCGGTTTCTTAAAGAAATCGGGCTTTTGATGTTGTTTAAATAGATACTTTACGAAATCTTTTAAATTAGCCAATAGGTAAAATACAAAAGGCAAAAGACGGAAGCTAGAAGGCAATAGGCACAAGACAATAACACAATAATTACTCTTGGTATTTGCCTATTGAACTTTGCCTTTATTTACTAAGTGTCAATTCTTATACCAAATTTTAGTAGTCTAGCAATCAAATTTTCTGAAAAGTTACCGCTATATTGCTCATGCCAATCAAAAAAAGCATGAGGGATAAGTTATGTATAGCGTGTTTCGTCAATTGCCTAGAACTATCAAAAGAACCATTTGCTTGCTGGGTTTTATCAGTATAGGCAATTTTATTGCAGTGCCAGCATATGCACAAGAAGCTGTGGCACGTGGGGCTATTTCTATAGTTTCGCCTTCCGGCGCTTATCAAAGTGTTAGTGGTGAACTCTCTTTACCTGTTAGTAATAATTTTTTAAATCCCGGCACAAATACGACTCTAACAATAACGCCTACTTTGACAAATATTGGAGCAACTAATCAAAGAATAACTTCTTTATCTCTGACAGTAGGCACAGCCAATGAAATAATCACAAATAATAACAATTCGTTTTTGAATCCAACTTTACAAACAGTCAATAATCAAACATTAATTCCCGATACAGCCTCTCTCATTCAGACAATCAACAGTAATAATGCCTTAGGAGCTTTAGAATAGTTGCAAAAACTATATTAAATTTATTGCTGCATCTACGATATTTGATAATTCTTAGGCAAGAGGTAAAGAGCAAAAGGCAATAGGAAAAAGCCAAGATATCAAGGGAAAGAAGCCTCCTTGGATTGTAATCATTGTTTTTACATACTAAAATAGTACTCGCCTATATTGTTATATTGTTTAATTAAATAATCCAGAGTAAATCTTTCTAGTTTTAGCTTGCTTATTTACTTTTTTATTTAAAATCGATAACCACCTTGAATTTGCATATCAAGTCCATTTTCTCCCGTACCAATTTTAGATTCTATAAAAATATTATTATCTGTAAAATTATATCTAAAAATAGCTCCGTAGTTTAGACCAGACAATCGGGTATTTAAGCCCACATTCTTGGTAGAATAATTTTTAATGTAAGCACCAACAGAGAAATTTCTACCAACTTTTTGTAAACCTTGTAACTCATAAAAAAGGCTTTTACCTAACTCTAGGTTCGTATTAATGTTTAAACCTGTGCTAGTGCTAAGATCACCACTAAACAGTGTTAAAAACTCACCATTGCTATTATCTTGAATAAAAGCTATTGCAGGCGCTAAAGAAAAACTGATATTTTTTTCTTGATGATTAAAATAATAGCTGAATACAGTGGAAAAAGGATTATTGTTATTTGATGCACTATTCCAGTCAATTTTTAATGATGGTATGTGAGTGTTGACAGCTACAGGTTTTTTATTTGAGTTTAACTGGACATGAGTTTTAATATAGTTAGCCAGAATACTGGCATATATACCCACAGATGGTTCTGCTAACCCTAAATTATTATTAGAAACTCCAGGCGCTGAGTTGGCATTTATATTAAACCAAGTTCCTAAGCTAGCGCTATAGTTTAAATTCCCAGAAGAACCAGCAGCTAATAATTCGACTGAAGGTAAAGATAGATAACCATCAAAGCTTTTAAAACTCACACCTATGCGATCGACTCTGGTGAGTTCAAAATAATCGAATGCCAAATCAAATGTGCGGACTGGAATTGGTACTATAGTGTTATCTTCCGAATTAAATCGTTGTACAAATTGTCGTCCTTGGGAGTTAGTCAAAATAACTTCAGCACCGCTAGATTCGTTAATAGGATTAATATCAGTATTAGTCAAAGGCATTTGATTTCCTATGAAAGTCAGAGGGCCAAATCTTTCATTAGAAAGTCTGAGGGTTGAAAAGAACGTATTTCCTGGATCTAAAAGTTCAACATCTCTTTGTAAAAATTGGACTGTGCGTTTGTGATTTCCTGTTCTCAGTTCCAAAATATTAGAATTATTAGGAGTGATTTTACTTTGAAGTGTGATACTTCCAGAGACTTGTTCTAGGTCGCTAGTTGCATTAGAATAAGCTAAAGTACGATTTAGTCTGTTGTTAATTTGTCTTCTTTGATTCGGTGTAGACTTTGTATTTAATTCAACAAAACTTTCTCCGTTTTTAAAGCTTTCTCGTGCTTCTGCTAAACTTTCATTAATATTATCTATTTTAATGAATTCAAAGATTCCACCTAATGCCAATCCTAAAGTAGAGTTAGCTGTTTGTATACTATCAATACTAAAGTCACTTAAATTAGCTGTAATAGACAATCCTGGGCTAGAAAAAATATTAGAATAACTAGCACTAATTTTTTCTTTATCATATTGAACAACAGTACGATTATGAGGATAGTTAACATATAATCTGTGCCAATTAGAAGTTTTTTGTGTCTCAGATAAAGTTTTAAATATGGGGTCTCTTTTGCCGAAAGATACCCATAATAAAGAATTTAAATAAGACAAGTCTCTCTCAAGTGGCGTCAAGTAAGGATTAACTGCTATATTTAATAAATCAAAATTATCAAATTCGCCTCTCTGGGCAATCTTAACACCTGGTAACGAAGAGACAGGAGCAGTAAAACCAAAACCTTCACCCGTTAAGATATTTCCCCATAAAATACCAGTCGCTTCTAGAACACGATCGGGAATAATTTCGCCTAGCTTGAGTTGAACGCTTCCGCCATTTAGTAAAGGCTTTAAATTCGTGGTAGGAAAGGCTTGTAAAATTTTAGGTGTATTAGTAGCATCTAATAAATCAAATAAAGATCCGCCACCATCATTACTAAAAGTGGAACCGCTTCCAATAATTGGTGTAGTATTTGCCAAAACTGTGACATTAGGATCGTTAAGATTAATCCCGCTATTAATTATTACTTTACCAGCAGGTATCCCTTCAGGATTAATTAGTTCTCCTGCTAGAGAAAGTATAGAAAAATCTTGAATTTTAGCTCCGCCGACTAATTCATCAAAATTCACAGGTAAAGTAGTAATATTTTGCAATCCCCAAAATCCTTGGGTTGATGTCATATTTTGGGTAATGTAAGTTTCAGAAGCTCTACCTTGGGCAAGAATACCTGCTTGTGTACCTTTAGTCTCAATTACTAATCTATTGTTATCGAGAACCCAGTAAAACTGGTCATCTTTGGGAAATTTAGCATAAGTAAATTTATCAACAAACTGATTGTCTCCAGAAAATTTGATATTTAAATCTGTATCTATATAATTTTCGTCTTCATTTGGTTTAAATAATTGAGGTTTAAAAGTCAGGTTATCTGTTGGATTAACAATCCAAGAATACCGATTGGAACTTGCAGTCAGAGCGTCAATAATTATTTTCTTTTGGATTACTTGTTGTTGTTTTTTTGTTCGACGTAGTTTTTCTATGAGTATTTGCTGCTGGGGTGTGTATGGTTTTAATGGATTTGAATTTGATGGTTGAATTGTATTTGGTTGAGGCTTTTCTTCATCTTCTTCAGGTAGCTTGGGAGGTTTGTCTTTGTATTCTTCAATTGGGATAACGTCAGCAATGGTGAATTTGCGTAGCTGTTTTGGTTTCTCTAGGTTAGAGTTAGACTTTCTTAAAGCCTGTTTTAACAGTTCTTGGCTTTGGAAGTTATTTATTTTTTGATTTGAATTGATTAATAAATTGTTATGATTAGCGATTAAATCAATGTTGTTTTGCCTGTTTATGCTTAGAGCGATCGCAGGTAATTTAATAAATACAATTTTGTATAGTATTGTTGAATACAATAAACAAATCCCAAGAATTTTTACATTTTTTTTGAATCTCATTAGGGAGATATTGATACCTTTTCGATTTGGATTTTTCAATGTTTTCAGAATAAAATTTTTGGCGATTCAAACTATTGAGCATTGGCTAATGTCGAAAATTAACCATTATTTAATACTTGGTCTTTGAATTGATTATTGATTTATTTGATTCGATGGATTCAACAGTGTTTCAGTAAATATAGATAGTCAAAAAAGTTTGATGTCTTATCCTGGCGCAAAGAATAAAATATGATTAAGCAGATTTACTGCAACAAGAGTGTAATTCTTGAGCAAAAATTCAACCTCAGCAAAATCACCCCAACTCAAAAATTGAGCCATGATTTAGCCGTATAAATACGTAATTCCAGACTGTTAACTTAAAAAATCAAGTAAAAAATATACTTCAGACTAGTCGCTTCTGTCTGATAATTTGATACACTTCGGTGACTGTCATATTACTACTGCTGTTTGCTAGCGGAGTTTATTTATACATCCGCGCAGTACACTGATTGAGCGAATTAAGGATACTCTTAGTCATGTAGTGGAAATACTAGAGTTTTAGGCAAAGGGGGCTGGGAGAGTTAGGTTTCTAAGGCTTAGATGTTACGAAAAATACTTTTCAAACATCCTTTAAGAATCGCTTTTAACAGACTTTCCTGAACAGCCAAAGGTGAGGAAAGGGCTAACAATTATTAAAAAACGTTAAGCTATTTTTAAGATAATCACGCTGATGACTCGATATCACATTTAGATTTATTAAAAAAAGTTAATGAAACCTAGACATATTGATACAGAAGTAGCGAGGTTAGAAGCCCTCCGCCAGTATCAAATTCTTGACACGGAACCCGAAGAAGCCTATGACAATCTTGCTCAGTTAGCGGCCTTTATTTGTGGCACTCCCATATCATTGGTAAATTTTATTGATGAAAACCGTCAATGGTTTAAGGCAAAAATAGGTTTAGATGTATCAGAAATGCCCCGTAGTGTTGGATTATCTTATCTTTGCCAAGAGCAGCGTAATGTTGTGGTGGTTCCTGATACCCTAGCTGATGAGAAGTTGGCTAGTAATCCGGTAGTAACTGGCTATCCATATATACGGTTTTATGCAGGTGTACCCTTAATTACTCCGCAGGGAGATATGTTGGGAACTCTGTGTGCAATTGACCAAGTTCCACGACAACTAAGCCAAAAACAAATAGAGGCGTTTGTGGGTTTGAGTCGCCTGGTAATCGACCAACTCGAACTCAGGCGTCATGTAAATGAGGTATCTAAAGTTACTGAAAAACTAGTGGCGCACGAGCAAGCAGCCCGCGCCCAGTCTGAAGCCGCCAAAACCCGCATCACCAATCTTCTCGAAAGTATCACTGATGGTTTTTTTGCCCTGGATCAAAAGTGGCAATTTACTTATATTAATGGTCAAGCAGAACGGCTGTTGCAAAAAACTCACAATGAGCTTTTGGGTAAAAACATCTGGGAGGTGTTTCCAGAAATTATCGGCACAACATTTGATTGTGAATATCGCAGGGCAATCTTAGAACAGGTGAGCGTCGAATTTGAGGAGTTGTATCTGCCACAGCAACAGTGGCTTAAAGTCCATGCCTATCCGGCAAAAGACGGCTTGTCTGTTTATTTTCAAAACGTTACTGAACGACGGAAAACAGCAGAAGCACTACGAGAAAGTGAAGAACGTTGGCAACTAGCATTACATGGTAATAATGATGGTATTTGGGATTGGAACCTCAAGACTAATGAAGTGTTCTTCTCAACTCAATGGAAGGAAATGCTCGGCTATAAAGACTACGAAGTTTCCAACCGTTGGAATGAATGGACAAAACGAATCCATCCCGATGAGCGAGATTGGGTACTTCAGGCTTTCCAAGACCACTTTGCCAAGAAAACACCGTTTTACGTCTGTGAATATCGAGTCCAGTGTCAAGACGGCAGCTATAAATGGATTCTAGATCGAGGGCAGGCACTTTGGGACGCATTGGGTGATATAGTACGGATGGTTGGTTCTTATACTGATATCACAGATGTCTACGACGAGCTTCGCTTACGCAAGCGGGCAAATGAAGAATTAAAGCGGCAAAATCTGCGATCGCAACTATTTGCCGAAATCACCCTAAAAATTCGAGACTCTTTACAAATAGATGAAATTCTTCAAACCACTGTCACAGAGGTACAAAAATTACTGCAAGCCGATCGGGTGTTAATTTTTCGACTGGAAAGTGACGGTTCGGGAACAGTGGTACAAGAAGCAGTCCTGCCTGGTTGGCCAGTAATTCTAGGAGAAAATATTTTTGACCCCTGTTTTAAAGAAGAATATATAGAGAGATATCGTCAGGGAAGAGTAAGTGCCCTTGAAGACATTGAAGTTGCTCATATCCAACCATGCCATCAAGAATTTCTTCAGCAGTTTGCTGTCAGGGCTAATCTGGTAGTGCCGATTCTTGTCAGGGACGATATTTGGGGCTTATTGCTAGCTCATCAGTGTAGCGCACCTCGACAGTGGAATCAGTTTGAGATGGATTTGTTACAGCAATTAGCGAACCAAATTGGGATTGCTTTATCTCAGGCACAACTATTAGAAAAAGAAACCCAGCAAAGTCAGGAACTTAGTCGTTCTAATGCAGAATTAGAACAGTTTGCCTACGTGGCTTCTCATGATTTGCAAGAGCCGTTGCGGATGGTGACTAGTTATTTACAACTGCTGGAGCGGAGATACAAAAACCAACTGGATGCCAATGCCGATCAGTTTATTGCCTATGCAGTAGATGGGGCCAGGCGGATGCAGACCCTAATCAACGATTTGTTAAACTATTCCCGCGTCAGCACCCGTGGACAGCCTTTTGTGCCAGCTGATTGTAGTGTTGTCTTAGAACAGGTGCTTGCTAATCTTCAAGTTGCGATCGCAGATCGAAAGGCAGTTGTCACCTACGATACTCTACCTCAAGTGATGGCTGATGCTACCCAATTGACACAAGTATTTCAAAACCTGATTGCCAACGCGATCAAATTTTGCGATCGTCAACAGCCATTAATTCACATTAGAGTAAGTAAAAGAGATGCAGATATATTAGATGGAAAGAATTTAAATTTTACCCCCTCGGAGGATGAATGGTTGTTCTCAGTGCGTGATAATGGAATTGGTTTAGAATCCCAATATACTGAGCGTATTTTTATAATTTTTCAGCGCTTGCACGGTAGAGATAAGTATCCAGGTACTGGAATTGGTCTGGCAATTTGTAAGAAAATTATCGAACGCCACAGCGGGCGCATCTGGGTTGAGTCGAAACCGGGTCAAGGCTCGACTTTCTACTTCACAATTCCAGATAGAGTAGGTAAGCAATGGTAAACACCATAACAGCGATTATGCCTATTGAGGTTTTGTTAGTAGAAGATAATCCTGGCGATGTCCAACTTACACGAATCGCCCTGGAAGATAGCAAAATCTCGATTCACTTGAACGTAGTCGAAGATGGTGTAGAGGCAATGGCTTTCTTGCGAAAACAGGGAAAATATGCTAAAGTACCCCATCCAGATATTGTACTGCTCGATTTTAATCTCCCTAGAAAAGACGGACGAGAGGTATTAGCAGAAATTAAAGGAGATGAAAACCTCAAACGAATTCCTGTAGTGGTTTTGACGACTTCCCAAGCTGAAGAAGACATCCTCAAAGCTTATAATCTTTCTGCCAACTGTTATATAACTAAGCCAGTAGATTTCGATCAATTCGTTAAAATTGTCCAATCAATAGAAAATTTTTGGTTTGCGATTGTAAAACTGCCACCGGAGTAGTGGAAATGGCAGGTGAAAATATTAAAGTCTTATTAGTAGAAGACAACCCTGGTGATGTCTTGTTGTTACAGGAGTTATTCAAGGAAGTTACCACAGTTGTAGTTGATCTGATGCCCGTTGAGGGGCTTTATGAAGCACTCAACTACCTAAAAAACGAAATTTTTGATGTGATTTTGTTAGACCTCTCGCTGCCAGATAGCCAGGGATTACAAACTTTTGTCATTGCTCATAATCAGGCAAAAGGAACTCCAATCATTGTGTTGACGGGTATAAATGATGAAACCCTGGCAACTAGGGCAATGCAAAAAGGAGCGCAAGATTATTTAGTGAAAGGGCAAGTAACTGGTGACTTGCTGGTGCGATCTATGCGTTATGCCATCGAACGCCAACAGGCAGACAACGCACTGCGGCAGAGTGAGGAGCGATTTCGGGTTGCTCTCAAAAATTCTCCAATTTTTGTCTACAACCAGGATAGAGATTTGCGGTACACCTGGGTTTACAATCCCCCATCTGGATTAACAGTTGAGAAGATATTGGGTAAACAAGACTTAGATATCATCCCAATAGAAGATGCTCAACGTCTGATTACAATTAAACGTGGAGTGCTGACGACAGGTGTAGGAACGCGCGAGGAAGTATCAATTACCATCAAAGATACAACCCGATATTACGATTTAACTGTCGAACCATTGCGGAATGAAACCCAAGAAATTGTCGGGGTGACATGCGCCAGTATAGATATTAGCGAACGACAGGCTGCGTTACGCGAACGGCAAGCCGCGCTATGCGATCGCAAGCTAGCTGAAGAAAAAATCCGCGAACAAGCAGCGTTACTAGACGTGACGACAGATGCCATTTGCGTGCGAGATTTAAACAATCAAATTCTCTTCTGGAACAAAGGTGCAGAAACACTTTATGGCTGGCAAGCTACAGAGGCTTGGGGTAAAAATGCTAGCGAACTTTTGTATGACGAACCTTCGCCGGAAATTGAAGCGGCTCTATTGCAAGCTATTAGTAAAGGTAAGTGGCAGGGCGAATTAACAAAACTTACTAAAATGAACAAAGAAGTCCTTGTGGCTAGTCGCTGGACTCTGGTATACGATGAACAAGGAAAACCCAAATCAATTCTCACCGTTGACACAGATATTACCGAGAAAAAGCACCTAGAAGCCCAATTATTTCGCGCTCAACGCCTGGAAAGTATTGGCACTTTAGCTAGTGGTATTGCTCACGACCTCAACAACATCCTGACACCGATTTTGGCAGGAGCGCAACTGCTACCGCTAAAATTTCCTAATGCAGATGAGCGGACTCGTCATCTACTGGAAATTTTAGAAATTAACGCTAGACGCGGTGCTGATTTAGTCAAACAGGTGCTGTCCTTTGCGCGGGGTGTAGAAGGGAAGCACATCACTTTGCAACTCAGACATATAATTGTGGAAATTGCCAAGATTCTTAAAGAGACATTTCCCAAATCGATAGAAATTAGCACTAATGTACCGCCAGGTTTGTGGATGGTTTCTGGAGATAGTACCCAACTGCATCAAGTGCTGATGAACCTCTGCGTTAACGCCCGTGATGCTATGTCCAATGGCGGTACTTTGAGTATCTCTGCTGAAAATATGTTGATTGACGCAAATTATGCCCGCATGAACCTAGAAGCCAAAGAGGGGCCTTACATAGTGATTACTGTCTCCGATACCGGAGTTGGGATTCCTAAAGAAATGCTAGATAGAATTTTCGAGCCATTCTTTACTACAAAAGATGTCGGACAGGGCACGGGTTTAGGACTTTCCACAGTATTGGGAATCGTTAAAAGTCACGGAGGTTTTGTGAACGTGTATAGTGAACTGGAAAGTGGCACTAGCTTTAAGGTTTACTTGCCAGCAGTGGGGGGAATAGAAACACGCAGCCCCGAAAATTTGCCACCACAGACAGGACATGGAGAATTGATTTTGGTTGTCGATGATGAAGCCGCCATTCAAGAGATTACGACAACATCATTAGAAGCTCACAACTACAAAATCTTAGTTGCCAGTGATGGCATTGAGGCGATCGCGCTATACGCTCAAAATAGAGATAAAATTAGTGCCGTCCTCATGGATATTATGCTGCCCTCGCTGGATGGTTTAACAGCCATGCGTACCTTGCAAAAAATCAACCCCCAAGTCAAAATTATCGCCAGCAGTGGACTCATGTCTGACAATAAGCTCAGTGCAGTCGCAGCTATTGGTGTCAATACATTTTTGTCGAAGCCCTATACTGTCAACGAATTATTGCTTTGTTTACAGAAAGTACTATCGTGAGTCAACTAATTACGTAAGTATACTGGTATTTGTGAGTACAAAAAGCTGCTTTATGGATGTGGGTGCAAATTGCTTGGATTTGATATGATTCATCCGTTAACACACTCCTTTTACCAATACTCACAACTTGGCTAAATCAATATGCCTCGGTTTCTTAGGTTAATTATCAATATAGTAGTCTTAGGTGCAGTGTTACTCATATCTCAGAAAGCTTGGGCGCAAGATTAACGTCCAGTTCGCGGTGGCATCCCTTTCGGTATAAGTGGTATAGCTTTGATAGAGCAACAAAGCTATACACTCGATTTTATGAGAGCTACTTGATTTTGAGGATTGCTGGTTTATTTGCGATCGCCTTGCATATCTTGAAGCACATTATAGGATATTTGTCAATTTATTTGGTGCGATGCCTACGGCGGGCAAAGCCTACGCAACTTCGTGTAGGTTGACCATTATCTCAAAGATAACGGCCACTGATTAATTACCCCTACACATTAAATCGGAACAACATTACATCTCCTTCCTGCACAACATACTCTTTACCTTCACTGCGAACCAACCCTTTTTCCTTCGCAGCATTCATCGAACCAGTTGTTACTAAATCTTTATAAGCAACAGTTTCGGCGCGAATAAATCCCCGCTCAAAATCACTATGGATTACACCAGCAGCTTGAGGTGCAGACATTCCCGCATTAATTGTCCAAGCGCGGGTTTCTTTAGGGCCACAAGTGAAATATGTCCGCAAGCCTAGAAGCGTGTAAGTTGCCCGAATCAATGATTTCAAACCGCCTTCTTCCACACCTAAAGACTCAAGAAAATCAGCTTTATCTTCTTCTGGTAATTCTACTAATTCAGCTTCAACCTGAGCCGAAACTATCACAACTTGGGCATTTTCTGTTGCTGCGATTTGCCGCACTGTTTCCACAAAATGATTACCCGTTGCCAACTCATCCTCAGATACATTCGCAGCGTAGATAATCGGTTTATAAGTGAGCAGTTCTAATCCTTTAATAATTTCTGTTTCTTCTTCATTCAAACTCACCTGACGTACCGATTTACCTTCATTTAAAGCCGCAGCTAATTTTTCTAAAACTGAGACTTCAAACTGTGCATCTTTGCTGGTACGAGCTAGTTTACGAGTACGATCAATTCGCCGCTCAATTTGTGCTAAATCTGATAAACCCAACTCTATATTAATGATTTCAATATCTCGCGCTGGGTCGACAGAACCAGCAACATGGATAATATCGTCATTCTCAAAACAACGTACCACATGGACGATCGCATCAACTTCCCGGATGTGGGACAGGAATTGATTCCCTAGTCCCTCACCCTGACTTGCACCTTTAACTAAACCCGCAATATCCACAAACTCCACCCGTGCCGGGATGATTTGTGCCGAACTGGCAATTTTAGCAAGAACATTTAACCGTTCATCCGGTACTGCGACAACGCCGACATTCGGTTCAATCGTGCAAAAAGGGAAGTTAGCTGCTTCTGCTTTGGCATTAGCAACTACAGCATTAAATAAAGTAGATTTTCCGACGTTGGGAAGTCCGACAATTCCGGCTCTTAGCATTTTGGATTTTAGATTTGAGATTTTGGATTACATTACCAAGGTAATCTAAACAGGTTCCGGTATGGTTTGGGGAATTGGCCCTGGAACCGTCTGAGGAATGGGAGCAGGTACTGGTTCTGGTACAGGCCCCGGTAACGGTTGAGGAATCGCTGGTCCCGGTACAGGTTCGGGACTAGGTAGTGGACTCGGACCAGGAGTAGGAATTTGTGGTTCGGGTATAGAAATCGCAGTAGGATTAATCATCGTAAGTCCAAATTAAATTATTCAACCCTCCCACGCTAGATGACAACCTCAGCTGTTGACATCTCCCCAAATAGCTATACCCACGAACACATCCTTTAATAATCTACCCCTCTTCTCATTCTCTGCGTCCCTCCGCGCTTCCCTTTGCGCCCCTCTGCGTTTAAACTCCAATCCTCAATTCGCCACCATTTACACAAAACTACTCCTCCTTCACCTTTTCCACCAGCTCTGGCACTGGATCGTAACCACCTGGATGAAACGGATGACAGCACAAAATCCGCCGAGTTGCCATCCAGCTACCACGCAACACTCCAAATCGTTCAATAGCTTCAATAGCATACATCGAACAAGTTGGTTGAAAGCGACAAGTCGGGAGAAACAACGGCGAGATAAACATTCGGTAGCCCCGAATCAGCCAAATAAATAATAATTTCATTGCAGCTACCCAAATCTTATAAATTAGTAACAGGGGTAAAAATTTTCATTTTGTCGCATCTTTGTTAATTACATTTTCTGACTTAACCTCAATTCCGGTTTTCTGGCTGCAAATTGCGTCGGCTGCAATTTGGGTGTTACTCATCCTCCTGATTGCAGGGGTGGTAAACCGCTTTGCCGACAAGCCAGAAATCGTGCGGAAGATAGTTCACATTGGCACTGGTAATGTGATTTTAATCGCTTGGTGGCTAGATATTCCCGCCAGCGTAGGGATTACAGCTTCTATTTTAGCGAGTGCAATCACCTTATTATCCTACCGATTGCCCATTCTTCCTGGTATTAATAGCGTTGGACGGCAAAGCTTAGGGACGTTTTTTTACTCCGTCAGTTTCGGTATTTTAGTTGCCTGGTTCTGGTATTTACAACAACCCCAGTACGCAGCGCTCGGAATTTTAGTAATGACTTGGGGAGATGGATTAGCAGCCTTAATTGGGCAACGCTTTGGTACACATAAGTATAAAGTTTTTGGGACAGAAAAAAGTTGGGAAGGCTCCCTAACTATGATGCTCGTTAGCTATCTTGTCAGTAGTTTGATTTTAGTTGGAACTCAAGGAAACAGTTGGCAAACTTGGGCGATATCGCTGATAGTGGCAGTTATAGCTACTGCTTTAGAAGCTGTTTCATTTTTAGGTATTGACAATTTAACAGTTCCTTTGGGTAGTGCAGCCCTTGCTTTCTTTTTAAGTCAGTTAGTTCTTAGTTACTAATCTTTTTGAGTGCTATTCCTAATTGATTAAATTAAGAGATAGTGCCAAAAATTCATTGTAAGTTAATAATATGAATGCTCAGGAGTTTTTGAGACATTATGCTGCTGGGGAGAGAGATTTTCAGAGCCTCATTTTGGAGTACGCTGACTTGAGTGGGGTTGAACTGCAATTTCTCAATATTAGAGGTGCTAAATTTCGCTATGTCAACTTGAGCAGTATCAATTTGAGAAGTTGCAATTTGATTGGATCTGAATTCTGTTACTGTAACTTGAGCAATGGCAACATCGAGTCTTGTAACTTGGAATGTACCCGATTTTTTGACTGTGATTTGGGAGGGATCAACACCAGGATATGTGATATGACCAGTACTCGTTTCATCAGAGTTAACCTTCGAGATGCCAAGTTGAGCGGTTCTGGAGAAGAACCGTGTGAGTTCTGGGACGTTATTCGACCGGACGGAGAGTTCATCCCCGGTTTTACTTATGTAATTTATCCGGCCCCTTCCCCGGACAAAGTTAATGGGGAGGACATTCCTTTCTAATAAATACTGTGAAGATGTTACAGGGTATACCTCTGCCAAAAAAGAAGCAGATGGTTCAGATGGAGGAGAATATATACCTTGTGTTTTAAGAGCTTGCTTCGAGTTTCTTACCGCGATCGCTCTCCGACTAATTATCTCTAAAGTTGTCCAACAACTTTGACGTAGAGAAATAAACATAAAAAAATCGCCAGGCTTAAGATGCTAGAGAATAGGTGCATTAGGGTCGTAAACCGATTTACATTTACTGGTTTAGCAGTCCGATCGCCATTTCAAGGTGCATCTTACTTTGACTGACTTGTGCTAACTTCCATCTTTATAAATCTCGCTACGATGTCCTATTTTAATTACAGTCACTATCAAAACATCGTCATTTAGTTCATAAATAACTCGATAATCTCCGACTCGAACACGATATGAATTATCATCACCTTGTAATTTTTTAACCCCGTTTGGACGTGGTTCTATTGCCAAGTCGTTGATTTTAGTTTGTATGCGCTCTTGTATGTCTAGAGGTAGTTTCCTAAACTGCTTTTTTGCACCCTTTGAAAATTTAACTTCGTACCTCACGCAACATCCTTGTTTATTTCGTTTCTTATTTCGTTTTGAATTTCATCCCAAGACACTGTGCCATTAATGCGTATATCTTCCCTAGCTTCTTTAATGGCTTTTAAGTCTTCTTCGTCGTCTAGATCGTCGATTCTTTTTAAGAGTGCGTGAATTTCATCTAAAGTACTGTCATAAGCTTGATGTAGCAGTACGTTGATATCTTTAATTAACTGTTCTCTTTCGTGGGCTGGTTTCATTTTAATCATCTGAGCGTGGTTTGACTTTTTCTGCCACCGTCTCTAGTTTCGCGTAGACGTAGAGAAATAAACATAAAAAAATCCCCAGGCTTAGGATGCTGGGAACTAGGTGCGTTAAAGTCGTAAACTGATTTACTGGTTTAGCAGTCCGATCGCCATTTCAAGATACATCTTAGCCTTGTGCAAGTTAAGCAAGCTCTCTTGATCGTATCTGTCAGGGTAGCTCATAGCTTTGCCTTCCATCGTCAGCTTGATCAGTGCTGCTTGCTCATCTGTGGGTGAATTCATCTCATCTACCACCCCTTCAAGGAATTGAATAACGCTAAAGCCTGGAGACTTCAACCCTCTTCCTTGTCTTAGTTGAGCGAGTGCTATCTGTGGGAATGCCATCAAGGTAACAATCCAACTGGTCTTGTAGCCTCCATTCCCAGTAGGCTTCAATCCGTAACGCCTACATAAGTCTCTCAACTCAGCAGTGGTTTTAATTTCAAGTTCTGACCTTGTAAACATAAAATAGAGTTACCCATTTGTAAAAGTGGTATCGGTGGTGAACTTGTTTTGTAGACTGGGTATCACCACCGATCTAAAACTTTATTCTAATGGTTTCGTTAGTATTAAGCTATATTTACATCTCTCAACAATGCCTAATCCTAAAGGGAACCCTCAAAATTTTGAACCAGCGCAAGCAAAGGGAGATAAGCCATTAACTGACCAATTGAGTTTTAGAGTCTCTAAGGAAATGAAGGAAGAGGTAAAGGCTAAAGACGATCCTCCTGAGTTTTGTCGCCAAGCTATCCAAAAAGCACTAGATGAAGATAGGGAGAAATAGTTAAAAGTTTTTGGACTAATACAATACTTCAAGAACTATAAGAAAGTCCTTCTGAACCTCTTAGAGAGGGAGTAGTACTATATTTGAGATTAGAAAAGAAATTGGATTTTAAATTATGGCTTGGGAAATTACCACTGAAGAGTTGTTGAAAAAGTACACTTCTGGTAAACGAAACTTCGCTGGGGCTGTGGTAATTAGAGAAAGAGGATATGGGCGCAACTATATTGACCTTAAAGGTGCTGTCTTGCGGGATATCAACTTGCGTGGAGCCGATTTGAGTTTCGCTGATTTGAGAGGAGCCGATTTGAGTGAAGCCGATCTCTTTGGTGCTTCTCTGATTGAAGCTCGGTTGGATAATGCGATTATCAGAGATGCTAACTTGGAATGTGTCAATTTGTATCAGTGTAATTTGACCAATGCCGATTTGACTGGAACTGTCTTGACTTATATGAATGCTGTTGATGCCATTTTTCGTGGGGCACAGCTCACTCCTTTTGAACACGCTATTTTGATTGGTGCTGATTTTCGAGGTGCTACCCCTGCCCTCCACGACATGATCTGTCGTGGCATGAATGTAATCTGGGATACTATTATGTTCGATGGCACTATTGAACATGGGCCTTACTTTGGAGAGTGGAAATCCATCAGCAAGTAAAGGAGCAGGTTCAATAATAGACTTGATAGCATTGAGTTTTTCTATAATTCCCTCAATAGATCGTTCTTAAATTTTTTCCTGAACTTCTGTAGGAATATTAGCGAAAAAATCATATTTGTACAAAAAAAGTGGTAGAAAGTCAATTTTTCATATCGGCTCAATCAACAAAAAATAAATCTTTTTGATTATATTCAATACCACCCATTAGGTGAAAATTGAACCCTTGTCTATTACCGCGATCGCTCCAAAATCCAATCAAGTAAAATCGGATTGACTAACTCCGGCGCTTCATCCTGCGGACAATGCCCCACTCCTTCTAAAGGAATAAACTTTTGTACTTGGGGAAAGTTAGCTAATTCTCTACCTAACTTAATTGGTTCCCACGGATCGGCTGTTCCCCACAAGATAATCGCAGGACACTGTAACAGTGGTAAAAGGTCTTCTGGTAGTGGCCCTGTAGAATAAGAAGTAAAAGCTAGAAACACAGCCCCAGCCCCCGGATCGCCTGCTGGGGAAGTGAGAATATCTACCAACTCATCTGTCACCATCTCAGCATTCGCATAAGCTTGCAGGAGAATTTTCCGCACTGTTTTCGGTTTGGCGAGTTGATTGAAAAAGAAATCGCCAACTGGTTTGATAGATAACAGGCGTTGCAGTAGAGGCGCTCCGTAACGACGAGATAAAGGTAAAGTTACCCGTTTGCGATCGTGCAACAGCCGTAAAGAACAGTTGAGCAAAGCAACTCCCAAGGCAATATCTGGGTTGCTTACTGCTGCTTGCATAGCGACAATACAGCCAATGGAATTTCCGACTAAAAAAGCTGGCTCACCGACAACTTCACGGCAAAAATCTGCTACTTGTTGTCCCCAGGTTTCTAGTGTGTAGTTAATTTTTTCACCAGGTTGAGGTTTTGCGGAAGCGCCAAAACCAATCAAATCAATAGCATAAACACGGCAATTTTGTGCTAGTACAGGAATATTTTTTCGCCAGTGCCACCAAGAAGCGCCAAATCCATGCACCAGGACAACAGCTGGCCCAGTAGTCCCTTGGGTTTGATAGCAGATCGGAAAATCTTGCCAAATCCAGGTTTTTGTAGAGTTAAGTGCTGTTTTTGAACTTGAGGTTGTCATGGAAAATTTGATGATAACAAGGGTATAAAGGCTTTCAACAGCAAGGCACAAGTAAAATTGTTTTTAATTTGGATAAAATTTATCAGATTTTCAAAATAAATCTTTTGCTCTAGTGATAGCCTATACATATACCACGAAAGCTTCTAAGGTGATAGTTTTATCCAGTATAGAGTTTTCATCTTGTTGATAGAGGTAATTTACTCACAACTGAGATTATGTCAGTAGTTGAAATCATAACTTTTTTAATGTGAGTAATATTTTGGCTATTTTTTAGATGTGAGAGAATTACCATCAGTGCTAGATTCAGTAGTTTCACAATTTACGATCGCAAATTTGGTCTATAAGATTGGCGAATATGAGGCATCGGCTAAGGGGTGGTTTGCAACTGGAAACTGACGCTGAATTTAATAATATTTTTCTTGTTCCTAGTTCTGCGGGCCAGAAATCATGAATCTACTAGAAACAATTGATACTCCCGTTGGGAGCTACGCACCGGATTTTGAACTGCCAGGAATTGATGGTCAAGTACACCATCTCAGGCGTTATCTTGAGAAGTTCCGAGCAGTGGGCGTTATTTCCATGTGTAACCACTGTCCTTACGTAGAGTGGTATTTAGGCAGGCTAAAAAACATTCAAGCCGAATTTGCTCCAAAAGGGTTCACACTAATTGGACTCAATGGTAGTAATGTTGACTACGACACTAGGTCAAGCTTTGAAAATATGAAAGCTTTTGCCCTGCGTCACCAGTTGAATTTTCCCTACCTGTGGGACTCAACTCAAGATGTGACCGGTAGTTTCGGGGCAACCAAAACACCAACAGCCTTTTTAATAGATAGTAATGGTATAGTACGCTACAAAGGTAAAATTGATAATCATCCCCAAGAACCATTATCAGTGGGAGAGGATTATTTGAGAACTGCGATCGCCTCTCTGTTTAAAGGTGAAGAAATAGCCATACCACAAACAGAACCAGTAGGTACTACATTGATTTGGCGTAACTAGACATAGATAGTCCCTGTAACTGTTATCTTAAATTGGAGGCAATTGCAACTTTTTTGATAAAGCGTAACTTCATGGGAACGAATTACCGACGGGTTTTACTCAAACTGAGCGGTGAAGCCTTAATGGGCAACATGGGCTATGGCATTGATCCCGAAGTGGTCAAAGGAATAGCACAAGAATTAGCAGAGGTGATAGCCACTGGTACTCAAATCGCCATAGTTGTTGGCGGCGGCAATATTTTTCGTGGCGTCAAAGCAGCGTCGGCGGGGATGGACAGGGCAACCGCTGACTATATCGGGATGATTGCCACGGTAATGAATGCCATGACGCTGCAAGATTCGCTAGAACGCATAGGAGTACAGACGCGAGTACAAACCGCGATCGCTATGCAAGAATTAGCAGAACCATATATCCGTCGTCGTGCCATCCGTCATCTTGAAAAAGGACGGGTGGTAATTTTTGGTGCTGGTTCTGGAAATCCCTTTTTTACTACAGATACTACTGCGGCATTAAGAGCAGCAGAAATCGATGCTGAGGTGATTTTTAAAGCCACCAAAGTAGATGGAGTATATGATGCCGATCCTCATATTTATCCTGACGCCAAGCGTTACAATAGCTTAACCTACGCGCACGTTTTAGCCCAAGATTTGCGGGTGATGGATAGTACTGCGATCGCCTTGTGTAAAGAAAATAATATCCCAATTCTGGTATTTGACCTAACGGTGCGAGGAAATATCCACCGAGCAGTCTTGGGAGAATCCATCGGCACCCTTGTGGGAGGTTCTTGTGAAATTAGCTGAAGCTGAAAGTACGATGCAAAAAACCGTTGAGGCGACTCAACGATCTTTTAACTCGATTCGCACTGGTCGCGCCAATGCGAGTCTATTAGATAAGGTATTGGTGGATTATTACGGTTCGCCCACTTCCTTGAAATCACTGGCGAACATTAGCACGCCGGATGCCACGACAATCTTAATTCAACCCTACGAGCGCAACACCCTAAACATCATTGAGAAAGCTATTTCCCTCTCAGATGTGGGTTTAACACCCAGTAACGACGGTTCTGTAATCCGGTTGAATATTCCGCCCTTAACCAGCGAACGCCGTAAAGAATTCGTCAAAATGGCATCCAAATATGCTGAAGAGGGTCGTGTTGCTATTCGCAACATTCGCCGCGATGCCATAGACGCCATTCGCAAACAGGAGAAAGCCTCCGAAATCTCCAAAGATGAATCAAAAGACCAACAAGACAACTTGCAAAAACTAACAAACGAGTACACTGCCAAAATAGACTCACTGTTGGCAGAAAAAGAAAAAGACATTACGACTGTTTAAAGTCTCAAGTCTGAGTATAAAGGCTGAAGAATGATGGATAAATTCTTCAGCCTTTATCATTTATTAGGTATTTAACAAAAATTGATTGAGTATCTCAATAGAAAATAAACTAATTCTGGAGCAAAAATTCAGCCTTATGTACGACTGTATCATTGTCGGCGCTGGCCCAGCTGGTGGAACAGCCGCATATCATTTAGCCAAACAAGGTCGCTCAGTATTAGTGTTAGAAAAAGAATCCCTGCCAAGATATAAACCTTGTGGTGGTGGTGTATCTCCAGCAATCGCTCAATGGTTTGACTTTGATTTTAGCCCAGTAATTTCTGTAAAAGCCGACTCCCTTCGCTTTACCTGGAATTTGGGCGACCCTGTGGAGGCAAAAATAGCCACCAAAGAACCAGTCTGGATGGTGCGACGAGATATTTTTGACCATTTCTTAGTGCAGCAAGGACAGAAGCAAGGGGCTGAACTACGAGATAATACGGAAGTAACGGGTATTGAATTTAAAAGCGACTATTGGCAAGTTAACACAACTAATGGCCCAGTTACAAGTCGCTACTTAATTGCGGCTGATGGTGCTAAAGGGCCAATGGCAAAATGGCTCGGCTTCAAAGACCGTAAACGGCGTTTAGCAGCAGCTTTGGAAGCAGAAATTCCCGCAACTGTCAAGGACAAATCTACAATTCACTTCGAGTTTGGCTTAGTAAAAAATGGCTACATTTGGAACTTCCCGAAGGCAGACGGTTATTCCATTGGTGTTGGTACGTTTATTGGTGGTCAACCCCAGGACTTTAAGAAAATTTTAGATGAGTACGCGCGATCGTTTAATGTAGATATCAAAACTGGTAAGCAGTATGGTTATCCCCTTTGCTTGTGGGATGGCAACCAAAAGTTACATACCCAAAATGCGGTTTTAGCTGGGGAAGCTGCTTGTGTAGTCGATCCGATGACAGCAGAAGGCATTCGTCCGTCAATTTTTAGCGGTTTGATTGCAGCAGGAGCCATTAATGAGGCTCTTTCGGGTGATACTAACGCTTTAGAAAAATATAGCGAAACGATTAATGAAGAATGGGGTACTGAGATGGCTTGGGCGCAAAAATTAGGTGGAGCATTCTATCGTTTTCCTGGCATTGGCTACAAAGTTGGTGTTAAGCGTCCCTCCGGTGCGAAAATCATGGGTAAGATTCTGTGTGGAGAACTTCGCTATGGCGATGTTGCCGGTCGCGCCCTCAAGCGTTTAATTCCTGGTTTTGGAGGTTAATTAACCAAACAAGTTGCTTGAGCAACTTGTTAAAGGTGGGGAAACTTCCACCACAGTGTAATAGGCATTTCTCAATATGGCAATTTACTTGACAAAACGGCTATCTGTGTTCGCTAATATTCTTGCTCTTGTCCTGTTCATACCGGGAATTGCCTTAGCTGCACCCCTTCAAATCAATACTACTTCTGGTGTTATTTTCGCCCAAACTACCAAAACTGCAAGCTACTCCACCTCGTCGGAGATTAACCTGACTCCCTTACAACGCCAAGAACTTCAGGCTGTGCGTCAGAGAAGAAACAGGGAAATTGAGACAGTGTTAAACTCAGCCCAGCGTGCCCAACTTAATCATCATCTTCGGGCTGGTAATAATATCAAGCAAGCCCTAGAAAAACTAAATTTGCAACCAGAACAGCAAGATTTTGTAAAGGCGATCGTGCAATTTACTAACTTGAAAATGAAGGCTATTTCATCTAGGCATTTACTGACAAGAGGAGAGAAATAAAAGTTTGATTTGTAGAACTTATGGAAACATTTGACTAATCTGGACTTCAATTTCTGGAAAGGGAATCAAGGATAACGTTGCATCCTCCTGCACAATAAATTCAAGATTGTAACCTTCCAAACCCGGTTCGCAGAAAACATAAACCTGACGCTGATTCACATCCAAAATCCAGTAGTCAGCAATCCCTGCCATAGCATAAAGAGGCACTTTTTGTTTGCGATCTGTCTCTAGTGTTGAATAGTCAAAACCATTAACCAATCGAAAACCCTCTGAGAGGTGGCTACAGAGTCGATGGTAGGTTATTACTAGCTATCATATCGGATAGCAAAGTGTCACTAAGGGGCCAATAAAGGCAAATCCCTCAATAGTTGCCTAGAGAGGGATTTTGTGTGGGCTAGAGAGAGATTTTGGGGTGAGTGTGGCGTTGATTTTTTGACTGCTAGTTTAAATTATTTGCTTTCTCAACTGCTTCCTTTAACTCTTCAAAGGTAATACTACCGTCTTTGTCTGAATCATACTGTACTAGTAACTCCTGGGGACTAGTGGTATTTGTTTCTGATGAGATGATTGCACTTAAGCCAGGACTTAGAAAAAGATCATTAATGGAGATTTTGCCGTCTCGATCGCCATCTAAGCTATTAAAAAGAGATTGAAGCTCTTGCTCGGTTGTCATAAGTTTCTATCCGAATTGATTTTTCAATTTAATATCTCAAAATCTTGACAAATACGCAAGAACAGTTAATAAAAAGATTTTATTGGGTGCGGGATGGCGATCGATATACTTTCGCTAATCGATGCGGACAACAGCGATATCTGGCTCAGGTTCGGAGTATTGGCTCAACTGAATGGGATTTTGCACCCGAACTAAGGCAACTTCTACTAGCGATGCCTGCGGCGGGCTGCGCCAACGCTTCAGATAGTCAGATGCACAAAGTCGTTGGCGCTCATCGGGATAACTTGCCCTTAAATCAGTTCCACCCGTTCATCCGGTGCAATAATACCCGTCTTCAGCATCAGGTGATATTCGTTTACAGTCCACAGGCGCACTCTAGTTTGTGTCATTGTATTTCCTTTAGCGATACCTGTGGCGGGCTACGTCTAACGCACATCACTTTTAGGCGATTATCTCTTACTCTCAACTTTGGCAGCATCTATAATTAATCTTGCCCTATTTAGTTCGTTACCATGTCGGAAGAAGATATCCGAGCCGCGAGGCTGGAGAAAGTACAACAGCTCAAGCAGCTAGGGACTAATCCCTATGCCTATCGTTGGGAATCTACCCATCACGCAGCGCTGTTGCAAGAACAGTTTGCCGATTTATCTAGTGGTGAAGAAGTTGATTTGGAAGTTGCCATAGCCGGACGCATTATGGCGCGTCGCGTTTTCGGTAAATTGGCTTTCTTCACCTTGCAAGATGAAACCGGTACAATTCAGCTTTATCTAGATAAAAATCGTATCCAAGAAGGTATGGCAGATATTGATGCCGATGCCTTCAATCACCTGAAGCAACTTACAGATGCAGGTGACATATTAGGAGCCAAAGGTACTATTAAACGGACTGAAAAGGGCGAGTTATCTGTCTACGTTAAACAATATACTATCCTCACTAAATCTCTGCTGCCCCTACCCGACAAGTGGCATGGATTAACGGATGTTGCCAAGCGCTACCGTCAGCGCTACGTTGACTTGATTGTTAACCCGGAAGTGCGGCAAACTTTCCGCCGTCGCGCTCAAATTACTGCTGGTATTCGCCGTTATTTAGAACAGCGGGATTTTCTGGAAATTGAAACACCAGTTTTGCAAAGTGAGACTGGGGGTGCAGATGCACGTCCATTTATCACCTATCACAACACTTTAGAAATGGAGTTGTATCTGCGAATTGCCACAGAACTCCATCTCAAGCGGTTGATTGTGGGTGGTTTTGAAAAGGTGTTTGAATTGGGGCGAGTTTTCCGCAATGAGGGAATTTCGACTCGACACAATCCTGAATTTACGACGATTGAAGTTTACCAAGCCTACGCCGACTACAACGATATGATGGCGCTGACAGAAGGAATTATTACCACTGTCGCCCAAGAGGTACTCGGCACATTGGAAATTACCTACCAAGGGGAACCTATAAATTTAACACCACCTTGGCGGCGGGTAACAATGCACGATTTAGTTAAAGAATTTACGGGCTTGGATTTTAATTCGTTCCAGAGTTTGGAAGAAGCAAAAACAGCAAGTAAAAATGCTGCTATTCCTGGTATAGATGAAGCCCAATCAATTGGTAAGTTATTAAATTTAGCCTTTGAAGAGAAGGTAGAAGCCAATTTAATTCAACCTACCTTTGTAATTGATTACCCTGTAGAAATTTCGCCCCTAGCAAAACCTCACCGTTCTCAACCTGGTTTGGTGGAAAGATTTGAGTTATTTATAGTCGGGCGAGAAACTGGGAATAGCTTCTCAGAACTTACCGATCCTATCGATCAAAGAGAACGTCTTGAAGCACAAGCGGCACGGAAAGCTGCCGGTGACTTAGAAGCCCAAGGTGTAGATGAAGACTTTCTCACCGCTTTGGAATATGGGATGCCGCCTACTGGTGGTTTAGGGATTGGGATTGATCGATTGGTGATGTTATTAACTGATTGTGCCAGTATTCGGGATGCGATCGCTTTCCCCTTACTCAAGCCAGAAAAATCAGAATCATCCCCAGAAGAATCCTAATCTTTCACCCCATTCCTTAATCCCCTCCCCGCAAGCGGGGAGGGTGGGGCCCCCTCTGGGGATTAGGGGCAGGGAGACAAAGCGTAGGGCGGGGTGGGGTTCTTTTGTTTGAAGCCCCTACATCACTACTTTTTCTAAGATCAGCTTAGAACGCTTCACTTGCTCAGGAATCGTCACGGGATAATCTCCAGTAAAGCAGGCAGAACAGAAACTATTGGTGTCCTCCCGTGTCGCTTCTAGCATTCCCTCCCAACTCAGATAGGCGAGACTGTCTACTTCCAGTTGCTTGGCAATTTCCGCTACTGACTTGGTAGCAGCAATCAGCTGATCCTGAGAATCGGTATCGATACCATAGAAGCAGGGATGAGTTACAGGTGGAGACGAAATTCGCATATGTACCTCTACTGCACCTGCATCACGTAAGGTTTTGACTAGTTTACGGCTGGTAGTACCCCGTACAATCGAGTCGTCTACAATAATTACTCGTTTACCTACTAGCACATCTTTGAGGGGGTTGAGTTTCATCCGCAAACCCGATTCCCGCATGGTTTGGGTTGGTTGAATGAAGGTTCGCCCAACATAGCGATTTTTAATCAGTCCTTCGCCGTAAGCGACACCAGACGCTTGGGAAAATCCGATCGCAGCAGGTATACCAGAATCAGGAACACCAAAGACAATATCGGCATCTACAAAAGATTCTTTAGCTAGCTGGTGTCCTAACCGCATTCGATAGCTGTACAAACTCTCGTTGTGCATGACGCTATCAGGGCGGGCAAAGTAAATCATCTCGAAGATACACAATTTCCGCTCAGATTTTTGACTCCAATGATAAGAAGCTAAACCTTCTTCAGTAATCCAAACTAATTCACCTGGTTCTACGTCTCGCAGATATTCGGCTCCAATAATGTCTAAACCACAAGTCTCAGAAGCCAAAACGTAACGGACTGGATTACCAGCCAAAGTGCCGATTACTAAGGGGCGGATTCCATTAGGGTCACGGACACCCATAACGCCGACGGGAGTGCCAATAACTAAACTAAAGGCTCCTTGGCAACGGTGAAATGCCTTAATTGCACCTTCTAGCCAATCAGCGCCCGTATCTATGGCTTCTGCGATCGCAAAAGCGATCATTTCTGAGTCTGTTGTTGTGACTAAGTTACATTTATTTTCAAGCAACTCTTGACGTAGTTGCACAGTATTGACTAAATTACCATTGTGTGCAAGTGCTAATGAACCTAAACGGGTTTCTAGTACTGCGGGTTGAGCATTAACTTTGCGGCTAGAACCTGTGGTGGAATAACGAGTGTGACCAACAGCAAGACTACCGGGCAATTGATCCAAGACAGATTCATTGAAAACTTGAGACACCAAGCCCATATCCTTGTGGAGATGTACTTGTGTACCCTCAAAGGTGGCAATACCAGCTGATTCTTGACCCCGATGCTGGAGGGCATACAATCCAAAGTAGGTCAGTTTAGCAACGTTTTCTCCTGGGGCGTAGATGCCAAAAACACCACAAGCTTCTTCGGGCTTGTCAGGCTGATTTTCATGACTATTGATTGGGTTGTTGGTTGGGTCGGGGTATTCATCCGAAGTGACAGAATGAATAGAAATCATGCTAGCTTTGCTCCTGGTGGGGGGGAGTCAATCAATTTTGGATTTTAGATTGACGATTTTGGATTGATCGCACCGTAGTAAGGATGCGGCTTGGGATTTGAGAACGGCTATTTTAGATTTTTGTGCCCAGTAAGAGCAAGATATGAACTAGAAGCAACGCCGCTAGTCTAAAATCTCAAATTCAAAATCTAAAATCGGTAGTCAAGTTACTGGGATTATATAAATGGTTGAGGATTTCTTAACAAATCTTTAACCATCCATTAAAACAGTACCGTAATTTTGCTCAGAGACGTTAATAAAAGAGTGAGGAATTAGGAGTTATGCTTTTTATTCCTAACTCCTAACTTCTTCAGGGGTAGTAGTAGTATGGATGGCGAGACGTTTAGCGATCGCATGGAAGTAGCGATCGCTCATATCTTCGATACTAACTTTGATTAAGGTTTGGTTATCAGTGGTGAAAACCCCCAAACCCGTCTCAAAATTTCCAACCGTACCCAATTTTTGCCACTCTTGGCCTAAATGTTCCTGTAAATATGATTCCCAAATTCCTTGCTGTGCTGATGCTACAGAAACTAAAATTCTGGCACCACCTTCGGCAAATAGCACCTCATCCAAGCGGTTTAACTGTGTTGGTGCTATTTCTAAATTGATTTCGGCACCAAGATTGCCAGCAAGACAACATTCGGCTATGGCGATCGCCACTCCTCCCTCAGCAGAATCGTGGGCTGAACGTACCCAACCATTACGAATTCCTTCACGACAAACTTTCTGGACGCGGCGTTCCAAGTCAAAATCTACCCGTGGCGGTTTTCCGGCAACAGTTCCGTGGATAGTGGCTAAATATTCAGATGCTCCCAAACTGAGTTTAGATGCCAAAGGCAATCCGAGAAGATAAATCACATCGCCGGATGCTTGCCAACCTTGACCACAAATTTTGGTTATATCAGGAATTAAGCCCACCATACCGACAACAGGAGTGGGATAAATGGGTTGTGGGATGCCTTGAGAATCAAGAGTTTCGTTGTATAAAGAGACGTTTCCGCCCGTAACTGGTGTCGCCAATTCTCGGCAACCTTCTGCCAAACCGCGACAAGCTTCTGCCAATTGCCAGTAACCAATGGGTTTTTCTGGAGAGCCAAAATTCAGATTATCTGTCACCGCCAGAGGTTCAGCACCCACACAGCTAAGATTTCGGGCTGCTTCTGCCACCACTGCCTTAGCTCCTTCGTAGGGGTCAAGATAAACATAACGAGGATTGCAATCTACCGTTGCCGCAACACCGCGTTGGGCATTGAGGGTTTCTTTGTCTCCTTGTCCTCCTTGTCCTCCTTGTCCTCCTTGTCCTCCTTGTCCTCCTTGTCCTCCTTGTCCTCCTTGTCCCCTTGTCCCCTTGTCCTCTTTCAGGGGGCGTAAACGGATAACAGCGGCATCTGCACCACCTGGCAGTGTTACTGTATTATTTTGTACTTGATGGTCATACTGACGATATACCCAATTTTTAGAAGCGATCGTGGGTGTATCGAGCAAAGTTAAGAGAATATCATTCCAACTTTGCAGTCCTCCTTGAAGTTCTATTCCAGCAGTTGTGGAAGGAGGTAGGGAATCAGGAGTCCATTCCCAAGCTTTACGCGCATATTCTGGTGCTTCTGCCAATAACTCCCGGTTATACAGTGGGGTATTCTCCGCCAAAGCCTCAGCGGGAATTTCTGCTGCTACTTCACCCTGAAAGAGAATCCGCACAATAGGTTCAGCGATGACTGTCCCTGCGACAACGGCTTGAAGTCCCCACCGATGGAAAATATCAATTAATTCTTGCTCACGTCCCTTGTGTGCAACAAACAGCATTCGTTCTTGTGATTCCGAAAGCAGATATTCATAAGGAACCATCCCCATTTCTCTGACGGGAATCTTATCTAAATCTAGTTCAATTCCCACACCGCCTTTTGCTGCCATTTCTGAGGTAGAACAGGTGATCCCGGCTGCTCCCATATCTTGGGCGGCGACAACTGCACCCGTCTTAAATGCCTCCAGACAAGCTTCAATCAACGACTTTTCCAAAAAGGGATCGCCCACTTGCACAGCAGGGCGATCGTCTATGGATTGCTCGCTCAATTCTGCACTAGCAAAACTCGCGCCTCCCATGCCGTCGCGCCCAGTGGTGGAACCAACATACAGCACGGGGTTGCCTAAGCCAGATGCTCCAGATTTGACGATTTCTGAGGTTTCCATCAACCCCAGTGCCATAACGTTCACCAGAGGATTACCAGAGTAAGCAGAGTCAAAGTAAACTTCGCCGCCAACGGTGGGTACTCCCACACAGTTACCATAATGAGAGATTCCTGCCACCACACCAGTGAATAGCCGTTGGGTTTTGGGATCTTCTAAGGAACCAAAGCGTAACGAGTTTAATAGGGCAATGGGACGCGCACCCATTGTAAAAATATCTCTGAGAATACCTCCGACTCCCGTCGCAGCTCCTTGAAAGGGTTCGACTGCTGAGGGATGGTTGTGAGATTCAATCTTAAAAGCTAGTTGGAGTCCATCACCCAAGTCTACAACACCAGCATTTTCACCAGGCCCCACCAGGATGCGGGGGCCCTCGGTGGGAAATTGTTTGAGTAGAGGTCGAGAATTTTTGTAACAACAATGCTCTGACCACATCACGCCAAACATTCCCAGTTCAGCTTTGTTGGGATGACGGCCTAGCCGATGGACAATTTCTGCGTATTCTTCTGGTTTAAGACCAACAGCCGCAATTTCTTGGGGGGAAAAGGCTGGTTTTGAGGTTGCAGTCATGGAAGTAATGCACTCTGGGGGGACAGAGCATTATTCTATCGATTTACTTGCCCTGTAAGTACAGTTCCAGAAATGCAGATAATTCTTCTTTGGATATTTCTTTCTGAACTACTTGAATCACCAAGTTGTAAGCTTGCTCTTGAGATAAATTGAGAGTGTAGCCATTTAAGGTTATGAAGGTATCCATAACCGCAAATGCAGTGCGCTTGTTGCCATCAATAAACGGATGGTTCATTGTTAAATGGTAGAGGTACGCTGCTGCTTGCTGGTGAATTGTTGGATGGAGAAGTTTACCGCCAAAAGTAGCTTGAGGTTGTGCCAGTGCTGAATCTAGCAAACCTTTGTCTCTTACACCTGATGTTCCACCAAAGCTGTTTATCTCATCTTGGTGAATGTCTAGGACTTGAGAAATAGAAATAAATCTAGGAGTCTGCAAGGCGACGATAAACCTCCTGCCATTTCTGTTTAGAAGTTAAATAAGCCTGCCATACCTCTTCATCTGAGGCAATCTGATTTGAGGCCGTATTTTCTAATTTGTCTTCATTTTGTTCAATTTCACGGAAATATTCGGCAAAATCAGGAATATTTAATAATATTTTTTCAGTAGCTTCACTTTCTTCTATTTTTTGTAGATAAGCAATAATTGCAACTGCTACTCGCAACTTCTCAGGAGAAAGTTGACGCAAACGGCTTTCGGCTTCTGATAAATAATTGCTGTGCTTTTGTTCTGTTGCCATCGTTACCCAAGCTAGGTTTTTTACCAGTTGTGAATCACTTCTGCTGCTAACTCTAGCTTATCGCGCTATTGTGATTTACTCAATTAAGGCAACTGCAAAAATACGTAAGGAGCAATGCTTAATACAATTGCTGCAACCACCGCATCATTTCAATTAGTAGCTGAATTGGTTAATGGCGTTAAAAGTATTTTAGGATGCTAATTAATTTATGTTGCAAAACACGATGCCTACGGCGGCAAGCTACGCACTTTTACTTTCCTGTAGATTAAAGCGCGATCGCTCTTCAATTAAACTTTAACTAAATACCTGTATTTTCATCTTGGTAAATATTGGCAGTAGATGCCTGTGCAGCCTTTATTACAAGCAAACTTGTTTCTTGGATGGAGGGGTAGTAAAACCCCAGAATGCACTCAACAGGATTATTCCGACCATGAACTAGACAAGATGAAGATCATTAGCACACCAAATGCTTTAGTGTTTAAAGATAACTTTATTTTTTAATGTTGGTGAAATTTCTAGCTCCTTTACTTACGTGAGTCTAGTGTCACTCAGAGATTATTCGGGTATATGCAGTTTAGATGTAACAATCAAGTGACGAGAATCACACATATCGATGATTAGGATCGTCTCCTTCATCTCGCTAACTAGGCATAATTAATGACAACTGAACTCTAGCCGAGTCATTAATAGGGAACACACTTAATAGCCGACAGCCTTAATCAAGGACTGTCGGTTTTTTGTATTTGTCATTTGTCATTAGTCATCACTTAAATGCCCAATGCCCACTTGCCCTGAGCGTACCCCTGCGGGGAAGCAAGCTACGCGTAGCGTCTCGTAGAGAAGCCGAACGCAAGTGCCCCATGCCCATATCCATAAAATTTCCCCACAACTGGTTGGTAACTTGACAGAGATTTTGCCACAGCCACTACCAAATGTGGGGAGGGTATGATGAAATTGGGGATCTTATGCCTATCGAGTGCTAATATCTTGCACTCACTCTAGTAGACCGGAAGTAACTTCTAGAACCAGCACACACCTTGTATTAAGACATCGCTTGAATGATGTAATCAAAGTAAGGTGCTGCTTCAGCAGCGTCTTCTGCACTCAGTAAGCTAAGGGAAGCTGTTTTGAGGGAATTAATCGCTTCTACCATTCCAGGCACGGGAACGCCCAATGAATTGTACATTTCCCGGACACCAATCAAACCAATTTTTTCAATTGGCTCTTTGTCACCGGCAAGTACACCATAAGTAATTAGGCGTAAGTACCAGCCAAAATCACGGATACATAGAGAGCGTTGGCGTTCACCGTAAGCATTACCTCCAGGGGAGATAAAGTCAGGACGCTTCTGCCAAAGTTGTTTGGTTGCTTCTTGAACTATCTTCTTTTCGTTTTCGGCTAAGGTAGCCGCAATCCGCGTCCGTTGTACGCCGGTTTGCAAAAAGTCTTTGATATTTTTAAGTTCGCCACTGCTGGGATAACGCAGTTCGTCGTCGGCTTTGAGAATAACTTGGCTAATTACAGTCATGATTATTGAAATCACCTGAAATATTATCTGTTAGTTTAGCGAGTTGGAGGTACACAAGTGAAGGGATCGGAGTTACTTATGTATTGAATTTATCTGTTTGGGGAGAGTGGGGACTGGGGACTGGGGATTGGGAACGAAGAAAGTGTTTTCCCAATGACCAATAACCAATGACTAATGACCAATGACTAATGACCAACGACCAATGACAAATGACTAAAATAATTTGGCAACAGGGTGCATTAATTGAAGTGACGATCGCTAACCTGAGTGATACAGGCGATGGTGTGGGGCGTGCTGATGAGCGTGTAGTGTTTGTCCCAGATACTGTTCCAGGCGATCGCGCCATTGTCCGTTTAGTTCATGTTAAACCCAAATACGCCCACGGTAAGCTCCAGCAGCTATTAGAACCATCCCCCCACCGTATCCGACCCAGTTGTATTGTGGCTGACAAGTGCGGTGGTTGCCAGTGGCAGCATATTAATTATGATTACCAGCTAGTAGCCAAGCAAAATCAAGTTATCCAAGCAATGGAGCGCATTGGCGGTTTTATCCAACCACCAGTAGATCCGGTACTTGCTGCCCCTTCTGCTTTGGGCTACCGTAATAAATCTACATATCCTTTAGGCATATCGGCAACGGGACAGGTACAAGCTGGTTACTACCAAAAAGGTAGTCACCAATTAATTAATTTAAATCAATGTCCAGTCCAAGATGCGCGATTAAATCCCTTACTTGCCGAAGTTAAGCAGGATATCCAACAACAGGGTTGGCAAATTTATGACGAACAGCGCCACCAAGGAAAAATTCGCCATCTCGGTTTACGCATTGGCCGACACACTGGAGAAATGTTGCTGACTTTGGTAGTAAAGGACTGGAATTTATCAGGAATTGAAACCCAAGCCCAGGAATGGTTAAAGCGCTATCCGCAGTTAGTGGGAGTGTCGCTCAATCGCAATAGCGATCGCACAAATGCTATCTTTGGATCAGAAACCCGTTGCATCGCTGGAGTACCCCACCTGCGTGAAAATTTTGCTGGACTGGAATTTCAAGTACGCCCAGATACATTTTTCCAAGTGTATACCGAAACAGCAGAGGCACTATTGCAGGTAATTCAATCAGAACTCAATCTTCAAGGGCATGAGTTGCTAGTTGATGCCTACTGTGGTATTGGGACTTTAACTTTACCCCTCGCCAAAAAAGTACGTATTGCTACAGGATTAGAAGTGCAAGCAGCAGCAGTAGAACAAGCAATTTTGAATGCCCACCGCAACGGAATTGATAATGTGACTTTCCTTGTCGGGGCAGTAGAGAAATTGCTTCCCAAAATGGGCACAATACCAGAAGTAGTAATACTCGATCCGCCACGTAAGGGGTGCGATCGCGCAGTCATAGATACTTTACGGCAATTGAAACCATCTCGGATCGTTTACGTCAGCTGTAAAGTAGCTACCCTCGCCCGCGACCTGAAATTGCTTTGTCAAGATGGGCAGTATACCATCACACGGGTACAACCTGCTGATTTTTTTCCTCAAACTGCTCATGTTGAAACTGCCGCCTTTCTTGTGCTATCACATTTTGACAAGGGTAGTAATTCCTTCAAAAAAACTGAAATTTGAAAATTTTAGTCTAGTGCATACTAAAGATGCTAAAATTGAATTAAGCCAAAAATAAAAATTCATTTTGTTTAAATAAATTCAAGTTGCATGGGTTCTTAAAAACATGAAGAAGATTGTGTAAATTATAAATCGGCAACTAACTAGAGTATCCCAATACTCTCTAAAATTAACAGCATATTCTTAATTTGCTGACTTCATTATCAAAATTATTTCAGCCGATATATACCTAAACAATCCCAATTCATAGTTATAGAGCCAATGCTCCCTAGCATTTTCAAAATTTAGTTTTAAAGACGCAAGTTTGAAGGCAGCATGACCACCTCAAGTTTTATCAGGGTGACTGTAATAGCAAACTGATGTCTAGCTAACTGAAAGCTATGGGGTTTCTCTTGTGATTACTATTTCACTCCGTCCAGTTGGACGTTATTGGGGCACTATTAGTTTTGCCTCAACCCTCTACCTTTGTCCCATATTAGACTTATTGTTGGCAGAAATTCCAGCAAGATTACAAGCAGAACTGCGGCTAGGACTTCAAGAAGCCCTAGTCAACGCAGCCAAACATGGCAATAATCTCGATCCGAGTAAAACAGTTGTAGTTCGTTTTTCCGTAATAGATAATCAATATTGGTGGATAATATCAGACCAAGGTAGTGGCTTTACTCCTTCATCTACTAGTAATGAAGAACCAACAGACTATCTTCCACCAGATGAGTCAGAAAATGGTCGTGGTTTATGTCTTCTACATCAAATTTTTGATCAGGTAGAGTGGAACCGCAAAGGCACAGAATTGAGGCTTTGCAAACAAATGGAAAATCGCCGGGGATTATCTCTGCGGCGGTAGAGGAGTTAGGAGTTAGGAGTTAAGAATTTAAAACTTTTAACTCATCACTCCTAACTTCTAACTTTTTCCGTGAGTCGGACAGGGAGGGGCAGAAATAGAGCGATCTAACCAACCAATTGCCTGTTCTAATCTCGCTTGAGCTTCTTGTGGCTGATTCTTTAAAAGATACACAATAGCTGCTGCCACTTGTTCATTAGCGCGGGAATTGCGGTTAGACTTGAGGCGATGCCAATCGTTAGGGGAAATGCTCAGTCTTTCCATCAGGGCTTGAGCTAGTTCCAAAGTACTAAGTTCATTCAGTTGACTGGTTTTCGGCAGCTGGGTAGATTGAGACATAATTATCAGTGCTGAGTGCTGTTAGCGATAGCGGGGCGTTTAGCCTGTATTGAGTGCTGAGTCAAAAACTCATAGTTTTAATTTTGACTATTGGCAGACTCGCCTTTAATTTTAGTTTACTACTTGTACATGAAGCCGTCTAAACAATCACAACCGCCAGGGGAAACTCCAGAACCGGATTTTGAACAAGAATTAGAGGAAGTAGAGCGATCGCTCTTATCCTTAAGAGAACGTTACGATCAAGTGCAACGCGATCGCCAACAACAGGCACAATGGCAACAGCGTCGGGATCAACTAAAGCACAATAAATCTCAGACACCAGAAATCAAAGCAGAATTAAGGCAAATTCAACGACAGTTGGAAATGCTAGAACTAAACTTAGAAAGCCAGTTATTTTCTTGGCGTAGCCTCAAAAAACCTTTCTGGCAAGTAGTCCGCTTTGGTGGAATGGGCGTTATCATAGGCTGGATATTAAAGTCTTATGCTGGGTAAATATGGTAAATCGACGGATTGCAGAAATATTGCGAAGTGGCCAACCTGATGAGTCCCTGCAAGTTCAAGGCTGGGTGCGGACGAAGCGCGAGTCCAAAGGGTTTGCTTTTATTGAAGTCAATGACGGCTCATCACTAGCTAATTTGCAAGTCGTCATCAATCAAGATTTGCCAGATTACGAAGCTATCTTGAAAAAATTGAATACGGGTGCGGCTGTGGAAGCGACAGGGGTACTAGTGGCTTCTCTTGGTAAAGGACAGCGAATTGAATTGAAAGCCGAGTCTGTAAAAGTTTACGGGGAAGCTGATCCCGATACATATCCCCTGCAAAAGAAACGCCATTCCTTTGAGTTTCTGCGAACCATTGGACATTTGCGATCGCGGACTAATTCTTTTGGTGCAGTTTTCCGTGTCAGAAATGCTTGTTCGGCTGCAATTCACCAATTTTTCCAAGAAAGAGGCTTTTTGTGGGTACACACACCCATCATCACTGCTAGCGACTGCGAAGGCGCAGGTGAACTATTTAGCGTTACCAGTTTAGATTTAAAGAATATCCCCCGCACAGAAAACCAAGCAGTAGATTACAGCCAAGATTTTTTTGCTAAACCCACATATTTAACAGTTAGCGGCCAGTTGGAAGCAGAAGTTATGGCGATGGCGTTTAGTAACGTCTACACCTTCGGCCCTACCTTCCGTGCAGAAAATTCCAACACTTCCCGCCACCTAGCAGAATTTTGGATGGTTGAGCCAGAAATGGCTTTTTGTGACTTAGAAGGCGATATGGATTTAGCTGAGGCGTTTCTCAAACACATTTTTAAATATGTGTTGGAAACTTGCCCCGAAGATATGGAATTTTTTAATGAACGCATTGATAAATCTGTGTTGGCAACAGCCGAAAATATTATTAATAATCAGTTTGAACGCTTAACTTATACAGAAGCGATCAAACTTTTAGAAAAAGCTGATGTTAAATTTGAATATCCAGTAAGTTGGGGTTTAGATTTACAATCAGAACACGAACGTTACTTGGCTGAACAACTATTTAAAAAGCCTGCGATCGTTACAGATTATCCAGCGCAAATCAAAGCTTTTTATATGCGTTTGAACGATGATGAAAAAACCGTCCGCGCAATGGATATTCTCGCACCTAAAATTGGCGAAATTGTCGGCGGTTCCCAGCGCGAAGAACGTTTAGAAGTATTAGAACGCCGCGTGTTAGCGCAAGGGTTAAACCCAGAAGATTTATGGTGGTATCTTGATTTGCGTCGTTATGGTACTGTTCCCCACGCTGGTTTTGGGTTAGGCTTTGAAAGACTAGTGCAATTTATGACGGGTATGGGAAATATTCGTGATGTGATTCCGTTTCCGCGTACACCACAAAGTGCTGAGTTTTAGAGAAAATCAGGCGATTTCAAATCGCCTCTACACAGACTGACTAAATTAGTTTGGTCGAACTAATAAAAACTTTGAAAACCGCGAATGCGGGTTTTACTTTTATTGCTGCGTATTTTATCAAGCGATTAGTTAAAATTAAGATTTTTGCATTTCCTCTTGTAAAACTTGAATTTGCTCAATAGATAATTCAGTAACTTGAGCAATTTGCTCTAAACTCATTCCAATTCGCAACAAATTTAAAGCCAACTTTCTTGTTGTTTCTGCTTTGCCTTTGGCTTCACCTTTGGCTTCGCCTTCTTCTAGGATTTGTTGATAAATGACTGATTCGCGCATAATCTCACTCCTTAAAATCTTGCTAATTACATCTTTATTTAATACCAGACCTGCTAAAATGCCACTGGCAGCAGCTATATTTCTTTGTAGTTGGCGATCGCTAATTGCTTCAACTGCTTTGGCTACTTGGGTTAATACCATTGTAGGATCGTTTGTCTGACTTAGCACGGCAAAGGGTAATAACCCTGGAATGCTCATAAACCTGTCTGTCGGTTGTTCCCACAGGCGTATTACCTCAAACTGATGGTAAGTGTTATTTAATCTAAAACTGTTTTCATGGACTAATTCTGAACTTGTTTTTCTCAAATAGATTACTATTTGGCGCATTTCTTTGTTAGGAAAGCGGCGATAAACCCTAACCCGATAATCTAACATCCGAAAGGGAATATCTTCATCAGGATCGGTTTGAAATTCGGTATGTAGAACTAAATCATCAGATTGCAATAAAATTAATGAATCGGCGCGAATTGGTTCGCTTGATAATTCAGTCGGGCTAAGTTCTGTTAATTTAATCGGTGAACCTAGTAACCATGTTGCTAAATCATCTTTAAAGTTTTCGGCAATGAATTTACATATATTGTCATACATGGCAGCCTTAAAGAAAGGGTATCAGGTATTGTTTATTAAAAGTAAATTTGTTAGTGTTGGGTTGACGCAAGGAAACCCAACCTAATGTTACTACATCACTGTTTTAAACACTACCTAATTACCAAGTATTTCTTGTCTACGCCGCTCCTGTTCCTGCTCTTGAATGTCTTGGCGTACTTCCCAATATTTTTTTACGGCTGCCTTAGATTCACTGATTATTGCTAATCTCAATTTACTAGCTTCATCGCCATCTCCTAAAAGAGAAATCAATTCTCTTCGTTGTGTTTTTTCAAGTGTAAGAAACCATTGAACAAAAGCTTTAAAGATTTCTTTTTTTGAACCTAATAACTCATCATGGGCAACAACGCAAGAAGGACAAACGTTAACAGTATAATGATAAAACCATTCCCCTCTAAAAGCAGTTCCGTTAGCAATAAAAGTTGCAACTAAAGGGCATTTTTCACTTGATAAATTTTGATTGGCAATACAATCTAAAATAGAAGTTGTATGATAAATACCCTCAAAGTAATTTGCTAGAGATCCAACAAGAACAGAACCAGGATATCCAGGGAGTATTTCTCCTGTTGAATCAAGCCAAGCATATTTAGTCATTACTAAGGAGTAATGGTATCGAGAACTGATACAATCTGTGATTGCTCGCTCTTGATTATAGGAATTTCTCAGATATTGATTAATACTATTTGTATCAAATCCCATTCGCTTGTAATAGTTAGAAGAAAACATATCTTCTTGGCAGCTTTTCGCCACCTGAGCTAGTCTAGTCATATTTACCTGTGCATCACTTTTCATTGGTGTTAACAACAAAGCCGAGCTAGTTATTAGCAAAGTTATTAAGCTTTTAACTGTGAAATTTCTCATTGATTTCCCTCTCTTATTACTTGTTCTAATTCATCAGAAGTTTTAGGAATTGGATATGTAGATTCCCAAGGATTAGGGATATTAGCCCCATCATTATTTGTATTTACTGCATTGTTTGGCCGTTCTGTTGTAACTTTTTGCTTAGGCGGTACTTGCCGTTTATTTGAGGTTGTTATAGTTGTTTTTGGTTGAGCCTTAATTTGCAAATAAACTTGTTTAGCTTTTTCAAGGCTAATTTTTGTCTGTTGCTGTTTATCGGCTTGTTGCCTTTTTTGTGTTATTAAAGCCCTTGCCCTTATATCAGCATTTAACTGCTCTCTTCTTTTCCTCATCTCTCTTTTTTCCCTTATCACAGCTTCTAACTGCTCTCTTGCTGTTCTAACAGCAGCTTCTTTTCTAATAGCTGCTTGTCTCTCTTCCTCCGTTTTTAAAGCAGCTTGAAGTTTTTGTTTTTCTATCTCCTCTATTTGAGCTTGTTCGGTTTCTACTTTGTCAGATGTAGGCAAAGTTAAAGGACTTATTGTAGGTTGAGATTTAACAGTTAATGGGATTTCAGGAATTTGGGTAACTGGACTAGGAATAGCTACCGGAACATTTTCTACAGGAGAAACAGAAACCGGATTTTTGGCGTTTGGTTGATTAATAGCCGCAATAGCAACAGCAAAACATCCCAGCCCTAAACCGATGAGAACTTGCCAAAGTTTTTGGTTTTTCTGAGTCTGGCTAGAAGACGCATTGACTGATTTAGCTCTACCGACTGATACAGTAGCAACAGAACTAGATGACGCAACAGATTTAAACCCATTGCTTGATTGAATTGCCGTTTTTTGCCATAGTATTCTAGGCATTTGTAACGCTTTTTCAATTTCGCTCAATTTCTGCAAAATCACTTGTGTATTTTGAGGACGCTGATTTGCAGTAGGAGCCATCAAATGGTCGATTAAATCTGCCAAAAGTGGAGAAATATTGAGTGCAGATTTTCGCCAATGCAACTCATTAGTCAGAGGGTCATAAATTTCTTTATCCTGGGGTTCCTTACCTGTAAGCAGAAAAATAAAAGTCCGTCCCAATGCAAAAAAATCTGACTGCTGTACCGAATAACCGTTTTGTTGCTCTGGCGGTGAATAGCCTTGTGAAATAATTCTGGTATGGGAATTTCCCGCCAAAATGGTTGTCGTGACTTGTCGAACTGCACCAAAATCAATTAAGACAAGCTGGCCACTTGGTCGCAGCATGATATTCTGAGGCTTAATATCACGATGAAAATATTGATGAGCGTGTACTAAAGCGAGAATTTCTACAAGTTGTTTAAGCCAATTGAGAGCTTGAGTTTCAGAAATACGTTGATAATTACGAAATTCCATCCACTGCTCTAAATTTACGCCTTCAATTTTCTCCATTGCTAAACAGTGCAATGGTAGAGAGCTATTTTTAGGTAAAACAGTAAAATAACCATCTGGTTCTACCTTGGGAATACCCGCACTGTTTAGCTGACTCAAAACCCTTGCTTCCTGCTGAAACAGTTCAATGGCTTTTGGGTTATTATCAGTCAGCACTTTTAAAACTTTAGTTTTCCCACGCTCGTCAACTTCAAAAGTGTTACCAAAGCCACCTTGTCCTAGTTGTTTGATTACCCGATAGCAACCTTGCAACAGTATTTCTGACCCACAGTTACGGCAAATAAGGTTGTTTGCATTAACTGGGTCAACAGGTTTTGGACAATGGGGATTTATACAATAGGTCATTACACAGAAGTAAATATCCTAAAGAATCGATTTTTCTTGATATCTAAACAGAGGGTTAAACCTATAAGGTTCTATTAATAGAGTTCCCTAAAACTTTGACCAAGTAACATATATAGCAGTTCTAACTTCAGTATTAAATTTCATACACAATAAATTAGGGTTACAACAATTGTTGTAACCCTAGAGATTGGCTATATTAAATCTGCTTGAAAATCACTATAGGATAACAATTAACCTCATAACTACCGAATTATGAGCAATTCTTCACATTTACTACATCTAGATTAATGGTTTGCAAAGGCAAATACTTTCTTGCTTGCCTGCGTGGGATAAGTGACGCTAGTGTTAAAAGAATTGTGCAAAGCGAAACCCCCCATCCCAGAAGTCGAGTAGGAAGCTAGAATGGTAATTCCAAATAAAGAAGTAAAATCTAATACTGATATTTTAGATAATAGACGCACCCAAACTCGTATCCAAGTTCGCATTCCTAAAGACTTACATGAGGAACCAGTCATTTCACGACTGGTTTCTCACTATGGGGTCATAGTCATTATTGCTGATGCTCAGGTAAGCGCAAACGTGCCACAATATAGCTGCTTCGATCTGGAACTGCGAGGTACTGTTTCTCAGATTGAAAGCGCCCTAACTTACCTGGATGAACTGGATTTAGAAGTTTTGCACCAATCCAGCCCTGAAGAAGATGGGTGGTAAATCTTAGTTAGGAGTTAGGAGTTAGAAGTTAAAAAATTCATAATTCGTAACTCCTAACTTTTAACTCTTAACTTTGTTTAAGCCATTTGATTTTCAATCGCCCACCGCGCTAGTTCAGTGCGGTTGTGGAGATTGGTTTTGCCCAACATATTGGACACATGGCTTTCAACTGTGCGCTGACTAACATTTAGTTCTTCAGCAATTTCCCGGTTAGCTAAACCCCTAGCGACAAACTGGACTACTTTCAGTTCGGTTGGGGTTAATTGCACATCGAAGGGAACCTGGATGCGGGAACCGTTTTCTCCTCCTTTAGCTTGGTGTTCTTTCCAACGGATAGTTTGTTTCAGCGAGGATTCAACTTGCGCTACGAGTTCTTCTGGTTCAAAGGGTTTGACCATATAAACATCAGCACCTTTATTCAGACCCTTAACTCGGTCTGCACTTTGTCCCTTAGCTGAAAGGAAAAGAACCGGAATCCAACTGGTGCGTTCGTTTTGCCGGACTTGTTCTACAAAAGTATATCCGTCCATTTCCGGCATCATCACGTCGCAGATAATCATGTCTGGAACATCTTGCTCTAAAATTTCCAGAGCTTCACGTCCATTTTCGGCGGTGATGACTTCGTATCCCCGGAATTCTAAGTAATCCTTCACCAGCAAGATGAGGTTAGGGTCATCATCAATCAATAGAAGTCGTTTGTGATCTTTCATGCTGGGCTCTTTCATAGCAGTGGCACTTGTCGCGCTTCGGTCCATCAAAGTCTTGAATATTTATCCTCTATGGTGGGTTATTCGAGATGTTGTCCTTTTTCCTACTTAACTTGCCTTTACTGTCTCGAAGTCTCAAAAATGCCGAGCACTTTCAATAGACTAGTAGCTCGATAGCAAAAGTCCAGCAAGGATACGTATAGCAGTAGTATCTATAATGCGCTATTATATATCGCTTTGAAAGGGGCGGGGTAAAAAACACTGATTAAATAATAATCTTTCGGACTCACAAGTAAGTATTGGCTTAAAGATGACCCTACCTCAAAACCAACCCGCACTTTCTTAAAGCTTACTGCTATACCATATCCTTTAGTTGTTAAGCCTCTATGAGGTGTTCACAAGAAACTAGGGAAGTTTCTGGCAAAAGATGGATTGAAAACGCATATTCTTCTACCACCTTATTGCCGATTCAGTGTTCTCGGATGATCCGCAGGGTAACTTCCGGGTTTGCTTGGCGATACCAGACACCATCAGGGTATACCACCATTATCGGTCTAGAACAAGAAACACGCAAGCAGTTGGCTTTAGTTTTATAGACGCAAATAGGATAACTTTCTTGCGGTTTATTGAGTTTTAACTCTTTAAGTCGCTTTTTTTAAGTAATCCCAGAATTCCAGACTAGCTCGTTTTGGGCAGCAATTGCCTGGTCAGCGCAAATAAAAATGTATTGCTGAATTTTTGTAAGTCCTAAGCTTTCTACACAATTACTCAGGGTCTTATGTTCCAGAGACTTAGTAGCTTTGGGGATTTGATGGCTGGACTGGATCGCTGTCACTGTATTGTTACTTATCGAGTGGCTCCCTGATTACAGTTCTATAACAATTTGCAAGCTTTGCAAATAAAGTTGACTGGGGAGTGGAGAAGAATTCTCATACCTCCCTACTCCCTACTCTCTTCGTAACTTACGGAACAAAACCCGCAAAGTAGAAATAATTAAGCATTTATACTTAAGTACATCTATGACCCTCTAGTTCGGGAACCCGTACTCAAGGGATTCTTGCCATTAGACGCCACTTTTCGGTAAATTAGCACTCAGGAGTTGAGAGTGCTAAACTGGAGAAAATAATTATGGCAGCTTTATCTCTAAGCGTTTCTACAGTTAAACCTTTAGGCGATCGCGTTTTCGTAAAAGTGAGCGCCTCTGAGGAAAAGACCGCAGGTGGTCTGTATTTGCCCGATACCGCCAAGGAAAAGCCCCAAGTAGGGGAAGTAGTGGCCCTTGGTCCTGGCAAGCGTAATGACGATGGAAACCGTCAGGAATTGGAAATTAAAGTCGGCGATAAGGTGCTGTACTCTAAGTACGCTGGTACTGACATCAAGCTCGGCACTGAAGAATATGTACTGCTTTCTGAAAAAGATATTTTAGCAGTTGTTATCTAGTAGTCATTAGTCATTGGTCATTAGTCATTAGCCAATGACAAAGGACAAATGACAAATGACGAAGAACAAAAGACAAATGACAAAGGACAACTAAGAAGAAATTATGGCAAAGCGCATTATCTACAACGAAAACGCCCGTCGCGCCTTGGAACGAGGCATTGACATCCTGGCTGAGGCTGTAGCTGTTACCCTTGGTCCCAAAGGTCGTAACGTAGTCCTAGAAAAGAAATTTGGCGCACCGCAAATTGTTAATGACGGTGTAACGATCGCCAAAGAAATCGAATTAGAAGATCATATTGAAAACACTGGTGTAGCTTTGATTCGTCAAGCTGCTTCTAAGACCAATGATGCTGCGGGCGATGGTACTACCACCGCTACCGTTTTAGCTCATGCGATCGTCAAAGAAGGCTTGCGGAACGTTGCAGCTGGTGCTAATGCAATTTCGCTCAAGCGCGGTATTGACAAAGCTACTGCCTTCTTGGTAGAAAAAATCAAAGAACACGCCCGTCCAGTGGAAGATTCCAAAGCCATTGCCCAAGTTGGTGCGATCTCGGCTGGTAATGACGAAGAAGTTGGTCAGATGATTGCCCAAGCAATGGACAAGGTGGGTAAGGAAGGCGTAATTTCCCTAGAAGAAGGGAAATCTATGTTCACCGAGTTGGAAATCACTGAAGGGATGCGCTTTGACAAAGGCTACATCTCTCCTTATTTCGCTACCGACCCTGAGCGGATGGAAGCAGTTTTTGATGAGCCTTTCATACTGCTGACCGATAAGAAAATCGCTTTGGTACAAGACCTCGTACCAGTGTTAGAGCAAGTAGCTCGTGCTGGTCGTCCTTTGGTGATTATCGCCGAAGATATTGAAAAAGAAGCTTTGGCAACCTTGGTAGTAAACCGTTTGCGCGGTGTACTCAATGTGGCTGCTGTTAAGGCTCCTGGCTTTGGCGATCGCCGCAAAGCACTACTAGAAGACATCGCTGTTTTAACTGGTGGTCAATTAATTACCGAAGATGCTGGTTTGAAGCTAGATAACACCAAGCTGGATAGCCTGGGTAAAGCTCGCCGGATCACCATTACCAAGGACAGCACTACAATTGTTGCCGAAGGTAACGAAGCTGCTGTTAAGGCTCGTGTAGAACAGATTCGTCGTCAAATCGATGAAACCGAATCTTCTTACGACAAAGAGAAATTACAAGAGCGTCTTGCTAAACTCTCTGGTGGTGTCGCTGTAGTGAAAGTTGGTGCAGCGACCGAAACCGAAATGAAAGACAAGAAGTTGCGCCTAGAAGACGCTATCAATGCTACCAAAGCTGCTGTGGAAGAAGGTATTGTTCCTGGCGGTGGTACAACTCTGGCTCACCTTGCTCCTGAATTGGAAGTTTGGGCAAAGAGCAATCTTAAAGATGAAGAGTTGATTGGTGCGTTGATTGTCGTTCGTGCCTTACCTGCACCTCTGAAGCGGATTGCTGAAAACGCCGGTCAGAATGGTGCTGTGATCGCTGAACGCGTGAAAGAGAAAGAATTCAACGTTGGCTACAACGCTGCGACAAACGAATTCGTCGATTTGTTAGAGGCTGGTATTGTTGACCCTGCGAAAGTGACTCGTTCTGCTCTGCAAAACGCTGCTTCCATCGCTGGTATGGTGTTGACAACCGAATGTATTATAGTTGACAAGCCTGAGCCTAAGGATGGTGCTCCTGCTGGCGCTGGTGCTGGCGGCGGTGACTTCGATTACTAATACTTTGTAGTTACATAGTTTGTACAACAGCTGCTTCCCTTGTGGAGGCGGCTGTTTTTTTGTGTCAAAAGAAGAGGAAGACGGTGAGTTACGACAACGCTTGTAAATATTTAGCTGAACAGTACCCAGCCGAGTTTGTGCGTTGGTTACTTGGGATAGAGGTGCAAGAAATTGAAGTCTTAAAAACGGAACTCACGCTTGAACCAATTCGCGCGGATTCTGTGACATTTTTGCAAGCAGCTAACCAAATTTTGCACATTGAATTTCAAACTTTGGCGAAATCTAATCCGGCGCTTAATTTCCGAATGCTCGATTATTCTGTGAGGTTGAAGCGCCAATATCGTTGTCCTGTAGTGCAAATACTAATATTTTTGCAGGAAACTACTAACGAAATGGCTTTTACTGAAGAATATCGGGACAACACGACGATTCACCAATATCAGGTTGTTCGTCTTTGGGAGCAAGATTCAACACTATTTTTAGTTAATCCGGCGCTGTTACCTTTAGCAAGTTTGACGCGAACTGACTCGCCGCAAACTTTACTGGCACAAGTGGCTGAACAAGTCGCTACAATTCCAGATAGGGAGGAGCGACAAAATATCGCGGGTTGTGTAGAAATTCTGGCGGGTTTGCGGTTTGATAAGGATTTGGTTCGGCAATTTTTGCGGGAGGATATTATGAAAGAATCTGTAATTTATCAAGATATCGTTCAAAAGGAAGCATTTAAATTGATTAGTCGTCAGCTTAAACGGCGCTTTGGTGATATTGATGGATCATTAGTTGAGCAGGTTCGGAATTTATCTGCTGAACAGTTAGAAAATTTGGGAGAGGAACTGCTTGATTTTTCCAAAGTTGCTGATTTGGTAGTTTGGTTAGAGCAGCAGGAGAGGAACTAAAATTTTTGCAGATAATATGAAAGAGTCTGTAATTTATCAAGATATCGTTCAAAAGGAAGCGTTTAAATTAATAAGTCGTCTAATTAAACGGCGTTTTGGTGATATTGATGAATCATTAGTTGAGCAGATTCGGAATTTATCTGCTGAACAGTTAGAGAAGTTGGGAGAAGAGTTGCTTGATTTTTCCGAAATTGCTGATTTGGTAGCTTGGGTAGAGCAGCAGAAAGAAGAAAAATAAGATAGGTATTAAACTATGGCTTTAATGGTTCCCGAATCTATATCATCATCTGCTAGTCAAGGCGAACAAATTTTATATAAAATACTTCGTGAAAAATTGCCAGATGACTTTTTAGTTTGGTATAAGCAAGTCGTTGAAAGTAATTATATTGATTTCCTGATTATTGCACCTAATTTTGGACTATTGATAATTCAAGTTATTACTTGGTATCCATCGCAAATTAACGCTACTGATATTAACAAAATTAAATTACTTAATTCTCCAGAAAAAAATAAAAAAATAGAATTAAAAAATTCTCCGTCATACCTAGATATTTCGGGAAGACGAACCCGTAAGCGTTCTATAGAGATAAACGAGGAACAGGATACTTTGTCAGTATGGACAAATCCATATCAAGAGTTGATAGATAAATTATTAGTGAAATTACAAAAATATCACATACTCACTCACCTTAATGGAGATAATCAACAGAAATTAGCATTCCCTTGTAACTATAATCTATTTTTTTCTAATATTACCGCAGAGCAAGCACAGGCGAAAAATATTGATAAATTATTATCTCCATCACAAATTATATACCGTAATGAATTATCTTATAGTCAGAGTATTAGTAGTAGTGATGAATTAGTAAATAGATTAATAAAAATATTTACCAATACTTTTACTTTCCCTCGTCTTACCCATGAGCAAATTGACACTATAAAAGCTATTATTTTTCCAGAAATAGCTATTAAGCTTGTACCAGCATCTCTCCACACTGTTCCTAATTGCATTGAATTAAAAAATGAAATTTATGTATTTAAAACGTTAGATCATCGTCAAGAATGTATAGTTAGAGCTATTGGTGATGGACATAGAATAATTTATGGTGTAGCTGGATCAGGAAAAACTTTAATACTTCTATCTCATGCAAAATTACTAGTTAAACAAAATCCTCATCAAAAAATCTTAATTCTTTGTTTCAACAGAAGTCTTGCTGCTTCTCTCAAGTCTTTAATGTATGAATATTCCAATCAATACAATTCCACTAGCAAAATAGGGGTGTTTACATTTTATGGTTTGGTAAGTTCGCTTGTAAGAAAAATCCCAGCACCTTTAGGTTTTACTACAGAATATTATGATGGGATTTTAGGTGAAATACTACTAAAGCAACTTGAAAATACTCCGATAAAACATAAATATGACGCAGTTTTAGTTGATGAAGGACAAACATTTCATCCTATGTGGTTTAAATGTTGTGTGGCTGCGTTAAAAGACCCAGAACATGGCAATCTCATGATTGTGGCAGATGCTCGTCAATCCGTTTATAAACGTAATAATTTTACTTGGAATTCTGTGGGAGTCAAAGCAGTTGGACGGACAAGTAACAAAAAATTAAACCTTGACAAAAACTATAGAAATACTCAGGAAATATTAGCAGCAGCCTGGAGTTTATTTAGTAACGTTATTGATGAAGAAAATTTAACATTCGATATTGTTAAGCCTACAGACGCTGTACGTCATGGTGTAAATCCAATTCTACATATTAAAACATCAGAGATTTATGAAGTAGAATCTGTCATTAATGAAGTTAAAGATTTAGCAAGACTAGGTTATGTACTAAATGATATTGCTATTTTATATAGAATGGCAGATGATCAAAAAAAGGCATTATTAAAATCTCTAATTCAAAAATTGCAAAATTTAGGAATTGAAACAGATTGGGTTAGTGAAAATAGAGAGTCTGAGAAAAAATATAATATTAAAAATTCTGGTATTAAAATTATTAATACGCTTGGTGCGTTGGGTTTAGAATTTAAAGTCGTTTTAATACTCTGGGTTCAAGACTGGGAGTTTAGTATACCTCCACATTCAGAAAGTGATATTTTGACTTGTAGAAGACTCTATGTTGCTATGACTCGTGCCCAAGATGTACTATATATTTTTGGTTCTGGAAACTCCAAGTTACTTCAACAATTGCAGTGCAGTGGTAATTTTACAGTTAAACAAGCATGAGCCTTCAGCTAGAATCAGAAAATTCTACTAGTTGACATGGCAAACTTAACTTAGTATCTGCTGATCGCCAAAATTTCACCCAGGTAATTTACAATCACCATACTGTAATTCCATTAATTTAATCGCTACATCACTAGCAATTTCTAAAGTTTCAGCAACAGTCCATCCTTGAGCTACTAAACCTTGAAGCTCATCAGATGTTGCTAAATAAACGCCTTCAGGTAATTTCTCAATGTGGATGTTTAGCAATCTTTCCATTATTGTATGTAGATGTTACTATTTGGAGCGATTTAATTCTTATCGTATCGCTTTTTTTAACTACAGTGATATCTACGACGGGCTACGCCTACGCACTTCTACTTTTACATAAAAACCCATGAGCCAAATTAATCCTGAAACAACCCCCTTACATACCTTAAACCCACTCAACCGATTTTCTGACAGAGCAGATGATTATGTGAAATATCGACCAAGCTACCCCGCAGATGCAATTGATATTATCTTGGAAGGATTAAGTGAAAATTCACAACTCGTAGCAGCAGATATTGGTGCAGGTACAGGAATTGCTTCAAGACTTTTAGCTGAACACGGAGTTAATGTCATAGCCATAGAACCAAATGCAGCGATGCGAGAAGCTGCTAAACCACATCCTTTGATAGAGTTTCGTGATGGAACAGCAGAAGTTACCCAACTACCTGATAATTCAGTTGATTTAGTTACTTGTTTTCAAGCTTTCCACTGGTTCAATCCCGAACCAACTTTATTGGAATTCCACCGCATTTTAAAACCATCAGCACGTTTGGCTGTGGTGTGGAATAACCGCGATCAAGAAGATGCATTCACTACAGAATATAGCCGCATAGTCCGCGAAGCATCTAATAATCACCCAGCAGAATCTAGAATGCAGTCAGTAGAGCCACTGTTAGCAACTCCCCATTTTATCAACATCCGCGAATATACTTTTACTTATAGACAACAGTTAGATTTAACTGGACTGATTGGTAGAGCAACAAGTGTTTCTTATCTACCTAATGAAGGCTTGGCATACAAAAAACTTCTTGATAGTTTTCAGGAATTATATCAGCGCTTTCGTGATGAAAGTGGTTTTGTGTACCTAGTTTATTCCACTAGCGTACATCTTGGTGAAGCAATTAATTAAATGATCTCCAACTCACAAGCAGTAGAAGGTTGGCATGGCAAACTTAATTTAGTCTATGCCGATCGCCACGATAAAACCCAATTAATTTACAATCACCAACAAGCGCCCCTGAAGGTACAACGCCCATTCTATCCAGAAGGGGAAAAGGTTTGTCATAGCGTCATTTTACATACAGCTGGGGGAATGGTGGGAGGCGATCGCTTATCCTCTAACATCCACCTCCAACCCCAAACCCAAGCCTTAATCACTACAGCTGCTGCAAGCAAGATATACCGCAGCAATGGCTTACAAGCTAGACAAATCATCCAAATGCAAGTTGACGCTGGTGCTTGTTTAGAATGGTTGCCGCAAGAGACAATTTTATTTAACGACGCGATTTATCGGCAAGATTTACGGGTAGAATTAGCAACCGGGGGCAGTTGGTTAGGCTGGGAAATTACCCGATTTGGTCGCAGTGCTAGAGGAGAAAAATTCTTGCAAGGAGAATGGCGATCGCACACCGAAATTTGGCAGCAAGGCGTTCCTTTATGGATTGATCGGCAATGGTTACGGGGTAGCGAAGAAACTTTTCACAGTCCCCACGGTTTGGCTGGAAAACCAATAGTAGGTAATCTAGTTTGGGTTGGCGGTGCAGTTTCGGCAGAAATCGTCGAAAAAACGCGAAATTTATGGAATGGGGAAGGGGAAGCGGGTGTTAGTCGGTTACAACATGGATTATTGTGCCGATATCGCGGTGCTTCTACATCTGAGGTGAGAAACTGGTTTATTAATGTTTGGCAGCTGCTACGAGTTTCTTTTTTGAATTGTGGTAATTGTATACCAAGAGTGTGGCAGCTTTAAACGAACCGCAGAGGCGCGGAGAACTCAGAGGAGGAAGTACGAATGCAACTTACGCCGCAGGAAAAAGATAAGCTATTAATTTTTACAGCTGCTTTATTAGCAGAAAGACGTAAAGAAAGGGGTTTAAAACTGAATTATCCCGAAGCGATCGCGTATATTTCTGCTGCCATTTTAGAAGGTGCAAGGGATGGGCAAACTGTAGCTGAATTAATGAGTTATGGTACAACTCTATTGACGCGGGATGATGTCATGGAAGGGATACCAGAAATGGTGCATGAAGTGCAGGTAGAAGCTACTTTTCCTGATGGCACAAAATTAGTAACAGTACATAATCCAATTCGTTAATTTTTTAATTTTTAATTTATTATGATTCCTGGCGAAATTATTACACCAGCAGGTGAAATTGAACTAAATTTTGGCCGTCCAACTATAAAATTACAAGTGTCAAATACAGGCGATCGCCCCATACAAATCGGTTCCCACTATCACTTTTATGAAGTCAACACCGCCTTAAACTTTGACAGAGAACAAGCGCAAGGAATGCGTCTCGATATCCCCGCAGGAACAGCAGTTCGCTTTGAACCAGGCGACGAAAAAGAAATAACTCTAATCCCCCTAGTTGGTACTCGCCAAGTCTACGGCTTTAACGCCAAAATAAACGGAAACCTCTAAAAACTCTCCGCGTACCTCTGCGCTTCCCTCCGCGTCCCTTTGCGTTAAAAAAAAAGGATTTTATATGAGTTACAGAATGGATCGCCGCGCCTACGCCGAAACCTACGGCCCAACAGTAGGCGATCGCATCCGACTTGCAGATACAGAATTATTTATTGAAGTTGAACAAGATTTCACCACCTACGGCGACGAAGTGAAATTTGGCGGCGGTAAAGTCATCCGAGACGGAATGGGACAATCCCCTATTTCTAACGCTGATGGTGCTGTAGATTTAGTAATTACTAATGCCTTAATTCTCGATTGGTGGGGTATTGTCAAAGCAGATATTGGCATTAGAGATGGCAAGATTTTCAAAATTGGTAAAGCCGGAAATCCTTATATTCAAAACAATGTAGATATTATTATTGGCCCCGGAACTGAAGCCTTAGCAGGGGAAGGAATGATTCTCACTGCTGGTGGTATTGATGCCCATATTCATTTTATTTGTCCCCAACAAATTGAAGTTGCGATCGCTTCCGGTATTACCACCATGATCGGCGGTGGTACTGGCCCCGCCACAGGCACAAACGCCACTACCTGCACCCCCGGCCCTTGGAATATTTACCGAATGCTGCAAGCTGCTGATGCTTTTCCCGTCAACTTAGGATTTTTGGGCAAAGGTAACGCCAGTCAACCCCAAGGACTTGTAGAACAAGTAACCGCCGGTGCAATGGGGTTAAAACTTCATGAAGACTGGGGAACCACGCCCGCAGCAATTGATACTTGCCTTAGTGTTGCCGAGGAATATGATGTGCAAGTAGCGATTCATACTGATACGCTGAACGAAGCTGGATTTGTCGAAGATACGATCGCTGCTTTTAAAAATCGTACCATCCACACTTACCACACCGAAGGCGCAGGCGGCGGACACGCACCAGATATCATCAAAGTTTGCAGCCAAGCCAACGTTCTACCATCTTCCACCAACCCGACACGTCCTTACACCCTCAACACCTTAGATGAACACCTGGATATGTTGATGGTATGTCATCACCTTGACCCAGCGATCGCTGAAGATGTCGCTTTTGCCGAATCTCGCATTCGCCGGGAAACCATTGCTGCTGAGGATATTTTGCACGACTTAGGCGCATTTAGCATGATTTCTTCCGACTCTCAGGCAATGGGAAGGGTAGGCGAAGTGATAATTCGCACCTGGCAGACATCTCACAAAATGAAGGTGCAACGGGGAACTATTAACCCACAGGGAAGTGAGCAACAAGCAGACAACTTTAGAGCAAAAAGATATGTTGCTAAGTATACGATTAACCCTGCGATCGCTCACGGAATTGCTGAATATGTGGGTTCAGTGGAAGAAGGAAAATTAGCAGATTTATGTTTGTGGCGTCCTGCATTTTTTGGCGTGAAACCAGAGATAGTGATTAAAGGCGGGATGATTGCATGGTCGCAAATGGGCGATGCTAACGCCAGTATTCCCACACCGCAACCAGTGTATATGCGACCGATGTTTGGTAGTTTTGCAGGGGCACGTCATGCCACATCATTAACTTTTGTTTCGCAAACAGCTTTAGAGAAAGAAATTCCCAGCCAGCTAGGTTTACAAAAGGCAGCAGTTGCCGTTTCTGGAACACGCCAATTGAGTAAGCGGGATATGAAGTTGAATGATGCACTACCCCACATTGAAGTAGATCCAGAAACATACCAAGTTAGGGCAGATGGAGAGTTGCTGATTTGTGAACCTGCGACAGTTTTACCAATGGCACAGAGGTACTTTTTGTTTTAATTCATGACCGAGCAAGTTACTGATTACGATAGTCCTTGGAAAGAAGTCATCGAGCTATATTTTCCCCGCTTTTTAGAATTCTTTTTCACCCAAGCTTATGCCGAAATTGACTGGACGCGACCTTATGAATTTCTGGACACAGAACTGCAACAACTAGAACCAGACGCAGAAATTGGGCGGCGTTTGGTCGATAAAGTCGCAAAAGTTTGGCTACTGGATGGAGAGGAAGCTTGGGTATTGGTTCATGTGGAAGTCCAAGGGCAATATGACAGCCAATTTGCCGAACGGATGTACACATATAATTACCGCTTGTTTGACCGTCATAAAAGCTTAGAGTTTCCTGTGGCGAAACTGTTGGACTATGAGCAAGGGTGGGAAACCCTAGAGCAAACAACCAATCCATTTGGTGTAATTGTGATGGCGCATCTCAAGACCAAGGCAACGCAACGAAACCCAGAAAATCGGCTACAGTGGAAACTAAGCCTAGTCAGACGGCTGTATGAACGGGGATATAGCCGGGAAGATATTCGGGAATTATTTCGGTTTATCGACTGGATAATGGTTTTGCCAAAAGAGTTGGCACTTAGTTTTAAAACAGAAGTAAGAAGTTACGAGGAGGCAGATAGAATGCGGTACGTAACTAGTATTGAAAGGCTAGCAAAAGAAGAAGGAATTGTTGAAAATGCGAGAGAAAGCATCATTACAGTCCTAGAAACGCGATTTGGAGAAGTGCCAAGCTCCATTGTCGAAGTTATCAATGAGATAGAAGAACCATCTGTACTCAAAATGCTTTTCAAAAGTGCGATCGCAATTCCTTCCACAGCAGAATTTCAGCAAGTTTTAGATAACCTCAACTCTGGAAAATGCGTGTAGGCATCGAGCGGCTTGTTGCCAGATATTACTCTTAAAGATTAGAGTAAAGGTTTAAGGATTTCCTTGAGTTGATATGTGGCGAATATCAATATCTTCAATACTATAAAATTCCTGAGCTTGTTTAATTGCTGCCCTTGTTTTATAATCAAAAGTACCGTGTATAAGACCAGTATACAAGCCTCTCTTTTTCAGCCATATTTGTAATTCAATAATCCTAGAATTACTATTTTTATTAATTTTCAAATCCTGGGTTGATATACTAATATCACCTCCATTACCTCTATATCCTGTATCTCCAGTATTTATCGGAACCAAATTAGCATTAACATTAGCATCAATATGAATATTACCCCCTCTAGCACCCCCTCTAGTCCTCCCTCTACCTGTTATGATGAACTCTCCTTTCAAAAGTCCCAATTTCTGTAATTTATGTTGCATTAAAGTTCCAACTATACCGTTAACTGGTAGAGCGTTTACTTCCTGAAATTTCCGCACAGCTTCTTCGGTAATTGAACCAAATATACCAGTTTCTACACTATCATAAAATCCTATTATTCTCAACTGTTTTTGAAGTGTTATTACGGCTTCTCCTCGATCACCTTTTCTAATGATACTATCTGATAATTTATTAGGTTCTTTCCCAGGAATAATAGTAATTATTTCCGCACTAATTTTTCGTAATTCTAATTGCCTAACCCTCTTCTGAACATCATATTCATTATCGAATATTCCTGCATATATCACATAATTATTGCCGCTATATTGCCATCTAAAGGCTCCTGGCTGTATCTTTTCAACTTCTTCTAAAACAGCAGAACTATCATCTGTAACACTAACTAAGTAACGCTTAACATTTTTTTTTCCCAGTTGATAAGTCATCAAAGATGGAATGTTTTTACTGGTACGTAGGCTTTCTAATAATTTGTCCGATATTTCTGATTCGACAGGCGGTTTTAGACTATTAATATCATTATTTGACTGAGGAATACGACTAGTCAATTCTAGCAATTCTACCATATTCTTCAGTTTATAATCTGTTTTTGCTTTTTGAGATTGTAATAGTTCTATTTGTTTCTTGACGGTGCCTAGTTGTTTTGTAGTAACTTCTAGATAGTTTCGCACACGCTCAGATGCCAAGCGTCTCTCTTTTTCTTTTTTACTAAACTCTCGAATTTGCTTATTAGCTTGTTGCTTTTCGTCATTCAGTTTTTTCTGTACAGATATCAATGATCTGGTAGCTTCTTGGAGCTTTACCTGTATATCTTGTTTATCTTTTTCTAATTTTTTCCACTGTTTACTAGCATTATCTATATCTAAATATGCAACATTAAGGGTTTGCTGTAAATTTTCCAGAGCTATACTTGAATGTACTGCCCGTATACCTACTGGTATTCCAATACATGAGATGAGGGCTAGTCCAGCAAACCCTATACGAATAGTATGCTTGATTTTATTTTGCGTTTCAGCTAATCGTTGATTAGCCTTTTTTTCTTCCTGTAAGGCTAATTCTGCTTTTCTTTGTGCTTCAGCCAAGATTTTCTTTGCTTGTCTTTCAGCCTCTAAAGCGAATTTAAAGTTTTGTTTATCCAGTTCTTGGCTAGCAGCTAAAAATTGATAATCTTGATCGCTCAAGCTTTTACCTGATGCCCAGGTTTGTGCATCGTGCAATACTTTACCGCGCAACAAATGTGATTCATCTCGGCAATTAGAATCTAACCAGGCTATAATCGATTGCCCATAGGGACGTAGCTGGGCTAAAGCTTTCTTAACCCAATTTTGATCAAAAATGGCTTCATAGATATGGTTATAAAGCCTTAACTTTCCCTCCTGCTTAATCACTAAGCCAGATAGTCGCAATTCCATTTGTTCAGAAGTCTCATAAGCTGCAATTTCTCCTATGAGTAAAATTTGCTGATAAAGTCCTAGTAATCTACCTGTATGTTGCTCATCTCGGAAAATCCGATCGCGTATCGTCCTTAAATGCTCCGGTTCATCCTGCGATTCCCAATTTTCAATCAGGTGCGATCGCACCAATTCTTCAACTCCCTCAACTTCTATACCAGCAGGAATGAGTTTACAAAGTTTTTGGGTAAGAAATGGTTGTCCACCCGTCCAAGCCAAAACCTCTTGCAGCAGTGCTTGGAGATTGCTAACTTTCCCCACTAATCCTTGAGCTAAAGGTTGAACTTCATGCAACTGAAAACCTTTGAGTTCAATCGCTCGACCAACATTAAACGGCGTGCGGCTCTTATCTTTAATTAAATCTGACGGAGTAGCTACCCCCAGCAATGTGAAAGTGAGGCGCTTATATTCGGGCTTATCAGCACGCTGGTTATAACAGTCTCTGATTAAAGCAAAAAAATCGTCACTAGAAAAATTTAAGCTAAGAACGCTATCTATTTCATCTACAAAAATGACTATAGATTGAGAAATTTCAACTAGCAGAACTTCTTCGATAAATTCACTCAATCGCTGTACGGGAGAAAGATGATCCTGATCGCGCCACCAACTCCGTAAATTAAACTTTCCTGAAAGCTGGAAACTACTCACTAAACTACGCGCTACACCTGTATACCATTGCTCTGGTGTAAGATTCTGGCTACCAATTTTCATTAAATCAATTGCAGCACAGGCTATATCTTCCTTTTGTAGCCGTTGCATTGTTTGTACTCGCAAGCTAGACTTGCCCATCTGCCTGGAGTTCAAAACATAACAAAATTCCCCAGCCTTCAATCCCTCATACAAATCTTGGTCTGCCTCACGCTTTACATAACTAGGGGCATCAACTGGTAAACTGCCACCAACTTGATATTCATAAGCTGGGTTTTGTTCTATGTTCATCAGCTAACTCTCAAGCGATCGCGGAAATATTGACGATACAAATTACAACGTGGTGTTACATCATTTCCTTGCTGTTGTAATAAACCCATGCTGAGTAATTTAAAGCATTGTATCGAATCCAAGCGAACAGGGCTAGTATTGGCAACTACCTTTTTGATAGCAGCAGCTAATTCTGGACGCTGTTCTAAATTCCACAAATGCCGACGTAAATGGTCGCTATAAGGGCCAGCTTCTGTAGGGGCTGTTTGCAAAAGTAGATTGAGCGTAGTATCGTGTCTTGCAATGTGATAAAGTGCCACTCGTACAAGATAGGGATGTCCTCCTACCATTGCCATTAATTGTTCAACTTGGGTAAAACTCCAATTGAGTCCATGCCTTCGTGCCAAATTAAGAACCTGTTGGGCGTTAAACTCTGGTAACTCAATCGGCAAACCTACATTAAACGGCGATTGATTTATATTCATCGGAATATAAACTTCTGTGGAATGCACCACAACTAACCGCAGTTTTTTCCAAATCTCGCGGTTTTTAGCATCTTCATGCCAAGCGCGTAACAGCCCAAAAAAGTCTGCGGCAATTTCGGGATATTGAAATATACGATCAACTTCATCCAATCCCAATGCTAGGGGTTGGTTGATTTCTGGCAAGAGATACTCCTCAAAATAAGCGGTGCAATTGTCCTTACTGCCAAAAATCACATCCCAGTAATCTGCTAACTTGTTGGGTAGCCTCAACCTCCGTCCTACACTGGCACAAAACCACTGAAGGAACTTATCCAAATCTGCAAAAACCTTTCCATCTGCCAATTGAAAGCTCAAAGGCACGCTTAGATAATCTTGTTGCGATGCTTGATGAAGAATCCGCGCCATGAGTGAGGTTTTACCCATTTGCCGGGGCGCTTTGATCCGAATCAAAGATCCTGGCTTCAAAATTGCCTCGTAGCAGCGAGATTCGATAGGGGAACGTTCAATATAAAATTCCGAAACTAAATCTACTTGTCCTTCTGGCAATTCTGGTTCTGCAATTGGTAGAGGCGGACTTTCCTGAGTTTCCCAAGCAGGTGCTACAGCTGGTAATTCTTCTATAGCAGCACGATTTGCGCTGCTTCCACCATCTTCCGTCAACAATGACAAAATTTCTTGCAAAATCCTCTGAGTATCGGCAGGCGATTTCCACTCTCGCTGCTGAATCTGACTTAAATAACCCCGTAAATCATAATTTAGTGGTGAACTTAAAGGAAAATTGACACGAATGGGCAAAATTACTGGTTTATGCTCAGGACGCAAATCTTGTAACTGCTTTGCCCTTCTTACTTCTTCTGTAACCATCTCACTGGTTGCTGATTGTGGAGATAACAGCAGCAGAAAGTAATCACACCGTTCTAATTCTGTATCGATGCGCTGGGGCCAGTTTTCCCCCAAGCGAATACTCTCACCCGCCATAAATACTTCATGTCCAGCAGCTTTGATTGCTTCATAAAAATACTGGGCAAGGCTCAAGTCTGGATCTTGACTGCGATAGCTAATAAAAACTCTGGCGCTGTCGCTATTTGGTGGCAACAGTGGTACATTCTGATTAATATCCAAGAATGTTGACAAATTTAACCATTTTTGCTGCACTGTAACCAGAGGTAGAGCCAATGCGCCTTCTGTATTGTCATAAGCGGCAATTATGCCAATAACTCGTTGAGTTTCCGCATCAAATACGGGCGAACCACTATAACCCCCTTGCACTTGTTGCGAATTCGCCTTGACTCGCAACCGCAACATTGGTAAGTTGCTAAATTCAGATTGGGGATTCATATCAGTGATCGTGCCATCAATCGAAGCACCTTGAGGAAAATCCGTTCGCCCATAGCCAATAGACAAAAATCGATCCATCGGCTGAAAATTAACAGCTAAGGGAACTGAAGCACCTTGATAATCAGGTAATTGCAATATGGCGAAATCATCGCGGGTGCGATCGCCTAAATAAACCAACTCAACCCCTTGCCCATTGACTCGGACTTTTTCCCAGCCTCCTGCCGACTCAACTACATGGGCGCAGGTGAGTAAATGTCCATTGGGTGAGATAAAAAAGCCCGTGCCTTGGATGCAACCTTCTGGAGTAGCGATCGCTACGGTACAAGCTTTAACTAATTCCCAATTCATGAAAATTTATTACTTGTTTTCTTCGAGTGCCAGTTTCCAAGTTATTTTCACCTTCAGTGATGCCTGCCCAGTGGATTCGACCACATAAACCGAGCCTTTGGCGGTAAAATTTACGCCAAACTCAACTTCTCCGCTTACAGGTTGCGATTCTTGCTGCAAGGTACGAAACGCCTTTGTAATTGGGCGACACCCGCGAACAATCAAATCCTTAACTGCATCGAAGTTAGCCTCTACTTTCTCTATAGGTAACTCACCAGTGGGCGATACACGACCCACTGATGCATCTGGCAGTTCAACTGCTACCAAAATTGTGCCGCCATCCTCTGTATTCAGTTCTAGAAGTTTACGAGCCATAATTTAATTAGCTTGTGGCTATATCTAAAAAAGGTAAGTAAAGTTGTTTTGAAAGTCAATTTGTATAAATTTGTTAGATAAACAATTTTTTTTTGAAAAAATATATCTAAAGGTAATATCTAGTAAAACTATACCAATAAAGCAACTACTCTAAAAATTTACTTTTACCCCATACCTTGCATCTATATGACTTCACAATCTTCTCGCTCTGACAAAATTCTAGTTGTCGATGACTCTCCTGATAACGTGTTTTTGATCAAAACTATTTTGGAGGAGGAAGGTTACACAGTTAGCACCGCAGAAAATGGTATTTCAGCCTTGGCAGAATTGAAAGCTTCTCCTTGTGACTTAGTTCTGCTGGATCTGATGATGCCAGGTATGGACGGGTATGAAGTCACCAAGCACATTCGTGGTGAGATGAAATTGCCGCAATATATCCCCATATTGCTGATCACTGCCCACGATACGCCCAACGTCGCCCACGGATTAGACTTGGGGGCTGATGATTTTATCCGCAAACCTGTAACAGTAGATGAATTGCTGGCAAGAGTGCGATCGCTCCTGCGTTTGAAGCATAGTATGGATGAACGTGATGAAATTGCCCGTCAGCGAGAAGATTTTGTCTCCCGCCTTACCCACGACTTACGCACTCCATTAGTAGCCGCTGACCGCATGTTAATGCTATTTCAGCAAGGCGCGTTGGGAACATTATCAACGCAAATGCAGGAAGTAATCGCCATCATGGCCCGTAGCAATATCAACCTGCTTTCTATGGTCAATACCTTATTGGAAGTTTATCGTTTTGAAGCAGGTCGCAAAAGTTTAGCGTTTCAACCAGTTAATCTGGGCCAATTGCTAGAAGAGGTAACTGGAGAATTATCACCCTTAGCTCAAGACAAAGCACTGTCGCTAAGTGTGGATTTTACCGAAGAATCAAACACGGTCATGGGCGATCGCTTAGAATTGCATCGTTTATTTACCAACCTCATAGGCAATGCGATCAAATTTACCAACTCTGGGTCTATTACTATTCGTTTTACTTCTCAACGCCAGTTCGATAAAAGCAATCAATCTCAGTTCTCTGAAAAATCCAATTCCGTTGACTACATTAGAATTGAGATAGCGGATACTGGCCCAGGTATTCCCGCTGAAGAACAAGCCACTATATTTGAACGATTTCGCCAAGGCAGCCATAAAAGTTCTGGTAGTGGCTTAGGATTGTACCTTGCTCGTCGAATTGTCGAGGCACATCAAGGCATTATTCTGCTTAATTCCGAGTTGGGCAAAGGTAGTGTATTTATTGTGTTTCTACCCATCAAGGCATGATAAAACTAGTAATTATAAATTATGAATTTTAGAGTTTTTATCCTGGGAATTCATAATTTATAACCTTACTACTATCTACCGAAAACTTAAAGTAAAAATTTAAATTATGAAATAAAATGCTAAAAAGTGACGAATCAAATATGCTGAAATAATAGTATTAAATAGTTTTTAATAGGACAAAACAATGATTACCACTGAATTATCTAACATTGGCAATATTATCGAGACTCAGCGAGATTTTTTTCAAACGGGTAAAACTAAAGATGTAAATTTTCGCATTGAACAACTAACAACTCTTAAGCAAGCAATCATTGAGCATGAACAGTCAATAGTCGAGGCATTAAAAGCGGATTTACATAAACCAGAAGTAGAAACTTACCTGACAGAAATCAGCGTAATTAAGGATATTGATTACGCCATCAAACATCTTCAAAACTGGAGTAAACCCCAAAAAGCAGCGGTTTCCTGGGATTTTTTTTCATACTCAGCGAAAATTTATCCAGAACCGTTAGGGGTTGTCTTAATTATTGGGCCTTGGAACTATCCATTTCAGTTAATTATCTCACCTTTAATAGGTGCGATCGCAGCCGGAAATTGTGCAATTATCAAACCTTCAGAAATTGCTTCTCATACGTCTGATGTCATTGCTAAGATTATTGCCAAACATTTTGACCCTGCTTATCTTGCAGTAGTAGAAGGAGGCGTAGAAGCAAGTCAAAAACTACTTGCAGAAAAGTTTGACCATATCTTTTTTACTGGTGGCACAGCTGTCGGCAAAATCATCATGGCAGCAGCAGCAAAATATCTCACACCAGTGACTTTAGAATTGGGTGGCAAAAGTCCTTGTATTGTAGATACTCACATTAATCTGGAACACACTGTCAGACGAATTACTTGGGGCAAATTCATTAATGCTGGACAAACTTGTATCGCTCCCGACTATCTTTTAGTTAATAAAACAATCAAGAAAGATTTAATAGATGGTCTGGAAAAATCTTTAAAAGAATTTTATGGTGATAATCCTGTAAACAGTCCTGATTATGCCCGGATTATCAGTCAAAAACACTTTGAAAGGTTGGTGAGTTTTCTCAAAGATGGAAAAGTTGTCATCGGCGGAGAAAATCAACCTTCAGAGCGTTATATCGCCCCAACACTTATTGATAATGTCTCACTAGAAGATTCTGTCATGCAGGAAGAAATCTTTGGGCCCATTTTACCCATCATTGAATATACTGACATTGCAGAAGCGATCGCCTTAATTAACTCTAGACCCAAACCTTTGGCGTTATACTTATTTTCTCAAGACAAAAACCTGCAAAAGCGAGTTTTACAGGAAACTTCCTCTGGTGGAGTCTGTATTAACGATACAGTGATGCAGGTTGGTGTCTCGTCTTTACCATTTGGTGGAGTGGGAGATAGCGGTATTGGCAACTATCACGGCAAAGCTAGTTTTGACACCTTTTCCCATAAGAAAAGTGTATTGCAAAACTCCTTCTGGCTGGATTTAAAATGGCGATATGCTCCATATCAGGGCAAATTGCCGCTCATAAAGAAACTTCTAGGTTAAAAAGGTTAAAGGGTACAGGTGATAGGGTACAGTTTTTCTTGACTGTAACCTATTCCCTTCTGAACTATTAAATCCCAAAAGCGTTGCTGTAACGCTCCTCAGCCCAAGGTTCACCACGCCGATGGTAGCCATTGCGCTCCCAAAAACCAAGTTCTTCACCAGCTAAAAATTCCAAACCATTAATCCACTTAGCACTTTTCCAAGCGTAGAGGTGGGGTACAACTAGCCGCATTGGCCCTCCGTGTTCAGATGGAAGGTCTTCACCAAAGACTTTAAAAGCAAAGAAGTTTTCTTCGCGCAGAAAATCTTCTACAGAAATATTTGTAGTGTAGCCGCCATAGCAGTGTTCCATAACGTGGGCTACTTTCGGGTCTAATTCAATCAAACCCATGAAATCTGTAACTTTAATGCCAGTCCATTTGACATCAAGTTTAGACCAGCGCGTTACACAGTGGAAGTCAGCTGTGAATTCGTGTTGAGGAAGCGCCATAAAGTCTGACCAACTAAAGGTAGCAGATTTTGCTAAACCCCAAACTCGAAACTCCCATTCCTCACTGCTGACTTGGGGAGTTTCACCGTAAGTTAATACGGGAAAACCTTTAGCTAAGTGTTGACCAGGAGGAACGCGTTCGCCTTCTTCTTTGCCTGGTTTCTGAAAAAATTTTCCTAGCATAGTTAGAGAAAAATAAGTTTTCTCAAGATGTTTACAAGCTTTTTTGCTGAGTTGCCAACAGTATCAGATGTTTTACTCTTTATATGAACTCTTGAATGATAGGTAATGGGTAATGGATATTTCCAATTACTCACTACCAATTTTTTTCGATCTAATGAGCTTATGTAGAGTGTCTATGATTCATAATGCAATCAGGAAAGCTAAGAAAAAGCATTTATCTAGCGATGGGAACTTTGATTGTTGAGCTTGGCAATCAAATCTATCGGTGCTGTTCATGCTTTTCCTGACTGAGAAATTATGATTCTTCTTCCTCTTCTTCAGCAGTTGGATAAACAAATGTAGAACGTCCAGTCAAAATTGACTTGCCCAGAGATAGGGCTTTCTGAGCTTCAACGACGGCTTTATGCCTCCAGGTAGCTCGACGTTTATCTCGTTTTGATTTGGAAGTTTTCTTCTTAGGAACAGCCATGTCAGCAGATATCGCGATTCTTGACAACCTTCTTATTCTAGGCCATCCACAGACGCCAAAGACAACAGTTGAGTCAGGAATAAGTAAGTTGGGTTAAGACTGGCGTGGTGATGCTTTTACAGAAGGAGTTCTAAAAGTGACTTATTTGCGTCTCCTCTACTCTCAATACGGTTTGGATAAGGTTTTTTGATGACACGCCCTAGATTGCAAAGACGCGATGAATCGCCGTCTCTACAAAGGACTGATTATTGTAAAGACGGCGATTCATCGCGTCTCTTGCCTTAACCGAACCGTATTACCTCTACTCTGACAAACAAGCAAGCAATGCGTAGCGTTTCCTTTAAGAGAAATTCCGAGCCAATGAAATCCTTGGCTCGGACTTTCTCTACGTGTCTAGCTCAACCCGTCATTTTGGCGTTGACACAGCGCTAGCTGCTGGAACTTGATTAGAGTTATTTTCAAAGAAAAGTAAAGATCGCGCAGTTTTGAAGTAAGTGGCCCAATTTTGAGCATCAGGACGCGATCGCCATTGAGGACGACTGACATCTAATGTCAGGACTGGTGCGATCGCTCCATAATTTTGTACGGACACAATGATGGAAACATCTGTCACCAAGATATCTTGGTCGAAGCTCCTTTGAGCAGCTGCCCTAGCGACCGCTTCCGCTCTCCTGAGAACGGTTTCATAGTTTTCTTCCGGCAGGCGGTCAATAGCTAGATCGACTCTAGCGGTGTAAGCTCGCACAAGCTGCGGTGCGATCGCTTCCATCAAAAACCACGCAGGGACAGTAGATATAAGCAAAACTACTAAAGGAATTATCCGGATTCTTCTGGCAATTTGGCTAATAACTGAAAAGGGAGCGAGCGATGATGGTAGGTGAGCAGAAATTTTGCTCATGACCTTCTATCTCCTTAGTAATGATCTGTTATTGAAATTAGGTAAAGGTATTTTCCGGCTAATTAACGTAATAAAAATTACATTCTAACTTAAGATTCAATTAGAATCACCTAGAGTATTAAGACATAGGTTAGCTTTGTTTTTTTGGCAAAGCCAACCACAATTTTAAGACCAGCAAACAACAATAACTGACAAAGAGCGGGATGGCAAATTACTGGGCGATCGCGATTGGTATCAATCAATATCAGTTATTTCAACCTTTAAGTTGTGCCCAAGCAGATGCTGAGGCACTAGAAGATTTTTTGGTGACAGAGGCAGGTTTTCTCCCCAAGCACTGTCTAGTGATGACAGATACTTCGCCGCCGATTGGGGATAGATCGACTTACCCGACGAAGGAGAATATTTTGCTGCTGCTTGAAGATTTGGCAGCAACAAGTTGGCAACCGGAAGACTATCTGTGGTTATTCTTTAGCGGCTATGGAGTTAACTACAAGGGCAAAGATTACTTAATGCCAGCAGAGGGCAACCCCGAACTGGTGCAAGAGACTGGCATAGAATTGCGATCGCTAATGCAAAGCCTGCAACTTGCCGATCTGAATGTATTGCTACTACTCGATATCAACCGCGCTTTTGGCACTCAAGCGGATGCCCCCGTTGGTGAAGAAACAATAGAACTAGCCCAAGAACTACAACTGGCAACAATTCTTTCTTGCCAACCAGAGCAATTTTCCCATGAGAGTAGCGAACTAGGCCACGGATTCTTTACAGCAGCTTTATTAGAAGCTTTGCGTTCTGGCAATGGCAGCAACTTGGCAGATTTAGAAAACTACCTAAGCCTGATTGTGCCAAAGTTATGTCACCACCACTGGCGTCCTATCCAAAACCCTGCCACGATCATCCCATCAAGGCAGCAAGTAATCTTGCCAAAATTGGCAATGGAAAATAATTTTAAACCAGAAGCGGTGATTTATCCTGAAGAATCTTTTGCTATTGCCCTTGCAGCTCCTCCCCTCGATGATTCCTCTAGAACTTCAACAGAGCGGGGCAGACGGGGAGAAGCTAGTGTGAACTCCTCGCAACAGGTGAAGGGTCAAAAAGTCCAGGAGTCAGGTAGCAAATTAGTTGCCCAGCCAATGGCAGAAACTTCCTTGGGAGTGAATACCAGAGGAAGATTTATACCCAATTCTTCCAAAGGTTACGTCTCTCGATTGCCAGCGAATCAGCCAAGCATCCCTTTTTGGAAACAGTTTATCTTGTGGGGCGGAGGCAGCTTGCTGGTAGCAGGTTTAATCGCCGTAGTTTTTCTGCGTAATCAAGAAACTTTTAGAATTAAGCAAATATCAAGCACATCACCTAATGCTAGTGTTAGCGATCGCCAGGTTGTCGAGAATTTACCAAGCGATGTCTACGACGGGCAACGCCTACGCACTTCACCAGTTAGACTCAAAAACCAATCTAGCGCCCAAATAGCCTCTAGTTCCCAGTCAAAAAAGCGAAATCAAGCAGTATTAGACCTGGCGAAAATGTCGCTCAGACAAACTCAGGCTAGCGATTTGAGCATGGCGATCGCTACAGCCCGAAAAATTCAATCGGGTGAACCACTGTACGAACAAGCTCAAGAGAATATTCAGATTTGGAGCCAGATGATTTTAGATTTAGCAGAAGGTCGTGCTAAACAAAGACAGTATGCCAGCGCTATTGCTGCTGCTCGACTAATCACCAAAGACGAAGCCCCCTACGCCAAAGCACAAGCAGCAATTAACCTGTGGCGGCTAGAGGGTAAACAGTATGTGAGCAACAGAACTCTTCTAGATGCAGCTAATGCCTTAATTAAGTCTGAGCAGGCATCTACCTATAATCGGGCGATCGAAGTTGCCAAGAAAGTACCAGCAGATCAACCAGGCTTCGATACAGCCCAAAAGTCGATCAATAAATGGAGTGAGAAAATTTTAGACCTGGCCAAGCGTCGTGCCGCCGAAGGAGAACGTAATGCCGCAATTGCGACCGCTGCTTTAGTCCCAGAGGAAACAGCCGCTTATGAAGATGCTCAAGATGCCATTCAAAAATGGCAAAAGAAATAGTAAAAAAATAATAAAAAATGGTTAGGAGTTAGGAATTAGGAGTTATATTATTGATCCCCGACCTTTTACTCCTGACTCCTAACTTTTTCCTCAGCGTTCATATCTCAGTATTAGCAGTACTGCGATATATCTTCGCCACACTCGTCGGCTAGATAGCACAACGCTCGGAAACGTAAACAAACCACTTCTTCATATAAGGGGTTGAGCTTGCACATGGGCGGGATGTGAAACAAGGTCTTCCCAAATAATTTGACATCGCGCTCAAAAGGGCACTGAGATGGAATCAGCTTGCACAAACGGTGAGCTAGTTGGCGATCGCGGACTTGAATGTTTTCTACTCGCTGCCGTAGGGGTTGGAGAATATCCCAGTAGGGCTTGGAAGGAGAATGGTTAAGCTGGGTTGCTTTATGGTCAGTAGTCTCTGCTTGATTGATTGATACCCAGCTTGCCAGAAAAATCTTTTTGGTGGTATTGTCGAATACCTTCATGGTTAACCCTCTGTGTTATTGAGGCTATTCACCTTTTTGATGAATATATACAACGTGGCAACGAACTTTCCCGGAAAAATCGCGTTCTGACTGCGATACAATGTAATACCTGATTAGCCACTTAAGTCAGAACCTAATTTATTACTACGTCAAGTTAATCGCAAATTTCTGGGGATCGGTAGTGTAATATTACGATCTTGTTCATAACTTGACACAGTTTAAATTTTAATAAAGACATCCATCATTGGATAGGTTTTAGTGTAACATTTACAGAACTTAATATAAGGTCTTTCTAAAAGAATTTTTGCTAAGTATAAACGTCAGTAATATCCTAGAAGGCTTTTTTTCTCTCCGTGTTCCCACTTTCTCACGTAAGTGTGTCCTGTTCATCGCTGGCTGACTACCGTAGAAGTAGTGATTTTTGATCGAGTAGAATCGATTGCATTTCACAAAACTTAGGTTGGCAGTGTCAATTTGAGAGTGATATAGTCTGAAGCGTTAAAATTCAGATGAGCTTGTTTATGGGTGTTTCCGTACTCTACAGCGCAATTCCTCCTGGCAGTACCCTGTACGCACGCCTTCAGAGCCAAAAGGCACTTAGCATCCTTGTAGTTTCTCTTTTCCCTTATGGTTGCGGGATTTTCCGCTTTTTTGAGATTGATCCTGAAGAGATTAATGAAATTTTTGAAGATGTTATCGAAACACACCAAGAGACTTTTGGATCTGAGCTAGAAGCAGATCGGGTAATCGCACAATTGCGGTCTGAGTTAAGGCTTACTCGTCAAGCCTATCCAGGGATTGAAGATAGAAGAGCATCACTAGAAAAAACATCTGTTGAGATCGAGAAACGTTTGTCGCAGGAGCTATCGAGAAGAAAGTTTGCGAATGCTGATGAGATTGTTGAAAAGCTCATGTTCGGAGATCGAATTCTTGCTCCAATGTTATCAACAGAGGAGTCATTGGGACTTATATCTCGTGAGCTAGTCAGTGAAGGAGCCAGCATTTTTCGACAGATCGATCCTGAAACACTGTTTGCAAGAGATGAATCGTGTTTTGAAGACTTCGAGGGGTGGAGAAATCTGTATCTTTTAGCAGCCGAGAAAAATGAGGAGATATTGGTTGCAGTTGCTTGAGGCGACAGCAAACTAACAAGTTAGATCCCTATACCGAGTTGAACATTGCAAAATTTAGGCGATGCCTTCTCTTCTCCTGTCGGAGACGCTGCGCGAACGAGAGGCTTCGCCAACGGCAACGTCTTCTCTACGAGACGCTACGCGAACGACGAACGCAATCAGTATTTTTTTGATTTCACTTAAGCTGAAAATACTTGCTGGGCTGTCAGGGTTAATTCTGGGAAAGTTCGAGAAATAATCCGTTGGTCTTCGATAAACACAGTTTGCTTATAACTGCTCTGATTTAGCAAACACACAGTTACTTTATTTTCCAGAGGATCAACAATCCAATACTCGACCACACCCATAGCTGCATACTCAGAGGTTTTTTGGTTATAGTCTCTGTCAATAGATTCGGGGCTTACCACTTCAACTAAGAGGGGTGGAGCAGTTTTGAGGATAGCCGAGGTAGTCTCAATACTTTTTGCCTGTTCATTGGTAATTACACAAATATCAGGTCTTCTAAGTTGTTTATTGGTCAGCACCTCTGTACCGTTAGGGCGCGGTTGTAAAGGCAGTCCCATTTTTTGAATTTCTAAAAAAAAGCGAACTAACAGTAAGGTGATAATCGCCTCATGTTTGCCAGTACCAGGAGGCATTTCTAGCAGCACCCCATCCTCAAGTTCATAACGCTTGTCTGTGCCATCATCAAAATTGATGTATTCCTCAAGAGTACTAATTTTTATTGGTGTTTTAGTCATAGCGATCGCCTCCAATAACTATAGGCAAATACAAACCGCTCGGCTTCTGTACCCATGATAAGAGACTATATCTTAGATAAAAGCGCAAAGACGTTCATAAAAAATCCACGTCTCTGCGCTTCTACGTTAAATTGCGATCTTAGCCTATGATGCTACCTGAGCAGCAGTTCGAGTCCGCCGTCTTCTGCCATCGGCAACTTTTACAGGTGGCTCATCAGGGATTTGCATCAACAAAGTCACAGATGGCTGACATTGCAATTCCCGACGAATGGAACGTTGCAATTCTCGTTCTAAAGTACCTTGCAATCCACCCCAGTCTATATCTGCTGCTTCACCTTGCTCAGGAGCAAATTCTGTCCAGCGCACAGAGAGGATTTCTTCAATGCGTTGTTTTACCCAAGTTTGTAACAGCGATCGCTCTACACTTGTTACTACACCCCGGAGGTGAGTTTCTGGCTTTGCTAACAGTTTACCATTCCAATCAATGGCAGCTGCGATCGTGATAATGCCTTCTGAAGCCATGCGTTGCCGTTCTTGCAGCACTTTGGCACTTACCATACCCGAACTAGTAGTATCTACCAATTCGATACCAGATGGCACTTTCCCAGCGACGCGAATGGCATCTTCAGTCAGTTCGACAATATCACCATTCTGAATAATGATCATGTTTTCTGCGGGAATACCCATACTCTGAGCCGTTTCTGCGTGCTTCACTAGCATCCGATGTTCGCCGTGAAATGGCACAAAGAACTTGGGTCGAGTTAAGGCAATCATCAGCTTTTGTTCTTCCTGACAGCCGTGACCGGAGACGTGAATCCCTTTATCCCGTCCATAGACAACTTTCGCACCTTGAATCATCAATTTATCAATGGTGTTGACTACAGCGATCGTATTTCCGGGAATTGGGTTAGCAGAGAATACTACCGTATCTCCTTGGCGGATTTTAATGTGAGGATGTTCTTTGTTGGCAATGCGGGTCATTGCTGCCATCAATTCACCCTGAGAACCTGTAGTTAAGACTAAAACTTTTTCGTCAGGGAGATTACGAACTGCGTGCAATGGTTGCAGCAAATTATCTTCACACTTGATGTAACCTAAATTGCGGGCATGAGCAATCAAGTTCAGCATGGAACGCCCTACAACTGTCACTACACGGTTCTGCTTCTTGGCGATATCCAAAATCATGTTGATGCGATGGACGCTAGAAGCAAAGGTAGTGACAAATAATCGTCCAGTGGCTTGACTAAATACTCTCTCCAGATTGGGATAAACTGAACGCTCTGAAGGTGTAAATCCTGGTATCTCGGCGTTAGTGGAATCACTTAGGAGGCAAAGAACGCCTTTTTCCCCATGTTCTGCTAGGCGTTGCAAGTCAAACTTTTCACCATCCACTGGGGTGTGATCAATTTTAAAATCCCCTGTGTGAATTACTACACCAAGGGGAGTATGAATGGCAACAGTGAAACTATCAGCGATGGAGTGGGTGTTACGGATATATTCAACTAAAAAGTTTTTGCCAATCCGCACCACATCACGTGGTAGAACAGTTCTAATTTCTGTGCGATCGCGGACTCCTGCTTCTTCTAATTTACCCTCTAGCATTGCCATTGCTAGTCTGGGCCCATAAATCACCGGGATATCAAATTGCTTGAGATGAAAAGCAATCCCGCCAATATGGTCTTCATGACCATGAGTAACGATCATCCCTTTTATTTTGTGGCGATTTTCCCGCAGATAGGTCGTATCTGGTAAAACAATATTTACCCCATGCATCGCCTCTGTGGGAAAAGCCAATCCTGCATCTAATAGGATTATTTCATCGTCATACTCGAAAAGACAGGTATTTTTACCAATTTCATGCAAACCGCCCAAAGGAATAATTTTCAAGGCGGAATTATTAGCTTCGTTTTTAGCCATTTTCTCCTTAGATTGTTACTTGTGGTTAATTAAGTTGATAGTTAACGAACTTGTATTTAAGACAACATCATCTGTCTCTTAAGCCAGTCCCAAAGCAATCAAATTTTAATTGAAGATTTCAATTTTTTATTCAATAAAATCAACTGTAAGACTCAAGGATTCATAGTATATCTATCAGTCCTAGCACAGGTTTTTAAATTGCAACTTATGAACAATTATGATCGTTGTTTATATGTATCTTTGACAAGGAGGAGACTACCAGCATTTAAATAAGTTGGTGCTTAAATTAAACTAAGTTCTTTCAGAACCGCTTCTAATTTTTGACTGACTTCTAAATCAGCTTCACATAGCGGCGGACGAGTTGAACCAACCTCCCAACCTTGAAGTTGCAGTGCTTTTTTCACTGGAATGGGATTTGAAGTGAGAAATAGAGCTTTAAATAACGGGAAAAGTTGGAGATGAATTTCGCTTGCTACCTCAATTTTTCCCGCATTAAAAGCTTGAATCATCTGCTGTAGTTGGTTTCCTACCAGATGAGAAGCTACACTTACCACACCCTTTGCCCCGATCGCTAACAAAGGCAAAGTCATGTAATCATCACCAGAATAGATGTGGAATTCTTTTGGTGTCAAGCGACGAATTTCGCTTGCCTGATCTATATTACCAGTGGATTCTTTAATTCCGACAATATTGCTAACCTCAGCTAACCGGGCAACTGTTTCTGGCTGAAGGTTTTGTCCGGTACGACCTGGGACATTATATAACAACAACGGTAAGTCGGGACAGGCTTGTGCTATTGCCTTAAAGTGCGCTTCCAGTCCTGCTTGTGGCGGTTTGTTGTAATAAGGAACAACTTGTAAGGAACCATGTACTCCTATCTTAGACGCTTTTTGGGTGGCTGCGATCGCTTCTTTGGTGGAATTCGATCCACAACCTGCGATTACCTTGGCTTTTCCGGCCACGGACTGTAATACCTCGACAAACAACTGGTATTCTTCATCCCAACTTAGTGTCGGGGATTCTCCTGTTGTGCCGCACATCACCAATGTATCTGTACCGTTGTTAGCTAGATGCGCCGCCAGTTCCGCCGCTACATCATAGTTGACACTACCATCTGCTTTAAATGGCGTAATCATAGCGGTTAAAACATTGCCAAAATCTCCCACCCTTTTTTCACTCCTGATTACCCATGTTTTTATATCTTGGTGGTTCTCTATTGTTCTCTATTGTAATAACCTATCTGCAAATTGCTTTCAAGTGTCATTTTTACTTTGTCATTAGTCTTTTGTCACTTTACCAATGACCAATGACCAATGACTAATACAACTCTTGGAGAGGCTGCGCCAACGACTACGCGGTAGTTGAGCGCAGTCGAAACTCAGTACAAGTGACTAATGACTAATAGCTAATGGTTTGAGTAGATTTTTCTCTACTAATAACTCAGCTATTTGTACTGCATTTAATGCTGCACCTTTGCGAATTTGGTCGCCACATAACCATAATTCCAAGCCACAAGGATGAGAAATATCCTGGCGAATTCTTCCCACTAAAACTTCATCTCGACCGGTTGCTTCTATTGGCATCGGAAAATGATTCGTTCCCCAATCTTCTACCAGTTTTACTCCAGGGGAGGAATTTAAAATTTCTCTGGCTTCCTTCGCACTAAAGGGAGTCTCAAATTCTAAATTAATGGCTTCTGAGTGGGCGCGGAGTACGGGAACCCGTATACAGGTTGCAGTGATTCTGATTTGCTGCGTACCAAATATTTTTCGGGTTTCGTTGACCATTTTCATTTCTTCCTCACAATAACCCAAATCGTTTAATGGGGAGTTATGGGGGAATAAATTAAATGCCAATGGGTAAGGCAATATTTCGGCAATCGGTGGCTGTCCTTGTAGTATAGCGCTTGTTTGAGTTTTGACTTCTGCCATTGCCCTAGCCCCCGCACCACTAGCAGATTGGTAGGTTGCAGCGACGATGCGTTGCACTGGTTTAACTTTATGCAATGGCCAGACTGCCACAGCCATTAAAATCGTTGTGCAGTTGGGGTTAGCAATAATGCCTTGGTGATGCGCTGCGGCTTGGGGATTCACCTCTGGAACTACTAAAGGAACTTCCGGGTTCATCCGAAAGGCACTGGAGTTGTCAATTACCACTGCGCCCTTTTCCACAGCAACTGCTGCCCAAGTTTTGGATGTGGAACCACCTGCACTAGCTAGTACTATATCGACATTTTCAAAAGCGCGATCGCTTACTGCCTCTATTGGTATATTTTTTCCTTTAAACCGTAGCGATCGCCCGACACTCCGCTCTGATGCCAATAACTTCAAGTCAGCAACCGGAAAATTACGACTTTCTAATAATTCCAGCAACTCTGTGCCTACTGCACCAGTCGCTCCCAAAATAGCTAAACGATAGGATTTCGACAAACTTGCTTCCTCCTTATAAGAGACTTAATCTGCAATTTATTGGAACAATTGACAATTTAGTTATATTTAGATAGCGATCGCAGTCTGGAAATATTTTTTTTAATAGGTTTAGATTTTTCTTTAATTTAGTCTATCTTTAGATATTTAATACATTTATTTTTTTTGGTTGTTTAATAAGTTAAGTGATGTTGCATTTTAAAATAACGGTGATTTATTTTTTTCATCGATTTTAACTATAACTATATATTATACAACAAAGCGCCATTTATCAGAAGAGCGGAGATATCTGCACTTAGGAGTTACGTTTAACAAGTATCCTGCCTGTAAAGAAACAAATGTATTGGTTGCAAACTTTCTTACTAAGATGATGAATATACTAGGATCTAAATGCATAAAGCCAGCACAACGTAAAACTGAGCTATGCGGTTAAGTAACAGACGCACTCTCGTACCACAAACAACTTAATAATAGCTAGATAATAGCTAGACTCAATACTATAACTTTAACCTGGGGTACTAATCCACTCTTTGAGAACCAGGATATCACGGCGTTAGCCCACTGAATAATTAATTCCCAAGTTTTAGAGTGAGAGGGAAGTGAAGAAGGGAATAGGCTACAGGTTACAGGGTACAGATTTATTCTCTACCACCTACCACCTCCCCCCTAATCCCAATGCCCCATTAATCAAATTGTTATGAAGGTAAAATGTCAAGTCCTTGATAATTGGCAGTAAACTGGATCTTTGCCCCGGGACAAACATCCATCATTGGATGTCACAAGACCTTTTGGCAAACTCCCATTACCTCTTAAGAGACATCAAGCCATAAACGCAAACAATTATTTTATTGCGTTTTGTGTCTACTCGGAGTATAAAATACCAGAAAACTAGAGACGAAGCATGAAAGTTACCCAGGAAAAACTTCCCGCCAGCCAAATTGGCCTGGAAATAGAGATTACGCCGGAAATTACCAAGCAAACTTACGAACAGGTCATTAAAAACTTAGCGAGTACTGCCAATATTCCTGGGTTTCGTAAAGGCAAGGTGCCTCGGCCGATATTACTACAACGGCTGGGTACAACTCGAATCAAGGCAGCGGCGCTGGAAGAACTAATTCAAGATGGCATTGAGCAAGCAGTCAAACAAGAAGCCATCCCAGCAATCGGTCAGCCGCAGTTGCGCTCTTCTTTCGAGGATTTGATTAATAATTATGAACCTGGAAAACCCCTGACAATTTCGGCTGCTGTCGATGTAGAACCAGAAGTGAATCTAGTGCAGTACACTGATTTGCAAGCCAAAGCCGAAGAAGTGAAGTACGATCCAGAGCGAGTGGAGAACACTCTGGATAAAGAACGTCAAGAATTGGCGACATTGATTCCTGTGGAAGGACGTGCAGCTCAAATTGGCGATATTGCCGTAGTTGATTTTAAAGGTTCATTCGCCAGAGTTGAGGGCGAGGACGAAACAGCTGAACTAGAACCGATTCCCGGAGCCGAAGCAACTGATTTTCAAGTTGAATTGCAGGAAGATAAGTTTATTCCAGGCTTTATTTCGGGAATAGTGGGGATGAATCCTGAAGAAACCAAAGAAATTGCAGCACAGTTCCCAGATCCTTATGCTAATGAAGAATTAGCTGGAAAAGCGGCAACTTTCACCGTGACGCTCAAAGAAATCAAAGAAAAGGAACTACCAGAAATAAATGACGATTTAGCCCAGGAAATCAGCGATTTTGAAACCTTGGAGGAGTTACGCGCTTCTTTGGTAGAGCGATATCAGAAAGAGGCGGACGACAAAACAAAAACCAATAAGCAGGAAGCTTTGTTAACGGAATTGCTCAAGCACGTAGAAGTTGACTTACCAGCAACTTTGATTGAGCAAGAAGTGGATGCGATGCTAACGCAAACAGCAATGCGGCTGTCTCAGCAGGGATTGGATGTGAGAAAGCTGTTTACTCAAGATATTATTCCGCAATTGCGGGAGCGATCGCGTACTGAAGCAATTGAACGCATCAAACGCTCCTTATCCTTGCGGGAAATTGGCAAACGCGAATCTATCGAGGTAACACCAGAAGAAATCGCAGCCAGAGTCACAGAACTTTTGGAGCAGTACCCAGAGGAGCAAGACGTTGATGAAGATAAACTGCGGTCAATCGTGGAAAACGAACTGTTAACCGAAAAAATCATCGATTGGCTCTTAGAACACTCATCAGTTGAACTTGTACCAGAAGGTTCCTTGAGTCCCGCAGAAGAAACTGAAGACGCAGAATCTGATGCTGATGGTGATACACCTCAGACTGAGGAAGAAAACAGCGAAACTTCTACAGAAGTCACAGAAGGATAATAAAAAATCCCACAACCATGAGTTCACCAGTTCTGAGTTAAAGTACTGGTGAAATGGGTAAGGTAAGGGAGATGAGGAAGTAGAGGGAAAAATAACCAATGTCCCATGCCCCATGCCCAATGCCCTATAACTCAGGGATGAAGTCAAAATAATTAAAGAATTAATGAATTTTCGGCAAATAGTGACACCTGTTATCACTTGAGCTTGATACTGTGTTACACGAGAGGAAATTATATGAGGCATAATGGTTAACACGTAGCTTATACAAATTCCATTCGTTGAAAAGGCAGTATCCGCTGCTGAAACATTTGTCCTAAATAATCGTCAAAGAAAGCTTGTATGCTTGAATCGCAGTCGGGAAATTCCCCAATCAGCAACTTAAGTCGAATAAACATTAACTCCCAGTTAAGCAGCCCTAGCAACATCGTACCGATGGTGATAGAGCAATCTGGCATGGGAGAAAGAGCTTTCGACATCTACTCCCGCCTGCTGCGAGAGCGGATTATCTTTTTAGGAACGCCAATAGATGATGCCGTAGCCAACTCAATTGTGGCTCAATTGTTATTCCTAGACGCCGAAGACTCAGAAAAAGACATCCAACTGTATGTTAATTCTCCTGGCGGCTCCGTCTACGCAGGGATGGCAATCTATGATACAATACAGCAAATTCGCCCTGATGTTGTTACCATCTGTTTTGGATTAGCCGCGAGCATGGGGGCATTTTTGTTGACAGCAGGAGCTGCCGGTAAGCGAATGTCTCTGCCCGACTCCCGGATTATGATTCACCAACCACTTGGTGGCGCTCAAGGTCAAGCCATTGACATTGAAATTCAAGCCAGAGAAATTCTTTACGTTAAGGCTAAGTTGAATCAGTTAATGGCTCACCATACTGGTCAACCCTTAGAAAGACTTGAAGCAGATACTGAGCGCGACTTTTTTATGTCGGCTGAAGAGGCAAAAAACTACGGTTTGATTGATCAGGTCATTTCCAGGCAAAATCTTCCCGTAGCAGGGGAAAACGTCACCATTCTGAAATAAGAGGCTGGTATGTCTAAGTACGACTCCCATTTAAAATGTTCATTTTGTGGCAAGTCTCAAGAGCAGGTGCGTAAATTAATCGCAGGGCCGGGAGTCTACATCTGCGATGAATGCGTTGACTTGTGTAATGAAATACTAGACGAGGAGTTACTCGATACTAATGGTGCGGCAGCACAACCAGCACCAAGAGCAGAGCCACCTGAAAAACGGCGTACTCATTCTGCTAGTATTTCGTTTAATCAAATACCCAAGCCAAGAGAGATTAAAAAGTATCTAGACGAACACGTCATTGGTCAAGACGAAGCGAAGAAAGTTCTGTCAGTCGCTGTTTACAATCACTACAAGCGGCTGGCAGTCATTCAGTCTAAGGCCAGTGGCAAACCTGGGTCAGATGATGCCATAGAACTGCAAAAGTCCAACATCTTGTTAATCGGCCCGACTGGTTGCGGCAAAACTCTCTTAGCGCAAACCCTAGCGAAAATACTGGATGTACCCTTTGCCGTAGCCGATGCGACGACGCTGACGGAAGCAGGGTATGTGGGAGAAGATGTGGAAAATATCTTGCTGCGACTGTTGCAGGTGGCAGATTTGGATATAGAAGAAGCGCAAAGGGGAATTATTTACATTGACGAAATTGACAAAATTGCTCGTAAGAGCGAGAACACGTCAATTACCCGTGATGTCTCTGGCGAAGGCGTGCAGCAAGCCTTGCTGAAAATGTTAGAGGGAACGATCGCTAATGTACCACCCCAAGGAGGGCGTAAGCATCCTTATCAAGACTGCATCCAGATTGATACAAGTAATATTTTGTTCGTCTGTGGTGGTGCCTTCGTGGGCTTAGACAAGATTGTAGATCAGAGAGTTGGCAAAAAAGCAATCGGCTTTGTGCAACCAGGAGAAGGCCAATCGAAAGAGAAACGAGCAGCAGACACTCTTCGCCATCTAGAACCGGATGATTTAGTAAAATTTGGCCTGATTCCAGAGTTTATTGGGCGGATGCCAATGGTAGCAGTAGTAGATCCGCTAGATGAAGAAGCGCTGATGGCGATTCTGACTCAACCACGCAGCGCCTTAGTGAAGCAGTACCAAAAGCTGCTGAAGATGGATAATGTCCAGCTAGATTTTAAAGCAGATGCTTTACGAGCGATCGCTCAAGAAGCTTACCGCCGTAAAACTGGTGCAAGAGCATTACGTGGTATTGTCGAAGAATTGATGTTGGATGTAATGTATGAGTTACCATCCCGTAAGGATGTGACACGCTGTACAGTTACAAGGGAGATGGTCGAGAAGCGATCGACTGCCGAACTGATAATACATCCGTCTTCACTACCGAAGCCAGAATCAGCTTAATAGTCATTAGTCATTGGTCAAAAAATAAGGAATAATAACCATATACCAGGGACCAATGACAACTGACAAAGGACAAATGACTAATGCCTTATATTAATGTTCGTGGCGTTGAGCATTACTACGAATGGGTGAAAAAACCATCCGGTTCTTTGATAAAACCAGTGATGGTTTTCATGCATGGTTGGGCTGGTTCGGCTAGATATTGGCAAAATACTGCTGATGCTTTATCAGAGCAATTTGATTGTTTACTCTACGATATGCGGGGATTTGGCCGTTCTGGTGGGAAGCCAACCATAGCCGAAGCAAGTGAAGCTGTTGCCGAATCTGAGTCTCCTCAAGAAGAATCACAGGCAATCACAGAGTTAACCTATGAATTAGAGGAATACGCTGATGATTTGGCAGCTTTGTTAGATGGGTTGCATCTTCAGCGTGTTTATATCAATGCTCATTCAATGGGCGCTTCTGTTGCCACTTTATTTTTTAACCGCTATCCCGAACGAGTAGAACGAGGAATTTTAACTTGTAGCGGCATTTTCGAGTACGACGAAAAATCTTTTAGTGCCTTTCATAAATTCGGTGGCTATGTAGTGAAATTCCGTCCCAAATGGTTAAGCAAAATCCCATTTGTTGACCGGATGTTTATGGCTAGATTTTTATATAGTTCCATACCACATTCTGAGCGGCAAGCTTTTTTGGAAGATTTTCTCGAAGCAGATTACGATGCGGCTTTAGGAACAATTTTTACTTCAGTCAGTAAGGCTCAATCTGAAGTGATGCCGCAAGAGTTTGCGAAGCTGACAGTACCGACTCTACTTATAGCAGGGGAGTATGACAAAATTATTCCAGCCGATATGGGGCGTCAAGCGGCTGCATTGAATGACAAAGTGGAATTTGTGATGATTCCTAACACAGCGCATTTCCCAATGTTGGAAGATGCCCCAACTTATATGCAACGGGTACAAGAGTTTTTGCAAATTAACACGCCAGGGCCACAGCTAAGTTAACTGATTTTTCGGATAGCCTGCATAAATTCAGCAACAGCGTCGTACTGGTCAGGATGCCCGATATATTGCAGCAACAAAGCTGGGTCTAAATTCGGAAAGAAACCACTACGGTTTACTTCTTCATATTCACCACTCGCATTTAAACGAAATATTTTTATCTGGTTAGATTTCCAGAACCAAACTTCAGGCACTTTCTTGGGTTTGTATAACTCTTTTCGGTTAATTGTGCCGCTAGTAACAATAACTTCAATAACAATGTCAGGAACTTCACCTTTTGTGTTGATGCTGTAAGACTCATCGGGTGTGCCAGAAGCATACCCAGGTTCTTCCAAGGTAAAACCACCACGACCGTAAAACCGGATTCCCAACTCTCGCATATAAGCTTCTAGCAAGTAGCCAAGAGTTCTTTTCACTTCCTCGTGTTTTTCACCAATGGGCGACATAATTTCTAATATTCCTGACAAATAAGAGAGTCGGACATTGCGGTTGCCCTTTAGCTGTACCTCAATACCTTTGAATTCCTCCCAAGAAACATCTGCGACGGTCACTAGTTTCTCTTGTATGGGATAGTTCAGAAGTGGGATGCTCATATCGCCTCTCAACAGTTTCAGATATACATCTACTTGATTGCTTCCAACAAACCAACGTAGGGTTGTATTTCCACAATCATAATCCTGAGTTATTTGCTAGGTGTGTCCGTCTATGCGATTCTTACCCTTTGGATTAACTCAAACCTAGTTCTCGTTTCAGCAAGTTAATCGAGTTAGCGCCGATATAATTTTCAACCTTAATCAGCTTTGGTGGACGAATAATATCTTCATCAGATGCTTGCACGGCTGCTTGCACTGCCGCAAAACTGGCTTGATCGCTTATGATTACCTCAGCCCGCTTAACCATTGCCTGAAGTTTATAGGCATCTTTTGGTTGCGAAGTCATCACCAATAGTTCATCACCCCGCAAACCGTGGAGAATGACTTCTGCGGCTCGTGCAATCCCAGAACTGAGGCTAACTATCCCAACACAGTTTTCTTTTGGTAGGGTTTTCAAGATGCTGAGTTCTTTGCTGTAGTCGTAGATATCAAGAGGAATTACTCGTGCAGCTTTTGGAGCTGCGATCGCTTCCACATTACTGATAAAATACCGACTGGTGACGACTGTCGCAGAGGTGGTTTTATCTAGCACAGCCGTTAATTCTTCCATTGCTACCAACTGCACTGGAATTTTTAGCGATCGCTCTAATTCATAGACCATCAACTCACCAGCACCCATATCATAGGATGGAACTGCAACCAGTACCCGCGCACTACAACGCAAGCGCCAGTCAATTTCCGCTAAAAATAGCTCTCTAGCTTGATTCAGCGAACATCCTTGGGTGAGCAACTCGTCAAGTGCTTGCTGGACAACTTGATATGCATCAGGATTTTGTTTGAGAATTGGTGATTGCAGTCTGCTACCGCCCTCATGACCTTGGGGACGAACATAAATACCCGAACCAGCCATACTTTCAACAAAGCCGTCTTCCTCTAGTTGACGGTAAACTTTACTTATGGTATTGCGGTGTAAACCCGTTTGCATTGCCAGCGCCCGTGTGCTTGGTAATTTGTAAGCAGGGGGATATTGTCGAGAAGCGATCGCAAATCGGATTTGATTAAACAGCTGGGTTGATGCGGGAATTTCGCTGTCTGGCTGAATACGGAATTGAATCATCACCAAACCTCCTAATACTAAGTGCTGAGTGTTGAGTTTTGAGTGCTGAGGTTTGAGTATTAAGTGTTGCTTGCCTACTCAGCACTTTTAACTCAGCACTCTTTTGGTATCCAGATGCATTTGCTACATACTGAATATTCTATTTACATATAAAGTTTTTCTGATACAAATTTCTAATGCTCTCACTATTGGTAATTGATAATTTAATTAAAAAAAAGCTAGGCATACTGGCATAGTTATATCAAATAAACACACGGCTAATCACACAGCACTGGTAAAAATTATTATGACAGAGCAAGCAACAATTACCACAACGGTTAATCTTTTGCAAGATAATATTCAAGTGTCTGCTTATCTAGCAGAGCCAAAAGAATCTGGTTCTTACCCAGGAGTTGTAGTATTACAAGAGATTTTTGGTGTCAACGTTCACATTCGGGAAGTTACAGAACGGATTGCCCAACTTGGGTATGTAGCGATTGCGCCTGCACTTTTTCAACGGATTGCTCCTGGTTTTGAAACTGGATACACACCCGAAGATATTGAAACTGGCAGAAGCTACGCCATGCAAACTCAAGCCTCAGAGTTATTGAGCGATATTCAACTAGCAATTGACTACCTCAAAAATCTGCCCCAAGTGAAAAAAGATGGTTTTGGCTGTATTGGCTTCTGCTTTGGCGGTCATGTCGCATATCTTGCAGCCACCTTGCCTGATATTAAAGCTACCGCTTCCTTCTACGGTGCTGGAATTACCACCCGCACACCGGGAGGTGGCGCTCCTACTGTCACTCGCACCAGAGAAATATCAGGTACTCTCTATGCCTTCTTTGGTACAGAAGATGCTAGCATTCCAGCCGAACAAGTAGATGAGATTGAAGCAGAGTTAGAAAAATATAAAATTCTTCATCGTGTGTTTCGCTACGATGGAGCTGATCACGGATTTTTCTGTAACCACCGTGCCAGTTATAATCCTAAAGCTGCGGCCGATGCTTGGGAGCAAGTAAAACAACTCTTTGGTCAACTAAACTGAAGCATACGCAGCCAAGTTAGTCATTGGTCATTGGTCATTGGTGAATAACAAAGGACAAATGACAAATGACAAATGACAATCTAAACTTCAGTTGCACCATATCAAATAACAACTAATCTTCAAAAGTCATGAATTCCGAATCGAAACTTTCTCAAACAGCCAATTCGCCCTTTACAATGGACGATTTTGCCAAAGCACTAGAAAAACACGACTACCAATTTCAAAAGGGACAGCTTGTAAATGGCAAAGTTTTCCAACTTGACCATGATGGAGCCTATGTTGATATTGGTGGCAAGTCGTCAGCTTTTCTGCCGCGCGATGAGGCTTCTTTGAGAGCAGTTACCGATTTATCGGAAGTGCTGCCATTGCAAGAGGAAATGCAGTTTTTGATTATCCGAGATCAGGATGCAGAAGGTCAAGTGACCCTTTCTCGAAAGCAGTTGGAAATTCAGCACATCTGGGAACGACTGACCGAGATGCAGGAAAATGCTCAGACTGTACAAGTACGAGTTATGGGTGTGAATAAAGGTGGTGTCACCGTCGATATTCTTTCTTTGCGGGGATTTATCCCGCGATCGCACTTGGCAGAGCGTGATAATTTAGAAGCACTCAAAGGTCAAAATCTGACTGTGGGCTTTTTGGAAATTAATCGCAACACTAACAAACTCATCCTTTCTCAGCGTTTAGCAACTCGTTCTAGCAACTTCAGCTTATTAGAACTAGGTCAACTGGTGGAAGGTAAAGTTACTGGCATCAAACCTTTTGGTGTATTTGTCGATTTAAGTGGGATGAGCGCCTTACTTCATATCAAGCAGGTAAGCCAGAAATTCATTGATTCTCTAGAAAAAGTATTTCAAGTTGGCCAGCCAATTAAAGCTGTAATTATTGACTTGGATGAGGGTAAAGGGCGGGTTGCTCTTTCTACCAGAGTTTTGGAAAACTTCCCTGGCGAAGTGCTAGAAAATTTTGATGAGGTCATGGCTTCAGCTGAGGCGCGTGCTAATAGAGCTAATAACAAAGCGTCTGAATAGTTTTGAGGTGGCTGCTTGCACAAAGTATAAATAGTGCGTAGGCGTAGCTCGCACTTCTCTACGAGACGCTGCGCGAACGGCTACGCTCAGTGACCGTCGTAGACATCGCACCTGGGGTATGTAGGATTAATCGGTGAATACTGCCCAAAAATTGATCAAAAATCCAAATTGTAGGTTATTTTATTACTCCCCCTGCATCTATAAAGATGTGGGGGATTGAAATTGGGAAAAGTTTTAAATATCTCACGTTTTTTAGTACTTTGTCAAGCTAGTATCGAGGGTTTTTAGTAAGCACTTTAGTGATTAGAAAATAAAGACTAAAGCTATTACTAAAAAATTTATTACCTACCAAGATAAACTTGACATTCTAATAGCCTCTAGCTAGTAATATAATTTTAGTCAGCTTCAGATAACTTTCACTTTGAACCACAGAAATTATTCTGAGGAAGACGTGTAGGCAATGCCAAAATTATGCAAGAGGTCTACCGCAGAAATCTTTTGTGTTACGATTTATATACTTACCTACTTGTGAATTTAATTATTCCAGTTGAAAAACGCTACGATTTCCCGCAAAACTTTACCCAGTGAAATTATCTAACTGAAAAATTATTTATGAATGTTAGTACAGATCGGACACTTTTTCACCAGAAAATATATGCGAAAGAATTACGTTCTCTGATGCCACCTGAAGCATTTATTCTCGATCCTAGTAAGTTAATTATCTTGTTCATTAATCTGGCAATTTTAATACTAGGTTGGATGATAGCATCTCGGTTAGATTTTTGGTCGCCATACCTTTTATGGCTTTATGTACCTTTAAGCATAGTTATGGGCAATAGCGTCGTTGCCTTACTATTTAGCACCCACGATTTGATGCATGGTAGCGTAATTAAAAATCCCCGGTTAATCTATATAATTAGCTTTATAGGACTAACAATGTTGTGGATGCCACCAACATTATGGAAAGCAGTTCATAATCGAGTACATCATAATCACACTAATGATTTAGGCGACCCAGATCGTAATTACTTATATGAACAATCTTCAACCTGGGGGAAATGGATTCAGGATTTATTTGTGCCTTCTACTGAAGTCAATCCTATATGGTTCATAGTGGGATTGACTTCAGCTTGGGGAGTACATACTTTTCGCAATGTGACATCTGTGCTATTTTTCAATCATGAATCCGTCGATTATGTTCCTGCTGCATTTACAGTCAGTCCGAAAGATCGTCGAGCGATCGCAGGGGAATTATTGATGATGATAATGATTCATCTGAGTATCCTCATCTATCTCCAATTTGACCCTATAAAGCTCATACTTGGTTACTTTTTACCGATTGCAATTGGTTATGCTGGAGTAATTTTTTATATTTATACAAATCATTTGCTTTGCCCGATGACCAACGTTAATGATCCACTAATTAATAGTATGTCTCTCCGGGTTTACAAAATATTTGACTTGTTGCATTTAAATTTTTCTCACCACACTGAACATCATATTTTTCCTGGAATGAACTCGGACTATTATGTGATGGTTAGGTATTTGTTAGAAACTCAATATTCTGAAAAGTTTAATTTATTGGATGCTGGAGAAGCTTGGTATTTGCTGCTGAAAACTCCCCGGCATTATAAAGATGAAAATACTCTTACAGATTGGTCAGGAGAAAAGTCTGTTCCTTGTCCTACAAGCGACAGTTAAAAAGGTTTATTGCAAATGAATTGCAAATGAATACGCTGCTAAATACCAAGGATTTTGCAATAAATATCGACCACAGTCCAAGCCAGGGAATAAGCCGAAAAAGTCACGATGGACAATAACTAGCACCGCAAGGCGGAATTAAAAATGAATATAGCATAAGCATTTCATTGATTTGGAATGGGTGGTTTCTTTCCGCCGTGTTGTACTAGTTAATTTATCGAAAAAATATATAAAGTCTAATTTAATAAGCAAAATGGCATTTGACTTAGTCAAACCCCAGTTTGCTTACTCAAAAGCTGTGTTTGCTTTATCATTTCAGTGTTTTCAGCAAGCAAAATGACGTTTGACTTATTCAAACCCCAGTTTGCTTTCTCATTTCAGTGTTTTCCGCAAGTAAAATGACGTTTGACTTACTCAAACCCCGGTTTGCTTTCTCATTTTGGTGTTTTCCGCAAGTAAAATAACGTTTGACTTATTCAAACCCCAGTTTGCTTTCTCATTTTGGTGTTTTCCGCAAGTAATCAAGCATATTAAGAAAGCAATATGCTTGATTGCTGACTCATACCAGTAATTCTCACAGTTATGACAACTATTTCTTTAAGATTACTTTTCTCTATCTTTATCTAATGCTTCTTGGATTGCACGACGCCAAAACTCTTACGATCTTTCTTTAATTGCTTCTTTATTCATTGTTTTGCCTCCTCTGCATCCCCGATATCCCCCTTTTTCGTGTTGCACCCTCCTTTTACTTTATCTCCGACATCTAGAAAAATATGTGGGATCATTTTCAGAGTATTAAAATAAATAAGGTGTGACTTATTGGCGTGAGACTATCTTGAGCATGGTAAAAAAGTATAAAAATATGCTCATATCTCTTTTTAAGTATTGCTCAATCGATTTTGAGCATATATCGAGAATTTTGACAATTATAAACGCTGTAACTATTCAATTTAGGTATTTATATGTTTCTGGTAACTGGAGCAACGGGAGGAATTGGTCGCAGAGTTGTGCGACTCCTACGACAACGAGAACAGTCTGTGCGGGCATTTGTCCGCCTTACCTCGCGCTATAGCGAGTTAGAACACAGGGGTGCAGAAATCTTCATCGGTGACTTGCTAGAGGAAAAATATATCCAGAAAGCTAGTCAGGGTGTGCGGTATATTATCAGCGCCCACGGTTCTGATAGCGATGCCCTATCTTTAGATTACCGCGCCAATATTGAACTCATCGACCAGGCAAAAGCCAATGGCGTAGAGCATTTTGTCTTCATTTCTGTACTGGGAGCCGATCGCGGTTATGAAGATGCTCCCGTTTTCAAAGCCAAACGAGCAGTAGAGCGATATTTGGCAGCTAGTGGCTTAAATTACACTATTTTACGCCCATCTGGATTAGCATCTAACTTGCTGCCACTGGTAGAAAGATTTCGGGAAACGGGATTGTATCTGCTTGTTGGCGATCGCAAAAACCGTACCTCAATTGTCAGCACTGATGATTTGGCAAAGATAGTTGTGGATTCTGTGACAGTTGAAGGCGCTCGCAACCAGATTTTACCCGTCGGAGGGCCAGAGATTTTATTACGAGAAGATATTCCCCGGATTTTTGGTCGGATTTTCGCCAAAGAACCAGTAATAATTAACTCGCCCCTATTTGTCATTGATGGGTTACAGGGTGCATTGGGTTTATTTAATCCCAAAATCCAAAAAGCTTTGGGAACTTATCGCACATTGCTAGCAAATGAATTTTTCTGCACAAAAGATGAAATTGCCAATTTAGAGGCGATTTTTAACTTCCAATTAGAGACATTAGACAGTTTTTTGCGGCGCTATTTAGCAGTTTGAATTAAACATTAGTCATTAGTCATTAGTCATTTGTCATTAGTGAATAACAAAGGACAAATGACTAATCACAAAGGACAAAGGATAAAGGACACAAATGAAATCTTCTCTAGCTGCAAATGCTGCTCAAGCACGTCAGACAAAAGAGCGATTCGCCCAACCGGAGGAACAACTTACTTATGAATTAGGGAAGGCAGTACAGGAATTGCCGCCCCTGTACACTAGATTATTAGCGGGAACGATGACCGCCATCGTATTTGGGGCGATCGCTTGGGCGTACTTCTCGCAAATCGATGAAGTAGCAACAGCACCAGGGGAATTAATTGCCTCCGCACAGGTAAGACCGGTGACATCCTTGGGTGGAGGGTCAATTGTCGCTGTTAAAGTACAAGAAGGCGATCGCGTTACTAAAGGTCAAATTCTGATTCAAAAAGATCCAGACTTGCAAATAACCGATGTTTCCCGCCTAGCCAAATCTACTAGATTGATTCAAGACGATTTACAACGTTTGGATGCAGAACGTGTTGGAGGCAAAACTACTGGGACGAAAGTGCAAGATGAACTTTTAAGCTCCCGCCTGCAAGACTTCCAAGCTCGTCAAGCAGCGGCGGAAGCAGAAGCAAATCGCCAAATAGCACTCATAGATCAAGCCAAAGTCCGCTTGAGCAGGTTGCAAGATAACTTAGTTAATGCTAAAAGCAGCTTTGCAAATTCTCAAACCAACCTTGTCAATGCAGATAGCATCCGAATTAAAATTGAAAGTAATTTAGCCCTGGCTCAAGAAAGGGAAAAAAGCCTACGTACTCTAATTACTTCTGGGGCTGTGCCTCGTGTCGATTACCTGGATGCCCAAGAAAGATTAACTCGTGCAAAGACAGAAATCACCAGAGCGCAAGATGAAGTCATCAACGCCCAGAATAGAATTACAGAGGCTCAAGATAAAGTCACATCATTAGAAAAAGATATTGCTGCTCAAGTCCAAGAAATTCGCCAAGCAGAACAAGCTTACAACGCTGCACGCAGTCAGGCCCAGCGTGTAGCATCAGAACGCCAAAGCGAAATTTTGACGCAGTTTAATAAGCGTAAAGAAGAACTAACAACTGTTCAAGGTCAATTAGAGCAGGCGAGGAAGCAACAAGCTTTAGAAACAATTGAGGCTCCCGTAGCCGGTACAATTTATAAAGTCAAAGCCACCAAGGGGCCAGTACAATCGGGTGAAGAATTGCTGTCAATTTTGCCGGAAGGGGAAGAAATGCTTCTAGAGGTAAAAGTTCTCAACCGCGATATTGGGTTTATTCGTCAAGGAATGAAGGCAAAAGTGAAAATGGCGACTTTTCCCTTCCAAGAATTTGGCATTGTGGATGGCGAAGTTATGCAAGTCAGTCCAAATGCAATTGCTGATAAAGAATTGGGTTTAGTTTTTCCGACGAGAATTAAGCTAAATAGACACGCAGTGAATGTTCGAGGTCAAGAAGTAGAATTTACACCAGGGATGGCTGCTACAGGTGAAATTGTCACTCGTAAAAAGTCAATTTTGACATTCATCACTGAGCCTGTGACACGGCGATTCAATGAGGCATTTTCCGTTAGGTAGGACAGTCTGTTAGATTAGCGACAAGTAAGGGTTTAGCATTGTTCATACGTGTCAACTTAATGCTAAATCCGCTTGGTGACAACGTTTTGCCCTCACCCCCGCCCCTCTCCCTTGGGGAGAAGGGAGCTAGACATTCAATTCCCCTTCTCCCTTGGGAGAAGGGGTTAGGGGATGAGGGCGTGAGGGATTTGCAAAATGCCTGTCCGATATAGTTTTCGGCTTAAGTTGACACCAATGAGCATTGTTAAACCCCTACATTTATTTACGACAGACGAGCAGTATTGAACTTAACTGCAAATCGCTATAATTTTCAAGCTATACCCAAAAATTTTCTATACTGAATCTATTTGTTTTTGCATTCCCTCTAGTAGTTTGACATAATCTAGATTATTTTCATCCTGATTGCTATTCACATTGATACTGCCCAGAATCTTCTCATAATTTTGAAATTGCAACCATAATTCTGGATTTGTTGATATGTTATTACCTTCGGCTGATATCAGATATTTTGTGGTTTCTGTAGCCTGACCAATCACAGGGTTAAAATCAGAATTATTCCAACTAGCGATCGTCTCTGGTGTTAGATATCTTGCGCTTTCTGTAATTCCCTGACCGATTAGAGAGCCAAAATTGGAATTATTAAAACTATTGATATTTTCTGGTGTTAAATATCTTGTAGATTCTGTAATTCCCTGACCGATTAGAGAACCAAAATTGGAACTATTAAAACTATTGATATTTTCTGGTGTTAGATATCTTGTGGATTCTGTAATTCCCTGACCGATTAGAGAACTAAAATTGGAACTATTAAAACTAGAGTTTGCAGTTTGTGTGTTATTTCCTGCGGTTTCTGCAATCACCCGACTCGCTAGAGAACTGACATTAGAAATGTTAAAACTAGAGCTTGTAATTTGTGTGTTATTCCCTGCGGTTTCTGTAATTCCCTGACCGATTAGAGAACTAAAATTGGAACTATTTAAACTAGAGTTTGTAGTTTGTGTACTATTTCCTGCGGTTTCTGTGACAATCTGACGTACTTGGGCATCAGTCAGGTTAGAGTTAGCACTAAGCATCAGGGCAACGATACCAGCAACGTGGGGAGCAGCCATAGATGTGCCGCTATAAGTTGCATACTGATTATTCGGAACTGATGAATAAACCTTGACTCCTGGAGCTGTGACGTAAGCGATTGGATTCGTTCCAGAGCGGTTAGAGAAGTCGGCCAAATTATTATTCTTATCTACTGCCCCAACGGCAATTCCCGACTTGGATGCATAGCGGGCGGGATAGTCTGGTGATGAGTCACCATCATTACCTGCTGCCATGACGACAATTACTCCTTTACTGCTGGCATAGTTAATGGCTGACTCTAGAGTGCGATTAGAAGATGCGCCTCCTAAACTGAGGTTAATTACATTAGCTCCATTATCTACAGCGTAGCGAATACCTTTAGATATGGAACTATAGGAACCAGAGCCAGAGCTATCTAAAGCTTTGACAGCCATAATCTTGGCATCGTAGGCAATACCAGTGACACCGTAGTTATTATTTTCTCCTGCGATCGTGCCGGAAACATGAGTACCATGACCGTTGTCATCTAGGGTGTTGTTGTTTTGATCGGCAAAGTTCCAGCCGTAATTATCATCAACATAGCCATTGCCATCATCATCTATACCGTTACCCGCAATTTCCTTGGTATTCATCCAAATATTATTTGTTAAATCTTCGTGGTTATAGTCAACTCCAGTATCCACAACAGCGACAACAACGCCTTTACCTGTATATCCCTGTGTCCAAACTTCCGGTGCTTTAACCATGTCTGCTCCCCAATTATTGCCACCAAGATCGGGAACATCAGCAAAGGTATTTTTACCAATAGCTCTAGCCACTGCTGCTGCTCCATTAATCAAGCCATAGCCATTAGTGGAGTTATAATTTTGAGTGCTAAAAGTATTAGTAGTAGCGTTATTGCTATTTTCAGATTCATCGTTATTTAGCAACTGCACATCAGCATCATCTGAGTTATAGCTACTACGTCTGCTGAAGTTGAGGCTGTAGTTATCTTTTGTATTAAAGCTATCTAATGAGGAGATTGAAGTGGCATTTAGCTGTTTCTTTGACAATATATTGTTATTAACATCATCAATGTGCATAAATTTTTTCTCAAAGATAGCAACCGTTTTTTGACAGCTTGAAGCTTTGAAACCTTTACAATCAAAAGATTTCAATCTGTGAATAGAACTTCATTCTCAATAATTACTATGGAATTTAATAAGAAAATGCTAATTTTATTACCAAAAAAAAATATGATAATTACGGTTTTTATTAAAAGTAACTTGATCGAGTAAATATTAAATATTTAAGGTGTATGAATGGAGACCAGTACAAAAATTGCAACATGGCGTTATCGATTCCTTTTGTTACTCTTAGAACTGCTGCGATCGCTAGCTATAAAAATATTTACATTACTCAGACTGGAGCAAGGGTAATTATTGAAATCAGCAAAATTAAAATGGCGAACGGAGTTATGCTCCATTCGCCAAAGGCTATGCTTAAGCCGCTTTGCAAAGGTTTATCTTTTATGTAGCCACAAGCTTTAAGTTAGTTAAATCTATTAAATGTTGGCTTGCTGCCGTTGATATAGTGACCAATACAAACCCTTTTGTTGCAACAATTGTGAGTGAGTACCACGTTCAGCAATCACACCTTGCTCCAATACCAAAATCAAGTCGGCACGTTTGAGGGGAGCAAAGCGGTGAGCAATCAGAAACACAGTACGGTTAGCGGAAATTTTTTGCAGGTTTTGCAGTACTTGTTGTTCAGTTTCACTATCCAAGGCACTAGTAGCTTCATCCAAAACTAAAATCGGCGCTTGGGAAAGAAATAACCTTGCCAGAGCAATACGTTGTCTCTGTCCACCAGATAAAGCTGTACCGCGTTCGCCAACATTGGTTTCGTAACCGTATGGTAATTGACTAATGAAGTCGTGTGCCACGGCTAATCTTGCCGCCTCTACAACTTGCTCTGCGGTAATGTCAGGACTACCGAGAGTGATATTTTCCAAAATAGAACCGTTAAATAAAAAGTCTTCTTGGAGAACTACACTAACTTGTTGCCGCAGTGAGGCTAAATCGGCACTTTTTATATCAAAACCATCAATCAGGATGCGTCCTGATTCAATTTGATAGAGGCGTTGTAATAGCTTAGATAGGGTACTTTTCCCAGAACCACTACGTCCGACAATACCAACAAACTGCCCTGGTTCAGCACTGAAAGAGATTCCCCGCAGAATTGCTTCAAAGTTGGGACGGTAGCGGAAAAATACTTGCTCGAAGGTGACTTGTCCTTTCAGGGGTGGCAAAACTAAGCCAGTTCCCAGTTCAGCTTCTGGGGAGACGTTGAGAATATCACCAATGCGATCTACAGAAAGTAGCACTTGTTGAAGGTTTTGCCACAACTGTACTAAGCGCAAAAGCGGGCCTGTGACTCTACCAGACAGCATTTGAAATGCAACAAGCTGTCCAATTGTGAGCTTTTGTTCAATTACTAACTTGGCACCAAACCAGAGAATCAGCATGGTGGACAAATTGGTGAGAAAATCACCAATGTTGCTGCTGATATTGGAGGTGGTAGAAGCTTTAAAGCCTGTGCGAATGAAGCGGGCAAATAAGCCTTCCCAGCGATCGCGGGCTACTGGTTCGGCTGCGTGGGCTTTAACGGAGTGAATTCCGGTGATTGTCTCTACTAGAAACGATTGACTATCGGCACTCCGGTTAAAGGTTTCGTTGAGCCAGTTACGCAGAATTGGTGTTGCAACTATCGTTAATGTGGCAAATAGTGGCAGTACTGCTAAAGCCACAAAGGTGAGTGGGACGTTATAGTAAAACATCAATGCCAGGTACACCACAGCAAAGATGCTATCCAGAATCACAGTTAATGCTGTACCTGTGAGAAACTGACGAATTTGTTCGAGTTCCTGGACTCTTGCTACTGTGTCTCCGACGCGCCGCGACTCAAAATAAGCCAAAGGCAGACGCATCAGATGGCGAAATAGCTGTGCTGATAAACTCAAATCCAGACGGCGAGCTGTATGGGTAAAGATGAATAGGCGCAGAATACCCAGTATGGACTCAAATATGGCTACGCATAAAAGTGCCAGCGCCATTACATCGAGAGTTGGCAAACTCCCCTGCACCATCACTTTATCAATGACGACTTGGGTAATTAGCGGTGTTGTTAACCCCAAAAGCTGCAAGGTAAAAGATGCTAACAATACTTCTGTGAGCAATCCTTTATACTTCCAAACTGCCGGGGTAAACCAACTGAGGTTAAATTTTTCTTGTTGGGATATGAGTTCTACTTGCCACAATTGTCCATCCCAAGACACCTCAACTATTGACTGCGGCAAGCTTTCACAAGTCCGTTCGGGATTTAGAGGATTAGCGATAATTAAGCGATCGCCTTTAACTCCATAAGCCACCACCCAGGATGGACTCTGGGGTGAGTCAGAATTCCACAGCAATAAAGCTGGAAATGACAACTGTCGCAACTCACTCCAACTCACTTGTAACCGCCGCAACACTAACCCTAACTTTTCTGCTGCTTCCACAACCTGTTTTGGGCGTTGTCCTCTGAGTTGACGCTGCACCCATTCCAGTTGCACAGAATTTTCTAGTTGTTGCGCCACCATTGTTAAACACGCAGCCGCGGTGTTCCAACTGGCAACAAACGGATAATTTGCAATGATTAGATTGGCGGCTGGGAGTCCTTTTTGGGGTTGGAGGCTGTGGGGGCTGGAAGTCCCGTCTGAGGCTGATGTTACTGAAGGAGTGCTAGAGAAGGAAAATGTCTCCCTTTCTCCCTCCATCTCTACTGGTAACACTTGCCAAAATTCCTGAATTTGTGGGTGAGAAAATTCTGCCCACAGCGCAGTGTGCCAACAAACTACTACCACTTCTTTACTAGCAGCTACAGCTTTAAAATCCGCAGATAGCTTTTGGAAATCGCCAAACCAATCCCCTGCATCTAAGGCGGCTATTGGTTTGCCAACGCCCTCTTCTCGCAAGCGGACTTTCCCAGCCACAATTAAAAATTGATAGCCACCGACATCGTTTGACCAGATTTTTTCTCCAAGACGATACTGGCGGGTTTGGCACTCATTTTCCAATCGGGATTGTTGTTCGGGAGTCAGCCAGCATAGCGGTGGCTGATTCCAAGGCAAAGAAGCTAGCACTTTTAATCGTAAAGATTCATTATCCAGAATTTTTAACTCACTTGTAACTTGACTGTCAGTTTTTGAATTTTCTCTGCTAGCCATTTTTCAAACAACTCATTTTGTAGTGCTTGCTGTAGTTGAGTATCTTCTAAAGACGCTGGTAGAAATTGTTCTACTCGAAACAAACCATAAGGCCCTTCTCCTTGGGGAGAGTCTTTGCCAACGATTTCTATTGGGCCTATCAATTGTCCAGGACTGGCCACATCAATAGCTGCCCGTAATATATCCGGCATACTACCTCGGCTGACGATTCCCATCATGCCATTCACAATTCGGTCATCTGAAAGGGAATACTCTTTAGCTAGTTGCTCAAAACTACCTCCTTCTTCAATTTGGGTTTGGAGTTCGTCTGCCAATTCTCGGTTATCAACAACAATTCGGGAAAGTACTACCCGATCCAAGAAAATCTTGCGCTCAATAAAATATTCTGAGAGTTTTGTTTGTGTCACTACAGCTTTCAGCTTTTCTAACTTGTAACCAAAAGCAACCGATGTGTGAAAAGTAGCGTAATCTGTGTTATTTGTCTTTAACCATTCTTGAAAACTTTGGGGGTCAGTGAGTTGATTTTTCAGCCTAAAGTCAATAATTGACTGTTCAGTTATTGCGGTACCAATTTCAATATCATCTCGTGTTCGGATTTCTTCCTCAATTACGTACTGCCGGAGAATATCTCCAATGAACTGTCCCAATTTTCCAGAGGCTTGCAGGTACTTTACTGCTTGCTCTATAGAAATTATTTGGTCATTAATTGTCAAAAATGATAAAGATTCCATGAACTAATTATGTGAAAATGGTTAAACACTTATAGGACTTTTAAATTAAATCATATAGAAATCATCTGGTCATTGATGGATAAATATGATAAAGATTCAATGAACAAATTACATCTAAATGGTCAAAAAATTATATAGCTAGTAAATAAAATAATTTGCCACGATCACTTTTACAGTCTAGTGGGGACAAAATCAGGATTGAAAATATTAGTGGTGGCGCAGTAGTAAGGCAAATAGTTATTTTTTACCAATGCCTTTCAAGAGTGCTGAGTGCTGTACATGGATAGCGGGGCGTTGAGCCAGTGCTAAGTGGGGAATCTGGAACTGGTAACGGTCTAAATGCCCCACTTAAACGAGTAATTGTAATTGTTTATTCTCGTCAGCCTAGTTAATGAAAGTTATCCATGTCCAAGCAAGTAGCACAGATGCGATCGCACCGATTAATGTATTCAAAATATTTACGACTTCATTGGTCAGCCAAGTATACTTAGATTGCAGTGTTGCGCCAATCACACTTTCTAGGTTGGTGGCAATAAATGCTGCCAGCACACACCAAGCGACTCCCAATAGATCGATTAAACCAACTCCCCAACCCACAAATGCGATCGCTACAGAAGCCACAATCCCAGCTAAAGTTCCCTCCAAGCTTACCGCTCCTTCTGTGCCGCGAGGTACTGGTTGGAGTGTAGTAATCAAAAAGGTGCTTTTACCATAAGCTTTACCGACTTCGCTGGCAGTGGTGTCAGCCAGCTTTGTACTGAAACTCGCTACATAGGCTAGTAATAGTAGGGACTGGAGACTTGTACTGAGCGAAGCCGAAGTATTGGGGATTAGCGACTGGGGATTAGGTACGAGGAATCCCGAATTTATTATTCCTACTCCCAAGGCACACAGTGCCCCAGTTAAAGCCGAACCCCAAACATTTTCTGGGCCTCTTGCCCCAGAACGCTTTTCGGCAATTCCTTCTGCCTCCTTCTGCGCCATCCCGATGCGGGTAACGCCAGAACCAACCAAAAAATAGAACATTACTACTGCATATCCTTGCCAGCCTAGAGTTACCCAAATTAAGATGGCCAAAAACCAGGCGTGGAATAATCCAGCAGGGGTAAGTAGCTTTTTGGGAACAATCCAAGCTAAACCCAATAAAATTGTGTTTAATACTACTGCTACTAACCAGGGATTTACAGAATCTATTGAGGATGACATCAGCAATTAATCATGAGTAATTTTGTCTGAATATCAACAGAATAACGAATTTGTGATGCTTAGTGCTTTATTTTTGAAACCTCTCTAAGTAAAGTAATATGTTTGTATTATTAACTAAATTGCGTAGGCATCACTCTGAAAACTGAGTGTCAAACCATCAATGATGTCTTAGAGGATGTTTGAAAAGTCTGTAGTAGTGTATCAAATATTTGTTTACCCCACCCTAACCCTCCCCGTATGTATTGGGGAGGGAACTAGATTTCTTTTTTTCCCCCAATATATCGGGGGGATTAAGGGGGGTAATTCAACTTGTGTGTACACCGTAGCTCCAATGCAACGGGGGGATTAAGGGGGGGTAAAAATGCGATCAAAATCACAGCCAAACACTTTTAAAACAACCTCTTAGATATACGCTGCAATGATTAAACAAAATGCAAAACTTCTTTTGAGTTAGGTTGACTCTTCTCCGTAGCCGCAGAGTACAGTGGCTGAGTAATACTCAGTCCCCAATATTAGTAATAAGGGTAAAGAATATAAGTTAATATCAATAAAAACTGTGTTCAAATTAACCACAATCAAAACTTAATAGCATAAATTACTAGCCCTTTTGACATAAGCTATGAGCCAAACTTTATTCCATCTAGCTTTTCCTGTAACTGACATTGCCCAAACAAAAGCATATTATGTAGATGGTTTGGGCTGCATTCCTGGTCGTGAAAACCACCATGCCCTGATACTCAATCTCTACGGTCATCAATTAGTGGCTCATGTCACAAAAGAACTTTTGACACCGCAACAAACTATCTATCCCAGACATTTTGGGCTAATTTTTACCCAAGAACGTGACTGGCAAGACTTACTACAAAGGGCACAACAACAACAGCTACTTTTTCGTGAAGAAACCAAAAATCGCTTTGTCGGTTCTCCTCTTGAGCATCGCACTTTCTTTTTAGAAGATCCCTTTTATAATCTCATGGAGTTCAAGTATTATCGTCACCCAGAGGCGATTTTTGGGAGTTACGAACATACGCAAATTGGCGATAGGACTTAAAAAATTCGTAATTCGTAATTCGTAATTAAAAGATGAATAAATCAAGCGCGGCAATAATTATAGCTGCTACTGGCTGTATTTTTTATTCAGCAAGGGTAGCTTAATAGGCTTTGCTAAAGCTGCTGTGACTGCCGCTAAACTCCTGGAGTCTGTCAGCATCCAAGGGTGTAGAGAAACTGGTACTATTACTTGGCTCCCTACGGGCATTTGTGAACTATTTGCTGGGACAATCATTAAATCATAAGGTGTCCAGATAGACGTAAAATCTAGCTGCCCCAACATTACAGCATCAGAATTTAAATCTTTGAGAAAAATGCTGTCGGGGCGCATTTGTAGGCAACCAGGACGCTGGGAACCATAAGCAACCACAGTTCCATAATGGGGCGAAGAGATGGTAATAAATCGCTGCACGCGGTTAATTCCTCCTAATCGCTGAACATAGTAACGGCTGACAATTCCTCCCATACTGAAGCCTACTAAATCTAGGCATTGTTCTGGTGCAAAGGTGGCTGTAACATAATCGGCTACTTGTTTTGCCAATTCATTAAGACCCACATCACCATTATTAGGAACCAGATTCAGAGAATGTACAGACCAACCCTGTAATACTAAGTGAACCGCCATTTTCTGGAAAACTGCCCTCGTATCGTCAATGCCGTGTATTAACAAAACGGGATTGCGTTGTTGATTTTCAATGTTCATTTACAAAATCTAACTGAATTAAAGGGTGTATTTCACTTTTGTAGACACATACTGCTCTACAAACTGAAGCTATTGCTTTTCGGATTCAATATTGTTGCAAACAAAACTGAAATGCTTCCAAAGAGAATTTGTATAAAGTTTTACAAATTAATCCGTTCGTCTGCCAATAGGCTATGACACTCCTCTGACTGGGTGAGAGTAAACTGCTTGTTTAACTTCAATTGGGTATTTACTAAACAAAGAAATGTTAATTATTGTAAAGCTTGCTTTCAGAATCTTGCTCTTAGCTACAGTAAAATTTAATAATTAGTTCTCGGTGTATGCAGGTTGCAAATGCTTGCAATAGAACATTTTGCCCTGTGGTTTTACTACAATGTTAATTAAGCACAAGCCTATAAGGGTTGTCACCAGAGCAAGGTGACACCAAGTAGATAATGTAACATTTTGTCGTAATTTTTAACAATTACGTTCGAGTTACAAATATAAAAGGTAAAAGGCAGGAGTAATTGTAATGGATTTTATCAAAAAGTTAATTTCAGGTATTCAGGGTTTTCTTGGCGGTATTTTGGGTTTCATTACCGGACTGTTACCAGGGAAGAAAAAAAGCAACGGCTACTTCTTAGAATTGGACGAAGCCAAAGATGCTGCCAAAGATGCTGCTAAAGAGGTAGCATCGAATGCGAAGAAAGTAGCAGAGACAGTTACATCGACAGTTGCATCGAATGCTAAGAAAGTAGCAGAGACGATTACATCAGAAGCACCAACTTCATCCAAGCCAGATTCATTGAATGGAACAAAAACCGCCGCAGCTAAGTCTAAAGCTAAGGAAAAACCAGCTAAGGAAAAATCAGCTAAAAATCCCAAACCAGCCGACGTTCAACTAGTGCAGACTGCTGAAGGTCTTAAAATTGAACCAGGCAAAAAAGCAAAAGCGGCGGCAGCCAAAGTACTCAAAGAAGAGCCAACTGAAACAACCTTTGCACCAAAATATCTTGCTCCTTCCACTACTAGCTCTAATGGTCGTCGTCGTCCAGGCGCGAATATGAGTGCTTATCTAGATATGGCACGTCAGATTAAAACACCTAAATAATTCATAGAGACCGTAAATTTACGGTCTCTATAGATTCAGCGTGAAGATGCAAGGTTAAGATAACTTTGCCAGTGGTAGATGGAGGAACTCTCCAAAGTAGGAGCGATCGCTTAATTTTCTCCACTACAACTGGATCTTTTAGGGTAGAGTTTTCCTGATCCAAAACTACCCGTTCTACCCGACCTTTCTTGACGGTGAACTCAAAGACGATTTCACCACTGAAGCCTGAAGGAAAGTTTAGTTGCTGAAGGTGTCGGGTTAGATCAGCAATTTCTGTATTATCCAAGCCAGTGATGCTGATAACCTCTAACTGATGGTTGATCGCTGCGTCTAATATTTCATCTTGTTCCATCTCCTCTAAATCAAAGCTCAAAGATATCTCGACTTCTTTGGCTGCTGGAGATTGTGGCGATCGCTTTTGCCGAAGAAAATCTGGAGCTTCTGCTGAAGCTGGTGTTGATAAGGTTAAGAATTCCATTTGACCCGCAAAACCACCAGCAGGAGCATTGCCAAACACTCCTTGGTAACTAACTGCTTCCGGCATTTCCACTGGCATCTGCATAGACATATATTCGCTTCCTGGTTCAACCCGCACGTCATCGCTGACAGCCACAAAAGCTGTGTATTGAGAAAGCAGTTGATAAGTTAAGGCAGTTTCTGTAACTGCTTCTACACCAGCTTTAGTTTCAAAACTCACCATTTGATTCATCAAATCTTTGATACAAGCGCGTCCCCACAACTGCGCCACAGCAAGATTTACTGTTTCCTCAAATATGAGGTTAAACGTTTTTTCGTAGTGCTTACCACCCGCAGCAATACCGGAGATTTGCAGATTACCGCTGACTCTATCTTCTTTGCGACCAAACAAAACTAATGGTTGTTCGCTGAATAAATCAGGCGCTATGGCTGGGTAAATGACAGGCGACTCTGTGTCACCATGCCAAGAAATTTGAATATTTGTGAGTACAGGATTGTTAATTTGCCTGTAAAACTTTTCGGCAACTTCTTCCGTGGGTTCATCATGACGAATAATTCTAGATATTCCCCGGCCAATTTCGGCGATGCGATTTAGTAAAAAACGGTTAACTGAACTACCAGCACCGAAACTATAAAGGCGATTTGCTGGTTGGAGGTGCTGTTGTACTTCTGCTAAAATCTCATTTTCGTTGCCGATATAGCCATCAGTTAAGAGTACAACGCTGCGTAATCTTCCGGTTGGTGTAGGGAAATTTATGGCTGTACGAATGCCACTGAGCATTTCTGTACTGCCATCAGCTTGTAAATTGTTAATGTAAGCGATCGCTTTGGTACGATTTTCTGGTGTATTCGGCAGAGGTGTTGGCGATAACTGTCTGACTCTATTGGAAAAATCGATAATTGTGAAAGTATCATTGGGATTCAACCCATTGATAAATCGCCGCATCAATTCCTGACACTTTTGCAACGGATCGCCAGATTGTGAACCGGAAGTATCCACCAAAAATATGACATCTTTGGGGACAATCTCATCAGTGGAATATTCCAAAGCTGGAATCAGGTATATTGCAAAATGTCCGCCGCGATCGTCGGGTTGGCTTAATACTGTGGATTGAGTTTCTTTACCAGAAACTTGATAGCGGAGAATTAAATCTTTGTTGGGAATTGTATCTTCTCCGGCTAATTGAATCCGCACAATTTGACCTGAGTGTTCAATTTTTAATTGATGGGAAGGAGAACGCACTTCCGAAATTGGCAAACCTGCATCAATTTGACTGTGACATTAATATTGTGACGCGAGCGCGTTCCTTCTAAGACTACAGGCGGTGTAATGCGAGAAGCATCAGGAACTTGGTCTGTATCACCGCTACCATCCATCGGCGTTCCCGGAATATATCTTGGCCCCACTACCATCGGGAAAACAAATTCATAGTTTCCCGCATCAAATTTTAAACTTTCGGTGTAACGAATTGTGACATCAATTTGTTCGCCAGAGATTGGGTGAAAATGTTGTCTCGTTCCTGTTCTAGAAGTCCGGCGGTGCGTCCTTCTTGTTTTGCCTTTTCGTAGATAGCTACAGCTTCTTCACGTTTTTTAATATTACCTTTGATGATGCGATCGCCTATTTTAATTTCCATGTCATCCACCGCAGCCTCATCGGGTAACGGAAAGATATACACAGCTTCTAAAGGCTGTGTGAAGGGGTTTTCAAAGCTTTGGATAACCTCAACTCGTGATAAATTACCCGCAATTTTTGCGATAACTTCTGTATGCTTGAGCGGAAAAACTAGTTGATCTGCTTGAGGAGATTGAACATACAAACCCCCTAACTGTAGGTTTTTAACACTTACTGTATTCATAGAAAACTCCTATTTTATTTGTGAACTTACTTTTTAAAGTAGGTAATAAGTAACTTAATTACGAATTACGTTAGCGTTAGCGAAGCGGTAGCGAGTACTCGAGCGTCCGCAGGAGCGTCATTACGAATTATTTAACAAACACCAGTCCACTATACAAATGAAAAGCTGAATCCCAATTAGTCTGTTCCCTACGAAACAGTTCAATGTGAGACTTGATATGACTCAACATTTCTGTTTGATCTAATGTTGTATCTGCAAAAGATGTGAAATCTGACCAAATTTTGACTTGAGGAAGTTGTTGCTCAATCCAACTTGATAAACTATTCCAATTAATTCTGATTGTATTGTGGCTAGCTTGGGGAATAATTTTTAACCCTTGCTGAAATTCATAGCCGTTATCATAAAGTCGGAGAATGGAACGTCTACCAGGTATGTGTAAATCACAAAACTGAGCATAGTCTTGTGTTTGAGTTTTCCATTCCAGTTTACGGCGGGCATCAACATCTACAACTTGTTCAAAAATGGGCAAAAGTCCTACTACTCTTGCTGTGACTTCTGACCAGTCAAAGGTGAGAGAACCAAGTTGATTTACCTCGTTACGACAAACAACAGTAGCTTGTGGGGTAGATGCTTGGAAATGTTTGACTTGATAAACTTGAATTTGCTGAATTTGCGCTATCGTTGCCCAAAAGCAAGGAATACCAGCCTGCTGTAGCTGTTTTCCATAAAATTTTAGTTCTCCTACTTGGCCAGTGCGGTACAATCTCCAGCCACGACTTGGCAGTATTAATCGTGCAGTATAGGGGTCTATCTGCATAATCTGAGCAAATTTTCGAGACGCTTCTGTTTTCATCTCGGTACTGAGTGGCTCTAAAACTAGTACGCCAAGTTCGGTGTTATTTGGTTCAGATTTTGCTTGGGAAATAGCTCTTTGTCTTTCTTCTAGCTCCACTTCTTGCAGCCGTCGCAAACCTTGCCGTGCGAGCGTTACTATTTTGACGTTCCTTGTATCTCGCAGCAGTTGCCGATAAATTTTTTCTGCATCTTGGCGCTTTTCAGATACTTCATTTAGCCGAGCGAGATAATATTGCACCCAAGGATTTTCGGGTGATTCTTTTTGCAGCTGTTTGAGTAATTTAGCTGCTGTTTTATAGTCTTTATGCTCAAAGGCGATCGCAACTTGCTCAATCATCACTTACTTTAAATACACGTTGGAGTGATGTCTCGCGCAAAAGTAATTTTGCGTGAGCTATAAATCATTTATACTTCACAAGTTGCGGTAATCAAGGATAATGCTACTACTGGGGCTGTAACTGCTCTCAGGATGCGGCGACCAAGGGAAACAGGTTGAAATCCAACTGACTTCGCATTCTCAATTTCTTGTATTGTCCATCCCCCTTCTGGCCCAGTCGCAATAACAATCTCGCTAGAGATGCTACTCAGCACTTTGTTTAAATGGGGATACTCACCACGAGCCTCACAAATGTAACGGTGACTTGTCTGATTGGTGGTAACGGCAGTATTAAAAGCAACAGGTTCTAAAATTGTCGGCACAAAAGAGCGCTCTGATTGCTCGGCGGCTTCCGCAGCAATGCGCCGCCAGCGTTCGAGCTTTTGAGGACTAGGATGAAGTAAAGTGCGATCGCTCAATACTGGTGCAATACAAGCTACTCCCAACTCTGTACAACACCGCACCACTTCATCAAATCCATTACCTTTGGGCAACGCCACCATCAGCGTAATCGATACAGGTAATTCTGTTTCTACTAAAAGTGGTTCTAAAACCTGTGCTTGTTCTCCTGCAAGCTGCGCTAACCACCATTTTCCCTTACCATCCATTGCAATAAAGCGATCGCCTTCATGCAAACGCAACACACGCCCCAAATAATGCTGTTGTTCTTTAGTGAGTAAAATTTGTCCTTGTTGGAGTTGGGAGGGTGCGATCGCAATTCTTTGCAGTTGAGACATGGGATTTTGGAATTGAGACAATATCAAATCAAAGATGGACACAGATAAGTCCATCTGTGTCCATTCATGGTTCAGTTATTTATTTGACTTACGAAAGGTTCTGGAAGTAAGCTTCTAGAGCTTCAGTCACTAACTGAGTCATCGGCTTACCTTGGCTTTCTGCTACTTCCTTCAACTTGCTATAAACCTCTTCTTTCAAGTTCACCCGATGGCGTGATTTACTTGTACCATTGGCTGTTTGGGGTTCGTAGCTAGCAGCAAATTCGCGGATGGCATCAAAACCAACACGATCGCAAAAATCACCAAAGCTTTCCTTAGATTTCCGAGATTTTTTAAAGTAAACAAATATCGGCTCTAAGAAGCTTTCCAAGTCATTATGGTGCAGTTTCTCTGTGTAAGGTTGTGCCAGTCGAGTCTGATTTGGCGAACCCCCTAACCATAATTGGTAAGATTCTGGAGCGCTACCGACAAAAGCCAATTCTGCCAAGTAAGGACGAGCGCAGCCATTGGGGCATCCTGTCATCCTTACCACAAAATGTTCTTTTTGTAAACCTAGTTTATCCAACAGAGCGCGAATCCGTTCCAAAATACTCGGTATTGCGCGTTCTGATTCCGTGATTGCCAAGCCGCAAGTGGGTAAAGCCGGACAAGCCATTGCATACCGCACTAAAGGTTCTATTTTACTAGGGTCGTCTCCGACACCGTGACGGCTGAGAATGTCTTGAATAGCTTCCTTGCTATCTGGTTCGATATCGTAAAAAATCAGGTTGTGGTTGGCTGTCAGACGGATGTGTAAGTTGAACTGTTCAACAATTTCCCGCAAGGCGGTTTTCAGTTGAAACGAACCTTCATCCTTTACTCGACCATTGTCAATGGAAATTCCTAAGAAGAGCTTGCCATCACCTTGTTCATTCCAGCCGAGGAAGTCGTAATATTTAAACTCTGGTAGTGGTTTGAAGGCTTCAACTGGTTTACCAAAATATTCTTCAACTTGGGTACGGAATTTATCTACGCCCCAATCGTTGATTAAATATTTTAATCTGGCATGACGACGATCGGTGCGATCGCCATAATCTCTCTGGGTAGCAACAATCGCTTTCACTATGTCGTAAACGTCATCCTTCGCCACATAACCAATGGGATCTGCTAACCTAGCGAAAGTTTCTTCTTTACCGTGGGTTCTACCTAAACCACCACCAGCAAAAATATTAAATCCTTCTAATTGCTTCTTCTTATTGGTAATTACTACCAAAGTCAGGTCTTGGGAATACAAATCTACCGAATTATCCCCTGGCACAGTCACGCAAATTTTGAACTTGCGCGGCATATAGTACGTGCCATAAATCGGTTCTTCGTTGTCATGGATAATTGTGCCATTCCCATTGCGCTGTCGCGCCGCCTTCACCTCTGGGTTCTCTTCAGCACTAATTGCTTTTTCCCCATCTAACCAAATTTCGTAATAAGCACCTGTTTGCGCTGTCAGCAAGTCAGCAATATTCTGGGCATACTCCCAAGCATACTGATACTCTGGGCGATTTTTAAAGGGGGCTGGTGGTGCCATCACATTTCGATTAATGTCACCACAAGCTCCCAAAGTCGAACCCAGGTTGTTGACAATCGTGGCAATTGCTGATTTAAGATTTTTCTTTAAAATACCGTGCAGTTGGAAACCTTGACGGGTAGTTGCTCGTAACGTGTGGTTGCCATACTCATCAGCGATTTTATCTAAAGCCAGATACAGCTGCGGCGGTACTAAACCACCCGGATTTTTTGTCCGCAGCATAAACTGGTAATCTTTTTCCTGTCCCTTGGTGCGGTTGTCGCGGTTATCCTGCTGGTAAGAACCGTGATACTTCAAAAGCTGTACCGCATTTTCAGTAAAATGGGTAGTGTCTTGAAGAATCTCAGTTGCTACAGGTTCACGCAAAAAATTACTATTTTCCTTGATCCCTTCTACTTTGGAAGGCTTACGGCTAGCGATTGGGGAAGGAGCAGATTTAACCATTAGACTTGTATAGTATTCTCAATAAAGCATTAGTAGACGCCGAATCAGCACCCTTCGGCTACTTGATCCCCGGTAATCCGGCCGGAATAATGAGGAATGATTTAATTTTAACACGGCAAAAGCCGGCTTTGTTAGTGATGTAATACTTAGCAAAACCAGCTTTTGGGAGTAGTGAGTTTTTAGTGCTGAGTCCTGAGTACTAAGTAAAGTATAAACTGACTGAGGACTCAATAATCTTTTATTTGAAGCGATAACCGATACCACCATTGATGCTAACAGCAGAAGCATCACTATTTTGGTAAGCACCAAGTCCGACTTTGGCATTAGTGTAGACGAGGAAATTGTTAGCAACTTCCGATTCAACACCAGCACCTACCACTACAGAATCTCTGTTACCTATAGGAGTTGGTGAGCCATCTTTCTCTACAAAAGAATAACCACCAGTTAAATAGGCGTTAGTTCTATTAGCGATAGGCACATCCACAGAAAGTTCTGGAATTATGGCACTTGTTTTATCACTCCAGAGGACATTACCACGTGCAGAAAACGGCGTAGTTCCTAATTTCACGCGGCCTGTGACATTACCACCAAATGTGGCATCATCGTTGATACCTTGTCCGCCACTGGTAACGCCAGCTGCAACACCAGCACCAACATAACTAGCATCAGTACCCTTTTTAGTTTCAGCAGAAGCTTGGCCAGCTGATAGAACAAAAGGAGCAACTATTAAGGAAGACAATGCAGAAATTGTCACGAAAGACTTGAGTAAGCGTTTCATAATTTTTACCAAATTTTGTATTTTTTACTTGTATATTCCAGGTCGAAAATAAAGTGATAATGTTCCAAATGATTCCCAACTTTTATTAAAAAACTGTTGTTGCTAATGTATAACGCTTACAGGATAACTATCCCTTGAATTGATAAATAAGCTGTTATAATTACATCTCAATGTCTTTCAATTCTGGCTGTTTGTTCCCCCGATAGACGCTTTTACAACTGTCACAATATTTGGAACTAAAACTAAGTCGGGATATGGTAAATAAAATACCCGATTAATAATTTTTGCCGAGCTTTTCAAAGATGATGAAAAAGTAGGCTGTAACATCTGTTGCAACAAGCTATAGAGGAAATCTATAAAGTTAATTTTGAGCAATTCTCGTGGAGATTGAATAATGCTAACCGCTGCAAAAACGTTGTCTGGTTTGATGGGTTTATGTGTCGGTGATGCGTTGGGTGTGCCAGTAGAGTTTACTAGCCGTGCTGAACGAGTAAAATCTCCAGTGACAACGATGTTGGGTTATGGCACATGGAATCAACCACCAGGAACTTGGTCAGATGACAGTTCCTTAAGCTTTTGCTTGGCAGAATGCCTTTGTAGAGGGTATTCCTTGGATGCTATAGCTAATTCCTTCTGGCGCTGGTACAAGGAGGCTTACTGGACTCCTCGTGGCGATGTCTTTGATATTGGTCAAACTACCCACACAGCAATTATGCGCCTCAAGCAGGGAGTTGTTCCCCATCAGGCAGGTGGTAAGGTTGAAAATAGTAATGGCAATGGTTCTTTAATGAGAATCTTGCCAATGGCTTATTGTCACAGAAGCTTCACTTTAGGCGAATTGTTGGCGCGGGTGCATGATGTTTCGGCGATTACCCATGCTCATGCGCGATCGCAAATGGCCTGCGGCATTTATATTAGTATTGCAGTGGCGCTTTTAGAAGGGGCTGACCCGCAAACAGCTTATTTACAAGGATTGCAAGATATTCAAACAATTTATTCTGTGCGGGAATTTTTGTTAGAGAAGCCGCATTTTGGCAGAATTTTCAGTGGTGAGATTGCCAAAGTACCAGTAGAAGAGATTAATTCTGGTGGCTACGTAATTGATACCTTAGAATCATCCTTATGGTGTTTATTAAATAGCTCGTCTTATTCTGAGGCGGTACTGAAAGCTGTCAACTTAGGCGGAGATAGCGATACTACTGCTGCTGTCACCGGTGGGTTAGCGGGAATTTACTACGGCGTAGAAAATATTCCCAAACAATGGATGAACCAAATTGCTCGTAGACAAGACATTATCTACTTGGCAGAGCGCTTTGCAAGGGCTGTTTACAGCTAGTTTGGAATTAGAAATTATACCAAGCGTTTGATCGGCAGCTTTTCGCAAGTAAAATTAGTTGTAGAAAAGTTTCATGCTGGTTGAACAATGCTAACCGCTGCAAAAACGTTGTCTGGTTTGATGGGTTTATGTATTGGTGATGCGTTGGGTGTGCCAGTGGAGTTCACTAGCCGCGCTGAACGAGTAAAATCTCCAGTCACATCGATGCTGGGTTATGGAACTTGGGATGTTCCTGCTGGTACGTGGTCAGATGACAGCTCGCTGACCTTTTGTTTGGCAGAATGTCTTTGTGAGGGATTTTCACTGGATGCGATTGCTAATTCCTTCTGGCGCTGGTATCACGAAAGTTATTGGACTGCTCAAGGCGAAGTATTTGATATCGGTAACACCACATTTTTAGCAATTGTGAACTGGAAACAAGGAACTCTGCCCGTGAAAGCAGGTGGTAGTAGTGAGAATAGTAATGGCAATGGTTCTTTGATGAGAATCTTGCCGATGGCTTATTGTCACAAAAGTTTATCTCTGGATGAATTGATTGCACGAGTACATCAAGTTTCTTCCATTACCCACGCTCATCTCCGTTCTCAAATAGCCTGTGGCATTTATATTAGTATTGCAGTGGCGCTTTTAGAAGGGGCTGACCCGCAAACAGCTTATTTACAAGGATTGCAAGACATCCAAACAATTTATTCTGTGCAGGAATTTTTATTAGAGAAGCCGCATTTTGGCAGAGTTTTTAGTGGTGAGATTGCCAAGATACGAGTAGAAGAGATTAATTCTGGTGGCTATGTGATTGATACCTTGGAGTCATCTTTATGGTGTTTATTAAATAGCTCGTCTTATTCTGAAGCGGTACTGAAAGCTGTCAACTTAGGCGGAGATACAGATACTACCGCCGCTGTCACTGGTGGGTTGGCCGGAATTTATTACGGAGTGGAAAATATTCCTCAACAATGGCTCAACCAGATTGCTCGTAAGCAGGACATTATTAACTTGGCAGAGCGTTTTGCAAGGGCTGTTTACAGCTAGTAGTCCATCAAGCAAAGTTTGAAGGGTAAAGAAAGGAACCGCGTTCGCTTATCTCTCAAATTCAATGGCACAGACCACTAGTTTGTAATTTTAAATTATACAAAGAGTGAGGAGTTATGAAAATCCTAACTCCTCACTCTTTACTTTTAACTTGCTGAGAAATCCACTGTAAGTAGGCTTGAGAACTGGCAACAATTGGTAAAGCAATAATTTCTGGCACTTCATAGGAGTGCAGTTCCTTAATTTTGGCCTCCATTGCCGGAAATTGCGCCAAATCAGTTTTAATCAGTAATTGCCATTCTTGCTCTTTATGCACTTCTCCTTGCCAAGTGTAAATTGAGTGGATTGGTAATAGACTCACACAAGCAGCGAGTTTAGCTTCCACAAGAGCATTTGCAATTGCTTCTGCCTCCTGGATGTTGCCAGCTGTCACCAATACCACACCATATTCAGCAGGTGTCTCCATGACCTCTAAACCGTCGCAGACAAGGAATAGACCTGACCATCAATCAGCAGCCGTGTGATGCCTTTAGCTTGCAAATGAGTACGAGCCTTATGGAGCATTTTACTATCAGGAACTTTAATCACGCGATCGCGCTTTGTAGAAAAGCGCTTGGCGACACGATGGTTATCAAACACCGGCAGAGTTCTTTGCTGAGTTTCCAGGCTGGGAATTTGCCCCAAGTCACCAAAGTCTTTCAGAGGCCGGGTAATTAATTCTGAGGAACGGTCAATTACCAAATAGCAAGTTTTCGGCAAATTGGCTACAGACAGAGGCAAAACTTGAACTGATGCTTCACCTGGTCTGCGTTTTGTGACTAAAGGTCTTTCCTCATCCAGGTCATCATCATCAAAGTCTTCTTCCTCAAAATCGTCATCCTCTAAATCATCATCATCTAAATCATCCAAATCCTCTGATTCGTCTAGCAAATCTTCGCCCAGCATGTGCGCGATGACGGCTGCTCCTGGATGTTCAACCTTTAGAGGCGGGATGGAGATGCTGACTATTTCCGGCGGCTTTGGCTCTGGAGTTTCTAATTTCTCAGATGTGACTCGGAGTTTCGGTTTTTCCGCCGCCGAGGGGCGTCGCCGCACCCGTCTACTAGCGGCGATTGACTCCGCCGTTTCCTCTGAGTAAAGTTCCTGCTCTACACGAATTATCTTACGTGGTAGTGGCTCAACCTTTGGCACTTCCAAAGGTGGGCTTTCAATGGGTGGAACTTCTATCTCCGGCTCAGGTTGAGTCAGCAGTGGTAACTGCTCGTAGCTAACCTGTGCCCTTCCCTCAGGAGTTCTCGCAGCCCGCTTTAAAGAGACTAAGTATTCATACTCATCCTCTGGCAAAGTACTTTTGAGCAGGCGACTAATTGTCGAGTTACTCACACCGTAGCGGTCTGCCAAAGTTGAGGTTGTTTCGGCAGTCTCTCGATATAACTTCAGAATTTCTTGCTTGTCAGAGTCTGTTAATTTTCTCACGGTAGATACCAAAAATCCTTACTAAGCTCGTTTTCTTGTGCTGGTACGCCGCGTTCGTCTTAGTGATGCGTCATATTCTAAGGCAGCGCCCATACCAAATAACACTCCACTAAACACCCAAAACACTTCTAATATCTCTCCACTTTGATAATTGGGGCCTTGGGCGTATTTAAACCACATATCTGCAATGTAAAGCGAAAAGGCCGCCGCTGCAATCATTCGCCAAGACTGGGAAACTCTTCCTCCCCAAAAGGCTAGCAGCAGAGTGGTAGCAATAATTAACAGAACCACATCGCTAACTACGTAAAACCAGTTCAAAATAGCGACTAGCAGTTCCGTGGATGTTTCCTGTTGCATAGAAATCCACCATGCCAACAAACTACCGAATACTGCAATTGCTAACACAATTAGCCACTGCCATTTTTCCAGATTGATTCGCCTGGAAGCCACAGCTAAAATCATGCCTGCGCCAAGTAATAGATAAGTCAGTACAAAAAATATATCGCCTACAGACACATCCGGTTCATCTTTTAAAACTATTTCGGTATAGCCGAAAATTATCCCTCCAACGAAATAAGAAAGCATACCTAGCCCAATTAAGAGCCAAACATTCCGGCCACTGACGATTTGTGGACTCAGCCAGTTCCTCAAGCATAAGATACCGGCAGCCAAATAAGCTAAAGCTTCAAAAATATTTGTGCCAATCACATACCACTCAGCTCGGCTTTCTATGCCATCGGCTCCGGGAACTTTGGCACTAAACAACAAAAAGTATAGCAGTGCCAGTACAGCCCAGCCAATATTAGCTAAGACAATGTTCTGAGTGTTGAAAATAGATTTAGAAAGGAACGAATTCTCGTAAGAGTTATTCATAGGACAAGACTTATGTAGATGCACTCTGGCAGTATTTTGAGTTAAAGGAATGTATATCTAGCAGTGTGTCTGCCAAGTAATACACAATCGGACACCAAAAGCAAGTTGCCAGTGGCCGGAATTTTCTGAAAAAATTTCCATGCTACTGCCATAGTTTACCCAGTGGTGATTGTTTTAGCCAATTGATAAACAGCGCTCGCTCGGCTTCTGGCATATCTTCTAGCTTATAAATCACTTGTTTGGTAAAATTACCATTGCCAAAATAGGCTTTTCCTAATCGATGCAGTTCTTGTAACAGAATAACTACATGATTTTCTTGCCAATCAGGTATTTTGGCTACCGGCAAAGGATTAGTAGACACCAAATATTTAACCGCTTCTAGAGAAGACGCTTGGGGAAATTGCTTCTGCTGTAATACTTCGGCAATATCTTTTTCAAATAATGCAACTTGCCTAGCACCTAAAAACTCTTCAATATCGATAGAAACACCTTGTAACAGCAAAATACTGGCTTGGATTAAAATCGCCGTTTTGCCATGACCACCTGTGTCACTATCCAGCTGCTCTAAACGGATTTTGCCCCAAACACTAAAGCGTTCCGGTTCCTCCAGCAAAACACAGGCTTTACCTCGGTTATCCGTTAATTCTCTCCATAAGGCTCTAGCTTCTTCTTCTTGACTAGCTTTGAAAACACTAATCAAGCGAAAAGTTTGCCCTTGATAACTGAGAATCGGCACTTGCTGATCCTTTTTTGGGTGCTGAATGCTTGATATTTCAACATCCTGCCGTTTGAGAATAAACATGGCACTAGCAAATAACTCCTCACAGGGGCACTCTTAATATGGAATATATAATGGCATTTGGCAGTATCGCCAAGGCTGAAATTACCTAGCATACTGTGAAAATGAGCCTCGCGATCGCCAGTTCCTTCCCGAAGGTAGCGGCCCAGAGGACGTTAGCGCTAACGGGCAAATAACCCCTTGACAACACAATATATTTAAACCAATACTCCATCTGTTTTGTTTTCGGTGTAGATTGCACTAACTAGCGACTAGCATCTTAGCCTTGCTAGTAGTAAATCTGCAATTTTTGATTGCTTCTTGGTAGGTGAAGACGATATAATAGTGTAGGTGACTCCTTCGGGAGCCATTATTTTGTTTTGGGCGCGTAGCTCAGTGGATAGAGCAATTGCCTTCTAAGCAATCGGTCGCAGGTTCGAACCCTGCCGCGCTCGTTTTAACTCAATATGAACCCTCAAGCGGTGTGAAGTGATATGATGATTTCCACGTTTGAGGGTTCGTTATTGCTGCATCATACCAAGAACAAGGGCGATATTGCTGCTACGAAAGCGATCGCCGATCTAACATTTAAAGGATACTTGATTCTCACACCACTTGTTTGTGAGCATTTACCTTTTGATTTTGTTGCTTACAAAGACGATAAATTTTACAAAATACAAGGTAAATACGCGGGAGATAATAGAGTAGTCAATAAAACTATTTGGGTAGATAAAAATGGGACTCATCAGAAGAAGTACAAAGTAAATGACTTTGACTTTTATGCTGTTTATCTGCCTGACATAGATAAAGTTGTTTATCCATCAGTTCACTTTAATGGTTACTACATAACTACCCAGATACCTAATTCACCTACACCGTTTTACTGGTGGGAGGATTTTACAGATTTTACTGAAGTAGCGTCTAAGCGAACCTACAAGGAGTTTGGCGTTGATTTAACAACCAGAAAGGTTAACCCCGACTCTAGAATTCATACCAGAAAAGTAGAAAGGCCATCAAAAGAAGAACTAGGAAAACTAGTTTGGGAAAAGCCAACAGCACAAATTGGGAGAGATTTGGGCGTGTCTGACAAGGCTGTGGAAAAGTGGTGTAAAGCTTATGGGGTAGAAAAGCCACCTAGAGGATATTGGGTGAAGAAAGCTTATGGAAAAGTAGAAGGACAGTTAACAATCCATGACGAAGATTGAAACTTATTTAGTCTGCTCAAAAAAACTAAATCAATGAAAACTTTTTTATACATAGAAGATATTCCATCTAATCGGAGTGATGTTTTAGACTCTCTTAAAGGACTTAAGATACTTAATTTGACTAGGTATTGTTGGGAGCATCCTGATAGAGAAATTAGCGAATACGGTATTGAAGCAAAAGATGTTTTTTCACTAGCACCTGGACTTCTTATCATGTGCTTTTACTCAGGGCTAGTTATTGGATATGGAAGTCAACCATCAAAAAACTCAGTTACTATCTGGATTGAGAAAAACGAGGCTGGTGAAACAATTGAAGAACTAACTGAAGAAGATAAGGAACTTTATCCAGTAGATGCAAGAGATGCAGTATACAGTAATAATTTTTGGGCTAGGTTTGTAGGGCAACGTATATCAAATATAACTATTTTAAAAAGAAGCTACAGCAGCGCACTATACGCAGATATTGCAAATGAAATTGGATTACTGTTTGAGGTAGAAAATGGGAGTAGATTTATCGCTTCTCACGGATTACATGACGATTCGGATGACTTTTCGGTAATTCAGGAATCACAGATTGATAATGAAATTCGTAATCAAATCCAAGGACTTTAGAGAAGAGAGTGAAAAAAGGGCGTTGCTGAATAGTAGGATAAATGTCTCTGTGGCTTCTACTGAGCCTACAAAATCATAGCCAAATCATAGCCAAAAAAACAAGCTGGATATCCCAAATTCTGATCTGATAGTCACAATAGTCACAAATACAATTAGGATAATTAGCTTTTCAACATCTGAATTCTTTCAAAAGCCTGAAGCCCTTGCTTTTACGTTGATTATTTCATCAATCTAAAAAGCCCGTGACGAGGATTGAACTCGTGACCTCACCCTTACCAAGGGTGTAGCCTAACGGCTAGAAACCCAGCCACAAAGCACCCTAGCAAGTCTTAACCCAACTATTTAGGACAGGTTTAGGACAGTGCGGCAAATAGAGCCAATAAATAACAACGGGAGCATACAACTAAAGTTTAGTTACGCTGGTAAACGTTACAGCTTCAACCCGATACCAAAGGGGGGCTACAACGATAAAAGGGATATCGTAACAGCTAGAGCGATCGCCACACAGATACAGAATGATATTCTAGCTAAGAACTTTGACCCGACATTAGACCGCTATCGGCTGACCCCTAAGCCTCAGCTTTCACAGCCTAATAACCCAAGTCTGAAACCTAAGACACTATTGGAAATCTGGGGTTGTTGGGTGACTTCTCTTAACCTTCCAGTTGCTACCAGAGAACATCACTACAAAGCTATTAGGCAGCAGATAGCTAAGGCTAACCCAGACTTGATGGACACTACATGGCTAACCCAGTCCAACTTAGCCGCATCTACTTTTAACCAGCGTCTAGGATACCTAAAAGCCTGTTTTAAATGGGCTATAACAAAAGGCTTGGCAGATAATAACCCCTATGATGGCTTAAAGACACGTAAGGTTAGCCCTAAGTCAGTCAAGCCATTTACTGTTAAAGAGATTACAGCGATTATTAGAGGATTTGAGGAGTTAGCCCCCCATTATACCCCCTTTGTTAAGTTCTTACTGGCTACCGGAGTTAGGACATCTGAAGCGATAGGGCTACGCTGGGGTCATCTAGACTTTGACCAAGGTCTTATAATAATCCAAGAGAGCTTATCTAGGGATTGGGCGGGTAACGGGTATCAGAGGGTAAGAAAGGAGACTAAGGTAGGTGGCGATCGCCAACTAAAAATGACTAGAGAGCTACATGAGTTATTATGGTCACTTAGACTTATTAAGCATGACCCGGAATCCTTAGTATTTACCACAGTCAAAGGAAAAATCATAGATGATGGTAACTTTCGAGAGCGTTATTGGCTTAAGGTGTTAACTAAAGTAAATGTAGTCTATCGGAATCCTTACACTACACGCCACACAACCGCAAGTCATGCGATAGAGCAGCATATTCCTATAACGGGTGTGGCGTACCTACTAGGACACAAAGACACCCGAATGGTTATGCAAACCTATGGGCACATGATAAACCGCCCTGAGTTACCTAATATACCTATAGGCTGATCACAGGGTCAACTGTGGGCATTAGAGCTACCGCGACCCCTTCAGTAGTCCAATGTTCCCTTGATTCATCAGTAGGTTCCCAAGAGAACCCTTCAGGATCTCTCTCAGCAGTCCACTGGGCTATCTTGGATTTACCTATTCCGTTTAGCACTAAGGGTAAATCTTTGAGGACATTGGCTCTAGTTTTATCAGCCTTAGCATTGGATAGCGCGAGGTGTTTGGGAGCTAATCTCTCCACTAAAGCGTCTTTGGAAAGTCTCAAGGGTTCCTGCGTAATCTGAGAACCTAATAGGGACTCCGAAGTATCACACATACTTTGGTATACCTCTTGTGTCTGAATAGGTTCTGATTGGTTTACCACTTGTAAATAATCCTCAGCCTCTCTAACCAAATCAGATAAATCCCAGTGCCATTTGGTTGTTTGCCAGCCATTAGCCAGTGCCAGGGCGATCGCTGGCTGCTGCATTTTAGCTAACCTATCCTGATACTCGGCTAAAGCTCCATTAAGGGTAGTAACGGGCTGATATTTAAACCTATTATCCGTATTAGCGTCATGCCAGATTTCATCGGGATACTCAGCCGCCACCTCTAGCCACCGCTTAGATCCATTAGCGGACTTCTGGATAATAGCAACTACCCGATCGTCAGGGAATACATACCACTTCCTATTTTTGATGGTTTCCTCTATGGCTGATTTTAGTTCCCACTGAGGCGGTAGCTTGTCCCCTAACGTAAACACACACATACTTTGGTATACCTCATTACCTGTAAAGACTTTGACTGGTTTTTCTACCGTAGTCTGGTATACCTGTTTTAGTGCCTTAAATGCCTCAGCCTGAGTCCTGTACGCCCTGGACACTTCTTTGAACCACTCCCAATCTTCAGGATCAACCTTAACTGATAAAACTTTCTGTGACATTGGTATACCTTTATTGTGTAGTAAACCTCTATAACACCTACTGGTTATACGGGTATACTGTTTGTGTGTGTTATCTGAATGAACTGCCTATTGGCTGCCTCATTAGTCCAGAATAGAAAAACCCCTTGGGGAAACTCCCTAACCACAAAGTTAACTGGTATCATGGCTATCCGGTATACTTCTAAGTCAAGTATACTATCAAAGTTCTTGCTATGAAAATAGGTATACCGAAGTGTGTGTGATACTAAAATCTCATAAATAATCTGGGAAGTTCCAGTGTGACATGGGTGCTACTCACTTACCCACTATTTATTTACTAGCTGCTTTGGTCGCTTCATGGACGGATAAGTAACACCTTGGGCTTCTATCTGTGACCTCATTTGACCCATTAGCGCTTTCTCAGCCATCAGAAGAACTACACCCGCCCTAACCAGGGCGCTAATCGGCGTACCTGTCTTCTCAGCCTCAACCTCTAACCATTTATACGTTTCCAGATCAAACCTGATACCCGCCTGTTTTAGTTTAGCCATAAGTAATCCCTGCTTTACTAAATAAAGTCAACTCAAAGTTGACTAAATCCCTCAAAGATTAAGGGTGGCAAGCCGTTGACCCTGACTAGTTACTATTCAAACTAAACGACTCAAAGACCACTAAGTTCTTTTTCTAGTGGTCTTTTGGTTTATGTGTGAATGGATATTTTATGTAGCACCCGATACTCCGAATCAGCTATGATGGCGGGTATTAAACTTTACCAGATTGATCATGATGGGGAAACCTTTTGAGCTAGGTGGGATTTACTTCAAAACCCAAAAAGAACTAGACGAATATATTAGGAAAGTACTAGAAGGGGGTGAAAGAGTTCTAGAGGGTCAAGAGCTAGCTGTAATACATGATTTACTGTTATTACATTCTGATGCTGATGCGAAAATCGGTACTGGGATTAAGCAGATAGAAGTTAAAAGGTCGCGCCAAGGCCCCCATTATTGCTTTTGGGTAGTCAGGGAGGACTCATCTATAGAAGATTTCAGTTATCACAAATGCAAGTATAGCCGAGATAGACTAATAGAAAACCGGAGAGAATCTGCTTATAGAGAAGCAATCCAAAAGCAGATTACTGATTATAAATATGTACAGAGAAAATCTAATCAATATTGTGATATCTGTGGTACTCAAGAGTCTATACAAGTAGATCATTTTCAGCCCCCTTTTCTCGATCTTGTAGGGGATTTTGAGGGGAGTAAATCTGATATTCCCGTCGAGTTTGAAGAGGCCGAAGGAACTCTATATAGTAAACGATTCCGTGAATGTGATGAGGGATACCGATGTGCTTGGCAGATGTATCATAAACAGCAGGGGGTATTAAGATTACTGTGTAAGAATCATAATCTAAGACGTAAACGTAAATAAACTCTAGGCTGACCGTGGCAGAATATGGGACAGCACTAAAGAACACTCGATATAGTCTGGTATTTATTTAGTTAGAATCCTGAGCCGCGATCGCCGTCTTGAGTGGTTGCCTTTGATATGGAGTTTGTAGAGATTACAGCAGATTCTAAGGCATCCCTAAACCTACTCAAGACCGTCTGTGCTGTGGTGAACCAGTAGAAGCCATTAGCGATCGCCTGTTAGATTATTACAACCTGGGTTGTTATCTTGGATTATTACTTGGTATCTGGATGTACTCTAGCCAAAACACTGCAAAGTGTCCTAAGCTTAGGACATATTTAGGACAGTCTAGGGTGTTCTAAGGCTACATCGGTTATCATAAAAAGCCCGTGACGAGGATTGAACTCGTGACCTCACCCTTACCAAGGGTGTGCTCTACCACTGAGCCACACGGGCGAAATACAACTTTGATTTTTCAGCTAGAAGTTACAATGCTGGGAGTTTTGATGCTTACCCAGCGATTATAACCTATAACTTCGTAAGTGGTGGGCCGGGCTGGATTTGAACCAGCGTAGGCGCAAGCCAACGGATTTACAGTCCGTCTCCATTAACCACTCGGACACCGACCCGATTTGTCTCACGATTTAAAATCTTAGCACCACCTTTTATAAATAGCAAGTGGTTAGAAAAAATAACTTGTGGGTAGAGATCGCAACAAAACTGCGTCTCTACCTTATGGATAAAAAATACTAGTTACACGCTCATCTCCAGCATTCGTTGCATTGGTCGCAGTGCCGCAAGGCGGATATCCTCTGACATAGTAATTTCGGGAGTGCGATTTTTCATTGCCCAGTAGAGCTTTTCTAGGGTGTTTAACCGCATAAAGGGACATTCGTTACAAGCACAGTTATTCATCGGTGGTGCAGGGATGAAGTGCTTGTCAGGAGCTAATTTTTGCATTTGGTGAATAATTCCCGGCTCAGTAGCAACGATAAATTCTTTGGTGGGGCTGCTTTGACAATACTTGAGTAAAGCTGCTGTAGAGCCAATAAAGCTGGCGTGGCGCAATACACTACTTTCACATTCTGGATGTGCGATCGCCTCTGCTTCGGGATGGGCAATTTTTAACTGGACAATTTTCTTTTCCGAGAAGGTTTCATGGACAACACAGCTACCTTGCCATAGCACCAAATCTCGTCCCGTTTGTTCCATGACATACCGCCCCAAATTCCGATCTGGGGCAAAAATAATCGGCTGTTCCTTCGGTATCTGCTGCACAATTTTCACAGCGTTGGAGCTAGTACAAATAATATCGCTCATCGCCTTGATATCAGCAGAACAGTTGATGTAAGACACCACCAAATGATTCGGATGCGCTGCTTTAAAAGCTGCAAATTCGTCTGCTGGACAACTGTCTGCTAAAGAACAACCAGCATCCAAATCTGGTAAAAGTACTAATTTATCGGGATTAAGTATCTTTGCTGTTTCTGCCATGAAGTGAACACCAGCAAAGACAATCACATCCGCATTGGTTTTTTCGGCGGCTTTCGCCAGTTGTAATGAATCCCCAATAAAGTCGGCAATATCCTGAATATCTGGCTCTTGATAATAATGCGCCAGGATAACGGCGTTGAGTTCTTTTTTGAGACTCTGAATCGCGGCAAACAAATCTAGTGGTAATTCACCCAGTTGGGTGTTTTTTTGTTGAGCTAGTGCAGTGGTAAACACAGTTTAGGGGTGCTTTATGTTGCAAATGTATGTCCTGTGGATTCAATTATAGTAGTTTTTACCAAAAATAGTGGACGGTTGATATTTTGGGGTTGTGTCCAAATCGGGCTGAGTTTCATATCCTGGAGATAGACGGCAAGGAAAGTGGCATGACCAGTCAGAAAACTCAATCGATAAACCTCAAAATTGCTGTAGTTGGAGATATTCACGACCAATGGGAAGTGGAAGATGGCGTTGCACTCAAGCATTTGGGTGTTGACTTAGTGCTGTTTGTCGGGGATTTTGGCAATGAATCGGTGGAAGTGGTCAGAGCGATCGCTTCTCTCGATATTCCCAAAGCAGCCGTGATGGGCAACCACGATGCCTGGTACACCGCCACCGAATGGGGACGTAAAAAGGCTCCTTATGACCGCTCTAAGGAAGACTGGGTACAGGAACAACTCGATTTATTAGGCCCGTCCCATGTCGGTTACGGTAAGTTGGATTTTCCCGCCTGGAATTTAACTGTAGTGGGGGGTCGTCCCTTTACCTGGGGTGGCCCAGAGTGGAAATTCGCGGAAATCTGTCAAGAACGTTACGGTGTGACGAGTTTGGAAGAATCCGCCGATCGCATCTTCAAAGCAGTTAAAAGCGCCGCTTACGAGACGATTATATTTTTGGGTCACAATGGGCCTAGTGGGTTAGGCGATCGCCCCGAAGACCCCTGCGGCAAAGACTGGCACCCAATTGGCGGCGACTTTGGCGATCCAGACTTTGGCGAGGCGATTTCTCATGCCTTGACTGCTGGTAAAACCATTCCTCTGGTGACATTTGGTCACATGCACCGAGATTTACGCCATACCAAGAAGGTGCAGCGCAAACCCATCTTTAGAAGTCCAGAGGGGACAATTTACTTAAATGCGGCTAGTGTCCCCAGGATTGTGGAAAATGACAGCGAGAAGTTGCGTAATTTCTCCATTGTCACCCTAGAGGCGGGTGTGGTTTCGCAAGTTTCCCTTGTTTGGGTGGGGAATGAGTTTCAGGTGGCGGAGGAGGAAATCTTGTATGAGCGCTCGCGTATTGTGTCGTAGACATTCCCATCCAGTAGTGCAATCTGCGTAGATAATAGGGTATAGTATGATCTGTCAAGTTTAGTGCTAACCAACAAAAGCGCCTGAATAGCGTCTGAAACTAGGATCAGCACAAGTTTGACAGATTTATTGGAGAGGTGGCAGAGTGGTCGATTGCGTCCGACTTGAAATCGGATGAGGCTAAAACCTCCGGGAGTTCGAATCTCCCCCTCTCCGTTGAATAGTTTGGAGATTAGATATTGGTTAATAGCTATTGCTTAGTAGTTCAGCAGGAAGCTGATACAAAATTTTGTATCACACCCATAGTTGGTTTAAATGATCGGGCAAATCTATTTCCTCTGTTTGCTCAACTGATGGAGTTGGAAGACCGCTCAGTTCGTCTAAATCTCGGATTTTTCTAACAAGTATCTGAATTAGAGAACCGTTTTTACCTAACTCAAAAATGTCATTTTTGTCTAAGACAACTATTCTTTTTTGGGTCTTAGCATGAAAAATTACTTGACGTAATCTACAGTCACTGATTGCCCTCTGTCTAGTATCACCTGATTGAGGAAAGCCTGCTGCTCCGTTCAGTGTAAAAAATATTCCTAGTCCGACTGTGCTTGAGAGATTTAAGTCTAAGATGCTGCATAGTCGCGCAAACTGTTTGTCAGGCAAGCGATCTTTGGTTGCCTTTGCTTCAACAACTATGCCTCTTTGATTCTCTTTAAGATAGAGCTGATTACAAACATATAACCAAGCTGGTTGATCTCCACTAACTAGAAAGTCGTATTGAGGCCCGGCTGACTGAAAGCTCTTGAAGCTTGTAGCTCCTTGAAGTCCACGAAAGACAAGACAGACAATTTGCTCAAGCAACTCACCAGCCTGTTTACTTTGTGGAAGTGTAGGATTTTTCAGTTGTGTAAAGTCTTTGAGTTGTTCTAGATATTTTGAAAGTCTTGGGTCTTTTACGGTGTACAAAAAAGGTGCTAACTTATCTGATGCTGGGTCGTCTCTATTAAGAAGTGCCAGAGTATTGAGAGCTGATTGAACTAACTCTTCTTGACTGAGCATACCTTAATTAGAGAAATTCGATTGAATGCATAGACTTCGCCATAATATCAAATGATAATTCATTGTAGTCTTCAACACTCTTATCGCAAAATGGACAAACCCAAGGCAAGTTGGGAAAGCCTTGACCATAGGGAATTGCCCCTGCTGGCACATCTGGCTCACAGTTATGATAAATGAGAAGCTGATTTTCACAGAGTCCCTCAGCTTCGAGAACAGCTATGACTGCAAGCGCTTGAAAGTATTCCAATCCCAATCTGACGGCAAGCTGGTGTGGCATAGCCGTTTTTGATGGTTTCTGAAAGTGCCTACTCAGTTCAGCCCTTTGCTCACCAGATAGGAAATCTAAACGTCCTTTACAAATCAAGCTGACCATTGCCTTAGCCTCGAAGTCCAAGTTCCTTTAGAAGAAACTTTAGTACACCAGTACTCCCTCCATAATATCCTGAATGGCATTTTAGGTGCTGAAGAGAATCTTGGGTTTTAGAACCGGGTTTGAGTCCAAAGTAACAATGTGCTTTGAAAAGCTTTTCTAATTGGGCTTTGGTTTTTGAACCTTCAGTGTCAGCTTCCCTCAAATTGACTTCTCTGTCTAGACTGAATTCATAAGATTTAGTACCCCATTCTTTGAGCAGAGTACGCAAAAGGGCATTTTCAACATTACTGATTTTTTCTATATCATCTGTAAAGCCAAGTGTCTCTAGTGCAGATTCAGCTAATTGTCGAGAGAGTGCCTGTAACCCACTCGCATCAATTTCGCGCACTCCAGAACTATGAGCATTCAAAGCTACCCCGGCAGATTCTGCTCTTATCCGCAAATGCTGCCATTTATAGGGAAAATCATTGATAGATTTGTTGAGATATTTGTTCCACATCTCATGCAAAACTAAACGAGGAAGATTGGGGTGAACCCATTGACCTTGCAGATAATCAGCTAATTGATCGAAGAATGCCGGAATATACAACCAGAAAGGCAACTGCGTTGATTTCTCTGTGTGTTCATCACTGCGTGGAGTAAATGAGAAGCCTTCCCATGATAAAGCAACATAATTATGACCAACCTCAGCAATGACAGACCACCGAATATTGCATTCCTCAAATTGACTAGTTTCACCAGTCCTCCTGCGGATGTAATCAGGAATCTTATAGGTGCGAATATACCATTTCTTTAATCCCGTAGTCTCTTGAATAGGGCCATACCAGCCCTCTTCACCAAATTCTCTTAATAGCAAACCGGGCGACTTTAAACTAGGTGTATGGGCACTCTGTCCTTGCTTGATGCTCAACCACATCCTTGGCTGCTTGACATACGCTAGTAGAACTTTGTCTGTAGTAAGTTCACCCTTTTCAAGAGAATCAGCTATGTGTAAAGCTATTTTTTCTTTCTTTTCTTTACTTGTAGCTGACGGAGCAATTTCTCTGAGGGTTGCAGCCTTAAACTCCGAACTAGACAAAAATTGTACGCAAAAATCTTTGCCAGAAGGGAAGCCATAATCCACAAAAGCGTTAATGCTCATAGAATTTTTTGTGAGGAGGTAAATTTTACTAAGTGGAAGTGATATTAGCACTCAGAGCATACTAAGATAGCGTCTACTTTAAGTATTTAGTTTTGATATTTGCTTCAAAAGCAATCGCTCCTCTCTCCCATTGCTTGCATCGTGCTAGCATAAAGATAAATCCTACTTTGAGGTAAAGCGATGGCTACCCTTTATGTAAGAAATTTACCCGATGATTTGTATGCAAAGCTGCAAGAGTTAGCGGCATCTGAACACCGTTCAATTAACGCCCAAGTTATAACTCTGTTAGAACAAGCTTTAAAAACTGAAACGCAGCAAATAGAAGACCAGAAACGCCAGAATGTACTTAAAGTCCTAGAAGAAAGTCGCCAGCGTCGTCGTGTGAATCCAGCAGACTTCGGATTACCTGATAGTACTCAACTGATTCGAGAAGACCGCGACAGATGACCATCCCTCTAAGATGCGTGTTAGATACCAGTGTGTGTATCAAGTATTTTATTGCTGATCCACTAACTGCCAAAGTTAATCAGCTTTTCGACCATTTTGCCAATCCACAGACGGAAATATTTGTTCCAGACCTCTTTTATATTGAGTGTGCTAACGCCTTATTGAAGTACGTCCGTGCAAGAATGTACACTGCTGCTGAGGTTCAGACAGATTTAGCCACCCTCAAAGCTTTTCCATTACGTGTTGTTTCAACATCTGACTTAATGGCGGATGCAGTTACGATCGCATTAAATTATGGAATCTCCGCCTACGATGGCTCTTATGTCGCACTTTCACAACAGGTAGGTGTTACTTTGCTGACTCTCGATGGTAAGCTGGTGAAGGCTTTAGCCGCTTCGTCTTACGATGTTTGCTCGTTTAATGACTTCGAGGTTCCGCCGTTGGAGTTAATGTAGAAGCGATCGCCTTTCCTCACCATATATTTAACCCCAAAGCATTGAATGAGGCAAAACAAATCGATACAAACTCAGAATTGGGGAAATTGAATTTTTCTCACCGACTTACTTAGTTGCAATAAAATTAGTTTGTAAAGCAGGGGATAAACCTGCTGTTTTTTAATATTCAATTGTCAAAAATGCCTTTTACTTATAACCGCACGGTTCGCTTTAAAGATACTGATGCTGCTGGGGTAGTTTATTTTGCTAGTATTTTGGGTATTTGCCATGAAGCTTATGAAGAATCTCTAGAAGCATCAAGTGTTAATCTCAAAGATTTTTTTACTAATCCGTCTGTGGGGTTTCCTATTGTTCATACTAGTGTGGATTTTTTACGCCCTATGTTTGTAGGGGACAAGTTGCTAATTAGCTTAATTCCCCAAAAAATAGGTGTTGATAAGTTTGAAATTACTTATGAAATTACTGTGGGTGAGGTGATAGTTGCTAAGGCTATTACTCGCCATGTTTGTATTGATGCAAGTAGTAGAAGTAAACAGGAATTACCTGATGAGATAGTTCAGTGGTTGGAAACGAACCGCAGAGACGCAGAGGGCGCAGAGAGAAGAAGGTCGAGAGAGATTATGTGATGGAATTTTGAAGGAATTCTGTGGCTATTTGCTGTAACTGTTGGCGGTTAATTTTACCTTGGGAGTTGCGGGGTAAGTTTTGCTGGGGAATCCAATATTTAGGGATTTTAAATTTGCTGAGTTTGTCTTTAAGTAGAGTTTGGATTTTTAAGGCAGAGATATCTGATTTTTTGGGAATGTAAATCGCTGTTAAAGCTTGTCCCCAGTGTTTATCTGGAATGCCAATGACACAGATATCACTAACCATTTGAGTGGCTTCTATAGCTGATTCAATCTCTATCGGGTAAATATTTTCGCCACCTGTAATAATTTTGTCGCTGTTACGTCCGACAATATTTAAATGACCTTGATTGTCTAAAAAGCCTAAATCATCTACTTGGAAATCAGTTTGATTTTCTCTAGTTTTAGGATAGTAACCAAGGGCTAAAGATTTAGCATAAATGGTAATATTTCCGATTTGATTGGAATTTAAAATCTCGCCTTGCTGATTGCGAATAGTGACTTCTGCATGGGGAAGAATTTGACCACTGCTAATTTTACCGCCGAGAAAATCATCCGGTTTGAGGGTGGCAATTTGAGAGGCGGTTTCTGTCATGCCATAGGTAGGTGCTAACCGAATGCGATGAAATCTGGCTTTTTCTAGTAGTTCGTTCCATGCTGGCGCACCTCCCAGAAGTACAGTATTAAATTGGGATAGCCATTCAGTTAATTCTGGATTTTGCAGGAGGCGTTGTAACTGTGTTGGTACTAAAGATATGAAAAATTCTGATTGTTTAATATTTAATATTTGACCTTCTTGTAGTGCTTTGAATGGTAGAATAGCCAGCTTACCTCCGGTGCTAAAAGAGCGCATAAATTGCATTAAACCGCTAACGTGATATAGCGGTAACACGCAAAATGAATTGACTTGTTTGATTTGAAAGTATTCTGTAAATCCTTGTACCGATGAGATGAGAGTTTCCCAAGTGTGAATGGCAAATTTAATTTCTCCTGATGAACCACCCGTAGGAATCATGATGCTATTGGGAATTGGGCATTGGATATTATTATTTCCATGTCCCATGCCCCATGCCCCATTCCCCATTCCCAAAATAATATCTGGCTGTACTAAATCAAAGACTTGTTGCCATTCTTGTGTTCCCCAGTCGGGGTTACAAAGAAAAACTGGACAATTACCTGCGCAAGCGGCAATAAAACTTGCTAAAAATCGTAATGGTTCGCGTTCGGCTAAGATAATTTTTGGTGGTGTTCCACACGCTGATAATTGTGTTAGTTCTAAATATAATTGTTGAGCCATTTGATTAAATTGATGGCTGCTGTAACCGATAAGCCAATCATTTTGAGCTAGGTTATTAAGATAGTCTAAAGGTCGTTCCATAAACTTTGAAGCCAGGTTTCTTCTTGTTCAAAAAAATGGTCAATACCAAAACCAATTGCCCTGTTGTTTCGGGATAATTCGGCTGCTAGTTGGAGTGCTGCAAGTCTAGCGATCGCAGTCTCAAATACTGATGAAAATACAGTATCAATTTGATGCTGGTGGCAAAACTTTCTCAGACGAGATGGTGATCCGATTATCCCAGGCTTGATCACAAAAATCCCTCGCCAACCTTGTTGATAACAAGCAGCAAGTTGCCCAAGCGTGGCGACAGATTCATCTAAAGCGATCGCAGTTTCATAACTCATACTCAATTCCAACATCTGCTGAAATTGCTCAACGGGTAGCGGTTGTTCAATAAATTCAATTTCTATGGGTAGTTCTGCATTTGCCTTGAGATTGTCACAAGTCCACAGCCATAAGTTAGCTTCTTCATAGCTGAGTCCACCGTTGGCATCTAATCGCAGTTTGCTAAAGGCTGGTAAGGTGTGTATCAGTGACTCAAAAATTTTTAGTTCATCAGCGATCGCATACACACCAATTTTCCACTTAAATGTGCGATATCCCTTCTGCCATAAGGTTTCCCATTGATTTAAAGCCGCTTCCCCTGCTGGTAATAAGCCACTGTAGAAGACTGAAGAGTTAGGAGTTATAAAATTATCTCCCCCACTCCCCATCTCCCATGCTGACTCAAAGCCAAATTGACAAGCAGGTAACTCATCTGGAATCGAGAAAATTATCTCGTCTGTGATTTCTCGTGGAAGTTGGCGACAAAAATCTAACGCTTGTTTTAAGGTTTCGGAACCAAACCAACTGATGGGGGCGATTTCTCCCCAGCCAACTCTACCTGATTCGTCGGTGAGACGGAGAATAATACCTTCACGAATATCCCACTTACCATGATTGGTGGTAAGCGATCGCAAAAATCTTCGCTGATATGGACGAAATTTAAATTGATAACGCATCAATTAGTAATTGCTAAAGCATAAATCCCAGCCCGAACAGCAAGCAAGCCCAGAAATGCACGGCTACGGCGATGAATTTACAGTTACTAACTTTGTCCGGTTGGTTGTGATTTTCTTGAACGTGGCGGCATAATTTGAAGGCAAATGGTAAACTTACCCAACTTAATAACGTCCAAGCTGGAGAAATCCCCAATAGTACAAATAGCAAGGTGAGAGGATAAATGCTACCAGTAAACCAAACTAGGATTTGGGCCCCTTTTTGGGTTCCGAGACGGACGATAGGCGATCGCTTACCTGCGGCTATGTCATCCTTAACTTGGTGAAAGTGTGAGCAAAACAAAATTAAGGTTGTGGCAATCCCGACAATCACTGAGGCTGCTAAACTTGTCATTGACCAAGTTTGGGTTTGGCTGTAGTAGGCTGCCTCCACTGCTAAAGGGCCAAAGGCAAAAAAGCAAATAATCTCGCCTAAACCCTGATATCCTAAACGAAAGGGAGGCCCTTGGTACGTATAGCCTAAACCGCAGCATAGTAGAATGATGCCGATCACAGTTAGGTCATGTTGCCAAAAGGCGATCGCTAGTATGCCCAGCAACCCCAAACCTAAACACAAATTTCCTATCCAAAATATCAATGGCTTATTGCCTGTTAAGTTCACCAGAGAATGATGCTTATTTTGGTCAATACCTGTTTCGGAATCAAACACATCATTACTGATATTTTCCCAGGCAAGAATTAAGATTGCCGCAGCTACAAAAGTAGAAAATACTACACTATTGAAAATTTTAGTTTCGGCAAATGCCACTGCTGTTCCTACCCAAATGGGCATAATGGCAACGCTATACATTGGCGGTTTAATCGCTGCCATCCATAACTTAGTGTTGGGATATAAAATTTGCTTGGTAGTCATCAGCTGTGATTAATTAAATTACCAGAATATTTACTCACACTTTAGATTTTATGATTTAAAGAGACGATTAGATATGGGTGATATATAAACAACTGTCACTTTTACGATGGCTTGTTAACCTTGTGTTGTTAACACTCACCCTCACGTTGCAGTCTCAGGCTGAAACTGTCTTATCATAGTCTGAGAACACCACAAATAAGGCAAACCCTACGCTGGTGAAATAGCAACTTAATATGTTACCTGTAAAAATACGACCACGATTAATTACACTTTAGGAAGTTAACTTAAAAAAAATTTACTATCGTTAAATCCATGACAGTTTCACCATGTCGTAGCAACTTCTTTGTAAAGCACAAAGATTTATATCAATTTCTGGTAGCAGTGCAAGAAAAGTGCGTGAAAAATAATTGCAGACAAATTGTCAGTGTCTCCCAAGAAATTGATTTAGTTGACCCTTTACTTGTATTAGATAAACTTACACAAGCAAATGAAATAAATTTTTACTTTGAGGACAGAGGTAAAGGAGAAGCGATCGCGGCAATTGATGCTGTAGCAAAATTACAGATTGATGGCTCAGACCGTTTTAATCAAGCAGAATATTTTATCAAATCTTGTCTAAAAAATATAATTAATTTTGGTAACGCAAACCAACCTTTTTCTGGTCCTCACTTTTTTTGTTATTTCAGCTTTTTTGATAAAAACGCTCAAGTAGATTATCCATTTCCATCTGCTACCATTTTTCTTCCACGTTGGCAAGTAGCCGTAAAAAATCAGCGTTGCATATTAGTAACAAATATAATTATCAATCCAAATATAAATATTGAAAGATTTTTGGAGAAAATGCAAAATAAAATTGAATTTATCCAAACTTTAGAAAATTACTCTGCTAATATTGATTATTTTCCTACAAACTTATATAAAAAATCTGTCACAAATGCTGATAAATTTAAACGTTCAGTAGTATCTGCTTTAGAAAAAATTCGGTCTAACCATTTAACGAAGATTGTCCTAGCAGATATATTAGATGTAAAATCAAGCAATCAGTTTAAATTAGTTAAATCATTAAATAATCTTCGACAAAACCATCCTAATTGTTATATCTTTTCTACAAGTAATGGCAAAGGACAAAATTTTATTGGTGCAAGTCCAGAAAGATTAATTAGTATTAATAATCAACAGTTAATCACTGATGCTTTAGCTGGTTCTGCGCCACGAGGTAAAACCCCTGCTGAAGATGCAGCTAATGCCAATCGCTTACTAAATAGTGAAAAAGAAAAGCACGAACATTCGCTAGTGCTTGATTTCATTACACAACGCCTATCCCAGTTAGGTTTATTACCGCAAATATTAGCACCACGACTGCGACAATTATCGAATATCCAGCATTTATGGACACCAATCAGTGCTATGGTTCCCGCTGACATACACCCATTAAGGATAGTCGGACAATTGCATCCTACACCAGCCGTTGCAGGTGCATCTCAAGATGTAGCTTGTGCCGAAATTCGTCGTTATGAAAGCTTCGAGAGAGGTTTGTATGCTGCGCCTTTAGGTTGGATAGATTCTCAGGGAAACTGTGAGTTTATTGTGGGAATTCGTTCAGCATTAATTGATGGCGATCGCGCGAGATTGTATGCTGGTGCTGGTATCGTCGCGGGATCTGATCCTGACAAAGAGTTTGCTGAGGTGCAGCTGAAACTTCAAGCTTTACTGAAAGCGCTAGTTTAACATTCAAAAAAGGACGTTTTTAAACAGACTATTTGAGTTGATTTTAATTATCCAAAGAACTGTAGGCTTCATTCAGTTTGGTGGCTGACTCTTCTAATAAACGTTGTTCATGAGCATTTCTTGGTAACACCAGTTGGCGCTCAATACCTTGAGAACTAATGATACATGGAAGTCCAAGAACAACTTCACCACCAACTCCATAGTTAGAATCTGCTATCACCGATACTGGAAATATCTGCTTTTCATCTCGTAGGATGGCATCAACTAACTGACAAACTACTATTGATATGCCATAGCTAGTATTTCCTTTACGTTCAGAAATGTTATAACCTCGCTTACGGGTTAACTCTGCGTACTCTTGCTGAATTTCTTCCAGCGTTGCTCCTTGTGGTATGGGAAATTCAGCTAACAAAATTCCCCCAATAAATGCACTAGACCAAACGACAAATTCACTGTCTCCATGCTCTCCAATCACATAAACATGAACGTCTTGTTTACTAACGTTCAGTCGCTTACCAAGTTGATATCTCAGTCTAGCAGTATCAAGAACGGTTCCTGAACCGAAAATTAGGTTTTCTGCTCTAGTAGAACTGGCGATCGCAATCCGTGTTAGTACATCCACTGGATTGCTAACGATAAGTATGATTGAATTGGGTGCAACTCGATCCAATTCTTTTATTGTTGAACGCATGATTTCTGCATTATCGCTCAATATATCTAATCGGCTTTGTCCTTCTTTTTGCTGTACCCCAACAGTCACGACAATAATATCAGAATCCGCTAAATCTTCATACTGATTTGATGGTATAATCTCCATGTCTTGAAGTAGGGGAATGGTGTCTTCAATATCCCATGCTTGCCCCTCAGCTTTTGATAAAGTTCGGTCAAAAAGGACGACTGTTACACATTTACCGAGTAGCACTAAAGCATTTGCTACATCTGCACCCACATTACCCGCACCAATAATACCGACCTTAGATATTTTGCGACTCATGCGAAATCTACTTTTTTGTAACTGGCTTTACTATAGGACTCCAATTTGATTTTTGAAAATATATTGAGACTGAAAAGCCAGTTTTATCTGGGTTTCATTTTAAATTTTGTTCAGAAATCAGACATGAGTCCTATATGTGAGAATACTTTACACTAAATCTTGATGACTAAAAGCTTTAGCATTTGCCCCGGTGTAAGTAGCTACAATATGACCATCGCCAGTCATTTGATATTTGTATGTAACTAATCCTTCCAAACCAACAGGGCCGCGGGGAGGCATTTGTTGTGTACTAATCCCTACTTCTGCACCGAAACCATAGCGGAAGCCATCAGCAAATCGGGTAGAACAATTGTGGAATATATTGGCTGAATTTACTAGTCCAAAGAAGGTTTCCACAGGTGCTGAATCTTCAGAGATAATCGCATCAGTATGACGAGAACCATATTCGTTAATATGAGCGATCGCATCTTCTATAGAGTCTACAATCTTTATGGACAAAATAAAATCGCTGTATTCTGTTTCCCAGTCTATTTCTGTTGCAGCTACAATGTTAGGTAAAATTTTCAAGGTGCGTTTATCGCCTCTTAATTCCACATGGCGTTCTTGCAAAGCTTCAGCAACTTTGGGTAAAAATTCTGTAGCAATTGATTGGTGAACTAGCAAAGTTTCAATTGCATTACAAACAGCAGGATATTGCGCTTTGGCATCGACGGTAATCGGAACTGCTTTAGAAATATCGGCAGCTTTATCTATATAAAGATGACAAATTCCGTCGGCGTGGCCTAGTACCGGAATACGCGTATTTTCCTGCACAAATCTGACAAAGGAATTAGAACCTCTAGGAATAATTAAATCTACATATTTATCTAATTTCAAAAGTTCTAGAGTTTCTTCTCTAGTTGTCAGCAACTGTACCGCATCTGGGTTAACAGCAGTTTGCGATAATCCCTGCTTAATTGCTTTAACTATCGCTTCACAAGAACGCACCGCTTCCTTTCCACATTTGAGGATTACACCATTTCCCGATTTGATTGCTAAGGAAACAATTTGAATCGCCGCTTCTGGACGGGCTTCAAAAATAATTCCCAAAACGCCTAAAGGACAAGTGATGCGCTTGAGAACTAAACCAGTGTCAAGTTCGCGGTGAATCTGGACTTTACCAATAGGATCGTCTAGCTTACCAACATCTCGTACTCCAACGATCGCATCTCTTAATTTATGTTCATCCAACTGCAAGCGTTTATAAAGTGGTTGGGGAATTCCTTCGGCATCAGCAGCTTTACAATCAGCAACATTTGCTTGTAAAATTTCATCTCTAGCTGATTCTAAAGCTTGGGCGATCGCTTCAATTGCCTGATTTTTTGCCTCAGTAGAGAGAATCGCTAGCTTACTTGCAGCTTGGCGAGTTTGTCCTGCGATCGCAATTAGGGGAGAAGCTATATCAAAAATAGTCATAGTACAAATCTTTACCTTTTCCTCATCTTATCAATCTCAGGTTATGTTCATCATTCGTCTTCCTCCAATCGGGTGAACCATTTGGGTAATCAATAATTACTCTAATCGGGTGAAGCAAGACTGGGTTGAAAACATTTATTCTCTAAATATCAAACACGGACAAAGAAGGTAGTAAGTTTACCGTAACAAAAATATTATAAATATTATTACAGGTTTTATTTGAAAATCTTAAAAATGATTTATGCGTTCCCCAGGCTAGAGAGACATAGTAATATATGTTTCTCTAGTCTTTTACTTAAGTAGATATTTTATACTGTCATTAATTAAATTTTTACGAAATTGCAGTGACGATCGCTGGATCTATTGAGTATTGATAGATCAAATACCACTCCTTTAGTAGGGAGATCCTATGTCATTGCAATCTGCATTAGATGCCTTAAACCAAAAACGTTATCAAGAAGCGGTTGAATTACTCGAACAATTCTGCCGCGACTCTGTTGAACACAATTCCTCAGATTATCTTTCAGCACAGATGTGGCTGATGAAAGCTTATCAAGCCACAGGCGAAACCGAAAAAGCCAAGGCTCTCTGTCAAAAGTTAATAATGAGTGAAAATCCACAGGCTCGCAGTTGGGCAGAACAAGCTAGTCAATCCTTCCGCCAAACGCCACCTAAAGCTAGCCAAAAAGCTGGTCGTGCTGCCACTACTGGGATGAAATTAGCAATGGGGGGAGTGGGTGGTAGTTTGGCGTTAGCTTCTGGTGTCACCATGACCTTGCTGTTTGGCATGGTTTTGGCTTTAGGTTTGAGCTTAGTATTTATTTTGGGTAACGATAATCCACTCCAAGGATTAGCGATCGCTATTGGTATTACCCTAGTTTTTAATATCGCCGCCTTTTTCATATCTCCATTCATCATGGACTTAACTCAAGGCTGGCTTTACCAAACTCGCTGGGTAGAGTTGGCAGAAGTTGAAACCCTCAGTCCAGAGACAGCTAAAGTTATTCGCCAAGTCTGTGAGCAGAAAAAGCTAAAAACGCCGCGTTTGGGAATTATTGACGACCAAAACCCCACAGCTTTTACTTATGGTTCATTGCCGAACAGCGCCCGTTTGGTTGTCAGTCAGGGACTTTTCACATACCTTGATGACGACGAAATTGCTACCGTCTACGCTCACGAATTGGGGCACATAGTCCACTGGGACTTTGCAGTGATGACAGTAGCTTCTACCTTAGTACAAATTTGTTACCTAATTTACAGCACAGCCAGAAGATTTGGGCGTGGCGGTGGCGATAGCAAAATTAAAGATGCGATGCAAACTGCTGCCTTAGTTGCTTACGTGTTTTATGTCATCGGTACTTATCTAGTGCTGTACCTCTCGCGCACACGGGAATATTTTGCCGACCACTTTGCAGCCGAAAGTACAGGTAATCCCAATGGATTATCCCGCGCTTTGGTGAAGATTGCCTACGGAATTTTAGAAGAAGGTTCGCGCACACAAGAACCCAGCCGTTTAATTGAAGGGACTCGCGCATTGGGTATCTATGACCATAAAGCCGCCGCTTCCACAGGAACCGCCTACCGCATTGCATCCGATACCCAAAAAATTGGTCGCGTCTTTCTGTGGGATATGTTTAACCCTTGGGGTAGGTGGATGGAGTTAAATTCCACTCATCCCTTGACAGGTAAACGAGTTCGTGCATTGAGCAACTATGCCGAACAATTGGGTTTACCGACTGAGTTTGATATGGGGCGAGTTATTGGAGAAGGTAAAACTCTTAATAAGAGTAGGCTTTACGGCAACTTCTTTTTAGATGTTGTACTGTACGGCGCTGAAACAATTGGTTTCTTCGCTGGCTTGGTAACAGGTGTGATTTTGTTGTCAAGTTCGCAAAACACAGGTTTAGTATTGGGTGCGCCACTAATTGGCTTAGGGATTGGAATCCTCATCAAAGCCTTGGTGATGTTCCCCGACTACAAGCAAGCACCGGAAACCGATATTCTCACTCTGATGTCCGACCCTTATGCCAGTCCGTTGCGTGGACAACCAGCAAAACTGGAAGGTCAACTTATTGGTCGTGGCGACGCTGGTTATAAATTTGGTTCCGATTTAAAAATTCAAGATCGTAGTGGAATGCTTTATCTGCATTACGCCTCACGCTTTGGCCCTATCGGTAATTTTCTGTTTGGGATGAAGCGAGTCCAAAGCTTGATTGGCGAACAAGTTGGGGCTGTGGGTTGGTTCCGTCGAGGTGTTGCGCCTTGGATGGATCTAATTCAACTCCAGAGTGAAAATGGCACTATTGTCAACAGTTACCATCGCTTCTGGTCATTCATCCTTGGCGGTGGATCGATTATCCTGGGAGTGGTTTTGATTATGTTTTTGAGCCGCAGCTAGCGAGTTTCTAGGCTGCTGTGAAAGCATTTCTCAGTCCATCCAAGCTTTAATTTGTCAGGAGGTAGTTAGTAACTGCCTCCGTTTTTTATGGAAGGGGGCAGTGTTTCGACTACGCTCAACAACCAGGCAGGAGGCAGGACAATACGGCGATCGCATTTGCTGCTTTGGGGTTCGCATTTGCTGCTTTGGGGTTCGCATTTGCTGCTTTGGGGTTCGCATTTGCTATTTCGGCGATCGCATTTGCTATTTCGGCGATCGCATTTGTTATTTCGGCGATCGCATTTGTTGATTTGGGGTTCGCATTTGCTATTTCGGGGTTCGCATTTGCTATTTCGGGGTTCGCATTTGTTAATTTGGGGTTCGCATTTGTTAATTTGGGGTTCGCATTTGTTGACTGAAATCGTTTACATCCATATTGCTCAAAAGATAGAGGAAGTCATTCAACGGGCGAATCACACAATGTACGGACTCGCCGCCGCTGTGTGGACTCAGGATATTACCAAAGCTCATGGGATCGCCAACAATCTTCGGGCTGGTACTGTGTGGGTAAATTGCTATGACGTATTCGATGCTGCTGCACCCTTCGGTGGATTTAAGCAGTCTGATATTGGTCGCGAACTAGGCGAATATGGCTTGCAACAATATACCGAAGTTAAGACCGTTACCATCAAGTTGTAGTTCGAGCCGAAGAGGACAAGGGGAGGATTTTCTCGCTTTGTCCCCTTATGCCCTTGTTTGTCTATTCATCCCCCTAAATCTGAAAAAAATTGGTTTTAGGAAGATGATGAACGTGATATTTGGTATGGCGTGGGCATGATAAATAGATTATGCACACAACCCTAAGAGAATTCTGATGATAAATGCGATCGCTAGTAGATTTCGCCAATTTATAGCTGGGAAAAACAGCTCAATTGGCAGATATGACCCGAAAAACAAAAGCAAGCGTTCCTTAGCACTGTATACCTGCATAGGATTAGTAGGTGGAATTCTGGCATTGTTGTTAATGGCGTCCCCAGGAGTGGCCCAAAAACCGGAACCTCAACAATCCTCACAACTCCAACAACCGTTGTTAGTAGCTACACGAGTTATACCGCCTTTTGTGCTATCAAACAAAGATGAGCTATCGGGGTTCAGTATCGACCTCTGGCGCAGCATCGCTAACAAAATAGGTGTAGAGTCTAAATTTATTGAATATTCCAGTGTGCCGCAACTGCTTTCGGCTATTAAGGAAAGGAAAGCCAACTTGGGGATTTCAGCCATTTCAATTACAGCCGAACGCGAGCAGAATTTTGATTTCTCATTACCTATTTTTTCTGGGGGACTGCAAATTATGGTCAGAAACCCAGAAAGCAATAACGGCGCCTTTCCAAATATTTTGCAATTGTTTTTCTCTGCTAGCCTCTTGCAGGTAATAGGCGTTGCCCTGGTGTTAATTGTCGTAGCAGCCCATATTATTTGGTTATCTGAACGCCATCACAAAGATGGGATGATTCCCAAATCATACTTTCCTGGCATTTTCAAAGCCTGTTGGTGGGCAGCTGCCACCTTAGCAACCCAAGCTGACGAAATGCCCAAGGGAGTAATGGGACGCTTAGTAGGTATTGTTTGGATGTTCATCGGAGTACTTTTTGCGGCCTACTTTACAGCCAGCGCGACTACCTCATTGACAGTGCAACAGCTTCAGGGCGATATCAGGAGTATAGACGATTTACCTGGCAAGGTAGTGGCCACAACTGCGGGTAGCACAGCCGCCACATACCTGCGAGAACATAAGATTTCAATTTTAGAAGTTACTAAGATTGAGCAAGCTTACAATGCTCTGCAAACAAAAAAAGCTGATGCCGTAGTGTTTGATGCGCCTGTACTGCTCTTCTATGCTGCCAATGAAGGCAAAGGAAAGATACAAATTGTTGGCAGTATCTTGCGTGAAGAAAGCTACGGCATCATCCTGCCCAACAACAGTCCCTACCGCAAACCAATTAATCAGGCTTTGCTGAGTCTCAAAGAAAATGGCACTTATCAATCGCTATATGATAAGTGGTTTGATGCTGAAAAATCTTGAAGAAGGAGGGGGCAGAGGAGGCAGGGGAAGAAAACTAATGACAAATGACTAATACCCCTCTTTCGCAAGTTGAGCTTTTGCTTGTTGCCAGAGAGTTTCTAACTCATTCAAACTGTAATCAGAAAGGGGACGGTCAACAGCCGCCTCCATTTTTTCTAATCGCTGGACAAAGCGCTGATTTGTGCCTTGCAAAGCGGTGCTGGGGTCAAGATTATGCCAACGCGCTAGCTGAATCACGGCAAATAGTAAATCGCCTAATTCTGCTTCTTGCCGTTTGGGTGTTTCCTCAGCTAAAGCTTGCTGGAACTCTCCCAACTCCTCATGAAACTTATCCCAAACACCCTGAATATTTTCCCATTCAAACCCGATCGCAGCAGCTTTTTGAGAAATCTTCATCGCCGCCGTCAGTGGGGGAAGAGTACGTCGATAACGAGCGAGTTTAGCACTAAATTTTTGCGCGTTTGGAGATGCTTCGCCCTTTTCCGCAGCTTTGATTTGTTCCCAATTTTGCCGCACCTCATCCACACTGGCAACCGACACATCACCAAACACATGAGGATGACGGCGAATCAACTTTTGGGAAATCCCCTGAGCGATCTCTTTAAGAGAAAATTGCCCCGATTCACTAGCGATTTGGGCTTGTAATACCACCTGTAATAATAAATCGCCTAACTCCTCTGCGATCGCACCCTTATCCCCACTCTTAATCGCATCCACCACCTCATAAGCCTCCTCAATCACATAAGGAGTCAGCGTTTCGGCAGTTTGCGCCAAATCCCAAGGACAACCACCATCAGGCTGACGCAACTTCGCCACCACCTCAATCAACTCCTGCAACGCCGCCAAACTCTCTTCTTGCTTTTCCATACCTCTGCGTACCTCTGCGCTTCCCTTAGCGTTCCTTTGCGTTTAAAAAAATTATTTCTTCACTCTCGCCCGACGACTACCACCCCTCACTTTCCGCCTCTTAATTTTGCCACTAGGAAGCAACCCCCGAACCCCCTGTTTTCTTACCCGCTTATAAGCCGAACCCCCCCAATCGCTAAGAGAATGACTCATCGCACCAAGTTCCAACCCCAAAAATAGGGCGACATATTCAGTATCGTATTGTACGAGCGATCGCCCCACAGTTTGTCCCAAATCCTGCCAACTAAAACTCAGATTCCATAACCTTTGAGCGATCGCCAAAATGAAAATTGCCAAAATAGCAAGCAAACACCCCAGATAAATCACCCGCAAAATCGTACCAATAATCGGCCCGTGGGATAAAAAAGAACGATGCCGCAGACTTTTTTGATAAGGTAGCCAAATCCAACGCAAGAAACCCCAGCGTTGGAATTGCACAGAGTAAATATCCAAATCGGGGCCAAACATCAGCCCACCAAAGAGAAACCCGCCTGCAACCAACAAAGTCGCACTGCTACTGCGAGTTTGCCAAAAAGTAACGCCCGCCACCAATGGCAGAGCATACATAGTAATGCGATCGTGCGTCCGACCAGAGGGCATCCTAAATCCTGTTAGTGATAGCAGGGCGTTGAGCCAGTGCTGAGTAACTGAATACTGAGTCAGTATAAGAGAAAAAAAGATTTTCTTGAAACTACTAGCGCAATGCGAAATCTTTTGCTATATTAGTTAAGGATTAGTCAAACGGGCGGTTAGCTCAGTTGGTAGAGCGCCTGCCTTACAAGCAGGATGTCATCAGTTCGAGTCTGGTACTGCCCATTCAGTAAATAAAGGCTAGAGACAGCTTAGATGTGACTTTACCCATAACTTTGCCGCAACGGCAAGCTTATGCTTCCAATAAAGGGTGGCAAGGTTATGGTTCCAGTTATATAAGCTGTTCTAGTTTTACATATAACAGCTTACAAACCAAACTCACGTCGTGCATCATTAAAAGCAGCGCGGACTTGTTTATATCTAAAACACCCCGGATTTGGCATTAATTCACAAACACGACCTTCTGTGGGATACACACCCTGAGCATTAAGGCTAAGGACAATCTCTCTAACTTCGCTGCAAAGTTTTTCTATGCTTTTGAGACGGCAAGCTTTATTGTAATTACGACATTTAGCAGAAATAGCACTACACAAATCTGGAAAGTGTCTAGAAATAGTTCTGTTGTGATGACCTAAACGCTTTCCAACTTCTTCCATTGTTGGTGGTGGTTCTTCATTACCTGCAAGTATTGCTAATAAAGCATCTTTTACTTGATATTGGTCGAAAGATTTTGGAGATACCCTTGGTGTGCGAGAAAGTTGGAGGTGCTTCTGCGAGATTTTTGTAAAAGATTTAGTAATTAGATTTTTTGGAGTAAGAAATTCTACCAACGATATCTCTAATTCGTAACAAATTTTCAGAAGTGTATTTAGCTCTGGCAAGGTTTTAGTAGACTGCCACATCCACAAACTATTTTTTGGTACTCCAATAAGACGAGAAAATGCAGCTGCATTATTTTCCGCAACTTTATCAATAACTATATTTAATGATTTTGTAATATTTTCTTTTGATGGGGCAGATTCAAAGCATTGAGAAGCTAAAATTAGCTCTCCTACAACATTGGCAGTCCAATACTGCCACTCCAACTGTAATTTTATTGATCCTTCACCATCTGTAAATGTCTTAAGGCATTGATTTGCGCCTAACCACTCTCCACACTTTGAACAGTAACCAGGTCTTGAGCGCCAGTTTAACAAAGGTGATTCATGATTACAGTGAGGGCAAAGTTCAACCAAGGGTTTTTGATGCTGCGGGCAAATTGTAATTAGGTTAATTGTCCAAAGCAATTGCTCATAGACTACCAGCCCATTTTGATGCCGCTCTTGATAACAAATTGGACACCAAGCTTTTCTGGTACGAAATAAATTGCGTGGAGTCAAAATGTTAGACCAAAACAGCATGGTTAAAAAACGCAAGTCATCTCTAAGCGTCAATTTTTGCAACACTTGAACTAAATCTGCTGCCATCTCTCCCATGCCATTTAACGCTTGACTACGGTTGAATATTTCACGAAAACCTCGATTAGCTCCATTTTGGAAATATATTTTATTGACAAGCGGAGCAATTTCTCTAGTCATCAAGACTCCTGGAAGAACTCCATGCAACTCTGCTATCCGTGTGATATAACCTGTTAAACTCTCTATGTAAGGAGTCCCAATACCTACAGGTTGAGGTTGATAGAGGCGACTACGTTGTGGAATTAATGGCTTTTTTAAATTCCAAGATTCGTATGTTTCTAATACACTAGCTAACATCTTGCTGCACTCCGATGGGATCTCTTTTAGGTTTGCGTTTGCCAACCTTTCCTGGCGGACGAGTAGTTTTTGGGGTTTCTTCGGGTAGCACAATTGGTTTTGCGCCAAGTCCTAATGCAGAGCGTAAGTTTTGCACATCTGCTTCTGTTTCAGATAATTGTCGTTCACCCTCTTGAATTTCCTTGAACATTTTCTGACACTGAGCAACCGACAAAGCACGTTTTTGTAAATCTTTGAGAGTGATTGTTGTTGCTTCTCGATCCAAAGCATCACTAAGAACACGCTTCAGCCAATCTTTCAGTGTGCCAATACATCCTAAAGTACGTTCGTAAAAATATTCCCAATGATCGACTAAATTTGGAGTTTCTGCTAGTGGCAGATGCTGTTGAAAAGTTAACAACACACTCTTAAAAGCCTGTACATCTTCTGGGCTATCAGCACAATAACGGCGGAAATGAATATCAACACTACGACGTGAGAGTTGACCGCTCAAATTACGGAATGTAAGTAGTTCGTATGTTCCTAATAGACAGTGCAAGATGCCTGTCATATTTGCTAAAGATTTGAGACAGTCTAATTGATCTTGTAGTTTGTATCCGCTTGCCACCTTACCAAAATGTTGTGCTTCATCTACAAAAAATACGTCTGGATGACGATGGATGAGAGCATTTTCTAAAGCTCTGCGTAGAGCAGGTGCAACTACTTTCGACTCAACATTAATTTTGCCAAAATTATCGCGAGAGATACCACGCACACCGTAATCAAACTTGTGATCGATTAATGGTTCTTCCAAAGTAATTAAGGCGCGTGTGTAGTATTCTTTCCAGTTGAAGTATCTCGATTCTGGCGCTATAGCTTCAATACCAACAACAGGAACACGAGCGCGATCGCTTTCCAATTTAGGTAATGCTAGTTCTGTTAATTTCTGCTCAACGCGGAGTCGCAAAGTTGTTTTACCAACACCACTAGCACCGTAAACAAAGATAAATGAAGCTCCTGCTGGTTCGGCAATCGTTCGCATGAGAATTTCATAGACTTCTTTAAGTCGAGGATGCGCTACGGTGTAATTTTCAAAGTAAGCAAGCCTTTCTGTAGCAGGCCGTGTGAGGAGTTCAAGCGGAAATCCAGTAGATTTTGTCATAGTTAAAACTCCTCATACACTACAAGTGTTTCTGGGACGATCGCTTCATCTTCATCCGCTTGAAAATCGGTATTGGCAAAAGTAACTTGAATAAGTTTTGGTTCTTCGTTACGGCTTGTTGTCGCTTTTCCACCCTCGATTACCCTAAAGACTTCCTTAACTTCTGCATCATAGGAACGCTGTTCTAATAGAGCTTCTTGAGCTTCTACCGATGCTAAAAATTCTGCTAAATTCTTAGCCGAAACTTTAGATTGTTGTGTATGATTTGAATAGTGTTTGCGTAACTCGATACTAGCTAACTTCAGTTCTTTTTCTGAACGACCTTGGAGTTCTGCATAATATTGAGAGATACACTGTACCCACTGTCCTCGAACAAAGGCGTAAGCGATGCCAATATTAAACGGGTCGTATCTTATCTGCACAGAGGTATTTTCAATTTGAGGATCGCGGAAACTATTAGACCAGTAGTATATGTAGTTAATTTTTATGCCGCGTCCAACTTGAACTTTTGCTTTTCCCTCTGAGGTTGTAGGTAGGGTAAGAATCTGAAAGTTTTCATCGTAAGGAATCATGCGGTGAACCCGACTGCCTCCAATCGCCATACCCGCAGCAAACGCATCCCTCGGACTCTGGAAAAGTGCCGGATGTTCGTCTGTATCATAAACTTCGTAAGCCCAAGCACAAAGATATTCATAAAGTAAACCAAGTGTCCATACAGCTAGATTTTTAGGGTTAACTGACTTAGTGACTTGGCGGACATTACGAGTGATTTGTGTATTACCAAGTAAGTTATGGACAAATTGAGTATTGGAAGTTCCAAATAGGCGTTCGCAAACCGAACCAAAACGAGCTTTGGCTGGGGGTCTTTGCTTTTTTGTACATTCAAAAGTAGCTAGTAGTGTTTCAAAGTAAACGCTGTGAAACTCTGCACCGTTATCTACCACTACAATTTGGGGAAGCCTGCCATGACGCTTGACACAAATTCTTAGCACCATTAAGCAAGAACGATATGAGGGTGAGTCAAACGTTAGGTAAACTGCCAGCAATCGCCGTGAATAAGCATCTACGAGAAATGTTGCCCAAGGTCTGCCAAGATTGCGACCTGTATCAGAGCAAACTAGCTCTACATCTAACTCAGTATGATCTATATGCCCAATTTCAAAAGGGCGATCGCCGTGTCTTGGGGTAGTTATAGCAAGCTCCCAATAGAAGGATTCATGCTGATAAGCGGCACGACGACCTTGGCGTTTTTTAGTCTGTTCGTAACCAGTCCGGCGTTGTACTTCTTTGGTAAATGCTTTATAGCTCGGAGCAATTACACCAGCTTCTTCGCAAGCTCGAACTAAAGCCGCGTGAACCTCCCACATTCTTTTTTGTTTAAGAGTTTCATAGTCTTCTAAAATAAACTTCTCCATAATTGCTAAGGTGTCTTCGGGCAGCTTGCGCTGTCGATTACCTTTGACACTGCGATGGGACAAAAGCCCAATGTAGCCGCAACCGTATTTTTGAATTGCAATTAAATATTTAGCTTTCCAGTGACGAATGGTACGGGCTGGTATTGTTTCGTTTTCTGGAGGATGTCCGTTTAAGTAAGGTTCGATAGTTTTGTAGCGTTCAAGGGCTTCTGCTTGGTCTTCAGGACTAGCTTGATGAAATCGCTGCCAAGATTCTGTGCTAATAGCTGTTTTTTCTGGTGTTTGGAGACTTGTGATTTTTCCTTGGCGAACCAGATTCTCAAATATAGCTTTTTTGAGTTCAATTAACTGATTATTTTCTGCGCCAAGTATAACCTCTGTTTCTCCAACATGGATGATATTTAAACCTTTGCCGTCCCAACTAACAGTTGCTCCAGTAACAATATTGACTACAGGAGAGATAGCCGGAAGACTTACACTTGGTTGCTCAACCATTAATCTATAAGCACTAGCAGTTTGCTCGTCACGGAAGATTAGACATCTTTCTGGTTCAGCTAGTGGTGTAGCATTTAAATCAATATAGATTTGCTCTTGAATAATTAAGGTGTAGATATCGTCAGATTTAGCTCCTGTTGACCGATTGAGTAATTCTGCTAAAGTGATTCCTGGTTGAGATGACACAATTGCAAGTAATGATTGAGCGATCGCTTCTTCCACTACTAGAGATTCTGAGCGATAATAATCTTCTAAAAATTGCAAATTACGTTGCAGAACCCAATTGATTTCGCGATCTGAATGAATGCGGTGATAAAGCCCAAACTGGTTAGCATAAACTTCTCCTGGCAAGGAATGCCATTGATTATTTTCTTCAGAGTAAAAGTAACGATTGGGGTTTTTCTCTGCTAGTTTTTTCAAATCCTGCTCAGTTTTACACTCTTCCCAACCAGCCGAATTGGTTCGGATGACAAATAAATCTGGGGTGTGTAAAACGCCTAATCTACGTCCGTTACTTGCTTGATAGTCAAGTTTAATTTGCGGTGGTTGATCGTAGAATTCTAGAACATCTTTATCATGTTCTAACTGATAGATAATTGGCAGTTCAACCCGATGAGACTCAAATTGAATCGTGACTCCCATCTTGCGACTAGGGTAGCGTCCCGAAACATTCTTGCTACCGCCACCAACGCGACGGGATGGCTCAGATGAGCGAACTTTCTCAATAATTTTTTGCCCTGCCTCGGATATTTGAAGGCGAGCAACCCATTGTTCAAATTGCTCTTTCATATACTCCTTACTAAGCACTTTGCGCTTTATTTTATGAATCTATCAAAATAAGACCATAAAGTTAGGAACTTGCTTGCCTGATGCTATACTACTTAACTTTATAACACTTATATTGTGCAAAAGTCCACTGATAGTAGATAGATTTAATGGTGATACTGGTTCAGTATTGTTTTGTGACGCAAAAACACCCCAGTATTGAGTACCGCTTTGGCAAAGCCATTAGGCGGCGAAGGCGAGAGCTAGATTTATCCCAAGAAGAACTGGCTGAAAAGTCAGGACTTCATCGCAACTACATCTCAGGAATCGAAACCGGGGAGCGTAACCCTTCGTTAAAAAATATTGTTAAGTTAGCCGCAGCTTTGGAGATATCTGTCTCCGATCTCTTTGTTAATTACGGCATCGAGGTTAAGAGTGAATCGCAAACTAATCCCTAAAATTTAGCTGTTAAAACTAAAGTACCAGCGTTTAGGTTAATCCAAGAGGGATGACTATTTACTCAGAACATTGGAGCCTAAATCCTCTAGAAATCCCGCAACGGAGTCGGTTATTTTCTCTTGAACCTGTGGCAGTGGGAACTCCCTATGCAGAAAGTCTTAGTAGCTATCTCCATCGTTTAGCGCAGGCGCATTGTTTAACCTCTGAGAAGCTCGTTATGGGAGAAATTGCGCCACTTATTCTCAAAGATGAGGATAAATCTGAGCTATTGTCAAAAAATCTGAGTCACCTATTGGGAAATAGCGACGCTAAACCGGCTATTAACGGAATGCGAGAAATGACAGAAAAGTTAGTCACTGTCTTAGAAGAGTTAACAATGCGTCAGGATTTACGCTTTTTGACCCTTTTAAGCTGGAAAGGAATGATTTATGACAAGGGATTATTTCGGAACTATCGCGCTTGGTGTCCTTGTTGTTGTGAAGAGTGGATGCAGAAGAACAAAACTATCTATGAACCATTATCATGGTCATTTAAGGACGTAGAATTTTGTTTGATTCACAAACAGCGATTAATAGAAGAATGTTCTCATTGTGGTGCCCGTTTACCTGTGATGGCTAGGCTTTCACCTGCGGGATTTTGTTCTCGTTGTTACGGGTGGTTAGGACAGGAAATTAAAGGCGAAGAAGAAATAGAGAAATATCGAGTTAATATTCAAGGAATTAGCGAATTAATTGCACTTACTCCCCAATTAGGTTATAAACCCATCCCGATCGAGTTAACCCGAAAATTACAATTGATTTTGTTAGTGTTTGAACAAGCAATTGGAAAGGATGTGAAGTTATTGGGAGATTTAGGAGGAATCATGGAATCGTTGAGGATAGCCTCAACAACAAATCAAAGTCAACCTTATCATTTGGTGAAGTTGATTATTCCTGTGTGCGAGAAGGCGAAGATTAGTGTATTCCAGTTGTTTGGGTCAGATTTTAAGGAATTGGGCAAGATATTGTTCGGGAATTTTAGTCTGGAATTAAAGTTATAGAAGCACCAGAAAAATGTGTTAATTAACCAAGTATCTAGGTGAATTTTTCTGGTTGTTGAAAATGGGCGTAGGCGTAGCCCGTCGTAGACATCGCACTCCAAAATTACTTCTATTATTGATATCGTGTCAGCACCACATCTCTGGATTCGGCATTAGATGTATAATTACCCAAGGTTTTTGTGTATTTATTTACTGGTTAAAACTCGATGATTACTGTTACACCAGAGGAAATTAGTCAGTTTCGCAGCGAATTGGCAGATAATCCCCAGGCTTTAGTAGCTTTGGATACTATCGAAGAGTGTGAAGGTTATTTAGACGATGCCGTTCCACTGCTGGTTATGCGGGAAACTGCACAGGAAGCAGATAGAGGATTAAATGATTGGTTGGAAAAATCCCGCCAATTTGTCTGTCAGGAAGAAGTTAGAGAAGCCTTGGAATCTGGATTGCTTGCTCCAGCTATAGAAGCGATCGCTATTGGTATTTCCATTCCTCCTGGTATAGCAACTGCACTCAGTATTTGCGTGTTTAAACTAGGTGCGAAAAAGTTTTGTAAAGTCCCCGAATCTGGTGCTTAAAGTCCAGATGCTGTAAATCCAGCCCAGTAGTAGGGATTTGCAAAAGGTAGGGGTTGACGTTGCTTGATTAGTTTCAAAGATTCTTGAAATATGATGCGTTGTCCTACTCTTAGTTGAGCAAGGACTTTTTCAATCTGGGTTTTGTGTTCCTCCAAGAATCTGTCTAATCCCTCAATAGTCAGATTTCGCAGCCAGTTTTGAGCTTGCTTAAGGGCTATGGCAACATCTCCTGCTTCCAATCGAGCAAGTTTGAATAAGTTTTCGTAGAATTTAATCATCAAAAAGCTGGTGGAAAGGTCATCTACTTCCCATAGGGAACTAACGACACTAGGACTACCTGCTAATAGAAAACCGCTAGGTAATCCAATATATTCATCGCTGGCATTGTCAAAATCAATTAATCCAGTTTCGCAGGCGGAAAGTGTGACGAGACGACATTGTTCTAAATTAAGAGCGAAGATTTTATCTAAGGTAAGACATTTTTCTAAATCGTGGGTTTCCCCTACTCGTAAATTCAGGTAACGTTCGGAGTTGGGTTTTGTTGATATGTCTGCGATCGGTGCATTCGCCAAAATTAGGGCTGATTTACCGGGATTTGTGAAGTTAAAATACCCGTGACAGCTAAAGTGGGTGCAGTGGTAAGTATTTAAGTCAGAATCATTAATTGCTGTGAGAGTTGCTGCCGATTTTTTCAGGACGTTGGCAGTATTAAAGTAACTTTGAATAACTTGTACTTCTAAATCTGTATAGTTTAAATCACCTGTGGGGTTTTGGATGGCAAACAAGGATTTAAAATCAGGACGTTTGCGTTGTTGTACCTGTTGCAGTAGTTGACAACTGGGTGCATAACTCACACCACCAGCAAATAAATCTAGAAGACAGCGCGAATTTTTAGAATTTTGATTTACTGGAATTGCATGAAGAGGGAATAAATGCAGGAATCGATGGGGAATTAGAATGAGTTTATCGCAGTGCTTTGGTATCTGGTTTAATATTTCATCAATGTGCAAAATGGAGGCTAATTGTTTGAGTTCTTCCCCTAATTTATTCATCCATTGGTCTTTTTGCTCGTCGTAGTTCTGCAAATATTGAATTATCCAATTTACCAAAGCTTTTCTATCTTCTGGTTGGGATTGCCAAACTGTTACCTCCCGTCTTTTTGTGACAATAAACGCCAGAATTTTGTCATTGAGAAGATACCACTCGATAATGGCTGTACGCTCATCCAAAGTAGGTTGGAATGAGTTAAATTTGAAACCATAACCAACGGGTAAGTAGCAGTTTTGCAATTCATTACGCTGCTGTCGCAACTTTTGGAGATGTTGTGCTAGAACTTGGGGATTTTCAGCTTTGCCATTTTGGATTTGATATTGTCCTACGGCTATTTCATCCCTGTATTTTTCTAATTGAGTGAATACTTCTGGAGGGAAGATGTTTTTAGAGTCGCGTTCGAGAATTTGCTCAACTAAATTGCGGGTTTTACTACGTTCAACATATTCAATTGCTTCGGTAATCTTATTTAATTTCCTGCAAACTTCTACCATGTGGCGATAAACGTGGTTAAACTGTTCTGCTTGTTTGCGTTTGCTTTCTTCTCCAGATACTATTTCTTCCCGTAAAGATTCTACAGTAACAATAGCAGACTCAAAATCGTTGTATGCTGAGTCAAACTTGTTTGTATCTTGATGAGCAAGAGCAATTCCCCGCATCGACAAAGTTTCTGCCCAAGCTTGAGGCAAAGCTTCCCTGGTGTAGACAGTTAAAGCAGCAGTATAAGCAGCGATCGCAATTTCGATGTTATCTGCCTTGTCTCCTTTGATTCTAGAATAGTAAGCAAGAGCGAGATTATTTTGCGTCATTGCCCAAGCTTGAGGCAAAGCTTCCCTGGTTGTGACAGTTAAAGCAGCAGTATGAGAAGCGATCGCAATTTCGATGTTATCTGCCTTGTCTCCTTTGATTCTAGAATAGTAAGCAAGAGCGAGATTATGTTGCATTCCTGCCCATTCAAAAGGCAAAGCTTCCCTGGTTGTGACAGTTAAAGCAGCAGTATAAGCAGCGATCGCAATTTCGATGTTATCTGCCCTGTCTCCTTTAATTCTATCCCTGTAGGCATTTGCGAGATTATTTTGCGTTCCTGCCCAATTAAAAGGCAAAGCTTCTCTGGTGTAGACAGTTAAAGCAGCAGTACAAGAAGCAATCGCAATTTCGATATTCTCTGCCCTGTCTCCTTTAATTCTATCCCAGTAAGCATTTGCGAGATTATTTTGCGTCATTGCCCAATCAATAGGCAAAGCTTCTCTGGTGTAGACAGTTAAAGCAGCAGTATAAGAAGCAATCGCAATTTCGATGTTATCTGCCTTGTCTCCTTTGATTCTATTCCTGTAAGCAATTGCGAGATAATTTTGCGTTCCTGCCCATTCAAAAGGCAAAGCTTCTCTGGTTGTGACAGTTAAAGTAGCAGCATGAGAAGCGATCGCAATTTCGATGTTATCTGCCCTATCTCCTTTAATTCTATTGCTGTAGGCAAATCCGAGATCATTTTGCGTTGTTGCCCATTCTTGAGGCAAAGCTTCTCTAGTGTAGACAGTTAAAGCAGCAGTATGAGAAGCAATCGCAATTTCGATGTTATCTGCCTTATCTCCTTTGATTCTATCCCTGTAGGCAAATCCGAGATTATTTTGCGTCATTGCCCATTCAAAAGGCAAAGCTTCTCTGGTTGTGACAGTTAAAGCAGCAGTATGAGAAGCGATCGCAATTTCGATGTTATCTGCCCTGTCTCCTTTGATTCTATTCTTGTAGGCAAAAGCGAGATTATTTTGCGTCATTGCCCATTCTTGAGGCAAAGCTTCTCTGGTTGTGACAGTTAAAGCAGCAGTATGAGAAGCGATCGCAATTTCGATGTTATCTGCCCTGTCTCCTTTGATTCTAGAATAGTAGGCAAGTCCGAGATTATCTTGTATTCGTGCCCATTCAAAAGGCAAAGCTTCTCTGGTTGTGACAGTTAAAGCAGCAGTTAAAGCTGCGATCGCAATTTCGATATTATCTGCCTTGTCTCCTTTGATTCTATTCCTGTAGGCAAGTCCGAGATCATTTTGCGTTGCTGCCCATTCAAAAGGCAAAGCTGCTCTGGTGTAGACAGTTAAAGCAGCAGTATAAGCCGCGATCGCAATTTCGATGTTATCTGCCTTGTCTCCTTTGATTCTAGAATAGTAGGCATTTGCGAGATAATTTTGCGTTCCTGCCCAAGCTTGAGGCAAAGCTTCCCTGGTGTAGACAGTTAAAGCAGCAGTATGAGAAGCGATCGCAATTTCGATATTATCTGCCTTGTCTCCTTTGATTCTATTCCTGTAGGCAAATCCGAGATAATTTTGCGTTCCTGCCCAAGCTTGAGGCAAAGCTTCCCTGGTGTAGACAGTTAAAGCAGCAGTATGAAAAGCGATCGCAATTTCGATGTTATCTGCCTTGTCTCCTTTGATTCTATTGCTGTAGGCAATTGCGAGATCATTTTGCGTTCCTGCCCAAGCTTGAGGCAAAGCTTCCCTGGTGTAGACAGTTAAAGCAGCAGTATGAGAAGCGATCGCAATTTCGATGTTATCTGCCTTGTCTCCTTTAATTCTATCCCTGTAGGCATTTGCGAGATTATATTGCGTTGCTGCCCATTCAAAAGGCAAGGCTTCTCTGGTTCTGACAGTTAAAGTAGCAGTTAAAGCAGCGATCGCAATTTCGATGTTATCTGCCTTGTCCCCTTTAATTCTCTCCCTGTAGGCATTTGCGAGATTATTTTGCGTTGTTGCCCATTCTTGAGGCCAAGCTTTTCTAGTGTAGACAGTTAAAGCAGCAGTATAAGCCGCGATCGCAATTTCGATGTTATCTGCCTTGTCTCCTTTGATTCTAGAATAGTAAGCAAGAGCGAGATTATTTTGCGTCATTGCCCAAGCTTGAGGCAAAGCTTCCCTGGTTGTGACAGTTAAAGCAGCAGTATNAAGCAGCGATCGCAATTTCGATGTTATCTGCCTTGTTTCCTTTAATTCTATCCCTGTAGGCAGCAGCGAGATTATTTTGCGTTGCTGCCCAAGCTTGAGGCAAAGCTTCTCTGGTGTAGACAGTTAAAGCAGCAGTATGAGAAGCGATCGCAATTTCGATGTTATCTGCCTTGTTTCCTTTAATTCTATTCGTGTAGGCAATTGCGAGATTATTTTGCGTTCCTGCCCATTCAAAAGGCAAGGCTTCTCTGGTGTAGACTGTCAACGCGACTTCATAGCCAGTAATGGCAATTTCCATATTGCTGGCTTTGCTACCCAAAGGGAATTGCTGAATTAGATTGCTAAATGCGACAATAGCTACTGCTAAATATTCCGCTTCATCTGCTTTTGCTTCCCCAAGTCTATTTGTTCCCCAATGGCGCAATATTTCTGCTAACACTCCGTCGAGTTTGTCTGTATTCTTTGCCAGCAAGGGGTAAACTACCTGCGCGTTACCCCTACTGTCTGCGGTTGCTTGTAGTACCTGCATCAAGAATTGGTAATATGTCTGTATCTCCTCCTCACTGAGAGATGGCAAATCTACTTTATTATCTAGATTCAACGCTTCCCTTAGTTGCATTGCCAAACCTTGCAACCAATTCGCTGTCGTCTCATCCCCTTTCTGTGAAAACCTCTGTGCTTCTGCTTCTATCGTCTGCAAGAAGCCAATATCTAGTAAATCTTGGTTTGCTACCAAAATTTCTGGAACTTCATCGTTGCTATGGCAATTCAACAGACTTTGAATGAGGCTGAGATAGGCTTGCTGAAGCTGTTCATTCATGGGTAAGGGTGTGAGATGCAACTAGATCATAAGAAAAATTCAACACCAACACCCTAAATTACAGAAAAGTGTAGAATTTCATCACAAATGATGTGTTTCTGCCAATGAAAGAACCTCGTGGATGAGTGTTTTTTACTTGTGAACAGACAATATACTGATTTTGCGATCGCCCACTGCCAGTTTCAGGTAAAAAGAGGATGGATGCGATCACGTTTATGGATTTGGCGATCACATTTATTGATTTGGCGACTGCAATTGTAATTTTAGCGATCGCATTTATTGATTTGGCGATCGCAATTGCTATTTCGGCCACTGCATTTGTTATTTTTGTGTTCGCAATTGTGATTTCAGCGATCGCATTTGTTATTTTTGTGTTCGCAATTGCTGTTTCGGCGATTAAGGATGTGGCGAAACGAGTTTCCGTCTGCGTGAGAATGTCAGGTAACAGTAAAATGCGTTGGCGTAGCCCGCCGCAGGCATCGCTATTCACTTTACAGTATTCAAATCTTGTTGCTCTAACACCACATTGAAAATTAGTGTAAAACTCACGCCAGGGATGAGTCGGCGCAAAACTTGTAGATGAGCTTCTGCATCACTGCGGCGACGAAAACGAGCTACAATCTGGTTCTGCATATTAGGTTTAAGTCGAACTATACACCAAGGACTGAGCTTTTTAAGGTAAGTCATCGAATTCTCCTGGTAAAATCTGTAATTTCCAAGACAAAAGCCAGCCTACTGTGACGGTGGCTGGCAAGAAATATCAAATTGATATTGAAATTAGATTCAATTCCTACTCACTCTTGTCTGGAAAACAAAGCTTCTGCAACACTTCTTCGGGGATATCCTCAAAGTGTTCCAGCAAAAAGTTCATCAGCGCTAGGTGGCGTAAATCGGCTGGCATGGGGCGGCGGTAGTTTTTACCTCTAGCAAACCAGCGTCGAACCGTGGAAAGGGAACGATCGCAAATCTGAGCCATTTGTTCGTAGTTCACCTGCCACTTGGAGTAAAACTGCTTCGGAGTCATGCCCAGTTGACAGTAACTGTAGAGTTGCATCAAATCTTGTTCTCGCTGCTTGAGTGGATGAGGATTCATAAGTCTGTTTCCTCGCTGATTGGTTCTAAATCCTCTTCCCAAGCAATATCGGCAGAAGTCCAAGTAGTACTGGGGCTATCTTTGCTCAACCAAATCAGGTAGCACCAACTCCAGCAGCAGCGATCGCAAGCAAAGCTATAAAATCGACCAATGACAATACCCCAGTCAGTATCGCTTTCGGTTGAGAGCCAACGCAAGCGATCGCCATATAAAAATCTCGGTGTCTTAGCTACATCGGGAAAGTTAGCGGGAAGCTCAATAGATGCATCTGGGCATTTGAGGTTAATCAAGCTTGGGACTATATCTTGGTTACTGTGTCGGATGAGATTGAGATAAGCGGCAATCAACTTACCATTGAGGCTGTAAGTTAATTGAGAAATCAGAATCGCAGCTAGACTTTCTATTTCTTGCTGCTGGAGTTGTATCCAGGCACTATCAAAGTCAGCATCAGAGTAGTTGTTGAGCTTTGCCAGTAATTCTGTGATGCCGAAATCATCTAAAGCTTGTTGATAAGCTCTGTGTTGATCTGTTTTGTAGCTAACAGGCTTTAACATGGAAAATGTCTCCTGTGATATGGGGGCCAAAAGCCAGCATCCGCCCTGAGAAAGTTGATGGCTGGCTTTTGACTTATCAGTAATTATACGCTAAAATAAAGTGTTTCTGTGTTAATCAGTGTGTTTTAATGTATTTAAACTAAAAACACACTAAATTGCTTATGGTAATGAAATGGGAAAAGTAACTGTAACTCTTTATATGGAAGAAGAAGACAAAGAAGCCCTGCAATTTTTGGCTGATGCAGAGGAGCGGTCTTTGTCTCAGATGGCAGTGTTAATTGTGAAACGAGCAATTAAACAAGCTCAGACTGAGGGCAAAATTCCACCAAGTCAGGGGAAATGAGGTGTAAACGCTTAGTGGCTTTGACAAGTCAAAGCCTAGTGTGTCAAAAGTATTTTTGCTTATCGTCTTTGGGACGTTATTTTAAGTTAAAAAATTCCGATCGCGGAATTAAACGTGCTAAGTATATTTGTTTGGGCTAGGGGAAAAAATAGCAGATTCCCTGGTTGTCAAAACAGTTAATATGTAAACTCATAATTTTTTAGGCGAAATAGACAGTCATATCGCCTAAGTCGCTAACAAACTATGCTCAATATCAGTCAACTTGAATCTTCTCTCTGGGAAGCCGCAGATCAACTCCGTGCTAACTCCAAACTCAATGCTAATGAATACAGTATGCCCGTACTGGGGCTAATCTTTCTTCGCCATGCGACAAATCGCTTCAATGCTGTAAAGGCGGAGATTGAAAAGGGTTTATCCTCGCGGGGTGGAAAAAAACGCCCCATTACCATAGATGACTTTAAAGGAAAGTCAGCAATTTTTTTACCAGTTGAGGCTCAATACGATCGCATCTTGAATTTGGCAGAAAACGCAGATATTGGCAAGGCAATCAATGCAGCGATGAAAGCGATTGAAGATGAAACTAAGATGTTGGAGGGGGTGTTACCGAAGGAGTACACCAGTTTTGAGCAAGATTTGCTGTATAACTTAGTGCGAATTTTTGACCGGGAGGAGTTGCGTACAGCCACAGGTGATGTGTTTGGGCGAATTTATGAGTATTTTCTGAATAAGTTCGCTATGAGTGGCGCACAGGAAGGAGGAGAATTTTTTACACCGCCTTCTTTGGTACGCACCATTGTAAATATGATTGAACCTGACCGGGGAAATGTTTTAGATCCTGCTTGCGGTAGTGCGGGTATGTTTGTGCAGACGGGACATTTTGTGGAAAATCGCGGTGAGGATGCAGCTGCAAAGATTACTTTTTACGGACAGGAAAAATCGGATACTAACACCCGTTTAGCGCGAATGAATTTAGCGGTTCACGGGTTAGAAGGGATTATTCGCCAGGGTAATACTTTTTACGATCGCTGGGAAGAGTTGCTGGGTCAATGTGATTTTGTGATGTCTAATCCGCCGTTTAATGTGGATGGGGTGAGTCCAGAGAAGGTAAAGACTGACTCCCGGCTGTTTACTGAAAAAAAGATACCGGGAATTGCTGCCAAAACTAAAGCAGTCAGCAATGCAAATTACCTCTGGATACAGTATTTTTACAGTTATTTAAATGAGCGAGGTAGAGCCGGGTTTGTGATGGCGAGTTCGGCATCGGATGCGGGACATGGGGAAAAGGAGATTCGAGAGGAGTTAATCGCCACTCAAGCGGTGGATATGATTATCTCTATTGGAACGAACTTTTTTTACACAAAATCGCTACCTTGTACATTGTGGTTTTTTGACAAGGGTAAACCAGCAGAACGCCAAGATAAGGTGTTGATGATTGATGCGCGGAACGTCTACCGAGTAGTGACGCGCAAAATCCGCGATTTTAGTGAAGAACAACTCCAGAATATCACTGCGATCGCTTGGTTGTATCGCGGTCAGCAGGAACGTTATTTAGGGTTGGTGGGGGATTATTTAAATAAGACGCACCAAGAAGCGGGTACTATTGCAGGTGTGTTGACACAGTTGGAGTCACCGTTAGTTAAGTTGACGCAGATGTTGCAGACTTTTAGTGATAGTCTTGGGGCTTCGCTTCCTTTATTAAAGGATTTACCGGAAGTAGAGGGATTAGTTGCTGAAGATATCGCCAATCAGAATATAGAGACTTTCCGCGCTACTTTGTCTGAGTTGGAAGCGGGAATTCAAGAATTTACTGCGGCAAGAGTTGGTTTAATTGGTGAGTTACAAGTGCATCTTGCATGGTTTGCAAGTCAAGCTGAATCCCTTTCTACTAATGAAGCGCAAAAAGAATGTGCAGCAAGGTTTGCACAATTTATTCCCCAATTGAAAACTCTGCAAAAGCACATCAACGAAGTGCATAAACTCGCTAGCCGTGCTGTGGAACTGGCGGAGAAAAAATTAGAAGCGCGGAAACAAGATGTTTGGGATGGGAAGGAAGTTAAAAAACAACGTGATGCACTGGATATACTGCGAGATGAAGCTATTTTTGCTATTAAGTCTACGCTGTATGTGAAAGCACAAGTTACCTGGTTACAATCTCGCTTTCCCGAAGCGGTGTTTGTGGATGTATCAGGGTTGTGTAAGGTGGTAACGCGGGATGAAATAACCCAGCAGGATAGTAGTTTAACACCTGGGCGTTATGTGGGTGTGACGGCTTTGGATGGGGAAGATGAGGAAGATTTTGAGGAGAGAATGCGGGAAATTCATTTAGAGTTGGCGAGTTTGAATGAGGAAGCGGTGGAGTTGGCGGCGAGTATTGCGGCGAATTTTGAGGAGTTGACAATAATAGGATGAGTTGGTCAATTGTGGAACTTGGAGATTTAGCAGAATTTAGAAATGGTATTAATTACAATCAAAATAATTTTGGTACTGGGATAAAGGTTATTGGTGTAGTAAACTTTAAAAACTATATCATGCCTCGATATAAAGAATTAGAAGAAGTTAACCCTGAAGGTGTAGTTAAAGATGAAGATATACTCCAAAATAATGATATTTTATTCGTTCGCTCTAATGGGAATAAAGATTTAATTGGTCGAAGTTTGTTTATAGAATCTCCTCCAGAACAAATTACATTTTCAGGTTTCTGCATTCGTACAAGATTTACTTCAAATCAAGCATTTCCTAGATTTTTTGCATATCTTTTCAGGTCTGACCTGATCCGAAAAACTCTATCCGCGTATGGTGGAGGTACGAATATTGCAAATCTCAATCAAAAAATTCTTAGTCGCTTACAAGTTCCCCTTCCCCCAGTTGCAACCCAACAACGCATAGCTGACATTCTCTCAACCTACGATCGCTTCATCGACAACAACAACCGCCGAATAGCACTGCTGGAAGAGTCTATCCACCAGCTTTACAAAGAATGGTTTGTGCGATCGCGCTTCCCTGGTTATGAGTCGATGAAGGTAGTTGATGGCATTCCAGAGGGGTGGAAAGTGTCTTCTATAGGTAATCTTAGTGAGGTAATCACAAGAGGTATAACTCCAAAATACGATTCAGAATCAAAAAATATAGTCCTGAATCAAAAGTGTATTCGTAATTATCAAATCAACTTCGAGTTTGCACGACAACATCACTCTCAAGTATCAGAACATAAAAAAATCAGATTTGGAGATGTCTTAATTAATAGTACAGGCATCGGTACTTTAGGTAGAGTTGCTCAGGTTCTTGCTAATTGTGAAGACCTAACAGTAGATACGCACATTACTATAGTTAGACCAAAAGTTGAGCTGGAGAAGCATTTTTTCGGTGTAGCTCTTGAAAATCTTCAAGATTATTTTGATACTTTAGGAGAAGGAGCCACTGGTCAAACTGAACTCAAAAGACAGCTTCTTAGTGTTGTTCCAATTCTTTTACCAAATGAAAATCTCAGAAAATATTTTGACGAAAAAGCTTCAGTTGCTAGGCTATTAGTACCAAAACTATTGGAGCAAAATCAAAAACTCAAAGAAGCCCGCGACTTACTCTTGCCTCGCCTCATGAATGGAAGCATAGCTGTGTAATTCAGAGATTTTGCTGCTACTATAGTACAAATTAACCAGCAATTAACTTGCGGGTAGCATCACCATAAGAGAGGTGAAATTGTCTAAAGAGTACATAATTTATTGCGACGAATCGATTGACAAAGGACGTTTCTTTTCTCACTTTTATGGTGGTGCGTTACTACGTTCTCAGGACTTGCGCGAAGTCCAGGAAGTTTTAATAGCGAAGAAAAATGATTTAAATTTGCACAACGAGATTAAATGGTCAAAAGTAACATATCAATATTTAGATAAATATATTGGTTTGATGGAAGCATTTTTTGACTTCATCGAAGCCGATATCGTCAAAATCAGAGTCATGTTTACTCAAAATTGTAATATTCCTAACAACTTAAGTACTGAGCAGACAGATAACGAATACTTTTTGCTTTATTATCAATTTCTTAAACACGCTTTTGGATTGCAATACTCTAATCAAACAGATGAAAATATCAGGCTTCGGATGTATTTGGATGACCTTCCAGATACAAGAGAAAAAGCTGAAAGATTCAAAAAGTTTTTACTCGGTTTAAATAAAAATCCCCAGCTTGAAAGCGCGGGTATTTACATTGACGAAAACCAGATAGCTGAAGTGCGATCGCACAACCACCCAATATTACAATACTTAGACGTAGTTTTGGGGGCAATGCAGTTTAGGCTCAACAATAAACACAAAGAAAAGCCAGATGGTGCAAGATTTCGAGCCAAGCGTACAATTGCGAAAGAAAAACTTTATACTCACATCTACCAGCGCATTAGCAAAATATATCCGCGCTTTAATATCGGAGTTAGTACTTCTGTGCATGGAGATGTTACCAACAAATGGAATCATCCATACCGACACTGGCTATTTAAGCCCGAAGATTTTGTTATAGACCCCAGTAAAACAAAATCTAACTCAAAAACTTAAAAGCCCCGCTCTTGCTATGCCCGTGACAGATCCCGAAGGATTGCTTTTGGGCGTATCCCAAGTGGAACTTGAGACTTCGCAAGTAGCAGGGTAAATATATAATAACAAAATTTTAGCAAATTCACAATAATAACATATTTGACATTCTGGCGACTGGATATCCACAAGACAAACCAAAAATTAGATAATTATTTACGTGCATTGTAAGTGATAGTTGCTACTTTACCATCAGCAAGGCTATTTTTAGAATAGCTACCTGTATTACCTATCACACCCATGAGTACCGAGTATTCCGAAGACCGCCTGGTGCAACAAACTACCGCTAACTTTTTTGAAGAAACCCTGAAATGGCACTCAGTTTACGCATACAAAAAAGAAACATTCGGCACTAACGGTACACTAGGACGCAAAGATAAACGAGAAGTTGTACTCACACGCTATCTTCGCCAAGCATTAGAGAAATTTAATCCTGGTCATCCACAGCAAGTATACGACGATGCGATCGCTCAATTCACCACATCCAATATTTCAGAGCAATTAATCACCATCAACCAGAAAAAATACCAACTTATCCGTGAAGGTATCCTAGAGAAACCCTACAAAAACCCACACGGTGAAACTATCAATCCCCGCTTGAAAGTGATTGATTTTCAAAAACCAGAAAATAACCATTTCCTGGTTGTGCGGGAGTTGTCTATTAAAGGTTCTCTCTATTCCAAACGACCTGATATTATCGGCTTTGTTAATGGTATTCCTTTACTATTTATTGAACTTAAAGCCACGCACCGCAAGGTCAGAGTGGCTTACGAAGACAACTACACCGACTACAAAGATACTATCCCCGAAATTTTCCATCACAACGCCATAGTCATGTTGAGTAATGGAATAGTGGGGAAAGTAGGTAGCATCACCAGTCGCTACGGCCATTTCCAAGAATGGAAACGTCTAGAAGAAGAGGAACTTGGCAAAGTTGACTACCAAACAATGTTAATGGGGATGTGCCGCAAAGACAATTTCCTCGACATCATCGAAAACTTCATCCTCTTTGATGACAGTAGCGGTAAAACAATCAAAATTCTGACTCGTAATCACCAATTTATTGGTGTTAACCGCGCATTTACCGCCATTCAACAACGGCAAGTCCGAGAGGGGAAACTTGGCGTTTTCTGGCATACTCAAGGTAGCGGTAAATCTTACTCAATGGCATTTCTCACGCGCAAAGCGCACCGCCAATTACCAGGTAATTTTACCTTTGTCATCGTCACAGACCGCCAAGAATTAGATAATCAAATCGTGCAAACCTTTGCTGGTGTTGGTGCTATCAAAGAAAATAACACCCAAGCCGCCAGTGGTGAACAATTAGCTGAATTACTCAAAGACAACCATCGCTACGTTTTCACACTTATTCACAAATTCAACAAACCCGGTGAGATTTACTCCCACCGTTCCGATATTATCGTCATCTCCGACGAAGCGCACCGCACCCAATACGGTAAACTCGCGGAAAATATGCGCCAAGCTTTACCCAATGCGTCTTTCATCGGCTTTACTGGTACACCTTTAATGGAGTCGGAAGAAGACCAACTCACCCGTCGAGTTTTCGGCGGCTACGTTTCCACCTACGACTTCCAACGGGCTGTAGAAGATGGTGCAACTGTTCCCCTCTACTACGACAACCGAGGCGAAGAATTATACTATGACGACAAAGGCACTCAACGCCAGGTTGCAGCTGACGAAGAACTAAATCAACGCCTCGCCACCGCCATCGAACAATTTGACCTCGACGCTGAACAAGAAGAAGCCGTCCGTCGCCGCTTGGGGGGAGAATATCTCATCCTCACCGCCGAAAAACGTTTAGACCGAATCGCCCAAGACTTAGTAGCTCACTATACCCAACGTTGGCAAACCGGAAAAGCGATGCTTGTTTGTCTAGATAAGATTACGGCTGTGCGAATGCACGGACTTATCGATAAATACTGGAAACAAGCAATACAAGCACAGAAACAATTAGTCAAACAAGCTGGTGATGAACAAGAGGAAGTAGAACATCAGCAATATTTGCAATGGTTGCAGTCAACAGAATATTTAGTTGTGATTAGCGAAGCCCAAAATGAAGTTAAAACTTTCAAAGATTGGGATTTAGATATAGTTCCCCATCGCCAAATTATCAAAAGTCGCAATCTAGAAGAAGAATTTAAGAACGAAAAACACCCTTTCCGCTTTGCGATTGTCTGCGCCATGTGGTTAACAGGCTTTGATGTCCCCAGCCTTGCCACATTATATATAGATAAACCCTTACAAGGACATACTCTCATGCAAGCGATCGCTCGTGCAAACCGCATCTACGAAGGGAAAAATAACGGGTTGTTAATTGATTACAACGGTATTTTAACAAGTCTCCGTGCCGCCCTTGCAAGATACTCCCGTGCAGAAGTAGGAAGCACAGACGAGAGTATAACACCTTACAACGACCTGAACCAATTACAAGAAGATTATGCGATCGCACTGCAAAATTGTATTGACCACATCGCCAATCTGGGCTTTGACCTCCAAGAACTTCTAGAAACAGCAGGATTTGATAAAATTGCTGCTTTAGCAAGTGCAGTTAACGCAGTTTGCACTAACGATGAATCTCGCGCCCGCTTTGAAGTATTAGCCAGGGAAATCTTCAAAAAGAAACAGGCGCTAATTACTGAACCGAAATTAACAGCACCCTACCAAGGTAAATATAACGCCATTGAGCAAATTTACAAACACTTACACGAACAACACAAAATATCTCTAGATATCAACGCTGTTCTCCGTTCCTTACAAGGTGTTGTTAGCGAGTTCATAAATGTTGATACTTCCCGTCTTCCAGGTGCAGAGTCAGGCAAAACTTACGATATTAGCAAAATTGACTTTGAGTTATTAAAAGCAGAATTTGCCAATTCCCCAACTAAAAATACCTCAGTTCAAACCCTCAAAGAAGCTGTCGAACGCCAACTCCAGCGAATGGTACAACGAAACCCATCTCGCATTGACTACTACACGCGCTATCAACAAGTTATCCAAAACTATAACCGCGAAACCGATCGAGTAGCGATCGAACAAACATTTGAGGAACTGCTAAAACTTGTCAAAGACTTATCCGAAGAAGACACCCGTGCTGTCCGCGAAGGTTTAAGCGAAGAACACCTTGCCGTTTTTGACTTGCTTTGCTCATCTAAAGATAATTTGGATACCAGAATTAGAAACCGCATCAAACAAGTTGCTCAGTCGCTAATTGAAGCCGTGAAATCACAATTACACCAACTAGAAAACTGGCGGGATAAGGAATCTACAAGAGCCACAATTAAGAGTTTTATTTATGATTACTTGTACAGCGAAGACACAGGTTTACCTGTAGATGCCTACGATGATAGCGATGTAGACAACCTGAGTAATATAGTATTTATCCATATTTATCAGCAGTATAAAAGTGCTAATAAACATCCTTATGCAGCGTAATAGTACTTAATATTACTCCCTAAAGCGTTTGAGGTTTTGGTGTAAGACTTCGTGAATGCGTTGGCGTAGCCCGCCGCAGGCATCGCACCAAAAAGGAAGTCTGCCCCTGACAAAGAGCTTCTAGCGCTACTTGCTTGTCAAACTCTGCCAATTGCAAAGGTTGTTCAGGCGATCGCCTGGCTAATAACATTAGCCGCTTCATGTTGCAAGATTGAGCAACGCCTAACGGCATAAAGCCACGACTCACGTTTTGAAACTGCCTATTGCTCCTAGAGCAGAATTTTGAGCAACGCCTAACGGCATAAAGCCACGACTCACTGTCCACAAAATGATATCCCGGTCTGTTTTAGGGAATTGAGCAACGCCTAACGGCATAAAGCCACGACTCACCACATTTCCTGAGTTGCTGCCTGAAGCAAAAAAGTACCCTTGAGCAACGCCTAACGGCATAAAGCCACGACTCACTGCTTTATCCCTTGGCTATCGTGCCGAGTAAAAGATTGAGCAACGCCTAACGGCATAATGCCACGACTCACTCGTTGAAAAAGATGAATCGCTTGCTAGCGATCGCTTGAGCAACGCCTAACGGCATAAAGCCACGACTCACCGCAACCAAAGAAACAGCCCGACTCAGAGAAGAGTTGAGCAACGCCTAACGGCATAAAGCCACGACTCACAGCAAAGGCTAAAACCCTTGAGTGATGAAGGCTCACTCACAATTTTACAAGTACCCCTCAGCCAGAGATCCCAAAAAGACAAAACTTATCAATTTATTGTATTTCTTCAACCTCTACAACTCAATCCCCCTAACTCTTTCAAGGATTTGCAAGCACCTTTTTCTTTATCTAAATTGCTATATCCCTTAACCCTGTAATCCTTTCCGTCATTTTTTACCTCGATTCTCCTCGCCAGCAGGGGTACTTGTCAAATCGGAGATTGAACCATTGTCCAGGCTAAATCAGGAGGTGATAATCTATCCATTTCCTCAATCCGATACCTCAAAAATCGGGTATTTCTTGACCCCACATGGTCAACCCAATAGGGTAAAGTTAACCTGCCTCGATTATCTCTAATCGCCCACTGTCTCACTCCCTCTAGATAATCTTCCCTTGCAAGTTTGATCGTTTTAATCAACTGGTCACTTTCTCCCAAAAATAAACAACCAAACCGTCTTACTAGCTCAGGATGGTCAAACGCTAACTGTATCCTCTCCCTTAAACTTGGTTGTATCTTTTCCTCGTCAGAACGAACCCAAATCAAACACTTCAGATTAGACAAAATTTCTTGATAACAGGGAATAACATTCTCTGGATGGCTAAAATCAGCATTCTTAAACCGTCTCATTTGACGCAAAATTCGCGACTTTTTGGGGCTAGATAACATTGCAATGGCCAATTCTACCCCACAGTGGCGATAGACATTCGTTTCTCCTACCAAAGACAACAACATCCCATACACTGTCGCTGGAGGAGGAACAGGATAGGTTTTTCCCATTTCCCTTGCATGGGACTCCCGAAAAGTCGTAAATGGAACATCCAAATAGAGAATTAATGGTGCAATCATTTTGATTCTTCCAAGCCCAAATCTCTTTTAATGACTGTTTTCAAAGCTTCAATCATTTCATTTCGATTACGATAAATATGCGCCTTGTTCAAAGGGGAACTTTCAAAATTATCCAATTGCTGTAAATCCTTAACAATTGTTCCCCCAATCCACAATTTACTAGGGTCAATCTGTCCGCATTCCACTTCATCTATAAACTCTTGTGAAAGTTTTGCTTCCTTACTCTTAGGATCGCAATATTCAAAGCAATAGGAAATATATGAAGCAAAATGATTTGTCCATTGAAATACCAAACTATCGGGACAGAAAGGATAATTAAAAATATTACTACTCCCTCCTACCTTGGGCAGATTCATAATCCCATCTATCATAGGTAAAATCCGCGAAAAATCTTTGAGATGAGTGGCATCAATTCCAAAATAATATTGATATCGAGTTGCATGATATTCTGTAAAATGGAGAGATGTACTATCCTTCTCTCTGCCACTTTTTGCCCCTAACTTAACTGCACCATCATAAGGCGTTAGCGAAACAGCCATATTCATCCCTAAAGCACCCATTCGCTGATTAGGAGTGCTGGTCTTTGTTTGTTTCTTTTTTCTCTTTGTTGTTGAAGTGTCCTCCTCTGTTTCAGCAGACTCTAATAAAGCAAACCCAAAAATATCATCATCATAAAATTTTTCTGGATCGAAATCTTCACTTGTTAACCGATTAATATGTTCTTCCTCATCCCAGACTCGATTAACTAAATAACCTTGCTTTTGAAGATAAAAACGTAACGCCCAACGAATTGCACTTGAACCTACAAAAGAATGAATTTTACCATTATTCCAATAGCCTTTTTGCAGAATAGTCTTATTTCCTCGTCTAATGTCATGATTTAAGGAAGCTAAACCATAACGAGTGAGGACTGTTCCGTAAAGATAATAATTTGGGATATTACTGTCATTCTTCTTCTGAGTCATCATTCACTTCTTCTAGTTTTTGATTGTTTGACAATGAACTATCATCCCTATTAGTGAGTTTATCTTTGGGTTTATAACTGGCGATCGCTAACAATGACCAAATTCTTATTTCTTGCCAAGGTGATTTTTTAATTAGTAGTGCAATCTCTTCCTGATGCTCATTAAAATACTTATTTAATCCCCCTCTTACTAAAAAGTCAGACAAATATTCCTTAAACGACAATTCATCATAACAATAGTTTAGCTCTGCCCTTAATCGTTCAACTTTCTTCTTAATTGGAGGATCTTTACCTTCCTCTGTTTTGGCATAAATTTTAGCAAAGTTGCCCTTCATAGCTTGCTGAAATACCTTAATAAAAATAAGATACTGCTTGTCTTCTTCACTATTCTCTGCCATTATGATGAATCCTTCTCGATTGGAAAATAACTGGTTAAATAAATATTCTTTTGAATCCTCTATCACCAATTTTTCCCAAAAATTAGACCACCAATGGATTCCTTTCACTAAATTATCAGCAATCAGGGAGCGAATCGGATTGACCTTAATAAAAATTTGCTTATATTTAATTATCTGATAATTAGTTTTAAAGTATTTTTGCACCTGTTGATAAGTGATTAAAATATTCTTATCAATTTTAATTTCTTCTATACTCATCAATGTCCGTTGACGAGAAGCTTTATTTGTTTTTTCATATAACCAAACTTGACAAGCTTGATAGTAGGCCACTTCAGGCTGAATATCGTCTAAGCTGTAATAAAGTAATCCTGCTTCCCCAAGGCTACTAACATGAAACTGTTTAGTTTCTAATTGCTGTAATCGCCATCTCCTTTGAGAAGCGTCTTCAAAATCCTTTATTTCTGGAATCACCACCAAGTAGCGATGGGGTTTCCTTTCTTTTAAGTCTTCTGATGGTATATGAAGTAAGCAATAATGACAAACTACTGGTACAAATAATAATGCTAAAGCGTATTCAGGTTTCTCTTCTAGTTTTGTAGTATTCTGCGTCCGAGCATGGCGAACAATTCCCCCTAAATACAACCAACTGGTTATTTGAATGTAATCATGTCTGAGTTGTTGGGTATCTGCCTCGCATAACTTCTCTGCAAAGGTTTGATGTGCGTACCAAGTTAGGGATTTATATTGATACTCGACTTGTTTTTCTTCAAACCTTAGTTCAGTGTTAATTATCTCTCCTGCTTGATAAAACTTATTAAGACGTAGAAAAACACCGCATATTCCCTCATGAATATGGATTTTCTGCCTTAAATCTATTCGATCATTGTCTAATCCTACTAAATGAATTAAACCTGTATCATCTAATTGAAAAGACTCATTAATTAACCAAGATAAGGCGATGAAATCACTTCCTTCCCAGAATAATTCAATAGTATCAGCAGTCAAAAACCATGATATATGTCCTCCCCGTTGACGAGATAAGGGATATTGCTTTTCCAATCGCTTTAAAGTCATGTAAAGTCCGGTCATTCCGACGCGGTGCATTATTGTCGTATCCGCAGCATGGAGAGATAGGGAAATTTTGGGTTGGGTAGAGACTATCATCAGGTTTCCTCTTCTTCCTTGCTGCGAGTCGCTGGGACAAATATTCCACACATCATCTTTCGTTTCCCGCCAATTCCCTGTTCTTGCAAGGTTAAGGAATCTTCAGGATTGAGTTCACTGATTTTTACGCCAAATCCTCTAACTTTAAACTGTTTCCCTTCTTTATTGATGGTTAATTGTCTTCGTTGAGGTGTTCCATCTTGTCGGGTAAGAAGTTCAATTTTTCCTTGTATTCCTAAATTATCCATTTGCCGTTGCACAGCTTCAATAAAGTTAGTAGAGTCTTGGAACCCTTTAATTATCACTAATCTGGAATAGACACTTTCTGAAGAAATTAACGGTTTGTAGTCGGGGATATCTAGTTGATAAAAATTTTGACCTATATGAAAAGCTTGACCCGCTAAATAAGGATAAATTAAAGGAATTTGCTGATGATAAATCCGAATTTTTAGACGAGATTGAGCAGTTAGCTCAAGCAAATTGTTCCTGGTCGGTATTCCAGCAATCGGATGAATCCCAATAGACTTTAGTTCATGTAGTGGGGGACAAATACGGGATAAGGCAGCGTAGGTAAGATAACCGTTGTCAAGAGGAATCGGTGCGCCTCTTAGCTTAAATGTTAAGTCTACATATTCCTCACTTTGAATTAATATAGCTGTCATAGATGGAAATTTTGAGAAAAATTTAAAGATGTCAGAGCTTGTTTAATACATCAACATCTTCTTGTGCAAAATTGTCCTCATTGTCATCGCCAACTACTTTGGTTAGGCTGGCAATCCAGTTTAGGCTATTGTTCACAATGTTCTTAATGTTCTCAGTGGTTAGGAGGATCTTCTAATACTCCAGTAGTTACTCAGAACAGATGGATAGCCCAAAGTCTCTATCCCATACCAGCATAAACCGCTTCTGCTCCATTCTAAAAAAATTCGGCGTTTTCCTGCTTTCTATGCTTGATTGGACTCACGGCAAGCTTATCCTTCCAATTTGGACTAGCGGCAAAGTTATGGTTCCAAACTGTCAATTTCATCCAAAATTAGCTGACGCAAGAATGAGGGTTGTAGTGTTGTTGACGGCAAAGTTATGGTTCCAGTAACGGCAAAGTTATGGGTAAAGTCACAAAACTAGTTGACGCACTTTTACCGCTTCAGCAACCAGGGGAATTATAGTACCAGCCATTGAGTGACCGACTAACACAATATCATCATCAGTTTTTGGCAGCGCTTGAATTACTACATCCGCAAGTTGGGACAAAGTAGCAGATGCATTTTCAATTGGTAAATCCATTGCTACAGTTTTGTGACCCTGTGTTTCTAAGTAGGGAATTAGCAAATCCCAACACCAAGTAGCTTGGAAAGCACCGTGAACTAGACAATATAGACTCATATCAATTGAATAGTGGTAATTGTGGACGAGTTATTTAACTTCTCTTCTTTTTTAGCAAATTTTAAACCTTGACCAGGTAAGTTACATCAGCACCTGCAATATATTCAAACAGCAGTTAAAACAGGCTGAAAAGGTTGCAATAAAATACCCAAAATTTTATCAACTTCTTTAATATAATACTCAGTCGAATCTATATAAACAGTCGTCCCTTCTAAAAATAAAAACTTCCAGTTCGTTCCACTAGTAACCGAGCCGTAAATTCGCCCAACTTCATTGCCTTGATTTTGATTGAACAACTGTGCTGCAATCATTGCCGCTACACATTGACCCAGACCACCGATAATATCTTCTTTTTTCGCTTCAAAAATAAACATTACCGGAGCAGAAATAAATAATTGCTCTTGGGAATTACTGATTATATAATCGCAAAAGCCTTGTAAGCCTAGAGTTGCATCAACATTAAATTCATTTCCAGAGAACAGCGAGATTTTATTATTTAATAATCTTCTGACCTCTGCAAGGATTGGTGCAATTAAAAACTCTGACCTGGCTTTTTCCGTTGAAATTGCAGTTGCTAAAGGAATGTAATCTATTAAAATCGTTCTGAGAGTTTCTGATGGTGTAACAGGTTTTGTATCAGCAAATAAATTCCGAGTTTCATCGAGTGTTAAATCAAAACTCTTTTTCACCTGAGCGAGACTAAAATCCCTGTATGCCATCCTTCCACCTTCTGATTATCTAGCAGTTCTCAGTTGGATGCAACACCTCTGACCTCTCTCCTCTTAGGCTATCCATTACCCGCATCTTTCTCAACAAAAATACAACTTACTTAAAATATGCCAAAAGCATTGATAGGTATAGTTTTTGAGAGAAGAGAATATTTGAGGGTAATGGTGCATCATGGAAAAATGGGCAGCATCCGAATTAAAACAGGCAGATTTAGGAGACGCAAGACGAAACAAGCGTCTGGTAAGGATCGTAGAAGACTTGGCAGCACAACCAAGCAGCAGCGTACCTCAAGCCTGTGGAAACATACAAGCAAAACCCAGAGCGTGATGCAAGGACAGCAAAACTAACACTCTTTCAAGCCACTTTTGAGATACAAGTACCCTTACACCATATCCGACGTTTACAGTTGAAGCCTGTAAAATTGCAGGTAATTCTGGCACTTGAAGAAAACCCGCCAGATGGAATCAAACCGATTAGCTGGTTGTTGCTTACTACCCTTAAAGCTAACAGTTTTGAAGAGGCTGCCCGTTGCGTTCGCTGGTACACATATCGTTGGTTGATAGAACGTTACCACTACACATTAAAAAGTGGTTGTGGAATTGAAAAATTACAGCTTGAAACCGCAAGGCGAATCGATATGGCACTGGCAACATATTCAATTGTGGCGTGGCGTTTGTTATGGCTAACTTATGAAGCCAGATTTAACCCTGATATGCCATGTGATTCTGTTCTAGAAATCGATGAATGGCAGTCTTTGTGTGCCACTATCAACAAAAATCCAATCCCACCCAAAAAGCCGCCTTCTTTACGCGAAGCAGTACGAATGATTGCAATATTAGGTGGCTTTTTAGGTCGAAAGGGTGATGGAGAACCTGGTGTTAAGACTATTTGGCGGGGATTACAGCGATTACACGATATCGCTGCAACCTGGAAACTACTCTACCAGAATTGTCAAATATGTATTTAGCGATCGCCGATCAAATTAACCTTATTCACATTCTCCTCCTTTTGTCAACTATCTACATGTTGCATTGTTCCATAATCCTTTTCCTGACTTACTTACAGCAATGTTAAGAAACATGTGACTAATGCATAGCCTAAGAGGAGAGAGGCTTTGAATCTTACTCCCCTTCCCTTGCAGGGAAGGGGCTGGGGGTTAGGTCTATCTTGCCTTGATTCGCCAACTCTTTCGCTCTCGCCTGGGAATCAAACTTTAATTTATTATCCCACTGCTGCGCTTTGCGAAACTTTTCAACCGCGCCATTAATATCATCATTTCGCGCTAACTTCTCACCTTGGATAACTAACACTGTTGCCGCTTGCGCTAATTGAGATAGAGTTTGGCATGTTTGCAACTCTTCTAACACTTCTGGATGGGCAATTAGGTAATTATTCAACAAGTTGCAACCACTGAGTAATAAACCATTGAAATCCAAGTCCCATAAAATTACAGTCTTGTCACCACTGCCAGAAGCCAGTGTCTTGCCATTGGGGCTGAATCCGACGCTAAAGACCGAACTGCTATGCCCAGTCAGGGTTTTGATCGCTTTGCCTGTGCTGACATCCCAGAGTTTGATCGTCTTGTCAGCACTGCCAGAAGCCAGTGTCTTGCCATCGGGGCTGAATCCGACGTTATAGACCGAACTGCTATGCCCAGTCAGGGTTTTGATGGCTTTGCCTGTGCTGACATCCCAGAGTTTGATGGTGTTGTCATCACTGCCAGAAGCCAGTGTCTTGCCATCGGGGCTGAATCCGACGCTAATGACCGAACTGCTATGCCCAGTCAGGGTTTTGATCGCTTTGCCTGTGCTGACATCCCAGAGTTTGATCGTCTTGTCTTCACTGCCAGAAGCCAGTGTCTTGCCATCGGGGCTGAATCCGACGCTAATGACCAAACTGCTATGCCCAGTCAGGGTTTTGATCGCTTTGCCTGTGCTGACATCCCAGAGTTTGATCGTCTTGTCTTCACTGCCAGAAGCCAGTGTCTTGCCATCGGGGCTGAATCCGACGCTACTGACCGAACTGCTATGCCCAGTCAGGGTTTTGATCGCTTTGCCTGTGCTGACATCCCAGAGTTTGATCGTCTTGTCAGCACTGCCAGAAGCCAGTGTCTTGCCATCGGGGCTGAATCCGACGCTACTGACCCTACTGCTATGCCCTTCTAAGGTATTTACCTCGATCGCACGATTTTCTTTCTTCTCATTTGGCTTTAAGTAAACCGCTTGCTGTAAAGTTCCTACAGCTTGCATTACGGTATCGCTTCTGTGCTGCGCCCAAAGTGTATGCTTGAGTTTGCTACCTGCCCTTAAGGCTGTTATTAAAGCATCTGGATGTTGTCCAGAAACAGCAAAGGCTTCAGAAGAATTATTGATGGCGTTAATTTGACTAACATTTGCCTCTACTGCCCACTGGAATGTTGCCGCCGCTAAAACAGCAAATCCTAAACCTGCGGTTATGGAACCAAAAAGGGCGCGTTTGAGAACACGATTAAGTTTTACTTCACTTTGTTTTCTTTGTTCTCGTTCTTTTTCTAGTTCCGCCATCACCTGCTTTAACTTCGGTTCTTGTTGCTGGCGGATAAAGGCGGCGATGTAGTCATGTACCAGTTGATAACGGTCAGCGGGGTTTTCTGGTAGCAAAACCACTAAGCCGGATTGGACAAAAATTTCTAACACTAAATCTAATTTACTGATTTCAGAAACTTGTTTCTCCCTAGCTTTTGATCCCCCCGCCTGCGGCGATCGCCTTAAAAAGGGGGTTGAAAGAATAAAGCCCCCCTTTTTAAGGGGGGTTGGGGGGATCTCCGAGAAGTACGGGAACAAATCGCGTTCCAACTCAGCGCGAGTCTTTAGAGGGCGAGTTCCTTTTTCATCGGTCAGCAAATAGAGTAATATGTCTGCTGCTTGCTGATTCTCAACACCGCAATCATTAACAACTTCATGCAAATAACGCTTAACCAATTCGTCTTTAGTACCACGCTGCCGATATTCTGCCAGAGTTGTAATATTCTCCGTTTGCAGTTGCGCCCCCACAACCTGCAACTCAATGGGACGAACTTCACCCAATTCTCCAGCTAAATCTTGTACCAGTTGTTCGACTAAAGCAGGTTCTAAGTGAAAGCTAGTATTTTCAGTTAAACGCTGAATAATTGATTTCGCATCATCAGGTGAGAAATTCCCTAACTTGTAAAGCACATTATTACTGAGAATGTCATTGCCAATAATCTTGAGACTTGACAAATCATTGCACTCCAGCAAGTAATGGATGTAATCCACCCGCAGCGATAAGATAACTTTTACGGATAGAACATTCAAACACTCTCCCAGAAACTCAAAGAATTGCTTTCTTTGTGCAGGTTCGGTGTAAACAAAGAAAAATTCCTCAAATTGATCAAAAATTAGCACCGTGCGGAGGTTGTGCTGTTCGTTTTCTTTAAGTTTGGATATTAAATATTGCGGAGTTCCGAGTTCCGAGGTCGAAGTGCCGAGTTCCGAGGTCGAAGTTCCGAGTTCAGAGGTCGAAGTTTCGAGTTCAGAGGTCGAAGTTCCGAGTTCAGAGGTCGAAGTGCCGAGTTCAGAGGTCGAAGTGCCGAGTTCAGAGGTTGAAGTGCCGAGTTCAGAGGTTGAAGTGCCGAGTTCAGAGGTCGAAGTTCCGAGTTCAGAGGTTGAAGTTCCGAGTTCAGAGGTTGAAGTGCCGAGTTCCGAGGCTGAACGTTGAGGTTCTGACTCTCCCCACTCAGGAGAGACGCGATTCATCGCGTCTCTACAAACTCCCCATTCCTCACTCCCTCCCAAAAGCCTCCCCAACTCTTCCACCCAGTTGGTGTAAACGCGCATTACCACCGGCAAATAATCTTGAGTGCCGATGGCTTTATTCTTTAAAGCTGGCATTAGTCCCGCATTCACCAGGGAACTTTTGCCTACACCCGATTGCCCATGAATTACTATCAACTTATAATCAGGGCGACCCATGCGTTCAATTAAACGTTCTACATCCAAAAGACGACCAGATGCAGCAATTTCTGGGGCAATGTTCCCTTGAGGATAGTTTGAGCGCAATGTCTCTACAAATGCCTGTTTTGTAGCTTCTAACCTACCCGCACCAATAAAAGCCCGCAAGCCAAATTGCTGTTCAATGGAACGCCGTTGCTGTTTAACTTTGTATGCTTTGAGATATTTTTGCTGCTCAAAATAAAGCTGCTGCAAAAATCTGAGAATATCCAAATAAAGCCTGACATCTTCTAGGGGATTACCCACATCCATAGAAGTTTCTAAGCTGAGAGTTGCCTCTTTAATTTGACCTAAATAGTATTGAGAACGACCTAAAATAAATTGATATAAGCTCAAGTCTTTTGATTTTAAAACCCTTTCGGGAATATCAGATAAAATCCCTGATATATTCGCTGATTCCAGATTTGGAATCGCAGCAAAAACTTCTAATGCTTGCTTAACTAACTGATTTGCTTTAACCCAGTTTTTTTGAGCCAAAGCCACCTCAGCTAAAAAACCGTAATCTTTGGCTATTTCCCTTGGCTGCTTGTCATTTTGATGGATTACTAAAGCTTGTTCAGAAAGACTCTGTAATATTTCCCACTTTTTCAAGTCTCGCAAGATATCACCGAATTTCACTACTGCGTTAGCAATTAAATCTGGACTTTGAAACTGGCCAATAAAATTTATATACTCTCGAAGATAATGCCAAGTTGTCTGCCCATCTTGAGAATTGATATCTTGATGCTTCAAAGCTTTGAGATAATAGCAAAAGCTAATCTCACCGAGAATTTTTGCCTGTCTTTCTAAATTATGACTTTGCTCCCAGAGCTTATAAGCTTTGTGATAATGCTCTAATGCCGAATCTTTTTGATTATTTATTTGTTTAATAAAACCTAATAAAGATTCTAAATTAGCTTGAATATCTAAATTATAAATATCTGGCTTTTTAATTAAATCTCTTTGCGCCGCTTCTAATTCATTTTCCAGCTTAATATATACATCGACGCTAAATTTTAAGTTATTACTAAACCACTGATTAGCCGTTTCGATAATAAAATCTACTAATTGTTGGGTTGATATATCAAAATTTCTCGTAGTTGCCCAACTTTCTAAATCTGGTGCAAGCTGTATTAGTTGCTTGTAGATTTCATCGTCAATCCACAACACTAAGGGAAAAGCAAAATTCTTGCGAAACTCTTCCCGCACTTGATTTGCAGAAGTTAACATCACAGATAAATTCTGCACTGATTCCAAACCCACAACCATCACACAGGCTGGTATTTCTGCGCCAAATTCTTCCTGAATAGTAGTATAAAGAGTCCTGTTTGATTGCTGCACCGTCAAGACACGAATTTCAACTTGAGAAATTTCTTGCAGTCTGGAGATTAAGCGATCGCGCAAGCTGGCATAATTACACCGTGCCAAAATCAGCTTAAACTGTCCCACAGAGGATTCGATCGCCCAAGCTAATTGTTTCAGAGAGCGCAGGTGTAGCCCGTCGTAGACATCGCTGTTTACACGATCATCTTGTGATGGTTGCGAGTCTGTCATAAGTCATAAGCTGACGTAAATATAGAGTGTAGGAGGCAGAGGAAAGATTAAAGACTACAAAATTAAACTTCCTGGCGTTTTAATTCCTGTATCAATACTTGAGTGCGTTTGCTAGCTTCTCTTGCTTGTTGTCTAAAATACTTGGCTTGCTGACGGTCACTTAAGCATACTTCAGATGCTTTTCTACTAAATTCAACAGCTTGTTTACTGAGTTCTTGAATACGAGTCTTTAACTCTTGGATTGTTTTCATATTTCCTCCTGTTCTGAAATTACAATCTCTAAATTTTCTATCTCTTCATAAAGTCTATCTGCTCTACTAGCGAGTAAGCTAGCGTCCTCAAAATCGTTGTTTTCTATGGCTTTATCTGAGGCTGAGTATAATTCTTCTGTGATTTGGTGCAATTGTGCATAAGCTTTTAACAAAACATTTTTGGTTTCTGATTTCATAATCTAATTATTCATCGGTTCCCTGATTCCTCACTGTAATTCCCTAGCCTCTGCCAAGACGGGATTAACGTCAAACCAAGACTCGCCACTATCCCGATATTCAAACACAAACCGACTGCGGATCAGTTTTTGATATCCGTGGTCATCACTTACCTTTTTCCTTTCCTTGACATGACGTAACAATTGCCACTCATCCTCAGAAATCGGTAACATAATTTCATTCCGCCGAGAACGAATCACTTGCTCTAAGGTTTCACGAGTTAGGGGAAGACTCATCTCTTCCATAATCCAGGTATTCAGTAGCCTCAGCACGTCCCGCACATGACCACCGCTCATTTGACATAAACGCTCTAGGCTGGCAGCACTATCAAAAATCTCGGTAACTTTATTTAAACGCTCCTCTGGTGTCATGTCAGGAAAAGCTCTAGCTAGTACCATCTGCTGCATGAGTGCCATTCCCTGTGTATGAACACTGCCATCAGACCATTGTACAGGTACCATTGGTAACACCTTGGGGTCTTCTGGGAAACGCTGAGTCAGCATTCCGTAATCATTGGAAAACTTCAAAGACAAAGGCATGGTGTAGATGAGATGACAATTCAGCTTCGTCAAAAACTCACCCTGATCGACAAATAAATATTCCTGTTGCGGACGACCCCAAGGTTTGGCACGATTATCTATGCGGTCAAGATTATCGACAATTACCACTAGACCATTTTTACCTTGCTGTTTAAGTTTAGCGATCGCAGGTTCCAATAATTCTTGATTAATCGCTTCCAGCAGTTTAGTTTTTTGCGGTGCTAAATACTGATTGAGTTTTTCTCGCAGCATTGGGTCATTTTTCATCTTCGCGGTGATTTCACCAATGCCCACAGACAGAGAAAACTTATCTTTATCTGCGGATAAACCGACATCACCAAGCACCGGAAGCTTAACTTTTCCCGCCGTCACCTCGGAGTTTAAGACCTTCCAAGCACCTTGCAGCAACTCATTAAACTTGTTGGGTGTCTCCAGAGTAATTTTATCCAGACTTTGACTCACCCGCCGAGCGATCGCTAGCAGCACATCAGCAATATCGACATCGGTCATTTCCAAGTCATCACTCGACTCAAAATAGACGACATGGAAACCTAACTTTTCCAGTTCTGCCTGTAACCGTAATAGTTCTGTCGATTTCCCACAACCAATATGCCCAGTAAATAAAGTGCAAGTGGGTTCATTCGGCTTAAAAAAAGTAATTTTCTGCTTCAGCTTGCCAAGAATATCACCACCTCGTACCGAGGAAAAATCTATATAATACTTGCCATCAGAACTATTGTTGACAAACAGAGTTCTGCTGGGATCGCTAGCCTGATAAAATTCCCGTAAATCTATGGACATAACCTGGTAGTGCAATAATCTGGTATTGTCTTAACATATCCTTGTGGAAAAGGATAAAGTTATTTACATCTTTGCATCTCAATATTTCGGAGAATTTTCGCATTTACTACCTCAAAGGCGATCGAATCGTTTATTAATCTCCAAACACGAAATTTAATCAACTTGTAGCAAATTCTCTGCGTGCCTTTGCGCTTACCTCTGTGCGACGGCAGTCGCTACAACGGGGGGAACCCCCGCAACGCGCTGCCTCCCCTTTGCGTTTAAAAATATTTAAGTTATCTGCAAAAACCCAGACTATTTTTTGATACTATTTAAGACCGGACTCCTTAAATATTGATTGACGTATGAGCAAAGGTACCCTGTTTGACAAAGTTTGGGACTTACACACCGTTGGTACACTTCCCTCAGGGCTGACGCAACTATTTATCGGGCTTCACCTAATTCATGAAGTCACCAGTCCCCAGGCCTTTGCTATGTTACGCGAGAGGGGTCTAAAAGTACTGTTTCCAGAGCGGACTGTCGCCACGGTGGATCACATTGTGCCCACAGAAAACCAAGCGCGTCCCTTTGCCGATAGCTTGGCAGAGGAAATGATTCAGGCACTCGAAAATAACTGTCAAGAAAATAACATAACTTTTTACAACATCGGTTCTGGTAGCCAGGGTATAGTTCACGTGATCGCTCCAGAACTCGGACTGACCCAGCCAGGAATGACGATCGCTTGTGGAGATAGTCACACATCAAGTCATGGGGCATTTGGTGCGATCGCATTTGGTATCGGTACTAGTCAAGTCCGAGATGTTCTCGCTTCCCAAACCCTCGCTCTCTCAAAATTGAAAGTCCGCAAAATAGAAGTTAACGGCACTCTCAACCCAGGAGTTTACGCCAAAGATGTCATTCTGCATATCATCCGCACCCTTGGCGTGAAAGGTGGTGTGGGTTATGGCTACGAATTTGCAGGTACGACATTTGAGCAAATGAATATGGAAGAGAGGATGACTGTCTGCAACATGGCGATCGAAGGCGGTGCTAGATGCGGGTACGTCAATCCCGATCGTGTCACCTACGATTACCTCAAAGGCAGAGATTTTGCACCCATTGATGCAGATTGGGATAAAGCAATAGCTTGGTGGGATTCCATCAAGAGCGATGCAGATGCCCAATACGATGATGTAGTAGTATTCGACGCTGCGGAAATTTCTCCTACCGTCACCTGGGGGATTACTCCCGGTCAAGGTATCGGTGTCAATCAGTCAGTACCTCAACCGGAAGAACTGCTGGAAGAAGACCGATTTATTGCCGAAGAAGCTTACCGCTACATGGATTTATATCCTGGTCAACCGATCAAGGGCACTAAAATAGATGTCTGCTTTATTGGGAGTTGCACCAACGGCAGAATTAGCGATTTGCGAGAAGCAGCGAAAATCGCCAAAGGTCGCCACGTTGCCGAGGGAATTAAAGCCTTCGTTGTCCCCGGTTCTGAACGGGTGAAGGAAGAAGCGGAAGCTGAAGGACTGGATAAAATCTTTCAAGAAGCCGGATTTGAATGGCGAGAACCGGGATGTTCTATGTGCCTAGCCATGAACCCCGATAAGCTACAAGGAAGACAAATCAGCGCCTCTTCCTCGAACCGCAACTTTAAAGGCAGACAAGGTTCCTCTTCTGGTCGGACATTGTTAATGAGTCCGGCGATGGTCGCCACTGCTGCCATTAAAGGCGAAGTTTCTGATGTGCGCGAGTTGCTGTAACCCCACTTCCTAGCATAGAGAAATCTCTTAAACTTTTCTTTCTTTCTTTGTGTCCTTTGCGTTCTTTGCGGTTCGTTTTCTATATAAAACTATGGTGAGTGAAGTTAAAACAGTTTCAGGGCGCGGTATACCCTTAGTGGGCAATGATATAGATACCGATCGCATCATTCCCGCGCGATATTTAAAAGCCGTTACCTTTGATGGGTTAGGTGAAGGCGCGTTTATTGATGACCGGACAGCACTCAAAGGTGAACATGCCTTTGACCAACCCCAATACAAAGGCGCGAATATTTTAATAGTCAACCGTAACTTTGGCTGTGGTTCATCACGGGAACACGCACCCCAAGCGATCGCAAAATGGGGAATCCAAGCTTTAATCGGTGAAAGCTTCGCCGAAATCTTTTTCGGTAACTGTGTGGCAATGGGCATACCTTGTCTGACAGCCGATGCTGTGACTGTTAAACAACTGCAAGATTTAGTCGCTGCCAATCCCCAAGCGGCTGTGACAGTGAATTTGGAAACCTTGCAAGTGCAAATTGGTGATTACACCGCCCCAATTGCGATCGGTGAAGGTACAAGAAGCACATTTATTTCTGGAACTTGGGATGCTTGCGGTCAGTTGGTGGCCAATGCTGACCAAGTTCGGGCAACGGCTGCAAAGTTACCCTACGTCGGTTGGGGCAATTTAGCTGCGAGTTAGTATTTTCTCATTCCCTGGCTGTCAGCTAGGGAATGTTAATTTATAGCTTTTGTTTGCATTATTCAGCCAGAGCTAACAATAGCGCAATCTATTTCAGATTTGGCATAGTAGATATATAGCCAAGTAATTCTAGACTATGCCATTAATAAACCCTCCTCTCACTAAAGAAAATTTTATTAACTCTCGCTGGCAGGACGTGGTTAATAGCAGCGAGAGAAAAGAGTGTAGTGCTTACAACAGAGTCTTCTGGAATAAGGCACAGGAAGCAAAAGAGGCAGGAAATGTCAGAGAACAGTCTGTCTTTGAGATTTTGGCGTTCGTGACTGGTGTTGCAATTAAGCCAGAATCAACAGATGAGTTTTTTGCTGAAGTTTTTCAAAATCTTACTGATGAACATTTAAATTTTCTTACTGAAATTTCTCCTGAAGTATCAAATCCAGAACTGCAAGCACGAATTGCGGACATTCTCTGGGTTAAAAAGCGCAATTATCAGATGGCACAGTTAGCAGTTACAGCCTACTTACAATCTGCCACAGAATTAGAAGATCCTGAAAAGTGGATTTGGTGTTTCGAGAGGATTGAACGCGCACTTCGTTTAGCACGCAAAATTAATTATCAAGCTGAATTAGTTGTCGCACGTATAGAAACAGTCCTTGATCGCTACAAGGGAGAAGATTCACGTTGCTTCTCAGCGAAGCTAATGGAGCTTTTGCAAGAATATCGAATTGGCGACCCCATAAAATATGCTGCTCTTGCTGAAAAAGCCGCTAATTTAGCAGAATCAGTACACCATTGGCGCAAAGCTAGAAAATACTGGGAAATTAAAGCAAAATGGCATCTTTTTGCAAAGGATGGAGATAAAGTACGTACAGCACAGATGCTTGCTGCCGAAACCTACGTTAAAGAAGGTGACGATGCTTTAAAAAGAACGCCTTCAAGCTACCTAGTGGCATCACATTTTATGCAGAAAGCTGTTGAGGCTTTTAGAACAGTCTCAGGTACAAAGGAAGAAATTGAAACAGCAAAACAAAGAGAAGCTGAGGTTCATAAACTCCTCATCCAGTATGGAGAAGAATCTCGAAAAGAGTTAATTGCTGTTTCTCGTCAGGTTAATGTTAATCCGGAAGTGATAGAGCAAGCTAGAGCGCATGTTAGAGGGAAAGAATTTCAGGATGCGCTTTTTTCCTTGGCTTTTTTGGGAACTTCACCGTCAGTTTCATCTCTTCGACAGGAAGTCCAAAATACAACTCATCAGTATGTCACGTCTCATCATTTCCCAGTAGTTATGATCAATAATATGGGTAAGGTGGTAGCCCGACAATCTAGCTCAGTATTATCTAGTAACTCTGAAGATGCTGAGAAAGCAATTCAGTTTGAGATGTACCGTTACGCAGTATATTATCAAACTTTTCATGCTCAAACATCTATTGAACCAGCCAGATATCATATCAATCTAGAACACAGTGTGCGAGTTGATGACTTACTTTCAATTGTTTTACATAGTCCTTTTGTAGCTCCAGGCCGAGAATACCAGTTTGCAAAAGGGCTTTACGCTGGATTAACTGGGGATTTTTTCACATCTACTCATATTCTCATTCCTCAAATCGAGAATTCTATTCGCCATATACTTTGGCAGCAGCAGGGTGCAATATCTTCTAAACTCGATAAGGGAATTCAGGATGAATTTTTATTGAAGCAGATCCTTTCCCGTCCAGAGATAACTGCAATTTTTGATGAGGACACACTATTTGATCTCAAGGGTCTACTAATTGAGCGTGGAGGTTCAAATTTAAGAAACCGTATGGCTCATGGTTTAATTAATGATGGTGAGTTCAATAGCCCTATCATGTCTTACTTATGGTGGGTTACATTACGGCTTTGTTGTTTGCCAATGTTAAAACATGAACAACAGGTTGAAGAGTCTAATCCTTGGGTTAAGTTTGATGGTATTTTCAAAGATGACCCACTTTTTGATGATTTTGTAGAAGATATGGCTGTAAATCGAAGTGAATTAGATGCAGAAGTCGCTGCTTATGAGGCTTCCTTAGAGGAGAATCAGTCAGCTTGAGCCAATATATCCTCGATACCGATCATGTTACTCTTTCTCAACATGGTAATTCTAAAATTTTACAACGCGCTCAAGCTGTCGGAAGTTCCAACATATTTATTACAACAGTCACACTCGAAGAACAATTAAAAGGCAGATTAGCTTCTATCAGCAAATGTACTACTAAACCAGAACTGCTAGCTGTTGCTCATAGAAATTTGCGAATAACCCAGATTTACTTTTGTAGTATGAATTTGCTGGAGTTCGACGACGCAGCATACAGTCGCTACCAAAGTTTGCGCCAGCAAAAAATCCAGGTAGGTACGCAAGACTTAAGAATTGCTGCGATCGCTCTGGCTCACGAGGCAATTGTCGTTACGCGTAATCAGAAAGATTTTAGCAAAGTTCCTAATTTATCTCTTCAAGATTGGACTATGGATGGGTATTCTTAAAAACACACAAAAACAAATCACGTGTTTAATATAATGCCTATTACACTAGGTAAGATACTGAACTTACGCTTTGTAATAACGCTTAAAATTCTTTTTTATACTACTTTTAACAAGATTTTTCTCTCTTCATAGAAGTCATTTGTTGACTATGTGATTAATATCTTTGAAACAGTGTATGGACTTCAGACTTAGGTGCTAAATTTAACCATTAGGTATTTAATCCTCGTACATCATAAGCACTATTTTAAACTTTAACGACAATCGTTCAATCAGTTGAAACCTAGTTTACACAAGGCATTCGCTAGCTATTGGTTCTTTTTAAGATAACGTGAAAAGTCAGGATACAGTCAGGCATGTCTCTAAAATTCATAGTGAAGAAGTTTTACAAAAACCAATATTCTGCATAAAAGAAGAAAATATCTCTGAGTAATACTTAGCAGCTAAAAACTATCAGTTTTGTAGTTCATAGAGAGAAACTAGTACTTCCATACATTTATTAAAAATGAAGTATTAGTAACTCATTGTTCACTTAGAGAAATTAAGAATTAGGAGTATTAATCATGGCAGTAAATTGGATTCCAGGCCCAGGACCGACTAATGGAGCAGATATAGGTATTAGTAATGCCGCTTCTGATAACTTGAATGGTTTGGATGGAAATGACAGCCTTTTTGGAAATGCTGGTAATGACCTGTTACGAGGTGGCGATGGTATCGACTTTCTATCCGGTGGCAATGGAGAGGATACCCTAATCGGAGATCGTGGCAACGACACCTTCAGTGGCGGAAACGGCAACGATCGCCTCATCTGGAACAATGGTGATGGTAGCGACAGAATCAGCGGTAATGCTGGCTTTGACGTGGTTGAGGTCAACGGCGCGGGTGTAGGAGATAACTTCCGCCTAGAACAAGATGCTCAAGGCAGAGCAATCTTCGATCGGCTGAACTTGGTTCCCTTCACTCTGACTGTAGACAGTGCAGAGAGGTTTGAAATCAATGGTGGTGGAGGTGATGATACCCTCGATGTCAACAGCCTCTCAGGAACTTCTGTAAATGCAGTCTGGTTCACAGGCGGGGCAGGAAATGATGTGCTCGATGGTAGTGGTACAGCGACACCATTGAGAGCCTTGGGTGGTGAGGGTAATGACAGCCTGACAGGTGGTACTGGCAATGACTTCCTCTCTGGTGATACCGGTAATGACCTGTTACGAGGTGGTGATGGTATCGACTTTCTATCTGGTGGAGACGGTAACGATACCATACTTGGCAATCGTGGCAACGACACCTTCACTGGTGGAAACGGCAACGATCGCCTCATCTGGAACAATGGTGACGGTAGCGACAGAATCAGTGGTAATGCTGGCTTTGACGTAGTTGAGGTCAACGGCGCGGGTGTAGGAGACAACTTCCGCCTAGAACAAGATGCTCAAGGCAGAGCAATCTTCGATCGGCTGAACTTGGTTCCCTTCACTCTGACTGTAGACAGTGCAGAGAGGTTTGAAATCAATGGTGGTGGAGGTGATGACATCCTTGATGTCAACAACCTCTCTGGAACTTCTGTAAATGCAGTCTGGTTCACAGGCGGGGCTGGCAATGACTTCCTGGATGGTAGTGGTACAGCGACACCATTGAGAGGCTTGGGTGGTGAGGGTAATGACAGCCTGACAGGTGGTACTGGCAATGACTTCCTCTCTGGTGATACCGGTAATGACCTGTTACGAGGTGGTGATGGTATCGACTTTCTATCTGGTGGGGACGGTAACGATACCATACTTGGAAATCGTGGCAACGACACCTTCACTGGCGGAAACGGCAACGATCGCCTCATCTGGAACAATGGTGACGGTAGCGACAGAATCAGTGGTAATGCTGGCTTTGACGTAGTTGAGGTCAACGGCGCGGGTGTAGGAGACAACTTCCGCCTAGAACAAGATGCTCAAGGCAGAGCAATCTTCGATCGGCTGAACTTGGTTCCCTTCACTCTGACTGTAGACAGTGCAGAGAGGTTTGAAATCAATGGTGGTGGAGGTGATGACATCCTTGATGTCAACAACCTCTCTGGAACTTCTGTAAATGCAGTCTGGTTCACAGGNTGGGGCTGGCAATGACTTCCTGGATGGTAGTGGTACAACAACATCGTTGAGAGCCTTCGGTGGTGAGGGTAATGACATTCTCTATGGTGGTGCTGGCAATGACTTACTCTATGGAGATGCTGGTAATGATACATTACGAGGTGGTAAAGGTAATGACATCCTGACTGGTGGTGCTGGTGGCGATCGCTTTGTATTCAACTCAGGTGCTGGGTACAATAGTGCCGATCTCGGTGTAGATAAAATTACTGACTTCAGCAACTTTAGCGATAAAATTGTCCTCGATAAGACAACTTTTGGCGGACTCAATAATCTGTTCCAAATTAGGATAGTAGCTAATGATGCAGCAGCTGCAACTAGCTCTGGACTCATTACTTACAGTCTTGGAACTGGCAACTTGTTCTTCAACCAAAACTTGACATCACCAGGCTTTGGGACAGGTAGTCTGTTTGCCAACATTGATAACGATAACAATCAATTCACAGCCCCACCATTATTATCAGCGACAAACTTTGAGATCGTTGCGTAAACATCTCTTAAAATCCGTAGAGGCTAAGGTATGTCTGCAAGCTTACAGCTAAATCCAAATTAGCAATCATCAATATTGCTAATTTGGGATAATTGAATCCTCCTCATACTTCAAGTACGGGGAGGATTTTACAGCAGTTTTCTTTCGCATGAAGTATGAGGTTACGGAGGCAGAAGACAGACACTCTTTATAGATCAATACAGTTCAGTTAAGCAATTTTTTTCCTTCTCTTACGATATTTCTATCTCTAGGAGCAAATTCCGTTAAGATACTTAGCCCAAGTTACGATTTATGAAATTTAGGTTTTTTGTCGATTCGCGCAATACCTGCGGCAGGCTATGCGTAAGCACACCACAGATTTAGCTGAAAAGGCGAGAAACATCAACGAAACCATCATGAAGACTGACAATATTTGAAACTTCTGAATACATACTTCCGACTTTACCTGATTGATGGGTAAATAAATTATGACAACCCACAATTATCAGTAGTTCTTGAGCGCGGGAAAAAGCAACATTTACCCGTTCTGGTTTCTTTGCAAATCCCACATCTCCTTTGCTATTGTTGCGAACCATACTGACAATTACAACGGGTCTTTCCATTCCTTGAAATCTATCTACTGTACCAGTACGAATTTCTAGGGAAGGGAAAAGTTCAGATTGCAGACGTTCATCAATTTTTCTTAATTGAGCGCCATAAAATGTAATTACGGCAATTTCTTTTTTGGGTTCACCATTAGCAACTTTAGAAGCCCAAGTAGCCTCAAATTGTTGACACAAACATTCAATCGCATCAATTTCTGGAGTATTAAAGTACGAAGTTCCATTTCGTTGCTCTAAAAACTGATTCTCTATAGGCGTTTTTACCCAGAGAAGATGCTGAGATTCTTGGATAATTTCGCCTGCTAGATGATGTGCGCGTTTTGTATCAGGCTCCAAAATCCCAGATTCTAGTTTACCGTCATAAAACTGATTGATTGCTCCCATAATAAAAGGGTGCATTCGATATTGTGTAGTTAGCATTTGTTTGATGCTTTCATCAGCAGATTCAAACTGACTTTTAAACAATGATTCTTCTAAGAATTGTAGTTCGTCTCGTGTATTACCCATTGTTTGAGCAACTTCTTCTATAGTGCTGGTATCAAGCATGGGTGGTAATTGCCGATGATCGCCTACCATAACTAACTTTTTGCCTTTCAAAGCTGGGATTAGTAACTCTGGTGGAGTACACTTACTAACTTCATCAATGATAACGACATCAAATGATTTGAATTCTTCAGAAAAACCTCTATTTGCAGCTTGAACACAGGTGATCCCGACGACGTTTGCATTATCTAGATAGATACGCCTTAAATCGTCCCTATCGCCTTCAGTTGGCTCTCTTAATTTTCCTATCCAATCTTGAACAAAATTCTGATATTTATTGAGATAAGTTTCGTCTGTCTGGAGTTGTTGCTGCCAAGATTCAAACTGAGTATTGATATTGCGTAAAAACTCTATACTATATAAGTCAGCTTGTGAATTTTCTGGTTTAAATTTATCAGGTATTGTTTGCCATTCTGCCAACCACCAGCTTCGTTCTTCTCTTAGGTTTTCTGATGGCTGTGGTTGTGATTTTTGTTCTACCTCACGTAGATTAATTTGTAATTTCTGAAGTTGCTGTAGAGAAGTTTCAGTTTCTTCTTGTAGCTTTGATAAATGCTCATTTAGAGAATGTTTAATTATCTCCAGTACAGCAAAAGGTTCTAATGATGAGATTAAGGTTTGAAGCTGACTGATAGAAGTTTCGCAGTAATTTACTTGATTTGCAAATTCTTGGGGTTGCTCCCAAATGTTTGATTGTGTTGCAAGATATTTTTCAACTAGAATACGTAATTGATCGGGGATATTTTTTTGATTAAGTTCTTGCAAGTTATTAATAACTCGTGCAAGTTGGGAATTAGCATCTTGCTGTGCTTTTTCTACCTCAGCTTGAGTAATAGATATTTGCTGTTGGCTAACTTCATTTTTCTGAAGTTCATTTAATTGTCGTTGCAGATGCTGAAGCTGTTGTTCAGTTTCAGTTTTGACTTTTAAAACGCATTGACGCGCATTTGCAAGGATAGTATCTAGCAATTCTTCTGTAAGGCGAGTGAGAGTAGAGTCGATATTATTCCATTCCCATGATGCACCATAAGCCCGTTGCATTCTAACTAAGAAAACCTGGGTATTTTCAACTAGTAATTTTCGCTGTTTGGGGTTGAGTAGCTGATAGTTGTTGAACTGTTGATAGGTTTCTTGCCATTGGGTGCGGTCGTTCTTTGATAGCACCATTGGAATCTGGCTAAAGTTTTGTTGTAAAAAATAGCTGAAATTATGCTGTTTCCCCTGTCTATCAGTAAAGCCTCCGTCTATTTCATAAGCGATCGCTTTTGTCAACAAGTCCCATTCAGGTAGGTTAATTTTATAAGTTTTTGGTACTATTGGTAGTTTTAATGTGTTAGCAAACATCAACAAACCTAGCGGTAAGTCAACTAAATTTTCTGTGAGTGGTAAACCTGATTGATGACATTCTTTCAAAGTTTGATAGAGATGAGAAGGTGCTGTAGATTTCCATTCCTTAACTGCTGAGATAATGTAATCTATTTCCCGTTGGCGATTTTGCCATATCTGGATTGTTTGCTGTATATTTTGCAGTTTGGTAAGATATTGCTGATAATCTGGTTGTAACTGATTCAATGAGGCGAAATTTTGTTTGACAACCTCCACTGATGCTGCAACTTCTAAGATGGCTTTACTTACCTCTTGAGCATAAGTCAAAGAAGTTTTAAATCCAGAAATTTCTATTGCTACAGTTTTATGCAACCAAGCCGCTAAACCAAAAGCACCAAGCGCTGGACGCACAAAGCCAAGTTCATCAGTATATTTGATAGTTTTACGAACATTTGCTAAAAATTCTTCTACTAAACTGTTACCTTCTGTGTAGGGCTTAAGAAGTGGCAAAAAATCTGTAACTTCTGAGGCTTCCCAGTTGATATTTGGTGCAGTATTTAATATATTTTCTAATCCTGCAATTAGTGATTCAACCTCGTTATATTTTTCTACAGTTTCGTTGTAACATTTTTCTTGATTTTTAAAGTTAGCCTCTAGTTTTAACTTATTTTTATTGAATTTAGTTTGTTGCTGATTAAGTTCTTCCTCTGCTTGTAAGTAGGCTGTAAATCTTTGTGATGATGCCAGTAATTGAGTGAAAATTTTTATATTTTCCAGCCGCTGAGTCAGATTATTTTCGCAATCATTTGCTGTATTTTCTAGCCATCTGCCAATCACTTGGTCTTCTAAAAATGGCTGTCCTTCTTCCCCAACTTTTTCGGCTCTCCCCTTTCGTACAGCCCGAATCACTGGGTTGTGAACTAATCGACTCAGGGCGTTATCTACTGCTAAATTGGCTTGAGATGCAATTAGAGTGCGTCCACCGCGAAGGGCAATTTGATAGCAAATCTCGGCAATTACGGTAGTTTTCCCAGTACCTGGCGGCCCTTGGATGAGAACAAGATCCTTAGCGGCAAGTACCTTTTCTACTGCTGCTTTCTGACCAGGATTTGCAGAAGATAATAATAAATCTTGTGGTTGAAGTTCAACAGTTGTTTTGATTTGTCTAGCCTGAGAAGCATCGAATAAAAAGTTACCCAAATACGGATTTTGGGTGTAACCGTTATTCAAATCATCTAAAGCTTTTTTCTTGCGCTGAATCTGCTGAATATCACCAACTGCTTCAAAACACAAAAATCCTGTATCTGGTAACTTATAACGCTCTGCTGCCATGAATTCGGCTAAGTCACGTTCTAATCTCAGGCTGATAATACAACGGTTGGGGTCAACCTCTTCAACAGTCCCTAATTGACGACCGCTAATCCAATTTTTGCCGACGGGAGCAGTTTCAAAAAGCTTTAAATCTTCGTTTTTTGTGCGTCTTGCTCGTTCCCAGAAGTTTTCTAATTCGAGGGAATTTTGATAAAAGCCGTCAAGGGTGGCTGAGGCTACATCAATTTCAAAACTGATTCGTCTTTTGAAGTTATAGTTATGACTTACGTAACGCACGCAAAACTGACGCGCTTTAGCGATTTTTTCTTCAATTTGCAAAAACGCTTTCCAAGCTTTAAGCTGATCTTCTGTAGGCACATTTTCGCCACAAACTGGTGCGGCTGCAATGCGTTTCAATGTTGCAGCCGGAATGTCGAGATGATGCTGATGATTAGGTAGCAAACGTAAGCGACAAGGTATAGCATAGCTATCGGCGTGTCCCCGTGAGAGCTGTAATAACTGAGCCGATAGTATTTTTAAACCTCCGCGTCCATCTTTTGGTACAGCCGCTCTAAATCCTAATGTTTTTCTGAGTTTCTCAAGTCTTGCGGGTAACGGAAACTCATCCGAGTCTGTTGCTATTGTCAAATCCCAAATTTCTTCTCTTGCTTCTTTCCCTGCACCTTTACGACGTACATAAAATAGAGAAGGCTTTTTCCCGACACATTCATACATTAACTCATTGGCGCGATCGCGCCGCTCTCTAAATTCAGAATATGATTTAAGGGCCGCTTCACCTTCAAGATGGCGGATAAAGCTATCAATTGCCGAAGCTATAAACATATAGCCCCAATCTTCAGAGGTTGTTTTAGTAGTTTTCGAGGATTTTGCTGTTAGTTTATTAATCGCTACACGAATGCGTTCTGCATCGGATTCTGAGATTGCGCTAGTATGGCTTTTAACTGCAATTTTGAGTTTTTCACAAATTACTAATAGCTTCTTGTTATCTAAATTTAATTCTTTTGCTAGTTCGTAGACTCTGAGTTTGCCGTTGTTCATCCACTATTTACCTTGTCCGTATTAGCCCAACCGTCTTGAACGTTTTACAGATTTAAAAATACTTTTTGCAATCGCAAAAACCATGATTATTATGACACCGTAAAACAAGGCATCTAATAAAAATGCCCCAAAATTTATACTGGAAAAATCTTCAACTCCGATTGTCCCCCAGCCACCTGTAGGTGAGCTACCAACCTCGCCGTCATGCACTACTGGGAATGGGAACCCAGCCGTTAAAGAATCACCACCCATACACGCATTTGGAGAACATGGTTCACTTGAGCAGAGTTGTTTACAACCTGGAGGATTCTGATACCACAGCGATAAAATAGTTAACGGAATTCCTAACAATGTACTTAATATTATTACTGTTATTGCTTTTCCCAATTTTCTCATCGAAGGGACTTCCTAAGAATAGAGGCTGTATCAAAGTTTATACTGTTGATAAACTTCACTGGCGGCGCGATGTAGCAGGGAGTGTCGCCATACTAAAGATTTCATATCATCAGCATAACCCCCGCCAATGACGCAAGCGACAGGATAACCGCTATTCACACAGGTACTCAAAACCTGCATTTCTCGTCGGAAAATGCCAGCATCGGTAAGGGCTAATTTTCCCAAGCGATCGCCTATATGAGGGTCAACACCAGCATCATAAAATACTAAGTCTGGCTTGACTTTAGACAATAAATCTGATAAGTAATTCGCCAAGGTTTGCAAATAGGCGTCATCTTCCATTCCCACCGGCAAAGGAACATCCAAATCGCTGTTTTGTTTAGTACCGGGGAAATTGATTTCGCAGTGCATGGAGAAAGTAAAAACGCTGTCGTCATCTTGGAAAATAAAAGCTGTGCCGTCTCCTTGATGGACATCTAAATCTACAATCAGGATTTTTTGGACAAGTCCGAATTTTTGTAAAACACGACAAGCGATCGCTAAATCGTTGAAAATACAAAAACCAGACCCATAACTAGGAAAGGCGTGATGAGTTCCACCAGCAGTATTACAAGCTAAACCCTGACTTAGTGCTAGTTTTGCAGTAAGTATCGTACCACCTACAGCTACACAAGTACGATTCGCTAATGCTGGACTCCAAGGCAAACCAATGCGTCGCTGTGCTTTGGGATCTAGGGTTCCTTCACAGTAAGCTTGAACGTAGCTTGGAGTGTGGACTAACTCTATCAATTCTGGCGGCGGACGTTGGGGGGTGTGAAATTGTTCTTGATTAGCGACATTATCAGCTAACAGCAATTCGTAGAGTTGTCGGAACTTAGACATCGGAAAGCGATGTCCTTCAGGTAGTGGAGCAATGTAATCTGGGTGGTAAATAATTGGCAAGTCCATAAGGAAAGAAAATCTCAAGCAGCTAATCCCACAACTAACAAGCTAAAATTTAGCCATAATCACAGCAAAAATGCTGCTCTCCTAAATCTAAAATTTCAAATTGATATGATGGAATGGATTACACCTATTGCATTTATTCTAGCTGGCTTACTGGCTGGAGTAATTGGTGAAAAAGTTATTTTCAAAAAGCTGGAAATATTCGTTAATAATAAACGAATTGCTGGGGGTAATATTATATTTTACTCTCTGCACCGCATGACATTTATTTGGTTTGTCATTGCCGGTTTTTTTTGGGCAGTTTTGAGCGCACCTCTAAAACCAGATATTGCGATCGTACTGCAAAAAGTTTTGACGATCGCACTGCTGTATTCAGTAACCCTAGTTTTAGCAAGATTGAGTGCTGGTTTTGTTAATTTATTTATTCGCAGAACAGAAGGAGTTCCCACATCACTAATTTCTAACCTTGCGAAGATTACTGTTTTAGTTTTGGGAACATTAATCATATTGCAAACAGTGGGTGTTCAGATTACACCGATAATCACGACTTTAGGGATTGGTGGTCTGGCAGTTGGTTTGGCACTTCAAGATACCTTAGCAAATTTGTTTTCTGGCTTTTACTTAATTATTTCTAAGCAAGTTAGAACCGGAGACTATGTAAAATTAGATGCTGGACATGAGGGATATGTTATAGATATTTCTTGGCGTAATACAACAATTAAAGAAATTTCCAATAATATAGTCATTGTTCCTAATTCTAAGTTGTCTTCTGCAATTTTCACAAACTATCATTTACCCGCAAAGGAAATTACTTTAACAATGGATGTTGGCGTAAGTTATGATAGCGATTTGGAAGAAGTTGAAAAAGTGACTGTAGAAGTGGCCATTGAAGTCATGCAAGAAATTGCACCAGAATTAAAAGAAAATGAACCATATATCAGATTTCATACTTTTAATGATTTTAGTATAGATTTTACGCTTTATATGCGCGTTAGTGAATACTTCGATCAACGCATTGGTAAACATCTATTTGTCAAAAAATTGCACAAGCGCTATCAGCAAGCAGGAATTGAAATTCCCTTTCCCATCAAAGAGGTTTATCTACAAAATAATATAAATCAATAAAAGTTTGGCACTCAATCCAGACTAACCCTTGCTAAGGAAGGTGTTTTATAGAAAGGGGAGGGAGACGGCGTTTATATCGTCCTTGCAGATTTTTGGTGAGCAATACGCAGGCGAAGATGGCGGTTGAAAGCAGCACTACACTAGCTCCAGAGGCAATGTCGAGGTAGTAGCTGAGGTAGATACCGACAAACGAAATCGCAGCTCCTAAAATCCCGGAAAGAATCATCATATAACCAAAGCGATCGCTCACTAATCGGGCAATTGATGCTGGAATCACCACTGCTGAAATAATTAGAGTTACCCCCAAGACGTTCAGCGTCGCCACTAGTAAAGTTGCCAACATCAAAGCAAATAAAGTATCCATTGCAAAAACGGGTACACCATGAACCTGAGCAACTTCCCGGTCAAAACACCAAAATAGCAACGGGCGATAAAACAAGAAAACCAGACTGAGTAAGACAATCGTCACACCCGTCACCACCCACAAATCATTAGGGGAAACGCCCAACACATTCCCAAACAAAGCGGCTTCAAAGTTTTGGCTAAACTTGCGATAGCTACTAATTACAGCTACTCCTAAAGCAAAGCTAGCAGTTGTCACAATCCCAATAGCTGCATCCGAGTAAATTTTGCGTCCGGTCAAATATTGAATCAACAGAGCAGCTGCAAAACCCCAAATTCCAGAGCCAATGTAGAAATTCAAGCCTAGTACATAACTCAGCACGGCTCCTCCCAAAATTGCATGAGATAAACCGTGGGCAATGTAACTCATTCTGCGAGTTGTAATATAAACTCCCATAATGCCGCATAATAGCCCCGCCATCACGCCTACTAAGATGGCACGGCTAAAAAATTCGTAGCGAAAGGGTGCTAGTAAAAAATCCATATACAGTTAAATTAAGCAGATTTCGACGAGTTAGAGCGGCGCAGTACTTGGGGCAAGTTATCTTGCATTTGATGGCGTAGAGATGTACCGCCGCTAGCAATCAAAATTCGGTCTTGTTGATAGAAAACTACCATTTCTCCACCAAAAGTCTGCTCAAGATTTGCGGGAGTGAAGACATCAATAGGTTGACCTTGACAAATTAAACCGTGGTTGAAACACACCACCCAAGGTAAATGAGTCGCCACCGAGTTGAGGTCATGGGTGGAGAGGATAATTGTCAAGCCCTGCTGATTCAAATCAGCCAATAGGTGCAATAGTTCGTGTTGAACGTGCAAGTCTGAACTGCTAGTGGGTTCATCTAAAAGGACTATTTCTGGTTCTCCTACTAAAGCACGGGCAATGAAAACCCTTTGCTGTTGCCCACCAGATAGATTACCAATGGGTTGATGGGCAACATCGGCAACTCCAACGCGCTCTAGGAGTTCCCTGGCAACTTGGCGATCGCGCCGCGAAGACCAAGGCAACATCTTCTGCTTTTGGTAACGCCCCATCATCACCACTTCCAGAGCCGTAACTGGAAAAGTCCAATCCACTGTTTCCACTTGCGGTACATACCCCACGAAAGACGGTGCTACTCCTGGCTTTAAGCGCTTTCCTCGAAACCAAATCTCTCCAGCCCAAGGCTGAACTAGCCCTAAAATCGCTCTGATTAAAGTGCTTTTACCACTGCCGGAAGGCCCTACCAAGCCAGTCAGTTGACCAGGGTAAAGCGTCAAATTAACATCGCTAAACACTGGCTGGGTTTGATAACCACAGGTTAAACTTCTAACTTCAAGTATTGGTTGCATATACAGCAGATTTCAGTTGGTGAGGTACATAAACTAAATACATTGCGTAAAAGCGTAGCGTTTTTAATGCAAGGGAACGCATTGGCATTACAAGGGGATGCATTGGCATTGCAAGGGGACGTATTGGCATTGCAAGGGGACGTATTGGCATTGCAAGAGGACGCATGGGCATTGCAGGCTATTGCCAAATTTAATTCGCTACATAATTAATAAAATGCTGTGTTAAGTCTCTTGCGCTAGATATCAAGCGTGTTTTATTCCTGAATTCTGCTGTATTTATGATGTTGATCCTACTTAGTTGCTGTTGGGCCAACAACATTTCCAGTATTCAAGTTCTTCACCAAATCAGGGTTTCCTCCCAAATTAGAGGCGATAATCCGCATATTGTTAGCCATCATGCCAATATAAGTATGCTCAGGATTAGTATTTTCCATTGCATTGGCTGAACCGGTTCCTGGTAACTCATCATCGGCAGTGTTAGCTGTTTTGATCTTCGCTTCGCGGGCAATTTGTTCTTCTACCTTGCTGGGGTAAACCTCAGAACCAAAAATGGCTGGAACGCCTGTTTTCCGAATTTGGTCAATTAGCTTTGTGATATCTTGAGCAGATGGTTCCTTGAAATCTGAAGGTTGAATCGCACCAATTACTTGAAAACCATACTCTCTGGCCCAATACGCCCAAGAATCATGGTAGGTCAAAAGTTTACGGTTGTTGGCGGGAATACTGGCGACGATTTCTCGTGTTGCCTTGTCTAGGGCATCCAGACGTTGTAAATAATTTTTGAGATTAGTAGCGTAGTAGTCTTTGCCACCAGGATCTAAGGTGGTTAACTGTTGGGCGGTTAGTTTGGCGTAAGCCTCAGCATACTTAGGATTGACCCACAGATGAGGATTGGGATCGCCCTTTTCTTTCGGAAAGCTGAAGTCGAAAAGCCATTGCTCTTGGGTAATAGTTTTACTGCCTAGTTCAAAGATTTTAGTTTCTTTGGGAATTGAAGCTTTAGCTAGTTTTTCTGTTGGGGATTCTAAATGCAACCCATTGGCAATGATCAAATTAGCTTTGGATAGTATATCGGCATCGCTGGGACGAGGTTCAAAGGTATGAGAGTCGGTTCCTTCTGGAATAATACCCTTAACTTCTAAGCGATCGCCTGCAATGTTACTCACAATATTGGTTAAAGGAGCAACTGTCGTTACAACTAAAAGCTTATTCTGTGTCTTTTGCTCTCCTGCTTGAACCGGAGTGCTGGTTACTTGGGGATTAGAAGACACCGTTTTATCCTGAGAGGGACTGCAAGCTACTACGATGAAGCTCAGTACAAATAGCAATCCAAGCAGGGTCTTCATTAGATTCAGGCCTTCTAGATTAGAGGATCAATTTTTGATTAGACCTTTTCCCATTATTAAAATGCAATGCCCCCTCAGGGTATTTTCGGTTGATTTTTAGATTTTTTTACCTTATGTCCTACTTAAGTGATATTGCGGGAGTCCGGGAGTACAGCAATTATCAGCATTGCTGAATCGAAAGATGAATTGTTTTTTGCATCCTTGCGCCTACCTACGGATTGACTTGGGCGTTCTGTAAGAGTAGTTGCTGCGCGTCGGTACGCGAAGCGAACTTTTTACATTCTGATTTAGATTGCTAATGCTCGTTTTTCTAATGGTAGTTCAAAGCGATCGCCTGGTTTTGGTTCAAGTACCTGCGTCGCCAGATTGTTTTTCTCAAGTAACGAGCGAAACTCTTCAGCAGTTCCTTTAGTCTGAATCAATTTCATCAGCAATCCTTCAAACACCACATCTCCACCAGCCGCCGTAGGTATTATTACTTGAGGCTGTAAGGATTTTACTACTTCTAAAGCACTATTTTGTCCTTTAATAATCGACCCAAGCAAAGGTAGCGTCATATCAATAAACGGCGTAATCACTACATCGATAGGTGCAGATTGCTGAAGTTGTGGAGAATGATGCCCGTGAGGCTCGTAGTATACAGTTAAACCACTCTCCAATTCTTTAAGGAGATAACTATTTTCTACCAAAGTGGGGCCAATGGGAGAACCGGGGAAAGCTTTGATTTCAATTTGATTATTTAAAGTGAAAGTTTCACCATGAGCCAATACTGTTACTTGGGTATAACCTAACTGCTGTACAACCTTAGCTGCATTGGGAGAAGCTACAACCTTGATGCTGCGATCTAACAGCTTGAGCGTTGGTGGGTGAGTATGGTCTTCTAAACCCTGAGATAAAAGGATCAGATCGATATTATCTGGGATTGGGCGCTCTTGCGATCGCGACCCTTTAAATAACCAATCCAAATTGCTGAAAATTAACGAACCAAACAGCCAAGGGTCAATTAGTATTCGTTTCCCGCCAATTTCCAGTAACCAAGAGTTGCTGTCGAACCAAGTTAAAAACATAAATTTTGTGAAGATAACGCCTACCTTCATTATCAATGGTGTCACCTTTCTTAGTAAGCACTAAGGCCAACACCTACATTCGTCCGGTCAAGTCTACCACGGAGTTTTTTTATGTCTGATCTTGGTTTTACTCACATTGCACTTGCAGTCAGCGATGTTGATGCAAGTATCTCATTTTATGCAAAGTATGCCCAGATGACAGTCGTGCATCATCGCATTGATCAAGCAACTCAATCAGATGTTGCTTGGATTAGTGACCTGACTAGACCTTTTGTGATTGTCTTAATTAAAGCAGCTAAAGTAGAAGGCGCACTTTTACCACAATCCCATCTTGGGGTAGCTTATCAGAATCGTGGGGAAATCGATCGCCTGTGCAATGAGGCACGCACTGAAGGAATACTGCTGGCTGGGCCAAATGACTGGGGTCATCCGGTCGGTTACTGGGCTTTTATTCAAGACCCAGATGGTCATACACTAGAAATTTCCTATGGTCAGGAAGTTAGTTTTACAGTCGAGCAAGCTAGAGACGCGATTAATCGCGTCTCTTAAAAAATGGTATTACTTATTACCAGGGGTGCGTCCACCTTCATCATTACTTCCGCCGTGAGGACGGGAATTGCCTGGGTCACATCCCTCAGAACCATTACCAATTCCTTGGTTGCAATGGCGACGCGGTTTTACGCCCTCCGTTGAAGTTTCAGTCTGCTCTTCAACTGCAACTTGTTGTTGTCCAACGACGTACTGCGAGGAAATGTTTGCTACCTGTCTGGTGCTAGACAGAGCCTGGTATAGCAAAGCAGATACTTCAGACCTGGTTGCTACCCGTTCAACATTTAGCATCTTCACATTGGGATAATTGACGACTATACCGCGTTGTGTTAATGCTGCAATCAGACTGCGATATTCACTACGAATAGTAGTTGCATCGCTGTAAACAGATAAGATTGTGTCTGTAGAACCACTGCTTTGATAATTTAATCCCCGTGCTAATGCTACCAAAATGTCAAGGCGAGAAAGGCTTTGGCTGGGGTTGAAATCTTTGCCAATAACAGCGTTTAAAAAGCCCATTTGATAAACTTCGCTGATGGCATTGTAAGCCCAATATTGAGTTGAGACATCCTTAAATGCGATCGCTTGGCGAATTTTCCCCTTGGTAAACGCTTTCCGCAGCATTGCCGCAAATTGGGCACGAGTTACTGGTGCATCTGGGCGGAAAGTCCCATCAGGAAAACCTTCGAGAATTTCCATTGAGGCCAATTCGGCAATAAAATCTTTAGCCCAGTAGTCTGTGGAAACATCAGAAAACCCAACCTGGAGAGCGCGAGACATCCCAACTTGGCGATAATTCATCAGCATTTGGCTGATGTCGTAGCTAGAGTTATCGCTGACTTCAATCACCTGCACCAAGCTGCCAGGAGTAGCTTGTAAAGCCTCTGCTAAGTCGGAACTAAAGACGCTAACGAAGGACTGACGCACTAAAGCATACTCACCCTGAGTGAAAGAGACGGGATAAACGCTGGTTCCTGGAATTTTTGATAAACCTTCTACTTGGAACTGACTACCTTGGAAGGTTTGGGAACTGCTCAGAAAACTAACACGTTGGTCGCTGACTTGGGTGAAGTAGTCGTAGGTGGTGGTACTTGCGTCAATAGTGCCGTTTTGGTCAGCATCAACACCATAAACAGTGCGAACGACTTGGTATTCTGTCGGTTTGGCTGACAATATCAGGTTAACTGTGGTATTTGCCGATAAACATTCAAATTCGCTGTAGCCAATAAAGCGGTTTTGAACATCATACAATCGCACGACGATGCGATCGCTAGCTTTTAACCCCTTAGCAAATTTTGCTTTTTGTTTAATCTTGTATTTGTAATCACCCAAAAATCGCTCTTTTAAATAGCCCTTGCTACCTTTACTCTTGACAGAAATCCGAGCAATCACCTCTGACAAGTTACCGGATGGTTCCCAAATGGCAAGGCTAAAACCTGTTTTTTTCCCTTTTGTAGAAACACTACTACTGCGGCTTTCTGTGGTGATGGTTTGCCGCTCAATAGTAGTACGACTCCTTCTTTCTACTTTCTTATCGGCTAAAAGTTGTTGACTTGTGGAATTATCAGATATTTGGGCGATGGTGGTAGAGAATCCTAAAGTTGCGTAGGCAGAAGCTATTGGTGAAAATATTGCTACAGAGGTTGCAGCAAGAACAAATTTGCTCATTTGAGCCAAGTAACTTTGATTCATGTATTTCATCTCACACTACCATTCGTCTAAAAAGTCACAGGGGTATTTGGTATCCCTTGACTTATTAATCCCTTGGGGTGGATGGAACTAACATCTAATCATTGCTGAGTGAGGAGTCATGAGGTCAGAGAACATTACTATATTAAAGAAACACTTTATTAATCTTAATAATGACTGTAACGACACAGCAGCTTACAACCCAAGACGCTTTTGAAAAATTCATTTGGACTTGGCAGGGTTACAAAATTCAGTACACTGTCATGGGTACAGGACGCCCTCTGGTACTGGTTCACGGCTTTGGTGCTTCCATTGGACACTGGCGCAAAAATATCTCAGTTTTAGCTGATGCTGGCTACCAGGTGTTTGCCATAGACCTTTTAGGTTTTGGCGGTTCCGATAAAGCGCCTATTGATTACAGTGTAGAAGTTTGGGTGGAACTGCTAAAAGATTTCTGCACGGCACACATCCAAGAACCTGCTGTATTTATTGGCAACTCCATCGGCGCACTTTTGAGCTTAATAGTACTGGTAGAACATCCAGAAATTGCTGCTGGTGGTATTTTAATTAACTCTGCGGGTGGTTTGAGCCATCGTCCTCACGAGTTGAACCCGCCGTTACGGATGGTGATGGTAGCTTTTAATCGGTTTGTGCGATCGCCAATTACAGGTAAATTTGTCTATAACCGCATCCGTCAAAAAGCCCAGATTCGCCGCACCCTCTACCAAGTTTACCGGAACCGTGAAGCCGTCACCGATGAATTAGTCGATTTACTTTATACTCCCTCTTGTGACCCAGGAGCGCAACAAGTCTTCGCATCTATACTCACAGCCCCTCCTGGCCCAAGTCCAGAGGAACTTTTGCCCAAAGTAGAACGTCCTTTATTAGTAATTTGGGGTGCTGACGATCCCTGGACACCAATTACCGGGGCCAAGATTTACGAAGAGGCGCGGGAGAATGGCAAAGAAATCAAAATTGTTCCCATTCCCAATGCCGGTCATTGTCCTCACGATGAGGTTCCAGATGTTGTCAATGCCCAGATTGTCGATTGGCTAGCGCAAAGGTAATAATTTCGCCTTTCTGCCGATATGTCTTAGCCCAAGCAACGTAAAAATGGGGCTAACAATCTGGGTGAGTGGATCTTAATCTTTTAATTGCGCCTTGACAGAATCAAACTCGTATGTATGGTGTGTGAAATGGAGCTTGATGTGCGTAATGGAGATCAAGGGGTAATTCCCTTAAATCACCATCCAGATTTTTCAGAACTTGGCTATCAAGTCATCAGCGAACTAGGACGCAACCGAGAAGGGGGACGAATTACTTATCTAGCTAATGTCCTCAAATCTAATCAACAGGTGGTAATTAAAGAGTTTTGTTTTGCTCGTGCAGGTGCAGATTTATCAGGTGTGAAAGCATATCAGCGCGAAATTGAAATCTTGCAACAACTCAATCATTCCCGCATTCCTCGCTATATAGATTCCTTTGAAATGCCGGGGGCTTTTTATCTGGTACAAGAATATAAAAATGCCCCATCCTTGGGATTAAAACGCAGCTTTAATCCTGAAGAAATTAAGCAAATTGCTCTGTCAATCTTAGAAATTTTGGTTTATTTGCAAAAGCAAGTTTCCCCAATTATTCATCGGGATATTAAGCCAGAGAATATTTTGGTTGATGAAGAACTAAATGCTTACTTGGTGGATTTTGGGTTGGCTAGAATACAGGGTGCGAAAGTAGCTCTGAGCAGCTTTATAGCCGGAACTCCAGGTTTTATGCCACCAGAGGAACAGTTTGGTCATTCCCTAACCGAGGCATCAGATTTATACAGTTTAGGAGCAACGCTGATTTGCTTACTTACTAATACCCGTTCTGTTGAGATTGGGAAATTAATTGATGATAATTATCGCTTTAATTTCCAGCAATTAGTTCCTCAAATCAGTCCCCGTTTCCGGTGGTGGTTGATGAAAATGGTGGAACGTAACCGAAAACGTCGCTATGCTAATGCGGCTATTGCTTTAAAAGCACTTGGGACAATTGAGGTTGTTGGTAGTGCCGCTGGCACAGATAATTTCATCAGTACAATCAAAGCTAGAAAACGAGCTACTTTGTTGGGACTAGCTACTGTTGTTACACTGGCTGCGGTTGCGGGAACTTTGATAAGTTATCAGTCTGGTAATACGGTTAGGCAATTGTCGGAAGCTAGGGAATGTCAAAGCTTTGATTTAAGCTCAGGTTGCCAAGATAAAATCGGAAATTAAGATTAATTAGGTTGCATCTGGCTAAGGATTACAGCGGTTTTCAATTGAATAGACTACACGCGTAGGGGCACAATATATTGTGCCCCTAAAATTATGTATAATCCACGCTTGTGAAAATTGCTGTAATTTGCATGAGTATCAAATACTCGTTGACGGAGTTCAGAGGTGGATGAATCCAGTTCAAATACTCGTCAACGGAGATAAAAGGTGGATTCATCCAGTTCAGATACTCGTTAACGGAGATAAAAGGTGGATTCATCCAGTTCAGATACTCGTTAACGGAGATAAAAGGTGGATTCATCCAGTTCAGATACTCGTTAACGGAGATAAAAGGTGGATTCATCCAGTTCAAATACTCGTTAACGGAGATAAAAGGTGGATTCATCCAGTTCAAATACTCGTCAACGGAGATAAAAGGTGGATGAATCCAGTTCAAATACTCGTTAACGGTAATGCACTATCAGTAATTGTGTAGTTATCTGCTGTAGTAAACTACATCTAAGTCAGAAGCCTGCATTCAATAGTTGATAGCGCTGTGAAAAAAATCCTGATTGTGTCAGCTAATCCCACGACGACAGACAAACTTCGCTTGGACGAGGAAGTAAGGGAAATTCAGGAAGGGTTGCAACGCTCTCGCAGCCGAGATAAGTTTGAACTGGTTACTAAATGGGCGGTGCGGCCTGACGATTTGCGGCGTGCGCTTTTAGATCATAATCCTCATATCATCCATTTTTCTGGACATGGTGGAGGAAATCAAGGTTTAGCCTTGGAAAACATTACAGGGGAAATGCAGCTGGTGAGTACGGAGTCACTGGCAAGGCTATTTAAGTTATTTAAAGACAAAATTGAGTGTGTATTATTAAATGCCTGTTATAGCGAGGTGCAAGCCGAGTCTATTTATCAACACATTAACTGTGTGGTTGGGATGAATCGGGCAATTGGCGATCGCGCCGCAATTAAATTTGCGGTAGGCTTTTATGATGCACTAGGCGCTGACAGGTCTTATGAGGATGCTTATGAGTTTGGCTGTAGTGCTATTGATTTAGAAAGTATTCCAGAGTCTTCCACCCCAGTGCTGAAAAGCCGGAACAATCCCCAAGGTGCTATCTCTGCTAACGAAACGATTTCAGATAACGAGATAAAAACAGCAGTCTCCTTAGAAAATCCAGAAGGGCAGGTAGCTCTAAACTCTGCTTTCTATGTGGAGCGATCGCTTATTGAGGTAGACTGTTATGAAGCGATTCTTCAACCAGGGGCCTTAATTCGCATCAAAGCTCCCCGGCAGATGGGCAAAACTTCGCTCATGTCGCGGGTTCTCCATCATGCTAGTCAACATGACTATCAGACAGCACCTGTAAATTTCCAGTCAGCCGATGCAGAATTTCTCGGCAATTTAGATCAATTTTTGCAGTGGTTCTGTGCCAGCATTACCTACGAACTAAATCTACCCGATAAGTTAGATGAATATTGGAAAGGTGTTTTAGGTAGTAAGAATAAATGTACAAATTATTTTCAACGGTATTTATTACCTGCGATTAATAACCCCGTAGCTTTGGGTTTGGATGAAGTCGATGAAGTCTTCAAGCATCCCAAGATTGCGGCTGATTTTTTTGGATTACTACGAGCTTGGCATGAGCGGTCAAAGAATGAAACAATTTGGAAAAATCTCCGGTTGGTGATTGTGCATTCTAAGGAAGTTTATATCCCGCTCAATATTAATCAGTCGCCTTTTAATGTCGGCTTACCCATTGAGTTACTAGACTTAAATCAAACACAAATACAAGATTTAGTACAGCGTCACGGACTCAATTGGCCTGACTCACAAATTGAAGAATTAATGACACTCGTCGGTGGTCATCCTTATTTAGTGCGAGTAGCGCTTTATGAAATTGCCCGTGGTCGGATGACGCTGGGAAATCTGCAAAAAATCGCGGCAACCGAGGAAGGGCCTTACAGTGACCATTTACGCCGCCATTGGCTGAATTTGCAAGAGGATGCAGAATTGCTAGCTGCGGTTAAACAAGTGATGATGGCAAATCGCGCCGTGGATGTAGGCACAACTGAAGCGTTTAAACTCCGCAGTATGGGGTTAGTTAAGTTTCAAGGTAATCAAGTAGTGCCACTATGTGAATTGTACCGTCAATATTTTGGGCGATCGCTTGGGAATTAAAAATTAAGAAAGTACATTAGGAAGACCTGAAATACTTTCATCTGCAATTACCATTTAACTAAAAGGCTCAACAATGGTGCAACTTATTCAAGGAAAAGATATCACCCTAGCCCAACTCATCGATGAATTTGGTCTACACCTTGCAGACGACGAACTTTTTTTTTCAGAGTGGCAGCAAGATTTACCTAAGTTGAGTGATTTAGAAAAGCAATCTCTCAACGAAGTCAAGACAGAATATTTGCATCTATCGAAATATCCTATTTTAGAACCTGTAGTCAAAATGGTAGTGCTATCTCCACTATTGCGTCTAGCAGGTTTTTATCAACCGCCTTTCTACATCGCCTCAGAACAAGAGGTCAGAATTTCTTCTGAAGACGAAGGCATTATTATCAGAGGACGTATTGACATCTTAGTGTTCCATCCTCCACTTTGGGTTCTCGTTATTGAGGCAAAACGAGCAGATTACTCCTTAGTGCCAGCAATTCCACAAGCGTTGGCTTATATGTTGGCAGATGCAACTTCGGCTAAACCTGTTTTTGGATTTGTCACCAATGGTAATGAATTTAGATTTATCAAACTGCTAAAAACTGAAACTCCACAATACGCTCTATCTGATTTGTTTGCTTTAGATAGTCGTGATGACATATATATTGTCTTGAAAGTGTTAAAACACCTAGCTCATTTAATTCGTAATTCGTAATCTTTTAGGGTGTGTTATGCCATTGGCTAACGCACCATACCAAAACCAAACTAGCTTGGACTTCATAATTTTGAATTTTGAATTTTGAATTGTTTATGACCCAGTACCAATATCAAGTCGGTGGTAGTCTGCCTCAAAATGCTCCAACTTATGTTAGACGGCAAGCTGACCATGACCTCTATGAAGGCTTGAAGGCTGGGGATTTTTGTTATGTACTCAATTCTCGGCAGATGGGGAAATCTAGCTTGCGGGTGCAGGTAATGCAGCAGTTGCAAACTGAGGGATTTGCTTGTGCTGTTGTTGATTTTACAGCTGTTGGTACGGCAGATATTAGCCCAGAACAGTGGTATGTCGGGGTGATTGATACTCTGGTGGGAAGTTTTAATATTTATCCAAGTTTTGATTTAGATACTTGGTGGACTTATAACGGTTTGCTGTCACCAGTACAGCGTTTGAGCAAGTTTATTGAAACGGTTTTACTTCAAACAATTACTGAAAAGATTGTTATTTTTATTGATGAAATTGACAGTGTTCTGAGTCTTTCATTCAACTTAGATGACTTTTTTGCAGTGATTCGAGATTGCTACAACCGACGAGCAGACCATCCTGAATATAATCGCCTCACCTTTGCTTTGATTGGCGTATCTACACCTTCAGATTTGATTCAAGACAAACGGCGTACACCATTTAATATTGGGCAAGCAATTGATTTAACTGGCTTTCAACTCCAAGAGGTGCAACCCTTGGCACAGGGATTGACAGAAGTGGGTGATTCTGAAGAGTTGATGCAGGTGGTGCTGGGCTGGACGGGAGGACAGCCGTTTTTGACGCAAAAAGTTTGTAAGTTGTTGGTACAGGAGGCAGGGGAGCAAGGGAGCAGCACTTCTGCTTGCTTAGGCTTCGCTCAGCAATCAACGCTCAGTGACCGGGGGGCAGAGGAGCAGAACAGAGGAGAGCAATGGGTTGAAGGTTTGGTACGCAAGGGGATTATTGAGAATTGGGAGATGCAAGATGAGCCGGAGCATTTGAAGACGATTCGTGACAGAATCATGCGGAGTGGGGAACAGAGGACTGGGCGATTATTAGGGTTGTGTCAGCAAATTTTGCAGCAAGGTGAGGTAGCAGCCGATGAAAGTCCTGAACAGACGGAATTGCGGCTGACAGGATTGATGGTGAAGCGGGATGGCAAGCTGCGAATTTATAACCGTATATATCAGGAGGTGTTTAACCAGGAATGGTGTGAAAACATCTTGGACAAACTACGCCCTTATTCTGAGGCTTTCACTGCTTGGGTGACGGCAAATTATCAAGATGAATCGCGTCTATTGCGTGGGCAAGCTTTGCAGGATGCTCAGGTTTGGCGAACTGGTAAAAGTTTAAGCAATTTGGACGATTTGTTTTTAACTGCCAGTCAAGAATTGGAAAACCGCCAGGTACAGAGAGCTAATCAGATTTTGACACAGGCGCAACAGAAAGCAGAATTAGCTCTAGAGGAATTAAGAGCAGAGAGGCAGGAAAATCAGTGGTTGGCACAGGCGCAACGCAAAACTCAGCAACAGATTCGCCTTGGGGTTGGAGTATTGGTGTTGTCTGTAGTTGGGGCAATAACTGCATTACTGGTTGCTGGCAATGCAAAGCAGGAGCAGTCTGTGGCAACATCAGAAAGGGATAAGGCAAAGCAAGAACTAGTTGCTGTAACTACACAAAAAAACGCAGCAGAAATATCTGTCATTAAAGCACAGGCAGAACAAAAGAAAGCTATAGATGCACATCTAGCAGCAACGCAGAAAGTCAAACAGGTAAACGATAAATTTATTCAGGCACAAGCTGAATTGCAAAGCGTTTACAACCAGAGAAAGGAACTACAGGCGGCAGTTGAACTACTGAAGACAGAACGCCAAAGACTTTACGCAGAAGCGAAAAAAGCCATTGACGAAGCCAAAACAACCATCGGAAAACGCGATCGCGAACTTGCTAATCGTCAAGAAGCTATAGAACAGCGCGATCAAAAAACTTCCCAACTGGATCAACTAATTCAAAAACGTAATGTAGAAGTTGCAGCACGAGAGCAAGTGATTGCCAAGCGGGAATCTCGCCTCAAAGAGTTGGAAGCACAACAGGAGCAACTAGAACAGGAAGTTGCAAGGCTGGAAAAATATTATCAGTCCTACCGCGACCTGCGTCTGAGTAAGCTAGCCTTAGTTCGTGGTCAAGTTCTGTCTGCTGCTGTAATTCGTGTTACTCAACCTGCTGCTGCTCGTCAGGCAGTGGTACAACTGTTACATGAAGCCAATCGCAATGCCAACCTCGAATTAAGCGAGCCTGGTGCAAATCCGGCAAATGTAGAGCTACTGCGCGTAACCCAGGATAGGGTCGATCAACTGAGCAAGCAGATTGAGGATGGTAAAGAATACGTCGTGCGAATTTTCTCTGCTGGTAATTACGTCAGGGGAGAAAAGCAGATAGAATTTTTCGCTGATACAGCCCGCAATCAATTGGTTTTTTCGGGAGGCGCGGTGCTAGCCACGACTACTGCTGATTCCAAAACCATGACATCTTATCAGTTACAGCAGCGGCTAGAAATACTAATTTCTGCTTCCCAATTTCGTGCCCGTAATGCCGGAATTGTCGAAAATGTGCAAGTAGAGGGGACTTTTCTGCGCTTTGTCAGCCAATTAAAACAGTATAATCAACCCTTGGAGATTAAAGCGATCGCAGCAGAGGATACTTATACAGCCGGGCCATTGAGAGTAAAATTAGTGGCAATAGTCAACGGAAAAATTATATTTAGTACTTAAAAACTCGCTCAGTAAAAAAGAAATGCGATCGCAGTTTAAAACCTAATTTTTGCAGTGATTCTAAGCTTAAACGTAGAGCTAAAAGCGATTGCTTGGTAAATTAGAAATGCGATCGTAGTTTAGAACTCGTGGTGTCCAGATCCCCGACTTCTTTGAGAAGTCGGGGATCTAATTTTTGTAGTGATTCTCAGCTTAAATGTAAAGTAAAAAGGCGATCGCTTGGTAAATTAGAGATGCGATGTCTACGACGGGCTTCGCCTACGCAGTTCTGAACTCGGCGTTCCGAGTTCCGAACACCAATGGTCGAGTAAAAAGGTCGAACTTCCGAGTTCCGAACACCAATTGTCGAGTAAAAAGGTCGAACTTCCGAGTTCCGAACACCAATGGTCGAGCAAAAAGGTCGAAGTTCCGAGTTCCGAACACCAATGGCCGAGTAAAAAGGTCGAACTTCCGAGTTAAATCTCCGGTTCTACTCCCAGCGCTTTTAACTGGGCTGCTAATCTCTCTGCACGCTGACTTTCTTGTTCTGCACGCTGGCGTTCTTGTTCTGCAAGCTGTTGAGCGGCGTTTTTCTCTTGCCTTTCTTTTGCTGCTAACTCCAAACCCCACAGTAATAATTCGCCGTTGTCATCCCACCAACGTAACCAATAACCTGTGCGGTTTTCTCGGCTTCCTTGCCATACGCCTAAAAACAAATTCATTTCGGCAATCCAGTGACGATTATTTGCATCTGGTGTTTGCAGTTGATAATTTCCTAAATCATCTCGCCGATAAACTTCTAAGACTCCGCTATCTGGTTCAAAAATGGCATAGTTTGGCACTTGTAAAATCTGTTCATAATAGAACCATTTACCAGGGGGATAGGTCGGTTTACTCGAATACTCTCCACCTTCGGTATCTGAGAGAAATTCCATCACAATTACCGGAATAAGCTGTTCCACATTTAAATTGCATAAATGGTAAAATAGATATATCCGTGTCTATAGCGTTATCATGCCTGCTAAAGGGTTTCTAGCTCAATCTCAAAAAGACAATTTACAAAAAGCTTTAAAAGATAGCGATCGCTCTCAATTTATACAGAGAATATTGATGTTACTTCTGATGAATGATGGAAAAACTTATCAGGAGATAAGTGAATTTTTAGGCTGTTCATGTAGAAGTGTAGCATATTGGTGTGTTCATGGTGATCCAGACAATTTAGAAAGTCTAAAAGATGGCAGGAGAAAAGGAAATTACCAGAAAGCAACAAATGAATATATTGAATTATTAATGGAAGTTATTGACAAAGAACCAAGTGAATTAGGCTATGAATTTGGACGATGGACAACAGCAAGATTAGCTACATATTTAGACAAAAGAACTGATATTAAGTTAAGCGGAGAACAAGTCAGGAGAATATTAAAGCAAAAAAAGTATGCTTACCTTTGGGCAAAATACAGTCTAGAGGATAAGCAAGATCCGATAAAAAGAGAGGTCTTTAAAGAAAAACTGCTTGGATATCTAGAAGCTTCAAAGTCTTGCCCTGAAAGGTTACAAGTCTGGTTTTGGGATGAGAGTGGTTTTAGTCTCAGGGTAATTAGACGTAAAAATTGGAGCAAAAAAGGTTCGAGTAAAAAAGTAACAGGTCAGAGGAGTCGCGGGCGTGTAAATATAATGGGAGGAGTAAGATATCACGACAGCAAGAGAATGTGTTATTTCATTGAGAAAGGGAATGGTGAAATTTTTTATGCGCAGTTAAAAAAATTAAATGAATTTGTGAAAAAAGAATGGGTTTTAGCAGGAAATCTAGAATCTAATTTTTCCGAGAATGGCCCAGTAATTTTAATTATTCTGGATAACGCTAGTTACCATAAAAAGAAAGTAATTATAGAGGCAATTGAGAAAGAGTTGCCAAACATTCAACTATATTTTCTGCCGGCATATAGCCCAGATATGAATTTAGTAGAATTGGTATGGCATTCAGCTAAAGAATATGTAGCCCACAGGTTATTTAAATCAGTCGATGAACTAAAAAATTTACTTGATAAGCTGTTAAATCAAGGAGAATTAATTATTAAATGGGGAAGAAAAATTAAGAATAAGGGTAATATTACTATTGCAACTTAAATGTGGAATAGCTTATCACCTTGGAGTCGTGGCGTATAACTGCGCTTCACTTCTTCTCGTGAGACTCGAATAGATGATACATAACCCCAATCTGGCGCTTTGATCACAAATCGATTATTCAAGGTGGCGCAGATACCGTAGTTAGTGATGGTTAAAGCATCGGCGGGTAATCTGCCAGCAAGTTCCAAGCTTTCTGTTAAAGCAGCAGCCAAGAGTGGCTGATTAATGTTATCCACTGGCTCGTTGTCTAAAACAAAATCATCAGGTAACTTTTCCCAGGTGACATTATGAGTGGCTGCATTGGCTAGCATAATCAGAATATCTCAAGTACAAATTCAATTTCTAATGACCCGATTAAAAAATTGCACACGGCGTTACTCCTGAGCAAGGGTTCGCACTTCTTCCACTGACAATCCCAAAGCTTGGGCAATCTGTTCAATGGTCAAATTCATTTGCAATAATCGGGGTATGGCATCTCTTCTAGCTTGTTCTGCAAGTTCCGCCCGTTGCCGTTCTTGTTCGGCGTTGCGAGAAATTTCTGTGTAAGTTAAAAACCGTTCTCCATCAGGGCGATATAGTTGCAGAGTCTCTGGTGATAAAGCAAAGCGAATTTTTAACCGAGGACTCACCCAATCTTCCATTTGGGGGATGACATCTAAACCGTCTTCATTACGCAACCAACCGGACAAATTATTTTTCTCAGGATCGTAAATGTAGTACTCTTCCACGCCATAACGGTCATAGAAAAGTAATTTCTTGTCCATTTCAGCTTGTCTGTTACCGGGAGAAAGAATTTCAAACACTACTTGCGGTGCAATTCCCTCCTCTTTCCATTGTTGGTAGCACAAGCGATGTCTACGACGGGCTACGCCTACGCCTTTTGGTCTACCTAATACCACCAGCACATCTGGGGCGTTAACAATTTTGTTGCGTCCCTCTACCGGATACCAAAATAAATCCCCGGCGACAAATACATTTGGATCGTCGGCAAATAGCCAATCTAGATTCTGCTTAATTTCCACAATCCAGCCAAACTTTATAGTATTATTTGCCACTGGTTGTCCGTCACTATCTGGGTAGATGACCTCTGGCTGGGTCGGCGGTTGGATTTGCGATACCATAGCTTCGCCCTCAGAAGGATATTTAATCAGGATGCTTCCAAATTAGCAGACTCTTAAGGATGTCTGCGCCATGAATCTGGAACGATAAGTAACTAAAACAGTACGATTGTTCTACTATAAACTAATTAAAGATAGTATTATTAAGGACTGTTTCATAAGAAACTCCTTCTTCGCCGCCCAATATGTCAGACAAACAGCTAGCAGCATCCTTGAATGGACATCTTCCGTACCCCAGCCACAACAGCCAGAATACCATTCGGATTCGGGGTGCTAGGCAGCATAATCTGAAAAATATTGACTTGGAATTGCCACGCGATCGCCTAATCGTATTCACTGGCGTTTCTGGTTCTGGTAAGTCTTCCCTAGCCTTTGATACCATTTTCGCTGAAGGGCAACGTCGCTATGTAGAATCCCTTAGCGCCTACGCACGGCAATTTCTAGGACAACTCGATAAGCCGGATGTGGAAGCCATTGAAGGCTTAAGTCCAGCAATTTCTATTGACCAAAAGTCAACGTCTCATAATCCCCGTTCTACTGTAGGTACGGTGACGGAGATTTATGACTATTTGCGGCTGTTATTTGGTCGAGCTGGCGAACCCCATTGTCCGATATGTGATCGCTGTATTGCACCCCAGACAATCGATGAGATGTGCGATCGCATCATGGAATTACCAGATCGCACCCGCTTCCAAATTCTTGCACCCGTTGTCAGAGGTAAAAAAGGCACACATCGTAAGCTTTTGTCAAGTCTGGCATCCCAAGGTTTTGTCCGCGTGCGGATCAATGGCGAGATCCGCGAACTGTCAGATTCCATTGAATTGGATAAAAATTTTACCCACACCATCGAAGTGGTAATTGACCGCTTGGTGAAAAAGGCTGATATTCAAGAGCGTTTGGTTGATTCCCTGTCTACGTGTCTCAAGCAATCGGGTGGTATCGCAGCCATTCTGGTGAGTCTGCTTGGTGACGACGGACAAGAAAAAGAAGAAGAATTAGTATTTTCGGAAAACTTTGCTTGTCCAGAACATGGCGCGGTAATGGAGGAATTATCGCCGCGATTGTTCTCGTTTAACTCACCTTATGGTGCTTGTCCGCACTGTCATGGCATCGGGACTTTAAGAAGATTTGCGCCAGACTTGATCGTACCCGACTGGGAAGCGCCAGTTTATGCTGCGATCGCGCCTTGGTCAGAAAAAGATAATTCTTATTACTTGGAATTACTCTATAGCGTCGGACAGATTTATGGCTTTGAGTTACAGACAAATTGGAGCAAGCTGACAGAAGAACAGCAGCAAATTATTTTGTTTGGGGAGAAAGATGAACGAGCCGCAGAAGCACAAAGGAAGCAGAGTTTTAAAGGTGCTATTCCAATTTTGCAACGGCAGTATGAGGGTGGTTCTGAATTAATTAAGCAAAAATTAGAGCAGTATTTAATCGATCAACCGTGTGAAGTTTGTCTGGGAAAACGGTTAAAACCGGAAGCCTTGGCGGTGAAGTTGGGACAATATGGAATTTTAGAATTGACTACCGTATCAATTCGGGATTGTCGGGAGAGAATTGAGCAATTTAAGTTGAGCGATCGCCAGTTACAAATTGCTGATTTAGTTCTCCGGGAAATCAAAGCTAGATTGCAATTTTTGTTGGATGTAGGTTTAGATTATCTTACCCTTGATCGTCCCGCCATGACCCTTTCTGGTGGCGAAGCCCAACGAATTCGTCTAGCAACGCAAATTGGTTCTGGTTTAACTGGAGTTCTCTACGTTTTAGATGAACCGAGTATTGGTTTGCATCAACGAGATAATGGCAGGTTGCTCAAAACATTAACGAAATTGCGCGATTTGGGTAATACATTAATTGTTGTTGAACACGATGAAGAAACAATTCGCGCAGCCAACCATATAGTTGATATTGGCCCTGGTGCAGGAATTCACGGCGGAAATATTATCGCCCAAGGTGATTTTCAAGCTTTATTAGCAGCAGAAGATTCTTTGACGGGTGCATATTTATCAGGAAGACGAGTAATTACCACACCAGCAGAACGCCGAGAAGGAAATGGGCGCAGTTTGGGAATTAAAAATGCCCATCGCAACAATTTACAAAATATCGATGTAGACATTCCGCTAGGTAAACTCGTCTCGATCACTGGTGTGTCTGGTTCTGGCAAATCTACGCTGATTAATGAATTACTGTACCCATCTCTGCAACACCATTTAACTAAGAAAGTTCCCTTACCCAGACATTTGGATAAAATTCAGGGATTAAACGCGATTGATAAAGCGATCGTTATCGATCAATCTCCCATTGGACGCACGCCACGTTCCAACCCTGCAACTTACACAGGAATTTTCGATGCCATTCGGGATGTATTTTCCCAAACAGTAGAAGCCAAAGCTAGGGGTTACAAACCTGGACAATTTTCCTTCAACGTTAAAGGTGGACGTTGCGAAGCTTGTAGCGGACAGGGTGTGAATGTTATTGAAATGAACTTCCTCCCAGATGTTTATGTACAATGCGAAATTTGTAAAGGTGCAAGGTATAACCGCGAAACGTTACAGGTGAAATACAAAGATAAGTCAATCTCTGACGTACTGAGAATGACAGTTGAGGAAAGTTTGGACTTTTTCCAGAATATACCCAAAGCGATCGCGCGTTTGCAAACTTTATTTGATGTTGGGTTGGGTTATGTCCAACTAGGACAACCTGCGACTACCTTATCTGGTGGTGAAGCGCAACGGGTGAAACTGGCAACAGAACTATCTCGACGCGCCACCGGGAAGACACTTTATTTAATAGATGAACCGACAACAGGGTTATCTTTTTACGATGTCCACAAATTGTTAGATGTATTGCAAAGATTGGTAGATAAAGGCAATTCAATATTAGTAATTGAACACAACTTAGATGTAATTCGTTGTTCTGATTGGGTGATAGATTTGGGGCCAGAAGGCGGCGACAAAGGCGGAGAATTGATTGCTGTAGGGACACCAGAAGAAGTTGCAAAAAACCCCAGGTCTTATACTGGGCAATATTTAAAGCAGGTGTTGAAACAGTATCCGGCGGTGAAATCTTAGTCTTTTGCAATTAGGGTACATTGCATAAAGGTCATAGAAACTTTAAATGCTAGCCAGCTAATGACTTTATATCATCAACCAATTGGTGAGAAAACATTATTAGTTTAACTGCCAAACCCTCACAGAATAAGCGCTATGAAGGTTTTGTCGAAATTTGGCGGTATAGGGAAAAGAAAATCAAAAAATAAACAAACTTGCATCAACATGAAAAAACTTTCCCAAAGCATCAGTTTGTTTTTGAGTGACTTATAGTCGACAAAATCCCCAACTTATTTGAGAAGTTAAGGATCTGCTGTTTGCAATTCTTACAAATAAAATAGGATTGCAATAAATGTTTATCAATTTGTAGCTAAAGCTGGTTCTGCCAAAAAATATTTCAAATTTTCTTGCTGGGTGGCAAATTTCAAATATTGAGATGCCATTTCTGGTGTTAGTAATTCAATCATTAACCTGTTTTCCACCCAGAACTCAATCACATCAAAGAAAGAATCGCGGTTACAGCGCACTACACGCCAACCTTCACGAACACCGATTTCTTCAATTTCTTGCTGACTAATGGGTACAGAAATAGCTGCATGAATATCTGTATATCTGGAAGTAATAGCAGTATGTACAAATACGCATTCTTCATCACCTTCACCAGGTTCTATTTGAGAACCTAAAGGATAAAGTTCAATGGCTGTGCCGTATTCATCAAAAGGTATAACCATATAACTTCCTGGGTTAGGAGGAAAGGGAACAGCTGGCGCTTTTAAGATTTCCGCCAAAACTTGAGCAACATGGCTAGGGTTTCTAACAGCAATTGAAATATGGTGAATCATAGAATAACCTCAGTTCGATATCTTGTAGATTAGAAAAAAATCGGGGAGAACTAGGGGAGGTAGGGGAGAGAAAAAATTCTTAACCTCAGCGTATTAGGTTGTATGCAATTTGAATGCTCATTAGCTTATTGAGGTCGTCCATAATGAGCGCGACCCTTACCATCGGCAGTCTCAAGTACTAAAACTTGCTGCCCGTAATCATTCGTCTTAATCGACCACCCGTAAGTCTCAGGCTTTGCTGTGTTGCGACTAGAGTAGGTGCGCCCGCTATTGCAGATTTGACCTTTGGATGTGCTGTCGCTGGGTTGAAAAGTAAGACTTTGAGCCTCAATCTTAACTTTGCCTTCTTCCTCTATGAAGAGATTGGACGCACAGTTGTAGGTGTTGATTTGAATCAGCCTATTTCGCTTGTAGTTTCCATTAGATGCAAGTTGGAATTGGTCACTAGAGCCGTTTGGGGCTGCTGACTGCCCCGTGTAACTGTCTTGGTATTGGATGGACGAGATTCGACCATATCGCCACTCGCCCTGGAGTTCAGCAGGCACTCCATTATCGTTACCCGCCTGACTCGCCCTTGGGTAAAAAACAAGGCTAGCGGTGAGACCCAAATTCAGGGCAGTAGCAGCGAAACAGCGGACAGTTTTTGGTATGGAATAGAGTTGCTTGTTGGTTATTGAGTACATCAAATTTTTGTAGAATATAGATTTATTTATCAACGAAAGCGATTTACAACGCGAACTCAGCGTGTTTATATATCGCCTATAGGGCTACACAAAGGTGCGCCCAAATCCACTCAAACCAAAACTTCATGCAATAAACTGCAATCCATATTTCTTCAAAACAGGCTGTACTTTTTCCATATATAGCGATGGACTATCTGCTACTTGACCCATTTCTTCATAAAAGTTTTTCGCACCCTTCGGCGAAATTAAAACCAGGAATTTCGCAGTAGCAGAACGAATCTTAAAGCCGTGTGCTGCATTGTGAGGAATATTAATGAAAAAGCCTGGTGATGCCAAAATTGTTTCTGTACCAACCTGGATATCTAGTTCACCTTCTAGAATATAAAATGCTTCTTCCCAAGGGTGAGTATGAAGTGGTGGTCCATTTTCTTCTGTATCTGTAATTTCATAAATTGTCCAAGCTTGGTTTGTCTCTTCTCCGGTTACTTTTGTTGTAAACTGTGCACCAATAACTGAAAATTGATTCCCTTCTCCTGATGCAAGAATAGTTGGTTTCCGCATGGTTACATTTTGCATACAAGTTACTCCTTGTTGTGTAATTTAGTAAGTGATTTACAAACTTGATTTAATGTTTTTAACATTAGAAATTAATCGGGGAGAACTAGGGTAGGTAAATGGGTAATTACTATTTTTTTGTAACTGATTATTAAGACATTGAACTAAGGTTAAAATCTCTAGAAACAATTAGCAGCCTATTGTGGCTAAAGTCGATATTGCCATGCCTAAAGAGTCACTCAACTTTCCCAAAGCAGACATACTGGTGATTGATGACACGCCAGAAAACCTGAATCTCCTATCTGCCATGTTGACGGAACAGGGATATAAAGTTCGGAGTGTAACTAAAGGTTCTACGGGTTTACGGGGAGCAAATGCAGTTCCCCCCGACTTGATTTTGCTGGATGTGAATATGCCTGAGATGAATGGCTATGAAGTCTGCCAACACTTGAAGGCAAACGATCGCACCCGTGAAATTCCGGTAATTTTTATCAGCGCTTTGGGTGATGTGCTAGATAAGGTAAAAGCTTTTACAGTTGGTGGGGTGGACTACATCACTAAGCCTTTCCAGCTAGAAGAGGTTTTAGCACGAATTGAAAATCATTTGACCATTTGGAAACTGCAACGACAACTCCAAGCCCAAAATGAGCGGTTGCAGCAGGAAATTTCTGATCGCGCCAAAGCAGAAGAGAAGTTCGCTAAAGTTTTTCGCTCTAGTCCCAACCCAATCGCGATCGCCACAGTTTCCGAAGCTCGTTTTATTGATGTCAATCCCAGCTTTTTGAAGATGAGCGGCTACTGTTTAGAGGAAGTAGTTGGAGATACTGCTACCGGACTGAATTTAGGTAAAAACACAGCCGCGATCGCTCAAACAATTCAACTTCTGCCGGAAACTGGCTCACTGTACAATCTAGAATTTGAATTTTCTACTAAGTCTGGAGAACTCAAAACCATACTGATATCTCTCGAATTAATTGACTTAGGTGGAGTGCCATGTGCTTTATTAATTGCCAATGACATAACCGAACGCAAACGTCTAGAAAACGAATTTATCTCTTTAGTCAGTCATGAGTTGCGTACACCTTTAACTTCCACAATGGGAGCATTAGATTTATTGAGTTCAGGACAACTGGGAACTCTGAATGAACAGGGACAAAAAGTCCTGAGCATTGCCACAACTAATACTGAACGCCTGATTCGTTTAGTGAACGATATTCTCGATTTAGAGCGGATGAAATCGGGCAAAATCTTCACACGGAAGGCGAAGTGCAACGCCGCAGACTTGCTAATTACGGCAACGGAAGCAATGCAAGCAATGGCAGATAAATTAGAAGTTCGACTAATTATAAATCCCGTAGCAGTAGAACTTTGGGCAGATCCCGATCGCCTTCTGCAAACCCTCACCAATTTACTGAGTAACGCGATTAAGTTTTCTGAACCAGCTGACACTGTGTGGATAAGTGCCACTCTCTCGGAATCCAGAAGCGTTGAGTCTAAAGAAAATCAGCCTTCATCATCCAACTTCCTTTTAATTACTATCCAAGATGAAGGGCGAGGAATTCCTGAAGATAAATTGCAAATAATCTTCGAGCGTTTTCAGCAGGTAGATGCATCTGATTCACGCAACAAAGGAGGAACAGGTTTAGGACTTGCTATTTGCCGAGATATCATACAGCAACATGATGGTAAAATCTGGGTTCAGAGCATTTTAGGCAAAGGTAGCACCTTTTATCTACTGTTGCCTTTAGCAGACTCTCAATAGTAGCTTTTCATTATCCAAATCTCCCCTACTTCTGCCCGATTGCATTCTAAAATAGCTGAAGACTGATCAAGCTAATCAGCATCACATATCATGCGAGAGTGACAATATGAGCAGAAATATCTTGATTGTTGATGATGAAGAAGATGTGCAGGCGATCGCAAAATTGGGATTAGAAATGGGTGCTGGTTGGAACGTATTGACTGCTTGTTCTGGTCGAGAAGCGTTGAATGTAGCTGCCAACTCTAAACTTGATGTAATTTTACTAGATATGATGATGCCTGATATGGATGGGCGCGCCACTCTGCAACAACTGAAGGCTAACCCCATCACTAAGTCAATTCCAGTAATTTTACTAACTGCCAAAGTCCAGGAGTCCGATCAAAAGAGCTTTACTGGCTTAGATGTAGTTGCTGTCTTTGCCAAGCCTTTCCGTCCCTTGAAACTAGCAGCACAAATCACTGAAGCATTAAGCTGGAACTAATTTTTTGGTGGTTACAGCAAATTTTGCTCTATATATCTATATGTTATTACTGCTTTTCTGATTCGCATTGACAGAGAAGTGGACAAACGTGGGTACAAAACGATTGGGCGTTGGATACCATCTGTCAGATTGAGCCTCAAAGGAATTGATCTATAAATAATTTACGCTTCGGGAAAGCGATCGCCGCGGCCAATATCCTCCAACAAGCAGCTACGCAAGAGAGGATCTAAAACCAGCCAGGGCGGCAAAACACCAGAATTGCTCACAAATTTATCGCTTCCTAAGAGACTTCAGAAATACTATAGCCTAAACCCCTTAGTTTCCAAGGCTTTGATAGTGATGCAGAAGCGGTCCAAAAATATTTTGGGAAAAATAGTTGACACAATGAAGTAGGTTCGCTATATTGAATAAGTGCTTGAAGCGGAGCGCGAAAAAGCGACGCTTAAAGGACACCGAACCTTGAAAATATTATAGTTTGAAAGCGATTATACAGCAAGTGTATTGCGTCAAGCAAATAAAA
>NZ_NOLJ01000020.1 GCF_002246015.1 Nostoc sp. 'Peltigera membranacea cyanobiont' 210A
TCTTGAGATTGAACACAAATAATTCTCTCGAATTCTTGTGTTGATGTACAGCCCCCATTTATTCGCGAGTCATAGTCGCGAATAAACTGGTCTTCTCACCCTCTTTTTGCAAAATTGGGATGCTCCCTCAAAAAAGGTCTTGCGCGTTGGTAAATGCTGACGAATAAATTGGTATTTTTCCGAAGTGAGATCAAGTAGAGTATGAAATAGAAATGCCAGAATGTTAAAGGTAGCTAATAGGGAAGATAAATGGTTTTTACCATGTCCAAAGTTGTGTTCTAAGTTATAACCCTTGGTCTTAAGTGTATTGTTATTTTCGTTTTCAACTTTCCATCTGGTGCGACCAGCCGATACAATTGCCTCAACGTTAATATCAGTGATTTGATGATTTGTGGCAAAGCTGTTTTTGTAAACCATAGTGCCATCAGAGCGAGTAACAGTTAATTCACACCAGTTAACTAATAAGGCATCTTCACCATCACGCAAGGGAATTTGATTCACATAACGATACTTATAAATCTCATAAACTTTACCTTTCCACCGTTTAATACTTAATGTATCAAGAGGCATTCCTTCTAACCACTCATAAAGTGTTTTATGGGATTTAGGCTGACACACCAGAATAAAATTTAACTGCTTTATCAAAAGCAATTCACATAAAGGTTGATGACAATAAAGATCATCCCCTAAGATGGTAATACCAAGAGATGAATACTGTAAACCATATTTCTCAATCCAACGCTTTGCCGCCGCATTTTCACAATCTTGCTTTTGATGTCCATCTTGAGGCACAACAAATTCTGGTATCAAGGGGATTACTTTGGAATTACCAGGACTAACAATTACTGGTGTTACCACTGTATGAAAATACTGAGTTGTTCCATTTCTAAAAGTTCTGCTCGAACAATGTTGGCAGTGAATCTGATTGGAGGAAAAATATTCTGTCCCATCCAGGGCTATCAATAAATTATTTTTCAAAGAGCGAAACGCTTCCAGGTGTTTACTTTGCTCTAATGCTCTAAAAATCTCATAAAACACCGGAAATACTACAGATGGTTCCACATCATCCAGCAAGTCTCTGATATGGTTATCTGTGGGAATCTGATGTACTCCAAATAAGCTTTGAGCATTGTTATGCCCTTTTTTCTGCGCCATTGACTTTTGATGAGCCAGAAATGAAGGGCGAAGAAGTAAAAAATACTGAAAATGCGCTTAATGCTGCATCGCTCATCTGATAGTACTTGTTTTTACCTGTTCGTTTATCAGGTAAATCTTTCAGGATTGAGTGAAAGTATTGCACTATTTCATCAAACATTCCTGGCTGATTCAAAAAAGCCCCTGCACTTACGAGTTTTGAGATACAAAAACCATACCTTTAACTGAAAATTTTGTATAGATGATAATGATAGTGATAATTATTATCATAATGAGAATTGCTGCGCACAATGGTATTAAGGTTGATGGTATCCATTCAATAAATCTTTGATAACTCGGAAGCCGCGGAAAAGCAGAACTCCATTGCTGTTTGACGTGATTCAAATAAAAATGCTTAAAATTTCAGTAATGATTTTGATGAAAAGCAATTAATATCGTCATAATTTCACTCAAACATAGGCTTTTTGCGCGATTACGTCTGATTACTCCTCCTTTTAATAGCTTTTTGTGCCATTGACCTTCAAACGTTTGACAGAAATCATCTACATGGCAAAATAAAGCATCTAAACTAAACATTAGGACAGGTGCTGGATTTGACGTTATTTTCAGCTTACTACCTGTCCCTTTCCTTATCCCGAACTCAGGTTAAATAGCAAATGAAATGGCAAATAGCGAATGGTGTTGGAGGGGCGCGGACGATCCAGAATTGGTACATGCGCTGGTTTGCGAAAGCGATCTTCGAAACGCCTTGCCCGGTGTCCCTGCGCCACTGCGAAATCCCACGACCACCCGCGCTCACGTGGCAGCCGGGAACGTCTACGGGTTGTTCAACCATAACGATCTGATCGCAACGTTCACAATTACCGCAGAACCACCCCACGGCGTGCATGCACAGAGGTTTCCCGAAGCTGGATGTCCAGTCTACCTTCAGCGGCTGGCCGTCCAACCGGCGTGGGTGGACCGGGATGCGTTGATCGGTGTGCGTTGCGTCCGCAAGGCGTGTGAACTAGCGAAGGCGCGAGGCGCTGACGCTCTCCGCGCCGAGGTAAACCCCGATCTCAAGGCGGTTCGTGCGCTACTGGAGGGCCTCGGTTTTCGTCAGCACGGGCCTGCCGTCGAGAAAGAAGGTAGGCGTGCAGTCTATCTTCAGTACGAAATTTCCTGATTTGGACTCCCACCGATTTCAGCCCTGGGAGGCTATTCCCGGCCCGTGAAACCGGTGAATTGTGCGATGCAGATACTCCTCGCCGGGGGCGAGATAGGCGGAAGGAAAATCCGGTCGAACGGGCGCATTCGGCCACGAGCCAGTCTGTAAGCAAATTCCGGTGCGAGGGTATATAAATGTGTCGGCGGTATATATTTGCAGCCCCGGTTGATCAGTCTGAATTCTCATACTCCGACCGCTGGCGGGATCACTCAGGAGGGCGGCTTGGTCGCGAGAAGAGTTGAGTAGATAGCAGTTGTCCAGCGAGAGACCAGCGAGGGGTTTTCCCTCACGGAGATCGTAGGTAGTCCCGTCTATCGGCATCGGTTCGCCGATAGGCATAAGTTGATCATCGACGTGGAGAAGCCGATTAGTGTTCACCTGGAGCAGATGTCGATCAATCGTTCCGGTACCCGCGAGATTCCACATGGCATGGTTGGTGATGTCGCAGACGGTCGGCGAACTCGTCCGCGCTCGGTGTTCGAACATGAGGGTCGGCCCAGGGCCCAGGCGGTAGGTAGTCATCGCGGTGATCTCTCCGGGATAGCCCTGGTCTCCATCCGGCCGAACAAGCCTCAATTCGACGGCGCACCAGTCGTTCGTGCACTCGGTACGAGCCTCCCAGACGAACGCATCGAATCCCAGTCTCCCGCCGTGGATATGATGGGCTCCGTTGTTTCGCACGAGTTGGTACTCCCGTCCGTCCAGCGTAAAGCACCCGCCAGAGATACACCGCGCGTAGCGCCCCATCGTCGCGCCTAGATAGGCGCGCCCCTCGACGCGCTCGTAATCGGCGAGCTGGGGCAGTCGAACCACGACATTTACGTCTCCTCCTCGTCCGTCCGGGAGGCGAACCTCGATCAAGCTGGCACCGTAGGTCCAGACTTTAACCGATATCCCGTCTCCATCGGATAAGGTGTAAGCGTCCACCGTCCGTGGTGCTTGCGCAGCATGGCGGATCGTCGTTCCAATGGTGTGATGTTCGATTTGCATTGGGGTTACAGCAGTTTGCGGATTTGGGTTAGCAGGGCGGGACGAAGTATTTTTCCCGTTGGCGTACGTGGGATGGCGTCGACGTAGAGGATCCGTCGCGGCAGGGTTGATGGTGCAAACATCTGACGGAGGTGGTCGTTCACCTGTTGATCTGTCAATGTGGCATTGCCGACAATGACTGCGGCGATCGCCTCCCCCAACATCTCGTCGTCGAGTACCACACAGGCCGCGTCGCTGACGCCGTCCATCCCCGTCAGTTCCCGTTCCATCTCTTCCAGCGAAACCGACTCGCCTCGAACCTTAGCGATATTCTTCTTCCGACCGACGACGACGAAAAGCGGGGCCTCCACCTCCGGGTCGAATCGTTCCATGCCGATGTCGCCGGTGTGGAACCAGCCGTCCTTGAAGGCGTCGGCGGTGCCCTCCGGATTTCCTGCGTAGCCGTCCATTACGTTGTGACCGCGTACGCAAATCTCACCCCTCTCCCCAGGACCCAGTTGCCTCCCAGAGGCGTCAAGTATGGCGACCTCGTTCCCCTGGACAGCGACACCGATGGTCGGAATATCGGTATCCACCATCTGCCGTCGGTAACACGCGTCGGACAGTGATCGCAGCAGTGTGGTCGAAAAATTGTTCGTTTCGGTCAGTCCGTAGCCTTGTAATATTCGGACACCCCACCGTTCGTAGGCGGAGCGGACGGTCTCTCGCGTCAGCGGTGCCGCAGCCGAGACAAAGTAGCGGAAATCGGGCGGTATTTCGGGTGCGCGCCAGGTTGCCAGTAGTGCATTCAGGATGCTCGGTACCACGCTGGCGATGTGCGGACGGAATTCATAAAGTAGTCTCGGGTAGGTCAGCGGATTGAACCCTTGGGCTAACATGGCGTGTGCACCGGAAAACAGCGTTGCGAGCAGCGTGAAGTGAAAACCGTTGACGTGGTGGATGGGAAGGCAACCCAACAAGCGTACACCCGGCTGCATGGCGTGATGGCAAGTGATGGCAAGTGCGTTCGCTACCGCCCCTCGGTGGGTTTGGATCACGATTTTCGAAGCGGCGGTGGAGCCGGAAGTAGGGAAGTAGAATGCGTCATCCGCTGGTTTCAGGGGGGCGTCCTCGGCGTTGGGTGGTGGTAGGCGTTCAAGGTCGGGAGGGGGATTTAATACTGTCTCCGCGCCGATCTGCCGCATGATTGCCTCCTGTCGGTGCTGGGGTGCTTCGGGGTCAAGAAACACCACACGTACGCCAGAACGGAGTGCCCCAAACAGGGTGGCGGCACTTGCCAGGTCGTTGCAGGGCGCGAATCCCACAATGGCGCCTGCCGCCAATCCGAACTCATGGTAGAGCCAGGACGCGGCCTGACGACTGAATCGGTCGAACTCTGCGTAGGAGAGGGTGCGCCGTTCGCCGGAGGAGGCCGCCGCGGTCAGATAGGGTGCGTTGGGGGTTTGGTTGAGGCGTTCCGCCAAACCGTCGATGACCGTCATGCGGCCCGCCAGTGACTGACTTACGTGTTGATTCCGATAGGTGTGGGGAAGGGACAACATGAAAATACCCATTCTGTGGTCAGGATAGAGAGTAGGAGCCACCTCTTTTCAGTTATGAGGGCGGAGCCCCTACGCCGCCGTCCCCTGCCGATGCCGCCGCGGGGAGTACAGCAAGGTGCCTACCTTAGCCCCAACACGGACCAGGGTGACGAGCCTTCGTGGACGATAACTTCTCCATCGCGCAGGGCGACGAAAGGAATGTGATGGTCAATATAATATTGAACGAGTTTCTCGATGTCGGCGGATTCCGGATGATCGGAGCGATAGTGCGGAGCAACCGCGAATGGAAGAATATCCAATCCCTGCCACACGATCTCTTCGTGGTATCCCGTAGGTACCTGGTAGGGGTCATCGACCATTTCCACCCCGTGGACATCCCGCGCCAGGAGATCGATTCCGGCGCTATAGCCGCCATAGACGAATACATCCTGAGCGAGAAGGTCCGGCAGGATCTTGTCCAGCCTACTGCACCGCATCGCTCGCAGCAGCACGAAGATGTTCCCACCTCGAACCCACACTAGGTCTGCGGCAAGGAGGCACCGGGTCAACTGAGTAACATCTTCGTCCCAGAAGTGATCGCGGAGATCAAGTTCCTCCGGTTGGAACCCAAGTGTTCGCAAGGAGGTGAATTCGCCCTCCACCTTTTCAGCCCGCTCGATGGGTGAATGGTTGTCGCATGAGTTAACGATAACCAGCGCGCGACGTCCGTCCCCGCACATGCTCAGGAGTCGATCCGTATGCATTCCTAAGCGAAAGGATGAAAGATAGAGTCTCATGGTGTTACTGCGATTTCCTTGTATCTGTGGCGTAGAGGTTCAAGGCACGTGCGGGAAACAATTTAGTCCCTCGCGCCCGGGCGATAAATCCCGCTAAAATAGGGGCAAATATATAATATAGTAACGGAGCAAACGACTCCCGAGGGGTGCCTCTCATTCCAATCAGGAGTACTGCGTGGTGGGAAAACCGCGACTCTCGCCAATCGGCCACTACGAAGACCGAACGATGGAGATCCGCCGCGACCTTGGCGATCTCCACCGCGTGGTCGCCAGCGGCTCCGGGTGGCGCGATTAGGATCAGTGGAGCAGAAATCGGCAATAGGTGGCGTTCAATGTGCCACCATTCGTCGATGTCCTGGCCGGATGCCGGTTGGCCGAGCGCCTCCATGAATTTCGCGGCGGCATAGAGCGCAGTTCCGCGATGAGGGCCGCCGCTGGCGATTACCCAATGGGGAGAGTCCGCGGTTTGCTTTGCCATCTCTTCCAGTGATTTACGGACTGCCGAGTACGAAGCGTCGATCGCAGAAGCAAGGTTGGCGATCTCTTCGAAACACGTCTCCCCAGAGTTTCCCTTCGCCTCTCCCAATGCGAGTGCGAGCACGAAATGGGATAGTAATATCGCTTGGTAGCTCCGCACTCCAGGACAGGGCTCCTTGTCCGGCAGGTGGGACGTCAAGGCGTAATCCGCATACTTCAGCAGTGCGCCGTCCGGGTTGGAGCTAACTCCCACGATCTTCGCACCCCGCCCCCTTGCGTATGCCGCAGCTTCCAGGATGCGTGGAGTGTTGCCGGATGCCGACGAGAGCACGACGAGTCTGTCGGGACCGAGGGAATCTGAATACGCCATTAGTTCAAAAGGCGAGAGCGCCCGGCACTCGCGCCGGGAGAATTCCCGCACTGCCGACATAGTACTCATGCCGGCGAACAGGGCGTCGCCGCTCCCCACCAACAGTATTCGTTCAAAATCACCCGTTTTTAGCGCTTGGGCCTGTTGCCGCAACTGCGGCAACAGCCTCTCCAAATCCTTGCCTAAAAGGCCAACCTCTCGCAGGAGCACTTCGGGATTCAGGGGGTGCATGGGTATTTCAGGGGCGGTAATGCGTTGACGATCTCCATGTAGGCCGCGACACGGTTGCTGTCGACGCCACTGCCCCAACCATTGGTTTCCAGGCAGGCTCCAACGAATGCACCATCGGCCATGGACAGCAAGCGGGCGGCATTGTCGTGGTCAGTGTGGCCCGCGAGAAACACTGGCAGAGCAGGTGCTTTGCGCCTGACCTCCGCCAACCAGGCAAGAGTGCGTGATTCGTCAGCACTGCCGACAGCCACTGCGTTAGCTCCTACCCGGCACGCGTGGCGCGCCAATTCCCCAACGTTGCGGGAAGGGCGGTGATGGATGGAGGCGATATCGGCTACGACATCAATGTCGTGGGCGCAAAGGGTCTGCCGGTACGCCGCCACGCCGTAGGGATCCGCGTTGAGGGTGCCGTGATCGGAAAGCGTTTTGCCGACTAATGCCGTCGCCCTAATAAAATGGCCTCCACCGACTTTCGCGACAGCCAAAGAAGCCTCGATGGCGTTTTTCATAATCTGAACGCCAATTGCGAACCCAGGCCTCACCGCTTCAGCAATCGTGTTGACGATCAATCCCATAGCAACGACGCGCGCGGGGTCAACAGCATCTTCGACCGGGTAGACTCGATCCACCGTCTGCACTAGGCAGCCGTGAGCGCCACCGCGGTCTAGGGCCAGCGCCGATTGCAACGCCTTGTCGCGTATCCGTGCAAAACTTTCCGGTTCGTAATATGGGGTTCCTGGCAGTGGATCGAGGTGAACCATGCCATAGATTTTTCTATTCCCTTCGGGCATCCTTTCGGGCATTGTTCCACCTTACGCCTAGATCACTCGCCCTTTGTATCGAGCAGTATCGAGCAAGGCATTCGCCGCCGCGGCCGTTGTGCGCAGACTGCGGAATGTCTCACGGTTTATGACTTTAGAGGGAAAAGTCACTTTGAGCGTACGCTCGAGGTCCAACAGAAAGGTAGCAAACATCAGTGAGCCGAGCCCCATCGCCTCCAGGTCGGTGTCGAGACCGATGTCGGCGGTTGGAGCCCCTCCCAGACACCGCTTGAGGACGGTGGCTACCGTATCCTCAAGCGGTATTCTTGATACGTTCGGCATATGTCTCTCCTCTGGTAATGAACACGACTTGGCAAAATTGAGGTTAAAATCCTTAGTGGCGTAGAAAACTCCTGAAAGACTCGCTGTGCAACGATTCTCATTCGGACAGGCGGTTGGCAGGAGAAGCCACTTTATGAGATGCTCAAGTTCTCCAAGTTATTATAAGTCATCACGATGTCAGCTCCTCTTCTCTATCGTCAACTGCTAGAGCAATTAAGTCAATTGATTCAGCCGCAAGATAAAAGGCATCTCCAAGGATTCGCGGAGATAGTCGCGGCTATCTTACGCCTTATGATACCGTTGGCGAAATATTACTTAACATAAAAACGGCGGATCTACCGTGTATTACTTGGAAAAGATAGATATCTCGTTCCGTGTATTACACGGTAAGAAAAAAATTAAGTTAGCTGCCTCAATTATCAATAAACTAGAAGAAATACCTGTGGAGGCAGTATATGTGCTTACATCCTAGGTAACACCAAAGTTTTTAGCTAGTTTTCGTTGGGAAATGTCTTTGGGAAAAACTTTTTGGTTTACTTTTAACTAACCGTATTGGGTTATAATCATCCTAATCAAAGCAGATTTGGTATGAAAACTGGCTCTTCGGTTGGTTTAAGTCTGGAGGCGCTTCTGCTGAACGGTTACTGTAAAAGCGATCTCTATCGCGACTGAACATCGAAGGAATAATTATGATAGCAATGGCGGAAACGGACTTGCAAAACAGCACTCTGCAACACGCATCCGAAGTCAGGGAAAAGTTGATGGCCGTCTACGGAGTACAGTACTACGAGACCGGGACGAGTTCTGTCGTCAATGCCAGCACAGACGACCTCTACTTTTACACAACTTATATCGGCGTGCATGAAATCGTGGTTGAGCGTGGCGATTGCGTGTATTTTCTGGACAAGCAGAAAACTACAGCCTACCTCAACCGCGGATCGATCATGGTTAGGAGTCCGCACATCGCCACCGTAATCCGCGGCTACATGCCGGAAGACAAATCCTCTACCCTAGTGACGCGCACCAATTTGCCTTATGTAAACGGGTGTTCGACAAAACAGGTGTTCCCGCCAGATCGACTTGGCGATCCGACCCTTCAAATCCTCGATATCCCCCCATATTCTTCCGAACAAGCCCACCATATTCACTCTACCGTCCGAGTTGCCTACATCCTCTCCGGTCATGGGCGCAGCATTGTCGGCATGAGAGACCATACTACCAGCGAGGCCTTATATCCGGGGAAGGTCGCTATTCTCCAGAAGATGTGTCCCCATCACTTCGAGACAGACGATGAACATCTGATCGTATTGTCCCTTCACGTGTTCAGTTCAGTGGGCGCGATCGAGCAGAACCACCCCATGTTCAACGGGACTCACATGACCAGCTGAACGCTCCTCATCAAGGATGAACTCAATGTCCATTCGCGGAACATTTTTGGAGTCGCCGACCGATTCCCACGTAAGTTTGCGAGCTACCTTCCTGGAGCGGTGGGCGCTTCCGTCCCCTTTGATCAAGCCGCATCGGATCAACGCCGACACGCTTCTCAGTAACGGACTGGCGGCCGTCGAGAGGGATCTGGAGAGATCGGGGGTGGGCATCATCCAAATGGATCACCCTCTGAATGACCTGGATTTTATCGCATTCGGCTACGAACTGGGGACACCCATCCCGGAGAAGGATCCTGCAGTCCAGCCCTTCGTCACCGAACATGTGGTTCTCAACTTACGGACCATCAGCGATAAAACCGAAGATGTCTCGATTCAGCCCTTTGCTGCGAATTTTCTAACGCTGCATAGCGAAAGCAGCGGGCGACGGTGGACGGAGCAGCCTCGTTACGTCGTGCTGATGTGCGCTGACCCCGGTGATGACGAATCGGCGGCGCAAACCGTTATTGTCCCAAACGGGTCCATCATTGATCAACTCTCGTTCGATGCCTGCGCAATCCTGGCTGAGACGTTCTACGACAACGATACCGGTAGTCCGGCTATCCTGCGCTTGGAGAACGGTCGCCGGATTATCTCCTTCCGCGATTTCCATCAACGGGAGTTGCACTGGATCCATGACGGACCAGCGAATGCAAATCAAGTAAGGGAAGCGTTGCTGGATCTGTTGGCGGCCATGTACTCGGGAAACGATGCATACGCCATCCGTTGGAGCACCAATCTGTTGGCGATCATCGACAACCACACTGTGATGCACGCCCGCAGCACCTCGGTCTACGACCCGACGAAAAGCTCGCGTTTTCTGAAAAGGTTGCGCGTCCGCACAAGCGATTCGGATAATTCGGTGGCGCTGCTTGCCGACACCTCATCGCTGTTCGGACACCCCAGCCCACGGCGCCCCATCTACATCCTTCCCGCCGTCCGGGAGCAGGCGAAACATCTCACGGACGACCCACATACTGTGACGATCCCTTTCGTAGACGACCAAGTGCTCGATCTGTTCTCCAGGGCGAAACACCCGGACGATCCTATGGAACTTCGAGATCTCTGGATTGGAAGAGTCGAGGCGGAACTCGGAGACGACGCAACCAGGCCTGAACTTGCCGCCCGGTGGCGAGAGGCACGGGTGATGCGAACAGTCAGTGAGGACGAAGTGCTTTCTTCCCGCACCACAGTGAGATTCATCAAGGAGCTGTTCAACACCTATTTCCGTGATGACCTGTATGGTCGGTTGCGTGGTCAGGCTAAGTCCATTCTCTCCGGTGGGGCATTGGACGAGACCGTTTTCGGCCTACCGACTGCCCTCAAGCAGACCATTCAGTACGCGCTGGTCAAGGATCTATACGGTTATTCAGACTCCCGAGGCCGGGAACCCGCTCGCGAAGCTGTCGCAGAATACGAATCAACCCGCCTTGGTGTTGCAGCCTATTCGGCCGACTCGGTAGCGCTAACCATGGGGGCCACTTTCGCCGTAGCCAACCTCGCGGATTTCCTGTTGACGCAGTGTTCTTCGTGGCGGCCAGCGTTGTGCGGTATTCCCAACTACCCGCCCCTGGTCCAATCCATAGCGAAGCGCCATGACGTACAGCTGGTGCCGATGGACTGCTCGGACGGACACAGCTCCCTCGCCAACATGAAGGCCGCTTTATCACCCGATACCCCGCTGGTGCTGCTGCAAACCGCGGCGAATCCAACAGGCATAGCCGTCAAGGAGGACGAACTCGCCGACCTGATCGAGAGCGCTAGCTCCTCTACGCTCATATTGCTCGATGAGTGTCACGAGTGGCTTGGAGCGGAGCCGAGGCTGTCGCCCGCACGGGCACGCGCCAATGTGATCCGGGTGTTCAGCTTGTCCAAGCGCTGGTCCGCTCCCGGTATCAAGGCAGGCTGGTTTTTAGCGGATCCGGCGATCGTGTCCGAATACTATGAACACGCCTCCACCACCTTCGGCGGGCCACCATCGTTTTTCTATACCTTGATTGAGGTGCTCGCCAGGATGGAGCGGTGGAGACTAGAAGGACTGGAGCATGTGGGACCAGCCCAGATTGCCGAATTTGAACCGGAGTACAGGCTCACTGAGCAAGGGCTGAACTCAGCTTTCTCGAGTTACTTAGCTGAACGTAAGGCATTCGACGAGTCTCTACTGCTGTTACGAGACGCCACTGTCGTGCGGTTGCGTCAGATAGGAGCCGATGTTGTATGGCCCCAGCGCTCGATTAACGCTGCCGCACTCTTTCCCGAGTTCGACGACTCTTACCTCTGCTTCCGTCGACTGCTCCACGACACCGGGGTAGCTGTCTATCCGGGAGTATTGAACTTCTATCTTGCCGGCGGATGGTTCCGAATAACGTATGCGCGAAAGTGGGACGAAATTACCAACGCAATGGGTCGACTCGAACGACGCTTAGTGGTGCAGAAAAGTTAGAAAAGTTACTATTATCCTATGGATGTCCAATAATTTTTTAATGGACAAGCCTTCTATTCGTATTCTTCATCTTCTTCGTCTTCGTAGTCTTCATCATTCTCATCTTCATAGTCATCATCTTCATCCTGTAATTCTGCCCCTACCTCATCAGGATCAAAACCTTCAGTAAACTGAGTGTGTGAATCATACTCAGCACCAGTCAGAAAAGTGCGGTTAGCTATCAAAAAATTCAAGGGTCGCCACGCTCACCGAGATTCAACCCTAATTCTGTTGATCTACCGTCACGGATTGCGAGTGGCAGAGGTAGCATCTTTGCGATGGGAGCAAATAGATTGGAATGGTGGCACAATTTACGTGAAGCGAGTCAAAAAAGGTACGCCCTCGGTTCAACCACTTTCCGGTCTGGAGATTCGCTCTCTTCGTCAGCTGCAACGAGATTATCCTGTTAGTCCCTACATTTTCCAGTCTTTTCGACGTGGCCCGTTGGCACATGATACGATCGCCGGCATTGTTGAGCGGGCTGGTGAATTAGCTGGTTTGCCAATTCGAGTTCATGCTCATATGCTGCGGCATGGAACAGGTTATTATTTAGCGAATTGAGGCATTGATACCCGCACAATTCAGAGTTACTTGGGGCATAAAAATATTCAGCATACTGTTCGTTACACCGAACTTGCGTCTACCAAGTTTCACGGGCTTTGGGATGATTAATGTTTAAACCCCTTGGTTAATTCTTGCCCATCTCCCCCGAAAAAAATCGCTCTCCAAGAAGCAACGAAAAAAAGCTTTTTTTTAGCGTGCGATCGCATGACACGAATTTTGTTATCGAGTTGTCATTGGTATTTCCAAATCAATAGTGGCGTTTTGACGTTGATCCTGATTTGTAATAATATGGAAAGTTATCGCAATATCATGAAAACTGTTCCCCAATTTGCCGATCGCTTAAAACAGTTTGCCAATAGACCTAAAATTACTGTCAGTTCTCCAATTGACAAAGGTATACCGTGGGTACTCAGCATCGATAATGTCTTACCTGAAGGGGGCTTACCCAGTACCTGATAAATATACCAGAATTTGGCATCACCGTGCCAAAACGGGAAAATTGTACGCTAAGGCTGAAACCATTATCACCTAAGCGTTTCAGCGATACTTATTTTCCTTCACCCGCAAAGGACGCAACTTGTCAAAACTGGTCGCTTGTTTCAAATTCCAAACATAATCGCCAGTAAGATTGATATGCTCCCACCCCAAGGGCGACAAATGTTGTAAGTATTCTTCAGGAATATCCATTCCTTCTTGTTTCAAATAATCAACGGCTTTTTCTAAATACACCGTATTCCAAAGAACGATCGCAGCAATCACCAAATTCAACCCACTGGCCCGATAAAACTGGTCTTCATAAGAGCGATCGCGCAATTCCCCCAGCCGATTAAAAAACACCGCTCTTTTCAGAGTATGTTTCGCCTCACCCTTGTTTAGACCAGCCGTCGCCCGTCGCCGCAGTTCTGGACTCTGCAACCATTCCAAGGTAAACACAGTTCGCTCAATCCTTCCCAACTCCCGCAAAGCTAAAGCTAAACGATTCTGCCGAGGATAAGAAGCTAATTTTCTTAACATCAAAGAAGCAGTCACCGTCCCCGTCCGAATTGAACTAGCAAGGCGTAGAATTTCATCCCAAGATTCCTGAATTAATTTCACATTAATCTTGTCACCGAGGAGGGGTGCCAAAGGCGAATCAGGAGAACTAGGTTCAAAAGTATACAATTTCTTATCAGGTAAATCGCGCATTCGAGGTGCAAATCTAAATCCCAGCAGGTGGCACATTGCGAAGACATGCTCGGTATAGCCACTTGTATCCGTATAATGCTCCTGAATCTGTAAATCACTCTCGTGATACAACAAACCATCCAAAACGTGAGTTGCATCCCTAATCGTGGCGTTAATTACCTTAACGTGAAACGGAGCATACTGGTCGGAAATATGCGTGTAAAAAATCACGCTTCTATCTTTACCATATTTGGCATTGATCTCTTCATTAAAACTACGATGTCCAGCCGCTTTGAACCGTTGTCCATCAGAAGAAGATGTTGTTCCATCACCCCAATAAGCAGCAAAAGGCACTTGTGTATGGAAATTTACCACCTCAGCCATTGCTTTGGAATAAGTTTCATCACGAATATACCAATCTGCCACCCAAGCTAAACGCTCAAAGGACATCCCTTGAGTTGCGTCTGCCATTCGTGTTAAACCTAAATTAATCCCATCAGCAAGTAAGACACTTAACAAAACAACCTTATCAGATACTTGTTCTCCTGAATGTAAATGCGTAAAATGTTTCGTAAATTGCGTCCAAGAATCAACTTCTACTAACAAATCAGTCAACTTAATTCTTGGCAGTAAACTATGAACTGTTCTGCTAAATCCATCAACCTCCTTTGGGACAGCATTGGTAAGAGGAGTGATAATTAACTGTTCGTTCTCTATCCTGACATCAACCAGTTTCTTTTCTGCCATTAAAGAAGAAACAAGCGCTAATTGTTCAGACAATTCAAGTGAGCGTTGTTCAATATAAGTAGTGAAATCTGTCGTTACTGCCACAGGTATCGTTTGAGAAGAACACATTGATTGCCATGCATTATCTGCTAATAGATAGTCCTCAAAATCTTGGAACTGCTTCGAGCCTGCTACCCAAATATCCCCAGAACGCAAGCCACTGCGTAATTCAGCCAAAGCACACATCTCATAGTAGTGACGATCAATAGTATCGCCCTTAACTACGTGTTTTAACCAACGAGGTTTAACGAAACTAATATCCGCAGATTCCGGTACTTTTCGACCACCAGATATATTTAATTCTTTAATGACTGACAAAGCTTTTAGAATCGGTAAACTGGCTCCAGTAGCTTTAAATTCAAACGCTGACAACAATTTTGGTGTATACCTTCTCAATTGTGAATAACGATTATCAAGCAGTTCAAGATAATCAAAATCTGCTGGTCTGGCTAGCTTTTCAGCTTCGACAACACTACTAATAAACTTTTCCCAATTTAAGACTGATTCAATCGCTTCATAAGCATCAATTGACTCATCTCTAGCAGCAATCAACGCCTTACCTACTTGAGCATACAATCGGACTTTCTCATTAATGGCTTTGCCATCGCGTTGAAATTTATCGCCGTGCTGATGCTCACTCTTGTTAAACAATTTCCCCATCATTTTATCGTGCATTTCTATGGCATAATCGACTAATGACGCACTCCATTCAATGAGAAAAGCAACTAAAATAGCATAGCGTCTCAATTCATCCAACCTTGATAAATGAGCAGGTGTAGACTTTGCACCAGTTCGAGTGAATTGTAGTAAACGATTTTGGTGTACTCGTTTCAAACATCCAGAGTCGAGATTGAGATGGCGAATAAACTCCAGTCGTTCCACGACTTTTAAAAAGTTTCTTGGATTAGCCTGACCTGGTGGTTGACGTAGCCAAATTAAATCAGTCAGTTTTTTATCAGGCTCTACAATTAATAACTTATCTAGCGTTGTCTTTTGTAATGTTGTCAAATTTTTAGTCAACTCAAGACATACTAATTTTTGAGCGCGATGTCTGACCTCCCAAGCTAAACGTTCTACCGTAGAAATAGCTGGAATAATAATTTGGCGCAAGCGCATCTCATCAATCAACGCTCCTACAAGCGCCATCCCTTTATCTGACGATATTGCAAAAGGTAATAACCATTTTGAGAATTGCTTGTATGTAGATGTATTAACGCGCTAGAAAGCCAAAATAGATGGTGCTTTCTTCCTTACCAAAGGTGGCTCCCAAAATACGACCAATTATATAAAATACCCACATTAGAAGTTGGTTGCTGGGTAGCTCCTGAAGCAAGAGAAGCAGGTTATAGTCCCCCAGACAGTCTTTTCTATGCTTATGAAGATTCATTTTTAGGAATTGGAGAGGATAAACAGGGCAAAAGGATTTGTGATCCTACCCCAGAAGCAAAAGAATTAGGGTTTGCAATGGCAAGACACCTACCATACAAATTTTTAAACCGTGTGCTAACCGTAAAAATTATCAACGATCACCGAATATTAAGAGAAATAGGATGGGCAGAAGCTGCGGATCTACCCTATGCCTTGCACCATGACATGGATACTGGTAAACAATTTATCAAAGTGCAATTTGATATAAGCCACACAAAAAATCAAGAAGCCATTGCTGCTGGATGGCATCCAGGTTATGGATTTTGCAAAATTTAAAGTGACGAAATGGAGATTTTAATATGAGCGACCAAGCTTTAGAAAAAATGACTAGGGATGCTGCCGGAAACAACGGAGGGCTTTCTAGCGTTCAGTTTGCAAAAATGAAGGGAGTCGGAATCGAGATTGTACATAGGTGGAAGAATAACAAAGAACCTATGCCCAGTGGATGGGCATTTCTTGGTGGAAAATGGATACCAGAAACACGGGAAAGTTGCGCGGAGTGACGAAATGGAGATTTTGACCAATTTAGTTTTTTGGTAAGTGACACTCTTCGCCATTACTGGACAATAAATGCTAGCAAGCAAAAATAAATGAACCTATCTCGGCTCAATCTCACTTACGGGTGTTATTGAAAAATGGGTAGCTAAGATGCTTATGGGGGAAGGCTTTTAGTCTTAGCGTACAATTTTCCCGTTTTGGCGCGGTGATGCCAATTTCTTCTAGGAAAATCATCATTTCATTTGCATCAATAATCATTCAATAGACAGCTGATGTGTTGCGTGACTCTACGCCCCAAATTAATAGCAGCCTCTGATGTCATCACGTTTCACCTTCTTAAAACGCTAACTCCAACGAAAATGGTAGGCATCCAGGATTGACAGCCGCCCACTCATTGGCTTCTGCAATTAGAGTTTTGTTACCTGAATCGAGATAAAATTGCATTTTGGCACTCTGCTCCAGTCTTTCCCGTTCCTTGCCCCCAATTAAGCATCGTGCAATCAGGCAGTACTCTCTAGCTACACGTTTGGCGTAAGATGCTGCTTGGAGTCGCAACTTAGTCAGATTCTTCAGTTCTGACAAAGCGAGAGTTGTTGCTGAATCGCCTGAAGATGTACTTTGCTCGCTAACTTCGGCTTTTTGTAACGCTTCAGGCAGCACAATTGCAGGTGTAGATGCAGTAGGTGGAATACTGACAGAATTGATTAATAAGTTTTTGTTATTGTAATTTTCAGCCGTGCTGCGGTTAGAAAGGTATTTAAAATCCTTATCTGAATTACTTTGATTAACGTTTTTATCCAGTTGTATGATATTTGAAGAAACTGATGAATTATCAGAATTATTGACACCTGAAGTTAAAGACAGATCCTCTGGTTGCAATAAATTCAATTCTTCGGAATTAATCTTAATTTCCTCAGATTCATCTTGTACCAGTAGTACAAATAATTCTCGTTCAGACATAGCAACTTCTTCAAAACTTGCGACTGCCAACTGCCCTGTAGGGGCATCGGCAGCAGGAGATAAGCATTTACAAAAAACCTTCATATAGTAAAAATGACCGTCATTTTGCTTTTGGTAAGGGTTTTCAGCACTCTGTTTTGCAAATGAGTTTTCAAAACTATCAAATTGCCCGTCATTGCTTGATTGATAAGGGTTTAAGCTATTTTCTGCCCACGGGTCTAAGATGTAGCGCGTAGGATGCCACAAATGCAAGTGCTTTTGTAGTGTCTCTTGTGAGATAGTTTTGTGAAAGCGGCGTTTGTACTCAGTACGTATCGCTTTCGCTCGTTCAGTAGCCCCTGCTGGTAAGCCTCTATCCCACTCTATTGCTCTTACTACTATCTGGATGCGTCGTTGGGCTTGTTGACTGCTTTCCCAGTTCATCTGCTGGCGACGGTCAAATGGGATTACATTGTCTTTGCGTTTATGGATGCTTCCAATCCCTGCTATGGCTTCTGCAAATGTGTTGGCGAATGTACCTAACAACCTTTCGGGATAGCTAATGTAGGCGCTGTACCATTTGTTGCGAATTGTGGATTCTACCCAATGCCGCACTCTAGCTTCGATTTCGTGTTGGTGTCGGCAATATTGGCTGTAGCCGGGGGCATTAATTGCGGTAGTAAGGCAAAATTCGACTAATTTATCACTCTCTAAGTCTAAAAAGACGATTCCGTAGCCTACAAAGATTTGTAGGAGGGTGTTTGTTTGTCCTTTTCCTGTCCAGCCTGTGGTGATGATTTCTTCCCAGTTGGCACGCCACTGTGCAACGTCAGCAGATTCTTGCTTGCGATATCTCTCCCGTGAAATTTGTTTTTTGGCTTTGTTCGCTACCCGTTTTAGTTTGGTTAAATCTTGCCGATTGGCCGCGCGATCGCAATAATCGAGGAAGATAGAAACTGAGTCACTAATTGGTTGTAGGTCATCATTCAGTAAAAATGAACCGCTACCTGGTTGCATGGGGCAACGGATGGCTTTGTAGTTGGTTATTTGTTTGGCACTATATGGTTTGGTATTGGGGAAGATTTCTAGGTGTCCTTGGCGCAGGATAAAGCTTGCGTTTCTTAAGGTAATCTCTAGGGCGCAGGCTAGGGGAAAGGTGGGTAGGGGGGATGCGAAGCTTAGGATTAGGTGATAACCGCCACTAAAGCTTGACTGGAGGATGATGATATCGACTATGCCGATGTCCTCTAGCACCGCTTTGATGCGATTTATGGATTCAATGTTATGGTAGTCGCCTTGTAAGTCTAAATCGATTGTGGCGTAACGTGTTGTGTCGTTAAAGCGCAGACCTACTAGTTTCGACTTGTCTTGGTGCAGGTTCCACAGTTGGGAGGGTTGCAGGTAATAATCGATAGTGCGCCATGCTGGTTTTGCACCTTCTACTAAAGAAGGTGCAACTATCGCCCCAAATGGATGCCAAAAGCGTTCTACGTAGCGTTTGCCCACGGATTCGGCGGGCAGGTGGGGTTTGATTTTCTTTTTTGAAGGCTGTGAAAGGCTTAATTGGGGCTTGTTCTCGACATCTGAAGAGAAACTTTCTTGGTACATGAGTGACTGTCCTGATGATTTTTGTGCATCAGGTAGTCTCGCTGTTGGTCAAAATGTGTTAGCCTAAATTTGAAATTTTATTTTGACTTAAGCGGTTGGTTATCCGCTTGTTGGAGGCGACTGGTAATCGTCTCGTGGTTGAAAGCAAACAGAGGTTTATACTTGTTTAGGCTTAGACATACGTAGGCTTAGGCTAAGATTTAGTCCAACACGCTTCACCAACAACAATGCGACTACCCAACTTTTTTTTGGTTATTATTTAAATGAGACAGTTTGAGCGAAGTTATCACTAAATCGACAAAAGAGTTTTGAGATAACAATGCAAAGCTAGTAACACCCACAAGCGTCACCCCACATTGGCTCTTATTAGTAGAACTGGTGAAGATGAAATTACTCATACTCCACCACCGAGTTAAAAAACAAAAAACAGTCAAATATCTTGATACGAGTTCAGCACTTAAAACAGTGAACTCGTATTGCAATTAGTATTGAGATGCTAATCTAGTAAGTAATGTTAAATTGTGGGATAAATTCTCTGCTAGATTAACTGCTTACAGCTACCTATGCAGCACAAATCTTATCCTTTTTTCTATTTGTAGATACTTCCATTGCTTTCATTTGGGTCTTATAATCTTCCCAAGTTTTTTCAAATACGTCAGACTCATACATCCGCAATAAAACCTCTTCTTTATCAGTTAAATTTGGGAGTTTTAACAACTCCGCTAAAGACACCTGAACTGGGAAAACATCACTAAACTTTTGCATTAAGTGAAATATTCTCTTCCTTTGTGACGCAGATGGTTCATCCTGCAATTCTGCATCAATTTGTCGCGGACGTAGATTCACAATTTCTAGGCTCATATTCCCTAAATTCCTCAATCCAAACACAACAAACTCATTAGTTATATCAATAACCCGTCCCACAATTTCCAATTCGGGCCGCAGTCTCTTCTTGAATTGATATACTTGGTCAAGCTGGAAACGTCGAAACGGATTGCGATCGCCATTCAGCATCCAAGCAATACCATCGCCTATACTACCTATCTCCGTAGCCTCCAGAAGGTCTATTACCTGGTAACAGATATCTTGATTGCAAACAAACTTGTATGCTGCATCAATACTCCGGTTAAATTCCATCTCCAGTGCAACAACTGCCTTAAATTTTTCCAGTTCTCGTAATTGAGAAATTAATTCAAAAACTTTCTTACCCTTGTGATAACTACCAACACTTATATTTAGATTCTCCGAGACCTCCTGAATCACTCGCTTGCCCTTCCCTAATTGAAACTTACTCTCAGTTACCGAATGATTCAAATTTGAATCATTCGATTGATTCAAACGACGAGCGCTTTGGCGCTGTCTTTCTTTCGCTTGGGGACGAAGTACGCTCTCCCAGTACTGCCCCTCGTGAAATTTCTGGTAATGAGTCTTCCCACCTTCCCGGTGGAGATTAAAGTCAAGCACTAGTTTCAAATCTTCTTCAGGCGAACCAGACTCAACAAATTCCACTTTCACAGAGGAAATTAAGAGCTTGCGAGCTATCTGCAAGCGACACTTACCTGCCAAGACGATATTTACACCAGTACGTGCAGATACTTTTAAAGATTCAAGAATCCCTTTTTCAGAGATACTTTTTTCTAAAGCAGGACGTTCCTCATTCTCACCATATATTTCTATCAGCTTCGGATGAATAACCAACTCCGCAGGAGAAATATATACAATTGCCGGATTCTGCACCTCAAACATTATTGATACTCCGGATCACAAATTGTCATTCAAAAGATAGGTTCCATCTTGAAAAACCTAAGCAGAAAGCAGAAAAATCTTAACCAGCAAGACTTATAGCACTTTCATCCCTTGGAAAAAGTGACAAGTTGAAAAAATAATTAAATCTTGTAAATAGCAAAGGATTAACTACCAGAAAAACTCAAGGGAGAGAATTTTCTCGCGCAGTAAACTATTATTCCCAACCCATTGAAAACCAATACGACTGAAGAGATATTTAGCGCACTAGCATTTAAAAAAAAGCATCTATCTAAAGATAGATTTGTCAAACTGGGTAAATTCATGATATGATGGCTCTAGATAACTAAATTGACAAAACAAAGTTCCGTCCTGTTTTAGTAACAGGTGGGGTTGTTTTTTCCTCAAAGCCCTGTTTGCAGCAGGGCTTTGAGTGAATCTTTAGGAAAAATGAACTCTACAAAAAAAGTATATCAGGCTTCATTCGATTTGGCAAAATTGTAGGTTTAAGCGGGGTAAATACTAAAATGCCTCATATTCAAGTATTGAATCCTATTGAAAAGCAAGTATTAGAGAATATAGCAGCCACCGGCAGCGATGAAATGATCAAGAGAGCAAACATCCTGCTAGAACTTAATCGTGGGGAAAATCATAAAAATATAGTAAAAAAACTTGGTATAGCGAAGCAAACAGTAACAAACTGGAAGAAAAAGTGGACATCTTGTACCATAACATCGGAAACCTTGGAAGATGCGATCGCAAAGATAAATAATGTATTAGGTGTGAACGCAGGCAGACCTAAGAAGTGCAAGAGCGCAGAGGCGAGCAAAATTGTCGAAATCAGCGAATGGAGCAAGAACCGAAAACCCAGTCGTTCAAAGCACCATTACCATATGCAAGTTGCTGAAGAAGCTACTCGCAGGGGGTTGCCAGCACTATCGCCAAGAAGTATAGGTCGGATCTTGGAAGCTCAACCCTAATAGCATCAAGCTCAAATCAAGCTAACGGGCAATCCTATCTTTTCATTACGCCAAAATAACAACCAAGTCGCCGAAACTATCAAGTTAAAAGGAATGCCTGAATTGTCGCCAACAACAATTGGTTGCCTCCTATAAGCAAAAGGATCAGTAAGAAAAATTGATAATTCCCTTAAACCATTCCAACCACTGGGATGGTTTAATTTTCGCATCTATCATAATTCAGTAAAAATACATAACGTAGTACAGTCAAGTGTTGGGTAACAAGCGAATAGTACTAATACCATAGCAGTATATTTAGCAACATTGCGATTGTGAACGTCTAATGGAAGATTTATCGCGCCAAAGTGAGTCAGGCACGGCAAATCGAGAGAGAATAGATTTGATATCGAAAATTACCATTTTCGCGCCCAATGCTATGTCTGATACTCCATATTCTCCCAGACGGGCATCCCCAAAAGCAAACGATGATACCGGATTTGACTCGGCGGTAGAGTCATTAAAAAAATCTCTCAAAGCCCCAATTGAGCGGTATTTTGCCGCAACAGAGGATGAACAGGATGTCATTGCTTTGATGCTCGCCAATATTCGCGCACCCAGCACCCGGCGCGAATACCAGAAAGATTTGCGGAAATTTTTTGTGGCGATGACTGGTATTGAGCCAAATGTTGACAGCGTGTTGGAATTTCTGCACCTGACCGAGAAACGGGCGGTGGCGGTGGTGTTGAAATATAAGGCCAAGCTACTGGCTATAGGGTTGAAGGAAGCAACGGTTAACCGTCGTCTCAGCAGCATTAAATCGTTAGTGAAGTTTGCCCGCAAGTTAGGTGTGTGCAGCTACACGCTAGAAGATGTAGAGTTGGAAAAGGTAAAAGCGTATCGAGATACCTCTGGGGTGGATGCCCAAACCATCGCCAGTGTAGTCGAGCTAATTGAGCGCTCAACTGTTCACGGCCAAAGAGATTATGCGCTGTTGCGGCTGTTGTGGGAAAATTTACTGCGACGTAATGAGGTGAGTCAATTAAATATTAAAGACTTCGACCCACACGAAAGCAGATTGCGGATTTTGGGAAAAGGGCAAGGTACGAATGATGAATGGGTAAAACTATCAGTAGCAACAGTTAATGCTATCTGTGATTGGTTGCAAGTCCGGGGCAATATCACCGCCTCCTCACCCTTATTTATCGCCCTTGATAACCGCAGCAAAGGGCATCGCCTCACTGGGGACGGCATCCGTAAAATTGTTGTCAATTATTTTGATGCAGCTGGTGTAAAAAAGTTAATGTCACCCCACCGCATCCGCCACAGTGGGATTACAACTCTTTTGGAAGCAACCCAAGGGGATGTGCGAAAGACGCAAAAAGTCAGCCGTCATGTCAAGCTGGATGTATTAATCCAGTATGACGATAACCGCAAACAAGGTCAGTCAGAGATGACAAATTTGTTGGCAGATATGATTGACTAAATGGATGCGTTAGCCAGGAAGTCACCCCCTGATTTGGCTACAAAAGCGATAACAGGCTTTGCTCAAATTGTGCGTGCGCCAACGACTCCTGAACAACTCCAACAGTGGCTAACTAACTGTTGCAGACAGTAGTAATCTGACTGCTTTTTGGTAGAGGCGATGACCTCCGGTCGGTCGGAGACCATCGTCTCCGGCGGGCGCACTCATGCGCTCGAAAATGATAGTGTCAAGGTAGTTATCTTTTCGGGATGACACGCTCACTCAGTCGTGTCCAGTCCAGATTTACCTAGACATTACCTAGACATGAGCCAAACAGGGAAAAACAAGAAACTGGCATCTTTTAACTGCGACCAAAAGATGTGGGAGCAGTTTATTGCCCGTTGTAAGTCGAAAGGGACGACGGCAACAGCCACGCTGACCCAATTTATCGAACTCTACCTAGATGATATAGATAACCTTGATGCAATTGGTGGCGATAATTTAGATAAACGCTTGGACTCTAAGATTAAGGCAAGTGTTGAGGAGTACTTAGTTGCTGGTAAAAATAGTAACGCCGGTCTGACGAATGAAACGATATTAGCTATTTGCTCACGACTTGATAAGCTCGAGTCACAGTTTTCAAGTGAATCTAATAGCAACGAAACCACAGCAATCCATAATCTCGCCGATTTATCAGAAAAAATTGAGGGGATAACAGCCCGAATGACACAGTTTACCGAGGCGATTATTAAAATTCAAAATCATCTCAACAACCAACCGAGGCGGGGCAATAAATCGTACAACAACAATTCATCCTTCAAAGTGCATACTCCCCGAATGCAACCATTAACGGAAGAAGGTTTAGCTTCAAGACTTGGTGTAAGCGTAGAAACTATACACGAGCAGCGAAATAAGCTACACCCACCGCTTTTTGTGGCATGGTGCAAGGGCAAGGATAAATCGGGTATGGGATGGGAATTTAACGAAAATACGGGGTTATATCATCCTGCAAGTTAGTATTTTTATTAATTTCAAGAATTTCTGAATTTACACTGATTCGCTCGTCTTTTTGCGATCGCCAAACAATTATTTTGTTGTCCTCAATAGAAGACATCGCTGTGGCCACTGAAAAAAACTTCTATAAAATATCCTAGAAACGAATGGCAGCCATTCACAGTACCCTCAAGGGTACTTTCTCTATCAAGAACTACTTGAGGGCTTCCATCTCTGTGAGCAATTCTTGATGTTGGTTGACAGTGGTTAAATAATGCTAGTTTATCAGGTTACTTTAAGTATACGCAATTCAGCCTAAATATTTTAAGTGATATTACTGAGTAATAGATTACTATTTAATTTTAATCCAATAATTGTCTATGTGATATTAGGTAGATTATACTTTTTAGACTCTCTTCATTTAGGAATTACAAAGTTTTCTGCTGAAAATAGCCACTTGCTATAGACGTATATAAAATAACATCATTAAGATGTAGCAGGTGCTAAAGAACAAATAGATTAAAAGCTATTTTATACCTGCAACGCAACTTTCAAAAAGATGGTTGTAGATTAGCACTCCAAGCTAACCAGGCATTAGGGTTTAGGGGAGTGAGTTTTTCATGATTAGAGGAGGGATAATACCAGTCCAGTTACAAGGGGGAAGACACGAGTGACTGACATTGTAACTGGACAGATTGTGCGCGTGCGATCGCGGCAGTATCTTGTAGAAGAAGTTGTGTCGAAACCGTCTCCAGAGCAAGACACTAAAGTTAGTCTTTCTTGTTTAGAAGATGATGCGTTAGGAGAATCTCTAGAAGTCCTATGGGAACGGGAAATAGATGCGAAAATCGTAGGGGCGACATCATGGGAATCGATAGCGAATCGAGGTTTTGATAATCCGCGCCTGTTTTCTGCTTATTTGCACACATTACGGTGGAATTGCGTAACCTCCACAGATGCCAAGCTTTTTCAAGCGCCTTACCGGGCAGGTATAGAAGTCAAAGCGTATCAGCTAGAACCACTGCGTAAAGCTTTGCTGATGCCGAGAGTCGGTTTATTTATTGCGGATGATGTCGGTTTGGGCAAGACAATTGAAGCAGGGCTGATACTGCGTGAGATGCTGATGCGGCAAAAGGTTAGACGAGTCGTTATCTCGTGTCCGCCATCAGTGGTAAGGCAGTGGCAAGAAGAAATGGAGAGCCGCTTTGGACTCACATTTATGATTCTTGACCGTGAGTTTATAGCTGCGCGTCGTCAAGAACGGGGTTATGGAATTAACCCTTGGATGACACACACTAGGTTCATTATTTCCCATGCCTTGCTACGAGATGAAACCTATGCCGCACCATTACGGGACTGGCTTGGTGATTTTGCAGCTGCTTCCATGCTCATCCTTGATGAAGCTCATAATGCTGCACCTGCGAGTGGTGCAAAGTATGCCGTTGATTCCCAACTTACCAAAACTGTTCGAGATTTAGCACCGCGTTTTGAACACAAGCTGTTTTTGTCTGCCACTCCCCACAATGGGCACTCCAACAGCTTTGCTGCCTTACTAGAAATTCTCGACCCCCAGCGTTTCTGCCGAGGAGTACCTGTTCGTAATCGCAAGTTGCTGGACACTGTAATGGTGCGGCGCTTAAAACAAGATTTACGAGAGATCGGAGAAGAGTTTCCCCAACGTTACGTTCTTCCTATAGTTATTGATAATCTGCCAGAAGACGCGCCCGAACTCAAATTATCCCGATTGCTGCAACAATATCGCAATCTGCGTGAGGAAAAACTCAAAGATGCAGCGAAGTCTACCCAGACTACGGCGATGTTAGTAATCACTTCCCTACAAAAGCGTCTTTTGTCTTCCATAGAGGCATTTGCTCGGACTTTAAAGGTGCATCGGACGGGGGTGGAAAAGCAAGCGGCTCACCGCCCCTTCACACATCAAGCCAGTCTCCCCTTGCTGTTTGAATCCCCTGGTGCAGATGACGAACGGGCTGAATTCTCTGAAGAGGAAGTACAAGCAGAAGAAGATGCTCAGATGGCAGCAGCTAGTATGCAAGCTGCCGGACAAACAGCGCGTGAATTAGCAATTCTAGATGAAATGGCAGATGTAGCTAATTCCTCTCGCTACCAACCAGATCCGAGGATTCAACAACTGGTGGAGTGGATTCGCCAAAATCTTTGTCCCGATCTGGGTCAGCCGAATGCTGCTTGGTTAGAACGGCGAGTAATTATCTTTACAGAATATACAGATACTAAACGTTATTTACAACAGCAATTACAAAGTGCGATCGCTAATTCTAACCGTGAACATGAACGCATAGATGTATTTCACGGGGGCATTGGAGAAGAACGCCGCGAAGCTATTAAAAGTGCATTTAACGCTGACCCGGCACGTCATCCCCTGCGAATCCTGATTGCCACAGATGCAGCACGAGAAGGGGTAAATCTGCAAAACAACTGTGCTGACTTGTTTCACTTTGATGTGCCGTGGAACCCATCGAGGATGGAACAGCGCAATGGACGGATTGACCGCAAATTACAGCGATCGCCTGTTGTCCATTGCTATTACTTTGTCTTACCACAACGCACAGAAGACAAAGTATTAGATGTACTGGTGCGGAAAACAGTGACGATTCAACAAGAACTTGGCAGCCTTGCACCAGTAGTTGAAAGAAATGTGTCGCGCTTACTCGCTAATGGTATTCGCCACCAAGAAGTAAATAATCTTGCCGATTCGATTAATCAGGCAGAACTACTTAACCAGGAAACAGTAAATACAGAAGTAATTAATGAAGAACTGGAGCAAGCCAGACTCCGCCAACAGGATTTGACTAAACAAGTAGAGAATTTACAAGAAATGTTGCAAGCATCGCGGAAATGGTTGGGACTAGATGACAATCACTTCCGTAATGCCATCTCTGCTTCTTTAGAAATTCTGGGAGTCCCAACACTTGCCCCTGTAGATGTGAATGAGGTTGCTAACAATCCTGTAACTGCGCGTTGGACAATTCCAGCTCTCGATCAGCGTACTGGTGCAGATCCAACATGGTCAACTACACTTGATACCCTGAGAACACCTCGGAAAATCGGACAAAAACCTTGGGAATGGCGAAAAGAAGCACCGATTCGTCCTGTAGTCTTTCGAGATCCTGGGTCTTTAGATGGGGATGTAGTTCATCTGCATTTAGAACACAGAATTGTCCAGCGTCTACTGAGCAGGTTTTTAGCTCAGGGTTTCTTGCATGATGAATTAACTCGTGCTTGTGTTTGTCTGACTAATGACCCAATGCCAAAAGTGATTGCACTGGGACGCCTGGCTCTGTATGGTGAACGGGCTTCTCGTTTGCACGATCAGGTAATTGCAGTCGCAGCAGAGTGGTCAGACCCAACCAGTCGGGGACGCAAGAAACTTCAGCGTTTAAGAGAAGGCGAGAAAGACAACGTACTGGAATTACTGGAAAATTCCCTAGCTTCCCCTCACTTGCTGGAAGTTGCCGAAGCGGTAAAAGAGCGATTGAAAAAAAGTGCTGCCCAAGATGTAGCAGAATTAATTCCTCATCTGGAACGCCACGCCACAGCTTTAGCTGAGAGGGCTGAGAAAAACCTGGCCAATCGGGGTACTAAAGAAGCTGCTGAGATGAAGAAGATTCTCGAAGAACAACAGACGCGAATTCTCAAGTGCCAAGAAGAATCTAAGGCAGTGCAGTTGTCTCTTCCATTCATAGAAGAACAGCGCCAATTGGATGCAGACCGTCGCCATTGGGAAAAACGCCTTCAAGCGATCGCAACCGAACTAATTTCAGAACCAGCCCGAATTGAAGCCGCCTACAAAGTAAAAGCAGTGCGGATTGAGCCAGTCGGCGTAATTTATCTATGGCCGATTTCCGGCTAGAGGGAGTGTAAACAATGGCAAACGATCCAGAAATTCGCTTACATAAAGAATGGTTAGGCTTTCTCCAGCCTGTGGGGTTGGTGGTATCTCCCCCTGCATTGTCAGCAGCCCAAGCTGTGGTTAACCGCAATGTGGTGGAACTGCAACAAACACTCGCTACAGTTGCCAGACGTGAACCTCTGCCCGGTGATAGCAAGGAAACTTTTGGAATTGACGACTTTCCTGCTTTTGCTATCAATGTTTTAGGTTGGCAACCAGAAGATTTAGTTGTCAGTCCAGAGTCATTAGCGATCGCACTCCTAGATTACAACGAAGTTTTGACACCCACGTATGCTGTACCCGACCCTAATGGCAACTGGATGATGCTGGTACAGGTGCTTTCTGATGGTACTGAACTTGACAATGCAGGCGCGGAGGATAGTAAATCGACTGGTTGGCACGCCAGCCCCCAGTCTAAATTTGAGCGCCTTTTAAAAGAAACAAAAGTTTATACTGGGCTATTGTGCAATGGGACAGAATTGCGTTTGGTTTATGCACCACTTGGAGAGTCATCAGGACACCTGACTTTTCCTGTACAGGCAATGTGTGAGGTATCTGGGCGGCTGATTTTGGGTGCAATGGAGATGTTGCTCTCGGCTGACCGACTGTTTAATGTCCCTAGCGAGCGTCGTTTGTCTGCAATCCTGGAAAAAAGTCGGAAATATCAAAACGATGTCTCTATTAAGCTTGCAGAGCAGGTATTAGAGGCATTATGGGATTTACTGCGCGGCTTCCAAATAGCAGATACAACTACTAAAAGCCGCTTAGTGAATGAGATTGCTACGACTTCGCCTCAGCATATTTACGGTGGACTGATTACCATCTTGCTGCGGTTGGTATTCTTACTTTACGCTGAAGACCGGGGACTGATGTCTCAAGATGCAGTTTATACACGCTATTACTCAGTTAGTGGACTTTACGAGCGCTTGAGAGAAGATGCAGGCAACTACCCGGATACAATGGATCAACGGTATGGTGCTTGGGCATGGTTGCTGAGTCTGTTTCGTCTCGTTTACGACGGCGGCGGTCATGCTGATTTGTATTTACCTGCTCGTCATGGGCAACTATTTGACCCAGATGAATATCCGTTTTTAGAAGGTCGTCTCCAGTCTACAGAATATCAAACAGGAGAAAGTCTTGAACCCCCTCGCGTTTCAGATGGCGTAATTCACAGAGTATTGCAAGGGTTGCTGGTACTGGATGGAGAACGTCTGTCTTATCGTTCTCTGGATGTCGAACAAATTGGTTCCGTCTATGAAGCGATTATGGGCTACGAGGTAGAAAGAGCAAGTAGTTCTGCTATCGGTGTTTGGAGCAAACCCAAAGGTTCCAAATCTTCAGTGACAGTTGTTGTCAGCGTTGAGGAAGTTGTCAAAACTAAGGCAAGCGATCGCGCGAAATATTTAAAGGATGTTGCAGGTTGTGAAATTACTGGTAAATCCCTAACTGAGTTAAAGGATGCTAGGACAGCAGAGGATGTAGTGGCGGCTTTAGGACGCAAGGTATCACCGAAAACGCCGAGTTTAATGCCTGTGGGTTCTCTGTATTTGCAACCTGGGGAAGAACGGCGGCGTAGTGGTTCTCATTATACGCCTCGTGCTTTGACTGAGCCGATTGTGAAAGAAACTCTCAGACCGATTTTATCTGCTTTGGGAGAAAACCCCACACCAGAGCAGATTTTAGACTTGAAAGTTTGTGATTTGGCGATGGGTTCGGGCGCATTCTTGGTCGAAAGTTGTCGTCAGTTGGCTGAAAAATTAGTTGAAGCGTGGAATAAGCAAAACGTATTACCTGAAATTCCAATTGATGAAGAACCGTTACTTTATGCGCGGCGGTTAGTAGCGCAACGGTGTTTGTATGGTGTAGATAAAAACCCTTTTGCAGTGAATTTGGCTAAGTTATCGCTGTGGTTGGCGACTTTGGCGAAGGCTCATCCTTTTACTTTTTTAGACCATGCTTTGAAGTGGGGAGATTCTTTAGTTGGGTTAACTTCTGAGCAAATAAAAACGTTTACTTGGGATGAAGACAAAACTTATAAAGACCCAAACTTAACTTTGTTTAATCTAGCAATGGAGAAAGCAAAGTTTTATCGTAATGGAATTCACAATTTGGATGAAGATAATTATGCAGCCAAACGGGATTTTTACAACAATATAGAAACAGAGTTGTGTGATATTCGGCTAAAAGGGGATTTGGTTATTGCTTCATTTTTCGCTAAGGAAAAGGACAAGGCAAGAAAGGATGAGCGGGATAATTCATGGTTGAAGTTTTACCAATGGCAGAAAAATCAAGAAGATGATTTAGATGTCAGGCGAATTTGTGCTGAGTTACGGTATGGTGAGAAACCTGTTCCGGCGTTTAATTGGGAGATTGAATTTCCAGAGGTATTTGATAGAGAGAATCCGGGTTTTGATGCGATTGTTGGTAATCCGCCATTTGCCGGCAAGAATACAACAATAAATGCTCATGCTTCTGGTTATCAGGATTGGTTGAAAGTTGTTAATCCCGAATCTCATGGGAATGCTGATTTGGTAGCGCATTTTTTCCGACGAGCGTTTAGCCTTTTACGCCAGTCTGGATGTTTTGGATTAATTGCTACAAATACCATTGCTCAAGGTGATACTCGCAGCACTGGTTTAAGATATATTTGTCAAGATGGCGGGATAATTTACAATGCTCAAAAGCGAATGAAGTGGCCGGGTTTAGCGGCGGTTGTCGTAAGTGTTGTTCATGTTTTTAAAGGAGAGTATCAAGGGGTAAGAATATTAGATGGAATACAAGTTAATTTGATTTCTGCATTTTTATTTCATGCAGGGGGTCATAAAAATCCTAATATGTTAATAGAAAATACTGGTAAAAGTTTTCAAGGTAGCGTTGTTTTAGGAATGGGGTTTACTTTTGATGATGATAACCTTGACGCAACACCAATTATAGAAATGCACAATTTAATTACAAAAAAATCTGAAAATGCAAAATTTATTTTTCCTTATATTGGGGGTGAAGAGGTTAATTCTAATCCGACTCATGCACATCAACGTTATGTGATTAACTTCTTTGATATGAGTGAAGAAGATGCTTGGAATTATCCTGATTTAATGCAGATTTTAGACACAAAAGTAAAACCTCAGCGAAATTTATCAAAAAGAGATGTTTATCGTATACGCTGGTGGCAATTTGCTGAGAAACAGTTAGCGCTTTATCGTACCATTGCTCCTCTAGAGCGTGTTTTGGTTTGTGGACAAACAAGTAAATATAAATGTTTTACTTTTTTACCAACTAATATAGTTTTCAGCCATAAAATTATTGTATTTACACATAGTAAAATTGGTTTCTTGTGTGTGATGCAATCCCGCATACATGAAATTTGGGCTTTATTTTTCGGTTCATCAATGAAAGATGATCCTGTTTATACACCTACAGACTGCTTTGAAACTTTCCCCTTCCCCGAAAACTGGGAAACCAACCCTACCCTAGAAACTGCTGGTCAAACTTACTACGAATACCGCGCCGCCTTAATGGTTCGCAACAACCAGGGACTCACCGACACATACAACCGCTTCCACGATCCCGACGAACGCCACTCCGATATTTTACAACTACGCTTACTCCACGCCCAAATGGATCGGGCTGTCCTTGATGCTTACGGCTGGACAGATATTTCCACAGAATGCACCTTCCTGCTTGACTACGAAGACGAAGAAAACGACGACAACACCAGCAAACGCCAGAAGAAAAAGCCTTGGCGCTACCGTTGGCCTGAAGAAATTCACGACGAAGTATTGGCCCGTTTACTCGAACTCAACCAGCAACGCGCCGAAGCTGAAATTTTAGGCGGTAAAGCTGCTGAGAAAGGGAAGGTAAAAGGGAATACTAAAAAGGCAGGAAAAACGCGGAAAGCGACAGAAACGAATCTAACTATTCCTGGTTTCCCATCTGCTTCCGTCTAAACAGGTTCAACGTCAGTTATGCCAATGAATTCCCAGAGAATATTATGACTACATCTGCCGAAGTGCGATCGCATTTAATCCGCGCCATGCAACTAGACTTGGTGGGCCCAACCCCTGATGATGTTGAATATGCCGAGGAAATCCTCACCCAAGCTCCTTCTAAGTGGTATCTTACAGGGTTTTTAGTACCTTTTGGAGCGCCTGTTGAAGTGCGATCGGACGAAACAGCAGATGACACACTCGAACAACTTAGTAGCAGTGATACTAATGAAGATGCCAATGCTCCCGAAACCTCCTCAGCCCGTAAAGCTCACTTTCCTTCTTCCATTGGCTTGAGCTTTCTTCTACCAGAAAATACCACCGAACTGAATATAACTGTGCAGTGGGGTGACTACCAATTTCTTGAAAGCGAAACAGAATTAGATGATAGCGAGAATCCCCAGTCAGCCAAGCAAGAATTATGGCAACGCTCTCCTCATTGCATTAGTATGCCTATTTCTCTGCTGGGAAATCAACGAAAAATTCAGATTGAAGTTCCAGACAGCAACGGCTTAAAGTTATTTGTGTCTAATCGGGCTGTACCTTCATCACCTCAACAAAAACTCCCTGTTGGTACGCGTTCAGTTTCAGTATTCTTAGTTAACTACCGCAGCAACAATCCCAACCAAAAGCACGACATCAGTTTTATTTTTCAAGCCTGCCTTACCATCCGCACTGCTGACGCTTTTGTATCCCGCCCTAACTTGCGGGGGCAAAACAGCCAAGACAGGGACGAAGCGGTGTCAAGCCTGCAATACCGCAACGATTGCGAATATGCTGTTGGACACAATGTTTCTGCTATTACTATCCTTAGCTCGAATTATCTTTGTCAAGAAATTCGTACTAACTGGATGCCCACAGCAGAGGTGGCCAGAGTAGAACCAGCAGAAATTCCGGGGCTAGAACTAGGCATGGAAGCATTAGCTAAGGCAAAAGACGCGGCAACAATCTCTCAGATGGTTTACCCAATGGTGACTGCATATACTGAATGGATTGCCCAACAGCAAGCCGCAGCCCCCACTGAACCGCACCAAGGAAAGATTGCTAGTGAATTATTAACCACAGCTAGCAGAATTAAGCAACGCATTGCCGCCGGATTACAAGCTTTAGACGATCCTCTGGTGTTAGAAGCTTTTCAAATTGCTAACCAAGCCTTAGCAACTGCTAGAAGACAACGCCTAACTCACGATAATCCAGACAAATCCCCTGAAGACTTTTCACCACCGAAGTGGCGACCTTTCCAGCTAGCTTTTCTGCTGTTGAACATCCTGAGCATTGCTCAACCAGAACATCCAGATCGAGAAATAGTAGATTTGCTGTTCTTTCCCACAGGTGGCGGCAAAACCGAAGCCTATTTAGGGTTGGCAGCGTTCACTCTCGTGCTGCGTCGTCTGCGCGATCCTAGTATCCACTCTGCTGGTGTCAGCGTTCTCATGCGCTACACTCTACGCCTTCTGACCCTAGACCAATTGGAAAGAGCCGCAACCCTCGTCTGTGCCTTAGAACTAGAACGTCAGCAAAATCCTAGACTAGGTAAGCATCCCTTTGAGATTGGGTTGTGGGTTGGCCAGGGTGCCACACCCAATAAAATGGGTAAAAAAGGCGACAAAGATAATTCAGCTTGGGCGCGAACTCAAGAATTTGATCGGCATTATCCTCATAAACCAAAGCCGATTCCTCTAGAAAGGTGTCCTTGGTGTGGCACGGGATTGAAAGCGCGATCGTTTCAACTTTTACCACTAGCCGATGCACCTACTGACCTGCGGGTAATCTGCGACAACCGCAAAAAACACGCAGATGGTCAACCTGCTTGTGTATTTAAAGGCAATAACCCCCTACCCATCATTGCCGTAGATGAACAAATCTATCGACGGCTTCCTTGCTTCATAATTTCCACCGTTGATAAATTTGCGAATCTGCCTTGGGTTGGTCAAACTGGAGCGCTATTTGGCAAGGTAACTCATTTTGATGAAAAAGTCGGATTCACCGGGCCAGCTGATGCTAAAACCAAAGGTCGAGCCTTAGACAAAAATTTACCCCCACCAGATTTGATTATTCAAGACGAATTGCACTTGATTTCTGGGCCTCTGGGAACAATGGTGGGATTATACGAAACGGTTATCGATGTTCTGTGTAGTGTGACGCACAATGATAAAACTATCCGACCGAAGATTATTGCCTCCACTGCTACAGTCCGCCGTGCCGAGCGCCAAATTCAAGCTTTGTTTAGTCACAGCCAAGTAGATATTTTTCCGCCTCCTGGACCCGATCGCCACGACTCCTTTTTTGCCGAAACCGTACCAATTACCAAAACACCGGGACGGCTTTATGTCGGAGTTGTAGCCCAAGGACGCAGCCTTAAAGTAGTTCTGTTACGAGCATACTTAGCCCTGTTGGGAGCAGCTAAACAAGCTTGGGAAGATGCTGGCGGAAAAACAAATCCGCATAATCCTGCTGATCCTTATATGACACTGCTAGGTTATTTTAATTCCCTGCGGGAATTGGGTGGTAGTCGCCGCTTAGTGGAAGATGAGGTAAACTCCCGCCTGAGTCATTATGGCGATCGCCGTCGCTACCAAGAACCGTTTAGCTTATTTTGCGATCGCAAAATAGATGATGAACCAGAAGAGTTAACCTCTCGCATCAGCACTAACAAAGTTGCTAATACCAAACGTCGTCTAGCTTTACCTTTTCATGAGAAAGAAAGAGTTGATATTGCCCTAGCAACTAACATGATTTCCGTAGGGCTAGATATCACCCGCTTAGGGCTGATGGTAGTTTTAGGACAGCCGAAAACCACTGCTGAATATATCCAAGCCACCAGCCGCGTCGGTCGAGAAGCTGAAAAACCTGGTTTAGTTGTTACCTTACTCAACATTCACCGACCGCGCGATCGCTCTCACTACGAACGTTTTCAAATCTGGCATGATACTTTCTACCGCACAGTGGAAGCAAGTAGCGTTACTCCTTTCTCACCCCGCGCCATCGATCGGGGTTTATCAGGTGTTACCGTTGCCCTTGCCAGATTAGGTAATGCAGAGATGACAGCGCCTCTAGGTGCTGCTCAAATTACCCAACATCGCCTGCTTTTAGATTTTGTGGTGGATGCGATCGTTAAACGTGCAGAAGGACATAGCCCCTTAAAAGCCGATGAAGCCGAAAGTCTGCGTCAAGAAATCCGGCGACAAGTTATAGACCGTTTAGATACATGGCAACATATTGCCGTGCAAGACCAACGCCTACAATATCAACGCAATGAAATAGAGATGGCAGCCCCTTTACTACTTGATGCCCTTGACCCCAAGGCAGACAAAGAAAGTAGCGATCGGCAAAAATTCAAAGCCCAACGCAGCTTGCGGGATGTCGAGCCAGTAGTGAAACTTTTTGTGCGTGACCCTGTTGGTTTAGAAATAGAGGAAGAAGTTTAATGGACTTACAAATCAAAAAATATCCCAAAACTGACGCAAAAATCCTCTCAATTTCTCCTCTCTCTGTGTTCTCTGCGCGGCAGTCGCTCATGGGGGAAATCCCCATCGTGCAGCGTCTCGTAGAGAAGACCGCGCTGCCTTGTCTCTGTGGTTTGTTGATTTGGATAATTTATTTCTTGGAAATCCCTAATGAAGAAGTCAAATAATAAAATAAAACCACAAGCAGAAATCCGCCAAAGCCAGCTTTTATCAACCTTTGGCCCAGGAGCGATGGTAGATTTACCTAAATACTCGGTAGTAATTGGGGGATTGACCTACTGGAAAGGCGAAATGCAGCCCATTCGTGAAGACCGTTTGAAAGATAAAGTTTGCGAAATGCTGCAAGTTAAGAATATCGAACTATTTAGCCCCCCACGAGAGACTTCAGACCCTAACATGCCCCTCACTGGTGTGGATGCATTTATTTTTCCTGCTTGGTTTGTAGCTCAAGTCGATCAAACCATTCGCTTCAACGGGAAAGATTACCGTACCCGTCCCCTAGCTAATTGGCGAACAGTCAAGGAGGGATCAAAATTTGAAGGACAGCGCGTGTCATACGTACCAGTCCGCTTTGTGCAAGCTTGTATAAATGGACATCTGAGCGATATAGACTGGTACGCCTTTGCCCATAATGATTTTAAAACCACCTGTCGGGGACAACTGTGGCTAGATGAAGGTGGCTCTGGCAATGACTTTGAAGAAATTTTTGTGCGCTGTGATGGCTGTAAAAAACCCCGTCGTCCACTTTCCATAGCTAAAGCCAAAAATTCCAAAGTTTTCGGACAATGCCAAGGGCATCGTCCTTGGCTGGGTGCTAAAGCTCAGGAACCTTGTTGGGTCTGTGTCCCAGATAAATCAGGTAATATTGTCCAAACCAACGAACCAGAACATAACCGTCTTTTGGTACGTTCTGCTAGTAACGCTTATTTTGCTCAAACCCTCAGCGTGATTTCTATACCAGATGCTGATGAGCAATTGAAAAAAGTAGTGGATCGCCATTACTTACAGGACTTGGAATATTTGGAAGACTTAGATGAAGTGCAAAAAAATCTGAAAAGAAATCCTAAGTATGCTGATTTAACTAAATTTGGAGCAGAGTTGGTTTGGGCAGAAATTCAACGCCGTCAAAGTGGAAGAAGCAGCGATTCTAAAACCATCAAACAAGTAGAAATTGAAGCCTTACTTTCTTGTTCAGCAGAAATAGGTACTTCTAATGACGAGTTTTACGCTAGTAAACGCAAGTTAGACAATTTCAATCCAGCACTATTGCCATTTATAGAACAGGTAGTGTTGGTGCATCGTCTGCGAGAAGTGATTGCCCAAGTTGGCTTTACCCGTTTTGAGGCATCCATCCCTAATATTGAAGGAGAAATTGATGATTTAAGCATTAATGTGCGGCGTGCTGATTTGGATTTTGAACGTCAATGGGTGCCTGCGATTGAGAATAAAGGCGAAGGGGTGTTTATTGCCTTCAACAAACAAGCTGTTAAAGATTGGCAGCAACGGAAGGCTGTTAAACAACAGGGGCAAAAATTAGAAAGGGGTTTCAATGTCTGGCGCGATCGCAAAGGCATTCCCCCTGAAAAAGCCATTTTCCCTGGACTTCCTTATATTATGCTCCATTCCCTATCACACCTCTTGATTACAGCAGTGTCTTTGGAGTGTGGTTATGCTGCTAGTTCAATTCGTGAACGCATCTATGCCAGTGATGCAGGTTATGGCATCCTTTTATATACTGGTTCTCCCGGTTCTGAGGGGACTTTAGGGGGACTTGTACAAGTAGGGAATCAACTTGAAGAACATTTGAATGTTGCCCTAGAGTTGGGAAAACTTTGTTCTAACGATCCAGTATGCGCTCAACATCAACCAGATAACGTACAAGAGGAAAGATTTTTACACGGATCTGCTTGTCACGGATGCCTACTGATCGCGGAAACCTCCTGCGAACGCCGCAATGAGTTTCTCGATAGAGCATTGGTTGTGGCTACTGTTGAAGGACTAGGAGCAGAATTCTTTCCAGATCAGGTACTTGTTTAATGGGTTTTCTCAACCTCAGTCGTCCAACCCTCGTTAATTTGGCAGCAGCTTTAGAAACTGGCAGACTTTCCCCGCCCTTTTCTATATCCAATGTAGCTAACTACATCCCTGCGGCTTTAAATCGAGACATAGTTGATGAACTCAACCGCCTCAATGTTATGGGCGTACATTCTCAGCATATTGCTTACACGCTGCGACTGCTGGCAGAGGAACGAAGTACATCCCAAGCTGTGAGCGATCGCGTTGATTTGGTTTGGACTGGCCCAGAAATTTCTGGTTCTCAAAGCCGTGACACTGGTGTTGTTGTGCGCGAGTTGTTTAGCACTGCCAAAATAAGCGTTCTCATTTCTAGCTTTGCTATTGATAAAAAACAAAAAGCACGAGAGTTATTTATGGTGCTGGCAGAACGAATGGATTTAACCCCAGAACTAAATGTGCGAATGTTTCTTAACGTCAACCGACCACACAACAGTGAAGTGCCAACATCTACTTTACTGCGTGAGTTTGCCAGTAGTTTTCGTCAAGATATTTGGCCAGGAAAAAGACTACCTGAAGTGTTTCACGATCCGCGATCGCTGACGCTGGGTGTGGAATCAAAAGCTTGTTTACACGCCAAGTGTGTTGTTGTAGATAAGCAGCGTGTACTTGTTACCTCCGCCAATTTTACAGAAGCGGCTCATGAGCGCAATATTGAAGCTGGTGTATTACTCAATGATCCAATAACTGCTCAAGCTTTACAAATGCAATTTGAAAGCTTGGTTATAAGAAATATCCTATGTCGAATTCCTGGAATCTGACTATTTTAAGCAAGATGTTATGACCTATTAGCTTTTTTAAGACAACCACAAATACTACTGCATCATTACATCAATAAAACAACTTCAACTCGGAATGCTAGCTTAGTGGATGAACTTTATTTAATGTTTAACCTAAAACTCTTTCTTATAAATGATTAACTTAACTACCTTTCATTCGTGTATTGCTCAATCTAATGCTCGTGGTTATGACCTGGATAACAAACAGAAGGAAGCTGTAGAGTATAGCGGAGGTTCTTTATGGCTGATAGCAGGGCCAGGTTCAGGGAAAAGTGAGGTATTGGTTACACGCACCTTAAAACTGCTTTGTGTAGATGGGATTAAACCACGCTCAATTTTGTTAACCACCTTCACTCAAAAGGCAGCGCGTAACCTTGAAGACAGATTGGCTACTTACTTGGTAGCATTACAGAACGCCGATTCTAGTCTTCGAGACGTAGACTTAGCAGAGATAAGGATAGGGACATTGCATAGCCTATGTAATGACATCCTCCAAGAATACCGTTATCCGAAATATCAAAATGTTCGACTTCTCGATCAGGTAGAACAGGATCTATTTGTTTATCGTCATGCTTCAATTGCAGATCATCAAGATTTAAACTTCTGGACACAGTTTGCTCATGCTGTTCGTGATTGGAGAGACAAAAAATATCCTCCTAACAAGTGGAAGCGTGCTAAGGCAGCAGTCACACTTTTTAACCATATTGTAGAAGATTATGTTGATGTCCAAAAGATGATTTTGGCTGGTGAAAACTGGGCAACTCTTGCAGGTTTTTACCAGCAATATACTCAAGCATTGCGGGATAAATATCGTTGTGACTTTGCTCATCTTCAAGCTTGCTTTCTTGAATTCCTAACCTCTTCTGCTAGTAAACGATTTTTAGAAGGAGATGGTCAAAATCAGCTTCCACTGCTGCACATACTCGTTGATGAATACCAAGACACTAATCCAATCCAAGAGCAGATATATCTTGCCCTTGCTAACCAGACACCACACAGTATTACCGTAGTGGGGGATGATGACCAAGCTTTATACCGTTTCCGAGGTGGAAATGTATCTTGCATGGTTAATTTTGACAAAGCTTGCCTAGCAGCATTCGGTGTATCTCCTAAACAAATTCAACTAGATAAAAACTACCGTTCTCACTCTAGTATCGTTAATTTTTTTAACGACTACATCACTTCTTTTCCAGAAATGAAAACTTCTGGGGTACGTGCGCCCGGTAAAAATCCAGTCAATGCAGCATCTTCCATTACTGGCTCATACCCTGCTGTTTCTTGGATAACTCAGAAAAACGCAGGTAATTTACCAGATGCTGTTGCCAGTTTAATCAAAAACCACTTAATAGGTGATGGAATCATATCTGATCTTAGCCAGTGTGTTTTGCTGATGCGTAGTGCTAAAGACTCAAAAAACAACGCCGGATTGTATCTTGCTGCATTCCAGAAATATAATATTCCCGTTTATAATCCTCGCTCAAAGTCATTTATGGAAAGCGAAGAAGTGCAGTGTTTACTTGCTGCTTTGGTACAGGTGATTGATAGAAAACACACTTTTAGTTATAAATACAAAGATCCAACTGGAAAACCTTTATCATGGGTTGCAACCATTGATGAATGGTTTAAAACATTGGATATAGTTAGAAGTAAATCTCAGGTTGCCACACAACAATTAGATGACTACTTAAAACGTAGTAATGAAGAACTGCCCAAGTTGTGTGCATTCAACAATCAAAGTGTTTTTCTAAACCTGAATCTTCTAGAAATTATCTATCGAATTCTCGCCCTAGAACCATTTCAAACATGGCAACAAGACCCTGTAAGAAATTTACGTCTTTCTAAGGTTAGTCGTCTTTTTGATGGATATCACAGTTTTAAATTAGATGGTTTGCGCTCAAACTCAGATGGAACTGATCTTGATCCAGGTTTTCTGCATCGTTTTTACAGCATGTTTATAAGCTACCTGATAGACGCTGGGATTGATGATGACGAAGATGAAGAAGTAATTGTACCCCAAGGGTATCTACCAGTAATGACTATTCACCAAGCTAAAGGTTTAGAGTTTCCTTTTGTCTTAGTTGGACAACTGGGTAAAAGAGGAGAGGTTGGAGCCGCACAAATTCTGGAGCGAGATTTAGAACCATTTAGGCAGGATATTTATCCTAGAAATACACGAACTCCAGAATTACTGGCGGTTGAAGATGATATCCGTTTACTATATGTAGCTTACTCACGCGCACAGCATGGTCTAATTTTAGTTGGCACACAAGATCATATTAAAAATCATGTAGCTGCACCTGGACGTAACTACACTAATTTTCGACAAAATACACTCGTAATTTGAATAAATTATTTATGACAAAACCATTTAAAGGGATTTCTGTACCTCTATCTAATAATACTGTGGTGAAACGCCGATATAGTGTTACTCAAGATGTCGTTTCTTTTCGGCGCTGCGCCCGTCAGTATGGTGCTTTTAATGTTCACAAATATGCACCTGCCCAGCAAACTCAAACTTACTTCGGTACTATAATTCACCAAGTTTTAGATCGCTGTCATGCCCACTATCATGGAATAGTTGATCCGTCAAACAAAGGCTTGCTTCCTGATAATGGACTTACTCTCAGTGAAGAAGAGATTCGTGACTATTTTAATGAAGTTAAAGGCGCACAGAAGACTGGGGAAGCAGTACCATCACCTCCAAGCGATATTATCAGGTATTTTATTCAGGTTGAGAATGGTTTGAATAGCAAAGGAATTCTGGCTATTAGATCGGATACGCGAGTTCAAGCTGTAAAGATTCTCCAATATTTCAATGCTCTCGAAGGCCCGACACTTTATCCACGCGTTAAAGACACAGAACATAGATTGCAGGCAGATCAGACTAATCATGTTCTTCATGGAGTTGTGGATCTGCTTGTAGATATAAGTGATGAAAACTTAGACCCTGCAAACTGCGAGATGTGGGACTACAAAGGTAGTAGTCGCGTTGGTTTAAAGCCTAAAGACTTAGAGACGTATGAATTCCAAATGCGAGTTTATGCCTATCTCTACCAACGCAAGCACGGCGTTTTGCCACGAAAAGCGGTTTTGTATTTCCTTAACGAACTTGACGGATCTACCTGCCCATCTAAACGTCCCGTCAATGCTCTTGTGGAAGTCAGTATTGAGCCTAGCGAAATTCAAGTGGCGATAAATGAGTTTACTAAGACGGTAAATCAGATTGAACAATCACGTTGTACTAACAAATGGGAGGCTCCCGCTCCGGGCGATATTAGTGAACAAGATTGTAAAAGCTGTGATTTACGTTGGTATTGCAAAACTCCTAATGGTGGCAAGGGGGTAAAACCTATATATCCATAGCTGATCTAATAATGATTTAGCAAGAATAGGTGCAACTTGTTTGTTACCAATGGTTCAAAGATAGGGAGTAGAATAGCAGTTTATTTGGTTGATATTTTAGGCAATTCATGATATTGCAATAGTAAAAAAATAGTGATATAGGAACCATATTTGATTTTTGGAAAAAACTCAGTACACTTATACTCCCTTCTTCTCTATTCCCTGTTCCCTTCCTACGCAAGTAATTTCAAAAATCAAATCGGGCTGCTATATCAGAATGTAATAAGCAATGATGTATCAGCTTTTTCAAGGCAATCCAAATATTATCTCATCATTTAAAGTATCTGATTTTTTAAGTAAATACCCGGTTATAGAACTTGTAATAAAAGAGCAAAAATAGCCTATGAACATTACTACTATCCTTGACCAAATTGACATGGGCAGTATTGCCCTACCAGAATTCCAACGGGGTTACGTTTGGAATCGCGATCAAGTGCGCGGTTTAATGAATTCACTATATCGCAGGCATCCCATCGGTAGCTTATTAGTGTGGGAAACTAAAACTGAACAAGCAATTGACCATGCTCGTGGCAATGGGAAGCTTTCTACGGGTTCAGTTAAACTGCTACTAGACGGGCAACAGCGCATCACCTCATTCTATGGGATCGTGCGGGGCAAACCGCCTCAGTTTTTTGATGGCAATGTGGAAGCTTTCACTGGTTTGCATTTTCACTTGGAGGAAGAAATATTTGAATTTTACGCTCCCCTGAAAATGAAGGAGAACCCTTTGTGGGTGAATGTCACTGAATTGATGCAACAAGGTGTAGGAATTTTTATTCAGCGGTTACTAAAAGTTTCAGAACTGGCTCCTAAATTGACCACTTACATTAATAGTTTGAATAAGCTTGAAGGCATTAAAAATATCAATTTGCATATTGAAGAAGTCAGTGGTGAAGATAAAACAGTTGATGTAGTTGTGGAAATTTTCAACACTGTCAACAGTGGAGGAACCAAGCTATCTAAAGGTGATTTAGCACTAGCAAAAATTTGCGCTCAATGGCCTGATGCTCGCAACGAACTCAAAGCACGCCTCACAAAATGGAAAAAAGCAGGGTTTGAGTTTCGTTTGGAGTGGTTGCTCCGGTGCATCAATGCAGTTATCACCGGAGAGGCAATGTTTTCCGCACTCAAAGATGTCAAGACTGTGACATTTCAGGACGGGCTATACAAGGCAGAAAAAGCTATTGATACGCTGCTCAACCTGATTTCTGGTCGGCTTGGACTCGACCACAATCGCGTACTGGGCGGCATTTACGCCTTTCCTGTCATGGTGCGCTACCTTGTTGGGCGTGGCGGACATCTTAGAGATCACAAAGAACGCGACAAGTTATTGTACTGGTATGTACATACTTTACTGTGGGGACGGTACGCAGGTTCAACTGAGAGTGTTTTAACCCAAGATTTACACGTATTGGAATCTGAAGATAACCCGCTAGACCAACTCATCGCCAACCTACGACAAAATCGCGGGGACTTGGAAATCAAAGCTATTGACTTTCAAGGCTGGGGTATGGGAGCAAGGTTTTACCCCTTACTTTATATGCTTACCCGCGTGCATCAAGCACAAGATTGGGATAGTGGCATTGAACTATCCAAACATCTTCTAGGTAAGCATAGCTGCTTGCAAGTTCATCATATTTTCCCCAAGTCGCTACTTTATAAAGGCGGATACCCAAAATCCGAAGTTAATGCGATCGCTAACCTCACTTTTCTAACCCAAGAAACCAACCTCAAAGTCTCAAACCGACATCCTTCAGAGTATTTCGAGGCATTCGAGCAAATCCAACCCGATGCGATCGCAACGCACTGGATACCGATGGAACGCAGTTTGTGGCAAATTGAAAACTACCATTATTTCTTAGCCGCACGTCGCGATCTTCTAGCTCAAGCTGCCAATAGCTTTTTGAATAGTCTATTAGCTGGGGATATTCCAGAACCAAAAATGACACATTCAATCTTAGAGCAAGAAGTCGTTGAAATCTCCACTGCGGTTGTACCACTGACTGACGAAAAAATTCTAGAAGAATGTAATGCATGGGTACAGAAGCAGGGATTGCCGATTGGTGAATTGATGTACGAAATTACTGATTCCACAGGAACAGTGAGTGCAGTACTTGATTTAGCGTGGCCCAATGGCTTGCAGTCAGGGAAAAGTCAACCAATTACCCTGCTAATTGATGCAGATAAGGAAATAGAATCAGCTGCAAATCGTCTTGGTTATCGCTATTTTACGGACATAGACACATTCAAAAGCTATGTTATCCAAGAGGTTTTAGCTATTGATTTTCCGACAGTGGACGATTATAAGCAAGCTTTTGTAGCCATCAGGAGCCAACTGACGGATAGCCATAAACTTATGCTCAAAGCTCACTATTATGCACTTGGACAAACTATCACTGCAACTGGGTTATCACAGGCAGCTGAATATGAGCATTTTGGTGGTGCAAATCTCCAATACGCCAGAATAGCAGAACTGCTTGCAAATTACTTAAACTATTTGCCACCTGAACGTGACGACAATGGTAAACCGTTCTGGTCACTAATGTTGGCTTCTGGTTATTGGAAAACTCTGGAAGATACCGAAACTACTACTCAACGAGAATGGTACTGGCAATTACGTCCGCAGGTTAGTCAAGCTTTAGAGGATTTAGGTTGGGTATAAACCAGATATAAATCCTTCAGCGATCGCAGAAATGATCTAATCTTCTGAAAATATCAGTAACTAGGTTAATATCGGTGAACGAATACCAACAAAGTAACGAATTAAAAAAGATTTTTGTCATTATCAGAAAATTCCAAAGGTAAATATGATTAAACGCTTAAAAGGATTCTTTTTGACTGCAATTCTGACTGCTTCCTTGATTGGAGCAACTGCTACTCATGCAAAAGCAGATACTTACCGTGCTGGAGAATTTACCATTACTTTGGATGATGGGGAAAATGGCAAAACCTACAGAGGTTGTGATGTTCAGGGTAAATGTATCGACTTAGACTACGGAACATCTTGGCGTGATAACGGCTATCGAGGTATTACTTGGGAAAATGGCGATTATACTTATTCAGTTTCCTGGCGTGAAAATGCCAATGAAGGAATGTATTTGAATATTTATAACAAAGATAAGCAGATATTACGCCGTCAACTAGTAGCAATCACAGAAAATGTAGCAACTCTGAAGTGGGCAACTTCTTGTGATGTAGTGAATATTAAATCTGGGCAATTGGCACTTCGTGATAGTCCGAATGGACAATCTAGGGCAGGTCTTAATAATGGTAATAATGTTTTATTGAAGGAACAAGAAGGTATATGGGCTTATGTAAGTGTAATTCAAGGCCCCAATACTAGAGTTAATGGTTTGGAAGGATGGGTTAATTCAAATTATCTACATTGCACCAAAGAACCAATTGATTAGCCAACATTACCCTCTATTCATAAATGATTGCTCTTCAGTTTTTAAATTGGTGGGTGTAGTGGAAGTTAATTTTCACTTAAAAATGATTTGAAAAGCAATATCTCTCGCTGACTGCTTCAACACTTGCAGATAAGCAACAGCATCATCACGTCGGCGGAATCTTTTCACAACAATATTTTCTTGATTGGGAATATTACGGACAATACACCACGGTTTTAATTGCTCAGAATAAGTCATATTCTACCCCTTAAAAATGCTGTAAAATAACCATGTTATGTGCTAAAAAATCGCCAAATTTTACCTTAAACGAGGAGGTATACTCAAAGACAGGTCAAATTGATATTGACAATTAGAATTATGTGTGTATTAGATTGATTGGAGAGATATATAGCATTACGACTAGAATTTTGAAAGTGTAGTGAGTCTGAAAACCTTGCAGGGCAAAGCTTTTGTTTTAAAAACCTTTCTTTCAGTAATCAAACCGGATTGCTATATGTAGAATAGAAATGTTATTGAGATCAAGGCGAATGAGTCAGACATAGCAATTGCCAAAGTTGTTCGGGAACTTCTTCAAAATGTTCCAGCAAAAAGTCCATGAATGCCAAATGTCGTAAATCATTAGGCTGAGGATAGCGTCTAAACTTACCTTGCTTAAACCAACCTCTGACCGTAGAATCGGAACGACAGCATATTAAGGCAATTTGTTCATAACTCACATCCCATTTGGCATAAAATTCTTCTGGTTTCATACCAAATTCCCAATGACTGTAGAGTGAAATTAGATGAATTTCTCTTGCCCCTAAAATCCGGGGGTTAGACATTGATACACCTCAAATATGTAAATATTGGAACTCATTTCTTACATCAGGTATTTATCAGTCACAGAGTTTATAGACACACAAATAAAACCCGCTTATATGGCAATACGGTTCAGTTAAGGCTAAAACTCTAGTTACCAAAGTCGTTTTTTTAACGAACCGCTAAGGCGCAGAGAACGCAGAGAAAAGAAAGAGATGCTTAACTGAACTGTATTGGCTTATATGGGTTTTCAACTCTTGATTCACTCTAAATCTGCGTAAGCAGATATAGTTAAAATAGTTCCGTTATTTATAATGGCTAGAATACCGATTCAGGAATAGCCAGAAATAGTGGATAGGGTGTAATACGCTTGGGTTAAGCCTTTTTCTCCCCCTGCTTCCCCTGCTCAAGAACAGCCCGCCCTAACAGATAAATGTCCTTAACTAAACGGTATTGGGATAGGGCGGGGATAGTGCTTCGGTTCAAAAACGAAACGCCCTTTAACCACATTTTTGCACGAGCTATACTGTGAGGAGGGCAATTGAGTTTTTGACAAATATTCTCAGAATAGCTTGACTGCAAATCCAACTTCAGTCGTACTCGGCAAGTTGGGATAGTTCACCAGCTATTTGATGTTTTAATATCTATAATAACTGGAATAGGGCTGAGAAACTTTTGGGCAGCAGCAACCATACAATTGTGTAATATATGGCTAACTTGGTCAACTTCAGTCTCTGGACATTCCAGTACAATTTCATCATGCCTTACACAGATGAGTTTTGTTCTGAATTTAGCTAATGGATTTGAAAGTTTTACCATAGCTAATTTGTTGATGTCGGCATTTAAACCTTGTACTGGATGGTTAAATAGCTCTGATAGTCGGGGCTTGTTTACCCATCTCCTTCGTCTGTTTGCTAGTGTACGACTTTCCTTAATGCCTTGGATGTATTTACGTTTGATGTTTTCATGCCACCTAGCTATTCCAGGATAAGCTTCAAAGAATCGTTGACTGAAAGCTTTTGCTTGTTCTAATGTCATTGCTACTCCATATTTTACTTGGGCGTAAATTTGGAGTTTGGCAGCGCCCATACCGAAAATCAATCCAAAGTTTATTGCTTTTGCTAGTCTGCGGTCTTCTTCAGTTACTTCATTGATATATTTTCCAGTTACTAGAGATGCTGTTAATCGATGTAAGTCAGCCCCTTGACGATAGACTTGGCACATCTTTGTATCACCACTAAGCCGAGCCATAATTCGTAGTTCAATTTGGGAGTAATCGGCTTTGATAATTTTATAGCCAGGGGCAGCAATGAAACAGCTACGAGCTGCTTCATCACGGGGAATATTTTGTAGAGGTGGTTTGCGGCAAGAAAATCTACCGGATTTTGCCCCTAATTGATAATAGTTAGGATGAATTCTCCCAGTTTTGGGGTGGATATGCTGGGGTAGTTTCTCGGTAAAAGTGCCGATAATTTTGGATAGACGGCGGTAATCTAGCAATGCTTGAATTATGGGATATTGTGCAGCTAAAGAAACTAATTTACTTTGATTAGTTGAGTTAATTTTGATCCCAATAGCTTGTAAAGCAGCCAAAACTTGCTGAGGTGAATTCGGGTTTACTGCATCTGTCAGTTCTGGCAGCAATGACATCTGAGAACTAGCAATACGGAGTTGCTTGAGTTGGCTTAAAGCATCTGTTTTTTCAGCTTCTAGTTTTGCACCCAGTATCTGCCATCGGGACAAGTCAAATAGCATTCCGTTAAGTTCCATTTGAGCTACAACAGGCATACACTGAAATTCCAGTCGGGCAATTTTGAGTAACTTTGCCTGCTTTAACTTGTTGAGGAGAATTGGGTAAAGGTCAAGTAATATGGCAGCATCTACGGCAGCATAGTGCAATTGAACCTTAGTAAGAGGTTTACACCAATCGCTGATTTGTTGAGTTTTATCTAGTTGAATGTGTAGTAGCTTTTTAGTTATATTTTGTAAGGATGAGCTTGTTTTTAATCCTGCGGTTAGAACTTTATAAGCAAGTTGGGTATCAAAGAATTGACCAGAGGGTTGAAGTCCTGCGAGTGTGAGAAATTGCCAGTCGAACTTGGCATTATGTGCAATTTTGACAGCAGAGTTACAAAGCAGTTTTTTGAGTAGTGGGCGATCGCTTTTGGGAATAGCTGGTAAATCTATCAGCACTACCGGATGGTTTGGTGCAGCTATTTGAATCAGTCTAATAGAATCAGTTAGAGGGTCAAGTCCTGTTGTTTCACAATCTATGGCTAAAACTTCTGCCTGAAACAGAGATTGGAGAGCAGAATTAAGAGCTGAAACATTGGAAACAATAGTATATTCTGGAGTATAAATACTGGAATTGTTTGTATTTATTAAGCCTGTATTCATAATAAATTAAATTTGAATTTCTCACCTAGAAGCGATAGCTTGTATATCTAGCAACTTCAAAAGATTTAGTTTTATACAAAGATTTTAAAAACTGTTAAAGAGAGGTAATATTATCGATATTCCTCTCTTTCTATGATTAACTGACTTGACGCTTATTTATTTTTGCAATGCTAGAATGCTGAATATTCTCTTGAGCAGATGTAAAAGCAGTAGGAGCCAATTCTCTAATAATGGGTGTGACAATTTCTGGTGCCAGTTCTAAACGATGCTTAATCTGTGCTTGCAACCAGGCTAAAGGAACACTTTTACTGTTGACTTTTTGTTTGATAATTAAGTCAGGATTGGATGTTGAAGCTTTTTTTATGGCAGTAGCAATTTTTCTGGCTGTCCGTAAATCAATTTTGTCTACATCAATGCTAATAAAGTTGTCTGGTTGAGGTTCTGGTTTTGATGTAATACGGTTAGTTGATTGATTTTGATTTTCTAACTTGAGAGATTTCTTAATATCAATAGATTCAAGGTATGATTCTTCAGATATTGTGTTGTTGGTATGATATTCAATATTGAGTGTAAAAGCCTGCCACAGATGGACTATTCCCACAACAAAATCAATGAGTATTACAATGGCATATAAGGCTGTAATTCCAATAATGAGATGATTTAAAATCTCTTGACTTTCTTGAGTATTCATGATGACTAACTTGAAAATTTATGTTCATAATTAAAGAAGCGAACGCTTCCATTTAACAGAAAAATCCTCAGATGAAAATTTGAATAGACTGAGGATTTCTGGAAAATTCAGAACAAGCTAATTTGCACAGTTGAATTTGATGAAGGTTTAGGAGTTGGAGTGCTTTGGGTCGAGTCTAAGTTAGTCTTGGCAGTGACATGACGCTTACCCCATCCTTCTTGTGCTGCGTGTTTAACTATGCTGCGTCGAATTGACCTGCTAAGATAGTTGAATTCATTTTTTACCTGATTAAAATGAATGATGCGATTATTGCTGGCATTGCTCGTATCACCATCACTTATAAATTCATAAAAACTCTTGCAACCCTTTGGTAATTTATCGTATTTGGTTAAAACTTCATTACCTACCCAAAGATAAAGATCAGCGTAGTCCCTATGTAAAGGTGCTTCGTAAGTTGCTGGCATCATGTAGGTAAGAACTTCTGTGGCTGTGCTGGAAACACCAACCTGATCTTGTTCGTATTCAGTGAAGATAAGTTCCAATCGCTCCTGAATACAAGCAAACTTCAGCCATTGGGGAATCGTATCACTCCAAGGACTGCGATGAATTACCAATGGCCCTGCAAGGTAGCGAACATGGTGTAGGGAAAATTCAGCTATTTCCAAAAGACTTGCTAATAATTCTTTTGGTGTATTTAAACTTGCCAGAATTTTCAGCATTTTTCGGGTGTTGTCTGGCAGTTTGGTACTATTACCATTACTGATTTCTGCCATTATTTCTGGTGAAATTAAATTCATTTGCTCCATTTGTCATCTCGATATGAGCGCATCACAAAAAATAGCCAATCGGCTAAAAAATTAATGTCCAATAGGTGAAGGCTGATATTAGATAATTCTTTTTATGCTGGCATTGATACAGGTTTTTTAGGTAATGCCAATGAATAACGAACCCACAATTAACCAAAATCTTGATACTGACGACAGTAGTAATTATCAGTCTGGCAGTGGCTATCAATCTTTATGTTACGGTGTTGAGCAATTAAGTTCTGGAGATAGTAGTAATCCCTTGCAAGCAGACCAATTTAGGGATGGTTATCAAGAGAATATTTTTGAAATCAATCTTGGGGATACACCTTACACTGAATCGGCTGCTAATCCCAATCCTCAATTACCAGGATATGGCTCTGGCTCAGGTTACAAGTCTAAGAAAAGTCAACAGTCAGCATCGCCAGAGCTAGAGTTATAAGTCATATTTCTACTGATAACTATACCCCACAAGTAACAAAAGAATGGTTTCCATTAAATAAATTGCTTTGCTTATTTGGGTATAGTTGCTGTCATCTTTAAACCTGAAATTATGAAGATACCAAAAGCATGGATATCTCTTCTGGTTGTCATTGCTTGTATTATTTATAGTATCGCTGCACAAGCTACAATCAACACAATTGGTGATGGCAATTTACCGACTCGAATTGTAGAAGTTGCAAATCCTCAGTCTCGACTACCTGCTACTAAAGTTTTGCTCCCAGACTGGAGCCGCATTTCTCTAGCCCAGCTACCAGGTATCAGTCAATCCGGTGCAATTGATGGCAGTCCCTACAGTCAAACACTAGGTTATGACCTGAGTCGCACTTGGAATGTGGGTATGACTCCTGACCAATATTTGAAGTTAGGAGATATCAGTGAAGCATTACAGGCAGAGGAGTTTTCTTTGCAGGCGATCGCTCTACGCACACAACCAGAGGCGAACACAGACATTAACAGTATAGATTTAAACAAAATTGCCTTGAGTGAATTTCCCCTGATTGGTGAGCAGACATTAAGCCATTTAGCTCAGGTTGTTCCAGAATTGGCTAAGACACAAGTAAACAATATTACACCTGTTGCAACCTTACTAAAATCTCAGGGGATTGCTGCATCTAATTTAACACTAGCTCAGGTACTAACACAGTATGAAGTTGGGCAAATGAAGCTGGGAGAAATCGACTTGTTAAAGTTTTCTATTTCTTCAATTCCTAACTTAGATGCAGTACAGCTACAACAATTTACAGGTTGGATGAATAGCAATGTTTCGGATATTCCTGGTTTGGGACAAGTACCTTTAGGATTAATGCCTAATCCCATCACTGAAATTGGTAGCTTGGTAATGCGGATTGATGTAGTTTATGGGCCAACAGAAAACCGCCGTAACAATACGATTTCTGGTTCAGACGTGCAAGGGTTTTCTGTGCCTTGTACTGAAAAAGACTGCGCTTACTTAGAACTGGACGATTTGGAGAATACAGGTCGTAGCGATCGCAGTAAGTTAGAAGGTAAACAGTGGATTTCCGGTAAATACCAAGAAGTCGAGGGCGGGCGGGGTATCTTGAAAGCAGTGAATAACGGTCGGGAACCAACAGGACGGCTACCGTTTGGTAAAGCTTTTAAGGTGGTGGTAATGGAGCCGGATGAAACTACTGATACGGTAGATACGGCTTTGTTCTTTCGATTCTGTGCTTGGCGAATGGGTTGTACACCTTACTTTATCGGGCCTGTTCCTTTTTTCAGCTACAAGGTTAACTCCCTGATATTTGTAGGTAATTTGAGTGAACAGAGGACAAATACTACGTCTTTACCAACCGGAGCTACAAGAGAGCCGAAAGCTAAGACTACCAACGGTACTGGAGTAATAGAGAAGATAAATCCATGCACCTTTAGTAGTGCTAGTCAATCGATAACAGATCAATCATTCTCCGGTATTGATTTGCGATCGCTGGGAAATGCGATCGCGGAAATTGAGAGCGCTGGTAGCGGGGATTACAAAGCAGTTGGCATACATACCTGTGCAGATGGGGGTTTAAATTGTGGTCGCGCTCTCGGTCGCTACCAGTTCATGAGTTATAACCCTTATGCAGTGCAGTTAATTGCTGTCAAGCCTGGAGGTCAAGAGTTCCTGAGTCAAGTGGAGCAAGGGCATCAACCAACAGAGGCTGAACTATTTGAGTTTTTTCCTCCAGCTGACCAAGATAGGGCATTTATGGCTGATATGGCTAACAAAATTCAAGTAACACAAGAGCAAATCGATCCGGCTAGAGGACAGCCATTTACGGGCGATCGCCTAATTGAACGAGTGGCTCAAAAGCATTTTGGTGGTGATTACAGCAAAGTTGATGGAAATGGCTCAGATGCCCTCGGTCGTCTCAGTCTCAAAGATTACGGCAAAACCGCTTTAGCTAGTTATCGCAACAGTAATAGCGATAATGGAACGCTGACCTGTTCTCCCAATGTAAATTCTAGCTACATCAGCACTGCTAAAAATACTGAAAATGGGAGGTAGAGTATGACAGATTTATCTAAAACTTCTATTACCTCAGCCCATGAGATAAAAGAAATACTGGATACTGAGCTGCATTCAAAAATACACTTTGGGCAAACAGCGGAAGGAAAGGGAGTTTATTCTTCCTCCGCCTCCCCTACTCAGTCTCAACCACTGAAGACAACTGCATATCAATTACCAGCACCGACTATGAGGGTACGCTACTGGGTTCATTGGTTTCGCATTGGTTTAGGCATCTTTTTGTTGCTGTCAATTCTCATGAGCTTAGGGGGCTGTAGCTTAAATGCAGCAACCGTTACTTGGAACAAAGCTGCTAATGTTGTGCCTGCTACAGTCCTTGAACAGGTGATTGTAGAAAATACAGAGTTAAATTCCAAAGTATCTGCTAAAAATATACTGGCTTGGAGTGTGGAAGGAAAAGACGGTAGGTTCGCAGTTTTCAACTTGAATACACCTGATGTCTGCGGTGCTTTGGGATGTCTGTATACTGGTTACTGGCTCAGAAAGGACAAACCAATTACTCAGGTATTCTTGAGTTACTTGAATCCCAATTTGCCAACAGGTAAACATTTGTTGTCAGTGGGAGAGAACCGAGGTCAGGCATTACCGTGCATTAAAGTACTGCAAACCGAGCAAGAGCAGCTACGTCAATTGAATTTTTGTTTCAATGGCACTGGCTATCAACTTGCTGATAGTCAGCTTTTCACTAATAGTAAAAAATCCCAAAGTTGATAACTTGAAAGCTGGAAGATAACTCTGCCATAGTCATCTTAGCTACGGCAGAGTTTTCTTCTAAAACCTCTAGGAAATTCCCATTAAATCGGTATCTAGGTCAGTGGTGGATGAAGAGTGCTGAGTGCTGAGTAGTGGGTAGTTTACCAGCACAGACGCTATAGTTGTATTGGACTATTCCTCATCATCTAGTTCATCGTCTTCCTCCTCAAAATCATCATCGTCTAATTCAGCTTCCAAATCGTCGGTTTCATTGAGGAAGTCGTCATCGTCAATAAGTTGAATTTTGCGAGGTGGCTTGGTCGCTGGTTTGGATTTACGAACGCTTTGAGTTTTGTTCCTATTCTTATTTGGTGGCAATACTTCCACGTCTACAGATACCGATTCTCCCGGTAAAGCAGGTAGTGATTGAGGTTCATTAAAACCAGCGATCGCATCATGTTGTTGCCAAATGAGGGCTTTAGCTGTGGGCTGACCCAAATAAAATTGAGACAGATTTTCAACGGTGGGTTTGGTGTAATCTACAGTCTTACAACAGTCGTGTTTATTCTTACCTTCGCCCTCTTTGACAGCTTTGAACTCGACTGACAGCACACCTAAGCTACGCCACCTATCGTTTTTGCCGCTAAATGGCACTTGGAAATAGTCAGCAAAGGTTTTCTCCAAAGAACGGTAAAACTCCTCACGCACTGACTTAAAACTCCAGAGAGCTACATTCTTAAAGCGGACAACGACAGGAGTAGTATGCAGGGGTTGATTATCCTCATCTAGAAACACTAGTGCATGTTCTGAACACACATCCATTGTTTTCTTGTCAAGGTTATGCTTGTATTCATCATAAAGCCCAACAAAAGAACCACCTAAGTCTTCAACATCTGACTTATAACGGATATATTCTGGTACAAAAGCTAAAACTAATAACCGTGCTTGAGTAATTAAGAGTCCAGTAACATCTTCAGTTAGGGTGACAATAGTTAGGTCGTTTTCATCAGGCATATCAAGCCAGCCAGCCTTTTCTAACTGGTCTTCTGGAATTAGAAGTCCGGCGGGTTTGTCATTAACGACAATGCCGTAAGGCAGTAATGGTCGTCTAACTTGGTTATAACTGTCGCTGAGAAGTTCTGGGTCAATATCGTCAATATCAAGGTCTGACAATTGAGTGTTAGGAGCTTTCTTATTGGCTGCTTGAGTTTTGGTATTAGCTTTGGGATTAGAAGCAGCAGTTTTGGCAGTAGATTGATTGGAGCGATTAGAGTTGTTTGAAACCCTAGATTTAACCATTGGACTACATAAATATGATTGCCCAACGCATGAGGCGTTAGCCTCAAAACTTAGTTATTGAATGGCGGTTGCTACAAAACACAAAAATTTAATATGGTGGAAAATTGTTATAACCAATTAGCTGATAAATTAATTGTCAATTATCTTTAAATAAAAAGCATCATTTTTTGATTTTATTTGGTTAAAAATTACACGTATATTGGCGAAACTCTACTAAAAACTTGACATCCACTAACCATCATTGCAGGTTACTTTAATTATACCATTCACACTGATTGCACCTCCATTTAAGTGCATCTTTGTTAGGAGAATACGCAGAAATTTTTGGCAATTGCAAATATTTACCATCTATTTCGCCATAGGTAGTATCGCGCAAACTAGGAGCAATGTGTACCTGCATTGTCTCTGGGTTAATAGCAATCAGGTTAAGGTCAAACAGTGTATGTATATCTGCTCGCAGGAGCAATCCATTTGAAGGGTGATTATTCTCAATCTCATTGTAAGGAATGATATGGGCAGCTTCCAAAGCTGCTTGTGCATCACATCCGGTGATAGCGCAGCGATAATTGTAGACTTCAAGCAAACTTTGACGGAACTGAGGTTGTCCTTGTCGTCGAGTAATAGATATACTAATTCGCTCTTTAGCTTGCTTTATACTCTTTGGTAAAAAAAAGCTGTCAGTCTCAATAGTCGCAGTAAGCTCCTTAATTTCTGGCAAATGATTGTAGTTAATCTTTTCTAAATTTTGCCTCCTTTTATTTTTACCAGTGTATTCAAAAGGAGGATTTGTAATCGGTTTGATAGTAACAGACTTCTCTGTATTTTCTAATTCTATTGGTCTATGATTAATAGTTTCAGGGATTTCTTGAGTATCCTCATTAGTCGTTTCTTCATCAGTAGCATCTAAAGACTGAATGAGGTTGAGTGCGTGCTGATAATATTCTATCCATCCACCTTGCTGATAAAGAGCAGCAGCTTTATTTAAATCCTCAATTGCTCCTAATTTATCACCTAAATGATAGCGGGTAAGACCTCGGTATTCGTATACATCAGGATAGGTTTGAATAATGTTAATTGCATTACTATAATCTTCAATAGCTTTTTGATGATTTTTTAAATCACTGTAAACATTTCCTCTATTGATGTAATAAACAGCTTCTTTAGGATAATAAAAAATTAGTTTGTTGTAATCTTCAATAGCTCCTTCTAAATCTCCCAGCTTGTAACGAGCATTCCCACGCTGGTCATAAACATCATTAGAAAATTGAGGAGAACATTCTATCTCAAATACCTTATTATAATCTTCAATAGCCCCTTGGTAATCACCTAAGTTAGCGCGAGCATCACCACGATCAGTATATAATAAATAAATTATACTCACGTATGCTGTTACTGAAATACTAAACCAAACATCATCAGAATTTAACTTAAGCGCATGGTTATAATCTTCAATAGACCCTGCGTAATTGCCTAATTCATTACGGATTAAAGCACGTAGATAGTGTGATTCGGGATAATTCGGATCAAGCTGAATTGAATTTTCAACATCTTGAAATGCTATTTTGTAATCACTTTGTTCATAACGCAATACGGGAGCATCCCAATTTTGCAAAAAGAGGGTGAGAAGACCAGTTTATTCGCGACTATGACTCGCGAATAAATGGGGGCTGTACATCAACACAAGAATTCGAGAGAATTATTTGTGTTCAATCTCAAGA
>NZ_NOLJ01000021.1 GCF_002246015.1 Nostoc sp. 'Peltigera membranacea cyanobiont' 210A
ATTAATAATAAACTCAAGTTAATTAAAAGACTTGGGTATGGCTTTCGTAACTTTAACAATTTTCGCTTACGCAGTTTATTAAACTGGCACTTTTCTATTAATTCTCCATAAAAGTAGCTGAAGAACCAAGTATTTGACCTGTTTGCAATTCCGGCACAAGGTTCACATTTAACTCATCCTATCCAAGTAGTTTACGTAACCCACTCTCCCTTTTTAATTGACAAGAATCATGCTGAACGCATTCGGGTTTTGCGGAAGGGAAATGAGGATGAAGGAACGCGAGTAGTGAAAGATGCTGCTAAAAACCATTATGAACCTCTAAGGTCTTCAATTGGTGCTTATGTTGGCGAAACAGCTTTCATCGGCAATTGTAATTTAATGGTTGAAGGTATTTCCGACCAAATTCTCATTGCAGGAGCTACAACATATCTTCGAGCAAATGGCGCGCCTAATTTAGAAACTTTAGATTTAAACCAAATTACTATTGTTCAGTCAGGTTCAGCATCGCATATTCCTTATTTAGTCTATTTAGCCCGTGGACGGGATGTTGAACAGCCAGCAGTAATTGTTCTGCTGGACAGTGACAATAGTGGAAACGAAGCTAAAAGGCAATTGTTAGGTAAAGGTGGTCAACATAGAAGACCTGTGCTTAAAGAGCAATTTATTCTTCAGCTTACTGATCTAAAAGAAGAATTTTCTTTAGTAACTGATCCTCTGACAGTAAAGATTGAAATAGAAGATATTATTCCCTTGTCTATTTGTATACAAGCAACGAAGTTTTACTTGAAAGAGTTTCTACAATTAGATGAAACAGAGTTTTGCTTTCTGACAGAAGATTTAGTTTTAAAAAAAATTGCTAATCAAACTATCCTTGATGCTATACAGGCAAGTCTGTTAGAGTTTCCTGACAAAGACTTACAAATTAATAAGGTTGGCTTTGCGAGAAATGTTATTCAAGTTGTAAATGAGTGGAAGCAGAAACGAGATTCACTGGATAAGCATCAATCTGACGCACTTCAAGTTTTTGAAAAAAACTTTAGAGTTTTGTTTAAGAAATTGAACATTATGCAGCGCCGTGCCCAGCAGAGATTAACAGACGAAAGGCTATCCCAAAAAATTGAGCGTTTAAAAAAGGATTTCATAGCACTTCATCCTATTTCAGCAAGGCGTGAAGATGGTGTTATCCTTCTTGATGAAATTGAGGTTATTTTAGAGAACAATATAGACAATGAAGCAATTAAGGAAATTGAAGCAATTAAGAATGCACTTCAAAATCTGCGACGTGATTACAAGCTTGAGATTGATATGAGTAAAACGATTGATGACTACATTGGATTTCAGAAGGGCTTAGAAATAATCAAATATGCAGGGCTTTTAGCTAGTCAAGAAGAAACTCCCGATGAACCTCAAGCAAAGGAGTCAGCTACATCGGAATCAGAAGAAGTACTAGAGAAAGTACAGGTAGTACAAGTAGACAACCTTGTTGTAGATGAGCATCAACAAGTCATTATTGAACAAGTCCCTACTACTAGCTCTGAGGTAGAAATTGCTGACGTTTCTAATAACTCTACAAAGCCTAATCAAAAAAGAAAGCCCAGAATACGCTCGTAGTAAAAAACCACTACACATCTACACTAACTGATAAAAAAATATCAGTTATCAGTTTCATCATCACCTGTATAACTGATAACTGTTCATTGATTTAAGCAGTCCGAAAACGTGCCAACTCTTCACCAGTCTTAGCATCATGGGCGTGAACTGTACACACTAAACATGAATCAAACGATCGCGCCACATGACCAACTTCCACCGGATCGCTAGAATCGTAAATGGGTGTCCCAATTAACGCTTCTTCAATGGGACCGCGGATTCCTTCACCGTCACGAGGGCCGATATTCCAAGTACCTGGGGCAATAACTTGGTAGTTCTTAATCTTACCGCCCTCTATTTCCACCCAGTGAGATAAGGAACCGCGTGCTGCTTCCGTTGCACCCCAACCCTTGCCATCTTTTTCTTTGGGTTTGATATACCAAGGGTCGTTTAATTTGAATTCGCGCAAACAGTGTTCAGCTTGCCGATATAACTTGACAAGTTCGTGAACTCGTGCAAGTTGACGCACATGAATACTAGCACCACCCATTCGTTTGAAGACATCGAGGATAAATCCGTCGTAGTGTTGCCAAGATTCGCCATGTTTACCACCGGCTACTAATTGACGCGCTAAGGGGCCAGTTTCCAAACGTCCGAAGTCTTTGTGAAGGACTGCACTCGACCAAGAGTAGGCGTTATCGAAGTCTTTGGTATTGATTGCAGTGGGTTTAGTGGTGCGATCGCTAGGGTGAATATTTTCTGTCCCTTCATCGTACCAAGAGTGAGTTGTATTCTCGCGGGTAAATGACTGATCCATTAAAACGTGAGTGTCTGCGAAGCTGTCGTACACTCCACTTTTCATAATCATCGCCGCATTTCGTCCTTCAATGGTCGGCTTTTGGTATTTATCTTCATGGGCTAAATATCCCCAAGTCACATATTTACCAACACCAGCGCCATATCTATCTAAGCCGATATCTAAACCCATCCGCCAATAAAAACCTAAGTCGGAATCTCGATGATTGCGGTCTTCATCTAACCATTCCCTGAAGTCATCATAAGTTTGGATTTGTTCATAGCGTTCTAAAGAACAACCCAACCACACTGGTTCTAGCCAATTGGTGCGGAAATATTCGAGAAGTGCCCAAGCACGGGTAATATCTGTTAGTGTTGGGGCGCACATCACACCACCAGGAACCATGTAGCTAGAATGAGGCCATTGTCCGCCCAATAGTGCATAAATTTCTACAGGTTTCGCGGAAATTGTTATGCCTAATTCATAAGATTTGCCTGTGAAGGCGGCAAAGCGTCTAACGGCTTCTTCATAGTAACGACTATGGCGGTATTTTTTATTGGTTAAATCAATGGCAAACAAACCATAAAAGTAGCGGGGGATGCTTTGGATTGTTTCGACAATTTGACCGAGATTTCTGGCCAAAATTGCATTGCGCGGAACTTCTGTTTCCCAAGCTGTATCTAATGCCCAAGAAGCACAAGTTAGGTGAGAACCGCCGCAAATTCCGCAAATGCGAGGTGTAACGATTAATCCGGCTTGGGGGTCTTTACCGCGCAGGATAACTTCAAATCCGCGAAAAAGTTCGGCGTGTGTCCAGGCGTTGACTACCCGCCCATTCTCAATATCGACTCGGACATCTAAATCGCCTTCAACTCTACCGACGGGCGAAATGTCTAATGATTGAATTCCCATTTGTTATTTGTCCTTTGTCATTGGTCATTTGTCATTGGTCATTGGTCATTGGTCATTGGTTTTTCACAAATGACAAAGGACTAATGACTAATGACTAAACTGTAAAAAAGTCTTCTTCTGCCCAAGTTGGTGCTGCGTCTTTCGCGACCATTGTGAGTAAGGCGTAGTCTTTTTTGTTGAATCCTGGCGGTAATTCTTTGGGAACTCCCATTACTGTTTGGGTTTTAAATACGGTTCCTGGTTTGAGATCAAAGAAGGGAAATTCTGGTTCTGTGCAACCTAAACAAGGCATTCCGGCGCGAGTTTTGGAAGAGACGCGGTTCCATAAGATGCGGTTGCAGGAAGAATGGGTCATGGGGCCGCGACAACCCAAGTCATAAAATAGGCAACCTTTACGCTGACCAAATTCGGCGGTTGAGGCTTTGTAGGCAAAGTGGACGTTGCGGGTACAACCTGTTTGGGTATAGGTGTTGAAGAAGGTTTGGGGACGATTTAGTTCATCGAAAGCAATATCTGCTATGCGTCCAGTAGCGATCGCAACTAATATCTGCGTAATCCAGTCGGGATGGGCGGGACATCCAGGTATATTGATTACAGGTAATCCGGCTTGTGAAAGAAAATCTTTCCCTAAAAAGCCGCCTTCTTGACGTTTGAGAAATTGTAAACCTTCCGATTCGCTGGGGTTGGGTGACATGGCGGGAATTCCTCCCCAGGTTGCACAGTCTCCCACGGCGACAATAAATTTAGCAACTTTGGTGAGGTCTGCCAACCAATCTTTCATGGCGCGATCGGCAAACCGATTCCATTCACCAGTACCGTTGGGGGCGTTAACAACACTGCCTTCAAATACCAAGATATCTAGGGGAATTGTCCCAGAAATGCAATCCCGCAGCAGTGTTTGCAAGTTGTTGCCTAGTTCAACTCCCAAAGATGGATGCCAAAGTAAATTGATGCCAAAGTCGGCAATTAAATCGCAGACTGTCGGTTCTTCGGCATTGAGAAATGACATGGTGTTGCCTGAACAAGCACCACCTTGTAGCCATAGTACGTTAGTCATCGGCTATGCATTTTTCTATTGTTTACCATGCATGATGTAGGTGATAATGCTTGTAAAGTCTCACCTGCTTATCAATATTTATTTTTTTATTTTAAGATATTTTTTTATTTAATTCACTTTCATTAAAAAAGAATTAATCATTAGCAATAGCTTAGATTTAATTAAGATTATTTTAAAGGGCTATGTCTGTTATATATGTAACATCTTTAACAAATACAAAAATGTTTTTTGATTTTAACTCCTCGCATTCAATAAAATAAATATGCTTAGTTTATTGCGGTTAAAGCTTTAAAATTATTAATAACAATTATTGCCAAGTATCAATCTGTACGAAAGGATGAATATTTTAAGCCAATACAGTTCATATAAGCCAAAAACCCTCATGTAGAGACGCGATTTATCGCGTCTTCAAATACCAATTGTCTACACTAATAACCCTTAACTGAACCGTATTGTATTTTAAGCCGTCACATTTTAATGCAATAGCTAAATCAAATTCAACAAAATATCAGGGTGCAAGACTTTGCACCCCATCAGCCATCAGTTTTTTTAAGATTTTGGTTGTGCAGCTTGCCTAACAACTTGTTCGTCCAAGCCTAAGCCTTGAGCTATCTGCTCAATACTTAAACCCAACGCTAATAAGCGAGGTATCGTTTCTAACTTACCTTCTTGTATACCTTCTTGTATACCTTCTTGTTTACCTTCTGCAAAAACATCTTGGTAGAATCTAGTTTGCTTTAACTCATTTAATCCAAACATTTTTCCGATCTCCTCCTGGGTCAATCGCGGCAACTTGTAGATTAATATTGTCTCTATCAATTGTATAATTTCCCTAATAGTAGCGACATCTAGAATTTGCTCTCTAGCACTGTTGACTATTTCGATCGCTCTTGTTGTCGCGGTTGATTCGGGTTCGATGATGAGTTTAACTGTCTCTATGCCGATTGATGATGTCTCAATTGAGCTTAATTCGTCAAGATAGACGCGAGTCACTCGTTGTGAGTTGAGTAATTCGGTATATCTTTCGGTATCTCCAGTATCAACGCTACGGTTGGGGTAGATGACAACACCACGCCAATTGTTGGTTAATTCGGTTTTGTCGAGATAGTTAAAGATTTCGGTAAATAAACGCGAGTAGAACTTTTTGTCTGGTTGAAATTGCACTTCGGCAAAATAAATGGGTAGTTCTGCTGCATTTGGGAGGAAAACGCCATCGATTCTAAAAGCTAGTTGTTTGACTTCTACTGAAGAAAATTGGTAAACACTGGCTAGTTGAGGCGGTTGGTTAATCAGTTCAAAGAAAGTAGTGGGGATACTCTGAAAGATCCGATAGAAGATGCTATCTGTTTTCAAGGGAGCTTGTTTTACAGTTGATGAATATATTTTACACTTCGACGATCCCGTGGCAAATCTTTGGAGTATACAAAAATTAGCTGGTAAGATAGTGCATATATGTATGTCAACAATTCAATAAAGAATATTTGGATTGTGTCGAGTGATGATACAAAAAGTATTTTAAAAATATTAGGTGTTTAAAGCTGACATTAATATTAGCAATTTCCCCCTAGAATTTTAGAAATAGGGTGTTTTATATTTTAGAGATTGGGGATTTGGGATTGGGTACTAGGTATTTGGAAAACTTTTCCCCAGTCACTAATCCCTAATCTCAGACAAAAAGGGGAATTCCGCCTAAAGGACTCGAAGCCTGCGTAAATCAGTATGGCCCGTGATGAAATGCGATCGCGTGTTTCGATCGTTCATGGGTGTTGGACTCAATTCCCAATTGGCTAGAGTACGGCAGAGTTATGACCCCCAGCATTACAGATTCGGCGGTGAAAGCTGCGGTAGCAGCTGTTGCATCGGAGTCAGCCTCAGCAGAGGAAAAAATCCAAATGCTGATTGAGATCGCACAAGGTTTTCAAAAAAAGCCCAAAACAGCCCAAGACTTGCGGAATGCAGTTGGCTTATATTACCGGGCTTATGAAATGTGTGGCGAGGAGTATCCCCTACTGAAAGCCAGGGCGCAAGTGGGGATGTCAGGGACATTACAAGCAATACCGGATGCTGATTACCAACTGCTGACGCAAGCGAAAGCAGGTTATGAAGAAGCACTGCCAATTTTACAGGAATTAGCTTCACCAGAGGAAGTAGCAGAGACGCAGATGAATTTTGGGCTAGTGTTGCAGTCACTAGTGCCCTTCAATTTGGCGCGGATAACCGACAGCATCCAGGCTTATCATGAGGCTTTGCGAGTGTTCACTTGGGAAGATTACCCCCAAGAATACGCGATTTTATATAACAATATTGCGATCGCTTACCTTTCTATGCCACTGGCATCAGAACGAGAATACTTGCGTCAAGGGTTAGCTGTGCAATCATTTGAGGTCGCACTCAAGCATATTAATCTGATCGATCATCCCAGAGAATATGCGATGTTGCAAAACAACTTGGGTAACGCTTTGCAATATTTAGTGAGTTCCCATCCTGTGGAAAATAACTTACGTGCGATCGCAGCTTATGATGAAGCGCTAAAAGTGCGTAATTCCCAAGATACACCTCTAGAATACGCTAACACAATTTCAAACAAAGCCAACGCCTTATTCAACTTACCCGATGACTCAGAAAAACCAGAAGCGGGTAATCCTAATAATCTCTCAAAAGCTCGTGTTTACTATCAACAAGCTTTAGAAATATTTACCCAAAATCAACAAATAGAACAAGCAGAGATAGTAGCCCAAGCTTTACAAGATATTGAAGTAGAAATAGGGCATTGAGCATTGATTATTCTCCCTCATCCACCCCCTCATCATAAGGAGAACAAAACAGCATGAGAGATATTTTAACAAACCCTTCTGTGAGAGATTTTCTCACAAGTTTAGCAGATGGCGACTTGAACATAATAACAGGATTAGTGTGGATACTTGTAGCAACAGCCTTATCTATGCTTGGCGGTGCCATTGGTGGAATGCTGTTAGCTGGAAAAGATATCGGCTATCAGCTTTCAGCAATGGTTGGCGCTTTGTTTGCCCCTGCTGGTGTAATTCCTGCAATCCTATTAGGGTTTGCCATACTTAATTTATTGACACATTATTAGGAGGAAATATGTTAGAACTTGGGTGGTTTTCTGCTAAGTTATTTTTCAAAGGAAAATTACTACGCGACCCTATATATTTCGTCCAAAAAACTGCCATCGCAACCGCTATCGGTTCGTTACTGCTAGTGTTATTTGCACAAGCTGATATTCCCTTCTACCTACCAATAACATTATCTAGCTTAGTGACAGGCTTGATTATGCCATTTCTCCTCAAAGATTTTAAAACGAAGTAATTTGTCATTGGTAATTTAGGAATAACCAATGCCCCTGATGAGTGCTGAGTGCTGTTAGCAGTACTCTGAACTTTTTTGTCCAATGACTAATACTTCTCTACGTTCGCGCAGCGTGTCGCAGACAGAGACTACGCCAACGACTGCGCGGTAGTTAAATCTCGACTTCGCTCGATTACCGCGCAGCGATGCACTGAGCTTGTCGAAGTGTCAAAACTCAGTACAAGTGACTAATGACTAATGACAAACCTTGAAGAATTAATTCAGGAAATTAACCGCTTTGAGGCAATTATATCCGAATGGGATGAAAGCCAAAGGTGTGTAGCAGTCGGTCTAAAAACAGCAATTGAAGCTTTGCACAAAGCAGCATTGACTAATTTAATTAAAAGCCTCAAGCAAGAATCAATGTTAGCATTGCGTCATGCTGTTAATGATGAGGTAGTATACGCAGTACTGCTTTATCACGAACTAGTAAAACCACCAAAACCACCATTAGCACAACGAATTCAAACAGCCATTGAAGAAGTTCGCCCAGGCTTAAAAAGCCATAATGGAGATGTAGAACTAGTAGCAATTAAACCTCCAGATACAGTAGAAGTCAGATTAATTGGAACTTGCAGCAGTTGTCCGGCTTCTACTTTAACTTTATCTCAGGGAGTAGAACAGGCAATCAAAAATCATTGTCCCGAAATTACCAAAGTAGTTGCGGTTAATCATAACCCTACAATTAACAACGCAAGTTTTGGTTTAATTAGTCCATTTTCATCAAAAATAACCTCTACTTGGATCAAAGTGGCAACTATCGATCAAATTCCTGAATTTAGTATATTGGCAGTACAACTTTCTGGTAATTCCCTGATTTTACACCGTCAAGGTATTACAGTAAAATGTTACCGAAATGCTTGTCCTCATCTAGGATCTGCTCTAGATAAAGGTAAAGTTGAAAATGGTATTATCAGCTGTCCTTCTCACGGATTTCAGTACAAGTTAGAGACAGGTGAATGCTTAACAGCACCGGATGTTTCACTTCAGTCCTATCCGGTAAAAATTAAAGACGATAAGGTTTTTGTAAAACTGCAACAATCATGATGCAAAGCTAACATACAACAGTTCTCTTTTGCATGAATTACAAAGACTAAGGGTTTTGAGTTAGGAGGCAGGTTCGGATAAGCAGGGGAGTTATACCAATTCTGTATGAAGATGCACATAATAATACGTGTATACACAAGTTATCGAATTACAACCAGTCTGTCGAATTACCCCACCCTAACCCTCCCCTTATAAAGGGGAGGGAACTAGATTTCTTGTTTCCCCCCAATGCATCGGGGGGATTAAGGGGGGTAATTCGACATTTACTTGCAAATTGCTGTATCAGCAAATATACTTGGCAATTAGAAAATCACAGCTATAGCGTTTCCTAATCACATGAGGTACATCTTAGCCCCCTCTTCGCTTGCGGGGAGGGGGTTGGGGGTGGGGTTCTTGTACCTCACTGAACCGAGAACCGCTATACTTTGCTTTTTCACATCAGTATTTTGCACATTCACTTTAGTCTTTACTGTAAGCAAAATGCCTAAATGCTTTGTCAATAGACTAGATTTTTTTCTGATTTATGTAATTAAGTTGTTCATTTTAGGGTTTTGAGAAAGCAAAATCAACTTTGACTTACTCAAAATGCCCTTTGACTTACTCATTTTGGTGTTTTCCGTAAGTCAAATCAACTTTGACTTACTCAAAATGCCTTTTGACTTACTCATTTTAGTGTTTTCCGCAAGTCAAATAAGCTTTGACTTACTCATTTTGGTGTTTTCCGCAAGTCAAACTAACTTTCACTTACTCAAAATGCCCTTTGACTTTCTTTTTTCAGTACATCGCGCACTCATGCCAAAAATTGCATTGTAGTAAAAGCTACTGGCAGAAACTTATAATTCTTTTAGATTGATTAATACGGAAATTTCTTAAAATTTTTCACTTAATTTGAAAAAAGCATAATGCAAAACCGTTACCGTTGTTACACGCTAATCAGCATTAATGTTTTTAAATAATTATCAGCGTCTATCTGCGGTTCATGGATATCCCAATCAAAATTAATCCCATATCACAATTACCGCTAGAAGCAACAGAAATTTCTCAATATTTACCTCTATCACCTCAAGGTGCAGAGGTAATTTTAGGCAACATTATTGAACCACAACAATTAGTGATACCTGTAGCACCTAGTCCCATAACAATGTTTGGGCCTCGTGGTGCTTGTTTGTTATCAAAAACCGGCCCTTTATGGGTATCAGATACCGGACATCATCGATTATTAGGATGGAAAAAATTACCCACAACAGATAGTCAACCTGCTGATTGGGTAATTGGACAACCTGATTTTTATCATGAAGGACAAAATGCTAAAAGTACACCAGGAAGTGCAACTTTAAGTGTACCAACTGGAATTTGTGCTTGTGGTGAAGGGTTAGCCGTAGCAGATGCTTGGAATCATCGAGTTTTAATTTGGAAAAACTTACCAGAAGATAACAATGTTCCAGCCGATTTGGTGTTAGGACAAGCTAATTTTATCGATAATGAACCAAATCGGGGAAGTCAACAAGCATCCGCCAGTACAATGCACTGGCCTTATGCTGTTTTCTATCATCAAGGACGGCTATTTATTGCCGATACTGGTAATCGAAGGGTATTAATTTGGCACCAGTTACCAACAGAAAATGGTCAACCTGCTGATGTAGTTTTGGGACAACCAGATATGATATCTCGCGATGAAAACGGCGGTGCTTCTGCAACCGCAGCGAGTATGCGTTGGTGTCACGATATCACCCTTTGGGGAAAAAATTTGGTTATCAGCGATGCAGGTAATCATCGAGTGATGATTTGGCAGGGAATACCAACAGAAAATAATACCCCTTGTGCAGTGGTTTTAGGACAAAAAAGCTTTGATTTCGTGGAAATGAATCAAGGAGTTTATTATCCTAGTGCTAGTAGTCTGAGTATGCCTTATGGTGTTGGGGTGGCTGGCGACTGGTTAGTAGTTGCAGATACTGCTAATTCCCGGTTGTTAGGATGGAGAAAGCTAGAATCGATTTTATCACTGCAAGGTGCAGTGGCAGATGGGTTAGCAGGACAAATAAATTTTCAAAGCAAAGGTGAAAATCGTAATTTTGGACTACCAAAAAGAGATAGCTTAAATTGGTGTTACGGGATAAAAATTTGTGGCAATACAGCAGTGATAGCTGATTCTGGAAATAACCGAATTTTGCTGTGGCAGTTTAATAATTCGTAATTCGTAATTTTGTAAAGTCAGATTTATATGCCGACTGAAGAAATTAGAGTTCGTGGTACTGTTCAAGGAGTAGGATTTCGCCCTACTGTATATCGTCTGGCTAAAGCCTGTGGTTTACGTGGAGATGTTTGTAATGATGGACAAGGTGTTTTAATTCGGGTATCTGGTAGTGAGGAAGCAATAACAGAATTTGTTGCCAGATTGCAAATAGAATGCCCACCGTTGGCAAGAATTAATCAACTAACTAGAACTATTTATGAAGGTGAATTTAAATTTGATAATTTCGTGATTTCTAGTAGTGTCAGTAATGCCATTAAAACAGAAATTACCCCTGATGCCGCCACTTGTCCACAGTGTCAGAAAGAAATATTCGACCCTTTTAGCCGCTTTTATCGTTACCCCTTTACTAATTGCACTCATTGCGGCCCCCGCCTGAGTATTATTCGTGCCATTCCTTATGACAGATGTAATACCAGTATGTCTGCGTTTGTCGTATGTTCAGAATGTGGAAAGGAATACCACGATGTCGAAAATCGCCGTTTTCACGCCCAACCTGTCGCTTGTCATGTTTGCGGCCCCACAGCTTGGTTAGAACGCGCTGATGGTAAATCGGTTACTGCTTCCATGTTTTCGATGTTGGATGATGTCGATGCCGTTTGTAGCTTGTTGCAAAAAGGTGAGATTGTGGCAATTAAGGGGTTAGGTGGTATTCATCTAGCTTGTGATGCAACACAGGAAACCGTTGTACAAAAACTGCGTCAGCGAAAAAAGCGCTATCATAAACCCTTTGCTTTAATGGCGCGGGATGTTGAGATAATTGAACAATATTGTATTGTCAACGCCAAAGAAAAAGAATTATTAACAAGTTCTGCTGCACCAATTGTTTTATTACAAGCTTCAGATAAAAAACAATTAGCATCGTCAGTAGCATTAGGGCAAAATACCCTTGGCTTCATGCTTCCTTATACGCCCCTGCATCATTTAATTCTGCGGCGGATGAATCGCCCAATTGTTTTAACAAGTGGCAATATTGCTGATGAACCACAATGTATTGATAATGACGAGGCAAGAGAAAAATTAGGAACAATTGCTGATTATTTTCTCTTTCACAATCGAGAGATTATTAATCGGGTAGATGATTCTGTTGTGCGTGTTCTTGGTGATAAAGTTCAAACAATTCGCCGTGCCAGAGGATATGCACCAGCATCAATTAGTTTACCACCAGGATTTCAGAATGTACCGCCAATTTTAGCAATGGGTAGTGAGTTAAAAAATACCTTTTGCCTATTGCGTGAAGGAAAAGCAATTATCTCTCAACATCTAGGAGATTTAGAAAATGCTGCCGCTTTCAACGCTTACAAAGAAACTTTAAATTTATACTTAAATTTATTTGAGCATCAACCAGAAATAATTGCCATTGATAAACATCCTGAATATCTCTCAAGCAAACTTGGTAAAGAACTTGCGAACACAAATAAAATCAAAGTTTATCCAGTTCAACATCATCATGCCCATATCGCCGCTTGCATGGCTGAAAATGAAATTCCTTTAGATTCGCCTCCAATATTAGGCATTGCTTTAGATGGTTTAGGTTACGGCGACGATGGCACACTCTGGGGTGGAGAATTTCTTTTAGCAGATTACCGAAAATTTAAACGCCTAGCAACATTTAAACCAGTAGCAATGATTGGTGGCGAACAAGCTATTTCTCAGCCTTGGCGTAATACTTATGCCCAATTATTAGCTGCTAACCTTTGGGATGATTGCGAACAAAAATATACTGATTTAGAAATATTTAAGTTTTTGAAAAACAAGCCACTTAAACTACTCAATCAACTTATAGAGAAAGGAATTAACTCTCCTCCAGCTTCATCAGTGGGGCGATTGTTCGATGCAGTGGCAGCAGCTATCGGTATTTATAGAGATGAATGTAGCTATGAAGGACAAGCTGCGATCGCAATGGAAGCTATAGTAGATGTTAGTAGCTTAAATAATGATAAAGAAACGCTAATATATCCTTTTAACTTTAGCTTTTCAGATAGTATTTATTGTATAGACCCGCGTCCAATGTGGCAAGCCTTGCTTAATGACTTACAGCAGCAGATTCCCCAACCAGTTATGGCTGCCAAATTCCACAAAGGTTTAGCAAATGCCATTGTGGAAATGGTTAAGTATCTTTCTCAAGAAAATCTGATTTCTCAAGTAGCGCTAACAGGAGGAGTATTTCAAAACTGTATATTGTTAGAGCAAGTTACCAAACAATTACAAACATTGGGGATAAAAGTACTTACTCACAGCTTAGTTCCAGCTAATGACGGCGGGTTATCTTTAGGACAAGCAGTGATTGCAGCCGCACAATTAATACATAAGTCTTGATATTTGACAAACTTGTTATCACAAATAATTCTCTCTGCGTTCTCTGTGCCTCTGCGGTTCGTTTATCTTAAAAATAAAAAAATGTGCTTAGGAATCCCCGGACAAATTATAGAAATTACCAACGTTAACCATAAACTAGCCCTAGTTAACATTGGTGGTGTGAAGCGCGAAGTAAATATTGCCTGCATCGTAGATGAACAACATCCTCCTGAAGCTTGTATTGGCGATTGGGTGTTAGTCCATGTTGGCTTTGCCATGAATCGAATTAACGAACAAGAAGCAGCAGAAACATTACAACTATTTCAAGAATTAGCAGCAGCGCAAGCAGGGATTGGTACTTAATTTAACGAACCGCAGAGGCGCAGAGGGCACAGAGAGAAGAAAGAAATCCATATTGACATAAAACCTACTATTTCCCAATCCTTATGAAATATGTTGATGAATTCCGCGAACCGGAAAAAGCAGAAGCCTTACGCCGCGAAATCGCTAAATTATCCCACCAGCTAGAAAAACCCATCAAAATCATGGAAGTATGTGGCGGACATACTCATTCCATATTTAAATACGGCATCGAAGAAATTTTACCCCAAGCCATCGAACTAATTCATGGGCCTGGTTGTCCAGTATGCGTGATGCCAAAAGGGAGATTAGATGATGCGATCGCAATCTCTCAAAATCATAACGTCATTTTTGCCACCTTTGGCGACGCCATGCGAGTTCCTGGTTCCAACACCACATTACTGCAAGCCAGGGCACAAGGCGCAGACATCCGTATGGTGTACTCTCCCCTAGATAGCCTGCAAATTGCCAGAGATAACCCCGACAAAGAAGTGGTCTTCTTCGCCTTAGGCTTTGAAACCACAGCCCCCAGCACCGCCTTCACCATCCTGCAAGCCGCAGCCGAAAAAATTCCTAACTTTAGTATGTTTTCCAATCACGTTCTCGTGATTCCCGCCCTCAAAGCACTATTAGATAATCCCGACTTACAACTGGATGGATTTGTTGGCCCTGGCCATGTCAGTATGGTAATTGGCACCGACCCATATCAATTTATTTCCCAACAATATAATAAGCCAATTGTCGTATCAGGATTTGAACCCTTAGATATTCTCCAATCAATTTGGATGCTATTGCAACAGCTAGTAGAAAATCGTTGTGAAGTTGAAAATCAATATAACCGAATTGTAGAAAAAACTGGGAACACAGTAGCACTGCAAGCTATAAATAAAGTTTTCGCCGTCCGAGATAGTTTTGATTGGCGAGGCTTAGGTGACATCCCCTATTCAGGATTAAAAATTCAACCTGAATATGCCCAATTTGATGCCGAACTTAAATTTACCATTCCTAACCTCAAAGTAGCCGATCATAAAGCTTGTAAATGTGGAGAAATTCTCAAAGGAGTCTTAAAACCTTGGGAGTGCAAAGTATTCGGTACAGCTTGCACACCAGAAACACCAATCGGTACTTGCATGGTATCTTCCGAAGGTGCTTGTGCAGCCTATTACAAATACGGGCGACTCTCCACAATTGCCAAAAGAACAATTGCCCAAAAGCCAAAAATAACTCAAGAACCCCTCCCAGCCTGCGGCTTCTCCTCAGAATAATACTCCGCGTACCTCCGCGCTTTCCTTTGCGTTCCTTTGCGTTTAAAAAAAATTTAATATGAATTTCCCCCCCACAAACCCAATAAAAAATCCCCTATTCCAAAAAATAGAACAAGTCCGCCGCCGCAAAAGTAAAGTGCAAGACACTCATATAACTCTCGCACATGGCAGCGGTGGTAAAGCCATGCGTGATTTAATAGATGATATCTTTGTCAGCAATTTTGATAACCCAATTCTCTCACAATTAGAAGACCAAGCCAGCTTCAACTTAACCCCTCTCCTTCAACAAGGAGACAGACTCGCATTTACAACAGATTCTTATGTTGTAGACCCGTTATTTTTCCCCGGTGGTGATATAGGAGAATTAGCTGTAAACGGTACAGTTAATGATTTAGCTGTTAGCGGTGCTAAACCTTTATATTTAACTTGCAGCGTCATTTTAGAAGAAGGATTACCTGTTGAAACCTTACGCCGTGTTGCAAACAGTATGAAAGCAGCCGCAGAAAAAGCGGGTGTTCAAATTATTACTGGTGACACAAAAGTTGTACATCGTGGTGCTGCCGATAAACTCTTTATTAATACTGCGGGTATTGGTATTATCCCACGAGGAGTTAACATTTCTGCCCACAACATTAAACCTGGAGATGCCATAATAATTAATGGTGAAATAGGCAATCATGGGACAGCAATTTTAATCGCCCGTGGCGAATTAGCCTTAGATACTAATATTGAAAGTGATTGTCAGCCGTTACATAGTTTAGTAGAAACTATTCTCCATGTATGTCCACAAGTTCATGCTATGCGAGATGCCACACGTGGAGGTTTAGCCACAGTATTAAATGAATTCGCCCTCAGTTCCGATGTGGGTATTCGTCTTTTTGAAGAATCTATTCCTGTGCGTGAAGAAGTCAACGGAGTTTGCGAAATTCTCGGTTTAGACCCATTGTATTTAGCTAATGAAGGTAAGTTAGTTGTAGTGGTTCCAAAAAAGAATGCTGAAAATGTTTTATCAGCTATGAAATCCCACCCAGCAGGCAAAGATGCTTGTATTATTGGCGAAGTTATTCCTTCACCCCCAGGTATCGTATTATTAAAAACAGCTTTTGGTGCTGAAAGGATTGTTGATATGTTAGTAGGCGACCAATTACCACGAATTTGTTAATCTTTAATAGATTTTATAATATGCACGAATTTGGAATTACCCAAAATATTGTGGCAATTGTGACTGAACATGCCAAAGGCGCAAAAGTGCAGCGAGTTTTATTAGAAATTGGCAAACTTTCAGCCATTATGCCCGACGCAATCCGATTTTGTTTTGATATTTGCACTCAAGGAACAGTTTTAGCAGGGGCGACATTAGAAATTTTAGAAATTCCAGGTTTAGGGAGATGTCGCCAATGTGGTGCAGAAGTTTATTTAGATAAACCATTTGGCATCTGTAACTGCGGTAGCGTGCAATTAGATTTAATTACTGGTGAAGAACTTAAAATTAAAGAAATAGAAATAGAGGAATTATGTGTGTAACCTGCGGTTGTTCTGATGATGGCGAAACTAAAATTACCAATCTAGAAACAGGTGAAGCTGAACATAACCACCATCATCATACTCATACTTTACCAGATGGTACTATCATCACTCACTCCCATAATCACGACACTCATATAGAAGCGCCTCAAATTCATGCCAAAATACACAACACAACGATATCCTTAGAACAGGATATATTAGCAAAAAATAACCTGCTAGCTGCCCAAAATCGGGGATGGTTTAAAGGTCGCAATATTCTCGCTTTAAATTTAATGAGTTCTCCCGGTGCTGGAAAAACAACTCTTTTAACGCGAACTATCAATGATTTAAAACATCAATTATCTATTAGTGTCATTGAAGGCGACCAAGAAACTGCCAACGATGCTAAAAAAATTAAAGAAACAGGTTCTAAAGTCATCCAAATCAACACCGGAACAGGCTGTCATTTAGATGCCTCAATGATAGAAAGAGGTTTACAACAACTGAATCCACCACTGAATTCAGTTGTGATGATTGAAAATGTGGGAAATTTAGTTTGTCCAGCTTTATTTGATTTGGGAGAACAGGCAAAAGTTGTTATTCTCTCTGTCACAGAGGGAGAAGATAAGCCGCTAAAATACCCGCATATATTCCGTGCAAGTGATATCATGATTCTCACAAAAATCGATTTGCTACCTTACCTGCAATTTGATGTTCAAAAGTGCATAGAATATGCTAAAGAAGTAAATCCCAAAATTCAGATTTTTCAGGTTTCTGCAACTACTGGTGCTGGGTTAGAGAATTGGTATGCGTGGCTAACTGAAAAAGTAACAAACTTGTCAGCACTAATTTCTTCTCGCTTGAAGGATACCTAATTTTTTTAACGAACCGCATTCCCGCAGCGTCTCGTTAGAGAAGGAAGAGAAAGATAATTTTAAAAACCTATGTAACTCTTCTAAAATTGCAACACCCTGCACTTTAAAAGTACAGGGTGTAAAACAGCTATATTTTGTGTGATTCCCAATTCTGGCCTATTTACCTCAAAGCCAATCTCGATAAGCAGATATTTCATTTACGCTGATTTCAAACGGCGTCCCCTTTCCAAATGGCGGATAAACGCGGATTTTGCCATTGCTAACAAACCGCTCTAACCTATTACCTAACTGGGGAATATTGCTGACAATATGCCAGTAAGATACTAAGTCAGGGCAATCAATAATTAATGTGAGGATGCTAGCATTTGTTGTCAGATACCACTGACAATTAGATAATAAGACTCGCGTAATGCGATCGCAGGCTAGATAAAAGCATCTGCCAGTAGATTGTTCTAGCTCCATTTGCAGCATTCCATCCTGTTTCGTTACCTCAGTGGGAGGTAAATCATCGGGAGGAAGCAAGTATAGTTTAGAAGACATAATTTCGCACCTCTTGGTTATAGCGCGTCAAACTGTCCAGGTTTTTTTGCAAATCCGCAGACGAGGGTTTGAGTGCTAGCGTACCTAAATTTAATTCGTCCTGAAATTTCTTGATTTTGTCTCGACAAGTCTCCACATCACCGATAATTGAATTCTCAATCAAATAATCTTCATCGAAACAAATATTTGTGCGGTCGAATGGTTTTTGGTTGGGATTCGCACTATTTTTCAATACTTCAGCCGAATTAGCTTTCATTTTCTGGCTAAATTGGCGAACGAAAGGTAACGCTTCACTCACAGCCTCGTCAAATGTTTTGCCAACAAAAAAGAAGCGTGCCAGCACTAAATTTTCCGCACCACTAGAATTTAAGGCTCGATATTTGGTAACAGTATCCTTCAATCTCTCTAAGGAAAATGGCGGCCCACCCATCAAGCTGAAGGAATGTTTAGCAGCAAGCTCAATACCGTCATCACCACCAGTGGCAACATACACTGGTATTTGACTTTGCAATGGTTTTGGGTAAATCGTTAAGCGATCGCATTGATAATATCGCCCATTAAATGATACATCAGTTTCATATAAGAGCTTTTGAATCAGTGCGATCGCCTCTAGCATCTTGGGACGGGATTCACTTGGGAGTGTCGCAAAATGCTTGTTTTGTTGAGGAAAGGGGCCGCCTTTGGCAACTCCAAATAATAATCGTCCATTGCACAAGTTATCCAAAGTGGCAATATCTTCCGCCACCCTAATGGGGTTATGGAATGGCAGCAACACCGCCGCCGTGCCTAATTGGATAGTTGAAGTTAATCCCGCCAAATGTGCCATTAACACCAACATGGACGGGCTGAGATTAGATTCACTAAAATGGTGTTCACTCACCCACGCTTCCTCAAAACCTAAGCTTTCTGCCTGTTTTACCAGTGCAACTTGCTCAAACATGGCACGACGAGCATCTTGGTGAAAATTATCGTAATTGCAGAAAATTCCAGTTTTCATTACTTGCGTTGATACTTTGTATTCACCGTAGGTGCTGGTTATTCTAGTGGTCGATAGGTTTGTAGTAAGCACTTTAGTGCTTAAATATTTGAGGAATAAAGTCCTCTCTACAAAAGAATTTACCCCTCTCAATTAATGCGATGAATCACTAAGTTGCAACCCACTGCAACTCCAACCATAGACGTGGGTTGTTCTCTTTGACCTTCGACATCGGATCGCGCAATAATCGCTTGGCATTCATACAGACAACCTGGATTAAACCCATATTGTCTGCTACTTCTCTAAGTACTTCTTTTTGAGCTTGCACACAGGAAATCATTTCATCAGAGCAATAAATTCCTATATATTGCAAACGTCTAGCAGGTCGTCCCCAAAAACAGGTGATGACTTTCACATAACACCCATCCAGCAATTCTCCAACTTGCGGGTAGTAATGGTTGACGACTCTTGTGAATTCTTTGGCTAAGATATCTTCAGCAATCATTGGAACTGATATTTCTGTAGCGTCCATCACGCTATTTAATATAACATAATTTTATCAATTAAAGATGACAAAATAGCTGATTAAGCTTAAATAAAACCTTAAATATTACATAAAAAAAAGAGGTGTACCTTATTTGGCATCACCTCAGATTTGCGTAAAGCATATTTACATCTTTAGATTAAAAATTCGTAATTCATAATTCGTAATTCGTAATGATATTAGCAGACTCGCCAACGTAATTATGTTATATATAGATTAGGATTTCAACCCTAACCATAATAAATGGTACAACTTTTAGAGGTCACTGACTCTAAGTCTTAATTTAATTACGAATTACGTTAGCGCAGCGTTAGCGACGCAGGAGCGTCATTACGAATTATTGTTGAATTCTAACTTTTGAATTTTTAATTATTATTATCGAGCATTGCGTTCACAAACTAAAATCTCTGCGATGATTTCCGGCACATTTCCAAAGTCCGTAAATCCTTCAGAACCACGGATTGGTGAAATAAATGTATAGTTTGGATCGCACGCTCCAGTGTCATATACTTGAATAAACCACCGATCGGGAAATCCTTCTATACCTAATTCCACAGTGTACCAACTCTCGCCAATCAGACGAGAGTTAAAGATGGTGAACCACTCTCGGTTCTCTTCTGAAATATTCCAATCTGCCATCAGCAGTTCTAAAGCTATTTGTCCCGCATCCGTTGAAGTCAACAGCATTTTTACTCCTTACTTGTAACTTCAGTATTTGCAACTTCAGTACTGGGAACTTCCGGGTATAAACCTAATTCTTTAGCTAACTCACGCGCCACAAAAAATAGAAATTGGGCACCATCTTGATTGCCTTCATGGGCAAACATAGTTGCTACTTGTAACATTGTTTGTACTAAACCAGAATCAATCAATTCTGGCTTAGATTCTAAAAGTTCTGGTTCTTGACCATTAGGACATCTGAGTAACTCATCAATCAGATTAAAATACAGGCTTTGGCGTTGTTCTTGGTCTGTCATGGTAATTTTCTTGATTTTAGTAAATTGTGAATAAGTTACTGTTCGATACTTTGGTGCCACAGTCTTTCCAACATTTCAACTTGTTCTTTTAAAACAGCAGCACGATGAACCAGATATCTGTCGTAAAAAAGAATCCCTAACCCAACACAAATTGGGGTTAACAAGAAGAACCATTGCAGGATAGTGGCAAATTTATATTGTTCAGCAACACTCAGCATTTGATGAACCACATTACGATCGGAGGATTGAATGCTAGTCTGAGGGGAATGTGTACCCTCTTTCTGGGGAGCCAAGGCGGGAGCATCTGTAGTTGTGTTGTTAACTTCGTAAGCTAAATTCTGAGATTTTACTAACTCCAGATGTCGCTCCCAAATTATGCCAAATACTACTAGTCCTGGTGAAAGCACTGCTAAGGTAACAACGCAAACTGTGAGAACATTAAAAAGTTTGGCTTTCATCCTGGCTCTCCCTTGCTAGGTAGTATGCACCCAGTAAGAAAATATCTTTTGCTGTTTATCTAAAGTAGTTATATAATTTCTACTTTTTAAACAGTTTTGATATTAAAATATGTGTAATCGGTAATTTTTACAATCATTAGTCGCCAGTTATTTTTCTCGTCACTACTGACTACTCAATAATAAAAAGTTACCACCTTTTTGACAAAACATAGGATTATTCAGTCAGAAACAACGCACTTAGATTCGGGAATCTAGTTTCATCCTACTCTCAAAAGGGAGATTAAGAAGTCCCCCCTAGTTCACTAAACTTTCGCTCAGGAATGTTGGGGGGTAGAGGGGAATCTCTGCGTAAATCCTATACGATTTATATCAGCCGCTCTCCACCAAACAGTTTACCCCAGCCCTGTTAAGATTATTAAATTCATTAGAATAGTACTCAAAGCCTGTAATCTATACCGGATAACTATTTTAAAAATTCATTGGGGTATGGGTGCTAGTGTTTTTTGGACGGGGTTCTAGTATTTTCGAGGTGGGGTTCTGGCGTTTTTGTACTCAATCTCAAAGCAATGTAGGCAATGGTTAAAGACTGTTTTAGATGCAATTTTGGACGGACAAAATCTGCACTCAAAAGAAAATATCAATGTCTCTTGATAAAGATAGACTAAGAAATTAAGAAAAGCAATTAAATATTTTGAAAGTAAATTATATTTTCAGAACAAATAGAAAATAATGGAAAAATATTCATATATACAGAATTATAAAAATTGAATCTCAACCCAAGAGACAATAGTCAGCAATTCCAAATGGTAAACTATAAGAATGGTAAGCTAGCCTCTTCTAAAGGGAGAATCAATGGGAATATCTCATAAAAGTTCTTCCTAAACTTTCATATTTTGTGGTTTAGTTAGAATAGATAGTATATGCACTCATTGACATTAAACGGCAAAATAAATACATCAAAGCTTATTGTTATAAGTAAATACTCTGTACTTAAGATTTAGGATTTTAGGGGTTAAATAATGCGAATTGCTCAAGATATAACAGAACTAATTGGACGAACTCCTTTAGTTCAACTGAACAAGATTCCTCAAGCTGAGGGAGTAGTTGCAAGGATAGTTGTTAAATTAGAAGGTATGAACCCAGCGGCTTCGGTGAAAGACCGCATTGGGTTAAGTATGGTACTCTCGGCAGAAGCTGCTGGCTCAATTTCCCCAGGAAAAACTATTTTAGTCGAGCCTACTTCCGGTAATACAGGTATTGCTCTAGCAATGGTAGCAGCAGCGCGTGGCTACCGTTTGATTTTGACGATGCCAGAGACTATGAGCCAAGAACGACGCGCTATGCTGAGAGCTTATGGTGCAGCTTTAGAGTTGACACCAGGTGCTGAGGGTATGCGGGGAGCAATTCGCAAAGCCGAAGAAATTGTGGCTAAGACTCCTAATGCTTTTATGCTGCAACAGTTCCGCAACCCTGCGAATCCCAAAGTTCACCAAGAAACCACCGCTGAAGAAATTTGGACAGATACAGACGGAGAAGTAGATATCGTCATTGCTGGGGTAGGTACTGGTGGGACGATTACTGGGATTGCCGAAGTACTTAAGCAGCGCAAACCGACTTTTAAAGCGATCGCAGTTGAACCCAGCAATAGCCCAGTCCTCTCTGGTGGTGAAGCCGGTCCACATAAAATTCAAGGTATTGGCGCCGGATTTATCCCAGATGTTCTCCGCCTAGAATTGGTTGATGAAGTAATTAGAGTCAGCGATGAACAAGCGATCGCTTATGGGCGACGTTTGGCAAAAGAAGAAGGCTTATTGTCTGGAATATCATCTGGTGCAGCTTTGTGTGCTGCTATTCAAGTCGGTAAACGTCCAGAAAATGCCGGACGTTTAATCGTCATGATTCAGCCTTCCTTTGGCGAACGTTATCTCAGCACACCTATGTTTCAAGATTTGTCTTTAGAAACTGCTGGCGTGCGTTAAGCAAATAGGGGGACAAGAGAGCAACGAATCATCTCTGTCCTTCTCATTTGGTTCTTATATAAATTAATACAACTTACTTTTTGAGTTACCTTTTGAGGTGCGATCGCATCGCATGATTACGTTGTTATAGCGTTTCCTAATCATACAAGGTACATCATAGCCCCCTCCTCGCTTGCGGGGAGGGGGTTGGGGGTGGGGTTCTTGTACCTCACTTAACCGAGAACCGCTATAGTGCTTTTAACTCCTTGACATTCCCACAGCTGCGTAAATATTGCTACGCTCATTCTCCCTAAAAGCCGTGGGATTCTTATGCAGAACTTGCTTATGTCGGGTTGCCCCTATTACAGGTCTTACAGTTCATGCCTACCCAATTATAGATATAGTGTTTCTGGGTTGAGTGTAATACAGACTTAACAAAAACAGCCCTTACCCTGACAAAAAGATTTATTTTATCGAAACTCTTGCTGTCTCGGTGGGTAAAGATTAACATATCTGTGGGCAGAAGCAATATCTCGTTCAATCAACCATAACAATAGTGAAAACCTTGCGCTCTCTATTTTGAATCTTGTTTAGCACCAGTTAACCTTATCTGCATATAGTGACTTAAGATTATTACCTGCTAGGTTATAAATCAAGCACAGACTATACTATAGAAAATTTAGTCAAAATTCTTTACAGCTTTAAAATCAGAGGTATCAATGATTATAACTAATTTTAGCAAACAAAGAAATGAATTTAAGGAATCTAAAGTACTCAAAGCGAAACCACATTGGCAAGGGCAAAATTTGAGCGATACTGCTGTCAAAGGTAAAGATACCAAGATGCGAGATCCTGCACCTGATAGTTTGATTTTGAATAACTTAAATCGTGGTCGAGTTGCTATTTTTATTGATGGCTTAAGCCTCTTCCATACAGCCTTACAACTCGGCATAGAAATTGACTACGTTAAATTGCTTTGTCATTTAACCAGTGGTTCCAGACTATTGCGTGCTTTTTTCTATACTGGGGTTGATATCAGTAATGAAAAGCAACAGGGTTTTCTATTGTGGATGCGTCGTAATGGCTATCGCGTAGTGGCAAAGGATCTTGTTGCGCCAGCAGAGAATTTCAAAAAATCAAATCTGAACGTAGAAATTGCTGTAGATATGATAACTTTAGCTCCTTACTATGATACAGCGGTTTTAGTCAGTGGCGATGGAGATTTAGCTTATGCGGTGAACGCTGTCAGCAGAATGGGCGTTCGGGTAGAAGTAGTCAGTCTGCAAACAACGACTAGTGAAAGTTTGATTGATGTTGCTGACTGCTTCATTGACCTCGATAGTATTAAAACACACATTCAAAAAGATTCTAATCTTGGCTATAGTTATCGCACGTCATCAAATTCAAACCTCTAATTAACAAGAGGTGGAGAGTCGGAGACGCGGGGACGCGGTTAAACCTGGATTTCTCACAAGTGAGAAATCCAAGGGGTGTGGGAGGTGTGGGAGGTGTGGGAGGATGGGGAAGAAGTCTTACCCCCCACACTCCCCACACTCCCCACACTCCTCTTCCCCTGAAGCCTACACTATGCGTGAGAAATCCGGNCTTAAAGATATCTTTGTGTCTCCTTTTCCCCGTGCCTTCGTGACCTGCTTTGCCCATTTTGCTCGACTTTATATTTCAGATGGATATTTTAATAGTTGAAGATGAACCAGAAATTGCTCATTTAATTGAACTCTCTTTAGAAAAAGAAGGATTTTTTTGTCGCACTAGCCGCGATGGCATGAATGCTTTGCGGATGTTTCAAGAGCAACCACCGGATTTAATCATTCTAGATTTAATGATTCCTGGTTTGGATGGGTTGGAAGTTTGTGCCCGAATTCGCCAGAAACCAGGTGCAAAAGATCCTTATATTCTAATGCTCACGGCTAAAGGTGAAGAAATCGATCGCGTCATTGGTCTATCTACCGGTGCTGATGATTATATGGTCAAACCCTTTAGCCCCAGAGAGTTGGTAGCTAGGGTGCGGGCACTATTACGCCGTAGCCTCCGCCAAGGGGGACAACATCAAGTCAATCGTACCCAACACTTTATTGTCGATGTAGACCAGCGCACTGCCAGTCGCCAGATAAATTCTCAAGAAGTTGAAATTTTGGACTTAACTACCCTAGAATTTAACTTGCTAACCACCTTTGTCAGTAATCCTGGTCGAGTTTGGAACCGCACTCAACTAATTGATAAACTTTGGGGAGATAATTTTTTTGGCGATGAACGAGTGGTAGATACTCATGTAGCTCGGTTGCGAAAAAAGATTGAACCCGATCCGGCAAATCCGACTTTTATTAAAACTGTTGTTGGGGTGGGCTATAAATTTGAAGATCCTCTGGTAGCGTAAATGTTATGAAGATGGGGCTGAGGACGCGGCTATTTTTCTCCCACTTAGTAGTAATGATTGTGGGGGTAGCTAGTCTGGTGAGCATCAGCAAAATCTCTTCCCCCCGCTTGTTTGTCTTACATTTGGAAGGATTAGAAAATCAGGGGTTCGACTTAATCGATGTCCGTGCTGAATTGGTTACAGGATTTGAACTTGCTTGGCAGCGCAGCACTATTTGGTCTGTCTTAGTCGGTACTACCGCCGCCGGAGGATTGAGTTACTGGGTGTCCAGACGGATTATGCAGCGATTGACCGAGATGGAACAAATCACCCAAAAATTTGCTGCTGGTCAGATGGATGCACGACTACCTGTGTCTGACATTCCAGAACTTAGTGGATTGAGCAGTAGTTTCAACCGAATGGCTGCCAGTTTAGAAGGCGTAGAAGCGCGGCGGCGAGAAGTGATTGGAGATATGACCCATGAACTCCGAACACCATTAACTGTGGTGCGCGGTTACTTGGAAGAACTGGCTGATGGGGAAATTGAAGCGTCTCCTGAAATCTATCGACGTTTAGCGAAAGAAACTCGACGCTTAGAGCGATTGGTGAACGATTTACAAGAATTATCTAAGGCAGAAGCCGGTTATCTACCAATTAATATCCAACGGGTAAATTTGCGTCCGTTGTTAGAGTCATTAGTGGAGAAATTTACCGACCAACTATTAGAAGATGGGCCAGTTATGCTCTTGCAATGTCCATCTATGCTACCTCCTGTATTGGCAGATATTGACCGTACAGAACAGGTATTGGTTAATTTGCTAGGTAATGCAGTACGTTACACTAACGAAGGTTCAATTACCATTGCTGTTGGGACTGAAGCATCTCAAGTCTGGATTGCGGTTAGTGATACAGGTATTGGTATCGCTCCAGAAAATTTGCCTCATGTGTTTGAGCGTTTCTGGCGAGCCGATCAATCGCGCGATCGCCATTCGGGAGGTACTGGTATAGGTTTAACTATTTCCCGCCGTTTGATTGAATTACAAGGCGGTCAAATTCAGGTTGAAAGCGAATTGGGAGTTGGTAGTACGTTTCGGTTTTTTCTGCCTTTGGCTTGAGACAAAACCTTGAGTTCCGAGGGATTGACACAAGGTAGTCATGGCTGTGTCATACCCAATTGCTAATTTGAAAGTATCCAAAATTCTAGCTTATTGATGAATGCCAGGATTTTAGAAATGCATAGAGTGTAACATTATGTCTACTTTTATTTTGGCTGCTTTTTTGGTTAGTTTACTCAGTGCTTCGGGTTATGCTGCGATCGCCTATCTGTTTCCTCAAAATCGTTCTTAAGACTGACCAATTAAAATAATTCGTAATGACGCTCTCTACGTTCGCGCAGCGTGTCGCAGACAGACGCTAAAAGCGTAGCTTGCAACTCTTACAGAGTACGCGGACTCGCTACCGCTACGCTAACGTAATTCGTAATTCGTAGTTAAGAATTGAATTACGAATTAGTAATTAGTTCATTTCCTTTCTCAATAATTCTGGAATCTGAGAAGGGCGTTCAGCTACTGTCACTTCCGCTTCTTTTAAAGCGGCTAATTTACTTTGGGCTGTGCCAAAGTTAGGATCGCGTCCGATAACCGTTGCTAAAGTCCCGGTTTGGCGCCAAGTTTTTCCTGGTGGTGCAAGTCTACCTGCAATGTAGGCGATTACTGGTTTATCAATTGCCTCAGCAATGTAACGCGCTGCTGCTTCTTCACTACCACCACCAGGTTGACCGACTAAAACGATCGCTTGTGTGGTTTCATCCTCATCGAGAATTTGCAGCCATTGCAAAAATGAGGAACCAACGATCGCATCACTACCAATACTGACACTAATCGACTGCCCTAAACCTGCTTTTGTTAATTCATAGGCGATTTCATAGGTGAGGGTGCTGCTACGACTAACGATCCCCACTGTTCCAGGGGTATAAAATTCGCTGGGTTGAGTCCCTAAAAGAATTTTTCCCGGTACAATGATCCCCGGACTATTTGGCCCGATTACTAAAGTTTCACAGGCTTCGGCTTTGCGGAGTAACTGCACCATATCCAAAGGCGGCACACCAGCAGTAATAATAATAATCTGGCGAATCTTAGATGCGATCGCTTCTAATGCTGCATCTAACACGTCGTAAGGATCTACACAAATAATTGTTGTGTCAATTGCCCCAAATTGTTCTATTACCTCCTCTACTAAATCAAATACTGGCAGTCCATGCAATTCCTGTCCACCGCATCCAGGATTGACACCAGCTACTAAATTCGTGCCATAAGCTTTCATTTGAGCAACATGAGTGCTTGATATAAATTCACAAAAGCCTTGAATTAAGACTTTACTTTCTGGTGTTAGATTCATAAAAAATTACCGTAAATTTGGCAACTCAGCGCCTTCAAACACTGGGCATATTGATTCAATTTTTACTGAAATTCCAAAAACTAGTTTTGAAGCCGAGTGTTCCAAAAGTCAGAAAACTAGCCTCTAGCTAGGAATATTCAGTTTGAATGCACTATATAATTTAATCCCAGGAAGCAAAGCTGTACTTGATTTGAGCATCAAATTCAAAAATTTATACCCGACGGTAAAAACTAATAATTTTTGATTTTTGAATTGGAACAAAATGACATTCACTATCTTTTATTAGCCGTTGGTTTAGCAAGGAGAACTGCTGCTGCCACTGCCTCATCTAAATTTTCTACCACGACAAGCGCATCGGTGTGGGTTTTTAGTGTTGTCAAATATTTTCTCGCAGCGTTAAATTCAGAACCAGCAAGACGGACAACTAAGGATGGAAAATTAAGCTGTCGCCGAACTTTACTACCATTAGAACGTACAACCTGTGATTGAAGTTCGCTGTTGTCCTGCTGCACAACTCTAGCTATAACTTCAGCCACTTCCTCAGTTTGCGGAATACTCCCCAGAAAGTTAATTAGTATTACTTGAATGCTTTTATCAGCCTCCAGCATTTTCAAACCTGTTTCTAGGCGATCGCGGAAGGTAGTTGGTGTAGTATCTGTAAGGAAAGCATGACGTAGATTCAAACAAACACCTGGGTTGCCACCAGCATTGGCAACTAAATCTAAAGTTGCCATCACTGAACCAGTACCATTACCTAAAATACCGATTTTTCCATGCATTTGCACACCATCCCAGTCGCCCAAAATACCATTGATTTCGGTAGTGCTATGACGACTGATAATTTTTGCTGCCATCTCGGCAAGATCGGGATGACGTTTGATCGACCGTTCGTTGACCCTGACTTTACCATTAAGAGCCATAACTTGACTAGTAGTACTGACTGCCAAGGGATTAATTTCGACTAAATCCAAGTCTTTTTGGACAAATAAGTGGTACATCTTCTCCACAACGCTGCTTACCGACTGCATCAGCGTCCCTTGTAAACCCATTTTCAAAGCCAATCGTCGAGCATAAAATGGCGAGAATTCCTGTTCCACAACAACATGGTGCATTCTTTCCCCAGCGGATTCCCAATCGATATCTGCTTCTTTGCAACCTAAAAGTACCGGTCGGCAGACAGCTGTATCTAAAACCACTGCTAAATAAAATTCTTGGTTGGCGTCGTATTTAGATTCTGCCAGCACAACTTCCGGCAATTCGCCCCATATTGGTAAACTAAAGATATTTTGAGCTGCTGCGATCGCATCAATAGTCGTTTGGGCAAACCTGACTCCACCCGCTTTTGCCCGTTCCGCTCCGTGGACTTGAGATTTCAGTACAATTGGAAAGCGAATTTTTAACCTTTTCAAATCTGTAGGATGGTCAATTCGTTGCGAAGGCAATACCGGAATGCCTATCTTCGCAAACCATTCTTTAACTTGGTACTCTAATAAATCCATTGATACACCTTGTATTGACACTTTCCAAGATTTTGGTTATTCCTGTCTTGATATTTTGCAGCTATAAAAACTTATTTTTCACGGATCAATTTTATCGAATTCAGCAAATGAAGCATATTAATTTTGATAGTCAACTTGTTTGTGCCAGAGCCACAACACATAATTAATCTCCTCAGCAAGTTTCCCAGCATAGAAGATAACTAGCATTTTTGTCAAAACCCTGTGACATAGCATCGTTTTCTTAACCTTTAGATAATTTGGCAACAATTGCTTTGCAACTAGCATTTTGCAAAGCAGTAGCTTTTGTGAATTTAATTATCGCAAAGTAATGCAGTGAAAATACTCAAACCTTCTATTATTCCCATTTTTTATTTGTAATTTATATCTGAAGACAGATTATTTAATTTTGCATCTAGCGCTGTAAAAATGTATTGTTACGAACAATATTTACTTTTTTAATTTTTGGTGAAAAGTCAGAATTTGTGTTAGAAAGTTGGTCGTTCAGATTCTCAGGCTGTGGTTGGTTAAACTGTGCATTTGCATTCAACAAACCTAAAAAGTTCATTTCATCCCCTTAAAGATAATCAAAACAATATAGAAGTTCAGCGGGAAAGCTCTATGAAAGTAGCAGTCCAGCAGGAAGATTTACAGCTTTTAGGCAAAACTTTGCAAGAACAATTACTTGTAGAAGTCTCAACGGCTGAAGTCTTCGAGGTTAAGTGCGTCGTCAATAAAGGCGAGCTAATGATTTTAACGCAACACGCGTCAGATGTAGTCGTTGACGCTCAACTAATTTTTGCAGTCATTGAGGAGGTACTTCAGTCTCTAGCACCCCACAAAGAACAGCGGGTGCAATGTTTCCTCAGAGTTTTTGGCGAACAACTCCCTTATACTAAATGTTTCTTGGCATTGAAGCCGACGGGGGGATGGATAGCAGAGGGAGATGAGGAAGTAATATCCCCCTCATCATCTCTGACATATTCTCCATTAATCAATAAGAGCGAAGAAGAAAAAGAAGAAGAACTGTTTGACCCGTTTGCAGATGTGCCGAATTTGTCGGCTTCAAAGCCAGGATTCCAGGTCAAACCTATCCTACTGGGTGCGGCGTTGGTGGGAATTATAGTTTTAGGCGGTGGTGCTTACTTATTGACTCGCCCTTGCGTGATGTCTGAGTGTCCAGAAATACAAAACGCCAAGCAATTAAAAACACAATCTCCGCAACTGATGCGCCGCGCTAAGTCTGAAAAAGAATTAGTAGCTGTACAACAGCAACTTGCAACAGCCAGTGCAGACCTAAATGTAATTCCTAGTTGGTCGCCTCGCTACCAGCTGTCACAGGAACTAAAAGCAAGTTTGTCTGGACGATCAGAAAAAATCAATCAGGTGGTCAAAGCTTTGCAGACGGCATCTTTGGCGACACAAAAAGTTCAAAATCCAGCATCTAGCTTAGAGGAATTACAAACTTGGCAACACTTATGGCGACAGGCTATAGCACCACTAGAAAGTATAAGTTCCAGTAGTGAACTCTATGGGCTGGTGCAGGGTAAATTACTAAATTATCGTGTCCGTTTACACGCTGTAAATCAACAGATATTTATTGAGGAAAAATGGCTGAATAAACTAACAGCGGCAAAAGGTGTAGCCGTTGCAGCCGAGAAGCGGGAAGCTGCTGCTAAATCCTTGAATGACTGGCAAAAGGCGCAGTCTACTTGGCTAGTAGTAATTAATGCCTTGAATACGATTCCCCGAAATAGCGTTGGATACCAAGAAGCCCAAAAGCTGTTGGTAGATTATAAACCTAAGTTAGTATTAGTACGCGATCGCGCTACTAAAGAACAATTAGCTGTTAAAACCTACCAACAAGCCCGTATCACCGCCAATCAAGCCAAACTTTATCAGCAACAAAACCAATGGCAAGCAGCGGCGATATATTGGGATCAGGCTTTGCAAACTGCTAAAAAAGTTCCCCAAGATAGCTTGTACTACACTCAGGCTCAGTCTCTCATGGAACCCTATTCAGCTGCGCTCAAACAAGCACAAGAAAAACTACAAGTTGTTAGTAGTTTGCAACAAACCCGCACTGACTTGGATAAGACTTGTACTAATGGAATTCGGATTTGCACCTTTAGCATAGACAATGCAGGAATTATTGTCCGACTAACCCCTGAGTATGACCAAATAAGGCAAAATAACTTGGCTAATCCTTATTCTAAGAATTCGGATACTGCTGTTGATGTTACCAATCATTTGCAAATCTTACGCGAAGCCCTAGCCGTAATTGGTGAAAATGCCAATCTATCCCTTTTTCTTTATGATTCCCAAGGTCAGGTAATTTATACGCGGACTTTAGGCGGGTAAGTAGCATCCCCAGTGAAGTATAAAGGATGAATTGTACATTAACTAATTATTTGTCAATTTAACAAAATATTGTCACAGCATTTCAAATACCTAAAACCCTGACATAGTAAGGATTATGTCAGGGTTTTAGATATTTAAGGAAAATAGCGATGTCTACGACGGGCTACGCCTACGCATCAGTGGGTGAAGATAACACATTTTAGAAAATGACTTCACAATCAACCCAAGCAGCGGCTCAACAATTGGTTGATATCCCCATTGATAGTGAAAACTTACAGATTTTAAAGCGGGCGATGGGACTCGAACCCACGACGTTCACCATGGGAAGGTGACATTCTACCACTGAATTACACCCGCAGATTGCTAACATAAACTTAGTACTCAAATAAAATATACCATTATTTGCAGCTGTTTTCAATTGCCTAGAACATACACTACTCTGGCAAATACTGATGCATGAGTCATGCGGCTGTTCAGATCGGAAAATCTTTTTAGCTAGCTGATGACGGCACTTACTACCATATTTAACTAAAGAACAATGTCCTCGCCTCGCTCCGTGAAGCGAACCTCTTTAATATTCCATTGAGCATTACTCGTTAAAGTTTTGCGGAGACTGCCAAACAGAGCAAACTGTTCACAACTAGAAAGAGAAGTTATTTGCCGCTTTGACTCAGGAGATATGCGTAAATCAACTGTAGCAATGCCATTTTTAATGTTGACACGATACCCAGACAAGCTAAAGTCGCTTGTATCTCGTTTTTCTAAGATTTTACTCACGACATTTGTCACTGGTTCCTCGGCTGGTACTGAAACCTTTTCTGGAATTAGTTTTTGACACTGGGTATCACTTGTGTATAGTGTTACGCTAGTTGTTTTGGCAGTGGCAACCTTAGAAGTTGGTGAGGAAGGCGTATTTTCCTTAGAAGATTCTTGATTAGGAGATTTTTCTTTCAGCGTATTTTCCTTAGAAGATTCTTGATTAGGATATTTTTCTCTCAACTGAGCTACGCTAGGAATTTGGCTGGGAGACTGAGAAGGTAGGCTATTCGTCGGTGCTGGTGCTGTGGTAGGGTATGACGTTGCGCTGTCAATATTACCCGCAGTAGGGTTAGAACTACAACTACCGAGGCTGACAACCATTGTCACAAAAATAGAGGGTAAAAAATATCTCTTGATTGTATTCATAAACTTTGCTTATAAATGATGTTGCTGCTATCCATTTCAGTATCGCTGGTATTAATTCCGCATAAATTAGTGAATATTGAGCCAGTCTATAAAGTGTCAACCCAAAATCTTTTAAAGTCAAATCTTACACTATTTACCAAAATTACAACATTTGCTATTCAAGGAGTCATGTCTGACAACAAGCAACTTTGTGTCTATGTCAATCCCAAAAAGCTTGACTAAAACAATTAAGGATATAATAAACCAGAGAATTACTGCAACCAGTAGCACTGCATCTGCGCCTGCTGCTTGTGCTAAATAAATTTGGCAAGAGTAAAATTAACTCCTTGCAGAGTCAGGGTAAGTCGTGCTGCTTTAGAAAAACTTGTGCTTTTAGATTACTGATTAAAAGCAAATTACTAGTTTTCACTACTTTTTTGCTTCGTCAATTGCTGCACTAATAATTGCACTCCCAAAGCCAACAAACCAATTGCCACTATAGCAAAAATCCCGCTACCTAAAGCAACTACACCAACAACCAGAGTGCGGACAGCAGAAGAAATCTTCACCACCAATGGATTGATTGAATGGATCGGTTTACTAGCAAAATTTGTCGCGATCGCAATCATCAGCGAATACGCTGCAAACCCCATCCCTCCAGAAATCACTGCCCCAGTAAAACAGCGTAATGGACTCGCTGTAACCTGTTCTTTAGCATCTGTTTGCGGCGTTAGATTTTGGTCATTCATAATATTTAGATTTTAGATGTTAGATTTGGGATGGGAGCATTAGGAATAACTATTGTCATCAGCTTGTTGTCATTCAAATTGCATCTTTGCGTCTTTGCATTTTTTTGGCGATTTTAACTATGCAACTTAAAAGCTCATCAGCTTATTCCCCATACTCCATTAACAATAAAGATTTATTTAAACTGAAGATGCCACCTGAATACCATGTGTAATTGTCCGAGTCACAAACAATTCTAAGTCTTCATCAAGAATTGCTTCCCTGACTTGCAGTTTCACTTTTTCTGCCTGCTGCTGAGACTCAAAAAGAGCAAATACTGTTGGCCCAGAACCAGACATCATTGTTCCTAAAACACCTTCCTGATTAGCAAATACTTCTCGCAACTGCAAGACTTGGGGATAGGCTGGCAATACCACGCGCTCTAAATCATTGTGCAGTTTTTGGGCAATTTCTCTTGTATTTTTATCCAGGATCGCTTTTACTATTTTTCCTGAATGAACAGCATTAGCACGTGCTGCCAAGTTGTCGCTATCTCTAATATAAGAATGACCAAACTGCTGTCGATAGGTTTTGTATGCCCAAGGTGTGGAAACTTCCAGGCTACGGTATTTCGCCAATATTATATATATGTTATCTAAACTCGGCAGGGGAGAAAGTTGCTCACCCCTACCTGTTGCGATCGCAGTTCCACCCGCCACACAAAACGGTACATCTGAACCGAGTGTACCTCCCAACTCTTCTAATTCTGACTGAGTTAGTCCCAACTTCCACAGTAAATCTATCCCCACTAACACAGCTGCTGCATTCGTCGAACCCCCAGCCAACCCAGCAGCGACAGGAATCTGCTTGTTCATAGTAATCTCCACACCCCCGTATTTAGCAAAGGCTTCGGGAAATTGCCTCACCATTAATTCTGCTGCGCGGTATGCCAGATTACTTTTATCTGTCGGTACTTGTGGGTGGTTGCAGTGAACACGGATATTGTCAGTGCTTATGGAACGCACATCAATTTGGTCTGCAAGTCCAATACTTTGAAGTATCATGGCTAACTCATGATAACCATCCGAGCGTTGGCGTAGCCCGCCGGAGGCATCGCCAATGATTTCCAGATACAAGTTGATTTTAGCAGGGGCAATTAGTCTGTAAGAACGCATTTTCTGAGAGTGGGGAATGGGAAACTCGGGACCCCTCGATTAGGGGCAATGGGGAATGGAAAATAAGAAATGGGAAAAAATCTGCCTTGTCCCCTACTTCATACTCTCCACTCCCAATTCATTTGCTAAAATTACCCATTGCTGAACGCTGAGGTCTTCGGCTCTAGCTTGGGGATTTATTTTTAATTGTTCCAGTAAGTGGCTCAAGCGATCGCGTTCTATAACAGATTGCAAATTATTTCGTAACATTTTGCGCTTGGCACCAAACCCCAACTTTAAGAAATTTTCTAATTGTCGGGGATTAAGTGCTGGTATCTCTATTTTTCGGGGACGCAATCGCACCACTGCTGAATCGACTTTTGGCGGTGGATGGAATGCGGCTGCTGGGACTGTGCAGATTAACTCACACTCAGCCAAATACTGTACCCGCACACTCAACGCCCCAAAAGCTTTTGAGCCTGATTTAGCATATAACCTTTCTGCTACTTCTTTTTGTACCAGCAACACTATTGAGTCAAATGGTTCGGGGTTGGGGTTAGCGATCGTACCCAATAGTTTCTCAATGATTGGCCCTGTAATGTTGTAGGGAATATTGGCTACTACCTTATTTGGCTTTTGGAAATTGGGAAAGGCTGCCAGATAAGATGGTAAATCTAGAGTCAAAAAATCACCTTGCAGCAGTAAAAATTTTTCCGTCTTACCAAGCTGCTTTGACAACAGTTGGCATAAGTCGCGGTCTATTTCAACTGCAACCAGAGATTGCACTAAGGGTAATAAACGACGAGTCAGAATGCCTGTTCCAGGCCCAATTTCCAGGACGCGATCGCCTTTGGGGGAGCGATCGCTTTCTGTACACTCAGCTGCTTTAATTATTGCGTCGAGCGCCTTTTCACTTTTGAGCCAATGTTGAGCAAAGACCTTACGCGGTCGGATCATCTGTATTTATTGCCTAGTCTAGTTTTTAGCTTTTTCTCAAAAATTCATTATAAATTTTGAAGCCCCTCTCTCTACAGCGCTAGACTCACTGTAACTCCTATCTTCTCCTCCAAACGCTCCACGAACGTAGTGATGGCGATCGCGTAGATGTCGATATAAGCGTCACCTGTAAGATGGGAGTCTTAAATCACAAGCTCCGCAACAATTATGCTCTTAATATTATGTATATGGTTAGTTCAGGTATAAGAATTCAGGATAAATCCCTCCAGCAAGACTATTCCTGCCTTTTTCGATAATCACTCAACGTGAATTATTCACCCAGTCAGGTTTAGCCACTTTGTTTGCGCCCCTCTCTTATTGCTTAAGGCATTCACCTGAAAGTAATGCCACTCAGGCGATTTGCCCTTTTAGGAAAAATAATAAATTTACCCCTTGACAAACTAGGGGATGACTAGTTACTCTAGTTAAGTCGGGAAGCAAAAGACGCAAACGACCGCTGAACCTAAAAAACATAATACTTTGAAAGCTTAAGAAAAAAACCAATCCTCGTCAAAAGATTTCACTTTTGGGATTTCCCAAAAAGATAATCGAAATTGTAACTAGGATTCTGGAAAATATTTTTTTCAGAGCCACAAACTCGAAACACAACAAAACGGAGAGTTTGATCCTGGCTCAGGATGAACGCTGGCGGTATGCTTAACACATGCAAGTCGAACGAAATCTTCGGATTTAGTGGCGGACGGGTGAGTAACGCGTGAGAATCTGGCTTCAGGTCTGGGACAACCACTGGAAACGGTGGCTAATACCGGATGTGCCGAAAGGTGAAAGATTAATTGCCTGAAGATGAGCTCGCGTCTGATTAGCTAGTTGGAAGTGTAATGGACTCCCAAGGCGACGATCAGTAGCTGGTCTGAGAGGACGATCAGCCACACTGGGACTGAGACACGGCCCAGACTCCTACGGGAGGCAGCAGTGGGGAATTTTCCGCAATGGGCGAAAGCCTGACGGAGCAATACCGCGTGAGGGAGGAAGGCTCTTGGGTCGTAAACCTCTTTTCTCAGGGAAGAACACAATGACGGTACCTGAGGAATAAGCATCGGCTAACTCCGTGCCAGCAGCCGCGGTAATACGGAGGATGCAAGCGTTATCCGGAATGATTGGGCGTAAAGCGTCCGCAGGTGGCAATGTAAGTCTGCTGTTAAAGAGTCTAGCTCAACTAGATAAAAGCAGTGGAAACTACATAGCTAGAGTACGTTCGGGGCAGAGGGAATTCCTGGTGTAGCGGTGAAATGCGTAGAGATCAGGAAGAACACCAGTGGCGAAGGCGCTCTGCTAGGCCGTAACTGACACTGAGGGACGAAAGCTAGGGGAGCGAATGGGATTAGATACCCCAGTAGTCCTAGCCGTAAACGATGGATACTAGGCGTGGCTTGTATCGACCCGAGCCGTGCCGTAGCTAACGCGTTAAGTATCCCGCCTGGGGAGTACGCCGGCAACGGTGAAACTCAAAGGAATTGACGGGGGCCCGCACAAGCGGTGGAGTATGTGGTTTAATTCGATGCAACGCGAAGAACCTTACCAAGGCTTGACATGTCGCGAATCTTCCCGAAAGGGAAGAGTGCCTTCGGGAGCGCGAACACAGGTGGTGCATGGCTGTCGTCAGCTCGTGTCGTGAGATGTTGGGTTAAGTCCCGCAACGAGCGCAACCCTCGTTTTTAGTTGCCAGCATTAAGTTGGGCACTCTAGAGAGACTGCCGGTGACAAACCGGAGGAAGGTGGGGATGACGTCAAGTCAGCATGCCCCTTACGCCTTGGGCTACACACGTACTACAATGCTCCGGACAGAGGGCAGCAAGCATGCGAATGCAAGCAAATCCCGTAAACCGGAGCTCAGTTCAGATCGCAGGCTGCAACTCGCCTGCGTGAAGGAGGAATCGCTAGTAATTGCAGGTCAGCATACTGCAGTGAATTCGTTCCCGGGCCTTGTACACACCGCCCGTCACACCATGGAAGCTGGTAGTGCCCGAAGTCATTACTCCAACCATTCGTGGAGGAGGATGCCTAAGGCAGGACTGGTGACTGGGGTGAAGTCGTAACAAGGTAGCCGTACCGGAAGGTGTGGCTGGATCACCTCCTTTTTAGGGAGACCTACACCCCTTAGATATCGAAAAGCAAACAGCTATATAGATAGTAAGTTGGTCTAACCTAGGTCGGTCG
>NZ_NOLJ01000022.1 GCF_002246015.1 Nostoc sp. 'Peltigera membranacea cyanobiont' 210A
GTCAGACTGCTGAGTATGATCTCAGCCAGAACCTTGAAAACTGCATAGTAACGCGAAAAAAGCAGGCAGACACAGACATTATTTAGTTCTGAGTGCCCAGTGCTGAGTGCTGAGTGAAATCAGTAGGAAGTGACGAAGTAAGCAGAACTAACTATAAGTGATTGTGAATGCATTTGTTAAAAGACCAAAAATTTGAGTGGTCAAGCGAATAAGGGCTAACGGTGGATACCTAGGCACACAGAGGCGATGAAGGACGTGGTTACCGACGATATGCTCCGGGGAGTTGGAAGCAAACATTGAGCCGGAGATTTCCGAATGGGGCAACCCTATATACTACCTGCTGAATATATAGGCAGGAGAGAGCCAACCCAGCGAATTGAAACATCTTAGTAGCTGGAGGAAGAGAAATCAAAACAGAGATTCCCTCAGTAGTGGTGAGCGAAAGGGGAAGAGCCTAAACCAAAGGGTTTACCTTTTGGGGTAGTGGGACAGCAATATCGAATCTGGCGGTTAAACGAAGCAGCTAAATACTGCACCAAAGAAGGTGAAAGTCCTGTAGTTGAAAACTCAAGGATAGTAGCTGAATCCCGAGTAGCATGGGGCACGAGGAATCCCATGTGAATCAGCGAGGACCACCTCGTAAGGCTAAATACTACTGTGTGACCGATAGTGAACCAGTACCGCGAGGGAAAGGTGAAAAGAACCCCGGAAGGGGAGTGAAATAGAACATGAAACCGTTAGCTTACAAGCAGTGGGAGGACTATTTAAAGTCTGACCGCGTGCCTGTTGAAGAATGAGCCGGCGACTTATAGGCACTGGTAGGTTAAAGCGAGAATGCTGGAGCCAAAGGGAAACCGAGTCTGAAAAGGGCGAATATTATCAGTGTTTATAGACCCGAACCCTGGTGATCTAACCATGGCCAGGATGAAGCTTGGGTAACACCAAGTGGAGGTCCGCACCGACTGATGTTGAAAAATCAGCGGATGAGTTGTGGTTAGGGGTGAAATGCCAATCGAACCAGGAGCTAGCTGGTTCTCCCCGAAATGTGTTTAGGCGCAGCGGTAATGATTATATCTGGGGGGTAAAGCACTGTTTCGGTGCGGGCTGGGAGACCGGTACCAAATCGAGACAAACTCTGAATACCCAGAGCACACATTGCCAGTGAGACAGTGGGGGATAAGCTTCATTGTCAAGAGGGAAACAGCCCAGACCACCAGCTAAGGTCCCCAAATCATCGCTAAGTGATAAAGGAGGTGAGAGTGCACAGACAACTAGGAGGTTTGCCTAGAAGCAGCCACCCTTGAAAGAGTGCGTAATAGCTCACTAGTCAAGCGCTCTCGCGCCGAAAATGAACGGGGCTAAGCGATGTACCGAAGCTGTGGGATTAATAATTAACGATTAATCGGTAGGGGAGCGTTCCGTCGTAGGTAGAAGCAGTAGCGGCAAGCAGCTGTGGACGAAACGGAAGTGAGAATGTCGGCTTGAGTAGCGCAAATATTGGTGAGAATCCAATACCCCGAAACCCTAAGGTTTCCTCCGCCAGGTTCGTCCCCGGAGGGTTAGTCAGGACCTAAGGCGAGGCCGAACGGCGTAGTCGATGGACAACGGGTTAAAATTCCCGTACTGATTGTAGGTTGTGCAGAGGGACGGAGAAGATAAGTGTCAGCCGGATGTTGGTTACCGGTTCAAGCGTCAAGATGTTGAGAGACGGCGAAAACGTTTCGAGTTGAGGCGTGAGTACGACCCACTACGGTGGGGAAGTGGCATAGTCTAGCTTCCAAGAAAAGCTCTAAACACGTTAACTTACAGTTACCTGTACCCGAAACCGACACAGGTAGGGAGGTTGAGAATACCAAGGGGCGCGAGATAACTCTCTCTAAGGAACTCGGCAAAATGGCCCCGTAACTTCGGAAGAAGGGGTGCCCACCGTAAGAAGTGGGTCGCAGTGAAGAGATCCAGGCGACTGTTTACCAAAAACACAGGTCTCCGCAAAGTCAAATCGACGCAGTATGGGGGCTGACGCCTGCCCAGTGCCGGAAGGTTAAGGAAGTTGGTCAGGGGGCAACCTTGAAGCTAGCGACCGAAGCCCCGGTGAACGGCGGCCGTAACTATAACGGTCCTAAGGTAGCGAAATTCCTTGTCGGGTAAGTTCCGACCCGCACGAAAGGCGTAACGATCTGGATGGTGTCTCAGAGAGAGACTCGGCGAAATAGGAATGTCTGTGAAGATACGGACTGCCTGCACCTGGACAGAAAGACCCTATGAAGCTTTACTGTAGCCTGGAATTGTGTTCGGGCTTGGCTTGCGCAGGATAGGTGGGAGGCGATGAAGTATTCCTTGTGGGGAGTATGGAGCCAACGGTGAGATACCACTCTGGCGAAGCTAGAATTCTAACCCATGACCATTATCTGGTCAGGGAACAGTTTCAGGTGGGCAGTTTGACTGGGGCGGTCGCCTCCTAAAAGGTAACGGAGGCGCGCAAAGGTTCCCTCAGCACGCTTGGAAACCGTGCGGCGAGTGTAAAGGCATAAAGGGAGCTTGACTGCAAGACTGACAAGTCGAGCAGGTACGAAAGTAGGCCTTAGTGATCCGACGGCGCAGAGTGGAATGGCCGTCGCTCAACGGATAAAAGTTACTCTAGGGATAACAGGCTGATCTCCCCCAAGAGTCCACATCGACGGGGAGGTTTGGCACCTCGATGTCGGCTCATCGCAACCTGGGGCGGAAGTACGTCCCAAGGGTTGGGCTGTTCGCCCATTAAAGCGGTACGTGAGCTGGGTTCAGAACGTCGTGAGACAGTTCGGTCCATATCCGGTGCAGGCGTAAGAGCATTGAGAGGAGTCCTCCTTAGTACGAGAGGACCGGGAGGAACGCACCGCTGGTGTACCAGTTATCGTGCCAACGGTAAACGCTGGGTAGCCAAGTGCGGAGCGGATAACCGCTGAAAGCATCTAAGTGGGAAGCCCACCTCAAGATGAGTGCTCTCACCACTTTAAGTGGGTAAGGTCACCTGAAGAACACAGGTTAATAGGCGGTAGGTGGAAGTGCAGTAATGTATGTAGCCGAGCCGTGCTAACAGACCGAGGGCTTGACCTCAAAACTCTTTTGGTTTATTAATTGCTAATTCGTGTTACTTGCAGTCTTCAGGGTTTTGAAACTTCAAAGTTAAAATTCTTTTTTCTTCATTTTGAATTTTGAATTTTGAATTCCCCCAGGCTTTTCCTGGTGTCTATTGCGCGGTGGAACCACACTGAACCCTTCCCGAACTCAGAGGTGAAACGCTGCTGCGGCAACGATAGTTTAGGGGTAGCCCTACGCAAAAATAGCTCGATGCCAGGTTTTTTAATTCATACAATACCAAAAGCCCCACGCTCCACAGCCTGGGGCTTTTTGTTATGGTTGTGTGACAAAAAAACTATGCAATTAATAACTTATTCAAATTGATTTTTGTAGAGCGATCGCACTAACAGTTTATCGTAACTTTGGCGAACTATAAAAACACTAAGCTTAGGACATATTTATTTTATCGCCGTCCAGTCTTTGTCAGACATCGCCTCATTGCAGAAAACTGCATAATTAACGAATATTCGCTTGTTTATCGTCCAAAGGTGTAGCTTTATTAGATACTAAAATAATCTGAAAGCGCGTCTTATGACGAGAAAATACGGATTACACAAGTGTTTGCAGTTTGGACTGGCAGGGTTACTGGGCTGGTTAATTGTCAGTATCTTGACTGCTAAAACCCAGGCACAGCAAAGTAATATCGTACCCGACAACACACTTGCTTCTGAGTCCTCTCAAGTTATAGGCAACTTTCAGGGACACTCAAATTTAGGACAAGGGAATGCGGGAAATATCATTATAGATGCTCGTGAAAATGTTTTATTTGATGGGGCTAATGCTTATAGCGGAATTGGAAATGAAGCAGTCGGGAATGCTGGCAATATTTCTATTAAAGCTGGGTTAGTATCTTTGAGCAATAATACATACATGTCTGCTAGTACTAGTGGACGAGGAAATGCAGGGATTATTAATATCAATGCACGCGATAGTGTCTCTTTTGATCAAAAAAGCTACGCTTATAGCCTAACGACAACTGAAGGAATAGGAAAAAGCGGCAATGTCAACATTAATGCCAGGTCGCTGTCTGTGAAAAATGGTTCACAACTGAGTGCTAGCACTTTTGGACGGGGAGATGCTGGTAATGTAAGCATTAATGCTAGCGATACAGTACATTTTGATGGAGCAGACAGTGTGGCTTTCAGCATATCAGGATCGGGAGCGGTAGGTAAAGCTGGTGGCATCAATATCACTACTGGGTCAATTTTTGTCACTAATAATGCAAGAATATTAGCCATTACTAGTGGACGAGGAGATGCAGGCAATGTGAATATCAACGCCAGTGATATAGCCTTCTTTGATATGGGAAGCCAAGCCTTTGCTCTTGTAGATGCTAGAGGAGTGGGGAAAGCAGGTACGATAAACATCAACACTAGAAAGCTCTCTGTGAACAACGGGTCACAATTGAGTGCCAGCAGTTTTGGTCAGGGAGATGCTGGTAATGTAACCATTAATGCTAGCGATACAGTACATTTTGATGGAGCAAACAGTGCGGCTTTCAGCATATCAGGAGCAGGAACGGTAGCCAAAGCAGGTGGTATTAACATCACCACAGGATTACTGTCTGTTACAAATGGTGCTTTTTTGACTACTAGCATCCTTGGACAAGGAGATGCAGGTAATGTGAGCATTGATGCTCGTGATACAGTTGTTTTTGATGGTATAGGCAGTAATGGATTAAATAGCGCGGCTCCAACGCCTTTCAAGGGCGCGGTGGAAATGTCGAAATTAACTCGCAAGGTATCTTCGGTATCGAAGCGCGTCCAAAGCCAACTGAAAAAAGCGATATTACTGCCAGTTCCGAATTAGGTGTTTCAGGTACGATCAACATTAACGTACCTAATACCAGTTCTATCCAAAATAGCTTCACCGAATTACCTCCAGTCATCGACGCCAACGCACTCATAGCCAATAGTTGCATTTCACGCGGCACAAAGCGACAAGAAAACTCTTTTACTATTACAGGTTCCGGTGCTTTAACCACTAATCGTCCTGGTGTTTTGGTTTCTACCTACACAACTGGTGAGGTGAGAGGTGTCGAAACTACATCCCGTCCCTGGAAGAAAGGCGATCCGATTATCGAACCTACTGGTGTATATCGGCTGAATAATGGGCAGTTGCTATTGAGTCGAGAATGTTCTTAATTTTGGATCAAGTCGAGCTAAAATCATGACGGGAAGAAGCCCATAACTCCTAAATATGTGTCTCTATGCAAGATGCATACATGGTTCACACAGATGATAAAAATTACAACTTTTAACAGTGCCGGTAAATTTACCGCTCTTTTGTTTTTGATAACTCTCTTCCTCACGCCTTGTGTGATTGTAAATGCAGGAGAACGTGGTGTATTAATGAAATTTGGCGAAGTACAAAACCAGATATTAGGAGAAGGACTTCACTTAATTATTCCTGTAGTGAATACTGTGAAAAAGTTGAGTATTAGAGTCCAAAAACAGGAAATTTCTGCTGAGGCTTCTTCCAAAGATTTACAAAATGTTTTCGCCGATGTAGCTCTAAATTGGCATATTATTCCCCTGGAAGCAAATGCCATTTTTCAAGAAATTGGAGATGAACAAAATGTAGTTATTCGGATTATTAACCCAGCCGTTGAAGAAGTACTCAAAGCTGTAATAGCAAAGTATACTGCTGAAGAAATTATTACTAAACGAGGAGAAGTCAAAAGTGGAGTAGATGATGCCTTGTCCACACGACTACTTAGCTATCACGTTGCAGTTGATGATATTTCTCTAGTTCATGTCCATTTTTCAGAACGATTTGGTGAGGCGGTGGAGGCGAAGCAGGTTGCTGAACAAGAAGCAAAACGAGCAGAATTTATCGCATTGAAAGCAACAAAAGAGGCTGAAGCAAAAGTGAATTTAGCCAAAGGAGAGGCTGAGACGCACAGATTATTACGTGATGGTTTAACTCCAGAAATTCTGCAAAGGCAAGCAATAGAAAAATGGAATGGTAAGCTGCCATTAATTGTAAGTAAAGAGGCTCCAAAATTGTTGAATTTAAGTGAATTTTTAAAATTTGATGAGAATTGATCTTCTTGTTCGCTGATTTACTCTCCATCCAGAGACTCAAAACCCCGATTTTTTGAAATAGTATGGACGTATAGAGGTGCGGCCATACTATCGATTCCTTTGTAGAAAAGTGATAAACTAAATTAACTGTTGGAGAATAAAATGGGAGAATCAAGAATCTTCAACTGGATCAATAGCATAATCAACAGGGTATAAACTGTTGAAGAAATTAGACCTGTGAACAATTCTTTTTTAAGGTTATGCTCTTGAGGTTCTTTTTGAAAAATGTCCTTAGAACCGAATTGCATCAAGAGAATTCCCACAATATTAGAGAGCCAGTATCCGATAATTGAGCAAGGTAGAAGTAATTTTGGGGAAAGTAAACTACATGCATACCCAAAACCATAAGCTATGGGCAAATTAAATAGTAGGTCATTCCACCAACATAGTGGTGACAACAAATATCCCAGTACCAGAAAAAATCCACCTCTGAGTTTTTTGAAAATGTCTTTTTTGAATTCTACTGGAGTAGACTGTTGTAACTGATCTATTCCTGTGTCTCCTGTTACATTCAACTCTTGACTAACGTTTTGGACGCTTTCCATAAAAACCCACTATTCCTATCGTCTTAGTGTAGTTTAATATATAAATTAAATTAACGTCTAGTACACGAGTGATAACATTTTGGCTTTTTGATGCTGAAAGTTTTACCACAGAATAGTTTCAGCAAAATTGAGGTTTAAATCAGCTACTTAACAATATCTGATTTCTATCCAGAGACATATCAGTTAGTTCGCTTCTTGCAGAATCTGGGTTTTATTTCGGTATCTGAGCAAAACAGAAAAATTTATACACACTTGAGACAATTAACGTTATTTGTCGCTTAATAAGTTTTAAAATCAAAATACCTCTTCGTAGATCATAGCACACGATGAGTTCCAACACCGATACTGCGATCGCCAGAGCTTCATTAAGTTAGGGTGGGTGGATGTTGAGTTGCAAAATTTTTATGTTTTTGCATCTAGCAAGGGCAGAAATTTTAACTAATAATAGCTACAATAAAAATGCTGAGGCATCTTAATCGAAAAATGACAGATTTAACTTCAAATAGCACCTTTTTAATAGCAGGAATTGTTTTTATAACGATTGCTGTGATCGGGCAATCTAAATTAGCTTTTATTGAAATCAATCCCGGTTTTTTTGGGAGATTTCTGGCTTTAATTATTGGGATTTCGAGCCTATTATATGCTTTGGGATTACTCAATTTTTCTGCCGTAAACCTTGACTTATTAAGAACTTCTCTGACAGAGCAAATAAAACAAAGCATAAGTTCAATTAATGAGCTTTTGCAAGGTTCGTAATAGGTCTCAAAAATAATTTTTTGGCTCCATTTAAATACTTTTGGGTTAAGGGTAAAAGGTAGAATTCACCCCTTAACCTTTGAAAATAATACTAATAATATGCTCCGACAGGACTGTAAGTCAGGCTAGCCATTACTAATAAAGTACAGCTTTATCGAGGTTAGGTTAAGCTGTACCTCCTCCTTGCCTTTGCCAAAACTGCCGTAAAATCTCCCCTGGCTTTCTATCCCAGGTGTCGATATGCTCATATATCAAATTATCTTGATTGAGTTTATATGTTGAATAGCCATTAAAAAGCAACCCTGCTTTCCAGGGAACGCGCAACACTCCCCGCACCGTCCACTTTGCTAAAATCGTGTCTTCGGCTGACTGATAAACCTCATGTACATCAAAGTGAATTTGGGTAAAAAATAGCCGAGCGTGAAATCGTAAAGTCCAAAATATAATGCGATAATTAAATTTGTATTTGAATGTATTCACCGGATCTTTAAAATAGATATCCTGTGTATAGATGTGATATGAGATATCTTTTTCAAAAAGTTTTGGTAAATCCTCTTTTAAAGTCTTAATTACCTTTTCCACTGGCAATTGATATTCCACGCAGCTTTTCCCTTAAAAAATCTTTTTTAACAAATTTTCCACTCCTGACCAAATTGAAGATGTCTTCTTGTGACTCACGCCATCTGCACTCAAATCTAATAGAGTGGGAAATGATGCAGACTTAGCATAAGGCCCATTGCGCAAAACTTTAGCAAGAGTATTGTTATTCTCGCGCAAACCTTCGTAAAAAAAGAATACCTCTCCTTGAATGCCAATTTGACGATTGTATTCAATTGCCTGCACCAAATATTCTGGACTAATACAGTAAGAGCCAAGCTTCATCAGTATTCCTGGTGCTAACTTGGGCAGTATCGCATCTGTGAACTGCTGGTTTACAAGTTTCTCAGCGATCGCCTGATAACTCCTAAAGTCACGGCGATAAATCTGCGGCTGAATCATATCAACTATCCCCCGCTTCAGCCATGCGGGCGAGTCTTGCAGATATTCCTGGAATGCCCAATCATAGATATTAGGTGCGACCGCAACTAATAAATTAGGATTTACCGCTTTCACCTCCCGGTAGAGACGCGCCAAAAACTCAGTCAGAATATCTGCACGCCACTGTAACCATTGCCTATCTTTGGGGTTATGTGGTGGATTGCGATCGAATTCCTGGCGATAGCGGGTGACAGTTACCTCATCATAGCCACCTTCAGAGGGTAATGCTGGCAAGCGATCGTCTCCTTGAACACCATCCACATCATAATTCTTTACAACTTCCAGCACCAAGCTCAACAAGAATTCTTGCACCTGTGCATCGAGGGCATTCAACCACTCAAAGCCGTTTTTCTTCAGTAAGTTGCCGTTACAATCACGCGCAGCCCATTCCGGTTTTTTCTGTAAAAGTACACCACCATTCAAATTGTAGGAACTGGCAAAACCATATTCAAACCAAGGAATAACTTTTAACCCAACTCGCCGCGCCTCAACTACCACCTCTTCTAAAGGGTCACGGCCTACAGACATAGGGTCAATTTCGATTCCAAAGGTCTGCTGCATTATTTGGCTAGGATATAAAGTTACTGCCTTATTCCAAACAACTGGAAACACCACATTAAATCCCATCTCGGCCAGGAAATCCATCGCCTCGGCAATGCGTTCCTTCGATCTGAGAACTTTACTATCAGTAGTAGTCAGCCAGATACCACGGGTTTCTATTATTGCCATTTCTATAAATTGAAATTCTTGGCACTGCACCATCTAAACATTGACTAGCCGACGATACCGCGCCTGTATTATTGTGTAAATCCCATAGGCAACTAAACCTAGTGCCACAATACCCAAAAGCCATGCTCCATTAGGCTGTTGGGCTAGCGTCTGTAATACTTCATCCAAACCTTCTGCGGTAGCTGCGTCCGATTGCCTTGCAGCTTCAATTAAAAACCAACCGATAATACAAAATACTATACCTCGTGCCGCTAAACCAAATCTGGAAATCCTCATTACCCATTGGGCTTCTGTGTTGCTTAACTCAGTTAAATTGAGTTCTTTACGAAATTTGCCACTAAAAGCTTGATAAAACTGATAGAAACCTAGAGCAATTACAAACGCCCCCACAGTTCCAACTAACCATTCACCAAAGGGTTGAGAAAGCAAACGTGCTGTCGAATCTTCAGTAGAATCACTACTATTTTTTCCGCTGCCTGTACCCGTAACGATTTTCACAGCACTTAAGGCTAAACTTGCATAAATCAAGCCATTAACTGCGTAACCAATTCGCACTGCCAAACCTTTGGCATCATTACCTTTATTTTCTGGGTCTTTAATTGCCTGTACAAAACGCCAGATTACGTATCCAATCAAGCCAATTGCAACTAAAGCCAGCAAAAATTTACCAAATGGCTGGTTGACGATTGTTTGGAGAGCGCCTTGGGTATCAGTTGTTTTACCACCCCTACCAAAAGCCGCCTGTGCTGCCAGTAGTCCAACTATACCGTAAACTACTCCCTTGGAAACATAGCCAAATCGTCCCAGTCGCTCAACCCACAATGAAGCATGGTTTGTCAACTGTTGTGTCATGGTAGTTGGAGAAAATTATTATATCTACCTTTTACCAAAATTTACCCACAATTCACATCTACCCCAAGGCAAATTGTCTAATGTTTTTGCAAAAAATCACTATCGGAATAATGTCTTTCAATAGATGTGTGGCCGATCAAAATAATATTACAGTTGCTAAGTACATTATTATTTTGTGTTTTTTAATGCTAAGTCTGGAGTAATTATGTCTTTAATAGAAATGTCTTGGAAACACGAATATCTAACTACCAATGGGGTAAAACTACACTACGTTACCCAAGGTGAAGGCCCTTTAATGTTGATGTTGCATGGGTTTCCTGAGTTTTGGTACTCTTGGCGGCATCAAATACCAGAATTTGCCCAAAATTTTAAAGTCGTCGCTCTTGACTTGCGTGGCTACAACGATAGTGATAAACCAGATGAGCAATCCGCTTATGTAATGGATGAGTTTATCAAAGATGTTGAGGGAGTAATTAAAGGATTAGGATACCAAAAATGTGTATTAGTTGGACATGATTGGGGTGGTGCGATCGCTTGGAATTTTGCATACACTCACCCCGAAATGTTAGAACAATTAATTATTCTTAACCTGCCTCATCCTGCCAAATTTGCCCAAGGGTTACGCACTCCCCAACAGTTGCAGCGAAGTTACTATATTTTTCTCTTTCAACTACCTTGGATACCAGAATTATTCTTACAATTTTCAGACTACCAAGCAATTGAAACAATTTTCAAAGGTACAGCAGTTAACAAAAGTGCTTTCACTAAAGTGGATATTGACGCATATAAAGATGCTGCTGCAAAACGCAGTGCTCTCACAGCAATGTTGAACTACTACCGCAATGTTTTTCAGCAGAGAATGCTAAATCCAAATTGGGGCATTCTGGAAGTGCCAACACTGATGATTTGGGGAGAAAATGACACCGCACTTGGCAAGGAACTAACCTACGACACCGCAGCTTATGTCAGAGATTTTCAAATCAAATACATTCCTAATTGTGGTCATTGGGTGCAGCAAGAACAGCCGGAATTGGTTAATCAGTATATGCGAGAATTTCTGAGGACTTAATCTAAACCATCAATTGATAAGTATAAATACTTCTCTAACTAGCTATAGCAAGTAGCACCAGTTTTTACTTTTAATAAGATTTAATAGTGATTTAATACTGGCATTTTTTCAGTAGTTTTTGGTAAAAATCGCCAAAAAATCGAAATTAATGGCATTTTTGACATCACTTTTATCGGTGTTTCAGATCGCAATTAACTTGTCAAAAGATAGATTGTCACAAGATACATTGACCTCACGAAGTTTAGTGAGATAATAGAGCTGTGAGGGACAGAACGGACGCAACTCGATTATTAAGGGGGAAAATTTATGAAACTCCAGCTATTAGCGGCCATGGCCTTAGCAACACCCCTATTTTTCGCTAGCTCGGTTAGAGCCGAGAATCCACAGGATTTACAAAAGCTGCTTTCAACTGGGGAATGTGTTAAGTGCGAACTATCAGGAGCTAATCTTAGTGGCGCTCATCTAATTGGTGCTGACTTGAGAGGCTCGAAGCTCCAAGGAGCTAACCTTGTAGGAGCTAACCTCGAAGGTGCTGACTTAACTGGTGCAAACTTGGCAGGTGCTAACCTAACATCTGCTTATGTAACCAATGTCAATTTGAAGCAAGTTAATCTCAACGGAGTAAATTTTACTCGTGCTACGATTCACGATTCTAATGTGTATCAAGCATCAATGAACGATCTAAATCTTACTGATGCGGAAATATTTAACACTGGAATCGGGATTGGTGGAGAAGACGCTGAAATTCCCGATTGGAAATAGACTCAACTGAGTACACAGGTTAAAACAATACAACATAGGTTTTGGCGGGTTTGAAATCAAATAAACTAGTTTTTTGCCAGAATTATCCTTAAAACCTGCCTCTACAAAAATATTAAAATAAATGAAACCCCTCTGCATTGTAATCACTTTACTATGGCAAAAGCAGAGGGGATTTCTTTTTGCGATCGCGCTAATATCCACACAAAAAAGTGCAATCAAAATCTGAAAAGCTTTGTTATTTTCCGTCAGAGGACTTTACTTTGTGAAAGACCCGAAACGCGGAGATATTCAAAATTATCCCTAGTGTTACCTTTAGTATCCTTGGTGGAACAATACCGACAAGCATTCCTCCAATTATGGCTCCAATTACCGAGCCAACTCCCATAGGCGCTATAGTATTGCCCAAAACTGTACGATCTGCAAATGCACCTCTACTAGCATATCTGATAACCCCTACCAGTACAGTTGGTAAGCTAACTATAAGACTGGCTGTACCTGCTGTTTTAATATCTGCACCAAAAGCAAAAACAAGTGTTGGGATGATCACTTCACCCCCTGCAACCCCAAGTAAACTGCTTACTAGCCCAATTGCTAGACCAAATAAAATACCTGCTGGAATACGCCAACTTAAAGCAGGTGGTAAAAGAGCTGGTATTTGTTGAGGTAGAAAACCCTCAACTATTAGGGCAATGCCAATCACTACTAATAGCACTAAGATGATACGCTCAAGCTGTTCGTTTGAGAGCCTTCCCGCGATCGCTGCTCCGAAAAAGGCTGTGATCACCGCTCCAGCTATCAACGAGAAAACCACAGGAAGTAATGGAATAACTTGACCAAAAGAAAGCGTACTGCCCCGAATTGTCAGGGAAGCAGCGATCGTAATCAAGCTGACAGCTAGATTCAAAGGTACAGCCTGCCGCACTGAATAGTTCAATGTGCCAGCAAGGACTGGCAGGCGAAACTCTGCACCCCCTAAGCCAATCAGCCCGCCTAATACCCCAATCGGCACGGCGTAGAGAAAGGATAATCGGAAACGACGAACTTGCAAGCTTGTAGTTGTAGGCTCCAGCGCAGACAAGTTATTCTTTTTCATTAATTTACTGTTAGGTGCTTTTCTCGTTAAAGCTATATATATCAGGATTTATCAGGTAATCTTTCACTTTTTCGCCTGAATCGGCTCCCGTTGGCGAAATTGCCCATTGATTTGGCACGATTTTTGCATAAGAGTATTTTGACCTCTCCATAGCTGACAAAATATCACTAAAGACTTATGCAACAACAGCGAAGATCGAGTAAGAAGAGTTTGCGATCGCTTGATTACTTGAATGTGTTTCTCGCAGATGTACGTGATGGTGTTGGGCCATATCTGAGTATTTACCTGAAAGCTTCAGCAAATTGGAACCCAGCCCAGATTGGCATGGCAATGTCAGTTTCGACAATTGCCACAGTTATTGCCCAAACACCAGCTGGTGCATTGGTTGACAGGCTACGTCAAAAACGGATGTTGATTGTACTGGCGGCTGTGTTTGTTTCTATCGGCTGTATTGCTATGGGCTTGTTCCCCAATTTGCCTGTTGTCATTGGCTCTCAGATTATGATTGGGATTGCTGCTGCAATTTTCCCACCTGCGATTACTGCTATTACTCTGGGACTCGTAGGACATGAGAGATTAGATAGGCGGGTAGGTCGTAATGAAACATTTAACCATGCAGGTAATCTGCTAGCTGCAACTCTCGCTGGTTTAGCAGGTTACTTTATTGCACGCAAGGCAATATTTTTCCTGGTTGCAGCTATGGCTGTGGGCAGTATTATTTCAGTGAGGATGATTCGTGAAAGAGAGATTGACCACGAATTAGCGCGTGGAGATGGTGAAGAGGGCGAAGAAGGCCAAGAGGAGGATAATGAAAAACATCAGCAGCCATCTGAAGGCATATTGCAATTATTAAGCGATCGCCAAATCTTATTCTTTACTATTGCAGTCGTTCTGTTTCACTTTGCCAATGCTGCTATGTTACCGCTAGTTGGTCAAGAATTGGCACAGGGTAAAGGGACAAGTGACACAGTTTATATGTCTGCTTGTATTATTGTGGCTCAGTTATCGCTCTTCCATCAGTCTTGGGAAAAGCAATCGCTGCAAGGCTTACGAGACTTCGGTTTTCAGGTTTTAGCTAGATTTTTGAATTTATATTAGAAAATAAAGCCTCAAACCTTGATTGGGTGATAGTT
>NZ_NOLJ01000023.1 GCF_002246015.1 Nostoc sp. 'Peltigera membranacea cyanobiont' 210A
CTCTTCCTACCTCCTACTTCCTACCTCCTGCCTCCTGCCTCCTGCCCCCTGCCTCCTTCCCAATCCACAATCTAAAATTGGTAGTCAAGATGCAAACATAACTAGGAAATTAAAATTTTCCCGTTAAGATTAACAGATAAAGTCTCACTAGGCGAGTTAATTACCTACATCTTTCGTTAAGTTAAGTAATTTCATGCATAATCAAGTGTCTGATAACAACTCTAGTCAACAACCCGATAATTCTTGGATCGCAGAGCTAGGTAGAACAATTGTATTGAGCATTGTTCTAGCTCTAGGAATTCGTACCTTTGTTGCCGAAGCACGCTGGATTCCTTCTGGTTCAATGGAACCGACTTTGCATGGTACGCCAAACCAGTGGGAGGCAGACAAAATTATTGTCGATAAGTTGAAGTATAAATTTGCTGACCCGCAGCGGGGAGACATAGTAGTATTTTCACCGACCAAAGAGCTGCAAAAAGAACAATATCAAGATGCTTTTATTAAACGTATAATTGCCTTACCTGGAGAAAAAATACAACTTAAGGATGGCAAAGTCTATATCAACAACAAACCTCTCCCAGAAGCCAATTACCTCAGTTCTGGGCAGACTACAGTTATTGATGTTTGCCAATCAGGGCCACAGCCACCTTTTTTGGCTAAACCCCAGACTATACCAGCCGATTCATATTTAGTACTGGGTGATAATCGCACCAGTAGTTATGACAGCCGCTGCTGGGGTGTTGTCCCCCGCCAGAATATTATTGGACGTGCTGTAGTTCGCTTCTGGCCTTTAAATCATGTTGGCGGAATCGATAAATCGCCAGTATATCCATAAATTAACAAACAATATTGCTCAAATAGCTCATTAACAAAAGAATTTTAGATTTTAGATTGGGGACTATTAAATCACCAATCTAAAATCCAAAATCCGTCTTGAGAAGTTCAGTTCGCTCTTTGCGAGATGCTGCGAATTTTCGCCAAATCTCAAATCCAAATATTGCTATGACTGAAAACGAAAAGGATACAAACCCCTAAATTTATTTATGGGTGTCCAAAATGTTTGAATTTTGAATACTTCTCCTGGCGGAGAGGCTACGCCAACGACAAGCTCAGTACAAGTTTTGAATTTTGAATTCGGAGCGAAGAGACGTGACGCCTTACCTAGCTAAGATTTTACTGTATCCAGTTAAATCCCTGGATGGTGTTGAAGTTGAGAACTCTAGAGTTCTTGCCAGTGGCGCACTACAGTATGACCGCGAGTTTGCCATTTTTGACGAACAAGGTAGATTTGTCAATGGCAAGCGTCATGCTAAAATCCATTTACTAAGGGCACAATTTGCACTCTTAAATAGAACTATCTCGTTGCAAATCCCCGATCGCAACTTACAACAAATTTTTCATCTGGATGAGGAACGGCAAGCATTAGAAGCAACTTTGAGTGATTATTTTGAGTTTGCTGTCACATTGGGACAAAACTCTTTGATGGGTTTTCCTGACGATACACACTCACTTGGCCCAACGGTAATTAGTACGGCTACATTGGCAGAGGTAGCTTCTTGGTTTCCTGGTTTAAGTGTAGATGAAATGCGCCGTCGGATGCGTGCCAACATCGAGATTGCTGGTGTACCAGCATTTTGGGAAGATCGGCTATTTAGCGAACAAGGTGATTTAGTCTCTTTTCGAGTGGGAGATGTAGACTTTTTTGGGGTTAACCCATGTCAGCGTTGTATAGTCCCAACACGCAATTCTTACTTAGGGGAAGCTTACCCAAACTTTCAAAAAATCTTTACAACCCAGCGACAAGCAACTTTGCCAAATTGGGTTGCTTCATCGCCTTTTAATCACTTTTATCGGTTGAGTATAAATACCCAATTATCCCCATCATCCGCGGAAAAAATTTTACAAATCGGCGATGAAGTTGACATAAATATACAACAAAGTTAACATTTCGTCAAAATAAAAAATACAAAGTAAATTTTTTATATTTTTTTTTGTTTATGCTGTGTATTTGCATAACAATTCTAAAATTGCTGTAATTAAATATAAGTTCTTGTACAAGTCCAGTGGTTTCCAGTCCAGAAAATCAACACATCAGCAATTAAAAATTAAATTTAGGATTAGGTGCTAATGGCAACCTGAATTTTAGAATGGCATACTGGAGCTTATTGGTTAAATTTCAGTTCATCTGAGAAAATTAGTGGAAATATTGCCAGATAAAACTGAGCAAATTCAAGTGCGATGGCGTATCCATATAGACAATTTCTATAGTGGACTACTCCTGTGCAAAGTTTGAAAATTAGGCGTTGGAGGAAGTCAGCCAGCCAAACAATTATAAGTATTTCGTATTATTTTATACTAAAAATATAAAATTTTCATGAAGAGCGATGTCTGCCGTAATTCTACTTATATAAAATGTAGCTAGCACGGCAAAATGCACCTAGTAGATGCTGGGGAAGAATAAAACTACAATGTTATCCAAACTTCAGCCCGTCAAATCATTTAATCGCTTAGTTGGCAAAGTTTATGCCAAGATGCCCCTGAGATATGTTCTGATTGTGCCCTTTATCTTGCAAATTTGTGGTGCGGTGGGACTTGTGGGCTATCTTTCGTATCAAAACGGCCAAAAAGCGGTAAAGGAGCTTGCTACTCAATTAGAAAATGAAATCTGCGATCGCATTGAACAGCATCTTGATAGCTATTTAACAACTCCGAATCAAATCAATCAAATCAACTTAGATGCAGTTGAGCTAGGTTTGCTAAACCTTTCTGACTTTCAAACCACCGGCAATTACTTTTGGAAACAAATGCAGGTTTTCAATATTGGCTACAACAGCTTTGCCAATCCCAAGGGTGAATTTATCGGTGTTGAACGTTTAGATAATGGGAAGCTTTTGATCAATGAAGTGAGTGAAAAGCGCGGTATAGGAAAACTCTATGTTTATCCTACAGACAACCAAGGAAATCGCCGCCATTTACAGGAAGTCAAAAATTACGATCCTCGCTCAGAAGCTTGGTATACAGATCCAGTTAAGGTAGGCAAACGAGTTTGGAGTCAAATTTATCAATGGGAAGATAAACCAGAAATTTTATCCATATCTTCCAGCTATCCTGTTTACGATAAAAATCGCAAATTTGTTGGGGTGATTAGTGTTGATTTGCTCTTGTCACAAATCGGCAAGTTTTTAGCTAAGTTAAAAATCAAAGGGTCGGGTAAAACTTTTATTTTAGAGCGTTCTGGGTATATAGTGGCTTCTTCTACTAGCGAGCCACCATATACGATCGTTAATGGTAAAGGAAAACGTCTATCAGCATTAAATAGTCAAAATTCTTTAATTAAACTCACAACACAGTCTTTGATCGAACGTTTTGGCAGTCTTAAGTTTGTTGTAGGGAAGCAACAGCTAAGTTTTACCGCCGATGGAATGCGTTATTTTGTACAGGTAAAAAGCTGGAAGGACGAACTGGGTTTAGATTGGCTAATTGTGGCGGTGATTCCCGAAGGCGAATTTATGGAGCAAATTAATGCCAACACCCGCATCACGATTTTGCTGTGTATAGTTGCTTTTTTAGTGGCTACAAGAATTGGGATTTTGACTGCTCGTTGGGTAATTAAGCCGATTTTACAATTAAACAGATCGGCGAAGAAAATTGCTCAAGGTGAATGGGAGGAAACACCAGACATTCAGCGTTCCGATGAACTGGGGGAACTAGCCAAATCATTTGCAACTATGGCAAAGCAACTACAAGCATCCTTTAGTGCTTTAGAAGCAAAGAATGCCCAGATGCAAGTTTTGAATGAGGCGCTATCTCATAATCAGAGTCAGCTAACTCAATTTTTAGAAGCCATACCGGTCGGTGTATTTATCATCGATGCTGAAGGTGAACCTTATTATACAAATCAGATTGGGCAGCAAATTCTTGGTCAAGGAGCGATCGCAGAAGTTAAAGTCGAAGAATTGTCAGAGATATATCAAGCTTACCTTGCCGGCACAAATCAACTTTACCCCAGCGATCGCTTGCCGATTTTGAGAGCATTGCTTGGGGAAAGCATCAGGGTTGATGATATGGAAATTCGCTGTTGTGGCAATATTACTCGCATTGAGGTTTTAGGAAAGCCAATTTATGATGAATCGGGGAATGTGGCTTTTGCGATCGCCACATTTTTTGATATCACCCAACGCAAACAAACAGAAAAGTTATTAGCAGAATACAATCGCACCTTAGAGGCTCAAGTAAAAAAACGTACTGAAGAGTTCCAGCAAGTTATCGAACAACTGCAAACCACCCAAAAAGAACTGATTGAATCGCAAAAAATCGCTGCACAGGAACAACAAGCAGCTGTTCGGGAAGCGGCGCGAAGTGCTGCCGCCAACCTCGCCAAAAGCGAATTCCTTGCTAACATGAGCCACGAACTGCGTACCCCACTCAATGCCATTCTTGGTTTCACCCAAGTCATGAGTCGAGATTATTCGCTATCTAGCGAACATCAAGAAAACTTGGCAATAATTAATCGTGCTGGCGAACATCTCCTCAAATTAATTAACGACATTCTCGAAATGTCTAAAATCGAAGCTGGCAAAATCACATTAAATTGCAGTAGCTTTGACTTAATTCATTTGTTGAAAAACTTAGAAGAGATGTTGCACTTGCGTGCTGCATCTAAAAATTTAGAATTAGTGTTTGAATATGCGCCAGATATTCCTAAATACATAGAAACGGACGAAAATAAACTGTGTCAAGTATTACTCAACCTGTTGGGAAATGCAATTAAATTTACCGATCGAGGGAGAGTGACGCTAAGGGTGAGACTGGGAGCAGGAGAGCAGGGGAGTAGGGGAGCAGGGGAGCAGGGAAGTAGGAGAGAATAATAATTCCTGACGAATGACAAATGACAAATGACAAATGACCAATAACAAATGACAAAAATCTTACTAGTTGAAGATGATGAATTGTTTCGGCTTGGTTTGCGGATGCGGTTGCAACAAGAAACC
>NZ_NOLJ01000024.1 GCF_002246015.1 Nostoc sp. 'Peltigera membranacea cyanobiont' 210A
AGTGTGGGGAGTGTGGGGAGTGTGGGGGGTAAGACTTCTTCCCCATCCTCCCACACCTCCCACACCCCTTGGATTTCTCACAAGTGAGAAATCCAGGTGTACAAATTGATCGTGGTATGCATTTCCAAAAATAGGTTTTTTCAGGCTTTTTTTCATCATTTTTTGATGATAAATACACCCACACTGTAGGGGCAATTTATTAATTGCTCCTACAGTATAGTTTTTGAAATCACACTTATTTGGTATTTATTGTCAATGCGTAATTCCTATTATATATTATTAGGACTTACGCAAATATTTTATATGTATAGGTTGAGGCATTTAAGAGAAGCGTAGCATAATCCAGCATCGCCACTATGAGTAGTTTTGCTACGTAATTATTGTATTATAACTAAGTTGAATAAATAAGAAGTCGAGTCACGCCCGATGCGCGAAACTCGCGTTCTTAGATTAATATTTCTCGATATTGTAAGGCTGATTACAAAGTTGAGCGATCGCTAGTTTCGTTCATCAGATTAGGTGTTGAGTGAGGAATGGTGATGGATTGGTTAATTGCAACAATTAAGATTGGGCTAGCTACGGCTGTGGCAACAACATTTGACGACAATATTTATCTAACTGCCTTCTTCAGTGAGGTTAATCGGACTTTTCGTCCTCAGCATGTTGTGGTTGGCGAAATTATCGGGTTTACAGCATTAGTGATAGTAAGTTTCATTGGTTTCTTACTGGGTCTAGCAATTCCGTCAACTTGGACAGGTCTACTGGGAATTCTGCCGATACTCATTGGCTTGAACAATTTGTTCAACCTGAATAAGGATGATTCAGCCGAAGATAAGTCAGCTAATCTGAAAAGAAACTCTAAATTTAAAGGATTTGATTCCAGAAAGCGATCGCTCTGGGACGTAATTCGCGATCCCCAGACCTATCGCGTCTCTGCGGTAACAATTTCTAATGGCGGCAACAATCTTGGGATCTATATACCCCTGTTTGCCAGCAGCAGCATTCAAAATCTAGCCGTGATCGTACCAGTTTGCTATTTCATTGTTTGCTGCTGGCTATTTATGTCCTATACTTTGACTCATCAACCTGGTATCGCCTTGGTACTCAGCCGTTATGCTGGCAAGATTTTCCCCTTCGTGCTGATGTGGCTAGGTTTTAGAATTTTGATGGACAGCGAATCCTATCGTCTTTTTCTACCGAACACTTGAAATTTAATTAGCCAATGTTAGCCGTACCATTGCTGAGTGCATAGCAGTCAACCGTCGCACAATCTGGTCAATCTCCAAATCTAATATGCTGTAATCAATGACTGCCTGACGAATCGGTGTATGTCCTTGATTGACGGCTAACTCTTCTATCCTGGCTGTACGCAGTGCTTGCAGGTGCGGCTGGATTTTTTGCAGTGTTTCTTCCAAATCAGGTAAGGGCGGTGGGGGAATTTCCTGCTGTGCCGAATCAGCTAACTGCTCTAACCCTAGCGAAATTTGGCGGACAAAGGTTTCTAATTCCGGGAGTGGTACTGTTCCTCGGAAATGTTCGAGATGTACTGCCAAAACTGTCACGGCGTTAGTAAAACGTCCCATATAGAGCATTAGCGTCATTACTGGTTCTACTAATTCTTGGTGCATTTGGGGTTCGCGCAGCAATCCTTGGAAGGAGGCTTGGGCATTACCAATTGCCAGCCCAGTTTGTCGCCGTTGACTGATAATAGTAGAGTCCCGCTCCTTTGTACCTTGGTAAACAGCCATCACATCCTGAAAGTATTTGTGACATTCTCGCAGCGCTGTGGCGAGTTGACTGGGTAAACGATCGCGTTCCCAGTTTGGCCATAAAAAGTAATGACTCGCAAAAGCCAGTCCCGCCCCAATTAATGTATTCAACACCCGAAAGCCAGCAAGTTGCCAACTAATAGGATGACCAATATCGATAATCAGTAAGACAAATATTGAGAAGAAAATCACTGAATACCCATAGTTGAAACCGATTAGGGAAACACCAAAAAATACTGTTAGCAGAATGATGATGTCTAATACAGGCTTACTCGTGATGGTTGCAAGTAAGATAGCAGCTAAGACAGCTCCCAAAATTGTCCCGCCAACTCGCTGGAAAAACCGTTTGAAAGTTGCACCCAAGTTTGGTTTCAGGACTAATATAATTGTCAGTGTTACCCAATAGCCCATTGGTAAATTTGTAACGCTGTATAATATCACGCCTACAGTTAGACTCACACCAATGCGGAGAGCATGGCGAAAGATTGCTGAGTCTAAAGTGAGGTTTTCTTTGAGTAAACTTAAGAGCGATCGCTGTTCTTCTTCAAATAAAAGAAGTCTATCTACATCTCGTTGACTCATTTTGCTGCGATCTGCCAGAGATTTAGCTGTCTGAGCCGTGTATTGCAATTGCTCAATCAGCTTTTTGAGCGTCAGCACCAGGTTAGTGAAAGCAACGAGGGTTGTGTAGTCGGTTTCACTCCCAGCAATTGCTTTTCTTTGCAGACTTTCTTGTTCTTTCAGTGCTTCATAGATGCGCTTGAGATTTCCCAAGTCGATGCTAGCAGGCTTGCGAGATATGACTTTCGCTATAGCTTGAAGAATGACTGATATTTCTGCGAGTGCATCGTCTACTAATTGCTGGACTGTATGATATTGCTGTTGTTGGAAGTGAGTTTCTAGTAATTCTGTTAAGGCAACAACTAAACCAAGCAAGCGATCGCCATCCTGAATTAGCAGCAAAAATGGCTCATTTATCCAACTCCGAGACGACTGTCCAATCCGTAATGTACCTAAAGCAGTGCGTGCTGTTTCTAATGCTTTTCTAATTTCGAGAATATTTTCAGTTGTTGCTACTTTACCTACAAATGCCTGAATGTAGTTGGCGATACCTCCGGTGAGCTTCGCTAACGCACTGAAACAGTCAGCCAAAGCTAGCCGTATTGGATCGTAAGGTCTAAAAGGCCACATTACTAAGGAAAGTAGCATCGCCCATCCACCTGCAATTAGGCATAGCAGCGATCGCATGAGTGCAACTTCCAAATTTCCTGGTTGTGCGATCGTGGTAATAAATGATATCCCTACCACCAGACCGACATTGGCACCAGCATTACCGTACAGTGACGCAAAACCGGAAGCAAGTCCCCAGAGTAATGTCAGCACCACAGCTAGTACCGGAACTTGAGCGACTAGAGTACCCACAAATACTGAAACAGCTATTCCCAAAGTAGCCTGTGCCATCGCCTTAGCTTTGATTTGGTAAGGGCCACCAACATTCGCTAAGTTGACAAAGTGAGCCATTAAACCAACCAATAGTCCGCTTTCTCTTTGGTTAATGAGTTGCCCAATTAGCATGGGAACTCCCAACGCGAAAGCAGCTCGTAAGCCGTTGGATATTGCTGGTTTTCCTGGCTCTGATTGGATCAGAAATTTGAGGAAATTACTTTGATTTAACTGCATTTTTTTGTTAACAAAACAAAATTTTTCTCGGAATTATCTTAATATTTTGATATATTCAAATTTATTCTAATTGATGGTGGGCAATTAAGAGCTTTTACAAAAAGTGAATCTTCAGATACATATTTGTCACTTTATAATTCATTTTTAATTATTCGTTAACAGATATGAGTTTTATCGTGAATAACGGCATGATTGCTGTGATTGTCTGATCAAAAGCATTATTATGCTGCAAATATCTGTAATTAAAAATTGACTCTTATCAAGACATATAAATAACTTTAGTTGCTGATTGTAAAAATGTAAATAAATATTTACAATAAAATAAAAAAAGGTTTTACCC
>NZ_NOLJ01000025.1 GCF_002246015.1 Nostoc sp. 'Peltigera membranacea cyanobiont' 210A
GGGTGGGGTTCTTGGGGTTTAATAAGTAATCAAGCGGACATCATATTATTGATTATTAGAATTTAGACAAGGAGCGATAAAGCCGCTTTAACGACTATCTTTTATCGCTTGTTCATCTGCTTTTATTACTAAAGCGGACTGGATTGTAACCACTCTAAATCACATGAATATTAAATGACTCTTAAACCGTGTAATCAAGTACTCTTGTATCTTAGTTAAGTCTGATATCTTCTTGAGAACAGCTTTGTTGTTGTCAGGTAGATTGATGAGTCGAATTAATGGATTTGTCGGGCGACGTAATTTCTTGAAATTCGCCAGTGTCGTAGGGATTGCAGCTACTACTTTTGGTGATAGCTTTTGGAATACAGAGCAAACTGCTGTTGCTGATATTCACCCAATTAACCCTAATTCAATCAGTCCGAATGAAGCCATCAAACGATTGCTTGATGGTAATCAAAGATTTGTCCATCAAAAACGTCAATACCCCGATCAATCACTAGAACGCTTACGATTAGTTGCGAAAGCTCAGTATCCCTTTGCTGCCATATTGGGCTGTGCAGATTCTAGAGTACCTGCGGAAATTGTCTTCGATCAAGGGCTTGGAGATTTATTTGTCGTGCGAGTTGCTGGTAATGTTGTCAGTGACACGGTTATAGGTAGTCTGGAATATTCTACAGCAGTATTGGGTTCGCAGTTGATTATGGTTTTGGGTCATAGAAGATGCGGTGCAGTAGCAGAAGCAATCAAAAACGAACCACTTCCTGGTAGAATTGGTTTGATTATTGAGGGTATCAAACCATCTGTAGAAAAAGTAAAGTTCAGAACTGGTGATAATATGCAAGATGCAGTTATAGCCAACATTCAGTATCAGACTGAAAAATTGCAGGAAAGCTCAACTATTTTAGCTAAATTGCTTGGTGAAGGTAAACTAAAAATTGTTGGTGCTTGTTACGATATTGATACTGGTAAAGTCAACCTTATTACTTGAATATTTCACACATTTTAAGTGTAGGATTCTTCGTTCAATGATGTTGGAAAAATGTTTGAGTTGATCTACGCTAACGCAAACTCACGAAAATTTAGAAATAAACTGAAAGCTTGTAATAAATAAACCCAGCAGGGACTATATAACAAGGCCGCCTGCCAGGAAGGTATAGTATATTCTGGCCATGTTTGATTGGTTAGCGCTTATTTGTAAAAAATAATTGCGTATCCCTAAATACAATAACTAAATGCTTCGGAAAACACAGTTAAGAAAAGTTACTAAATAGGTTAATTTCTAATTAAAACCCAATAGGCTGGGGTTAAGAGTTATTCGATGTAGATAATTGGTCTTTCAAGACGCGATAAATAAAGACGCGATAAATCGCGTCTCTACATAAGGGTTTTGTTGCTCTATCTGAACTGTATTGAATTGAAACTAACAATTTCCCGAATGGGGAGACAGGGAAGACAAGGGAGAATGATTGAACAAATTTCTTCTTTGCCTCTTCCCAATCCCCACTTGCCCTGAGCGTTCGCGCAGCGTCTCCGTTAGGAGAAGCCGAAGGGATGCCCCATAATATAAGAAAGCGCTTCACACTTCTTAAATAATCAGCTTTATTAGAACAATGGCAAGAGACTTGCGGGGATTCATTAAAATTTTGGAAGAAAGAGGACAATTACGGCGAATTTCAGCTTTAGTTGACCCAGATTTGGAAATTGCTGAGATTTCCAACCGGATGCTGCAAAAAGGTGGCCCAGGGTTGTTGTTTGAAAACGTCAAAGGCGCTTCCTTCCCGGTGGCGGTGAATTTGATGGGAACTGTGGAAAGGATTTGCTGGGCGATGAATATGCAGCATCCAGAGGAGTTGGAAACTCTGGGGAAAAAACTAAGTATGCTGCAACAGCCAAAACCACCGAAGAAGATTTCCCAGGCAATAGATTTTGGCAAAGTGCTGTTTGATGTGGTGAAGGCGAAACCAGGACGAGATTTTTTCCCTGCTTGTCAGCAAGTTGTGCTTCAAGGTAATGATTTAGATTTAAATAAGTTGCCTTTGATACGTCCTTATATTGGTGATGCTGGCAAGATTATCACGCTGGGATTAGTAATTACCAAGGATTGTGAGACTGGTACTCCAAATGTAGGCGTGTATCGCTTGCAACTACAATCTAAAAATACGATGACGGTTCACTGGTTATCGGTGCGGGGTGGGGCGAGGCATTTGCGAAAAGCAGCCGAACGTGGGAAAAAATTAGAAGTTGCGATCGCACTTGGTGTAGATCCTCTAATTATTATGGCAGCTGCCACACCCATCCCTGTAGATTTATCAGAATGGCTGTTTGCTGGACTTTATGGCGGTTCTGGTGTGCAGTTGGCGAAATGTAAAACCGTCGATTTGGAAGTTCCCGCAGATTCCGAATTTGTCTTGGAAGGGACGATTACACCAGGAGAAGTTTTACCCGATGGGCCATTTGGCGACCACATGGGTTATTACGGCGGCGTGGAAGATTCGCCATTGGTACGCTTTGAGTGTATGACGCACCGGAAAAATCCGATTTACTTAACAACATTTAGCGGTCGTCCACCTAAAGAAGAAGCGATGATGGCGATCGCACTAAATCGCATTTATACTCCCATACTGCGGCAACAAGTATCAGAAATTGTTGATTTTTTCCTACCAATGGAAGCTTTGAGTTACAAAGCGGCGATTATTTCCATTGATAAGGCATATCCGGGACAAGCGCGACGGGCGGCTTTAGCGTTCTGGAGTGCTTTACCACAATTTACCTACACCAAATTTGTAATTGTGGTGGATAAAGACATAAATATTCGCGATCCGCGTCAAGTTGTCTGGGCGATTAGTTCTAAAGTTGACCCAGTGCGGGATGTCTTTATTTTGCCAAATACACCTTTTGATACCTTGGATTTTGCTAGTGAGAAAATTGGCTTAGGTGGACGGATGGGAATTGATGCGACTACAAAGATTCCGCCGGAAACAAATCATGAATGGGGTTCGCCTTTGGAATCTGACCCAGATGTGGCAGCGATGGTTGAGAGACGATGGGCGGAGTATGGTTTGGCAGAGTTGCAGTTAGGAGAAGTAGACCCAAATTTGTTTGGCTATGATATGAAGTAACTATAGATCAATACAGTTTAGATAGAGCAACAAAACCCTAATGTAGAGACGCGATTTATCGCGTCTTGAAGTTTATGTAGATTCGGAGTGCGATTCGTTGATTAGTGAATCACGGTAATCAGTCCGTAAATAACTAATCCAGCCCACAGCAGATTACTGTCACTAAAGGCTGAACTCTCGGTCAGATGTAGGTGAAAGCCCTACCATTCAG
>NZ_NOLJ01000026.1 GCF_002246015.1 Nostoc sp. 'Peltigera membranacea cyanobiont' 210A
ACACCCAGCCCCTCCCCGCTCTTCGGGAGGGGAGAATTTGACGTAAGTCAAAGGCGGGGTGGGGTTCTTTTTTTGATTTATGCAAGAAGTCTAATTGATAGCAAAACTTTTATTGCACTTGGGTGGGGAAAGCACCAGGTTGCACAGCTATGTTAAGATTCTGCCCATTGCGACGTAATTCCATACGTAAATCGCTCCCGACTTGGCTATTTTCTACAGCCTTTTGGACACTGCTGGCATCTGTGACTGCTTGACCTCCAAGCGTTTGGATTACATCACCAGCACGTATCCCTGCTTTAGCAGCTGGTGAATTTGGTATAACTTTTACCACTAATACACCTTTATCTTCATTGACACTCAAACCGCTATTGGGATCTGAGTTGATATTTTGTTTTAGCTGAGGTGTTAACCCCACCATCTGAATTCCCAAGTAAGGATGTTCTACTTTACCTGTAGCTATTAGTTGACTGGAAATGTGTTGTGCTGTGTTGATAGGAATAGCAAAGCCTAATCCTTGTGCCCCTTGAATAATGGCTGTATTCATGGCAATTACCTCGCCACGGGAATTTAGCAGGGGGCCGCCAGAGTTACCGGGGTTAATTGCGGCGTCGGTTTGAATATACTCTACTCGCTTATCGGGAGCGCCGATTAGATTGCTACTGCGTCCGGTGGCACTGATAATTCCGGTAGTTACTGTATTATCTAATCCAAGGGGGTTGCCGATCGCGATCGCCCATTCTCCGGGTTGTAGTTGATCTGAGTTACCCAAGGCTACTAACGGGAGATTCTCCGCCTGAATCTTGACAACAGCAACATCGGTCAACTCGTCTTTTCCTAACACTTTACCTTTAAAGCTACGCCCATCTTTGAGTGTAACTGTTACGGTATCAGCACCATCAACTACGTGGGCATTGGTAAGAATACGACCATCAGCACTAATAATAAAACCTGAACCAGTACCCCGTTCTACGCGATTTTGTTGTTCTGGCATTTGAGAGCCAAAAAACCGTTGGAAAAGTGGATCGTTAAATTCATCTGGTAACTGGGTTTTTACGGTTCGGGAAGAGTCAATTCGCACTACCGCAGGCCCTACCTTTTGCACCACCTGGATAACAAAGTTAGGATCTGTGCCTGCTGGTAATGGAGGAGCAGCATTTACTCGACTTACTGCCAAATTAGATGCATTTTCAGACACCTGCTGAGAGTGTCCAGCCATATAGCCGCCTGCCAATGTCATACCTGATCCCAGCAGCACCAGCGATAGAGAGGCGGCAGCCTTTCTCCAGGGTTTATGATATTTGGCATCAGCAGTGTTATGTGAAATGCTATTTGATGGGTGTTCTCTGTCGCGAGATTCGTTTTGCATTGCTGTCTGGAAGGATATTTAGATGTATTACTAATGTAGATATTATTTGTGACAGTTTTGTTGCGGAGGTATTGCGTTGTTGTGAAAGCTTTGGTATTTTATTGAACCGTATTGGAATATAGTCATTCGTAGAGACGCACATCGCTGCCTACTCTTTACCAAACTCAGTGCTGTTAGCGGTAGCGGGGCGTTTAGCCCGTGCTGAGTTCTGAGTTTAAAGACCGCCCACAAGGGGCCTTGCTCAAACCCAAGTACATAAATTACTGAGTAATTCTTAATTTACTCAGCACGGGCTAAACGCCCCGCTACCGCTAACAGCACTCTTCATCATGCCTGAAGGAATAAAAATGGCACAGGGGAAAATCTTACTTAAACCTGGCACTTTATGGACAAGTGTTAAAGAACGAACTGAATATGCTTTGCAATGCGGGGCGCTACTCTCGATTCCGACAGAATTTGAATTTGTTGAACAGGATGGCGTGCGCTTTTTGGTGCGAATTTTGTCTAACCTGAATCGCAAAAAAGCAGCCAAGAAGAAACAGGAAAAACAATCTGCTACTTCTGGTGAAGAGTTTAATCCTTTTTTGCCCTACGAAGAAGATTTATTTGTAGCGGATATCTCCGATACCCATGTATGTATTTTAAATAAATTCAATGTTGTAGATTATCATCTGCTAATCATCACCCGTGGTTTCGAGGAACAAGAAAGCTTACTCACTCTGGAAGATTTTACGGCTATGTGGGCCTGTTTAGCTGATTTCGATGGTTTAGCATTTTACAACAGTGGCAAAACCGCAGGTGCTAGTCAGCGACACAAGCACTTACAATTAGTGCCACAACCACTTGCACCTTCAGGGTTGCAAATACCGATTGAAGCTTTGCTAACATCAGCACAATTTCAGAACTCGAACGCAACTTCAGCAAAACTTCCTTTTGTACATGCTTTCGCACCATTAAATTCCAATTGGGTGCGATCGCCATTGGCAGCCGCCCAAGAAACACTGGAAATTTATCACACTTTGCGTCATGCTGTGGGTTTAGATGACAAGCAATCTGGTGCTTACAATCTGCTAGCGACACGAGAATGGATGTTAATCGTACCGCGATCGCAAGAGCATTTCCAATCTATCTCTGTGAATTCAT
>NZ_NOLJ01000027.1 GCF_002246015.1 Nostoc sp. 'Peltigera membranacea cyanobiont' 210A
CCCTGCCCCTCTGCTTAGTTAGATCCTCCCATGACCAAAGTTACTAGGGCGGTGGAAATTTCATCAAGGGGGAGAATAAAATCTACATTGCCAGTGTTAATTGCGGCGGAGGGCATCCCGGAAAATTCGGCGGTTTTTACGTCTTGGACAATCACAGTACCGCCCATTTTTTTGATTGCTTCTACTCCCATCGCGCCGTCGCTACCCGTTCCAGTTAGCACAAGGGCGATCGCTCTGTCTTTGTAAGTGGCTGCAACCGATTCAAATAATAAGTCAGCCGAAGGACGTAAAAAATGTACTAATTCTGACTGTGATAAGGAAAGTGTACCGTCACCGTTAACCAATAAGTGACGATCGGGTGGAGCAACGTAAGCCGTTCCTGGAGTCAGGGAATCTCCCTCCTCTGCCTGTTTGACAGTAATATTTGTGCGCCGACTGAGAATTTCTGCCATGAACGACCGATGTCCTGGAGCGAGGTGTTGCACAATAGCGATCGCGGCTGGAAATTCTGCGGGTAGAGTCGATAGCACTTTAACTATAGCAGTCAGTCCGCCTGCTGAGGCTGCGATCGCCACTACATCAAAGGCAGCATTAGTAAAGTGAGGTGGATGATTTTTGGCATTTTCTGCCATCTCAATCATGATTTTGCGCCTATGACTATCTGCGTAACTTCTTTAGTTACAAATAGCATTAATAAATTTACAATTTTTTACTTTTACTTATATGTACTATACCGTATATCTAAACTACTTCAGCATTTTTTGCCTTTACCTATCAAATTCACAGGTTAATCTTCCTGCTCTAGAATACGTTTCGCCTCCAAAAGTTGCTGTTTATGTTCCTCGCTAAGTGTTGGGTATTGTAGATTTAGTTCTTCTAATTTTGTGCAGATAATATTGGCAACAGTCAGGCGTGTAAACCATTTGCGATCGGCAGGAATAATATACCACGGGGCCCATTTAGTACTAGTGTTATTAAAAACCTCTTCATAGGCATTCATATAATCATCCCAAAAAGCTCGTTCTCGGACATCATTATCTGAAAACTTCCAATTTTTATCAGGAGAGTCAATTCGTTCTAAAAAGCGTTTTTTCTGCTCTGCTTTGGAGACATTTAGAAAAAACTTCATAATTATTACACCATTGTCAACCAAATATTTTTCAAAGTTATTTATTTCTTGAAAACGCTGTTTCCATATCTTTTTCCCATTAGGAAAGTGAGGAAGTTGTTGTTTCTGAAGCATTTCTGGATGGACACGAACCACTAGCGCTTCTTCATAGTAGGAACGGTTGAATATGCCAATTCTTCCTCTTTCTGGCAGAGCTTTCATTGAGCGCCACAAGTAATCATGGTCTAATTCTTCTGCACTGGGTCCCTTAAAACTAAACACCTGAAATCCCTGTGGGTTCACACCAGAAGTCACGTGTTTAATAGTGCTATCTTTACCAGCAGCATCCATTGCTTGAAAAATAATCAACAGAGCATAGGTGTTTTGAGCATAGAGAATATTTTGGTAATTAGCTAGTCGTTCAACATCTGCCTGTAATTTGCTTGCAGCATCAGTTTTTTCATGAAAATCAGTTTTATAAGCTGGGTCATAGTTTTTTTTCAGAGAAATCTTTGAACCTGGTGGAACAATGAAAGCATCATGATTCATATATAAAATCTCTTCATGGCTAATTAATACACAAGCACATTTTGAAGTATTAATTCCTGAAAGTTATAATTTATTAATAGTAAGAATTCAGCACCCAGGATTCAGGAGTCAGAATTTATCAGGAATCTAGAATAATTGAGATATTTATTCAGCAAGTTCTATCCTGATTTTTTAACTATAGCGGTTCTCAGTTGCATAGAATACAGACTTAACCCCCAGCCCCTTCCCTTCTAGCGTTGGGGAGTAAAATTCAAAGCCTCTCTCCTTTTAGGAGCTACGGTGTACACACAAGTCGAATTACCCCCCTTAATCCCCCCTTATAAAGCTATCCATTACCCGCATCTTTCTCAACAAAAATACAACTTACTTAAAATATGCCAAAAGCATTGATAGGTATAGTTTTTGAGAGAAGAGAATAT
>NZ_NOLJ01000028.1 GCF_002246015.1 Nostoc sp. 'Peltigera membranacea cyanobiont' 210A
CAGAGGTGAAACGCTGCTGCGGCAACGATAGTTTAGGGGTAGCCCTACGCAAAAATAGCTCGATGCCAGGTTTTTTAATTCATACAATACCAAAAGCCCCACGCTCCACAGCCTGGGGCTTTTTGTTTATTAAACTTGTTGGGTAATGTATTCCCTCTTCTCTCACTCTCCGAGTATTCTGAATAAAAGGATTAAAAGAAAAAACTCTGGAAGGTAAGCAGGGTAATGGATGTAGAATTACAAATCCTGAAACATTTGGCAAGAGATGCCCACCCAACAGTTGCCATCATAGATGAATATTGTACAGAGTATAAAGACCTGTTTAAGGAAGTAAGAAATTATGAGTGCTTCAAATATTTACATCTGGGAATAATGTCACCAATCAAAAGAAAATCGTTACCAGAGATAGGGAAAACTGTAAGTATAAACTCTGCACAGTCATTACATCATTTTTTAGCTAATTCAGATTGGTCAGTAGAGGAATTAAAACAACGAAGATTAAATAAACTCAAAAAAGCATTAGATGGCAATGCGATTACAGTAGTAATAGATGAAACAAGAGATAGGAAAAAAGGTAGAAAGACTGATTATGTAGCCAGGCAATATTTAGGGAGTGTTGGAAAAGTCGACAATGGAATAGTTTCAGTCGATGCTTATGGACTTTACTCTAATATAACTTTTCCTTTAAGTATAAAAATATTCAAACCAAAAGGGACGCTAAAAGAAGGAGATAAATATAAAACTAAAATAGAGTTAGCATCAGAAATTATTACAGAGCTAATAGAATCAGGCTTTACTATCAAATTAGTACTAGCGGATAGTTTATATGGTCAAAGTAGCGAATTTATTAGAAAACTAGCTGAATATAAATTAGATTATGTCGTAGCGATAATAAATAATCATGGAGTCTGGCTGCCAGCAGCACAAAGGGTTAGGGCGAATAAGTGGTGTAAATTTGAGAGAACATTTAGCAATCAGAAATCAGAAATTAGATACATTAGGGAAATAATTTATGGTAAAAAAAGAGCCATAACTTACTGGGAAATAACTACTGACCCAGAAACCATGCCAGAGAATTCAACTTCTTTCGTAATGACAAATCTTCAAGATAATCTCAAGAAAACTTTAGGAGATTTATATGGATTAAGAACCTGGGTAGAATATGGTTTTCGACAGTGTAAGCAGGAATTAGGTTGGACAGATTACCGGTTCACAAATTTTCAACATATTGAGAGATGGTGGGAAATGATTTTTTGTGTTTACACAATGATTAGTTTAAATTCTTCAGCCTTGTTAGGCTTAAATCTATCTCGTAAAATTCAACCTGAGTTACAAAAAAATAGTGATGCTGATTTTTCTAATCATCAACAATGGAATCATGAATCCGGATGGAAAAATACCTTAAATAATCTACGTCTCATTGCCCAACCACTATTACTATTCTGGTTGATTTATCCCTGGATACATATTTTCCCCAATTCTAATTTATTGCTGGGATTCAATCAATTAATTAGTGCAATGAATCAATTTAAACCCTATTATGCTTCTGGATAATTTCACTTAGTTACTACTTGCTCATTCCGGAGAGTGACAGAAGAGGGATATTTACCGAAAAATAGACTAGATAAAGAAAGGTTTTAACTTCTAAAACTAAATTTAGATATGGCGATCGCATCACAAGAAAGTGCCAAAATGGATCTTGTTGGCACCTAAACCTAATTATGTTTCAAAGAATTAGGCTTATTTTTTCAGCACAGAGCAAGCAGAAATCACCTATGCTTGAACATTTGTTAAACTTCACGATTATTAACTATGCCAGCCTCCTTATGTAGCTGACAGAAGTCTTACAATCTAATAGTCTGAGCATTTAAAGTTGTTATTTTTCACCAAACACATCTGCACAAAAAAGTAGACTTAGTTGCCTAACAATGTGTAATATCATGTCCGCTTGATTGCTTATTAAACCCGAAGAACCCCACCCCCGCCAAAGCTACGCTTTGTCTCCCCTCCCCGCAAGCGGGGAGGGGATTAAGGGGTGGGGTGCAATGACTGTGGTTAGCAT
>NZ_NOLJ01000029.1 GCF_002246015.1 Nostoc sp. 'Peltigera membranacea cyanobiont' 210A
GTTGCCACGATTACAAACACATGAGCAAAAGCGCAAGCTGAGAACATCGGAAGCTGGGTGCGGTGAAAGTCGCACGCCCAGATTTAACTGAGAGGTGCAGGGAATAATATCCCTCATCGACTCAACCTCAATTAGGTTCAGTAATTGCTGGTATCACGACGCCAACGACACCACTATTACCCCAAGGAATTCAATACTATTCCTTAGCTAAAAATCAAATATTCCAACCGCCGGGTCATGTATCATGGGTGCAAATCCTCCAAGGGTGTACTAAATGGATGGGGTTTGGGGATCTGCTGTTAACTCCTGTCTCTGGGATATTACCTCTACATCCAAATATGTGGCTAGAGGCAAGTGACACAGTTGAGTTGAAAACTGTTAGCACTTTAGAAATTTCAGATGTAGATTCCTTGTTAGGCGGTTTGTCTCAACTACAAACTTATTTCCTAAACTGCATTGAACTGCTGCAACGTCAAGAGATGGATGCAGAATTACTCAGATTTGAAGCTAGGGAAAGTCTTGAAAAGCAATTGATGCAAGAGACTTTGGCAGAACTAGCATCTGTATTGCCACAGCCAAAGTTAAACAGGTTAAGTAGTAGCTCAGAATTCAGTAATAGTGTCGATGCAACTCACCCAGATCGAGCCTTGCTAGTTGCTGCTGGTGCAGTCGGACGAGCATTAGGAGTTGAGATTCGTCCCCCAGCAGCGTCAGAAGACGTGAAACGAGTGCAAGATCCTGTAGAAGCGATCGCCCGTGCTTCGCATATTCGAGTGCGGCGGATTCAGTTGCGGGATAACTGGTGGCAAAAGGATTGCGGGCCAATGTTGGCATTTACGCTTCAGGAAAACCTACCAGTGGCACTGTTACCAATATCTGATACTTGTTATCAACTCTACGCTCCTTGGCAACAGAAGCGGAGCAGTTAAAAGTGACGAGAATTGCGATCGCTCATCGTCTCAGTACCATCCAAAATGCTGACCGAATTTACGTACTCCAAGCTGGCAAGGTAGTACAGCAAGGTAGTTTTACTGATTTGGCAAATCAACCAGGGTTGTTTGCCCAACTCATGTTAAGACAGATGCTTTAGTGACTTCTAGTGGCGTGGCAAGGCTAAAGTAGTGCATTAGGAAAAAAGCAGAAACCATTGATTTACCTCAATTTTCTCAAAAATTGCCTTTCTTCGGTAAATGACTTCCAAAAAATAAAATAATTATTGTATAAATTAGGAGTCAGTGCTGCGTCGGCAGCACTGACTCCTGTTTTGTAGTAAATTTAACTATGTATGGTTGAAGTTTTTAGTCAATAGAAATCTGTTGAGGGCCAGTGGCTTTGCCGTTATGTGCATCCGTTGTGTTGCTGGTGTAACTATTTGAGCGGATCTGTTTATCCAGCCAGCTTTTAACGGGATCGTCTGCAAGATTGAGCCGAAGCACACCAGAGAAGAACCCACCCACAAATGAGACTGGATGCTGAGTAAATTCTCTGAATATAGGTGACAATTCATTAATGAACATAAAAAGACTCCTGGCACTGCCGTAAAAAATTATTACTTCTTAATTGATCGTAACGTGTTACGGCATTGGGGATT
>NZ_NOLJ01000003.1:0-19517 GCF_002246015.1 Nostoc sp. 'Peltigera membranacea cyanobiont' 210A
GTGCGATTCGTTGCTTAGAGAATCACGGTAAACAGCCCGTACATAACTAAGCCAGCCCGACAGCAGATTACTGTCATTAAAGGCTGAACTCTCGGTCAGATGCAAGTGTAAGCCTTGCCATTCAGACTCAGAATTGACTCCTTACCTGCCCACACCGAACAAGCTCGGTTCTTGTAGAGTGAAGCTGGGAACAGGGCGCAATCAGACGACCGTTGCGGGTTGACACTGGCGCTAACAGGGAGTTCCCATGATGAAACAGAGCCTAAAAAAGCGACTTATCTACAGGCAGGGCGCAACAGAAAACCCTGACCTTGCTGGAGTTCATCCCCGCCGAACATGGTTTTCAGCAACGGCAAGAGTCCAGGGAATCCAGCAGTCGAATTGGCTACATCTAAAGGAACAATCAATCTCTCCGAGGGAACGAATAAAAACGAGTTGTGGGTCTAGGGGCGGTCGAACCCCAAGTAGCCCAGACGAGCGGAGGAATCCCCACAATTCGGGTAGGACAGACCGTAATTGGTCTGAGGTGTTCAGAAAATACAAAACTCTAGAAGAGAAAATGATTAGACACAGTGTAAAAACTAGTGAATCTTGGAAAGCCCTACCGTGGAAGAAATTCCGCCGAAACCTTTTCCGCCTTCAAAAGCGCGTATTTAAAGCGGTTCAAGTTGGAGACAAGCGGAAAGCTAGGTCACTCCAAAAGCTTATTCTTAAATCCACCTCGGCTCGATTTCTTGCAATTAGACTTGTATCTCAGCTAAATGCTGGCAAAAAGACGGCTGGTATTGATGGGAAGAAATCCCTCTCATTTGAAGAACGCTTCAACCTTGAAGAATTACTGAGAATGAACAGTGGAAATTGGAAACATCAAGGACTAAGGGAAATCCCCATCCCCAAAAAGGACGGGACAACCAGAATGCTTAAAATACCAACCATCGCGGATAGAGCTTGGCAATGCCTAGCAAAATATGCACTCGAACCAGCACATGAAGCCACTTTCCACGCACGGAGCTACGGGTTTAGAACTGGGCGCTCTGCCCATGATGCACAAAAGCACATCTTTAATAACCTCAGCGCCCGCAGCAATGGAATAGAAAAACGAGTTATTGAACTCGATATCGAAAAATGCTTCGACAGGATTAACCACTCAGCAATAATGGACGAACTCATTGCTCCCAAAGGCTTAAAACTCGGAATATACCGATGCCTCAAGGCAGGTGTAAATCCAGAATTTCCTGAACAAGGAACCCCACAAGGGGGAGTGGTCAGCCCATTACTAGCAAACATTGCACTCAACGGGATTGAGAGTATACACAGGTACCACTACAGCTACAAACTAGGTAACAAGGTACACGACAAGACCCCAAACAAGGCAGTCATAGAACCATCAATCCGATACGCGGACGACATGGTTATTATACTCCGACCCGAAGATGATGCAACAGAGATACTTGAAAGAATCAGCGAGTTCCTCCGCAAACGCGGAATGAATGTAAGCCAAAAGAAAACCAAAGTTACCGCCGCGACAGATGGGTTTGATTTCCTCGGCTGGCACTTCAAAGTCCAGAAAAACGGAAAGTTCAAAAGTACCCCCTCAGTGGACAACTTCAAAGCATTCCGTAAGAAAGTAAAACACATCGTCAACAACTCGAATTATGGTGCTACCACAAAGGCTGAGAAATTAGCCCCGGTAGTTAGAGGTTGGAGAAATTACCATAAGTTCTGCAAGATGGACGGGTCTAGAAACTCGTTATACCACATTGAAAAAAGAGCTTACACGGTATTCAACAGGGAAACCAAACAAAACCGCTACTCTAGCAAGAAAGTACTAGACAAGGCATTCCCAACAGTTCCCTACTCCGAAAACAAACACGTCATGGTGGCAGGTGAAAAATCCCCCTATGACGGAAATACAGCCTACTGGAGCGAACGTAATAGTAAGCTCTACGACGGCGAAACTTCTATTGCTCTTAAGAAGCAATACCATAAATGTGCTTCCTGCGGCTTAAAGTTCATCGATGAGGAACGGGTTCACCTACATCACATCGACGGAAATCATGCCAACTGGAAGAAAAATAATCTTGAAGCAATTCATGAGAGTTGCCACGATTACAAACACATGAGCAAAAGCACAAAGCTGAGAACATCGGAAGCTGGGTGCGGTGAAAGTCGCACGCCCAGATTTAACTGAGAGGTGCGGGGAATAATATCCCCCATCGACTCAACCCAGCTTATCTTCCAGATTGGAGCATCAATTTATGTACAACACAAAAGCTTATTCCGCAGCCAGTGCAACATCACCTCTGTCCTCCACCAAGATCGCACGGCGCGATCCAACCGAACACGACGTACAGATCGAAATCCTCTTCTGCGGTATCTGCCATTCTGACCTCCACATGGTGCGAAACGAGTGGGGCGGCACGGTCTACCCGATCGTTCCCGGTCATGAGATGGTGGGACGTATCACCCAGATTGGCTCGGCAGTGACGAAGTACAAGCCTGGCGATCTGGCAGGAGTCGGCTGCCTAGTTGATTCGGATGGAACCTGTCCCCAGTGCAAAGCTAACCTTGAACAGTTCTGCCCGAACCTGACCCTCACCTACAACTCCCCAGACAAGCACTTGGGAGGCGTGACTTATGGTGGCTACTCCAATAGCATTGTCGTCGATGAACGCTTCGTTCTGCGCGTTCCAGATAACCTCGATCTCGCCGGGGTTGCGCCGCTCCTGTGTGCTGGGATCACTACCTACTCGCCCCTGCGCCACTGGGGTATTACCGAGGGCAAGAAAGTTGGCGTAGTCGGTCTGGGGGGATTGGGACACATGGGCGTGAAGTTCGCTCGTGCCTTCGGCGCTCATGTCGTTGTCTTTACCACCTCGCCTGAGAAGACGGAAGACGCGCTTCGCCTTGGTGCCGATGAAGTGGTGGTCTCCCGCAATGCCGACGAAATGCAAAAGCACGCTGGCAGCTTCGATTTCATCCTCGATACCGTCTCCGCCAAGCACGACATCAACACCTATCTCAACCTGCTCCGCGTGGATGGCAACATCACCCTGGTCGGCGCACCTGAGAAGCCTCTGGATGTCTCGGCATTCAGCCTGATTATGGGGCGGCGCAATCTCTCCGGCTCAAACATCGGCGGCATTGCCGAAACTCAGGAGATGCTTGACTTTTGTGGCGAACATAACATCACCGCAGATGTCGAAGTTATTCCCATCCAGAAAGTCAACGAAGCTTATGAGCGACTGCTCAAGTCCGATGTGAAGTACCGCTTCTGTATCGATATGGCATCCCTAAAATCTGAATAACCGAGCGGAATTTCAAAGGAGTACCAATGCAAAAGCGGAAACTTGACAACAGCAATGACTGCTGACAGAGGAGGTGAGCGTGAATACCACCCGCTTGAAGGCATTCAGCGACAAGGGATCGCAGCGAAAACGAGTGACAACGGCGGGAGCGATCGACGGCGAACAATATCAGTTCCACATCAATTAATCAGACCCAGATCGTCATGACTTGTTGCAACCGGATGGCAAAGGTCAACCGCGAACCATCGCAGGTTTACTTACTGCTCATGAATAAAAAAGCACAACTTGGAGGGAAACGATGCAAACGGTTGTATTGAATAACGGTGTCAAGATGCCCATTTTAGGGTTCGGTGTCTACCAGATAACTGATACCGAAGAGTGTGAAAGAAGCGTGTATAAAGCAATAGGTGCTGGCTATCGTTTGATTGATACTGCCGCTGCTTATGAAAACGAAGAAGCGGTCGGCAAAGCAATTGAAAGCAGAACTTCAACATTTTCGATTTTGAGTTAAGCCCTGAAGATATAAATGCGATTATCTCGATAGACACGAAGGTTAGCAGCTTCTTCGACCATCGCGATCCGGAAATCGTGAAAATGCTGGGTACTGCAAAACGTAATACCTAAGATCGCTACGCTCCCGTTTAATTTGCCTCAGAAGCCGGAGCGATCGTTCTAATTTCTGATGCCTCAAGCTACACCGTAGGGAGGTGGATGGAAGCTTCAACCATCCGGCGAACATTCTAGAACTGGGTAAAGGCTTCCTGACGGGCAGTATCAGCAAGGACGCAAAATTCGACAAATCCGACTTCCGCAGCATTGTTCCCCGGTTTACGCCGGAGGCTCTCGATGCCAACCAGTTCTTGGTGGATTTGTTGAAAGAGGTGGCAAACCAGAAGAAAGCTACAGCAGCGCAAATCGCCCTGTCCTGGATACTGGCGCAAAAACCGTGGATTGTGCCCATTCCCGGCACGACCAAACTGAGCCGCCTGGAAGAAAACGTTGCGGCAGCAGATATCGAACTGACGCAGGACGAGTTGAAGAGCATCGACGCGGCATTGGCGCAAATTCCAGTGTCAGGCGATCGCTATCCAGAAGAGTTGGAAAAGCGAACGGGATTATAGACAGAATCGCCAATCATAGAATTTTAACCCAAATAAGGAGTGAAATGCCTGAATGAAGTGGCGACGGAGTAATGGCGATGATAACGAGCAATGAACAACAATACAGGGCTTGATTAAGTTCGAGTAAAAGGAAAATAATTATGAGCAAAGTCTGGTTGATCACAGGCGCTGGTAGCGGTATTGGCACTGGAACCGTCAAGGCGGCATTGCAGGCTGGCGATCGTGTAGTCGCGACCGGAAGAAACCTTGACAAAGTGCGTAATGCCTTGCGCGACGTTGCAAGCGAGAATCTTGCATTTGTCCAATTGGACGTTTCCGACGAGGTACAGGCGAAAACAGCCGTCGAGGAGGCGGTGAAACGGTTCGGTCGTATCGACGTTTTGGTTAACAATGCGGGCTACAGCCTGCTTGGTAATTTTGAAGAGATGACCACAGCCGAGATCGAACGCCAGTTCGCGACGAACTTCTATGGTGTGGTGTACGTCATGCGTGCCGTGCTGCCGGTTATGCGTCAGCAGCGGTCGGGCCACATCATCAACATCAGCTCCGTTGCTGGCGTTGTCGGGTTTAAGCACTGTGCCGCCTATGCCGCATCGAAGTTCGCGGTCGAGGGCATCTCGCTGTCGGTCGCGGTCGAGGTCGAGGGGTTCGGCATCAAGATGACGCTCGTCGAACCTGGCTTCTTCCGCACCGACCTTCTGGACAACCAGAATGTCAGATGGCCCAGCAACGCCATCGCAGACTATGCCGCCGAGGGCAACGTCCAGGAAACGTGGTCAGCCTACAACGGCACACAGCAGGGTGACCCGGCAAAGTTGGGCGATGCTCTGGTCAAAATCGCCGGAATGGAGAATCCGCCGAAGCTGTTCGTTGCCGGCAGCGACGCCCTCGCGGCGATCGCGTCGGCTGTCGAGGAACGGTTGCAGGCGACGCGCGCCCATGAAGAGCTATCGAAATCAACAGACGGTTCATTCTAGCGATCGCACAAAAAGCATCATCATCAAATCCACGGCTATGCACATCGCTATTTAGAACTCGATGGCAAGACCGTGGACTAAATGGAACAGGTCAGCGACGAACAATACCAGACCTAATCGTAGAGCAAGACAATTCCGACCTTTAATTCAAGAACAGGAGTTCAAAAAATGCAAAAGCGCAAACTTGGAAACAGTAATCTGGAAGTCTCGGCTATCGGGCTGGGCTGTATGGGAATGAGCTTTTCCTATGGCCCGCCCAAAGACACGCAGGAGATGACCGCTCTTCTCCGGGCCGCTGTCGAACGCGGCATTACATTCTTTGACACCGCCGAGGTCTACGGCCCGTTCACCAACGAAGAGCTTGTGGGCGAAGCCCTCGCTCCCTTCCGCGGGCAAGTGGTCATCGCCACCAAATTCGGATTCGACCTCAGTCCTAATTCTGATCCCCGTGGGATGAAGGGTGCGCCAGGATTGGATAGTCGGCCGGAGCGCATCAAGCAGGCCGTGGAGGGTTCGCTCAAGCGACTCCAGGTCGAGACAATCGACCTGCTCTATCAGCACCGGGTTGATCCGAACGTGCCGATCGAAGACGTGGCAGGAGCGGTGAAGGAACTGATTCAGTCAGGGAAGGTGAAGCACTTTGGACTCTCGGAAGCAGGAGTGCAAACGATTCGTCGCGCGCACGCGGTTCAGCCTGTCACTGCTCTCCAGAGCGAATACTCGCTGTGGACGAGGACTCCTGAAAAAGAAGTGATACCGACCCTTGAGGAACTTGGAATCGGCTTTGTCCCGTACAGCCCGCTGGGCAAGGGCTTTCTCACTGGCAAGATGGACGAAAGCACAACCTTCGACAGTTCCGACTTCCGCAGCACCCTGCCTCGCTTCACGCCGGAGGCTCTGAAGGCGAATCAGGCCCTGATTAATCTGCTCGGTAGCATCGCCGAACAGAAGCAGGCGACACCTGCTCAGATTGCGATCGCCTGGCTGCTGGCCCAGAAGCCTTGGATTGTGCCGATTCCAGGCACCACAAAGCTGCATCGCTTGGACGAAAACATCGGGGCAGTCTCAGTCGAACTCACGCCCGACGATCTGCGTGACATCGATGATGCCGCCTCTAAGATCGCGGTGCAAGGGGCTAGATACCCTGAAAAGCTGGAGCAAATGACCGGTCGTTGAGCGTTAAAAAATGTGTTTTATAGTTCAATACAGTTCAGAATGAGCAACAAAACACTTGTAGAGACGGCAATTTATCGCGCCTCGAAAACCCAAAATTGTTGCCAGTAGCCCTTACCTGAACCGTATTGTTCTATAGTTGCATTCCGTAGCTCACTAATTGGAGTTTAGACAAAAATTAGCCAGAAAAAACTATCAAAATTTGTGCAAATGGTACTGACACGAATGGGACTAAGAAAAGCCCAAAGACTTATTGTATCCTCGTTCCCAACCTCCAGGCTGGGAACCAGTTGGGGCAAGGGCTGTATCTTTTCTTAGTGCCATTCGGTACTGACACTTATGCAACTAGCGCTTGTGATGATTTCGCATGGATTTATGAATCTTCTTCCATCTTTCTTTCTCAGCTAATTGCGCTCTCTGGTCTTGTTTGCGGGTCAGGTAGTTGAGTTATTTTTGCAACTTTTGGTAGCTAAGAAATCTAGAATAATCAAGTTCTCCCTCAGCCAAAGCCTGCTGCACGACACAACCCGGTTCGTTATTATGCTGACAATTGCGGAAATAGCATTCTTGCGCCAAGGTTTCGATGTCTGCAAAAGTTTCTTGCAAACCTTCATCACCTGCCCAAATTTGGATTTCCCGCATTCCTGGAGTATCAATAATTAATCCGCCAGTAGAGAGCAAAATCAACTCACGATTAGTTGTCGTGTGTTTACCTCTGTCATCACCTTGCCGCACTGGTTGCACAACTTGGACAGATGCACCTTGCAGTTGGTTGGTGATGGTGGATTTACCAACACCAGAAGACCCCAACAAAGCAACTGTCTGTCCTGGTTGCAAGTAAGGTTTTAAGGTATCCAATCCTTGATGATTGGTGGCACTTAAAACTGCAATTGGTACACCCAAAGCAACTGCTTCTACTTGGGTTAAATACTTTTCTAGAGAATTGCACAAATCTGCTTTGTTTAACACAATTACCGGATTTGCACCACTTTCCCAAGCCAGAATCAGATAACGCTCAACTCTTCTTGGGTTAAAATCGCCATCCAATCCTGAGACTAAGAAGACTGTATCAATATTCGCTGCAACAATTTGTTCTTCTGTTTTACTACCCACCGTCTTGCGAGAAAATTTGCTTTTCCTGGGTAAAATCTCGTTGATAGTGGCTCGTCCTTCAGATTCTCTGACACTAATCACAACCCAATCTCCAACGGCGGGAAAATCTTGTGGTTGAGAAGCACGATGCCGCAATTTACCTGAAACTTCTGCTGAAAGTTCCCCTTGTTCACTATAGAGCGTGTAAGTATTTCTGTATTCAATGGCAACCCTACCAACGCTAAATCCTTGTAAGCGATAGGGTTCAAAGCTGTGAGCAAAAAAGTCACTCCAGCCTAAATAATCCAAATTCATTGATGTTTCCTCGATGTGTGCTACTTGTTTTGCACAAGGTTCCACAGAGGAAGACACTTCTATGCAGGGGAACTCCCCGCACCAGAATGTCTGTGAATTCTAGTTTTCATTCCTGTAGAAAAGAGGACTGAACAGAATCTCTGCGCCTTGTGTTCTTTGAGTTGGGATGGTCAAAGTAACCCGGACTGCTAGCAACTCAGTCATAGTTCGTCCTCCTTGTGTACTACAGTAAATAATCTCCATTACTACATTAGCCTATTCCAGAAAATTCGTTTAAATTATCCGATTTGAACCCTGATGTAGAGACACGATTTATCGCGTCTTGCAATACCAATGCACAAGTTTGCACATTACAAAAATAATCTTGGTAAAAAATATCTGCTCATCTTTCACCAACTTCTAGCGAAAGAAAGAGTTTGAGGCTGAGTATCTCTGTAATCATGAATGCGGATAAGTGTTTACCTGCTAAATAACTGATATGCCGCAATATTTCGGAAAACTACCCACAACAAACCAAGCTTGGACGACTGTCAGCAATGTAAAAGCTGTAACCTGGGACAATAATATTATTAATTTTGACTGTGGCGACTCACGTCTGACCATCAGTGTACTTACTCCGAATTTAATCCGCGTGCGTTTCGCACCAACTGGGGAATTTATGCCTCGCCGCTCTTGGGCAGTGACGTTGGATGATGCAGAATGGGCAATAACACCTTTTACAGTGAGGGAAACTGAAGCAACGGTCGAAATTGAAACAGAACAGATTCGTGTGTGCGTTCAGCGGGAAAAATGTCGCATCGCCTGTTTTGACAAAGCTAATCGTCCCTTTGCTCAAGATGCAGAGATGGGGATAGGTTGGCGGATGGGCGCAGTTGCAGGGTGGAAGGAAATTGCAGCCGATGAACATTTCTATGGCTTTGGTGAACGCACAGGCTTTCTGGATAAACTCAGCGAAGTGAAAACCAACTGGACAACGGATGCTCTAGATTATGATTCACTCACTGATGAAATGTACCAGGCAATTCCATTTTTTATGGCTTTGCGTCCACAGGTAAGCTATGGCATCTTTTTCAACACCACTTTTTGGAGTCAGTTCGATATTGGTGCTGAACAACCAGGTATTTGGAAGATGGAAACTCGTGGCGGTGAATTGGATTATTACATTATCTACGGCCCCGAACCTGCCCAAATCCTGGAGACTTACACTCAGCTAACTGGGAGAATGCCATTACCGCCGAAATGGGCGCTGGGTTATCATCAATGCCGTTGGAGTTACGAATCAGAAAACGTTGTGCGGGAACTAGCAAAGGAATTTCGTCAGCGCCGCATTCCCTGCGATGTTATTCACTTGGATATTGATTATATGCGGGGCTATCGAGTGTTTACTTGGAGTCCTCAACGTTTCCCCAATGCGGCAAAACTCATTAGTGATTTAGCAGAGGATGGTTTCAAAACAGTCACAATTATCGATCCTGGTGTGAAGTATGAACCAGAAGGTAATTATCACGTTTTTGACCAAGGAATAGAAAACGACTATTTTGTGCGTAAAGTTGATGGTACTTTGTTCCACGGCTATGTTTGGCCTGAGAAAGCTGTTTTTCCTGATTTTTTACGTCCTGATGTGAGTAACTGGTGGGCTGATTTACACAAAAGCCTAACTGATATTGGTGTGGCAGGAATTTGGAATGATATGAATGAACCTGCCATAAACGATCGCCCTTTCGGAGATGATGGTGAAAAGATTTGGTTTCCTCTAGATGCGCCGCAGGGGAGTGAGGAGGCAGGGGGANGGAGATGGGGGAGATGGGGGAGAGGAGGAGAACTTTCAATCCAAAATCGTTCGACTGAGCGAAGTCGAAGTCCCAAATCTAAAATCTAAAATTGATGTGACTCATATAGAAGTGCATAACTTGTATGGGTTGATGATGGCTAAAGCTTGCTATGAAGGGTTGCAACGGCATCGAAGTTCACAGCGATCTTTTGTGTTAACGCGATCGGGTTATGCTGGTGTGCAACGCTGGTCTTCTGTGTGGATGGGGGATAACCAATCGTTGTGGGAGCATTTAGAAATGTCTCTGCCGATGCTTTGTAACATGGGACTTTCGGGTGTGGGGTTTGTGGGTTGCGATATTGGCGGGTTTGCTGGTAACGCCACTGCTGAATTATTCGCTCGGTGGATGCAGGTAGGGATGCTTTACCCCTTGATGCGCGGTCACTCGGCAATGTCTACTGCTCGTCATGAACCTTGGGTATTTGGCGATCGCGTTGAAAATATCTGTCGAGAATACATTAATCTACGTTACCAATTACTTCCCTATATTTATAGTCTTTTCTGGGAAGCAGCAACGACGGGCGCACCGATTTTAAGACCATTATTGTACCACTTCCCTAACGATCCGAAAACCTATAGCCTTTACGATCAAGTATTGCTAGGTGCATCGCTGATGGCTGCACCAATTTACCGCCCTGGAGTTGAGCATCGAGCTGTCTACTTACCCGCTGGCACTTGGTATGATTGGTGGAGTGGCGATCGCTATGAAGGCCCAATTCACATTCTTGCTCATGCACCACTAGAAACAATGCCACTGTATGTTCGTAGCGGTGCGATCGTTCCTATGCAACCTGTTAGCCAATATGTTGATGAAGCCCCACTCGACCAGATTCGGTTACGAGTTTGGCCTGGTAACAACGAATATCAGTTATTTGAAGATGATGGACAGACAAGCAAGTATCAAGATAATAACTTCTCACTAACCAACATCTGTGTATTTACTCAGGCAAGCCAAACAGTAGTGGAAATTGCAGCAAGAGTTGGAGAGTGGACACCTCCACTGCGAGAAGTGATTGTAGAACTTGTAGGTGTTGGAGAGCAACGGTTTCAAGATGATGGTAAGCGACATAGCCTACAATTCTGAAATACTCGTAAAGGTGGTTTTTGAGCCACCATTATTTCCTACTTTAAATTATGCAAGAAAAAATATGCATAGAGGTAGATGAAAAATCAGCCAAAGTGTAACCTAAAATACAAAGAGCATCAATGATTAGATCGTGAGAAATACGTAAGTTTACTACGCTAGATAGATGCGGTTAGAGAACACTCAATGTTAAATATTAACCGCTTGCGGCTGCAAGATAGATTTAAAATTTCTACAAATGCACTTGTGGCAAGAGTCGCAAGTGCGATCGCTGTTTTTGTTGGTAGTTTGGTATTAGTTGGCTGGTGTCTTGGTATTGAAGTTCTCAAGCGCGGCTTCCCTGGTAGTCCTGCCACGATGAAAGTCAACACGGCGTTATGTTTTGTGTTGTGTGGTGTGTTCGCTCCCATTCGCCCCGGATGCGATGTCGCTATACTAGTTTGCAAATCACGAAACACCAGTTCGTCAATGCCAAGATTCNGTCAACGTTGCGGCTGGAATTCCCTCTTGTTCTCGCATCGACTAAACAGAGGGGGGTGGGGGCAGAGGGGAAAGAACAATTCAAAATTACCCGCATAGTTCCACAGCCTCCTTGCCCGTACTTACTCTTCTAATCTCTCAGGTCTGTGCAATAGCTGTCACTACAATTGCAGCGCTTACTCTCTGTCAATATCTGTTTGGCTGGAATCTTGGCATTGACGAACTGGTGTTTCGTGATTTGCAAACTAGTATAGCGACATCGCATCCGGGGCGAATGGGAGCGAACACAGCACTGAACTTTATCCTGGTCAGTGTCGCCCTACAGATACTAATTCATCTAAAAACCCACCGCAGTTATTGGTATGCCCAGATTATCGCTCTGATTGCTACTTTAATTTCCTTTCAGGCGCTGATGGGCTATGCCTACCAAGTGAAAGTTCTCTACGGACTCGCCCCTTATACAACATCAATGGCGTTACATACAGCGGTGTTGTTCCTCTTACTAAGTATGGGTATTCTGTGGGCGCGGGCAGAACATGGGTTAATGAGGGTAGTTACAAGTGATAGTTACGGCGGCTTACTTGCACGTCGTTTACTAGTTGCTGCGATCGCAGTACCTTTTATATTAGGGTGGGTAATTGTTGAAGGGCAACGGGCAGGACAATACGATCCGGCATTTGCAGTATCGGTGTTTGCGATCGTTCTGATTGTAATTTTTACTATTTTGATTTGGCAAAGTGCCAGGGTTATTGAACGCCTCAGCTATCAACGCGACCTTGCCCAAGAAGCACTGAGAACCCACGAAGCTAAATTAGGGAGTTTTGTAGATTCTAACGTCATCGGCATTCTGTTTGGCGATGTGTATGGCGGTATCCAGCAGGCAAACGACGAATTCTTGAGGATGATTGGTTACACGCGGGAGGATTTGTTAGCAGGTAAGTTAAGTTGGAGCAATATCACACCACCAGATTATCTATACTTGGATGAGCGAGGTGTTGCTGAAGCCCAAGGAAATACCAACGCTACTTGTACGCCCTACGAGAAAGAATATATTCGCAAAGATGGTAGCCGCATCCCGGTTTTAGTTGGTTACGTGCTGCTAGGAGAAAATCGGGAAGAGTCAGTGGCGTTTATCCTCGACTTAAGCGAACGCAAGCAAGCAGAGGCAGAGCAACAAAAATTAGTGTCGGTAGTAGAAAATAGCTCTGATTTTATCGGCATCGCCACCCTTGAAGGTCAATTACTCTACATAAATGATGCAGGTCAAAAGCTTGTAGGTCTTGCCAGCCTTGATGAAGTCAGGCAAAAAGCAGTATTAGATCACTTCATGCCCAAAGACAAAGCCTATTTCCAAAAATATATACTGCCGACTGTGCTATCAGAAGGGCGCTGGCAGGGAGAATTCTGCTTCCAGCATCTCCAAACAGGTCAACCGATACCAGTTGATTACAACATCTTCACCGTTACAGATAAAAACACAGGTCAGCCAATTGCCTTAGCAACGGTGACTCGCGACATCAGCGAGCAAAAACAGGCCAAGGAACAAATATTACAACTAAACAGGGATCTACAGCGCCGCATTACTGAATTACAAACTTTGTTAGAGGTAATTCCTATTGGAATTGGCATTGCCGAAGATCCAGAATGCCAAAATATTAAGGTCAACCCTTCTTTTGCCAAGCAGTTGGGGATATCGTCAGATACAAATGCTTCCCTTACCGCTCCCTTGAATGAAAGACCAACCAGCTTTAAAATCTACCGCGAGGGAAGGGAACTTTCAACAGAGGAACTCCCAATGCAGTACTCTGCTGCTCATGGTGTCGAAGTTCTGGATTTTGAAGTTGATATAGTTCATGAAAATGGCAAAATCGTCAACCTGTTAGAGTACGTTGCACCCCTGTTTGACGAAGAGGGTAAAACCAGAGGAAGCGTTGGTGCATTTTTAGATATTACGGAGCGCAAACAGGCAGAGGAAGTACTTTTAAATCAGCAAAAATGGCTAGAGGATGTGTTAAATCTGATGCCAAGACCGTTGCTGTTTATCGAACCAGGAACGGCGCGGGTAACTTTTGCCAATCGCTCTGCTGACGAATTAGCTGGGGGCGAATTTCCTAAAGGTGTACCAGCCGCAGAGTATCATACAGTTTACCACTACACGAATGCCGCTGGCGATCGCATCCCCAATGAACTTATGCCAGGTGTGCGGGTTGCCCGTGGCGAACGCCTGAATGCATTGGAGGTGGACTGGCATACTCCCGCTGGTGTGCGCTCTCTACTAGTATTTGCTGATACCTTGCCAGCAATGCACGGTCATCCGGCTACCTGTATCTTGGTGTTCCAAGAAATCAGCAACCTCAAGAAGGCACAAAAAGCCCTCTCGTTAAGTTACAAAAGGCTCAAGCTACTATTTGACACTGCCAACGATTTATTATCGAGTCAGCAACCAGTAGTACTAATCGATAGCGTCTACCAAAAACTAAGAGATCAAATTGGAATAGAAGTTTATTTTAACTATTTGGTTGTGGATAACTCTCAGCTAATGCGGCTAGAGTCTTACAGTGGCATTTCCCCAGAACTGGCAAACCAAATCCAGTCTTTGGGATTTGGTGAAACAGTTTGTGGGACTGTAGCCCAGGAACGTTGTGCAACCGTTCTAGAGAATGTGCAGCAATCAATTGACCCGAAAACAGAATTGATTCGTTCTTTAGGTATTACTGCTTATTATGCATATCCATTGATCGCCCAAGGACGGCTATTGGGTACTCTTTCTTTTGGCAGCCGCACTCTGTTGAGCTTCACCGACAACCAAAAAGGGATGATGCAAGCAGTGTGTGACCAAATAGCGATCGCAATGGAACGGGCTAGTTTAATTGCTTCTTTGCAACAACAAACTGAGCAGTTGCAAGAAGCCAACCGGATGAAGGATGAGTTTCTAGGGATATTATCCCACGAATTGCGATCGCCCCTCAATGCCATCCTTGGCTGGGCACAATTACTGCAACGAAGCAAGCTCAGTGATACCCAAATGGCTAGGGCGACGGAGACAATTGAGCGCAACGCCAAAGCGCAAACCCAGCTGATTGAAGACCTGCTAGATATATCGCGGATGGTTAGAGGCAAGTTACACCTCGATGTCCGTACTTGTAATTTAGTTCCCATAATTGAGTCAGCCATCAAGACTGTTAGTTTAGCCGCCCAATCCAAGGAAATCGATTTGAGATTTTCCCTGATTCCCTCAAAAGAAATGCGAAATTCAGATTGGGAATTAGGAGTTAATCACGAAAATCTCGAATTTTCAGCAGCACAATCCCAAACCAATCAACATTCAGAGGACAGCAAGCTGGGTGAAAATTCTCAATATTTAGTTTCCGGGGATTTCGAGCGCTTGCAACAAATCATTTGGAATCTGCTATCCAACGCCATCAAATTTACACCCGTTGGCGGAAGGGTAGAGTTGCAATTGTCAGTGGTTAGTGGACAAGAAAAACCACAGACAACGGATAAATATGCCCAAATTCAGGTGATTGATACAGGCATTGGTATCAGCCCTAATTTTCTTCCTTACGTTTTTGATCGCTTTCGTCAAGCTGATAGTTCTAATACTAGAATCTATGGTGGATTAGGACTAGGATTAGCGATCGTCCGTCATTTAGTAGAATTACATGGTGGTACTGTGTACGTAGATAGCCCAGGCAAAGAACAAGGAGCGACGTTTACCGTGAAACTACCACTACTGAAGAATGCCCACCTCAGCTCTTTTGCCCCTCTGCCCCCACCCCCCTCTGTTTAGTCGATGCGAGAACAAGAGGGAATTCCAGCCGCAACGTTGACAGGTGATGCTACTACGAAAGACCCATTATTGTAGAGACGGCGATTCATCGCGTCTCTTGCCTTAACCGAACAGTATTAGGACGGAGTTAGAAATGGGGCATTGGGGAATATGAATTAAATTCTCCCCTATGTCTCACGAGCTTTTTTTCTAATCTCAAAATTTTTTATATGTAGCTGTCCGAATAATTAGTATGATTCCCATAGTAGTTAACCACTTACTTACTACGTGCTTAGTTTTGTAGGTTGGGTGCAGCGATAGCGTAACCCAACATAAATCAGGTGGTAATGTTGGGTTGCGTTTCACTCCACCCAACCTACATAAATATATCTTTTAAAAAACTCTAGGTTTCAACATAGATGAGGTTTAGCAGTCCTAAATCATTTGTGAAAATTATATATCTCTTTCTTCCCTTTACGTCCTTCTCTAGGAGACACTACGCATTAACATAGTGTCTCCTACAGAAAGCGGTTCGTTGCCTTATCTATATTTTTCATGAATCAAATAGGACTGCGATAATGTCCGAATAATTAGTATGATTCCCATAGCAGTTAACCACTTACTTACTACGTGCTGGGATTTAAGTAGCCTTCTACTTACCGAGACTCAGGAGGTTGTTGCAGGCGTAATAGCGTATTGTAAACCTGCTTTTTTAAGATAGTATTATTTTGTAGTTCTATAGTAATTTTGTTGAACTGTTCAAATTTCAAACCATTATCTTCGACAATTTTTTGAGCGTGGTTACAGTAGTTCACTGCGATATCTTGAGCCTTCTTTGGAAGACCATTTATGCTATTAGAATCGTTGCAAACAATCTGGGGGATTTCTCCATTGCCAATCAGTTTTTTAATTTCTTCAAAAGCATTTTGACGGGCTGGCTCCATTGCTAGCACGGCTTGAGCATAACTGTCAATTTCAGTATTGTTAACTATTGGTGCTGGAGTTTGAGCCTCAGCTTTAGAACTCAATGAAAAACCGTTAGAAATCACACTCACAGTAGCGATCGCGCCAAAAAATAACGATCGCGAGAGGGTTCGCTTTCGGCTAGTTCGAGAAAATAAATCGAAAATTTTCTTCATATAGTGTGTGACACGAAACTACATCAGGGATATTATAAGAACTTTGAATTATTTTCAGAGTTGGAAGTTCCAGGAACCGATCAATAGATCGAGCTTTTATATTTGATTGTCAATTCCCTCGGCATACTTGACAAAGTTCGATTACTTTTGTCTGGAGTGTTGACATTTCTGATGCTCCTTGCTTAAGGCTAACCTCTAATTCCAGCAGTAGGGGTAAGCAAAAGATTAACTGTTGCACAGAAAGCAGCTTGATTTCTTGCTGTAAGAAGTAAATCCGTTTGGGATTACCGATATCAGCGGCTTTAGCTATCGCTTGTTGATTCCGTTCCCCACTTTCTATCATAATCTTTACCCACAGCCAGGTGCGAAATTGTCCAATCAGTGTGGCAACTATCCGTAATCCCGGCTCGGAAGCATTGTTCAAATCTGCCAGTGTTGTCAAAGCTTTAGCTGTATCTCCTGTTCTGATTGCTGCTGCTAATTGTAAGCTATTTTGAGTAGTATTTCTTACTAGCTTCGTAACAGTATCTGTGTCTAAAGGCTTATTGCTATCTTGGACATATAGCCGTAATTTCTCTAACTCATTGTAAAGAAGCCGTGTATCATTCCCTACCGCTTCTGCCAACAGATGGGAAGTATTGGCAGTCAGTTTCACGCCCACAGTCTGGGCTGCTTGATTAACAGATTGCACCAGTAATTCTGTTTTCCAAGGGGGGATGAGGGGAAATTCTCGGAATTCAGTCGCAAACTGTTTTAACAATTTCGTGGATTTGAGGCGTTCATCTGGCTTATTGCGGCTAGTGAGCAATAAAAATGAGTTTTCGGGAATCACAGGTAGCGATCGCCCCAATTCTGCCAACACATTCTCTGGACAGTGCTGACACAGAGTAGTGTTGATCAGCCATACCAAGCGCCCACCAGCGCCAAAAGTAGGCGTCATCACCTGATTTAACCCCTGGATAGTAGCATCAGCTTGATCTGGTGAGAATGCAGTGTAATTAAAACTTGTCCATTGGGGATCGAGAACGCGATCGCGCAAAAGTGCGATCGCCTTTTCCATCGCAAAATCATCTTCACCCCAGTAAACATAGATTGGCATAGATAAACCTCTTAGTAGATGGGCCATTAGGAGTGCTGAGTGCTGTTAGCGGTAGCGGGGCGTTTAGCCCGTGCTAAGTTAGGAGTTAGGAGTTAAGAGTTTTGTTTACCCCCTTGTCCCCTTGCAAGGGGACAAGGGGGTAAACAAAACTCTTAACTCCTAACTCCTAACTTAGCACGGGCTAAACGCCCCGCTACCGCTAACAGCACTCAGCACTCCTAATGGCCCATCTACTAAGAGGTTTATCTATGCCAATCTATGTTTACTGGGGTGAAGATGATTTTGCGATGGAAAAGGCGATCGCACTTTTGCGCGATCGCGTTCTCGATCCCCAATGGACAAGTTTTAATTACACTGCATTCTCACCAGATCAAGCTGATGCTACTATCCAGGGGTTAAATCAGGTGATGACGCCTACTTTTGGCGCTGGTGGGCGCTTGGTATGGCTGATCAACACTACTCTGTGTCAGCACTGTCCAGAGAATGTGTTGGCAGAATTGGGGCGATCGCTACCTGTGATTCCCGAAAACTCATTTTTATTGCTCACTAGCCGCAATAAGCCAGATGAACGCCTCAAATCCACGAAATTGTTAAAACAGTTTGCGACTGAATTCCGAGAATTTCCCCTCATCCCCCCTTGGAAAACAGAATTACTGGTGCAATCTGTTAATCAAGCAGCCCAGACTGTGGGCGTGAAACTGACTGCCAATACTTCCCATCTGTTGGCAGAAGCGGTAGGGAATGATACACGGCTTCTTTACAATGAGTTAGAGAAATTACGGCTATATGTCCAAGATAGCAATAAGCCTTTAGACACAGATACTGTTACGAAGCTAGTAAGAAATACTACTCAAAATAGCTTACAATTAGCAGCAGCAATCAGAACAGGAGATACAGCTAAAGCTTTGACAACACTGGCAGATTTGAACAATGCTTCCGAGCCGGGATTACGGATAGTTGCCACACTGATTGGACAATTTCGCACCTGGCTGTGGGTAAAGATTATGATAGAAAGTGGGGAACGGAATCAACAAGCGATAGCTAAAGCCGCTGATATCGGTAATCCCAAACGGATTTACTTCTTACAGCAAGAAATCAAGCTGCTTTCTGTGCAACAGTTAATCTTTTGCTTACCCCTACTGCTGGAATTAGAGGTTAGCCTTAAGCAAGGAGCATCAGAAATGTCAACACTCCAGACAAAAGTAATCGAACTTTGTCAAGTATGCCGAGGGAATTGACAATCAAATATAAAAGCTCGATCTATTGATCGGTTCCTGGAACTTCCAACTCTGAAAATAATTCAAAGTTCTTATAATATCCCTGATGTAGTTTCGTGTCACACACTATATGAAGAAAATTTTCGATTTATTTTCTCGAACTAGCCGAAAGCGAACCCTCTCGCGATCGTTATTTTTTGGCGCGATCGCTACTGTGAGTGTGATTTCTAACGGTTTTTCATTGAGTTCTAAAGCTGAGGCTCAAACTCCAGCACCAATAGTTAACAATACTGAAATTGACAGTTATGCTCAAGCCGTGCTAGCAATGGAGCCAGCCCGTCAAAATGCTTTTGAAGAAATTAAAAAACTGATTGGCAATGGAGAAATCCCCCAGATTGTTTGCAACGATTCTAATAGCATAAATGGTCTTCCAAAGAAGGCTCAAGATATCGCAGTGAACTACTGTAACCACGCTCAAAAAATTGTCGAAGATAATGGTTTGAAATTTGAACAGTTCAACAAAATTACTATAGAACTACAAAATAATACTATCTTAAAAAAGCAGGTTTACAATACGCTATTACGCCTGCAACAACCTCCTGAGTCTCGGTAAGTAGAAGGCTACTTAAATCCCAGCACGTAGTAAGTAAGTGGTTAACTGCTATGGGAATCATACTAATTATTCGGACATTATCGCAGTCCTATTTGATTCATGAAAAATATAGATAAGGCAACGAACCGCTTTCTGTAGGAGACACTATGTTAATGCGTAGTGTCTCCTAGAGAAGGACGTAAAGGGAAGAAAGAGATATATAATTTTCACAAATGATTTAGGACTGCTAAACCTCATCTATGTTGAAACCTAGAGTTTTTTAAAAGATATATTTATGTAGGTTGGGTGGAGTGAAACGC
>NZ_NOLJ01000003.1:19527-125521 GCF_002246015.1 Nostoc sp. 'Peltigera membranacea cyanobiont' 210A
CCCCCTATCTCCCTCATCTCCCCACTTCCCACTCCCAAAAATTAAATACTTTTGAAATCATTCTCTTAATCAAGGTAATTTTCCCTAAAATCTATCAAGTGAGAGCGTGAGGCTATGAAGATTGGACGACAACTATCAAACTTACTTAAATCGGTTAGCAAGACTGACGCTGCCAGAAGCCTACAGATCCCAAGCCCAGCATATACAGGAATCTTCTAAGTTTCAGCCACATTCTGGGTTGAGACAAGCGGCATCCTTTCCTGGCTATACGCTAATTACCCCGCCGGCAGAAGAAGAATCACACAACTCTGCTTTCTATGCCAAATTACAGACTTACCAACAGGAACTTTTGCAGTTGCCTGTAAACCGTAATTTGATTGTACCTGTACCTCCTGCTAGCTTCCATCTGACTTTAGCGGATTTAATTTGGGACAATGCTTACCTTGACACCTACGAAAAAAATCCTAAATTTGACGAGGAGTTACACTCTTGTTTAGCTGAAATATTTCAAAAATATCAACAATTGATGACAAACAGGAGTCATCCAATTAAATGGCAAATGCTGGGACTAATACTGATGCCAAGAGCTGTAGCCATTTGTTTAGTCCCCCAAGATGAACGCTGTTACGAGGAAATTATTCAATTTCGTCGAACAATTTATCAAAATCCCAAGTTAATTGCCTTGGGTATTGAGCAGCATTATCACTTGACAGCCCATGTTACATTAGCCTATTTTGGGGAGGTTCCATCTGACCTAGACCGCATAAGCTTCAGCACCATGCTTTCTCAATTGAATGAAGAATGGCTGTTGAATTTGCCAGAATTTTTGATCGATCGTGTTGAATTACGAAAGTTTGACAACATGACACGCTATTATCGTGAACCAGACTGGCCGATTTTAGCTTTTTAAGTAATTAGTTAGTAGTTAGTAGTCAGTAGTTTCCACTCACTCACTGACAACTGACTACTAATGATTAGTTATGTCTGCCTTTTTGAAAGAATTAGGATATACCCAAGAGTAAAGACGCTAAAATTTACAGATGTTGACAACGGGTTAGATTGATGAGTCCGTCACTTGAAAAAATTTTAAGCGAGATTGAGCAACTGACTCCAGAAGACCAATTGACGGTAATGGGGCATTTGGTAGAGCGCATAAAAAAGCATATTAATCAAGCCCAACCAAAACGCAAGTGGAGCGATTTGAAGGGTATGGCTCCCTATCCGCTATTGGGTGAGGATGCTCAGGAATGGGTTTCGCGGACTCGACAAGAAGGAGATGAGCATCGAGAACGGTTGTTGCGAGGAGAGGAATGAAGATTAGTGATGCATTAGCTAATGTTTCTCGCTTGTTTCTCGATACAGCACCCGTAATTTATTTTGTAGAACGCAATCCGCAGTTTGTGGATTTAGTCGATTCAATTTTTGAGCGATTGTCAACTGACATTACAGCAGTAGCATCTGGGATAACGTTATCAGAGTGCTTGGTAGGTGCTATACGTCTGGGGTTAGCTGACTTAGAGCAAGCTTTTGTCGATGTGTTGCAACAATAACAAGTGGTTTTTGTGGAGATTAATGCTGCTATTGCGCGAGAAGCTGCGAGAATTCGGGTACGTTATAACCTTCAGTTACCCGATGCGTTGCAGGTGGCGGCGGCAATAATTGCTGGTTGTGAGGCGTTTTTGACCAATGATGCAGCTTTGAAGCGGGTAACGGAGTTAACGGTTTTGGTGGTGTGTGAGTTGGAAAGCGAGAACCCGTAACATACGCCCTTGGCGATCGCTTACAGTGCTGGTTGAAGTGGTTAGCAGTAATTGTCTAAAATAATTAGCTCAAAGATAAATCCTATGATTTTGTCTTATAGGTAAAGCTAGCTTTTTGTCAATGCTCTAAACAAAATCTCCAGCCTAAAATTTCGGTTGTTGATAACCGAGGTAAATTGCTTCTAAAAAAACATCAGGCGTAACAGCTTCTGGCAATTTTTCTAAATTAATAATAGCTTTAACTTGCTCGGCTAGCTTTAGAGATAGTGAGGCTCTTGCCTTTAACGACATTGCGCCACGTCGCTGTAAATACTCACGAATAACAGCAAAATCATCTGGCATCAATTGCGATAAATCAGCAATTTCGATTAACTGTTCATGAAGTCCTTTTGCTTGTTCTGAAATTGTCAATGTTGCAGATGCAGTGGGTGCTTGGGCTTGAATGACAATTGTGCCAGCAGCCAAATCACCTAAGCGCTTTTCGCGGCTACCCAGCATAATTAAAAAAGCACCGATAAACAAAGTTTCATCAAAGGGCCGCAGTAAAGCACGTAGCGTTGCTTGTTGTAACCCGATCAGTCTACCATCATCTCGAACTACACGAATTTTAGCAAAGCGTTTACCAGGAGTTTGCCCAAACCATAAGGTTTCAAAAAATACAAAATAACCGATGTAAATTGCAAAGGCGATAATGAAGAAAATTGCTAACAACCAAATATCTAAACTTGTTAAATTTTTAAAAAAATATTCAACAAAATTTAACAGCTGTGTCGAGAAGACACTCCAAGTAAGGACAAACAGAAGCAAAGTTACACCCAACACTGTATAGTCAATAAGGAGTGCCAAAGCTCGATTACCGATTCCCGCTAGAGTAAATTCCAACTCTACGCTTTCTGGAGTCTGGAATGTGATGCGATTAAAAAAGCGCATATTTTAACTAATTCAAAATTAATAGAGTTGGATTAAGGTGTTTAATTAACGAAAATCTTGCGAGGGAGGTTCTCGTAATTGTAAACCTAGACCTTCACGCCGACTACGCAAGTCCAAGTATAAAACAGCTTTTAGTGCTTGCCAAAATGGCATGACTAAAACTCCACCGATCAAGCTTCCAATCACAGAAATAAGATTAACAATCGAGTAAATAGCAGTACCAGGCTCAAGCCTGATTAGGAATAAGCTAGGTATATAGTTTAATACAAACACCAACGGCAATGTAACGATAAAACCAACTAAAACAATGCCTTGAATGCGAAAGACTGAGGCTTTAGTTAGATCCCAACTTCTGGCAACACTTTCGCCACCATTGATATTTTCCTCAACTGCTAAGGGCACTTCAGCTACTATCCAACGGGAGTAGAACCAAGTTAGTCCTAACAATATAATGCCTGCCGTTATAATTATTGCCAATGTGGTTGCAACTATAACGCCTGAACTGCCTAATATTCCTCCTAATGCTACTCCGATCAAGCCAGCTAGTACACCGCCCACGATCGCTAATCCAATATAAATTACCAGTAAAGATATACCTACTTGGAAACCAACTCTTAAAAAAGACCAAAGACGTGGATTAACATGGCTGCGGGCAGTTTGAACACTTTCAGGCTGGTAAATCAATTCTCCAAAAGCCAAGCGTGAAATTAGTCCAGAAATGGCTGCATATTTTGCCCAACCATACACAGGAACTAGAACCCACAAGTGCGCGATCGCAGCTAGGTTAAGATAAGTCTTCAAATGAGAACGATACAACTGTACCGCAGCACTGACAACGTTCCCGATACTCAGTGGTTGTATCTGGCCGGAAGAGCCAAAGTTTTCAGACATAATGGTAAATTTCCCTTGAAATTACGGAGATGAATTTGAGGCTATCTTAAGCTAAGTTAAACTCAGTGTTCCCAAAATTCATGAATATTCAACGTTGGATTGCGCGACGAGAACCGAATTGGCAGCGTTTGGATGCCCTATTAAGGCAGATAGAAAAAAAAGGGTTAAAGTCCTTACGGGCAGCAGAAATTAGAGAGTTAGCGAGTTTGTATCGTTCTGTAGCAGCAGATTTGGCACGTGCCCGCACTCAGCAAATCGGCAATACTTTAATCCAAAGTTTACAATCTTTAACAACTCGTGCCTATACGCAGATTTACCAAGGTTCGCGGCGACAAGAATGGCAGTCAATCCTAGAATTTTATCGTTGGGGATTACCATCTGTAGTCCAGAAATCATTTGTATATATTGCTGTGGCAACGGCGCTGTTTTTACTAGGCGCACTAGTGGCTTGGTGGTATTCCTGGCAAAACCCCAGCTTTATGCCTTTGATTGTACCTGAAAGCTTGATTACCAAAGTACGAGATGAGCATAAATTATGGATGGGTTCAATTGTCGGTGTTGAACCTCTGGCATCCAGCGGCATCGCAATCAATAATTTGTCGGTGTCTTTTGGGGCTGTCGCTGGTGGGATGACGGCTGGAGCATACACAGCCTATTTGATGGTATTTAATGGTTTATTAATTGGTGCTGTTAGTACTTTAGTTGGTCAAAATAATCTGGCTTATCCTTTTTGGGCCTTTGTGTTTCCGCATGGTTCCTTGGAATTACCGGCGATCTTTTTTGCTGGGGGCGCGGGATTTTTATTAGCAAGAGCAATTTTATTTCCTGGTAAATATCGCCGTGGAGATGCACTGAAATTCTATGGTTATCAGGCAGTGCAGCTAGTATTTGGGATTGTACCAATGTTGATTATTGCTGGTGCGATCGAAGGCTTTTTCTCCCCTAATCCTAATGTACCTGATGCAATTAAATATTTGGCAGGAATAGGATTATTTATACTTTTGGTGCTATATTGTAGCCGCAGGAAAGCATGAAATGATTAGCAAAAAAATCGTTAGTACGAAGTGAAATTTATAGTTTCCTGTCTACTTCAGGGTGTTTTTATCCTCTGGCTAATATGGTGGGGAGTCTTGGCACTTCTATTACCATTCAATGAATACGAAGGGTCAAGCATTCCAATTCCAGATTGCGATACTGATGTTGAATTAGTTGCTTGGCTAAGTATGTGGGTAATATGGTTGACTACAATTATTGTGGTAGGTGTAAGTATTCGTCTCAGGTTTTGGCAGCATCTGAGAATGCTATGGTTCATCAACATTATTGCTATAATTTTTTCACTTAGCAGTATTGTGAGATATCAAGAATTGATTCATTACAGTGAGCAGCTTCAGCAATATTGTAAATAACGGGACATTCCACCCTAAATAATTTAATTATGATTATTTCTCCTTTTGGTACTGTATTTTAGCTGCAACCAAACATTAAAGAATTTAGATGGCGGCTAATTGGCAAGGACAACAACCTTTACCTTTTGAGGAAATTGAGTCTGTTTTACCAGTGCCAGAATTTTGTCAGGGGTTACAGTTGACGGTAGGTGATATTTTTGGATGGTTAAAGGTGACTGCGTAACAAATATTTGGTTCAAGCAAACTTACTATTCTTACGCTGAAATATACCAAGACGCACAAATGATATGCCAAAACGCATCATCACCGAATTATCTGATGAACAATTAGATTTCATTATTTACTCACCTTTAATTATTTAAATTAAACTTTAAATTTTTATTAATTTTTAATCAAATAATTTAGTCAATCAAAATCAATAAGAAAAAATCTTTTAATTTAATATTTAAACAGACATTAATTTTTTATTCATCATTTGTTAAACAAAGTTTAAATATAAAAAATGTACCTTGTTTTAAGACTGGAATAACACCAAGGAAATATTCCTTTAATCAGAGGTAATATGATTTTCTCGACCGCCAAATTCAATCGTGTCGTTGCTACTTCAATGGTGACAACTTCTGTTGCACTTAGTCCATTTTTTGGTGCGATCGCACAAGCTGAAACTCTCAATGGTGCAGGAGCAACTTTCCCGGCTCCGCTTTACGAACGCTATGCTCGTGAAGTGAAGAAGAAATATCCAGACTTAAAAATTAACTACCAAGCAATTGGTAGTGGTGGCGGTATTCGTCAAGTCATCGCTGGAACCGTTGACTTTGGTGGTAGTGATGCTGCAATGAAAGATGATGAAATCGCTAAAGTCAAGAATGGTGCAATCTTAGTACCTACAGCAGGCGGTGCTGTTTCTGTTGTTTACAATCTTCCAGGTGTTAACGATCTCAAATTATCCCGCGCTACATTACCAGCAATTTATTCGGGTCAAATTACCAAATGGAATGACGCAAAAATTAAAGCTGATAATCCAGGCGCTAATCTACCAAATCAAACAATTAAATTTGCTGTTCGTGCTGATGGTAGCGGTACAACTTTCATTTTTACGAATCACTTGAGTGCCATCAGCGGTTATTTTAAAGGCAGAGTTGGAACTAACACTGCTCCAAAATGGAATCTGCCAAATGTCCTCAAAGGCAAAGGGAATCCCGGTGTAGCTGCTATAGTAGCTCGTACTCCTGGTTCTATTGGTTATGTTGAATATAGCTACGCTGTCCAAAATAAGCTGAAATCAGCATTGGTACAAAATAAGAACGGAGAATTTGTTGCTCCTTCTTTAGAATCTGCAAATGCAGCTTTATCAACTGTCACTTTCCCAGACAACTACCGCGTTTTTATAGGAGATCCAGGACAAGGTTATCCCATTGTCGGTCTTACTTGGATGATGGTTTACAAACAGTATGCTAATGCTGCTAAAGCTGATGCAATTAAGAAATGGATTAATTGGGTATTGAAAGATGGTCAACAATATAACGATGACCTTAACTACACCAAAATTCCATCGGATGTAGTAAATCGAGTGCTTCAGACAGTGAATAGCTCTGTCAAGCCTTAATTTGTAATTTTTAGAAATTACGCAAAAGACGATCCCTCAATTCCCTTAAAAAGGGAAGAGTGCTTTGAATATATCCCCCTTTTAAAAAGTTTAGGGGGATTATTTTACTAATTTCTTTCCCTAATAGACTGAGTTAATAACTCCCTCTACCAGTAATAAAAATCTATTTTACTGATTTGTAATGGCAAATTTATCAGATGATTCAAATCTAGGCGATGAAAATTTCAATCTAACTACTACCAGCGGCACAAATTTCTGGTTTGACCAAGGTTTTACACAGCTAGTATACTTTTTTTCCGTGATTACCGTTGCAGTACTCTTTTTGATGAGTTGGGTAGTTTTACACGAAGCTCTACCAGCCATTAAGCAGTTTGGAATAGGGTTTTTGTGGGGACAAGATTGGGATACAGGTAATCAGATTTTTGGTGCATTACCCTATATTTATGGAACTTTGGTAAGTAGTGCGATCGCTATTTTATTCGCTGTCCCAGTGGGAATTGCAGTAGCCTTGGTCACGAGTGAAAATTTTTTACCTACATCACTGCGAACCACCCTAGCATTTGTTGTTGAATTAATTGCCGCAATTCCCAGTGTAATTATTGGTTTATGGGCAATTTTTGTCTTTATTCCAGTTCTAGAACCTCTACAAAAGTGGTTAGCCAATACTTTTAAATGGATACCACTTTTTAATACAGAAGATCCTTCTGGGACTAATATGTTGACTGCTGGATTTATTCTCGCCATCATGATTTTGCCCACAATGGCAGCAATTAGTCGTGATGTGTTAATGGCTATACCTAAAGAATTGCGTAGTGCATCTATGGCTTTGGGTGGCACTCGTTGGGAAACCATTTTTCGAGTCTTGCTACCATCTGGATTTTCTGGAATAGTAAGTGCAGCAATGCTTGCTTTAGGACGGGCTTTGGGTGAAACAATGGCCGTTACTATGGTGATTGGTAACTCTGCTCAAATCAGCGCTTCTTTACTCGATCCAGCTTATACAATTCCCTCTGTATTAGCTAATGAATTTGCCGAAGCTGAACCGGGTTTGCATATAGGTGCTTTAAGCTATTTAGCACTGATTTTGTTTGGGTTGACTTTAGCTGTAAATATTGGCGCTGTAATCTTGGTGAAGTGGGTTGGCGGGAAAAATAAATAACACTATTTTACCTTGAAATCACTACAAATAATCCAGTCTAATAAAACGTTTATCAATCAAAATTTCTCAAACTTATGAGTGGTTACATCCAGTCAGAAACAGATGAATCTTTGGCGGCAGAATTATGCAGTCCTCTCCCAACAGAGCGAGTAATATTTACATACGCAATGAATGCGATCGCTTTTGGTCTTACAGGTATAGTACTCATTCCTTTATTATCAATTTTGTGGGAAATTTTCGTCCGGGGAATATCTGGACTCAAATCAGAAATGTTTGTCAAAGCAGTTATTGATAATGGCTTTGGCAATGCCATCTTGGGAACCATAATCATGGTGGTAATTGGTGCTATTTTAAGCATTCCCACAGGGATCATGACAGGAATTTTCTTAGCAGAATTTAATCAAACTAACCCAGTTGCTAGTATCGTTCGTTTTGTTACTAGTATTCTTACAGGTGTGCCTTCAATTGTTGTCGGCGTGTTTGCTTATGGTGTGATAGTTTTGGTAACTAAAGGATTTAGTGCGATCGCAGGTGGTTTTGCTTTAGCCGTGATTATGCTACCTGTAATTATACTGACAACAGAAGAATCCTTAAAACTGATTCCCACATCTCAACGCCTCGCCTCCGCTGCTTTAGGTGGAACTCGCTTCCAAACTACTTTTCGCATTGTTGTAACTACAGCAATCCCTGGAATCACTACAGGTATTTTATTAGCTGTAGCTCGTGCGGCTGGTGAAACAGCACCCTTAATTTTTACCGCTTTATTTAGTCTAGATTGGTCAGAAGGATTGTTAAGTCCAACAGCTTCTTTACCAGTATTGATTTTTAACCTCTATAACGACCCCGACCCCCAAAAAAGTCAATTGGTATGGACTACTTCTATAGTTCTACTCGGCTTAATTTTATGTGTCAGTATTATCTCTCGCTTAGTTATTAGGCAGAGAAGAATAAATTGAAGAAGAATTCAGAATTCTGAATTCAGGTGGTCGCCGAGCGCAGTCGAGGTGAGTCAGAATCAAGATGTTTGCGTTCGCTATTCGTCAGTCGTACAGAATTCATACTGAATCCTGACTCCTGACTCCTGACTCCTGAATTCTGTTTTGATAAATTTTTATTTCGCACCTTGGGAAAGCATGAGTAACCTAATTCCAGCTATCAAAGTTAAAAATATCAGCTTTTACTATGGCACAATCAAAGCAATTGAAAAGGTGTCAATAGATATTTACCAAAACCAAGTCACGGCAATTATTGGCCCTAGTGGTTGTGGTAAATCTACCTTCATCAAAATTCTTAATCGCATTAGCGAATTAGAAGGGCCTGTAAAAATTGAAGGAAATGTAGAATTCTTTGGTCAGAATATTTATGCTCCTCGTGTCAACATAAATCGTTTACGCCGCCAAATCGGTATGGTATTTCAAAAACCAAATCCTTTTCCTATAAGCATTTACGAAAATGTTGCCTACGGGATGAGAATAGCAGGTAGGCATTCAAAATTAGAATTAGATGAAATTGTTGAATCTGCACTTCACAGTGCTGCTCTTTGGGATGAAGTCAAAGATAAGCTCGATAAATCAGCTTTAGGGCTTTCTGGTGGTCAGCAACAAAGATTATGTATTGCCCGTGCTTTAGCAGTCAAGCCAAAAGTTCTGCTGATGGATGAGCCTTGCTCGGCTCTTGACCCCATCGCCACCATGAAAGTTGAAGAACTACTCCACAGTTTACAGTCTGAGTTGACAATTGCGATCGTTACTCATAATATGCAGCAAGCCGCTCGCGTCTCTGATTTTACGGCTTTCTTTAGCACCGATGAAAGTCGGATTGGTCAAATGGTTGAATTTGGCGCTACAGAGCAAATCTTTAACAACCCATTAGACCCCCGCACCCGCGACTACATTTCAGGGCGTTTCGGTTAAGATACTTTCAAGCGTGACTTATTGATTTTTGTCGAACTAGCTTGCACTAGAAGATACTCATAAAATGTAGTTTAAAAAAGTTACTAATTTATCTTTATAAAAAACTAACTCCTCACTATTTATGAGAAATATACAGCAATACAGTTCAGTTAAGCCTAAAACTCAACTTCTATGTAGGTTGGGTTGAGGAACGAAACCCAACACTTCCTTGACTTTGTTGGGTTTCACTTCGTTCTACCCAACCTACAATTTTCTTAACTTAACGGTATTGAAATATACAGTAAAATTCATAATTCAGGAGTAAAACACTCTTTATATAGGAATCATATTTGATTTCTGAAAAAATCTCGGTAGTCTTGTAATGGACTGTCATGGCTTTAATGTTGCAAAAAAATTGTAGGTTGGGTGAAGCGGAGCGCAACCCAACAAAAGTCTACGTCTAATGAACTATTTTGCGTAGACATTCCACTACCTGCATTTCAAAAATCAAATACTAGTCCTTATCTGGGTAACAGACTTAGCTTGTGTAACCTCACCAAATTGAAATCTGCTGTATGATATTCATATTTTCATTTCTACGTAGCTATTTTAAATTGAACTAGACCTAATCCTTTTTTATAAGAAAGGATGCTATATCAGTCAAGGTGCAAAAGATAGGTATAAAAAGTCTGTAAAAGATCGATTTTGGAACACAGTCTTGATACAAATATTTAATAACACTTTATTTGCTGTATGACTAGTGTGTAGCTACGTAATTTCTATGAATATCTCATTTTGGCAGTAACATAGTGAAACAGCATTGCTGATTTGTACTGTTTTACTTAATCAAGTTTTGTTTCACACGTTTTAGGAATATGAGTAAACTAATTCCAGCCATCAGAGTCAAAAACTTCAGCTTCTCTTACGACACTCAAAAGATAGTTGAAGGCGTGTCAATGGATATTTACCAAAACCATGTCACGGCAATTATTGGTTCTAGTGGTTGTGGGAAGTCTACTTTTCTTAAATCGTTAAATCGCATGAGTGAATTAGAAGCAGAAGTAAAGGTTGAAGGAAAAGTGGAATTTTTTGGGCAGAGTATTTATGAGCGTCGTGTTAACATCAATCGCTTACGTCGCCAAGTTAGCATGGTTTTTCCCAAACCAAATCTTTTTCCCATGAGCGTTTACGATAATGTTGCTTATGGGGTGAAGTTAGTTGGATGGCATCCGAAAGTAGAATTAGATGGAATTGTTGAATCTGCCATCAAAGCTGCCGAACTTTGGGATGAAGTGAAAAATAAGCTGCACAAATCTGCTTTAGAGCTTTCTGGTGGTCAACAGCAAAGATTATGTATTGCCCGTGCTTTAGCGGTCAAACCTAATGTTTTGCTGATGGATGAGCCTTGTTCAGGTCTCGATCCTATGGGTAGTATGAAAATCGAGAATTTGATCCATAATTTGCGTTCTGAGTTGACAATTGTGATTGTTAGTCACAATATGCAGCAAGTTACTCGCCTATCTGATTTTACGGCTTTCTTTTATAGTAATGAAAATCGTATTACTCAAATGGTTGAATTTGGTACTACAAATAAAATATTCACTAACCCTGTGGATTCTCGCACCCGCGACTATGTTTTCGCTCGCGTCAGTTGAAGCGCTTCTTAAATTCTAGCCATTCAGAGGGTTACTACATAGTGCAAGCGGAAATTAAGGGTTGAATTGAATTTCCGCTTGCTTTAAGTTTTTCTGGTGTTAGGCAATGCAATCTGATATTGACAGTATTTTTTTATACTATATATTTAAAGACAAGTATTTGCTTTAGACCACCTGAATCATAAAATGAAATGTCCCCGGTGCGAATCTACTTCATATCGTAAAAATGGTCGTCGGAATGACAAGCAGAATTACCTGTGCAAAAATTGTGGTAAACAATTCCTAGAACCCGCATTCTCTCGTCCCTTAGAAACCGACTTGCTTGCTAACAGCAACGGATACACTAAAGTATCTACGGCTGAAACGATGGAACTTTCTTTAGTAAAAAACCTGCCAGAAGAAAAAATCACAGAGACAAGCCTTGACTCTTTTAGTTTGACATTAGCTGAACAACTGCTGCAAACAATATTATCGCCTGGTTGGTTAGAATCTGCTGCTTTCAGCCAATTTATTCAAAAAATTCAACAAAAAGCTGAAATAAAGTATCAATTAGAAACAGGGATATCGCTTCTACTTTTGGATGCAGAAAACTTAAAACTAGATATTAATTCAGAATTATTTTTAGCTAGTGTCTGCAAATATCCCCTCCAATTTAAAATGGCATTTGCCAACTGGAAAAATCCAAGTATTGGAAAGCAAGATATTGAACTATATAACCGTGGCTATCAACTTGTCCATGTGCCAGAGGGTAAGGATAGTGCTGATGCAAAAATGATCGCTTTCGGTGCTTGTATTGTACGTTCTTATCCAACAGTTAAAGAAATATTAGTCTGTTCTAGTGATGGAATTTTAATTCACCTTTGCAACGAACTCCAAAACCAAGGATTAATTGTCTATTGGGTACGTAGACAAGGGCAAAGTTTGCATATAGAAAACCGGAATACTGGCAAATTAACTCATTATTCCTTAGCAATGGCAACAGAAGTTCCATCCTTGGAAAAAGTGGTTGAGCAAATTCAAGATTTAATTAAAAATGAACAAGATTCAATCAATACTCGATTACACAGGTTAACAACCATTGCAAGTTTATTTCAAGAAAGATCCAATATTACTAATAAATCTAATCATAAGAAACCAGAAATTGAGGAAATTATCCCTATTATAGATAATTCATCTGCACAATCTATTCAAGAAGAATCTGCGGAAATTCCTAATGAAAAAACATTAGATAAATTACTATTAAAAATTATTCAAGATATACAAACAAAGTCTCCTAAAACTAAATTATCTGTGTCCAAACTAGGTTCAGAGTTACAGAAAATAACTGGAGAGTCTCCTAATTCAATTATTAAAAAATTAAAGTTAGGTTCCAATTTTACCAAATATTTAGAATCATCTCCCACATTTACATTAAAGGCGAGTGGCAAGGAATATGAGGTAATGGTGCTACTCAGCGAGTAAATACTTTCTATATGTCTACCTACAACCTAAGCCTGTAATTCTGTATTATGTAAAAAGATGTAAAGAAATGTAAATAATACAATGCAGGATAAAGTTGTTGTTATTGTCGGTGCTACTGGTGGTATTGGTTCAGCTTTAACACAAAAACTTGCGCCTACCGGAGTTCGGTTGGTACTGGCTGCCAGAGATGCGGTGCGTTTAACCACACTGGCTGCTGATTTACCAGGAGAAGTTTTAACTGTTCCCACCGATATTACTGACCCCAAACAGGTAGATACTTTGATAGAAAAGACCATCGCTGAGTTTGGTCAAATTGATATTTTAGTGAATGCAGCTGGTGCTGGTATACTCAAGCCCTACAACAGCCTAGAACCCGCTGATTTAGACAAGATGCTAGATGTCAACTTAAAAGGTAGCTTTTACACCACTCAGGCGGCTGCTGAAGAGATGCAAAAGCGCAAGTCTGGTCACATCTGTAATGTCGTAGGAATTCTGGGCAAGCATTCGATGGGGATGGCGGCAGCTTATTCGGCTTCTAAGTTTGGTGTTGTCGGTTTTAGCAAGTGCATGGCAGAGGAACTCAAGCGTTTTGGTATCAAGTTCACGCTATTCTACTTTGGTGGGGTAGATTCTCCTTTTTGGGATAACGTCAACCTAAAAGTAGACCGAAAAAAAATGCTCAGTCCTGAAACTGCTGCCAATGCGATTTTCTTTGCTCTTTCTGCCGAACCGCAAGCTGTGCCAATGGAAATTAACATTCAACCTGATAGTCATTTGTTCTTTTAAAGGGGGAGTGCGCCTAGATAATTCTTGCTTAGGAAGGACGTGAAAATCTAGCAAAAAAGGCAAAATTTACAGATATATAAACTGTTATGCTGAATTTTCAGTATCTATGAAAATTGATCACGTTCATTTCTATGTAGAAGACGCCAAAGTATGGCGGGATTGGTTTGTACACCATCTTGGTTTTCAAGCAGTAACCGATCGCATCAGTTCATTTCACACTTGTACAGAAGTGGTGAAAAATGGTGATGTCTGCTTTTTTCTGTCTTCACCACTGTTACCTACAAGTCCAGTAGCTGAATTTCTGCGTCAATATCCACCTGGTGTGGCAGATGTGGCTTTTGCTGTCGAAGATGTCGAAGGCGCGATCGCACAAGCTCAAAAACACGGTGCTACAATCCTACAACCCATCCAAGAACGCAAGGTAGGTACGGTGTTCATCAAATGTGGCAAAATTGCTGCCTGGGGTGGATTGACTCATACATTGATAGAAAGGTCATTGGTCATTTGTCCGTCGTCATTTGTAACTAACACAAATGACAAAGAACAAATGATAAATGACAACACTTTTACCGCCATAGATCACGTAGTGCTAAACGTGGCAGTTGGTGAATTGGATGGTGCTGTGGCTTGGTACGAAAAAATCCTAGATTTTCAACCCCAGCAGGCATTTAAAATTAAAACCAATCGCTCTGCTTTACACAGCCAGGTGATGGTTTCACATAATGGTAGCGTCCAATTGCCAATTAATGAACCGGCTTCTGAGAATTCTCAAATTCAGGAATTTCTAGATGTCAATCGGGGGCCAGGAATTCAACATATTGCCTTGCGGACGACTAATCTTGTGAGTGCGATCGCTAAATTTCGTGCCAGTGGTTTATCCTTACTCTCGGTTCCCCAAACCTATTACTCACAGCTAAAACAGCGTCCAGGACTCACGCTATCACCCTTAGAATTAGAAGCGATCGCTCAACAGGAAATTCTGGTGGACTGGCAAGAATATACTTCCGTAGAGGCACAACAAACCGCGCCCCTACTACTGCAAATTTTCACCCAGCCCATTTTTGAACAACCGACATTTTTCTTTGAGTTTATTGAACGCCGTTTCCAAGCTCAAGGTTTTGGCGAAGGTAATTTTCGCGCTTTATTTGAAGCCATTGAAAGCGAACAAATCAAACGCGGTACTTTGCAATGATGCCTGAGTGCAAAATATCAATTGAAATTAGCTAAACTTGATAGTCTCGAAAAATAGACATACATCTGAGATAATTTTAATAAAAATTAACATTTTCCGCCGATGCTAAGACTGATTACTGACTTCGACGGCCCAATTATTGATGTTTCCGAACGGTACTACCGCGTTTATCAATTCTGCTTAGATAAAACCCGTCGCCCAGATCAAGTAGTGCAAGAACTTCCGAAAGCGGAATTTTGGCAGTTAAAGCGATCGCGTGTTCCTGAAAAACAAATCGCCTTAAATTCTGGGTTAGACGAAGCCCAAGCCCAAGAATTCGCCCAATTGCGGCGGCAAACTGTGCATACAGAAGCTTATTTCAACTATGACACTCTCGCGCTTGGTGCTGTGGATGCACTGTTAAAAATTCAAGAAGCTGGAATTGATTTGGCAGTTATGACGATGCGCCGAGTTCGAGAACTAGATTATGCCTTTAAAAAATACGATTTAGGTAAATTTTTCCCGGAAAATCGCTGTTACTGTCTAAGTAACGACTACGTTAAAACTCGCGATATTGAAGATAAGCCCTTGTTAATGGCTAGGGCATTAAAAGAACTGCCCCCGGCTGCTGATACCTGGATGGTGGGAGATACGGAAGCCGACATCACCGCTGCGAAAAATTATGGTATTAAGGTAATGGCTGTAGAATCTGGGATTCGCGATCGCACCCAACTAGAACTTTACCACCCCGACTTAATCGTTCAGGATTTCAGCACTGCTGTAGATATAGTTCTAAAACCTAAATATTTGGTATAAAAAGGCTCTGTAGCTGCAACAGATTCAATAAATCAGAAATTCAGGTTGCAAATTAAAATAGGAGTCAAAATAGGTATTTTGACTCCTGACTTTTTTATCTTAGAAGAACACACATAAACCATGTCTTCTTTATACAAACGTACTTACGGCAGTGGTTTAACGTAGAAAACTACTAATTAACCACAACAATATAAACGTCACTACAGTAGAGAACTGATTCGTTTCCAGACTGATAAATGATATTTGTGGTAAGAGCCAGCTAGCAACTAGTCCCCCAACGATTAGGCCAATTATTAAACTGACCAGGGTGAACAAAACTGCTCGGCCAAATTTGCCTTCCTTGCGATTGAGAAAGTAAATACTAGTGCCTACGCCAACCACCAATGCTAACTGCAAAACCTGATCGCCTCCCTCTGGATAGAACAGGCTAATAGAACTCAAACCGAGAAACCAAGCTCCTGGTAAGAGTATATCCGCAGGAGTTGGCTGATCCAGCATCCGTTGCAGCCATGCGGGTGACTGCTGGCGAGGGGTTGGACTTTCTTTAGGAGGCGATTGCACTCGCAACTCTGGAAACCGTATCCGCTCAGGGACTTTGATTTTACCTTCCTGGCGCATCCGTAAGCGATCCATTAAAATCGCATCGTAAGCAGCCTCAATCACTTCTAAATGCTTGGCATCGCCATTATGTTGCTCGAATAGGCGATTACGAGCATCCTGAATTTCATCGAAGCTAGCCTCTTCTGATACCCCAAGTTTTTCGTAGGGATTTTGATCGCTCATGGGAGTTTGTTACTTCAGCCTCAATCAGCGGCAGTCTTTTATCGAATAAAAAACAGCTTTAGGTTTTATTTTGATCGAAACTAAAGTCTCGACCTAATTTATATGCCCTACCAGGATAGTAGCACGGGTTAGTTTGATCGACTTTGTAATTTCAACTATAGTAACTTTAACATATCGCTATAACTCCGTGTATACCCTCATGTCGTTGTCTAATTCTGGCTCTAATCTAGAATTTGAACGGAGAGTACCTAAAAGTCATGGTTTTTATGAAAAAATCAACTTTAATGTTTCAAATTTGGCAACTTACTGTGCCCTAAAAGAGTTTTTTTAATTATACTGAATAATCGCTTGTGGTATATATCCACATATCGATTTAAAATTGAAACGTTTTAAGTTACCACCTAACGGGGATTGAGAAGGTGTCTTGCTATCAAGAACGGTTGCAGTTAAAGTCAGAGCGCTTATATACTGTTGGCTAACAGAAGTTTCGCCTTCTAATTGCCTACAATCCTGATTAGAGTATTTATTTTTGAGCGATCGGGATTGTTATACCGTAGCCATGTAGATTCTTAGTTAGTCCTAAAGTGGCAACTGCGTTTTTACGCAACTTTCTTGTTAATCTTACGAATTTTTGTGCAAAGTAATGGTCATGGCTCCCGCCAAGATTCTTGTAGTTGACGACGACCCTGCGGTTCGGAATTTAATCCAACGCTTTTTAATTAAGCAGAACTATCAGGTGGAGGCTGCCGAAGACGGAAAGACAGCCTTAAATCTATTTGAGCAATTTAACCCTGATTTGGTGATTCTAGATGTGAATTTACCAGATGTCACAGGGTTTAACCTCTGCCAAGAGATGCAAAGTCGTAATGGTGTTTTTGTTTTGATGTTGACTAGCCGTGCTGACGAAGCTGATAAAATTCGCGGCTTTGCTAAAGGTGCTGACGACTATCTCACCAAGCCTTTTGGACTAGGAGAGCTAGAAGTCAGAGTCGGAGCTATTTTGAGGCGTCAGCGAGTGATAACTACTGCCGAGCAGAAACGCTTGGTATTTGAAAAACTTATGATCGATCCAGTGCGACGGGAGGTAGCACTTAATAACCAAGCAGTACCTTTAACTGCTCTGGAATTTGACTTGTTGCATTTTTTAGCTAGTCATCCAGGCCGAGTTTGGCGGCGGGCAGAACTAATCCAAGAGGTGTGGGATTATGAATATGTCGGCGACCAGCGGGTTGTAGATGTTCATATTGGCCAAATTCGCAAGAAGATTGAAATTGATGCTAGTCAGCCAGCATTAATTCAAACTGTACGTGGCGTAGGCTATAAATTTGAATCTCCTGCTCATCCCCAGCATTTGGAAGCCAAGTCCTAAGTTTATAGTCTAGAGTTTTTTAACTCTTGACTGTTGACTCTTGGGGTAGTGGTTGGTGAATTTTCTTGGTTTTAGTAACAGACAAATTTAGATAATCAAAATAAGTAGATATTCCTCAAATACACGCCAAACAGTGATTTGAGATATTTATTTATCTATTTAAGATAGTGGACAAGGGAGAGAGTCCACAGGAAAAAATTTCTTGGTAGTTACCGTTTTGGTAGATATAACGGTGCTGAGATTGCAATTCATAGGGCACATAGCTGTGCATTGGTGTCAACTTAAGCTAAATTCCCCCTAAAACCCCGTTTCTAGCCTCTTTGGGCTGCTGTAAGTCAGGGAGGCGGTAGCCTCAAATGAGAACAAAGGTAAATTTCGACCCGTTACCAACTAGTTTTGGCAATAATTAAGAGAAACTATTAGAACTTTTTTATGGATCGGAATCTACCGATCTTTTTTATTGTAATTTTGCCGATCGCTATTAGCTTAAGATCCGGTTAATGGGGCACGGTATGCCGTGCCCCATTAATAGGGGAATAACGCCCTTCATACCAGTACCTATGGGGTGTCTAGTAAATTAGCTGTTGCTGGTGAGTCGGTACAGGACATTTCTACTGTGGAGTGGTGGAACAAAGTTTCCAGATAGACTCGAGCAGCACGGCGATCGCTATCTCCATTTTGGAGTAAAAACAATGATAGTGCCGCCGTCAATACTCTGTTTTCATCCCAATCGGGATGGGTTTCTAAGTAGTTTTTTAAGGATTCGTGGAGTGTTTCAGGAATTTCTGTAAAGATGCTAACCGTTGATTTCATGAGATTTTCCTCCTATGAGGATAATCAAGAGGGACAAGTTGCTTGCGGTAAAGCGGTTTAGAGCTTTACACGCTCTTTCGCTATCCCGACAATTTGCACTTACATCCGATGGTAATATATTTTACACATTTGATGCCAGCCGATTGAACGGATTATAAAAGCAAGCCGCATCATTGTGCGCCAAGAGGGGGTGGGTTTGTCAATGCTGCGAAATGTTAAAAACGATTGTATAAAAAATAAATACGAACGAAATAATCAGAGTTTAAGGCACTTTTTTGTTACTTTACTTCACAAAAACTCAGTCCTTAAACTTCTTTGGTACTTATAATCAACAATCCCCAGTAAGACAGCAAGAAGCCTATTAGCTCGTATAGCACCTGTGGAAAACTGCTAAAATCCCTGTGGAAACCCTGTGGAATGAGTGAGGAAAATAGTAGCCAATGATAAGAATTACAAAAATGTCATCAACCTATGACATTTAAGCTCATGAAATTAGCTTCTCAATCTCAGTTATCATCGTGGTTGCCCTCGATACATCCCCAGGTCTGGATTTTCGCAATTGGGAGATTTCTCTCAGAAGTTGGCACCGGCTTTACCCTGTTTTACGCCCCCATCTTTTTTGTTAATCAACTTGGTTTATCTGCAACTAGTGTTGGGGTAGCCTTGGGTAGCGCCTCGATTTCCGGCATTCTAGGGCGGATTGCAGGTGGTTCTTTGGCTGATTCTGAATATTGGGGACGCCGCCGCACTTTGTTGCTAGCAACGGCGATTTCAGCAATTGCTTCTCTAGTTTTAGCTACAACCAATAATTTCACTTCTTTGGTAATCGGTAGCTTGATTAGCGGTTTAGGGATAGGTTTCTATTGGCCGGCGGCTGAAGCTGTGGTTGCTGACGCTAGCCAAATTGACAATCGCCGGGAAACTTTTGCGATCGCCAGACTAGCTGATAATCTGGGGTTAGCGATCGGAATTGTGCTAGCAGGGTTTTTGATCGCGATAATTGGGAGTTATCGCTGGCTATTTGTGATTGATGCCATCTCTTTTATGGTATTTTTTGGGGTTGTCTATGTGGGGATTACTGAAACTGAACAACAGCAGATAGAGGAATCTGAAAAGACAGAACTTTTTGCTGCTTGGATGGCAGTATTAAGCGATCGCCGTTTCCTGGTCTACATCGCAGTTAATATATTCTTTACAATCTATATTTCTCAAATCCACAGCACCCTGCCGCTTTACTTCAAAAACTTTGTCTTTGTCGAAAGTACCGCCAAGGGATTTGCTGAAACTACCATTAGCGGACTATTTGCTTGGCATCTGGTGTTTGCAATTATTTGTCAGTTGCCTGTCACCAGCATTTTAAAACGCTGCTCTCACACACTTGCGCTCACTGTTTCGGCTATTTTCTGGGCAATTGGTTTCGGACTGATTTGGATAAGCGGTACAGCCCCATCTCATCATCTGATTTGGGTAATATTGGCATTGGGAGTATTTGCTGTGGCGATTGTTTCTTATACTCCATCTGCTGCCTCTTTAGTGACTGAGTTAGCCCCGGAAAATCAACGCGGCGTTTATTTTTCCATCAACGCTTTGTGCTGGGCTGTTGGCTCTTTTATTGGTCATCCCTTGGGTGGATGGGCATTAGATCAACCCCATATTATTACCAATACTTACTGGCTAGGCTTCATCTTGAGCGTAGCGATCGCTGTGGTAATTTTACAGTATCTCAATCGAATTTTGGCTGATTAAGGCGATCTGTTTTTTACTCTATTGCCGACGTTCTTGGAGCTTGCGATATACCGATTTTAAATCAACTTGATGGTGAGCTAAGGCCACCAAAGTATGATATAGCAAATCAGCCACTTCACCAGCGATCGCATCTGCTTCATCATCTTTAAAAGCCATTACCACCTCAGCGGTTTCTTCACCAATCTTTTTCAAAATTTTGTTATCGCCACCTGCGAATAGTTTACAAGTGTAAGAACTTTCAGTAGGATTGTCGCGGCGATCGCATATTATTTGAAACAATTGCGACAATGTATCTCCTGGTGGCGCAAGAATTTTACCTTCTATTTGGTGAAAACAACTGCGCTCTCCAGTATGGCAAGCAACATCTCCTAATTGTTCTACGCCAATGAGCAGCGCATCACTATCACAGTCATAACGGATACTTTGCACCTTTTGGATATGCCCAGAAGTCGCTCCCTTGTGCCACAATTCTTGTCGAGAACGGCTCCAAAACCAAGTTTCTTCAGTTTCTAAAGTCTTTTGTAACGACTCCTGATTCATCCACGCCATCATCAGGACAGTACCATCTAGATAGTCTTGGACAATTGCAGGCACCAGACCCCGTTCATCGTAGCGAATTTTATCAACCGGGATGGTGTAATGCAGCGATCGCGAATCGTTAGAAGACATACCAGCTAGTTTGCTCTCATGAGAATAATTTATGGATTCACGATACCATTCAAAATAGGGCAGCTGGTATGTTTTTTTTGAATTAAATATCCAAAGTCAAGTCTTCATTGGACTTGCATAACATAATGTTATTTTTTTGGTTTCGCTACGCTAATTTTCTAGGATAGAAATTCTAAGCAGTGTTTGATCCTATCCTAAGATAGAGCTTTTTATTGCCCACTGTTAGGAGAGAACTTTGGTAAACACCACAATTAAAACAACAAAATCACAAGAAATCTTCGCCGCTGCTCAAAATCTCATGCCCGGAGGAGTCAGTTCTCCAGTTCGTGCCTTTAAATCTGTGGGCGGACAACCCATAGTTTTTGATCGTGTCAAAGGCGCGTATATTTGGGATGTAGATGGCAATAAATACATAGACTATGTAGGCACTTGGGGCCCAGCTATTTGTGGTCATGCTCATCCAGAAGTAATTGCAGCGTTGCATGAAGCTTTAGAAAAAGGTACTAGTTTCGGCGCTCCCTCAGTCCTAGAAAATGTTTTGGCAGAAATGGTCATCGATGCCGTTCCTAGCATCGAAATGGTCAGATTTGTTAATTCTGGAACTGAAGCTTGTATGGGAGTTTTGCGGCTGATGCGGGCTTTCACCAACCGGGAGAAAATCATCAAGTTTGAAGGTTGCTACCACGGACACGCCGATGCGTTTCTAGTAAAGGCGGGTTCTGGTGTTGCTACACTTGGTTTGCCAGACTCACCGGGAGTACCTAAATTAGCAACTAGCACCACTCTAACTGCGCCTTTCAATGACTTAGAAGCCGTTAAAGCTTTATTTGAAGAAAACCACGACGAGATTGCCGGTGTTATTCTTGAGCCAGTCGTCGGCAATGCTGGATTTATCGCACCTGATGCTGGCTTCCTAGAAGGTTTACGAGAACTAACTCACGAGTATGGAGCGTTATTAGTATTTGACGAAGTGATGACAGGCTTCCGCATTGCTTACGGTGGCGCTCAAGAAAAATTTGGCGTCACTCCCGATTTAACAACCTTGGGTAAGGTGATTGGTGGTGGTTTGCCAGTAGGGGCTTATGGTGGTCGTCGAGATATTATGTCAATGGTTGCGCCCGCCGGCCCCGTATATCAAGCTGGAACACTTTCTGGTAATCCTTTAGCAATGACTGCTGGGATTAAGACTTTAGAATTGCTGCAAAAGCCAGGTACTTACGAGTCTCTTGAGCGGATTACTAAAAAGCTAGCAGATGGTTTGCTGCAAATTGCCAAAGAAACTGGTCATGCAGCTTGTGGGGGTCAAATCAGCGCCATGTTCGGCTTATTCTTTACCGCTGGCCCAGTTCATAACTACGAAGATGCGAAAAAGTCTGATACAGCTAAATTCGGACGTTTCCATCGCGGGATGTTAGAGCGCGGTGTTTACTTAGCACCCTCTCAATTTGAAGCTGGGTTTACATCTTTTGCTCACACTGAAGAAGACATTGAGCAGACTTTAGCAGTTGCACGGGATGTAATGTCTAGCCTGTAACCTGTTAAGGGTAAGGGATTTCCAAAGAAAAAGTATCCTGTTAACTCTTGTGGGGTGGGTATCTTGCCCCACAAAATGGATGATTTATAGGAAGTCCCTTTTTTGAGACAAAAACAAGCGTGCGGAATTTTCGGACTCACTCTAAAGCATTATTTGCAGAATTTTCAGCAGTTAATGGTGTTCAATCCTCTGACGCTGTTGGGGATAGAAGAAATTTTTTAACAGGTTTGCTCTCTACCGTCATTACTCAAGAAAGGTCACATCTTCGTCATCATTTCGCAATGGCTTTGTCAAGAGAATATGCAATATTTAGCCTACATTAAGATTCATAGTTAATGAGGCAAGATTAATAAATTATAGAGGGCTAAGTCCCTGGCAACTAAGAAGTGTCAAGTTTTGTGACTCTTGTTTGGATCTCCGTTACAAAACTTAACTTAATTACAAATTATTTTACTTGCCTTTTGCAGTTCTCGAAATTCCCCCTCATACCCCATAGATTATAAAAATTAACACGTAAGAACGTTCTCACCTTTATGGTGAGGGTTTTGCTTATAGATATTAGCTTATTCATCGGGTAAGGTATTTTTTCAGAGTCAGGGTTGGAGCTAACTTAAAAAAAGATACCAATCATAACTGTAGCTTGTATGGCAAGGCTTACAGAGTAGAAAAAGCTGCCATAAGTATTTTGAAAAAAAAGATGATTCGACCTTGAAGGAGCTATGAAGTGGACGACAATAAGTCATTTTTTGGTCTGCAAAAAATATTAGTTACGTTGCTTGTCTTGAGTGGGAGTGTGAGTGCTAGCACGATGATGCTTATTAAGTCAAGCTCCTCTAATGCTCAAAGTACAGAGAATATAAATGTAAACAATCAACCAAGCAAAGTTGGAATTCAGCAGCAGATTGAAGAACTAAAAGCGACGATGCTTAGAAGTTGGCAGCAACAAGTACAAACAAAAGGTTTTTCATATAAAGTGCCACAGCGTTTTCAAGGAGCAATAGTTGATGCGGCAAAATTGACTCCCGAACAGAAAGTAATTGCGCTCACCTTTGATGATGGCCCATGGCCTGAAAGTACCGGGCAAGTACTAGATATTCTCAAAAAAAATCAGATTAAAGGGACATTTTTTCTCATTGGGCAAAACGTGAAGAATTATCCAGGCTTAGTGAAGCGGGAGATTGCTGAGGGTCACGTAATTGGTAATCACACTTGGCATCATTGGTATCAATTCTTAAATCCACAAGCAGCTGCCTATGAAATTGACCACACAGCAGACTTGATTTATCAAGTGACAGGGATTAAAACAAATTTATTTCGACCACCAGGGGGAATCATGCACAATGGGGTGGCTAGTTACGCTAGAAATAGCAAATATGCCATCATTCGCTGGTCATCTGACTCTGTAGACTACTCACGTCCTGCTGTACCAAAATTAATTAATAATGTATTTAGGAGGGCCAAGCCAGGTGGAATTGTGCTAATGCATGATGGTGGTGGTAATCGCTCTAAAACTGTGCAAGCTTTACCAGAAATTATTGCCAACTTTCGGAAACAGGGCTATAGGTTTGTTACTATTCCTGAACTTTTAGAAATGCAAGATAAAGATCAAAAACTAACTGCAAACAAAAAAACCGTCCAAAACTAACATCTGAACGGAATTTTAACGTATTAATACTTTATGCCAATCTAGTTATGTTGCCAGTTGTGCTGATACCTTACAACTACAAGTCAGGAGGTAAAATCACCTGATCGATTGCGTGGATTACGCCGTTACTACCTGTGATATCTGCCTGTGTGACTTTAGCATCATTGACAGTTACACCAGTAGCAGGATCGACTTTAACGTTGATTGTGCCGCCTTCAAGGCTTTTAACTTCGCCAGACTTTAAGTCAGCAGACAATACCTTACCAGCTACTACATGGTAAGTTAAAATCTTGAGCAATACTTCTTTGTTATCTGGCTTTAACAATTCTTGCAAAGCATCTGGTGGCAACTTAGCAAAAGCTGCATCTGTGGGTGCAAAAATAGTTAAGTTATCTTTGCCTTGCAAAGCTGCGCTTAATCCTGCTGCTTTTAAAGCCTTGGTCAAGGTGGTAAAGGAAGCGTTTGACTCTGCCAAGGCTAACAAGTTTTTGCCTTGATTGTCGCTTGCCCCTGGCCCTGGTGGAGTTGTAGATGGTTTGGTAGGTTGAGTTTCTGGGGTAGTACCTGGAGTGACGGGTGTAGGTTCACTAGGTGTAACATTACCACCACCACGGTTATAAGGAGGCTCGTTGAAAATACTTGGTTTGGGATTTAGCGTTGCACCACTTTTCTGTGCTACTGGTTTGCGTTTGGTATTGCCCTTTTCTATTTGGGAAACAGCTTCGGCAGGTGTATATTGAGTGTTTGCTTGAAGGCGTTGACCTTGGTTATAGGGAGCTTCGTTGAAAATACTGGGGTTAGGATTTAGTACCTCTTTCGCATCAGATGGTAAAGTAATGAGGACGCTGAAACTAGTAAATCCTGCTATGCCTGCCAACGTGGTCAGAAATTTGCTGTAATTTGTCTTCATAAATTTTGTTTTTCTTTTTGTCCACACATTACATAAAGATTTATAACATTTTGCTATGCACAAAATCTAACTCAAGAGGGAAGTAAGATTTTTCTCTAGAAGAGTTTGTGCTAGTGAGGTAAAATATTTAACCTCGATTCACGCTGATAGGTATGAAATATATCTACCATATATTTTATGTAAATTGAGCAAGTTTTCTCCACCACACGAAAATTTAAAAATCCCACTCGGTGTAACATAAATTCTCAGAAAGTGTGAAACTCTTACCTCTACAAGTTATGAGTTACAATTAGCTACGGGAAAAAATTATACTTAAAAGACAATTTATATACAAACTTGTACGTAAATTAATAGTTGATTCATAAATCCTGAATTACATAGAGAAGAAGGCTATATTTCAGAATTAACCATTGATTATTCAGCAAAAACACAGAAATTAATTACCGAAATCTTTTAACGTAGGCTAACGCTGACAAAAATTGTAGTAACTGTTGAAGACCCACGAATGAGGGGTTGAGTTTATTTATATGCTGAATTAAATTACTTAATTATTTATTTGATATTCTAAGAAATCAGAAAACAATATTTTTTTTAATTGATAATTTTGCCAAAAATCAGGCATCGGTTAAACCCTAATGTCAATTAAATAGATAGCTAACCAACTAATACCAATCAAAATTACTTAAACTAAAGATACAATTGTAAAGTTAATAAGTTGACCAGTTACAAGAGATAGAACACATGCTGGAATTATACCAATGGGAACTCTCTCAATACTCAGAGAAAGTGCGCCTAATTCTAGATTTTAAAGGACTAGATTACCGCAAAATAGAGGTCACGCCTGGGATTGGACAAGTAGAACTGTTCCGGCTGACTGGTCAAAGACAAGTGCCTGTATTAAAGGATCGTAATAAATATATTGCGGATTCTACGGAAATAGCTAAGTATTTAGATTTAGAGTATCCCGATCGCCCCCTAATGCCGCAAGATCCTAAACAACGGGGTTTAACTTTATTAATAGAAGAATGGGCCGATGAGTCCATAGGCATCAAAGGTCGCAAAGCACTATTTGCAGCCGTAAGTCAAGATCAAAATTTTCGTAAGTCTTTATTACCCACCTCAACACCAGATATATTTAAAAGTCTGGTTCAAGGAGTACCTAGTGACTTACTGACAGTGTTGGGTTTTAGCGTAGGTTACAGCCCAGATGTGATACAGTCAGCGATCGCATCTTTAAAACAAGACTTGGAAGCCTTAACGTTATTATTGGCAGATAGTCCCTATTTAACAGGAGATGAACCGACTTTAGCTGACTTAGCGGTGGCTGGATTATCGATATTACTCAAGTTCCCCTCTGGCCCCTATCTGGATTTACCAGCTTCTATTAGAGGTAAAGGATTGCCAATCTTTGCCGAGAATATAGATTATGCACCATTCTTCACCTGGCGCGATCGCCTTTACGCCCAATTCCGCAAACCTTTAATTAGTACCACTCCATCAACAGGAAGTGCGCCAACCTCGATTCAGATTGATTAGGGACTGGGGACTGGGGACTGGGGATTGGGGACTAATGACCAATGACTAATGACCAATGACAAATGACAAATGACTAATCAGATGAATTCGGCACAGCCATTAGGTTCGGTCATTCAAGGTTCTTTAACTGAAGGTTTAGAAGTCCGATTGCATCCTGACATTTCTGTAGAAGATATGCGGGTGGGTAAGTTTCTTGTTGTGCAAGGGATGCGATCGCGTTTTTTTTGTATGCTGACAGATGTAGCATTGGGAGCTGCTAATGCCCGAATTATTGCTAATCCCCCCAGTTGGGAAGACACTTTTTTACGAGATGTTTTAGCCGGAAGTGGTACTTATGGTACTATTAACCTCGCGCCGATGTTGATGTTCACTCCCGAAACTGAAGAATCATTCTCCCCAACAAATGGCAAATCGGCAAATCCTTTCCTGCCATCGATGACGGGTTTGGCTTCATTTGTGCCCCAAACCAGCACGACGATGGAATTGTTGCCTGTTAAAACTATTCCTAGCCACTTTAGTCAAGTTTACGACGCAAGTATTGACGATTTTCGCCGGGTGTTTGGTTGGGAAGATGACCCCCAAAGACGCAACTTTTCCATCGGCAAACCTTTGGATATGGATGTGCCCGTTTGCATCGATTTAAATCGCTTCGTAGAACGCAGTAATGGGGTGTTTGGGAAATCTGGTACTGGCAAATCTTTTCTAACGCGGCTACTTTTAGCTGGCGTTATCCGTAAAAATGCGGCAGTCAATTTGATTTTTGATATGCACTCCGAGTATGGCTGGGAAGCCGTTGCAGAAGGTAAGAATGTCAGTACTGTTAAAGGCTTAAAGCAACTTTTTCCTAGTAAGGTAGAAGTTTATACCCTCGACCCAGAATCGACAAAGCGCCGTGGTGTGCGTGATGCCCAAGAACTTTATTTGAGCTATGAGCAAATAGAAGTTGAAGATATTAAGTTATGTAGTCGAGATTTAGGACTCTCTGATGCAGCCTTAGATAACGCCAATATTCTGTATAGCGAATTTGGCAAGTCTTGGATTGTCCAGTTGTTGAATATGACCAACGAAGAAATCGAGATGTTCTGCGACGAGAAGCGCGGACACAAAGGCTCGATTATGGCATTGCAGCGCAAACTATTGCGGATGGATAGCTTGAAGTATATGCGAGCAGTTTGCCCCCAGAATTATATTAGTAAAATTGTGCAATGCCTGGAATCTGGGAAGAATGTTGTGATAGAATTTGGTTCCCAGTCTAATATGCTCTCTTATATGCTGGTGACGAATATGATCACCCGACGTATTCACGAGCATTACGTCAAAAAAGCAGACAAATTTCTGCAAAGCAAAAATCCTTGCGATCGCCCCACGCCATTGATGATTACCATTGAAGAGGCGCACCGTTTCCTTGACCCGGCTATCGTCCAAAGTACTATCTTTGGGACTATTGCCCGCGAACTGCGAAAATATTTTGTCACACTTTTGGTAGTTGATCAACGCCCGTCAGGCATAGATAATGAAGTTATGTCGCAAATTGGGACTCGTATTACTGCTTTGCTGAATGATGAAAAAGACATTGACGCGATTTTTACAGGTGTATCTGGTGGTAGCGGACTGCGATCGGTATTGGCAAAGCTAGACTCGAAGCAACAAGCCTTAATTTTGGGTCACGCCGTTCCCATGCCCGTAGTAGTGCGTACCCGTCCTTATGACGCAACTTTTTACGCAGAAATTGGTGAGCCAGCCTGGGAAGAAAAACCTGACGCAGAAGTATTCGCCGCTGCGGAACTAGCCAAAGCTGACCTTGGATTTTAGATTGTCCTTTGTCCTTTGCAAATGACCAATACTTCTCTACGAACGCGAACAGGGTGTCGGAGACAGAGATTGCGCCAACGGCTTACCTCGGCTCCACTCGGCACGAGTCGCTCGGTACAAGTGACTAATGACCAATGACAAATGACCAATTCGTGACATCCCTCCATTGTCACAGCAAATTAAGTTCGGTTATCCGGCTAGTTTTTGGCAACAGAAGAGGGGTTTTTGGCGTCACTATAGATGTAGTCAGTAATTTCAAAGGAAATTTAAAATTTTTTCTATAACGGCTGCTTTTGAATTATAATCATAGGTTTTATCTTAAGATAGTTTACTATTTGCCTGATTTATCGTATCATAAGTTAAGTAGAACTCATACCGACTTCGGATTTGCCGCTCGGTGTTAGTAACTGTCCAAGAGAAGAATTCTCAAAAATAACCAGCGTGCTTATAAAAGATTGAAAATTTAGGGAAGGTAGGGGAACCTATCATTGGGGGCTTACCGTCTTAACAACGGCTGTATCAATTAACTAATTGCTTTTGGTAGCTCCCAATATTTCGTGATAGATGTACTACTTTTTCCCATCCATTTTAGTAATAAAACATACATTATCTTTACGAAGTAGAGGACATCGCACCAATGCCTACTGTCAATAGCCAAACCGAAAACCTCAACACCAAATTCACGGCTGATATGGTGCGAACCTATCTGCGAGAAATTGGTCGTGTACCACTGCTAACCCGCGAACAAGAAATTGTCTTTGGGAAGCAAGTGCAACAAATGATGACGCTGATCGACGCCAAGGAAGCTTTGGCGAAGAAGTTGCAACGCGAACCAGATATTTCAGAGTGGGCCGATCACGTTCAACAATCGGAAACCGATGTGCAACAAACAGTGGCGCAAGGTAAGCGGGCAAAGCAAAAAATGATCGAAGCGAATTTACGCTTGGTTGTTGCTATTGCTAAAAAGTATCAAAAGCGAAATATGGAGTTTCTGGATTTAATCCAGGAAGGAACACTAGGATTAGAGCGGGGTGTGGAGAAATTTGACCCGATGAGGGGTTATAAGTTCTCAACTTACGCTTACTGGTGGATTCGCCAAGCAATTACTCGTGCGATCGCTCAACAAGGACGTACTATTCGCTTACCGATCCACATTACCGAGAAACTGAACAAAATCAAAAAAGTGCAGCGCGAGTTGGCTCAAACCTTGGGGCGATCGCCGACTCCAGCCGAAATTGCCAAAGCACTAGAATTAGAACCTGCTCAGATTCGCGAGTACCTGAATATGGCTCGTCAACCAGTTTCTTTGGATGTGCGGGTTGGTGAGAACCAGGATACTGAGTTGCAAGAAATGCTCGAAGATGATGGCCCATCACCAGAGTATTACACTAACCAGGAATTCTTACGCCAAGACTTGAACAATCTGCTAGCAGAGCTAACCCCGCAACAGCGAGAAGTTGTAGCTTTACGCTTTGGTTTAGAAGATGGTAATGAAATGTCATTGGCGAAAGTAGGTGAGAGATTGAATCTCAGCCGCGAACGCGTTCGTCAGTTAGAGCATCAAGCTTTGGCTCATCTGCGTCGCCGTCGTGCCAATGTCAAAGAATACGTTGCTAGTTAAAACGAGAGACGCAAGATTTTGCGTCTCTACACCACTTTGGTGATGCGCCTCCTGAATTCAGGGGGCGATTTTTTTTTGCTGAAAACTAGAAAAATGTGTGCTTGCTTCCCCGTAAGCAAATTTTTTATTGCTCATTTTTTATCAGTTTAAAGGTCAAAAGGCTTTGAATTTGAAACCCCCATTCACTAGTAGGGAATGGGGGCTAGGGGGGTTAGATTTTTGAGGCTCAGATGTGAGCAATAATACTTTTCAAACAACCTCTTAGGAGACTGGGTTAGAGAATGAGAGTTATCAAACTTTTTCCGCAATTGGAATGCTCCCCTTACAAGTGGATTTTTAACTTCCTTGGTTATAGATACAAGAGTGTAAATTCAGATAAATAAAGCTGAGGAGCGAGCTAAAATTGCGTTGCTCTAAAGTCATCAAAGATTTGTAACTGTAGTAGGACTAGACAAAGCTAAAATAATAGCTGGTTAACTCTATACCAGTCTTATCTTGAACTACTCCTAACAAGTCACCATCATTCTGATATATGAGTGTATCAAGATCGCTAGTTCCCTCATAATTTGCAGTACCAAGATAAAAAGAACTTGCACTTCCTTTCAATTGGATATAGTCATTCGCAGGATTGTAGTCTTGTATCGTAGCGTAGCCACCTCCCTGATAAAAGTTTCCATCATAGGATGTACCTAAAACAAACCTATCGTAGCCACTGCCACCATTTAAGACATCATATTCATAACTGTCGTAGGCAGTTGAGCTAGAACCCTGTAAAGTATCGCCACCATCTCCACCATATAGAGTGTCACTGCCAGAGTATCCATATAAACTGTCACTTCCATCGTCTCCGTATAAGACGTCGTTACCTGTCCAACCATTTAGGTAGTCATTGCCGCTATATCCATAGAGGTAATCGTCGTTAGTATTGCCATAGATGGTATCATCTCCCTCATAAGCATAGGCAAAAATACTGTCTGAACCACTGTAGCTTTGATAATCATTTCCACTTGTGCCGTAATAGTAATAAGCCATGTCTTTGCCCTCAATAATTTGGTTAGATTCTTGATCGATCTGAATCTTACATAGATTCTAAAGGGCTAATATCAAGTTTGTCGGTCGGAAAAGGTCGGGAAAAGGTCGGGTTCTTTTTCGTAGATTTACGTAAACTTTTGACAAAAAATCAAGTTTATGGTGTGAATATTGTAGTGAGCCTGTATTACTACCGAAAGCAATGACGGTTGAAGAAGCGATCGCAATAGTTGAGCAATTATTGGAACGAGGACGCTTAACGAGAGCGCAAGAGATTGTATTTCGCTACGCTTGGGAAGGGAAAACTTATCTCGAAATGGCGCGAACAGTCACTTATGACCCCGGTCACATCAAAGATGTTGGCTCGGAATTATGGCGATCGCTCTCTCAAGCTTTGGGCGAAAAAGTTACCAAAAATAACCTGCAAGGAGTGCTGAAGCGAACCGCACAGCGACAACAGGACATAAACACCTCCTCAACCTTAAACTTTCAACCCTTTACGAACTATACAAATTGGGGGGAAGCAATCGACGTTTCCCAGTTCTATGGACGTACTACAGAATTAGAAACCCTCAGCCAATGGATTGTGAGAGATCGCGCTCGTGTAGTCACTCTATTAGGTATGGGTGGTATGGGCAAAACCGCGCTCTCGGTGAAGTTAGCAGAACAATTACAGGGAGAATTTGAATATGTGATTTGGCGATCGCTCCGACACGCACCTTTTTTTCATGACAAGGTGACGGAGTGCATCAAAATTTTTTCTCATCAACAAGTTACCACATTGCCTGCCTCCCCCTATGAGCAAATTACTTGTTTAATCGAGTATCTCCGCAAATATCGATGCTTACTGATTCTGGATAATTTCGACACATTATTGGAGCAAGGTAAAGGGACAGGCTGTTACCGTGAGGGCTACGAACCCTACTGCGAACTTCTGTGGCGATTAGGAGAAACTGGGCATCAAAGCTCTATTTTGCTCACTAGCCGGGAAAAACCTACTGAAGTTGCTGCCTTAGAAGGTGATGGTTTGCCAGTCCGTACCCTTGCTTTATCAGGATTAGAAGTCGCAGCCGGGCAAAAAATTCTGAAACTCAAAGGGCTATCAGGCTCCGAGGACGAAACCCGCCAACTGGTTGAGTGTTACGGTGGTAATCCCCTAGCTTTGAAAATTGCCGCCACTTCCATTCGGGACTTACATGAAGGTAACATTGCCTGCTTCTTCGCCGAAGGCACAACCGTATTTCAGGGCATTGGCAATCTTCTAGAACAACAATTCAAAAGACTCTCCACGTCTGAGCAGCAAGTGATGTACTGGCTGGCAATTAATCGGGGCAAGCTTTCCTCGACAGAATTGCAAACAGCTTTCACACCAATATTGCCTAAGCCTAAGTTAATGTCAGTCCTCGAATCTTTACGCTGGCGTAGCTTGATAGAAAGCAATACTGGAGGATTCACACAGCAACCTGTAGTGATGGAATATGTGACAAAGTGCTTGATTGAGCAAGTCTGCAAGGAAATCGTAACAGAATCATCGCAATATCTGGTGACTTATGCTTCGATGCAAGCCCTAGCAAAAGACTACATCCGCGATAGTCAAATTCATCTGATTGTAAGACCTATTCTAAATCAACTACTAATAACCCTTGGCTCTGCCGATCAGCTTGAGGATAAACTTGGCAGACTAGTTAGAAAGCTCCAAAAAGAAAAACCCGATCCACAAGGGGATGAAGTTTTTAGGGATGGAGGATGGGATAAGCAGATAAGAGGGCGCAGGAACAAGGCAGACTCAAACAGTCAGAAGCAATCCCATCCCATTCTGGCTTCGCCCAGATAAGAGGGCGCAAGAACAAGGCAGTCAAACAGTGTTTGGGCAGTTGCGGTGAGTCCAGATTCTCAACAAATGTTGAGACCAGCCGCACTTATGAAGGCATGATTATTACTAGGGTGACAGGCTTGAGTGAAGCAGAGGTAGTAACTTTAAAAACTTTAGGAGCGCTAGAAGTAAATTGATACAGCAGAATTCAGAATTCGGAATTCAGGAGTGTGTACCTCACCAACTTGAAATCTGCTGTATATGTCCCAATACGCTTAGGTTAGCGCCAAAAACCTTGAAATGTGTAGTGGCGTGGCAAGCTTAAAATAGTGGATTAGATGTAGGTTGGGTGGAGCGGAGCGCAACCCAACACATATCAGGATGTTGGGTTACGCAAAGCCTCCACCCAACCTACAATTTTTTTGCAACATTTTAGCCTTGCCACGCCAGTAGGTTGGGTTGAGGAACGTAGCAAGATCCCGCAGGATAACCCAACATTTTCGGGACTTTGTTGGGTTGCGCTTTGCTTAACCCAACCTACTGGCGTGTCAAGACTAAATTTGTGCATTAGCAAACTCTTGTGGGATGGGCTTCTAGCCCGTCCTAATTGGCGGGCAAGATGCCCGCCCCACAAGAAAATTTATTGCAACATTTTAGCCTTGACACGCCACTACAATTTTCCTTAACCCAAGCGTATTGGTATATGTCCCAGTCCCTAATCCCCAGCCACCAGTTCAATTAGTTGAAAAACGTTTCAAATCTTGTAAAACTGCGGTGGCTGATTGATAGCGATCGCTAAAATGATAGCAAACCATCTTATCTAAAATTGCCGCTAATTCTGCACTCACTTGCACCGTTTGCCGCCACATCACATTACCCGTTTCTGGATCTGGATGGAGTTCTTGCGGTGGTATCCCAGTTATGGCTTGAATAGCAATCATTCCTAAAGCATAAATGTCACTGCACAAGCGGGGATGACCGGCAAATTGTTCTGGAGGTGCATAACCCCGCGTCCCGATGGCTACTGTCGCTAATTCTGTTTGTTCACTACTCGGTGGTTGCATTAATTTTACAGCCCCAAAGTCAATCAATACTAGCTGATTATTTTGAGCGCATCTAATAATATTAGTCGGTTTGAGATCGCGATGAATCACTCGATGCTGATGAACAAATTCTAGGACTTCTAAAACTTGTTTGAGCATTTCCATCACAAATGATTCGTTTTGGACATTTTGTACGGGTGGTAATTCTTCACTTAGGGTATGTCCCTCAATATATTGTTGAATTAAATAAAATTCTTGATTATCTTCAAAATAAGCAAGTAGTTCAGGAATCTGATGATGTTTACCCAAAATTTCTAAAATTTCAGCTTCACTATGAAACAATCTGCGAGCGACTTGCAAAAATCGTGTATCTTGACGGGCTGGCATTAACTTTTTAACTACACAAGTAGGATTACCCGGTCGTTGAGTATCCTGTGCTAAATAAGTCCGACCAAATCCACCTGCACCAAGAGTTTTAGAAATTTTGTAGCGTCCACTCAAAAGCAAATCACCTGATTTTATTTCTGGTGAATCAACTAGGGGAGGAAAGTCAACAGACGAGTCGGGAATTGCTGTTTTATCTTCTAAGAGTACATTTAATTGGGCGATCGCTTCTTGTTGTTTTTCAACTTGCAGAACAATCACCTGAGTTTGCCGCTGATTTTGGTAGCTAGTATAAGCGATCGCACAGATACTACTAATCACCAAAGCAAGAGCAGGAGGGATTAACGGCACCCATCCAGCTTGCAAAAACAAAGCAACGCAGATTACTACTAAGCCAAATAGAGTTACTGTTCCCACTACTAGCAAAAGCAGCGGATTTTGCCACCGCAATGCTAAAACACCACCTAATAGCGACCAGCCCCACACCCAAATAAGTTCCACCCAGTTTGGCCAATACCAAATCAAGGGTCGCCCATCCAACACTGTACTGATGAGTTGACTTGCTATCTGTGCATGAATAAATAGAGCAGGCATTCTGGCTGGTTGATCTGGCAAAGCGCTGTATGGTGTATAAAAGCCACCTGGAGGGATATTAGCCGCTGTAGTGCCAATAATTACCAGACGGTCTTTGAATAAACTGGGGTTGACTTGCCCACTAAGAACATCTGTGAGGGTTACTTGGTCGGCGAGGCTATTGGGGTGATGGTAATTTAATAATATTTGATAGCCTTGTGCATCCAAATGTTGGTAGCCACCAGAATTAGGTTGTAAACGCACAAACAAGGTTTTACCTAATATAAAATCTCCTTTTTTAGTGAAATCGTATTCAATACCTTGTTTTTCTAGATAATTAATTGCAATTAATGCACCAAATGCAAATGATGTTGTACATTTTTTGTCTGTGGAGTTAGCAAATAATAAAGTGCGGCGAATAATTTGGTCGTTTTCATTGTCAGCGACCACATCGCTAAACCCGACATTATCTATAGCGGCATTGGGCGGCGGGGGAATTTCATCTCTACCCAAACTGCTGAACAAACAGGTAGTGACAATGTTATCTTGATTTTGGAGATTAGCCGCCAAATTATTGTCTTCCGGTCGGAAAAGATATAAACCAACAATTCGCGGTTGATAAGACTCTATTTTCTTTAATAGCTGATTGATTGCCCGATCTGATAGAGGCCATTTCTCGCGTTTGAGATCGTTATCAGTAATTTTTACTAGCAAAATCCGCCGATCGGGTGCTTCTGCTGGCCGCGATTGCAACATCTGGTCATAAACTCTTAACTCCCAAGGCTGTAACCATTTAAGTTCCCGAACTCCCCAGATAAAGGCGGTAACTCCGACACTGGTAACAAAAATAATTTGCAGCCAGCTTTTGCTCTTAGAAGTTTCACGGGAATCCTGAACTTTGACAAAAGGTACGCGGAGTTTTTCTAATAGTCCACTAATCACGGCGTTGCGGCGATAGCCTGAATTGGGTAGATTTGTAGGCGCAGAAGTTAATTTTCGGAAGCTAGGTTAAAAGCTATTTAACCTGAGTTTGCATTAATGTAGCAATTTACTTGCTTTTTAGAGGCTTTGACGTATTCCTACCTTTAAAGCAAGCTTACGTCCAGCGTCAACCATAAAATCAGATAAGCACTAATCATCTGTTTGAGATGTTTGAACATCTTCAACAGAACTGGTAATTGGGAAAGAAATCGGATTAGTCGATGGAGTTAGTGAATCTAACTGAGGTTGTTCAAGTGATGCTTCAATGCTTGAATCAGCAAAATAGTAGCCCACAATTTTATCATAGTTAGAAGCAACAGCTAAAAAAGCACCACCCAAAATATAGATAGGTAATGGCAGATTAAATTCTTGCAACCAGTCAAACAGTTCCGCTAAGGCAAACAGCACTAAAAAGCAAGCAAGCCAAACCTTCATATTCTTATCCCCTGAATTGAAACAATTCTATTACTAGCTTAAATAGCTTGCATGATAGTTGATGTAATACATAATCACCAACTTACAAGAAAGCAGAGGGGCAGAGGGGGCAGAGGGGGAAGAAGATCGCCTATAAGCCTGGATTTCATCACAAGTGAGAAATCCAAGGGGTGTGGGAGGTGTNGGGGAAGAGGAGTGTGGGGAGTGTGGGGGGTAAGACTTCTTCCCCATCCTCCCACACCTCCCACACCTCCCACACCCCTTGGATTTCTCACTTGTGATGAAATCCAGGCTTATAGGCGATCTTCTTCCCCCTCTGCTCCCCTGCCTTTTCTTGCACAACGTCTATAACCTTAGATGGGTGCAGTTAGAGCCATAGCATCTGCTATATTGCATTAGAAAAATCAAAATATACTATTACAGCAGATGGGAAAACCTGGCGAGTTGCTTTTAGCCAAATACTTTTAAAATGAGTGAGAACCTGAAAGCTCAAGAGGTTACTGATTTGCAGCAATATTTGAGCGAACAGCAAGTTGCGCTGCGCGATAGTGAAGCACGCTACCGTTCACTGGCAGAAGCTAGCGCATCCATCGTCTGGAGGGCAGCACCTTGGGGCAATGTTGTTGATGAGATTCCAACTTGGCAGGCGTTCACAGGGCAAAGTCTCGAACAATATAAAGGATGGGGTTGGGTTGAGGCTCTGCACCCAGAAGATCGTTCATCGATGGTGGAAATTTGGCAACAGGCGTTTCCTACACGCAGTGTTGCAGTTGCTGAGTACCGTGTTCTACGGCATGACGGTGAATACCGATATATGAATATACGCGGTGTGCCTATACTCGATGAAATAGGCGAAATCCGCGAATGGGTGGGAATGTGCGTCGATATTACCGAACGCAAGCAGGCTGAAGCCAAATTGCGCGAGAGTGAGGCGTGTTTTCGGCTGCTGGCTGAAAATTCAACTGATATTATTTCCCGTCTTACAGTAGATGGAATTATTCTGTACGTTTCACCAGCTTGCTACACAGTACTGGGATATCAACCAGAGGAATTAGTCGGTCATCCCAGCCATGAGTTAGTTCACCCTGACGATTTAGCACAGATTGCGAAAAATTATCCAGTCAATGCTGATTTACCAGATATTTATACCATTACTCACCGTGCGCGTCACCAAGACGGACATTATATCTGGTTGGAAGCAACTGTTCGAGCTATCCGCGATCGCCAAACTCAAGAAATTTTAGAAATGCAAGCGTCTTCGCGAGATATTACTAAGCGCAAACAGGTAGAAGAGGAGCAGCGTTTCTTAGCTGAGGCTAGTGGGATTTTGGCTGCATCATTGGACTACGAGACAACCTTAGCAGGTTTGACGCGTTTAGCAGTGCCGGAAATAGCTGATTGGTGCTTAGTTGATATTATTTGTGACAATCAATTAGTTCGCCGGGTTGCAGCAGCCCATGCCAGTCCAGAGAAACAAGAATTGGTAGAACAGTTACAAAATTATCCGCCTGATTTGGCACAAACAGCAGGTGTTGCGAAGGTAATACGGACGGGCAAATCAAAAATTACTCATTTTATTTCTAATGAACAGATGCAAGGGTTAACCCACAACGCCAGTCACTTCAAAATCTTGCAAGAATTAAATCCGACATCTGGCATGAGCGTACCGCTAATCGTTCGGGGACGGGTGTTGGGAGCGATGACTTTAGTCTCTTCTTCAGGTCGTCGCTACGATAACAAAAGCCTGATGTTAGCTGAGGAGTTGGCTTGTCGTGCTGCCGTAGCCGTTGATAATGCCCGACTCTACAGAGAAGCACAGCAATCTCAACAGGCGGCTTTACACGCAGCATCTCGCACTACCCGTCTGCAAGCGATTACCGCTGCCCTTTCTGAATCTCTAACTCCGACACAAGTTGCTGAAGTAATTGTAGAGCAAGGTATAGCAGCTTTGGGAGCTAGTTCTGTTTTTGTGGCACTACTGACTCAAAACGGCACTGAATTAGAAATTGTCCGAACTGTTGGCGAACAACAAGAAATAGTAGATTCATCGCGTCGATTCTCGATTAATGCTTCTGCACCACTGGCAGAAGCAGTAAGAACTAAGCAGCCTATTTGGCAAGAGCCAACCGAAACAAAAGTTGCTCCAAATCTGGCTCAGGAATACGCCCAGTACAACTACGGCGCTTGGATTTCAATTCCATTGATCATCGAGGGACGAGCTATCGGTGGAATGTCTCTAGCTTTTACCGAAATTCAGAAGTTTAATCAAGACGATCGAGCATTTATGCTGGCACTAGCACAGCAGTGCGCTCAAGCGATGGAACGTGCCCGCCTATACGAGGCAGAACAAACCGCCCGGAAAGTAGCAGAAAATGCCAACCGGATAAAAGATGAGTTTCTGGCAGTACTTTCTCATGAATTGCGATCGCCACTCAACCCAATTTTAGGTTGGTCAAAGCTACTCCAAACCAAAAAGCTTGATGAAAAGACAATTCCTCAAGCGCTGAAGACTATTGAGCGAAATGCGAAGTTACAGGCTCAACTGATTGAAGATTTACTGGATATCTCCCGGATTTTACAAGGTAAAATCAGCTTGAATATCTACCCAGTCGATCTGACATCTGTGATTTCCGCAGCAATGGAGACAGTGCGGCTATCAGCAGAAGCTAAATCAATAGAGATGCACATCAGCCTGAAACCAAATTTGGGACAAGTTTTGGGAGACTCCAACCGATTGCAGCAAATCGTTTGGAACCTGCTCTCAAATGCGGTTAAATTTACACCAGAAGGCGGACGGGTTGATATTCGACTATCATCATGTTCTAATGTCAACTCAGCACCCAGTACTCATAACTCAGCACTGATTCAAGTCAGCGACACAGGGAAAGGCATCGACCCCAATTTTCTGCCTTACGTGTTTGAATATTTTCGTCAAGAGAATAGCAGCACCACCAGAAAATTTGGTGGATTGGGGTTAGGATTAGCGATCGTTCGTCACTTAGTCGAACTGCATGGTGGGACAGTCCAAGTAGAAAGTGAAGGCGAAGATCGGGGGGCAACTTTTACTGTGAGATTACCGTTAATCCAAAATCAATTAGAGATTAAACAAGATAGTAGCAATTCTGAGCCATCCTCAAATTTAAATGGTGTCAAAATTTTAGTAGTGGATGATGATACAGATACGCGAGAATTTATTGTCTTCTTACTGGAGCAGTATGGGGCAAATGTAACAGCAGTAACATCAGCCAATGAAGCCTTAGCTACTTTAGCCCAATCCTTGCCAGATATACTTTTAAGTGATATTGGAATGCCAGAAGTGGATGGATGTATGTTCATGCGACAGTTGAGAACACTGCCAGCAGAGCAGGGAGGAAAAATTCGCGCGATCGCACTTACCGCCTATGCTGGAGAAATGAACGCTCAACAGGTACTAACAGCCGGATTTAACAAGCATATTGCCAAACCAGTAGAGCCAAGCGAATTAGTAGATGCGATCGCCAACTTAATCGCTGAATAAACCTGCCTCTACCTTCAGTTCTAAATCATATCTGTAAAAATATTCGCGATCGCTTGTTCCTTCCTCAGTTTTTGCTAATCCACCTACCATCCATCTCAATTAACCAGACAATAGGCTTAACAAGTTGGTTGAGCAACTTGTTAAGCCCCTTGTTAAAGTTAGGCAAACTTCCGCTACAGTGTACTAGCTGCTTTCAGCCAATCTTTGCAATTGGCAAACCAATAGAGCCAGCCAAGTTAATAGCTGAATAAACCTGCCTCTACCTGTTTACCATTACTTGATATTCTCAGGAATGATCGCTTTATATACTAGATCAGAAAGAATCGCTTGTTTGATATCTATCTTACGCGAAATGATTTTTTCTGCAAAATAAAAATCAGCAACGCCTTGCTGTTCGGCAATGATAGCAGGTGTCAGTCTTCTCAATTTATAAGTACGACGGCTTGCTACCTTTTGTACAACTGATGGATCTAATTTCTGTTCATCAACTAAAATTTTGGCATAATCGCTTGGGTTTTTTTCAGCTTGCTCTCCTACCTTCTGTGCTTCTTCTAAAAACACTCGCACCAATTGCGGATTTTGGGTAACTAATCCACGCCTGCCAATATAAAACCCGCCGAGAGTATTAATTCCTTTTGCATTTCTCAGATTACGAATCGGGGTAGTTTTTTCCACAGCAGCTAAAAGGGGATCGCTACCCACCCAGGCGTCAGCTTTATCTTGAATAAAGGCGTCGCGGGCTTCAGGTGGAGTCAAAGCAAGGATTTGAATATCGCTAATTTTTAACCCTACCTCTTTCAAAGCTTTTGCTAGTAAATACTGTGCATTAGAACCTACTTGAAAAGCAATTTTCTTCCCTTTAAGATCCGCTACTTTCTTAATGGGAGAATTAGCTTTCACCACAATACCTTGGTTCGTACCATCGCTGGGCGTGCGTCCAGTAAGATAGACAACTTCAGGGATGAGGCCTGGGCGTGCAGCTTGGTCAAATATTGGAGGTGTCTCTCCGACATTGCCGATATCCACCTTACCTTCATTCAGCGCTTTTATCAATTGCGGCCCTGCTGCAAATGGCCCAACCCAATTCACAGTTATACCCAATGCTTTGTAACGTGGCTCAACAGCTTTTTTGGATTTGACAAGATCGCCAGAACTTTGATAAGCCAAGTTAATTACTTTGGCTGTCTGCGCTTGGGTGCTTTGCACAAAGCTACCTGCTAAGGGAGATAATAAAGTAAACAGTCCCAATGCTGAATATTGGAAAATACGCTTTAAGACTGTACGGCGTTGTGGTTGAAATGACTTGTTCATCAGTTATGATTTTCCTCGGAAGTTTTAGCGTTTACGTTGTCAGTCTTACTTTCAAAAGCAAGTAAGATCATAGGAAGTTATTATTTAAACCTCCTAGAACACCAACTTATGGCAAAAAATTGAGATTCTGCTACTTCAGCAAATCTCCTTGTACATTTAGTAAATTGGTATTCTAGTTTGTTTAAAAAAACAAACTTCATATTTGATTATTCTCTACTTTTCACTTATTAGTGTTGGTGGAGTAATAGTTGCATATTCTTGAGGCGTGAGCAATGCTTCTTTAACATCAATCTTTTTGGGTAAGATTTTTTCGTTATAGAACAAATCAGCAACACTTTGCTGGGCTTGCATTAGTTCTGGAGTAATTCCTCTCAGTCGATAAGTAGCACGACTAGAAATTATTTCCTGAATGGGTAAATCAATTTTGAGTACAGGTGCTATGAGTTTGGCTACTTCTTTACGATTTGCTTCTGCCCATTGACCATTTTTATCAATTTCTTCTAAAATGATCCGAACTAATTCGGGATTTTCCTTAGCAAATTCTCGTGTTCCTACATAGTATCCGCCTGGAGTACCGATATTTGTCGCATCTCTCAGCACACGGGCACCGTGGAGTTTTTCTACCAAAGCTAAATGAGGATCGCCAGTTACCCAAACTGGAATAGTGTCCTGAATAAATGCACCACGAGCTTCGACATTGGGCATACTCAAAACTTGAATATCACTATATTTTAAACCTACTTCTTTTAAGGCTTGGATGATAAAATAGTGAGAAGCAGAACCTTTTTGAAAGACTACTTTTTGACCTTTGATATCAGCTAATTTTTTAATTGGAGAGTTTTTCGGAACTGCGATCGCACTACCTTTACCAGAATTAGGGCCAAGTCTTCTCCCAGCCAAATAGATGATTCTTGCACCCGCAGCTTGGGCAAAGATCGGAGGCGTTTCTCCAACAGAGCCAATGTCAATTTTGCCCACATTCATCGCTTCCATCAGTTGTGGCCCTTGGGCAAATTGTGACCACTCTACTTTCAAGCCCAAAGGCTCCAAACGTTTTTCTAAAACTCCTCTGACTCTAACTAAATCACCAGAGCTTTGATACCCTATTCGCAGTAACTTTGTTTTAAAAGTTATAGTCTTAGCTCCTGCTGGTTCTGCTTTAGGAACAGTTCCTGTATTTGTGTTAAATACAGTTGACGTACAACTAATTAAAGTAGTAGATAAAGCTATAAAACCAGGTATTAAAAACAATGAGAATTTACTAATTACTGTTGTCTTAGATTTCACTAAATTTTGAAACATTTTTGCACCTCAGCTTTTGATTAAATACTGATATAAAAACATTGGCGAAAAGCTTAACTTTTCCAATTACTAAAGTTGATTCTGAATCCCGAATTCTAAATTCTTATTCAATTACTTATTAGATATAATTGAATCAGGCGTGAAAGCTGCATATTCTTCTTTATATTTTGCTTTTATAGGTTTAGTATTTAGGCTATACTCATATAGTATCTTTGTCTTGTTTATTTTTGATTGTTGCAGCTTATTGATAGACAAAATGAGACTTTGCAAAAACTTGAAAAGTGCCATAATATGTTTTATATTTAAATTTAATAATTTTCGTCTTAGCGCTTTTAACGAGTGCTAATAACTCTCAATTTCAGTTTAGATATTATCAAGTTTGCTTTGGAAATAAAGTATTCATAAACACTTGTTTTAAACAAAAACAATTAAGATTTTTATTATTTGTCTTGATAAGCATATAGTGTGAGATTTAGACAAGTTTAATCAGTCAAGAGTCAGAAGAACTCTTGACTCTTGACTGCCTTAAAAATGTATAGAATCAAATGCCCATTAGCTTAATCTTCTGAGCTATAAATCCTAAAAGGGACGACTACCTGCAAGGCTAACCCGCTTTAATACTCGTCGCTCATTTGGATCAAATGCTTGACGGTAATGCAAGGTAGCTTGATTATCCCAGTAGACAATATCACCTACAGACCATTTGTGTTGGTAGTAGAACTTGGGTTGAGTTAGATGTTGCCTCAACTGTTCAATCAGTTTAGATCCTTCTTCCGGCTCTAACCCGACAATTTCCACTTCTGTAGCAGCATCTAAGTAAAGATGCTTTTTACCACTTTCTGGATGTGTCCTAACTAAAGGATGGGGAAAGATCGGACTGATTAAAGGAATAGTTTTGTCTAAACGATACAAAGAGCGGGGTGCATTCCGATCTCGCAAAAATGGGTTGTAGGTAATTAGCTGTAAATCTGCAATCCGTTCTTTGGTGGTTTCATCTAATGCCTCATAGGCTAAATTGGTGTTTAACCAATACGTATCTCCACCATGAGTTGGTATTTCCAAAGCGTAAAGAAGCGAACCACTAGATGGCGTAGGAGTCCACTTGTGATCGGAATGGAAAGTTAATTCTCCAGTACCGGTATAGCCACCATCGACATTGGAAATTGGAATCACTACCGGAGTTTCTCCTGGTTTAGAAGCCAATACTGGAGTTTCATCAGATGGTACAAAGAGTGCGCCAAAGTATAGAGCGAAGTTCAAAAGTTCTTTATCGGAGAGCTTTTGGTCTTTGAAGATCAAGATGTGGCGATCGCGCAGAGCTTCCTTAAGTTGTAATATAACTTCAGGCGCGATCGCTTGGCTGGCATCAAGATCGGTAACTATGGCTCCCAAAGGGGCATTAATAGGACTTATTTTAACCTTTGTCAAAGTCGAGATTGGCATAATATTCTCCTGTGTTTTAGTTTCTTCTTGGGGATAACTACTTATTAGCTAATACATCTGAAGGAGTAATTTTGGCGTACTCTTCAGGGGTTAAAAAGCCATCTCTAACATTCACCTTTTTGGGGATAAGTCCAAGGCTATACCACTTATCTGCAACTTCCTGTTGCTTGTTAATGACTTTCTCGGTAATTGGTACTAGCCCATAATCATATTTATCATGCATTATTTCTAGAGTTGGTGGATCTAGCTGAGTTACAGGAGCAAGCAGTTGTGCTACTTCTTTGGGATGATCCTTAGTCCAGATTTCTGCCTTTTCTAACTCCTCTAGAAACACTTTGATAACATCAGGATGAGCCTGATAAAATTGGCGTGAAGTTGAATAAAAGTTGCCAGTATCCCGCAACTTACCACCATCTGCTAAAACACGAGCGATTTTATTTTGTACATTTCTAGTAGCGAATGGCTCCCAAATATACCAAGCATCCACCTTATTTTGACTGAATGCCGCATTTGCATCTGCCGGTGCTAAAAAAACTGATTGGACATCGCTCAGTTTCAACCCCGCATCTTCTAATGCTTTAACTAATAAATAGTGACCAATGGAGGCTTTCTGGAAAGCTACTTTTTTACCCTTCAAATCGGTAACACTTTTAATCGGAGAGTTTACAGGAACTAAAAGTGAAATTGCTTTACCACTAGGGCGTGTAGTAGCTAGATAAACAAGAGGCGCTCCGGCTGCTTGTGAAAATACAGGAGGCGATTCGGCTGTAGATGCAATATCCAATCCATTTGCATGCAAGGCTTCTAGCTGTTGTGGCCCAGCCGCAAACTCAGCCCACTGTACTTTAAAACCCAGAGGCTCTAATCGCTTTTCTAAGGAACCCTGTTTTTCTAAAACTGCTAGAGCAGTAAGTTGTTTTGAACGTACAATCCGTACTACTTGTTTCTCAGTTGACTTCTCTGTAGTGCTAGATGAAGCTACCGACTCAGGGGAAGCTGGTGACTGCTGAGTGCTATTTTTTGCTTCACCACAACTTGATAGGGTCGTCGATAGCATTAAGCAGTAGCCTAGAGCAAACAATAAAGAACGACGTGTTGTTCTCTGGCTTTTTCTGAATTCAAACTTTCCTTTTAAAGCTGGCATGGGTTGTTTTATTGATTTCCCTCTAAGTGGTTAAAACATGATGATTAATTGCTATGTAAAAAAACAAAAAATCTTTTTTATTAAGTTATTTAAGAATTAAAAAATACTTCTAACTGAAAAAACTTTATATATTAACTTAAGAAACAGGTGGGTTATACCCACCCTAAAACGACTCGAGGAACTGAGAATTTAATAGTTAGGAGGCAAAAATTTAGGAAGTGGAGTGAGAAAGACCCACTCCAATGTCGTGCTAGTGGAAGATTGAAATTTATGAATGAAGCTCTGTTTTATTTGGGTGCAATTTTGCTAGTGCTTCCAAGCGACTAGGATTGTAGCTTTGAGTTCTTCTGTAAAGTGTCCAGACGGCTCAACTGCGAGTAAGGCTTCTCTGAGATCCTTTTCAAATGCTGGGGCTTTATCACCATAGAAAATTTTCAGAGAGAAGGCTGTAGTGTATAAGTAGCCGAGATAGCTATCGACAGTCCAAGATTTTTCAAATGGCACTTCATAGTTTTCTTGGCGAGCAAAAGCCGAATTGCCAATGACAACTTCATGGGGAGGATCGACTGGCTTACGAGTGCCTTGTCCTCGTTGCCCAGTTCGGCGTTCTTCACCTAACCATTTTTTCACTACTCCAACAGCAGCTTGTTTCCAAGGTAAATTACTTTCCCAAGGGTTGTCACCAGTCTGAAGCAGTGCTAGTCCACCATCATCAGTAAGCAATTCATAAAGGCGCTCAAGCACTAATTCGCGTTCCATCCAGTGGAAGGCTCTACCAATTGTGGTTAACTTAAATTTCCCTAAACTAGAGTCGATTAACTCTGCTCCTTGCTCTAACCAAGTAATATTATGTGCTCCGACTGCTGCTGCTTGCCGTTTGGCTTCTGCAATCATTTCTGGATCGGGATCGATCGCCACAACTTCTTCAAATTTGGTTCGTAGACCAATTGAAATTAATCCTGGGCCAGTACCTAAATCAAGGAGTCGTCCTTGACCATTGAGATTAAATATTTCGGCTAATTTGTCAAATACAATCGGTGGGTATTTGGTTCTATATTGAGCGTAGCCTTCAGCGGCTCCCTCAAATAAACTTGGGTCGTAGGTAGGAAGTGTTTTTAGTTGAGTCATATCAATTTTGGATTTTAGATTTTGTAGAGACGGCGATTTATCGCGTCTCTTACCTGATTTATCGCGTCTCTTACGTTAATTTCCCAGCCAAAAATTCATCTGCTGCTTTCTCGACAGCCGTACCTTTGAAGAAATCACGATTCAGGCTGGTGTACAACTCCAAGGGATGAATTGACAGGAAATATTGCAAATCTTCTTCAGTGATAATCTTGCGTTCTACCATTGAATAGGTATTAGCAGCGATCGCAGTAATATCAGGTACATCCCAGTGACCGGAATCGGAACCCAAGAAGGCTTTAACGCGTTGGCTTTGCCCGCCGTAGGCATCGCCATAAGGATTAGCTTTCCGGTTAAAGGCTTGAGCTACACGGGTATCATCCGATTCTGTCCCGAAGTAGAAGTGATTCAAGAAGCGATCGCGGATATCTTCTGGCTTGGTAACTCCTGCAACGGCGAATTCATCTAAATCACCAGGTTCTAACGGCGCTACTAACTCAGCGTGAAAACCTAAACCGCTACCTAGTTGATCCAAACGACCATGTACTAATTCACCACCGTAACGGGTATAGAGTTCTAGCAATTCTTCGCGATCGATATTGGCGGGATTGTTATTTTCCACCAAATGGTCTTTATTGCGAGTATCCCAATGCCAAATCAAATCGGTGTACAAACTAGCACCCCAAGCTGCACCTCCTTCTAAGAAAGCAAACTTGAGTGTGGGGAAGCGGTGAGTGACACCACCAAAGAATAAAGATTTACATAGTGCTTCCGCAGCCGATGCAAAGTGACCAATATGGTTGTATTGGTAATTGCTAATGGAACGCCGATTGATCCAGCCCATACCAGAAGAGTGGGTGGTGGGTACAACTTTCAGTTCTACGCACTTCGCCCAGAAAGGATCGTAATCATATTTACTATCTAAGCCAAAGGTATCAATCCAGATGGCTTCGTTGGCTACTTCTTCGCCATACTTCTCGAAGGCGGGAATCGGGCGGCGGATATGTCCGGGGATTTGAATTGCTTTGAGTCCCAGCACTTTCACCGCATATTCCAACTCTTCAATCGCCTCTTCGGGCGTATTCATGGGAATAGCAGCAATGGGTGTTAAGCGATCGCTATAAGGACGGAAAATCTCAGCGTGATAAGTATTAGCCGCACGACAAACAGCCCGCCGCATTTCTTCATTGCCGATGTGTGGTGCCATCGTTGCCAAGTTGGGGTACACAACGGCAAAGTCTGTACCAGCTTCTTGTAAGCGTTCGTGCAACAACTTCGGTAAGCTAATGGTAGCTAAATTTAAAGCATCGTTAGTGGGACGAGTCCAGAAAGGAGGGCGGGCGGTGCGGTTAGCGCGGCGTTCATCCCAAGATTGCTTAAACCATTTAGAGCGAGATGCACCGGGTAAGTGTTCTTGGAAACGCTGTGCGTAGGCGTAGCCCGCCGTAGGCATCGCAGTTCCAGCAACTTGGTCTAAATAATCCAAGAATGCTGGGGGAAACTCTTGGGTATGTACATCAGTGTCGATGATCGGATAACCCAGTTTTTCCCGAATTTGAGCAGACTTAGTTTTCTGTGGACGGTCTAGTGCAATAGTCATAGCATTTTACCTGAATTTGTAGATGGATTACTCAAAAGGCAGGAGCCAGGAGGGAAGCAAAAAGCTTTTGAAATATGACGGTTGAGCCTTTGAGCCTGGGAGTTGCACCTCTGAGCCTGGAAGTTGAGCCTTTTAGCTTGGGAGTTGCACCTTTTAGCTTGGGAGTTGCACCTTTTAGCCTGGGAGTTGCACCTTTTAGCCTGGAAGTTGCACCTTTTAGCCTGGGAGTTGCACCTTTTAGCCTGAAAGTTGAGCCTTTTAGCCTGGAAGTTGCACCTTTTAGCCTGAAAGTTGAGCCTTTTAGCCTGGAAGTTGCACCTTTAAAAGACTTAATTACAAAAATTTGTTTTTCTTGCTCAGAAAAGTTACTGATTTCTGCCTCCTCATCTCCCCCACTCTCCACTCTTTATTTTTCTTTAATAGCCCAATCTGTTAATTGAAAGTTTGACTTTGCTAAACCCTGCGAAACTAAAAAATTCTTTGTCCCTTCTAAAAGTTTCACGCCCTCGACTGGTAATGGTTCTTCTGATATTTGTTTGAGTGGTAACGATACTTTGATGATATCGATGGGATATTTAGTAATTTGGGCGTGGTACTGATAATATTCTTCAGAATTGGCTTTTAAATCCTTGGCTGCTTCTGTCAGGATTGCATTAAATTTATGTGAAAAATCAGGTTGTTTCGCCAAAAAGCTTTCAGTTGCGACAACTAATGATGTCCCTGAAAGACCTTTATGATTCGCAGAAGAATCAATCACTGGAAACCCTTGTGATTTCAGAAAAGGGCCTAGATCGCTTGAGGTTGCATAAGCTGCGACATCACCACGTTCTAAAGCTGCTTTTGCCTCAGTAGTCATTAAGTGAACAACTTTTACATCTTTGGCAATTTTAGCTTCAGCTAATAGTCCCAGCAGATATCGATGCATATAAGAACCTTTTTGGGTAGCTATTTTTTGACCTTTAAGTTCAGCAAGCGATCGCGCACCATTCTTTTTCGCCACTAACCAAGCGGTTGTATTAAATTGAGTAATCCTTAGCAGTCGGGTTTCTTGACCCCTTGCTCTCAAAACTATGGCTGGTGTATCGCCTAAAGAACCAACATCTAATTGTCCGGCGACAAGCGCCTCATTTAGATCGGGCCCGTTAGGAAATCTTGCAAAAGTAATGTTTTTAAATCCTGCTTTTTGCAACTCACGATCTAAAATTCCTTTTTTCTTTGCCCAACCAAGTGGCCCTGTAGGTTCTGAACTACCTACATAACCTATTCGTAGGGTAGAAATATTATTGGATGCAGCAACAGTGTTATTGACATTAACAGCCTCAACAGATTGAGCAGATTTAGTTTCCCCTTGGCTACATCCTGTAGTTAGTAGCAGTAGGAGACAAGCCACTGAAGTTGAGAATCTGGAAGTAAATTTATTTTTACTGATAGAACCTGTTCCTACTGGTAACGACAGCATGACTATTTTCTCCGCCGTATTATATATACGCAGTGTGAAACTTTCTCTCATATCATGTCCGCATAATTAGTTATGTTAACCACAGTCATTGCACCCCACCCTTTGTCTCCCCTCCCCGCTTGCGGGGAGGGGAGACAAAGGGTAGCTTTGGCGGGGGTGGGGTTCTTCGGGTTTAATAAGCAATTAAGCGGACATGATATCAGACCTAACCCCCTTCCCTACTAGCGTTGGGGAGCAAGAATCAAAGCCTCTCGAAGAGTGGGGGAGAGGAATGGAAGCGGGGTTCTAAGAATAAGTTGCACATCGCGTTACTATTTCATCTGCTTCAAAATTTGGAATGTTTCATCGGCTTTTGCTGTTGAGGTGCGTTTATGTCCCCAACCAACGTTTTCACGGTAACTACCTAATAGCCCAATTTCTATTAATTCTGCCTCGTTGACTGAAGTTTTCATATCGCTTTCTGGTGCAACATAAAGGGCATCAACTGGACAATACAATTCGCATATATAACAGGTTTGACAGTCACTCTGTCGGGCAATGGTTGGCGGTGCATCTGGCACTCTGTCAAACACATTGGTTGGACAAATATTCACGCAGATATTACATTCTATGCACCGCGACTCGCTGACCAACTCAATCACACTGCTGCTCCTATTTTGGATTGTGACTTTTCTGTACTATGTAAAGACTGACTCTTCACCCAGACTCGATCTAATCCGCCACTAATCAAGTGATGTTGCTGGTTAGCATCTTGTTCTGGATAGTCTAGATGTCTGTGCATCCCACGAGTTTCTTTACGTTCAATGGCACTGCTGTACATCCATCGCGCTGTGGCTACCATTGCCGCAGTTTCTCGCGCCCGGATCAGCTCTTTATCTGAAGTTACCTGGCTACTACGGAGTTCTTGCCAAAGATGATTTAACCTACCCAAAGACTCGGTTAAGCCTTGTTCTGTACGGAAATAGTTCTTTTCGTAAGGGAATACTTCAGCTTGGACTGCCTGAATAATTTCATCAGTCGCTAAGGTGCGATCGCTCCCACTTTGTAATACTACCTCTCCAACTCCCTTAACTTGTCGTTGAGTTTTGTATTCTCCCAAACTGCGGCTATATTCAGCAGCCGATTTCCCCGACCAATAACCAGAAGATATTGCCCAAGCTGCATTATGACTACCACCGCCAGTAAATCCGCCACAAATCAGTTCGCGTGTGGCGGCATCTCCAGCTGCATAGAGTCCTCGTACAGAACTGGCACAACTCTCATCGACAATCCGAATTCCCCCCGTTCCGCGCACAGTTCCCTCTAAACGCAGAGTCACAGGGAAACGTTGAGTAAATGGATCGATGCCTGCACGATCAAAGGGTAAAAAGAAGTTGGGCTGTGCTAAACGCATAGATGCCCGCATCGATTCCGCCGCTTTATCTATAATGGCGTAAACTGGCTGTTGCAGCAATGTCTGGGCAATTACTGAACGTCTATGAGAACTTGCACCCGGAATCACAGTACCATCTTCGTAGGTGAAAGTTGCCCAATTATAAAACAGGGTTTTGGTAACTGAAGAAAAGGCGGGAGAGATGCCATAAGCATTAGAAAATTCCATACCCGACATCTCGGCTCCTGCTTCTGCCGCCATCAGATAACCATCCCCCGTCAGGACGTTGCATCCTAACGCTTTACTGAGAAACGCACAGCCACCAGTTGCGATAATTGTGGACTGCGATGTCTGGCGACAAGCCGCTTCGCGTCTACGCACTATCCATTTCTCACCAGTCTGACGGTTCACACCTGTTGCACCGGCAACAGCACCATCGTCATCAACCAGTAATTCTAAGGCGGGGCTGTTGTCTAAAATCTTGACTCCAGCGCGTTGAATTTGCCGCCGCATCAGCCGCATATACTCTGGCCCTTGCAGCGATCGCCGATAGGGTTTGCCTTCATCGTCGGTAGGGAAGGGATAACCCCACTCTGCTAACTGATTGACGTTTGCATAGGTCTGATCCAGTACTCGATCCATCCAATTGCGATCGGCTAAAAACCCACCCAACGACTCCCGACTCGCCTTTGCAGTTTCTCGTGCTTCTGGATCGGGTGGCACATACCATACACCATTACCAGATGCCGCAGCGCATCCAGTCGTACCACAATATCCTTTGTCTACGAGGACAACTCTAGCTCCATTTGATGCAGCACTCCATGCCGCCCAAGTTCCAGCTGGCCCACCTCCAATCACAAGCACATCTGCTTTTAAGTCGAGTTCAAAATCGGTTGTTAACGTCTTCAGCATCTACCATTTCCCCTCATCAATAAACTCTTAAGAATCAAGTCTTCACCCCATCCATACTGCAAAATAAATATTTAAAAATCTAGAAATTGCGACCCCTTAATACAGGTTCTGACTAGCTTGATATTACTTAAATACTTTAAACCGATCGATAAACCGTAGTTTTTAGCATAATAAAGTCTTTCACAGTTTTCAACAAAAAGCAAGCATTTTACCAAACAACTCCAAACGTAAATTTATGTAAAACCAACTGAGTTATCTTTCTCAATAACTTGCTTTGTAACGTCTTTTGTGTAGTGGCCTAATTTTGGTTGATAAAATATTTAAATTCGATAAATTTACAGTAGTTTAATAAATTTTTCTAAACGGTTTTGTCTAGATAGAAAAGGCGCGAAATTCGATTGGGCTTTGTCTTGCGGCGCTAACATTGCTCCCTTAAGACTCAAGAATCCCCGGACTTTTGATTAAATGAATGTAAAAATTTTTATTCAGTCCGGGGAGTGTCAAAGGTTAAAACCTAAAGACAGTACGAACCCAAGCAAATAAACTATCAGGATTGCTGGAATCTGAGTTCGGTGCAGTAATCCAGATCAAACCCGGCGTCACCTCAATATTATCTCCGATTTTATATTGGTAGAATGCTTCAACGTGCAGGGAAGTATCTTTGTCGGCTTGTCCCGCACCTGCCCCCAAATCTACACCCTTACTGAGACTAATCATTTTTGGTTCCATACCAACTAAAACCCCCCCTAGAGCGCCTTCACTAAAAAGATCCGGGAATGCCAGTCCTACCGCCCAATCCATAGCTTCACCATCTCCGCGCCCCAAATAGCGGTGTGCTGCATAACTTACCCAGGCATTGATTGCGAACTTGGGATTAACTTGATAGAACGCCTGTAGACCATAAAGATTGCCCACAGTTGGGGCTCCAGCCACGGTACTGTTTACTAGGTTACTCCCGACTGCTGGGCCGAAATTTGTTCCACTAAAACCTAGAGTATTTGGTGGGCTATAGGTATTGACGTAAGTTGCCGCCACCCGAAAATTCCGATTAGAAGAGTAGTATATTAACTGTGCTAAAGCTAAATATCTGCCTGTAAATAAGCCGTTATTAGTTGTGGGATTACCACCGTTTGGTGCGCTGTACGCTATCCCTAATTGAAGTTGTTTGCCCAATCCCTGGAGTATAGCAATTCCAGGGCCGCTATCTCCGTAGTTATAGACCAAAGACCGCCGTGAAAATCGTGAAATCCCATTAGCACCAGTTGCAGAAGACGATTCAAAATATGGGTTAATAGGGCCAGAAAGACCTATCTCACTAGCTCCGTCAGACAAGGGATAAATGTTGACTTGGGTATTTGGAAAAGGTAGAAACCGATAGCGAACACCACTGAGAATAAGAGTGTTGCGTGCAAAAGTAATACTGGAGTTATCAGCAGTTCTCCCCTCATAAGTTCCCAATAATCCAGCTCTTGTTTGTCCTAGTGATTCAATATTTCCACCTCCTATTGTTATACCTAGTGAATCTTTTCCGTTAAAACTGGTGTTTAACCGTAAAGTCGTTGAGCCTTGAAGTGTGACATTGTTAGGTGCTGGTCTTTTGGTGACAACGTTATTGCCCGCTATAAGTTCGCTAGCAACAATCTGGACTCGACCTATAAGTTTGGTTGTGGTCGTAAACTGAGTTGCTTCTAACTTCGCACTTCGTGCTTCCAGGCTATCTACGCGTCCCCGAAGTTGAGCGAGTTCTGGAGAAAATTGTTCTTGTAGTTTTTTGATGGTATCCAAGTCTTCGCGCTTGACTAAATCTGTTGTCGAAGTCGCTATTAGTTCATTGAGGCGATCTAAAGCTGCATTCAACCCAGCGGCAAATTCATAGCGCGTTAGGGAGCGATCGCCTTTAAATGTACCATCTGTATATCCTGCAATTACACCGTAGCGCTCAACTAGAGACTGTAATGCTTGAAATGCCCAATCTGTCGGCTTAATATCTGATAGTTGCGAGACGGATGTCACTTGTCCTGCTGCATTATTTGGAGCTTTTTGCTTAGTTGGCGGTGTAGCTTGCAACAATTGCGATACAGGTATCACTCGATCTCGGAGATCGTTTGGAGCTTTTTTAAGAGTGACTGGTGCAATTAAAGTGTCTACTGTTTGATTGACAACTGCTTCTGGAGCTTTGTTCTTTTCTACTTCAATAGTAGATAGATCAGATTTCGGTAATTCAGCCTGACTTTTAGCTGGATGAAAAACCAGTATAGCTAGAATATTTAGCACCGAAAGCAGGAACACTATGGATCTATAATTCCAGCGAAATTTTGACATGACTCCTTAACTCCTCAACCTTAAAGATGAATAAGTTCGCCCTTGATTTGACAGAAAAGACAAGATAAATCATTGTTCTAATGTTTGTAGCCAACGATTAGAACATCGATTTACCAAAGCTTTAGCTGCTGAAAAAAGCGCAAAATTCTGATAAATATCGAAACCAGTACTAAGTAGTTGAGTCTACAATCCAAAATTCGCAGTTAGCTAGGAATTATGACGCTTAAAATAAGCCTAAAACGTCTGGAATTAGACAATAACGGACTTAGCAAAGACTTCTCTACTTTTAAGGGAAACTCAACCACACACTATATAAACTGATACTTCTGAAACATCCTAAAGTCCATTTTTTGGTTATGCTGTACAAAGTTCATCAATGGCTACTGACATTGACGAAAGCTTGATTTCGATTCAAGTGACTATTTGCCAATTAACATTAGTTGAAAACACTATTTTGTAATCAGCTATATTTTGACAGCATCAATCGTTACATAAGTACGATAGTTCTATCGACTTACCGTACTTTGGTAGAATTATCTTTGCATAGAGCTTGGTACAATGCAAGACCTAGTACTTTTTCTTCGTAGATGCGCCCTATATATTCGCCTTAAATGCCAACACTGAACTAACTGCACAGATCCGAGGCAGAAAATTGCCATCAAAATAATCGTAAACCCGGTTAAAGGCGAATAGGGGACAAAAAGACGCCGATACAAGACTAAGCTGTTAAGTACTTAATTTACACGTTGAGATCGCAGGGGAGAGGGTTTGAAGTTCTTACCCACAATTTAAATTGTGCAACTTGTATGCACAACAGCTTAATAAAGCCGTCGCTGCTACTAAGCCTAAGTAGGTTGATAACCACAGTGGCACTATTGAAAAGGACACTAGACCATTGATAGCAAGGGCTAAGGATTTGCTAAAAGTGTATTTAATATCATGTTCGGGTAATTAGTTGTGATTCCCATAGTCATTGCACCCCACCCCCAGCCCCTCCCCGCCGGCGGGGAGGGGAGACAAAGCATAGCTTTGGCGGGGTGGGGTTCTTGGGGTTTAGTAAGTAATCAAGCGGACAATGATATAACTTCCCCAGCCAAGCGGGGGTTGCGCTCGAACCGAATTGCTGTTTGCTGAAAGCTAACCCAAGAACGCAAAGATCGTAACCTTTATCCAAACACAGACTTAGAAAGTGCAAGTTAGCAAGGTTTCTGTCGATGAAACTAGAAGTGAACACTTCAAAGTCGCAAAAATGTGGGTAATTAACACAAAACTTGTATTCTTCACGACAGCTATTGTTGCAAAAAAAGTGTCATGATTATTGGCATTGTGCGTGAAAACGTCAATCTTGTAGGCAGTTATTCTTTATAAATCGTTAATCTATCACTGGCGTTTTAAATAATTTCCTGTAAAATGCTGACTATAAACTACGGTAATTCGATCGATCTATCGTAGAAAATACCCTTATACCCTGCCTGACACAAATGCAAATTCTTTGGTTTATTCCTACTGGATCTCATGACGGACGCTATTTAGGCACAGATATTGGCTCTCGTGTTGTCACACCTGATTATTTACAACAAGTTGCCCAAGCTGTGGATAGTTTAGGCTACACGGGCGCATTGTTACCGACAGGGAGTTCTTGCGAAGATGCTTGGATAACTGCCGCTGCTTTCATTTCTGTCACCAAGCAGATGAAATTTCTGGTGGCAATTCGTCCAGGGATTACTTCCCCAGGTGCTGCTGCACGGATGGCAGCAACATTTGACCGAATTTCTAAAGGAAGATTGTTAATTAATGTGGTGACAGGTGGAGATCCGGTGCAGCTGGCTGGGGATGGCTTGCATCTTAGTCATGACGATCGCTATGATTTAACCGATGAATTTCTCAGAGTTTGGCGGGGTATCGTCAGTGGGGAAACAGTCGATTTTAAAGGAAACTACCTGGATATTAAAGGTGGTAAGCTCTTATTTCCACCAGTTCAAAAACCCTATCCACCTTTGTGGTTTGGTGGCTCATCTGCTGCTGCCAAGCGGGTTGCTGCTAAACATATAGATGTTTACCTGACTTGGGGTGAACCTCCACAACAAGTAGCCCAAAAGATTGCCGAAGTTAGGAAATTGGCGGCTGAACAAGGTAGAACAGTCCGTTTTGGGATTCGCTTGCATGTAATTGTGCGAGAAACCGAGTCAGCTGCTTGGGATGCAGCCAATGAGCTAATTAAGTATGTGGATGAGGATGCGATCGCTAAAGCTCAGAAAGACTTAGCTCAATCTGATTCTGAAGGACAGCGGCGCATGAGTCAACTACATAGTGGTAGTCGAGAAGCCTTAGAGATTAGCCCCAACCTCTGGACAGGAATTGGATTGGTGCGGGGTGGTGCTGGTACGGCTTTAGTTGGAGATCCTGACACCGTTGCCGCTAGGATGCTGGAATATCGGAATTTGGGGATAGAAACATTCGTTTTCTCTGGGTATCCCCATTTAGAAGAAGCGTATCGCACCGCTGAATTATTATTTCCTCGCCTACCTTTGCAAAGTGAACCTGCACCTTTAACGCCACCACTATTGAATCCCATTGGCGAAGATTTCGCCAATGAAAAATTTGCGAAACAATTAACAAGTGCTTCATGACCTAATAATTCGTAATTCGTAATTAAAAGAGCAAGTTACGAATTATGCGAACGATGCTTCTAGATTCATCCTTGTGGACAATCTAAAACTCCAAATATCATGACTATTTCTCTTAAACACACCAAAAGCAACAACAATACAATATTCCTGAACGAATTGTGGGAAAACCAACAATTCCAGAAGATAGTTCCTTGGATTGTGCCTGTTACCGTATTAGTTCTTTGGGAACTTGCTTCTAGAACTGGTCTACTTTCAACCAGGATTTTACCAGCACCAAGTGGTGTAATCGCTACAGCAATTAAACTAGGCTCAACTGGAGAACTGTTCCAACATATAGGAATTAGTGCAGGGCGGGCGATATCTGGTTTTATAGTTGGTGGCAGTATTGGCTTCGGTTTGGGATTACTCAATGGCTTTTCCCCTGTAGCAGAAAAGTTATTGGATAGTTCCTTACAAATGCTCCGTACTATCCCTAATCTGGCATTAATTCCGCTTGTAATTCTCTGGTTTGGTATTGGCGATCAAGCTAGACTATTTCTAGTGTCTATGGGGGTATTTTTTCCGTTATATCTCAATACATTTCATGGTATCCGTAGTGTTGACCCTGGACTGATTGAAATGGGAAAAGTCTATGGATTAAAAACACCACAACTTCTGTGGCAAATCATTTTTCCAGGAGCTTTGTCTTCGATTCTCGTTGGTGTCCGTTTTTCGTTGGGGATTATGTGGCTGACACTAATTGTGGCAGAAACGATCGCAGCAGATTCCGGTCTTGGTTATATGGCAATGAATGCTCGTGAGTTTATGCAAACCGATGTTGTGGTTTTGAGTATTTTAATCTATGCACTACTAGGTAAATTAGCAGATGCTGTTGCCAGAGGATTAGAAACAAAATTTTTGGCTTGGAATCCCAATTATCAAAAATCATAAATGCTAAGTTCACCAGAATCAAAGGTTGAAAAATCTTGATTTTAAATGTGGTTTACTTTCTTCAACATCTCATCAAATAATTAAATTCCAATTGTTCTCAAAAGGAGGTTTTACAAGTGAGTTCAAATGTACAGGGTACACAACTAAGTATTTTGGATTTGACGAAAGCTTTTGGCAATAAAACTGTTTTAAACTCGCTGAATTTAGAAGTTGAAGCAGGTGAGTTTGTCGCTATTGTTGGACGAAGTGGTTGTGGGAAGAGTACCTTATTGCGTCTTGTGTCAGGATTAGATAGAGCAACTTCAGGTGGAATACTACTGGATGGAGAACCACTACATAGACTCAGCCGCTTTGTAACAGTGATGTTTCAAGATCCCCGCTTGCTGCCCTGGAAGCGCGTTATTCAGAACGTAGGGTTGGGCTTAGAAGGTAATTGGCGTGAAAAAGCTTTGTGGGTACTCAATAAAGTCGGACTCAAAGATAGAGCTGATGAGTGGCCTTATGTTTTGTCTGGAGGACAACGGCAACGGGTATCATTGGCCAGAGCGTTAGCCAGTCAGCCCCGTTTGTTGTTACTAGATGAACCTTTGGGAGCATTGGATGCTCTAACTCGCCAAGAAATGCAGCATTTGATTGAAAACTTGTGGCAAGAGCGAAGATTTACTGCGTTTTTGGTTACTCACGATGTGGAAGAGGCTGTGGCGTTGGCAGATCGAGTGATAGTGATTGATCAAGGAAAGATTTCTATGGATTTGCCTGTGAGACTTTCACGCCCGCGAGATCGAAGTAGCGAAGTGTTTATCAATATCAGAGAAGCTGTTTTAGAACGAGTAATGAGCAATGATAATACTCAGGTAAACAACCAGTTATTACAGTTGAGTAGTTGAAATTTAAGCTTTTTGTAGTCAATCAATATTAAACTTGAGGTAGCTACGGTAAATAGGCTACTTCGAGATTAAAACTTGCCTATAGCAATAAAAAATTATTTATGAACACTCAAAATACCTCCCAAGTTTCCTCTCTGCTGTAATTACTTACATCCTGGCTCATGGCAAACACCTGCCAGAATTATATGCTTTACAGGCTGAACGTCACTGGAAAAGAGGCTTCGCCATCCAAGAATTGACAGATGCAACCTTGCTAATTATTGGCGCTGGTGGTATTGGTCAAGAAATTGCCGCCCGTGCTAAACCCTTCGGCTTAAGAATTATTGGCAGTCGTCGTCATCCCCAAGAGCTACCAAACTTTGATAAAGTAGTGGGTGCTGATGAATGGCGTAGTTTACCGCCGTAGGCATCGCTCCTACCAGGAGTTGATTATGTAGTGATTGCAACACCCCTAACTCCCGAAACCAAAGAATTTATTGATGAATCTGTATTGCGTTCCCTGCCAAATCATGCCTACCTAATTAATATTGCTCGCGGCGGCGTAGTAGATGAATCAGCATTAATAAAAGCGCTCACAGAAGGTTGGATTGCAGGTGCAGCATTAGACACAGTTAACTCAGAACCTTTACCACCAGAAAGTCCTTTGTGGTCGCTCCCTAACATCTTTATCACACCTCATACTTCCGGCCATTCACCCAAGAGTAAACAGCGTTCAATAGCACTATTTATCGACAATCTAAAGCGTTACCAAGCTGGTCAGCCGTTACGAAATGTAGTAGATAAAGAAGCAGGATACTAAACAATTAAAAATTAAAAACGAAAAGGTGCTGCCGATTGGGTTGCACAATCCAAAATCCAAATCCAAAATTGAATTAGGAAGTAGCTAATGGTGAAATTAATTTTACCCGATCATCTCATTGCAGATATAGAGCCACACCTACCATCTAATATAGATGTCGTGGAAGTGGATAGTGAAGGTAATCTCGATGGTGATGTCAGTGATGCAGAGATTTATGTCAATGGATTTTACCTGAAAACCTCTACCCTTGACAAAGTACTGACAGCAGCACCCGCGCTACGTTGGCAACAGTCACCAAGTGCTGGCGTGAATCACATCCTCACGCCAACTTTTTTGCAAAAGGATATTATCCTCACTAATGGCGCAGGGGTTCACGCAATCCCAATTTCAGAATTTGTACTGGCATTTATGCTCTATCACGCCAAGAATCTGCGGAAATTACAAACTTTGCAGAATGAACATACTTGGGTAAGAGGAGTGTTTCTCGAAGAGTTGGCAGACGCAACTTTATTAATTCTTGGCACAGGAAATATCGGCCAAGCGATCGCATCTCGTGCTAAAGCCTTTGGAGTCACAGTTTGGGGTAGTCGCCGCCATCCTGAACCCCTACCGAATTTTGACAAAATTGTGGGTGCTGATGAGTGGCGATCGCTCCTCCCAGCCGCAGACTATGTAGTTCTTGCTACACCATTAACTCCAGAAACTAAAGGCTTGATTGATGAAGCTGCATTGCGCTCTATGCGTCAGTCTGCTTACCTAATTAATATTGCTCGTGGTGCGATCGTAGATGAAGCCGCATTGCTTACTGCACTACGTGAGGGCTGGATTGCGGGTGCTGGATTAGACACTGTTGCAACCGAACCTCTGCCACCAGAAAGTCCCTTATGGTCGCTACCGAATGCCTTTATCACACCCCATTGTTCAGCCTTGTCGCCACGCCTGAGAGAGCGCATAGCACAACTATTTATCGACAATCTTCAACGCTACCAAAACGGTCAGCCCTTGCGGAATATTGTAGATAAGCAAGCAGGATACTAAATATTGGGCATTGGGCACAAGAGGCAGAGGTGCAGAGGAGCAGAGGAGATAAAACTTACTGCATACTTCTCCCCTGCTCCCCTGCTCCCCTGCTCCCTACTCCCCAATCACTTAATTTTCAGCACCGACTTCCCTAATGACTGACAAATAACATCATTTTGCGGCGTATGTATACGGCTGCACAAAACGTCACGGTAGTGTCGTTCTAAAGGATTTCTCTTTAATAAACCAGGATTACCAGTTAGTTCTAAGGCAATCTCTACAGCACGAATTGAGTTTTTTGTAGTGACATATTTAACAGCCTGTGCCTGTAATCCTACGTTAGGCTCATATTTGCCCTTATCAATATCTTGAGCCAAACTATAAATCAATCTATTATTAGCAAATAAGAGTGCTTCCATCTCACCCACGGCAGTTTGGAAGCGTGGCAGAGTTGCCAGTGGCTCTTGGAGATTAGAAGGCGAGCGCTCCCAAAGATATTTAACAAGCCAGTCTCGCGCGCTACTAGCAACACCGAGATATAAGGCACTTATTGTCAAACTGCCCCAAGTGGAAATCAGCGGATCAAAAGATGGTGCAGCAGATATGGGGTTGATATTTAGAGCATATTCTGAGGGAATTAATACATTCTCTAAAATCAGGTCATGGCTGCCCGTAGCTCTCATCCCCAGGTGATCCCAGGTTTCGACAATTCGCAAACCTGGCAGATCGCGCGGAACTAGAAAATTCCCAATTTGTGGTTCATCTTCAGTTGTCCGTGCCCAAACAACAAAATAGCTGAGGATAGGACTGCCTGTGGTGTATTGCTTATGTCCTGTTAAACGCCAGCCCTCTGCTGTTCGTTCGGCAATTGTCGCTGGCAATCCGCCTCTCGCTGGCGTTCCTAGCTCTGGTTCAACACGGGCAGCATTTAGCAGGGCAATGCCTTCAATTGATTCACGACACAGCCGCTTATATACTTCTGGATGCCAGCGACGGCTACGGGCTGCATGAGCATGTTGAAGATAGTGCATTGTCAGTACTAATGCGGTCGAAGCATCGCCACGCGCTATCCCTTCAATCACCCGGCAGATAGTTGCCAATCCCAAATCCTGGCCACCGAATTCACACGGAATGGTGAGGTTGAGCAATCCTGCCTCATGCAAAGCTGTAAAATTCTCGAAGGGAAAGGAAGCATCTCTATCGTGTGCCCCTGCACGGGTGGCAAAATCTTTAGCCAGAGCCTCAACTCGGTCGAAAATATTGGGGAGAGTTTCTAAGCCTTGGGCTACAAAGGTGTCTGGCACTGCTTGCTCCAACTGTGACATAAATACTCCTTCGTAATTCACTGTACTACTAAATCAGAGATGTTTTTCAATATGGAAGCATCTCAAGTTTGCAGGAACATCAATTTTTCGCATGACGGCAGTCTCCCCTCAATCTCCAATCCTCATTACCCAGACTGTATTACTTCTAGCGCTCGTGAAAATACTACTTAAAATCGACCGATATTTAGTAATTAGTGGTTTTTGTAAGTATGACACAAACTCCTTTCATAGAGCAAGCCAAGTAGAAAATTCAGCGATCGCTCCACAACTTAGGAACTGAATTCCCTACTGGTCTTTTAAGCTAACCGTCATTCAAATTAAATCTCCGCATTTGGAACTAAGCACGGAGAAACAAGCGTTTAAATATTCTCTGTTGAGAGTAATATAAAGATCCCTACATAACAGAGGGATCATTTTCTCATCAAGTAGATTTTCCAATGGATAAATATACAGCAACAGCATTGGCGATCGCAACCAAGGTGATATTGGTTGCTTTTATAGCGGTTCCTCTGCTACTGAGGTATAACTGGACTTCATATATAAATTTTTTAACTTTGACGATCTACCCGATCTGAGTGAGAACCGCTATGGATGATTTCCTATATTTAACCAAATCTATGGTGTCACAATTTCATCAGGGCACTGGCTCTATAACCACCATTCAATTTATCCATTTACTACTTGACTTGATCGGATCGCAATCTTAGGTTTTAAGAGACGAATTTGCGATTTATTGTCATTTTTTGAACTATAGGCTCATTTAAACATCATGCTTATTTCTCAACTTCTATCAAGCTGTAATATGTATTGCTGCTATGCCCTTGATGGGAAAAATGCTAAGATTAAGGTAGTTAACTAGTGTGTGTGCCGGATCACAATATTAATGTGTTTTACCTCACAGCTAATTCAAACAACTTAAATATCACCTTTAAGCAAACAATAGTCGCCGTTATGGCTACCATCATGTTATGCCACCTAGCTATTTAAAGATTTAATGTATAAATGGTTGTGAAATATATTTTTTTTGTTAAAAATCATCTATTAGGTGACTTTTCATAAAATTTACATTAAGAAACTACTAAAATATCTAAATTTAAGTGCTAAGGAGTGTAAGCTAATTATGTAAATATCATGTTTGTATGTAAATATGATGATGTTTGCAAGTCTCTTTTCGTCACTTGCATTTATTACACTATAGGAGGTATAATACAAACGTTAAACAAACGTTAAATAACTTGCTAGATGCTCCCTTAAAGATACTAGGCAGTGCTGGAAAAAGATCCATTCTGGAATCTCGAAGCAAGGTTAAGCAAGATTTGTTTAAGTGGAGTTTTGCTTAATTGGTAAAATATTACTTAAACAAAAATTACGATGTGCTTTTAGAGCTTTATAGTTTTTATAGTCTTCTGTTTTCTGTAGCCTACTGAAGATCCTCTTTTGTTCCAGGTTGCACGATCAGGATGAGGCTATCCCGAAGACTATCCCCTAGACTCGCAAAGCACTAGGGAATATGCCGGGAACTAATTGCACATTGTGTAAATTTCTGATTAACACTACAACGTTAGTCAGATTTGTAGTTGTGGCTTTTTTGCTGTCAGGCTTTGATCACACAACTGCAATGAATTACGTTTTCACATAATTTACGACTCAATGCAATTTCTAACTACAATTATGTCACACCATTTAAGTCAAGACAAGGCTGTTAAAAAGTTAGGAATGTCTGAAAACATTCTTTTAAGAATTCTTCCGATTCAGGTCTTGTTCAAGAGGATGAAAGCTAACTTTCAGCCATAACATTGTCCCGGACTAGAAAAAACTTCAAGAGTTTTCGATTGAGAAATGAAATACTTTGCATAGCTATTATTGCATATAGCAAATTATGCTCCGAAAAGAATTCCTCTTAATCATCACTTACAACCACTGCTGATTGCAAAAATGAGCAATCCTTATTTGTGTGGAGTCTGTCAATACAGTTAGTTGCTCTTGAAGCTAAATGTCGGTAAACAAGGCTCTAGCTAGATATTCTGGCATTTACACTAGTTATTGGCACATCAAGAACTGGCTGCAACAAGTAGATTGCCCACTCAAGAAAAATACCTTGTATGTAAAAGAGAGATGCTTTACTACCATACTATTTCTCTCTAAACTCTACTCTAATAAAGCTGAGAGTTTCCTCGGTGAAAATACGGGATTAAATAATATTTTTAATGAAGTTTTGATTGGATTCCGACTGATAACTAACTAAATTTTTTTGTGGAGATTAGAAAATGCCACCAGTGCTTTCTGAGCAACATGTGGGTGAAAGAATTTTGTATACCTTGGGTACAAAACTTTCAGAAAAAGAATTAGAGAACTTCTTGGCAGAAATGGAGATTGTGGAGCCGCCATCAGCAAAGCAATTCTGGCAATCTGCACAGACGAGTCCTGGTATATACATTATTCTTACAGGTAAAGTCCGACTATTAGATAGCTCTGAGAATCTAATTACTACCTTTGGTGCATGGTCTGTTTTTGGTGAATTGACCTTGTTTCCCGAAGCTAACTTTAGTCCTTATGCAGTTAGAGCTTCGACAAGCTTGAAACTTGGCTATTTCAGGCAAGAAGCATTGCAAAGGTTGATAGACAAGTATCCTAACATTCGCGATCGCCTATTTGCACGGGCAGAACTTTGGGATTTGTTGTTGTTATGTCGTCAAGTATCACAATTCCCACGCCATACATCACAAGTTTCAGGAATGCTCAAAGCCTTATCTTTGTTTGAGCGACACCAGTTAGAAACTGGCTCTGTAAGTTCACAAATATCCCAAGATTCACAGTTGTGGCTATTGTACAAAGGTCAACTGCGGCATTCTGAAGACCATTCTTTGACACCAGGTACAATCTTTGCTCAACCAAAACAAGGAGATTGGCAAACAACGCAACCAACGATTGTTTACATTCTGAAAAACGACCAGATGCAAACAGCACTAGAATACTTCCCGGAGTTGGGGGAGTGGGCTTTTGCCATGAGCGTCAGCGGAACGGGATTGGAAACTCAGGACTGGGGACTGGGTGCTAAAGAAAAAACTTTTCAATCTCCAAAATCTAAAATTATTCCTTTTCCCCAAAGAGAGAAGCAGTCACAACAACAGCCAACAAAAAAATCACGTTTTTACTTTCCCAGCCCGAAAGTACAAATGGGGCATTGGTGGAAACGGATTACCAAAAGCTATCCCTTCTATGCCCAACAAAGTGCAGCTGATTGTGGCTCTGCTTGCTTGGTGATGATTGGTAACTATTGGGGCAAACATTTTAGTATCAATCGCCTACGGGATATGACCAATGTCACCCGTAACGGTGCATCCTTAAAGGCTATGGCAGCAACAGCAGAATACCTGGGTTTTGCCACCCGTCCAGTGAAAGCTACTCTTGATAAATTAGCAGAACAACCTTTACCTGCAATTGCTCACTGGGAAGGTAAACACTTTATTGTTGTCTATGAAATCACCAAAAAGCGGGTGATTGTATGCGACCCGGCTCTTGGTCAACGCAGTCTGACAAAAGCTGAATTTCAAGCAGGTTGGACTGGTTATGCATTGTTACTGCAACCGACAGCTCTACTAAAAAGTGCTAAGGACGAAAGTAGAAGTTTCTGGAAATTTTTTGAGTTAGTCAAACCTCACTATCGAACACTGCTAGAAATTTTCATAGCTTCGATAGTCATTCAATTATTTGGGTTAGTAACGCCAGTATTTACCCAGTTGTTGCTCGACAGAGTACTTGTGCAACGCAGTGTTCCAACCTTAAACGCCATTGGTTTGGGAATGATTGTTTTTGGGTTGTTTGGTGTTGCTGTCAACGGTGTACGGCAATATCTCTTATTTCACACTGCTAATCGCATTAGTATCGCCTTACTCGTAGGCTTCATCAAACATACCTTCCGTTTACCCCTTGCTTATTTCGAGTCGCGTTTCGTTGGAGATATAATCTCGCGCATCCAAGAAAACCAGAAAATTCAGCACTTCCTGACTGGTCAGACACTTTCGATTGTGTTGGATATGCTGACATTAGTGGTTTATCTGGCTTTGATGTTCTCCTATAGCTGGCGGATGGCATTATTCGTGCTGTGTACTGTACCGCCATTTTTTATCTTGGCGCTGGCCAGCACAAGTATTTTGCGCCGCATCTCCAGAGATATTTTTAATGCAGCTAACAAAGAACAAAGCTATCTCATAGAATCCCTAAGCGGAATTCGTACCGTCCGCTCATTAGCAATTGAACAGACAGTGCGTTGGCGTTGGGAAGAACTGCTAAATGATTTAATCAAAAAAGATTTTAATGCTCAAATAATTGACAATCGCTTGCAAATTATCAGTGGCGTCATCCACACCTTTGTAAATACTTCATTGCTGTGGTATGGAGCAACCCAGGTAATTAATGGCGAACTAACTATTGGACAATTAGTTGCTTTCAATATGTTGGTGGGTAACGTTTTGAGTCCTTTCCAGCGACTGGCTTTGCTGTGGAATGAATTACAGGAAATAGTGATTTCCACTGAACGTATTAATGATGTGTTGGAGGCGGAACCAGAAGAAGACTTAGAAACTAAACCCCGCAAGTCGTTGGGTAAACTCCGCGGCAACATTTGTTTTCAGAATGTTACCTTTCGTTATCACTCAGAAAGTGACACTAACGTATTAGAAAATCTCAACTTTGAAATTAAGCCAGAACAGATGGTTGCAGTCGTAGGACGCAGCGGTTCTGGAAAAACAACTCTCAGTAAATTGATTTTGGGTTTATACCCACCGACAGATGGCAAAATCCTCATTGATGGTAACGATATCACCAGTGTATCTATGCGATCGCTCCGTTCCCAAATCGGCGTTGTAGACCAAGACACTTTTCTGTTTGGTGGAACTGTTCGCGAAAACATTGCGATTGCTTATCCAAATGCTTCTTCAGAAGAAATTATCCAAGCAGCAAAATATGCTGGAGCCGATGAATTTATTCAAAAATTACCGATGGGTTACGAATCCGAAATTGGTGAAAGCGGCGGAATGCTGTCTGGTGGACAGCGCCAACGCCTAGCAATTGCTCGTGCTTTGCTCGGAAATCCTCGGTTATTACTGTTTGATGAAGCCACTAGTCACCTAGATTCAGAATCAGAACGGATTATTCAAAACAACCTCAAAACAATTCTTAAAGGACGCACAAGTGTAATTATTGCCCATCGCCTCTCTACAGTCCGCAACGCGGACTTAATCCTGGTTTTAGATCAAGGTATTTTGGTAGAAAGCGGTACTCACGACGAATTAATCGCTAAAAAAGGTCATTATTACTACCTGAATCAACAACAACTCTCTCAAGTTAGTTGATGGGGTATTGGGCAGTCTTTTTATTCTCGACGAGACTCTGCGTAAACAATTTTGAATTTTGAATTTTGAATTGATTTCTCCCCCACTCCCCATCTACTGTTACCGGAAAAAAACCATGCCACATCCCAATAGATCGTCCCCACTTCCCCCAGATGAGCAAGATAAATATCAAGGTTACAAACAGCAAGAGGAATCGGTATTTGACGAGCAGACAGAGGCAGACAATGAAAGTCAAGATTTGTACTACGGTACAGAAAAACTACTCAATGCCTTACCTCGAATTTGGACTCGTGGTTTGTTGTATTCGCTCATTGCCTTTGCTAGCCTATTCTTGCCTTGGGCAATTCTCTCGAAAGTAGATGAAACTGGTAGCGCCAGAGGGCGTATGGAACCTAAAGGCGCAACTCAAAAATTAGACGCTCAAGCTGCTGGAAGTGTCAAAGCAGTTACAGTTAAAGAAGGAGATACAGTTAGAGCCGGCCAGGTTTTACTGGAACTGGATTCTGAGTTGCTACAAACGGAACTCCAACAAGTCCAGAGCAAATTGCAAGGGCTACAAAATCGGCAATCCCAACTGGAATTGCTGAAAAATCAACTCTTAATGTCAACGAGTCTTTTAGAACAACAAAATAAATCCCAAGAATTAGAAAAAATGGCTCAAGTTAACCAGGTGCAGCAAAACCTGGATGCCAAACTCAGTAGCTATAACCTCCAAAAGTTAGAAAAACAATCATTAGTTAAACAAGCAGAGCAGCAGATTGACACCACTCGCGACGATCAGCGCTCGGCTGAAGCCCGTTTGAGTATAGATTCTAAGCAAGTTGAACGCTTTAGCAAACTCGTTCGAGATGGCGCAGTTTCTGCAACCCAAGTTGATGAACTCAAAAAAGAAGAACAAGAAAGCAAACGACTCTATAACAGGTCTCTATCAGATATAAAACAAGCTCAATTGCGTTTAGCCCAAGAGCTAAATAGTTATCAGGTAACTATCAAAACCTTGGAGTCTGATATCAAACAAGCAAAACTCCGACTGCAAGAAGAACAAAGTAGTTCTAAAAGTGCCACGCAAGCCGGACAACTAGCTGTAATGAAAAATCAGGAGCAGCTAAAAGATATACAGGCACAAATAACAGCAACGCAATCAGAAATCGCTCAAACTAAAAGCCAGCTTATATCTACAAGATTGCAAATTCAGCAGCGTGTAGTGCGATCGCCGATTAATGGGGTGATTTTTGAATTACCCACCACTAAGTCAGGAGCGGTGGTACAAGTCGGTCAAAGGATTGCCCAAATTGCACCCACAAAAACAGACTTCGTACTCAGAGCAAATATGCCTAATCAGGATAGCGGTTTCTTGAAGTTAGGAATGCCAGTAAAAGTCAAGTTTGATGCCTATCCCTTCCAAGAGTATGGCATCGTGCAAGGGAAAGTTACTTGGATCTCGCCTGACTCGAAAGTTAGCCAAACACCCCAAGGCAACATCGAAACCTATGAGTTAGAAATCACTTTAGACCAGCAATATGTCCAAAATGGTAACAAACGTATTCCATTAGGTGCGGGTCAGACAGCAAATGCTGAAGTCATCATTCGTCAACGGCGAGTAATTGACTTTGTTCTAGATCCGTTCAAAAAACTGAAAAAGGGTGGTTTGGAGATGTAGTTAAAGGTATCGAAATCAGGAAATAGGACAAGGGAGATTGGAGGAATAATTAATGCCCCGTGCCACCTGCCCTGAGCAAAGCCAAAGCGATGCCCAATCCCCAATCCGCTTAATTAATTGGAGATATCATGTTATGCCCCACAATCTGACTATTTCCACCTCAGATATCATTCACAGTCTTAAACTCTCCTGTCAGATACCTGCTGTTGTGGAAGCGATCGCATCGCAAAGTATTATTACTGAAGCTGCTCAAGCGGCAGGAATTACAGTCACGCCAGAAGAACTACAGCAAGAAGGAGATAACTTAAGGTTCGCCAAGAAGCTTGTCAAAGCTAAAGACACCTGGTCATGGCTAGAAAAACACCACCTCTCTGTGGATCAGTTTGAAGAATTAGCCTATAACAACATCCTTTCGCGGAAGTTAGCGAATCATCTATTTTCCAATCAGCTGGAAAAGCACTTTTACGAACATCAGCTAGATTATATCGCCGCCGTTACCTACGAAGTTGTCTTCGAGGATCGAGACTTGGCTTTAGAGCTTTTTTATGCCCTAGAAGAAGGCGAAATCAATTTTCCAGATATTGCTCGTCTATATATCTCAGAACCAGAAGCCCGTCGTGCTTATGGATACAAAGGACTCCGATACCGCAAAGATTTTCGTCCAGAGATTGCAGCCGCTGTCTTTGCTGCTGCACCACCAGAAGCTCTCAAACCGATAACTACTCCCAAGGGAGCGTATTTAATTTGGGTGGAAGAAGTCATTCAACCCCAATTAGATGAACAGTTGCGCCAAAAAATCATTACAGAATCCTTTTCTGATTGGTTAAAGCAACAAATCACCACGATGAAAATAGTTACTCAAATAGACTCAGACGGTTCACAAGAGGAATTAAGAGATATGTTATTTACCAAGACTAAATAATGTAGGAGTTTTCAAATGTTTTTCTCGCTAAGTATCTACCCTAAATTAGGATAGATTTCTCTAGTCTTCAAAAATGTTGCAGATACAGGTTTTATTTACTTCAAAACTTAATAGCTTTTCTTTTTTAGTGTTTTGTGAATATATCTACAAAGTGCTGCTTTTGCTTTACTTAAAAATTAAATTAAATCGCTACAACTCTTGCTGGGCAGCAATTACTTTAATTCCTGCTTAAATTTGTCATGCAGTTTTTTCTAACTTTAGATAGGAATACATATAATGCTTTTTAAACATAAATACATTAGTTTTTTTAATCATAAATTCCTCAAAAAAGCATTGACTTTTTTGAGGAATAAAGTATATTAGATATATAGCCAAACGAAACAAGTTGGTTAGACCAAATATTCCCAACAACAGTTACAAATTTTAGGAGAACTCAAATGATCATTTCTGATCTGAACTACTTGGAAATTACCTCAGAAGAAATTATTGGTGGTGGTAAATACAAGCCCAACTATTACAAGCCCAACTATAAGAAGCCGAAATTCTTCAACAAAGCAGTTGCAGATGCAGTTGCAGATGCAAAGGGCGGCACTACGAATATAGCTGAAACCTTTACTAGCGCTGTCACCACTGCAACTAGTGCTAGTGCTCAATCATCCAGCCTTGCTATTACTAAGGGTTAGAAGTAGTACCCAGTAGTAATAGTTAAACTCTACTTACAAAAAGTATTAACTTCTGCAAGTAGAGTTAGGCTCGAAAGCTTAGTATATTGATAAATCGCCGAAGGCTCTTTGCTCATTTGAGCCTTCGGCTTTTACCCAAAATACATCTTTTGGTCTTAAATAATTGTTTTCGCAATAAAATTTTACAACTTACAACATTTATTCCTCAACCCAGTTTGTAGTTTGTGTTGTTTGCCTGCCCTGAATTAAAACTCTGGGCTAATAGTCATAACAGAAATACTTTACCGTAGCCTCAAGCTTCTCGTAGACCCCCGAAAGTAGAGAAGAGTAAAATTCTTTTTAATTAATTTTAAGAAGTAATCAAGCAGACATAATATCAATCGATATCAGTTATAAGTTTCAAAAGATTAAGTTCCTTGCAGATATAGAAACAAAAAACATTTTAAATAAAAAGATTGTATAAATTATAGCCCATAAATAAAAGGATATAAGCTCCTAAGTTGATTTATGGGGATTATTAATTTTGAATTTGGAGCAAAGCGACGTGACCACAATTCCTGATGCTCTCCAACTCGCAAGTCAATATCACCAAACCAAGCACTTCGCCCAAGCCGAAGAGATTTATCGTCAAATTATAGATGAAGATCCCAAGCAGTCAGAGGCATTATATGGATTAGGTCTGCTGGCGCAGCAACGGGAACAATATCAAAATGCAGAACAATTTTTTCAAGCAGCCTTGCAATTACAGCCAGAAGTAGGGGCAATACACAACAGCTTGGGGTTTACTCTACAACAACAAGGTAAACTAGAAGAAGCGATCGCTTGTTATGAAAAAGCACTAGAAATTCTCCCTGACAGCATAGAAGTGCAAATCAATATCAGTAATATTCTCCACATTCAAGGAAAGCTGTCACCAGAAGAACAAGTCTATTACGCAGAGTTGAGTGAGCAGTTTGCTTTAGGTAAGCAACAGGTAGACGATTTCAAGATAGCAGAATTATATTATCGCCAAGCTATTGCATTGCAGCCAAATTTGGTATCATCTTATACTAGTTTAGGAGAAGTACTCCAAAAACAAGGGCGATTCAATGATGCCATCAATTCTTACCAACAAGCACTAAAAATTAAACCAGACTATCTTCACGCCTATCACAATTTAGGGTGTCTTTTCGAGGAAAAAGGAAAATTTGAAGAAGCAATAGAAGCTTACGAAAAAGCTTTAAGCATTCAACCTGATTTTGTAATCGCCTATAACAACTTAGGAAATATCCTAAGCGAACAAAATAAATTTGATGCCGCCATAAAATCATATCAAAAAGCTATTAAAATTCGACCCGATATTGACTACATATATTACAACTTAGGAATAGCATTGAGCAATGCTAACAAAACAGAAGCGGCAATCCAGGCATTTGAGCAAGCCGCCAAAGTGACACCAAACTACGATCTAGCTAAATTTGGTGCTTGTATAAGCCAACTACCAATTATCTATTCTAATGTTGATGAAATTGCATTCAGACGAAATCAGTATCAACAGTATTTGCAAAATTTAGCTAAATATTATGAATTAACTAATCAGGAAGAACGCGCAAAAGCATCTGAGGCTATAGGAACGTTTCAGCCTTTTTATTTGACATATCAAGGCTTAAATGACCGAGATTTACAGCGAACTTATGGGGAAATGATTTTCCAGATTATGTCGAGTCGCTATCCCCAAAATAGCCAGCCGCTGGTTCTACCAAATTTAGATAAAAATCAAAAGGTTCGTATTGGTATTGTTTCTGGGTTTTTATCTAGTCATTCTAATTGGAAAATCCCTATTAAAGGCTGGGTAGACAATATAGACCGAAGCGAATTTGAATTATTTGGTTATTATACCGAAGACGAAACAGATTACTCAACAATAAGTGCCACCAAGGCTTTTGATAAATTTGTCCAAGGTGTTCGCTCAACCGAACAATGGTGCGACTTAATCAAAAAAGATAAATTACATATTCTGATTTTCCCAGAATTTGGTATGGATCCAATGACGCTCAAACTGGGTTGTCTGAGATTAGCATCAATTCAAATGACATCTTGGGGACACCCTGAGACTAGTGGACTCCCGACAATTGACTATTACTTGAGCAGTGACTTAATGGAACCAGAAAATGCTCAAGAATATTATACAGAAAAATTAGTTAAATTACCCAATTTATCTATTCATTATACACCTTTAGCAATTCAACCCGAAGAAATTAAGAAACCAGATATAGGTTTAAAAGAGGATGATATTTTCTTCTGGTGTTGTCAATCATTATATAAATATTTGCCCAATCATGATGATGTTTTTCCTTCAATTGCTAAAGAATTAGAAAATTCTAAATTTGTATTTATTAAAAACTCAAGTGAAGAGATTACAGAAGTATTTCGTCAGCGCTTAAACCATGCTTTTGCAGCATTAGGGTTAGATTATCAAAATCACTGTTTATTTTTGTCTACACTGAATAATAATAAATTTGCTGGGACTACAGCTTTAGCAGATGTCTTTTTAGATAGTATTGGTTGGTCTGGATGTAACTCCACGCTCGAATCTATTGCTTATAATATTCCGATCGTCACTTTACCAGGAGAGCTGATGCGATCGCGGCATTCTCTGGCAATTTTGCAGATGATGGGTATCGAAGAGACGATCGCTTCAAACAAATCAGAATACGTCCAAATTGCCATCCGTCTGGGGAAAGATGCTAAATATCGGCAATATATTTCCCAACAAGTTGCAGAAAATAAACATAAGTTATATGGCGATTTAAAGCCAGTCAGAGCGCTGGAAGATTTTATTTTGCAACTGGTTAATAAACCAAGACAATTTAACGCCGAAGAAGTTGCTGAATTGTTTCAACTTGCACTTCAAGATCATCGAGCTAATCGTCTAGACACAGCCGAACAGCTATATCGTCAGGTGATAGAAAAACAACCAGACTATTCAGAAGCATTATACGGTTTAGGGATGCTGGCACAGCAGAAAGGTGAGTTGCAGGAAGCTCAGAAGCATTTGAGTGTAGCTTCGCAAGTTCAGCCTAACTCTGTGAAAATTTGGTTTAGTTTAGGCAATTTGCTCCAAGGCCAAGGACAGTTACCAGAAGCTGAAGCCGCTTACCGAAAAGCTATTGCATTGCGACCAGATGCAGGGACAATATACAACAATTTGGGCTACACCTTGCAACAACAAGATAAGTGGGAGGATGCGATCGCATCTTATCAAAAAGCTCTGGAATTTCAGCCCAACTGCATAGAAGCAGAAATCAATTTAGCGAATGCGCTGTTTGCCCAAGGGAAGCTTTCACCAGAGAAACAAGCCTATTACGCAGAATTGAATTATCAGATGGGTATTGCCCACCAAGAAACAGCTGACTGGGAAACTGCTGTTGTTTACTATCGAACTGCGATCGCAATACAGCCTGATTTGCTAGAAGCCCATTATAACTTGGGGGTGGTACTGCAAGAACAAGGAAAGCTAGAAGAAGCGAGCGCTTGCTATCAAAAAACTTTGGAGTTCAATCCCCAACACCAGGAAGCCAACACGAAATTAGGAGAGATTTACCAAACCCAGCAATAAGAAGTTACACAAGTTTACTCACTAAAATTTTCTGGCTAAACAGGTTACTTCACGCGATCGCCAACTGCCATCAATCTAAACTTAAACAAAAAATACAATCAATCATCATAATAAAACAGCAACAATTATGTCACTAACAATTTTTGAGAAAGTTAAAGAATTCCTCATCAGAATAGTCAAAGACGAAACTTTTTACTCCCGATTAATGAGTGAAAAGATTGAGGAAGTGAGAAAAGTAATGGAAGAAGGTGGCTATAATTTTTCTCAAGAAGAATTTGAAACAGCCTCCATTAAAATATTGGAATTAAAAGAATTAGGTCAGTTTGACGACCTTAGTGAAGAGGAATTAGTGGGAGCCTTTGGCGGGCTTACAAACACAGTCGCTCAACCATTGTATGGAGCTATAGTCTTACCTCCCGAAGAAGGTGGAAAACCATCAAGTAAATGTAAATGGATTCCTAAACCACATCCAAAGCCATGGCCGCTTCCCTGTCAAGCAATAGACCCACCTGTACAAGCGTTATATGGAGCAGTTGTTAGTTCAACAAAAGTACAATAACCCGATAAAACGATGAAGAAATAGAATGCGTTAGTTTATTTTGAGGGTTGAGATTGAGAGTTAACCTATGACATATCACCGCAAAAGCTACGCAGTTTGGGAAATTACCTTAAAGTGCAATCTAGCTTGTAGTCACTGTGGTTCCCGTGCAGGACATGAGCGCGCCAACGAACTTTCCCCAGAAGAAGCTTTGGATCTCGTCAACCAGATGGCAGAAGTTGGAATTAAAGAAGTTACTCTCATTGGTGGTGAAGCATTTCTGCGTCCAGACTGGCTGGAAATTGCCAAAGCTATCAACGAGGCAGGAATGTTATGTGGTATGACTACAGGCGGCTATGGCATTTCGTTAGAAACCGCCCAAAAAATGAAGCAAGCGGGAATTCGTACAGTCTCTGTTTCTATTGATGGCTTAGAAGCAACTCATGACCGCCTGCGGGGAAAGAAAGGCTCTTGGAAATATGCATTTAAGACCATGAGTCATCTGCGAGAAGTAGGTATTTCTTTTGGTTGCAATACCCAAATTAACCGCCTGTCAGCGCCAGAATTTCCGTGCATCTATGAGTGCATCCGTGATGTCGGTGCCCGTGCTTGGCAAGTTCAATTAACTGTACCAATGGGGAATGCAGCCGATAACGCAGATATCCTCCTCCAACCCCATGAACTGTTAGATATCTACCCCATGCTTGCCCGTGTGGCGCGTCGTGCTTACCAAGAAGGTGTGCAACTTCAGGCGGGAAATAACATTGGTTACTACGGCCCTTATGAACGACTGTTGCGGGGACGGGGAAAGGAGCATGATTTCTCATTTTGGCAAGGTTGCGGTGCAGGACTCTCAACCTTGGGAATTGAAGCTGACGGAGCGATTAAAGGTTGTCCCTCACTGCCGACTACTGCCTATACAGGTGGTAACATTCGAGAACATACCTTGCATGATATTATCGAGGGGGCAGAAGAACTACGCTTCAATCTAGGAGCAGGAACACCTGAAGGGACAAAACACCTGTGGGGTTTCTGTAAAACCTGCGAATATGCTGAACTTTGTCGTGGGGGTTGCAGTTGGACTGCCCATGTTTTCTTTAATAAGAGAGGTAATAATCCTTACTGTCATCATCGCGCTCTTGTTCATGCCAAACAAGGTAGGAGAGAGCGTGTAGTTCCCAAAGTCAAGGCGCAAGGATTGCCATTTGATAATGGTGAATTTGAGCTAATTGTCGAGACTACAGATACTCTCTTGCCAGCAAACGACCGATTACACTTTACTGCTGACAGCATTCACTGGTCGGAAAGTTGGCAACAAGAACCCGAATTTTCTTACTCTTTAGTGAGATAATAAATCATGGCAGAAAATTCAGAAATTAACACAATTTCAGAGAACAAAACTGACCTTAAGTCATTACCATCTCAAGATTTAGAGAAAATACCACTGCTTCCACGTTCAGCTTGGAATAGTCAATTAAGCTATTTAAAAGTGCTGTTAAAAGCAAAGCAAATCCTAGACAAAAGCTGACAGTTTGATAGGGCTATCGATAGATTTAGCTCGTAAATTAGGAGAGGATTCCTCTCTGAATATTTACGCGCAAATTTGTTAACTTACAAAATCAACACAGGTTTTTTATGGCATCAAAAGTAAGTCTAAGACTGACACCTCTAAAGTTACTTTCTTTCAATGGTAGAACTAATCTCAATAATAGTCCCGATCCCAAGCCCGATCCTAGCCCTAATTTTGCTACCGCTGAAGGGGATGCTACTTTTTCTAACTATAGTGAAGGTGCTGCAAGCATTTTAACTGCTACCCAGGCAGATACATTAGTTAAAGGTGGCGTAACTGCTGCTATTGCGGAGGCTCAAGCAAGTTTTGATCCAACTTTTTCATCACTTTTCACTCAGGCTGCTGTCGTTGGATTAAGTGGTCAGTTTGAAGGTACTTCTAACAGCGAAGCAAAGATACTTGCTAGTTTTGCAGTTGGTCGTAATGAAAGCTTCTCTTTTGATTTTTCAGCAAATTTAGCATTGGCAGCTAAAGAAATTGAAAATCCTGACGTTGAATATAACAAGGCTCAGTCTACAACCACTTTTTTGGTATTAGATACCACAAATCCTAACAGGGCTAGAGTTTTAGATTATTTTGGCATCCAGGGGAAATTAGTCTCCTCCGATAAAATCGGGGATCTAAAATTTGGTCGTAGTGGCAATGTCACAATCGACAGTCGTGATAAAGATTCTGATATTAATGGCAACAATGGTAGTGACTTCTTGGATGGTAATGCTGTTGGGACTTATGAACGGAATTTTAAGCGCAATACCAACTTAACTATAGTCAAAATTAATACTAGTTCTGTTGAATTGGCAGGAGATACTTTAATCGGCAACCTGGGTAGAGATGTTATCTATGGCACGATTCGGAAGGATAATCTGACGGGAAGCAACGGGGCGGACAAACTTTATGCCAGCTTGGGGGATGATAAGCTATCTGGAAAAAAAGGTAATGATAACCTCGACGCCGGCCAAGGTAATGATTCGCTAGATGGTGGCGATGGCGATGATACACTCTATGGCGGTAAAGGCAATGATACACTCTATGGTGGTAGTGGTAATGATGTCTTAGTTGGTGGCGATGGTAATGACACATTTACTTTCAAACGTAGCGATACCTTCTTTAAAAAAGACTTTGATGTTATTCAAGATTTCCAGGTTGGTGTTGATAAGCTTGTATTAAATGGCTGGGGAAGTCGAAGCAACATAACAGATACCGACGATGGCGCTCTTCTCACCTTAAATTCTTCGTCTCTCTTTAATAATCCTCAACAAAGCATACTATTTTCAAACGTGAGTGCAAGTGATATCATCTCGGTAATATAATTTGCTTAAAGCTAATTGCTCGTTTCATTTCCTAACAGACTCTGATTTACAAGCATCTCAGTCAAAACAATCAGGTGAGTAAAAAATCTGATTGCACAAGAAAATTTCGATACCTTTTCTGGGAGAGATTTTGCCAACAGGAACCCCTATGGTGTACGCACTGAAATTACTTGAGTTGGTAATGTTTTATCGCTAACTTCAGGTTTATTTCTCGCCCATACTGTTGACAAAATATCTCCCTTATCTTAACTAATCTTAACTAAATATACTTGCTTTATAAACAGGTAAAAATAGGTAAAGAATTTTATTGATAGTTATCACTTATGTTCTGAATTTATAGTAATCTATAACAATATAATATCCAATTCAAATATAGTTATAAGTACTACATAGTTATGAATAATACAAACATTTCAGAATCTAGAGTTAAATCTCTTATTCAAATTGCGGTGCAAACGCATCAGTCAGGTGACAAGGATGAAGCTGAATCGCTAGATCAAACAGAAGTAGCTGAAATCCTCGAACTAGCAGTTCAACAGCAACGAGACAATAATTTACTGGAGGCGGAACAGCTATATAGTCAAGTTCTGGAAAAACAACCTGATAACCCTGAAGCTTTATATGGTTTGGGAATGTTAGCGCAGCAGATGGGGCAACCTGAAATTGCTGAACAGTGGCTAAGTGCGGCTTCACAAGTTCAACCAGATTCTGTTAAAACTTGGTTCAGTTTAGGTAATTTGCATTTGGTTCAAGAACAGTTTTCCCAAGCAGAGAAAGCTTATCGGCAAGCTTTAGTTTTATTACCTAACTCACTACCAATTTACAACAACTTGGGTTATACTCTGCAACAACAAGGATTATTTGAAGAAGCAATTAACTATTATCAAAAAGCTTTAGACTTAAAGCCAGACTTTATCGAAGCAGAGACTAATTTGGGCAATGCGTTACACGCTCAAGGTAAGCTCTCCAGCAATCAAAAAATCTACTATGCACAATTAAATAATCAATTGGGTGTTACCCGGAAAAAAGCAGGGGATTTGAAAAATGCTGTTACTTGTCACAAGCAAGCGATCGCACTACAAACAAATTTGTTAGAAGCCCATTATAACTTGGCTTTGACGCTGCAAGAACAAGGAGAATTAGAAGAGGCGATCGCATCCTATCAAAACCTCTTGGAACTTAATCCCAACTATGGAGAAGTTTACCTGAATTTAGGCAAAATTTACCAACAGCAGAATAATTTAACAGAGGCGATTTCTGCTTATCAACAAGGGTTAAAGCTAATTAATCCACATTATGCTAAAGTATTTGCAGCTATCCAAGAAAACAAAGAAGAGATATCAGCAACTCCCCTACTTCCTCAAGGAGAGGTGCAAATAGGTGAGTATTACTTTCCACTAATCCCTCCAGTATCAGAAACGGAAGACAAGCGACCTTTTTGGAGTGTGGTTATTCCTGCATATCAACGTCCTGACTATCTACTAGAGTCCTTAGTCAGTGTCCTAGCTCAATGGTCAGGTATTGAGGAAATGGAAATTCTCGTGATTGATGATGCAAGTACGCCACCTCTGTATCAACTAGTAAATGCGATCGGGCGAGGAGTAGTACGCTATTACCGCAATCCGCAAAATCTCAGACAGCAGGGAACTTGGAATGCAGGAGTTACTAATAGTCGAGGATTGTGGATTCACTTACTTCATGATGATGACTATGTGTTGCCAGGTTTTTATGCTCGCCTCAAGCAGAGTCTCGAAAGTTGTCCAGATTCCGTTGGAGCAGCTTTTACAGGTTATGAAAATATCAATGAAACAGGAGAAATTACTTTCCGCCAACAATTATACGGCACAGATAAAGGTATAGTTTCAGACTTATTGCTATATGTTGGTGTAGCAAACCCATTGAATCCACCTGCTGTTGTGATTCGTCGAACAACCTATGAACGGCTAGGTGGATATCATCCAGAATTAACCTCTACTCTCGACTGGGAACTCTATAAACGGATTACCACCTTCTATGATTGGTGGTATGAGCCAGAAATTTTGGTTCATTATCGCGTGCATTCCCAAAGTATGAGAACTGAACTTTCCTTATCTGGAGATCGGGTAGCATCTATCCGTCGTTCTATTGAGATTTCTGAAAGCTATCTTCCAGCCGATCTTTGTGCAGAAATTACAGCACAATCACGTAAACATTACTTCATTAGTTGTTTAGCAGATACAGAAGTTCCTCTCAAGGCTGGTCATCTTACTGGCGCTTTTCGCACACTTGAAGAGATTCTCAAAATCGATCGGTCTGCTGAGTCATTGGCAGAGTTATTTACTTGGCTGAGAACCGATATTGCCACCCCTGTGAGGGATGAGATCGCCTTCAGGTTGATCTCTTTGCCCCTCGATAATTAGATAGTCAAAACCTTAACTAAATACTGGGAGTTAGCCCATTTTTTTGAAGTTAGAGAAATTGGTAAATGACGTAGAAATAAGCGTTTGGGAAAAATCAGGTTTTTGGATAATAGCGATCGCAATCTGGGACAAACGTTATAACCCTTATTTTTACTTTACGTCTTTTTTATAACTGCCTAGAAAATGAGCAAACTGGGAGTAATAAATCATAAAAATACTTAAAATGACAACAATTACTGAATCTCTCCAAATAGCATCGAAACATTATAGAGCCAATGATTTAACCAAAGCCGAACAACTGTACCGTCAGATTTTGGAAAAAGAGCCTAACCACCCAGAAGCTTTATATGGGTTAGGCATACTGGCACAGCAGGTCGGTCAGTTCCAAAATGCTGAACAGTTGTTGAATGAACTCCTCCAGATTCAGCCCAACTCCGTCAAGGCTTGGTTCAGTCTAGGTAATTTATATCAAGCCCAAGGTCAGTTACCAGCAGCGGTGGAAGCATATCAGCAAGCCATAGCACTAAAGACAGACTCAGCGCCACTTTATAATAACCTTGGTTATACCTTACAACTACAAAGCAAATGGGAAGAGGCAGTTGCTTGCTATCAAAAAGCATTAGAGTTACAGCCCAACTGTATTGAAGCTGAAGTGAATTTAGGTAACGCATTGCACGCCCAAGGAAAGCTTTCTTCCCAACAACAGGCTCAATACGGGGCGTTAAACAATGAGTTAGGCAGAAATCGGCACCAAGTAAAAGATTTAAAGACTGCTGTGGCTTACTATCGAGTTGCGATCGCTTTACAGCCTGATTTGCTCGATGCTCACTATAACTTGGGAATGGCGCTTCAACAACAAGGTGATTTTGAAGAGGCAGTAACCTCTTATCAAAAAATATTAGAACTCTATCCTCACAACGGAGAAATTTACTTCAAATTAGGCAAAATTTACCAAGATCAAAACAAGTTACCAGAGGCAATATCTGCCTATCAGCAAGGGTTGAAGCTCACCAATCCCCACTACCTCAAAGCGTTTGTAGCTGATGCAGAAACCGACAAACATCAGGAAGTGCCGATTACACCGGAGCTTCCTCAAGAGGAAGTAATTGTGAGAAACTATAAGTTTCCCAAGATTCCAGCCGTTGTGGCTAGTGAAAAAAAGAGGCCATTCTGGAGTGTGGTGATTCCTGCATATAAACGTACTGACTATCTTCTCGAATGTCTAGCTAGTGTTTTAGCACAATGGACTGGAGAAGAAGAAATGGAAATTCTGGTAATGGATAATGCCAGTACGCCGCCACTCTTCGATCTAGTGAATTCTATTGGCAGAGGTATAGTAAGCTACTACCGGAATTCGCAAAATATTGGGTTAGCGGGAAACCATAATACAGGGATTACACTCAGTCGAGGGCAATGGATTCACATACTTCATGATGATGATTACGTTCTTCCTGGTTTTTATTCCCAACTCAAGGAGAGTCTAGAAGATTGTTCGGATTCTGTTGGAGCAGCTTTCACAGGTTTTGATAATATTGACGAAAAAGGGGTATTTCTTTCCCAAGGTGATATTTTTGACTGGTATGGAGAAGACAGAGGTATTATTCAAGATTGGCTGTCACAGATTGTAGTGACAAATCCGTTGAGACCCTCGGCAATAGTTGTTCGTCGGCAAACCTATGAAAGACTAGGGGGATATTGTTCTGAGTTGAGCGATCTTAACGGGTGGGAAGTTTGTAAACGGATTGCTACTTTTTATGATTGTTGGTATGAACCAAAAATTTTGGCTTGTTATCGCGTAGATACAAGTTTGTACGCTAACAAAATGTCGAATGAGCTTTTTTTGACAGGAAATCATGCAGTATTTCTTCGCCGTGCTATCGAGATTACAGAGAGCTATCTTCCAGACGATCTTTGTACAGAGATGACAGCAAACGCCCGTAGCTATAACTTTGAATATCTTCTAGAAAACAGGGTAATCTTTCCTCTGATATCCGGTAATCTGACTGGTGCTTTGCGTATTCTCCAAGAAGCTCTAAAAATCGATTGTTCTCCTGAAGCGGTAGCCAAGTTATTTGCTTGGTTGACTAAAGATGAAGCTGCTCCCTTACGGAATGAGATTGCTACCAAGTTGCTTGCTATTTCTGAAGAAAATATTCCAGACAAGATTCCTGCTGAATTAAAATCCCCACAAACTGCGATCGCACTATAGGATATGAAAATACTTGTAACTGGAACTGAAGGTTATATCGGCTCATTATTAGCTCCTCTGTTGATTCAAGAAGGTCATGAAGTTATTGGTTTAGATACTGGCTTTTATAAAGTAGGTTGGCTATATAACGGCACTAAAGTAACTGCCAAAACCCTCAACAAAGACATCCGCCACATTACAACAGAAGACCTACAAGGTGTGGAAGCAGTAGTTCACATGGCAGAACTCTCTAACGACCCTTTAGGTCAGTTAGCCCCTGATATCACCTACGATATCAACCACAAAGGCTCGGTACATATAGCGAAACTGGCGAAAGCAGCTGGAATCCAACGCTTTGTCTATACTTCGTCATGCAGTGTCTATGGTTTTGCCACTGAAGACTACGTTAGCGAAGAGTCTACCATCAATCCCCAAACAGCTTATGCCAAATGCAAAGCACTTGTCGAACAGGATGTAAAACTGCTTGCTGATGATGGCTTTTCTCCCACCTTTCTCCGAAATGCCACAGCCTATGGCGCTTCTCCAAGAATGCGCTTTGATATTGTCTTAAACAATCTAGCCGGTTGGGCATGGACAATTAAAGAAATCAAGATGAACAGCGACGGTACACCTTGGCGTCCCCTAGTGCATCTATTGGATATCTGCAAAGCAATTATCTGTACCTTAGAAGCTCCGCGTGATGTAATTCATAACCAAATTTTCAATGTCGGTGATACAAATAGCAACTATCAAGTCAAACAAATTGCTCAAATAGTTGCAGATGTCTTTACAGATTGTGAATTGAGCTTTGGTAAACACGATCCTGATAACCGCAGCTATCGGGTTTTATTTAATAAAATTAACCAAAACTTACCAGGATTCAAATGTGAATGGGATGCCCAACGAGGTGCCCAACAACTATATAATATTTTTCAGCAAATTGATATGGAGAGAGGAACATTTGAGTCTAGAGGCTTTACCCGCCTGAAACAACTGGAATACCTCATTCGCACTCAGCAAATCGATCGAGATTTCTTCTGGCAGACTGTTTAAAAATTTTATATAATAAGTTATGAATTTACTAAAGCCAACAAATAATCAGCTAATAACTGGTAATTGTCTATTCTGTGGAACAGGCTTACATCATACCTTTGTAGATTTAGGTATGTCTCCTCCCTGCGAAAGTTATCGCAGTCTCAAACAACTCAATGAAGTAGAGCCATTTTATCCTTTGCATGTCTATGTTTGTGAGGAGTGTTTTTTAGTTCAACTTCAAGAATACATTAGTCCAGAAAATATTTTTAGCGACTACGCTTATTTTTCTTCCTACTCTGATAGCTGGTTAAAACACGCCAAAAAATACGTTGATTTAGTAGTAGAACGTTTCCAATTAAACCAGGAAAGTCAGGTAATAGAAATTGCTAGTAATGATGGCTACTTGCTGCAATACTTTGTTGCCAAAAGTATCCCAGCGCTGGGAATAGAGCCAGCAGCAAATATTGCTGAAGTAGCAATTAAAAAAGGTATTCCTACAGTTGTCAAATTTTTTGGACAGAAAACAGCGCAAGAACAGGTTGCTCAGGGCAAACAGGCAGATTTATTACTCGGAAATAATGTTCTTGCTCACACCCCATATCTCAATGATTTTGTCAAAGGAATGAAAATTATTCTCAAACCGCATGGTGTAATTACTATGGAGTTTCCCCACTTGATGCGGTTAATTGAGGAAAATCAGTTTGATACTATTTACCACGAGCATTTCTCTTATTTTTCCTTTATTACTGTAGACAAGATTTTTGCTGCTCACGGCTTGACAATTTTTGATGTAGAAGAATTAACCACTCATGGTGGTTCTTTGAGAATTTATGCCCGCCACAATGAAGACTCTTCTAAACCTATTAGTGACCAAGTATCAGAACTGAAAAATAGAGAAGAAGCGGCTGGTTTTACGCAATTAGAATACTATTTTTCCTTTGGTGAACAAGTTAAAGAAACTAAACGCAACTTATTAGATTTTTTGATAAAAGTTAAGCGAGAGGGAAAATCGATTGTTGGTTACGGTGCTCCAGGTAAGGGAAATACTCTCTTAAACTATTGTGGTATCCGCACAGATTTTCTTGACTATACAGTAGACCGTAACCCTTACAAACAGGGTCAATTTTTACCAGGAACTCATATTCCGATTTTTCATCCAGACAAAATTGCCGAAACAAAGCCTGACTATATACTAATTTTGCCCTGGAATCTGAAAAATGAAATTATGATACAAATGGCTTACATTCGGGATTGGGGAGGTCAATTTATTGTCCCAATTCCTGAAGTTAATGTCTACTCTTAAGTATTTAATATTTTTACTCGTCAAAAAGGGGTAAGGGACATGAAAGTAGTTTTGTTTTGCGGTGGTTTAGGAGCCAGAATGAGAGAATATTCAGAAAGTATTCCTAAGCCAATGGTGAATATTGGTTATAGACCAATATTATGGCACGTCATGAAATACTATGCTCACTATGGGCACAAAGATTTTATCTTATGTCTTGGTTACAAGGCCGACCTCATTAAAAGCTATTTCTTAAATTACAATGAATGGCTTTCTAATAACTTTAGCCTTTCCAACGGTAGCCAAATTCAGTTATTTAATCGGGATATTCAAGATTGGAATATCACATTTGTAGATACAGGGTTAACTGCCAATATTGGACAAAGATTCAAGGCAGTAGAAAAATATTTAGAAGGAGAAGAAGTATTTTTAGCTAACTACAGTGACGGTTTGACAGACTTACATTTACCAACGTATATCAATAATTTTTATCAGCGTGATAAAATTGGTAGTTTTTTATGTGTCAGACCAAGCCAAACTTTTCACTTAGTTGACATGCAAGAGAATGGTTTGGTAAAAAATATCCAAGATGTAAAGGAATGTGATATTTGGATTAATGGAGGATATTTTATGTTTAAAAAAGAGATTTTTAACTATATAAATTATGGCGAAGAACTGGTCATGGAGCCTTTTCAAAGATTGATTGCCAAAGAAGAACTTTTTGCATATAAATACACTGGCTTTTTCGGAGTAATGGATACATTTAAAGAGAAACAACAGTTGGATGATATGTATGCTCAAGGCAGAAGACCTTGGGAAGTTTGGGGAGATGAACAAGTACAAGTAGACCATGTATGATCCAACTTAGGTTGAATAAGACAGACGAATCTGAGTACAAAATTCTTTGTCTCGGCTCTCATTGCGATGATATCGAGATTGGTTGTGGAGGCACAATCTTAAAGCTGATAGAAAATTACCAACATGTTGTTATTTATTGGGTTGTCTTTAGTTCCAATGAGCAAAGAGCAGAGGAAGCAACCACAAGCGCTAGTCTTTTCTTAAAAGAAATCCCAGTCAAGAAAATTATCATTAAAAATTTTCGAGATGGCTTTTTGCCTTTTCAAGGGATAGAGGTGAAGGAATGCTTTGAACAGTTGAAGCAAGAATTTTCACCAGATATAATCTTTACTCATCATCGAGACGATCGCCATCAAGATCATCGCTTAATTTCTGACTTTACTTGGAATACCTTTAGAAATCATTTAATTTTAGAATATGAAATACCCAAATATGATGGTGATTTGGGTATTCCTAATTTCTTTGTCCATTTAAATGAAACACTCTGCCGCCGAAAAATTCAATATATTTTAGATGCGTTTGCTACCCAGAATAATAAGCAGTGGTTTACAGAAGAGACTTTTCGTTCAATGCTCAGAATTCGGGGGATTGAATCAAATTCACCGAGTAAATATGCGGAAGCATTTTACTGTCGAAAAATATTTTTCTGAAAAATTAAAATTTGAATTTAATCTCAGGTTTGTAAATTTATGATATTTACTGAAACTAAAATAAAAGAAGCATTTATTGTTGATTTAGAACTGCACCGAGATATTCGGGGCTTTTTTGCTCGGAGTTTCTGTACTCAGGAATTTCAAGATCGTGGCTTAAAACCTACTATTGCCCAATGCAATTTATCTTTTAACTATAAAAAAGGAACATTGCGGGGTATGCATTATCAAATGCCTCCTTCTCAAGAAACAAAATTGGTGCGTTGTATCAGGGGGGCTATTTATGATGTAATTATCGATTTGCGTCCAGATTCTCCTAGCTATTTATCTTATATTGGTATAGAGTTAACTGCTGAAAATCGTCTTGCTCTCTATATACCAGATAGGTGCGCTCACGGTTTTCAAACTCTGAGCGATGAGACGGAGGTGATGTATCAAATGGGTGATTTTTATGCACCAGAATATGCTGGCGGGTATCGCTATGATGACCCAGCTTTTGGTATTGAATGGCCTCTATCTGTGACTGAAATTTCGGATAAAGATCGGGCTTGGAGTTTATTTGAATCGAAAAAAATTGTAACGACTACGGTGATGTAAGACTTTTAAGATCAATTTAAAAATATATAGTTGCTGAGTAAATATAGGATTAGGAACACACAGAGGCGCAGAGACACGGAAAATCAAAATTTAATTTTTCAAATTTTGATTTTCATACTTAACACTGTGTTCAAACTTTGTTACAGCAGATAAGGGGCGAAGTGAATACAATTTATTTTGATTCGATTTTTAGTGATGAAATCAGACGCAAGCATCTTTATAATGGACAATTGTTTGTCTTTTCTCCTTGCGCCAGTGCGATCGCTCTATGTGATTTTGCTCGTGGCATGGTTGAAGAAGCGTTTGCCCCTTTAGATCCGAGAGAAGCACAACATAGCCTGCCTGTAGAGAAATACGTTGATATTTTAGCACAACTCAAGCCAACTTTTATCCATCACCCTGAATCTAAACAACTCATTCAAGGCATCTTGAAAGAAAGTGGATGTGACTTGAACAAAACCTATTTCGATGTACCTCGCCTGAGAACAGCAACCAGCGATCGCTATCTGACTGCTGGTATTGCTTACGCTTTCCATCCTCATCGTGACATCTGGTATTCTGCTCCTCTGTGCCAGATCAACTGGTGGATTCCTGTCTACGATATTACCCCAGAGAATGCGATGGCATTCCATCCCCGCTACTGGAGTCAACCAGTTAAGAATAGCTCAAGAGATTATAACTACGCTCAGTGGACTAAAGAAAGTCGCAAAAATGCGGCACAGCACATTAAAACAGATACACGCAAGCAACCCCATGCGGAAGAAACTTTAGAAATGGAGCCGCAATTGCAGTTAATTACACAAGTCGGTGGCATGATTCTCTTTTCAGGGGCGCAGATGCACTCTACTATTCCCAACACATCAGGCTATACTCGTTTCAGTATTGACTTTAGAACTGTACATTTTGATGATGTCATAGCTCAAAAGGGTGCGCCAAATATTGATTCAGCTTGTACAGGAACTTCTTTAGGCGACTTCTTACGAGGCACTGACTTCTACCCAATTACTGATACATTGTTGTTGTCTACAACAAACAATCTCTTGTAGAAGAACTTTTGTTTTCCATCCAGTCTGTGAGCAATAAATGGTGAACTCTGTTGAAAAATTGTCTGGACAAACAATATTGATTACAGGTGCTAGCGGATTTCTAGGATCTCATTTAGTCCGTCATTTATGCCACAATGGTGCAGAAGTACATGCTGTTTCTCGCAGTTTTCATACTTCTGATATCAGCTGCTTGCGATGGTGGCACGGTGACATGGAAGACATTAAGTTTGTTCAAAATCTTTTCCACAGCATTAAACCTGACCTAATCTTCCATTTATCCGGTCTTGTGACAGCAGTTCCTAATCTAGAGTTCATATTGCCTACCTTTCACAGTTTACTGACTAGTACTATTAACTTATTGACGGTAGCAGCCGAAATTGGTTGTAGTCGCATTGTGTTAATAGCTTCTTTAGAGGAACCAGAACAAGATCGTCCTGAAGTAGTTCCTTCTTCTCCTTACGGTATTGCTAAATTTGCTAGTAGTACTTATGGTCGGATGTTCCATCGACTGTATCAGACACCTGTAGTTCTTGTTAGACCTTTTATGACCTATGGGCCAGGGCAAAATGTGTCTAAGATCGTTCCTTCTGTTATTCTTTCTTTGTTGCAAGGGCAAGCTCCAAAACTTAGTAGTGGAAAGCGTCAAGTTGATTGGATTTATATCGATGACGTGATTGCAGGACTTCTCGCTGCAACACAAGTTCCTAATGTAGAGGGTTGTACATTCGACTTAGGTTCGGGAGAACTAGTACCCATTCATGCAGTTGTGTCCCAGCTTATTAATCTGGTCAACCCTCAAATCCAGCCACTATTTGGTGCTTTACCTGAGCGGCCGATGGAAAGAATAAGAGTAGCTGATACGGCTTATACATACGATAAACTAGGTTGGCAACCTTCAATTTCTCTAAAGAAGGGCTTGGAATTGACTGTAAATTGGTATACAAAACATCATTAACAATTCAAAATTCAAAATGACGCTTTATGGTTGCAGATAGACTTCAGAATATTAATTTAGTCGATCTAAAAAATTCTTTTAACTTAAAGAATATCAGTCTAGAAATTTACCAACTAATTTCTGATTTATATCCCATTTGCCGTAGTATTACAGGTAATGGTTTTAGAGAAACTTTAAAAATTCTCCAGCAGTATATTCCTTTGTCAGTTCATGAAGTGCCAACAGGAACAGAGGTATTTGATTGGACAGTTCCTAATGAGTGGAATATTAAAGATGCCTATATCAAAAACTCTCAAGGTGAAAAAATTGTAGATTTTACTAATTCAAATTTGCACGTTGTTAACTATAGTATTCCTATACATCAAAAAATATCTCTTCAAGAACTTAAATCACATCTATTTACACTTGCTGATTATCCTAATTGGATTCCTTACCGAACTTCATATTACAAGGAAAGTTGGGGTTTTTGCCTGACTCACAATCAGTATTTGCAACTAAATGATCAAGAATATGAAGTATGTATCGATTCTTCTCTGCAACCAGGTTATTTGACTTATGGCGAGTATTATATTCCCGGAGACAGTACTGATGAAGTCTTGATTTCTTGCCATGCCTGTCATCCTTCACTGTGTAATGATAATCTTTCAGGAATTGCGATCGCTACTTTTATCGCTAAATATTTAAGTCAAACTACACCAAGATATTCCTATAGATTTCTCTGGATTCCTGGAACCATTGGCTCAATTACATGGTTAGCTCTCAATGAAGCTAAAGTCAATAACATTAAACATGGCTTGGTATTAACTTGTTTAGGAGATGCAGGCAACTTTACCTACAAAAAAAGCCGCAGAGGTGACACTGAAATCGATAAAGTTGCTGCTTATGTACTCAAAAACTCAAAACAAGATCACAAAATTATAGATTTCTTCCCCTATGGCTATGATGAGCGACAATATTGCTCACCTGGATTTAATTTAGCTGTAGGTTGCTTCATGCGATCGCCTCATGGTAGTTTTCCTGAATACCATACCTCAGCAGATGATTTAAATTTCGTTCAACCCCAATATCTTGCCGAGTCATTCTTTCAATGTAATTCGATGTTGTATATCCTCAACAATAACGAAATCTACTACAACAAAAATCCCAAATGTGAACCACAGTTAGGTAAAAGAGGAATATATCGGGCAGTTGGTGGTAACAAAGATAGCGGGCTAAATGAAATGGCAATCCTGTGGGTTTTAAATTTATCTGACGGTCAGCATACTCTATTAGATATTGCAGAAAAGTCGGGTATGTCATTTGATGTGATTAAATCTGCTGCCGATACATTATCAACACATGACTTATTAACAATTAAAACCAACTAAGTTTGAAAAAGATTGGGAAAATAAAATTCGCTACGACGCAAACGTAGGCAAGTCCTTCTCACGCATAGTGTAGGCTTCAGGGGAAGGGGAGTGTGGGGAGTGGGCAAACGCTTCTTCAACCATGCCACGAGCAAAATCACATAGAGCGATNACCTCCCACACCTCCCACACCTCCCACACCCCTTGGATTTCTCACTTGTGAGAAATCCAGGTTATCCTTCTCTTTGAGAGGCTGCGCCAACGGTTTCTCCAAAGGAGTACGTTTGTGTAGCCGCTGTTCTGTGAGAATACTTATTTTGTATTGATATATTTACTGTTATTTTTACATTCTATTTATAATTACTGCCCGGAAAGTAGCTTAACTTGATAATCTAGAATATACTTCATCTCTTCACTATTACTTGGATAAATATCCTATTTAACTTCATGATTACTTGAAACAAATGTCATTACTTATACCATTGTAAGAGCAGTTTAGATGATTGATATTAGAGAAGTAGTTTAAAAACATACCTTGTCTAGTACATGAATAAAAAATGGGCTGTTAAACGACTTACAATCAATCTCACATCAGGCGAGGCACAGAAGCTTGAACAATACTGCTCAACGACTGGCAGACCAGCAACTGATGTAATTCGGGAGTTAATTCGCTCTCTTTATCCTAAAGATGAAAAAGCCTCTGAAACCTCGTGAATCAGACTGCAAAAAAATCAAACAGGATAAGTACATCTTAATTTTTCAGTGAAATATGCTGCTTAACAGTCATCAGCTAACAGTGAATCCCTATAATTAAAGTTAGGGAATTTAAATAAGAATACTTTCTTACAAAGTTCAGAGCCGAGGAAATCTTCGCTCTGACTTTTGCTTTGGATATTGTGCAATCATCTTGATACACTTGCATAATTAAAAATATCAAATTAATTGAATAAAAGGTAGGTATAATTCAGCATCAAGATGTTCTTACTAGCTTACTTACCCGTAGCGGTAGTGAGTTTGCAAGTGTTTTGTAAACTACCAAATTTCAAGTTTTGTGGCTGTCTTTAAGCAGTAATTTATCCATTTTTTCGGGCAGAATACCCTTATTGTATCTGGCTTTGCTTCTGAACTATTTTTTGACAAATAGTAATATTACTGATCTTTTAGGAAAAAATTTAAGTTAGATATAGTACTTACCACTTATTTACTTATACTTTCCAAAGTATTAAGAATTTAATCCCTAATTTATTTAATTACAAATAATGATTAGAAAAACCTTGGTTATAAATCAGCCAAAGGTAAGCAAGTCCGTGGGCGAACTGAGGATTTTTGCTGGATTTATAACACTCAGCTTTGCGATCGCAGCAATATTGTGCAACTATCAGGATGCAATCGCCCAAACTCCCGCTCCTCAGACATTACCCCCAGGTCGGTTAGACGATCTTCCTGACACTGCGTTACCGTCGGATGTGCTACCCAAGCCACCATACGAGAATCAATTGCTTCCATCCCTAAAACTACCGAATCAGCCGATTCTGGAGCAGAATGACCCTAATACCAAATTTCGGGTCGATCGCATTGAAGTTGTTGGCAGTACAGTTTTCAAACCAGAACAGTTTGCCACTGTTACAAATCCCTTTGTGGGACGGGAACTGACATTTACAGAGTTGTTGCAAGTTAAAGATGCCATCACGAAACTCTATACTGATCACGGCTATGTCACCACAGGGGCGTTGATTATACCGCAGACAATAGAAGCTGGGACGATCAAAATTCAGGTGATCGAGGGTAGTGTGCAAGAAATCAAGATTGTCGGTAATAGACGATTGCACAGTCAATACATTCGCGATCGCATCCAACTTGGTGCTGGCAAACCCTTAAATGTACCACACTTACTAGAAAAGCTGCAACTACTCCGCCTTGATCCGCGGATTCAAAACCTGTCAGCCGAGTTGCAGACAGGCGTGCATCCGGGAACCAATGTATTGCAAGTGGAGGTTGAAGAAGCAGAAACTTTTAAGCTGACGGCAAGCCTGGATAATGGGCGATCGCCAAGTGTCGGCAGTTTTCGCCGGGGAGTGGATCTGCAAGAAGCCAATTTATTGGGCTTGGGTGATACCCTGAGCGTGGGATACGCCAATACCGATGGCAGTAATACAATCAATGCCAATTACACACTGCCAATTAATGCCCACAATGGCACTGTATTCTTTGGTTTTAGCCAAGGATGGAACCGCGTGATTGAAAAGCCATTCAGCGTCCTTGATATTCAATCAAATACCCGCTCTTACGAATTGGGCTATCGGCAACCACTGGTGCAAAAACCAACCCAAGAGTTAGCAATCGGGCTGTCATTCTCGCGTCAGTCAAGCCAAACTGAGTTGGGCATTGATAACATTGGGCCGTTTAAACTCTCACCCGGTGCAGATGCGAACGGAAAAACCAATATTTCGGCTCTGCGCTTTTTTCAAGAATATACCCAGCGAAGCAACCAATATGTATTTGCGGCGCGATCGCAATTTAGCCTTGGTGTAGATTGGTTTGATGCTAATGTCAGTAATAATGAACCAGATAGCCGCTTTTTCGCGTGGCGCGGACAGGCGCAGTGGGTGCGGCAATTAGCACCGGACACGCTATTTTTAGTCAGGGGCGATTTCCAATTGGCAGCAGATTCCTTAGTGCCTTTGGAGCAATTTGGTCTGGGTGGACAGCTAAGTGTACGCGGCTATCGCCAAGACGCATTACTCACAGATAATGGCCTGTTATTTTCCGCAGAATTTCGAGTACCCATTGTCCGCGCTCCCAAGATTGGCGGGGTGTTGCAACTGGCACCCTTTATTGATGTTGGCAAAGGCTGGAATGTCAAGGGCGAAAATCCATCACCGAGTACGCTTGTTAGTACTGGGTTGGGGCTGTTGTGGAAACAGGGTGATGACTTCTCAGCCCGTTTTGATTGGGGCATTCCTTTGATTTCAGTGGATGGTGAAAAGCGATCGCTCCAAGAAAATGGCTTGTACTTCTCACTGCGTTATTCCGCATTTTGAGGCATCGTTTCAAAACTATACCGTTTTGGGCAACCTAAAATACAAGGTATAAGTAGGTAGGCAGAAAAAACCCAACTATGTAAAGATAAATAAATACGCAAAATGAATCCAACAAGGTAATTTTTTATACGGACGATTGTCTAAGAGTATTTTTGACTCGTGAGCAAAATCAAGCCCTATTAAATCTGAGAACAGCAGAGGTGCCACAGAAGGTCAAAGACCGAGCAGAAATAATTAGGCTGAACGCACATGGCTGGTACGTGGAGAAAATAGCTGCTCACTTTAATTTGACTGTTCAAACGGTAAGAGAGGTTTTGCACAAATGGGTTGAAGAAGAATTCTGACTTCTGAATTCTTCTTCAAGGTTTGGTGATCGGAGGTGTTAACCGCAAGTCTTATATCCAAATAATGGAGCAAGAAGCAGCCGATGCCCAAAGAACAGGACGTACTAAAGTAATTGTGCAGGATAACGTCCCTATACACCGATGCAAAGAAATGCCAAACTAATCAGTCCCGATATTGAAGCAGAAGGCAGGAGGAATGGGTTATGTCATAGCATCGACTCAACACCTAATTTAGGTGAAGGGTACAAACCGCCAGATTAGTAAAAGGAAAACAATCTCTAAAACATAACTAATGAAAACGCTAGGATTAAGTAGCCCATCCCAAACATATCCTTTACGCTTAGAGACTGTATTTCGTTTAAACGAGCGACACCACTCTCCAAAGATAGCAGGACTTCTTAGCTTGCAATCTTTTACTAAAATTTCCTCAATCTCAATTACACGAGGATAAAATCCTCGCTGAAAATGCTTCCATTGACTTTCTAAAACCCAGAAAAAGACAGGAATAGCTGAACCTAGCAGAACAATCAGACCTTGCTTCTGCTGTAAGGCAAGAGCGATCACAGCACCAGTACCTGTAATTCCAAGAGCTTTAATCACCCAAATTTGCTTGTTGTAATCTTCGATTGTAGTTTGTAAGAAAAAATATTCTTGTCTGAGCATATCTAGCTCAAACTCGGAAGGTGGAGTGAAGTTAGAAGGTTGTATGTTAGACATTTGATACAAAAAGTATGAATGAGGATAGAATAAAGTATAAATTTGCATTTCGCACTAGTGAGTAGAAAATGCAATCGTTTATTGTTGAAGCACTTTAATAGCTATGGTATTGACAATTCGCTACTTGCATCTCTCAGACTTTCATGTAGGCAAGGATGGTTACGCCCAGAACAATATGTTTAGAGAAATCCTCAAGCATGTTGAAGAGAAGCAAAAGCAGGATTGGGTGCCAGATATAGTTTTCATTACAGGGGATATTGCTAATCGCGGTCAAGCAGAAGAATATGAGACTTTTGCTTATGACTTTCTGATAAAACTCTACGAAATTTTTGGGAAGGCTTGGCAGGGATCTATCTTAGCTGTTCCGGGGAATCATGACGTAGACAGGGACAAGATGGAGTTTCTGGCACGGGATGAGATTACTCAAGCTGACCGTAAAGTTTTTGATACAACAAAATCTGGTTTGACAAAGCGTCAAAATTTCCTACTGCCTGGGGTGAGAGCTTACCAAGAAAAAGACGACAGCCATGCTCCCAAAAAATGGCTCGATTCTCCTGCGGGTACCTTTTCTCAAGTGCTAGAAATTAGGAATATGAAGCTTGGCATCGTTGGCATCAACACGGCTTGGTTATCCAAGGACGATGAAGACAAGGGAAATTTGACACCTGGGGTAGATTTAGTGAAGGAAGCACTGGAACAGTTGCAAGATTGCCATGCTAGGATCGTGTTGGGGCATCATCCACTGGATTGGTTTCTGGAGAAGGACGCAGAACGAATTCGACAAATCTTTGGCAAACATGGTGTCTTGTACTTGCATGGTCATCTTCATAAAGCCAGGGCAAAAGGGGATGAAAGCAGCGGAGGCAAACCTTTTTTGAACATTCAGGCGGGGGCAGCATTTCAGGCACGGGATGATGAGGTTTGGAAAAATGGGCTGCTGTGGGGAGAATTGGATCTGGAGCAGCAGCAGATTCGGTTGCAACCGCGTCACTGGTCTGCTGACCATCAAGGATGGGTGTTGAGTAGTGAAGCGTTTCATCCAGAGCGACAACTAAAAAATGGGGATTGGTGGGTTTTCTCTTTACCTGGAACTAATCAACCTGCCACGAAATTACCAACATTTTCTAACCAACCGACCTTCCCGAAAGTGACGCCGCCAACAGGCTGGAACCTTGAGAATCATGAGACCCTGGCTAGTCGTCGGGCTGCGCTGGAGAACAATGAATTATCGGAGCAGGAAGCGTTGCAATATTTTGATGGCAGCACTCCTAGTTTGCGGATTGTCCTGTCTCGGATTATTCCCCAGCGAGAAATTGTCAGGGAACTGTGTGATGCGCTCAAAAGTGGACAAGGGCAAGACAAGCCCACGGTTGTTTTGCTGCTGGGGGCGGGGGGAGAAGGCAAATCGACGGCGGTATTTCAGACACTAGTTACCTTGGTAGAGTTCGATCCGTCCTGGCAAGTATTGTGGCGGCATGACGTAGATGCTAACCTGTTGTGGACAGAGATTTTGGCGTTGCCGAAGGATGGGCGAAAATGGTTGATTGCCAGCGATGATGCGGATGGGATTGCTGGTGGGGCGTTTGAAACGGTGAGGGCGTTGCGTAAAGAACAGAGGGACGATGTGCAGTTTTTGTTGACCTGCCGAGATACAGATTGGATTGCTAGTGGGAAGGAAGCTAAACCACCAAGAGACTGGTCTGTGATCGCTAATTTTCAGCAGAAATGCATTTCAGGGCTGAGTCGTCAGGATGCAACGGTGGTGGTGCAAGCGTGGCAGAAGTATGGAGACAAGGGGTTAGGGCAACTATCCGGTAGACCGGAGGTAATGGCGGTACAATTGTTGATGGATTCTGCAGAACAGGAGTCTACAACAGGAGAAGGAGCTTTTTTTGGCGCGATGCTGAAAATGCGACTGGGGGATAAACTGAAAGACCATCTCTTGGTTCTATTGAATCGATTTGCCACACGGGGAATTCCGGGGGGTAGCAACTTGCAGCAAGCGTTTGCCTATATTGCTGCGATGCACGCGGAAGGGTTGATGTTCCTCTCTAAACCAGTTTTAGCAAAGGTTCTGAAGTGTGAGAAACAAGAACTCAAATCAAAAGTATTGTTTCCTCTTGGTAAAGAAGCGGCAGCAATCCAGGCGGGGAATTTTATTTTGACACGCCACAAAACTATCGCTCAAGCGGTTGTGGAGATTCTTTCTGAGCAGTTTGGAGAGGATGTGGATGAATTGTATGTCGATCTAGCTAAGGCAGCAATTGCTGCGAGAGTTGAAGGAGAACATATTCCTGAACTTCAAGAATGGGATTTTTCCCTCCCAGGGCATTTCAAGAAATCTCAAAGATTTAGTTTAGCAATTAAAATCGCGAAAGGAATATGTGAAAAAGACCCTGATGATCCTTACCGACTGGTAAACTTGGCAAAACACTATCGAGATGCAGGAGATATAAGCCAAGCTATTGAACTTTTTAGAAAAAATTCCAGCCAAGCCCGTGGGCATCGTAGTTTCTTTGCCGAATGGGGAAATGCAGAAAGTCATGAAAAGAACTACCCTTTAGCAGTTTGGATATCAGCATTAACTCTTGCAGATCAAGTTTCTATGAGCAGTCCTGATAATCAAAATGCTAAAATAGGGTTTACTCTACTTGGGACGAGCTTTCTAAAGCTTTATGATAAGTTTAATGATCGTATTTTTGCTCAGGGTTTAGGTGCAATCGCTAACTTAGGTTTCCTGATTGCAGATCGCAACAACAAACAAGACCAAAGATACTTTGGGGATTTTTTAAACAGAAGCAGCGCTGAAAATGTTCCTGACATGGATTGGCAAACTGCCCTCCGAACCTTTCCCACCGCCATCCAAGCTGCCTATGAACTCTGCGGTGAAAAAGATGATTTTCCAAGCCTTCCCTCTCCTAGTGGAATGACCTTTAAAGGGCTGACCTATTTGATTGATAATGCTGTTAAGCAGCATAAACAACGCAGGAAGGTGTAAAGAGGACAAATATTAAGTTGCGGTAAACTATAATCCTGCCCTCTCAGAACCGGATGTGCGCCTCATAAAGCATCCGGCTATAATATCGGGTTGGCATCGCAACGAGTTAGGCAAAGTTGAGTTAATTGTCGATAAATCTTCTACTCAGGTACAACAGTCGTGAACCTGCGCTGCGGTTCCTAAAAGTTAATGATGCGATCAACTGGGAATACTAACTTTAAATCTGGTAGAGGAAGTTTTGGTGATGAAAGTAGTACCATTTTTACTGATATTCACAAGTGGATTATTAACTCCAGGGATGATGCAAAGGGCGATCGCTCAAGTGACATCCGATGGCACAACTAACACCATTGTCAACCAAAGTGGTAATAATTTTAATATTATTAACGGCATACAAAAAGGTAATAATTTATTTCACAGTTTCACTAATTTCTCTATACCCACAGGTGACACGGCAATCTTCAACAACGCCGCAGATGTGCAGAATATCTTCAGTCGCGTCACTGGTGGGAGTGTTTCCAACATTGATGGTTTAATTAAAGCCAATGGTAGCGCTAATTTATTTTTGCTTAATCCCAGTGGGATAATTTTCGGTGCAAATGCCCAACTTAATATTGGCGGCTCCTTTATTGGGACAACTGCCCAGAGCATTAAATTTAGTGATGGTGCTGAATTTAACGCTATTAATCCCCAAGCTAACCCCTTATTAAGTATCAATGTTCCTATTGGTTTGCAAATGGGCAACAATCCTGCACCGATTACTGTTCAAGGCACAGGACACCGCTTGAGTAATCCTGGTGGACTGCCTCTTGTCACTCAAAATCCGAGTGCGACAGAATTGCGGGTACAGCCGGGAAAAACCCTAGCTTTGGTGGGTGGCAATCTGAATCTGAATGGAGCAACTCTCACCGCCAAGCAAGGGCAAGTAGAATTAGGCAGTGTCAGTGGTGCAGGATTGGTTAGTTTGATCCCAACAGCACAGGGGTATACTTTGGGATATGAAGATGGGCAAAGCTTTGGTGATATTCAGCTAGCAGGGCGATCGCTATTAGATATCAGTGGGGTGAATGCAGGTTCCGTTCAAATTCGGGGGCGACACATTCAATTCACCGATGGCTCTCTGGTGCTGGCGCGAAATTTCGGCAGTCTCTCTGCCGGCGACATTCGCCTTCAGGCTACAGAGGCGATTGATTTGATTGGCAGAACAGCTGATGGCACAATTCTGAGTGGGGTGCGTACTGAAGCTGTGGGTGTCGGAGCTAGTGGCAACATCAGTGTAATTACTCCCCGGCTTACCCTCCAGCAGGGAGGGGGGTTGAATAGCATTTCAGTTGGAGTGGCTCCCAGTGGCAATATCCACATTGATGGAACAGCGATTGAACTGTCTGGCTTCTCACCAATCAATCCAACTGGCGTTAGTGCCCTTTCTACTTCTAGCTTTGGTTCTGGGAACGCTGGCGATATCTCCGTCAATGCCAATAGTTTACTGGTGTCAAATGGTGCTACACTCGCTTCAACTACCTTTGGCAGTGGCTCCAGTGGTAAAGTGACGATTCGCACCAACCACACCACTGTCATGGGAGAAAGCCCCTCTGGACTATATAGCAACATTAGCTCACTCACTTTTGCGACCGGAAACGCCAAAACTTTGACCCTAGATACCGCCAAATTGCAAATTCTGGATGGCGGAGCAGTTGGGACAACCACATTTTTTGCCGGAAATGGGGGAGATTTGAGCATTAACGCCACGGAATCCATCGAGATTAGCGGTCGCAGTCGAACCAATAATAGCAGTATCAACTCATCTAGCATTCTACTACCTCCACTACTGCGGCAGAGATTCCATCTACCGGATAAACTCACGGCGAATGCAGGTAATGTGAGCATTACCACACCGAACCTAACACTGACAGATGGCGGGACAGTCAGTGTCACTAGTCAAGGTAGCGGCAATGGTGGCAGTCTCAAGATCACAGCCAATACCATCCGATTAGACCGTCAAGGAAGTGTCCAGGCACAAACAGAATCAGGTAATGGAGGTAACATCGCCTTACAAGTTGGGACGTTGTTGTTGCTGCGTCACAATAGCGCGATCGCAGCAACAGCAGGCGGTAATGGTGATGGAGGTAATATAGACATTAATGCACCCATCATCGCCGGCTTAGAAAACAGTGACATTATTGCTAATGCCATTAAAGGCCGGGGGGGCAATATTCAAATCACCACCCAAGGCATCTTTGGGCTGAAGTTACGCGACCAACTCACCCCTGACAATGATATTACGGCGAGTTCACAGTTAGGAGTGAATGGTAATGTGCAAATCAATACTATCGGTGTTGATCCAAATTCTGGTTTAGTGGAACTGCCAGCAAATGTAATTGATCCATCACAGCAAATTGCCACAGGCTGCGCCAACAATCAAGGCAGTAGTTTTGTAGCAACGGGTCGGGGTGGTGTGCCACAAAATCCCAATCAGCAAGCGACGAGCGATGTCTACGACGGGCTACGCCTACGCACCTGGGATGATCTGCGCGATATCTCTACATACCGGAAAACTAGCGAAGTGACAGTACAAATACCAGCACCCCCAGAAGTTCTTGTTCAAGCTACTTCTTGGCGACGTAATGCACAAGGCAAAGTTGAATTAATTGCGGCTCAATCTCCCGCCTATGTGCAGCAGTCGTTAGCCTGTGCTGCTGTTTCCAAAAGTTAATCATGTTATCAATCATGCCCTAAAAGTCAACTCTAACTTTAAATCACGTAAAGGAAGTTTTTGGTGATGAGAGCCGTACTATTTCTATTTATATTAACAAGTGGGTTATTAACTCAGGCAATGCTGTTAAGAGCGATCGCTCAGGTGACATCTGACGGGACTACCAACACCATTGTCAACCCAAATGGTAATAATTTCACAATTCTTAATGGGATTGAAAAAGGTAATAATTTATTTCATAGCTTCAGTAATTTCTCTGTACCTACGGGTGGTTCCGCTAGCTTTGATTTAATTAACACCCCGAACATCTCCACGATTTTCAGTCGAGTCACAGGGGGCAGTGTTTCCAATATTGATGGCTTGATTCGGACTCTAAATAGCAGCAACCCCGTTAGTTTATTTCTGCTCAATCCCAGTGGGATTGTCTTTGGAGCCAATGCCAAACTGAATATTGGGGGGTCATTTGTTGGTACAACTGCCGACAGCGTAGTATTTGCGGATGGGTTTAAGTTTAATGCCACCAATGCCACACCACCTCCCTTATTAACTATGAGCGTGCCTGTTGGCTTGCAATTTGGCAGCAATCCAGGAGCGTTGGCGCAGCCCGCCGCAGGCATCGCCGTTCAAGGGTCAGGGCACAATGCCCAATTAGGCGACTCACTTCAAGTTTCTGGACTGAACCTCGGTACAAGAGGATTACAGCTGCAACCTGGAAAAACGCTAGCATTGCTGGGTGGGAATGTTGCCTTAGATGGAGGGTTGCTCTCCGCACCGGGAGGACTAATAGAACTGGGTAGCATCACTAGCGGAAGCGTCGCCCTCAATTCCATCCCTCAAGGATTTGCGCTAAGTTATCCCAATGCTTCGAGTTTTGGCGATATTCAGATAACCCAACGAGCTTTAGCATCTACACGCGATCTCAGTGGGCAAAGTGGAGGAGCCATCCAAATTCAGGGGAAACAGGTCAGCATCCGAGATGGTTCGCTGATATTAGTGCAAAATCGCAGCGACCAAACTGCTGGTAATATTGCAATCAATGCCACCCAGTCCCTCCAGATCGTCGGCAAGTCTCCTGATTTTAAGAGTTCCAGCAGTTTAGTTAATGAAACTATATCCTCCGGTGCGGCAGGGAATATTATCATCACCACCCCACAATTGAATATTGATCAGGGTGGGTATATCTTCAACCGTACCTTTAGCGCAGCGCCGGGTGGCAACATTGCAATCAATACTGATCAAATGCGGGTCAACGGTTTTGCATTGGGCGATCCTTCTCCTTTTCGAGCAGTCAGCCAGATATTAGCCGCTTCCTATGCAACTGGGAAAGGTGGAAATATTGCCATCTCCACTAAAAACCTGTCTATTTTAGCTGGCGGCAATATAGCAGCAAGACCCTACGCTTCAGGCAATGGCGGCGATGTCATCGTCAAGGCAGATACAATTCAGGTGACAAATGAGGGAGCGCCAAAGGGTTTGTATTTTAGTCTGTTGTCTACTGCCACATTCGGGTCTGGTAATGCAGGGGATTTGAAAATCGATACCCGCACTCTGTCGCTTCAAGGTGGCGCCAGAGTGTCTGCTTCTAGCATAGTTTTAGGAAATGCGGGTTCACTGACTATCAATGCGTCTGAATCGATTGATGTGAATGGTGTAAAAGATGCACAAAATCCCAGCTATATTGGTACGGCCGTTCGTCCTGTTTTTGGAGTTTCTAGGGCTAATTCAGGTAACACCACGATTAACACCCCAGTTCTTAACATCAGTAATGGTGCAACGGTTTTTGTCCAGAACCTTGGACTTGGTAAAGCTGGCACCCTGAACATTAATGCGAATACCTTACGACTCGACAATGGAGCAAGCATTTCAGCATCCACAAAAGCAGGCGAAGGTGGTAACACTAATTTACAACTGCGGGATCTACTACTGATGCGTCATGGCAGTTTCATTAATGCAGAAGCTGGTGGCAGCGGTAATGGCGGCAATATTACGATCAATGCTCCGATCATTGTGGGTTTAGAAAACAGTGACATTATTGCCAATGCAGTTCAAGGAAGGGGTGGCAATATTCAAATTGCAACTCAGGGGATTATCGGACTAAAGTTCCGTCCCAAACTCACTTCCGAAAATGACATCACCGCCAGTTCGCAATTTGGGGTGAGTGGCACGGTTCAAATCAATAACATTGGTGTTGATCCAAATTCGGGCTTAGTCCAACTACCAGCAAATGTCACCGATCCATCGCAGAAAATTGCTACAGGTTGCGCGGGCAGTGAAGGCAGTCGCTTTGTAGCAACGGGTCGGGGTGGTGTGCCACAAAATCCCCTTCAACAGGTGACGAGCCATGTCTACGACGGGCTACGCCTACGCACCTGGGACGATGTGCGAGATTTGTCTGCTTACCGAAAAACGGGTGAGGTGACAGCCCAAATGGGAGCATCCCCAGAAATGCTTGTCCAAGCTACTTCCTGGCATCGTAATGCTGAAGGGAAAGTTGAATTGGTGGCGGCGCAATCTCCCGCAAATGTGCAGCCGCCATTAACTTGTGCTGCACTTCCCAATAGTTAATTTGCCCAGATATTTAATCGGCTCAATGCCAATCGGGAGCAAGTATTCCCATAGCTAAAACAGTTCTCTGATCGTTGATATCAGGATAATTTAAGTATAAAAGGCTACTAAAAAATGAAAGCACTCTCTATTCGATTGGGTTTAGTTTATCGATTATTGACAAGTTTAATGCTGTTGCCATTATGGACAATCTTTCTTGGGAGCGGCTCTACCTATGCTCAAGTCACCTCAGATGGTGCCCTCAACACTACTGTCTCTCAAAATGGTAATAATTTCATAATTAATAATGGCACTGCCGCAGGTAGTAATCTATTTCACAGCTTCGGGCAGTTTTCCGTTCCCACTGGTGGTTCAGCCACATTTGATTTAATTAACACCCCGAACATCTCCACGATTTTCAGTCGAGTCACCGGAGGTAGTGTTTCCAATATTGATGGCTTGATTCGGACTCTAAATAGCAGCAACCCCGTTAGTTTATTTCTGCTCAATCCTAGTGGGATTGTCTTTGGAGCCAATGCCAAACTGAATATTGGGGGGTCATTTGTTGGTACAACTGCCGACAGCGTAGTATTTGCAGACGGGTTTAAGTTTAATGCCACCAATGCCACACCACCACCCTTATTAACTATGAGTGTGCCCGTCGGACTGCAACTCGGAGCTAATGCCGGAACCATTCAAGTACAGGGGCCGCAAACGCCCAATCCTCTAGCCAAACTGCGTGTGCAGACGGGGCAAACTCTGGCTTTGGTGGGCAGTCAGATCGACATGGCAGGGGCAACCTTAGAAGCTCCCGATGGTCGGATAGAATTGTGGGGTGTGCAGAATGCCGGGATTACAATCGACAATCTAGCCGGATGGCAACTCGCTAGCACTGTAACTACACCGAACTGGGGCACGATTTCACTACAACAGTCATCTGCTCTTAAAACTGGTGGAACTGATGGGGGAGCAATTCACATCCAAGGGCGAGGTCTAACAGTTCAAAGTAGTTCCATTGCTGCCAGTACTGTGTCTGGGCAGGGAAAGGGGATCACGGTTCAAACCACCGAGTATGTCAATGTGTCGGGCGTGAGTCCATCACAAGGGATTTTCAATGCTGGTTTAGCAACTTCCGTATCTGGCAATGGGGGTAGGGCAGGAAATATCACCGTTGAGACTGGGCGTTTACAGGTTTCTGATGGGGCTGGAATTCGGTCTACTTCCACTGGCAACGGTTCGAGAAGTGGAGATATTACTATTCGAGCCGCTGATGTAAAGTTGAATCCGCTTTCCCCAGCGTCTGCGGGGATTACTGGGATTGCGAGTTTACTCAATGGTGGTAGTGGTGAAACTGGAAATTTAATAATTGAAGCCGAGAGAATTGGAGTGTTCAATGGTGGACGTATTGGTACTGATATGCGAGTAGGCACTGGCATTGGGGGTGATATCACAATCCATGCTAGTGAGAGCCTGGAAATTTCGGGGACAAGCACCAACAGGAATATTGGTGTAACCAGTGGTATTACTAGCACAATTGGACTCAACGCAAATGGTCAAGGTGGCAACATCGCCATTGATACCGGACGTTTAATGCTGTCAAAGGGTGGGTCTATTAGTAGTGCAATAGGAGGGATTGGCAGAGCGGGAAATATCGATATTCGAGCAACAGACGTATCAGTTAGCGATCTGGCAATCGATGCGAATACCAGAACATTGAGTGGCATTAGCGTTTCTATCGGGGAAAAGGCGAGTGGTCAAGGTGGGAATATTAACCTACAAGCTGATCGCCTAAGTGTTTTCAACGGTGGGCAGATCACCTCATCAAGCTTGGGTCAAGGATCTGCTGGCAGTGTCAACCTGCGAGTCAATGACATAGATGTGCAGGGGATCTCTCAAGCTTTACCCGATGGTCGGATACTGCCCAGTACCATCACTGCATCCTCAGCGAATGCCTTTACTGCTGGGTCAGTGAATATCACGGCTGACAGCTTGCGTGTCCGAGATGGGGCAGAAATTACCGTCAGCAATTCTGGAACTGGGGATGCGGGTAATCTCAATATTAACGCCCGTAATATCTTCCTCGACAATGGAGCCAGTCTGCGAGCCGAAGCGAATGGAGGTAGTCGTGGTAACATCCGTCTCCAAGCAAGTGATTTTCTCTTGTTGCGACACGGCAGTAACATCATCACCAATGCTCGTGGTGCTTCTACAGGAGGCAATATTGATATCAGTGCGGGGTCTATTGTTGCTATTCCCCAGGAAAACAGCGACATTTCGGCTAATGCTGTACTCGGACAAGGTGGCAACATCCAAATCACCACTCAAGGCATCTTTGGGCTGAAGTTCCGTCCCCAACTCACCCCAGAAAGCGACATCACCGCCAGTTCCCAATTTGGAGTGAGTGGCACTGTTCAAGTTAATACTATTGGTATCGATCCAAATTCCGGCTTAGTCGAACTACCAGTAAATGTCACCGATCCATCCCAGCAAATTGCTACAGGCTGCGCGGGCAGTGAAGGCAGCCGCTTTGTGGCAACGGGACGAGGTGGTGTGCCGCAAAATCCCCTTCAGCAGGTAACGAGCAATGTCTACGACGGGCTACGTCTACGCACTTGGTCTGATATCCGCAATCTAACTGCATACCGCAAAACAGGCGAAGTGATAGCCCAAATACCCACAAAAGAGGCAGTTCTTGTCCAGGCTAAAGGTTGGCGACGTAATGCTGATGGCAAAATCGAGATATTTGCAGATAAATCTCCTACTCAGGTGCAACCAGCATTAACCTGTGCTGCGGTTCCGAGAAGTTAATCATGTTATCAATCATACCCTGAATGGGAACTCTAACTTTAAATCAGTAAAAGAAGTCTTGAATAATGAAAGCCGTACCCTTTGTATTTATATTAATAAGTGGGTTATTCACTCCAGGGATAATGCGACCGGCGATCGCACAGGTGACATCCGACGGTACAACCAACACCATTGTTAACTCAAATGCTAATAATTTTACAATTCTTAATGGGATTGAAAAAGGTAATAATTTATTTCATAGCTTCAGTAATTTCTCTGTACCTACGGGTGGTTCAGCCAGATTCGATTTAATTAACACGCCAAATATTACAACTATATTTAGTCGGGTTACAGGTGGAAATGTTTCTAATATTGATGGCTTAATTCAAACTCTCAATGGTAATAACGCGGTAAGTTTGTTTTTGATGAATCCTGCCGGGATTGTGTTTGGGGCAAATGCCCGCTTGAATATTGGCGGCTCCTTTGTGGGAACGACGGCGAATAGTATTAAGTTTGCCGATGGGACGGAATTTAGTGCTGTGAATGCTTCGGGTACTCCTTTGCTGACTATGAGTGTACCTGTGGGTTTGCAACTTGGGGCAAATGCTGGAGCGATACAAGTTCAAGGGGCAGACTTGCGAGTTAAAACCGGACAAACACTAGGGTTAGTTGGTAGTCAAATCGACATGACAGGGGCAAAACTGACGGCACCAAATGGGCATATCGAACTGTGGGCTTTGCAAAATGCTGGGATTCAAATAGAAAATCAAGCTCAATGGCAACTGACGAGTCCTGTGGCTACGACAAATTGGGGCACAATTACGTTACAAAAAGCTTCATTGGTTGATGCAAGTGGAATTAACGGGGGTGCAATCAACATCCGTGGACGTGGGTTGACGGTGCAGGATGGGTCGAATATTAGTTCCACTACCTTTGCTGGGCAAGGTAAGGGAATTACTGTCAACACCACAGACTTTGTTGAACTGCTGGGTGTTTCTCTCCCAGGACAATTTAATCCTGGCATTGGAACTTCTGTAGGTATCTTTTTTGGACCTCCAGTAACTGGACGAGCTGGAGATGTAACAGTAGAGACAGGACGCTTAAAGTTAGCAAATGGAGCTTGGCTTCAGTCCTCTTCTAATGGCAACAATTCTCGATCGGGAGATGTAACTGTTCGGGCTTCAGATGTAGAGGTGGTAGGTTCTAATCCATTTATTCAAATCCCCACCTCGATTACCACCACTCTCTTTGGTGGCAAGAACAATCAGAGTGGAAATATTTCCATCGAAACAAATCGAATGCGGCTGCAAGATGGTGGAATCGTCAGTACATCTTTGATACCCTTTAACGGTATCTCTCCTCCCACGGGCAAGGCTGGAAATATCTCAATCCGAGCAACTGAGAGCCTTGATATCTCAGGATACACACCCTCTTTACTACTGTCTGGAGTGGGTACGAGAATTGGTCAAACAGAAGGAGACGCGGGAAATATCTCAATCGATGTTGGACGTTTGCATCTCTTTAATGGCGGG
>NZ_NOLJ01000003.1:125531-146177 GCF_002246015.1 Nostoc sp. 'Peltigera membranacea cyanobiont' 210A
GCTCCCGATGGTCGGATAGAATTGTGGGGTGTGCAGAATGCCGGGATTACAATCGACAATCTAGCCGGATGGCAACTCGCTAGCACTGTAACTACACCGAACTGGGGCACGATTTCACTACAACAGTCATCTGCTCTTAAAACTGGTGGAACTGATGGGGGAGCAATTCACATCCAAGGGCGAGGTCTAACAGTTCAAAGTAGTTCCATTGCTGCCAGTACTGTGTCTGGGCAGGGAAAGGGGATCACGGTTCAAACCACCGAGTATGTCAATGTGTCGGGCGTGAGTCCATCACAAGGGATTTTCAATGCTGGTTTAGCAACTTCCGTATCTGGCAATGGGGGTAGGGCAGGAAATATCACCGTTGAGACTGGGCGTTTACAGGTTTCTGATGGGGCTGGAATTCGGTCTACTTCCACTGGCAACGGTTCGAGAAGTGGAGATATTACTATTCGAGCCGCTGATGTAAAGTTGAATCCGCTTTCCCCAGCGTCTGCGGGGATTACTGGGATTGCGAGTTTACTCAATGGTGGTAGTGGTGAAACTGGAAATTTAATAATTGAAGCCGAGAGAATTGGAGTGTTCAATGGTGGACGTATTGGTACTGATATGCGAGTAGGCACTGGCATTGGGGGTGATATCACAATCCATGCTAGTGAGAGCCTGGAAATTTCGGGGACAAGCACCAACAGGAATATTGGTGTAACCAGTGGTATTACTAGCACAATTGGACTCAACGCAAATGGTCAAGGTGGCAACATCGCCATTGATACCGGACGTTTAATGCTGTCAAAGGGTGGGTCTATTAGTAGTGCAATAGGAGGGATTGGCAGAGCGGGAAATATCGATATTCGAGCAACAGACGTATCAGTTAGCGATCTGGCAATCGATGCGAATACCAGAACATTGAGTGGCATTAGCGTTTCTATCGGGGAAAAGGCGAGTGGTCAAGGTGGGAATATTAACCTACAAGCTGATCGCCTAAGTGTTTTCAACGGTGGGCAGATCACCTCATCAAGCTTGGGTCAAGGATCTGCTGGCAGTGTCAACCTGCGAGTCAATGACATAGATGTGCAGGGGATCTCTCAAGCTTTACCCGATGGTCGGATACTGCCCAGTACCATCACTGCATCCTCAGCGAATGCCTTTACTGCTGGGTCAGTGAATATCACGGCTGACAGCTTGCGTGTCCGAGATGGGGCAGAAATTACCGTCAGCAATTCTGGAACTGGGGATGCGGGTAATCTCAATATTAACGCCCGTAATATCTTCCTCGACAATGGAGCCAGTCTGCGAGCCGAAGCGAATGGAGGTAGTCGTGGTAACATCCGTCTCCAAGCAAGTGATTTTCTCTTGTTGCGACACGGCAGTAACATCATCACCAATGCTCGTGGTGCTTCTACAGGAGGCAATATTGATATCAGTGCGGGGTCTATTGTTGCTATTCCCCAGGAAAACAGCGACATTTCGGCTAATGCTGTACTCGGACAAGGTGGCAACATCCAAATCACCACTCAAGGCATCTTTGGGCTGAAGTTCCGTCCCCAACTCACCCCAGAAAGCGACATCACCGCCAGTTCCCAATTTGGAGTGAGTGGCACTGTTCAAGTTAATACTATTGGTATCGATCCAAATTCCGGCTTAGTCGAACTACCAGTAAATGTCACCGATCCATCCCAGCAAATTGCTACAGGCTGCGCGGGCAGTGAAGGCAGCCGCTTTGTGGCAACGGGACGAGGTGGTGTGCCGCAAAATCCCCTTCAGCAGGTAACGAGCAATGTCTACGACGGGCTACGTCTACGCACTTGGTCTGATATCCGCAATCTAACTGCATACCGCAAAACAGGCGAAGTGATAGCCCAAATACCCACAAAAGAGGCAGTTCTTGTCCAGGCTAAAGGTTGGCGACGTAATGCTGATGGCAAAATCGAGATATTTGCAGATAAATCTCCTACTCAGGTGCAACCAGCATTAACCTGTGCTGCGGTTCCGAGAAGTTAATCATGTTATCAATCATACCCTGAATGGGAACTCTAACTTTAAATCAGTAAAAGAAGTCTTGAATAATGAAAGCCGTACCCTTTGTATTTATATTAATAAGTGGGTTATTCACTCCAGGGATAATGCGACCGGCGATCGCACAGGTGACATCCGACGGTACAACCAACACCATTGTTAACTCAAATGCTAATAATTTTACAATTCTTAATGGGATTGAAAAAGGTAATAATTTATTTCATAGCTTCAGTAATTTCTCTGTACCTACGGGTGGTTCAGCCAGATTCGATTTAATTAACACGCCAAATATTACAACTATATTTAGTCGGGTTACAGGTGGAAATGTTTCTAATATTGATGGCTTAATTCAAACTCTCAATGGTAATAACGCGGTAAGTTTGTTTTTGATGAATCCTGCCGGGATTGTGTTTGGGGCAAATGCCCGCTTGAATATTGGCGGCTCCTTTGTGGGAACGACGGCGAATAGTATTAAGTTTGCCGATGGGACGGAATTTAGTGCTGTGAATGCTTCGGGTACTCCTTTGCTGACTATGAGTGTACCTGTGGGTTTGCAACTTGGGGCAAATGCTGGAGCGATACAAGTTCAAGGGGCAGACTTGCGAGTTAAAACCGGACAAACACTAGGGTTAGTTGGTAGTCAAATCGACATGACAGGGGCAAAACTGACGGCACCAAATGGGCATATCGAACTGTGGGCTTTGCAAAATGCTGGGATTCAAATAGAAAATCAAGCTCAATGGCAACTGACGAGTCCTGTGGCTACGACAAATTGGGGCACAATTACGTTACAAAAAGCTTCATTGGTTGATGCAAGTGGAATTAACGGGGGTGCAATCAACATCCGTGGACGTGGGTTGACGGTGCAGGATGGGTCGAATATTAGTTCCACTACCTTTGCTGGGCAAGGTAAGGGAATTACTGTCAACACCACAGACTTTGTTGAACTGCTGGGTGTTTCTCTCCCAGGACAATTTAATCCTGGCATTGGAACTTCTGTAGGTATCTTTTTTGGACCTCCAGTAACTGGACGAGCTGGAGATGTAACAGTAGAGACAGGACGCTTAAAGTTAGCAAATGGAGCTTGGCTTCAGTCCTCTTCTAATGGCAACAATTCTCGATCGGGAGATGTAACTGTTCGGGCTTCAGATGTAGAGGTGGTAGGTTCTAATCCATTTATTCAAATCCCCACCTCGATTACCACCACTCTCTTTGGTGGCAAGAACAATCAGAGTGGAAATATTTCCATCGAAACAAATCGAATGCGGCTGCAAGATGGTGGAATCGTCAGTACATCTTTGATACCCTTTAACGGTATCTCTCCTCCCACGGGCAAGGCTGGAAATATCTCAATCCGAGCAACTGAGAGCCTTGATATCTCAGGATACACACCCTCTTTACTACTGTCTGGAGTGGGTACGAGAATTGGTCAAACAGAAGGAGACGCGGGAAATATCTCAATCGATGTTGGACGTTTGCATCTCTTTAATGGCGGGTCTATCCGCAGTACTTTATCAGGAAAAGGGAAAGCGGGAAATATCACCATTCACGCGCAAGAGGTAGCAGTTAGCGATCCAGTAATTGATGTTATCAGCAAATTACCTGGTGGCATTACTGTTTCTGCGGGTGATAATTCAGTAGGTTCAGGTGGAAATATCGCCTTAACTGCTGACAACCTACGGCTTTTTAATGGAGGACAGATCACCTCTTCCAGCCAGGGTCAGGCAAATGCGGGGAATATTAACTTACAAGTTAAAAACATTGATATCCAGGGTATATCTCAACCTTTAACTAACGGTCAAATTCTGCCCAGTGCGATCGCAGCATCTTCGACAACTAATTTTAACGCCGGTACGGTAAGTATTACATCGGATACAGTGAAAGTACGCAATAGTGGGGAAGTGACCGTGAGCAATACAGGAACCGGGGATGCAGGTAATTTGAATATTACAGCCAATAATATTTTCCTCGACAATAAAGCCAGTCTGCGATCGGAAGTCAAAGGAGGTAGTCAAGGTAACATTCACCTCCAAGGAAATGATGTTTTGCTGTTACGTCGTGGCAGCAATATTACAACTAATGCCACTGGTACTTCTACCGGAGGTAACATTGATATTACTGCTGGAGCTATTATTGCCCTTCCTGACGAAGATAGCGATATCGTTGCCAATGCGGTACTCGGAAGCGGTGGAAATATTCAAATCACCACCCAAGGCATCTTTGGGCTGAAATTCCGTCCCCAACTCACCCCAGAAAGCGACATCACCGCCAGTTCCCAATTTGGGGTGAGTGGCACTGTTCAAGTTAATACTATTGGTATCGATCCAAATTCCGGCTTAGTCGAACTACCAGTAAATGTCACCGATCCATCCCAGCAAATTGCTACAGGCTGCGCGGATAGTCAAGGCAGTCGCTTTGTGGCAACGGGACGGGGTGGTGTACCGCAAAATCCAACGCAGCAAGTGCCGACCCTAAGCACTTGGGACGATGTGCGAGATTTGTCTGCTTACCGCAAAACAGGCGATCTCAATGCCCAAATACCCACAAAAGAGGCAGTTCTTGTCCAGTCTAAAGGTTGGCGACGTAATGCTGATGGCAAAATCGAGATATTTGCAGATAAATCTCCTACTCAGGTGCAACCAGCATTAACCTGTGCTGCGGTTCCGAGAAGTTAATCATGTTATCAATCATACCCTGAATGGGAACTCTAACTTTAAATCAGTAAAAGAAGTCTTGAATAATGAAAGCCGTACCCTTTGTATTTATATTAACAAGTGGGTTATTAACTCCAGGGATAATGCCACCGGCGATACTCCCTTGGAGTGGCTCCGCCAACGCTCAGGTGACATCCGATGCTACCATCAACACCACTGTCAACCAAACTGGTAATAATTTCAATATTCTTAACGGTACTGAAAAAGGTAATAATTTATTTCACAGTTTCAGTAATTTCTCTGTGCCTACGGGTGGTTCAGCAACATTCAATTTAATTAACACGCCAAATATTAGAACTATATTTAGTCGGGTTACGGGTGGAAGTGTTTCCAATATTGATGGATTAATTCAAACTCTCAACAGTAATAACGCGGTAAGTTTGTTTTTAATGAATCCTGCGGGGATTGTCTTTGGGGCAAATGCTCGGTTGGATATTGGCGGCTCTTTTGTGGGGACGACGGCGAATAGTATTAATTTTAGCGATGGCTTTAAGTTTAATGCCACCGACGCTACAAGACCCCCCTTATTAACAATGAGTGTGCCAATTGGCTTGCAGATAGGACAAAATTCGGGCAGTATTCAGATTCAAGGACAAGGACATAATCTCCTCCACCCACCCAATTTTTTAAACCCAGTGACCCGCGACACACAACAGCCTGGTTTGCGTGTGCTTCCAGGTAAAACATTAGCCCTGATTGGCAATGGTATTCAATTAGATAGCGGGGCTTTAATTGCTGAAAGTGGACACATTGAACTTGGAAGTGTTGGAGTAGGAAGTGTCAATTTGAATACCACCGCTCCCAATTGGGAATTTAGCTATAACCCTGCTCAAAGTTTTTCAGATATTAACCTCAATCGCGCATCTCTGGTAGATACGAGTGGAAATCCTGGAGGATCGATTCATCTTCAAGGAAAAGATATTCGCATTCAGGACAGGTCTAATGTATTAATTCAACATCAAGGACAGCAAAACGCAGGTAGCATCACAATTAACGCAGACTCCTTAGCAATGAGTGGCGCACTACAAAAGAGAGATCCAAGTTGGATTTTGTCTGAGAATATCGGTAGTGGCAATGGAGCGAACATCGCTGTTTCAGTTAGGCAAATGATTTTGCAAGATGGCAGCCTAATTTTCTCTAATACTTACAACAATGGTGGAAATGGTGGAAATATTGCCGTGAATGCCACAGAATCAATTCAACTCCTTGGCGCTTCTCCCTACGATTTTCACAATACTGGTATCAATACTATCACCTATCCCGGAGGAGGACTGGCGGGAAATATTTCTGTCACTACCCAAAATTTAACCAACAGAAAAGGGGGAGGAATCGTATCGCTTGTACAGGGTGGAACAGGTGGTGGAAATATTGACGTTACCGCAGATACGATTTCCATCATGGATAATAACGCAATCGGTGGAGCTGCCGCTATTGCTTCATCAACTTTTTTTGGAGGGGATGGGGGTGCGATAACCGTTAATACGGGAAGCTTGCTATTGAAGGGAGGTGGTTTGATTTCTGCCAGTACTTCTGATTCTGGCGATGCTGGTAGACTAACGATTCATGCGCGTGAATCTATTGAAGTTGATGGCGTTGGTTCAGTTTCGGGGCGTTCTAGCCAAATCGCTGCATCAGGACAAACATTTCTCCCTCCTTTTCTGAGAACCCCTGGAGTATTACCATCCCCAACAGGAGATGCAGGTATCTTAACCATTACATCTCCCAGTATTAAAGTTAGCAATCAGGGCTATATCGCAGCTGAGAATGTGGGCAGTGGCAATGCTGGATTTCTGCAAATTCAAGCTAACTCGCTGGTTTTAGATCAAAAAGGTCAAATTAGGACTGCTGCTGCATCCGGGCAAGGAGGTTCCATAGGACTTACTATCCAAGATGTTCTCCTAATGCGCCACAATAGCCTCATCAGTGCAAAAGCTGGAGGTACAGGCAATGGTGGTAATATTGCGATTGATTCTTCTACTATTGTTGGATTGGAAGATAGCGACATCATAGCCAATGCACTGCGAGGACGTGGGGGTAATATTCAAATTAACACTCAGGGAATTATTGGCTTACAATATCGTCCTCAACTCACCCCAGAAAATGACATTAGTGCCAGTTCTGAATTCGGTGTTAACGGTACAGTGCAGATTAATAACATCGGTGTCGATCCCAATTCTGGCTTAGTTGAATTGCCAGCAAATGTCACCGATCCATCCCAGCAAATAGCTAGTGGTTGTTCTGCAAATCAAGGTAGTCGATTTGTGGCAACGGGACGGGGTGGTATACCGCAAAATCCAACGCAGCAAGTGGCGACCCTAAGCACTTGGGACGATGTGCGAGATTTGTCTGCTTACCGCAAAACGGGCGAGCTCAATGCCCAAATTCCAGCATCACCGAAGATTCTCATCGAAGCCACAACTTGGCATCGCAACGCCAAGGGCAAAGTTGAGTTAATTGCAACTCAACCAGACGCTCATGTACAACAGTCCTTAACTTGTGCTGCGGTTCCCAAGAGTTAATTTGCTCAGGAATCTTATAACCAAGTTGATTAAATTTTAAAGTGATATAGTATACAAACTAACAAAGCATTGTAGTGATAATTACTTATGGGTTTCCAAATTAAACAACTTCGTTGGCTATATATCAGTCTGAGTATTTTGAGCTTGTGTTTGGCAATAACCATTACACCTACTAGAGCGTCTCTGCCAGTACCAACAACTTCTACCCTGAATGTGTCAGCATCCACTTCTCAACCGACCAATTGGCTAGAACAGGGACGAAACCTCTACCATTCAGGACGCTTTGCAGAAGCAGTGACGATTTGGCAAACGGCAGCACAACAGTATCATACCCAAGGCGATCGCCTCAACGAAGCTCTAAGTTTAAGTTACCTGTCACTGACACAACAGGAGCTTAATCAATGGCAAGCAGCCCAACAGTCTATTGAGCAAAGTCTGAAACTTTTGCAAATAGCTAAACCCTCTGCTGATGCAATTCTTTGGGCACAAGCGCTCAATACCCAAGCAAATTTGCAATTGCACACTGGGAAAGCCGAAACCGCCCTCGAAAGTTGGCAAAAAGCTCAAAAATTTTATGAGCAAGCAGGGGACACAATGGGAAGCCTGGGTAGTCAAATCAACCAGGCACAAGCTTTACAAACTTTAGGATTTTATCGCCGTTCTAAACAACAGTTAGAGGCACTGACTCAAAAACTCCAAGGGATGCCGGATAATGAAATCAAAGTCAGTGGACTGCGATCGCTTGGTTTAGCCTTGCAAATAATTGGCGACTCTAGTAAAAGTCAACAGATTTTAGAGCAAAGTTTAGCGATCGCACAGAAAATTGCAGCGAAACCCCATTTGAGTTCTATCCTTATAAGCCTCGGTCAAACTGCCGTTGACTTGCAAGATCCAGAAGCCGCATTAGATTACTTTGAACAGGCTCAACTCTTAACAACTAACCCAAGCGATCAGTTACAAGCGCGTTTAGCTCAGTTCAAACTTTTCCTCAATTACGACAAACTGGAGTTTGTTAACCCACTCGCACCTCAGCTACTCCAACAACTCCGAGAACTGCCCCCCAGTCACACCTCACTCTACGCAGCGATCAATTTTGTTGCCACTCTCAACCACCAGTCAAATTCTGACCAAATCCTACCGCTGAAAGATTTGGCGCAACTGATGGCAGTCACAGTCAAATCTGCACAGCAAATCCAGGATACTCAAGCCGAAGCTCATGCACTAAATCAGTGGGGAAAACTCTATCAGCGTACACAGCAATTATCTGAAGCACAGGAGTTAACTCAGAAATCCCTCAACATTGCCCGCCAACTCCAAGCTAACGATATCATTGCTCAATCTGCTTGGCAGGTGGGACAGTTGTATAAACAACAAGGCGATCGCTTAAAAGCAATTACCGCCTATACAGAAGCAGTCAACGCTTTAAAGGCACTGCGGGGAGATTTGGTGGCTATCAACCCTGATGTCCAGTTCTCTTTTCGCACCAGTGTGGAGCCTGTCTACCGGGAACTGGTTGATTTACTTCTAGAGAATCAACCTAGTCAAGCAGAACTAATACAAGCTCGTGAATTGATTGAGTCCCTCCAAATTGCGGAACTCGATAACTTTTTTCGGGAAGCCTGTTTAGATAAAACTCAACAGATCGATCGGGTTGATCCCACTGCAACCGTCATTTATCCAATCATCCTGCCAGATCGTTTAACAGTAATTCTCTCCAAAGCAGGGCAACCACTCCGTTCCTATGTCACTCACAAATCGCAAGCTGAAATTGAGCAGACTCTAGACAATTTTTTGGTTGCTCTTAACCCTGTCTCAGATTCCAAAAACCGAGATCAATTGTCCAACCAGATTTATGATTGGTTGATTCGTCCAGAGGAAGCAGAGCAAGCATTTATTGATACCAAAACATTGGTGTTTGTTTTGGATGGTCGATTGCGGAATATTCCCATAGCAGCTCTTTTTGACGGTAAGCAATATCTGATCGAGAAGTATGCTGTAGCACTCTCACCAGGATTGCAACTAATGGCGACGCGATCGCTTCATCAAAACCAGATGAATGCGATCGTCGGTGGCATTAGCCAATCTCGCGCTGGCTTTAGTGCTTTGCCTGCTGTGGAATCAGAAGTGAAACAAATCTCCAAGTCAGTATCATCTTCTGTGTTGCTAAACCAGAAATTTACCAGTCAAGCCCTCGCTGAACTGGTGAAATCCAGTAGTGCAGGTATTGTCCACCTAGCAACCCACGGACAGTTTAGTTCCCGCCTAGAAGATACCTTCTTGCTCACTTGGGATGGACAAGTCAATGTTAAAGAGTTATCTGAACTCCTAAAAAATCGGGGTAGCGATCCATCGAAAGCCATCGAGTTGCTGGTACTAAGTGCCTGTGATACAGCAGCAGGCGACGATCGCGCCGTCCTGGGACTAGCAGGCTTGGCTGTCAAATCTGGCGCACGCTCAACTATCGCCACCCTATGGCCCGTCAAAGATCGAGCAGCCGCGATGCTCATGACTCGCTTCTATGAGCAACTGCGACAACCCAAAATCACTAAAGCCGAAGCACTAAGACAAGCACAAATTAGCCTAATTCGCCAAACTGATTTCCACGAACCGTTCTTTTGGTCTGGCTTTGTTTTGATCGGCAACTGGATTTAACTAAGTAATACAACGGACTCTTCTGCCAATCAATTAGTCTATTTTTTACAGCACTCTGGCTTAAGCTCGCTTATACTGCTAATAGAAGTTCCCTGACTTTACTGTTACTTAGACTTATTCTCTGAGCTTCTGACCATAGTCGAAACAAACGTATTTTGTTTGTATCACATTGCAATGACATAAGGAAAACATCATGAAACGTCGATATTTAGCTAGTACATTGAGCGTCATCGCTCTGATCGCTAGCACTACATGGACTACTGCCTTTGCTGTTACATTTACCCCACCCCCCAACAGTGGCTCTCCTAGACAATCAACTGGAGGAGCTTCTCGCGGTAGTATATTTACACCTACTGCCGGGAAAGGTGCGCCCAGACAAGGAACAGGAGGAGCTTCTCGCGGCAGCCTCTTTACACCTGCCGCAGGCAAAGGTACGCCCAGACAGGCAACAGGAGGAGCTTCTCGCGGCAACCTCTTTACACCTGCCGTCGGTAAAGGTACGCCCAGACAGGCAACAGGAGGAGCTTCTCGCGGCAAGCTCTTTACACCTGCCGCAGGCAAAGGCGCTCCCCAACAAGCAAGTGCGGGTGCTTCTCGCGTTGGTACTTACTACTTAAATCCATCGATTACAAATACAACGCAACCAGCAGCGCTAATCGCCCTCTTGCCCCAAAACTTCTATGGCACAACAGTGTCTGAACGTCCCACAATCTTGGTGTATCTCCCAGCTTCCAATGCCGAAGAAGCAGTGTTCAGCCTCAAAGATGAAGCTGGCAATATGCAACATCAAATGAACATTTCAGTTGCAGGAAAAACTGGGGTAATCGCGATCGAATTACCAGCTAATGCACCCGCTTTAGCCGTTGGTAAAAACTATCAATGGTTCCTAGCACTGAAAGTAGATGGTCAACTCAGTCCGAGTACGCCTTACGTCGATGGTTGGATTCAGCGTATCCAGCCCAGCGCAGAGTTGGCAACAGCAATCCAAGAGCAAGATGCTTTGAAGCGGGCTACTATTTTGGGTAAAAACGGTGTTTGGTATGACTGTGTGGCAACACTTGCATCGGTATACACCGCTCAACCTAACAATGCAACTCTCCGCAAACAATGGGAAGAACTTCTATCCTCAGTGAGTTTAAAGGAGATTGTAACAGCGAACTTATTAGCATCTACTAACTAATACCAATTTGGGCATGGGTATGAGAAGAGACAAGTTAGACAAAGGAGAAACTTGTTCAATAATTCCTCCTTGTCCCCTTTGTTCCCCTCTTCTTACTTCCACCCAGTCCTCATTACCTCTTATCCCCAAGGCCCCACCTTCCCAACCCCCCATTGTATGGCACAAATATGTGGCGCAGATTCCAGGCTTTTATCCAACGTACTCGCAGCGTTTTAATTATTACTCCCAGCGTTGCCTTGACGGTTATAGTTGGGCAATCGTTGGGACTTTTCAATTTACCGGAATGGAAAATTCGCGACGAATGGGTTCGTCAGCGATCTTCAGAGGCGATCGCAGATGAGATTGTGATTGTTACAATCGATGAGCGCGATATCCAATCAGTACGTAAATGGCCAGTTCCAGACTGGGCGCTGGCACGATTACTAGAAAAAATCCGGGCGCAGCAGCCGAGAGCCATTGGCTTGGATCTCTATCGAGATTTACCCGAAGGAAGTGGACACGAGCAACTTGTTCAAGTCTTTCGCAACACTCCCAATTTAATCGGAGTTGAGAAAATTACTGGCGAACGCGTCAATCCCCCGCCGGAATTGAAAAAACAGGATCGGGTAGGATTAGCAGATTTAGTCTTGGATGGCGATCGCTTTGTACGTCGCGCCCTCTTGACAGCTGAAGATGCCAAAGAGAAAAACACCATTAAAGCCGGGCTAGCAACCCTTGTAGCCCTAAAGTATCTCGAAGCTGAAAAAATTAGCTTAGAAAGCATTGACCCCCAAAAACAAAAGTTTCAGTTGGGCAAAGAAATTTACTTACCACTGCAAAATCAAGAAGCAGGTTATACCGATGCCGATTTAGGAGGCTATCAAATTCTGCTCAATTGGCATGGTTCAGAAGCCGCATTTCGGACAGTTGCGATGCGCGATGTGTTAGCAGGGAAAATTCCAGCAGATTTGATGCGCGATCGCATGGTATTTATTGGATCAATCGCCTCCAGTACCAATGATTTCTTCAGCACACCCTTTTCTTCCTGGATCTCTGCTCAAAAACCGACTCCAGGTGTGGTTGTTCATGCCAATATTGCTCTTCAACTAGTACGAGGAGCAAAAACAGGAAAAGCCAGTCTAAACGGTGTTTCTGGGATTTCTTTATCACTCTGGATTGTTTTGTGGTCTGTCATTGGTTCTACGGGCAGTTGGTTATTATCCAGTAACAGGCTGCGGATTCCCGGCGGCAAAATTCTTTGGGCGACTGTAGGCATCAGTGGAGCCTGTATATGGGGTGGCTATGGGATGTTTTTATATGGTGTTTTAATTCCAATAACACCCACTTTAGCCGCGTTTATCGGTAGTGTGATTGCAACAACTAATGCCTATAAACAGCGAAAGTTAGAAGAAACAAATCGCCAACTAGAAATTGCGAACATTCAACTATTGGATTATTCCAAAACCCTAGAGACGAAAGTCGAAGAACGCACTCATGAATTAGTGGAGGCAAAGCAAGCCGCCGATGCTGCTAATCAGGCCAAGAGTGAGTTTCTCGCCAACATGAGCCACGAACTACGTACACCTCTCAATGGCATCCTTGGTTTTGCCCAGGTACTAGAAGGATCGCCAAACATGACAGCTAAAAACCTAGAAGGGGTTAGCATTATCTACCAATGTGGCTCACATCTTTTGATGCTGATCAATGACATTCTCGATCTCTCGAAGATAGAAGCAAGGAAATTGGATTTAGTTGTCACTAGTGTGCATCTGCCCAGTTTCTTACATGGTGTAACTGAGATTTGTGGTATCCGGGCTGAACAGAAAGGGATTAGATTTAATATCTTAATTAGCGATCGCCTACCACTTGTCATTGAAGTCGATGAAAAACGGCTGCGGCAAGTGTTAATTAACTTGCTGGGCAACGCAATCAAATTTACAGATAGCGGTAGCGTAACCTTCAAAGTGGAAGTCATTAGCGAAGAGTCTAAACAAATTACACCACTTGCTACAAGCCGGGAAACCCCTCCAACGCAGGGACTCACAAATGACAATGGACAAATGACACATCAAAAGATTCGTTTTCAAATTGAAGATACGGGTATTGGGATGTCACCAGACCAACTTGAGAAAATCTTTTTGCCCTTTGAGCAAGTGGGTGAAGCAGGACAACGATCCGAAGGTACTGGCTTGGGATTGGCGATTAGCCAAAGAATTGCGACATTGATGGAGAGCCAAATTCAGGTGCAGAGCCACCTGGGTGAAGGAAGTCTATTTTGGGTGGATTTGACAGTATCAGTACCACTCGATGTCTACGACGGGGTACGCCTACATGACTGGCGTGGAGGAGAGATTTCTAAGACGGATTACACCCCAACTCCCCAGAAAATTACCGGGATTCAGGGTAGTGCGCCTCAGATTCTGATTGTCGATGACGATCGCAACCACTGTTCTATGTTAACCAGTCTGCTGCAAGAAATTGGCTGTCAAACCCTAGAAGCGACCGATGGCAAACATGGGCTACAGATGGCAATTGAACACAATCCAGATGTGATTCTACTCGATTTAGCCATGCCGAATATGGATGGTTTTGAGCTAATGGTTCACCTACAAGGGAATCCCCAAACCTGTTCTATTCCCATTATTGTCTCTAGTGCCAGCGTTTTTGAGGAAAATCGCCAGCGGAGTTTAGAGGCAGGGGCAACAGCATTCCTACCCAAACCTCTTCAGATTGACGAACTACTCAATAGACTGCGATCGCTCTTGGGAGTGGAATGGATGTATGCCGAATCTTCGCCTCCCAAAGGTGAGCAGATTACTGGTAGTGAATGGGTTCTACCATCCCAAGATGTTTTGCAACAACTCTATCATTTGGCAATGATGGGAGATATCTCGGCGATTGAGGGAATGTTAAGAGAACTAATTGAGGAAAACAGTCAACTGGCTCCCTTCGCAGCAGAGTTAAGCAAACTCACTGCCAATTTCCAAACCGCAAAAATCCGTAAGTTACTCAAATCATTTGTCACAACGGAGTTACATCCATGATCGCTGTTCCTATCTCGAAACCCATACATATTTTGTTAGTGGATGACAATCCAAACAATCTCAAGGTGCTATCTGAAGCGATTCAGAGGTGTGGCTGGAAAGCCCTCATGGCAACAGATGGAGAGTCAGCGATCGAACAAACAGCTTATGCTCATCCCGATCTGATTCTTTTGGATGTAATGATGGCAGGTATTGATGGATTTGAAACTTGTCGCAGGCTGAAAACCAATCCTATTACTCAGAATATTCCGGTGATTTTCATGACTGCCCTATCCGATTCTACAGACAAGGTGGCGGGATTGGAAATAGGTGCAGTTGACTACATTACCAAACCCTTCCAACAGGAAGAAGTCATTGCCCGTTTAAAGTTACACCTGAAAATTTACCATCTCACGCGCACATTAGAAGAACGCGTGCAAGAACGCACCGCAGAATTAACTCAATCTCTACAACAGTTACAGCAAACCCAACTACAAATGATCCAGAGTGAGAAAATGTCCACATTAGGGCAGTTGGTTGCAGGTATTGGTCATGAGATTAATAATCCGGTTGGTTTCGTTGGCGGAAATTTATCTTATATTGAGGAACATGTAAATAATCTACTTCGCCTGGTGAGCCTGCAACAGGAGAAGCTAACGCAGTCAGACTCGGAAATTCAAGAGCTTGTTGAAGAAATTGACTTGGAGTATCTGACGGAGGATTTGCCAAAACTAATGGCATCAATGCACCAAGGAATTACCCGTCTGAAAGATATCAGTCTCTCTTTGAGAACTTTTACTCGCGCAGATATTTCATCTCAGGTGGAGTTTCAGATTCACGAAGGAATCGATAGCACCTTAATGCTGTTGAAACATCGACTCAAAGGTAATGGCGATCGCACTAAAATCCAGGTTGTCACACAATACGGTGAGTTACCTCCAATCAGTTGCTATCCCGGACAACTGAACCAGGTGTTCATGAATATCATCGCCAATGCCATTGATGCATTTGATGAACTCCATCAAAACAATTGCGATCGAGATATTGCTGCTTACCCGAACATCATCACTATTACCACATCGGTTAATCCCCAACAACAAACCGTCACAATTTGCATCCAAGATAATGGCCCTGGTATGCTTACTGAGGTGCAATCTCGAATTTTTGAGCAATCTTTCACAACCAAAGCTGTGGGTAAGGGAACCGGGCTGGGATTAGCGATCAGCTACCAAATTATTGTTGACAAACACAACGGACAAGTCAAATGCTTGTCAATACCTGGTGAGGGGACAAAATTTATTATTAGTCTGCCAATGTAACTGAATATACATAATTTTTATCAGAAATTCCGCAACTCAACATAACCCAATACAGTCCATATAAGCCCAAAACACTTGTAGAGACGGCGATTTATCGCGTCTAAAAACCCCAAAATTTTTGCCAATAGGCTGAGATATCGTGCTGGCGTTCGGGTGGGAGACTTACCTCGCTCTGATGCAGATGTCATGAAGCTTTTTGAGAAAATTCCTGGCACATCAAAGCTTGGAGGTAAAGAATATACAATNCCCCCACACTCCCCACACTCCCCACACTCCTCTTCCCCTGAAGCCTACACTATGCGTGAGAAATCCGGGATTTGGCTACGGGCGGGTGAGATACCCACCCTAATTATGCAATTTCAATTTGGAATAACTTATTTCAGGGCGCAAAACCATCAAACGCAGTTTTGTAAGCATCAGCAGTTTCTATGCCAAAACCTCCAGCTTCGACATGACGAACTAGCGATTGAATAATGGGTGTAGCAATACTAATACCAAATAAAGCATTGAAGCCTGCAACAACGACTGGTGCTGACAAAATAACTGTAAATTCTGGAAATAAAGCTAACACAGCCACCAAGACTAAAAAAACAATTGGTGTCGCAATACCTGCTGCCTTTGCTGCTTCAAAAATTAGATTTTTATACTCTTCAACAGTGATGTCGCCCCGATAAAGATCCAAAGAGTAGGAAATCGCCGTGACTACAACCTGAGTGAGAATAGCTGTTCCCGTTGCAGTAATCCCAAGTTTCGCGATCGTTCCAGAATTGCTGACAATAGAATCTACCGCATTATAAACTCGAATATAGAACTGTTCGCCAACGGTCATTACTTTGGCACCTCGGCGAAGATTATCAACACCTACTTCCCAAAGAATATTATCAGCAGCATTCGAGCCACCTTGGGAACGTGGATTGATGTGGCTACCATGCTTATCTCTAAGAAATTGACGAATTGTATATTCTTTACCTCCAAGCTTTGATGTGCCAGGAATTTTCTCAAAAAGCTTCATGACATCTGCATCAGAGCGAGGTAAGTCTCCCACCCGAACGCCAGCACGATATCTCAGCCTATTGGCAATCTTGGGCATCTCTTGGGCTAATTCGGCAGCTGTCTTTGGTAAATTTTGCAAAGCATCAGCCATAACCATGCTAGATGCGGCAACTCCAACAGCAGTTTGTTGAAATGTTTTACTAACATTTTGAACAGTTTCAAAACCTGACTGTGCTGCTATGGTTGACAAATTTTGTAAATCATTAACTGCATGGACACTTGAAGTAGTCATCTCGCTAGTAGCGTTCTTGATTCCATTAACTACCTCATCCATCCCGTTTATTACATTGTTGGTTGTTTCTTGAGCTTTATTTCTAACTGTATCTGCCAACTTCTGTGCTTGGTTGATAAAATCCATGTTTTCTGCTGTGGAGTGTTTGCTCAAGTTTCTCTTTCTCAAACTAAGAAGCACCTCAGCATTAATGACGAATTTATTTAAAAAATTTTAAAGATATAGTAATCAGTTTATATTGTTTGTATATGTTACTTTCAAAAACTTTACTGTCCGATTATGTACAGCAGATGACGCTATGCAGTCTAAGCCATAAAATTGCAAATAGACTATCAGTAATGGTCATACCAATTACTACAAAACAATCTCATAGTTTGAGGTTTAGCGATTTAATAAAAGATGCCCCATTGGTTTTTAGCTCTTCAGATGATGGAGTTATTATTACAGCCTCAACAGCATAATTCTTCTTCATACAAAGCAGACTTCTCTGATATAATAATTTATTATTGATATTTAATCCTTTTTTCTTAATTTCTTCTTGCAAGGAAGTACTGGGTTTGCCCATTAAAGTAAAGTCTTGACAGTTATATCCACTTTGATTAACGGAAGACTGAGATACTTGTTTACCCTGAATAAAATTTGTTTGATTAGCAGTTTTAATTAGAAGCTGTAAAACTTTTGGAATTCTCTGCGGGGCTATTTCTTTGGGAAGAGTTGAATGGGTCACTGAATATATAGATGCACTCTTAATAGTTGTCCAATTCCGGTTATTAATCCCTTTTGTTGGATAACTAACTTCTTCTAAAATAGTCCCTGGCATTAAGATGCTAAAATTTCCTTCTTTGGATGTTAAAAGTTTTTCTTGGGATGATGCAGGTGTGCAAGCCGATAAAACAAATATTCCGAAACAATTAATTATCCAAAAACGTTTAAGAATGTTGATAAGTAAATCCATAAGTGTTACTGGTTAATAACTTTTATTTAGAATGTCAAGTTATTCTCTCAAATCATGCACACGCTGTTGTAATTTTTAGCGTTTGGCTGACGAATTACAGCCAATATCTTCAACAGAGGGTCTTGTTTTAAGTTTTCCCATAATCGTGGTTTTTCTAACACAAAAGCTGCCAAATTAAATCTTGACTCAATATTTCCCAACAACACGGCACTTATCATTTCAATAACCCACATCAGCAAGGCTTTCGGTAATTTTGGGAAAATTGATTGTTACTGCGATGGACTACCCCCCGCCTTCTTGCGATGTCTAAGACGGGCTGCGCCTACGCGTCCTTGCTTTATCCCCAGTTTCCCTTAAGACTAAGGGATTTCTCAGTTACGCAGCTAAAAAAGGTGACTCTGAAAATACGATTAAATTGAGCTATAAAACTCGGAACTTGAGCTTCAGAACTTGACATTACGAGTTCTCTACTCAAACTCCGAGTTTCTAAGCTCTAACTTTCAACCTCTTAAGCAAAATTGCCGATAGATTTGTTGCACTATTGATGCTTACGGCTGCACTTTTCCAGATTTACAGATAAAATTGCGCCTTCATCAATTTTTAGTTTCTACCTTTGAAAGAGTTTAGCCATTCTTGAACTTGCTCTCGTGCAATATCGCGCCCTCCAAGACCAAAGGCTAGGGCAATAGCAACTGCGATCGCACCTAGTAAAAGTCCAAAGGCTAAATTCACAATATCACTGGCAACTCCAATCTGTTGCAGTGCCATTGCAGAAACTAAGGCAATAATTGCAATCCGCGCCACTTGTCCCAAAATCTGGGCTTGGCGTTCGCCGGAACTGGTAATGATGTTAAAAGCCAGATTTGCCAGGAATAAGCCAACGGCAAAGATCACCAATCCTGCCAAAATCCGCCCGAATATAATCACAATACCAGACACTAATGCTGTCAGGGCTGGAATATTCAAGATATTCACCGCCGCCACCGTGGCAAACAGCATGATACCCACTAAGGCAACAATGCCGACAATTTCCGATGGAGTGCGGGTTGGAATCGGTGGGGTTGTTGATTCTGTGGAAATGACGATTCGTCTGCTGGGTGTTGTCAGACCCAAAATAGTGAAAATGTTATTAAACCCTAAATTGGTGAGGATACTTGTAACCAAGTCCCCGATAAACCGCCCCACGAAATAGGCAACAATCAAAATTGCCACGGCTGTAAAGATGGCAGGTAGAGCGTTGAGAACCTGTTGCAACATAGCGATCGCAGGTATTGATATCGCATCAATTCGCAAGGCATTGAGCGCTGCGATCGCTACAGGAATCAAAATCAAAACATAGACAATTGTGCCGATAATATTCGATAGAGGTTGCACCCCCGCAGCTGAAGATAATCCCAAGCGACTACCTAAATGGTCAAGACCAGTTGTCGCCAGCAAGTTCGTCACAATCCGCCGTACTACATTAGCGATGAACCAGCCAACTACAGCAATCAAGATCGCCGCTAAAATGTTCGGCAGAATTAGCAGAACTTCTGTAATTAGAGCTTGTACTGGTTGTAGAGCCTGCCTGAGTCCGAGAGTATCTAAAACTGGGGCAAGAAACAGTAAAAATATAAACCAATACAAAGCATTGCCAATCGTTTCACTCAAAGACAGCTGATTCAGGCTGGGCGCTCTGTCTTCTGGTTCTGGATTCAAACGCTCATCTAGGTTAAATGCCTGTAATGAGCGCACAGTGATAATCTTCACAATGGTCGCCAAAAACCAGGCTGCTGCCAAAAGGATTCCCGCACCAACCAACTTTGGCAAAAAGCCAATAAGTTGATCGAGAGAATTATTCAGAGGTCGAGAGACGACCTCCAGATCCAATGTCTGTAAAACAGCTACCGCCGTCAACAAAATAATGATCCAAAAGACTAAGCTGGAGATTAATTTCTCCACTTGGGGAACATCTTGACGACCCGTTATCCCAGCGGCAATGCGGTTATCTATGTTCGTGCGCTTGAGGATTCCTTGCGTCAGTGCCGCTGCGATCGCTGCAATAAGCCAACCTACTAGTAAGATTGCTACCGCCCCTAAAAGACGAGGCGTAAACAGAATCAGCTGTTGTACAATACCTTGCACATCAGCGATTCCTTGATTCACTGCTGGTTGCACCTGTTGCAGGCTGGGCGATTGTGCCAAAAATTGCTGCACCCTCGTGGATAAACCAACTCCGTAGGCGTAGCCCGTCGTAGACATCACCTGGGTTATTTCTTGCCAAGTCGTGTTCATGGTTTTCGGGAATTATGCTTAAGTATTCGCCGCAAACACTGAGTCAGTGTTTTGCCTATCAATTTACCAGTAAACACATACATATATATCAATTCATTGGGCATTGGGCATTGGGTATTGGTTCCCCCCTGCCTCCCCTGCTCCCTCATCTCCCTTCCCCATTCCCCAAAATTTTGCGTTACTCTAATTGCAGCAACAGCACCAAAGATGTGGAATGTCCCAAGTTTTGGAACAATCGATTCAAATTAATGCTACAGCTACGGTGGTGGAGCGCTGTATTAGTGATTTAGCTCTCATGCACCGTTGGCTCAACCCTGTTCTCCGTTGCGAACCTGTGGGCGAAGCTTGGAGTACCGATGTCGGCAGTAAAAGTCGTTTTATTATTCAAATTCCTCTAATAAAACCAACCTTGAATAGCGTAGTTGTAGAACGACAACCGGGTTTGGTAGTTTGGGAATTTCAGGGATTTTTTCAAGGGCGCGATCGCTGGGAATGTCAACCCACAGAAAAGGGAACGCTTTTACTCAATCGCTTTGAGTACGATATCCCTAACCCCTTAGTAAGTTGGGGCTTTAACACCTTTGCTGCATCTTGGACGAAACAAGATATGCAAGCCCAACTGCGCCGCCTCAAACGAGTCGCAGAAAATTCATAATTGGGCATTAGGCATTGAGAAGAGGCAGAGGGGCGGGGTGCGCGGGGCGGAGGGGAAAACTTTTCTCCCTTGCTC
>NZ_NOLJ01000003.1:146263-156286 GCF_002246015.1 Nostoc sp. 'Peltigera membranacea cyanobiont' 210A
CCCCAATCCCCAGTCCCTACCCACCTTTACCCAATTCGGTAAGCAGCCGCCGAATCACAGAGGCATCCTCGGCATCGGGAACTTTTGTTAAATAATTTTGTAAGTCGTCTATGGCTTGGGGGTAGTAACCAAGTTGATAGTAGATCAAACCGCGATCGCGCAATTCTAAAGTTAAACCAGGAAACAGCAACAAAATTCGTTCAACTGCTGCCAGCGTTTTTTCTAATTCTTGCTGTTTAAGGTAAATAAATTTTAAATTTGTCAGCATCCGTACCAAAAATTGCCGATTACTGACTACGGCTAAAAATTCTGGTTGTAGCGTTACATGTTGCTGATAAAGTTGAGATAGGCGTTCTTCGCAATCTTGGGCAAATATTATTTCACCCCCATTAAAGGCATCTACAAAAATTTCTATATCGGGAATATCTGGGCGAATCAAGAAATGTCCTGGCATCCCCACACCCACCATCGGAAAATCAATTCTTCGCGCCACCTCCAGGTAAACCAGCGCTAAGGTAATGGGAATCCCCAATCGGCGATCGATTACATCATTGAAAAAGCTGTTGCGCGGGTCGTAATAGTCAATTTTATTACCAGAAAATTTTAAATCATCGTAGAGATATTGATTAATACTTTGAACTATCCGCAAAGGATATCGTGAATCAGGCAGGCGTTCTTGAAGCTCCGATGCCATTGTATCAAGGGCGTTGAGGTATTCTTCTGGGTCTAGATTGGGATATTCTTCTTGTGCAATATACAAAGCTGCCTTTGCTAAGTCGATATGCTCGTCAGACTGCTGAATCTCCTGGTAAAAATATTGTCGTGCTGACGAGAAATTCATAAGCTGTTGTTCGGTGAAAGTGTGAGGATGAAGCGTAGACTAGCAAAAACCGCAGGCATTACGGTTTGCTAAAAGCCCTTTTTCGTATCTAAGTATCTAAGTTTATACAGCAATTCTCAGGTATTTAAACTACAACTCAGACTGGGGTGGGAAGTAGTGTAGTTAAATTACTTGAAAAGCGTTGTCAGAGAGCAAATAACAACAGCAATCCTCAGCTAAGGGACTTCCAAATAAAAAAAGACTCTAACTACTGATTTTAGGTTAGCCTGATCTTGATCCCAAAGCCCTAGTCTTAAGGATCAATTTATGGCGTAGAGTAGGGGCGTTCAGTGCTAATCTGAAAGGTGACATTGTTTAATTTTATGTCTTCTACGACCTTATCTGAAATCTAGCTTCACTCATTAGGCGCAGCATGGTAACAACCGCAGAAAAAACAAACATTGGTTACATTACCCAAATCATTGGCCCAGTTGTAGACGTTAAATTTCCCGGCGGGAAATTGCCACAAATCTACAACGCCTTGAAAATCAAAGGCACCAACGAAGCTGGACAGGAAATCAACATCACCATTGAAGTACAGCAACTTCTGGGCGACAACCAGGTGCGGACTGTGGCGATGAGTTCTACCGAAGGCTTAGTCCGCGGTTTTGAAGTCACCGATACAGGCGCTCCCATCAGCGTACCAGTTGGTAAAGCCACTTTGGGCCGGATTTTCAACGTCCTTGGCGAACCTGTGGACAACAGAGGCCCAGTAAATGCTGAGGCAACTCTACCCATTCACCGCTCTGCTCCCAAATTCACCGACCTGGAAACCAAACCTTCGGTGTTTGAGACTGGGATTAAAGTTGTTGACCTTCTGACTCCCTATCGACGCGGCGGTAAGATTGGTCTGTTCGGCGGTGCTGGTGTTGGTAAGACCGTGATCATGATGGAGTTGATCAACAACATCGCTACTCAGCATGGTGGAGTATCCGTTTTTGCTGGCGTGGGTGAACGCACCCGTGAAGGTAATGACCTCTACAACGAAATGATTGAATCTGGGGTTATCAACAAAGACAACCTCAACGAATCAAAAATTGCTCTAGTCTACGGTCAAATGAACGAGCCACCCGGAGCCAGAATGCGGGTTGGTCTTTCGGGATTGACAGTAGCAGAATACTTCCGCGATGTGAACAAGCAAGATGTGCTGTTGTTTATTGACAACATCTTCCGGTTTGTACAAGCAGGTTCGGAAGTATCGGCGCTACTAGGTCGGATGCCTTCAGCGGTGGGATATCAGCCCACATTGGGAACCGACGTAGGTGAACTGCAAGAGCGGATTACCTCGACTACCGAGGGTTCCATTACCTCCATTCAAGCAGTGTACGTACCAGCGGATGACCTCACTGACCCCGCACCTGCTACCACCTTCGCCCACTTGGACGGTACAACAGTACTGTCTCGTGGTTTGGCAGCTAAGGGAATTTATCCCGCAGTTGACCCGCTGGGTTCCACTTCCACCATGCTCCAGCCCAATATTGTCGGTGACGAACACTACAATACTGCGCGGGCGGTGCAATCAACTCTGCAACGTTATAAAGAACTCCAAGACATTATCGCGATTCTTGGTCTAGATGAATTGTCTGAAGAAGACCGTCTCATCGTCGCGCGGGCCAGGAAAGTTGAGCGTTTCTTGTCTCAGCCGTTCTTTGTTGCAGAAGTATTCACCGGTTCTCCTGGTAAGTACGTGAAGTTGGAAGACACTATTAAAGGATTCCAAAAGATTCTGTCTGGTGAGTTAGATGCTTTACCAGAACAGGCTTTCTACTTGGTTGGCGATATTAACGAAGCGATCGCCAAAGCTGAAAAAATCAAAGGTTAGTCATTAGTCATTGGTCATTAGTCATTAGTTCAACTGCTAATGACTAATGGCAATTACAAAAGACATAGACGCCCTTTGGGCGGCTTCCCGTAGGGTAGGACAAAGGACGAAGGACGAAGGACAAAAGACAAATGACATTAACCGTTCGTGTAATTTCCCCAGATAAAACAGTCTGGGATGCTCCAGCTGAAGAAGTCGTTTTGCCTAGCACTACTGGTCAACTAGGTATCCTAACTGGACACGCACCACTTTTGACCGCTCTAGATACTGGTGTCATGCGAGTTCGTGGTGCTAAAAATCAGAATTGGGAAGCGATCGCTCTTTTGGGTGGCTTTGCCGAAGTCGAAGAAAATGAAGTGACAATTCTGGTTAACGGCGCTGAACGTGGCGACAAAATTAACCTTGATGAAGCCCGTACTGCTTACAACCAAGCAGAAGCACGTCTAAGTCAAGTTTCCGCAGACGATCGCCAAGCCCAAATCCAAGCGAACCAAGCCTTCAAACGCGCCCGCGCTCGGTTTCAAGCCGCTGGTGGTTCGGTCTAAATTCAATTTCTATTTCAAATTTGTAGGTTGGGCAATGTCCAACCTACAAAATAAAATATTTATTAAGAAGAACTCAGGAGTAAGGAGCCAGAATGGGCTAAACCTTAGCTATCCGCTAACAGTATAAATTCTGTACGGATGCTAAAAATCCATCCCTTTATGGATAGAGTATTCTGAATCCTGTTAGCGCAGCGGGGCGTAGCCCATTGTGAATTCTGACTCCTTATTTATTAATTTTAAAAAAAATTACGCCAAGTTTAAGAAATTGAGCCAAGCTTTGGTGGAGTGTTAAATTAACTAATTAGTTGCCCTTTTGGGCACAAATTATGAAAAGCCTTTCATCTTTGCTTGGTACTCGTAAACAAAATAAGGTAGCTCGTTTAGCAGCATCTATCGTAGCAACTTTAGCACTTGCTGGTAGTATTCATTCTGCCAATGCTACTTCTGTCAAAATAACTACTGCACAAGAAATTACTCCAGCATCAGTCCAGCTAAATCAGACTAAATCTAATATTGCCCAATTACAAACTAGCAGGATTCAATATCAAGCTGCTGGAATCGATCCTGTTGTACTGGTTCCCATAGTACTTATCGGCGGTTTAGTCATATTCGTCCCCCTGTTCTTTGGCGGACTGGTGGTAATTGGCGAGCGTGAAGTTGGCATTGTCGTGAGGAAATTCACCCTTTCCGGGCGTGGACTCCCCGCCGGTAGCTTGATTGCCCTTAACGGCGAAGCTGGCTTACAGGCAGATACTTTAGCTCCTGGTTGGCACTGGGGCTATTGGCCTTGGCAGTATTCTGTAAAGAAAGAATCGGTAATTGTCGTTCCCCAAGGGGAAATCGCTTTGATTGTGGCAGCAGATGGAGCATCCAACCCACCAGAGCGGATTTTGGGTAAAATCGTGGGTTGTGACAACTTCCAAGATGCTCGGAAATTCCTCACCCAAGGCGGGGAAAAAGGGCGGCAAATGGGTTTTCTCACCGCTGGTACGTACCGGATTAACACCGCCCTGTTTAAAGTCATCATGGCATCAAATGCCAGCGCTCATGGCATGACTTCAGAACAGTTGCGGGTGTACAGTCTGGCATCTGATAAAGTTGGCATCGTTACTACCTTAGATGGTGTACCAATTTCCGCAGGTGAACTCGCAGGGCCGATAATTGAGGAACACAATAACTTCCAAAATGGTCAGAAATTTATTGATGGTGGTGGACGGCGAGGCTTACAAGAGCAAACCTTGCTTTCTGGTTCTTGGAACTTAAATCCTTGGTTTGTCCAGGTTGAGCAAGTACCGATGACGGAAATTCCCATTGGATATGTGGGTGTGGTAATTTCTTTCGTGGGTAAGGCGCATCAAGATGTCAGCGGTGCAGCTTTCACCCACGGTAACTTGGTGAATCCTGGACATAAGGGCGTGTGGGTTGAACCGCTGTATCCTGGCAAGCACCCGATTAATTCCCGGATCATGAAGATGGAACTGGTGCCAACGACCAACATTGTATTAAATTGGTCAGATCGCACCGAACGCCACAGCTATGATGCTCAACTGGCTTCCTTGACAGTGCGATCGCGTGATGGTTTTGCCTTTGATTTGGAAGTAGCGCAAATTATCCATGTGGGTGCTTTAGATGCTCCGAAGGTAATTTCTCGCGTTGGGGCAATGCAAAATCTGGTAGACCATGTATTAGAACCGACTATCGGTAATTATTTCCGCAACTCAGCCCAAAACTGTACTGTACTAGACTTTCTGACTGCTCGGAGTGAGCGACAAACTGAGGCTGCTGAGTATATTAAAACAGCATTGCGGGCTTATGACGTGCAAGCGATCGACACCCTGATTGGTGATATTCAGCCACCAGCATCACTAATGCAGACACAGACAGACCGGAAAATTGCTGAAGAAGAACGCAAGACTTATGAAGTCCAGCAGATGGCGCAAACCCAACGGCAGCAGCTTGTCCGGGAAACGGCACTGGCTAATATCCAGCAAGAAATGGTGAAATCGGAGCAGAGTGTGCATATAGCTGACTTGAAAGCCCAAGCCCAAATCAAAGAGGCGAACGGTGAAGCTGAGGGTACAAAACTCCGGGCAATTGCTGAGGCTGAAGGTATTCGGGCCACAGGTAACGCCAAAGCTGAAACATACAGTGCTGGTGTGGAAGCTTTGGGTTCCCAAGGTTATACAGCTATGCAACTAATGCAAATTATCGGCGATCGCAATGTCCGCCTGATTCCAGATGTCTTAGTTAGCGGTAACGGCGCCAATAACGGCTTAGTGGATGGGCTACTATCCCTGATTTTATGGAATCAAACTGGTAAGGGTGAATTGACATCAACACCTTTGCATCCGCAACCAGTAGTTACCAAAGCACAACCTACTTCAGAAAACGGTTTTCCACCGATAGTTGTGAATTTTCCAGTGGATAAGTAACAAAACCTCACCCTGGTTCTGCTACGCAAAACCTGTCTTTTTCCTTGGTAAGGAGAGGGATTAAAGTCAGGACAGGGTGATGTTTTAGTTCTGAAGTCGAAGTTCCGAGTTCTGAAGTCGAAGTTTCGAGTTTAGAAGTCAAAGTTCCGAGTTCAGAAGTCAAAATTCCGAGTTCCGAAGTCGAAGTTCCGAGTTCAGATATCAAAGTTCCGAGTTCAGATATCAAAGTTCCGAGTTTAGAAGTCGAAGTTCCGAGTTTAGAAGTCGAAGTTCCGAGTTTAGAAGTCGAAGTTCCGAGTTTAGAAGTCGAAGTTCCGAGTTTAGAAGTCGAAGTTCCGAGTTTAGAAGTCGAAGTTCCGAGTTCCGAAGTCGAAGTTCCGAGTTCAGATATCAAGTCCGGGTAATCACTTATTATTAAAATCTCTCCGCGTCCCCGCGTCAGTCCTAATGATAAGTTTTCAACCGGACATGATATCAAACTGAAATTCTGAGTATGAGTAACTATAGCGATGTCTTACGACAAGCCGCTCCGCGTCTACGCTCCTTTGTATGCAATACACTCTCAATACGGTTTGGATAATACTTCATCCCCCCCAACCCACCTTTATAAGCTATCCATTATAAACATCTTTCTTAACAAAAGCTTTGACAAAATCCAGAAAATGTGTATGTTCTATAGAAGAACTGGGAAACATAGCAAAGTCAGCAAATGGAACAATGGATCACACAAGAACTAGAAAGAACCGAATTAGGTGACGCAAGAAGAACCAAACGGTTAATCAAAATAGTGGAAAATTTAAGTGCCAAACCCGAAGCCAGCGTTCCAGTTGCCAGTGGAACATGGGCCGAAACGAAAGCTACCTATGACTTCTGGGATTCACCCTACATCAAACCATCCATGATTAGGCTCTTGACATATCGATGGGACAGTGGAGCGAATTGGCAAGCATGAAGTAGTCTTGGCCATTCAAGATACCACAGAACTAAACTACACCAGTCACAAAGCTCTATCGGGAATCGGATATCTCGACAGCAAATATGCCCAAGGATTAAAAGTCCACTCAGTCTTCACAGCCTCCACACAGGGAGTACCATTGGGCATCATTGAGCAACTTTTGTGGGCGAGGAAGGGAGAAGAACTGGGAAAGGCCGAACAAAGGAAACAAAAATCAACCGCAGACAAAGAAAGTGTTAGATGGCTCTCTGCATTGAAAGCAACAGAGTTAATTATCCCTGAATCGGTACGAGTAGTCACAATTGCCGACCGAGAAGCCGATATTTATGACTTATTTGCTTGTTCTCGTCGTTCCGGGTCAGATTTTCTGATTCGAGGGACTCAAAATCGCTGTTTAGATGGCTGTGAGCCACGTTTATGGGAAACTTTGTCGTCACAACACTCACTCGGCACAATGACAGTAGAGGTCAAACGTTCCGTTACTCAACCTCACAGAAGAGCCACTCTCGACATTCGTCATACCACAATTGCCATTGCACCACCACAAAATCGTGCCAAAGCAGAACTTCTAGCTCCAGTGACATTGCAGGCAATTTTAGTCACAGAAGCAGACCCACCACCAGAGTGTGAACCGATTACTTGGTTACTTCTGACCACTTTAGAAATTACTAGCCTCGAAGACGTTCAGCAGTATGTGCGATGGTACAGTTATCGTTGGTTGATTGAACGTTATCATTATGTCTTAAAAAGTGGTTGTGGCATAGAGAAGTTACAACTGGAAACCGCCCAAAGATTAGAGATGGCTTTGGCAACCTACAGCATAGTTGCTTGGCGTTTGCTCTGGCTGACTTACTTAGCTCGTTGTCAGCCTGATGCTAGTTGTGAGCAGGTTTTAGCGACCCATGAGTGGCAAGCCTTGTATGCCACCATACATCATCAACCTTATCCTCATTCTACACCACCGACTTTGGCGCAAGGTGTCAATTGGATTGCTCGACTCGGCGGGTTTTTAGGTCGTAAAGGCGATGGCTCTCCTGGCGTGAAAGTTCTCTGGCGTGGATTGAGCCGATTACATGATATTGTTGTGGGTTGGCTGGCTTTTCAGTCTCTCAATAGTTAATTATTACCCCATTTTCTCGTCAGTTTTTCAAGGGTTTTCACTCTTGGACTTCCGATCTTTTAGTTTTTTGAGCCAACATAGCCATGAGACAGCCATACTTTTTTTGACTGTGTTAATTCTCATCGCCATTTCCTCCAGTCGCTAGTGATTTTTTTCCTCCATTCTTCAAGGCATAACTCCTAACTTTTGTCAATTTTTGTATTAAGAAAGATGTTTATAATGCATAGCTTAAAAAGGGAGGCTAATAATGGTTCTATTTCCCCCTTTTTAAGGGGGACTAAGGGGGATCATTAATCTCTCCTAAAAAGGGAGAGGAATGGAATCTTACTCCCCAAAGCTAGTAGGGAAGGGGTTGGGAATTAGGTCTGTATTGGACTCAACCCAGAAGCGCTATAGAAAACAGCTATATTTAATTGTGGATGCCCTGTGAGCAAAGAAATTTTGCTGTTACAAGAACGTTATCGTTTACTCAAGCAGATTAGTAAAGGGGGATTCTGCAAAACTTTCCTCGCTGTAGATGAAAGTCAGTTTCCGCCAATTCCTTGCGTCGTTCAAGAATTATTGCTGGAAGACGAAACATTTAAAAATTTTCAGCAAAAGGCGCAAAAGCTAGAGGAATTAGGAAAGCATCCGCAAATTCCCGCCTTATTAAATTATTTTCAGCATAACGGGTATTTTTATTTAGTGCAGGAGTTTATTGCAGGCACTAATTTAGCTCAGGTGGTTGAAGAAGAAGGCGCTTTTAATGAAACTCAGATTTGGCAACTGTTAGAAGATTTGTTGCCAGTTTTGCAGTTTATTAGCGATCGCCATATCATCCACCGCGATATTAAACCCCACAATATCATCCGTAGATCCCCAATTACCAAGAAGGGGGATTTCGTCATAGTTGATTTTAGCACTGCGAAAATCGTTACAGAAATCGATTGGCTAACATCTGAAACCAGTATCGGTAGCCCAGAATATGCTGCACCAGAACAAACGAGAGGAAAAGCGGTTTTTGCTAGTGATTTATATAGCTTAGGTGTAACTTGTATTTACTTACTTACCCAGATTTCTCCCTTTGATTTATTTGATATTGCAAATGATTGCTGGGTTTGGCAACAATATCTTACTACTAAGGTAAGCGATGTCTGGCGACAGGACTCAAAAAGTCTACGCTTGGCGCAAATTCTCGACAAGCTACTGCAAAATGCAGTGAACCGTCGCTTTCAATCAGCTAATGAAGTTATGCAAGCAATGGGTATGGAATGTAAAACTCAAAATTTTAAATTACCAAATCCTCCTTGGCGATGCTTGCATACCCTAAGTGGACATTCTGGTGTGTCGAGTGGGGTAAATACCATTGCCATCAGCCCTGATGGTTATACTTTAGCCAGTGGTAGTGATGATAAAATCGTCAAATTGTGGAATTTAAATAATAAAAAATTCCTAACTAGCTTATCAGGACATTCCCAGGCTGTAAAATCAGTTGCCTTTAGTCCAGATGGTCAAATTTTGGCAACTGCTAGCGATGATAAAACTATCAAATTGTGGCAGGTTGAGACATTAAAAGAAATCTGCACCCTGTTGGGACACTCACACGCGGTAAAATCAGTTGCTTTCAGTCCAGATGGGCAGATTCTCGCTAGTGGTAGCTGGGATAAGACAATCAAACTTTGGGATGTTAATACTGGTACAGAAATTTGCACCATAACTGGACACCAATTACAAGTCAATTCAGTAGCATTTAGTCCCCAAGGACAGCTTTTAGCTAGTGCTAGTTATGACAGAACAATTCGCTTATGGCAGATACCAACAAGAGGCAGAAGCTCAGTTGAAATTTCCTGAAGTTGCCTTTACAGGTAGCGCTTGATATTACAAATTAGCTATTGTCCTATTCTACAAGCTGCCACAGTTTGATAGTCTTGTCCCGGCTGCCGCTTGCAATTAATTGTGTAACTTTGCTCACAGCAACAGCAGATACTGTGTCTACATGACCAGAGAGAGTAACAATCTCTTCTGCTGTGCTTACCCTCCAAAGTTTAACTGTTTTGTCGCAACTTGCACTTAGGAGCGTTTCACCATCGGCAGTAAAAGCCACAGCCACCACAGACCAAGAATGGCCTACAAGTGTGCTAATTAGCTGACCAGTGTTTACCTCCCACAATTTAATCGTGTTATCATCACTACCCGTCGCCAAAATTTGACCATCTGGACTAAAAGCGACTGTCAGAACCGCCCATGCATGACCCGAAAGGGTGCTTAACAAGCTATAGCATGGGCGGTT